>NZ_WTUX01000023.1 GCF_009882975.1 Maritimibacter harenae
CGGCGAGATCTTCTGCTTCCGAGGGCGCAAGGGCGACCTGGTCAAACTGCTGTGGCACGACGGCGTCGGCATGTCGCTCTATACGAAGCGGTTGGAGGCGGGGAAGTTCATCTGGCCGACCAGCGGAAGTGGTGAAGCGGTGCAGATATCCGCAGCCCAGCTCGGTTATCTCCTGGAGGGGATCGACTGGCGCAATCCGCGCTGGA
>NZ_WTUX01000024.1 GCF_009882975.1 Maritimibacter harenae
ACAGAGATGGAGTACGACGACAGCGACAGTTCCGAAATGTCGAAGGCCTGGTGGCGGAAGGCGCGGAAGAACATCTCCTCGGGCGAAAGCAGCATCGGAACCGGGTCCACCCCGTCGATCTTGACGCGACCGTCGACGATGGCCCGGGTCCGGTCGTAGTTGCCCATGGCGAGGGAAAGGGTCAGGTCGCTCAAGGTGTCATCTCCTCCTG
>NZ_WTUX01000025.1 GCF_009882975.1 Maritimibacter harenae
ATGGGAAAGGCCGATTCCTCGACAACATCTTCATCGAGCGGCTGTGGCGAACCCTGAAATACGAATGCGTCTACCTGCATGCCTGGGAGACAGGATCAGAGACGAAAGCGGCCATCCGGAAATGGATGACCTTCTACAACCACCAGCGTCCTCACTCAGCCCTCGGCGGCAAACCACCGGCGCTGGTCTATTGGCAGAGAAATGATATCAACCAA
>NZ_WTUX01000026.1 GCF_009882975.1 Maritimibacter harenae
GCATCCGACGATGATCCATCAATGGAAGCGCGCCTTGCTCGAAGGCGCGTCCGGCGTGTTTGAGCGCGGCGGCCGCAAGAGACCCGAGATCTACGAAGAGCCGGTGAAGGAGCTCCACGCCAAGATCGGGGAGCTGGCGGTGGCCAACTCTTTTTTGGAACGAAAGCTGAAGCCCTGGGGCGGGAAGTGAGGCGCGGCATGATCGAGCCTCACCATCCC
>NZ_WTUX01000027.1 GCF_009882975.1 Maritimibacter harenae
ACTACGAGCCGAAGGGAGAGACCGAACAGAACCTCGGCCTGATGCGGCAGATCGACGAGCAGTTCCTGGAGACGCCGTTCTTCGGTGTCCGCCAGATGACCTGGCACCTGCGCAATGACGGGCATCTCGTGAACGAGAAGCGGATACGCCGGCTAATGCGCCTCATGGGGCTGATGCCGATTTACCAGAAGCCCAACACGAGCAGGCCGGCGAAAGGACACAAGACC
>NZ_WTUX01000028.1 GCF_009882975.1 Maritimibacter harenae
ATCGAGCAGGGCCGCGTCGACAAGCTGATCTGTTCCTTCCCCCGCTCCGCCGACCCGACGGTTTTCGTGGAACGCTACAAGGCCGGCAGGATCGCGTTGGAGATCGTGCCGCAGGGCACGCTGGCCGAACGCATCCGCGCGGGCGGTGCCGGCATCCCGGCCTTCTACACGCCCACGTCCTTCGGCACCGAAGTGGCCGAGGGCAAGCCGGTCGAGGTGTTCGAGGG
>NZ_WTUX01000029.1 GCF_009882975.1 Maritimibacter harenae
AGGATCGAAACCTTCGTGTCTTCCTCGGGGGCGAAGGCCGGCGGCTGGAACTCCGGCATCTCGTCGCGGTCGCCAAGCCAGGCCCAAACGAAACCGCCCCACTCGCGCACCGGGTAGGCGCGTGCTTTGACCTTGTCCATGAGGGGGCTGCCTTCCGGTTCGGAAGACATCGCAACCACGTTGCCATCCACATCCATCTTCCAGCCGTGGTAGAGGCAGCGCAGTCCGCA
>NZ_WTUX01000030.1 GCF_009882975.1 Maritimibacter harenae
ACAAGGGCATCAAGCCCTGCATCCCTGGCCGGAAGTCCCGAGGCAAGCCCGTCAAATACGACAAGCGCCGTTACAAGCGGCGCAACCGTATCGAGATCATGTTCGGTAAGCTCAAGGACTGGCGCCGCGTCGCGACCCGCTACGACAGGTGCCCGAAGGTCTTTCTGTCCGCCGTCGCACTCGCCGCAACTGTCATCTTCTGGCTTTGAAAATTAACGAGTCTGGAGCCTA
>NZ_WTUX01000031.1 GCF_009882975.1 Maritimibacter harenae
CCAGTTCGCTCTCGGCGGCCTCCGCACGAGCCTCCGAGGCCGCGAGCGCGGCGCGCAATCTGGCGATCTCGGAAGCGGCATCTGACATGGGTGAGACCTACCATGCGGCCATCGGAAAGCCCATGCAAATAAGGCTTAAGAAGCCGATTTATCCCGCCTTTGCAGGGCGTTGGGTCCAGCGCGGATTGCGCCAGTCGATCCCCTCCAGGAGATAACCGAGCTGGGCTGCGGATATC
>NZ_WTUX01000032.1 GCF_009882975.1 Maritimibacter harenae
CCGAAGCCGGGTCCCATCATCATGCCGGGGCCGAAGGCCTCGTCGTGCATCCCCATGAAGCCGGGGCCGAACCAGCTCCCGCCGGAGCGGGGCGCGAAATCATGCGCGACCGCCACCCCGGGAAGGGCGAGCGCGGCGACGGCGGTCATCGTGCGAACCATGTTGCGTTTCAAGGCATCCTCCTTTCGGACCGATCCAGCGGTCCCGTTGCAGAAGCGAATTTTCGCGCGCGTCCCGGTC
>NZ_WTUX01000033.1 GCF_009882975.1 Maritimibacter harenae
CAGCTGCGAAGTTCCGCCGACATCTGGCAGGAAGGCTCGCCGATGGACATGATGCACGGCAGCCTGCTCTGGGCCGCCGCCGCGATGGCGCTGGTGAACGCGGCCCTGCGCTCGGGCAGGCTCCTTCCGCTGATCATCTGGGGGCTCGCCGCGGCGGCCATCGGGCTGGTGGCCATCGACGAGCTGTTCATGCTCCACGAGAAATCCATCGCGATCACGGGCGACGACGACCATCCCAAGAT
>NZ_WTUX01000034.1 GCF_009882975.1 Maritimibacter harenae
TCACTTGAAATGTCGCTGGCCGCGATCGGGACGATCGCGATTGCATCGCCGGCTATTGCGCAAAGCGGTATGAACACGACGAGCCTTCAACACAGCGTTGTTCTCGAAGGGCTCGACGCGCCGTGGGACATGGCCTTCCTGCCGGACGGCACGATGTTCTTCACCGAGAAATGCACCGGGCTTTCCGTGCGCACCCCGTCGGGTGACGTCAACGCGCTTCTGGGCATGGGGGCCAACGATAC
>NZ_WTUX01000035.1 GCF_009882975.1 Maritimibacter harenae
TTTTCGCCGGATGACGTCCTGCAACATCTCGCGGTCCAGCGTCAGGTCGGCCACGATCTTCTTCAACGGGCTGTTCTCATCCTCGAGCTGCGTCAGCCACTTCATCTCGGTCGGCAGCAAGCCGGCATACTTCTTCTTCCAGTTGAAGTAGGTTGCCTGGCTGATCCCGGCTTTGCGACAGATCTCAGCCACCGGCGTGCCTTCCTCGCCCTGCTTGATGATGAATGCCTTCCGCGCGTCCGAAAAC
>NZ_WTUX01000036.1 GCF_009882975.1 Maritimibacter harenae
CTCGGCCCGGCACAGGCCAAGGACACCGGGCTCGTGTTCGTCTCCAACGAGAAAAGCCACGAGGTCTGGGTGCTCGACGCCGAGTTCAACGTGGTCAAGCAGATCGAGACCTCGCGCCGCCCACGCGACATGAAGTTCAACGACGCCCAGACGCTGCTTTACGTGGCCTGCGGCGACGACGACGTGATCGACGTGATCGATGTCGAGACGCTGGAGGTGGTCGACCAGATCCCGACCGGGCCCAGCCCCGAGGT
>NZ_WTUX01000037.1 GCF_009882975.1 Maritimibacter harenae
CGGCGTGGGGTGGAAGGGGGCCGGCGGCTGGCTGATCTTCTCGCACTGCCGGCAGGTGAACTTCTCGCGGACGGTCTGGATCACCTTCCACTGCCGGGGAATGACCTCGAGCGTCTCGGTGATATCCTCGCCCATCTTCACGATACGATCCGAGCCGCAGCAGTAACAGGCGGCGGGTGCCTCAATCACCACCCGCTCGCGGGGCAGATGCTCGGGGAAGGGCTTGCGGGCCGGGCGGCGGCGCTCGAAGCCGGC
>NZ_WTUX01000038.1 GCF_009882975.1 Maritimibacter harenae
TGGGAGACCTTCATCCGCTTCCTCGAGGACGGCCGGATCTGCCTGACGAACAATGCCGCCGAGCGGGCGCTGCGCGGCGTGGCCCTTGGCCGGAAGTCATGGCTCTTCGCCGGCTCGGAGCGCGGCGGCGACCGCGCCGCCTTCATGTATTCCTTGATCGTCACCGCAAAGCTGAACGACATCGATCCCCAAGCTTGGTTGGCAGACGTTCTCGCCCGGCTCCCCGACATGACCGCCTCGCAGGTGCCGGACCTACTACC
>NZ_WTUX01000039.1 GCF_009882975.1 Maritimibacter harenae
AAGCGCTTCAAGCCTGGCATTCCCACCGAGGAAGGCACCACGATGGGCTCGCTGGTCAGCAGGGCGCATTTCGACCGGGTCATGGGCTTCATCGACAGCGCAAAGCAGGAAGGCGCCCGTGTCGTGGCCGGTGGCCATGCCGTCACGGACGGGCCGCTCAAGGACGGCTGCTTCATCGCGCCCACGATCTTCGCCGACGTGACCCCCGGGATGACCATCGCCCGCGAAGAGATCTTCGGTCCCGTCCTGGCGGTGCGACGTTGGT
>NZ_WTUX01000040.1 GCF_009882975.1 Maritimibacter harenae
TCGATGTTGCGAGCGCGACCAACCTTGGGGTCATCGGCACGATGACGGGCGCCGGCGGTGTCACCAAGTCGGGTGAGGGCACGCTGGTCCTGTCGGGGAGCAACACCTTCGCAGGCGGGACGACTGTCACGGGCGGCACTCTCTCGGTGTCCTCGGACGGTAATCTCGGCGCGACTTCTGGCGGAGTGACGCTGGACGGCGGCACGCTCGCGACCACGGCGGACATGTCCACGGGCCGGACGTTCACCTTCGGGGCCGGCAACGGGACGATCGATG
>NZ_WTUX01000041.1 GCF_009882975.1 Maritimibacter harenae
TCGATGACCGGTCTCGGCATGAAAGCGGCCAACGTGATCCTGACGATCAGTAATGGCCAGCCCGGTGTGACACTGGTGATCGCGGCCATCGTGACGATCATTCTCGGCCTCGGCATGCCGACGCCCAGTGCCTACATCCTCGCCGCCGTTCTGGTGGGGCCGGCGCTGGCAAAACTCGGATTCCCGATCCTCCAGAGCCATATGTTCCTGCTCTACTACGCCGTGTTGTCGGCGCTGACACCGCCGATCGCAGTCGCGGCTCTCGCGGCCGCGGCGATCGC
>NZ_WTUX01000042.1 GCF_009882975.1 Maritimibacter harenae
GAGGGGCGCGTGAACTTCGAAGACTTCAAGCCGGTCGACGTGGTGCGCGAAGACGACAAGGCATTTGACGTTGTGCTCGAAAAGTCCGGTAAGCGCGTCACGGTTCCTGAGGATCGGTCGATTCTCGAGGCGCTGCGTGATGCGGGCGTGGCAACAGTGAGTTCGTGCGAAAGCGGCACTTGCGGCACGTGCAAGACGCGCTTGCTCTCGGGCGAGGTCGACCATCGCGACATGGTGCTCATGGACGAGGAGAAGTCCGACAACATCATGATCTGCGTGTCGCGCGC
>NZ_WTUX01000043.1 GCF_009882975.1 Maritimibacter harenae
AGATCGCCAGATTGCGCGCCGCGCTCGCGGCCTCGGAGGCTCGTGCGGAGGCCGCCGAGAGCGAACTGGCGCAGACCCGGGCGGTCGTTTCAACCTCCGAAGCAATGATCAAGCACCTCCGGCTCGAGATCGCCAAGCTCCGGCGCGAGCAGTATGGCCACAGCTCTGAGCGCCGCGTCCGCCTGATCGACCAGATGGAATTGCAGCTCGAGGAACTCGAAGCCGCGGCCACCGAGCACGAAATCGCCGCCGAGAAGGTGGCGAAGACCACGACGGTCGCCGGCTTCGAGCGCCGCCGCCCGGCCCGCAAGCCCTTCCCCGAGCATCTGCCCC
>NZ_WTUX01000044.1 GCF_009882975.1 Maritimibacter harenae
CCACTCAGCCTGTTCGTCACTGCCGGGCAGGTGAGCGACTACATCGGTGCGCGGGCTCTTTGCGACAGTCTGCCGAATGTCGATTGGCTGCTCGGCGATCGCGGCTACGACGCCGACTGGTTCCGGGAAGCGTTGCAAGACAAGGGGATACGCGCCTGCATCCCCGGCCGGAAACAACGGAAGACGCCGGTCAAATACGACAAGCGACGATACAAGCGGCGCAACCGCATCGAGATCATGTTCGGCAGGCTCAAGGATTGGCGGCGGGTGGCCACGCGATATGACAGGTGCCCAAAGGTCTTCCTCTCGGCCATCGCTCTCGCAGCTATCGTCATCTACTGGCTATGAGTCCTGAGCCTAG
>NZ_WTUX01000045.1 GCF_009882975.1 Maritimibacter harenae
GGAGCCATGCCCGGCGCAAGTTCTTCGAACTGGCCGACATCAAGGAAAACGCCCGCAAACGGAAGCCGGCCCACGACATCTCCCCCGTGGCTCTGGAGGCCGTCACCCGGATCGACGCGATCTTCGATGTCGAGCGCGGCATCAACGGTCTGGACGCCGCGGCGCGGCTCGAAGCCCGGCAGCGCCTCGTCCGGCCGCTGGTCGACGAACTTCACGACTGGATGCGCACCGAACGGGACACGATGTCGAGGCACAATCCCGTCGCCAAGGCGATCGCCTACATGTTCAAGGCCGAACGTTGGGAGACCTTCATCCGCTTCCTCGAGGACGGCCGGATCTGCCTGACGAACAATGCCGCCGAGCGGGCGCTGCGCGGCGTGGCCCTTGGCC
>NZ_WTUX01000046.1 GCF_009882975.1 Maritimibacter harenae
AGCCCCGGCTGGTTCACCAAGCAGCGCGACATGATCAAGGGCGTGTCGGAAGAGACGACCACCGGCGTTCACCGCCTCTATGAGCTGATGAAGAAGGACCTGCTGCCCTTCCCGGCGATCAACGTGAACGACAGCGTCACCAAGTCGAAGTTCGACAACAAGTACGGCTGCAAGGAATCGCTGGTCGACGGCATCCGCCGCGCCACCGACACGATGATGGCCGGCAAGGTCGCGGTCGTCTGCGGCTACGGCGACGTGGGCAAGGGCTCGGCCGCCTCGCTGCGCGGCGCGGGCGCCCGTGTGAAAGTGACCGAGATCGACCCGATCTGCGCGCTCCAGGCCGCGATGGACGGGTTCGAGGTCGTGACGCTCGAGGACGTGGTCGATTCCGCGGACATCTTCATCACCAC
>NZ_WTUX01000047.1 GCF_009882975.1 Maritimibacter harenae
CTGGTCGCCCGCGACCGAGCGTCGCTTGGAAGACCTGCAACAAGCTGTCGTGGACTGGCCCGAGGCCCCCCGGCCGGCCGCGGTGGCCGGCGCCATCGCCATGGCTCTCGAAGAACTCATGCTCGAGCTGTCATGGGACGCATCCGCCCACGTTGAACTCGCGCGTCTGGTTGCGGGCTTCACTGATCATGCGACGGTCGCCTTCGACCGCGAGCACTACACCGGCTTTACCGCCGACGTGACCCCGATGAGCGTGAAAACACCCGCTGAAACCTTCCAGGGTCTCTTAGAGATCGGGGCCGTCTCCGAACGCGATCCGCGGCTTTCCATTCAGTCGCGCGATATCGAGGAAGGCCTGTCCAACCAGGATTTCCTGTGCGGTGACCTCACGAGCGTGGTGCTTTCCTCCATCCTCGCAGGCC
>NZ_WTUX01000048.1 GCF_009882975.1 Maritimibacter harenae
GCACAGCAGCATCTTGGGATCACGGTTCCCCAAGTGGTTCACGATACTGTCGTGCAGACCGCGAAAGCTGGATCCCGGGTTCAGCGCGACGTAGGGCGTGCCCAGCTCACGCATCATCAATGCGATGGCGTCGCTGCCGTATACGTCGGTGGTCTCGCAAGGAACCGGGCGGTCGATTTCGTCGCGCATCGGGCGATCCTCCTCGGGCGCGGGCTTCATTGACCGCCCAGGTTGATGTGAATGTTCTTTTCGTGGGTGAAGGACATCAGTTCGCCGATGCCCTCCTCGCGCCCGATCCCCGACTGTTTCACACCGCCAAAGGGCGCGCCGAGGAAGTGGCGCCCCACCTCGTTGATCCAGACGAACCCGGCTTCGACCCGGTTCGCGGCCCGGTGCGCCGTGGAAAGATCGCGGCTCCAGATCGCGCACGTCAGCCCCACGTCGAGCCCGTTGACCTCCGACA
>NZ_WTUX01000049.1 GCF_009882975.1 Maritimibacter harenae
GATGAGTGGATCCGAGATCGTGAACAGGTTCGCGTAGATGACCCAGGCCGCGAAAACCGCCGCGACGACGATCAGGACTCGCTGCGAACCTGCCGCAAGCTTGCGCCTGCGGCCGGTGGCGACGAGAGAACCAATCACTTGATCAGCCCCGCTTCCTCATATGCCTTCGCGGCACCCGGGTGGAACTCGAGCACGCTGGGCGTGGCGAGAAGCTCGGGCGAAAGCTGCTTCATCGAGCTGTGCACGGCGCGCACTTCGTCGATGTTTTTCACCAGCGAGCTTGCCAGCGAGTAGGCGGTCTCTTCGGACATGGCCTCATTGGCCACGAGCAGCGCGCCGAGCGCGGAAGTGGTCACGTCCGCTTCCTGGTTCGAGTAGCTGCTGGCCGGAATGGTCATCGTGCCGGTGCCGAATTCCTCGTTCGTGGCGGTCACCACGTCTTCCGGCACTTCGAGCAGAATGACGTCGTTGTTCTCGTCCACCGAGCGGAACGACGAGTGGTTGATGAAGATCCCGTTCGTGATCATGTCGAGACGACCATCCTGAATCAGGTCCGCCTGCTCGTT
>NZ_WTUX01000050.1 GCF_009882975.1 Maritimibacter harenae
GGCCGCATCCGGTTCAACCCCGGTGACGGGTATCTCTACGTCACCACGGGCGACAACCACAACGCGGAGCTCCCGCAAAGCCCGACGAAGATGGGCGGCAAGGTCCTGCGGATCGACACCGACGGCAACGCCGCACCCGAGAACAACCCGCCGGAAGGGTTCGATCCCCGGGTCTATACCTACGGGCATCGAAACGTTCAGGGCATCACCTTCCATCCCGAGACCAACACGCCGATCACGGCGGAACATGGCCCGTGGCATTCCGACGAGATCACGGTGCTCGAGAACGGTGGCAACGCCGGTTGGGACCCGCGCGACAACATGGCCGGCCGTGGGGATTGCCCCGACGGGTATTGCGGCTACATGCCGAACCAGAACGAAGGCATGAACCGCTATGAGCGTGCCAACTTCATGCCGATGACCGACTTCGACACCTACCCGGATGCGATGCCGCCGATCTGGAGCAACAACGGCTGGTCGCAGGGCACGACGTCGATCGAGTTCCTGACCGGCGAAGAATGGGGCGACTGGAACGGCAACATGGTCGTCGGGCTGATGGGCATCGGCTTCGGCGGGACACCGTTGGGTCAGCGCATCGACGTGATCGAGCTGGACGATGAC
>NZ_WTUX01000051.1 GCF_009882975.1 Maritimibacter harenae
GCCACGGGGGAGATGTCGTGGGCCGGCTTCCGTTTGCGGGCGTTTTCCTTGATGTCGGCCAGTTCGAAGAACTTGCGCCGGGCATGGCTCCAGCAGAGCGCGCTCTTGACCGGGCCGGGATCGCGGTCGCCGCGATAGAGGTCGTTGTAGCCGCCATAGGCATCGGCCTGGAGAACCCCTTTCCAGCCCGCAAGATGCCGGTTGGGGTGGGCCATCTCCCGGTCGCGCGAGAAGTAAAACAGCGCGGCCGGCGGTGCATCGCCCGCGAACGGGCGATCGTCGCGGACATAGGTCCAGAGCCGCGCCGTGCGCGTCCCGCCCTTTGCGAGCAATGGCACTGTCGTGTCGTCCCCGTGAAGCCGTTCGGCCCCGAGAACATGGGTCTGGATCAGGGCATGGATCGGCGCGAGCGCCGCGGCGCAGGCGCCGACCTGGTCGGCCAGGGTCGACAGGCTGAGGTCCACGCCTTCCCGAGCATAGCGCTCGGCTTGCCGGTTGAGCGGCTGGTGCTGGCCGAACTTCTCGAACAAGACCATGGCCAGCAGGTTCGGCCCCGCCCAACCACGCGGCGTGGGGTGGAAGGGGGCCGGCGGCTGGCTGATCTTCTCGCACTGCCGGCAGGTGAACTTCTCGCGGACGGTCTGGATCACCTTCCAC
>NZ_WTUX01000052.1 GCF_009882975.1 Maritimibacter harenae
CCGCTTCGTATAGAGCGACATGCCGACGCCGTCGTGCCACAGCAGTTTGACCAGGTCGCCCTTGCGCCCTCGGAAGCAGAAGATCTCGCCGGCATGCGGGTCGCGCCCGAGCCCCTGCTGCACCGTCAGCGCCAGGGTGTTCATGCCGCGCCGCATATCGGTGACCCCGCCCGCGATCCACACGCGCACCCCCGCCGGGAAGGCGATCATCGGCCTTCCAGGGCCGGAAGCAGCCGCGCCAAAACCTCCGGGTCCACCGACGAAGGTGCCAGAAGCCGCCGTCCGTTCCTTAGCACGATCTCGAGCTGAACGTCCGGGGTGTCGCGCGGCGCCTCCTGTGCCGTCACAGGCACTGCCGCAGGCGCCTTGGGTGAAACCGCCAGTGGGATGAATGAAGGCGGCGTCTCGGTGCCAAGCTCACCGTCGCGATACTGTCGCCGCCATATGGTTAGCAGGGAGCGCGACACGCCATGCCGCCGCGCCGTAGCCGAGACCTGGCGATGCCCAAGAAAACTCTCCTCTACGATACGGACCTTGTCCGCATCATCCCAGTGTCGCCGGCGCGGCACGTCCGCGGCGGAGAGGACTTCGATCTCGGGTCTGAACTTATAGTCGGCCATAAGGTCGGACTTAGCACCGACGCCGAAATCCCGTCAGACGGCCTCCGCCGGAGGGATACG
>NZ_WTUX01000053.1 GCF_009882975.1 Maritimibacter harenae
AGCCGGCACCATTGCCCGCAGTGCCCCGACGATGTGAACAGAAGGTCCACGGCATTGCCTTGGGTCTTTCGGTGCCCCATTCACGGCATCGACCTGCAAGACACCACAGGCGCGGCCTTCTCGACGGTGCTTGGCGCAGGCCGATTGGCGGCGATGGAGCCGCCGGCGGAAATTGGCGCCGCCATGCTCGATGCGTGGGCTCACGGTAAGGGACACCAGGGTTTCGGCCCGGTCGAGATGTTGGCGCTCCTGACGGCGCAGCACAGGCGCGCCTCGCCGCCATCCGCGAGAGAGCAACCGCGCATGTCGCTGCAGACCCGGCGTGACTACCACGCGTTTCTCACGACTCCGATTATCCGCCAGGCGCTGACGGTCGTCGTTCCTGAATACGACGCGGTCGCACCCTTGCTGGCCAAGCCGGTCCGTCCCGGTCTGTACGGCTTGGCTCAGGGCTCACAGCTACAGGCCTTCGCCTTGACGGTTGGGATTGGGCGCATCGCCGCACACCCAGTCGACCAGGTGATTGAGGTCTTGCTGAAGAGCGATGAGCAGGGGCAGGTGCGTGTGCGGGAGGCGCTCAAACCATGGCCTCTCTCAGTGAGGCGACGTATCTTTGCCCGGCTTTGGCGCGCTCAACGCGACGAAAGTGAGCGTCAGGCGACCGAGACGTCCAAGAGGCGGCGTCAGTCTTACAAACACCGGCGCGCCCAGTCTTACAAATACCGCTCAGGTGTCTCGTGAACCGCGGCTTGGACTACAGGGAAGGGCCTGAGTCTCGTAATCTCCGGTCACCCGACATTGTTTTTGGGCATTTTGCTCATGTTTCTGAGCATATCGCAGTAATGTCCGATAATGCAA
>NZ_WTUX01000054.1 GCF_009882975.1 Maritimibacter harenae
CGCGAAACACGACGCGACATGGAATTCCGCGTTCATGAGAGGCGCCAGGCGCTCGAACGCGCGGAGAAAGGCCTGGCGTTGGGTTCGCCACACCTCCGGGTTAATACGGATTTCGAATTTCGGACGCAGTTTTCGAATGTGAACCTGGGTCAGGAGGTATGCAGCGTGCTGAGCATCGCTGCGCAGGGACCGAATGATTTCGAAATCCAGAAGCGCGTAGGAGTGAATACGCTCCGCCATGCGTTCGAAGAGTTCGGGCGATGCCCGCCAACGGATGTACTGACCGCCCTGGAGTAAGTCGATTTCATCGAAAAGTGTGCGGTGGTCCTCGAGCCAAGGTAGCGCGGCATGAAACATCCGGTTGTCGTTCGTGCGGCCCGGCGAAACGCGCGCCCGGATGACCGCGGTTTCCTCGAAAAACGCGGGCGGCGGGCCCGCAACCGGGTTGTACCGCCAGGTTCCGATCAGTTCTTGCGCATGCATCAGCCCGAGGGCGACACGCAAGGCCGGAGGGGGCGCCAGTTTGTCGAAAAGATCTATGCAGACATCGCGTTGGATCTGCACTTTGCCGTTGTCAGCAACCATTAAAGCATTCCGTTTCTTGCGGCGGGTTCGAGGGACGTAGGTCGATTTTCGGCGCCGCAAAACGGCGCCACAGCCGTGAGAAGAATCCGCTCATTCATGCAGCGCGCCGCGTCATCGTGCCGCCCGGCCACTTCATTTGTGCGCCGGTCCCGCTCGATTGCTGCGGAATTTCGGGTAACGCATTGCAAAGCCGGTCAAATCGCTCTCGGGAAGTTTTTTGGAAACGGTTGGAAATCAGGGGTTCATTACATTCACCCCCAGAGGAAATGGCACAATCCTGTGCGGGGCGCTGACGCGCTGTCTGGGTGGGGGGTGCGATTGCGGGCCACGATGCGACCTGAGGGCAGCCTCAGCGCCCCTGGGCACGTGGGCCGGTCAAGCCGCCCAGGCAGTGACCGGAAAAAGGGGCCGCGGCGTTTCTGTTCGGACCGTGAGGATCCTACGTTCGCCTTGTGATCACGCGACGACGCCAA
>NZ_WTUX01000055.1 GCF_009882975.1 Maritimibacter harenae
ACTCGATGATTTTCGACACGACGCCGGAGCCGACGGTGCGGCCGCCTTCGCGGATGGCGAAGCGGAGGCCGTCTTCCATGGCGATCGGCGCGATCAGTTCCACGGCGAACTTCAGGTTGTCGCCCGGCATGACCATCTCGGTGCCCTCGGGCAGCGTCACGGTGCCGGTCACGTCCGTCGTGCGGAAGTAGAACTGCGGACGGTAGTTCGCGAAGAACGGCGTGTGGCGGCCGCCTTCATCCTTCGTCAGGATGTAGACCTCGCACTCGAACTTCGTGTGCGGCGTCACCGAACCCGGCTTGCACAGCACCTGGCCACGCTCGACCGCGTCACGGTCGATGCCGCGCAGCAGCGCGCCGATGTTGTCGCCCGCTTCACCGCGATCAAGCAGCTTGCGGAACATCTCGACGCCCGTGCAGGTCGTCTTCGTGGTGTCCTTGATGCCCACGATTTCCAGTTCGTCGCCGACGTTGATCACGCCACGCTCCACACGGCCCGTCACAACGGTGCCGCGGCCCGAGATCGAGAACACGTCTTCGATCGGCATCAGGAACGGCTGATCCACCGCGCGCTCCGGCGTCGGGATGAACTCGTCGACCGCCGCCATCAGCTCCTTGATCTTCTCTTCGCCGATTTCCGGGTTGTTGCCTTCCATGGCAGCAAGCGCCGAACCCGCGATGATCGGAATGTCGTCGCCCGGGAAGTCGTACTCGGACAGAAGCTCGCGCACTTCCATCTCGACGAGCTCGAGGAGCTCCTCGTCGTCCACCTGGTCGACCTTGTTCAGGAACACGACCAGCGCCGGAACGCCAACCTGGCGCGCCAGCAGGATGTGCTCGCGGGTCTGCGGCATCGGGCCGTCGGCCGCGTTCACCACCAGGATCGCGCCGTCCATCTGGGCGGCACCCGTGATCATGTTCTTCACGTAGTCCGCGTGGCCCGGGCAGTCCACGTGCGCGTAGTGACGCGCCTCGGTCTCGTACTCAACGTGCGCCGTCGAGATCGTGATCCCGCGCGCTTTCTCTTCCGGCGCACCGTCAATCTGGTCGTACGCACGGAAATCACCGAAATACTTCGTGATCGCCGCCGTCAGCGTCGTCTTCCCGTGGTCAACGTGGCCGATGGTGCCGATGTTGACGTGCGGTTTGGAGCGTTCAAACTTTTCCTTAGCCAT
>NZ_WTUX01000056.1 GCF_009882975.1 Maritimibacter harenae
TGACCTGCCACGGGATTTTTCCTCCACCGTCGATTAGAGTCCGGCCCAACCTGAGGACGGACAATGAAGCGAACGAGATTCACGGACGAACAGATCATCGGCATCCTGGCCGAGCATGAGGCGGGTGCGAAGTGCGCTGACCTGTGCCGCAAGCACGGCATGTCGGAGGGCACCTTCTACAACTGGAAGGCCAAGTTCGGCGGCATGACGGTGCCGGAGGCCAAGCGGCTGAAGGCGCTGGAGGATGAGAACGCCAAGCTGAAGAAGCTGCTGGCCGAGCAGATGCTGGATCTGGCTGCGATGAAGGATCTGGTTTCAAAAAAGTGGTGACGCCGGCCGTGAAGCGCGAGGCGGTCGCGCACCTGAAGGCCCGGTTCGGGCTGTCAGAACGGCGGGCGTGCCGGATTGCCGGGGCGGATCGCAAGATGATCCGCTACCAGGCGCAGCGTGCCCCGGATACGGAGCTGCGAGGGCGGCTGCGGGAGCTGGCCAACGAACGCCGCCGGTTCGGCTATCGACGGCTCTTCGTGCTCCTACGCCGCGAGGGTGAGCCTTCCGGCATCAACCGGATCTATCGGCTCTACCGCGAGGAAGGGTTGACGGTGCGCAAACGCAAAGCACGCCGCAAGGCTGTCGGGACACGGGCACCGATCCTGGTCGAGGCGCGGCCCAATGCCCGTTGGTCATTGGATTTCGTCCACGACCAGTTCGCCAACGGCCAGCGCTTCCGGGTGCTCAACGTGGTCGACGACGTCACCCGGGAGTGCCTCGCCGCGATCCCGGACACCTCGATCTCGGGGCGCCGCGTGGCGCGAGAACTGGCGGCCCTGATCGAGCGCCGCGGAAAACCCGGAATGATTGTCAGCGACAACGGCACGGAACTGACTTCCAACGCCATCCTGCGATGGTGTTCCGAGCACCGGATCGAATGGCACTACATCGCGCCGGGCAAGCCGATGCAGAACGGTTTCGTTGAGAGTTTCAACGGCCGGATGCGCGATGAGCTACTCAACGAGACCATGTTCCGTAACCTGGCACACGCGCGCGTGGTGATCGCCGCATGGGCCGACGACTACAACACCGAGCGTCCGCATTCTGCCTTGGACTACCAGACCCCGGCTGACTACGCGCGGAGCCTGACCACCGCAATCGCCCGCCCCGCTGCGCAAGATGAAAGCTCCGCGCGTCGGGCGATTGCTCAACCTGCGCCAATCGGCGTAAACACCAACCGGGCTCCGGTCGCGGCTGGATGAAAGTTCAGGGGCAGGTCA
>NZ_WTUX01000057.1 GCF_009882975.1 Maritimibacter harenae
CATTGATTTGGGCAAGACCGTTTGCAGTCTTGCCGGGCTGGATGAAGCGGGAGCGGTCGTGTTTCGCAAACGACTTCAGCGGCATCGGCTGTTGGGCTTTCTTGATACTCTTTCGCCCTGCGTGGTTGCGATGGAAGCGTGCGGCGGGGCACATCACATCGGGCGCTTTTGTCTGGAGAAGGGACATGAGCCTCGGTTGATGTCGCCGCTCTATGTCCGACCCTATGTGAAGGTTCACAAGAACGACGACCGTGATGCGGAGGCGATTGCCGAAGCCGCGACGCGCCCGACGATGTCATTCGTTGCGATCAAATCGGAAGAACAGCTCGACCTTCAGGCTTTGCACCGTGCGCGGGAGCGTCTCGTGTCGGACAGGACGCGACTGATCAACCAGGCCCGAGGCTTCTTGATGGAACGCGGCATCCGGGTTGGCACTGGGCGCCACGTCTTCCAAAAGGAACTGACCAGATTGGCCGCAGAGGGCGCTGCCGATCTTTCACCCAGAATGCTCCTGCTCGTGACTGAGATGGCGTCCGAATTGAACGTGATCAATGATCGGGTCGCGGCGATCGATGCCGAGATCAAGGCGCTGGCCAAAACAGATGCCGATATGCAGCGCTTGATGGAGATCCCCGGCATCGGTCCGACGATTGCGACAGCGCTCGTAGCAGCTGTCGGCACGGGTAGCAGCTTTGGCAAGGGGCGTGATCTCGCCGCATGGCTCGGTTTGGTGCCGCGGCAGATCACGACAGGCGGCAAAGCCAAGCTGCTCGGCATCTCGAAACACGGCAATCGATATTTGCGCAAGCTCTTCATCCACGGCGCTCGAACGGTGCTGCATCTCATGCGTGACAGGACGTCGCCCATAACGGCTTGGGCAGACGCTCTAAAGGAACGAGCGCATGTGAACGTCGCGGCGGTCGCCATGGCCAACAAGATGGCACGTATTGCCTGGGCTGTTCTGACGAAGGGTGAGAGATATCGGCCGCATGCCATGAGCGGCCTGTAGTCGAGCAAAGGCGCAACCGGACAAAGGAATCTGCGAGCGAGGAGGAGATGGACCAACGACCGATCGGCGTCTTGCAAGTCTGACGGGGGGCATGGCCCTTAAGTGCCGATGAGCTAACGAGACACAGGACGCGCGACTTCCCATCTTGGTCAGGGGCAAATCGAACGGCCCCGAAGAAAGACCGAATACATAGAAGCAGGGTCAGCGGCGCATCGACAAATCACTTGCAGGGGGAGGCAGTTCATACATACCCCCCGTAATTCGGACAGTGACGTAA
>NZ_WTUX01000058.1 GCF_009882975.1 Maritimibacter harenae
TGAACCGCCCCGGATTTGCCGGAGGCTCCAACTCCTGAGTAGGATGGAGCATCATGAGCAAGACGACGAACAAGTTTTCCCCCGAAGTGCGCGAGCGTGCCGTTCGCCTGGTTCTGGACAATCCCGGGCGGCATGAGAGCCGATGGCAGGCGATCGTGTCGGTCGCCGCGAAGATCGGCTGTTCGGCGAACACGCTGAACGACTGGGTCAAGAAGGCCGAGATCGACGGCGGCAAACGAGCCGGTGTCACCACCGAGATGACGGAGCGGCTGAAGGCGCTGGAGCGCGAGAACCGTGAACTGCGGCAGGCGAACGAGATCCTGCGCAAGGCGTCGGCGTATTTTGCTCAGGCGGAGCTCGACCGCCGACCGAAGTCATGATCGCCTTCATTGAGGAGAACCGCGCGGAGATTGGGGTCGAGCCGATTTGCAGGGAACTGCCGATCGCCCCGTCCACGTTCTACGACAACCTCGCCAAGCGGGCCGATCCGGAGCGGCTCTCGGATCGGGCGAAGCGAGACGCGGAGTTGCGCCCTGAGATGCAGCGGGTCTTCGAAGAGAACTGGCGGGTCTACGGCGTGCGGAAGGTCTGGCGACAGCTGGGGCGGGAAGGCTTCGATGTCGCCCGCTGCACAGTGGCCCGGTTGATGAAGGACATGGGTCTGCAAGGAGCCATCCGGGGCAAGCTGCACAGGACGACGATCCCGGACAAGAAGGCGCCATGCCCGTTGGACAGGGTCAATCGCCAGTTCCGCGTGCCCGCGCCGAACCAACTATGGGTCTCGGATTTCACCTACGTCGCCACCTGGCAGGGGTTCGTCTACGTCGCCTTCGTAATCGACGCTTTCGCCCGCCGGATCGTCGGCTGGCGGGTCAGTCGCACGGCCCATGCGGGGTTCGTTCTCGATGCCCTGGAACAGGCTGTTCATCAGCGTCAGCCCGGAGCGGGCTTGGTGCATCACTCGGATCGCGGGTCGCAATACCTGTCGATCCGATACACCGAGCGCCTGGCAGAAGCCGGGATCGAGCCCTCGGTCGGCAGCGTCGGCGACTCGTATGACAATGCCTTGGCCGAGACGATCAACGGACTCTACAAGGCCGAGGTCATCCACCGCCGTGGCCCCTGGCGCAGCTACGACGCCGTGGAATACGCCACCCTCGAATGGGTCGACTGGTTCAACACCCGCCGCCTGCTGGAACCCATCGGAAACGTCCCGCCAGCAGAGGCCGAAGCCAACTTCTACGCAGCTCTGGAAACTGAATCCATGGCCGCGTAGCTTAAACCAAACGGCCTCCGGCAAATCCGGGGCGGTTCA
>NZ_WTUX01000059.1 GCF_009882975.1 Maritimibacter harenae
CCGCCGATTCTGTGGAAAAACTAACGTTTGCGAGCGCAGAAATGGCTGCCCCAAATGTGGCGCGAGCGCCTTTCCTATCAGGCTTTGCGGGTTTGCTGCGGCGCCGGAAAGATCTTGGCCAGTTTCCGGAGGTTCTGGGCGGTGGCGGCGAGGAGAAATTCGTCATTTGCACCGCATGGGCCGCGTAATCGGAGCCGACCCAGGCCGAGGATGCGTTTGAGGTGGGCAAATAGCATCTCGACCTTTTTCCGGAGCTTCATCGAGATGTCGTATTGGCGGGTCTTGGCGATTTCGCGGGCGACCTGGCGGGCGTCTTCATGCTCTTCGCGGGTGATCTTGCGCGCCTCGGCGTTGGGGCAGCATTTGGCTTTGGATGGGCACGCCTGGCAGACGTCTTTCAATGCGCGGTATCGGGCTGTGCCCTTGCCGGTCGGCCCCCGGTTCGGATCCGAGTAATTCCGGCGGAACTGCTTCAGCTCATGGCCCTCGGGACAGATATATTGGTCGTTCTGGGCGTCCCACTCGAACTCTGCCCGCGTCCAGGTGCCGTCGCTGCGTCCGGACTTGTCTATGACCGGGATGTGCGGCGCGATCTTGCGATCAACCAGCCAGCCCAGCATCGGTCCAGTGCCGTAGGCAGTGTCCGCGATCAGGCGTTCGGGACGCAGACCAAACTTGGACTTCACCCTATCCAGCATGGTCTTGGTCGATCCGACCTCGGCCTGCCGGATCGACCTCGTGGCTTCCACATCGACTATCACGCCATGATCCGTGTCGATCAGGTAGTTGTCGGAATAGCTGAAGAAAGCGGGGCCTTTACGCGCCGCTGTCCATTGGCTGGCGGGGTCTGAATGCGAGGTAAACTTGGGCTGCACCTCGCTGGCAGCGCCGAATGCCGCCTCATCCAGCGTGTCGAGATACTCGCGCACGGCACGGGGCGCATCCGCCGGATCAATCCTCGCCGCGTCCCAGTCGTCCTTCGGCGAAGAGTTCTGCTTATTGGCGTCGGCCTCGATCAGGCTGGCGTCGATGGCCATGCGTTGACCGCTGACCAGACCTTCCGCGATGCAACGCGCGACGGTCGTTTCGAACAGGTGGCGGAGCAATTCGCTGTCGCGGAAACGCCCGTGCCGGTTCTTGGAGAACGTGGAATGGTCCGGGACGCGGTCGCTGAGATCGAGACAGCAGAACCAGCGATACGCCAAGTTCAGATGGACCTCCTCGCACAGGCGTCGCTCGGACCGGATGCCGAAGCAATAGCCCACCAGTAGCATCCTGATGAGGAGTTCTGGGTCGACCGACGGCCGGCCAGTATGGCTGTAAAATTCGGTCAGGTGGGCACGGATGCTGCTCAGGTCGACGAACCGATCAATGGAGCGAAGAAGATGGTCTCGCGGAACGTGATCTTCCAGCGAGAACTCGTAGAACAGCGCCGGTTGCGCTTCTTGTCGCGGTCCCATCATCGCCAGTCCCCCCAAACCTTGCAGGAATTGAATCAGCAGGATGACCCTCGATCAAGCGCGAGTTTTTCAACGGAATACGCC
>NZ_WTUX01000060.1 GCF_009882975.1 Maritimibacter harenae
CCCTTCGTCCGTCCGATCAGGCGACCGCGCCCCCCTTTTTGACGCCCAGACTGGACGCCGTGCGGTGAGCCTTCAGGTAGGTGGCGTCGATCATCACGGTCTTCTTCTCCCCGTGCTCGGCAACCAGTCCCGCCATCATCTTCGCGAAAATGCCCTTGTCGCTCCACCGCTTCCAACGATTGTAGAGGGTTCTCTGATTGCGGCCTCGTCAAGCGTGGGGGTGTGTCCGTCCGGGGTCATGGTTCTCTCCGAGGTCGCATTGAGCGCCTCATGATGGTTTTCGGCGGTGGATCGTCTCCAATGTCTTGTGCGGGATGTGGCGCCTGGCCATCCCATGCTCTACAGCGAGATCGATCAACCTCCGTCCCGTCGGGACTGCGCTACCCGCTTCAGGCGCGGGAACTCAGATCAGGCGTTGGCCTCCTCTGTCCATTGATAGTCGGTTCCAGTTTTCCAGAGCGTCAGCATAAGCACGGCGATCTTGCGGGCCGTCGCGACCGCCGCTTTGCGGAAGCCGCGCCGACCGGCAAGTCGCACGGCCCAGCTTTTCAACCGTGAGAAACGTCTCACTTGGTGGATCACGCATGATGCCGCCTCGAACAGTAGCCCGCGCATCGCACCGTCACCACATTTCGAGACCCGTCCGGACCAATCCACCTCGCCAGACTGATGCCGCTTTGGCGTCAGCCCAAGAAAAGCGCCCACATCCGCCGTCCGGCTGAACCGACCAGGATCATCAACTAGGGCTATGAAGCTGAGCGCGTTGACTGGACCAACACCGGGGATTGTCATTAGGCGACGCGCGACAGGATGGGCCTTGGCCGTCTTCTTCACCGCCTTGTCCAAGTCTTCCGCCACTTGGCACAGCTTGGCATGGGTAACGATGAAGGCATCGGCCATGGCCCCCAGAACCGGGTCGGTCTCGCCCGCTGCCGCCAGTTGATCGCGGAACGCCTGCCTCTGTCGCCCCTGGCCAATGCCGATCATACGGATGCCGAAGGTTTTGAGGACGCCACGGATGTGACCTTCGAGGTCCTTGCGCAACCGGATCAATCTTTCACGTGCCCCGACAAGGCACCGCAGCCGGTCGGCCTCTTCGCTGCGGACATGCACCGGAGTGAACCAGCCAGTTCGGGCGAGTTGCGCCAACCCTTCGGCATCGGAAGCGTCAGACTTGTTGAGCCGGGCAGAGAGGCTCTTGTGCGCCTTGCGCGCATCGATGCAGGTGACCGGAAGCCCGAGCCGCGTCATTCCGCGCTGCAGCCAAATCGACAAGTTCCCACTCTCATGCACAATCCGGCGCGGCATGAGCGAGCGGTTTCGAAACCAGCCTGCCACACCCTCAGGATCGGCAGGGCAAGCCCCGCGCGCGATCGTCTTGCCATCACGATCTACAACACAGATCGAAATCTCTTTCAGCGAAACGTCCAAACCCGCATAGTTTTCCATAGGTCGTTCTCCTCACGGCATTTATCCATGAGGCCAACATACCGGACCTCGTTCGCCCCCGGAGAGCGACCGCCGCAATCACACCATGTCTTGTGGGGGCCGTATGCGGCAGGAGCATCGCGCCACCGCAAGCCGTTACGATTTATGAAGATAATCCCACTCAACACGCGCCGATCATCAACGCGCGGCTTGCCATGGGACTTCGGAAAGTACGGCTCCAGACGCGCCATCTGCGCATCGCTCAGCCA
>NZ_WTUX01000061.1 GCF_009882975.1 Maritimibacter harenae
TGTCAATCGGCATTGAAGTTTGACCCCCTATCGGCATCCAATATTGACCCCCTTGGTGGTGAGCAGGCCCGGCGCTGCGTAGCCCTCACATAGCGCAGCGGCGGCGGGCCTGCGGGGTTTCGGGTTGGCGCTATGCGCGGTTCTTGAAGCGCCAGCTTTCGTTACCGGTTTCGACGATTTCGCAATGGTGGGTGAGCCGGTCGAGCAGTGCGGTGGTCATCTTGGCATCGCCGAAGACGCTGGGCCATTCGCCGAAGGCCAGGTTGGTGGTGACGATGATGGATGTGCGTTCGTAGAGTTTGCTGATCAGGTGGAACAGCAATTGGCCGCCGGTCTGGGCGAAGGGCAGATAGCCGAGCTCGTCCAGGATCAGGAAGTCGAGGCGGGAGATCAGGTCGGCGGTCCGGCCCTGGCGCTCGGCGCGGGCTTCGGCATCGAGCTTGTTCACCAGGTCGACCACGTTGAAGAACCGGCCCCGGCGCCCTGCCCGGATACAGGTCCGGGCGATGCTGACGGCAAGATGGGTTTTGCCGGTGCCTGTGCCGCCGATCAGGACGAGGTTGCGCTGATGGTCGAGGAAGTCGCCGTTGGCCAGGTCGCGGATCAGGGTCTCGTTAACCTCGGCGGCCTCGAAGTCGAACTCCTCCAGTTCCTTGGCGAGCGGCAACTTGGCGATGGTCATTTGGTATTTGACTGACCGGGCCTGCTTCTCCCTGATCTCGGCGGTCAGCAGGTCACCAATGATCTGTTGCGGCTCGTGCTGGCGTTTGACGGCGGTGGTCAGGACCTCGTCATAGGCGGCCCTCATTCCGTAGAGCCTCAGCTTTCCCATCGCGTCGATTACCTCGGATCTTTCCATTCTGTGTTCTCCTCAGGCTGTCATATCGGTTGCAGTCGGCAATGGGCTCGCAGGCCAGCTTCAGCGCATCCGGGGTGGTGATTGTCAGGGGTGGTGGCGGCTCGCGGTGCCGGGCCAGGATGTTCAGCACGACGCCTGCGGAATGGACATTGTGCGACAGGGCTTCGGCGCAGGCCGCCTCGACCGCATCAATCCCGTCGGTCAGCACGGCGCTCAGGATGTCGACCATCTGCCGGTCACCGCCCGGCTGGCGTTCCAGCTTGCGCCACACGCGGCGGATTGGCACCGGCAGCTCCCATTCCCTGAAGGGCGCCCCGTTGCGAAGGGCGCCGGGTTTGCGGGCCAGAACGGGGATGTAATGCAGGGGATCGAAGATGGTTTTGTCCCGCCCGAAGGCCCGCTCATGCTGGCCAACGATTTGCCCATCCTGCCAGCATTCCAGCCGGGCGGCATAGGCCCTGATCTCCACCGGCCGCCCGACCGCCCGGGCATCGACCGAGTAGCGGTTCTTGTCGAACCGCACGAGGCAGGTCTTGGACACCGATGCGGGAACTGCATGGAATCCATCGAAAGGGCCGACGTAAGGCACAAGGCTCGGGCGCTCGTCCTCGAACACCTCCCAGATCGTCTTGTCGCGCAACTCTGGATGTTTGTTCGCCTTGGCATAGGCCAGGCAGCGATCCTCCAGCCAGGCGTTCAACTCGGCATAGGATTTGAACTTCGGACGCGGCACGAAGAAGCGCCGGCGGATCACGCCGACCTGGTTCTCGACTTGGCCTTTCTCCCAGCCCGAGGCCGGGGTACAGGCCACCGGGTCGACCAGGTAATGGCCGCACATCTGCTGGAACCGCCGGTTATAGGCCCGATCCTTGCCAATGAAGATCGCGTCAACGGCGGTCTTCATATTGTCGTAGATGCCCCGCGCACAGGCCCCACCGAAGAAGGCAAACGCCTTGTCGTGGGCGTCGAACACCATCTCCTGTGTCTCTCTGGGATAGGCCCGCACAAACGGCATCCGGCTGTGGCTCAGGCGCACATGCGCAACCTTCACCGTCGTGGTCACGCCGTCAATCAGGACAACCTCATGGCTCCAGTCGAACTGATAGGCTTCGCCCGGGTCGAAGCTCAGCGGCACGTAGGCAGCGGCGGAAGCTTCCCGGGTCGCCTTCGACCAACTCGCCGCATAGCGCCGCACCGCATCATAGCTGCCGTCATAACCCCGGTTGCGCAGCTCTTCGTAAATCCGAACCAGTGTCAGCCGCTGGCGTTTGGGTTGCCGGTCATTCTCAGCCAGCATCTCATCCAGATCGGACCGCCACGGGTCGATCTTGGGGCGGGGCTGCGTGGACCGGTCATAGCTGAACTCGGTTGCCCCGGACCGCACCACCTTCCGCACCGTGTTCCGTGATACCCGCAGCTCCCGGCAGATCTGCTTGATCGACTTCCCCTGGATGAAATGCGCCCGCCTGATCTTCGCAATCGTCTCCACAACCAACATCCCCAAATCG
>NZ_WTUX01000062.1 GCF_009882975.1 Maritimibacter harenae
TGTCGGACTGCTGGAGTCTTTGGGACTTTGGGGCATTTGTTATCAATCACTTGCTAAGACAGGATTTTGAGATAGAGTCAGAGTTCATGAGACCATGCTTGTTTGTGAGTCACTAACGATGAGACTATCCAGCAACCATGCGCCGTTCAAGTTATGTCCGATAACCCCGTAGCGGACAAGGATTGGGAGCAAGCCGAGCTTCGGGCAAAGGTGCTTGCCGAGCTGCCGGAGCGGCTCACAGCGGGTGACGTTGCTTGGGCGATGCGGCAGCTGGGGGTCAGCCGGGCGACCGTCTATCGTTTGGCAAAGCAATTCCGGGAGAATTCGCGTACCAGTTCGCTCCTCCCCGGCGCACCGGGCCCGAAGCCAGGCATGAAGCCGCTGGACCCAGCGGTAGAAGTGATCGTCGCACGTCACTTCCAGGAGTTCTACGCCACCCGCCGCAAACCAACGAAGACGCGGTTCTGGCGCGAGGTCGCTGCCGATTGTCGGGCGCAGGGACTGGTGCCACCTTCAATCCGGCGACTGGGGCGCTGGCTGGAGCTGAAGGATCAAGCAAGACTTCAGGCCAGACGAGAGGGCAGGGACCGGGCCGAGCGGCGGCATCTGGCTACGCCCGGAACGTTAACCGCGGATCGCTCTCTCGACATTGTCCAGATCGATCACACCAAGGCCGATGTGACAGTTGTCGACCCGGTTTCCCGGCACCCCCTTGGCCGGCCAACGCTGACGTTGGCGATCGACGTGAGCAGCCGAATGGTCGTCGGGTTTCACTTGTCGTTGGAACCGCCCTCGCTCCTTTCCGTCGCCCTTTGCCTGACCCACGCTGTGATGGAGAAATCACATTGGCTGGCGGCGCGTGGGATCAACACCGACTGGCCGGCTTACGGCATCCCCAAGGCGATCTATGTAGATAACGGCGCGGAATTTCACGCCCGGGCATTCGAGCGCGCGTGTTCCGAGTATCAAATCAATTTGGTGCATCGTCCGCCCGGCACCCCGCGCTACGGCGGGCATATTGAGCGGCTGATCGGTACGATGATGGGGGCGATCCATCTGCTGCCGGGCTCGCATTTTGCGAACATTTTCGAGCGCGGCGACCTCGATGCCGAGGCCGAAGCGGTGATGACGCTGCAGGAGCTGGAAACCTGGCTCGCTCATGAGATCACCGGCTCCTATCATGCGCGCGTCCACAGTGCGCTGGAAACCACACCTTTGGCGGCCTGGGAGGCTCGGGGGAGCGAGGCCAAGCCCCGCCTACCCACCGATCTCAGGCGGTTTCTGGTCGATTTTCTACCGTCCGAGCAGCGCGTGCTTCAACGCGACGGGTTTCATCTCTTCCATATCCGGTATTGGGCGGACGAGTTACGCTGGATGATGGGGCGGGACAGCCGCAAATACACCCTCAAATACGACCCGCGTGATCTCTCGCGCATCTTCGTGCTGAGCGAGGACGGACCCATCGAGGCGCGGCCGGCCGATCTGACTCGTCCGGCGATCACGCTCTGGGAACACCGGGCGGCGCGACGTGCTTTGCGCGAAGCTGGTCGCCGGTCGTTGGATGAAGAGCTGATCTTCACAACGATCCAGGCGCAACGCGATCTCGTGAACAGCGCCGAGCGGGAAACCAAAGCCATACGACGCCACAAAGCGCGCAGGGCGCATCTGAAACGCGGTTCAATGATCGACGTGACCCCGGCAACTGAGCCGTCGGATACTCTCCCGGCACCGAAAAACGCGGGCAGCGTCTTGAGAGATCATCCGGGGTTCTATGTCGAGGAATGGTACGATGACGACTGAGTTTCCGCATCTCTACCCGGGAGCCGGAAGGCGTGCCGTCCTGGGCGCGGAAGAGCGCATCTTGCGCATTCGAGGCGACCGATGGGTGTCCTACCCCCGTGCAGAAGTGGCTTTGGCCAAGCTGGAGACTTTTCTGGCCTTTCCTGAGCGTACCCGGATGCCGAACCTCCTCCTGGTCGGTGAAAGCGGCATGGGAAAGACGATGATCATCGAGAAGTTCTCCCGCGATCATCCGTCGAGCTTCGACGACACTACCGGACGATTGCACATGCCGGTCGTTGCGGTTCAGATGGTGTCCGGTCCGGACGAGACCCGTTTCTACCGCCGGATATTGGCCGCGATCGGCGCGCCGGAACCGCCTCGAGCGACGCTTGCTGTTCTTGAGAGCTTGACCCTGCGTTTGCTTATGGAGTTGCGCCCGCACATGCTGGTGATCGACGAGATCCACAGCCTGCAGGCAGGAACCGTCCGTGAACAGGCGCGGTTTTTGAACATGTTACGGTTTCTCGGCAATGAGCTTCGGGTGCCGCTGGTCTGCGTGGGCACGGCGCAGGCCCGCAATGCGCTGCGCACCGATGCGCAATTGGTGCGCCGGTTCGAGGCGTTTGCGTTGTCGCCATGGCAGGAAGGGGCCGATTTCACAGGGCTGATGAGCACCCTGACGCGCAGCCTTCCACTTAGGCGCGAAAGCGACATTGATGAGAAGGCGCTTGCGCGGATCGTCAAGGTGACGGGTGGGATCACTTCGGGCATCTTTTCGATCATGTCTCAACTGGCGATCGCTGCGATCGAGAGCGGCGAGGAACGGATCCTTTCGAGCGACATCCTCGGAGGCGATCGGCTGCAGGCGGCCCTTGGAGATCCCGTGTGACGGCCGGTGAGCGCCTGCCATTCGTGTTCCGTCCCGAAACCGATGAACGCCTGTCCTCCTGGATGGCCCGCTTGGCGTCCTTCTATGCGATGACCGTGCCGGAATTTCTCGAGGAGCTGGGGCTGACCGGACGCGATGTCTTCGATCTGGAGTTCTGCCTCGCCGAAGGGGAGGGGGCTCTGGTTGGTGCGCGGACCGGGCTTTCGGTCGGGGACGTGCAGGCCATGACCTTCGGAGCGCTCCTCCACGAGGCGCGGGTGATGGTCCGCAGAAGCCGGCAC
>NZ_WTUX01000063.1 GCF_009882975.1 Maritimibacter harenae
ATGTGAGGGCTACGCAGCGCCGGGCCTGCTCACCACCAAGGGGGTCAATATTGGATGCCGATAGGGGGTCAAACTTCAATGCCGATTGACATTCAGATACTTCGAGCCGCGCTTAGACATGGGCACCTGATGAGAGTGGTGCCGACTGAGACCCGTATCGAGATCAGGAACCTCGTATCTAACGCGCGGACTGACTGGCTGGATGACGCTCAGATGCGAAAGGTCTTTGCGTGCTGTGAAGATAACGAAGAAAGGGAACACATCTACGCGTTCCTGCTTCTGGCATTGGCTACAGGCGCGCGCAAAGAAGCAATCTTTCAGCTTCGTTGGGATCAAATCTACGTTCCGGGTAGCGACTTTGAAGAGCACCCGATGATCCCGCAGCCCGTCGAGCGTGATGGCATCACTGTAGTCCCGAAGAAGGCAACTTCGCGTGTCGCAGAAGGCCCGCCGCCGCTCAACTTGGAGACCGGCGCTGTCGCTCCAGGCGCGTACGTGGATTTCGGAGTGGGTAGAGGCAATAAGAGGCGACCACAGATACCTATCGGTCAAAACCATCGTCTAATGAGCTACATCCTCTTCGGCGGAGACCGGTCTCAGCCCTATGTAGTTTCCTATAACGGCAAACCAATCAAGACCGGCCTGAAGAAGGGGCTGGAAGCCGTAGGCATTGAAGCCGGGCTCCCGTTCAAACTCACGCACCATGTTCTCAAGAAGACATGCATCACATGGATAGTTCGAAAGGGCATCCCGTTTGAGACCATTGAGAGGCTGACGAACACCACCGTCGACACCCTAAAGCGCCATTACAGCCAACACTCCCCCGATCTGGAGGAGGCGCTGGGCGACACGTTTTCTGTGTAGCCCAGCCCCGATTTTACGATTTATCGCCCCGAAGGCTGTTCAACCCGTTCGGCCATATCGTATTCTCCGCTTTAATAAGCGCCCGCTCAATCCGCTTGAGCGTCGACCTGGAACAGTCACTAGCGATGATGATTTCGAAAACGAAATCATTTGGGCCCGCACGTAGAATCTCTCTCTGAAGGCGAGTTCGACCAGCTTGGTAGTTCTGCAAGTGCGCTTTTTTTCGGGCCACTGGATCGTCAGTGATCCCAATGTACTTCCGCCCAGTCGACTTCTGAGTGATCTGATAGACGGCACCACCGCCATTGTAACCATGAAGCGGCTCACGGAGCGCACGCTCTACCCAAGTGTGGTCAACATACCCAAGAAAGCTGGCGCGTTGCCTCAGTCGGCGAATGAACCCTCCCAAGGTCACAGCGGGCTTGAATGGAGCCGCTTTGTACACATCAGCGTACTTCCGGCACTCAATACCCCAATATACATATGGAAACTCAATCAAGGTAGTCGGCATTATCTTACTCCCGTCAGTTTAAATTGCGGGGGCAAGTTTCGCTTACATTAGGTCTGCCTCGGATTTCATAAATCACAGGAAGCATTTCCCAAAACGGTTTCCTGAAAACAAATTGTTCACTAAGAGAATACAGGTCCGCTAGGTTTGCATATAGCGCTACGCACAATTCTGTTTCCAACCATCACGGAAGCGGGGGCCTGTTGGCTACGGCGATTTCGCTTTCGTTATAGCCATCATCAAAACCGAGGACGATCAAGGTCGCTTCATGCAGCGAAGATCGGAAAAGCGCGCACCATATCGATCGCTGGAAAACCTTGAGCCGGTAATAATAAAGTATGGGCTTGCGCGTCATTGCCATAAAATTGACATATTTGGAAATTGAGCGTATTCTCGGAAGGTCGATTTCGACGACAAGCTCTCGTTGGGCTGCTGCTCCGTCGGTCCGCTGGGCGCGATTTTTATTTATGGAGCACTTGGGGGAATTATGAAAATCTTCAAAATCGCACTGGTTGCCGCTTCGTTCGGGGCCGCATCTTTCACTGCATCCGCAGATACTCGGTTTGGTGGCGGAAACGCGTATAAGAATGCCTTTGACGGCAACGGCAAACACAATGGATTTGTGCAACAGGATGTCCAGTGGAGCGACGGCGAGCCAGCCGGAGCAATTCCCAAAGGCCTTCTCGTGAGCTCCAGAAACGGAAGAGTCGACAATGGCCAGGGTAACGGCGGAGAGCGGGACGAGGGAGGAGACTGCCTTTGCCGTGGCGACGAGGACCATGGGCAGGATGTCGATCCCAACTGACAACTGATTGGTCACAGATTCGGGCAGCACCACGTTTCACTCTTGTGATGCTCGAGGAGACTTGTTTCGACCTGCACTAGGAACGGAGCAACAAACTGTAGGTTGCGCCAACACCGAGGCTAATACTTCGCAGTGAGCCTTGATAGTTTGCGCAGCCTACGTGAGATAGGGCTTCCGGCGGTCGAAAGAGTGGTGTCGGGCTACTTGAGTTGCCCTCCGTTCAGGGACTTCATTCTAACCACTCGCCCTTTCCGCACTGGACATGTACCGGCCCTGAACTTCAGATTGCCAGCGTCCGCATGTCAGACTTCTCAAGTGGCCGTACCAGGACACTGATTTTTTCATACATAATCAATTTCAAGCCCCCTTTTCCCTGTGTTTTTGGGGACTCGAGATGGGACTCTGGGAAAAAGCACATAACCCATGTGTGATTTTCCGGAATTTGTCACATCTGTGATCACGTTGGGAAATCACACATCAGGTTTCCTGAATGTGACATTTTCCGGGAATTCATCACATTCCGTGATTTGAATGCGTTCCAGCCCTAGATCGCCCCAGAAATAGGTCCCAATCGGACCTAAAATCCAAGATGTGCTAAATTATCAAGGCTTCCTCGAAGGATGTGCTGTTAGATTCCGGCTGAATCACCCTCTGGTTGAAAGCCCATTAAATCACTGAAAACATTGATGATATTTTAGCACACCCGGTTTCAACATGTGCTAAATCGAGGAAAATAGCACATCTTCGAGCTGCTTTTTTTGGCCGGGAATCGGAGCCAAGAACGAGAGTTGCGCGCTATGATCTTCACACGCGTTTCTCTTTTGCAACACATGCAATAATTCGTATTCTCCTAAACGAATTTACCTTTGGGCCCTGCATTTATCGTGAGAATCACTATATCGGGTGTACAACGAAAATAGGCTCTAGTAGGGACTTGTTCCCTGTGTGTTCCATTTTCACTGCTTAGATGTGAGTCGTATCGGATGACTGAAGACGAGATGCGCGACCCCGCCGAATTCCATCGTGAGGTCTCATACCTCCCGCCACAACCTACCCGCGCAACCAAATCGGCAATCATGGCTTTCGCTG
Source organism: Maritimibacter harenae (assembly GCF_009882975.1). GTDB lineage: Bacteria > Pseudomonadota > Alphaproteobacteria > Rhodobacterales > Rhodobacteraceae > Maritimibacter > Maritimibacter harenae. The sequence continues at coordinate 3,267 of NZ_WTUX01000063.1, forward strand.
AACAGCAGCGGAAGGCAGTGAACCTCGAAACTGGATTTCAGCTAGCCGACCTGATTCAGGCGAATGGAGGCGCGATCGAGTACATCGGTTTTATGGATGAAGACCAAACCGACGCGATCGTCATCGAACCGGACGGAAATTTTGTTGTCCGGCTGTCCTCCCACACCGGCGAACTGCGTGATCACTTCACTCTTGCACACGAACTCGGCCACAAGGTTCTTCACTGGCCACGCGTTAGAGATGACAACCCTGGAAGCGGCATGAGAGCGACACGCCGTGTGGACGATTCCAAAGAAGAGCTCGTGAGGTGCGAATGGGAAGCTAACTGGTTTGCCTCTGCTTTCCTAATGCCTGCTGAGGAGTTCACCGCTGCGTATTCTGCTGGTAATGCGAGCGAAACCTTCGGCGTGACTAGAGCGGCAGTGGAAGTAAGGGCGAAGACGCTTGGCATCCGATGAAAATGCGCAGCTCACCGAAGCGGCAGAGTATCTGACCTGCCCCTGAACTTTCATCCAGCCGCGACCGGAGCCCGGTTGGTGTTTACGCCGATTGGCGCAGGTTGAGCAATCGCCCGACGCGCG
>NZ_WTUX01000064.1 GCF_009882975.1 Maritimibacter harenae
TCGTTTAGAGAGTTACGTGTGTCTTTTACTAGGTTTGGCGGTGACCTACTCTCCCACGTCTTAGGACGCAGTACCATCGGCGCTACGGCACTTAACGGCCGGGTTCGGGATGGAGCCGGGTGTTTTGCTCGTGCTATGACCACCAAACCGAGAAAAAGACACGTATTTCCAAGTCAAGCTGTATGCTTTTGATTGTTCTTTCGAAGCGAGCCTCGCTTCTACTGGATCAAATCAAGCCTATCGGGCAATTAGTACCGGTCAACTGAACGCATTGCTGCGCTTACATCTCCGGCCTATCGACGTGGTAGTCTTCCACGGCCCTCAGGGATACCTTGTTTTGAGGGGGGCTTCCCGCTTAGATGCCTTCAGCGGTTATCCTTTCCGATCATAGCTACCCTGCACTGCGGCTGGCGCCACAACAGGTCCACCAGTGGATCGTTCACCCCGGTCCTCTCGTACTAGGGGCAACTCCTCTCAAGTATCCTACACCCACGGCAGATAGGGACCGAACTGTCTCACGACGTTCTAAACCCAGCTCACGTACCTCTTTAAACGGCGAACAGCCGTACCCTTGGGACCTGCTCCAGCCCCAGGATGAGATGAGCCGACATCGAGGTGCCAAACGGTGCCGTCGATATGGACTCTTGGGCACCATCAGCCTGTTATCCCCGGCGTACCTTTTATCCGTTGAGCGATGGCCCTTCCACTCGGGACCACCGGATCACTATGGCCGTCTTTCGACTCTGCTCGACTTGTCAGTCTCGCAGTCAGGCTGGCTTCTGCCATTGCACTCAACGAGCGATTTCCGACCGCTCTGAGCCAACCTTCGCGCGCCTCCGTTACTATTTGGGAGGCGACCGCCCCAGTCAAACTACCCACCACGCAGGGTCCCGGATCCGGATGACGGACCGCGGTTAGACATCAAGCAGAACAAGGGTGGTATCTCAAGGGAGGCTCCACAGGGACTGGCGTCCCTGCTTCGAAGCCCACCACCTATCCTGCACATGTTGTGCCTGATGCCAGTGCGAAGCTGTAGTAAAGGTGCACGGGGTCTTTCCGTCTAACCGCGGGAAGCCTGCATCTTGACAGGCAATTCAATTTCGCTGAGTCGATGTTGGAGACAGCGGGGAAGTCGTTACGCCATTCGTGCAGGTCGGAACTTACCCGACAAGGAATTTCGCTACCTTAGGACCGTTATAGTTACGGCCGCCGTTTACCTGGGCTTCATTTCGGAGCTTGCACTCCTCCATTTAACCTTCAGGCACCGGGCAGGCGTCAGACCCTATACGTCGTCTTGCGACTTCGCAGAGCCCTGTGTTTTTAGTAAACAGTCGCCACCCCCTGGTTTGTGCCCCCAGCCACTAGTTGCCTAGAAACTGGGCCTCCTTCTCGCGAACTTACGGAGGTATTTTGCCGAGTTCCTTCAACATCGTTCTCTCAAGCGCCTTGGTATTCTCTACCAGTCCACCTGTGTCGGTTTAGGGTACGATCTTATAGTGGGGCTATTTCCAGGAACCAATCAGCTGCCAGTTCAATCCGATAAGGACTGACAACCCTCATGATCCGTCACCACCACATGGCCCAGGAATATTAACCTGGTTCCCATCGACTACGCCTTTCGGCCTCGCCTTAGGGGTCGGCTTACCCTGCTCAGATTAGCTTTAAGCAGGAACCCTTGGACTTTCGGCGACAGGGTCTCTCACCCTGTTTGTCGCTACTCATGTCATCATTCTCGCTAGTGATCTCTCCACCGGATGGCTCACGCCCCGGCTTCACAGAAAACTCCGATCCTCCAACGCACCCGAAGGTGCTAAGGAGGAATGGAGTTATGTCACACTACGCTCCGCTACCACGCACTTACGTGCATCCTCAGCTTCGGCTCATGGCTTGAGCCCCGTTACATCTTCGCCGCAGGACAACTTGATTAGACCAGTGAGCTGTTACGCTATCTTTAAAGGATGGCTGCTTCTAAGCCAACCTCCTGGTTGTTTTGGTCGTCCCACCTGCTTTCCCACTTAGCCATGAATTGGGGGCCTTAGCTGGAGGTCAGGGTTGTTTCCCTCTCCACGACGGACGTTAGCACCCGCCGTGTGTCTGCCATCTAGTACTCCCGGGTATTCGGAGTTTGGTTAGGATCAGTAAGCCTGTGGGGCCCCATTACCCATCCAGTGCTCTACCCCCCGGGGTATTCGGATGACGCTCTACCTAAATAGATTTCGCGGAGAACCAGCTATCTCCGAGTTTGATTGGCCTTTCACCCCTAGGCACAACTCATCCCGACCTTTTTCAACAGGTGTGGGTTCGGACCTCCAGCAAGTGTTACCTTGCCTTCATCCTGGTCATGCCTAGATCACTCGGTTTCGGGTCTGATCCCACGAACTCAACGCCCTATTAAGACTCGCTTTCGCTGCGCCTACACCTATCGGCTTAAGCTTGCTCGTGAGACCAAGTCGATGACCCATTATACAAAAGGTACGCCGTCAGGACTCGAGGTCCCTCCGACTGCTTGTAGGCGTTCGGTTTCAGGTACTGTTTCACTCCCCTCGTCGGGGTGCTTTTCACCTTTCCCTCACGGTACTGGTTCGCTATCGGTCAGTAAGGAGTACTTAGCCTTCGAGGGTGGTCCCCCGATGTTCAGACGGGATTTCACGTGTCCCGACCTACTTAATACGTCCAATCATGCTTCCTGTACGGGACTGTCACCCGCTATGGTCACGCTTTCCAACGTGTTCCAGTCACATTCATGGCTCGGCTGGTCCCCGTTCGCTCGCCGCTACTAGGGGAGTATCTGTTGATTTCCTTTCCTCCGGGTACTTAGATGTTTCAGTTCTCCGGGTTTGCTTTTTTAACCCTATGTATTCAGGTTAAAAATACCTGTTTCAGTGACGTATTAATTTCCGATGGAAATAATACGAAACTGTCAGGTGGGTTGCCCCATTCGGAAATCCGTGGATCAAAGCTTATTCTCAGCTCCTCACGGCTTATCGCAGAGTATCACGTCCTTCATCGCCTCTTACTGCCAAGGCATCCACCAAACGCCCTTCTCGCGCTTGATTTGATCCAGAAGAAGAAAGGCTCGCGCCCTTCGCGCCCCGGGGCTGGTTCGACCCGGTGCTTTGCTTCTGAACCAAAAGCATACTTTCCCGCTCCTGCTGATGTCGGTCAGCAGGAACATATGCAATCCTTGCGGATCGCATTGGTTAGTGTACTTGACTTGGAATTTCATGCTTTCGCGGTTGGTCCGAAGACCAGGGCCACGGATCCTGGCGCACTGCCAGGACCAGCATGAAACTGATGTATCTCTCTAAACGATGTCAATGTGCGTCCGATTGGACGGCGAAGCACCGGGGTGCTTGGCGATCAAATCGGCGTTGGTGGAGCGTATCGGGATCGAACCGATGACCCCCTGCTTGCAAAGCAGGTGCTCTCCCAGCTGAGCTAACGCCCCTGAAATGGCTTCCGGCAGATGCCGTGCATCCACCTCTCGCCCGCCATGTTTGCAAGCAAACAGGACGTTGGTGGGTCGAGGAGGACTTGAACCTCCGACCTCACGCTTATCAGGCGTGCGCTCTAACCACCTGAGCTACCGACCCAGACAGACCGGTAGGCCTGTGAAACTTTGGACTGAAGAGATATGAGGACGGCCTGGCCCGTGATGTATGCGATGCAAAGGACATCGCGTTGCTAAGTGTTCGTCGAGTTGGTCATCAGAGATGACCTTCTATCCGGAACATCCTTAGAAAGGAGGTGATCCAGCCGCAGGTTCCCCTACGGCTACCTTGTTACGACTTCACCCCAGTCGCTGAGCCTACCGTGGTCCGCTGCCCCCTCGAAAGGTTAGCGCACGGCCGTCGGGTAGACCCAACTCCCATGGTGTGACGGGCGGTGTGTACAAGGCCCGGGAACGTATTCACCGCGTCATGCTGTTACGCGATTACTAGCGATTCCGACTTCATGCCGTCGAGTTGCAGACGACAATCCGAACTGAGATAGCTTTTTGGGATTAACCCATTGTCACTACCATTGTAGCACGTGTGTAGCCCAACCCGTAAGGGCCATGAGGACTTGACGTCATCCACACCTTCCTCCCGCTTATCACGGGCAGTTCCTTTAGAGTGCCCAGCCGAACTGCTGGCAACTAAAGGCGTGGGTTGCGCTCGTTGCCGGACTTAACCGAACATCTCACGACACGAGCTGACGACAGCCATGCAGCACCTGTCACTGATCCAGCCGAACTGAAGGAATTCCTCTCGGAAAACCGCGATCAGGATGTCAAGGGTTGGTAAGGTTCTGCGCGTTGCTTCGAATTAAACCACATGCTCCACCGCTTGTGCGGGCCCCCGTCAATTCCTTTGAGTTTTAATCTTGCGACCGTACTCCCCAGGCGGAATGCTTAATCCGTTAGGTGTGTCACCGAATAGCATGCTACCCGACGACTGGCATTCATCGTTTACGGTGTGGACTACCAGGGTATCTAATCCTGTTTGCTCCCCACACTTTCGCACCTCAGCGTCAGTATCGAGCCAGTGAGCCGCCTTCGCCACTGGTGTTCCTCCGAATATCTACGAATTTCACCTCTACACTCGGAATTCCACTCACCTCTCTCGAACTCAAGACTAGCAGTATCAAAGGCAGTTCCAGGGTTGAGCCCTGGGATTTCACCTCTGACTGACTAATCCGCCTACGTGCGCTTTACGCCCAGTAATTCCGAACAACGCTAACCCCCTCCGTATTACCGCGGCTGCTGGCACGGAGTTAGCCGGGGTTTCTTTACCAGGTACTGTCATTATCATCCCTGGCGAAAGAGCTTTACGACCCTAAGGCCTTCATCACTCACGCGGCATGGCTGGATCAGGCTTGCGCCCATTGTCCAAGATTCCCCACTGCTGCCTCCCGTAGGAGTCTGGGCCGTGTCTCAGTCCCAGTGTTGCTGATCATCCTCTCAAACCAGCTATAGATCGTCGACTTGGTAGGCCGTTACCCCACCAACTATCTAATCTAACGCGGGCCGATCCTTCACCGAAATTCTTTCCCCCGAAGGGCGTATACGGTATTAAACCCAGTTTCCCGGGACTATTCCGTAGTGAAGGGCACGTTCCCACGCGTTACTAACCCGTCCGCCGCTAGACCCGAAGGTCTCGCTCGACTTGCATGTGTTAGGCCTGCCGCCAGCGTTCGTTCTGAGCCAGGATCAAACTCTCAAGTTGAAAACCGGTTACCCGGTTATCCTTGACGTTCGAACCTCTGCACATCAATTCCAACCGGCTAAGGTTGGAACCGTCTCTGTTTGCAGTCAGTTACCGAAGTAACAAAGACCGACAAACAGTGAAGCTGACTATCCATCATCGCTCAGGCCGAAGCCCTCGCTAGGTAGTTTGACATGCAGGTGTTTGTCCATCGAATGAACCAAACCGCCCACATATCTCTTCAGATACCATCGATTTCAAAGAGCGTAGAGACAAAACATAACCGGATGCGCCCTAACTTCTTCGGCGCGCCCGCCCAGTCTTACCTCAAATCTTTCCGCCGTCCTTCCCTCCGAAGC
>NZ_WTUX01000065.1 GCF_009882975.1 Maritimibacter harenae
ATGTGAGGGCTACGCAGCGCCGGGCCTGCTCACCACCAAGGGGGTCAATATTGGATGCCGATAGGGGGTCAAACTTCAATGCCGATTGACACCGCTGAACGTTCTCGCGGTGAAGTAAGGCAGGGACAGTCATGTGCCGTTTTTGCGAGCAGGCCGCATTCGGGCCGTCCGTCCCCTACGATCCCCAGCTTGGTCGCGGGGGGCTGGCGCCGGGTGCGAATCTGCCGGCAGACCTGATCCTTCATGGCGGACCCATCCTGACGATGGATCCGCTACGTCCGGTGGTCGGCGCCATCGCGATCCGTGAAGGGGTGATTCAGCATGTCGGCGCGGCGGACAAGCTGATCCCTGCCCGCGGACGTATGACTCGCGTCACCGATCTGGAAGGGCGCGTTGTGGTGCCCGGGCTCATCGCCACGGGACAGCGCCTGCCGCCCGACCGAGATGCGCTGAGCCTTGATCTGTGGATTTCAGGGCTGGTCCGTCAGGGGATCACGACCGTGGAACTCTTGGACCTCGGCGCGGACTGGGCGGATCATGACCGTTTGGCAGAGCTGCTTTTGCGGCGGCATCGTCTCAGGCTGCGGGGCGGCATCGGGCCGGCGCTGCGGGCCGATTGGCAAGGCGAGCCGCTGGCGCCGGGGATGGGTCACGATTTGATCCGGTACGACACCATGCGCGTGCCTCTGCCATCCGTAGCGGGCAGCGGGGTTGAGGCGGCGCTAGCCGAAGCAGCGCGCCTGCATCGCGCAGGCTGGGCCGTCGTTCTGGACGACGTTACGTCGGGTTCAGGCATGGATCCCCACACTCTTGCCAGTCAAGCAGACCGCATGGGCGAAGGAATCCGACTGGCCAGCCAGATTACCACAGACACATCCTTTGACACGACGATACAATCGCTGGACCAAGAAACCTCAGTCTCCGGTGCTGCTTGTGCCAGGCCTCTGTCTGCGGACCGACTGCCAGCGCTGACAGTCCACGCGGCGCGGCGGGCAGGGGTCGGCGATATTTGCGGAATGCTTCGGCCGGGGTTCTACGCCGACTTCGCGATCCTCGACAAAAGACCTGGCGCCGGTACGGTCCCGGAGGTGCTGAGCACATGGATCGAAGGCGTTCCCGTAAGACAGGAGACCGATCATGTCGCGCTATGACAGGCTGATGTCCCATGATTTCGCGCCGGTTGAGCATCGCTACGACCATCGCGACACCATATTGTACGCGCTCGGGGTCGGCGCCGGCCCGGATGCCCTGGATCTCGTCTACGAGCGGGACCTTCGGGCGATTGCGTCGATGGCCACCGTGACGGCCTATCCGGGAAACTGGTACGCACGCCCCGAGATCGATCTGGACGACCGGTTCACGGTGCACGGATCGGAGCGCTTCGAGTTGTTCGGCGATCTGCCCGTGGCGGGTCATGTCATCGCAACGCCGCGCATCGTCGCCATACACGATAAAGGCGAGGGGCGCGGGGCGCTGGTGATCAGTCAACGCGAGGTGCGCGATGCCGCCACCGGTCGGCATCTGGCGACCGTGACGCAACGCGCCCTGTGCCGTGGTGATGGTGGGGTCGGTGGCCCGGGCGGCCGCCCGCCCGCGCCCGGGCCTCTACCCTCGCGCGCAGCCGACATAGTGCTGCATGTTCCCACGGCAGCGAATGCCGCGCTGATCTATCGGCTTCTGGGTGACGACAATCCGCTGCATGTGGATCCCGCTTTTGCTAGGGATGCCGGGTTCGACCGCCCGATCCTGCACGGGCTGTCCAGTTATGGCCACCTTTGCCGGGCCATCATGGAGCAACGCCCTGGAGTTTCGATCCAGGCGATGGACTGTCGGTTCACCGCACCGGTCTTTCCTGGCGACATGATAGTGCTGGAAGTCTGGGACCAGCCCGGGGGGGTCGCGTTCCGCGCCCATAGCCGTGGCCGCGTCGTAATCGACAACGGAGAAATCCGCTTTGCTGCGGAGCCAAAAGACACCCCGGAAGTAGCCCGCGACGCGGCTGGCCGGGCCGAACAGAGTACGACGTGATGGAGGATGACATGAACGATCTGCCCCGGATCAGACACGAGGTGCTATATGGAGATCGGGTGGTGCGCTGCTTTGCCGACCGTCCCCGGAACGTCGACGCGATGTTTCGCACGGCAGTGGCAGGGTTCGCCGACCGCGTCGCCGTCATAGACGAAGAGCGGCGTGTCACCTACGCGGACCTCGACCGTCAGGTCGAGGCGATGGCGTCGGGCCTGATGGCACTCGGCTTCCAACCCGGTGAACGGATCGCTCTGCTGATGGGCAACGAGCTGGAGTTTGTCGTGGCGGTCCTGGCCATTGCGCGGGCCGGGCTGATCTCGGTCCCGCTCAACACCCGGCAGCGGATGCCGGAAATCGAGTTCGTGTTGAACCAGAACACCTCCTCGGCGCTCATTGCTGACGCGAAACATGCCGAGAACATCCCGCCTAGGTCAGATGTGCCGCAGTTGCGGGCTGTCTATCTGGTCGGCGAGGACGGAGGCTATCCGGAGTCCGAACCTTTGTCCGCCATTCCGGCAGCCGCGAAAGCCGGAACTGAATTTCCTCATGTGGAGGAAGAGGATACGCTCTGCCTGCTTTATACGTCGGGCACCACGGGGAAGCCGAAGGGCGCAATGCTGACCCACGTGTCGAGCATCCATTCGGTGATGCACTACGCCTGGGCCTTCAAATTGCAGGAGGGCGACGTGGCTTTCCTTTCAGTCCCGGCGAGTCATGTTACCGGCCTGATCGCCATCATTCTGTCGGCTATTCACGTCGGCGGCACGACAGTCATCGTGCGCGAGTTCAAGGCGCGCCGATTCCTTGAAATGGCCGCGAAGGAACAGATCAACTATTCGCTGATGGTTCCCGCGATGTACAATCTGTGCCTGCTCGACCCCGATTTCCGTTCCTTTGATCTGGACTGCTGGAGGGTGGCCGGTTTCGGCGGTGCGCCTATGCCGCAATCCACAATTGCGGCGCTGGCAAGGGACCTGCCGAACATGGTGCTGCACAATGTCTACGGGTCGACCGAAACCACATCGCCGGTCACCATCATGCCGGGCGGCCAGATCGCAGAACATGCCGATACTGTGGGACAGGTGCTGCCCCTTGCTGACATCATCGTGGTCGACGACGCTGGTCGTGAAGTGGCCCCCGGCGAAAGCGGAGAGCTTCTGATCGGAGGACCGATGGTGGTGCCGGGATACTGGGAGAACCCGGAAGGCAATGCCAAGGGGTTCACCGGCGGATACTGGGTGTCGGGCGACATCGGTTCAAAAGACGAGAATGGCTTCGTCCGCGTCTTCGACCGCAAGAAGGACATGATCAACCGCGCGGGCTTCAAGGTCTACTGTATCGAGGTCGAGGACGTGCTGGCGTCGCATTCCTTGGTCGTTGAAGCGGCAGTGGTGGGCGTCCCTGACGACGTGTTGGGCGAGCGGGTGCACGCCTACATTTTCCTGGATGGAAATCAGGTGGACGCGGACGAGATCAAAAATTATTGTTCTGCCCGACTATCCGACTATAAGGTTCCCGACCTCGTGACCTTTCTGGATGGGCCATTGCCGCGCAATGCGAACGGCAAGGTCTTGAAGAACGTGCTGCGGGACATCAAGACGGCCTGACACCTTGCGGTGATCAAGGTCGGCGCGGTGCGCGGAACTATGGGAGCACAATGGTTCAAGACCTAAAAATCGAGGCGTTGTCGGCGCCGCCGGCCTATCAGGTCGTGTCGCGCGAGATCCGCAAACTCATCCTGTCGGGCAGTCTCCAACCGGGTGAGCCCTTTCCGTCGGAGCTCAGTCTTGCCGAGAAACTTGGGGTCAACAGGTCCACCGTGCGCGAGGGGATCCGTCAGCTCGAAGCCGACGGGCTGGTCCGGCGTTCGGGACGCCGGCGACTTTTCGTGTCGATCCCGGACACGTCGCAGATCGCGCCGCGCGCCACCGATGCCATGGTCCTGTCACGCATTACGTTCCTCGAACTCTGGGAGGTGTGTCGTGAGGTCGAACCGCTTTCGGCGAGACTGGCGGCAATCCACCGGACAGAAGATCAATTGGTTCCGCTGCGGGCAAACCTGATCGAATTCCGGGATGCGATGGAAACAGGACGGGCGGATTACGAGATCGACCTCGCGTTTCACGCATTGATTGCGGAGGCGAGCAACAATGTCGCGCTTCTACTGACCCGTTTCCCGATCGGGCAGTTGCTTTTTCCGGCCTCGCGGCACCTCAAACCGGTGCTCGAGCAGGCCCGGCCGCGCGAGATGGCAGCGCATGAAAAGATCTTCGACGCCGTCGAGCGGCAGGATCCGGACGAGGCCGAGCTTTGGATGGCGCGGCACGTCGCGGACCTCAAACGTGGTTGGGACCTCGTCGGCTTGCCCTACGATTTCGAGATCAATCCCTTCGTCTCCACATAATGACACGATAGGCATTCCAAGCGTGCCCTAGATTACGAAAAAGCCGGCGCGGGGAGGTCTCGCGCCGGTCGTCATCCGATGTGTCTGTCGGTCGCCTGAATTCCTACTGGCGATGCTGATCCGGTAGTCTGTCTTGCTGACGCGCAACGTCGAGCTCCTGTCAGGCTAGGGGCGGGGTCCACCCAGGTGGGCAGACCCCGCGAGGGGTCATTGGCTCGGCGTCCAGGGACGGTTGTACGCCCCAACGCGCCAGTCGCCAAATTCGACGAAGCGGGGATCGGATCCCGTCTCCAGCGCGGCCGCGGCCGTGTTGAGTGCCTCGGGCGTGACCTCCGGCCAGGTGCCGGTTTCGATCCGTTCGGCCAGAATTTCAACGATCACGCTGCTTTCTGCGGCCATGAATTCGCAGTGCCCGGTCCCCTGAACGAGGGCCTGCCGATAGAGGTCGGTGGTGCCGGTTTGTTCGACCAGCGCCTCGTACCCCTGCATCAGCGAATAGGGGATGGCCCAGTCTCCCAGCATGTGGATCCGGATGGCGGGAACTTCGAGCTCTCCGGTCGTGGTGCGTCCGTCCCCGGCCCAGAAGTCGAGCGCATAGTTCGACGCCGCGATCCGGGGTTCAGCCTCAATCGTCGCAAGATCGGCCTGAAGGTCCAGCCCGGCTTCGGCATATAGCGCCTCGACCAGCTGTTTCATCGCCGGTGCGGCGTTGGCGTAGAACGCGGCGTAGTCGACGCCTTCGTTTCCGGACAACTGCTGACCCGACGCCGCATTTTCGAAGAGCAGCCGCGCGGTGCCGCCGACATTGCCGGCATTACGCATCGCCGATTTTACCACCATGTCAGCCATCGCGGCGGTATCGGACGTGTCGGGCAGGTCGGTTCCCTCGACCATCCAGGGCGACCACTGACCAATGGCAAAGGCGAGCGCCAGACGGGCGCGACCTTCGGGCGTCTTGCCCGCGTTTTCGATAGCGCTCTTCCACGACGCTCGGATTGCGTCAAGGTTACGATCGCCGCCCGCGCCTGCGTTCGGCAGACCAGCGACCGTCAGATCCGAGGCCTGGCCCAGGCCCTGTGCCACGAAATCTTCCGCCAGCAGCGCCCGCATCGCGAACCAACCGTCCAGAAAACTGTTCATGATCCAGACCGGTGTATGGGCCGCAAGCACCACCGAGCCGTCAATCTTGTCGGGGTAATCTTCGGCCGAGGCGAGGCTGTCCAGACCGCCGCCGGAGCATCCGTATTGCATCACCATGTCGGGCTCGCTTTCGAGCTGGGTGAAGGTGTCCTGAACGGTCTGGAGGTTCAGGATCTCGCGCTGCGGATCGTATTGCCAGAGCCGGAGGGGATGGCGCGCCAGACCGGCAAAGGCATAGCCGCGCGCCAGCAGATCTTCATAACGGGGCGCGTAGCCCGGGACATGGATGAAGCTGGCGAAATCGAGATCGCGCAACAGGCGGCCGTTCCAGTTCTCCGGGACGCGGATGAGCCAGGAAGTGCCGTCGGGCAGAACGCCGCTATGCTCGCGGAATGGGGTTTTGTCCTGTGCCGAGACAGGGGCTGCAAGGCTGGCCGCAAGCGCTAGGCAAAGCATCTTCTGCCCCGCCCGATATGAAAATCGAAACATGGTTCTCCTCCAGGTTGTGTTTTGGATGGCGCAGAGCTCCTCTCGTCCCGCCATCCTGTCAATAAACGTAGATGGCTAAATTTATGAGTGTCAAGTTCATATTTACGTAAGGTCAAAGCGTTTTTCGAAATTGCGCCAATGCACAACTGCTGATCGGCTCCGGACGTCAGACACAAGATTTTAGGGCCGTTGCCAAAGCGGAACAGCTGAAAAGTCGCGACGCTGATCTCTTTGATTAATCAGCGTTTATGGTTACTCTACCCTTCGAATGTGAACCGGCATGCAAGATTGACCCCTGTATTGGGGTAATCGGCGTCCAAAAGTGACCCCCCTGATATTTCTGTTCAGAAGCTTCCTCA
>NZ_WTUX01000066.1 GCF_009882975.1 Maritimibacter harenae
AACCTTGATGTCCATCAGATGCTCCTCTCTCCACCTATGCCCGCCATAGTAGCAGCGGGTTGGTGGGAAGGCAGTTCATCCCATTAGCTCACACGTGCTCTTGCAAAAAATGATCGCGTCCCGAGCGGAGCTTAGGTGATCTTCTGCCAGGGGTCGGCCTTCCAGGAGTGGTTCTCCGGATCATTGCGTGCTTAGCGGCGGGTCGCTCGCCCAGACATTGTGCTCAGCCTTTTCTAGATAACGCGATAGCACGTTGATTGATTTCCAGCCCCCTGCGCGCATGATCGCGGCTGTGTCGAAGCCCATCTTCAAAAGATCCTGCGCAGCGCCAACCCGGAGCGAGTGGCCGCTGAACTCCCCCACGATGGATGGGTCCAGACCGGACCGTTTAGCCGCATCTTTGATCACTTGCTTGACCGTTGTCACGCTCAGGTCCCGGTTGACGGGTTTGCCTTGGTAGATCGGGCAGAACAGGTACGGGATTTCTTCGCTGCGCCAGTCCAGCCAGTCGGCGATCCTTTTCGCAGTTGGTTGCGAAGTGAAGGCGAGGCGACCATTGCCGAACGGGTCAGCCTTGCTCCGTCGTACCAGGACTTGAAGTGTCCCGTCTGGCCGAAACTCGATGTCATCGGTCCGCAGCGCGACAAGTTCTGACCGCCGGCTGAGAAGCTCGTAGCCCAGGGAGAGCATGGCCCTGTTTCGGAGCCCCCAGGGCGTGTCCGGCTCGCTTTCGATGAAGCGATCAAGATAGTCCCGCGTCAGACCCTTCGCCTGCTTTGGGCGAACGGGCTTGGCTCGGCGGATCCGGCGCAGCGAAAGGTTGATGTCTTCGTCATAGGTCGGGTCGGGAAGCCGCAAGAGCCGGTGGGCTTTTCGGATGGCATAGAGGCGCCGTCGTACTGTCGACGGCGCCTTTTCTTTTCCTTGTGCTTCAAGGAAGCTGCAAATGGTCTCGATTTCAGCGGGGAAGGGAAGCTCGCCGGTCTCGTGGCACCAGTCGACAAACGCCTGTACGTCAGAATAGTATGCCTTCATTGTGGACGGCGCGTATGCGCCTTCGAGGCGGGCGAATTCGGAGCGCCAGGAAGCAACAGATGAGCAGACCTTCTTTCGTGCCATGTGGCACTTTTAGATCCATTTTGGGTGATGGTCAATGATCATCAGCGCTCAAATACGTGCTGCCCGTGTCGCGTTAAGGTGGAGCGTTGATGATTTGGCATCGGAAAGCGGTGTCAGCGTGCGAACCATAAAACGCATGGAGGCTGCGGACGGAGTGCCGAATAGTACCTTTGCCAACCTCAAGGCAGTAAGGACAGCCCTCGAAGTCGCTGGTGTCGAATTCACCGGGACACCCGAAGACCGACCAGGCGTTATCATCGCCCATCAGCGATCTTGAGCACCTCTACATCTCAGCCTCGGCACGTGGTCTCGCGGTCCAGGACTATTGGCCGACCAGCGTACTGGAAAGGAGGTGCAATGACCTTTCATGATGAGGGCCCGCGTTGACCTGTCGTGCGCCCAAAAAATCGCGGAGGGACGCCGTGCAACCGTACACAGGTCTCCGAAGAATGTAGAAATCTTCGCCATCCCGCCCGTAAAGTACATGCAAAATCAACCTGAAACGATACTGCATTCTCTTTAGTATACCTTCGTTCGAAGAGGTGGCGCGCCCTGTTGACTTCGGTGCGCGTACGCGTTTTTTCCTACTTCTTATTGAAGAATGTTTTTGCGTTGGGGGCCGCATATCTTGACGAATTTTGTCGACACTTGGACTGAAGACCTCGAACATAATTTACGGGTCAACTTCCTCAGGAAAGACAGCGTCGCGCGGCAGAAGCTCTTTTGGGCCTCAAAACGCGGCTTCGACCTCGTTCTCGGCGTGCTCCTTCTACCAGTGCTGATTGCCAGCGGGATCGTTATTGCCGTGCTGAACCCGTTCCTGAACCCCGGTCCGCTTTTGTACCGCCAAGAGCGCATGGGGCGCTACATGCGCCCCTTCAATATCTACAAGTTCCGCAGCATGCGTAGCGTGTCTTCGAGATCCCGCGCTGCACACGATGGCCTTGAACGAGACCGGATCACGGCGCTTGGCCATTTGATGCGCAAACTGCGGGTTGACGAGCTGCCGCAGATCATCAACGTCCTGAAGGGGGATATGAGCTTCATCGGACCGAGGCCCGACCTGTACGAGCACGCGTGCGAATACGCGATGTCGGTGCCCCACTATCGCGAACGCCATTCCGTTCGGCCGGGCATCAGCGGTCTTGCGCAGGTAACGCTCGGTTATGCCGAAGGCATGGACGCTTTCAGTGCAAAAGCCCGCCGCGATGACCTCTACATCCGTCGTGCGGGCTTTCGGCAAGAGGCGCTTATTCTCTGGTTGACGCTCGTGGCAGTGGTGCGCGCAGCCGGACACTGATGGGCAATCTGTCCTTTGCCGAAGGCGCCAAATGGGGGGCGTCTAACTTTTCTCGCAACAATGGTCGGTCCACTGGGCCCGTGTGGCTGCCGAACCTTGGACGCCGGCGAACCGACATGACGGAGGGCTTTGCCTGCGCGTGGGGTCGAAGGCCGCGGTGAAGGGGATTGCCGGGTCTCTCCAGGTGAGCTCGCTAGTTGCTCGGCGCCGGACACTTCAATGACAGGTCGAGATCGACCAAGACGAATTTTCGGGGCGTTGCGTGTCCGCCTGCTGCAAGTGCTGGGACTTGGTGCCGAGCGCTTCCGGGCGTGCATCGTGAGGCGGACCTGCGCGACCGCGCAATGTGATCTGAAGCACAGCGTTAGTTGCTCGTCTCATATCGCGACGGCTCGTTTGGTCAAGCCTGGGAGTTCAAAATTCGTAGGACATGCCGATGCCTGGCGCCACGATGCCCGTGACCCCAACCGGGGGCACGAAGCGGACGCCCGCGAAGAGAGTCGCGCTTGTATTCGGAATGTCGTAGAGGACGCCGCCCTTGAAGTTCCCAGCAGGCGTGAGGGGGCCTATCATGCGGGAGGGGGGTAAAAGCCCATCATACCCGTAGACTATGCCGATATCGACGCCAGCGTAGAGCCCCGCGTTCTCGACGATGCCTGGCCTGTATCGAACCTCGAGTGATGCGCCAGCAGAGTAACTCTGGACGTCGAAGCTGTTGACGAAGGTCATGGCGCTCACCCCCGCGACCACCTCGACATCGCGTGAAACCGAGAACGAATACCCGCACGACAGGTAGAGACCGTTGGACTGGACGTCCAAGCCCGAGAAGCCTTTGAAATGCCCCGTCCTCGGGAAGATCTCCATCGAGATTTGGTCGCAGGCCACCTCTGGGCGCGATTGTGCTGCGACCGGGCCGGTGACCAGGATGAACAGGCTGATCACCATTAGGCTTAATTTCTTGGGCTTGGTCACGCTTCACTCCGAGGTGCAAGACAGAAGACTTTTTCGTATCTGAAATTAGCGATGCGTCACTTCAAGAAGTCAATCGACGGGTCGCGCCGGCACAGCTTGTGTGGCGCAGAAGCGCCATGATACCTTTTGAGCGCAGTCAAAATTTCATGGTTGCAAAGCGATGTTCTGGGTGGTTATTCGCGGCTCTGACTTTTCTACAGTTGCGGGTTTCGGGAGTGTAAAAGGTGGTTAAGTGAGTATTTAATAACGAGAGAATGTGTATTGATCGGCGCGCTTTCATGGAATGCAGGAAAGAAGCCGCGCCAGTCGTGAATTTTGCTTGGTAGGGGGACTTTCAAGTGACGGTTAGGATTTTTTATTGCAGGAACTGCGGCCACAAGATGAGGTATGGTGCAAGGAACTGCGGCTATTGCCATGTTCGAGCGCCTCTTCGTAACCGCCGTATTGTTCCATATACGGCCGTCCTGCTGGTTCTAGCTCTCCTGGTTGGCGGTCTCGCGATCTCCGCTGCCCTTGGTGGGTAGAAGCTGACTTTTTCGACCCGGCTCTGTCTATTCGAGCGTCGGGGTTTTGAGCGGCCGGGTCAATCGCCGCTTTCGGCATCGGATGGCCACGTCGCGCCAAGGTCAACTGGCGGAAAGAAGGTTGAAACGGGAACGCCGAGGGCTTGGGCTGCAGGCCACAGCCTGGCCCGGGAGACACGGTTCTTGGCGTTATCGAATTTCTGAAGCTGTTGGTACTTCACGCCGATCCGTTCGGCCATCGCGACTTTGGAGAAGCCCGCCTTGAGACATTCTCTACGAAGACTTTTCCCGCTAAAAACATCAATAGGGTTTGCCATATCCGACAGGAGCCAATAACCACATGTGGTGTAATGCCGACAGGCGCGCGCATTATGCTTCGCTGAGGTGCAAGGACTCCGCGGACGCACTAGACAACCGGACGCGGGGGGGTGAAAGACCCGTGGCAGGTCGGTGGCAGCTCGGCAGGTCACCTGTGACTCAAAAGGAATTGTCATCATGTTCTGGGCAAATTGGGTCCTATTTAGAAGAAGCGGGTCTCAGATCTGCCTTCAGGGCATTAATGATTTCACCTGCCGGGTCTGATTTCTCTGTCAGTAGCGCCTTTAGACGTCGTTGAGCATCGAGCTTCTGTTCAATTTCGCCGGACAGGATGCCATCTATCATGTTCTCCAGATCGCAAACTCTTGCAACGGGAAGCTCGTGTGTTCCAGCAAACACCAATTCACCGAACCGGTTCGGTTCTGAACGATCAGGCCTGGACAGATGAATAACCGGCTTTTCATTCAGCTGGTATTCGGTAAGAAAGCTAAGGCCATCAATTATCAAGAGATCTGAGGCTTGGAAGGGACCAAGATACCTTCCGTCTTCAAGTACTGCCGTATTGGGGAGCGCTTCCCAGTTTTCAAAAAACGCGTCGTAGTCCGCGCGTTCACTTCCAGTCATTTCCTGGATGCGCGTCAACAGGGCGGGGTGGGGGCTGAACAAGACATCAATGTCAGTTCGGCGCGTCGCGAGCTTCAACAGCTCCTCGAAGACGAGGGGGAAGACGCCATAGTTGTTCCAGCCAGTATCAATGGCGTGATGCGCACTCCAGATCACTCTCGTGGCGTTTCCCGTGTCGATAGGCCAGCTGGGCGAGGCTCGGATTATTTCGGGAACTTTTGGATGGCCCGACACCGTCATGCGTGCTCCGCGATAAATATCTTTACTCTCAGCGATTGACTTTGACAATTCGCTTGCCACGAAAACCCGCGCGCAAAGCTGATGGTGGTAGGTCGAAACAAAATCGAGACCATGATCGGATATCGTGGTTACCTCGTATGGCACGTAGTATTGGTGCGCAAAGCTCAAGTTCAAACTATCGAATGCCGGGGGGATATCAGGCGCCCATTGCGATTGCCGAAAAATTGCGTCAAATTCGAAGGAGCGGAGACGGTCTAGGTCACGAAAGGGATCACTATCGTTGAGCCTGATGCTGTGAACACCTTCAGCAGCCAGTCTTTCGTGTACTTTGTCCTCGTCAATGAAATCTACGGACCCGGGAAACTTTCGCGGAAGAGAAAACACGATTGGATCAAAACTGTCGTCAGTCAGCATTCTGAAATAGACGGACCGAAGAGACCACCAGGCTTCAAAGTTATGAATGAGAAAGGCGACACGAATTCTCCCCTCATTGTTCACTACATTTTTTGCGTATTTCGCGCCAAGTGAAGCTGCTCCCAATGTTGCGGTGCCATTCCTCAAGAGTGCGTCAATTTTGTTCTCCAGAGCTTCATTTCTTTGATGTAGTTGGTCGAGCGCTTCTTCAATTCTCTTTGGCCTGCTGAGGTCCGGAATTGCGCTCCTAAGCCTCTCTAATGCACCACTTATGAAACGCATCCCCAAAGCCTCAGTTATTCTTAAGTATGGACTGCCGTTAATCAATCTAGCAAATTCACGATTGGAAAGAAAGTCGTTCCATTGAGCTTCGGGCTAGCCAGAAGGGGGTGGTACCGTTTTCCAATTTCGGCGTGTGCGGGCTTGTATCTGAATAGGCGTGCGGCCGTGCGTCCGCGAAAAAAGGCCTGTATGGATCGAACCGAAAAGGCCATGAGGTGACGGAAAGGCGGTGGCGCGTTGCGGATAACGGACTGAAACCGGCGCAACTGGTCGACCTGCATCCCGCCCAAGTCGATATTGCGTTGGTTTGTAACGTAGGGCCTTGCTGGTCAAAGCGTTCAGCCGATACTCGTGATCCCGTCTTCGCGAGCGCCTTGCCGTTGGCGCGCCCAGGCCGAGGCCGGCTCCGGCTATGAAGGCAAAGGGCGAAGGCAACTCCCTTCGCTTTGTGAGAGGGGCCTGCGTCCATGGCGAGGGCCCTGGAACCGCTGAGCAGCACAAGTTGTGAAGGGTACTCCTTTGGCGGATGGCGCCACGCCATCGATTGGCGCTCAGAAACTGTGCCGAACAAAGAATTTCGCGGCCGCATCACCACCCACAGGCAGCGCACCCCGGCGACGAAATATGACCTGTGGTGTTCAACGCGACCTGCACAACTGATTTCGGTCCGATGAAGCCAGCGACCGGCACGACATCGCAAAAACAGATGAGCGGACCCCACGAGAGGGAGGTACCCGGTGTCGTACGCGCTGCGACCTTGACCATTTGTCCAAGAATCAAAAGTGAAAGACTGCCAGTAGGGCATTGCAGCCCACTCCACGAGATCCGCTATCCGCTGGGCGTGAAGGCAATGAGAAAAGACTTGCAGAGCTCGTGATAGGCCGCCAAATTGGTCTTCATATAGAGCGTTCCCAAAGTCCTTTGCATTGGTGAAAATTGGAGCGTTAGGTCAATATTTGAAATAGTAGATTGAGCATGGTTTCGTTGCGGCATACCTTTCCTTTTCTTAAAGGGTTGAGGGGCTCCACATCTCCCGCAAAGCGAACGAACGACGCGCATGCCGCTTTTCGGGTTCAAACGCTTGCAAGATTTGAGAAGGAGCATGGCTTCAAGCCAAGCCTCGACAATCCTAAACTTTTTTCAGAGAAATTGTTATATAGAATCCTGTTTGACAGGGATCCGTTCTATTCTGAATACGGGCATAAGAGAAATGTGCAAGATTTCCTGGGCGGCCGAATTCCAAAGGAACTTCATTTCGCTAAGAGGGTCCTTGTAAGAAAGAGGCTTTTTGAAAGTGATTTTAATGACATGCCAGATGCCGTTGTGGTAAAGTCAAGCTTTGGCTCCGGTGACCTGCCACGGGATTTTTCCTCCACCGTCGATTAGAGTCCGGCCCAACCTGAGGACGGACAATGAAGCGAACGAGATTCACGGACGAA
>NZ_WTUX01000067.1 GCF_009882975.1 Maritimibacter harenae
CCCGCAAAGCCTGATAGGAAAGGCGCTCGCGCCACATTTGGGGCAGCCATTTCTGCGCTCGCAAACGTTAGTTTTTCCACAGAATCGGCGGGAAGCGGCCCTTCGCTGCGGCCAGCATCAATGTCATTTATCCGCGCTTTTCCGTCCGAACAGGCCTGAAGATGCACGGCACGAGCACCGGGTTGTCAGGTTTGGCATCAGACCCGATCAGTTCGAACGTCCGGTCCAGCATCGTCTCGACATCCTGCTGCACCATGCCGACGTTTCCTGGCAGGAATTCTCCGAAAGGATCCCAGTCGAAGCATCCGAAACGTATCATGTTCGACTGTTTCGCCGATTGTTTCCGATACCACCGCATCGCCCCTTCCAGCGAGATTGTCGAGTTGATGAACAGTCCCGTCGGACCTGTTGTCTCACATGACATCAAGGCGTTTTCCGAGTTGTCAGCGGAATACCCCAGCGCCAGCACCTTCGCCTGCTGCGGATCGATGCCACGGCGTTTCTGGGCGTCGAGGAACCCGCGCAGGCGCTCTGCAGTGTTGTGGTCGCTGAGCCGCCCTCCCACGAATGTCAGCGGCCCCTGCCAGCCTAGGTCCTCCTTGCACCTGTCCAGCAGGACGTCAGTGAGGTCCATGGCGCCGGTGTAATTGTCGGAGATAACTGAGGGTGCTCCGGACCCTGGCAGATCGAGGTTAATAGAACGGACGCGTGCCGCCTGGCAGATCTGGGTTATACGCTCGGGGTCGGTGGCGCCTGTCGCGATCAGGGTTTCCACTTGGTAGGAGATCAGTTCCTTGGCCGCCTCGACTTCAAGCGCTGGGTCACGCTGGGTGCATGTGACAACCGGGAAGAGACCCTGATCACGTGCGCGAGCTTCGAAATGCTCCGCGATCGCGCCGAAGTAACGGTTGTCGTATTTCGGAATGATCATGCCGATGATTTTGGACCGCGCCCTGCGTAGCACGCTGGCTTGGATATTCGTGGTGTATCCCTGTTCTTCGGCAACTCGCGATACACGCTCCGCAAGCTTCACGCTGATTCGACGCTTTTTCCAAGTTCCGTTGAGAACAGAACTGACAGCGCTCGGGGATGTGCCCGCGAGGACCGCGATATCGTAAATCGTTGGTCGCTTTGAGATTTCTTCGCCCTCGTCTGCCACCATCGTCGCCTCGCTTTGGCTGTCCATACGAAAATCTTGACAGGAAACAGTGTCGCTGACAATCATTGCTCAATCGATTGAGCTCATTTGCGCAATCGATATTGCAGGTGAAAATCGCATGAGGGGAGGAGCCCAGGCGTCATCCGCGATCTGATCCGGACAGCCACGCACTCGCCGCGCGTGGTCGCATGGCGATTTTCAAAGCACCAACATTGTGGAGGAGACACGAATGACCAAGACAACCCTGATGGCTGCCGCTTCGGCGCTGAGCCTTGGCGCTATTTCCGCTCCTGCGCTTGCGCAGGATGCGACAACGGTGGCGTTCCTGATGCCCGACCAGGCATCGACCCGCTACGAAGAGCATGACTGGCCGGGATTCCAGGCCGCCATGAACGCGCTTTGCCCCGACTGCACCCTGATCTATCAGAACGGTAATGCCGACGTTGCTCTTCAACAGCAGCAGTTCAACTCAGTTATCGCGCAGGGCGCGTCGATTATCGTGCTCGACCCGGTCGACTCCTCTGCAGCTGCGGCATTGGTGCAGATCGCCCAGTCGCAGGACGTCAAGGTCATCGCCTACGATCGCCCGATCCCGGGCGCCCCGGCGGATTACTACGTCTCCTTCGACAACGAGGGTATCGGCTACGCCATCGCCCAGTCGCTGGTCGAGCATCTTCAGGCCAAAGGTGTGGCCGAAGGCTCTGGTGTGCTGCAGATCAACGGCTCGCCCACCGACGCCGCAGCCGGTCTGATCCGTGACGGTATCGACCGTTCGCTCGACAATTCCCCCTACGAGACGCTGTCGGAATTCGACACGCCCGACTGGGCGCCGCCACGGGCGCAGGAATGGGCTGCCGGACAGATCACACGGTTCGGCGACGAGATCACGGGTATCGTGGCTGCAAATGACGGCACCGCAGGCGGCGCCATCGCCGCTTTGAAGGCTGCCGGGGTCGATCCTATCCCGCCGGTAACGGGCAATGACGCCACCATTGCGGCGCTGCAGCGCATCATTGCGGGCGATCAGTACAACACGATTTCCAAACCTTCCGAAATCGTGGCGGAAGCCGCCGCGGAGGTCGCCGTAACCTTCATAAAGGGGGAAACGCCCGAGCCGAAGACCACGCTTTACGATACGCCCTCCGAGCTGTTCGTGCCGGCCGTTGTGACACGCCAGAACATCAAGGCGGAAATCTTCGACACCGGCATCCAGACCACCGATGAGGTCTGCACGGCCGAATATGTCGATGCATGTCGTGATCTCGGCCTCGTCGAGTAACGAGAAGCGGCGCGGCGACTTTGAGCGCCGCGCTGAAAGCCTTTGGGAGGAGGAACAGCAATGACCAAGGCAAGCCGGGGCCGCGATCACGGAGACCTCATTCTCCGACTGCGCGGTATCTCCAAACAATTCGGCGCGATCACCGCGCTGGAAGATATCGAGCTCGACGTGCATGCGGGTGAGGTTGTGGCGCTTGTCGGTGACAACGGTGCGGGTAAGTCCACACTGGTCAAGACACTCGCGGGCGTTCACCAGCCGACCGCTGGTTCGATCCAGTATCTCGGCAAGCCGGTCACGCTGGATACGCCGGGCAAGGCGCTTGAGATGGGGATCGCCACGGTCTTTCAGGACCTGTCCCTGTGCGAGAATCTCGATGTCGTTGCCAACCTTTTCCTTGGTCACGAGTTGAACCCGTGGCGACTTAACGAGGTGCAGATGGAAGTCCGTGCCTGGACGCTCCTGCAGGAACTCGCAGCGCGCATCCCGTCGGTCAGGGAGCCCATTGCGTCGCTTTCGGGCGGACAACGACAGACGGTTGCAATCGCACGATCGTTGCTTCTGGACCCGCATATCATCATGCTGGACGAGCCGACCGCGGCGCTCGGTGTCGCGCAGACGGCTGAGGTGCTCAATCTCATCGAGCGCGTCCGCGACCGCGGTCATGGCGTCATCCTTATCTCGCATAACATGGAAGATGTACGCGCCGTCGCCGATCGCATCGTCGTTCTGCGCCTGGGGCGCAACAACGGCGTCTTCACGCCCGACAACACGCATGAGGAACTCGTGGCCGCCATCACCGGCGCAACAGAGAACTCCGTATCGCGTCGCACCGCGCGCATTCTCGAAACGCAGGGAGGATGACATGAGCCACGACACCAAATCCCTGGCGGCGCAGCTGGACCGCGCCGACACGCGCGTCCGCCACGACGAGGGCATAGGAGGCGAGGTCCGCGCGTTCATTGACCGGGTGCGGTCAGGCGATCTTGGCATGCTGCCGGTGATCGTGGGGCTGCTGCTGATCTCCACTGTGTTCAGCACGCTGAACCCGGTCTTCCTGGCGCCCAACAACCTTGTAAACCTGCTTTTTGATGCGGCTGCGGTCGGCTTCATCTCCCTTGGCGTTGTCTGCGTTCTTCTTCTGGGCGAGATCGACCTCTCCATCGGGTCGATGAGCGGACTCGCCTCTGCCGTGATCGGCGTTCTCTGGGTCAATACCGGATTGCCGCTGCCGCTGGCCATTGCCGGGGCGTTGCTGGCCGGGGCGCTGACCGGCTTCGTCTACGGCAACCTGTGCAACCGCTTCGAGATGCCGAGCTTCGTGGCCACTCTCGCAGGATTGCTGGCGCTTCTCGGAATGCAACTTTACATCCTGGGCCCAACCGGCTCCATCAATTTGCCGTTCACATCGAGCCTCGTGCGCTTTGGTCAGATCATGATCATTCCGGCATGGCTGGCCTTCACGCTGGCGCTCGTGCCGGGCGCGGTGATGATTTTCAGCGGCCTGAGAACCATGCGGCATCGCAGTGCGGCCAATCTGTCCTCGGGCGGGATGACGGTCGTCCTGATCAAGGCGGCGATCCTGACCGCGGCGCTGCTGTTCATCGTCTATTACCTCGAACAGGGGCGCGGCGTGCCGTGGATGTTCGGTGTCTTCGTGCTCTTCGTGGTGATCCTCGACTATGCGCTGACACGCACGCAATGGGGCCGGTCGATGTTTGCCGTCGGCGGCAATGCCGAAGCGGCACGCCGGGCCGGTATCAACGTTCGGCGCATCCGACTTTCGGCCTTCGTCCTGTGTTCAACCTTCGCAGCCCTCGGCGGTGTATTCTCTGCCGCGCGGCTCGCATCCGCCAGCCAGCAAGCGGGCACAGGCGATGTGAACCTCAACGCCATCGCGGCGGCAGTGATCGGAGGCACATCCCTATTCGGCGGGCGCGGCTCGGCCTGGTCGGCGCTTCTGGGCGTCCTGGTCATCATGGCGATCTCGAACGGCCTGACCTTGCTGAACCTCAGCTCGTCGCTGCGCTACATGATCACCGGCGCTGTCCTCGCCGTCGCGGTCATCGTCGACTCGCTTGCTCGCCGCTCCCGCGCCAGTCACGGCCGCGCCTGAACCGAAGAGAGAGGAACTCCAATGGCACAATCTCTGGAAGGAAAGACGGCGGCGATCACAGGCGCCGCCTCGGGCATCGGTCTCGAATGTGCGCGGGCTTTGCTGGGACAGGGCTGCAAGGTCGTCCTGATCGATCGTGCCCAAGACCGGCTGGAAACCCTGTGCGAGGAGTTGGGCGAGGGCGCGCATCCGCTTGTCCTCGATCTCTTCGACGGAGCGGCGGTGTCCGACATGGTGTCGCAGATCGAGGAGTTGGCCGGTCCCCTGGACATCTTCCACGCCAATGCGGGCGCTTATGTCGGTGGGCCCGCGGCAGAAGGCGACCCGGATGTCTGGGACAAGGTTTTGAACCTCAACATCAACGCCGCCTTCCGCTGCGTACGCGCCGTGCTGCCCGGGATGATCGCGCGCAAATCCGGTGACGTGATCTTCACCAGTTCGGTTGCGGGTGTCACCCCGGTCGTCTGGGAGCCGATCTACACCGCGTCGAAATATGCGGTGCAAGCCTTCCTGCATGCGACCAGGCGACAGGTCAGCGAACACGGTATCCGCATGGGCGCCGTCCTTCCCGGGCCTGTGGTGACCGCTCTGCTGGACGACTGGCCGAAGGCCAAGATGGAAGAGGCGCTGGCAAACGGCTCACTCATGCAGCCGCGCGAGGTTGCCGAGGCCGTCGTCTTCATGCTGACCCGGCCCCCGGGCGTCGTGATCCGGGATCTTGTGATCCTGCCCAACAGCGTCGATCTCTGATCGCCGCCAACCGACCGGAGGAACGGCATGACCGAACAGGCAGACGGCTATCTCATCGGGATCGATGTGGGCACCGGAAGCGCGCGCGCAGGGGTGTTCACCAGACACGGCCACATGGTCGGAACCGACAAATGCGCCATTTCGGTCCATCGCGACGGCGGCGTCATCGTAGAACAATCGGGCGAGGACATCTGGCAGGCGGTGGTCCAGGCCGTCCGCAGCGCAATGGATGCGTCGGGCGTCGCTCCCGACCTTGTTTGCGGCATCGGGATAGACGCGACCTGTTCGTTGGTTGTGCTTGGCCCGGACGGCGAAGCGCTTCCGGTCGGAGATCCGACCCATCCAGAGCGCAATGTCATCGTCTGGATGGACCACCGCGCACTCGGGCAGGCGGACCGTATCAACTCAATCGGGCATCGCGTGCTCGACTATGTCGGTGGTCGCATTTCTCCGGAGATGGAGACCCCCAAGCTGCTTTGGCTCAAGGAGAACCTGCCTGAAATCTATGCCCGGGCTTGGCAGTTCTTGGATCTGACCGATTTCCTGACATGGCGGGCAACGGGCGACCTGTCGCGGTCGGTGTGCACCGTGACGTGCAAGTGGACTTACATGGCGCATGAAAAGGCTTGGGATCGCAGTTATTTCGAAGCCATCGGCCTTGGTGATCTTGCAGATGACGGGTTCAAAAGGATTGGAGCAACGGTCGTCGATCCCGGTGCATCGCTGGGGACAGGCCTGAGTGCACAGGCGGCGGCCGACCTTGGACTGCCGCCCGGCACAGCCGTCGCGGCGGGGCTGATCGATGCCCATGCTGGCGGCATCGGCTCTGTCGGTGCGCGGGACGGTGGCGGCGCGGTCTCCAACCTCGCCTACGTTTTCGGCACGTCCTCCTGCACCATGACCACAACCCGCGATCCTGTCTTCGTGCCGGGGGTATGGGGGCCGTATTTTTCTGCAATGGTGCCGGGTATGTGGCTCAACGAGGGTGGGCAATCCGCCGCTGGGGCTGCGATCGACCATCTGCTCGAATTTCACCCGCATTACGCCGAGGCTCACGCCAACGCATCGCGGGAGGGTCAGTCTTTGCCTGCTTGGCTGGCGCAGCGGGCTGAAACGCAGCTTGCCGGGGATCCCGATGTCGCGCGGCTGGCAGGTGCCCTGCACGTCGTGCCGGACTTTTTGGGTAACCGCGCGCCCTACGCCGATCCGCACACGCGCGCCGTTATCGCGGGCCTTGGCATGGAGCGGGACCTCGACAGCCTTCTGGCCCTCTACATTGCCGGGTTGTGCGGGATTGGCTACGGTCTCCGCCAGATCCTGCGCGCCCAGTCCGAAAAAGGTGCCAAGGTCGATCGCGTGGTGCTGAGCGGCGGGGCCGGGAAGAGCGATATTGTCCGGCAACTCCTTGCAGATGCTGCGGGCGTCGAGCTGTCGATACCGGCCGCCGACGAGCCCGTGCTTCTCGGCTCGGCGATACTTGGCAGCGTGGCCGCCGGTGTGCACGGAGACATCGAGACGGCGATGCGAGAAATGTCCTCATTCGCCCAGGTGTTCCGTCCGCAAAGAGGCCTGATTGAGGACCTTCATACCGTGCGGTTCCAAGTGTTCGAGCAATTGCAATCTGTCGCTCGGCACGCGGCCAAGGAGTAGGAACTTAAACGGTCAGCAGCGTAACCACTCTATTGGGAAAGTCCCGACCTGTGATCTCAGCGGGTCGTCACTCCACGAGAAAAAGCAGTCATTCACCATCTGGTTGATTGAAGTCGGCTCTGGGCCGGAACCGCACACAATAAGAGATCGCGCAACATTCAATCCACGCGCTAGCCTCCCTCCTTTCTCGCAGCGATCAGCTTCGCAAGCACCTCATCGGAGACTTCCGGCACCACGGCCGCGTATTTCTCGATGATGTTCGCGGCATGCCTCAGCCCCCACCCCATGGTGACTGCGATCTCATTGAGCGAGCAGCCGGCGCGGAGGAGTTCGGTCGCCGCCGTGCCGCGCATATCGTAGAGCCTGAGTTCGTCGCGCACGTGGATACCGGTCCCCCCTTTCTTGGCCTTCGCATTCGCACGGTCTTTCAGATCGCGGATAATCTGTGAGGCGCGGTGGGCTGTAAGGCGCTGGCCCGTGAGCGAGGTGACGAGTAGGTTCTGCCCCTCGGGCGTCGTATCGATCAGACGCGCCAGGGTCGGCGTCACGGGAATGCTCTGCAATTTGCCTGATTTCGTGCGACGAAACAGGAGCCGCCGGCCCCGCGGTGTGCGCTGAACATGATCATGCGTCAGAATGCCGATATCCTGCGGCGTTAGCCCGCCCTCTGACGCCGCATCCAGAATCCGCGCTTCGAGCGGTGTGGCGACGGCACGGAGCGCCGCCAGCTCGTCGGGAAGCCAGATGATCTCGGCACGGTCCGACCCGTAGAGCCGCGCAATTTTCTTGTGATAGTGGCCAGAGATGCGGGAATCTTCTTCACACCAGTTCAGGAAACGGGTCACGACCGTCGTGGCATAGTCGTATTGCTTCGGCGAATGGGCCCACTTGTCTTTCCACTCGCTGATTTCGGAAAGGACCGCGCGCTCTTCGAACATCTTGATTGGATCCTCACCGAATTCGGCCGCGAACGCGTCCAGATACTTCCTGTAGTCCTTTTGGGTGCGTTCGGCTTTCGTCGTGAACTGCGCCGAAGAAATGAAGCGGTCAATGGCTTCGGAAGTGAGTCCACGGCTCGGGACCTTGGCCCGGAGTCTCACGCCCTTCTCGACCTCTACATAAGCCACCGCGTAGTCCGGGTCGCCAGGGCGGAACGCCATCGTGCTATCCCAAAACTTCGGTCCGCCACGAAAAACATAGTGATACTCGCGCACCTCACCACTCGCGAGGACTTTGCGCACGCGGTGCACGCCTTTGAGTTCAACCCTGGCCACGACGTGCCCTCCGCGCTTCGACAAGGCTCACGACGTCGGCGCCCTGCCCCTTCGCATCGTCTGACGGCAGCCCTTGGATCGCGTCCAACCGCGCGCGCACATGTTTCGGATCATAGATGCCCCGCCGACCGGGCACAGGCTCAATCCCTGCCCGCTTGAGCCAATTGCGGAAAGATTGACTTGCGCCAGAAAACAACATCGCTTGCGCGAGTTGCTCGCCGGTCATGAGACCGATCGAGATGTTGTGTTGGGTGTCAGCGGTGTGATCAGCGGCCATTGTTTTGCTCTTCTGTTCTCTTTTCAATTCAGGTTGTTCGAAAAGGACTTGGTGCGATCCGAAAATTCCCGGAAATCGGATCTTCAAGGGGGTTCGAATGGTCGACCGGAGAGGTCGGGCGCGCCGGCTCGAGGCAGCAGAAAGGATGGATGCCGGCGCGCCCTCACGGGGTGAAAAGTCCCGTGTTCTTGGCGCCCTAAAGGCGCTGGCCGCGGTGCCAGCCAATCTCGCGTTCAGCCGCGAGATAATCGGCGACGCGCTGCGCTAAGCGAATGGCCCGGGCGACATCGGCGGCGATGGCGCGCCGGGTCTGATCCCGTTCCGGCGGCAGCTCGGCTTTGGCGAGATGGTCGCCGATCACGCCGAGCTCGACCCGGAACAGCTCGTCGAGCGGACGGCCTTTTTCGACGAGATCGCTCAGCTTCCCGATGGCCCAGTCGGTCCGCTTGCTGGGCTCGTGCCGGATCTCCTGGAACGCGCCGAGCACGCGGCGCGCGGCTTCGAGCGCGTCCGCCAGTGTTTCCTCGAGCCGCTCATGCTCGCCGCGTTGATCGGTGAGTTCGACGAAGAGCTGGTGCTTGTTGCTTGTCGAGAGTGAACCTTGCATGTCTGTATCCTTTTTTCTGTGAGAGGGGCGATCCGCCCGGCCTTCGCCAAGAAAGACCGGGGGATCGGCGGCTCGATCCGCCTCAGAACAGCGACAGCTGACGACGATCGTGCGCGGCCGCCCGACGACGAGCCTTCATGCGCTGTTCGCGGCGCTCTTCGCGCATGTCCGCGAACGCATGGATCCGTGCCCGCACGTCGTTCATCCGATCGAACGCGGTGCCGACGAGATGGCCGAGGATCGGCGTGCCTTCCCGGTTGCAGACGAAGTCCGGGTGATCGAGCGACACGGTCGCGCGGCGCGCGCCGACGAACCGCGTGGGCTTGCGCAGGCCCGCGAGATTGCCGGCAAGCCCGCCGGGCACGTAGATCTCGAAGCCGCGGTTCGCGTTCGTCCGCGATGTGGTGCCGTAGGCGAGCACCGCGAAGCGCACGCAGCCGCGCTCGATCACGTCGAGCACGAGGCAGGGCCGCACCTTAGGTGTCTCGTCACAGTCGCGGACGGGAAAGCGGAACGTCACGATATGTCCCGGCTTCAGCGTCTTCTGCCATTGTTGCACGGATTGAGTGTTCAGGGTGTCGAGCATCGAAGTCTCCTTGTTTGAAAGAAGACGCCCGGCTTCCAACCCACCTACTCCAGCGGGTCAGCCGCGCGCGCGTCACGCCAGGGCCGCGCGCGACTGCGCCCGCATCGCGCCTCAAGCGCGTCAGGGGGAGAGCGTCGAGAGGGGGAACGCATCTCGACCCCGCGCGGGGAGCGCGAGCCGGAAGGGTTCGGGAAGGTGTGCGGAACATCCTGTCCGGGCGCAGGGGGCCTTGGGGGAGTGCAGAACGACGCCCCGAGCCCGTCGGGGGA
Source organism: Maritimibacter harenae (assembly GCF_009882975.1). Lineage (GTDB taxonomy): Bacteria > Pseudomonadota > Alphaproteobacteria > Rhodobacterales > Rhodobacteraceae > Maritimibacter > Maritimibacter harenae. Next base: position 9,965 of record NZ_WTUX01000067.1, read on the forward strand.
CGGCGGAAAAGAGTGCAGAGTAAAACCGCCGAGGGCTTTGCTTTGCCCGCCAGCGGCGCCGAGGGTGTGCAGAGGGTAGCGGCGAGCGTTCCCTTTGCCCGGGGAGGGTCCGGGAAAGAGGATCGCCTCCCGGGCGCCGCGCGAGCGGCGCCGGGGTGCAGGGGTGTCCCCTGCCGAACGGGAAGTGACAGGGCGGGCCGCAGGCCCGGCTGTCACTTCTCTAGTGAGTAAATCCCCCGCAGACCTGCCGGAGCTTCGGTTTCCGGCTCGGAGGCGACGAACCGACGTCCTGATCGACCAGATCAGGAGCAGCCCGTGGCCAAGAAGAAACAGAAAGCCAAACATCCCATCGTCCTTCGGTTCCAGCCGATGTTTCCGGCCCAGTTCGCCCGCTACGCGCTTCACGAGGCCCGCCGCGGTCGCGGGTCGAAGCATTGCGACCCGGCGCGCCGGGTCCTGAACCGCTACAACCTCATCGGCACCGGAACATGGCGCGAAGATTTCGAGCGCAAGCTCGAAGCGATCAAGCAGGAGAACTTCGCCGAGGAGACGGAGGCGCTCCACGCGCTGGGACGAAAGAAGGACTGGCTCGCCCGCGCCGACCGCGGGCTGATCGATCCGTGGAAGACCTCACAAAACGGTCCGCTGCGCGAGGTGATCATCACGGCGCACAAGGACTGGTTCGACGCCAAAGACCAGGGGAGCGACGATCCCTCGATGATGTTCACCGCGGCTCAAACGTCTCGGGAGAACCAGTTTGCGGATCGCGCCGTTGAATGGCTCGAGAGCCGTTTCGGAGATGCGGTCATCACGGCACGCCTCGACTGCGATGAGACCACACCGCATATCCATGCGATCATCGCGGTCTGGGACCAGACCACGAGCAAGCGCCGGGGCACCCAGACCTTACTCGCCCCCACCAAACATGGGCTTCTCGCGAACTACGAAGCGGCCCAGGACGACATCGGCGCATTCTTCGCGGACCTTGGCCTGCGTCGCGGGAAGAAGCGGGCGCTCGCCCGGCGAAAAGCCGAAACGGCCGGCAAGGAGAAGCCCGCGTATCGGCAACATGTGCCCCCGCATGTCTGGCGCCAGCAGGAAGACGAACGGCTGCGCAAGAAGAAGAAACGCGTGCGCAAGCGCGACAAGGCGCTCGCGCACAAGGAGGATGCATTGGCGGCAGAGGCGGCCGCTTGGGAGGCGGAGAAGGCCGACCATGGTCGCGAAGTCGCCAAGCGTGAGAATGAGGTCTCGGCGCGGGAAGACGCCGTCACGTCGCGCGAAGTCGAGATCGGATGGGCCGAAGAGCTTCTGGAGGATGCGATCAACGGCGCTGAAATCGCGCCGCCCGAGGACTCGGGCGACACCCCCCTCACGGGGCGACTGCGCAAGAAGCTCCTGCGCGCGTTCCGGAGCACGCGCGACGCGGCCCAGGCCGCCGCGCAGGACGAGGTCGACCACCAGCTGGCACAAGCCCGAGCCCTCGCGACGGCAGCCCAGAACTTCCGTGACGCGCTGATCGCAGCCATCCCCCAACGCATCCGGGACGCCGTCCTGCGCCGCGTTCAGCCGGAAGCGACCACGCTCGAAGACGCTGAAGCCAAGGCCAAAGACGAGAAGCACGGACAGAGCAAACCGCTCTCAGATCCAGAAATCGACGGCTCATGAGGATTTCTTTTTTGGTCCCCGGAAAACGAACGCACGTCCTGTTCAGTCCGCAACAAGAGAAAGTTCTCAAGATGGAATTCGACAACAAACTCGAAGAACGCGCTTGGAAAGCCCAGGCGCGCGCCGACAAGGCGAAGTTCAAGGCCAACCTCGCCAAGGCGAAGGTCGTTGAACAAGCCGAGAAGGAAATCGGCTCGGCCACGCTGGCCAAGCTGAAAGAGATGGGCGCGGACAAGGCCCGCCCCTTCCTGAAGACGCTCGAGGGTGACTTGAGCGCATCGACCCTGAAGTATCTGGCCTCCATCGGCCTGATGTCGAAGGACGAAGCCCAAGCCGCGATCAAGGCGAACGAAGACGCCCGCATCGCACAACGTGAAGCCCGCAAGGCCGCCCGCGCGGCCAAAGCGACAAAAGCCCCCACCGGCGGCCAGTAGGCCGTCAGTCAATGAAACCTGCGGACGACCAAGGCCGGCGCGGAAATCCGCGTCGGCTATTCTTGTGGAGGGCGCTGGGTCTCCGGCCCGTAGCTCCCATTCGTTCAGACTGCGGCGAAGGACTGCGTTCCGCTCCCGAGGCGCCGATCCGCAGGAGACAGTTCCCGCCAGAGAACAGGCTACTTGATTGACGACAAACCAGCAGGAGTTTGCACCCGACATGTCGCGCCGGTAACATAACCCGCGCCAATGTGAGGGGCCGGAACATGCTGATCCATGTCGGTGATGAACGAAACGGGACTATTGATCGGTACTTGGCTGCAGCACTGTCCGTAGTTGCCGGAGCATTGAACGCGGTAGGCTTTCTCATCGCGCGTTCCTTCACGGCGAACATGACAGGCAACGTCTCTGCCTTCGCAGACGAAGTCGCGCGCGGCTCTTGGCGATCAAGTCTTGGCTTCTTGCTGCTATTGGTGCTCTTCATTGGCGGAGCGTCGTTGGCCGCAGGCTTGATCACCTTCGGAGAGCAACGAGGCATCCGATCGATCTATGCCATCACGATCGCGGCTGAGGGGGTGATCGTCCTTGCCTTGGGTTTCATCCTGTCAACATCAGCTAGCGTGTCGAACATGCTGCTCGTCTGCGTGCTAAGCACTGTGATGGGCCTTCAGAATGCGGTAACCAGCCTCATCTCCAGATCGCGGGTTCGCACCACGCATGTGTCAGGGATGGCCACGGATATCGGGATCGGCCTGGCAGCCCTCATTAAGCCCGGAGGTTCTCCGGATACAGCGCTGCCGAAGCTAGGGTTACATACCCTAACACTGTCCGCCTTTGCGGTCGGAGGTGTCGGTGGCGCCTTGCTCTATGGCTTCATAGGCACCTGGGTTTTTGCCCTGGCAGGCGGCAGCCTTCTGGCGGTGGCGCTGCCGGAAATCATGCGCGCGGGCCGAGCGCCTCGGAAAGATTAGTGCGACCGATCGATGCCCATTGCAGCAAGAGAGCAACGGACCGCTTCCTGCCATTGACAACCAGGTCCACTCGCCGCCGTTTTGATCTGGTGCCGCTTTCGGCCCAAACCTGCCATTGGCGAAGTGGACATTGCAGCACTGAGGCGTTTCTCATTGCCGACATTCACGCGAAGCACAGCATCATTTTTGGATCAGTGACGGTGACGCAGGAGGAGCGAAAGTCTTTGACAAATACAAAGCACGAGCCTCCCAAACATACACGCTCGCTGTAATTTGCCGAATACCACCAAGCCCATGATGCCGTTCTACCACTCCGGATTGAAGGCGTGTTGCAGGCGTCGGGGGCGATCAAAAATCGTCGTCAATTTGGTCGCTTTGAAAGTCCACAGAGAGCATCTGAGACGCAGTGGATGCGAAGTTGCGGTTAGCTCCACGGATCGTTTGCGCAGCCCTTCGCCCCTCTTCATGGAAGCGCTGAAGCTGCTCCCGCAAGTCGGTTAAGCGGTTGGTGTTAATCAGTAGGCGGATGGCCGTTCCGGGCAAGTTACCCTCCAAATCCGTCTTGTTGGTCGCCGTTAGCTGAATGCCCGCGTGGCCGCTGCATATCATGAACTTTCCGCCACTTCGGCAGATCCGGTTTGTCATATAGAGACCATAGCCAGAGTTCTGCCAAACGTCGCTGCCCGTACCAGCCAACGGGTTGCCGGAAACACCCGGCATGAGTGCCGTCTGTACCGCCTGTCGCTCATCTAACTCTGCAAAGCTAGGATTGCGTCGGAGGCTATTCATAATGCCGATGCCAGCGTCAGCGATACCGACCTCGACCTCGTTCCTGCTCGGCCAATACTGGGCACAGATGAGCAGCTCCGGGGCCTCGCTGTGCTCCACAGTGTTTCGGATGATCTCACGTATTGAGTACGATAGCGTGTCGAACAACGCGCCCTGATCGGTTCGCGTCAGGACACCCGCAAGTTCGCGAGCTTTCCCTTCAATCACATCACCAACCTCGATCCAGCGGTCGGCCGCCTCTCGTCTAATCTCCTCGACCGCGAGCGCTGTGATTGGCACGTAGTTGTCGCTGCCGGGGGCCGCGCCGGGCGCATTGCCGTGCTGCAAGCCGAATGAGCGAAAGAAGCCCAGATGGGCAGCGTAGGTGTGGTTCTCGTGGTTCCGCGCGCGACAGCGGCAGTCCGGGCGCGCATCTCTAAAACGCTTCAGGATGATGGCGAGCAGCAACATCGAAAACGGGGGGAACCACCGCCCGCGACCGAAGTCGAATTCGTAGAGGTCTGCGGGAGGTAACTCATCCAACTCTGCGGCAAACGCCAGAATCGAAGCGGGTGACAAGCTGTTGGGTATGGTTACGATCATCGTAGGCAATCAACTAGCCGAGATCGATTTCACGCGCTGCTGCTCGGACACGTTCATCAAGGAATTCATTCCGTCGCCGTTCGTCCGAGGCCTCAATCTGTGCTGTCATGTCCAGGACATGTTGCATCCAAGGTCCAACTAACAGCGTGCGGACGTCGGAGAACGTCCACGTCGAAAATTCGCTGGAGATGTCCTCGATCAATCCAAACCTGGCAACCCTCTTGCCCTCTGCGACCACCTCGATTTCACCGAAGCGGAATGGGTCACCCGGAGCAGAGGACATCCCGTCATCGCGAAGGTTCAACTGGTAGCGCGTTCCCTTGAAGTTGAAGCTGACAGTTGAGACATTGACGTTCCGGTAAGCCCCTTGCTCCTCGCTGCTGCTGGCTTCAATGTCTTCCGCGTCAAAACCTACGTGTTTCTCGAAGTCATCCCGCTTGCTCCACGAAGGCCAGTACTTCACATGCTCAGGCAAGCAACGTCCAAGCGCGTATGCCAGGCGGCTCTCTTTTACCAGCTTCTCAGTTGCTGCAACAGTTTCGTAAGCGTTCTTGAGCTCAGGATCTTCATCTGGCCGTGCCGCCTTGCGCGCGGCATCGGAGTATTGCTTAAGTGCGGCGGCGAGAGAGACTGCCGACTCTCGGAGAATGTCAGCCTGCGTCATTGGCGCTTCCGGAACCGTGGCAGGGACCGGCTCCTCAGGCGCTTGTGGTTCCTTCTTTTTCCAGAACATGGCTTAATACTCCAAAACAATCGAGAACTTGGCTGAATAAGAGTAAGACTACTACCAAGGTCGCAACCAGATAGCGGGAAACGAACCCGCACGTCCACCCTGGGAAGCTTGCGTCGTCAGAAACCCAGCCGGAGCGCGTTATCAACTCGAGACCGAGACGCCATATCAGCAATTTTTATCGACAAGCGCTTCTCGCAAATGCCCGACCCAGCGAAACAGATCGGATTTCTTCTCCCGCAGAGAAGGTTCGGCTCCAGCCCCGTGCAGATCATACCCAGGCTCGGCGGCGTGACCCTGACGGAATGTCCGTTTCCGTGTGAAGCAATTGATCGTTCGCACATGCAGAGAAGGTCCGGAAACCGCCGATTCTGTGGAAAAACTAACGTTTGCGAGCGCAGAAATGGCTGCCCCAAATGTGGCGCGAGCGCCTTTCCTATCAGGCTTTGCGGG
>NZ_WTUX01000068.1 GCF_009882975.1 Maritimibacter harenae
CCTGAGTCTCGTAATCTCCGGTCACCCGACATTGTTTTTGGGCATTTTGCTCATGTTTCTGAGCATATCGCAGTAATGTCCGATAATGCAAACTTATTGGACATAGTGGAGAGTGGTAAGGTGGGGCGCTTTGTGCACTATATGTTGGACGAAAGCGCCGCCATGCAGTAGTATCGGGGCATGAACTATGCCCGGCATCCTGCCCGAAGCAACCCTGAGACTATACCCCGGCTGCCGCCCTGGATCACCTCTGGGCGGGCGCAAACCCCTGAAGATGTGTCCTTTTTGTCAGGCGCGGCGCTCAGCTATCTGCATGTTGTGTTGGGGCATGAGAGCGTCCCCAAACCCTTGTTGCGCAACAGATTGGCTTTGCGCGCGGCAGAGGTCTGTGTGGCGTTTTCCGGGCGATCCGAAAGGTCGGGGGAGTTGCGCGACGAGATCGCTTTGCTGCGACCGGGAGATCAGCCGGGGCCAGCGGGGCAGGTCTGTCAGATGTGGATGCGGGCGGTGGAGCGACCGGTCTCAATCCGGTCCCAGCATCGTGCGATGCCGCAGCATGATCCGGAACGGATTGCGGTTTGGCTCGACCAGCCCCACTCAGGCCAGGGTGGCCCGGTGGATCGGGCGGCGTTGGTGCTTGGGGCTGTGCTGGCTGACGCTCCGCAGCATGGGGCTGCCGCCTTGGTTCTGGCGGATGCGGCCCTTGCGCAGGCGCTTGGCTGGGATCACGTGATCCCCTTGCTGGCGGTCGGTATGATGCGTCGCGACTTGCGCAAGACCGATGACGACTTGCGCCTGGCCTGCCACGAAGCCATCGTTACGTCTGTGACCGAGGCAGCGCGGATGGCTGCTGATCTTGCGCAGCGCGCAGCGCGGCTTAGCGCGATTGCGCCGAAGCTGCGGGCCAGGGGGTCGGATGAGGCGGTTCAGATGTTCCTGAACCGGGATGCGGTGGCACCTTCGGCGCTTTCCTCGCTGAATTCGGATCGATCGGCCCGGCGGTTCTGTGATCGGTTGGTGGAGCTGGGCGTGGCGCGGGAACTGACCGGGCGCGATACGTTCCGGCTTTATGGGGTGTAACAATGGCCAAAGATCGGTCAGACTTGGATCTCGACAAAGAATTGGCTGGCCTGCCTCAGGCCTTGCGCTGGCGCGAATGGATGCGGCGGATCGAGGCTGTGCTGTTTGCCTCTGCCACGCCGGTGCCGCGGGAAGACCTGACCCGGGTTGTGGGGCAGGGGGCATCGGTTGATCTGCTGGTAGAAGATCTCGCGGCTGATCTCGAGGGCCGCGCCTTTGAGGTGGCCAAGGTTGGGGATGGGTGGACGTTGCGCACCCGCTCGATCTATGCGCCCGCGATCCGAGCCGCAGCGGATGTGGGCGAGCAGCTGTTGGATCTGCGAGAGTTCGACGTCGCGGTGCTTGCCGCGATTGCTTATTACCAGCCGATTACGCGCGATGGGCTGAAGGACATCTTCGGGCGAGAGATCAGCCGCGACCTGATCGGTCGGTTACATGATCGCGGGCTTATCGGCACCGGCCCGCGCGCGCCCAGGCGCGGCGCGCCCTATACGTTTGTCACCACCGAGACGTTCCTCACCGCGTTCGATCTGGAGACGCTTCAGGACTTGCCGGACCGGGAACAAATGCAGGATGCCGGACTCGGAGCCGAAAGCGGTTCGAATTCGATGTCCCTCTCAAGCTTGTCTCGAACGTCTGTTTGATTGAAGACGGCCGATGGCCTGCAATAGGTCTGTCAGATCGGGGCGAGCCGGACGTGTGTTCTGTTCCGCGGAGTTTCGAAGGATGACCCTCTTGCTGAAGGATGAGGCCAGCCCTGGAAAAGTCGGCGCGGTCCGGGCAATGCGTGCCCAGAGGGCTGCGCCCGGGTTTTCGCACTGCCAATGGAACGGCATCGGGCCGTCTGTCAATTGACGGAACAGACGGAGGCGATCTCGGATCGACAGGTGCGCCATGGATTTGAGCTCGTCGCCAAAAGTGAAACAGGCCGAGCCAAGCAGAGTGGGAAGGGAGGTTTTTCCTGGCAGCCGATGCCCCGCTACATGCAATCGCAGCAGGTCGTTGAGCAGCCGTTCGAGCTGCTGGACGTCGTGTTCGGCACGCGCAGTGGCTTTGCGGAGATCGCCACCGCACCAAACGCAAATCTGCTGTGGCACAAGCCGGTCCTGCCTGGACGGGGCAACACCACCTCCGCAGGTGGGGCATATATCGCGCAATTGGCAGCCATGCCGGAAACAGGTCACCCGCGTGGCCAAAGTCCAGCCGCGCCGGAAATAGGGTGCATGATCTTCCCTCAGGCAGGCAGGACAATATTGCAGGCGAGTGACCTGCGGCCCGGACGCCTGGCGCGCCTGAGACACGGTCAATAACCGCAAACGCAATCGAGCCAGCGGATCAGGTACAAGGGCCAGACCGGCGATATCCTCGGCAGGCACCCGGGTCTGTTCGACAAGAAAGTTGAGGACATGCTCGGGAAGAGCCCGGTCAAGTCGCGTCGACCAGCTCGCGCCTCTCAGTCCGAGAACGCGCCCGAAATATCGTGCCGGGACACCATTGGCCAATGCGAGCCGGTGCAGCCAACTTGACAGAAGCTCTCCCGGAGCCGGAGCGACATCCACGGGCCAGCCGCGTCCCACCTCGCTGGCATATCGGCGCGCAGGCGTGACGGTGATCCCAGGTGAAGACCGGTTCACGTCATCTCGTCGCGCAAAGCAGCGTTCCGGCGCCTCGACAGTGGAATGTAGTTAAGGGATGCAATGCTCGCTTCGGTGATTTGCTCCTCACCGTTCCTGATCGCGGCAATTGCGGCATTGCTGACAATGTCGACAACCTCTCCGATCAAACCTTCCGACAGATCATGAACGATCCTCGCCAGTGGCTGGCGCGAGAGCTCCGAGGGTAGGGCAAGCGGCATGCTGGCCTCAAGGCTGTCGAGGAGCGTTGCGAAATCCTCATCATACCCCCACCTCGGAATAGGGATCGTGTCAAACCGCGATCCCATCTCCTCGGTATTGTGGATTGCGTCGTAGACCGCGACCTCACCGACAAGCACAGGCGAAATGTCATGAACCCTGGCCATTCGGCGCAGGAACGAAAATATGGCTTTGACGTCCTGCCGTCGTCCCCGCAGGGCACTGTGGAATTCATCGAAAATGAGCACGCGGGGCTTCAGGCTTTCCAGCAGATGATCCACTTGCTCTCCCGCGCGTGACAAGCTTCTCCAGCCAGCTGCCTGAGGGGCGCGCAGGCCGGAAAGAATGCTGGCATAGAAATGGGATAGGCCGGCGCCTTCCCGGGTCTGGATTACCCAGACCCTTTGCCGATCCGACTGTCGTAAATGCTCGATGGCGAAGCGTTCGGCAATCATCGTTTTGCCGTTGTGATAGGGGCCCGCCAGCAACACGCCCCGCGGGCGCAAGGAGGATGGCCGGTCTAGCAGAAGATGCATGGCGTCGTGGGCTTTGCCAGCGACCGGGTGGCTGATCCAGCGCGGCCCTCGGATATGGGTAATCCGAAGCGCATCCTCGGAACCAAGTAGCAACGCGGCGGAGGGAAGGAGGTGATCCGCCATCTCACCAATCCTCCACCGGAAAGACCCGTCGCGGGCGGTCCCGGGCCGGGCCCTCGCGGGTGGGTGCCGGGGAAGGGGCAAGTTTCTGATAGGGTTTTGGAGCATCGGCCGCATGTCTGGCGCGGGTCAATGCCTTCATCTGCTGTTTTCGCGATGCCGACGCATCCACGGTCGCGGCGATTTCGCGCCGGATCGCCGTTCTGTCTTCGACCGGGCGTCTTCCGGATTCGCGCAGCCGGTTTCGTTCGGCCTTGTGTTGCCACAGGGTGATCGGTTCGGACAAGCCGTCTCGCCGGCCGACCGCGCGCCAGGCTCCGGTATCGGGATCCCTGAGGTAGACGTGGCTCATGTCGCGCGGGTCGTAGCGAAGATCGAAGGCCTCCAGCCGGTCGCGCCGGGCGATCGATGGGCCGAGCCAGGGATCGAAATAGTCGATGGCGAAAAGGCTGATGCCTTGAGGTGAAATCCTGCGGGTGGTGTTGGGGAGGAAATTGAGCAAAACATCCATGGGATTGTCGGCGGGGCCTTCCATCACACGGCGCTTGCGTTCCCAATCATCCATCGGCACGGTCAGTTTCCGAGCGTTCTGGCTGAGATTGTGGTCAATTATCGCCAGTGCGATACAGCGTTCGAGGTCCGAGAAGCTGAGCTTCGCCCGGTCCGCGGATAGGTATTCACCCCGGTCCGCGATGGAGCGCCCGGTCTTTCCTGGCAATGACCGCAGCACTGTGTTCACCTTGCCGAGAAGGCGTTCGACAACACCGCCACGATGGACGGTCCCCTTGTTCCGGGTTTGAATGGCGATGCCATACTCCGCACATCCTCGGGTGAAACTGGCGCTTTTGAATTCCATTGCGGAATCCACCACGACCTGCTTCGGACGGCCAAACATCGGCCAGGCATGATTGATGTTGCGTTCGGCCAGCCAGTCTTCCTTGCGGCACATCGCCTGCGCCAGACAAAGCGCGACCGACAGGCGCGACGGTTGCTCTAGGGTCAGACAGAACCCGATGATTGCGCTTGTCGCGACATCCGCTGCGATCGTAAGGTAAGGCCGACCGACAAAGATACCCTGACCGTCGATGATTTCCACGAACTGGATATCGGCAGGGGTATGGTCGATCTGGACCACGTCAAGGGCGTGCTTGGCCCGGATATAGCCAGGTCGAGGTTTCAGACGGCGCAAGCTTTTTCCGCCGGAGTGTCGCCGACGTGCGATCTCTTCTGGTGTGAACAGCAGCGGGATGCGCTTTGCGACGGTGACGTAGGCTGGCGGAGAAAGCCCCTCGCTGGCACAGCGTGCGCGAATTTCCTCGATGATTGGAGCGAGGTCTGGTTGCTCGGGCCGAAGCCACATTTCCCGCAGCGTTTGCGCAATGATTTCCTCGACGGCCTGGCTGATCCTTGTGCGTCTGGCACCGCTCGTTCTTGGCAGAAGGGAAGACACTCGGCGTTCGTCACGGTATCGGCTCAAGTGGTTGTAGATCTGGCGCGCCGACAGGCGCAATTCGGACGCCGCGCGCGCGACCGCGTCTCGCATTGGTTCCGTGCCATCTAGAATGCGGTCCAGCTCTCGCGCAATGCGCGTGGCCTTGCTCCAGGCCTCGTCAGAGGGTTCCTGTCCGTTCAGCGTCATAAGCCGGTCGTCTCAGAGTGTCTCAACATCATTTTCCGCCCTAATTCTCTCGCTTATTGAAATGCGAGATAAAAATTGAAATCGCAACGTAATATTCTACGTCTATTTCCGCCTCATCCTGCTGAAATCGTTTAAGAACCTTTTGATGAAACGACAATGCAATTGCGACAAAGAGGATCTCTGGTTTCTGCCTGGGCCACTCGAGGAAGAACCGGATGATTTGCTTCCCGGGCCACGGGCAGAACCGCCCGACACTGCTGTCATCGCAGACTGGGCAAAGGCAGAAAGCGTTCACGCTGCTCGACTGGCACGGGTCGCTGGACGTCTGGGTGCTCTGGATGACCGGCTGCTGCGTGGCCCGGAAGGTTGGCGGCATAGGCTCGCGTTGATCGAGGCGGCGGACCTCAGCTGGTTCGCAGGGGATCGGGTGAGTTCTGATCGTCTGGCGCTCTGGGTATCGATGCGGTTGTCAGGCGCACAGGATGACCCAAATGCCCTGGCAAGAGTTGGATGGGCTGTTCGGCGCCTGACAGGCGGCCCCGGACCAAAGGGCGATTTGGCCGCCTTCCTGGATCGCCGTGATCCCGAGAACATTGAGGACAGTGCCGAGCGTCTCAAAGATCGCGCGGGCGGATGGCTGAAGGTATTGGCAGCTGCGGCCGATCTTCATCCAATCACGCGGGCTTGCATGGGGTATCACCTCTGGAGCCTCGCGGGCCTCGGACAATACGGAGACCAGATCGAAGCCGCCGTCACCGCGTCCAGGATCGCGGCAAGCGATGGCACCGGCGCCATCTTCGCACCGCTCGCTATGGGCGGGGCAGGGGGGCTGCGTGCCTCGGGCTTGCCGCCCGAACGTTTGGCCCGCTGGCTGGATGGGATGAGCAGCGCGATTTTATCGGCGATGCGAGTACTTGACGATACTGAAAGGTGGGCGGCGCGGGCGGAGTCCGACATGGCGCATTTGTCGGGTCGCACGCCGGTCGCCTTGCGTAAAGCTTTCTCTCAGTGGCCATTGGTCTCTGCACCAATGGCTGAATCCGTGACCGGAGCCAGTCGCGCCGCCATTCAACGCAATCTGGCGTGGATGGAAGAAAGCGGTTTGATCCGCGAGGTGACAGGGCAGGGGCGCTTCAGGATATGGACTCTCGAAAACTGAAAGTCGATTCCCGGGTGTGCTGGTTAATTTCAATGTGCCAGCATGACAGAGATTGTCATGCCGCGATGTTGCTACAAATGCAAACCGGATACGAGGCTGTCAAATGGACTTTCTCAAAAGCTGCCAATCTGTTGCGCGTCGCTGACATGGCGACCTCGCGGTATGACGGAATCCGCTTGCAGGACGTGACGGACGAGTTCGGTTGCTTTATTGCGCACCTTCGAGAAGGAGATTCGATTGTGCACTGCAGCAGGATGTCTTCCTTGTTCTTCACATAGTAACAGAGGGCAGGCTTGGAAACATCGAGCAGGTCGGCCAATTTGCCAATTGACGTTTCCGAATACCTCTTGGTGGTGAACTCGTGCGCGGCCGTATCCAGCAACACCCAGCGCTTCAGCTTCTGCTGATGCTCGGCATCCTTGGCCTTGCGGGCGAATTGATCAGGTTGCGGCTGCGTCCTCCTTAATCATGTCGGCGGATTTTTCACCGATCATGATACAGGTGGCATTGGTGTTGCCGTTGATGATCTCGGGCATGATTGAGGCATCGGCGACACGCACATTGGCCAGTCCCTTGACCTTGAGCCGCGCATCGACCACGGCCATGTCGTCGCGGCCCATCTTGCAGGTGCCGACCGGGTGATACGCATGGTTGACCTCGGCGCGCAGGTAGTCGTCGATCTCGGCATCGGTATTGAGATAACGCTTTGGGTAAAGCGGCTTGGCGATCATATCCTTCAGCGGTGAGCCGTGCAGGATGTCCTGCGTCACCTTGAAGGCATTGCGCATGTCCTTCAGGTCATCGGCGTGATCCAGCAGGTTCAGGTCGATATTGGGCTCGGACCCCGGGTTGGCGTTCTTGAGCGTCAAACGCCCCCGGCTGCGCGGGTGACCGATATTGACAATCATGGTAAAGCCCCACTTGATCATCGACATGTAGTCATGGGCATGGTTGCGATAGGGCAACGGCACCATGTGAAGTTGGAAATCCGGGTTGTTCTTACCCGGCTCGGACCGCAGGAAGCCACCCGCCGCTGTGGGCGGATTGGCGAGCCAACCTTTGCGCCTGGTGAAATACTGGTAGAAGGCACCAAGGTTCTTGAGCGTGCCCAGTGGGCCAAGGGAAATTCCGGTGCGTTTCTTAGATTTGAACACGAACATCACGTCCGGGTGGTCATGCAGGTTTTCGCCCACGCCGGGCAATTCATGCTGCACCTTGATGCCATGTTTCTCCAACTCGGCCCGGGGTCCGATGCCCGAGAGCATCAGGACTTGCGGCGAGCCGAAGGCCCCGCCGCTGACGATGACCTCCTTGTTCACCCCGACCCGCTTGGTTTCGCCGCCCTGGTCGTATTCGACGGCCACCGCGCGCCCGTCTTCCATGACGATCCGGCGCACCGTGGCCTTAACCTGGATATCCAAGTTCTTGCGGTCCGTGATCGGGTCGAGATAGCAGAACTTGACCGAGGCGCGTTCGCCGTTCTTGGTGGTGAACTGGTAGATGCCCAGCCCTTCGCGATTGGCGCCGTTAAAATCCGGGGTCTTGGGGTATTCCAGCTTCTCGCCCGAGGAGAGGAAGGCGTTGTAGAAATCAAACGAGGCATCGCCGTTGCTGACATGCAAGGGACCGCTGTCGCCGTGATAGTCATCCGCACCGCGTTCGTTGTTTTCGGCCTTTCGGAAATAGGGCAGCACCTCGTCATAGCTCCAGCCTTCGTTGCCGAGTTCGGACCAGCGGTCATAGTCACCGGATTCGCCACGGATATAGACCATGCCGTTCATGCCGGACGAACCGCCCAGCATCTTGCCGCGCGGGTTATAAAGCGCACGGTTGTTAAGATTTTTCTGCGGCGTGGTGTTGAAGCGCCAGTTCAGCTTGTTGATTTTGTAGTTCTGGATCAGCCCGGCGAACATGCCGGGAATCGAAACGAATTTCGAGTTACCCGGACCCCCTGCCTCGAGAAGCGTGACGGTAGTGTTCGGATCCTCGGATAGCCGCGCGGCAACCACTCCTCCCGAAGATCCTCCACCAATGACTACATAATCTGCCATTGTTACTCTCCCTGTTACCATTTTTTGTGTCTGTGTCAGACGATTTTCTTCATGACCGCCAAGAGCGTGTCGGTGAGCCTGCTGTAGGGCGGATTCAGAAGGTTGGCCGAGTTCAGCCGCGCCTGCCGGAAGACCGGCTTGTGGGCGCTGAAACTGTCAAACCCAGCCTTGCCGGTATGGGTGCCCATGCCGCTGGCCCCAATGCCGCCGAAGGGCAACTTTTCCTGGAACACGTGGAACAGGGTTTCGTTGACGCACATCCCCCCGGCCCAGGTGTTTTGCAGCATGTGTTTTTCACGGGCGCGGTCATGGCCAAACCAATAGAGCGCCAACGGACGGTCATGGCTGTTGATATAGCCCGTGACCTCATCCAGGCTGTCATAGGTCTTGATCGACAGAACCGGGCCGAACACTTCCTCCTGCATCACTGCCATGTCGTCGCTGGGGTTGATCACTATATTCAGCGGCAGAATCCGGTTGTTGGTATTGCCCTCGCCACCATCGGGGTTGACCGTCACCACCTTTGCCCCCTTGTCACGGGCATCGGTGACCAGATTGCGCAGCCGGTCGTAATGGCGGTCCGAAACGATCGTGGTGTAGTCTACGTTGCCATCGAGGTTGGGAAAGAACTTGGTAAAGCCCTTCTTCATATCCCCGACGAACCCATCAAGCTTTTCGGTGGGCACAAAGACGTAGTCCACTCCGATACAGGTCTGGCCACAGTTCAGCACCTTGCCGCGCAGGATCGAGCTGACCGCCTTGGCCGGATTATAGGAATGGTCGATGATCGCGGGGCTCTTGCCCCCCAGTTCCAGCGTGACAGGCGTCAGGTTGGGTGCCGCGGCCTGGGCGATCTTGCGCCCCACGGCGGTGGACCCCGTAAAGATCAGGTGGTCAAAAGGCAGTTCGGCAAAGGCATTGCCCAGCTCGGCCCCGCCGGTGACGACGGCCAACAGGTCCTCGTCAAAATTGTCGGAAACGAGATTGCCCAGAAGTTCGGTTGTATGTACCGTGACCTCGCTGGGCTTGATCATCATACGGTTGCCTGCGGCCAGCGCATGCACCGCCGGAAGAAGCGCGATGGCATAGGGATAGTTCCAGGGAGCGATATTGCCGATCACTCCTAGGGGCTGCGGCACCACCTTGCATGTGGCCGGCAGCGAATGCAGGCTTGTGCCCACCCGGCGCGGGCGCATCCATTTGCGCAGGTGACGGCGGGCATGTTTGGCGCCCTGGATGACAAGGAACAAATCGCTCAGCGTGGTTTCGCGCACCGAGCGGTTGCCGAAATCCTTGTCGATGACATTACAAATGTCGTGCTTGTGTTTCTCGGTCAGTTTCAGCAGCTTTTCGACATTGCCGCACCGTTCTTCGTAGGACGGGTAGGGGTTGGCATTGGAGGCGGCTTTCTGGCAGGTGAAAAGCGCCTTGAGATCGTCGATGGAGGTGTCAGGGACGATAGGCGTGGCATAGGAATTCATGGTTAGTCCTTTGTATCAATTTCGAGGAAGCGGCGCAGCATATCGCAGGCCATTGTCTGTTCTTCGGTCTTGAACATCCTGCTCTCCTATCGCGCCAGCACCGCACCAAGCTTCACAGCACCAACCCCATCGAGCGCCTGAACAAGGAAGTGAAACGGCGCGCAGATGTCGTCGGCATCTTCCCCAACGAGGCATCCATCACCCGCCTAATCGGCGCCGTGCTGTTCGAGCAAAACGACGAATGGCAGACCGCCAGCCGTTATATGATGGTCGAGGCATTCGCACAGATCGACAACGAGGAGACAGACCCAATTCTCAGCATCAAAGCCGCCTGATCATGACCTCGGGCCACCCGACAAATTACACCACGTGCGCGGACACTAACTCCTACTCGTTGCCGCTGTCGGGAGCGGGACCTGTCAGAAATCTGCGATGTGTAGCCGACTGAATTTGTTCGGTGTTGCCTGTTCGGCATTCCTGAAGCGCAAGCACACATGATTACCGACAGGCAGCAATTCCTGTGAGATTTCCTTCGCGAACAACGAGTCTCGCCCGAAAAAGCTGTCACTCTGATTCTCGGTTTTTTACAGGTTTTATGAACCCCCATTCGAGCGTTTCTTCCAAGGTGCTGTAATAGATAAGGAAATTTGATGTTGACAGCGCAGGCTTATTATTACTTACTGGTCAGTAAATAAAGGTATGAAAATGCAACATGCAAATGTCATTTTGGAGATGCGGGGATCGGCGGCCTGGTTGCGCCTGAACAGACCCACCGAATTGAACGCTCTTTCGCGGGACATGGTCTTGGAGCTTGGGGAGGCGCTTGAGCGCATTCGTCGTGACGAAAAGCTGCGCGTTGTGGTGCTGACCGGCAGCGGCCGGGCGTTCTGTGCGGGCGCTGATCTCAAGGCGGTGCAAGCTGGTCTGTCACAGGAGCGGTCCGACGACGGCGACTTCCTTGATGCCGTAGCGGAGGTTTTTCAGATTCTCCGCGATTTTCCCAAACCCGTCATTGGTGGCCTGAACGGCGTGACCGTCGCCGGCGGTCTGGAACTGGCCATGTGCTGCGACGTACTGATCACCGCAGAAAGCGCGAAGATCGGTGATGCGCATGCCAATTTTGGGGTCTTTCCGGGGGCCGGTGGCGCTGCTGTCCTGCCCTCTCGGATTGGCCTGCCGAACGCTAAATATCTGCTGTTTTCCGGCCGAAGTCTGCCGGCGCGCGATTGGTTGCGCATGGGGCTTGTGCAGGAAGTTGTTGCCGATGATGCGCTTGAGGCTCGTCTGGACACGTTCGCAAGTGATCTGGCTGACAAAAGCCCGCTCGTCCTGTCGCGCATGAAAGCGGTCGCCAACGCGTCAGTAGATATGTCGCAAGCCGAAGCTCTGGTCTGGGAATTGTCGGTCCTGCGCGACCACCTGACATCAAACGACGCTGCCGAAGGGCTGGCGGCGTTTTCGGAGAAACGCAAACCGGTCTTTGCCGGAAACTGATGAGGACCAAGATGGACAAGGTTTACATAACCGGCGTGGCGATGACGCGCATGGGACGCCTGGACGGGGCGACTGTGAAGTCGCTGTCCCGCGAGGCCGTCACCGGGGCCCTGGCTGATGCCGGGATTTCCGCCGGTGCGGTCGAAGCCGCCTATTTCTCGAACGCCACCCAGCGGCATCTGGAAGGCCAGTTGATGATCCCGGGCCAGATCGCCCTGCGCGATATGGGGATCGAGGGCATTCCGGTTGTGAACGTCGAAAACGCCTGTGCCAGCGGATCAACCGCCCTGAACCTGGCGGCGCAGTTTCTGAAGGCAGGCGAAGGAGACGTGGCGTTGGCCGTCGGGGCCGAGAAGATGTGGACTGGTGACAAGGCCAAGATGTTCAGCTTTTTCGACTCGGGCTGGGAACTGGCGACTGCCGAGGAGAATGAAAAACAACTGCTGGCGCTGGGACATGGGATCGATCTGCCGGAAGGCAGCGAGTCCGAAAAACCCTATTCCGTTTTCATGGCCGTCTACGCCGCCTTTGCCCGCGCGCATATGCGCCTCTTTGGGACGACACAGGCGCAATTCGCGGCCATCGCGGCCAAGAACCACATGCATTCGGTGGAAAACGACAAGGCGCAGTTCCGCGATCCCTACACTGTTGGCGACGTGCTGGGCGCGCCGCCGATCACCTATCCGCTGACCCTGCCGATGTGCGCCCCGATGAGCGATGGCGGTGCTGCGGCGGTGCTGATGACCGAAGCGGGCATGAAGCGCCACGGCATTTCCCGAGACCGCGCCATCGAGTTGCGTGCCAGCGTGATCCAGACCGGTTCGGACCGGGATGGCGACGACTTTGAAAACCATCTGACCGCTAAGGCGGCCCGGCGCGCCTATGAGAAGGCCGGGCTTGGGCCCGAGGACGTCTCGGTCGCCGAGGTGCATGACGCCACTGCTGTGGGCGAGCTGATCCAGATCGAAAACCTTGGTCTTTTTCCCTTTGGTGAGGGCGCGGCAGCCTCCGAACGTGGCGAGACCACGATTGGCGGGCGTGTGCCGGTCAACCCGTCGGGTGGGCTGGAGTGCAAGGGCCACCCGATCGGCGCCACCGGTCTGGGGCAGGTCTATGAGCTTGTCAGCCAGCTGCGCGGCGAATGCGGCACGCGCCAGGTCGAAGGGGCAAAGGTGGCAATTGCAGAGAACGGTGGTGGGCTGATCGGGATCGAAGAGGCCGTGGCCTCGGTCCTGATTCTGGCACGATAGGAGAGCGAGATGTTCAAGACCGAAGAACAGACAATGGCCTGCGACATGCTGCGTCGCTTCCTCGATGACCAGATCGAACCGGAATACCTGAAGGTCAAGGATGCGCCGTTTGAAAAAGAGGTGATCCAGGGGTTCCTCACGCAACTGTCCGAATTCGGCCTGACCTCGGCCCCCCATCCCGAAGAGGCGGGTGGCATGGGGCTCGATTGGTCCACGCACCTGATGCTATTCGAAGAGGTCGGCGTCACGGCGATGGACATTGCGTTGCCGATCCTAATCAACGTGGTGGGCGCCGACCTTTTGCTTCGCCTTGGAACCGATGAACAACGCGCGCGCTATATCCCACAGCTTCTGGCGGGTGAGACATCCGTGGCCATCGGCATCTCTGAGCCGGGTGTCGGCTCGGACGTGGCGGCGGTCAAGACACGCGCCCGCAAGGATGGCGGCGATTGGGTGATTTCGGGCGAAAAGACCTGGATTTCGAACGGGCGTTTCGCCGATTTCCTGATCTGCACCTGCAACACCGGCGAGGGGTTGACGCATATCCTGGTCGACCGCAAGGAACACGGGTTCGAAACCCGCGACATCCCCAAGATCGGCCTCAATGCACAGTCGACCTCGCAGGTCTTCCTCGATGAGGTGCGGGTGCCCGTTGAGAACACCATCGGCGCCGAAGGGCGCGGGTTGCAGCAGACGCTGGTCGTGTTCGAACGCGCGCGGGTGCATATGGCGATGTGGGGCATCGCGCTGGCGCGCCGGGCGCTTGAGGAATCGATCCGTTACGCGCAAGAGCGCAACCAGCATGGCAAGCAGATCGCCGGGCATCAGATGATTGCCGACAAGATCGCCACCATGGCAACCGAGATCGACGCCGCGCGCCTGCTGACCCATCGTGCCGCCGGCATGATCGACCGCGATGAACGCTGCGACACGGAATGCGCCATGGCCAAGTGGTACGGCACCGAGATCGCGGTGAACGCCACGCGGCAGGCGGTGCAGATCCATGGCGGCAACGGCGTGACCCGCGAGTTCATCGTCGAACGCCTGGCCCGCGAAGCCATCATCGGGCCGATCCCGGACGGGACCACAGAGATTCAGAAACTGCTGATCGCCCGGTCCCTGACCGGTGTGGCGGCGTTCAAATAGGGGCCCAGGTCATGAAGATAGAAGGCAAGACCATTATCGTGACCGGCGGGGCCTCGGGACTTGGTGCTGCGACGGCAGAATACCTGCACGGGCTGGGTGCACAGGTGGCCATGTTCGACCGCGACATGGAACAGGGCACCGCGCTGGCCGACCGTTTGGGCGCGGACCGGGCCATGTTCCGGCAGGTGGATGTGACCAGCGACGAGCACGTGTCCGAGGCCATCTCGGCTGTGGTCGACCGCTTTGGCGCGCTGCATGTCGCCATCAACTGTGCCGGTGTGGTCAGCCCGATGAAGGTGGTCGACCGCGAGGGCGCACCTGCGTCTCTCGATGCCTTTCGCCGCACGGTCGAGATCAACCTTGTGGGCACGTTCAACGTGATGAGCCAGGCCGCCGCGCGGATGCTGGAAAACCCGCCCGAAGACGGGGAAGAGCGTGGCGTGATCGTCAACATCTCGTCCGGGGCGGCCTATGAAGGCCAGATCGGGCAGACTGCCTATGCCTCGTCCAAGGCCGGTGTGATAGGGCTCAACCTGCCTGCCGCGCGCGAGCTGGGGCCGAAAGGCATCCGTATCAACGCCATCGCGCCGGGACTGTTTGGCACACCGATGGTGATGAGCCTCGGAGATGAGGTCGTCGCCTCGCTCGAAGAAAGCGTCGAGGCCCCCAAGCGGGTGGGCCGGATGGAAGAATTCGCCCATGCCTGCGCTTTTCTGATCGAAAACAGCTACATGAACGGCGCGACCCTGCGTCTGGATGCCGCCACGCGGCTGCGGGCGAGGTGACGAGATGCTGACACGCAACGGTCCCCTCAAAGGTGTTCGGGTCATCGAAATGGCCGGGATCGGGCCTGCGCCCTTTGCGGCCATGCATCTGGCCGACATGGGCGCCGAAGTGGTGCGGATCACGCGCCCCGGTCAGGCTTTCCCCTTGCCGATCGATGAGAAACACAACCTGTTCAATCGCTCGCGGCGCAGTCTGGTGCTCGATCTGCGGCAGGCAAATGATGCTGAAAAGCTCTGGGGGCTGATCGAGCGGGCCGAGATTCTGATCGAGGGCTTCCGCCCCGGCAAGATGGAGAAACTCGGATTCGCTCCAGAGGCGGTTCTGGCACGCAATCCGGCGCTGGTCTATGGCCGCATGACCGGATGGGGACAGACCGGGCCGCTGGCACAGGCTGCCGGGCATGATCTGAACTATGCCGCGATCACGGGCGCGGTTCATGGGCTGGGCGAGGCCGACCGGCCCCCGCCCGCGCCAATGAACCTGATTGCCGATCAGGGTGGTGGCGCGATGATGCTGAATGTCGGCATCCTCGCGGCCCTGACCCATGCGCGCGCAACCGGCGAGGGTCAGGTGGTCGACGCGGCCATGTGCGATGGGGTCAACCTCTTGATGACCATGCAACACGGGCTGGCGGCCGGTGGGGCCTGGAGCGGCGAGCGCGCTGGCGATTTCATCAATGGCGGGGTGGCGTGGTATCGTTGTTACGAAACCGCCGACGGAAAGTTCATATCCATCGGCTGTGTCGAGCCACAGTTCTTTACCGAATTCCTGCGCCTGACCGGGCTGAGCGATGATCCGCGTTTTGCCGACCAATATGCGCCCGAGGCGCAGCCGGCCATGCGCGAGGCCCTGACCGAACTGTTCCTGACCCGGACACAGGCCGAATGGTGCGAGGTGCTGGAAGGCAGCGATGCCTGCTTTGCGCCGGTGGTGCCACTGGCCGAAGCTGCCACACACCAGCACAACCGGGCACGCGAGAGCTTTGTCACCGTGGACGGCATCGAAATGCCCGCCCCGGCCCCCCGATTCTCACAAACCCCGCCAGACATTCCGACAACCGGTGACGCCGGTTTCGTCGAAATGAACGAAATCCTAGAGCATTGGAGGGCCGCCATATGACCGGTCTGAGTTTCGCCGACGCCATACAGCTTTTGCTGGTCGGCCTGTCACAGGGCTGTCTCTACAGCCTGATCGCCATCGGCCTGGTGCTGGTCTACAAGGCTACCGAGCAGGTGAACTTCGCCCAGGGCGAGTTCATGATGCTGGGGGCCTTTGTAGGCTATCAGTTCATCGTGCTTTGGGGGTTGCCTTATTGGCTGGGGGCCTTGCTGACGCTCGTGTTCATGGGCGGGTTCGGTTACGGGGTCGACGCGCTTGTTGTGCGGCGGCTCACCGGGCAGCCGGTGTTCACCGTTTTTATCCTGACGCTGGCGCTGGGAATTGCACTGCGCGCCGTGGCCGGGATTGTATGGGGCTTTGGCAACTATTCGCTGCCTGCCCCGGTTGAGGGCAATCTGACGCTTGGGTCGGTCATCATTGGCTGGTCCAGCGTTCTGGCGATCCTGGTAACCGCCATCGTGGCCAGCGGGCTTTACGCCTTCTTCCGCTATGCCCGCCAAGGCGTGGCGATGCAGGCCTTGTCCCTGAACCAATTGGCGGCCTTTTACATGGGCATCCCCGTCAAGCGCCTGACCTCGTCCATCTGGGCCATGTCCGCAATCTTCGGCGCCATCGCCGGCCTGCTCCTGGGCCCGGTCACGCTGGTCTCGACGCAGATGGGATTTGTCGGCTTCAAAGCCTTTGCCGGCGCCATTGTCGGCGGGTTCGGATCGATCCCCGGCGCCGTTCTGGGCTGTTTGCTGATCGGCGTGACCGAGCCGTTCTTCGACATCATGTTCCCGACGTTCAAGGGCATCGGCGCCTATCTGATCATGTTCGTCGTGCTGCTGATCCGGCCCGAAGGGCTGCTGGCACAAATCTACGCAAAGAAGGTATAGGCTCATGCGCGTTCTTTTCCGCAAATCCTACAAGCAGGACATCCGCCTGTTTCGCGACCGCACACAGGCTTTCTGGTATCTGCTGTTCTTGTGTATCGCGCTTGCCGCCCCGCTGTTCCTTGACGGCTACTTTCTGGACGAATTGTCGTTTGTCTACATCTATGCCATCGCCGGCCTGGGTCTGATGATCCTCACCGGATTCTCGGGACAAGTGAGTTTCGGGCAGGCCGCCTTTGTTGCCATCGGCGCCTATGCTCATACCATCCTGCTCAGCCGCTACGGCGTGCCGTGGATCCTGTCGCTGCCCCTGGCGGCGCTGATCACTGGTTTGGTCGGGCTGGCCATCGGGCGCATCTGCGGGCGCATGCATGGCTTGTATCTCGCCATCGCTACGCTTTCGATTGCTATCGTGACCGAACGGCTGATCGGCGGCGGCGGCGATTTTACCGGCGGACATCGTGGCCTGCCGGTTCCGGGCATCGACATCTTCGGCATCGCCATCGACCAGAGCTGGAAGACCTACCTGTTAAATCTCGCCCTGTTTGTCGGCGCCATTCTGATGACGCGCAACCTGTTGCGCACACGGTCTGGCCGCGCCCTGATCGCGATCCGCGACAGCGAAGTTTCGGCCCGTTCGCTGGGCACGAATGTGGCCTTCTACAAAGCCTATGCCTTCTTCCTGTCGGCGGTGTTCGCCGGTCTGGCTGGTGGGCTTCTGGCGCATGCGTTCTACTACATTACACCGGAAACTTTCGGCATGGGTGAGAGCATTCGCCTGCTTCTTATGATCGTTGTCGGTGGGATCGGCACCATCCACGGGGCCATCTTCGGCGCGTTCTTCATCGTGCTGCTGCCCACCGTCCTGAGTTGGGTCAAGGTGCTGCTTCCCGGGGCCATAGCCACATCCGGCGGGTTCGACAGCCTCGCCTTCGGGATGATCCTTCTTGGCTTCATCCTGTTCGAACCTGATGGGCTCTATGGCCGCTGGGTCAAAATCCATCACTATTTCAACGTCTTCCCGATGTACAAGCGCCGCAGCTTCCAACGTCAGAAGACCTTCCTCAAGACGGAGCGTCTGAAATGAGCTGGCTTGAAGTCGAAAACGTGTCGCTGGCATTCGGTGGGCTGAAAGCCGTCGATAACCTGAGCTTCTCGGTGGAACCGGGCAAGGTATTCACCATCATCGGTCCCAATGGTGCCGGCAAGAGCACGGTGTTCAACCTGATCTGCCGCATCTATGACCCGCTGGAAGGCGATATCCGCTTTGGTGGCGAAAGCCTGCTGGGGGCCAGGCCCCACGAAGTGATCAACCACGGCATCGCCCGCACCTTCCAGAACATCGAATTGTTCGAGCATGCCTCACTTCTGGACAACCTGTTGATCGGCCGGTTCCGGCATGGGCGGTTCTCGCCGCTGAGCGAGCTGTTCTTCCTGCCCGGCCAATTACGCCAGGAACTGGAGCACCGCCGCAAGGCGGAAGAGGTTATCGAGTTTCTCGATCTCGAAGGCTACCGTCACGCCCGCGTCGCCGACCTGCCTTACGGCGTGCGCAAGAAAACCGAGATGGCGCGCGCGCTGGTCGCCAGCCCCGAGATCCTGTTGCTGGATGAGCCCTCCAGCGGGCTGACCACCGAGGAAACCGACGACACCGCCTTTGTGATCGAAGACATCCGCGAGGATCTGGGCATCACCGTGGTGATGATCGAGCACGACATGAAGCTGGTGAACAAGGTCTCGGACAAGGTTCTGGCAATCAACGAAGGCCGCTTCCTGGCCACCGGCAGCGCCTCGGAGGTGCAGGACGACCCGGATGTGCAGGCAGCCTATCTAGGGGGGGAAGCGGCATGAGCGAAGTTCTGAAAGTCCGCAATGTCGAAACCATGTATGGCCGCGTCATGGCGATCCGCGGTGTCAGCCTTTCGGTGCGCGAAGGCACCGTGGTCACGGTCATGGGATCGAACGGCGCTGGCAAGACCACTATCCTGAAAACCATCTCGGGGGCGCTCGACCCGTTCAAAGGTGAGATCACATTCAAGGGTAAGGCCATTACCGGCCTGGATCCGGATGTGATTGCCCGCACCGGTGTGGCCCATAGCCCCGAAGGACGCGAAGTGTTTGCGCTTTTGTCGGTGAAAGACAACCTGATGATGGGTGCCTATTGCCGCAAGGACCGCGACGAGGTGGCGCGCGATTTCGAAAAGGTGCTGGGCTGGTTCCCGGTCCTGCGCGAATTTCTCGACAAGCAGGCGATCTACCTGTCGGGCGGGCAACAGCAGATGGTGGCCCTTGGACGCGCCTTCATGGCACGGCCCAGCCTGATGCTGCTGGATGAGCCGTCGCTGGGTCTCTCGCCCCGGCTGATTTCCGAGATTTTCGCAATCATCAAGCGGATCAATGTCGAGGAAGGCATGACGATGCTGCTGGTGGAACAGAACGCCAGCGTCGCGCTTCCGGCCGCCGATTTCGGCTATGTGCTGGAAACCGGGCGGATCGTCATGGAAGGCGAACGCGACGTGCTGATGAACAGCGCCGATATCCGCGAATTTTACCTTGGCATCAAGGCCGACAGCGCGCGGGGCGACCGCCGCTGGAAAGCAAGGAAGACATGGCGATGAACGACATCTCTACACAAAACTGGACCCCGCCCGTCTTTGAAATCGACGGCTGCGACACACTGCCCAAGCTGTTTCGGCAGAACTGCCGGAAATTCGGGTCTGCGATCGCGATCCGCGAAAGGGATTTCGGCATCTGGGAAGAATACACCTGGACCGACTACTATCACCGGTCCCGGCAGGCAGGTTGTGCGCTGATGGCCTTGGGGGTCGATGCCGGCGACGTCGTGGCGATCATCAGCGAAGACAACAAGGAATGGGTGTTTTCCGATCTCGGCATCCAGTGCATCGGCGCGGTCACCCACGGGCTCTACCCGACCTTGCAGGAAAAACAGGTCGCCTATCAGCTCAACGACAGCGGCGCCAAGGTGTTGTTCGTCGAGGACGAGGAACAGCTCGACAAATACCTGCTGGTACAGGACGAGCTGCCGGGGATTGAAAAGGTCGTTGTCTACGACATGGAAGGCCTGCGCCGGTTTTCTCACGACAAGGTCATGGGATGGGAGGCGTTTCTCGAGCTTGCCGCGGACGGCGCCCCCGAAATGCACGCCGCCTTCGAAACCCGAATTGATGCCGGCAAGGGCGAGGACATCGCCACGCTGATCTATACCTCGGGCACCACCGGCGCGCCGAAGGGCGCGATGATCTCGCACCGGTTCTTTCTGGCGCAGGCCGACAACCACCCGGAAATGCCGCTGGGCCCGGGCGACGAAATCCTGACTTTCCTGCCGCTGTGCCACGCGGCCGAGCGCATCATCTCGGTCGCAACCCCGATCCGGCATGGCATCACCATCAATATTGCCGAAAGCGGTGAGACCTTTAATGCCGACATTCAGGAAGTGGCCCCGACTTTCATCTTTGCCGTGCCGCGGGTGTGGGAAAAGTTTTATTCCCGCATCTCTTTCATCATGAATGACGCCACCGCCTTTGGACGCTTTGCCTATACGCAGGCGCTGAAAGTGGCCGAACGCCGGGCAGATCTGCTGGCTGCGGGCAAACAGGTGCCGCTGGGCCTTTCCCTTTTTCACCGAGCGATCGATTTCCTTGTCCTGCGCAACATCCGCGTGGAACTGGGTCTGGCACGGGCGCATACGATCGTTTCGGGCGCCGCGCCGATCTCGGCCCGACTGCTTCGCTGGTTCAATGCGCTCGGCGTCTCTGTGCAGGAAGCCTATGGACAGACCGAGACTGGCATTGTCACTGCCACGGTTCCAGGCCAATCGCCCATCGGCTCGATCGGGCGGGCCATGCGCGGCGTCGAAGCCAAACTGGCCGAGGATGGCGAGATCCTGATACGCGCGCGGTCAAACTTCTCTGGCTACCTGAGCCAGCCGGAAAAGACCGCCGAGACCATGGTGGATGGCTGGGTGCATACCGGCGATGTCGGCAAGATGGACGACAATGGCGATCTGACCATTCTGGACCGCAAGAAGGACATCATCATCACCGCCGGCGGCAAGAACATCACGCCCTCGCAGCTGGAAAACGAGCTGAAATTCTCGCCCTACATCTCGGACGCGGTGATCATTGGCGACAAGCGCAAGTACCTAACCGTGCTGATCATGATCGACCAGGAAACGGTCGAGAAATACGCACAGGACAAGCGCATCCCGTTCTCGAACTACAAATCGCTCTGCGAAAGCGAGCCGATCATCGAGTTGATTGGCAACGAGGTGGACCGTGCGAATTCCGGATTTTCGCCGGTGGAACAAGTGAAGAAGTTCCGCCTGATCGACGTGCTTCTGACGGCTGAGGATGAGGAACTCACTCCGACGATGAAACTCAAACGCAACGAGGTCGAGCGTAAATACAAAGACCTCATTGAAACTATGTACTGAAACTTGAAAGGGAGGAAATCATGAAGAATTTTGCAACTGCACTGGCGCTCTCCGCGCTGGTCACCGGGGCGGCCATCGCTGGTCCGCAGGGCGTGACCGAAGATAAGATCACGCTTGGCAGCTATACCGATCTCAGCGGCCCGCTGGCTGTCTGGGGCGTACCTGAAGCCAACGGACTGCGCATGCGCGTGGACGAGATCAACGCCGCGGGCGGCATTCACGGTCGCCAGCTTGAGATCGTGATCGAGGACACGCAGTATCAGGTGCCGCGCGCCATTCAGGCTGCCAACAAACTGCTGCGCCGCGACAGGGTCTTTGCTATGGTCGGCGCGCTGGGAACACCGATGAACCTCGCGGTCATGCCGCAGCAATTGGACGCCGGCGTTCCCAACCTGTTTCCCATGACTGCGGCGCCCGAGATGGCAGAGCCGCTGCACCAGATGAAATACGCCTTTTTTCGCAACTATACCGAGCAGTTCCGAGCGGCGGTTGCCTATTTCCATGATAATGGCGGGTTTGTGACTCCCTGCGTGTCGCAGATCGCCAACGAAGCGGGCGAGTCGATGACGCTTGGCGTTGAACAGCAGCTACATGAATACGGCATGGAGATCGTTGCAAAAACCGAGCATTCGGCCACAGAGACCGACATGGTGTCTTCGGTCACGACCTTGAAGAATGCAGGCTGCGACATCGTCTTCAACGCCGGCAGCGTCAAGGACACGATCTTGACCGTTGCCACCTCAAAGAAGCTCGGTTTCGAACCGATCTTCGTCACGGGCATGGTCCCCTACATGGATGCCGTGGCCAAGGCGGCAGACGGTGCAATGGAAGGGCTCTATCTGGTTTCGCCCTTCGTCTTCGCCGATGTCGCGACTTCGGAAGGCGAGGCCAAACGCATCCTGGAAACCTATGCAGAGACCTATGGGACAAAAATGGAGCCGCAGGCGCAGTTGGGCTATATTTTCATCGATTTGCTGGCCGAGGCGCTTGAAGCGGCAGGCCCCGAACTGACCACCGAAGGCTTCTTGGCTGCGATCGAGGCGATCAATGGCTATGTCGATCCGATCGGCGGCCAAACAATCAGCTTTGGCCCCGAAGATCACCAGGGGGTGGAAACGCTGATTCTGGCCAGGGTTGAAAACGGCTCCTGGACCGTTGCAGCCCGGGGCCTCGACTACTAATCTCGCCAACATGTCGGGCGGGAAGTTCTCTCGCCCGGCGCACAATTTATAGTGAGGGAAATGTGCCTGCGATCCAATGGCATAAAAAGACAAAAGACGTCGAGGAACAGCAGGAACTTAAACGCCGCGCAGTTTTGGATGTCGCGGCGAGTCTGTTCTCGTCGGTCGGCTACAAGAAAACCTCGCTCGATGATATCGCCGCTGAACTGGATCTGACCAAGCCTGCACTGTATTATTACGCCCGCAACAAGGAAAACATCCTAATGCAGTGCGCACTGGTTTCCCTGGAAAGGGTCGGTCTGTGCTTTGACGCGGCCCAAAGGTCAACTGGCAATGGCCTTGACAGGGTTCATGTGTTTTTTCGTTCCTACGCTGCATTGGTTGTGAGCGATTTCGGTTCCTCATTGATGCGCGAGGCGCGCCGCAACCTCACGGGCAAGGATCAGGAAAAACTGCGCCAAACCTTGCGCGACGGTCAGGAATTCCTTGAAGAGGTCATCGAGGCAGGTATCAAGGATAAGTCAATCCGCGAATGCTCGCCTAAAAGGCTCGCCCAGGTTCTGTTCTCGGCCTTCAACCAGATGCCGGAGTGGTACGATCCCGACGGTCCGGAACCTCCCGAGGTTATTGCCAACCAGATCCTTGAACTTGTCAGCGATGGAATACGAGCCTAGCGCACCCAATGCTGTGTTTTTGCGCTCAATTTCGGCATACAACCAGACCAGTCACAGTCGGGATTTCGGAATGCCGGTTGATTGGGGGGCAATTCATTCGGTGAAATCTGACGAAGATCGTTGCCCTGCCCACATATGCACAGGAGTATCCGCTACCGGCCATTTGATTATGCCGAGGAATGCAAGACGTTTGATGCTTGGTTCAATAGGGATAGGATTTCCGGTCGTTCCGCTTCACGAGGGATGGCGTTCAGGTTTCGCGGCGATTTCCGGCAGTACCGAACGACCACATATCCCTGTCATGGAACGCGGTCTCAATTCGCCCGAACGTAGCTTCCCGGTGCCGGCTCGATGGATTTGTACTTTCCGCGGTTGACGGGCTTTCGAGGCTTGACGGTCTTGCCGTCTTTGGCCTCGAGCCAGTCCGCCCAGTAGGGCCACCACGACCCCGGCATTTCCGTGGCCTTGGTCAGAAAATTCGCTGGTTCTGGCGGATAGGTGTCGCTTTTTCTGAAACCGTATTTGGCACGTTCGGTCGGGGGGTTGATGACTCCGGCAATATGGCCCGAGCCGCCAAGGACAAATTCAACCTCGCCGCCGAGTATCTGCGTAGCTGGATAAATCGAGGTCCAGGGGGCGATGTGATCCTCGGACGTGGCAAGTACGAAAACCGGCGTTTCGATCTTGCTCAGATCGATCTTGACACCGTTCATTTCCAATCCACCGGGCTGGCGCAGCCGGTTCTCTAGATAGACCTCTTTGAGATACCAAAGCAGCATGGCCGCAGGCAGTCGTGTGGAATCCGAATTCCAATACAAAAGGTCGAAAGCCCGGGGTTTCCGACCGCGCAGGTAATTGGCCTCGAAGAACGACCAGATCAAATCGTTCTCGCGAAGCATCGAGAACATGTCCTGCAAGTGATAGGCTTCAAGATAGCCTTTCTCTTCCATATGCGCACGCAGGACTTCCAGCCGGTTTTCATCGACGAAGACGCCGATTTCGCCCACGTCCTTGAAATCGACCATGGTGGCCAGTGTCGTGGCGGAATTGACCCGGTCATCACCAATGGCTGCGAGGTAAGCCAGCGTTGCCGTCACCAGGATGCCACCAATGCAGAAACCGAGGATATTGGCCTTTTCTTCGCGGGTGATGTCGCGAATGGCATCAAGCGCGGCCAGCGGTCCGAGTTTCATGTAATCAGCAAAATCCTTGTCCGCGTGATCGCTGGTCGGGTTGACCCAGGAAATCACGAACACGGAATGCCCCCGATCCAGCATGTAGCGCACCAGGCTGTTCTTCGGCTGCATGTCCAGAATGTAGAACTTGTTGATCCAGGCCGGGACAAACAGGATTGGCACACTGTGCTGGTCCGGTGTGCGCGGATGGTACTGGATCAGCTGCATCAGGTCGTTTTGAAACACAACCTCGCCTTCTGTCGTGCCAAGATCCTTTCCGACCGTGAACGCCGACGGATCGTTCGTCGCGATGTCCAGGCGCCCCTCACCGCGCTCGAGATCGTCGAGCATTTTGGACAATCCTTCCCGAAAACTCGCACTGTTGGTTTCAGTGAACATCTTACGCGCCGGAGCGTTGGTCAGCAGGTAGTTACTGGGCGACAGTGCGCTCATCATCTGCCGCGTGTAGAATCTGACACGCATATAATCTCTGGAATTTTTTGGAAGCTCTTCCAAAAGGTCATTGGTCGCGCCTTCAATCGCCAGGAACACATCGCGATAGGCTCGCGATATCGGGTCCTTTTCCCAACTCGGATCGCTGAAACGGCGATCTCGCACACCGCTTTCTTCATCGGGGCCTTGCAGTATCGCCTTCCACGAAGACTGGATCGCCATGCTGGCCTTTATCTGTGCATCAACCAGCTTGCCCGGCTCCTGCAGCATGTCGGCCCAGAAGGTTCCATAGGCTTTGGCAAGTGTCTTGGCGTCGATCAGGGAATACTCTGACCCGCTGGCCTTTTTGAGGGCCCGCACGTGCAGCTGTGACAGCACTTTTGTCGTGCGCAGGGTCAGATCCTGCATTTCCGTTGCGGCCTTTGCTGTGTCGGCTGTGTCGTTCGTTTTAGTCCACTGTGTCATCATCCGAGTCCCATCATGTCAAGTTTGTCTTTCTGGCGCATCCAAGCGGCAACGCCGTCCTGTCAAGCAACCCCAGGAACGTCGTGATACCCACGATGTCCTCTTTGTCGTCGTGGCGGCTGGTGGAATGTTCAGTCACAGGGGACACAATTTAAGTGGCTGACTAAAGGATCGTCGGCCATATCCTACGCGGCTTTTGTGCCCCGTTTGGCGCTGGAGGTCAGCTTGACAGTGGCCTCGCCGTCCACCACGACCTGCCCGCGGACGCGGCAGGTTGTTCTCAAGTTCGCGCGGCAGCGCTCGGTCTCGATTGTTTCGACAATCACTTCAGCGTGAACTGTGTCTCCTGGACGCACAGGTGCCACAAAATTCATCTCCTGCGAGATATAGATTGTTCCGGGCCCGGGTAGTTTGTTGGCAATCGCCGCGGAGATAGTGCTGGCGGTAAGAAACCCATGCGCGATCCGGCCATTGAACGGTGTGGTTTTGGCAAACTCATCATTGATGTGAATGGCGTTGTTGTCGCCGGATGCCCCGGCAAAGAGAACAATGTCGGCGTCGGTGATGGTTTTCGAGAACGTGGCGGTCATGCCCGGTTCGAGATCTTCGATGTCATATCCGTTCAGCTCGTTCATAGTGCGGTTCTCCTGATTTAGGCATTTACATGTTCGGATAATTTGGTCCGTCGCCGCCCTGCGGCGTGACCCAGTTGATGTTCTGGCTTGGGTCCTTGATGTCACAGGTCTTGCAGTGCACGCAGTTCTGGAAATTGATCACGAAGCGCGGGTCGCTGCCGTCTTCCTCGACCACCTCGTAGACGCCGGCCGGGCAATAGCGCTGTGCCGGTTCGCCGTATTTTGGCAGGTTGACCGAGATCGGCAATTTGTCATCACCCAGCTGCAGGTGGCTTGGCTGACTTTCCTCGTGATTGGTCATCGCAAACGACACGTTGGTCAGCCGGTCAAAGCTCAGCTTGCCATCGGGTTTTGGATAATCGATCACCTTGTGCTTGCTGGCCTCTTCGGTGGCCGCCGCATCGGTCTTGCCATGTTTCATCGTGCCAAAGAGCGAAAAGCCCAGCGTGTTGGTCCACATGTCCAGACCGCCCAGCGCCAGCGAGGGCAGCATCCCCCATTTCGACCACATCGGCTTGACGTTGCGCACCTTTTTCAGATCCTTGCCGATGGCGCCGCCCCGCACGTCGTCCTCATACGCCGTCAGCTCATCACCCGACCGCTCGACCTTAATCGCGTCAAACGCCGCCTCGGCCGCGGCCTTGCCGCTGAGCATCGCGTTGTGATTACCCTTGATCCGCGGCACGTTGACCATGCCCACCGAACAGCCCAACAGCGCTACACCGGGTGCCACCATTTTCGGCATCGACTGGTATCCGCCTTCGGAAATCGCCCGTGCGCCATAGGCCACGCGTTTGCCGCCTTCCAGCAGTTCGGCCACCATCGGGTGATGCTTGAAGCGCTGGAATTCCATATAGGGGAAGAGATGCGGGTTCTTGTAGTTCAGGTGCACCACGAACCCGACATAGACCTGGTTGTTCTCGAGGTGATAGATGAACGACCCGCCCCCGGCATTGCCTCCCAGCGGCCAGCCCATGGTGTGGGTCACCTCACCCTCGTTGTGCTTGTCCGGGTCGATCTCCCAGATCTCTTTCATGCCGATGCCGAATTTCTGCGGCTCCTTGCCCTTCGACAGGTCGTATTTGGCAATCACTTCCTTGGCCAGTGACCCGCGCACGCCCTCGGACAGAAACACGTACTTGCCGTGCAGCTCCATGCCGGGCTCATAGGCCGGCCCCGGTGTGCCATCGGCTTCCTTGCCGAACTCACCGGCCACAACACCCTTCACGCCGCCGTTTTCGTCATAAACCAGCTCGGAACAGGCCATGCCGGGGAAAACCTCGACGCCCAGCTCCTCGGCCTGCTCGGCCATCCAGCGACAGACATTGGCCATGCTGACGATGTAGTTGCCGTGGTTGTTCATCAGCGGCGGCATCGGAAACCCCGGCACCCGGATCTGACCGGCCTCGCCCAGCATGTAGAACTTGTCGGAGGTCACCGGGACGTTTAGCGGCGCGCCCTTTTCCTTCCAGTCGGGGATCAGCGCCTCGAGCCCCGAGGGATCGAGTACTGCGCCGGACAGGATATGCGCCCCCACTTCCGAACCCTTTTCCAGCACCACCACGTCAAGCGAACTGTCGAGCTGCTTGAGACGGACCGCGGCGCTCAGACCCGCAGGCCCCGCGCCGGCGATCACCACATCATATTCTATCGTTTCTCGTGCAGATCCAGACATCTCAATGACCTCACGCAACGCTGTGCAGATCAGAGGGTGCCAGCGCCAGAACGCTCGACGCACCATCCGTCGCCGCGCTCAGCCGTGCCAGCGCCTCGGGGAAGACTTGCTGCGCATAGAATTCCGCCAGCCGGATCTTGGCGCCGGCATGGTCGGATTGGCCACCCGCGGCAGGTTCCCCAGCGGCAGCAAGCGCCGCATCGCCCAAGGCCCAGGCGCCCAGCGAAAGGCCGAAGAGCTCTAGCACGTTCATTGCCGACGCGGCCTGCGTATGTGCGGTTTCCTTACCCGCATCAAGCAGCCATCTTGTAGCGGTTTCCACCGTATCGGCAGCGTGCGAAACGCTGCGCGACAAGAGCGTCCAATCACCGTGCGGGCTGCTCTCGCAGGCAAGTTCCGCCGCGCTCAATCGCATGTCGTCGATGATTTCCTGAACCGCCGCACCGCGGTCGCGCAGGATCTTGCGCCCGGTCAGGTCGAGTGCCTGAATGCCCGTGGTACCCTCGTAGATCGTGGTGATCCGGGCGTCGCGCAGGTGCTGTGCTACACCGGTTTCCTCGATATAGCCCATGCCACCATGAACCTGAATGCCAAGCGAGGCGGTCTGGATCGACATCTCGGTCGAACAGCCTTTGACAACCGGGATCAGTAGATCAACCCGGCGCTGTGCACGGTCCCGGGCCTCGGGGTCGACGGCGCGATGCGCAAAATCCAGCGCCGCCGCGGCGCGGTAGGCGAGAATGCGGGCGGCTTCGGTGCGGCTCTTCATGATACCCAGCATGCGGCGAACATCTGGATGGTGAATGATTGCGGCCGACCCCTCGACCCCGTCAACCTTGCCCTGCCGGCGGTCGGCTGCATACGCCGCCGCGTCCTGGCAGGCATGTTCGGCAACGCCGATGCCCTGGATTCCCACATTGAGCCGGGCGTTGTTCATCATCGCGAACATATACTCCAGTCCACGGTTGACCTCGCCCACAAGGTAACCGACGGCGCCACCGCTATCTCCAAATGACAACGTGCATGTCGGGCTGGCATGAATACCCAGCTTGTGCTCAATCGAAACGCAGTGCACGTCATTGGGAGCGCCATCTGGCATCACCTTCGGTACAACGAAGAGCGAGATGCCTTTGACGCCCGCCGGAGCATCAGGCAGTCGGGCCAGCACGAGGTGGATGATGTTGTCAGTAAGGTCATGCTCGCCGTAAGTTATGAAGATCTTCTGGCCGCTGATCCGGTAGCAATCGCCCTCGGGCACCGCCTTTGACCGTATCGCGGCCAGATCAGACCCTGCCTGCGGTTCTGTCAAGTTCATGGTTCCGGTCCATTCGCCGCTCACCAGTTTGGGCAGGTAGGTCTCTTTCAAGGTGTCCGAAGCATAGCATTCAAGCGCCTCGATCGCGCCCTGGGTCAGCATCGGGCAGAGCTGGAATGCCATGTTGGCGCCGTGGAACATCTCCTGGATGCAGGCATTGACCACGAAGGGCAGACCCATGCCACCGTATTCGGGGCTTGCCGACGGGCTGTTCCAGCCCATCTCGACCAGCATGTCGTAGACGGTTTTCCAGCCTTCGGGCATGGTCACCCGGCGATCTTCAAAACCCAGACCGGCGAGGTCGCCGGACCGGCTGAGCGGCGACAGTTCTAGGCCGGCATATTTGGCGGCTTCCTCGAGGATCGCGTCCACCATATCCGGCGTTGCCTCTTCAAGGCCAGGCAACTGGCTGATCGCGTCGAGATCACAAAGCTTGCGCAGAACGAAACGCATGTCCTGAAGGGGGGCGGTATAGGTCATTTTCTGACTCCAGATCAGAGCTTTTCGATCAATTCCGGCACGGCGGTGAACAGGTCGGCGACCAGTCCGAAATCCGCGACCTGGAAGATCGGGGCCTCTTCGTCCTTGTTGATGGCAACGATGACCTTGGAGTCCTTCATGCCGGCGAGGTGCTGGATCGCACCCGAGATGCCGACCGCAACATAGAGGTCCGGGGCCACGACCTTGCCGGTCTGGCCGACCTGCCAGTCGTTGGGGGCATAGCCCGAATCGACCGCCGCGCGCGACGCGCCGACAGCGGCGCCTAGCTTGTCCGCGAGGGCTTCGATCAGTTTGAAGTCCTCTTCGGAACCGACACCGCGGCCACCCGAGACCACGACGCCTGCCGAGGTCAGTTCAGGTCGATCGCTTTCGGCGACCTTGTCCTCGACCCATTCGCTGAGGCCGGGATTGTCACCCGCCGAGATGGTTTCGATCGGGGCCGAACCACCGTCACCGGCCGCATCAAAGGTCGAGGTGCGGAAGGTGACGACCTTTTTGGCATCGTTCGAGCGGACCGTCTGCACGGCATTGCCGGCATAGATCGGGCGTTCGAACGTGTTGCCGTCAACCACGCCCGAGGCATCTGAGATCACCATCACGTCCAGCAGTGCGGCAACACGCGGCATCACGTTCTTGGCGTCGGTGGTGGCGGGCGCAACGATATGCTCGTAATCACCGGCCAGCGACACGATCAGCGCAGCGGTGGATTCCGCCAGGCGGTGGCCGAGGCTTGCGTCTTCGGCGACCAGCACTCTGGACACGCCGTCGATCTTGGCGGCGGCTTCGCCCGCGGCGGCGGCAGAGCCCCCGGCACAGAGCGCGGTCACGTCACCCAGGGCCTTGGCGGCGGTCACGGCCTTGGCGGTGGCGTCCAGCGACAATTCGCCATTGTTCACTTCGGCAAGGAGAAGAACAGCCATTACACAGCCCCCGCTTCTTTGAGTTTCTCGACCAGTTCGTCGACCGAGCCGACGATGATCCCAGCGGCGCGGGCCTCGGGTTCGGCCGTGCTGACGATTTCCAGGCGCGGGGCGACTTCGACGCCGTAATCGGCGGCGGTTTTTTCGTCCAACGGCTTTTTCTTGGCCTTCATGATATTCGGCAGCGAGGCATAGCGCGGTTCGTTCAGGCGCAGGTCGACGGTGACGATGGCCGGCATTTTGACCTTGATAGTTTGCAATCCGCCGTCGACTTCGCGGGTCACGTTGGCGCTGTCGCCGTCGATCTCCAGTTTGGAGGCGAACGTCGCCTGTGCCCAACCCGTGAGCGCCGCAAGCATCTGCCCGGTGGCGTTCATGTCATTGTCGATGGCCTGTTTACCGCACAGAACGATACCTGGCTGTTCTTCGTCGATCACCGCTTTCAGCAGCTTCGCCACGGCGAGGGGTTCGATGTCGGTATGCACATCGTCGGCGGCGACAATCAGGATCGCCCGGTCGGCCCCCATGGCCAAAGCTGTCCGCAGCGTTTCCTGCGCCTGCTTTACGCCGACCGAGACCGCAATGATCTCTTCGGCTTTGCCGGCCTCTTTCAGTCGGATCGCCTCCTCGACGGCAATTTCGTCAAACGGATTCATCGACATTTTCACGTTGGCGAGATCAACGCCCGATCCGCCCGCTTTGACGCGAACCTTCACGTTATAGTCGATCACGCGTTTGACAGGCACCAGCACCTTCATTATGAGGCTCCTTTTTTTGATGTTCGGCCATCGGGAAGTGTCCGATGGGAAACGCGACTTCACTTGGTAGTTTCGTTCAGCTTCCAGAGATTGTTCACCACGTCACTGCCATCTTCGAAAACCCGGTTTAATGTGTTTTCAACTTGCCAAATGCAGCTGATTTTGTGGCTCGCCTTTTTGGCGCCCATGCCAACAATCGACGCAACCGCCACCGGGTACTTTGCTTGTAAGGTACATGTGGACGAGGTGTTTGTAGCTCTTGCTGTCCTTGATCCCCTTCAGGCTGAGGCTTTCCAATTGGGTGGACGACGTGCGGCAGCTGGCATCGCATGTCTTCGATCACAATCCTGAGCTGGCAGCCCTGGTTACAGCCTGCAGCAATGATTTCGTCAACGCGCACCAGATCGGCGACCCCTTTGGTTCCAAGACGACAGTTTTTTTGTCAGCATTTAGGTTTCCTTTTTACTGACTAGTAAGTAATAAATAGCTGAAGCAGTCAACAAAAAATATTGACGCTTTTTCATAAGCTTGGGGATAGCTATCAGAAGAAGCGGGTGCTTTGCCGCGTTCAAACGAGAATCAGAAGTAGTGTGTTATCGTGCCAAGCACATTGTCCGTTCAATATATGCGTTGCGGTCTGTGAACTCTCGTTTCTGCTTGCGCCCGCTCAGTGCCGGTCGGGAACAAGGGAAAAGCACATTTGCGACCCATCGGCTTTAGCCAAAAAAAGACGGGCTCTCGAATTCCCGAGGATCGCAAATACTTAACATAAACTTCATTATGCGGCTTAATATTTTGCGTTGCGATAGTATATTATCGTATGTATGCTGAACTCCTCTCACGGAGGTCCCCCAGTATGCGCCATTTACTCAAGAAGCTCCTCCCCTCGGTCGCAGTCGCTTTGGCCGCGACAAGCTTTTCGCTGCCGGCACCCGCCCGCGCGCAGACCTACCCGATCGATTGCGCGATCCTCTTGTGCCTGTCTGGCGGCTGGCCCGCTTCCGTCCCTTGCGCCCGAGCCCGCGCCGAGTTCATCCGGCGGATTACGCCTTGGCCAGTGGAACCGCCGCTGCAAATCTGGCGCTGTCCCATGGGCGCGTCCTATGAGAGCGATCGGCAATCAAACAACGCTGACCGCATAATTGAAGCCTTGTACCGGACCGACAACCGTCGACCGCTCCAATCCTTGCCAGTAGATAATCTCGTTCCCACAGACTTCACCCTTCGGCTTGTTCAGGACCGCGCGGACATCGATATCAGCGGGCCAGAGTTCAATTTCGTGCGGTCCATCCGCGTCTTCGATGTACGGTATGCACGACAGCACGAGTCCGGGCGCGATGGGGATTGTAACCGAAGCGCGACCGTGGTCCTCGGCACCTACGGGACCCAAGGCGATTTCTCATGGCAGCGATCTTCCATAACTGCCCTGCCCGAGGCCCATGTGGGACTTGAACGTTGGGGCCAGAATTGCCCGGGTATCTATCACCGATCTGTCTTCGTCGATTGGCGTGACTATGAGGGCAACTACGGCTTCGAACAGGTGAACTACTAGCGCTGACAAAGACAGCTTTGCCATCATGCTGCGAGAATTTTAGCGTGCTGAGTTGTTCAAATACCGGCCCTTCGCTGCTTTCGGTGCGTTTGTCCGGAGAGCGGACTAAGCACCATTTCGCTGCGGCTGCGCCAGTGGCCGCTTCAGCTCAATCCGAAAAAACGGTTAAACCTAGAGAACCCACAAGGGAATGCTTTCCCCCGCTGCAGGCTACATCACTCACCGCTGTATCAATTGCGGCGCATCGGCATCCCCAAGGGCCATTTCGGGCAGCCAAGTGATAAGCTGAGGAAACGAGATCAGCGCCGCGATCAATGCAATCTCAATGGCAACAAGGGGTACCGCTCCGCGATAGATATCAGACAGATTGATACCCTTCGGTGCGGCCATCTTGGCAAAGAACAGGGCATAACCGAAAGGGGGCGTCAGAAAAGACGTCTGCAACGCCAAGGCTATCAGGCCAGCGATCCAGATTTGTGCAAAGTAGGCAGAGCCGACGTGATCTGCGAAGTCGAGCTCTGAAATAATCGGCATCAGTACGGGTACAAAGACCAGCAGCACCTCGATCCAGTCAAAAACAAACCCAAGTATGATGATCACGCCAAGGAGCATGGCCAACAGTTCCCACCGGGTGAGATCGAATGCGGATATCCAGTCGAAGATCACATTTGGTCCACCAACGAGGTGGAAACTGAGCGAAAACACCGATGCGCCAAGTACGATGAAGAAGACCATCGACGTCATCGTGCTTGTCTGCACCGTGACAGAGTTTAACGACGAGAAAGACAGACGCTTTCGCGCCAGAGCAACCAAAAGCGCGCCAAAAACCCCTACTCCAGCCGCCTCTGTTAGTGTCGCAAAGCCCAGAATGATGCTGAGCGGAATGGATGCGATGACCGCGACAGACGCGAGTACAAACAAGAGGTCTGACACAAGATTGGTCTTGGGTGTGTCCAGCGGGATTTCGACCGTTTTTCTCAAGGTGACCGCAAAGTAGACCGCGAAGGCCATGACCATCAGAAGCACAGGTACGATGAGGGCCACATACATCAATCCGATGCGCAGATAGAACACGTTCGAGATGAAGAACAGCATCACGGCTGGCGGGAACACGACACCCAATGCTCCAGAAGCTGCGACAGCGCCTCCTGCGGTTCGCGGTGCGTAGCCCGACGCCATCATCGGGGCATAGGCCACCAACGCCACAGTTATGACGGAAGCACCGATCACCCCGGCGGCGGGCGCAAGAACGAGGCCGATCAGCAAAGTCGCAATGGCGTAGCGACCGGGAACGCCTGTCAGAAGACGCCCCAGCAAGCGAAACATGGTTTCGGCAATCCCGCTGGCATTCAGGATCAGGCCAAGAAAAATCAACATTGGAACGCTGGTGAATTGGACTGATTCATTGGTCAGTACACCACGGGCCCGCAGGTAGATCAGCCCCAGATGCTGAAAATCAGTGATCCCCACCCAAACCGCAGCGACAAACCCCAAGAAGCCTGTCCCCGCGAGCACCAGCGCCACCGGAAAGCCACTGAAAACCCCAATCGCCATCACGACAAGCATGGCAACCGTGAGGACCTCATTCACCATTGTGCAGGCCGCTTGCTTGTTCCGGTGCACCTTGCGCACGTCTCCCTGTCAGAAAGGCGATGTTGCGAAGGGCTACGATCATCCCGGCAAGAGCCAGCAAGATGGGGCCGATGACCCCGGTGATGCGTTGTGCCCACAACTGGGTTTCCGCGTATTTCGTGGTGCGCATCAAACCGTCCCATCCGTAGTAGGTCAGGATGGCGGCGAGCGGCAGAAGGACAAAAAGGCCGCCAATCAGTTCGATCCAAGCAATGCGGCGGGCGGACCAATGTCTGCGAAGAACATCAACGCGCACGTGACCGTCGCGCAGATAGGTATACCCAAAGGTCAAGAAAATTAGGATGAACAGCAGTGACGTGGACAGGTCCGGCAAATAGCTCGACACGCCAAGTTGTAGCTTGCGATCCAGCATCTGAAGCGCGCCATAAGCAGCAATCGAAACAACTGTCAGCCACGCAGTCACGACGCCGATGCCGCGAATGCCACGGTCAATCCAATCCAAAAATCTCAAGCCGAATTCCCTCCCAAAGTTCTTTGCCTGTTAGCTGTTATCCCCCCGTGACATCTCCCTTGCGATTGTCTTGTTCCCGATTTTCCGGCCTAACTTTCGAGGTGCGAAAGCTGTCCCAGAACAGCAATGCTGCCCCACAAAAGATCGCCACGTCAGCCAAGTTGAAGGACGGCCAGTGGTATGACCTGTAATGGAAGTCGAGAAAGTCAGGGACGGCCTGATAGCGCAGACGGTCAAGGATATTGCCAAGCGCGCCTCCGATGATCAGACCGAGCGCCGCACCTGTCAGCCTGTCCGGAGCCTTCCACAGCCAGATCAGCAGCCATGCCACGACCACGGCAGCAAGTGCGACCAGACCCCACCAGGGTACGACCCCGCCGAGCATACCGAAGCTGACCCCATCGTTCAAAACCCGCACGAGGTTGAGAAAGGGCAGAACCTCGACCCCGTTCTCAAGCGCCGGGGAGTTCAGGGCAAGAGCCTTGGTGCCCTGATCAACACCAAACGCGGCGATGGCGCAAAGCCCACCGAGAACGCGGCTGTTCATGCCACCGCCTTCAGATCGGCCCGCGCGTCGCGGATGATCGCCCATGACGAGTGCAGGAACAGTCCGGCGATCCCGAAGGCTACGATGAGATCGGGCCATGCGCTGCCTAGCCAAACCACCAGCCCGGCGGCGATAACGACTGCGGCGTTGCCGATGGCGTCGTTGCGCGAGAACAGCCAGACAGCGCGCATGTTCGCGTCGCCCTTGCGGTACCGCAGCAACGGCAGCACGGAGATGACATTTATCACAAGAGCAATCAGGCCCAGAATCCCCATCAAAGTGGCGTCTGGGGTTGTCGGCTCGAATGCCCTTATGATGGTCGTGCCAAAGACTCCAAGACCAAGCAGGCCGAGGAAGATGCCCTGGATCAGAGCCGACCGCGCTCGCCAAGCGAGGCTCCAGCCGATGGCCAACAGGCCGAGGAAGGTGATTGCGCCGTCGCCGATGAAATCCAACGCGTCGGCCTTCACGGCCTGTGACCCGGCAATGAACCCGCCGATCATTTCAAGAACGCCATAACCAACATTCAGGATCACAACGATCCAGAGCGCGCGGCGATAGCCAGGGTCCTGATGGGCCGCACCTTGCTGAATATCTTCGTCGCTCTCGATGCGGTCAAACCCATACCCTGTTGTCTCGACGGCTTTTTCAATTTCCGGCAAGCGCGCTTCGGGAGCTGTCAAAGTCATTATGTGCGTTGCAGTAGACACTTTCACGGCGTCAGGCGCGATACCTGCAGATTGCGCCGCCCGCTCGATCTGGGCGGCATCCTTGGCGCAATCCATACCGGAAACGCGGTAACGGAAGGATGGGATATCTGCCGCCGAACCGGTGCTATCAGCGTTGGCCATGATCGCAGTTCTCCTGCTAAAGTGGATCAAAGGATAATATATCAGTGAGCAATGATATGACGCAGATCGTTGTGGA
The DNA here is from genome assembly GCF_009882975.1 of Maritimibacter harenae. Taxonomy (GTDB): domain Bacteria; phylum Pseudomonadota; class Alphaproteobacteria; order Rhodobacterales; family Rhodobacteraceae; genus Maritimibacter; species Maritimibacter harenae. The sequence goes on from NZ_WTUX01000068.1 coordinate 35,925, forward strand.
CCGCAAGGTCGGTACCATTGAACAACGCGCAAAACTATTTCGCGGCTTTGCCGACCCAAGCCGCTTGTCTATTCTCGGCGCGCTGTGCGGGGAGCCGCTGGTTGTTCACGAACTCGTCGAGCGTACGGGACTATCACAACCAAACGTATCCAACCACTTGCGATGCTTGTTGGAGTGCGGGCTAGTTAACAGCGACCGAGATGGGCGCTTCATCCGCTACCGTATCAGTAGCGCACGTATCGCAACGCTGTTGAGCGATGTGGACGCACTTCTCGATGTGGTCGCAGGGGGCGTTGAGGCCTGCGACAACTATCGCGGGAGATAAGCAGCCACTAAGCGATGAAATAGACTAGGACAGAGCTAAAGGACGACTGATATTGATGTAACGCGCCGTCAAATTATTATAGCCGCTGTAGGTCTTACCAGCATTGCACCCTTCGCCGCGATTGCGCAGGGAGCTCCGTCGATCCACGTTCTTAAGGACCCGAATTGCAGCTGTTGCCGGGTTTGGGCTGATATTCTTCGGGCTGAAGGCTTCCGTGTGACCGAGGAGCGCAGCTTTGGAACACTGCTGGTCCGACACAAGTTGGACAATGGCATCCCCCAAGAGATGATATCGTGCCACACAGGCGAGATCGAAGGCTATATGATCGAGGGCCATGTGCCCGCAGCAGACATTCGTCGCCTTCTGGACGAACGCCGAGACGCAGTCGGTCTCGCCGTTCCCGGCATGCCCTATGGATCACACGGAATGGGGCCAGAAGATCAGCGTGAAGCCTACGATGTATTTCTGATCCGGCGCGACGGTAACACCGAAGTGTTCACGAGTTACGAAGCAGCCTGACGGCAATTTCATTGATCGGAAACCATAAGGAGAAGACTATGAAGCAGCATAAATCACGCTATTTTGGTAAGGTTGCGGTGTGTATGATCTCTGCTACTGTAGCCTTCGCACAGCAGCAGCGAGGCGATTGGGTGGGGTCACGGGCCAATGGGACCGAACCACATGTGGTCTGAACGCATGCCTGGCTGGGGACACGGCAACATGGGTCCGGGCCAGCAATAGCGCATGCAACGACATTGGACTTACATGAACGAGTGCGTGCCCGCAGCTCATCGGGGCGCTCGGAGCACTATTCGCGCGACGCCTGAAGTTATCGCGGAAGGCCAGACGCTATACACAGCGAACTGCGCAAGTTGTCATGGAGCCGAGGGTCTCGGGGATGGTGAGGCCGGTCGGTCTCTCGTGCCTTCTCCGGCTCTCCTTAGATGGTTTGTTCAGATGCCGATGTCGGGAGACGAGTATCTGCTCTGGGCAATTTCTGAGGGCGGTCAGCGCTTCGGAACAGAAATGCCAGCCTTCAGGGAAGCGCTGACTGAAGAAGAAATCTGGAAAATCATCGCATACATGCGTGCGGGGTTCCCGTGATACCGCGCACCGCGAACACTTTGTAGAGCTTTTGGCGGTGCTTCCAAAAATACACAATTTCGCCGATCACCACCAAAACTGACATTGGTGGAGCGCGCAGCATCGCTCACTCTGGGCTCCTTCGAGACCTTCGCTGCCATCAGCTCAAATGACCGGTACGCTCGCAGACCCTTTCCATCAATATGAACTGGCGGCTGCGTGAGAATCCTATCCACTGTCACTTTTTCGAATCCGCGTGAGCGCATCGAAGTCGATTTCTTGCTTCTGTTCGTCACTTATATCCGGCCGGGTTTCCGATACCGGCTGGGGCCCTTGGACGTCCCACATCACCGCATGTGAGCCTGTACTCCAGCGATAAACCCAACCAACAACACTGCACCCATCGGTCCCGATCAGATTGGCGATCGCGACGCCCTCACCCCTATCATCGTTCACTGTTTACTAACTTCCTGCACTGTGGCGCTGCAAACTGCGGTGTGAGGTTGCAGAGCGTTCACTACGACCGCGCGCCGGACTTCGTTGATTTTGGCTACCTGGTCCTCGATGAGGGAATGATCATCAGACCGAGAAAATGGGTTCCCGCGTTCTCAACAATTCATTGGCTTCAAATCCTGTGGTCGGGCTCCGTGGCGGCTTCGACAATCGACAGGACTTCATCTTTGTCAAAACCAATGACCCTCGCCAGAACTGTAAACTCCACGACGTCGATACGACGTGACCTGCCCCTGAACTTTCATCCAGCCGCGACCGGAGCCCGGTTGGTGTTTACGCCGATTGGCGCAGGTTGAGCAATCGCCCGACGCGC
>NZ_WTUX01000069.1 GCF_009882975.1 Maritimibacter harenae
CCGCCGTCAGCGTCGTCTTCCCGTGGTCAACGTGGCCGATGGTGCCGATGTTGACGTGCGGTTTGGAGCGTTCAAACTTTTCCTTAGCCATGATGGCCTCCTTTGTCTTTGGCGGTGCGTCCTGCGACGCACCCTACGGTGGGTAGGGTGCGGGGCCTCCCCCGCACCGCTGCTTATGCGTACTTGGCCTGGATCTCTTCCGAGATGTTCGACGGCACCGGTTCGTAGTGATCGAACTGCATCGTGAACTGCGCACGGCCCGAGGACATCGAGCGCAGCGTGTTGATGTAGCCGAACATGTTGGCCAGCGGCACGAAGGCCTGGATCGCCACGGCGTTGCCGCGGGGCGCCTGCCCCGACACCTGCCCGCGACGCGAGGTCAGGTCACCGATGATCGAGCCGGTGTATTCCTCCGGCGTGATCACCTCGACCTTCATCATCGGCTCCAGCAGCTTCGCGCCAGCCTTGCGAAGACCTTCGCGCATGCACATCCGCGAGGCGATCTCGAAGGCGAGAACCGAGGAGTCCACGTCGTGGTACTTGCCGTCCACGAGGGCCACCTTGAAGTCGATGACCGGGAAGCCGGCGAGCGGACCGGAGTCCATGACCGAGTTGATGCCCTTCTCGACGCCCGGAATGTATTCCTTGGGCACCGAGCCACCGACGATGCGGCTCTCGAACGAGTAGCCTTCGCCCGGCTCGGTCGGCGAGATGATCATCTTCACTTCGGCGAACTGACCCGAACCACCCGACTGCTTCTTGTGGGTGTAGGTGTGTTCGATCTCGTGACCGATGGTCTCACGATACGCAACCTGCGGCGCACCGATGTTCGCCTCGACCTTGAACTCCCGCTTGAGGCGGTCGACGAGGATGTCGAGGTGAAGTTCGCCCATGCCCTTCATGATCGTCTGACCGGACTCGAGGTCGGTCTCGACGCGGAAGGACGGGTCCTCGGCGGCCAGACGGGCCAGGCCCTGCGACATCTTTTCCTGGTCGGCCTTGGTCTTGGGCTCGACGGCGATCTCGATGACCGGATCGGGGAACGTCATGGTTTCGAGGACGACCTGCGCGTTGGAGGCGCAGAGCGTGTCACCGGTGGTGGTCTCTTTCAGACCGGCCAGCGCGATGATGTCACCCGCGAATGCCTCTTCGATCTCTTCCCGGTCGTTCGAGTGCATCATCATCATACGACCGATGCGCTCTTTCTTGCCCTTGGTCGAGTTCATGATGTTGTCGCCCTTGCGCAGGACGCCCGAGTAGATCCGGGTGAAGGTCAACGAGCCGACGAAGGGGTCGTTCATGATCTTGAACGCCAGCGCCGAGAACGCCATGTCGTCGTCCGCGCGGCGGGCGATGTTCCGGGTCTCGGTTTCGTCGTCCGGCGCGAAGCCCATGTAGTCGACCACGTCGAGCGGGCTCGGCAGGTAGTCGACGACCGCGTTGAGCAGCGGCTGAACGCCCTTGTTCTTGAACGCGGAGCCGCCCAGCACCGGCACGAAGCTCAGCGACAGGGTGCCTTTGCGGATCAGGCTGCGCAGGGTCGGAACGTCGGGCTCTTCGCCTTCGAGGTACGCCATCATCGCGTCGTCGTCTTGCTCGACGGCGTTCTCGATGAGGTGCGAGCGCCACTCTTCGGCGGTGTCCTTGAGCTCGTCACGGATCGGCTGACGGACCCAGGAGGCGCCCAGGTCTTCGCCCTGCCAGACCCACTCTTCCATGGTGACCAGGTCGACGATGCCTTCGAGCTTGTCCTCGGCACCGATCGGGAAGTTCACCGGAACCGGGGTCGCGCCCGTGCGGTCCTTGATCATCTGCACGCAGTTGAAGAAGTCGGCGCCGATCTTGTCCATCTTGTTGACGAACACGAGGCGCGGAACTTCGTAACGGTCGGCCTGACGCCACACCGTTTCGGTCTGCGGCTCGACACCGGCGTTGCCGTCGAGCAGCGCGACGGCGCCGTCGAGGACGGCCAGCGAACGCTCGACTTCGATGGTGAAGTCGACGTGGCCGGGGGTGTCGATGATGTTGTAGCGGAACTTGGTGTCATCCGTGCCTTCGGCGGTCGGATCTTCCTGCCACTGCCAGAAGGTGGTGGTCGCAGCCGAGGTGATGGTGATGCCCCGCTCCTGCTCCTGCTCCATCCAGTCCATCGTCGCGGCACCGTCATGCACCTCGCCGATCTTGTGCGACCGGCCGGTGTAATAAAGGATGCGCTCCGTGGTCGTGGTCTTGCCGGCATCGATGTGAGCCATGATGCCGAAGTTACGGTAGCGTTCGAGGGGATAGACGCGTGCCATTTGAATGGGCCTCTCGTGTCGAGTGTTACCAGCGGTAATGGCTGAACGCTTTGTTCGCGTCGGCCATCTTGTGGGTGTCTTCGCGCTTCTTCACGGCGGTGCCGCGACCGTTCACCGCGTCGAGCAGTTCACCGGCCAGGCGTTCTTCCATCGTGTTTTCGTTGCGGCCACGGCAGGCAGTGATCAGCCAGCGGATCGCAAGCGCTTCGCGGCGCTCGGGGCGCACTTCGACCGGCACCTGGTAGGTGGCGCCGCCAACCCGGCGGGAGCGGACCTCGACCGACGGTTTGATGTTGTCGAGCGCTTCGTGGAAGATTTCCACCGGCGCGCGCTTCACCTTGTCTTCGACGCGCGTCAGCGCGTTGTAGACGATCTTCTCGGCGGCGGATTTCTTGCCGTCGACCATGAGGTTGTTCATGAACTTGGTGAGAACCTTGTCGCCATACTTGGCGTCAGGCAGAATTTCGCGCTTCTCAGCAGCGTGACGACGGGACATTCCAGTCTCTCCTTACTTCGGACGCTTGGCGCCGTACTTCGAACGACGCTGCTTACGATCTTTGACGCCCTGGGTATCCAGAACACCGCGCAGGATGTGGTAGCGGACACCCGGAAGGTCTTTCACACGGCCGCCGCGGATGAGCACAACCGAGTGCTCCTGCAGGTTGTGGCTTTCACCGGGGATGTAGCTGATCACCTCGTAACCGTTCGTCAGGCGCACCTTGGCAACCTTACGCATGGCCGAGTTCGGCTTCTTCGGCGTCGTCGTGTAGACGCGCGTGCAGACGCCACGCTTCTGGGGGCAGGACTCCAGGTGCACCGACTTGGAGCGTTTCGTTTTCGGCTGACGCGGTTTGCGGATCAGCTGTTGGATCGTTGGCATTGGGCTCGTTTCCCCGTGTTGCAACACATTGTTGATGGGGCGCGCGCCCCGTTTCATCTCAATTTGCGCTTCGCGCGTCCGCAAAACGCAGAATACCGCACCCGCCCCAGTCAGCCGGGGCGACGCGGTGGTTATCTCAGAGGATCGGGGCGCTTGGCGCCCGGATCGTGGCCACTTCAGTTCTGTAAACGGACGCGCGGAGACAGTTCCCCTGTTGTCCGGGTGCGCGCCGTATATGGGGAGTCGTATGCCTTGTCAACGCTCATGGGCCAGAATCCAGCGGCCCACGGCGAAAAGCGCGCAAAGCTTGCACATGCGGGGATTTGCCCGGATAGTTTTACCCATTCGCGGGCCCGAGGCAAGCCGCCCGCGTCAGGACGAGGCACCCGGGCCATGACGGTCGTTTCCATCCCCCTCAGCGCCGTCCGCCGGGCTTGTCCGGGCGGGTTCCGCGGCTGATGGCACCGGTCGAGGACAGCGTCGCCATCCTGTCGCAGCGCAACGAGGGGCCGTTCCTGCTCGAATGGATCGCCTGGTACCGGATGCTGGGCTTCGACCGTATCGTGGTGATCCACAACGACTGCACCGATCATTCGCCCCAGCTCCTGCGACTACTGGAGCGCGAGGGCATCGTCTTCCAGAAGAAGCACGAGCCTGACCCGGACCGCCCGCCGCAGCCGCAGGCGCACCGCAAGGTCGCGCGCCTTCCGGTTGTGAAAAGTGCGCAGTGGGCCTTCGTCTGCGACGCCGACGAGTTCCTGGTGATTCACCCGGGCGACGGGCTGCTGGCCGACCTGATCGCGGCCTGGCCCGCGGGGGCCGAGGCGATGACGATCCATTGGAAGATCTACGGCACCGACGGGGCAGAGGCGTGGACCGATCAGCTCGTCCATCGCTCCACCACCCGCTGCGCGGCCCCGCAGGCGCAACAGAACACGCAGTTCAAGTCGCTCACCCGCCACCCGTCGCACTGGCACTGGCTGCGCTCGCATGGGCCCATCGGGTGGCGCGGACCGGGCCCCTGGGCCGAGGACGACCCGCGCGTGGTGCGCGCGGATGGCACGCCGTTTCCCGGCTACAATGCCGATGGTGCGCCCCTCAATGGGACCGGGCGGGAGGAGATCACCCATGCTCTTGCGCAGGTGAACCACTACGCGCTGCAATCACGCGAGCGCTTCGCCCTGAAGGAAGGCACCCGCAGCGCGGCGGCGCATCTGGACCGCTACTCCGAGGATTTCTTCCGGCGCTTCGATCACAACGGGGACGACGACCCGGTGGCGCTGAAATACGCTGCGCGCTTCGACGCGGAACATGCCGCGCTGAGGGCGATCCCGGGGGTCCTGCGGCTCCACCACCTGTGCTGCGCGGATTACCTTGCCGCCATCGCCGCCAAGCTCGGACGTCCGGAGGCGGCCTATCCGGCCATCGCCGTCCACCGCGAGACGGCGGCGGCACTTCCGCGCCACGCCACGCCCGCCGGGGATTAGTGGATGCGCGCGCCCTGCGCCTCGATGGCCGCCTGCACCCGGCCGATGTCGACATCCGCCAGCGCACAACCCGCCTTCACCGAGAGCGCGGCGGCGACGCCGGCCCCCTGCCCCGCCACGGCGCAGCAGGCCATGTTGCGCGTCGCGGCATGGGCGATGCGGTCGCCCCCGATGGCGCGACCCGCGACCAGCAGGTTCTCGACCTTCTTGGGCAGCATGGCCCGGTAGGGGATCTGCATGTAGCGCCCCGTGGTGGGCAGGATCAGCACGCCGTAGCCGTCGATGAATTCCGGGTAGATGCCGATCGTGTCGTCGAACCGGCCCTCGTGGCGCACGTCGGCCTCGGTCATGTTGTAGACCGCGTCGATCTTGCGGGTATCCCGGATGCCGATGGACATGCCGAAGTTGCGCAGGCGCACGCCCTCGCAGCCCGGCGTGTAGCGGCGCAGCGCGTCGATGGCCTGCATCGCCTGGCGCCGCCCCTCGATCTCGAACCGGGTCAGGCTGTCGGGGTCCGTCCCGTCGCAGCCGGCAAGGTGGACGAGGTTCATGTAGGTCATCTCACCGCTGTCGTGCACCGCGCCCCAGGTGCCGCCGATGGTGTTGAGATGCGCCGGGATATGTCCCTCGTCGATGGCCTGCGCGAAGGGCTTGCGCAGGAACGGCGAGAACATGGCGTCTTCCTTGCCGTCCGTCTCGACCTCCCACTCCCCGGTGGACCAGTCCTTGTAGGTCTGCGGGTCGGCCGCGACACCCGCCATGAAAGCGCGCTTGTCGACGCCGGCGAGGTGGAACATGACGCTTGCCGCCTGCATCTCTTCGACCGGGGTCTTGTGGGTGGGCGCACCCGCGCGGTGGGCCACGTCCGCATCGCCCGTGGCGTCGATCACCCGGCGCGCGAGGATCGCCTCGCGGCCCGCCTTGGATTCGACGACCACGCCCGCGATCGCGTCGCCGTCCATGATCGGGGCCACGAACTGCCGGTGGAGCATCGGGTGGATGCCCGCCTCCTCGACCAGCGCGTCGGCCACGAGCTTGAACCCTTCACTGTCGAGCTCGTAGCTCAGCGACTGGCTTTCTGGCACCGCCGCGCCCATCGCCTTGGCACGCTCTTCGAATTCCCAGCCGATCCCGCCGGACTCGACAGTCTTTTCATGCCGGTACCAGGCAAAGCCTTCGACGCCGACCACGGTGATGTTGCCGCCGAAACAGCCGAAGCGTTCGAGCAACGTGACCGAGACGCCCTCGCGCGCGGCGGCGAGCGCGGCGGCCAGCCCGCCGGGGCCCGAGCCGACGACGAGCACGTCGGTTTCGTGGATGACCGGGGTTTGCCGTGCGGGTTCATCCACCGTCTTCTGCGCCATCGCGTGTTGCCTCCCTGTCGTGCCGTGCGGCCACCCGGCCGCGATTGAGCCGGGTTTGCATCACGGCCCGACCCCATAGGCAAGCCGCGATTTCGCAACGTCAAGCCACGCAACGAAAAAGCCCCGCCGAGGGGCGGGGCTTTTCCTTGTCCTGTCAATGCGATCAGGGCTGCTCGTCGTCGCCCGTTTCCGGGGTTTCGACCAGGCCGCTGTCGCCGAACGGATCGGCTTCGGCTTCCGGACCCGCCAGAGCCGCCGCCGCTTCGGCCTCGGCCCGCGCTTCCTCGATGACCTTGCGGTCCCGCTCCTGCGCGATGTGGCGCACCTTCATGGTCGCGCCGCCGGTGCCCGCAGGGATCAACCGGCCGACGATGACGTTCTCTTTCAGGCCGACAAGCTTGTCGCGCTTGCCCTGCACCGAGGCTTCGGTGAGCACACGGGTCGTTTCCTGGAACGACGCCGCCGAGATGAACGACCGGGTCTGGAGCGAAGCCTTGGTGATCCCGAGCAGGATCGGCTGCCCCTCGGCCGGGCGTGCACCCTTGGCCAGAGCCTTCTCGTTCGCCGCGTCGAACTCGGCCTTGTCGACATGCTCGCCCTTGAGAAGGGTGGTCTCGCCCGAGTCCATGATCTCCCATTTCTGGAGCATCTGGCGCACGATGACCTCGATGTGCTTGTCGTTGATCTTCACGCCCTGCAGTCGATAGACGTCCTGCACCTCGTTGATCATGTACTCGGCCAGCGCCTCGACGCCCATGATGGCGAGAATGTCATGGGGGGCAGGGTTGCCGTCCATGATGTACTCGCCCTTCTGGATGAAGTCGCCCTCGGCCACCGGGATGTGTTTACCCTTCGGAACCATGTATTCCACGGTCTCCAGGTTCTCATCCGACGGCTCGATCGCGATACGGCGCTTGTTCTTGTAGTCGCGGCCGAAGCGCACGTAACCATCGACTTCGGCGATGATCGCGTGATCCTTCGGACGACGGGCTTCGAAGAGTTCGGCCACACGCGGCAGACCGCCGGTGATGTCCTTCGTCTTCGCCCCTTCACGCGGGATACGCGCGACCACGTCACCGGCCTGCACCTCGGCCCCGTCTTCGACCGACAGAATGGCGTCGACCGACATCGGGTAGGTGATCGGGTTGCCCTGATCGTTGCGCACAGGCTCACCGTCCTCACCCACGAGGATGAGTTCCGGCTTGAGGTCCGACCCTTTCGGGGCGGCGCGCCAGTCGGTCACGATCTTCTGGGTCATGCCGGTCGCGTCGTCGGTTTCGTCGCGCACCGAGATGCCCGAAACGAGGTCGACGAACTTCACCGTGCCACCCGCTTCCGCGATGATCGGCAGGGTGTAGGGGTCCCATTCGAACAGCTTGTCGCCGCGTGCGATCTTCTGCTTGTCCTCGACGAACAGCTTGGAGCCGTAGCCGGGCTTGTAGCTCGCACGTTCCACGCCGTTCTCATCCATGACCGCGACCTGCATGTTGCGGCCCATGATGATGAGCTCACCCGCCGCGTTGGTCAGGGTGTTGGCGTTGCGGAACTCGATCGTGCCTTCCTGACCGGCTTCCTGGAACGACTGCTGGCCACCCTGGGCAATGCCGCCGATGTGGAAGGTCCGCATCGTCAGCTGGGTGCCCGGTTCACCGATCGACTGCGCCGCGATGATGCCGACGGCTTCGCCGACGTTCACCTTGGTGCCACGCGCAAGGTCACGGCCATAGCAGTTGGCGCAGACGCCCTCTTCGGCTTCACAGGTCAGCGGGCTGCGGATCCGGATGGACGCGACGCCCGCCTCCTCGACCGCATCGGCCTTGCGCTCGTCGATCAGCTCGCCCTTCGCCAGGACGATCTCGCCGGTCGCCGGATCGGTCACGTCGTCGGCCGCGACACGGCCGAGGATACGCTCGGCCAGCGTGGCGACGACTTCACCGTCGTTGACCGCCGCGCTCGCGGTGATCGCGTTCTCGGTGCCGCAGTCGTTCTGACGCACGATGCAGTCCTGCGCCACGTCGACAAGACGACGGGTCAGGTACCCCGAGTTCGCGGTCTTCAGCGCGGTATCGGCCAGACCCTTACGGGCGCCGTGGGTCGAGTTGAAGTACTCGAGCACGGTGAGGCCTTCCTTGAAGTTCGAGATGATCGGCGTTTCGATGATCTCGCCCGACGGCTTGGCCATCAGGCCGCGCATCCCGCCCAGCTGCTTCATCTGGGCCGGCGAACCCCGCGCACCGGAGTGCGACATCATGTAGACCGAGTTCGGCTCCATCTCGGCGCCCGCGTCGTCGTAACGCACGGCCGAGATTTCGCCCATCATCGCGTCGGCGACCTGGTCGGAACACTTCGACCAGGCATCGACCACCTTGTTGTACTTCTCGCCAAGGGTGATGAGGCCGTCCATGTACTGCTGTTCGAATTCCTTCACTTGCTCGCGGACGCTGTCCACGATGGTCCACTTGGAATCCGGGATGACCATGTCGTCCTTGCCGAACGAGATGCCGGCCTTGAACGCTTCCTTGAAGCCCATCGACATGATCTGGTCACAGAAGATGACCGACTCCTTCTGACCGCAGTAGCGGTAGACGGTGTCGATGACCTGCTGCACCTCTTTCTTGCGGAGCAGGCGGTTGACCAGGTCGAACGGCGCCTTGGCGTTGAGCGGCAGAAGCGCGCCCAGGAGCATCCGGCCCGGCGTCGTGTCGTAGCGCTTGTAGATTTCCTGGCCGGTCTCGTCGATCTGCTTGATGCGGGCCTGGACCTTGGAGTGTAGGTGCACCTCGCCCGCGTCGAGCGCGTGACGCACTTCGTCCACGTCCGAGAAGATCATGCCTTCCCCGACCATGCCCTCGCGCTCCATCGTGATGTAGTAGAGGCCCAGGATCATGTCCTGCGACGGCACGATGATCGGCGCGCCGTTGGCGGGCGACAGCACGTTGTTGGTCGACATCATCAGCACACGCGCTTCAAGCTGGGCTTCCAGCGAGAGCGGCACGTGAACGGCCATCTGGTCACCGTCGAAGTCGGCGTTGAAGGCCGAGCAGACGAGCGGGTGAAGCTGGATGGCCTTGCCTTCGATGAGGATCGGCTCGAACGCCTGGATGCCAAGACGGTGCAGCGTGGGCGCGCGGTTCAGCAGAACCGGGTGCTCACGGATGACTTCGTCGAGGATGTCCCAGACCTCTGGGCGTTCCTTCTCGACCAGTTTCTTCGCCTGCTTCACGGTCGACGACAGGCCCTTGGCCTCCAGCCGCGAATAGATGAACGGCTTGAAGAGCTCGAGCGCCATCTTCTTGGGCAGGCCGCACTGGTGCAGCTTGAGCTCCGGGCCGGTCACGATGACCGAACGGCCCGAGAAGTCGACCCGCTTACCCAGAAGGTTCTGGCGGAAGCGGCCCTGCTTGCCCTTGAGCATGTCCGACAGCGACTTCAGCGGGCGCTTGTTGGCGCCGGTGATGACGCGGCCGCGGCGGCCGTTGTCGAAGAGCGCGTCGACGGATTCCTGGAGCATCCGCTTTTCGTTGCGCACGATGATGTCCGGCGCACGAAGCTCGATCAGGCGCTTCAGGCGGTTGTTCCGGTTGATGACGCGGCGATACAGGTCGTTGAGGTCCGACGTGGCGAACCGGCCGCCGTCCAGCGGGACGAGCGGGCGCAGTTCCGGCGGAATGACCGGGATCACGGTGAGGATCATCCACTCCGGGCGGTTGCCGGATTCGATGAAGTTCTCGACGACCTTGAGGCGCTTGATGATCTTCTTCGGCTTCAGCTCGCCGGTGGCCTCGGCCAGGTCGGCGCGCAGCTGCTCGGCCTCGCTCTCGAGGTCGATCATCGAGAGCATTTCGCGGATCGCTTCAGCGCCGATGTTGGCGGTGAAGGCGTCCATGCCGTAGGTGTCCTGCGCGTCGAGGAATTCCTCCTCGGTCATCAGCTGGCCGTACTGCAGGTCGGTCAGACCCGGCTCGATCACCACGTAGTTCTCGAAGTAGAGAATCCGCTCGAGATCGCGCAGCGTCATGTCCAGCATGAGGCCGATGCGGCTGGGCAGCGACTTCAGGAACCAGATGTGGGCGACGGGCGCGGCCAGCTCGATGTGGCCCATCCGTTCGCGGCGCACCTTCTGGAGCGTCACCTCGACACCGCATTTCTCGCAGACGACGCCGCGATACTTCATGCGCTTGTATTTGCCGCAAAGGCATTCGTAGTCCTTGATCGGCCCGAAGATACGGGCGCAGAACAGGCCGTCACGTTCCGGCTTGAACGTCCGGTAGTTGATCGTCTCGGGCTTCTTGATCTCGCCATACGACCACGACAGGATCCGTTCCGGCGACGCGAGGCTCACCTTGATCTCGTCGAAGATCTTCTGGGAAGCCAGCGGGTTGAACGGGTTGGTTGTGAGTTCCTGGTTCATTTTGAATCCTCAAATCTGTGCGGAAAGTGGGGTGGCGGGCCGAAGCCCGCCGGGTCCGTGGATCACTCCACGTCGTCCTCCCCTTCCACATCCAGGAGTTCCATGTTGAGGCCGAGACCCCGGACTTCCTTCACGAGCACGTTGAAGCTTTCCGGCACGCCGGCTTCGAAGTTGTCCTCGCCCTTGACGATCGACTCGTAGACCTTGGTGCGGCCCGCGACGTCGTCCGACTTGACGGTGAGCATCTCCTGCAGCGTGTAGGCGGCGCCGTAGGCTTCGAGCGCCCAGACTTCCATTTCCCCGAAGCGCTGACCGCCGAACTGGGCCTTGCCGCCCAGCGGCTGCTGGGTGACGAGGCTGTAGGGCCCGGTCGAACGCGCGTGGATCTTGTCGTCCACGAGGTGGTGAAGCTTGAGCAGGTACTTGACGCCCACGGTGACCGGACGCGCGAACTGCTCGCCGGTGCGGCCATCATAGAGAACCGACTGGCCGGACTGGTCGAAGCCGGCGCGCACGAGCGCGTCGTTGACCTCGGGCTCCTTCGCGCCGTCGAAGACCGGCGTCGCGATCGGAACACCACGGGTCACGTTCGACGCCGCCTCGACGAGGCGCTCTTCGTCCATGTCCGCGATCCCGTCCTCGTAGACGTCGTCGCCATAGGCCAGGCGCATCGCATCACGCACCGGGGTCAGGTCGCCGGAGCGGCGGTATTCACCGAGCGCTTCGTCGATCTGGATGCCCAGGCCGCGCGAGGCCCAACCCATGTGGGTCTCGAGGATCTGCCCGACGTTCATCCGCGACGGCACGCCGAGCGGGTTGAGGCAGAAGTCGACCGGGGTACCGTCCTGAAGGAACGGCATGTCTTCCATCGGCACGACGCGCGAGATGACACCCTTGTTGCCGTGACGGCCGGCCATCTTGTCGCCCGGCTGAAGCTTGCGCTTCACGGCGATGAAGACCTTGACCATCTTCATCACGCCCGGCGGCAGGTCGTCGCCACGACGGACCTTCTCGACCTTGTCCTCGAAGCGGTGCTCGAGGGCACGCTTCTGGGCCTCGTACTGGCTGTGCAGCGCCTCGACCTGCTGGGCGTCGGTCTCGTCCTCGAGGGCGAGCTGCCACCACTGGCCGCGGCTCAGGCTTTCCAGCAGGTCCGCGGTGATCTCGGACCCCGCCTTGACGCCTTTCGGCCCCTTCACGGCGGTCTTGCCTTCGATCATCGTGCGCAGGCGCGCAAAGATGTTGCGCTCGAGAATGGCAAGCTCGTCGTCCCGGTCACGGGCCAGACGCTCGACTTCCTCACGCTCGATCTGAAGTGCACGCTCGTCCTTCTCGACACCGTGACGATTGAAGACACGCACTTCCACGACGGTGCCGTAGTCGCCCGGCTTCACCCGCAGCGAGGTGTCGCGCACGTCGGAGGCCTTTTCACCGAAGATGGCGCGGAGCAGTTTCTCCTCCGGCGTCATCGGGCTTTCGCCCTTCGGGGTGATCTTGCCCACGAGAATGTCGCCCGGCTCCACGTCGGCGCCGATGTAGACGATGCCCGCCTCGTCGAGGTTGCGCAGGGCTTCCTCGCCGACGTTCGGGATGTCGCGGGTGATCTCTTCCGGCCCGAGCTTGGTGTCACGGGCGGCGACTTCGAATTCCTCGATGTGGATCGAGGTGAAGACGTCGTCACGCGCGATGCGCTCGGAGATCAGGATCGAGTCCTCGTAGTTGTAGCCGTTCCACGGCATGAACGCGACGACCACGTTCTTGCCGAGCGCCAGTTCCCCCATGTCGGTGGACGGACCATCGGCGATGACTTCGCCTTTCTCGACGGACTGGCCGACCTTCACCAGCGGACGCTGGTTGATGGCGGTGTTCTGGTTCGAACGCTGGAACTTGCGCATCCGGTAGATGTCGACGCCCGGGTCGCCGACCTCGAGGTCGGCGGTGGCGCGCACGACGATCCGGGTGGCGTCCACCTGGTCGATCACGCCGGCCCGCTTGGCCTGGATGGCCGCGCCGGAGTCGATGGCGACCTTGCCCTCGATGCCGGTGCCCACGAGCGGGGCTTCGGCACGCAGCAGCGGCACGGCCTGCTTCTGCATGTTCGAGCCCATCAGAGCGCGGTTCGCGTCGTCGTTTTCGAGGAACGGGATGAGCGAGGCCGCGACCGACACCAGCTGCTTCGGCGAGACGTCGATCAGGTCCACGTTCTCGACCGGGGCCAGGGTGTATTCACCGGACTGGCGGGTGTTGACCATCTCGTTGACGAACTTGCCCTCTTCATCGAGCTGCGCGTTCGCCTGCGCCACGGTGTGACGCATTTCCTCGGTCGCCGACATGTAGGTCACGTCGTCGGACACCTTGCCTCCCTCGACCTTGCGGTAGGGGGTTTCGATGAAGCCGTACTTGTTGACCCGCGCGAAGGAGGCGAGGTTGTTGATCAGGCCGATGTTCGGACCTTCCGGCGTCTCGATCGGGCACATCCGGCCGTAGTGGGTCGGGTGCACGTCGCGCACTTCGAAGCCCGCGCGTTCACGCGTCAGGCCGCCCGGCCCGAGCGCCGAGAGGCGCCGCTTGTGCGACACTTCCGAAAGCGGGTTGGTCTGGTCCATGAACTGCGACAGCTGCGAGGAGCCGAAGAATTCGCGCACCGCGGCCGCGGCCGGTTTCGCGTTGATCAGGTCCTGCGGCATGACGGTGTCGATCT
This sequence comes from Maritimibacter harenae, assembly GCF_009882975.1. Classification (GTDB taxonomy): domain Bacteria; phylum Pseudomonadota; class Alphaproteobacteria; order Rhodobacterales; family Rhodobacteraceae; genus Maritimibacter; species Maritimibacter harenae. The sequence goes on from NZ_WTUX01000069.1 coordinate 13,141, forward strand.
CGACCGACGACATGCGCTCCTTGATCGCGCGCTCCATGCGCAGGAGGCCGACGCGGTACTGGTTCTCCATCAGTTCGCCGACCGAACGCACACGACGGTTGCCGAGGTGGTCGATGTCGTCCACTTCGCCCTTGCCGTCACGCAGTTCCACCAGCGCCTTCACACAGGCGACGATGTCTTCCTTGCGCAGCGTGCGCTGGGTGTCCTCGGCGTCGAGCGCGAGGCGCATGTTCATCTTCACCCGGCCCACGGCGGACAGGTCGTAACGCTCGCTGTCGAAGAAGAGCTGGTCGAACAGGGTCGACGCGGCTTCGACGGTGGGCGGTTCGCCCGGACGCATGACGCGGTAGATGTCCATGAGCGCGGTGTCGCGGTTCATGTTCTTGTCCGCGGCCATCGTGTTGCGGATGTAGGGGCCGACCGTGACGTTGTCGATGTCGAGCACCGGGATGTCGGTGATGCCCGCGTCGATCAGGTCCTTCACCGAACCGCCGATCAGGTCGCCGTCCTTGTCGTACTCGAGCGTCAGCTCGTCACCGGCCTCGACGTAGATCGCGCCGGTTTCCTCGTTGATGATGTCCTTGGCCACGTAGCGGCCCACGATCGCGTCGAAGGGAACGAGGATGTTCTCGACCTTGCCCTCGTCGATGAGCTTCTTGACCGCGCGCGGGGTGACCTTCTTGCCGGCTTCGAACAGGATCTCGCCGCTGTCGCCGTCGACGATGTCCATGTTCGGACGGGTGCCGCGGATGCGCTCGGGGAAGAACTTCGTCTTCCAGCCCTTGTTCTTCTCCAGCGTGTAGTCGACCGTGTTGTAATAGGCATCCATGATGCCTTCCTGGTCGAGACCCAGCGCATAGAGCAGGGTCGTCACCGGGAGCTTCCGGCGGCGGTCGATGCGCGCGAAGACGATGTCCTTGGCGTCGAATTCGAAGTCGAGCCACGAGCCGCGGTAGGGAATGATGCGGCAGGCGAAGAGCAGCTTGCCCGAAGCGTGCGTCTTGCCCTTGTCGTGGTCGAAGAACACGCCCGGCGAGCGGTGCATCTGGGAAACGATGACGCGCTCGGTGCCGTTCACCACGAAGGTGCCGTTCGGGGTCATCAGGGGCATGTCGCCCATGAAGACGTCCTGTTCCTTGATGTCCTTCACGGACTTGGCGCCGGTGTCCTCGTCCACGTCGAACACGATCAGGCGCAGGGTGACCTTCAGCGGCGCGCTGTAAGTCATGTCGCGCTGCTGGCACTCTTCCACGTCGTACTTGGGGTGCTCGAGTTCGTAGCGGACGAATTCCAGCGTCGCCGTCTCGTTGAAATCCGAGATCGGGAAGACCGACTGGAACACACCCTTGATGCCTTCGCCGTCCATCGGCTCGGGCTGGTCACCGGAATTGAGAAACAGGTCGTACGAGGCCTTCTGGACCTCGATCAGGTTCGGCATCTCCAGCACTTCGCGGATTTTGCCGTAGTATTTGCGAAGACGTTTCTGGCCGAGATAGGACGTCGCCATAAGGTATGCACCTTTTCAGTTTTCTCACTGACACGCAGGGCCGCCGGGGCACCGGCCTGCATGCCGCTCGAAACGGGGGTTCGGATCCATACCTGGAAACCCTCCCACAGGTTTCCGCCCGATCCGTGAACCGCGCCTTGGAGAGGGTCACCGGGCCGCGCCCGCGAATGGCCCTCGCCAAGACAGGTTCGGCTGGGCCCGGAAAATCCGGACCCAGCCTCGATATCACAGGGTGGGCATGCCCACCTGGACCTTAGGCCAGCTCGACTTCGGCGCCAGCGCCTTCCAGCTTGCCCTTGATGTCTTCGGCTTCCGCCTTGTCGACACCTTCCTTGATCTTGCCGCCGGCTTCGACCAGTTCCTTGGCTTCTTTCAGGCCAAGACCGGTGATGCCGCGAACTTCCTTGATGACGGCAATCTTGTTGCCACCAGCCGACTTGAGAACGACGTCGAATTCCGTCTTCTCTTCTTCGGCGGCGCCACCGGCGTCGCCGGCCGGGCCGGCCATCATGACGGCGCCGCCGGAGGCGGGCTCGATGCCGTATTCTTCTTTCAGGATTTCTTTCAGTTCCTGAGCTTCGAGAAGGGTCAGACCCACGATCTCTTCAGCAAGTTTCTTCAGATCAGCCATTGTACTGTTTCCGTTCTAGTCAGATGTGTTCCAACGTCTGCGTTTGCAACGCTACGTCGGCCTCTTGATTGCTTACGCAGCCTTGTCCTCGATCGTGGACAGGATGGATGCGATGTTCGAAGCAGGGGCGCCAATGGCACCGGCGATGTTCGACGCGGGCGCACCGATGCAGGACGCGATCTGAGCAAGCAGCTCTTCGCGCGACGGCATCTGTGCGACACGGCCGACACCAGCGGTGTCGAGTGCCTCCCCGCCCATAGCACCACCAAGGATCTTGAGTTTCTCATTACCCTTGGCGTACTTGTCCATGACCTTGGCCGCAGCCACGGGGTCTTCGGAATAGGCGAGTACGGTCATGCCCGTCAGGTAATCGGCGATCGAAGCCGCCTCTTTGCCTTCAAGGGCGATCTTGGCAAGCCTGTTCTTGGCAACACGCACCGAACCACCCGCTTCACGCATCTGCGCGCGGAGGTCCTGCATTTCAGCAACCGTGAGACCTTCGTAGTGGGCAACCACGACGACGCCAGAGCTTTCGAAGATCTGGCCGAGTTCGTCGACCACTTTCTCTTTCTGGGCTCTATCCACAGTTTCACTCCAAGTATGGAAGGTGTGACCCTTCCGGCTCATGTTTCACCGGATGCGAAGCACCCGATGGTCGGGTCCTTACGGGTCCATCCAAGATCACCCGAGGCGCCTGGCGGCGACCCGAAGAAATCTGGTCTTTTCCCGTCTCAGGCAGGATTTATGGATTGCTCCACCCACCGTCTCGGACGAATCGTCAGGCGCACTGACAGCATCAGCACACCGGACCGGGCGGGGTTTAGAGGGAAAAAGTCGGATTGTGAAGGGGGAAAATGCCACAGGCGCGTGATCAGCGATCACCCGCAGCCCGTCACCCCCGGAATGTTCGATCAGTATATCAGCTCGGGCGCGGCGCGGCGAGGAAAAACTGGGATGCCCCCTGCCCCGCGCCCGGGCATGGACGGGCCCGAAGGCCCGCCCGACGCATCTGCGGATTACAGTCCGAGACGCGAATTCAGCTCGGCCAGCGCCTCGGCCGACAGGGTCAGCGACCCCTCGCGCGTGGCAGCCAGCGCGGCATAGGCGTCGCCGAATTCTTCTTCGAGCTGGTCGACGATGGCGCGCGCCGCGTCGAGCTCTTCCTGGTAGGCCTCCTGCTCTTCTTCGCTGATCTCGCCATCGTCATCATCGTCAAAGAGTTCGAGCATGGCCTCTTCGGTGATGTCTTCGAGGGTGGCGACCTCCTGGCGGGCAACGTTGACGTCCTGGATGTCGTCGATCGTGAGGCCACCCGTCTGCTGGTAGGCGTAGAGACGGCCCGGCATGCTGTCGGGATCGGCGTTCTCGAGACCGTTCTGGCTGGCGTTCGAGGCATTGAGGCCTTTCAGCTCGGACGAAATCTCACCCCACTGGCCACCGCTGCGCGCGTCGGCCATCATTTGGCCGTGGCCGTTGCCGCCGGCGTTCGCATGCGCCGCAGCGGAAGCGCCGCCGCCATTGCCGTTTCCGTTGCCACCCGGCTCGGCCAGCAGCGCGGACGGGGCCGCGGCCATCGTGGTCGCTGCGGCGAGCGCGAAGATCTTTGTGAGAGAGTTGGTCATCTTTTCCTCCATTATCGCCCGGCGTCCGAAGCACGACCGAGCTCTTATTTGCGTGAGTGTGGATGCACCCGTAACGCGTTGGAGTCGCGAGGGTTCATCGTGACCGCATTGGCACGCAAAGATGGCAAAAAAACGCCCGTTCGGATGCCCTTCGTCGGAAGGTTCCCGCCGATCAAAAAGAAAGGCGCCCGAAGGCGCCTTCCATTTATTCGCAATGTGAGCAGGCTCAGTTGCCGGTCGCGCTTTCGACGCTGACCGAGACGCCCGGGCCCATCGTCGAAGAAAGCGAAACCTTCTTCATGTAGGAGCCCTTGGCACCGGCCGGCTTGGCCTTGGAGACGGCGTCCACGAAGGCGCGCACGTTCTCGACCAGCTTGCCCTCGTCGAACGAGGCCTTGCCGATACCGGCGTGGACGACGCCCGCCTTCTCGACCTTGAACTGGACCTCGCCGCCCTTGGCGGCTTCGACGGCTTCCTTGACGTCCATCGTCACCGTGCCGACCTTCGGGTTCGGCATCAGGTTGCGCGGGCCGAGCACTTTGCCCAGGCGGCCGACGATCGGCATCATGTCAGGGGTCGCGATGCAGCGGTCGAAGTTGATTTCGCCGTTCTGCACGGTTTCCATCAGGTCTTCGGCGCCGACGATATCGGCCCCGGCAGCCTTGGCTTCTTCCGCCTTGTCACCGCGGGCGAACACGGCGACGCGAACGTCCTTGCCGGTGCCGTTGGGCAGCGAAACCTTGCCACGGACCATCTGGTCGGCGTGGCGCGGGTCGACGCCGAGGTTCATCGCGATCTCGACCGATTCATCGAACTTCGCCGAGGCGTTGGACTTCACCAGCGCGACAGCTTCTTCGACGGTCAGGTTCTCTTTGCCGGCGAAAGCTTCGCGGGCGGCACGGGTGCGTTTTCCAAGCTTTGCCATCTTACTTCACCTCGATGCCCATGGAGCGGGCGGAGCCCAGGATGATCTGCATCGCCGACTCGACGTCGTTCGCGTTCAGGTCCTTCATCTTCGCTTCCGCGATTTCCTTGACCTGCGCGGCGGTCACGGTGCCCACGGTCTCACGACCCGGGGTGTTCGCGCCCGACTTCAGCTTGGCGGCCTTCTTCAGGAAATAAGACGCGGGGGGCGTCTTGATGTCCATCGTGAAGGACTTGTCCTGGTAGTAGGTGATCTCGGTGGGGCAAGGCGCACCCTGCTCCATCTCCTGCGTCTTGGCGTTGAACGCCTTGCAGAATTCCATGATGTTGATGCCGCGCTGACCCAGGGCGGGGCCCACGGGCGGCGACGGGTTGGCTTGACCTGCAGGGATCTGCAGCTTCATCTTGCCAGCAAGTTTCTTGGCCATCGGCCATCTCCTTTTCCAACAGCTTCCGGACGCGTCCGTCAGCTTTTGTTGCCGTGGTCCGGTCCGGACGTCGCGACGCCCTCGCCTCCCACATAGAACAGACAGGGCGAACCTGTCGGTTGCCCTGCGTGGCGCGCTCTTAAAGCGTCAGGCGCGGCTTGGCAAGGGATTCGGACCGATCGTCACCGCGCGGCGAGCCGGTCCCAGGCCCAGTCGGTATCGCCGTCCTCCCGGGCCACCAGCATGATCGCGACATCGCCCGACGCCGGGTCCATCCGCACGTCCGCGGCGAAGCCGTAGTCGCCGCCGGAATGGCCGACGATCCCCGCCTCGACCTCGATCCCCATGCCGTAACCCTGGCCCATTGGATCCGTCAGCAGCACATCCAGCATATCGGCCGACAGCACGCGCCCGGCGAAGAGCGCGGTATAGAACCGGGCAAGGTCCCGGGCCGACGAGATCACGCCGCCGTCGCCGAACCCCTGCCCCTCGTAATACGCGCGCACATGGGTGCGCCCGGCGTGGCCCGTCACAACGTCGTCCGGCAGCGGACGTGAGCCGAAGACGAAGCTGTCGGTCATCCCGGCAGGCCGGAACACCCGGTCGGCGAGCACCCGGGCATAGGGCTGGCCGGTCACGGCCTCGAGGATCAGGCCCAGCATCACGTAGTTGGTGTTGGAATAGTCGAAGCCCTCCCTCGGCGCGAAAAGCGGCCCGTCGTCCGTCGCGTAGTGAAGCGCGGCCTCCGTGCGCTGCACGCCGTCGCGGTCGTCCAGCGCGTCGGACAGGTAATCGTCGGTGTAGTAATCCGGCAGGCCGCTCGTCATGGTGAGGAGATGACGGATCGTCACCCCGCGCATTCCGCCGAAGCCGTCCACGATCCCGCCGACCAGATGCCGCGCGGCCGTGGTGTCGAGGTCGAGGCGCCCCTCCTCCACCAATCGCAGCACCGCGCAGGCCGTGAAGATCTTGCCGACGGAGGCCACGGGAAAGCGGGTCGCCGCGTCCATGCCGTCGCCCCGCACCTCGGTCCTGGCCACCCCGTCGATCACGGCGTGGCGCACCATCGCGGCTTCGTGCGCGATGAGCGGCATGGGCAGGAACGCGAGGATCAGGACAAGGACGGCACGCAAGGCAGGGCTCCGGGGATTCGACACCCGGTCAGGATACAGAGGCGCGGCCGGCCCGGGCCCGGAAAACAGACGCCCGAAACGAAAAAAGCGCCGGGACCCCGGCGCTTTCCGTGATGTTCGCAGCCTGACGGCTACAATTACGCCTGCTTGGAAACCTGCGTGTATTCCAGCTCGACCGGCGTGGCGCGGCCGAAGATTGATACCGACACCTTGAGGCGCTGGTTGTCCTCGTCGACGCCCTCGACCATCCCGTCGAAGCCCTCGAACGGTCCGTCGGTGACGTTGACCTTCTCGCCGATCTCGAAAGTGATGAGCGTGCGCGGTGCCTCGACCCCTTCCTCGACGCGGCCCAGGATCGCCTCGACCTCGGCATCACGCATCGGCATCGGCCGGCCCTGCGGACCCAGGAAGCCGGTGACGCGGTTGATGCCATTGATGAGGTGATAGCCCTCGTCGGACATCTCCATGTGGACGAGCACGTAGCCCGGCATGAAGCGGCGCTCGGTCGAGACCTTCTTGCCCCGGCGGACCTCGATCACTTCCTCGGTCGGGACCAGGACCTCGTCGATCTCTTCCTCGAGACCGGCCTCGGCCACGGAGGTCTTGATCTGCTCGGCGATCTTCTTCTCGAAGTTCGAGAGAACGCTCACCGAATACCACCGTTTCGCCATTTTGCATGTCCTGTTCTTGTGGGGGCCAGGGCCGCCAATTTCGCAAACCGCCCCCGAGATAAAAAAACCGGCGTGCAACTCGAATCATTGCACGCCTTGGGGGAATGGCGCTTCGTCTACCCCCGCGCGCACGGTTTTTCAAGCCCGCCGCATCGGACCGCGTGATGCTGGAAGCCGATGCCGGGGTCGGACCCTGCGGGCGCGTCCGCCGGCGGTCGTGCGGATCAGCCGAAGAAGCCGAGGATTCCGGTCAGGCCCGAGCGGATCCCGAGATCCACGAGCGAGAAGAACAGCGCGACAAGCGCGGTCAGCGCGATCACCATGCCGGAAGTCACCAGCACCTCGCGGCGCGTCGGCCAGGTGACCTTGGACACCTCCGAGCGGACCTGCTGGATGAACTGAAGCGGGTTGGTCTTTGCCATGGATCTGCCTTCTCGCGGAACAGGGGGCAGATACGCCAAGCCCGGCGCCTTTTCAACCCGTCTCGTCCCGCGAGCCTCCGATCAGCGGCGGAAGCGCGTCTGCTGGGCGAGCCGGTCGTAGGGATCGGCACGCATCCGGTCGCGCATGTCGCAGTTCACCGCGTGGGGCGCGTTGAAGTCACCCGCGTCGGTGGAGCGCGCCCAGGGGCGGCCGGCCGACAGGTGCCGGGCGATTCCCTCACCGGGGTGCAGGACGGGTTCGGCCTGCAGCGGGGGCTCCACGCGGGCGCCGTCCGCAGCCGGGGCGCGGCGCGACAGGGCGAAGATCACGGCAAGGACGCCGAAGAGGACGGACAGGCCGATGAGCGCACGGGCGCTGTCGATCACCATGCCGTCCACGAACGGCACCGGGATCACGGCGGCGCTGTTCTCGGCAAAGACCGCGTTGACGGCGAAGCCTGCGGCCAGCCCGAGGGCGAGGATGCAGCGGTTGCTGGAGAAGCGGCCCGCCGGCGGCTCGGTACGCGTTTGGGCGCGCGCCATGACGGGGGCAACGGGTGTTTCATCTTCCACCACCGGGGCGGGAGCGGCGGCCGGAGCAGTGCGCGCCGCAAGCCGGCCCAGCGGACTGTCGGGCGCAATGGTGCGCGACAGCGGCGCATCGGGGGTTTCGGTCGTGAGCATGTCTTCGGTGTCCATCTTCTTGTTCGCACCTCCCTGGACTTGGATCCGGGCCCTGGTTTTTCTGGATGCCGTTGCGGCACGGCCCGGTTTGGTGAACTTCTTGGTCAGGCCGAGCAGCGCGAGCGCGGCGGCGACGAGCCAGACCTGCATGCGCTGTTTTTCGGCCGCGCCGTCGGCGGCCAGGGCGACGGCGCGCCCTTCGAGAAACGGGGACAGGTAGAAGAACCCGTCGGCCTTGGTCAGCCCCTGCTCCGCGATCGCCTGGGACACCAGGCCCGACATGAAATCGCCGGACTTGGCGAAACCGCCGAGACTCAGCACCGGGTCGGTGCCGCGAAAGCTCAGGACCCGGTCCGACATCGTCGCGACGAAGCGGTCCTTTTCTTCCTGGGTGAGCACGATGGCGGCCCGCACCGCACGCGACCCGGCGTCGTCCCCGAGGCCGAACAGCATGTAGAGGTAACGCGGCGCACCCGGCACGCCGTCGGCGTGGGACAGGAGTTCGTAGTTGTAGTCGGTGTTGATCCAGCCGGTGAGGCTCACTTCGTCGGCCGGGCCGACGTGACGGGCGGGATCGAAGGCCGAGAGGTCGACCCGGTCGGGCGCCCCGATGGTCAGCGCGGCCTCGCGCGCCGCCTGCACTTCGAGCGCATCGGTGTAAAGGGCATGCCCGAGATAGCCCACGCCACCCGCCATCGGGACGTAGGCCCACCAGGGCAAGAAAAAGAACAGCACGATCAATCTTTTCACGACTGACCCCGTAAGCAAGCAGAACCAGGGTCAGTTGAGCGCGCAACTGGGGCGCGAATGGGGCAAGGTCTGGGAATTACCGGGGGGAGATCGTCGGAAAAGGTAAGGTTTTCCGGAAGGTTTTGGCAGGGGCAGCAGGGTTCGAACCCGCGACCTACGGTTTTGGAGACCGTCGCTCTACCAGCTGAGCTATACCCCTATGGCCGGGCTTGGGGAATAAGCCAAGCCGTCATGGCTTTCAAGGGGGTTTTCGACACGCTTGGCGGATCATGGGGCCCATGCTAATCGCCATGCGATGAGCGCATGCGATTTCTCGGTTTTCGACACGGGGCCCTGGCTGCCCGGCGGGCCCGAACGGCTGGGCCCGGCCCGCCATGTGCCCACCATGCTGGGCTACGAGGAAGAGCTGCTTCTGCACTGGCTGGGGGCCGAATGGGTACGCGGCGAGGGCGCGGTCGTGGACCTGGGCCCGTTCGCCGGTGGATCGACAGCGCGGTTGGCCGAGGGGCTGCGGGCCTCGGGGCGACGGGTGGAGATTCACGCCTACGACCGCTTCGGCGCGGACGACCGGCTGAAACGCACCATGCTCTACCCTGCGGGAATCGCCCCCTTCGAGGGGCGCGACATCCTTCCGGCGTTCAAGATGCTGCTGGCGGACTGGATGGACGGGATCACGCTGCACCGGGGCGATCTGCGCGAGGCCGGCTGGACCGGAGAGCCGATCGAGGTGTTGGTGGTCGACGCGTCGAAATCCACCGAAACGCTCGATGCCATCGCGCGGGTCTTCTACCCGGCGCTGCGGCCGGGGTCGGTCGTCGTGCAGTGCGGCGCGCTGCATTGGCGGGAACCGTGGGTCATGGCGCAGATGGTCCTTCTGCGCGACTGGCTCGTGCCGCTGGCCCATGTGCATGACACCACGATGGTCTTCGGCTGCACCGCGTCCCTCACAGCGGCCGCGTTGGAGCAGGCGCGCACCGATACGCTGTCCGATGCCGCCCTCGCCGCGATCCTGAAGTCGGGCCGTGCCTGGTACGAGGCCTTCGGCCTGTCCGACCGGCTGGAAGACGCGCTAGCGGCCATCGACCGCGCCCCCGGCGTGCGGGAGGCGTGGAAGATGGTGCCGCCCGCCTGAGCCTCAGAACAGGCCCAGCGCCATCATCACGAGCCCGACGACCGCCACGACCCAGGCAAGCGTGCGCAGGCCGGGGATGCCGGTGAGGTAGAGCGGAAGGTAGGCGAGCCGCGCGATCACGAAGACCGCCGCACCGGTCGCGACGTCCACGTCGCGCACCACGGCGAGGAGCGCGAGCAGAATGAAGATCGGCAGGCTTTCCTGCCAGTTCGCAAGCGCCCGGCGGGCCCGCCCGACCAGCGGCGGCGCCGGCGGCAGGTCATCCCGCCCTCCCATGTGACGCGACACCCCCTCGGTCGGGAAATACAGAAGGGTGGGGGTGAAGACATAGATCGCGTGCAGCACGATGGCCGCGAGTATCCAGCTCAACATGGGAATTCCTCCGATACGTTTGTGCGGTCAGGCTAACGCGGATCGGTCAGGAGGGAACCCGGTAATCCCGGAGTGTCGCGCCGAAACGGCCGACACGGGGCGCGCGGCCTAGAAGGCCAGCTTGAAGTAGAGCGCTTCGAAATTGTTCTCCATCCCGGCGCCGCCGCAGAACGCCATGACGCCGTCCGTCGTCCCGTCCACGCGCCCGCCCGAGATGATCGAAGCGCCCTCGATCCCGTCGGCGTCGGAGGTGAAGCTCACGTCGCCGGACGCGATGATCTGGCCGCCGTACATCTTCAGGTACTGCGGAAAATTGACGCCGCCCTTGGTGACGATCTGCGCCCCGCCGCCCGGCGCGCAATTGTCGTTCTTGCCGATCTGGACGCCGGAGGCGCCGGAAATCGAGGATGTGTCGGTATTGGTGTTCACGATGGTGGTGTTCTCCAGAACGACATTCTCGCCGAACTGGAGTTTGCAGTTGGTCCAGATCACCACGTCCTTCAGGACGGTCGCCGCATGGATCTTGGCGCTCTGGGACGAGGTCGAACACGCGATGACATGCGTGCGGTGCGGAGTGAACTGGGTGTCGTCGAGCTTGGCGGTGCGGTCCACGTCGAGCGACAGCAGCCCCGAGTCGATCCAGCTCCGGAAATAGGGCGACGTGGGATTCAGCACCCCGCTGATGATGTCGTCGATCCGTCCCAGGATACGGAGCTGGTAGGACCCGTCGCGCAGCGCCGCGGACAGGCCGGGGTTCGAAGAAAGCCCGTCGCTGGGCAGCACGACGTCGCGCCGGTCGGGCATGGACACGATCGATTTGGTCTCGAATTCGTTGCCGGTGTTGAAGGACGCGGCCGTGTTGGAGTGGATGCAGAAGCCGGACTTGAAGACGTTGTTCGACGTGAACTCGACGATGTCGTCGCCCACGACCCCTTCCCGGAAACAGGTCGGAATGTATGTCTCGAAGACGGCCGGACGCCGGATGTTCCAGTCGTCCTGTCCCACGAGCCGCAGGAGCACGGTGTTCAGGCTGTTGCCGCGCTCGGCGAGGCGGCCGGTGTCCACGAGCACCGCGTCACGCGACCCGGCGTCGATGTCGAACGACTGGGTGTCGGCGTCCCAATGACCGAAGTAGATGTCCTCCGCGCGCAGCACGTCGCCATAGCGCTCGGGCGGCATCGCGGTGTTGGCGACCGAAAGAGCCACGGATTTCGCGGTGCTGACGTCTTCCGTTTCACGGGTCACGAGCGCGGCATGGGCGGCCGAGTCCGCCGCGACCTGCAGGTGCGTGTTCATGCGGTAGGCGTTCGCCACGTCCAGCGCGATCGCCCCGACCGCGACCGTTGCCATGAACAGGTACAGTCCGAAGACGGTCACCGACCCGTGGTCACGTCGCCAGAACGATGTGATCCGCGGTGACATGATCAGGTCCAGTCTTCGATGACGTGACCTGCACTCGCCGACAATGTCAGGTCCGTGATCTGCTTGAAGAGGTTGAAGAAGATGAGGTCGCTGGCCGGGTACGACACCGACGTCGTCACCACGCCCGCCGTGATTGCGGAGTCGACCACCGCGTTGGGCAGCTTCCCGGAAATGCGCTGCATGACGTAGTTTTCCGCGTCGACCTCGGAGCTGAGCCGGCCGATCGACAGGTTGCGGTTGGCATCCTGGATGGCGCGCAGCACCTCGTTCTGGCTGAAATAGAGCACCGTGACGTTCACGATCAGGCAGAACATCGCCACCACGACCGGCACCCAGAGGATGAACTCGACTGTCGCGCTTCCCCGCGTGTCACGCGCGAAGGACCGAAGCCCGAGCGCACCTTTCGCACGAAACTTACTGAACATTGTCGTCTCTTCTTCTTGGCCGCGACCCATGCCCCCGAACCGCGTTCCGAGAGGTCGATGCGGCGCCTGATCAATAGTGGTTGCATGACATTGCGGCAGGAACTTGGCCGCTTCACATCAATGCCGCACTTGGCGACACATTGTCGCCCCACCTTAATTCCATTTATTTCAATGCTTTGCGCAGGAACGCCCCGAACTTGCCCAAATTACGCCAAGCTTCCTTCATGATCCGGATCGGCGAAACATAATTGAGACGCAAAATGCGCCGCCACACCGATTCCCGCTTGTCCAGTATCCTTGCGGAGGTCGGCGCCGGATCTCGCTCGGCCGGTCGGCATTCCTCGCCCTGAAAGCAAGAAGGCCGGAGCGTTCGCCCCGGCCTTCCCGACTGTCCCATGTTCCGCGCTTACTGCCCGGCGATCAACCCCATGCTTTCGAGCTTGAGGATCACCTGGTGGGCGCAGTTGTCCACGTCGACGTTCTCCGTCTCGACGCGCAGCTCGGGGGTCTGCGGTTCGTCGTAGGGGTCGGAGATGCCGGTGAACTCCTTGATCTTGCCTTCGCGGGCGAGCTTGTAGAGCCCCTTGCGGTCGCGCCGTTCGCACTCTTCCAGTGAGGTGGCCACGTGGACCTCGACGAAGGCGCCGTATTGCTCGATCTCCTCGCGCACGTGGCGGCGGGTGGCCGCGTAGGGCGCGATGGGGGCGCAGATGGCGATGCCGCCGTTCTTGGTGATCTCGCTCGCCACGTAACCGATCCGCTTGATGTTCAGGTCCCGGTGCTCTTTCGAGAAGCCCAGCTCGGAGCTGAGGTTCTTGCGCACGATATCACCGTCCAGGAGCGTCACGGGGCGCCCGCCCATCTCCATCAGCTTGACCATGAGCGCGTTGGCGATGGTCGACTTGCCGGAGCCCGACAGGCCAGTGAAGAACACGGTGAAACCCTGCTGCGAGCGCGGGGGCTTCGTGCGGCGCAATTCGCGGACCACCTCGGGGAACGAGAACCACTCGGGGATCTCGAGGCCTTCCTGGAGACGGCGGCGCAGCTCGGTGCCCGAGATGTTGAGGATGGTGACGTCGTCCTTGTCCTCGATCTCGTCGGCCGGTTCGTACTGCGCGCGTTCCTGCACGTAGACCATGTGTTTGAAATCGACCATCTCGATGCCGATCTCGTCCTGGTGCTCGCGGAACAGGTCCTGCGCGTCGTAGGGGCCGTAGAAATCCTCGCCGGCCGAGTTCTTGCCGGGGCCCGCGTGGTCGCGGCCCACGATCATGTGGGTGCAGCCGTGGTTGCGGCGGATGAGCCCGTGCCAGACCGCCTCGCGCGGGCCGGCCATGCGCATGGCGAGGTTGAGAAGGCTCATCGAGGTGGTCGAGGCCGGGTACTTGTCCAGCACCGCCTCGTAGCAGCGCACGCGGGTGAAGTGGTCGACGTCGCCCGGCTTGGTCATGCCCACGACCGGGTGGATGAGCAGGTTTGCCTGCGCTTCCTTGGCGGCGCGGAAAGTCAGCTCCTGGTGCGCGCGGTGGAGCGGGTTGCGCGTCTGGAAGGCCACGACGCGGCGCCAGCCCACCTTGCGGAAGTAGGCGCGCAGTTCGTTGGGCGTGTCGCGGCGGGCGCGGAAGTCGTAATGCACCGGCTGCTGGATGCCGGTCACGGGGCCGCCGAGATAGACCTTGCCGGCCGCGTTGTGCAGGTAGTTCACCGCCGGGTGCGCCTCGTCATCCGCGCCGAAAACCTTCTCGGCCTCGCGCGCCTTGTTGGGCACCCAGTTGTCGGTGACGGTCATGGTGGCGAGGATCACGCCCTCCTGGTCGCGCAGCGCGATGTCCTGCCCTTCCTCGAGCGAGGCTGCGAAATCCTCGGACACGTCGAGCGTGATCGGCATCGGCCAGAGCGTGCCGTCGGCAAGACGCATGTTCTCGACCACGCCGTCGTAGTCGGCTTCGGACAGGAACCCCTTCAGCGGATTGAAGCCCCCGTTCATCAGGAGTTCCAGATCGCAGATCTGGCGCGGGGTCAGGTCCCAGCTCACGAGATCGCCGGCCTCCACCTTCAGCTTCTGGGCGGATTCGTAGGAGACGTAGAGTTCGGGAATGGGGGCCAGGTTGGGCAACATCGTCAAATGCCTTTTTGCTTGATCGGATCGAAGGCGGTGCTTGGATTTTCGGGGGCATCTACTCCCCCGCTTTCCCCGAAAGCAAGGGCCCGCCATGAAAGAGGGACGCCATTGCCACATTACCGCCGCTCGCGTGATGTCATCCTTCGCAGGACGCGCCGCGAAGGACCGCAAGGCGCGCGCAGGGCGGCCGCCAAGGAACGCGGTTCCGCACCCGCGCGGCCGGGACCGCCTATTGGACGTGGCCGGAGAGGCGCGGGACGGCTTTGAGCGCGGGCGCCGGGGTGCTACCGATGGCCATGACGCGGCCGGGGGACGCCGCGGACCGGAAGGCAAGGGGACCGGGAATGAAGATCGCAGTGGCCGGGATCGGCTATGTCGGACTGTCCGTCGCCGTCCTCCTGGCGCAGCGGCACAGCGTCGTCGCGCTCGACATCGACGCCGACCGGGTGGCGCAGGTGAACCGGCGCGAAAGCCCGATTTCCGACGAAGAGATCGGCGCCTACCTGCGCGACAAGCCGCTAGACCTCACCGCGACCACGGATGCCGAGACCGCGATGGCGGATGCCGCGTTCATCGTCGTCTCCACCCCCACCGACTACGACCCGGTGACGAACAACTTCGACACGCGGTCGGTCGAGGCGGTGATCGCGGATGCCCGGCGCATCAATCCGACGGCCACCATCGTCATCAAGTCGACCGTCCCCGTGGGCTACACCGCCGGGCTGCGCGACAGCATGGACGTGGGGAACATCATCTTCTCGCCCGAATTCCTGCGCGAAGGCCGCGCGCTTCACGACAACCTGCACCCCTCGCGCATCGTGGTCGGAGGGGGCGCACCCATCGCGCAGGACTTCGCGGACCTCCTGAAGGCGGGCGCGCTCGACCCGGACGTCCCCGTCCTCATCACCGGCAGCACCGAGGCCGAGGCGATCAAGCTTTTCGCGAACACCTATCTCGCAATGCGCGTCGCGTTCTTCAACGAACTGGACAGCTACGCGCTGGCCAACGGCATCGACCCGCGCGTGATCATCGAAGGCGTCGGGCTCGATGCGCGCATCGGCACGCATTACAACAACCCCTCGTTCGGCTATGGCGGCTACTGCCTGCCCAAGGACACCAAGCAACTCCTGGCCAACTACACCGCCGTGCCGCAGAACCTGATCCGCGCCATCGTGGACGCCAACACCACGCGCAAGGATTTCCTGGCCGAGCGTATTCAGGCCCTGGGGCCGCAGGTGGTCGGCATCTACCGGCTGGTGATGAAATCGGGCTCGGACAATTTCCGGCAAAGCTCGATCCAGGGCATCATGAAGCGGCTCAAGGCAAAGGGGATCGAGGTCATCGTCTACGAGCCGGAGCTGCCCGGGCCCACCTTCTTCAATTCGCGCGTCGAGCCGGACCTTGCGGCCTTCAAGCAAGCCGCGGACGTGATCGTCGCGAACCGGCTTCACCCGGACATTTCGGACGTGCCGGACAAGGTGTTCACGCGCGACCTGTTCGGAGGCGACACATGATGCGTGGCGTTGATGCTTGCGGGCGGGGTCCGCTTCGTTGCACACTCCCCATACAACTTTAACGGGAAAAGGACTTTTCAGCACATGCCCCCCAAATTCGGCACGAGCGGTCTTCGCGGCCTCGTCACCGAGCTGACACCGGAGCTGGTCGGCGACCATGTCCGCGCCTTCCTCGCGGCTTGTCCGCATGGCGGGGCGGTGCACGTGGGCCGCGACCTGCGCGCGTCCTCGCCGGACATCGCGGACGTGGTGATCGACGCGGTGCGCGCGACCGGGCTGGAAGCGGTCGATTGCGGAGCCGTGCCGACCCCCGCGCTGGCGCTGGAGGCGATGGCGCAGGGGCATGGGGCCGTGATGATCACCGGGTCGCACATTCCGGCGGATCGCAACGGGCTGAAGTTCTACGTGCCGACGGGCGAGATCGGGAAGGACGACGAGTCGGCGATCCAGGCCAACCTCGGCGCGACACCTACAAGGGGGCCGCGTGGAGGGCTGGCCCGGTCGTCCGACACGATGGCCGCCTACGTTGCGCGCTACGAACGGGCCTTCGGGCCAGGAGCGCTGTCGGGGCTCAGGATCGGGATCTACGAACACAGCTCGGTCGCGCGTGACGCCATGCGCGACGTCGTCGCCGCCCTTGGCGCGACCCCGGTGCCGCTGGCGCGGTCCGAAACCTTCATTCCCGTGGACACCGAAGCGGTCGACCCGGAGGTGCGCGCGCAGATCGTGGCATGGTGCGCCGAGCACGCGCTGGATGCCGTCATCTCCACCGACGGGGATGCGGACCGTCCGCTGGTCGCGGATGCCGCGGGGCGCGTGGTGCCCGGGGATGTCCTTGGCGCGCTGACCGCGCGGGCGCTCGGCGCGGAGGTGATCTGCACGCCGGTCTCCTCCAATTCGATGATCGACCGGATGCCGGAGTTCGCCCGGATCGAAAAGACCCGCATCGGATCGCCTTTCGTCATCGCGGCGATGGAGACGGTGCGCGCCGCGAATCCAGACGCACGGGTCGTGGGGTACGAGGCGAATGGCGGCTTCCTTCTGGGTTTCACGGCTTCGCTTGACGAAGGCACCCTCGCGCCGCTGATGACGCGCGACTGTTTGCTCCCGATCCTGGCCCCGCTGGCCGCCGCGCGCGGACGGGGGGTGACGCTCGCCGATCTCGTGGCGGACCTGCCCGGCGTGTTCACCGCCGCGGACCGGGTGAAAGAGGTGCCCACGGAGGCCTCACGCGCGCTGATCGACCGGCTGGCGCGGGACGCGGCGGCGCGTCGGACGTTCTTCGAGGGAATGGGGGCGGAGGCGGAGATCGACCTTACCGACGGGCTGCGGGTACGCTTCGATGGCGGACGCACCGTCCACCTGCGCCCCTCGGGCAATGCCCCCGAATGCCGATGCTACGCGGAAGCGGACACGGCAGAAGACGCGCAGGAACTGGTCGAGCGCCACCTTGCGAAACTGAAGGCGGAACTGGTGGAGGGCGCAGGCCCCTCTTCTTGACAGACACAGGCGCGCGGCATCCGATGCACTTGAACGAAAAAGGAATTTCCAAATGGTGACACGCATTGTTCCGGTGCTCCTGTGCGGCGGCTCCGGCACCCGGCTCTGGCCCTTGTCGCGAAAAAGCTATCCCAAGCAATTCGTGCCGCTCGTCGGCGAGGAAACCCTGTTCCAGGCTTCGGCCCGCCGGCTGTCGGGCCGGACGGACGTGCTCGACTTCGCCGCGCCGGTGGTCGTGACCCACTCGGACTTCCGCTTCATCGTGACCGAGCAATTGCAGGGCATCGGGATCGACCCCGGCGCGATCCTGATCGAGCCGGAGGGGCGCAACACCGCCCCCGCAGTGCTGGCCGCCGCACTTCACGCCGTGCGAGAGGATCCCGAGGCCGTGCTGCTGGTCGCACCCTCCGACCACGTGGTGCCCGAGACCGAGACGTTCCAGGCCGCCGTGGCCAAGGGTCTGACGGCCGTCGAGGAAGGCGAGCTCGTCACCTTCGGCATCCGCCCGACGCGGCCCGAGACGGGCTATGGTTACCTCGAGCTTACGGGAGAGCCCGACTGGGAAGGCGAGCCGGTGAAGCTGTCGCGCTTCGTCGAGAAACCGGACGCGGAGACCGCCGACCGTATGGTCGAGGCGGGGCACTACCTGTGGAACGCCGGGATCTTCCTTTTCGCCGCCAAGGACATCATCGCGGGCTTCGACACGCATTGTCCCGACCTCGTCGCGCCGGTGACCCGGTCGGTCGACGCCGCCAACCCCGACCTCGGCTTCCTGCGCCTCGATCCCGAGGCCTGGAGCGAAGCCGGGTCGATCTCGATCGACTATGCCGTCATGGAGAAGGCCCCGAACCTCAGCGTGGTGCCCTTCGCCGGCGGATGGTCCGACCTGGGGGGCTGGGACGCCGTCTGGCGCGAGGCGGGGCCTGACGAGAACGGGGTCGTCCTTTCGGGCGAGGCGACGGCGATCGACTGCAACAACACGCTGCTGCGCTCGGACAGCGACCGGCTCGAGGTCGTGGGGATCGGACTCGACAACATCATGGCCGTCGCGATGAACGACGCGGTGCTCGTGGCCGACATGACCCGCGCGCAGGAGGTCAAGCAGGCCGTCGACGCGCTGAAGGCCAAGGGGGCAAGCCAGGCCACCCACTTCCCGCTCGATCACCGTCCCTGGGGCTGGTTCGAAAGCCTCGTGGTGGGCGACCGGTTCCAGGTGAAGCGTATTCTCGTCCACCCGGGCGCGTCGCTGTCGCTGCAAAGCCACTTCCACCGCTCCGAGCACTGGATCGTTGTCGAAGGCACCGCCAAGGTCACCGTGGACGACGAGGTGAAGCTCGTTTCGGAGAACGAGTCGATCTACGTGCCGCTGGGCGCGGTCCACCGGATGGAAAACCCCGGAAAGGTGCCGATGGTGCTCATCGAGGTGCAGACCGGGGCCTACGTGGGCGAAGACGACATCGTGCGTTACGAAGACGTCTACGCCCGTGGGCAAGGCGAAAAGGGCTGAAGTGCCGGGGACGCCGACCACCCCGAGCCGCGCTGCACGCGCCCTGCCGACGCCGGGTGGGCGCTGATCCGTGCGGGTGTTGATCGTCGGCATAAACTACAGGCCCGAAGTCATTTCCTGTGCCGTCTACACGACCGGGCTGGCCGAGGACCTGGCCCGCCAGGGCGCGCGCGTCGAGGTGGTGAGCGCCCTGCCCTACTTCCCCGACTGGCGCGTGTTCGATGGCTGGCGTGGCCCGGTCTGGCGCCGCGCGCGCGGGCCTGACGGGATACGGGTCGTGCATTGCCCGCTCTACGTGCCACGCAAACCCACCGGCGCCCGCCGGGTCCTGCACCACGCAAGCTTTGCATTGAGCGCCCTGCCCGTCGCCCTGTGGAAGGCGCTGCGGTTCCGGCCCGACATCGTGTTCGCCGTGGCCCCGGGCCTGCTCTCCGCTCCCACCGCGTGGCTCGCCGCACGGGCGGCCGGGGCGCGTACCTGGCTCCACGTGCAGGATTATGAGGTCGAGGCGGCCTTCGCCACCGGCCTCTTGTCACGCGGCAGCGCGGCGGGACGCCTGGCCCTGGCGTTCGAGCGGTGGGTGCTGCGCCGGTTCGACCGGGTCAGCACGATCTCCGCGCCGATGCTGGCCAAGCTCCCCGAAAAGGGCGTCGCACGCGCGCGCACCTACGAGCTGCGCAACTGGGCCGACATCGCGCGGGTCACGCCGATGCCGGAAGGTCGGTCCCCGCTCAAGGCCGAGCTGGGGATCGAGACCCGCTTCGTCGCGCTCTACTCCGGCGCGCTGGCCAACAAGCAGGGGCTCGAGATCCTGCCCGCGATCGCCCGCGCGCTGGCCCATAGGGGCGACGTGACCGTCGTCGTCTGCGGCGAGGGACCGCTGCGCGACGCCTTGATGGAAAGCGCCGAAGGCGTGGCCAACATGCGGTTCCTGCCCTTGCAACCGATCGAGCGGTTGAGCGACCTTCTGGGCATGGCCGACGTGCATCTTCTTCCCCAGATCGCGGGGGCCGCGGACCTTGTCCTGCCCTCGAAACTGACCAACATGCTCGCCTCCGGCCGCCCGGTGGTGGCCACCGCGGAGGCGGGCACGACCCTTGGCCGCGAGGTCGAAGGCGCGGGCCTCCTCGCAGCACCCGGCGATGGCGCGGCGGCAGCGCGGGCGGTGGAGCGGCTCCTGGATGATCCCGCCCTGCGCTATAGTCTTGGCGAAGAAGCCCGGCGCCGCGCGCTCGAACGGTGGGACAAGACGGCGATTCTTGCGCGCTTTCACGCCGAACTCGGACGCCTCGCAGACGCGCCGCACAAGATGGCCGACACACACGTCACCAAGAAGGAAAACGCATGACGACCGCATTGATCACCGGGGTGACCGGGCAGGACGGTTCCTACCTGGCAGAGTTCCTGCTGGAGAAGGGCTACGAGGTCCACGGGATCAAGCGCCGGGCCTCGCTGTTCAACACGCAGCGGGTGGACCACATCTACGAAGACCCGCACACCGAGGGGCAGAGTTTCAAGCTGCATTACGGCGATCTCACCGACACGTCGAACCTGACGCGCATCCTGCAGGAAGTGCAGCCCGACGAGGTCTACAACCTCGGGGCCCAGAGCCACGTCGCGGTGTCCTTCGAGGCGCCGGAATACACAGCCGACGTGGACGGGATCGGAACGCTGAGGCTCCTGGAGGCGATCCGGTTCCTCGGGATGGAAAAGAAGACGCGCTTCTACCAGGCGTCGACCTCCGAGCTCTACGGGCTGGTGCAGGAGACCCCGCAGCGCGAAACGACGCCATTTCACCCGCGCTCGCCCTACGCCGTGGCGAAGCTCTATGCCTACTGGATCACGGTGAACTACCGCGAGGCCTATGGCATGTATGCCTGCAACGGGATTCTCTTCAATCACGAGAGCCCACGGCGCGGCGAAACCTTCGTGACGCGCAAGATCACCCGCGGGCTCGCCAACATCGCGCTCGGGATCGAGCCTTGCCTCTACATGGGCAACATCGACAGCCTGCGCGACTGGGGGCACGCGAAGGACTACGTGCGGATGCAGTGGATGATGCTGCAGCAGGACGAAGCGGAGGATTTCGTGATCGCGACCGGCAAGCAGTACGCCGTGCGCGAATTCATCGACTGGGCCGCGCGCGAGCTGTCGATGGAGCTCGAGTTTCGCGGCGACGGCGTGGACGAGGTCGCGGTGGTCAAGTCGGTCGACAACAACGTGGCACCCGCCGTGAAGCCCGGCGACGTGGTGATGCGGATCGACCCGGGATATTTCCGGCCCGCCGAGGTCGAGACGCTGCTGGGCGACGCGGCAAGGGCCAAGGCCCGACTCGGATGGGAGCCCGAGATCACGGCGCAGGAAATGTGTGCCGAGATGGTCGCGGAAGACCTCAAGGCCGCGCGCCGCCACGCGCTTCTGGACCAGCACGGGCTGACCGTGCCGATTTCGACGGAGGGCCGTTCATGAGCTATGATGTCACCGGAAAACGCATTTGGGTCGCGGGCCATCGCGGGATGGTCGGGGGCGCGGTCGTGCGGCGCCTGGCCTCGGAAGACTGCGAGGTGGTCACGGCAGGGCGCGAGGTGATGGACCTGACCCGGCAGGCCGAGGTCGACGACTGGATGGCCGAGACGCGGCCCGATGTCATCGTCATGGCCGCGGCGCGCGTCGGGGGCATCCTTGCCAACGACACGCATCCGGTCGATTTCCTTCAGGACAACCTGCTGATCGAAACCAACATCGCACGCGCCGCCCATGCCGCGGACGTCGAGCGGTTCCTGTTCCTCGGCTCCTCCTGCATCTACCCGAAGATGGCACCGCAGCCCATGGCAGAGGACAGCCTGCTCACCGGTCCGCTGGAGCCGACAAACGAATGGTACGCCATCGCCAAGATCGCAGGCATCAAGCTGATGCAGGCCTATCGCAAGCAGTACGGGCGCGACTGGATCTCGGCGATGCCGACGAACCTCTACGGCCCCGGCGACAACTACGACCTTGAATCGAGCCACGTGCTCCCCGCCCTTCTGCGCAAGTTCCACGAGGCGAAGGAAAGCGGGGCCGAGCGGGTCGAGGTCTGGGGCTCGGGCACGCCGCTGCGCGAGTTCCTGCACTGCGACGACCTGGCCGATGCGCTGGTCTTCCTGCTCAAGGAATACTCCGGGGCCGAGCACGTGAACGTCGGTTCCGGCGTCGAGGTGTCGATCCGCGAACTGGCGGAGACCATCGCGCGGGTCGTGGGCTACGAGGCCGAGCTGGTCTTCGATGCGACCAAGCCGGACGGGACGCCGCGCAAGCTGATGGACAGCGGGCGGCTGCACGCGATGGGCTGGAACCGCGCGCGGCCCCTGGAAGAGGGCATTCGCGACGCCTACGCCCATTTCCTCGCGGGCGAAGCACGGGGCTGAGATGACGGCGGGCGCCATACCGCAGGGGACCCCCACCCTGTCGATCGTGATCGCGACCTACAACTGCGCCGACACGCTTCAGGCCTGTCTGGACAGCATCCATGCCCAGAGCTGGCCGGGGATCGAGATCGTCGTCGCCGATGGTGGGTCCACCGACGGCACGGTCGAGCTGATCCGGGCCAACGCGGACAGGCTGGGCCCGTGGGTCAGCGAACCGGACCGGGGAATCTATGACGCCTGGAACAAGGCGCTGGAGCTGGCCGGCGGTGACTGGATCCATTTCCTGGGCGGGGACGACCGGCTCCATGCCCGCGACAGCATCGCCCGCGCCATGACACGGATCGCGGACCTGCCCGATGCGGTGACACTTGCTTATGGCCAGGTGCGTTTCGTGCGCGCTGACGGGAGCAGCCGCATGATGGGCGCGCCGTGGGAAACGCTGGCCCCCAGGATGCAATCCGAGATGAGCCTGCCGCATCAGGGCATCTTCCATGCCCGGAGGCTCTTCGACAGGCACGGCGGTTTCGACGACGGGTTCCGGATCGCGGGGGATTACAACCTGATCATGCGGGCCGTGGCAGAGCATCCGCCCGCCTATCTTGGCGACGTGGTGATCGCGGATCAGCATGCCGGCGGCACCTCGGGCCTGCGACGCAGCCGGATCGCGACCTTGCGCGAATTTCGGCGGGTGCAGCGTGCGCTCGGATTGCCGGTGCGGCCACGCTGGGTCTGGGCCTACGCAAAGGGGCTGGGCTGGCGGGCGCTGTCGCGGTTCATCGACGTGGGGGCCGGGGCTTGAGCGTTCTTTTCATCGCCCCGTTCCCGCCCGACTTCACGGGCCAGTCGATCTCGTCGGCCTTCCTGGCCTGGCGGCTGGAGCAGGACGGCGTGCGGCTTCGACGCATGAACACCAACGGCACGCGGCCGGGGCAACGCGCGCGGCGTCTGGCGTGGTCCCTTCTGGCCTGCCTGCTCACACGTCACCGCACCGTCTATCTCTCCGTGAACGCCAATCGGGGGATGTGGGTCACGGCTTTCCAGGCGGCCCTCGCGCGGCTGCGGGGCAAGCGAGTCGTGTTGCATCATCACACCAACGCGCACCTGCGCCACGAACGGCCCGCCGCGCGGACACTGGTGCGCGCGGCAGGGAGCGGGGCGGTCCACATCGTGATCTGTGACGTGATGGCCGAGGATCTGCGCGCGCTCTACGCACCCGTGGGCAGCTGCCTGTCCCTGAGCAACGTGGGCGTGGTGGCGGGCGAGGCCGTCTCGGACCCAAGCCCAGCCCGCGGCTTCCGACAGGGCGGCGTCACGCTGGGTCACCTGAGCAACCTGACGGTCGAGAAGGGCTGCCTGCGCGCGATCGACGCGTTCAAGGCGGCGCACGCAAAGGGCCTCGCCGCCCGCCTGGTGCTGGCCGGGCCGATCCGGGAGCGCAAGCTGCAACGCCGGGTCGCCGCCGAGGTGCGCGCCTCCGGCGGGGCGATCACCTATGTCGGCCCGGTCTACGGCGCCGCAAAGCGGGACTTCTTCACCGAGATCGACGTGTTCCTGTTCCCCTCGCTCTACCCGAACGAGACGCAGGGGATCGTGAACCTCGAAGCCCTGGCGGCGGGATGCCCGGTCATCGCCTTCGGGCAATGCTGCATCGCGAGCGACCTCGACGACCCGAGTTCGCGCACGGTGCCGATGGACGCGGATTTTTCCGAGGCGACCATCGCCTTCCTCGAAACGATGGACCTTCACGCCATGTCGGTGCAGGCGCGGGCGCACTACGAGACGCTAGTGGCGGACAGCCACGCGCAATACGAGGCGGTGCGCGATCTTCTGGCCGACGCGGCCCCGGGTTAACGCGCCCGCGCGCCCGGATTGCGTTTCCTTGACCCCTCCCGGGGATGGTGGGCCCAGCTCTCACCAGACCTTGGAGATCCGCATGGCCTTTTCGGTTCCGCCCCTTCCCATGAGCGGCAGCCAGCTCAAATCCGTTCTCGACGCGATCCGGACGCGCGAACCGCTGTCGATGTCCGTACCCGAGATGATCGCGTCCCCGGACCTGGTCGACGGGGACCTCTGCGTCACGGCGGCCGGGATGTTCACCGTCCGCGCGGCGGGGGCAATCGCCAACGCCACCAGCGTGATCGACCTGACCGGCAGCGGGCTGCAGGCCCATCTGCTCGCCCGCATGCCACTGGGCACGGTGGCCGTGCTCCTGGCCGACACGCGCCCGGCGGCTGATTTCGCGGCCGGTGACATCCTGTTCGCGCAGGGCTTCGCCTACCGCGTCGCCCCAGCGGGGGCGAGCGATCATGACCTCACCACGGCCGGGGGCACGAAGCTCTACGTCGTCGGTCAACCGGACGACCCGGCCGCCTATGGCGCAGAGCGGGATGGCGCGACCGACGACGCGGCCCCGGTGCAACGGATGCTCGGGGACACGGCGGACCCGGCGCGCATCGCCTCGCTCGTCTCCATCGGGTCGCGCGCCACGCTGCGCGATGGCGCCTTCGTCAACGAAGCGGCGACCCCGATGCTCGACTTCGCCACAGGCAGCCAGAACGCGAGGGTCGAAGGCGTCGTCATCGACAGCACCGCGGGGGCGACCGTGATCAACGCCAACGCGGCAGGCATCCGCAACGGACGGGTGATGAACGCCACGGTGGACGCCGATGCCTACGGCGTGCTGGTCAACTACGCTGCCGCCGACATCGAGGGGTTCTGGACCACCTTCAGCGACATCCACTCCGACGACGCCGACGCGATCGAGATCAACCTGCCGGACCAGGGGACCGGCAAGTACATCTGGTCGCTGGGCAACCTTCTCTCCGCCGGGCAGGGTTCAACCGTGACGACCGCCGGCTTCGCCGTGGGCCTCGCCGGGCCCCAGGGTCACATCACCGCGCTGAACCAGATCCGCGAAAGCCGGCTCGAGGCGATCCATGTCGAGGACGGGCAGAAGCGCGGGATCGTTGCGCTGAACACGGGCGCGGGCCTCCAGCACGACGGCATCCGCGTGCTGAACCGCGAAAGCACGGATCCGGAGGCGGACGGGCTCGTGCTCCTGGGCAACCACCTGCGCCACGACGGCGCGGGGAGCGGCGTCTACGGCGTGCGCTTCCTGCACGATGGCAACGGCACCCTGCGCCACAACATCACGCTCGCGAATTACCTGGCCGGGTTCGACATCGGTGTGTCGGCCGGGTCGTCGGACCAGGTCGTCGGCGCCAACGTGATCGAGGGCGCGACAATCGGGCTCCAGCTGCTCAACGGCAGCGGGCGGATCACCGACGGCATCCTTTTCAAGGACGGCCCCGACGTGCTCGCCGAGGCGAAGGACCGTTCGCGCATCGACACGCGGCTTGTCTCGGATACGACACCCGCGCAAGTGCTCAATCACACCGGCGCGGGACAATTCCCGGGGGCCTACGTGAAATCCTTCGCCTACCCCGTCTACGGCAGTCACACCGGGTCGGAAACGTTGGAGGATTTCGCGGAGATCTTCCCGATGGGGGCGAACGAACGCATCGCCGGGCGCATCACGCTGATGGCCCATGCGCAGCGCCACTGTTTCTTTTCGGCCGATATCCTGTGGGACGGGGCCACGCTGACCGTGCAGAACATGGTCGAGATGAACCGGCTCGGCTGGCAGACCGAACTGGCGGCGAGCGCGGGAAAGCTGATGCTTCGGGTGAGCATCGCGGCGGCCTATACCGACGTGCGCGTCGACGTGGATTTCGACGGGGTCTACTACAGCCGCGGCTGAGGTCAGGCGGTGCCGTAGGTGTCGCCGTAGCCGTAGCCGTATCCCGGCCCGCGCGGCGGTTTGACCATGTTGAGGACCAGCCCCGTCGCGGGGCTGCCCTTCACGCTTTCGAAAGCATGCAGCGCGTCCTCGATCTGGCGGCGCGGGGTGCGGTCCCAGGCGACCACGAAGAGCACCGCATCGGCCAGCGATCCGGCGATGCGGGCATCGGGCACGACCAGCACCGGCGGCGTGTCGATCAGGACCACGTCGTAGCGCGCCCGGGCCGCTTCCACGAGGTCCGCGAAGCCTTGCGAAGTGAACAGGTCCGCGGCGTTCACGGCACTTTCCCCGGCAAAGAGCATGTCGACGTCCATCAGCGGATCGCGCGTCACCGCGTGCTCCAACTTCACTTCGCCCGACAGGACCGGGACAAGGCCCGCGCCTTGCGTCTCGGTCGCGTAGTGACGAAAAACCCGGCGGCGCAGGTCGCCCTCGATCACCAGCACCGACTTGTTCATACCCCGCAGGTTCTGCGCGAGCGCGAGCGACAGGGTCGTCTTGCCCTCTTCCGGCACGCAGGACGTGACGCAGATCACCCGCGGCGCGGCGTCCCGCACGGTCAGGAGAAGCGACGTGCGCAGGTTGCGCACCGCTTCGGCGGCGGGCGAGCTCGGGTTCCGGGCGAGGTACTCCATCGTCTCGCGCCGGCCGCGCGCGGGCACGTGCGGGACCTGGCCAAGCACCCGGTGACCGGTCGCCCGCTCCAGGTCGCGCGCGGTACGGAACGTGTTGCGCATGCCCTCGCGCAGGAGCGTCAGGACGCCGCCCGCGAAGAGCCCGACGAGCCCGGCCATGACTAGGACCAGCGGCGCGCGCGGCGCGGACGGGGCATCGGGCACCACGGCATGCGACAGAATCCGGCTGTCGGGTTGCTGGACGCCGCGCTTCACGGTGGTCTCCTTCAGCCGGGTGAGGAACGTCTCGTAGAGAACGCGCGTCGCGTCGGCTTCGCGTTCCAGCTGTTGCAACGTGATGAGATCGGCGTTCTGGCTGTCGATCTCGGCCTGAAGCGAGGCAAGCGACCCGCGCAGGGCGGTGAGCTGCCGGTCCACGCGGGCCTGCGCCGTGCGCGCCTCTGCCAGAAGCTGTGCAAACGTGGAGTCGAAGCGGGCGGCGACCTCCGGGTCGTTCACGTCCGGCACGAGCGCGCGCAACGCCGAAGCGTCGGCCACCCGCGCCTGTGCGACCCGGCCCTCGGCCGCCACAAGGTTGGCCACGCGCAGGCGCCGGGTTTCGGCTTGCTGTTCTGCCGCCCGGACCCGCGCGCGCAGGTCCTTGAGCTGGCGTGCGCGGGCGGCCAGCACATCCGGGTTGATCAGGTCGGTGCCGCCACCGAACGCCTGCACCCGGACCTGTGCCTGCTCGAGTTCGTGCTGAAGCGCGGCGACCCGCTCCGACAGCCAGCCGCTGGCCCGATCGGTCGCTTCGAATTTTGCCTGCAGGGTATCCTCGACATAGCGCGCGGCGATCGCATCGGCGATGCGGGCGGACTTGTCCGGGTCGCCGGTCGTGACCGTGATCTCGATCACCGAGGTGCGCGGCACGATCTCGATCGACAGGGCATACAGTAGCCGCGTCACCACCGCGTCCCGCTGTCGCCCGGCAGGGGGCGTGTCGGAGGGCGCACCCCCCAGCCAGCCGCGCAAGCGCTGCAGCGGGCCCGGCGGCGCGAGGGCCGCGTTGAACTCGGGATCATCGGCAAGGGTCAGCGTATCGGCCACCTGGGTCAGAAGATTGCGGCTGCGTAGCACCTCGACCTGCGAATTGACGTCCGTGGTGGCGTCTTCGCGTGCCAGCGTCGCGACGGCGCTGTCCAGGTCGACGATGGTTTCCGGGCGCGCGTTCATCAGGAGGACGGTGGTCGCGCGATACTCCGGACTCGCCAAAACGAAGACGTGGAGTGCGCCCATGAGAAGCGCGGCCAACGTCGTGACGAGGATGATCGGAAGCCCCCGGCGCAGCGTGTCGAAGAGCGCAGCCACCTCGATGGCCGCCGGTTCCCCCTGCCCGCGCGCGGCCCGTATCGGCCCGAAGGAGCGCCCCGCCTCCGTCACGCCCGCCACACGAGCCGGGGGCGCCACTGCAGGCGCGGGGTTGTCGCGGGCCGGACCGGCGCGCGTCTGAGCATCTGGCCCGCCTGCGCGATCAGTGCGAGCACGATGAACTCCGTCAGGAAATGATTCGAGGCGGGCGTCGCCGTGACCAACGTGGCGAGCGGGAAGAGGACGCAGAAGACCGTGAAGGGCGCCGGGGCGGCAAGCATCATCGCACGCAGGACATGTAAGAGACTGGTCAGCAGGACGAGGGCGAGGAAGACGAGCCCCAGCGCCCCGTTGCGCAGGTAGAGCGCGTGGGGAAGGCTGTGGATGTTGTGCACATGCGCCGCGCCGATCGTGGCCGAACTCAGCACCGCGTCGTCCTGCGAGGCGGTCATGTCGACCGTGCGCCCGAACCCGGCCCCCAGAAGCTGTTGCAAGGGCCCGGCATCCGCCATCGCCTGGTTCACCAGCCGGATTTCGTAGAGCCGCTGCGCGAGCGCCGTGATCTCGTCCAGCGCGCGGGTGCCCGTCATCAGGGTCTGAAGCTCGATCAGCCGGCGGTTCAGGCTCGTCCCCGGCTCGGCGAGCGCCCCGATCTCGAGCGCCGTGAAGCTTGCGACGATCCCGGCGACTGCGGCCAGGAAGACACCAAGGAAGAGCCAACGGCGGTAGATGACCGCCCCCAGCGCGACGCAGACGGCCAGGGTGACGAGCCCCGCGCGGTTCAGCCCGCCGGAGTTCAGCACGAAAGGCAGAATGCAGAGCAGTGCCCAGCCGATCCGCCGCTCGCCCAGTGCGAAGATGACCGCGAGGCAGATGAGCATGTTGGCGATCGCGATGTCCGGTCCGATCCCGGCGAAAGCAAATAGGGCGAAGAGAGCCGCGACCCACTTTCCGAAGCGCAGGATGTCCGTGCGCCCGCAGTCCAGCGTGGAGACGTAGAGCGTGAAGAGCAGCACGTTCAGCCAGTAGATCGTCGTCGACACGAGATAGAGCGGCGCGTTGCCCGCCACGGTGCCGATCGCCGCCCCGGACACGATCATCAGGCACAACACGACGACATGGGGCAGTACCGACCGCTCGACCTGGAGGCGCGGGCCGTCCGGCATGCGCACATGGGCCATGAGCCAGAGGAAGAGGGCCCCGAACACGACGAGCGCCAGCGCGCCGTTGAGGAAGGCGTCCAGACCGAAGCCGCCCCCCATGAGGCGCCCGGTCACCGACACCGCGACCACCAGGGTGAAATACCCCGAAATCGCCGTCTGAGCCTCGATCCGCATCCGTGTTCGCCTTCCGCTGGCGCGTTTTGAAATTCTTATCGCTAAAGTGGTAATTTTTGTGATAACACAACTTAAAGGATATTTGGAGCCCGCATTTTGCCGGCCGTTTTCTCGGCGTAGGCGGCACACCGCGGGGCGGCGTTCGGCAGGTGACGTGACCCGACCATGAGACTTCCCGTGGACCTCCTGGGCCAATCCGGCCTCCGCCTCTCGTTTCCCGGGGCCACGGTCTATGTCGATCCCTACCTCTCCAATTCCGTGGGCGAGCACGAAGGCCCCGCCTTCGACCGGCTGGTCCCGATCCCCGTGAACCCGGCCGATGTTGATGACGCGGATGTCATTCTGATCACACACGACCACCTCGACCATTGCGACCCGCAGACGCTGCTCGCGATCGCCCGAACCTCGCCGAACGCGCGTTTCGTCGGCCCGCGTCCCGTGCTCGACCGGTTATCGGATTGGGGGATCGCGGACGCGCGGCTGGGCCTTGCCGCCGAGGGTTGGACGCTGCTGGCCGACGACCTTCACCTCCGGGCTGTTCCCGCGGCACATCCGGAGGTCACGCGCGACAGGGACGGCAATCTCGCCTGCGTGGGCTACCTGCTGCGCGCAGCGGGGCGCACGCTCTACATCTCCGGCGACACCGGTGCAGATCCGGAGGTCGTGCGCGCGGTGCGGGACGAGGGGCCGATCCACGCCGCCATCCTCCCGGTGAACGAACGCAACCATTACCGCGACCGGCAGGGCATCCTCGGCAACATGTCGGTACGCGAAGCCTTCGCCTTCGCCGCCGAGATCGGCGCCGACCAGGTCGTGCCGGTCCACTGGGACATGTTCGCCCCCGACAGCGTGGACCCCGACGAGATCCGCCTGCTGCACGACCGGCTCTCTCCGCCCTTTCGCCTGTCGCTGTCGCCGTCGCACCTGAGCCTCGGCGACACGGATGTGAGCATCGTCATCCGCACCTTCAACGAGGCGCGTCACCTGGATGACTTGCTCACCGCGATCGACCGTCAGGAGACGCATGATCTCTCGGTCGAGGTGGTGGTCGTCGATTCCGGGTCCACGGATGGAACGCTCGACATCGCGCGGCGCCACGATTGCCGGGTGGTGGGGATCGACCAGTCCGAGTTTTCCTTCGGCCGCTCGCTCAACCTGGGCTGCGCGCGGGCGCGGGGTGATATCCTCGTCGCGATCTCGGGCCATTGCGTGCCGGTCGCCGCGCATTGGCTGCAACGGCTCTGCGATCCGCTGATCTCGGGCACGGCGCACTACGCCTACGGCCGCCAGACCGGCGGGCCGGACAGCAACTTCAGCGAGTGCCGGCTCTTCGCCATGACCTACCCGCCCGAGAGCCGGCTGCCGCAGGACGGGTTCTTCTGCAACAACGCCAACGCGGCGATCCTGCGCGAGACGTGGGACCACTACCGTTTCGACGAAGAGGTGCCGGGGCTCGAGGACATGGAGCTCGCCCGCCGGCTCGTCGCGGACGGCGGCAAGGTCGCCTATGTCGCCGAGGCGGGCGTCCATCACTACCATTACGAGACCTGGCCGCAGGTCCGCCGACGGTTCGAGCGCGAGGCGATCGCCCTTCGCAAGGTCATGCCGCAGGTGCGCTTCGGCCTGTGGGACATGCTCCGCTATGCCGGCGTGGGCACGTTGCGCGACTGGCTCGCCGACCAGGCCGCGACCGGCACGGCCACCCCCCGCCTCGCCATGCTGCGATACCGCTGGAACCAGTATCTGGGCGCCTGGCGGGGCGGGCGCGAGCACCGGAAACTGTCCGAGGCCGAGAAGGAAAAGTATTTCTTCCCGCGCTGAGGCGGGCCCTGTCCAAGACGAAGGAACGCATCATGTCAAACGCCCCCCGCATCGTCGCGCTGCTGCCCATGAAGGCGCACAGTCAGCGCGTGCCGGCCAAGAATTTCCGCGACTTCTGCGGACGGCCCCTGTTTCGTTGGGTGCTGGACATGCTGCTCTCGATCGAGGCAATCGACGAGGTGGTGATCAACACCGACGCGCGTGCCGAGCTTGCCCGCCACGGGCTGACCGAAGGCGGCCGGGTGCGTATCCGCGACCGGCGGGCCGACCTGTGCGGCGACACTGTGTCGATGAACCGGATCCTCGCCGACGATGTCGCCCGGGTGCCGGCCGATCTCTACTTGATGACGCACACCACGAACCCGCTTCTGCGGCGCGAGACGGTGACCGGCGCGTTGGCCGCGTACGGCCGGGCCCGGGCGCGCGGCACGGCAGATTCACTGTTCACCGTGACGAAGGTCCAGACCCGGTTCTACCGCGCGGACGCGAGCCCGGTGAACCACGACCCGGCAAACCTGGTGCAGACCCAGGACTTGGAACCATGGTTCGAGGAAAACTCGAACCTCTACCTCTTCACGCCCGAAAGCTTCGCGGCCACCGGCGCACGGATCGGGGCCGCGCCGATGCTTCACGAGACGGACCCGGCCCACAGCATCGACATCGACACGCCCGGCGACTGGGACCTCGCGGAAATCGCGGCCCGGGCGCGCCGGCTGCGGGAGGCCGTCGGGGCATGAAGATCCTCGTCACCTGTCCCCCGATGCTGGGCATGATCGACCGCTTCCGGGACCGTTTCACCGCGCTCGGCGCCACGCTCACCGCGCCGGAGGTGGTGCAGACCCTCTCGGTCGACGAACTCATCGCGCTGGTGCCGCACCATGACGGCTGGATCATCGGCGACGATCCGGCGACGCGGGCCGTCTTCGAAGCGGGCATGGCCGGACGGCTGCGCGCCGCCGTGAAATGGGGGATCGGGACGGACAACGTGGCCCTTGACGCCTGCGCGGCGCTGGGTCTGCCGATCACCAACACGCCGGACATGTTCGGGGGCGAAGTCGCCGACATCGCGGTCGGCTACGTCATCGCGCTGGCGCGCGAGACCTTCGGGATCGACCGGGGTGTGCGGGCCGGGGGCTGGCCGAAGCCCTGCGGCATTTCTCTTGCCGGCCGGACGGTCGCGCTCGTGGGCTATGGCGACGTGGGCCGCAACATCGCGCGGCGACTGATGGCGGCGGACATGCGTGTCGTGGCCTACGATCCCGGCGCGGCGTTGGAGCCCGCCGACCCGGTGATCCGCCGCAGTTGGCCCGAGAGGCTGGAAGAGGCCGATTTCCTCGTCATGTGCTGCGCGCTCACCCCGTCGAGCCGGCACATGCTGAACCCGGGAACACTGGCGCGGGCGAAGCCGGGGCTGCGCGTCGTGAACGTGGCGCGGGGGCCGGTGATCGACGAGGCCGCACTGATCGCTGCATTGGAGAGCGGCCACGTCCACTCCGCCGCGCTCGACGTGTTCGAGGTCGAGCCCCTGCCCGCGACCAGTGCCCTGCGCGCGCACCCGCGCTGCGTCTTCGGATCGCACAACGCCTCGAACACCGCCGACGCCGTGGAACGGACGAGCCACATGGCCATCGACCGGCTGGCGGAATTTCTCGCACGCGAGGCCAGTCCGTCATGAAACGCGTCGTGGTGGCGGGCGGCAGCAGTGGGCAATCGGACGATTCGCGAATGGGAGTGAGCCAATGAAGGACACGCATGCAGCGGATGACCCGCTTCTTGCCACCCGGGCGCAGGTGAACCCCTACCTGCGGGCCCTGTCGCTCATCTCGCACCAACTGGCCTGGGACCTGCGTCCCGCCGCCTGGTCGTCGCGGCGGCGGCTGAAGGCGCTGCGGGACACGAAGACCGGCAAGGCGGTGATCCTGTGCAACGGGCCCTCTCTCAACAAGGTGGATTTCGACCATCTCGCGGGCCGCGCGTTCACCTTCGGGCTGAACAAGATCAATCTCCTGTTCGACCGCACGCCGTTTCGCCCCGATGCCATCGTCGCTGTGAACGAGCTGGTCCTCGAACAGAACAGCGCGTTCTTCGAGGACACCGACATCCCCCTGTTCCTCGACAGCGCGGCCTGCCTCGACGGGCTCGTCTCGCCCGCGCCCCGGCGGTATTTCCTGCGCAGCGCGGATATCCCGAAGTTCGCCCGTGACTGTTCGATGGCCGTCCACCAGGGGGCGACGGTGACTTACGTGGCCCTTCAGCTCGCCTTTCACATGGGGTTTCGGGAGGTGGCTCTCGTCGGCGCCGATCACAGCTTCGCGGCGAAAGGACCGGCCAACAAGGCCGTGCGCGCCGGGGCGACGGACGTGGACCACTTCGACCCGAACTATTTCGCGCGGGGCGTCCAATGGCAGTTGCCGGACCTTTTCGAAAGCGAAGTCTCCTACATGCGCGCGCGCAACATGTACGAGGCGGCCGGACGGCGGATCGTGAATTGCACCGAGGGCGGCAAGCTCGAAATCTTCGAGCGCCAGCCCCTCGCGCAATTCCTCGACCCCTGACCCGGCCGGCCGCCCGTGTCACTCGATCAGGGTCTCGCCCTCGATCATCGTCTCGGCCTCGATCAGCCCGATGGTCTCGAGCAAGGCTCCAAGCCCCGGCACCACGCGCGCCGCGGCTGTCAGGGACACTCCCAGCGACAGCATCAGTGCAGCCCCACGATCTGCGCCGCGGTGGTCCCGCTCGCCCAGACGCGGCGTGCGCGAAGCGGCAGAATGATCCCCGCCGCGATGGTGAGCGTCACATCGGAGCCGTTCGCGAGCGTGACGTGCAGCGTGCCCGCCGCCCCGCAATTGATCGCGCGGGTCACGAAGGGCAGGTCGGTGCCGTCATCCGGCGTAATCGCGAAACCGCCCTGGGGCGGGGACTCCAGCCCGATGGCAAAGGACTCGAACTCGTCTTTCATGGCGTGCCTCATGTCTGTCGCGGTGGCCTGCGCCCGATGAGGGGACGCAGGCCGGGCACGTTAGGAACAAGCCATGAACGACCCGTGACCGCAGCGCACGGCAGGGGTCAGAGCCCCCGCTCCGCCAGCGCCGCGTCGAGCGCGGCGAGGTCTGCCGAGGCGAGGACCGGCACCAGGGCGCGGATGTCCGCGAGATCTCGGTCCCACCAGGCCAGCCGGTCGAGCCGATCGCAGACGTCATCGGGGAACCGCCGCCGGACGACCCTGCCGGGGTTGCCCGCCACGATCGACCAGCTCGGCACGTCACGAGTAACGATTGCGCCGGCGCCCACGATGACCCCGTCGCCCAGCGTCACCCCCGGCATGATGCGGGCGCCGTCGCCGACCCAGACGTCATTTCCGATCACCGTGTCGGCGCCCTTGGCGAACTCCTCGTCGAAGTACGGAAAGAGCGCTTGGTCGAAGACCGCGAAGGGATAGCTCGTGAACCATCGCTTCGGGTGGTCCGCCGATGACGTGATGAACCGGGTGCCGTTCGCGAACTGGCAGAACTTGCCGATGATCAGCCGCTCCGGCGCGCCGGGGTGCAGGTAGGGCGCGATCCGCGCGGCATAGTCGGTGACCGGCTCGAAGTCGTTGTAATAGGTGAAATCGCCCACCTCGATATTCGGGTGGTCGATCACGGACCCGAGCCAGACGGTATTGGTGTAGGGCGTGCCATCGGGCAACGTGATGGGGTGACGCTGGTCCGCGTCGAGAAAAGGGACAGCCATGCTGAACGCTCCGTTTTCGGTTGCGAAAAGGGTTATGCGGTCAGCGTCTTGTCCATTTCATCCTCCATCGGTGATGCCCCTGTCATACAGGAGCGCCGCGACCTGTCAACGTCGGCGGCGCGGCAGCCGGATCCATCGCACACGCCACAGGAACAGCACCAGCCCCACGACGAGCAACGCAAGCCAGCCCACGAGCCAATAGAACGCGTCGTTGTCGTTCACCCCCGGCATGCCGCCCACGTTCACGCCGAACAGGCCGGTGAGAAAGCCCAGCGGCAGGAAGATCACCGACACGACGGACATGACGAACATGTTCTGGTTCAGCCGGTCGGAGAGCTGGCCGGAGAGCTCTTCGCGCAGGACCATCGCCTGGTCGCGCAGCTCGTCGAGGTCCTCGACCACCCGTGTCATCTTCTGCGCTTCTTCCTCGATCTCGCGATGCGTCTCTTCGTCCACCACGGGGCTGCGGGCGTCCGCGATGCCGTGGATCACGTCGCGCTGGGGCGCAATGAAACGGCGGGCGGCGATGACCTTGAGCCGCAGGTCCACCACCGCGCCGCGCAGGTTGTCGCCCTCCTCGCGCACGATCTGGTCCTCGAGCGCCTCCATCTGCGCGTCGAGATCGGACTGGAAATCGGCGATCCTGCCGGTGATGTCCTCGATCAGGAGCGTGAGGAACGCCCCGGCCGTCGTGGGCCCCTCACCTTTCGCCAGCAATGCGTCCATGCGCTCCACGGCCCGCACCCGGCGCAGGGCGACCGTGACGATGCGGTGCGCGTCGACCCAGATGCGCAGGCTGATCATGTCCTCGGGGTCTTCGCCCTCGTTGAAGTTGATCGCGCGCAGGATGATCATCAGCCCCTCGCCCAGACGCATCATGCGCGGGCGCGAGGCCGGGTCGACCAGCGCCTCGATCGCCTGCGGGTCGAGGTAGTCGAGATGCTCCGTGATCCACGGGCCCGCGTCCGGGTGGGTGCCGTCGAGATGGACCCAGCCCAGCGTTTCGGCCTTCAGGACATGGCGCAGCGTCTCGTCATCGAGCGCCCGCCCCCGGTCCGGGCCGTCGAGCACGTGGGCGTATCTTATGTGGGCATCGAACATGGCGAAAAGTCTGGCCGAGCATCGCGGGATTGAAAAGCAAAACCCGCGCCGGGCACACCGCCCAAAGAGAAGGGCCGCCCGAAGGCGGCCCTGTCCATGTCGTCACGCGTGTCGGGCGCAGTGCGCCCGGTCGCGATCACTCGATGATTTTCGACACGACGCCGGAGCCGACGGTGCGGCCGCCTTCGCGGATGGCGAAGCGGAGGCCGTCTTCCATGGCGATCGGCGC
>NZ_WTUX01000070.1 GCF_009882975.1 Maritimibacter harenae
CTCATGAACTCTGACTCTATCTCAAAATCCTGTCTTAGCAAGTGATTGATAACAAATGCCCCAAAGTCCCAAAGACTCCAGCAGTCCGACAAACAAGCCCGCAAATGCCGAGAAATCGCACTCAGCGTCCCATGACACGAAGAATGGCAATGAGCGCGACGAGAGAATGCCTACAGACGGCGACACGATCGCCCTCCCCGCCCATGTGGCAGGCTCCGGGACACTGGACCGGCTGGTCGACACTGCGCGAGACTACGCCAAAGCTTCGACGGCCGAAAACACCAACAAGGCTTACGCCACCGACTGGAAGCACTTTGCGCGATGGTGCAGGTTGAAGGGGACAGAGCCTATTCCCCCGTCGCCGGAGATGATCGGGCTCTACCTGACCGACCTGGCGGCGCCGACGAGCGGCGCCCCTGCCCTATCCGTTTCGACCATTGACCGTCGTCTGTCGGGGCTTGCTTGGAACTACGGGCAACGCGGGTTCACGCTGGATCGCAAGGACCGGCACATCGCCACCGTGCTCGCGGGCATCAAACGCAAGCATGCACGCCCTCCGGTGCAGAAAGAGGCAATCTTGCCGGAGGACATCCTCGCCATGGTCGCCACCCTTCCCTTCGATCTACGCGGGTTGCGGGATCGGGCTATTCTTCTCATCGGGTATGCCGGTGGTCTCAGACGCTCGGAAATCGTCAGCCTCGACTTCGGCAAAGACGACACGCCCGACAGCGGCGGCTGGATCGAGATCCTCGACGACGGCGCAGTACTGACACTGAACGCCAAAACCGGATGGCGCGAAGTGGAGATCGGGCGCGGCTCCAGCGATCAGACCTGCCCGGTGCATGCGCTGGAACAGTGGCTGCACTTTGGGAAGATCGATTTCGGTCCCGTGTTCGTCGGGACCTCGCGGGACGGCAAGCGTGCCACGGAGACGAGATTGAACGACAAACATGTGGCGCGCCTGATCAAACGCACCGTGCTGGACGCGGACATCCGATCAGAGCTGCCCGAGAAAGACCGCCTCGCTCTCTTCTCAGGCCACTCCCTGCGCGCAGGTCTCGCTAGCTCCGCCGAAGTAGACGAGCGCTACGTCCAGAAGCAACTCGGCCACGTCTCGGCCGAGATGACCCGGCGCTACCAGCGCCGCCGCGATCGGTTCCGCGTGAACCTGACAAAGGCCGCGGGGCTCTGATCGCGCGGTCATTCGGTCGTTTATTGATGATACATAAAATTGCAAACGGCCCGTTTTCATGCCCCTGATAGGCTACGCCCGTGTTTCCACAGAGGATCAGACCCCCCTGCCCCAGTCTGAGGCCCTGCAGTCTGCGGGATGCGCCGAGATCTTTGAAGAGCACGCCTCGGGCGGCAATCGCGCGCGACCGGTGCTGGCACGCGTGCTCGAACGCGTCCAGAGCGGCGATACGCTGGTCGTTGTGCGGATCGACCGGCTTGCGCGATCTCTGTCGCACTTGCTGGAGGTGATCGAAAGACTGGAGGGAAAGGGGGCGTTCTTCCGCTCGCTCCAGGACCCGATCGACACTGCCTCGCCCCAGGGCAAGTTCACGTTGCAGGTTCTGGGCGCTGCGGCTGAGTTCGAACGCGCTCTGATCCGCGAGCGCACAAAGGCCGGGCTTGCCTCTGCGCGCGCCAAAGGGCGCGTAGGCGGCAACCCAGGGCTACGCGCCAAGGATCCCGCCGCGCTGCGCAAGGTGCGGCTGGCACGGCAGGACGGCTATATGGAACGCCTGAACGAGACCGCGCAGGATTGGGTGCCTCATGTGCGCCGCCTGCGCCCCGATATGGCTTGGGAAGACGTGCTGCGAATTATCAATGCCCCCCTGCCCCCAGATCACCATTGGACACAAGGCCGACTGCTCCGCGCTGTGAAGGCATATGTGCGCGACGGGTTCCTTCCTGCCGAGGTGCTTGGCCGCGCCGGACGCCGCGAAACCGATGACCGCCTGCCGGCCATCGTCGCAGCGATCAAAGGCGCGGACCCCGAAATCAC
The DNA here is from genome assembly GCF_009882975.1 of Maritimibacter harenae. Lineage (GTDB taxonomy): Bacteria > Pseudomonadota > Alphaproteobacteria > Rhodobacterales > Rhodobacteraceae > Maritimibacter > Maritimibacter harenae. Next base: position 2,009 of record NZ_WTUX01000070.1, read on the forward strand.
GCTGCAGGCGATCTGCGATCGGCTAGAGTCGATGCGCGAACGGACCCCTCGAGGTCGTGCCAGCTGGCAGCCGTCTTCGGTCAAAATGTTGCTCGAACGAGCGGAGCGGCTTGGCCTAATTTCATCAGAATCGGCTCACTCCCAACTGTAACTAGCAGAGGCTCAAACAGCTGAATCTATCGCTCTAAACACCGTCAGAAGGTCAATTGTGCCATTGGTTGCATGGGTTTAGCCAATACCATCCAAACAATCCCCATGAATGGCTTGAAGCACGGTCTTTTGGATTTATCACCATAAAATCAACAACTTGCAGTTATCTTGATGTGACTGTACGTATTGGTGCTGTGGATAACTTTCACACTACATCTAGATTCTTCTTGCCGGACTCACTTGATCGTGGCATTCCCATTCTGACGGTAAAACGCGTCAGTCGCGCTGTACACCGTCAGAATGACCAAGAGCCTCAACAGAGGCCGAGAGTGGGCGGCAGGACATGGATGATCGTAACGTTGGATACGCGCAAGGCATAGGCTCTTCCGACATCGGAGCATTTGCCGACAATCTGGCTGAATCTTTGGATCGCCAGATGAAGATCGCTTTCGAGCCCGAAGAACGAAAGTCCCTGCGCCGATTCAGTTCTACCGAAGTTGCCAGCCTCCTGCGCGTTAGCACATCTAACCTGCGCAACCGGCACAAGGACGGCAGCTTCCCGGAAGTTCATACAGACAACCGCGGACACCGGTTCTACACAGCCCAAGAGATCGATAAGCTGCGCGACATTCTGGGGCGCACCGGAAAGAACGCAGAAAGCTACCGCCCCGGTCGACGTGAAGGCGATCGTCTCCAGGTGATATCTGTCGTCAATTTCAAAGGCGGATCGTCAAAAACAACAGCAACGATCCATCTTGCACAACGGTATGCTTTGCGAGGTTACCGAGTGTTGGTCTTGGATCTCGATCCGCAGGCAAGTTTGACCACCTTTTTCGGCTTTCGGCCAGAGCTCGAGTTCGCCGAAGGCGGCACAATCTATGATGCCCTGAGATATGAGGAACAAGTTCCGCTCTCAGCCGTCATCCAAAAAACCTACTTCCATAAGCTCGATATGGTCCCAGCGGGCCTGATGCTCTCGGAATACGAAACTGAGACGGCAAACGCCCTCGCCCGCCGGGTGCAACCCATATTTGCGGAGCGTCTTGCCTTAGCGCTTGAGGAAGTAGAGGCGAATTACGACATCGTTCTGATCGACTGCCCACCTCAACTTGGCTTTCTGACCCTAACGGCGTTGGCAGCCTCGACGGGACTCCTAGTAACGGTCGTGCCTGGCATGCTCGACATTGCTTCAATGAGCCAGTTCCTGAAACTTGCTTCGGAAACGGTAAAGGCTGTCGAAGAAGCCATTGGCAGGCGCGTTACATGGGACTTCGTAAAGTTCTTGATCACGAGATACGAGCCGTCGGACGGGCCTCAGACCCAGATGGCGGGCTACCTGAGATCGATCTTGGCCGGACAGGTCATGACTGAGCCAATGCTGAAATCTACAGCAATCTCGGACGCCGGTATGACCCAGCAAACCGTCTACGAAGTTGATCCGAGCCAATTCATTAGAAAAACGATTGATCGCGCTCTGACCAGCGTGAATGGCGTTGGAGATGAGTTGGAACAGACAATCCAAATGGCATGGGGGCGTCGCTGATGGCCCGAAATATCTTCAATCAGCCTCCAAAGGACGAGAAGGAGAGCGCGGCCCCCTCCCCTACCCCGCCAAAAGCAGCAAAACTGCCAGGATCTGTTGGCGGATTGCGCGACTCTTTGCGCGAGATTACCGCGAATTCGATCCGTGACATCGAGCCCGATCAGATTGACATGGATGGTCTGCGCGATCGGTTGGTGCTGGAGGATTCCAGTATTGATGAGTTGGCCGAAAGCATTCGCAAGCATGGGCAACAAGTACCAATTATGGTCCGTCCATCAGCGCAACCGGACAGATACCGTATCATCTACGGACGACGCAGGCTCGCAGCGATCCGCATGGTCGGCGGAACGGTCAAGGCGATCGTTCGAAGCCTGGATGACGACGCATCTCTGATCGCACAGGGCCAAGAGAACAACCTCCGACTAGACCCGTCTTTCATTGAGAAATCTCTTTTTATCAAAGAGATGCAGGAATCAGGTTACAAGCCAAACGTCATTCAGGATGCTCTCGGCTTGACACGGCAGGGCGTGTCCAATCATCGCGTCGTCATAGAGCAACTGCCAGAAGGGCTTGTACAGCTGATCGGGCCGGCACATGGCATCGGACGACGGCAATGGGGTGACCTGGCCGCTTTGTCGAAAAAGATAGATCTGGTGAACACAGCCAAAGAGGTGATCGCCGCCCTGCCCGACGACACTCCAAGCGCGGATAAGTTTCAGGCAGTCTACTCGGCTTGCTCGAACAAGGCGCGTAGCGACAAGAAGCAAGCCAACCGCAGCCTAACGTCCGTTGTCAAAGATGGGGACGGTAGCTCTGTGGGAACGCTGACAGTCGACCAGAAAACGATCGCTATCAAGATCACCAAGAAGGACAACCCAGAATTCGGCCAATGGATCGAAGAGCGCGCGGAGGCAGCGCTTTTGAAGCTCTTCGAACAGTGGCGGAATGAGAGCGGCTCTGGGTCCTAAGCCCCGAGCCACACAGAGTAACTCGAGCAGAGGAGAAAAGCGAAGACCAGAAAGAAAAGAGCCCCCCAAAGTTTCCCCTGGAGAGCCCTCATCATTCGATTAGCACTCATGATGTAGCAACCTCCAGCAAACCGGTCAAGAGTCACCGATTCGGTGGACGGGTTTTTATTGCCTTTTTCTGAGCGAAATCTCGGGAAGAGACTGGGAAGTTGTGGGCCGAACGGTCGTCGTGAAGAAACCATGGCATTTACAAAACTATCGATCAGAACCGCTGATGCTGATGCATCACGCGGCTCAATTTCTGCGGCTGAAACCGACATCTGGACCATCTTCAGGGCACTAAGAGATGCACGTAGCGTATTCGGTCTGCGTCCTGGCCATATCCAAACACTTCAAGCCATGCTCAGTTTCTTGAAGCCCGGCCATGGCGAAACGGTTTTCGCGTCCAACGACTCGATTTGCCAGCGCGTCGGCGGAATCGACGAACGGACACTCCGCAGGCACATCAACCGCTTCGTCGAACTCGGGTTCATCAAACGCAATGACAGCTCGAACAGAAAGCGCTACCGCGTTCGCTCATCCAGCGGGGAATGCATCAGCTATGGACTGTCTCTAACCCCCCTCCTCCAACGTGCGAGCGAGCTTATCGCCATCGCACATGAGATGGAAAATAACCGGCGGGATCGGATATTTGTCCGCAAACAGATCCTGACAAAGCTCGCCCATTTGGAAGAGCATGATCCCAGCAACACATTCATCAACCACGCACGGAGAGCTCTACGCAGGAAGCTGAGCCTTACCGAATACCACGCGCTGCTCGCCGACACGGACAAAGAATGCCAGACTTTGTATACCCCAGATAACCCACCAGAAACTGTGGAGTTGCCCGCCAATGACGGACAAACTGTCCGGCACCAATCTATGTCTGAAGAAGAAAAAAAAGATTTAGATAGCAACACAGGCAATGAAGCTCTGAAACCAGACTTGCTAACCTCAGTCTGCGATCAAGCGACATCGTTCTCCACAGAGAGACTTAGAGACTGGTTGGACATTGAAAACCATGCTCGAACTCTTGCACCCATGATGGGGATTCACCCAGAAACATTTGAGAAAGCCAAGAATGCAGTAGGAGCTCAGAAAGCGTCATGCGCGATCTTCATCATGCTACAACTTGGACAACGCATCAGGGATTTTGGAGCGTACTTTCACAGTATCACCTTGGGCCAACGTCAAGACCAGTTTGATCCAGTGGCTTTGATCAAGCGTCTATCCAAAACTGCTATGCAAACCGCCTAGTGTCCACCGCGGTGGACGTCTGGCCATCAACTAGTCCAATGACGCGCGGTCTCGCCACATGCATCAAAGCGACAGAGCCAAATTCCACTAGGGCGATACTACACAGTCAATCCATGTACCTCCGACCCGCCGATGTCCACCGCGGTGGACAGATCCGGCACCAAGTCTCACAACTCACATGCGCGACAGCCGCTTTTCGTCATCCACCACTTCCAAAGAACCCTTGTTGGCAGTCCAGGCCCACAGGACGATGTTGAAGTCCGTTGATGACGCACCCTTCGCAAAGCTTTGGATCAGAAGCCCCGCAAACCGATCTGCTATAAGGGCGCGTGCTAGCTCCTGTGTCGGTACCAATTGGCCATCGAGCATCTTCATGCGCCATGCAGAGTCGGCAAGCATCGCCTCGGTCACACCATACCGTTCGAGCTTGTCCTGATCGCGGGTATCGAAAATAGGCCCAAGGTCGGCTTTGTAGGACACCAGGATCGTGGGTTGCAGGCTGCCTACCTGGTTGGCTTCTCTAAGAGCGGTCGCGGGATCCAGCGAGGTGTAGAGGGCAGGGGTGCCCTTGGCGTTAAAGCGCCCTCCATAGAGTTCAGCGCCTCGTCCGGACAGAGGTTCACGCGCATAGACCGGGTTCAGGGCGCGATAGAGTGGCCCTGTGTAGCGTCCATCTTTCAGCGGCATCAGGCAAAGACGCCCGCATCGACCGCATCGATGTATTCCAGAACTTGCTGAGCTTTGCCTTCCTGCACCAGCTGCATGGCTGTCCGGCCATCAAAGCCGGGCAGGGGCTCTGACCGGTACCATGCATAGGCCATCAGTTCCGAGCCGAAGCGGGGCTCAACTTTGTTCAGCACCTCTACCAATTCGCGCAGGCGGCGCTGCGTCTTGTCCGAACCGATGCGGGCTCGCCTCTGCAACGCGTCTTTGCCCAAGCCGACGGTCAATGCGATCTCTTCTGCTGATGTGCGTAGCACCGCGGCGATCTTGCGCGGTTCGAATTGCCCAGCTTCAGCAAAGTTCGTGATGTGCATGATCTATGCTCCTACGGTGATACTGACGGTATATAGCGGCAACATCGCTGAAATTCAAGCTGACAGGAGGCGCTGCGCCTTCGTTTCCCGTGCTTATCCGTAACGCTGCAGTGCTCTGAACGAAGCAAATCCTGATCTTTGGGCCTGAGAGGTCACCGTTGGAGCGCTTTTGCCGATCGAGAACGTCAGATAAGCTATTGATAATATGAGAAAGACTGCAGCAGTCGGGCCGGAGTTGCCGATATGGCTTGCCGATCTTGGATCGAAACCGCCACTTACTGCATGCCGTCACTGGGGTCCGCGGTGGTGTCGGACCCTCGGCCGTTACCCCGGACCAGTTGGCTGCTGAAAAGTAAAAGTGTCCTTCGGGTTTTGTGACTGACGGATGAGGGCCTTTGGGGTCCCTCGGATGGGTCCGGACCGGATTCCGGTCTGTCTTTCCTAATGAAGGGCATTCTAATGGAAACAGGTGTCTTGCGCGTGCTCCGCACAACCGCCGCCTCCTGGTGGCGGCATAGAGAGCTGCGCAGAACTGGCCAGACGGCGCTATCGCGGCAACTCGAGCGCGAGACCGTCCTGCGCGATCTTGGCTACCTCAGGCAGGCGGCATTATTGCCAAACGCGCATGTGATCTGCGGGGAGGGTGGGACGTTCCTTCATCTCGGCTGGACCACAGTGTCGACTTTCGCGCCGATCGAACGCTTTCCCTTGGCCGCTCTTGCGGTCGCACGAGGGACCCCGTTCATCGATATCCGACCCGTCACCGATGTTATCGCATTCGCGAACTTGCCGCGGGTGGCGCGGGACAGATCTGTCGATCCTGACCTTTCAGGTGCCGGCAGGTGCGTCTCGCTGACCACCTACATCGACACGGTCGAGCGGCTCGGCGCGAGGATCGTCAACGATCCGCGGCCCCGTCAGTCAATCTGATCACCACTCCCTCTCACAAACATTCGAAAGGAGGCCAGCCATGGCCCGATCCCCCACGCCCAAATTCGATGCCTCCGAGGTCATCACAAACGAAATCATCCGCATCATCGAGCGCGGCGTCCTGCCGTGGCGCAAGCCCTGGACCGCAGGCGGCAGCTCACGCCCCCTGCGCGTGGGCGGCGAACCCTACCAGGGGGTGAACAACTTCCTGCTGACGATGCGGACCGTGATGGCGGGCCACAGCTCTCCCTTCTGGATGACTCTGCCTCAGGCCAATGCGTTGGACGCAAAGGTCCGCAAGGGCGAGAAATCCTCTGTCGTCGTCTATTACGGCCAAAGCCGGAAAGACGCGGGCGGCGAGGACGACCGCAGCGATGGCGATGATCGCTCCGAGGAAGCCCGCATCTTCCGCTTCCAGAAATCCTACCGCGTGTTCAATGCCTGCCAGATCGATGGCCTGCCCGACAGCTTCTTCCCAGACCCGGAGCCCGCGCCCGAGCATCCGCCGTCCGAGCCCATCCCGCACATGCAGGCGTTTTTCGATGCCATCGACATCACGACCGTCTTCACGGGCACGGAGGCGTACTATTTGCCCCCCGTGGACAAGGTCTACATGCCATCCATCACGCGGTTCCAGGACCCGCGCAATTTCTACGGGGTCTGGGCGCATGAGCTGGCCCATGCCACGAAGGCCCGGCATCGACTGAACCGTGATTTCGGGTTCTCGAAGTTTGGCAACACCTCTTACGCGCGCGAGGAGATCGTCGCGGAATTGACCTCGGTGTTCCTGGGTCAGACGCTCGGCTTTACGGCGCATACGCTCGAGATGAATGCTGCCTACCTCCATAACTGGTTGCGCGTTCTTCGGTCGGACAAGGGTGCGATCTTCAAGCACGCCGCGGATGCGCAGCGCGCCTGTGATTACCTGATCGCCAGATCGGAGGCGGGCAGGGCAGGGGGCCGAGCCAAGGCCGCCTGACCACAGGGAGAACGGAGACGCCCATGTCACGTAAGGAACCCAAGACGCTGCGGGTGGCCTGCTTCAACGACGGCCGCCGCAAGATCATCACCTTCAAGCACGGCGCCTATTGGTGGAGCCCGTCCGAGGGCGCTTATCCGCTCTCGGCGGCACTTGAGACCATCAAGCACCAAGGCGGCTGGATCGAAACCATCCCCAACCCGAATTACAGACCCAAGCGATTGTTCGGGTAGGGCCCCTTCTGCTTCTGTCCTGCCGCCAGGGGGAAAAAGAAAAAGCTGGCTTTTGGAAGGGTGTTTCAACTTCTCAAAGGAGCACCCCATGTCCATGACAGGACAACCCCAGACAGACCGCCCTGATCCGAGTGTGATCGCAGCGCAGAACGACGCGTTTCGCAAGCTCGCGTGCCTCGGTGTGCCAACCGCCCAGTCTATTCAGGGCCGCATGCATGTCACCCGCTCAATTATGAATGCCGGTGACGGCTTCATGGCCGAGGCGGTGAAGGCCACGGGCATATTCGAGACCTTCGAGCCCGAGAACGATCCCGAAGGATGGCATGATTTCGGGGCGGTCGAGGTCCGCGGCGAGACCGTGTTCTGGAAACTGGATTTGTACGAAGCGGATTCCGACTTCCGCTATGGCGCCGAGGCCCCGGACAATCCCGCCACCACCATGCGCGTGCTGACCATCATGCTGGCGCGCGACTGGTAGGGGAGGGGACACCCCTCCTGACAGCCCAGGCGATGAAGGCCCGCTGACCCCTCAAAGGGAGAGTGGGCCTTTTGTTGTGGTGATCCCTGAAGACGGGGATTGGCCGCGCATCTGAATGCGCGGGCCGCTCCAAACCCACCGAAAAGGAAACGCCATGACCACAAGCTTCAAACCCGTCTCCGTCGCCATCGGCGATCTGGTCTCACATCCCGCCAATGTGCGCAGCAACTCGCCGGAAACCTATGATCCTGAGAACATCGCCCATCTGAAGGCAAGCATCGCCGTTCTGGGTCTCCTGCAGCCGCTCATGGTCCAGAAGCTCGACGGCAAATATGCTGTCCTCGCCGGTGGCCGTCGGCATGCCGCGCTGAAGGAGCTGGTCGCGGACAGGGCCGCGAAAGGCTTCACGGCGAAGGCCAAGATCGACTGCCGTCTTGTGCCAGAGGATTGCGATGTCACCACGGCCCTGTCGCTCGCTGAGAACATCACCCAGGCGCCGATGAATGCCATCGACGAGTTCGAGGCTTTCGCGCGGATGATGGAGGTCGACGACCAGACGCCCGAGACGATCGCAAAGACCTTCGGCACCACGGTGGCGGCCGTGAAAGGCCGGTTGCGCTATGGCCTAATCCACCCCGACATCCGCGCCGCGGCCCGGGCCAAGACGATCACGCTCGACACGATGAAGGCCTTTGCGGAGCATCCGAGCCAGGAGGTGCAGCGCGAAGTCTTCGAGGCGCTCACCAAGGAAGATAGCTACCTGCAGGCCTATACGGTCCGCCAGGCGCTCAAATCCCGCGGCGTGCAGGTCAGTGACGATATCGGGGCCTTCGTGCGCGCGGACTACGAGGCGCGGGGCGGCGCTGTCGCCGCTGACCTTCTGGAAGAGCATTCCGTGCTCGAAGACGCCGCGCTGGTCGAGACCATCCTGCTCGAGAAGCTCGGTGCCGCCGCCGAAGAGGCCCGCATAAAGCTGGGCTTTGCCTGGGCCGATGCCATGGTCCGCTATGATTACGCGACCATGGCCGACTACGGCCGCGTTTATCCCGGCCCGATCGAGCCTGATGAGGCTGCGCAAAAGCGCATCGATGAGATCACCGCCGAGCTTGAGAAACTGCAGCTCGAGATGGAGGATGAGGGGCTCGAGGACGGTGCCTACAACGCGCTTTACGAGCGCGTGGACGCCTTGGAAGAGGAAGCCCGCGACCTGCAGGAGGCCTACAGCGCCGAGGACCTCGCGCGGTCTGGGGTAATCGCGTCCTGGTCGGGCGGGCAGGTGACCCTCCATGTTGGCCTCGTCCGCCCGGAAGACACCGTCAAAAAGGAGGGCGCGCGCGGCTCCTCGGCTAGCCCGACCGGGGAGGAGGCCCCAGACGCCGGCGAAATCACCTATCCGGCCTCACTGGCTGAGGACCTCAAGACCGAGCGAGCCATGGCGCTTGGGGCCGCGATGGCGCTGCATCCGGAAGCTACGCTCGATCTGACGCTCTTCAAGCTGGTGAGCGACGTTCTGGCCAGCGGCATGAGTGTCACGCAGGCGATCAAGATCGATGCCCGCAAGGAATACCGCAGCCATGCCAAGATGGACGAGATCGACGCAACCTCGCTCGAGCAGGTGGCGGCGGCGCATGAGGCGCTGGACCTCTCCTGGCTCGATGACACCCGCGCGCCCGCCGATCAGTTCGCGGCGTTTCGCGCGCTGGAGGCAGGCGAAAAGGCCAAGCTCGTGGCCTATGCCACGGCCAGCACCACGCAGTCCTGCTTCGCGCGGGACCGCCAGCGCGACAGCCTGATGCATGCGTTCGAGATCGAGATCATGCCCGACATCCGCTCCCACTGGACGCCGAATGCGGCGCTCTTCAACCGCTTCAAGAAGGCTTGGCTCCTGAAGATCCTCGGCGAGGATCTGGGTCTCGCCCAGGAGGCGGTGACGCTGGCCTCGTCGAGCAAGAAGGAGATCGTCGCCTTTTGTGACAAGCTCTTCGCCGAGCCCTTCGCCACGCTCACGGACGCGCAGCGCGCTGCCGTGGCCGCCTGGTGCCCGCCCATGATGCAGACAGCCGGTGTCGCCTGTGATGAGGCGGAGCCCGCGGCGGAAACCCCGGAGCCTGACGGCGACATCGCGCAAGCGGCCTGAGTCCTCACGCGACCCGCGCGTGGACCATGCCGCCCGCGCGGGTCGACCCTTCCAAACCGAACAGAAAGACATCCCCATGGCTATTCTCAAGTTCTCTGCCTCCGCTGTTGCGGCGCAAATCGCACATGCGCGTGCCTGCAAGACCTTCCTGCCCAACTGGAACGGGCCCGTGGACAGGCCGGCCCTGATCCTCATCGTCGGCAATGGTGTGCATCTGCGCTCAAACGGCATCGATGGCACGACCACCCGTATCGTTACCACCGAGCAGGCCGATCCCTCCTTCGCCTTCGCCGACGGCATGAACCCGTTTCGGGACACCGACTGGATGGCGCAGCGCCGCATGGCGTTTCGCGATCTGACCGGCCAGTTTTACACCGACATCCTGGATGACGTGCAGGTGCTCATCGACCGGGGGCGAGGGGCCATCCGGCTCGCCACCGATGGCCACAGCATCCGCGTCTTCGTGCGCCGGGCCTCGGACTATCTCATCGGCGGGACCTACGAAGTGCCCTCGGGCCTCGGTGGCACCTTCAGGGTCATCCTCAAGGATGCCTGCGACACCTTTGCGATCGTGCAGAACTGTGGCAATTGCGAGGATTTTGACGCCATGCAGCCCTACCGCGTGCCGCTCGATGCGCTGATGGAAATCGATGACCGGAGGGCGGCGTAACGCGCCCTTTCTCAAACATGCATCGCCAATACCCTGCCGGGCCGGCGGCCCTCTCGGGACATTGGCGACAACAATTCCCCAATGAGAGAAAGGACTCTGAGATGGGATGGCTGTTCTACACCGACGGCCGCGTCAAATCCTACGCGGATGAGAAAGCGGAAATTGCCCGGCTCTGCACCTTTGAGGGCGACACGCGCAAAACTGAACTGGTCAAGGCCTGCAAGGTTGGCTCCACCTGGTATGCAGCGGCTAGGGTTACCAATCGCGACGGCACCCCTGTCGAGGACGCGACCTATGTCACCGATCCTGACGGCTCGATCACTTTCGCCGCCGTATTCCTTACCCGATATGATGACGGCTGCTGGGGCTACAAGGACATGGAGGAAAGCGCGGGACCGGTCGAATCCCGCGCGCCACTGAGCCTATTGGCCCTGCTGTCCGAGCTGAAAGACCCAGACAGCTATGCTCATGCCTGGCGCCAGCGCTGCCAGGACTGGGCTGCGATCCCGGACTACGAGGAAGGCGACAAGATCAAGCTCGCCACCCCTGTGACGCTCACCGATGGCAGTACCTGCCAGATTGTCACCGCGACCCACTACAGGCGTGGGCGGCAAAAGCGCCGCTGCTACCGCATCGAGGAAACTGGTGGGCTCGTACGCCTGTCGAAGGCCTCGCTTGCGGGCTCGGAGCTGCTCAGCTCCACGAAAGGTGCGGCTAGCCCGGTGCTGGCGGAGTTCCTGGCGGGGCGAAATTAGGTCCTGCGCCGGACGGTTCATCGACCTGCCCGGCGACAGCAGATGCTGCGGCTTGTCTTGACAAGGCAATGCAAATGCATTACCTATCGCGGGCAGCAAAGCCCCTTTTCTTCAGGAGACTGCCATGACAGCCCTCGCACAAGATGTCTCGAAACTCACGGATCGGTATCAGACGACCGTGCCGGCGGGTGTGCGCAAACAGCTCAAGCTGGGCAAGGGCGACCAGATTCGTTACTGCACCGAGCCGAGTGGCAGGGTCTATATCGAGCCCGTGCGCAGCGACGAGGAAGATCCCGTGCTCGGAGCCTTTCTCGATTTTGTCGAGGCCGATATCAAGGCGCATCCGGACCGCATTCGGGCTTTCGATGGGGCTTTGCATGACCGTCTTGCAGCACTGGTCGGAGACGTTGATGTCGATCTCGATGCGCCGCTATCGCTCGAGGATGAATGAGCGGCGATAGCGTGCCCGCCCAAGCGCCCCTTGTCGTGAATGGATGGTCGATTTATGCGCACCCACTCTTTCTGGACCAGCTCGAAGGGCTGGTCGAGGAGGTAGAGGCGCGTAAGGCTCGCGACCCCAAGACCTGGCACAAGAAAAACCCGACGAAACGGCTGGCCGCCATCTTCAAGCTGGTCACCGAGGCCATACCTGCAGATCCGGGTGCCGCCGCCTTCCGGCAAGGCGGCACACTCGGCGATCACCGCAAGCACTGGTTCCGGGCGAAATTCTTCCAGCAGTATCGGCTGTTCTACCGGTTCAACAGCGATGCGAAGGTCATCGTGGTGGCATGGGTGAACGACGACAAGACCCTGCGCGCCTATGGCAGCAAGACGGATGCCTATGCGACGTTCAAAGGGATGCTGGAAGATGGCAACCCACCTGACAATTTCGACGCGCTCTTGAAAGAAGCTGCAGCGGCAGGCAAGCGGTTCGAGAAATCCCTTGAAGCGGTGCCCGATCGGTAAGTGGGCCAGCTTGCTATGACCCTTTGGCATTATCATTTACGACGCCACGCTCGAAGATGTAGCATCGGCTGATAATGCGGTCGGAGAAAGCACAATGAATGAGACGGAAAAGGATAGGCAGCACCTCGGTCTAGAGGAGCAATGCGCGCCTGACCTGACGGGGCACCGTTTCCCAATTGCTGTGCGCGTTGCAGACATGCCCGATGACCTCGGCAAGCTGCTGGATATCGGGCTCGAGGAGCATTTCCGTGGCCGCTGAAGCGAATTCTTATGACACGTGGTTTTGCGCGCAGGTGCAGGCCGCGCTGGAGGATGCACGCTCGGGAACATCTCAGGTTCAGGTGATGCAGGCCGCACAGGCATTGATTGATGCGAAGCGGCAGGTCGAACCCAAGTCCTGACCAAGCCTTTGAGGTCGGCGCGGTCTGACTACGTCACCCTGAAAAGCGAAAGCGGGCTTTTTGTCCTTTGGAACTCAGACCCTGATCCAAAGGAAAATCCCCATGTCCAAACCCAGAACGGCCAACCCGGCTCTCGCAATCTCCGAAGCCGATCTCGCCTCTGCCCTCGCGCAAATCGGCACGGAGGTCGATGACCAGCCCCTGCGCAGTTCAGCGCTCGCGCGTATCATGCGCGAGACGTTTCATGGCAGCGATGCCGGTGGCGCCTGGGACTGGCGCATGGCCTATGACATGATGCAGGCAGCGGCTGTCCAGGTGCTGCTGCGTGGGAACGGCGCGGCAGGTGACACCGCCGCTGCAAGGCTACTTGCCTCACGGCTCCTGACGGAAACCCGCCGGTCAGAGCAGCAGATCCGGCTACAGCAGTTTTCCACGCCGCTGCCATTCGCGGCGCTGGTTTTGCGGGCCGCGGCGATCCGCAAGGGCGAGACCGTTCTGGAGCCCTCGGCTGGCACCGGTGCCCTGGCTGCTTTCGCCGCCCGGGCCGGTGCCACGCTTTTGCTCAATGACATCGACCCCTTTCGCCAGAGCCTATTGCGCGCTGTCTTCGGTGGCGAGGTGACGAGCCATGACGGCGAGCATATCGACGATCTGCTGCAGACGCCGGTTCTACCCGACATCGTGGTGATGAACCCGCCCTTCGCCTCTTCGGTCGACCGATCCCGCGACAAGCACATCGCCGCCAAACATCTCATTGCGGCTGCAAAGCGTCTCGCGCATGGCGGGCGGCTGGTGGCGATCATGCCGCCGGGATTCACGCCCGAACGCGATGCCGCGCATTGGTCGCGCGCTTGCGGTCTCCTGACGCCGCGCTTGGCCCTCACGATGCCGGGACAGGTTTACCGCAAGCTCGGCACCTCTGTGGAAACCCAGCTGATGGTCTTCGACAAGGTGCAGGAGGACGGAGAGATGATCCGCGCCAGCGTCAGGGACTTGGATGAAGCCTTGGCATATGTCGACGCAGTGGCCGCAACCCGGCCCGAGGCGCGCCCCGCCCAAAGGGTGGCGTCGATGCCGCACGCGCGGCCGACCGTTCACTCTTCTGCCCCGCGCAAGACCGCCGCTGCGCCTCTCGCCGCCTCCAATCCACGGCCCAATGCCGTCCGTCCGCTCAGCTTCACAAGCTTTCAGACCCCGCGCGACAACAGGCCCGTCTCGGACATCTATGCGCGCTACCGGCCGCAGCGCATTGAGATCGCGGGCGCGCAGGAACATCCCACTCCGCTGGTCGAAAGCATCGCCATGGCTTCCGTGGCGCCGCCCGTGCCTTCGGACACGGCCAGTGCGGAATTGCGCCTGCCAGCCAGGCTGATCGAGGATGGGCATCTCTCCGAGGCTCAGCTCGAGACCATCATCATGGCCCATGATGCCCATGGGCGTGACCTGCCGGGGCGGTTCACCATCGACGACGACCAGACCAAACTCACCCGTGCCGATGATGACCCGGACGCCAATGCTTATCGCCTTGGCTACTTCCTCGGTGACGGCACGGGCTGCGGCAAGGGGCGCGAATGCGCCGGGCTCATCCTGGTGAACTGGCTCGCTGGACGCAGAAAGGCGATCTGGGTCTCCAAATCCGCCACGCTCATCGAGGACGCGATCCGCGACTGGACCGATCTTGGCGGCTCGCCCGCCGACATCCAGCCGCTCTCCAAATGGAAACCGGATCAGCCCATCCCGATGGGCGACGGTATCCTCTTCGTCACCTACGCCACGCTGCGGTCCGCGGGCAAATGCGGCACCACGCGACTGAGCCAGATCCTCGCCTGGATGGGCGACGACTTCGATGGCGTGCTGGCCTTTGATGAGGCCCATGCCATGCAGAACGCGGCAGGGTCCGAGCAGGGCAGGGGGGTCAAACCCTCCCAGCAGGGCCTTGCGGGCCTGCGGCTGCAACTGGCCGCACCCCGCGCCCGCGTCTTCTACATCTCGGCCACGGGTGCCACGAGCGTGCACAACCTGGCCTATGCCGCGCGTCTTGGTCTCTGGGGGCAGGGGCCGGAATACCCCTTCCCAAGCCGCGAGAGCTTCGTTTCTGCGATGGAAGCTGGCGGTGTCGCCGCCATGGAGGTGGTCGCGCGCGATCTCAAGACGCTCGGCCTCTACACGGCCCGCGCCCTCAGCTTCGATGGCGTGGAGTATGACGTGCTCGAACACGCGCTCACCCCGGCCCAGATCGAGATCTACGACGCCTATGCGGGAGCCTTTCGCACAATCCACCACAATCTCGAAGCCGCTTTGACAGCCACCGGCGTCAACGATGCCTCGGGAGAGACCAATGCCTCGGCAGCACGCGCCTCGGCCAAGTCCCGCTTCGAGAGCACAAAGCAGCGTTTCTTCAATCATCTGCTGATGGGCATGAAGGCCCCGACCATCATCCACGCCATCGCGGACGATCTGGCGGCAGGCAAGGCTTGCGTCATCCAGGTGGTCTCGACGGGTGAGAGCCTGTTGAAGCGTCGGCTTGAGACGATGGACCCGGAGGATGAACTCGTCGAGGGTGCCTTGACGCCACGCGACTATGTTCTCGCCTACCTCGAACAGGCTTTTCCGATCCATGCCCAAAAGCTCGTGGAGATCGACGGCAACATGGTGGCTGAGCCGCTTCGGGATGAAACTGGCGCGCTGGTCGTCTCGCGCGAGGCGCTCGCTCTGCGTGACGCGGCCATGATGGAGTTGATGACGCTGGCGCCGATCCCCTCGGCGCTGGATCAGATCCTCTGGGCCTTTGGCGACGAGGCCGTGGCAGAAGTCACGGGGCGGTCCATCCGACCCCTCAAGGCCGAGGATGGTCATCTCTTCATCGAAAAGCGCGCCGCCAGCAGCAATTCATCCGAAACCCAAGCCTTCATGGACGGTGATAAGGATATCCTTATCTTCTCCGATGCGGGCGGTACGGGCCGGTCGTATCATGCGGCGCAAACGGCGAAGAACCAGAAACGGCGGCGGCACTACCTGCTGGAGCCCGGCTGGCGCGCCGATGCGGCCATCCAGGGGCTCGGCCGCACGCATCGCTCTGCCCAAGTCAGCGCGCCCTTCTTCCGGGTCTGCACCTCGGATGTGCATGGCGAAAAGCGTTTCACCTCGACTATAGCCAAGCGCCTCGACCAGCTGGGGGCCTTGACCAAGGGTCAGCGCGAGACCGGCTCGCAAGGCATGTTCCGCGAGGAGGACAATCTCGAAAGCCCGATCGCGCGAGCGGCGCTGCGTGGGTATTTCGCCGATCTTGCCGCCGGGCGCGCTGAGGCGATGAGCTACGAGAGCTTCACCGACTGGACCGCCCTGCGGCTGATCGACAAGGACGGGGTGCTCCTTGAGGAGCTTCCCCCGATCCAGCGGTTTCTCAACCGGGTGCTTGCCCTTCCCATCCACATGCAGAACGCACTCTTTGCCGAGTTCATGCGCCGGATTGCCGATCAGACGGAACGGGCGCGCGCGGCGGGCACGCTCGATCTCGGCGTGGAAACCCTACGCGGCGACAAGATAGAACAGGTCTCCACCGAGGATCTCTGGACCTGCCCGAAATCCGGCGCCGTGACGCGGATTATCGGGCTGGAGGTCACCGACCCAGTGTATGTGCTGGACGCCGAAGAGGCCATGTCGCGCAATCCCGACAAGTTACCGATGGTCAATCGCGCCTCCGGTCGCGCGGCGCTCATCTCGGCGCGCCCCATGCAGATGTATGACGAGGATATTGTCACACTGATGCGCAAGGCGGTGCGGCCAAACGGGTCTAGCTATCTCGAAGAGGCTCGGTTCACGTCTTCGGCCTGGGAAGACATCGACAGGCCCGAGTTTGCAAAGCTTTGGGATGCCGAGGCAGCGTCCCTGCCAAAAACCACCACGACCAAGCTCTACCTGCTGACCGGGCTGCTGTTGCCGATCTGGAAGGACATCCCGACCACGAATGAACGCATCTACCGCGTCACGCCGGACGGGGCGACCGCCATGATCGGGCGCACGCTGAGCGAGGAAGGGGCGGCCGCGCTGCGCGCCAGCTTCCTCGTTTCTAACCCGCAAACGCCACAGGAGATGCTGACTGCGGCTCTTGGCACCACCACGCCGGTCGATCTGGGCCGGGGTCTGACGCTGACCCGTCGCCGGGTCGCAGGCGAGATGCGCCTTGAGCTGGGCGGTGCGGACAAGGGCATGATCGAAGGCCTCAAGGCCATGGGGTGTTTCACCGAGATCATTGCCTTCCAGCTGCGGGTGTTCCTGCCGCATGGGGACGGGATCGACACGGTCAGCATTCTGGCCCGGATTGTGGGGCAGGGAACCAGCAACGCGGCAGACCAAGCCGCCTGAAAAGCCAAAGCGGGCTTTGGGTCGGGCGTCGCGGATCGGGATTTGGCCGGTCTGCGCTTTCCGGGCGCGCGCTGACCAATGCGACGCCTGGCCCCCCAACTTCTGATAAGAGGACAGACCCATGACCAATCCCCAGATCGACTATGCCGCAATGGCGGCTCAGTGGCGCGCCGAGCACGAAACCACCCTGAAAGCAACCCGAGCGGAACTGATCGTGCAATTGCGCGCGCTTGGCATCAACGAGGTCACCGCCGAATACGAAGGCTATGGCGACTCCGGCAATGTCGAGGACGTGAATGTGCAGCCTGCGGAGGTCCAACTGCCGGAAGCGCTTGTCACCGCCGTGGGCGATTTCGCCTGGTCACTCGCCTATCACCATCATCCGGGGTTCGAGAACAACGAGGGCGGCTACGGCACGCTGACCTGGGACATTGCAGCAGACAGCATCACCCTCGATCACGCCGACCGCTACGTTGAATGCTCGCACAGCTATGACGACGGGCTTTGAGATGGCCCATCCGCTTCATCATGCTGAAAGCTCTGCCCGGAAATTCGGTGGGGTGCCATCTGACTATCAGGACATCCACGACTGGTTCGACGCCTCGAAAGAACACCTCGCCCTCTTCACGCACCGCGCCTTGCGTCATCATGCTCAAGGCCTGTTCGAGGCCGAACGTGTCTTCGGTCTGACCCTGACCAATAGCGCGGGTCGGGACATCCCCGTGCGCTGGATCGGCGAGCAGCATGTCCGCGAAGACTGCCAGGGCCGCATTCCGAGCATGGCGGACTGGCTGCGACGGATACAGCCTGAGCCATGGATGGCCAATGGCCATATCGAGCAGCACCTCAGCGGGGAGCCCTGCGGCGATCCAAGGGTTGCTTGGGCATTCGAGGTGGCCGCCGGAAGAACGGTTCTCGGCCTGAAAGATTGGATGGCGGCGCGCGCCACGCAAGCCACGCAAAGCGCCTGACAGCTCTCGGTCGTTTGCCAAACGAATGCTGCATAGAAGCCCGGTCGGAAGATCAGGCTTCTTGCGTCGTTTCCCCAGCAATCTTTTTGAGGAGGATCACATGACATTCGAAGACATCAAGGCGGCCGTCGATGCCGGTCAGACCGTGCACTGGGCCAATACCGGCTACGTTGTCCACAAGGACCGGCTCGGTCAGTACCTCATCACCTTTGTGCCGAACGGTAGCTGCATCGGCCTGACCGACCGGAGCGGGCACCGGTTGAACGGAAAAGAGGCGGAGTTCTTCATCGCGCAATCGAAGGACAGCGCGGAAAATCCGGGTAGCCAATCAAGACCAGACGGGCAGGGGAGGGGCGCAGCACCCGAACGCGCGGGGGCATGCCCACTCGGACGGCAGCTCTGACCCGTGGGCGGGGCTGAAAGGAAAGCAAGCTTTCTGGTTTGTGATCCCAGGAGGGGTCGAGAAAGCAATCCCGGATGCGCTGGCAAGAACGTCAGGCACCGGCCAATCCAAAAGGAACCATCCCATGTTCGCAGGAACCCTCACCCGCAATGTCGAGACCGCCGCCGCCGAATACACCGGCATGATCCACTCGACGCGATTTGACATCGCCATCCAGCTTGAGGCACGGGCCAAGATGTCCGCGCGCAGCCCGGATTATGACGTGACGGCGATCAACAAGTCGGGCCGCAAGGTGCGCATCGGCACGGCCTGGAACGAAACCGGCAATACCAGCGGCAACCCCTACATCTCGATGCAGATCGATGTCGGCCTCGGCCCTTTCCGGGTCAACGCGGTACAGACGAAAGAAGCGCGCGCGACCCAAAGCGGCGCATTCGAGATCATCGCGCTGGTCTCTAACGGCCTGATGAAATCCGGCTCGATCTCGGGCGAGCTCACCGCCATGGACGCCGACAACGCCTTCGCCGGCTACATCGCCAACATGATGTTCGATCTGGAGTTCATCCTGATCGAGAACAGCTACAAAACCGAGGAGACCCACCCCGATTACCGGATCGAGGTCAGCTCGCCCCGGGGCACACCGATCCGCGTCGGCTCGGCGTGGATGGCCAAAAGCAGCCGCACGGGCAATGACTACCTGACGCTGCTGATCAACACGCCTTACGGTGACCTGCGCGTCAACGCCGTGCAGAACGAAGAGCAGCGCGGCGGGCAGACCTTCTCGATCATCCCGTTCATCGACAGCGGTGAGCAGCCACAGGACGCAGGCGCAGGGCTGTCGCTGGTCGCGTGACCAACGCGCGAGATTAGACGATCCGCACCGAAAGGGGAGCCGTGGGATCACGGTTCCCCTCTTACAATGTCCATTTGCATGAAAGTAAGGTCAGTTAGTGATTTGCCAGGCGCGTTCAGGTTGCGAACGGCCCCAAAACATAAGATGGCGGCAGCCCTTAGAACGGCCTGCCCCGCGTCCGAACACACACCCGAAAACAGCCCGGTCAAATATAGTACTTGAATGGCTGCGGTCCGCCCTCCCGCGCCGAACCCATCACAAGGATGTCTCCGACCATCTTTGCGAAGCGGACTGTTACCGGCAACCCATCGTTGAAGTTGCACGAGTTGTAGTTGATCTTTGTCAGTCCCATGATGTCAGCAAGTACCGTCCGCATCTCTGGCTTATGATGCTTTGAGCGCAGGATCGTCACCATAAGCGGGTTGGGTGTTTCAGGCCCGATATACGTATCCAGCTGCGGGACGTAGCCGCTCGTCCAAAGATAGGCGTTCTTCTCGTCTAAACTTAGAGCCGTTCCTCTGATCACGGGGTAGTCGCCTGCACGGAAGAGCTTTGCGTCACCACCCGTAGGTCTGATCCGTACACCGACGACGTTCGTCCCCTTCGGAGCCGCCTGACAGAAGGCCTGCCACTCCTCGTCGTTGAATGACGCCTGCCCATGGATGAAGAGTTCCTTGGGCGGCTCGGAGTGCAGATCCCGGTACGCTTCTATCACAGTCTCTAGAAGTTCTTTCGCGGCGTCAGCGTTTAGATGGTATTCGTACTTGCCGGTCTTCCAAGGGCCATTCGCGCCGCGGAACACCACGCCATCGCCTTCACTCAAAAACATCTGCGCCGCGCAGCAGACGTGATTATCGCGGTTGTTTGGGAGGTTCTTGTAGACCATCCCGATGTAGCATACTCCTTCGCGCACGTTCGACAGCCGCCAGGGTGGACGGTCCTGTGTCTTATAGTAAAGCCCCGTCGCGATGTTCCACGCCACTGTCGCAGGGTCTTGGGTGGTTCGCTTCGGATAGCCCGCACTGTTGAGGAACGCTGTCGGCTCAAGGGTCGACTCGCGCAGGATCTGAGAGGGCGCGATCGAGAGCAAAGTCGCCTTGATGTGCCTACGGAAGTCGGGAATGTCGTCAAACACGTCCTCAATGCGCGGATCGAACCGTTCGTCCATGAAAAGGAACGACTGGGGTGACCTTGCGCGCTGCTTCTTGGGCGTTTTTCCAGCGACCAGGGTCAAACCGGTCCGCCTCGATTCCGGACGGCAGCGCTCGTAGACTATCTCGGGCACGACGAACATCCATACATCAATCGAACCCTCCTCGTTGCGCCTGAACTTGTGGACGCGCTCAGTGTAGATACGGGCGACCGCATCGACGGCCTCGTGCATGTTCTGCACCCTGGTCGCCCGCTCGATGGCGTCAAACTCGACCGTCAGGGACCTGAGCCGATCTGGATCGAAAGTAATGCCGAATGTCTCTTCGAGCCCGGCGAAATCCGCGAGATGAAGACGGTCCTTCTTCTCCGTCGGCCCCGGAGGCGGCACCGGTATCCCGGAAAGCAGCCGGCGGCTCCAAGATCGGAAGTGTCCGATCCCGTCCGACGTTCCCACAACCCCAATTCGGACTTCTCGAAGCTTCCGAGGGCCGTCATGAGGTCCATAGAGAAACAGGCCGTCCTTTGGGTGGTGGCTCCTCTGGTCATGGCGGAAGTCGAGTTCTGGCTCATCGAAGTGATCTACGATCAAGCTTGCTTCGGGAAACCTCATTTACCGTCTCCTTCGGGCTCAGCATCGTCGTCGTCAGCCTCTGGCCGCCCGAGCGTGCTTTCGTCCTGCTCCTCGGCATCCGGGTCGCCCACGTCAGGAAGAGCTGTACTGACCGGCGACGTGAAGAGAAGGGGCTCAGAGGAAAGAAGCATGTCCTGGCCTGGAGCCAGCGGAACCCGAATGTAGGCTGAGTCACCCGACATGATCTGAAGGAATGCCAGAAGCCGTCCGTGCCATTGCTTGTTGCGCCAACCCTTGCAGCCCGATCTGCGAAGGCGATGCATCTTCTTCGGATCATCTATGCGTTCGCCCTGCTCCGTATTGTTATCCATCGCGAAAAGGACGCGCGCTTTCAGACGGAAGTGCCAGAAAGGCCAGTTTCGGGGAATCGCCGTCACCCCATAGGACCAAACATGCTTTCGGGCGATGTTGCGCAGCATCGACGACCGGCGCTCACCTTGTCGCCCCCAGGGCACCCGCTCACCAATCGCGACCTGGTTAGGGGACACATGGAAACCATCGCCGTTGGAATACGCATAGGCGACCATGCCAATATTCCTGCAGTGCCGTTCCCATCCATCGCGCAACAGGCCCGTGAGCATGTTCGACAGATCGCGTCCCGCGACGCCTATCTCAGGCATACCCTTTTCTACCGCATCGACAACCGGCACAGAAGTCCGTAGGCGCAACTTCGCTACGCCTTCGAGGCTTTCCCCAACATCAGGGGGCGCAGCGAAGGTGATCACGCCTCGCTCATGCGCGACGGCGGGAAACGACAGCCCTCGCACCCGCCTCTTGAGGACGTCGGTCTGGACCGCTCCTGCCGCCTCGTAGAAGTGGAGTTCATCGGGCATTTCCAAGATCTGAATCCAATTCGAGACCAAGGACTCTGGCTCGCGCACTAGCGGAACAGCACCACGCTTGCGGAAGCTGTCCCATTGAGCTGCGACCGCGATGTGCTCGCGTCGGCGCGTTACGCCTTGGCGACGCAGCGTCTCCAGAAGCTTCGAAAGCCCTTCTGCCCAACCCCGCGCGAAATCGGCAGGCGTCGCATCGCGGAGGCCATCAATCTTGGCCCCCTCCTCGATCCGTAACGGGATAATCAGGCGAGTGTCGCCAAAACTTGCAGCAAGCGTTTTCGCCCTGTCGATCAGGTCCATCGCGTCGTCGTTGGCGCGGGTGGCCGCGCCCGCCACTGCCAGAACCTTCGCAGCGCGGTGCTCCAACGCCACTCCAATCTCCTTGTGCCATCTGTCTCCAGGCTCGAGAGTCAGGATCTCGGAAAAAACGCGATATCCGTGCGCTTCGAGCTTTGGACCGAGCCAAAGGATGAAGTGATCGTGGTCGGGGCGCGCTCCGACAAGGAACAGGGTATCCCGTTGCGTTTCCGCCTCTGACTCCACCTTTCCGCCGATCCCTGGCTTTGGAAGCAACGCTCGAAGGACCGAAGGAGGCTTCAGGTGGCCCTCGCGCTCATCCAGCGTCTCATGAAGCATTCGCTTCAGCGTACGCCCGCTCGCGGGGATCCATAACTTGGGATGAGCTTCCTCGATGTCAGGATGCGCGCGCAGCAATGCCTCAAGATCCTCGCGCCCGAAGATGTTTCCCGGAGATCGAATGGCGGGGCCGCAAATCTCCACGAGGTCCTGCTTCCTTTGTGGGGTCATCGCTACGGACGTTGACAGGATGTAGCGATCGGGCGCCAACTGATCGATCTTCGCGCGCTCCTTCGACATTTCACGCTTCAAAGCTGAGATAGCAGATCTCTCGTATCTCTTAGCTTGTAGGATCGTCAGGCTTTGCGCCTCCGGCGCGTGGCGTCCATCTATTCCACCATCAGCTCCTTCGCCGAATTGCTCGAAGCGGATACCAAGAGCGCGCCCGATAAGGTCGGCTGAAAGCGCCTCGAACTCGGAGGGCGATAAGGCAGAGAAATCGGCAGGCATAATATCTATATATCGCCGTCCAGTCCGGATTACACCCAAGACTTACCTCACAGACATGCCGATTTGGTATTTTACAGAGAATCTAGAGCACAGGTACGATGTGTCGCCGCGAAGGTCGGCTTTCTGTCCATGTCGCATGCTCTGATAGGAACTTAGTATAGTTGGCAGGGGAGTTTCCTGTACATCAACCTTGGTTTAACGCTTCTAGCCTCCCCATCTTGGCTTCGCGTGTCGCAGGGGAGAACGGCCCTTCGGTCCGTCGCGCATTCGGCCATGCGGCCTCACCGCGGCGTTGCGCCTGGCATCCCGGTTTGCCCGCCTCGCGAGCACGTCCCTCCCCGGCCGCTCCGCCGGATTGCGCTCTGGTCTGTTTTGCGGGGCAAAACGATCCCGCCGCTTCATCCGTCTCCCGCGTCCGGTCGGGCCGTTTGCCTGCTCGGGTCGGGCAAACCTACCGTCAAAACACACACACATGAGTGCGGAAGCATATCCTCCGGATGGCCCCCAAATCAGCCCGCGTCAAGGATCGCAAAACTTTTCGGCGAAGGCCGGGCCTGTGACGCGGGGCGGTCCCGTGGGTGAGGGCGCGCATGTGTCGTGTGTTGCGCACGGAAAACTTTTGCGCCCGGCAAGCCGGCGGCTGCGCCGTCCCTGACCCGGGCAGATTCGGAAACCAGGCATTCGGCCATGCCACCACACTCACGTGGTGGTCGAACAACCGAAATCTGGAGAACAGACATGGCATACGATCAAGCGAACACCTACGAAACCATCGAGCTTTTCGGACTGACCGAGAAGGACGCACAGCTGCCGATCCCGGAAGATCACATCCTGACCGACCGCATCATCCGCGAGAGCTTCGAGGCATTGCTCGGTCCGCTGCGCGGGACCGGCCTTGAGGCAGAAATCGAACCGCTGGCCCATGGGCTCGCCACGATCCTGCAGCGGCGCAAGGTGGCGCTCGGCAAGGAGGTCGACCGCACCGCCGACAAGATCGGCGCACTGGCAAAATCCCACGATGGATCGGAGATCGCCGAGACCGCGCTCGAAGAGGCGCAGGCCCGCTTCCTGCAACTGCGCGAGATCGTCAGCGCCATCGAGGTGATGAGCGAGGCAGCGGCGGAATGCTACGAGATCGAGACCGGTCACGCCTTCATCCCGGCCGCCGGGTCGCGCGCAAGCGTCCGGGCGCAAGAGACCGGGGCGGTCTTCGAGGCGCGGCAGCTGCTGGAGCAGCACGACCGCGAAACCGCCGAGAAGTCGAAAGTCGAGGGGGTGCCCCTGATCGTCTCGGGCGCCACCGACTGGACCGATGTCGATGTGATCTTCAATACGCTCGACAAAGTTCGCGAACGGATCAAGCAGAACCGCAACCAGGAGATCTTCCTCTGCCACAAGGGAGGCAAGCACGGGGCGGAGATGATTGCGGCCCGGTGGGCGCGCGCCCGCGGGGTCGCGCAGGCGCGCTTCGATCCGCGCTGGTCCGCACACGGGCGGGCGGCACCGTTCAAGTGCAACGACGAGATGCTGGACGACAAGTTCGCGGCGACGGGGGTTGTACTCTTCGGCGGCAACGGGGTCGCTCTGAACCTCGGGCAGAAGGCGGAAGCGAAAGGCCTGACGGTCATGCGGGTTGCTGACCCGGCGAAGACGGCGTCGCAGGAGTGAATTGAGAGGGTCGCCTTCGGGCGGCCCTTTCGTCATGTCTCATGGCGCGTGCGATCGGTCACACTTGATCGGCAGCTCACGGCGTCCAGCACCGTCATCCCTCTACCCAGCCCGTCAGAGTTCGGCCCATCCGCATCGGTACGGGCTGGGGATGGTGCGCACCTCGCACATCGTCAGCAGCGCAAGACCGAGGGGTCGAGACGTCGCACATGAGGCTGAAGACCTGCACAACCCTCGGGTGGCGTTTCGGGACATCGCACCTAAGCGATCGGGCTCCGTTAGCTCCCCGGCCAGGCTTGGCGGGACGAGGACGCGGATGGTGGCGGCAGCGTGATGGCAAGGGTCATCCGGATCACTCCTTTTTGCTCATTGATGTGGATCGCACGGGGTCGGCCCGTCCGTGCCCTCAGCTCACGCTTCGGCAAGCACAAATACGGCTTCCACGGCGGAGCCGCGGACCCTCCGCATTTGCGCTTGCGACCGGGCCTCTTGCCCCGTGCTGGGTGATCCCCATCGCAACAAGGAGTAACCCAAATGACCAACCACTACGTCGCCACCGTCCCCGTCAAGTTCACCGACACCGATGGCCAGGAGCGCACCCGTTTTCAGCGAGTGGGTGCGATGTTCCGCAACACCCGCAACGGGGACGGTTCGGAGTTCTTCAGCCTCAAGCTCGACTTCCCGGTCGCGGTCTCTGAGCTGGTGATGTTCCCGCCGAGCGCGAAGGATCCCCAGGACTGAATCCTCTGACGAGTATGGGCCGCCCCAGGACGATCTTGGGGCGGCCCGATCCCTGTTCCAGGGATGCCGTCACCGGCGCGTGTGATCGCCGCCAGCAACCTGACTTTGCTTCCGGTAGCCGCGCGCTCAAAGGACGATCGCCGCCCGGAATGATCAGGCCGCGACAGGGCGGACAGTCAGCCTCAAGGGGGCCATCCACAAAAACCTATCGGCCAGGGCCTCCCGGTTTTTGCGGCAGAGATTTGGCGGAGCCAAATCTGGCCCTCCTTGACCCTGCCTGTCCGCCCTGTCGGTGGGGTTTGCGCCCGCCCGCGGTTCCGTCCGAACACGTGCGTGTTCGGCCAGACCCTCGGGCGGTGCTGGGGAAGGGGACCCATTGGACAGGTGGGTCGCCCGGTGGTGAGGGCAGCAGAGCCGCGTCCCTGCGGGCCGCGGGGGAAGCGGACACCAAGGCTGCCTGAGCCTGAAGGCAACGTAAGTATATAATTGACAGTTTACTATATTATCGTAAGGTAGGGGCAGCCTTGGTGGAAGGTGGCAGGAAATAGGGGGTCTTTCTTCGCATGTCTCGTTCAAAACGTCTCACAGATGCGGACCGCATGGAGATCGTTCGCGAGGCTGCGGAAGGTGTGTCGACATCCGTGTTGGCGGAGCGGTTTGGCGTGTCGCCGCGGGCGATCCAGTACACGCTCAAAGCCGATGCCGAGCGCCAGGCCGATGCCGCTATTCCGGTCTTAGCAGTCAGTGTGAAGGTCACGGCTGCGGAGCTGGCGGCGCTCGACGAGGTGCTGGCCGAGGCGGGGATCGAGAGCCGGGCCGAGGGTCTGCGGCGGCTCATTCAGGCGGCAGGCGGGGTGTTCGTTCCGGACGCGCAGATGGCGGCTGAGATGGCGCGTTACCGCGCCTCGCTGCATGAGGTTGGCAATGGGGTCGCGCAGATCGCCAAGCAGATGACGCGGGCCAACCGGATGGGGCAGGTGGCCGTGGGCGGCACGAGTGCCGAGTTCACCGAATTGCGTCTCGCGCAGATGCGCGGGCTGGCGCGGTTCATCCTCGATTCCGCCGACGAGATCGACCTGCTCCTGCGCCGCCGCCGTGACGCGATGCAGCTCGAAGCCAGTGCTGCGCTAAGGGAGTTTGCCCATGCGGCTGAATGATGCTGTTGACGCTGTCACGGGCGAGGTCTTTCGGGACGGCTGGAGCCGAATCCGGGGCTCGATGCAGGGGCTGCATGTCGCCAAGCAGCGCCAGCTTGTGCGCGCGGCGGCAGGGCATCGGCCGGCGGTCTTCAAGGCGATCCGGGGCGGCGGTACGCATACCAAATCACAGCTCGCAAACCAGCTCGAGTACCTCACCACCAAGTCCACCCATATCGTGGACAGTAGCGGGTTTCTGGATGGCAAGGCGAAGCTCGAGGCGCGTGACATCAAGGATCTGACCGAGCGCTTTGCCAAGCGGTGGGATGCAGGCTTCAAACCCAAGCTGGGCCAGACAACCCACATGCTCATGTCCTTCCCCGTCGGCACGCGCGGGGAGGATGTGCGCGACATCGCGACAGATGTGGCGGAGCGGTTCTTCCAGACCGACGAAGGGCATTTCGACTACATCATCGCGGTGCATGAGGACCGCGATCACCCGCATGCGCATCTGGTTCTGAACCGCCGCTCGCAAGAAGGCGAGTTCTTCTACCTGGGGCGCAACCACCGCTTCAACTATGACGACTTCCGCCTCGCCATGGTCGAGGAGGCGGAAAAGTACGGCGTGCGCCTGGAAGCCACGCGCCGGGTCGATCGCGGGGTTGTCCATTACCCGGCCCGGACCAGCGAAGTTTATGCCGCGAAGGAAGAGGGTCGCGCGCCCCGCGAGCGTGAACGCGTCGGGGCCGACCTGACCCGGACGCTGGCGGAGATCGCCAACACCAGAACCGTCTACCATTCGCTTGCTGCGGAGGCTTCGCGCGAGGCCCGCGAGGATATTGCCACAGCCCTCTTTCGCGCGGGCGAGGTGCTGGCGCATGGCGGGCAGGTGGACCGAACAGGAGATGTGTATATGGCCGAGGATCAAAGTTTCGAGGATCTGAGAAGCCTCTATGCGGAAAAGCTCGCGCGGGTTCAGGGCATGATCGCCGAGAAGTCCGATGCGGAACGTCCCGCGCTGGAAAAGCGCCTCATCGAGATCCAGAAGCAGGTCCAGCACATGCAGCCCTTGGGGCTGCGATCATCCACGCTGTCGGAGACCCCCTCGGAGGGCGGGGTCTATTCCGAGGCCAATATCGACAACAGCCAGCTCGCGCGTCTGGCAATGCCCGACTTGAGATCGCGCATCGACACCGCGCTGCGCGGCACCGGGATCAGCACATCGGAAGTGGTCGCCCGGATCGAAACCGGCGCCTCGAATGCCGCGCTTGAGCATCAATGGATCGCCGATGATCTCTCCAAGGTGGCCGAGGCGCGGGACCTGAACCTCGAACGCCGCGCCGACCTGGAAAAGGCGCGTGACATCCTGAATGACGTGCATGTCGAGCTTGGCACGCTTCTGGAACGGGAGAACGTGCTGCGCCGGGATGGTGTAATGGAAGCGGATGCGGTCAGCGAGCGGTTCCACTATCACGAGGGCGCGGTCCGGGCGATGGAAGGGACAATCCGTCAGGAGATGCGCGCAGACGGTCTGACAGCGCAGCAGATCGAGGACCGGGACTGGGAGGTTGTCTCGCGGGCGGAGCGCCGGATCGAAGCGGAGCAGCGCGCGTATCTCGAGGCACACCCGGACTTGCTCGCACGACCGGGAGATGTGATCGACCGGTCCGAGCCCTACAGGGAGACCATCAGCGATGCGGCCCGCGCCAGCGAGATCACCCGCGAAGTCGACCGGATCATGGAGGGACGCGACCTCCGCACGCCCGTTGCAGATGCTGTCGCCGATGACTTGCGCGCGCGCTACCCGGACATGCCGTCCCACCTCGCCCGCGGGCTCGGCGCGACCTATGCCGCCGTTGTGGAGATACGGGACACGGAAGCCATCAATCAAGTTCGCCGGGAAACCGAGATGCGCGAGGGGCTTGGGGTTGGCACGCGCGACGAACGTCTAGCGACCCGCGATGAAACGGCGATGCAGTCTGACCGTACCGACCGTGTCCCAGAGGAGATTGCACGTGTCCTTGATCATGAACGGGCCGGGGAGCTGTCCGCGCCCTTCGAGACCGAAGCGGAACGGGATGCCTTCCGCAACGAGATCGCACGGGTGCTGGATGACCGCCAATTGGGCCGCCTCACATCCGGCGATGCTGATGCGCTGGAACAGGTTCTCGAGGACCGCCTCGACCGGCTCTATGTCGCCAAGGTCTACCTGCAATCTGATGCCGCGACGGCCAATACCGAGGCCTTGCGTCAGGTGGTCGATGATCTGGCCGATGCCGAATACGAAAAACACCGCGCCACAGACGTGGATGGCGAGACCGAGCGGGGCCAGGTCCATTGAGCGCGCCCATGGGAAAAGCGCGAATTGCCACGGGCGTCCTGTTGGTGACGCTGGTGACCGCCGCCATGGGCTATACCATCGCCTCGGCGGTGCTGACCTACCAGGATCTCGGCTTCGGGGCCGAGATCGACTTTGCTTATATCGCGCAGAACTACATGGCGATCCTGGACCGCCGCCCCGAGGACGCGCAACTCATCCATCTGATCATCGGCAGCTTCGCCGCCGCCGGCCTGATGCTGAGCCTCGCTCTCTCAGGGTCTGCCCTGACACGCTTTGGTCAGACTCATTGGCAGAGCGCGCGCGAGATGAAGGCAAACGGGTTTTTCGGGGCGCCTGGGACCGGGTTCATCCTCGGCAAGCTTGGGGCGCCCGGCTCCCGCGCAAAATACATTTGCTCCAAGGTCTTCCCGCATGCGCTGATCGTGGCGCCCACGGGCCGCGGCAAGACCACGGGTTTCGTCATTCCAAACCTGCTGACCTGGCAAGGCTCCGCCGTGACGCTCGATGTAAAGGGAGAGTGTTTCGAGGCCACGGCCCGGCACCGCGCCGCCCAAGGTGACAAGGTCTATCGCTTTGCCCCCACCGATTGGGAGGGCAGGCGCACGCATCGCTACAACCCGCTCCTGCGCATCTATCAGCTGAAAGATCCCGCGCGCCAACAGATGGAACTGCAACTCCTGGCGACGCTGTTCCTGCAAAGCGACAACGACCGGGTGCAGGGCCTCCTCAAGGGCGGAATCGATCTTTTTGTGGCGGCAGGCCTGCTGGCCTTCCAGCGCAAGCGTCCGACTCTCGGCGAAATCTATCGCATCGCGGCTTCGGGCGGGAACAAGCAGAAGGAATACTTCGCGCGGGGCCATGAGGTGGAGAACAGGGCCGCGAAGCTGATCTTCACGCGGCTGGCCTCGACCAACAACGACACGCTGACCTCATACGTTTCGCTCCTGATGACCTCGGGGCTCGATCAATGGCAGAACCCGGCCATCGATGAAGCGACGGCGGTGTCGGATTTTGATTTCCGGACGATCCGGAAAAAGCCCTTTTCGGTCTATCTCGTCGTCCAGCCACTGATGGTCAAACCCCTCGCGCCGCTGATCCGGCTCTTCTTCTCTGATCTCCTCTCGGCCATGCAGGAAAAGGATCCCGGGCCGGATGAGCCCTGGCCCGTGATGATCATGCTCGATGAGTTCAATCGCTTGGGCAAGATGCCCATCGTGGTCGAAAGCATCGAGACCCTGAGGACCTACCGCGGTCATCTGGCCGTCGTCACCCAAACCATCCCTGCCCTCGATGAAATCTACGGCGAGAACACCCGCCGCGCCTTGCAGGGCAACGCGGGTGTAAAGCTCTACCTGACGCCCTCAGATGAGAAGACCGTCGAGGAACTAAGCAAGGCGGTCGGCAAGAACACCAAGACCGTGGTTACGCGGTCTCAGTCCATAGGCAAGAACCCCTTCGAAGGCCGCAGCCAATCCACACGGACCGAAGAAAGCTCGCTGTTGCCGGAAGATGAGGCCCGCCGCCTGCCGCTCGACGAGATCGTCATGGTGATCGATGCGCAAATGCCGGTCCGGGCGAAGCGGATCCAGTATTTCGACGACCGGCTGTTCAAGGCGATCTACGCGGCGCAGACAGGCGAGTTGCCGTTTCCGGAGCCGGGGGGAGGCGGATCACAGGGTACGCTGCCGCTGAGTATGCGCGCCATGCCGATGACGCCGCCAGCGAAAGGGTCAGGCGGATCCGAGGCCGATATCGAGGCAGCAGACCAGGCTGCTGCAGGTCAGCCGTCAGCGCATGTCGTGCCAAAGAAGACCGCGCCCGTCGTTCAAGCCGTCATCGCTGAGGAACAGCGGCAGATGGAGATGGATTTTGAGGGCCCGGTCGCGGATGCCGAGACCACGAGCGTCGTGGGTGAGGCGCAGATGCGTTCCGCCGTCGATGGTCTCGATATGTTAGAGGCAACTATGGAGCGGAGCAAGAACGGCGTACGAGAAGGGATCTAGTTATCATATTGGTTCGTAGTCCGTTTTCGCGCGCTCAAGCCGTGCACCTACGGTATCCAACCCCCATCGACGATCAAAAAAGAATTCCAGCGCTTTTCTGGTTTCGACACGGAGCCATTCGCCTTCAAAGCCGAATTCACGTCTGACGACCTTTGCTTGCTCATCTGAAAGTCCTGTTTTTGGTCGCAGCCAAATGATTGCTCGAGTATTCCAGTCCACGTCCTCCGGCAGAGGCTTGTCTATGGGTTTCTCCTCGAACGAGCTGTCAGGATCGATGCGGATCGGGAGGTAGTTCCGATATTCACCGCGTTTGAAACTGTGGGCACGCAAGTGCACGCTTTCACCATCGGACGTGAAGCGGGTCGGTGCGATCCACTGCCCTTCGTCGGCACCGGACGACATTGATGTGTATCGGACGTGGACGGCGTTCCCCGACCTGATTGCTTGATGAAGAAACGCGATGGTCCTTTGATCTGCCTTCCGTTCCGGTCGCGGCAACGCGGACGAAGGCGTGTCTTCATCGACGCCCGCCAAGATATCGAATGCTTCGGTCAGGCCGGATGGTGCCAATGCCTCGTGCTCGCTCGCAGCTATGTATGTCTTTCGCACCGGATCATAGGTCGGCGGTGAACTGTGCGCGAGACCAAGATAGACACGGAAGTCCAGCGCTGCCTGCGCGGTCGAAATACCGAAGTGGTCGATCAGATCCTTGCGGTTTGCCATACCCCGCCAAGTCAGGCAGCGGTCCAGAAAGATCAGGCGCTCTCTCTGCGCATGTTTGAGGTCGTCGAGCTTCATGTGCGCATCCCTACCTTGACTCTGGCCTGTATGTCCATCTAGAAAATATACGAATAAAAAATATACGAGTTATTGCCATGAGGATTCTCCACACCGCCGACCTCCATCTCGGGCGTCAGTTCAACGGGATTCCTCTTGATGCCGATCACGCAGCAATTCTCGACCAGATCGTTTCGGCGATCACCTCTCGCGACGTTGATGTTCTTGTAATTGCAGGAGATATTTTTGACCGGGCTGCCCCGCCGACGTCTGCCGTGCGACAGTTCAATGGGTTCTTGGCGCGCGTTGCCTCAGAGACCGACGCGGCCGTGGTGATGATCGCCGGCAATCACGACTCTGGTGATCGAATCGCATCCATGGCGATCATGACAGACACACGACGCGCTTTGATACGTGGGGCTATCAGTGCGGACGAGAAGCCGCTGTTACTTACGGACGCCCACGGACCTGTGGCGTTCACGGGGTTGCCGTTCGCCTACGAGTATGCCGCCCGTGAATGTTTTTCCGACGAAGCTCTCCACGCGCCCGAGGACGTTCTCGCCGCTCAGGTGGCTTGCGGTCGGCGTAACATTCCCGATGGTACGCGTTGGGTCGTCGTTTCGCATGCTTTCGTAGCCGGGGCTTCGAGCAGCGAAAGTGAACGACCTCTCACTAGGGTCGGCGGCATCGAGACCGTCAGTTCGGCCGTGTTCGAGGGTGCCCACTATGTGGCTCTTGGCCATCTGCACCGGCCGCAATCGGTTGGTGCCCCTCATATCCGGTACTCGGGATCGCCATTAGCTTTCGGGTTTGATGAATCTGACTGCCAGAAGTCGATGAGCCTCGTCGAGATCGATGCAGTCGGGCAAACCACGATTGAGATCATTCCTTTCACACCCATTCGCCAAGTGCGCGTCTTGAAGGGACGTCACGCAGAACTTCTCCTCGCAGATCGATCTGACGATTTTATCAAAGCCGTGCTTACCGATGATGCGCCTGTGATCGATGGAATGAAGCGCATCCGCGACGTGTTCCCGAACGCCTGTGAACTTATCTACGAGCGGGATGAACAGGCGCAAGAAGTAAAGTCTTTAACGGGACGTGCCCTGGCGGTCGCGAACCCTGTCGAAGTCATTGGCGACTTCGTTGAACACGTGCGGGACGAAGGGTTCTCAGAGAAGGAACTGGAGGTCGTAGCGTCGGCACTCGGTCGCCTGTGTGAGGCGGAGGATGTCCAATGAGACCGGTTCGGCTAACACTTCAGGCGTTCGGTCCCTATCCAGGTCGGGTGGTTATCGACTTTCGGGATGCCGTCGAGGCGGGTCTTTTCGGCATCTACGGACAAACAGGATCAGGTAAATCGACCATCTTCAGCGCGATGACCTTTGCGCTCTTTGGCGAAGCGGCGAAGGCAGAGCAAGACGCTCCTTCGTTGCGCTCGGATCACGCAGATCCGGATATAATAACCGAGGCGGAGTTCGTGTTCGACATTGGTGAGCGGCGATATGTTGTGCTTCGCCGACCCGACCAGATGCGGCCCAAGGCACGCGGTGAAGGCGAGACGCGGAGCGCACACGAAGCTTACCTGTTCGATGCGACCGGAATGGCGCTGGACGCAATCACAGATGCGGCACGGGGCAAGATCTTGGCCGAGAAGAAGGTGCGCGACGTCGACGCGGCTGTTGTTGAGATGCTTGGATATGGCTCCGAGCAATTTCGCCAGATCGTCCTCCTGCCGCAAGGGCGCTTCGAGAAATTCCTTTCGGCCAAGACGAAAGAGCGCCTCGAAATCCTGCGAGAACTCTTCGATGTCTCGCTGTACGAGAAGCTCATGGCCGATCTCAAGTCGGCAGCCGATGAGGCTGAACGGCAGGTGCGGGATGAACGTGCGCTATGCGCCAGACAGCTCGCCGCAGAAGGATTCGAAAGCACTGATGCACTGATTTCGGGCATCGAAGCCGCAACTGGGAAATGCGCAGAGCTACGCGCGAACGAAGAAACCGGGAAGGCGACGGCGGAAGCTGCCGAGAAAGCAGTGCGTCAGGCGGAGGCGATCGAAGAAAAATTCGCGACGGCCGAAAAGATGAACGAACGGCTTCGCGCACTTGAGGCGCAGAAGGGCGATGTCGAGACGCTTTCTGAGCAGGTCCGACAAGCCGAGCGCGCACGCGGTCTGATCGATGTCGAGGAACGAGTAGGGGATGCCGAACGTGAGGTTGGTGAAGCCGAGGGTGCGCGCAAGAAGGCTGACGAGGCCAGCGAGCTTGCTTCCAGAGAAGCAGAAAAGGCGGCAGAGGCGCTCCGGCGCGAGGACGATCGTGCCGATGAGGTCGAAACCCTGCGCCGGAGAAGTGATGAACTGGAGAGGTATGGTCGAATCCTCGAGGCAGCGGCCGATAGCAATAAGGCAGTCGAAACCGCGCTGAAAGAGCAGCGAGACGCCGACAACGCTTTTCAGGCAGCAAAGGCACAACTGACCGAACTGCAGGAGAAGCGCACCTCGAAAAGCGCAGAGCTAAAAGCTGCGCGCGAAACGGAGGCGAAGCGCGCCGAGATCGCGGATCGGCGCGCAGAACTCGAAAAACGGCATCTGGCAGCCAAGTCCTACGAGGGCGCTTTGCAGGATGTCGCAACGGCTCAGGACGCTGTCGCAGAACAACTGCGGACGTCGGAAGCTGCGACCGGAAAGGCCGAGAAGGCGCGAGATGATTATGAGACGGCCGAACGGGATCTAGCGGCAGCACAGGCGCTTCACCTCGCGACGAGATTGGAAGCAGGGTCGCCATGTCCGGTCTGCGGCGCAACCGAACATCCTGCGCCGGCGACTGGCGAGATCGGTAGTGCCGGCCTGGACAAGGCATTCCGAGAGTCACGAGAAGCATGGCTGGCCGCCGATCGCGAAGCCCGGCAAGCCGGCGAAGCACTGGTCGGCGTGCAAGCGACGCTTGACGAGCGACGGAAACGCTTGTCCACCCTTGAGCCGCCAGAGGCGCGTGCGGACGTCATCGCGGCGCAGATCGGTCGTGAGGACGCAGCACTCGCAGCGCTTGGTCCCCGGGTCGACATCCTTGCCGCGGAGGCCGGGATTGAGGAACTGGGACGGCAGGTCGAGGAACTGGAGCGGAAACGCGATGAGTTGCGGGACAGCTTCGATGAGCGGCGGAACAAGGCTACTGAGGCCAAGGCGACTCGCGACGGCAAGCTTGCCGAGGTGCCTGAGGACCTGCGCGATGTCACGGCGCTCGCGGCCACACTGAAGAAGGTGACCGAGTCGCTGGAGTCACTTCAGGCGGCGCGGATCGCGGCAGACAAAGCGCTGAAATCCGCGCGCGAAATGGCACTCGGCGCGGATAAGGATATTGAAAGCGCAAATAAGGCGCTCGTGGACTGTAAGGCGCGCCATCAAAAGGCGGTTGAGGTCTTCCGGACGAGACTGGCTGGAGCTGGCCTCACAGCAGAGGCCTTTCAGTCTCTCAAGTCAGCCATCGAAACTCTCAATGAAGATAGAGAAACGGTCGAGACCTACCGGCGTGAGCACAAGAGTGCGTCTGATGCAGTCACAGATGCTACCTCTGCGATTGAAGGCATGCCCCGGCCTGACATCGAAGCGCTGCGGGAAACGCACCAGACCCATGCTGAGGCACTCGGCAGGGTGACCGAAGAACGCATCGCCGCCCAGACCCGTGTCGATCATTTGGATCGGCTTAGAAAGGGGATTGAAGAGACGCTGCGCAAGCTTGACGAAGCCGAAGCGGCATCAGGCCCGCTGCGCGGACTAGCTGCGCTGGTGAACGGGCAGAACTCGCAAAGACTGACCCTGGAGACATTCGCGATAGGCGCGATGTTCGACCAGATTCTGGAAGCGGCAAACTTACGCTTCGGCCCAATGACAAACTATCAGTATAGTCTTGAGCGCGAGATGGAGAATGGAGGGCGAGGTAAGCGAGGCCTTGGAACACAGGTGTTTGACGCGCACACCGGGAAATCACGCGCTACAAGCACACTCTCAGGCGGCGAGACGTTCATTGCAGCACTCGCTCTCGCACTGGGTCTTGCCGACGTGGTCGAAGCGGCGAGCGGCAAGGTCCGGCTCGACACGATTTTTATCGACGAAGGGTTTGGAAGCCTCGACACCGAAAACGGGTCCGGCACGCTCGACCAAGTCCTACAGGTCCTCAACTCTATCGTCCGACAGAACCGTGCGGTGGGTCTGATTTCGCATGTACCGCTCGTCCAGGAGGCGATCCCAAACGGCTTCTATGTCAGAAAAGGGATGTCTGGGAGTAGTATTGAGGAAAGGGGAGTGGTCTGATGGTTCCTCGTTGGTTTCGACGGCGAGCTCATTCGCGGCGCTTGCCAAATGGTGGCACTACCGACGTTCGAGAAAGCTGGGTCTTACTGTCTTCTTCGAATGCAAAGCGCCAGCGCAGTTTCCGGCATCAGTGCCCCATATGCGGTGCAGACGTGGTCACGGTCCGTATGCCCAATGGTGGCAGCGCTCATTTTGAGGGCGCGAAGGGATTGTATAGGATCAAGCACCCATGTTTGCATGTTGGCGAAGGTTTGAGCCGAGTGCGTGACACGAACACGCCTGACCTCTTCGAAAACTGGTGAAATGTGCACCCCCACTGGGGATTCGATTGTTCTAGCAGAGAAAAATCGCCTAGAGGTTGAGAGGCGGGCGCCGTTCTCTTGAGATCGAACTGGCCAGTTAGGAGATTTTATTGATGAGTCTTGTATGGAAGGTTTTTCGCGTTACATTTTTTTTAGCGATTTATTTCTTTGCTGCTTTGTTAATTATTGCACTTGCATTGCAGTCATGGTCGGACGGCAGCCAAGTTCTTTTTGCATTGGGAGCGCCCATCTTTTTGGTTTGGTGGCAAGAAAGGCGGCGATCTAGAAAAATTGCCGCTACAAATGGCGGCGCAAAGAGTTCGGAAACAACAGAAACGAATTCAGCGCTGGTAGCGCCTCCAAATGCATATGAAAAACGTGTCGAGCGTGAACGCGAACGAACTCGCGAAGCCAATGTTTCCAGAGCATCGGCTGCGACTCAAGCCTATTCCCCACCGAAGCAGGACTACGCTGAGATCGTTCGCGCTGGAAAGTCTGCGGCGCCAGCTCTTGCGGCAGCCGCTGAAAGAAAACAATCTGGGCGAGTTGCATCGAGCAGGTCGTCCCGAACAAAGAAAAGCGGGTGGGTCCCCTCTAGCGAAACAGCTAGCGTCGCCGGTCGCAACATCGGCGGGATGGTCTATGTTGGCACGCCTCCCTTGCTGAACTCTTACGGGTATCGCGACAAATGCCGAGCCTATATCGATCCATCCCTGCCGGTCGCGCGCTCGGGCAGGGACAAGGCTGGCGATGGCATGCCGTATTGGCCCGGATACTCGGATATCTCACCCCAGTGTCGAGCAACCTACTTGGAGTGGTTGGCAACTGGGCGAAGCGACGCCTCCTATAACCCCGGCTACATGTTCCTGTACTTCTACGGGCTGGAGCGTCGCTTCTTCGTCGATCAGTCGAACGAAGATGCAAAGGAGATCGTCCAGGAAGTTCGGCGGCTGCAGTCACTCTACCCTGATAACCA
Organism: Maritimibacter harenae; assembly: GCF_009882975.1. GTDB lineage: Bacteria > Pseudomonadota > Alphaproteobacteria > Rhodobacterales > Rhodobacteraceae > Maritimibacter > Maritimibacter harenae. The sequence goes on from NZ_WTUX01000070.1 coordinate 39,108, forward strand.
TTCCGTCAGGCGGTATTTGGGCGAGTTCCTCGATATCGCAATGATTGCCGAAACCGACCTTGACGCTATCGAGCCGATTTTCGAGAAGCAGGGCTGGGAACTTCCGTTCTCACTCAAATACGCAATCGGAGCCCAGATCGACAAAGGCGAGAACCTGACGGCTGACTGGTTGCTGAGTTGGTTCATCTGCCATCCGGAAACAAATCTGAGAACTCCCGCGACGCGGTGCCGTGACGAGTTCGCCGCTCTTTTCCGTATGCGGTTTGATCGGCGTTTTCCTGATGGGCTCAAAGTGACAAAACCCCGGAAATCACTCACGGCATCCTATCGCGCCGCCTCCAGCGAGTTTCAGGGATCTGCCAACCCAACCGTTGATGGCAAGCCGGTCCCGGATATTTCCGGCCTGCGCAAACCGGTCGAGATTGCCCAGGAGTTGGCTGACGAGGTGATGAACGATCTCGACAAGCTCAGTCGCTTCTTGGGCCGAAATCCTGATGGTCGCGGAAGCGTTGAAGCGCATGCCTTGCTGCCTTCTGAACTGTGGGATGCCTTCCCATCAGAGGAAATGGACCACTTGAAATCTTGGGCAAGCGATATTGTCGATCGGGGGGGATTGGTGCCGCTTGAGGAGGTGATCGGGCGTCTGGAGGGAGAAACGAACGAGAAGATCGGGAAACGGCAAATGACTGGAGCCGCCGACGCGCTCGCGCGCCTCGGTTTCGGTCTGGCACCCGACCCTCGGTTTGCTCTCCGGTCGCCCAAGGCGGAGGAGCCCGTTGTGCTTTTTAGTCTGGGTGAACCCATCGAAAGACTGGAGGAAGTTTCCGACAGCTATCGAAGCGCCTTGATCGAATTGGCACTTGGGTCGTTCGTCGTCCATGCGGATGGTCGCATCGCGGAGCCTGAACGCAGGGCGTTGGAAGATCAGGTTTCTGCCGCGACCCTCAGCGATCAGGAACGCCGCAGGCTGCGTGCAAACCTTGAATGGTTCCTAGCCGTGCCACCGGACATGGCGCTTCTGCGACGGAAACTGAAGGAGGTGGGCCAAGACAACCAGGCCGCCATGCGGGCAGCGCTGGTTGGTGCAGCACATGCCGATGGCATTATTCACTCCGACGAAGTCGCAAGCATCGAGAAAGTCTACAAGGCTTTGGGCCTTGATCCTGCGCTGGCCTACTCGGACCTGCATGCTGGCGAAGTTTCGGATGGTCCCCGCACTGTTCGTGCGTCGCAACCAGGTCGCCCGGGCGAAGCGATACCCGAGCTTGAAAAAGCCAGCGGACCCAAACTCGACGCGTCGCGGATCGCAGCAATCCGTTCGGACACTGAGCGCGTGTCGTCTGTCCTTGGGCAGATTTTCGACGTCGAAGAGGAAGAAAGTGGTGCGTCCGGGCCCGCCAGCCAAAGCCAGCTGGCGGGGCTTGACTCGAAACACGGCGCCCTTGTCCTCGAACTAGTTACTCGTGAGCATTGGTCTGAAACGGAGTTCGAGACGATCTGCGCCTCGCATGGCTTGATGGCGTCCGGGGCACTGGAAGTCGTGAATGAATGGGCTTTTGAGACCTACGATGAAGCGCTTCTCGACGAGTATGATGGATATGACGTGTCTCCGGAGATTGCGGAGGCGGTAAAAGAAAAGATGAGTGCGGAGGGCAGGGATGTCTAAGTTGAAACCACGTGAACGCGATGCAATCGTACAGGCGCTTCGGGCCGGGGTCGTGCCCAAGCTCGGTTTGCGCCATATTCAGGTCGGCCGCGTCCGGGAGATTGAAGAGCTCGTCAAGGACATGGACCGGATATCAGATGGCGGATCGGCGATCCGGTTCATCATCGGGGAATACGGATCGGGCAAGACGTTCTTCATGAACCTGATTCGCCTCGTGGCCTTGGAGAAAGGCCTGGTCGTGATGTTCGCGGATCTGGCGCCGGATCGCCGCATTCACGCGACCGGCGGACAAGCTCGGGGGCTTTATGCGGAGATGGCCCGAAACCTCTCGACGCGGACAAAGCCCGATGGCGGGGCATTGGCCAGCGTGGTGGAACGGTTTGTCAGCCAAGCTCACCGAGATGCTGAAGAACGGGATTTGCCCACTGGGACCGTCATTCGTGAACGCCTTGGCCACTTTGAAGAACTTACCGGAGGGTTTGAGTTCGCCGAAGTCATCCGTCGATATTGGGAAGGCCATGAGACCGGCGACGACGAGTTGAAATCCGCAGCCCTGAGATGGCTGCGCGGCGAGTTCGCGACACGCACCGACGCGCGCAAAGCGCTTGGTGTGCGAACGATCATCGACGACGCCAGTGTCTATGACCATCTGAAGCTTATGTCGGCATTTGTGTGCGAGGCCGGTTACAAAGGCTTGCTCGTCGGCCTCGACGAGATGGTGAACCTCTACAAGCTCACCTCGTCGCAGGCCCGCAATGCAAACTATGAACAGATCCTCCGGATCCTGAACGATGTGCTGCAGGGTAGCGCCGAGAACCTCGGATTTCTCATGGGTGGAACCCCGGAGTTTCTGATGAACACCCGTCGTGGGCTCTATAGCTACGAAGCCCTTCAGTCGCGTTTGGCCGAAAATACCTTCGCGCGAGACGGATTGGTCGACCTTTCAGGACCGGTTGTCCGGCTCGCCAGCCTGACCCCTGAAGACCTTTTCGTACTTCTGGCCAATGTCCGGCGGATCATGCAGGACGATGCCAGTGTTCTGCCGGACGCCGCACTCGAGGCATTCATGGCGCATTGCTCGGACCGGATCGGTGAAGCTTACTTCCGCACCCCGCGCAATACGGTGACGGCCTTCGTGAACCTGCTTTCCGTGCTCGAGCAAAACCCCGGTGTCGAGTGGAGCGATCTGATCGAAAAGATCGAAGTCTCCGAAGACCTCGGCGAAGACATGACCGAGGTAGACGAGTCGACTGGTGCCCAAGACCCCGGTGACGATGATCTGATCAGCTTCAAGCTCTGACGCCGATGAGCAGTGCGTTCGACAAACTGGCGAGACCTGTGCAGAAATGGATACGCCAGCAAGGATGGCGCGAACTTCGCGACATCCAGGCGCGATCCATCCGGACGATCTGCGAGACCAATACCGATTTGATCGTTGCGGCGTCCACGGCGGGCGGAAAGACCGAGGCGGCGTTCCTGCCGTTGATTTCACAGGTGCTTGACGAGCCGTCCGACGGCACCGGCTTCGACCTGCTCTACATCGGTCCGCTGAAAGCCTTGATCACGGACCAGGCCATGCGGCTGGAGGGCATGTGCCAAGAAGCAGAGCTTCCGGTTATTCCCTGGCACGGGGATGTCTCGCAATCCGTCAAGACGCGGGCGTTGAAATCTCCGAAAGGGATCCTGCTGATAACCCCAGAGTCCCTTGAGGCGCTTTTAATTCGTCGCGGTTTGGAAATCCCTCGCCTGTTTGGGGCCACGCGGGCGGTCGTTATCGACGAACTGCACACAGTCCTGGACAGCGAACGCGGTGTTCAGCTTCGTTCACTGCTCACAAGGCTCGAGCTTGCGATAAAGCGTCCAGTCCGTCGGATAGGTCTGTCAGCGACGCTGGGGGACATGGACCTCGCCAAGGCCTATCTTCGCCCTGACGCAGCAAGCTCTGTCCAGCTGATCGAAGCAAATGGCGGCGAAGCTGAATTGAAGCTTCAGCTTCGCGGCTACCTCTCAGGCGATGAAGATGACAATAGTCCATCCGCAACTGACGCCATAGCAGCCCATCTGTTCAAGCATCTTCGAGGCAGTGACAACCTGGTCTTCGCCGGGGCGCGCCAACGGGTCGAGATTTACGCAGATCGGTTGCGGGAGCTTTGCGAACGGGAGCACCTGCCACAGGAATTCTATCCCCACCACGCGAGCCTCTCCCGAGAACACCGTGACTTCGTTGAGCGGCGCTTGAAGGACCCTGCGAGACCGACAACCGCAGTATGCACGTCAACGCTTGAGCTTGGAATCGACATCGGTGACGTGACCTGCGTGGCTCAAATCGGTGCGCCATTCAGCGTTGCGGCTTTGCGACAACGGCTTGGCCGGTCAGGCCGGCGTGAAGGACAACCGGCCATTCTCAGGCAGTACGCTGTCGAAGCCAAATTGACGCCGGAGAGCAGTTTCGTGGATCGTCTTCGCCTCGGCCTGATTAGGTCCATCGCGATGATAGACCTGTTGCTTGAAGGCTGGTGCGAACCACCAAAACCGCAGGCGCTTCATCTCTCGACGCTCGTCCATCAGATACTGTCAGTCATCGCGCAGCGCGGCGGTGCGTCCGCAAGTGTGGTATACAACGTGCTCTGCCGCGAAGGCCCCTTCCGAAAGGTCACGACCGGAGTCTTCGCAGATGTGTTGCGTGCAATTGGACATCCAGAAACCGGCTTGATCGAACAGTCCGGGAGCGGGCTGTTACTTCTGGGACCGACAGGCGAAAAGCTGGTTGAGCATTACAGCTTCTATGCGGTGTTCCAGACACCTGAGGAATTCCGTTTGGTTGCAGAGGGGCGGGATCTTGGAACCCTGCCGATCGACAATGTTCTTGCGCCTGGGATGCTGCTGATATTTTCTGGGCGGCGTTGGGTGGTTCAAGAGATCCATGATCTTGAAAAGGTCATCGTGGTCAAACCCGCGAAGGCCGGTGTGCCTCCTGTCTTCGGCGGAGATGCGGGGGACATTCATGACGAGGTGATAGACCGGATGTTCACCGTGCTGGAGGGGGATATCAGTCCACCCTACATGGAGCCGGTTTCGCTAGCGATGCTTGACGAAGCGCGCGCCCACTATGAGCGACTCGGGTTCCGGACCAAGAACATCCACAGTCTTGGCGAGCATGCATCGATCATTGCAACCCGGGCTGGGACGGTTAAGACGTCAACCTTGGCGCTAGCGCTCAGAAGTATGGGGTTCTTGGTCGAACAGCATGACGGGTTTCTGATGGTGCAGACCGGGGACGAAACACCAGATCTACGCTCAGTGCTGGCAGATATTCGATCTGGCGAACCCGTTGATCTGTTCGCGGGAGCAGGTAACTTCATGTCTGAGAAGTTTCATCCGTACCTGTCGAAGCCGCTCTTGGAGTTGGATGCAGCCAGTTCGAAGCTTGTTCCTCAAATTCTTCCAACGTTGGTTGAAAGGATAATTCAGGCATGAGCGGTGGGAAGCAGAGGTTGTTTCCTTGCATGCTCTGAGCCGCTAGGGCCAAATGCAATGGCCTTTTGGGGCGCAGAGATCATTTGGAGAATGTCGTGGCTGACAAGCTGAACATAAATTTAAGATATTGCTATGGAATTGGAAAACTCGAGGCAGAGCTGGAGTTTAAGCACAAAGGCTACGCGATCTACGCTCCAAACGGTGTTATGAAAACATCGCTTGCGAAGACAATGATGGACCTTTCGGAAGGCAATTCGCCGAAGGACCTGCACTTCCCGAATCGCGAACCTACTTGTGAGATCACCCTGAATGGCGAAGCCATTAAGAAAGAGGAAATTTTCGTCGTTAAATCCTACGATGACAAATTCTCTTCAAGTCAGGTGTCCACTCTTCTTGCGAACGCCGAACTCAGAGCGAAGTACGAGGGAATCCATCAGTCGATTGGCGAAGCAAAGAAGGCTTTGGACAAAGCTCTCAGGAACGCTGCGGGGTTTGGAGAAAGATCACGGGAAAACTTAGACCCGATTATAGAGGATGTATTTGGCCGCAGCTACTATGAGGCACTTTCTGCGATTGAGGACGAGCTCAACGAACTTCATCAATCGGACCTCGGCAAAGCCGACTACAGAATCCTGTATGACCCAAAAGTTCAGCAATTCCTTGCCAGTGAAGATGTGGCGGCTGCGGTCGAAGACTTTGCGCAAAAGTATGACGAGATAACCGAACAATCGCCAATCCTTCGAAGGGATTTTCAGTATCACAATGTCGCCCAGGTTCAGCAGCAGCTCGAAGCGAACAACTTTTTTAACGCTGGACACAGCATCAGCTTGGCGGATGAAAAAACGGATCAGAAGGAAGAGGTTTCATCGGACCAATCTCTTCGCGAGCGAATCGAAGAGGAGAAGCTTCGCGTCTTGAACGATAAGGCGGTGGCGAAGAAATTTGACACATTCAATTCAAAGCTCAAAAACAAGGAGCTGCAGGCTTTCCGAGATTATATCACAGATAACAAACACCTTCTGCCCATGCTCAACGACCGGGAGGGCCTGAAACGTGACCTTTGGATGCAATATCTTCGGGCTGCACTTGATGAATACAAAGCGCTCGTATCCGAGTATCGAGCTGGTCAAAGTGCTCTCGCTGAAATCATCGCAGACGCGGACAGCAGCAGAGGTGATTGGGACGCTGTAGTGGCAGACTTCAATCGTCGCTTTCTCTACCTGCCGTTTGAACTTTCCGTTGAAAATAAGGCCGATGCGATCCTCAAAGGAAGTGCTCCTTCGATTGCTTTCATCATCAAAGATTCAGGTGAAGAGAGGCGTTACGCTTCATCCGAAAAGCAAGAGCTGCTCCGAGCGCTAAGCACAGGTGAAAGTCGCGCACTCTACATCCTTGATATCATGTATGAGGTGTTCGTGCGATGGAAGAACCGCACCAAGACCCTCTTTGTCTTTGACGACATTTCTGACTCGTTTGACTACAAAAACAAGTTCGCGATCATTGATTTCTTAGAGGATGTGACCAAGACCGAAGACACTAATTGCCTTGCCATCGTTCTGACTCACAACTTCGATTTCCTTCGAACAGTTTCAAGCAGAGATATCTGTCCAGCACATCAGTGTCGGCTGGCGTTTCGATCTGATGACGGGATCAAGCTTGAGCCATTCGAGCGGACGGAAATCCAGAGTCCGTTTCGTAAGTGGCAAGGCAGGTTGGCCGAACCGTCAGTTCTAATTGCCTATATACCGTTCTTACGTAATTTAATCGAATACACGCTTGGCCCCAAAGATGCCGATGGGAATCCTAATGCTGACTACCTGCAGCTTACCAGGATGCTCCACTTCAAAGATGAAACGGAAGCCCTCACCATCGAGGATTACAAGGACGTGTTCGAACGCCATTTGGCCGGGTGTACATTCCCCGATGTTGATCTGACGCAGCCAGTTATTGAGCATCTTTTCGCGACCGCCGATGAGTGTGAAAAAGTTGCCGATGGCATCAATCTTGAGCACAAGATCGCTCTGTCAATCGCGATCAGAATGCGAGCCGAGCGATACATGGTCGCAAAGATCCGTTCTGCGGAGGCTGAATATGATGTTTCGAATAAACAAACAGGGAAAATATTTCAGAAATTCAAAGACTTGTTTAATAACGAAGCTGAAAAAATAGGCCTTCTACGCCGGGTCAATCTAATCACGCCAGCAAACATACATCTCAATTCCTTTATGTATGAGCCAATCTTAGACATGGGCATGGCCGAGTTAGTGACGTTGTACCAGAACGTAAAGTCAGATTTGAACTAGGCGTGATCGGAATGCGTTTTGCACTTTTGAATGGTCAACGAGTTGAGGCGACGCCTGGTGCCTTGGGCTACTGCCCAGGCTGCAATGCCGCCATGCTAGCTCGATGCGGTACCAAGAAGGTCTGGCATTGGGCGCACAAAGGCCGCCATCATTGTGATCATTGGTGGGAAAACGAAACCGAGTGGCATCGCGACTGGAAGAACCGGTTTTTTACCGACTGGCAAGAGGTGCCAGCTCGCGATGAAACTGGCGAGCTTCATATTGCGGATATCAAAACACCCTATGACCTTGTGATCGAGTTCCAGCACTCTGCTATCAAGTCGGATGAGGTAAGAAAGCGCACAGATTTCTACGGTCAAGTGATTTGGATTATCGATGGAACCCGCCGCCCAACTGATCTGACCCAATATGAACGGATGCTGTCAGAAAACTATCCGGAACGGTTCGACGGCGTAGATATCTACACCGTTTATTGCGAGGAAACACGGCTTCTCAAAGAATGGGGATCATTGGGCAAGATTGTCGGATTTGACTTTGGCGGCGAAAATCTATGCTTGCTAACAGCCGCACAAGGCAGAAGCCGCTATCTCTTCGACTTCCCAAAGGTGGAGTTCGCTAGGTTGATTTGTGAAGGGAGGCCGCTGCCAGTGGTTCAGTTCGCAGAACCCACCCAGCGTGGTTATCGAAGGCGTAGAGGATTCTAATAAAAGTCAGGCGGTAAGCAGTCGTTCTTGCTGGCAATCCTATTTTAATATAGTCAAACCTTTGGATATGCATACAGCCCGTGGCAGATCACCAGCGATACCTTTGCGGTTTTGGAGGGTTTTTCACATTTGCCCGTCACCGCCGCCCCAGCCTTCCCAACCGGGCCAGTTGAGCCAGCATTTGAGACCCTGCCCCAGGTGACCCAGTGCCACTTGCCTGTCCGGTCTGCCCCATGCCTTGCCGCACTGGCATCTGCTGCACACCAAAGAACTGCCGCGCTCTAAGGGCGGCATATTCCGCGCCACTGGCACCGCCGATCAGATAGCGGTTGTAGGCCTGCTGGCTGCCCATGGCGGCGCGGGCGAAGCTGTAGCCCCCGCCGAGACCTCCGGAGAGGGCGGGCATCATGATGTTGCCGGAGATCGCGCGAACGATGAAGGGCGTTGCGATGATGAAGCCCTTGGCCATGAGCACCATCATGAAGAAGGGAATGAGCGCGCCGATGTTTGAGGCGCCTTCAGGATCGCCAAGCTCGCCGATGAGTGCGGAGGAAACGCCGGTGATTGTCGCGAACACGCCGGCGACGACGATGGGGTAGAGCGCAAAGGAAACCAGCGCCGACAGCCAGCGCGCGAAGTAGTCTTTGGTCACCTCGAAGAGTGTCAGGAATATCATGACCGGCGCGATCCCGATCAGAAGCGCGATCATCAAACGCGAGGCCACGAGAATGAAGGCGGCCAGCCCGCCGAGGATGGAAAGCAGCAGCACCCCGACAATGTCGAGCATGGCCCCTGCCATCCAGTTCAACTCGGAACCAGCGGCATTCAAATAGTCCCCCAACTCGGCGATCAACCGGTCGAATTCTTCGGCGAAGGTACCAGAAGGGCCGGGAGTCCCACCACCGACCGAGGCCACGAGCGCCCCTGCAATGCTGTCGATCCCGGCAAGGATGGCGGATGAGAGCGCGTTGAACTGCACCCAGTTAGTCGCGAATATCCCGATCAGTCCGATCTTGACCGCGAGCCAGAATGCCGTGCGCCCGTCCATCGCCTTGTACTGGTAGATCATGTTGAGGAACACAAGGATCACCACCAATGTTGTTCCCAGCACCAGAAGCGTGCCGACAGTAGCTGCAACGGAACCGAACTGGGTTTCCGCCGCGGTGTCGAGATAGCCTTGGGAGGTTTCAACGAAATATGTGACGACGCTCATCGGGGATCAGCCTTACCAATTGCCCGCAGCGTCGCAGATGGCTTTGGCCTCGAGGCGAACGTCGTTGGCGCGTCGATTGTAGGTTTCGGAAGCTTCCAGCATTTCCCAGCGTTCGCCACTGGCGTGGCGCTCACGAAACACCGCCTCAGCTGCGTCCCAAGATGGGAACCGGGTCTCGCAATCGCAGCTGCCGGACTCGACAATCCGCTCGAGGTTTTGGGCGCGATAGATGTCCTGGACCAATACGCGCTGATAGGCTTGGCGCAGGGGGATTCCTTGCATCCAGCTGGGCTCAGCGGGCCGGTCCGGACAGACGTTGAAGCTGCGATCGAGCGTCGGCACTAGATTGCGCTCGGCGAAGGCGGGGACAGCCAGTAGGCTCAGGGCCACTCCGGTCAAAGCAACGCTTAGCCGTGCCAGCCTCATGCCGTGGCTCCGATGGTGGTCGTTTCGCGTTTCAGGAAGACCGTGTGCCCAACATTCGCGAATTCCGAGGAGCTGATCGACACCACCTCCCAGCCTTCCGCACCTTTGGCATTCAGGCTGGCTTGCATGTCGGCAAGGCTGGTTTTGCGGGTCATGGGAAAGGACAGGATATCGTATTCAAAGGTTTTCATTGGGAAGCTCCGATCTCATTGGTGCCGGGGAGGTAGAATTCGGTGATGCCGCGTTTGCCATCATGGCGACCGGCCTGGATGATTACGTCGATGGAGTTCTCGATGTACTGGATCATGTCGGCATAGGTCATCGGGATCTCGGTCTTGAGTGCGGCGATGGCCAGACGCTGCACGGCAAGTTGCGGGGTTTCTGCGTGCAGCGTGGTCATTGAGCCGCCATGGCCAGTGTTGATCGCCTCGAGGAAGGTCATGGCTTCCTTGCCGCGCACCTCGCCCAGGATGATCCGGTCGGGGCGCATGCGCAACGTTGCGGTGAGCAGCACATCGGCGGTCTGGAACTCCGCATCGCGATTGGCGATGAGGGTCACGGCATTGGGCTGGGTCGGCAGAAGCTCGGCGGCTTCCTCGATGGTGACGATGCGTTCCTCGGATGGCACGTGCGAGAGGATCTTGCGTGCAGCCACGGTCTTGCCGGTGGAGGTGCCGCCAGAGACGATCATGTTAAGCTTGTTGTCGACGCAAAAGGCCAGCGCATCGTCGATCACGCCCGCGGCCACCACTTCGCGCAGTTCGTGGGTTTTCTCGAGGCGGAGTTCTTCAAGCTTGCGTTCCTTGCCAAAAAGGAAATCAAGCGCAATCCCGTCAAGCGGCAGGCTTGAGAAGAACCGAAGGCTGATCGACATGGCCGAGAGCACGGCAGGCGGGGTGATGACCTGTGCGCGGATCGGGCGCCCCTTGTAGGTGATCGAGACCGAGACGATCGGGCGGTCCTTGCTCATCGTTGTGTTGGCGGAAGAGGCGATCTGGTTGCCGAGGTCCTTCACTTCTGTTGCGGTCAACGCCTGGTCCAGCCTCCGCATGAAGTGATCGCCCTGGAATTCGCCCCAGCAGGTGCCATCAGGGTTGATGCAGATCTCGATGACATCGTCGCGAGCGGCGGCGTCGATCCGGTCGAGCGAGGTTTCGAGATAGCTCAGCGACATGGGCTCAGAATATCTCCAGATCGCGGTCGACCATGACCGTGACGCGGGCGCCCTGGTCGACATAGATGACGGGGCCGATGGAGAGGTAATCGCCTATGACGCTGTCCGTGGCATCTGCCAGATCATCGCCAACGTCTTCGAGAGCGTCGGCGGCAGTCTCATCCTGGACTTCGGAGGCGGCAGCACTGGGTGCTGCTGAGATCAGCGAGATCAGGGCGGCCGACCCGAAACGCTCGGCGAAGCGTGTGTCCACGAAACCGGTGACGCCAGAACGGCCCAGTTCATCACCTCCGAAGGAGCTGATCTGGACGGTCTGGCCCGCGGGCAGGATGATCCGGTCCCAAGCGATAGTCACGCGGCGCTGCGCGATATCGACGCCAGCGCGGTAGCGCCCGATGAGACGGGATCCGCGGGGGATCAAGAGGCGCGCGCCATCGACGCTGTAGACATCCTCGGACACCACGGCACGGGTCTGGCCGGGCAGGGAGCTGTCAAGGGCAGTTTCCATGACGGCCTGGATCATGGTGCCCTGTAGAATCGTGTTGGAGGGATTGGCGATCACCTCGGCCTGCGTCACGGTAGAGGGCAGCGCCCCGTTCAGCACGAAATCCGTCACCTCGCCAAAAGTGCGTTCGGTCAGAGCTGTTTCATTCGCTCCGGAGGCACCGCCAAAAGCGATGGTCGGCGAGGCGATGCGCCGCTCCTGGAAGGCGCGTTCCTCCGCGGCGCGGCGTTCAAGTTCCGCGAGCCGTCTTGCTTCTTCCTCGCGCCGGAGCCGCTCTTCTTCCCGCGCGCGTAACTCGTCCTCGGTGGGCCCGATGGGTGCCGGAAGGGGCCGGTTGGCCTCAAGCTGCGCGAGCTCAAGGTCCATGCGGAGTTGCTCCAGTTCGCGGTCGCGCGCCGTGAGCTCATCGCGAAACTGCTGTTGCGCGGTTTCCGACGCGGCTTGCAGGGCCGCGATCTGCGCGGTCAGCGCGTCAATCGCATCTGCGGCAGCGGTGTCTTCCTCGACAACTGGTTCAGGGGCGTTGCGCAACTCCTCGATCTGGGCCTGCAGCGCGGTGATCTGCGCCAGAAGCTCCGCGTTGGGCTCGACTGGATCCGGTCCGACAAACACAACCTCGGGCTCGGGCGGGGGCAAGGTCTCGATGGCGCCAAAGCCGTCCCCCTCGTTTTGGAAGACATCCGGGGTGGCCGTCGGCAAGGCTTCCTCTTCGTCGGGCTGTGAGAGAAGATAAAGCAGGGCACCACCCGCGCCGATGACGAGGACCACGATCAGCGCGAGAAGGGGCGACCGGCGCTGCGCCGCCGTGGGGGCGCGGGCACTGCCTTTCTCAAGGGCGGCGAGGCGTTTTTCCAGCTCGGTGTTCTCGGTATCGCTCATGAGGCGGCCTCCGCGGGCGGGATCGCCTCGATGCAGACCACCTCTTCGCCAAGTCGCAGGACCCATTGGCGGTTTACGCCGCTGACGCGGATCACACCGTCCTCAGGGGTTTGCGTGTTGACCGTGCGTTCACGGCCGCCCGCGTAGCGGAAGATCGCTGGCACAGGTGCGTTTCTTGGAAAGGCGAAATACGTGAACGTCCCGTCATCCCAGATGCGGGTTGGCGTGAACTCGGTCCGCGCGCTGGCGCCGTAATTGTAGTTCGGCGCTTGGGCGGCGATGGCCCGGATCGGGCGCGCAGCGTCGTCAGGGTAGCGGAACTGCACAACGTAGAAGGTCGGGCTGCGGACCTCCTCGACGTTGAAATAGTAGCTTCGCCTGTTCGTGTAGACCGTCACATTGGTATGGACACCGCGCGCGACGGGCTTGATTGCAAAGGCCTGACCACCGGGGACGCCATCGATCTCGAAGCCTTCCGTGTCGCCCGCGATGATCGAGCGGATGCTTTCACCCTCACCGAATTCGACCGTGGTCACATGGGTGAGCGACACGCTGAGACGGTAGACCTGACCCTCCTGGTAGGTGGCCAAGCGCACTCGGCTGTCGTTGGGACCGCCACGCGGGATGGTTTCGGCAGAGGCGAGGCCGGGCAACAGGGCAATGACAAAAATAAGCGATCTCATATACAACAACGTCAGTTCTCCAATCTGTCGGAGCGGATGGAATATTCGCGCACGGTGAAGCCGAAGGGGTTGGTCCAGACCTCGTCGATGGAGCGGCGGGTCTCCGGGCGGAACTCGAAGAGAAGCGTCGCAGTGAAGAGGCCGGTCTGGGTGCCGTTAATGGACGTCAGGCGCTTGCGCAGGCGGACCGTCGCGCGGTTGGTTCCGATCCGGTTGATGCTGAGGATTTCCACGTCGAGCCTGGCGTTGGGGCCATAGACGGTCGGCGGGTAATTCTCGTTGGCGCTGTTCCAGATCTGGCGCAACCCGCTCTCGGCAGCTCCGTCCGAGCGGCGCAGGACGCTGCGGATGCGCAGGTCGTTGTCGAGCTGGTTATAGACCTCGCGGTCGGTCACGTAGCGGAAGACCTCAGCCTCGATGATCGCCTGGTTGGCTGTGACAGACGTCGCGCCCACCGAAGCCTCGGGCAGGGCAAAGCCGGTGGCGGGATCATAGGGCACGACCACAGGCGGCGGATCGACATCGAGGATCGCGACAGCCGCCGCGCTCAGGCATCCGAGAATGCCGAAGATGAGCCCGATGAGCCCAAGGCGCTGCCAGAGGCGTTCACGGCGCAGAGCACCATAGACCAGCTCTTCTTCGATGATTTCCTGTTCACTCGCCACGCGTCATGCCTCAAATCAGTCTGCGCGCAGGTCCGGCAGCGTAAAGTCCATGAAGCGCTGCTCTTCGGCGATGGTGGCGGCATCGATCACGCCGCCGGTGCCATCGCCCACGGTCTGGATGGCTTCGAGTTGCCACATGGCGACCAGTGCAATGGCGAGCTCCGCGGTCACGCGCGTGTTGAGATCGATGCTTTCCTTTAGTTCGTCCATGTCGTCGATGAGCCCGACAAGGCGGTCGACCCGCTCGAGCGATTGGCCGGCATCCTCATAGCTGTTCTGGGCTGCCGCCGAGACAAGGGCACCGGTGGTGGCCTGCGTCGCCACGCGGTTGGCCCCGGGATTGCCGCTCGTGGCCATTTCCGAGAGGGTGTCATCGTCAAATCCGAGATCGGCCAGCACCCGATCCATCTGGGTTTCGATTTCGCCCGCGCCGGAGCCCGAGAGGCCCGAGAAATCTCCCGTCTTGATCGCCTCAATCGTGGCGAGGATATCGCCGAACTCTTGGTCGAGTAGGCCATTGAGTTCGTCTTCCATCTCGGTGCGGATGATTTCTGGAAGCTCGGCGAGGCGGGTGAGGGCCTCGTAGGTTCTTTGCAGCTCCGCGAGTTGGTCCGTGAGAAGGCCGAGCTGTTCGCGGAGCTGCGTCAGCTGCTCGTTTTGCAAGATCTCGTCCTCGATCATCTGCCGCAGCTGCTGGATGTTTTGCGCGATGTTCTGGGTATCGACGACGGGCACGCCTTGCGCGAGGACGGGGGATAGGGCGCCAAGATGCAGACCAACCCCAAGTGTCGTGGCCAAAGCTGTCCTCAAGAGCAGATGTCCCATCATTCAATCTCCCTGATCGTAAAATCCATGAACGCGCCTTCGGCCATGCGGGCGCTGGCCTGGGCCAGCTCTTCGGCGGAGAGCACGCGGGTGCGGGCGGCCTGAAGCCGGATGCGGGCGGCCACGAGACGCACGAGTTCGGCGCGGGCATAAGTGTTGAGCGCAACGCTCTCCTGCACATCCTCGGTCTCGGAAATCCGTTCGACGATATCCGCAATACGTAGGGCGGCTTGCCTGATCGCGGCGGGTGAGTTGTTGCCATAGAAGGCCGCGCCGTGCCCAGTGAGCGAGAGGTTGGCATTGGCCAGAAGCGCGGGGTCGATCGTGCCAAGCGCTTCGATCCCGCCGATACGGGTCAAATAGAGGTTATAGCGTTCGGGGATCACCTGGACGTAGTGCTGGGTCTCGCGAAAGGGTGGCACGCCGCCATACTCGAAAACCCGGCCGGGTCCCGCGTTATAGGCCGCGAGCGCATTGATGATATTGCCGTCGAAGGTGTTGAGCTGTGTCGCGAGATAGCGTGCACCGCCATGCACCTGCAGGTAGGGGCTGTCATAGTATTCCGGATTGATGCCCAGATCGCTGGCGGTACCGGGCATGATCTGGGTGAGGCCAAAGGCGCCGACGGGAGAGCGTGCACCGATGGTGAAACGGCTTTCCTGCCAGATCAGCGCCTGTAGGAGTGCGCGCCATTGGACCGGGGAGAGGCCCGCGCGGCCAACGCCGGCAAAGCCGCTGGTCTCCTGAGCCACGCGGATAATGAGCTGCTCGATGTTTTCCGCCGCATCCCCGAACATCTGCGCACCGCCGGGATTGGGGTCGATGTCGGCATTGCCATAGACCGCCTCGACTGACCGGGCCGGATCCCCGCTGCCGCTTTCCAGCCCCGAGACCATAGCCGGCAAGCCCTGACCGCCGAAGCTGGTCTGGGCATCGAGGATGCGTTGCAGGGTTTCCAGCTGCTCCCGTTCGATCTCGGCAATGAGTTCGCGCACGGCAAGCTTGTCGGCCTGAACGGCCAAGTCAGCCTCGCGATCGCCAGTCTCGACGATGTCACGCGCGGTCAGCCCACTGTCATTGGTCGGCACGCCTTGAGACAAAGCGAGACCGGGCAGCAGGCAAAGGGCCAGGATATGAGGCAGGCTAGACTTCAATGTCGCCCTCCGGTGCGCCAAGGGGCGTGAAGGTGCAATCAGGCGAGATGGCTGTCGTGGAGGCGAGGAAGGTGAAGCAATTGGCCTGCGGTTCCTGGTACTGGGCACAGGAGGCCAACGCACCGAGCGCGGCAACGAACATCAAAATACGGGTCATGAAAGCCTCCAGAAATCAGGGCGGTCGCGGTAATCGGCGCCGACAAGCGCTTCGCCCTTTTCCATGCCGCCAAGGATGGTGAGATTGGGTCCAAGCGCGCTCAGATCGGCATCGACGACGATCGAGCCCTGATCGTCGCGGATCAGCGCCAAGCGGCTGTTGCTGCCCGTGTTGAGAAGGACATCGAGCTCCTTCTCCGTGAGGTTCAGCATGGCGTAGTCCGCTGGCTGCGCGCGGATATTGGGGAGCAGGATCTGCGTCGGCACCGCCTCGATGATGGTCTTGCCGGTCCGGGTGCGCTCGAGCTGGCTTGCGTATTGCGTCATCATCACCGCGACCGTGTTCTGTTTGCGCGCTGTCACCAGCCAGTTCGACAGCCGCTCGGCGAAATACGCGTTATCGAGGGCCTTCCAGGCCTCGTCGATCACGATGATGGTGGGGCGGCGGTCCTCGATTTCGCGCTCGACCCGGCGGAAGAGATAGGACAGGACCGCCATCCGTTCCTTGTCGGCCTCGCTGTCGAGAATGCCGGTCAGATCGAAGCCCACCACATCGCCCTTGAGCGAGAACGTGTCCTCGAGGCTCTGCCCGAAGATCCAGCCATAGCGGCCGTCCTCGGTCCATTCGAGCAGGCGCTGGTGCAGATCGCCGCCATCGTCGGTGGACACAAAAAGCGATGCGAAATCCCGCCAGTTCCGCAGGGCCGGATTGGTGGCCTGGGCGTTCTGGCGCACGACCTCCTGGATGCGGTTGGTCTGTGCCGGGGTCAGGGGCTTGTCGGCGCGGTAAAGCAGTGTTGTGAGCCAGTCCGAGAGCCAGGCGGTGCCGCGCGCATCGGTCTCTGTCCAGAGCGGGTTGAGGCCCGTGGGCTGACCGGCGTTCAGAGACGCGTAGCGCCCGCCATTGGCGCGGACCGCCATCTCCATGCCAAGACGGTAATCGAAGACGAAGATCCGCGCCCCTGCGCGACGGACCTGGGTCATCAGGAAGGCCGAGAGCACCGATTTGCCCGACCCGGGCCGTCCCATGATCAGGGTATGCCCGCTGGTCGGTTCTTTGTCGGGCGCGCCCTGCTCGTGATAGGAAAACCGGTAGGCGCTCTGCTCCGGCGTGGGAAAATATGTGACGAACCGGCCCCAGGGGGTAAGTGCTGCAGGTTTGCCGAGCTGTGTCCGGTGGAAGGCCGCAAAATCCGCGAAGTTGCGGTTGGTGACGGCGCTGGCGCGGACGCGCTTGGGCTGGTTGCCGGGATGCTGGCTGAGGTAATGCGCCTTGGCCGCGACCCGCTCGCCGATCATCTTCACGCCTTCGGTTGCGGCGGCGTTCACGATCTCCGCGCTGAGGGTCTGCAGTTCTTCGAGCGTGTCGCAAAAGAGCGTCACGACCATGTGATGCTCGCCGAAGCTTTGGCGCTTGGCCTCGAGATCATCGGCGGCGATGTCGAGGGCTTCCAGGAGGGAGAGGGCCGCATCCTGGCTGGCCTGCATCTGGCGCTTTTGCCGCTTGATGCGGCCCGCCATGAGGTTCGAATTGATCGGCGTAAAGGAGTGCGTCACGATCATGTCGACCGGCAGGTTCAGCATGTCGAACATGGTGCAGGAGGTGCCTTCCGAGTATTCTCCGATGGTGAAGCTCTTGCCGTAGCGGTGGCCCACGACGCCCTCGGAAAGCTCGAAATGATCGCCGTGAAACGTCACGCGGGTATTGGCGACGTTGAAGGACAGAAATCCGTAGGTGTTGGCCGGGTAGAGCGGCAGCTCGGTGCCCGTGTTGAGCGCGCCCAAAAATCCCACCAACTCTCCCGATCCGGCTGACAGCAGGCGCGGCTTGAGCTCGGTAAGCCCCGAGAGGAAGACGTTCACGGCCTCACCGAGGCGCTGCAGGCGTTTGCGGGTTTCCTCTCTCAGGCGGTCCGGTGCGCTGCGGCTGAGGAACGGCAGGAGGCTTTTCGGGGGTGGGCGGTGAATGACGGTGAGCGTCAGCGTCTTGTCGCGGAGCCCACTGGTCTCGAGTTTCGCGCGCCAGCGCCGGTCCACCTCGCCTGCGAAGCTGTCCTCACGGATGGGGTCGAGATCAGGTTTGATGGCCTTGGAGACCTTGTGGACGTAATAGCTGAATTCCGGCCCAAGCTGCGCGACGATGCGGGCAAAAAGCGCCGTCACCTTGTTGAGATAGGCATCGTCCGTCGTGTAGCTGTTGATCCCCTCGAGCCGAATGCACCGGAAGAGCTCGTTGACCCGGGTGCGCACCGTCTGGTCGTCGACGAGGCTCACATAGGGCAGCATATGCGCGAGGCGGGTCTCGCGCGCATACCACTCCGGCGTCATCGTGCGGGGATCGATCGCTGCATCAGGGGCGTCATCACGGGGCATAGCTGTCCCCGCCATGGATGCTGCGGTTGCGCGTGGGCGGTGTCTCCTGCAGGGCCGTCATCATCACATCTATGAAGCGCGGGTCCCAATCTGCGGCCTTCCAAAGCACCGGATAGAGCAAGGCGGCGAAACCCAGCACCGCGATGTGCTGGACCCAGACGAACAGGAGCACCGATCCGAAGAGCCAGACCATCGCGTACATGATGGGCAGGCCCAGAAGCTTCGGCGGGCGCACGAGCCCGAGAAAAAGGGGCGAGCGCTCAGCCACCGGCAAAGACCGCGGCAACGATGGTGGGGGCGGCGGCAACACCGGCGATGCCGACCAGGACCCAAAGCGCTTGGCGCAGGTCGATGATGTTGAAGAACCAGCTCAAGAAAACGCCGAGGACCGCGAGTGTGGCGATGACCACACCAAGAGGTCCGGTCAGCGCATCGACAATGCCCTGCAGCAAGCTCTGGATCGGGGAGAGATCGATGCTCTGTGCAAGGGCGGGCTCGGCAATCAGCAGGAATAGCGCCAGCGAGGCGACAAAGAGGTTTGAAATCTGTTTCATGAATTTGATCCTTCCAATCGTGCCACAACGGCCATGACGCGGGCCACGTGGTTCTGGGTTTCTCGGTAGGGGGGGACGCCGCCATACTGGCGGACCGCATCGGGTCCGGCGTTGTAGGCAGCCAGCGCCAGGTGCGGATCGCCGAACATCTCCAGCATCATCGCGAGGTAGCGGGCGGAGCCGTCGAGGTTCTGCAGCGGATCACGCGGGTCGACGCCCAGATCACGCGCCGTCGCAGGCATCAATTGACCAAGGCCAATAGCACCTGCATTTGAAATCGCATCCTGCCGGTAGGCGCTCTCAACCTCGATATTGGCCCGAAAGAGAGCCAGCCAATCCGTCACGGAAAGCCCCGCGCGACGCAGGCCGGGATGGCCGGCATAGCGCAAGGCCGTGGTCTGAATCCCGGAGAGGACATCGGCGCGGGGCAGGGGAGTTGGGCGGGCAAGGGCCGCGACTTGGACGCCCTCTTGCTCGGCCTCTACCTCGCCGAAGATCGCGATCCCATCGGAGGCCGAACCCTGACCAATCCCGTCATTGTAGTTTCGGGCAAAGCTGCTTTGGGAGCGGGACGGGATCAGGGAGCCGTCGCTCTCCATGACCAGGACCATCTGTGCGGAGGCAGGTGCTGCGACCAGCCAGAGACAGACGAGGCTAGGTGTCAGCGCCCTTGTCTGATGGGACTTTGTCTGGCGGGGCGAATTTGTGCGTACGGCTTGTCCCCGCCTCAAGCGGCAGGTCGACATGCGCAAAGCCAAGGCCAATGAAGAATGACACCACGCCGGAGATCGTCTTGAACTCGCGGATCTTGATATCGTTGTAGGTCGTCCGCGTACGGGCGGTGACGAGGAGCTTTTCCACGCCATCATCAGAGACAACGCGCATGATCCAGACCCCGTAATAGCTGGGGCCTTTCTTGTGTGCCGACGCTTGGCACAGGATTTCTGCGCTATAGCCGCTTTCCACGAGTTCGCGGAACCTGGCTTCCGTAACCACATTTGGTGCTTCGATATCCCAGTTCATGGCCCGGCTCACGCTTTCTCCAATGGCGCGACCCCAGGCATTCCTACTTGAAGCCCAGAGTTACGATAGTATATTATCAACCGCAAGATGTAATATCGTGCTTTTGCTGTAGTTTGGTTACGCAAACACTAGTCACGGCCAGTGTCCGCGATCAAGGAGATAACAGGTTTGAGAAACCCAAGGTTGATATGCCTGCTCCCATTGCAAGCTATGGCCCTTCTGATCTGCGTTCCCGGGCCGGTTTTGGCGGAATCCTGCTTTGCGCCATCCCGTCCTTTCCTGCCAAGCGATTCGCAGGCCGCGCGGGACTATGCGGATATCATCCGCGGGGACTTCGAAGACTATATCCAGGATATCCAGAGCTACTTCCGTTGCCTCGACAGCGAACGCGCCCGCGCCTTCGAGGAAGCGCGCGAAGTCAGCGAGGACTATGGCCGGTTCCTGCAATTGGTAGGGGATTGATGGGCAACCTCGGGAGCATCAGACTTGCAGCCCATGGAAACCAGACGCCGATAACACCCTCATATATCTACTTTTTAGATAACAGATTTCATCCGCTAGCGACGTCACAAAAGGTATGTGACGCGTGGCAAAGACAATCAGAACAAATGGCCAGTTGGCGCTCGTCCGTGCGTTGGTTGATGCACGTCAGAATGCGGGTCTCAGCCAGCAGCAGTTGGCGGCGAAGCTCAAACGCCACCAGTCGTTTGTGGCACGTCTCGAAAGTGGCGAGCGTCTGACCTGCCACGGGATTTTTCCTCCACCGTCGATTAGAGTCCGGCCCAACCTGAGGACGGACAATGAAGCGAACGAGATTCACGGACGAAC
>NZ_WTUX01000001.1:0-13987 GCF_009882975.1 Maritimibacter harenae
TCGATGTTGCGAGCGCGGCCAACCTTGGGGTCATCGGCACGATGACGGGCGCCGGCGGTGTCACCAAGTCGGGTGAGGGCACGCTGGTCCTCTCGGGGAGCAGCGCACTCGGTGGAACGTTCAGGGTGACTGCCGGCGAATTGTCCGTAAACGGAACTCTGGCTGCACCCACGCTTAATGTCCAATCTGGTGCCTCCTTGATGGGCACGGGCGGGATCATCGGCGACGTGGCTGTGTATGGATCCCTTGCGCCAGGCAACTCGCCGGGAACCCTCACGGTCAATGGAGATGTGACTTTGACATCAGGCTCTACGTTCGATGTGGAGGTCGACGGCAGGACGTATAGTCCCGCTGGTGGAGCCGGCAGCTATGACCGTCTCTTCCTCGCCGGTGTGTCGTCCGTATTCACGGCGGCGGGAACTCTGCAACCGACGCTGCGCGGAATCAGTGGGCCTGCGACCAACTCTTTCGATGCGATCATTGGTGATCGCTTCCGGATCGTGAGCACAATCGACAACCCGGCCGGCATTGCCGGAGCCTTCGACACAGTGGTGACACCGGCAGCGGGCGTTGAGCAGAATGGGCGATTTGACGTGATCTACGGCTCGAATTTCGTTGATCTAGTTGTCGTTGCGGATAGCCTGGAGACACTCCTGCGCTCGAGCGGTAACGTCAACGCAATCTCGGCCGGGGCTGGGTTGGATGCGATCCGTGGCAATGTCGGCACGGGGAACGCAGATCTCGATACCTTGTTCAATGGCTTTGCGGGTTTCAACGCTGCGCAAACCTCCTCAGCGACCCTTCAGGCATCGGGTGAAATCCACGCATTCGCTTTGTCTGATACCCGCAAGGCAATGTCTGTCGGTTCGAAACGCCTCATGTTCGGCGCGACCAACCGGCTCGATGGCCACAATCTCTGGGTTGATGCAACGGGTTATCGTTTCCGGGATGCAAGCGATCGCTTTGCCTCGGCCTCGGCGACAAGCAACCGCATGTTCTGGTCCGGGGTGGATTTCCAACAGAACGAAAAGCTGACATTCGGTCTCGCCCTTGGGCATTCCTCTGGCGAACTGGATGCTGGGATGTCCGGCCAATCCGAACGCACCACGAATATGCTCGGCATCTACGGTTACGGGTCGTCTGGCCCGTTCGTGTATGACGCCAGTGTCATTGCGGGCCGGTCGGACATTCAAGGTAGCCGTTCGGTGGTTCTGACCTCCGGCACGGAACGGAACAGCTTCGAAGCGAGAACCGTCTCCCTGCAAGCTGCGGCACGTGCCGGCTACAGGTTCGACATCTCAGAGCGGTTCGTGGCAATGCCCTGGGTGGCGGCCGAAATGAACTGGACGCACGCGCCTGGGTATAAGGAATCGGGCTCGACCGTGACCGGTTTGACTGTTGCAGATGGCAGCTACCACAGCGGGGTTCTGAAGGCCGGGCTTGATCTTGAAGGAGAGTTCTTCTCGAACAACCGAAGCCGAGTTGCATGGTCTTCGTCATTTGGCATCAAGCATACACTGGGCTTTGGCGATCCCGACGCCTCGCGTGATGTCTCAATGCACGGTGCGACCTGGAATGTAACAGAGCCCCACGATGCGAACACGGCGGTCTTCGGGGAGTTCGGCCTTTCCTATACCGCAAGCCCGAACAGCACGTTCTGGGCGAACATCGGACTGAGCCGTAGCACCGGCCAACGCCAGGAATGGATCGCTTCCGGCTTCAGCCTCAGGTTCTGATAAAAGACCAAAAAAACCGGGTGGGGCCAGCTGGAACACGCTGGCCCCACTCCTTCGGAAATCACCACCAAGTCCGAATGTGCACAGCACAATCTTTCCCTTGGCCAATCGAGATCCTCATGAAAACCCAGGCAACCTCCACCCTTGACCTCGTATTCACTTCGGCATTCCGCGGGCGCCCAATTCGGCGATCTTTGGCCGCTATTTTTATTGCAGCCTCCTTGCTCGCCATCCCGGCCAATGCCGACGAAAACAGCGATGGCGTGGCAGCCGCGCGCAGCGGAAACTTCGAACAGGCACAGATGCACTGGGAAAGGGCTGCGGCCGAGAACGATCCGGCCGCGATGCGCAACCTGGCCGGCCTTTACATGTCTGGAGTCCTTGGCGCGCCGGATCTGGAGCGTGCCCGCGGGTTGTTTGAAAAGGGTGCTGAGCTGGGTGATGCCGGCTCGCAGTTGAGTCTCGGCTATATCTACCTGAACGGCATGGGTGTCACTACGGATTCCGCTCGCGCCAGGATGTATTTCGAAGCGGCCGCCAAGGCCGGAGATGTCGAAGCCCGCTTCATGCGCTCGCAGATGGCTTTTGAGGACGGCGCTCAAGGAGAGGACCTGCAAAGGGCGTTGAACGACCTGCGCGCTGCTGCTGACGCCAACCATCCACCGGCATTGGCGCGCGTGGCCGATTTGCTTCGAACTGGGACATACACCGAGCAAAATATCCAGGATGCAATCCGATATCACGAGCAGGCGGCAAAATTTGGCTATGTCCAAAGCGCCAACACCCTTGGAGAAATCTACCTTTTTGCCGAGACGGGTGAAGTTCAGATGGCTGAAGCGATGCAATGGTTCGAAAAAGCGGCATCCGAGGGCAATGTGGCTGCGGCCTATTCGCTTGCGACCGTAATTTACGCCAACCCGGTTGCGTCGGATGAGGAACTTGCGCGCGCGTTCCACCATGCAGAAAAGGCGGCTCACGCGTGGGATGAAAGTGCTCAGCTTCTGCTTGGAAGGATGTTCCTCGAGGGTCGCGCAGTGCCCCAGCATTTGATGCAGGCATATCTCTGGTTCGACCTCGCGGCCAGTGCAGGGGTTCACGAGGCGCATCACTATCGTGCCATCGCAGCAACGCGTCTTGGGCCGGAGAAATCCGCAGAAGCGCATGACCTGGCGCGCAGTTGGTTCGAAGAAAACCATGCCAAGCCTCACACGCACCGGTCGGTTGAGCGTGGCCAGCACACATTCGAATGAGGACCAACCAATCCTCTTTCGAGCAAGCACGCTTCTCATGCACTTGACCCATAGCCGCGCCAAATGAACCACGTCGTCGCAGCTTTAACTGAACCGAGCACCGGCACGTAGCACGAAAAGTTATTTGACACGGTCAAGACGCGCAGCTTCTTACCGGTTGCCAATTGCTCATGTACGAAGTCCATCGCCCGGGCCTGTCAAAGGAACTCGGCTTGAGGCGGGGCGGAGGCTTGCGTTCGAGCATGCTCAAGCCGAGCCCCTTCCGCTACTTCAAGAAGTCCACCCCGGGATCATCCGTTTGGCGGTGATGGAGTACGTTCGGTTCCTGCTCTCGTTCCGCAATGTGGAAGACTTGCGCCACGAGCTCGGGATCGACGTGAGCCACGAGACCGTCCGGTACTGGTGGCATCGGTTCGGGCCGATGTTCGCGGCCGAGATCCGGCAGCGCCGGATTGACGGGATGCGGTCCAGTCGCTGGCGGTGGCACCTCGACGAAATGTTCGTGAAGATCAACGGGGAGCGGCACTACCTCTGGCGGGCAGTGGATCACAAAGGAGAGGTCCTAGAGAGCTTTGCTGCCAAGACCCGCGACAGGAAGGCGGCCTGGAAGTTTCTGAAGAAAGCAGTGCGCAAGCATGGTGGACCGGAGGCGATCGTGACCGATAAGCCCCGGTCCTATGGTGCTGCCTTGAAAGAAGTCGGAGCCGATCCGCGGCAGGAAACGGGCCGCTGGGTGAACAACCGCGCTGACAACTCGCACCTGCCGTTCCGAAGGCGGGAACGTGCCATGCTCGGGTTCCGGCGCATGCGAAGTCTCCAGAAGTTCGCGTCGTTTCATGCTTCGATCACGTCCCATTTCATGGTGTAGCTCATGGCTGGCCGGGAGCTTTCAACGGGCCGAGCTGATCAGTCTGTCTGAGTTGCAGGCAGGCTGATGACGGGATCATCGCAGACCGGCGCCAAGGTTTCCAGCGTCATGTATCGCACACGCTGCACGGTCCATTCCTCGGTCTGCTCCATGAGGATGGCGCCGACGAGCCGGCGTAGGGCGGCCTCATTGGGAAAGATCCCGACGACGTCGGTCCTGCGCTTGATCTCGCCATTCAAACGCTCAATGGGATTCGTCGAATGCAATTTTGTCCGATGCTGATCGGGAAAAGGTCATGTAGGCGAGCGCGTCTTCTTCGGCATCGTCCATCATCCCGGAGAGCCTCGGCAACTTGCCCCGCATCTGGTCGGCGACGTTGCGCCATTGGGTTTTCGCCGTCGCATGGTCCGGCTGTGCGAAGGCGGTGGTGTTAAAGGCGGAACGACGCGCCTGCAGTTTTTGCCCGCATGCGCAAGAGCATTCTCTGGAAATGCACCCGGCAATGCTGCCACGTTGTGTTCAGCACGCGTGCGACCGAGGCCTTGATGCCTTCGTGCGCATCGCTGATGACCAGCTGCACGCCTCGCAGCCCGCGCCGCACTAGATCTCGCAGAAACTCCGCCCAGAAGGTCTCGGCCTCTGACGGGCCGATGGCCATATCCAGCACCTCTCGGCGGCCGTCCATGTTGACGCCGACGGCGATGGTGACGGCGACGGAGACGATACGGCCACCCTGGCGGACCTTAAGATAAGTCGCGTCGATCCAGAGGTAAGGCCATTCGCCGCCGATCGGACGGGTCAGGAAGGCATCGACTCGCTTTTCGATCTCCTCGCAAAGGCGGCTGACCTGGCTCTTCGAGATGCCGGTCCCGCCCATTGCCTCCACGAGATCGTCCATGGCTCGGGTCGAGATGCCGTGGACGTAGGCCTCCTGGATGACCGCAGTCAGGGCTCTTTCCGTCGCACGCCGTGGCTCCAGGAAGGAGGGAAAATAGCTGCCGGTGTGCAGCTTGGGGATCCGCAACTCCACGTTCTCGGCTCGCGTCTGCCAATCGCGCTCACGGTAGCCGTTCCTCTGTGCTTGGCGCTCTGCGGTCTTCTGGTGATAGCCTGCGCCGGTCTTCGCGCCCACCTCCAGCTCCATCGGCTGTTCGGCGGCGAAACCGATCATCTCGCGCAGCAGATCAGCATCTGCGCTCTTCTCCATCAGCTCTCTCAGGTCCATCATGGGTTTGGTCATCGGAGTCTTCCTTCGGTTCAGGTTGGCTTTCGCAACCCGACCCTAGCGAAAATTCACGGATGACCACCGCGCCCTTGTTGCCGTCCTACGGCGCCTCGTGATGGGCGCAAGCGCCATCAGGGGCGCTACCCGAAGTTACACCCATCCGTGGGACATGACCGCCTCTTTGCTGCCCCCCTGTGCAAGAAGGCTCCGCTTCGGCAGGGCACTATTGTGACTCTGGGATCGCCAGAGCGAACAAGATTTTGCAACACAACTTGCTACACATTTTGCTACACATGGACTTTCAGAATTATGTGGAAAGCATTGATATCAATTGGGAAAAATTCCTACCGCACCTTCGGGTGGCGCACACCTCCTCCGCCAGCCACCCCTTTCTCAAATTCCCATGCACAATTTCGCAAAATTCCCTGGGAGTTTTCAGGCGCTTGGCAGAGGGCGTTCGCCACTGAGACGCACCGGCGGAGGTGCTTCTGGCGGGCAATCGGCGTGTGTCTCAGTCGCCTATTTGGCGCGGTGCGCTCTTTCGGAGATTTCCCTGATAGCAGCCGATTTACAGGGAATCCGACGATTTTGGGGGCGCCGGGTCCGGGAAGGATCAGGATTCGATGAGAAAAAACAGGCTCTTGGATTGAAATTCCCTAAGTGTGCGAACAGGGAATTTCAGGCATCGTATCAGGGAATTTTGGCCGGCGATCAGGGAGGGTGCGATTGCTTGTAGGGAATGCGGTTTCAGCGCAGCCCCAGCATCTCCTCCTGGTCGTGGAAGCGAAGCGGAAGACGATCTCGAACGAGACGCTCGAGCGTCAGGTCCACGGGCTGAGTTCCGCGGACGATCGCGTCCTGGATTTTGGGGGACAGTGTCGCCAGCGGGACGATCCGCCGGACATAGCTTTCGGTGACATTGGCCTCGGTCGCGATCCTGCGCAGGGAGGTCCCGGCCTTCAGGAGATCAGCCCAGCGGTGGGCCGCTCTCAGTCCGCGGAGCAAGGTCGTGTCTGGCGTGGTTTCCCGATCGCCAGCCACCAGCTTGAGTTCCACACCACGCCGCTTGCAGGTGAACGCTGTCTCGACTCTCGAAAGAGTGGGGTCGAGATCCTCGACGACACGGTCCAGTTCTCTCGCGAGAGCTGCTGAATTGAGGGTGATTTGAATCCGGCCGGGTTCAACCGATCCCTGCTCAATCAACCCGGGGGCCGAGCGTACCCCCTCGGTCTGGACGCGCTGTGCGAGTGCGTTGACCTTGGTGGCCACGAGCAGAGCGTCACCTGCCGATCCCGCGTGCAGGATCTTGTGATGGTGGGCGGCTGCGAAGAAGTGATCTGCGATCGCATTCGCGACTGCCATCTCCAGTGCGGGCGCGGGGAGACGCCAGCCGTGTTGGTCTCCCCGCCCGTTCAAGAGCCGGTTCGATACATAGTACCTCAGACGCTTGTCGTGGCGCTGCGTATGCGTGGGCGTGAGCATGTCTCCTGTCTCGTCCCGGAACTTGCCAAGAAGCGGTGCTGCGCCAGTTGCCGATTGCTTCGATGTCTTGGTGATCGTGCCGCGCCGACGCGCACTGGTTGCGACAAGGCGATGCTGGACCTCCTCCCAGAGCGACGCCTCTACGATAGCTTCATGCTGCCCTGGCCAGGTTTTGTCCTTGTGCCGGATCAGACCTCGATAGACCGGGTTCGTGAGGATCTGGTGGATCTGTCCGCGGCTCAGGTAACCGCCGCCCTGTACCCGTCCACTCGCAAAGACGCGTCGCTTTGACCGAAGGCCGTCTGCCTCGGCCGCACGCGCCGTGGCGTTCAGGCAGCCATGGCGAAGGTAGAGCTCGAATATGCGTTGTATACTCCGGGCCTCATCCGGGTTTACGACCAGCTCGCGCCGGTTCGGATCCGAGTGCGGATCATAGCCCATCGGGGCCAGTCCTCCCATCCAGAGACCCTTCTTCTTTGAAGCGGCGATCTTGTCGCGGATCCGCTCAGCCGTCACCTCGCGCTCGAACTGGGCGAATGAGAGAAGTACGTTTAGGGTCAGGCGTCCCATCGAGGAGGAGGTGTTGAAGGCCTGCGTGACGGAGACGAACGAACAGCCGGCCGCCTCAAACCTGTCGACGAGCTTCGCAAAATCGGAGAGCGAGCGCGTCAGGCGGTCGATCTTGTAGACCACGACCATGTCGACACGGCCTGCGTCGATGTTGGCAAGCAGCTGCTGAAGCCCCGGGCGCTCCAACGTGCCACCGGAGATCCCGCCATCGTCGTACCGATGGGGCAGCATCTTCCAGCCCTCATGACGCTGGCTCGCGATGTAGGCCGCGCAGGCCTCATGCTGGGCATCGAGCGAGTTGAAGTCCTGATCCAACCCTTCGTCGGAGGACTTACGGGTATAGATGGCACAGCGTGTCGTAACGATGCTCATGACCGCGCCTTTGTCTTGAGCCCGAAAAAGCGCGGTCCAGACCAATGGGCGCCGGTGATCTCGCGCGCGATCACGGACAAGGAGCGCCAAGTCTGGCCGTTCCAGATAAATCCGTCCTCGGCGACATCGACGATGTGGGTCACGCCATTCCACTCGCGCATGAGGCGCCCGCCGGGCTTGAGGCCGGGGGAGGACGGCTTTGCCTTTGCTGTCGCGACGTCCGCACCGAGCGCCGCCTGCACCTTCTTGGACAAACCGCCGCTCCGCCCGGCTTGCAGTTCATATGCCAGGAACCGGCGCAAGAAGGTCTGGCCCATGCCTTTCGGGGCTGGGGTGTCAAACACATTCGACCAGGCTGCGACAAGCGCGGCCCGGTCCATGGCCTCGAGGTCATCGATGCAGATCATGCCGCGTCCTCGGGCGCAGCCGTGATCCTGTAGACGGATCCGCTGGTCTTGCTGTCGCCGGGCGCGGATCGCTCAATCACGTAGCCTGCCTTGCGAAATCCGCTCAATACCGCTCGCGCGGAGTGGGACTGCCACCCGGTCACCTTGCAGATCGCTTCCAGCGTCGCGCCCTGTGGGCGCTCCAGCATGGCGCGAACCTTCATCTTCTTCGTTTGCTTGGATTTTGCCATTGGGTTCTCCTTGGTCTGCTGGCCAAGCGGTATGCTGGCCCCCGCACCGAGGAGCGCCCGGGGTGTCCGGGCGTGGGACCACTGATGCTCGGTTTGCACCCGTAGTCCAGTGGAGAATTCTGCTTGTTCAGAATGGCGGGGAAGGGCGTATTCCGTTGAAAAACTCGCGCTTGATCGAGGGTCATCCTGCTGATTCGGTCTTGTCAGAGGAAATTGATCGAGTAGGGTTTGAAGCGGGAATTTCAGTGCCGGTCGCCTTCACATGCTTGGCAATAGTCAAGCAAACAAGTGATTATTGATCAAGCACCGCTTCTTGGGGGCGGGTTAGGATAGGGACTAAGTTTTGTTCTGACAGTACCCATGACGCCGTTATTGTTCAAGTCCTGACCTGGTAGGCACCAATCTCCCTGATGTCTTCGGTGAGCGAAACAAATGGAGATCGTCTTTCGTTAGGCACATATTTGACGCGGACAATTTGCGTTAGTCACTGTGGGTAGGTGGCCCGCGTTGAGGCATGAGAAAGAACATGCGCAAGACAAACCGTACACTGCTTGACGAATTCCCCTGGCATGAAACCAATCTTGGGAGCCCAAGCAATTGGCCGGCCGAAATGCGCGGTGTCATTGACGCGATCATGGCGACGGACTTCCCTGTCTGCACCGGCTGGGGGCCCGACACGGTCCAGATATACAACGATGCGTACAACGCCATTTTCGGAGACAAACATCCGGAATCTTTCGGAGCGCCATTGCGACAGACCTGGCCTGAAATCTGGGAATTTGTCAGCGAAAGCATCGGCCATGTGAAAAGAACCGGCAAACCTTTCAGCTTGAAAGATGCGATGTTGCCGCTGGTCAGGTCGGAATTTCCCGAGGAGTGCTACTTCGACTTCTCCTACAGCGCCATCAAGACACTCGAAGGCAGCACCATTGGGGTCATGGCGATTGCGCATGAGACGACGCGCGAAGTGGTTGCTCGGCGCCGAAATCAGATCCTTGAACTTGCGCCGCGCGGATCCGCCGCGGTGGGCATAGGCTCCTTTTCCGGGGAATTGCGCGATATATTGGCCCAGAACGAACTGGACTGCCAGCTCGCTGTCCTTTTTCGGCTCTCTTCCGACAACGGACTTCCGCTGGAAGCGGAGTGGGCGATCGGATGCGACGACGGCTATATTGATGCCCTTCGACCGGTAGTGGCCGCAGGCCTCTCTCGCGGTGGGCGCCGCATGGTCGATTTGCCGGATCAGATCAGGAGGGAAGAGGCCGCCGCTCGGGGCTGCTTGATCCCAGTTGGCGACAGGGATGCGAAGCTCGTTGGCGCGCTGCTCCTGGTGCCAAATTCGCTCGTGCCGATTGATTCAAGCTATTTCGGGTACGCCGATCTGATTTCCCAGAAGGTGCACAGCTTGCTCCACGCGGCTGAGGTTCTGCATGCGAACATGCAGGCCACGCGTGAGAGGATGAGCGAGCAGTCTGCCATGTACCGCTTTCTGTTTGAAAACATCCGGGACGGCGCAATCTATACGGCGACGGACGGAGGACCCAGCGATCGCGAAATCATCCTTGCGGTGAATCGGCGGGCGAGCGAAATGCTGGGTTACGAGCCGGAAGAAATGGTCGGGATGCAACGCGAGACCTTTTTCTTTCCGAGTGACGGGAAGCTGGAAGCCGCATTGCAGGAGCGGGGAGAGGATGGCTTCTTTTCGGGGGAGTTGGCCTTCAGGACCAAGGACGGTCAACCGGTGCCGATGGGTATTACGTCGAATCTCTTCGAACTCCCGGGTGGTGAAGTTCGATCGGTCACCATCATCCGCGATCTCACCGCACAAAAGGCGCGCGAGCAGGAGCGGGATGATCGCGTGAGAATGGAGGCGCTGGCAAACCTCACACGCGCTGTCGCCCATGACTTCAATAACTTATTGACCGTGGTCCTTGGTGGCCTGGATATGCTCGACGAGCGGCTCTCAGAGGGTGATCCCAATCTTCCCTTGATCAGAAATGTCACCCGTGCCGCCGAAGAGGCCGGGAATCTCACAAACCAAATCATGGCCTATGCCCGGCCGTCTCAGAAGAAAGTGAAGACAATCGAGGTCGGAAGCTTTCTGCAAGAGATCCGACCTTTGTTGGAATCCGCCCTCGGCGCTGGAAATTCCTTGGCAATCCGCTCCACAGAGGTCAGTGGCTATGTCCGCACGGATCCTTCGGTCCTGACCGCTGGTCTTTTGAACCTTGCTACCAATGCCCGCCAGGCAATGTCGAATGGCGGTGCACTTTACATTGGCCAGAGCTATCCGGGTCGCCAAGATTTGTATCCCTCCCACGACGGATACCAGCTGCCGGCATCGGAGCACCTCGCGATCACTGTGTCGGACAATGGGACCGGGATATCGGAGGAGGTCCGAGCAAGGATCTTCGAACCGTTCGTCACAACCAAGGCGGTTGGCGAGGGAACCGGACTGGGACTGTCTATTTTTCTAGAGGGAATTCGAGCGGCAGGTGGAGATCTTCGGCTTTCAGACGAACGCGGCAATGGGGCCACATTTCAGGTCCTTCTGCCCCTCGTACGCCAAGGGGAACGCGACACCGAGCGCGACGAAGCGGCTGTCGGACACGGCGAAATAGTGCTTTACGTCGAGGACAATCCGCATGTCCGGGCGCAGACTACTCTCATGCTCGAGCAACTTAACTTCTCACCCGTGGTCGCGCGGCACGGACGAGAAGCATTGGCGATTGCCCGCAGTGACGCCCACATAGATATCGTATTGACCGACTTGGTCATGCCCGGCGGCATTTCAGGGCGTGCCTTGGCGAGCGAGCTTATGAGTATTCGGCCGGGTATCCCGATCGTTATGACCACGGGCTACGACCCCGAGGGCGAAAGCGGAGCAGGCAATGATCAATGGGTCCTTTCAAAGCCGTACTCACGCGAGGACCTGGCCGACATCCTCGTACGCAAGCTTGACCAGATGTAGAGTAAGTCACGCGGTGAGCCGATGGGTTCTTACCTTGTCTTTGGTGATAGCTTGCCGCGAGGGCTATAGTTCGGGGTCTCTATAGTGTGACGAGGATGTGTCGCCAATGATTTGCCTCAATTCGAACGTTTTGAGTGAAATTTTTCAAAATACTTCAAGTCGAAGCAGAAATATCGCCAGTATTGCCAATTAGCAAGTTCATATGGAATTGGCAAGGACAGTTTGTGGCATAACGGGTATACAGTGATGACTTTCCAGTTTTTTGCTCCCCGCGGAACAGACGGCGCTCTCCTGAGAGTCCCCCAGTCTTTTCGTCGGTCCGTGAAGTGGTTACCACAGATCGGCGACATATTTCCGGATTTCACGATTGAAACAACGTTAGGGCCTTTGAACTTTCGGAACTGGGCTGAGGGCAGTTGGGTGTACCTCTTTAGTCACCCTGCAGCGCATACGCCAGTCTGTACGACCGAGGTAGGTTCGATCGCGATGCACTGGCCGGACTTTGAAGGTTTGGGAGCGAAGGTTCTGGGTTTCACCAGCTCCTCCGTAGATGAGCAGTTGGAATGGCATGGCGATATCCAGCGGCTCTATGGAGTACCTGTCTGCTTTCCGACCGCCAATGACCTCGGTGGGGCCATGGCCAAGTTCTTGGGCATGCGTCACGAAAAAGAGCACAAAAGCTGGCCCATCCGCAAGTCGTTCGTGCTGGACCCAGAAATGAAAATCAGGGCGATCTTCGAGTACCCGATCTACATAGGACGAAGCACAGCGGAGACCTTGCGCGTCATAAAAGCGCTTCAGCTCGTGAATCAAACAGGGGCGGCAACACCCGCGGACTGGACCGAATTCGACCCCATCATCATCGACATTGGCGAGCGCGAGCTCGAAGTTGTCCGCAAGTTTGGCGCCGTATCACGCCAGTTGCTTCCTTACTTGCGATTGGTGCGTGGCGACAAGCGACACGAGATCCCAAGCTGAGCATAAAGGAGAGGCCTTCGCTTTAATCGTTGGGAATTTCAAGTATGCGCTGAACAGGCCTGGGTGCCAAGGACCTATTCTAAAAGCGGCAGATCCCGTCAAACAGACGCTTTTCTTCTTGAAGATCTACGACCTTTAGCCCGGCCAATTCGTTAAGGGATCCTAATTATGAATTATCCGTCTATAACCGTGCGTGGGTCGCTATCAGATTGACGTTCCGTGACAACCGACAGTTCGCCCTCCACCGAGCGGCTCTTCACTTGAGGCAGCCGAGCTGTTAGGCCACACTAAACTTCGTTTGATTGATCGCCCCAAGGCGCATGACTCGTCATTCGCCCGTGGGCATCTCCTCGCCGGTGAGGGCAGTCTCCCGGAAACGTCGGATTCTTCGATCCACTATCGCTGAACGAGATAAACATGGAACGCACCTTAGAGAAGATCCTTTATAACAGTCGATGGCTTCTTGTGCCGATCTACTTCGGCTTGGTCATCCTACTTGTTATGTTAACCTTGAATTTCATCGTCGATCTTGTCGCACTGGTGCCTCAAGTGTTGGTCTGGTCAGAAAAGGAGGCAATCCTTGCCACGCTTGCGCTTGTCGACCTTGCGTTGGTCGCTAGCTTGGTAATCATGGTGATTATCAGCGGGTATGAGAACTTCATCTCCAAGATTGAGGTAGGGACCGGCGAAGAAAGGCTCTCATGGCTTGGAAAGCTTGATTCCGGGACGCTCAAATTGAAGATTGCATCATCCATCGTTGCGATTTCGTCGATTCACCTCCTAAAAGCGTTCATGAGTGTACAGGAGATTCCTAATGACAAGCTCCTTTGGCTCGTGATTATACATATCACCTTCGTTGTCTCGGCATTACTCATGGCTGTGATCGAGCGGTTTCTTCTGGTGCACTCTGAAAACCAGGAACCGCGAGGCGCCAGTGCTGATTGAGCCAAAGACGATGTCTTGATATGCGGGCGCTGCGCGGCGCTCTAATCAGGTCAACATGCATCAATGACTTGAACTCTGAAGGTCAGGAAAACGAACGCAAAGGCCTTGTCTGAGCTACTCCCCATCTCTTGGACAGGATCTGGCGTAAATTAAGCTACTCTTTGCACCTGCTGATCGGGTTGGTTGATATCATTTCTCTGCNGATTTCCGGATGGCCGCTTTCGTCTCTGATCCGGTCTCCCAGGCATGCAGGTAGACGCATTCGTATTTCAGGGTTCGCCACAGCCGCTCGATGAAGATGTTGTCGAGGAATCGGCCTTTCCCATNCGTCCAGGCGAAGGACGTGAACTGGGATCCCTGGTCCGTATTCATGATCTCGGGCGGGCCAAACTCGTGGATGGCCTCGTTCAGCGCTTCGACACAGAAGTCGGCCTCCAGGGTGTTCGATATCCGCCAAGATAGAACCTTGCGGGTGTGCCAGTCCATGATCGCCACGAGGTAGAGGAACCCACGCCGCATGGGCAGGTAGGTGATGTCCGAGCACCAGACCTGGTTCGGGCAATCCACCCGCAGACGTCGTAGCAGGTAGGGATAGGTCTTGTGCCCCTTCGCCGGCCTGCTCGTGTTGGGCTTCTGGTAAATCGGCATGAGCCCCATCAGGCGCATTAGCCGGCGTATCCGCTTCTCGTTCACCAAGTGGCCGTCGTTGCGCAGGTGCCAGGTCATTTGCCGGACACCGAAGAACGGCGTCTCCAGGAACTGCTCGTCGATCTGCCGCATCAGGCCGAGGTTCTGTTCGGTCTCTCCCTTCGGCTCGTAGTNNNNGGATCTTGGCGTGGAGCTCCTTCACCTGCTCTTCGTCGATCTCGGGTCTCTTGCGGCCGCCGCGCTCAAACACGCCGGACGCGCCTTCGAGCAAGGCGCGCTTCCATTGATGGATCATCGTCGGATGC
>NZ_WTUX01000001.1:14005-23466 GCF_009882975.1 Maritimibacter harenae
GCTCATTCTTCTTTTTAAAGGCACGTCGCCCATTGCTCGCACAGCGGGTTTTGGTCGGTCAGAGCTAGGTTAGAATCTTCACCCAATGAGCCGCTAGACGAAATCCAACACGATTGTAGTCCGGGAACTCCGCCCTTGCGATTTGCGCATGGGCGTGGTGCCATTTTCATGCGTGGGTAATGGTGGTCGTTCGCTGACTTTGCCGCGCTATCGCTGTGGGTTAGTTGCCGTCTCGCGCCCGGTCAACATCCGCATTGCGTGTCCAATCTCATCGGGTCGGGACGTCCAGGCATCGAGCTCGGCCAGTAGTTGCGGCGAAGAGAATGCAACCCTGTGGTTGACGTATCCCTCACTGTACTCCGAAAGGTCGATCACTAGCGTATCATGACCTTCCAGGCTGTGCGGGTTATCCAGGCTGCCCAACCGCTCAGGTTCCCCGTGCATGATCGAAGACAACCGAAGTATCCAGTCTTCCGTAGACGTGAAGATGACGAAAGGATCTGGGCGGGCGGGGATGGATCGAAGCAGGTTGTCGAAACGCTCCACACCTATGTCCGGAGATGCGAGAAAGACCCCGCCGATGGTCGAAATAACCGACTTGTCGGACGCGGCTTGCAGGTCCGACAGCGCTTCGACGACGAGGCCGGCCCCGAGCGAGTGTCCAACCAAGATGATGCTTTCGGCCTGGGCGACGACGATCGCCTCGAGGAACCGCACGAAGTCCTTACGGGCCGCGGAAGAGGCCTGTTCGTCATGCGCATAGTCGAAGGGTGACAAGGTACTCGGCCAGGAAAAATAGGCCGAGACATGCTGGATTTGCCAATCCCGCATGATTTGTGCCGTCCGAAACAGACCTTCGGCATAGGTGACATTGAAACCGTGGACATAGACCAAGACCGTGCGACGCCCTGCGGGGCGTTCACGCAGCTTCGAGGCTAGATCGCTTGAAAAGGCAGTCTGTCCCGCGAAGGGATCGATGCCGGCAATAGCGAATTGCGACGCGGGGTTCGGCACGCCCCGCGCCATGGGCACATCTCCGGCCGCGCGGTCCTCGGGGTAGGCCACCGTGTGTACTGCAAATGAAAGCGGTGCCGACACGGCGTCTCGGCTTGGCCTTCCAAGGCTGTCGGTCGCCCTCGTGGTGCCGACATAGACCGGCAGTACATCGTCTTGGGACATGCTGGCCGGCGCGACAATGACGGCACGCGGGTGAACGGCGCAAGCCGAAATCAATGTCGCGGCCAGGATCAGCAGGCGCCAAGACAAGTGTGGACCTCACAGGTTATAGATCCTCGATACGCTGACATCAGGGGGCTTGCCAACGGATATCCTGCGTCGCCTCCCAAAAGGGGGGAAGTTCTACGCCGCGACAAAACAGCCGGTCTTGCCCAATCAAGGTAGTGCGTATCTTCAAGACTCATTCGTTTAAGTGATAGACATGGACGGGTGGTGCCAAGGCAAAGTGGCTCTTGCCAGCGGCGCCAGTGTGCGTACGGCGGTTCCTGAAACGACGACCCGCCGGTGAACTGATCCACCTGGGGGCATCATGGGAAAGATCGCCTTTCGGCTAGGAATGCTGCCCTTGGCAGCCCTGTTTGCGACACTGCTCATGAGCTGCGGTGTGCAAGAGGCTTCGAGGACGCAGTTGGTCCCGCCGGACGGTCCCCTCGTGGAAGCCTACGTGTTCTTTTCGGCGAACGGGCCCCAAAGGCCGGATGCTGCGTTCGATCTGCCCAGCGTCCCGCGCCGCGCAACGAAGCTGGTTCTGCAATCGCTGGAGCGCCATCCAATGCCCGCCCGGGTCACATGCGATGGGCCCGCCCGCCTTCAGATCGACGGCGACGACAGGTTCATCCGGCCCGGCGGCCGGCAGCCATTCCACCTGCCACCGCGAGGTGAGGCGCGTGCGCGAATGATCCTGTCGCCCGAGGTCTCCCGCTGCGAGGTTCGCTGGGGTGCCGAACGGAGCCTTGTACTTGCGCGTTCCGGCACGCCCGACAGTGTGTTGGCAGAAATCGATAATTTTCGGGAAATCTGCCCCGAGCCGGGTCCCGGCACAGGCAACGCTCTTGCAAGGGCGTTCCACGCCCACACCGGGCTCGACCAGACCTGCCCGATGAACACGGGGCAGGTCGATTTCGCGATCGACCCGCTGGATGCGCTGAATGCACGGATCGAGGCTCTGACCGGGCAGCCGGTTGCGCGTGAGGTGCTCGCCCAAGGTGACCCTGACATGCCGTTCGATTTCTCCGGCGCCCCGAAGCTCGATCTCATCGTCATGTCGTACCTGCACATCCGGGCCGACCTCTCCGGGCATCTCGTTCGGCGCATGATCGAATATCACGCGGCCCGCGGCACGAAGGTACGGGTCTTGATCAGCGCGACGCTGATGCTGGATCTTGACCGCACCTATTGGGAGAGCCTTTCCGCCAGACACCCGAACGTGCAACTGCAGTACTTCGAGTGGAATCCGCAGGGGATCGATACGCCGACCCGGATCATTGATGCGACCCAGCGGTCAAATCATACCAAGTTCTTCCTTACGCTCTCTTCCGAACCGGGTGCATCGCGGTTCATCACCGGCGGTCGAAACCTGCATGACGGTTTCTTTTATGACGATGCATTCGGATTGGACGGCCACCCGGAGCTGCGGAGCTACGCCGAAGGCGGGATCGAAGGCCTCGCCTGGCATAGCGTCTATTACGATTTCGAAATCGTCATGCGCGATGACCGGGTTGTGCGGGAGATTGCCAGCCATTTCAGCACGCTGTGGCACCGGGACAGTGATGGCGCCGTGCCCGTGCACATGACCGGGTCTGCGCCCGCCGCGGCGTTGCCCAACGATCGCCAAGTCCGGCATTTCATTTCCTATCCGTGGGCCGATGGACATGCACTGCAGTCCTACTACGTCGACTTGATCGATGCGGCTGAGTACGAAATCTTCGCAGTGTCGCCGTTCCTCTACCCACCGCCGCCGATCGTAGCCGCGTTTGAGCGCGCGGAAGCCAGAGGTGTTCGCGTCGTGCTCGTGTCGCGCATCAACTCCACGGATCCGCCCGGCTTTTTCACGACAGCGCTCAACCACGCGTTCCTGAACCAGCAGGCCGGACATTTCGAAAGGTGGAATTACGAGCCGGAGGGACACCTTATGCATAGCAAACTGCTGGTGATAGACCAGCACCTCTCCGTGGTATCCTCGACCAATTTGAACAGGCGGAGTTTCCTGCACGATACCGAAAACGGTATCGCGTTTCTGGATCGAGACATCTCGGTTCGGCTAGCGCAGGTGGTTGAAACCTACATCCGGGACGGCGAACGGATCACCGGGGAGGTTCCGACATCTGCATTGATGCGTGCCGTGTCGTCCGTACAGAGCATCTGGCATTTTTTTTGAGCTTTTATCTGAGAGACTTGGCTTGAGGTGGGGTAGGGGCACCCACGAGCGAGCCCGCCCTCGATGGCTCCGTTGAAGCTAGTCGCCCAGCAATTCCCTGCGAATTCCAAGAAAGGTATCGGGCATCAGAGTTGGTCCAACCCAAGATCAGCGCCCCGGGCGGTTTCATGTTATGATGATGGGATTACTGAAGGAGTATTTGCCGATGAAAGAGGAACTTCGTGCGCCGATGGTGCGTGCACGGCTTGAACATCATTACGGAGCTTTGCGCACCACGGTTTATGCGTTTGTCGGTTTGGCGGNATCGCTGCGTTGAACGAGGACGCGGGCCATGAAGTGGCGGAAACCGAGTACGGCAAGGTGATAAAGGCCAGGCGAATGGGGGCATTGAAAGCGTCGGCGACNCTGCCGTAGAGCGATCATGGGTGTACGGCCCTCGGTTGGTGACCCGCGGCGGCTAGAAAGTCTGCCGTGGACCAAGGCTGGTACG
This sequence comes from Maritimibacter harenae, assembly GCF_009882975.1. Classification (GTDB taxonomy): domain Bacteria; phylum Pseudomonadota; class Alphaproteobacteria; order Rhodobacterales; family Rhodobacteraceae; genus Maritimibacter; species Maritimibacter harenae. The sequence continues at coordinate 17,890 of NZ_WTUX01000001.1, forward strand.
GCTTCGTTGCGCCGCCGAAGGCATTCCGACACGGTCAGTTCAACCGCGCCACGATGCTTGCCAGCTCGCTCTGCTTGGAAACATCGAGCTTGTCGTAGATGACCTTCATGGTGGAGCGAGCCGTGTTCTCCGTGATGTCCAACATCTGCGCGCAATGGCGGACGGTGTTGCCGGCGGCGATCGCGGCCGCCACGCGGGCTTCGGCCGGGGTCAGGCCGAGCATCCGGAGCAATGGCTGCACGTCTCGGGGTTGCCTGTCTGCCGGGTCCGAAAAGATCACGAGGACGGCTCTTTCGCCTGTGAGGACGGGCGCCACCGGCATGGCGCGTGCAAGAAGGGGCGTCGCATGGGTGGGACGTTCCAGGGCCACCTGGTCGGAAATCGTCATGTTCCGGTCGGACGGATTGATCAGCGCGTCGAGTGCTCGTTGGTCGTTGCGCCGCCAAGCCCGGAGGCGGCCATCGAACTGGGCATCCTGTAGGACCTTCTGCGCGGACTGGGTCATGTAAAGAACACGGCCATCAGTGGCCACGAGAGCCGCGGCATGCCCGATCCGCGTCAAGAGCTCCCCGAGCGCGATCTTCGCCATCTCGCCCTCGTCAGAGATGCTCTCGTCCGTGACGGGGCGCGGCTCGCCGATGACGAAGCTCGCGCCTGGCAGGTAGATGCCCCACAGCACGTCGAGGACGTCGAGATCGATCCGTTTGCCTGACCGACGGAGGCCGATCTTGCACTGGTTCACGGACACCTCTTCCATGCGCGAGGTGTAGGCGACGACGTTCTTGGCCAGCCGATCCTCCCAGTCCTGCACCAGATAAAAGTGTGTCCCCGAGGTGGGCGGTGTGTCTGAACCAACCGAGCGTTCCGCCGCCAACCGGCCAAGAATGCCGTCCTCGTCTTGTGCAGTGCCCGTAAATTGCCCGTGCTGCAGGTCGATGTTCGTGGTCGCCGGGCCGATGAACGGCCCCCATGGCGTTAATGCCTCAAGCGCCCGGCCGTCGTCATAGTGGCCCACGAGGTAATGCGCGGGAGACCCGTCCGGTGCATCATAGCCTCGGACTTCGATGCCGACGTAGAAGCAGGAGAAGGGGGCGATCGCCCAACCCGAAGGCGCCGTGTACATCGAGACGATGCCACAATGCGTTTCGTTAGGTTCCAGGCCTTGCGGCAAGATGCTACGTACTTGGGCCGGATCGAACGTGACGCCGGCCGACAGATAGTGGTCGACGTCCACTTGGTAGGGTGGCGGCGGCAGGGGCAGTTTGTCGTCGACTGTCGTGTGGAAGAAGGTCTTGGGCTGGGCCATGGGCGTCACTCCAGCCGGGCCACGATGCCGGCGAGCTCGCTTTGCTTCGAGATCCCGAGTTTATCGTAGACCACCTTGAGGGTGGAGCGCGCGGTATTGGCGGTGATCGCCAGGTGATCGGCGCAGTCGTTTACGGAACGCCCAGCCCCGATGCCGGCTGCGAGGCGGGCTTCGGCCGGGGTCAGGCCCAGGACCTGCAGAACCTTGTCGATATCCTTCGCCGGGCGGGCCTCCGGTTCATTGAAGAGCACGAGAAAGGCCGGCTCGCCCGCCATGGCTGCGGAGACCGGAAGGGCGCGGGCAAGCACGGGGAGCGCGTTGTCGGGCCGAACCAGGGCCACGGGCGGGGAGATCAAGGTGTCCTGGTTCCCCGTGCTGGCAATGACGCCATCGAGTTGTCGCTGATCCTCCTTGCGCCACGCGATGAGGCGTCCGCCAACCTGGGCCATGGCCAGCAGACTGCGGGCCTTGTTGTTGACAAACAGAAGGCGGCCATCCCGGCTTGCCAAGGCCGCGGCCAGACCGATCCGGCTGATGACATCCATCAGGCCGAGCCGGTGTGCTTCGGTATCGGGCGCGCCAGTCTTCGGGTCGTAAGGGTGGGGCTCTCCGATCGCCAAGGGTGTTTGGGGGCAATAGTAGGAGAACAGGAACTCCACCGGCTCGAGGGACTTTAGCATTGCAGCCGCTGCGTCCGTCAGCGCGTAGTCGACAACTTCAGCGCCACCGAACTGTGCCGTGTAGGTGACGTAGAAATGCGCCAGCCCGCCCTTGGGCGCATCTGCCAGGTAATGGTGTATTCCCGAGGCGGGCGCAGGTAGGTCGTCTCCCGTGCGCCGTAGCTCGATCCGAACCTCGGGCTCATCGCGCCCGCCTTCGCCGTACCAGGTCAAACCATCGTTCCACTGGCGGCTGTAACCGATTTCCATGCGGGCGTTGTAGTGGCGCCGAAATAGCCGCCCTGGCTGGCCTGAATAGTAGTTCACGGCGCGAAATAGCCCCGGGGTACCATCGGCGGACGCCGCGTGCTTCACGTCCAGTGCGACGTAGAGGAGCGAGTAAGGCTCGAGCCCCCATCCACCTGTCGACGTTAACATGCCAATAAAGCCGGTCGCCTCGTCCGCGATCTCGAGCTCGGCCGGCACGGCCGCGCGGACCGCGTCGCGGCGGAAGCGGGCCCGCAGGAACAGGAAATCCCGCGTCATGATCTGGTAGGGCGGTGGAGGATCCTCCCCGAAGTGCGCGATCCCGTGTGCTGCGTGGATGGGGTTTGGTCCGATGTGGTTCGTCTTGTCCATGGCCTATCCTCCCGATGGCCGGGACCGGTCCGCCATTTGGGCGCGGACCGTCGCGGCACCAAGAACAACCTGTCGTCTCGGTCGCCGCACGACGAGGCAAAGCCCGCGGGCGGGGACCGTTTGGGATGGGCCAACATGCCGATGGGTCACACGGACCGGCGTCGGTCAAGTTAGTCCCTAATATCGCCGATGGTCCGGTAACCTGTCCAGCCATTCCTTGCCCTGACGATCACCGGCCAAATCTGAGTGTCGCGTAGAAAAAGCCCTACGGAACCCCATGAATGTGGGGTGCCGGCCTCGCGACGGTCTGGAACGCTCAAGGGACAGCCCGCTCGGTCACAAGCCATCCCGCGGGCACCCCATCGCATGTTCGGACGACCCGAAGTGCTCCAGACACGGAGAAAGACCATGACCCGCATCGTTCAACTCGCAGCCCTTGCGCTCCTCGCGGCAACTGCCGGGTCCCCGGCCCAGGACCGCACCGCCGCGCCGTACGCCCCCATTGAGGTATCGCCCCTGGGCTGGCACGCGACACCGGCCCCCTACATTCCCCTGACGGAAAAACAGATCGCCGCCCGCAAGCGCGCCCAGATGATCCTTGAAGCCCGGGCCATCGCGAAAGACCGGGTGGTGCTGGGATACCTTCTCGTCCAGCCGTTGGGTGGCTCACACATGGCAGATGTTCCTGGCGTCGCCAGCTATCCGCCGGCTATTGTCGGTCCGCAGCGCGATGCTGCTGAGAGCACAAAGGTCGTGAGCCTGAACTGAAACCCGGATGGTGTGCCGACACCCGGTGCCTCACTCACTCCCTTCAAGGCACCGGCCTGCGCACCATGACCGCCCCGAGCTTCGGGGCGGTCTTCGTGAGAGCGGCAACAAGAGCCTCTACCAATAACGATGGATGAGCATCGGCGGCGGTCAGGCTTGGCTGGCCCCCGCCCGCGCGACGCCGAACGCCTGGGCGAAGAGCGCGCTGAAATAGAACGCGGTCGAGGTGATCTCGAGGTATTCCTCCATCCACGAAAGCGTCACGCGCGACAGGGGCAGCGTGAAGTAGTCGCCGTCACCCAGGTCCACGACCAGGTAGAGGCAATGGGCCGCGAAGCCGCACCAGAAGAGCGTGAGCGCCAAGCGGTGCAGCGGCTCGATCTTCGACAGGATGAAGATGCCGATACCGGCCGCGGCGATCAGGAAGATCTTGGGATGGTCGTCGTCGCCCGTGATCGCGATGGATTTCTCGTGGAGCATGAACAGCTCGTCGATGGCCACCAGCCCGATGGCCGCCGNGTAGAAGGTGGCGGTCGCGAAAAACGCGATCATGAAGGGGATGAGAACCCACGCGCCCGAAGGCATCGCGAGAAGTGATGCACCTTTGCGGGGATCCTGAGCCAAAGTCGGTGCCTCCAAAAATACCAGAGGATCAATTCCAAATTGCCTTGCAATAGGCGGTACGACGCTTATCAGCGCAAGCGTTTTCTCTTATTGAACGAAAGCGCTGTGGCGCAAGGCACCCACGGATAGTGTCCAAGGGGACGTCATCGAAGGAACCAGTTCTGGATGCGCGTTTCTCAAAGTGGGAAACGATTGATTTTCCAGCCCGGTCAGGTGATCCTTTGTCCAAACGGCAGGCAGTTTGGGATATGCCGAATTTGACGGGGAAGCTCTTGGCGCGTTTTCTTTTTCTATCGCAATTCATGGCCCTTACGGCATGCACACTTCCGAACCAGCATCCTGACTACACCGGGTTGCCCGAGGGTACGAAAGCATCGACCTTCACCTGCTGCGAAGATCCGGATCGGCAGCCGGATTGGTTTGCGGGCCTTGCGCTCGCCTTGTCCGAACCTCTGGCGCCTCTGTTCAATGCGGAATCGGGTAGTGGGCTCTTGGCCGCGCACCCCGCGGCCATCGAAAGGGTTGTCGACAAAGCCCGCCCACTAGACCTCCTGGTCTTTTCGTCGAAGAGCCATCTGTCTTCACGGATGTTGCCGGGCTGGTTCACGCATAGCGCGGTCTACATCGGGACAGAGGCCCAACTGCGCGCGATTGGGCTCTGGTCCCATCCCTCCATCAAGCCTTATCACGAGGCGATACGCGCTGGAGCCAACGTCGTGGAAGGCGTCTCGCCGAACGTCTCGTTCAGCGCGCTGTCGGATGTTCTTGGGCAACGCGACGCAGCGCTCTTAATACGCCCAGAAATCAATGTAGCACAGAAGCAAACCGTGGCGGCCCGCGCGCTTCGTCTCGTTGGGCGCCCATTTGACCATGCCTATGACCTGAACACGTGCGACAGTTTTGCCTGTAGCGAAGTGCTGGCTCGGTCATTCCCATGCCTGGAATTCCCGGTACGAGACGTGCAAGGATCGACCGTGTTGTTGCCCGACGATGTGGCTGCCAAAGCGATCCGAGGCGAGGATTTGCGCATCGTGGACTATGTCGAAGGTCGCGGAGAACAATGGGCCGCGCCTGGCGTAACCGGCGCGATGGAGCGTGTCGCGGGGTTCTGGGGGCCTACACCGATCGGACCGATTGCCCAAGTGTCATCTTCGCACGCCCTTCCTACCTGCAGCGTTCTGTAGACTGGCAATATTAGATTGTGACAGGGCGCGGTTTGGCAGCCGGGAAAAGCTCGGGAAGCAGCAGCATTTTGGGCGCTAGCCATATGCTGGCCAAGTTCGGAAAAAGGCAAAGTGCCGAGCGCTCCCGTTGCCCCTACCAAACTCCCACTGACATGTTGCGGGACAACGGCGGCTTTTAGCCGCATCGGCGCTGCACCGGTCACTTATGCAGTGTGAACAGGTCGGCGGGCGATCTGGCCAAGATGCTCAGACCTAACATTCGCGCTCTACTAGGGTCCGTTGGTCGGGGAGCCGAAGAGGTGCTGTGGTAAGCATCCGGCGTGGGCCGCGGTTAGGCGGCTTGTCGGAGTTCCAGGGGTTGCCAGTTCCAGGGTAGTAGGTCCGGCACCTGCGAGGC
>NZ_WTUX01000010.1:0-232353 GCF_009882975.1 Maritimibacter harenae
GCGCCGATCGCCATGGAAGACGGCCTCCGCTTCGCCATCCGCGAAGGCGGCCGCACCGTCGGCTCCGGCGTCGTGTCGAAAATCATCGAGTAATACCCAAAGGGTTCGACGAGGGCCTCCGGGTGAGCCGGGGGTCCTCCTATCAACTCCAACGCCTTGAAAGGCTTATAAGATGCAAAGCCAGAACATTCGTATTCGGCTGAAGGCCTTTGACTACCGCGTGCTGGACGCCAGCACGCAGGAGATCGTCAATACGGCCAAGCGGACCGGCGCGCAGGTGCGTGGCCCGATCCCGCTGCCGAACAAGATCGAGAAGTTCACGGTTCTCCGTGGGCCCCACGTCGACAAGAAATCCCGCGATCAGTTCGAGATCCGCACGCACAAGCGGCTGCTCGACATCGTTGACCCGACCCCGCAGACCGTGGACGCGCTGATGAAGCTCGACCTCGCGGCCGGCGTGGACGTGCAGATTTCGGTTTAAGGAGGGCATGAACAATGATGCGCTCTGGTGTAATCGCGAAAAAAGTCGGCATGACCCGTCTCTTCATGGAAGATGGCAGGCAGGTGCCGGTCACCGTTCTTCAACTCGACGGTCTCCAGGTCGTCGCGCAGCGCACGGCTGAAAAAGACGGCTACACGGCCGTTCAGCTGGGCGCCGGCACGGCCAAGGCCAAGCGGACCTCGAAAGCCATGCGCGGCCATTTCTCGGCTGCCAAGGTTGCGCCCAAGCGCAAGGTGGCCGAATTCCGCGTCGATGCAGAGAACCTGATCAACGTCGGTGAGGAAATCACCGCCGACCATTACTTCGAAGGCCAGTTCGTCGACGTGTCCGGCACGTCGATCGGTAAAGGCTTCGCCGGTGCCATGAAACGGCACAACTTCGGCGGCCTGCGCGCCTCGCACGGTGTGTCGATCTCGCACCGTTCGCACGGTTCGACCGGTCAGTGTCAGGATCCGGGCAAGGTCTTCAAGGGCAAGAAGATGGCCGGTCACATGGGCGCCGCCCGTGTCACCACCCAGAACCTCCAGGTCGTGAAGACGGACAGCGAACGCGGTCTGATCATGATCAAGGGCGCCGTCCCGGGGTCCAAGGGTGGCTGGGTCACCGTCAAGGATGCCGTCAAGAAGCCGTTCCCCGAGAACGCCATTCTGCCGGCCGCCCTGAAATCCGCTGCTGAAGAAGCTGCGCGTGCCGCGGAAGAAGCCGCTGCCGCCGCCGCTGCCGAGGCGGAAGAGGAAGCCAAGCGTCTGGCCGAAGAGCAGGCAGCTGCCGAAGAGGCGGCCCTGAAGGAAGCCGAAGCCGAGATCGACGCCGAGAAGGGCGAAGAGGGCGGCAACGACGCCGAGAAGAAGGAAAGCGACGAATGAAACTCGACGTGATCAAACTGGACGGCGGCAAAGCCGGGTCGGTCGAGCTGGACGAGGCCCTCTTCGGCCTCGAACCGCGCGCCGATATCCTGCACCGTGTCGTCCGCTGGCAGCGGGCCGCGGCCCAAGCCGGCACGCACAAGGTCAAGACCCGTTCGGAAACGAGCTACTCGACCAAGAAGATCTATCGCCAGAAGGGCACCGGCGGCGCACGCCACGGTGACCGCAACGCGCCGATCTTCCGCAAGGGTGGTGTCTACAAGGGTCCGACCCCGCGCTCGCACGCCCATGACCTGCCGAAGAAATTCCGCAAGCTGGGCCTGAAGCACGCGCTCTCCGCCAAGGCGAAGGAAGGTGCGATCGTCGTGATCGACGCCGCCGAAGCCGAAGGCAAGACCAAGGCCCTGGCCAAGCAGGTCAAGGATCTGGGCTGGAAGCGCGCGCTGGTCATCGACGGGGCCGAGGTGAACGAAGGGTTCGCCAAGGCCGCCCGCAACATCGACGGTCTCGATGTGCTGCCGTCGGTGGGTGCCAATGTCTATGACATCCTCAAGCGTGACACGCTCGTGCTCACGAAGGCGGGTGTCGAAGCTCTGGAGGCTCGTCTGAAATGACCGACAAGTCCGCACTCTACGACGTGATCCGCAAGCCGGTCATCACCGAGAAGTCCACGATGGCCTCCGAGGCCAACGCGGTGGTCTTCGAAGTGTCGATCGACGCGAACAAGCCGCTCATCAAGGAAGCGGTGGAAACGCTCTTCGGTGTCAAGGTGAAGGCCGTGAACACGACCATCACCAAGGGCAAGCAGAAGCGTTTCCGCGGCCAGATGGGCCGTCGGAACGACGTCAAGAAAGCCTATGTCACCCTCGAAGAGGGCAACACGATCGACGTGACCACCGGTCTGTGATCGTGCGGTGGGTGCGCCCGCCGAGACGAAACGAAAAGCGGCCCCTCGCAGCGATGCGGGGGGCCGTTTTCTTTCGGTGACCGGCGCGAGCGGAACCGCGTGCGGCCGCGCGTCGTTGGGCCGGGAAAGAGCCCCGCATGACCGCCGAGACCACCGCCCTCCGGACTGACGACATTGCCGCCGACCTGGCCCGCGTGGACCGGGTGTCGCGGCTCCTGGACACGCGATACCGCATTCCGGGCACGGGCGTCCGGTTCGGGCTCGACAGCGTGATCGGCCTGATCCCGGGCATCGGCGACACCGCGATGCTGCTGCCTTCGTTCTGGATCATGGCCGTGGCTCACCGCCACGGCGTGCGAAAACGCGTGCTGGCGAAGATGGCAGGCAATGCGGGCCTCGACTACGTGGTGGGTTCGATCCCGCTTGCGGGCGACCTCTTCGACCTGGCCTTCAAGTCGCATCGCCGCAACGCAGCCCTTCTCCATGCCGCACTGGACCGTCCGGAACCGGCCGGGCCGTCGCCGCGTTGAGGGGGAAAGGAGGCATCACATGACACATGGTTGGAGACTGCTTCTCATTCCCATCTGGGCGCTCTGCGTCGCGGGTGCAGTGGTGATCGCCGGCCTCGCCGTCGGTTACATGACCTGGATCACCTTTGCCGTGGCTGCCGTGGTTGGGGCCGTTATCGGCGTCCCCGCGGGCATCTGGAACACGCGCAAGATCAAGCGCGAGGACCCGACCTGGGATCATCGCCGCGAAGTGCCCGCCTGAGGCAAAATTATCGAGACGGAAATCGGCGTGATCGGCGTATACTCCTGACATTCAAGTCAGGAGTTTCGCCATGCCCACCGGTTATACGCGCATCCAGATCATCCTTCACTGGCTCATCTTCGTCCTCATAGCGGCGCAGTTCCTGTTCGCCGAAGGCATGGAACGCGCGTGGCGCGCCGTCGAACGGGGGACCGAGGTGACGGTGGACGGTCTCGTGCTCCAACACATCGTCACGGGTCTCCTGGTCCTCGCGCTCGTCCTCTGGCGCGTGGCCATCAAGCTGCGCCGGGGCGCGCCCGCGCTCCCCGAAGACGAGCCCGCGATCCTGAAGATCACCGCCCGGGTCACGCACCTCGTGCTCTACTTGTTGGTGATCCTCGTGCCCGTGTCGGGCGCCGTGGCGTGGTTCGGCGGGGTCGAGAACGCGGCCGACGGGCATGAACTTCTCAAGACCGTGCTTCTCATCGTGGTCGCGCTCCATTTCGCGGGGGCGCTCTTCCAGCGCTTCGTGCTGAAATCCGACGTGATGACCCGCATGATGCGCCCGGGCGTCTGATCCCGGGGCCGAAACCGGTTGCGCGAGGACCGGCGCTGCGTCTATTTCGACGCTAGCGGCCCCTTAGCTCAACTGGATAGAGCAGCTGACTTCTAATCAGCAGGTTCCGGGTTCGAGTCCTGGAGGGGTCGCCAGCGCCCGGCCGGCGCGTGGTTCGGTTGGACAGCGGCGCCCGGACAGGCCACAAAGGCGGCATGACACGCAATTTCATCAGCTACGAAGACGTCGCGGACCGGGTCGACTGGGGCGACGTGATGCGCGCGCTGGAAGAGGGGCACCACCGCCCCAAGGCGCAATTGGGCGACCTGTTCCTGGGCCCGGCGGAGGCGACGCTGCTCACGCGCTCGGCCTTCATCGAGGGTCTCGGTTACGGCACCAAGTCGGTCACGGTGATGGCCGGGAACGCCGCGCGCGGCCTGCCGTCGATCCAGGGGGCCATGATGGTCTACGACCCTGACACGGGTGCGCTGACCGGCGTGATCGACAGCAAGCTGGTGACCGAGTGCAAGACGGCGGGGGATTCCATCCTCGGCGCACGGCTCCTTGCCCGTCCCGACAGCGCGAAGCTCCTGATCGTCGGGGCCGGGGTGCTGGCCCACGGGCTGGTCCGCGCCTATGCGGCCGCCTTTCCGGCGCTCGAGGAGATCGCGATCTGGGCCCGCCGGCCGGAGCAGGCGGCCGCGCTGGTCGAAGGGTTGTCAGAACTTCCCGTCCCGCTGCGCGTGGCCGACGACCTCGCCAGTGCGGTTGGAGCGGCCGATATCGTCTCGACCGCGACCATGGCGCGCGAGCCGGTCATACAGGGCGACTGGCTGCGCCCCGGAACTCATCTCGACCTGATCGGTGCGTTCAAGGCCGACATGCGCGAGGCCGACGATACCGCGCTCGGGCGCGGGCGGCTTTTCGTCGACAGCCGCGACACGACGCTCGACCATATCGGGGAGCTGAAAATCCCCTTGGCCAGCGGGGCGATCAACCGCGACGACGTGCTGGGCGATCTCTACGATCTCGTGCCGGGCAGGGTCGAGGGGCGGGTGAGCGATACGGATATCACGATCTACAAGAACGGTGGCGGCGCGCACCTGGACCTGATGACCGCCGCCTACCTCACCAGCCTAGTCTGAGCCTCACGAGCGCTGGATCGTGAACATGGCGCGCAGCCCGTGCGGCGCGGTGTCGAAGCGCAACGCGCCGCCGTGGAGCATCGCGATGGTCGACACGATCGACAGGCCAAGGCCCACGCCGTCCACCGATTGGACATCCGCGCCGCGCCGGAAGGGGGCCATGAGAGCCTCGATTTCGTCGGTCGAGGTCATGCCGCTTTCGTCCTCCACGATGATGGTCGCGGTTTCCGCGTCGGCTTCGAGCCGCAGAACCGCCCGCCGCCCGTATTTCAGCGCGTTGTCCACGAGGTTCGACACCGCCCGCTGGATCGACACGGGCCGCGCGGTGACGATCACCCGGTGCGCCCCTTCGACCACGCTGGCGCCCTGGCGTGCCATGAAGACCGAATGCCCGCCGCGCACCACGATCGGCTCCCCCGCCGCCAGGCTCACGGGGTGGCCGAGATCCTGGTAGTCGTCGACGACGGCCTCGACCAATGCGCCCAACGACAGCTCGCGCGGTTCCTCGACATTGAGTTCCGCGCGCGTGTAGGTGAGCGCGCTTTCGATGATCGAGGTCATGCGGTCGATGTCGGTTTCCAGTTTCTCGCGCAGATCCCGGTCCTCGATCAGCGCCGTGCGCAGGCGCAGACGGGTCGCGGGGGTGCCAAGGTCGTGGCTTACCCCGGACAGGACCACAGCGCGCTTGGCCAGCTGCTCCCGCTCGGCTTCGAGATAGGCGTTCACGCTGTCCACCAGCGCCCGCAGCTCCGCCGGCCCCTCGGCCTCGTAGGACTCCGGGCCGCCCAGCCTCTGACGGGTGCCGAGCGCGCGGGCGAACCCCGCGAACTTGGCCGCGGTGTCGGTGACGAGCGTGAAGAGCACGCCGAGCGCGACCAGTCCGAGGACCAGCGCGGGCAGGCGCAGGTCGGCCGGGGCCGCGCCGCACCCCCAGACCGGCGCGCCCTCGACCCGCAGCCACGGGCCCGCCCCGGGCTTGGCGAGGATCAGCGGTTCGCTGCAATAGCGCGCCATGAGCAGGGTCAGCTGGCCCAGCGTCTCGGCCGGGCGCTGGCCGGAACGGATAGCGAGGTCGGCCACGCGGTATTGCAGGTCGTCGGAGACGACGACGAGGCTCAACCCGGAGCCCCCGGACGGATCGGGCAGGATCGGCGCGATGGTGACATAAGCCGGGCGGGGCAGGCCCGAGACCTGCGTGAATTCCCCCCGCTCGGCGCGCGCGTTGTCCTCGGCGGCGAGGCGGGTGATGTCGATGCCCTCGGGATGTGCGGCGCCGCGCGACAGGGCGTCGTAGAGCAGGAGCCCGGTGCGCTCGGCCTGCGTCAGGTAGGCGCTCCAGCGGGCATTGGACAGGCCCCAGGCGGCCGCGACCGCAAGCCCCACCGCGAAGGCCGCGAACATCACCAGCGTGCCGGACGTCCGAAGGCTGGGACCAGGGCGGCTCACGTGTCTTCGACCGTGACGTCGACGGACAGGACGTAGCCGACCCCGCGTTCCGTGCGCAGCATCTGCGGGTCTTTCGGGTTGGCCTCGATCTTCGAGCGCAGCCGCCCGACCAGTACGTCGATCGCCCGCCCCTTGGCCTCGTCCGTGCCGCCGCCGTCGCCGGTGACGTCGAGCGCTTCGGCGATCTCCTCGCGCGTGAGCGGGATGAAAGGGTTGGCAAGCAGGGCCTGCAACAGCCCCGTCTCGCGTCGCGACAGCGTCACCTGGAAACCCTCGGGCGAGGTGACTTCGCCCAGCTTGGCGTCATAGGTCCAGCCTGCGAACCGGAAGCGCTTGGTGCGCCGACGGTGGGCCAGCGAGGCCGAGCGCCGGGTGCGCGCCAGCACCGCGCGCACGCGGGCCAGCAGGAGGTCGGGGTTGAAGGGCTTGGCGATGTAATCGTCCGCCCCCACCTCGTAGCCAGCCATGCGCTGGTGGTCGGCCGAAAGCGCCGAAACCATGATGATCGGCACGTCCTGCTCGGACCGCAGGCGGGCGCAGATCTCGATCCCGCTTTCGTCGCCCAGCATCACGTCGAGGAGGATCAGGTCGATGCGCCCGGCGGCCATCGCGCTTTCGATCCCCGACATGGAGGCCGCGCCGAGGGCGATGAAGCCGTGCTTCTGCAGGAACTGGGTCATCATGCCCCGCATCTCGGAATCGTCGTCGACGACCAGCAGTCTCGGAATGCTCACCCGCGTCCTCCCTCGCGCCCTGGGGGTGATGATTTGTAACATCACGCAACAAAATCAACGAGCCTGTAACAAGCTGTAACAGAACCCGCGGATTTCTCGCGCCTCTCCCCACGGCAGGCCCGCTGGGCACTTGCCCGAAGGCCCGGGTCGGGCGCACGCTCTTTCCATCGCTGCCCTCAACGGCAGCAGGTTAAGGGAGGAATCCAAGATGAAATACACCGCTTTCGCGGGCGTCTCCGCATTCGCAATCGCCGTCGGCGGCATGGCCGTCGCCGAACCGCAGGCCGAAGTGCTGCATTGGTGGACCTCGGGTGGCGAGGCCAAGGCCGTCGCCGTTTTGCAGGAAGAATTCGCCGAACAGGGCGGCACCTGGACCGACATGCCGGTCGCGGGTGGCGGCGGCGACGCGGCCATGACCGCGCTGCGCGCCCGCGTCCTGTCGGGCAACGCGCCCACCGCCGTGCAGCTGAAAGGCCCGGCGATCCAGGAATGGTACGAGGAAGGCGTGCTCGCCGACATCTCGAACGTCGCCGAGGAAGAGAACTGGTCCGAGGTTCTGCCCGCCTCGATCGCCAACCACATGAAGTGCGACGGCACCTGGTGCGCCGCCCCCGTGAACGTCCACCGCGTGGACTGGATCTGGGCCAACGCCGACGTGCTCGAGCAGAACGGCATCGAGATGCCGTCCACCTGGGACGAGTTCAACGCCGCGGCCGAGAAGCTGCAGGAGGCCGGGGTCATCCCGCTCGCTCACGGCGGTCAGGCCTGGCAGGACGCCACGGTCTTCGAAACCGTCGTGCTGGGTCTTGGCGGCCCGGACTTCTACCAGTCCGCGCTCGTGGACCTCGACCAGGAGGCGCTGACCTCGGACACGATGAAGGCCGTCTTCGACCAGATGCGCACGCTGCGCGGCTACGTCGACGACAACTTCTCGGGCCGTGACTGGAACCTCGCCACCGCGATGGTGATGAACGGCGAAGCCGCCTTCCAGATCATGGGCGACTGGGCCAAGGGCGAATTCCTCGCCGCCGGCAAGGAGCCGGGCGAAGACTTCCTCTGCGCCTCCACCCCGGGTGACGGCTTCCTCTACAATGTCGACAGCTTCGCGATGTTCGACGTCGACGGCGAGGACAAGCGCGCGGGCCAGGAGCTCCTGGCCGAGCTGATCGTGGGCCAGAACTTCCAGAAGGTCTTCAACCTTAACAAGGGTTCGATCCCGGCGCGCACCGACGTGTCGCTGGAAGAGTTCGACAGCTGCGCCCACACCTCTTCGGAGGACATGCAGGCGTCGTCGGAGAACGGCTCGCTCCTGCCGTCCTATGCCCACGGCATGGCGCTGCGCGGTGCGCAGGCCGGTGCGATCACCGACGTGGTGACGGCGCACTTCAACTCGGACATGTCCTCGGACGAGGCGGTCCAGATGCTCGCCGACGCCGTCGCGAACTCGATGTAAGCTGACGCTTCGCAAACCCGGGCCCGTCCCCAAAGGGGGGCGGGCCCAACACGGGAGGGGAATGATGGCCAGATGGTTCGAAACCCATTTGCCGAAGATGGTTCTGGCACCCAGCTTCATCGCGGTGCTGATCTTCGTCTACGGCTTCATCGGCTGGACCGCCTGGGTGTCTCTCACCCGCTCGCGGCTGCTGCCGAAATACGAGATCGAGGGCTTCATCCAGTATGATCGCCTCTTCGACTCCCCGCGCTGGGACACGGCGCTCAACAATCTCTTCATCTTCGGGGGCCTCTACATCGGCATCTCGATGGTTCTGGGCCTGATCCTCGCGATCCTGCTGGACCAGAACATCCGCACCGAGGGCGCGATCCGCACCGTCTATCTCTACCCGATGGCACTTTCGATGATCGTGACCGGCACGGCGTGGAAGTGGATCCTGAACCCCGGTCTGGGGATCGAGGCGATGGTGCAGGGCTGGGGCTTTCCCAACTTCAGCTTCGACTGGCTCGTGAACCCGGACATGGCGATATACGCGATCGTGCTCGCCGCCATATGGCAATCGTCAGGCTTCGTGATGGCGCTGTTCCTGGCCGGCCTGCGCTCGGTTGACACCGAGATCATTCGCGCGGCCCAGGTCGACGGCATCCCTACGTGGCGCGTCTATACCGCGATCATCATTCCGTCGATGGCGCCGATCTTCCTGTCCGCGTTCATCGTGCTCGCCCACCTCGCGATCAAGAGCTTCGACCTCGTCATCGCGCTGACCGGCGGCGGGCCCGGCTATGCGACCGACCTGCCGGCGACCTACATGTACGCGATGGCCTTCTCACGGGGCGACATCGGCCAGGCGGCCAGCTCGGCCATGATCATGATGCTCGTCGTCTTCGCGATCATCGTCCCCTATCTCTACTCGGAACTGAGGGCGAAAAATGACTGATCTCACCGCCGCCCCCCGCCGCCCCGACGTGGCCGGCGTGCGCCGCCGGTCCAGTGCGGGCAAGATCGCGCTGCGCTGGGGCCTCTACGCCATCCTGCTCGTCTTCGCGCTCTACTACCTCATGCCGCTCTTCGTGATGCTCACCACGTCGCTCAAGAGCCTTGAGGAGATCCGCACCGGCGACCTCATCGCCCTGCCGCGCGAAATCACCTTCGACGCCTGGCGCACCGCCTGGTCCGAGGCCTGCACCGGCATCCAGTGCGAAGGGGTCCGCCCCTACTTCTGGAACTCGGTGCTGATCGCCGTGCCCGGCGTCATCATCTCCACGCTCCTGGGCGCCGTGAACGGCTACGTCGTCGCCCAGTGGCAGTTCCGGGGCGCCAACGTGATCTTCGCGCTGATGCTCTTCGGCTGCTTCATCCCCTTTCAGGTGGTGCTCCTGCCGATGGCGCGGCTTCTCGGGCTGATGGGGATCGCGGGCACCATCCCGGGGCTGATCTTCGTGCACGTGATCTACGGCATCGGGTTCACCACGCTCTTCTTCCGCAATTACTACGTCACCATTCCGTCCGAGCTGACCAAGGCGGCCAAGGTGGACGGGGCCGGGTTCCTGCGGATCTTCTGGGCGATCTTCCTGCCGCTCAGCCTGCCCATCGTGGTGGTGAGCGTGATCTGGCAGTTCACCCAGATCTGGAACGACTTCCTGTTCGGCGTCTCGTTCTCGCAGGCAGGGACGCAACCCGTCACCGTGGCGCTCAACAACATCGTCAACTCGACGACCGGCGTGAAGGCCTACAACGTCGACATGGCCGCCGCGATCATCGCCGCGCTGCCGACCCTTCTCGTCTACGTCGTCGCCGGCAAATACTTCATCCGCGGTCTGACCGCCGGATCCGTCAAAGGATAATCCCATGGCACCGATCCTCGACATCAGGAACCTTTACAAGAACTACGGCACCACCGAGGTCCTCAAGGACATCAACGTGTCGATCGAATCCGGCGAATTCCTCGTCCTCGTCGGTCCGTCCGGCTGCGGCAAGTCCACGCTGCTCAACTGCATCGCCGGGCTCGAGCCGATCTCGGGCGGGACGCTGGCGATCGCGGGCGAGGACATGACCGACGTCAGCCCCAAGGACCGCGACATCGCGATGGTGTTCCAGTCTTACGCGCTCTACCCGACGATGAGCGTGGCCAAGAACATCACGTTCGGCATGAAGGTGCGCGGCGTCGACTCGGCCACGCAGGAGCGCAAGCTGGCCGAGGTCGCCCGACAGCTCCAGATCGAGCCGCTTCTGAACCGGCGCCCCGGCCAGCTTTCGGGCGGCCAGCGTCAGCGTGTCGCGATGGGCCGCGCCCTCGTGCGCGATCCCAAGCTTTTCCTCTTCGATGAGCCGCTGTCGAACCTCGACGCCAAGCTGCGTGTCGAGATGCGTACCGAGATCAAGGCGCTGCACCAGAACCTGGGCGCCTCGATGGTCTACGTCACACACGACCAGATCGAGGCGATGACGCTGGCCACCAAGATCGTCGTGATGAAGGGCGGCGTGATCCAGCAGATCGGCAGCCCGTCGGAGATCTACAATCGCCCCGCGAACCTCTTCGTGGCCGATTTCATGGGCTCGCCCGCAATGAACCTGATTCCGGCCCGCGCGCAGGGCAACGGCAGCGGCACCCGGATCGAGATCGCCCGCGAGGGCGGCGAGCCCATCGTGCTCACCGACGCCCGCGCCAGGGATCTGCCCGAGGACGTGATCGTGGGCCTGCGCCCCGAGGACATCGCGGAGCCGGGCTTCCGCCACGGCGAGGCGGTGCAGGAGGCGAGCTGCAAGATCGACATCGTGGAGCCGGCGGGGGCGGACACCTACGTGATGACGCACCTGGGCGGAAAACCGGTGACGGCACGTCTCCACTCGGAAACCGAGGCCGCGCCGGGGGCGACGCATACCTTCGCCTTCGACCTCTCCAAGGTGTCCTATTTCGAGCCCGAAAGCGGCCGCCGGCTGAACTGAGCCGGGCCACATTGCTGAGACGCCGGGACGAAAGCCCCGGCGTCTTTTCGTTTACACCCGGTTGGGCACCTCGCCCGTTTCGAAGAACGACAGGATGTTGTCGGCCGCCAACAGCCCCATCGCCTCGCGCACCTCGAAGGCGGCGGTGCCCAGGTGGGGCAGGAGCGATACGTTCTCCATCCTGCGCAGCGCCTCCGGCACGTGCGGCTCGTTCTCGTAGACGTCGAGCCCCGCGCCCGCGATCTCGCCCGCCTCGAGTGCGGCGATGAGAGCGGGCTCGTCCACCACGTCCCCGCGCGAGATGTTCACGAAGATCGCGCTCTCGGACATGTTCGCGAACACCGAGGCATCGATCAGGTGATGCGTCTCGGCCCCGCCCGGCACGGCGACGACGAGGAAGTCGGCCAGGGCTGCCACGTCCGCGATGTCATCGCGCTGGCGCGCCGGGAAATCGAGCCGCTTGGGTGAGCGGTTGTAGAACTCCACCGACATGTCGAAGCCGAAGTGGCAGCGCCGTGCGATCGCCTGCCCGATCCGGCCCATGCCGATCACGCCCAGCGTCTTGCCGGTGACATGGGTGCCCAGGAGTTGCATCGGGTCCCATCCGGTCCACTTGCCGGCGCGCACGAAGCGTTCGCCTTCGCCGGCACGGCGCGCGGTCATCAGGAGCAGGGTCAGCGCGATGTCCGCTGTCGCATCGGTCACGGCACCGGGGGTGTTTGAGACCTCTACCCCGTGGGCGCGCGCGGCCGCCACGTCGATGTGGTTGTAGCCGACCCCGAAGTTGGCCAGCAGGCGGCAGCGGATGTCGTCCGCCGCGTCGAAGACCTCGGCGGTGAACGCATCACCCAGCGTCGGCAGCACGGCGTCGAAGCCCGAGAGCGCGCAGATCAGCTCTTCGCGGTCGAGCGGTTCGATGGCTTCCCGAAGGGTGACGTTGTGCGCCGCCCCGAGCTTGTCGATCACGCTTTCGGGCAGCGGGCGGGTGACGAGAACCTCGGCCATCAGTAAAGCCGCCCGCCATCGGGCACGTGCTTGTCGGGCGTGAGGAGCACGACCTCGTCTTCGCCGTCCGGCACGCCCAGAACCAGCACCTCGGACATGAACTTGCCGATCTGGCGAGGGGGGAAGTTCACGACCGCCATCACCTCTTTGCGCAGCACGCTTTCGGGCGTGTAGTGCTTCGTGATCTGGGCCGAGGTCTTCTTCACCCCGATCTCCTTGCCGAAATCGACCCAGAGCTTGATCGCGGGCTTGCGCGCCTCGGGGAAGGGTTCGGCCTTGACCACCGTGCCCTTGCGGATGTCGACCTTCAGGAAGTCGTCGAAGCTGATCTCGCTCATGCGCCCAGTTCCTTGTCACGCTTGATCGCGGCATCCATCGCGCGCTTGAGAAGCGGGGGGAAACCGACGTCCTCGTTCATCAGCACCTCGAGCGCGGCCTGCGTGACGCCGTTGGGCGAGGTGACGTTGATGCGCAGCTGCGTGGGGTCTTCGTCGGCGTTCTCGGCCAGGTGCCCGGCGCCCGCGACGGTGGCCTTGGCAAGCTGGAGCGCAAGCTCGGGGGCGAGCCCGTTGGCCTCGCCGGCGGCCGCCATCGCCTCGATCAGGTGGAAGGTATAGGCCGGGCCGCAGCCGGAGATCGCGGTGACCGCGCCCATCTGGCCTTCGTTCTCCAGCCGCACGACCTGTCCCACCGCGGAGAGCAGCGTTTCGGCCAGGTCCACGTGATCGCCGCGCGCGGCCTCGGAGCCGATGATCGCGGTGACGCCCCGGCCAACGGCGGCGGGCGTGTTGGGCATCGCGCGCACGATCGGGGTCTTGGCGCCCAGCATCTCTTCGTAGGTGGCCAGCGTGATACCGGCGGCGACCGAGATGAAGAGCGTGGAGCCATTGCCCATCGCCTTCAGCGTCGGCAGCGCATCGGCCATCATCTGCGGCTTCACGGCGACGAGCACCACCGCCGGGGTCTCCGGCAGCTTGGCGTTCAGGTTCAGCCCCTCGATCCCCTTGAGCCAGTCCGATGGGTTCGGGTCGTTCACCCAGACCGAGCTGGCCGGAAGCCCCCCGTCGAGCCAGCCCTTGAGCATGGCCGAGCCCATCTTGCCGCAGCCCAGCAGGACGAGGCCCTTCTCGCGAATGTCGTTCATGTCCATGTGGATCTCCATTTTGGCGCGGAGACTAGGCGGGGGCGGGCCGAGGTGCAACGCCAGCGGGTGAATTGCGGTCGTGGCGTCAGCTCCCCCGAAACGAAAACGAGGGGCCAAGGCCCCCCGCTTCCGTTCATTGGAGATGAAACTCGTGTTCAGGCGCGCCCGTAGGCCTCTGCCAGTGCCACCTGCATGGCGCTCTCGACGCTCTGGTCGCCCCAGTTGACCAGCTGGAAAGCCGGGTAGAAGCGTTCGCAGTTCTGCACCGACGCGGCGATCAGCCGACCCAGCTGCTCGGCCCCCGCCGTCAGCCCGCCGGCCAGGATCAGGCCGTAGCGGAACACCATCAGGCGCTGTTCGTGCCAGTAGGTGAAGGCGCCGTCCCAGATCATGTCGTTTGTGGCGTTGAGCGCCTCGAAGAGCTTGGGCAGCTTGTCTTCGGGCGGGTCCATTTCGAAGGTGCAGATCAGCCGGAGCGTTTCGTCATAGGGGCTCCAGGCCAGCGTGATCGAGTAGGTGCGCCACTGCCCCTCGACCGCCATCGCGATCTGGTCGTCGGCCACGCGGTCGAAATCCCAGGCGTGGTGCTCGGCAAGGGTTTCGACGATGTCTATGGGGTGAAGGTCTTCGGATTCGAAGTAATGCTCGGTCGCCGCCATTGGCTTGCCCCTTCTGCTCGGTGCAGCCTTTGCGGATGCAGAAACGCAAAGGCTTGTTGCCTGTACCGGGTGTGGCGTCTTGTGCGCCCGTCCCTACTAGATATCGTGTGATATTCATTGACTCCTGTAAAGGAGAAAGTCGTAATTCCGGTTTTTCGCAGCGAATCGAGTCGCTTGAGGACTCGCGACTTGCACTATTCATACATTTTTCCCGCATTTTCCGGGTTTTAGGGTCTCGGAAACGGGCCGATGAAGGGGCAGATGCTGTGCTGCGGAATGTTACCCGGCGCGGATCATGTCGGCGGCCTTCTCGGCGATCATCACGGTCGGCGAGGCGGTGTTTCCCGACGTGATGGTCGGCATCACACCCGCATCCACGACCCGCAGCCCGTCCATGCCGTGCACCTTCAGGTCCGGACCCACGACCGCCATCGGGTCGGTTCCCATCTTGGTGGTGCCCACCGGGTGGAAGATGGTCGAGGCGATGTCGCCCACCGCCCGCAACAGGTCCGCGTCCGTGGCGCAATCGGGACCGGGGAGGAATTCCGCGGGCTCGTAACGCGCCATCGCGGGCATCTTCATCATCGCCCGCGCCTGCTGCACGGCCTTGACCGCCACCAGCTTGTCCTTCTCGGCGGAGAGATAGTTCAACCGGATGTCGGGCTGTTCGCCGGGGTCGGTGGAGCGCAGGTGCGACGTGCCGCGGCTTTCGGGCCGCAGGTTGCAGACGGACACGGTGATGCCGGGGAACGGGTGGAGCGGATCGCCCAGCTTGTCGGTGGTGAGCGGCTGGACGTGGTATTCCAGGTCCGGGGTCGCCACGCTGTCGTCCGAGCGCGTGAAGATACCAAGCTGCGAGGGCGCCATCGCCAGCGGTCCTGATCGCATCAACGCGTATTCCAGCCCGATGCGTGCCTTTCCGAAGAGCGAATTGGTGAGCTGGTTGAGTGTCTTCGCCCCGGTCACGCGGTAGGCGGTGCGGATCTGCAAGTGGTCCTGGAGGTTCTTGCCGACACCGGGCAGGGCATGGGCCACGTCGATGCCGAACCCGCCCAGCACATCGGGGTCGCCGATCCCGGAAAGCTCCATCAGCTTCGGCGAATTGAGCGATCCGGCGGCCAGCAGCACCTCGCGCTCGGCGCGCGCCTCGAAGGGGGTGCCGTTCACGGACCAGGCGACGCCGGCGGCCCGGCGCCCGTCGAGGATCAGCCGCTCGGCCAGTGCGCCTGTGACCACGCGCAGGTTCCCCCGCTTCTCGGCCGGGCGCAGGAATCCCTTGGCGGTCGACCAGCGCACCCCGTTGTGCTGGTTCACGTCGAAGAAGCCGACGCCCTCGTTGATCCCGTCGTTGAAGTCCGGCGAAAACGGGATGCCGAACTGGATCGCGGCTTCCTGTACCGCCTCCAGAACCTCCCATTTCAGGCGCTGCTTCTGCACCTTCCAGGCGCCGCCGGTCCCGTGCAGGTCGCTGTCGCCGCCGTGGTAATCCTCGCTCTTGAGGAAATAGGGGAGCACGTCGTCCCACCCCCAGCCGGTATTGCCCAACTGGCGCCAGTGATCGTAGTCGGCCGATTGGCCGCGCATGTAGATCATGCCGTTGATCGAGCTGCACCCGCCCACCACCTTCCCGCGCGGGTAGGCGAGGCTGCGGCCGTTCAGCCCGGGCTCTTGCGCCGTCTTCATCATCCAGTCGGTGCGCGGGTTGCCCATCGTGTAGAGGTATCCGACCGGCACGTGGATCCACGGGTAGGTGTCGCGCCCCCCGGCCTCGAGCAGCAGTACGCGTGTCGCAGGATCTTCGGTCAGCCGGTTGGCCAGAACGCAGCCGGCCGTG
This sequence comes from Maritimibacter harenae, assembly GCF_009882975.1. GTDB lineage: Bacteria > Pseudomonadota > Alphaproteobacteria > Rhodobacterales > Rhodobacteraceae > Maritimibacter > Maritimibacter harenae. The sequence goes on from NZ_WTUX01000010.1 coordinate 15,948, forward strand.
CCCGCGCCCACGATGATGTAATCCCAGGTGCCGTCGATCCCTGCCATGCCCGCCTCCTCCGGATCCGCGCGCCGGCCCGGAAAAACCGGGCGTCGCGCACCATGATCATTTGCCTGCCCCGAAGTGATCGTCTAATTCAAGAGCCATGAGGGTGGAGATCGGGCGGAAAGTTGCGGTGGTGCTGGTCCTGTTGGTCGTGGCGACGGTCAATGGACCGGTCGGCACGTTCGACAGCATGACGCTTCTGGAGCGGTTCATCTACTGGGGTCTGCTGCTGCCCGTCGTCTCGACCCTGATGATCGTGGGCATCCACTACGCGAACGACGGGCCGCACCTGCGCCGCCTTCATCCGCTCCTGCGCATCACGATCGGGGCGGTGGTCGCGGGCCTGCCGTCGGCGCTTTGGGTGATGACGCTCGGCGCGACGCTGCGCGGGTTCGAGTTCACGGCCTACGGCGTCGGGTTCCGGTGGGTCATCGCCACGATCATGGGCATGGGCATCGGTGTGATCGAGGCCTACGTGCGCCCGCGCGATATCGAACGCCACATGCGCGAAAGGCTCGCCGACGCGACGCCGGAGCCGGCCCCCGAACCCGTGCGGGAAGACCCGCTCTTCATCCGCAACCTGTCGCCGGACCTGGGGCGCGAGATCATCTCGATCTCGACGCGCGACCATTACCTCGACGTCGTCACGGCCGAGGGCAAGGACCGCATCCTCAAACGCATGTCCGACGCGGTGGCCGAGCTGAACGGCCTGCCCGGTCTGCAAATCCACCGCTCCCACTGGGTCGCGTTGGACGCCGTTGAACGGCTTGAGCGCGAGGGTCGCAAGGCGCGCGTGGTGCTCAAGAACGGCGCGACGCTTCCCGTGAGCCGTCCCAACATTCCCGCTCTCGCCGAGGCGCTGGAAAAGCGCTGACCCCTCGACATGGGACCCGCACGTGCCTAGGTCGGGCGGGAAAGGACGCGTCATGACACCCTACTCCATTCTCGATCTTGCCGCCGTGCCCGAAGGCTCGAACCCGGCCGATGCGATCGCAAATTCCGTCGACCTCGCCCAGCATGCCGAGCGGTGGGGCTACACCCGCTACTGGTTCGCCGAGCATCACAATTCCACCGGCATCGCCTCCGCCGCGACCTCGATCCTGATCGGGCATGTCACCGGCCAGACGGAGACGATCCGCGTCGGTGCGGGCGGCATCATGCTGCCCAACCACGCGCCCCTGATGGTGGCCGAGCAGTTCGGAACGCTGGCGACGCTCTACCCGGACCGGATCGACCTTGGCCTGGGCCGCGCGCCGGGCACCGACATGGCCACCGCGCGGGCGCTCCGCCGGATCATGAGCCAGGCGGACACCTTCCCCGAGGACGTGGTCGAGCTGATGAACTATTTCGAGCCGATCACGCCGGAGACCCGGATCAAGGCGATCCCGGGCGCGGGCACCCGCGTGCCGGTCTGGATGCTTGGCTCGTCGCTCTTCGGGGCGCAACTGGCCGCGCACCTTGGACTGCCCTATGCCTTCGCGTCGCATTTCGCGCCCGATGCGCTGGACGATGCCCTCCATGTCTATCGCTCGAGCTTCAAGCCGGGCCGGACCGAGGCGCCGCACTTCATGCTCGCCGTCAATGTCTTTGCCGCGGACACGAATGACGAGGCGCACCGGCTGCGCACCTCCATGCAGCAGGCCTTCCTGAACCTGCGCACCGGCAAGCCCGGCCCGCTGCCGCGCCCGGTCGACGACCTGTCCACGGTCGCATCGGCCGATCAGCTGGCGATGGTGAACCATGCGCTGCGCGTGAGCGTGGTAGGCGGCCCGAAAGAGGTCGAGGCCCAGTTCGAGCGGCTCATCGAAGCGTATCGTCCCGACGAGCTCATCCTGACCGGCATGATCCACGATCACGCCGCGCGCAGGCGGTCGTTCGAGATTGCGGCGGACCTCCTGTCCTCGCGCGCCGGGACGGCGGCGAGCGGCGCCGCCTAGAGCGCGTCGATCATCTCGCGCAGGGGGGCGACGGGCAGGGCGGTCATCCGCCCGTCCCGCTCCCCGAAGACCCCGCGGGTCTCGATCCCCTCGACCAGAATGCGCGTGCCGATCCGTCCCGTATAGGGCAGGGTGAGGCTGCGCCCGCTCCAGCGCGGCGCGCCCATCTCAAGCACGAAGCGATCGCCATCCGTGCCCGGTGAGCGGAAATCCGCATCGACATGCATCAACCCGATGCCCCGTGCCCCGAGTTGCGCGCACAGCCCCGCATGGCCGCCCAGCCGGTCGAGCAGGAAGGTGTGGAAGCAGCGGTCGAACCACCTGAAATAATTGGGATAGAACACGATCCCGGCCGCGTCGCAGTGGCCGAAGCTGATCTGGATCTCGATCGAATGGAGCGGTGTGGTCATCGGTCTGGTCCCCGGAAATTGCCGGCGGACCTGACGATATGGCGCGCAATTTGGCAACCGCTTTTCGGTCGCCGGCCGTTCGGTTGCGCTCGTGCGATTTAGGATGCCATATGCTGCGGGAGCGAAAAAGCGGGTGGCCGATGCGGCGAGAGACCGAAATGACAGGCGAAACCGTCCCCGACCCGGCCCTCGAGGCCGACCTGCGCACCATCCAGCCTTTGATCCTGCCCGGCGGCATCGGCGGCGCGGACGAACGGCTGTTCCTGCGCCTGTCGGGGGGCGCCACGGTCAAGGCCGAGGCGGGCGAGATCGCCCTGCCGTCGGGCGCGCGCGCGACCACCGACACGTTCTCCAACGTGTTCCCCGCTGGCAAGTGGATCGACCAATGCGCGCTTTCGTCGCTCTATCTCGACATGCGCGGCGAAGGCACCGTCGCGCTGCGTGTCACCAGCGTCGATGAGCATGGCACGCGGAGCGTTCTGGTCGAGCGGGAAGTGCATCTCGCCGAGGGCGCGAGTGTCCAGGTGGACATTCCGCTCGAGCCCGTGTCGCGCCCCGTCGGTCTGCTCTACTGCGAGATCATGGCGCAGGACGGCCCCGCGCGCCTTTGGGCGCTCGATTGGGCCACGCATGACGCCCCGCGCCGGATGCCCACGATCCTCGCCGCCATGACCACGTTCGACCAGACCGAGGCGGCGCTGAATTCCGCCGAACGGTTCGAGGCCTTCGTGGAGCGTTCGCCGCTCAAGGGGTTGGTGAAGCTCCTGGTCGTGGACAACTCGAGCACGCTCGACCCGTTCGACCTGGCCCATGCCTCGGTCGTGCAGAGCGCGAACCTGGGCGGCTCCGGCGGTTTCTCTCGCGGTCTGCTGGAGGCCCGCGACCGCGGCTTCACGCATTGTATCTTCATGGATGACGACGCGCAGATCGACATGGCCATGCTCACGCGCGTCTGGGCGTTTCTTGCCTATGCGCGGGATCCGGGAACCGCGGTGTGTGGCGGCCTGATGCAAGGGCGTGCCGACCAGGTGATCTGGGAAAACGGGGCGATCTTCAAACGCGTCTGCCTGCCCGTATCCCGTGGTCTGGACGTCGCCGATTTCGACGACGTCATCCAGGCGGAGTACGACTCCTACCTGACGGAAACGCCGAGCTTCTACGGCGGCTGGTGGTTCTTCGCCTTTCCGACCGGCGATCTCGAACACTTTCCGTTCCCGTTCTTCGTGCGTGGCGACGACATCAGCTTCTCGCTGATGAACCGCTTCAACTTCGTCACCCTGCCGGGGGTCGTCTGCCAGCAGGACGTCGACTTCTTCGACAAGGAATCGCCGCGTGCACTCTACCTCGATGTTCGAAACCACATGGTGCAGCATCTGACCGCGCCCCAGCTGCTCGGGACCCGCGGACAGCTTTTCTGGATCATGCAGTTCTTCTTCTTTCGCAGCTTCTTCATGTTCGGCTACGACAGCATCCACGCCATCGCTCTCGCCATGCGCGACGTGGTCACGGGACCAGAGCGTTTCCGGGATGCCGAGACCACGCTGGCCCGGTTCAAGGAGATCGGGGGTTTCACCGAGGACGAGAAATGGGTGGACGAGGTGCCCCCGGCACGCAACGAGCGTGAATTGCCGAAGCTTGTACAGTACGCGCTGATCGCCACGCTGAACGGTCACCTGGTCCCGTTCTACGGCGCCTTCGCGCGCCACGCCGTGCTCGATGCCAAGCGGCGGGGGGCCACGCAGTACGCGATCGGGGCGAGCCGCGTGACCCTTGCCGCGACCGGCGGTGAGCGCTCCATGCACCTGAAGATGAACCGCCGCAAAGCGCTCTCTTCGGCCTTCGCCTTCTGGAGGGAAGCGGCCCGGCTGCTCATCCGTCACAAGGCAGTGTCGAAGAAATGGGAAGAGGGGTATCCGCGGCTGGCCTCGGAAGCGTACTGGCGCGACAAGCACGGTATGTGATCCTTGCGTGCATGAGGCCGGGGCCGATATGAGTGTCGCGATCGGCTCGGCAGGTGACATGCACAGGACAACGCCCCTTTCCCAGCACCGGACAAGGCCCTGATGAGGCGACCCACGTCTTTCGCCCGGGCGCAGGTGCGCGTTCTCGGGGCGATCCGGCGGCGCCTGGCGTGGTTCTGGCTTGTGCTCGCCGCGCTGGTCCTCGTGGCGGCCACCGGCATTCCGCGCGTTACCTTCGACACCGCCCTCATTCGCTTCTTCGAAGGCGATGTGGCGGCCTTTCGCACCTATGACGACGTGACCAACCGGTTCGAGGGGGACGCCAACGACGTGGTGGTCCTGCTCGAGGCCGGGTCCCTGGCCGACCCGGCCGCGCTCGAGGCGGTGTCGAGCTTCCTTCTGGAAGCGCAGTTCATCGACGGTGTGCGCGCGGTCTGGTCGCCGCTCTCCTTCGAGATCACCGGGCCGGAGGGCGTGCGAGAGCCTCTCGTCCCGTTCCCGATCCCGGACGCCGAAACGATGTCCGCGCGTATCGACGCGGTGCGGGCCGAGACCCCGGCGCTGCGCCGCCTCATGTCCGAAGGCAAGGACGCGATGCTCGCGGTGCTGCCGATCACCGGGAACGAGGCGGGGCAGGAGGCCACGCTCAAGGCCCTCACCGACCTGGCCGCGCGCGTGTCGGGCGATGCGGTGTCGGTCCGTGTCGCAGGCTACCCGGCACTTCGGGCGCGGGTGTCCGAGGGGCTGATGACGGACGTGATCGCGCTCAACCTCGCCGGTGCGCTGATCGGGTTCGCCGTGGCAGCGCTGGCGTTGCGCAGCGTACGGCTGGGGCTTCTGACGCTTCCGGGGCCGCTGATCGCGCTCATGCTGTCCATCGGCCTCTTCGGGCATGCGGGTCTGGCGATCACGACCGTGACGCTGACGCTGCCCGTGCTGGCGATGATCCTTGCCACCATCGACTCCATCCACATCCTGTTCGAACGGCTCCACCAGGGCGCACGCACGCCCCGCGCCGCGGCGCTGCGCGCGGTGCGGCGGATGGCTCCGGCCTGCCTGGCGGCGACCGTGACGACGGCCTTGGCCTTCGCGGTCTTCGCGGCGTCGCCCGTCGAAGTGATCGCCGAACTGGGGCGTATGGGGGCGGTCATCCTGGTCGTGAGCACGCTCACCGTCATGCTGACCCAGAGCCTCGTCCTGTCGGTGGCGGGCGCGCGTCCCTCGATCCGGACAGCCTTCGCGCGTCTGAACGCCCGTCCGCCGCGGGGTGGCCCTTTCGCCCGCTTGCCGCGGCTGGCGCTGGCGCGCCCCCGGCTGGTGACGCTGGGCGCGCTGGGCCTTCTCGTCCTTGGCGCCGGGCTCTACGGGCAAGCGGGGCCGCGGTATTCACCGCTGGACAGTCTCGGTCCGGCCGACCCTTTGCGCGCCACGTTCGAGCGGATCGAAACGGCGGTCGCGCCCATCTCGATGATGCAGGTCGCGGTGACAGATGCCACGCCCGAGGTGCTGGCCGAGGTCGAGCGCACCATCGCCGAGGCGTCCGGAAGCGCGTTGGTGCAATCCATCGCCTCCATCACGGGCGAGGCGGCGGATGCTCGCGACACCCTGCCCGAGGCGATCCTTGCGCGGCTCGTCTCGGCGGATGAAAGCCGCGCCCTCGTCACCCTGCCGTTCCACTACGACAGCGGGGCGGGGGCGATTGCGCTGGCCGACAATATCGACGCGGCCTTGGCCGGGAACCCGGCGCTCGCGGCCGTCGAAATCAGTCCCGTCACGGGGCTTCCCGTGATGGCGGCCCGCGTCGTGGGCGGGGTGCTGTCCGATCTTCAGACCGGGCTTCTCATCGCGGTCGCGGCGGTCGGTGGGCTCATCGCGCTCTGGGCGCGCTCCGTCGTCGTGGCGCTGGTCGCGCTGGTGCCCAACGTCCTGCCGGTGGCCCTGATCGGCGGCGGGCTCGCGCTGTCGGGGCAGGGGATCGGGTTGGCCGGAGGCCTCGCCCTGACCGTGGCCTTCGGGGTCGCGGTCGACGATACGCTCCACGTGCTCAACCGCATCCGGCTGGGCGGCGGGTTCCGGGGACTGGATCGCCCGCGGCTCGGGGCCGCGATGTCGGAGGCGACACCGGCGCTGGTGACCACCTCTGCGCTCCTGGTGCTGGGCTTCGGCGGGTCCGCCTTCGCCGCGACGCAGGAAGTCGCGGCCTTCGGGGCCACCGCCACCGGCATATTCGTGCTCGCGCTCCTCTCGGACCTCCTGGTGCTGCCCGCCGTGGTTGCTTTCCTCGGGCCGCGTTTCTACCGTGCTTCCCCGAAAGGATAGTCATGATCCCCGCACGCATCGCCTTCGCCGCACTTCTTGTCGCCACGGCTCACCCCGCGGCAGCGATCGACCTTTTCACGGCCCAGGGCGGCTGGACCGGGACCGGAAGTCTCGCGACTTCGGTCGAGCGGCGGATGCAGCCCGCCCGGTGCCAGGTGGACGTGAAACCCACTGACGCGGGCGGAGACGTGAGCGTGACCGGCAAGTGTGCCGTGGCCGTCGGTGCGTCCAACATCTCGTTCCGGCTGGTCAGGGGCGACGGGCGCGCCGTGCGCGGTGCGATGTGGTCCGAGGCCACCGACGAGATCCTGCAACTGGCCGGCGCGCGTACCGAGACCGGCGTCGACATGACCGCGACCGAGCCGTGGGTGGTCGATGGCGTCGACTACGAGACGCGCGTCATCGTGCGCGAACCGGACGCGGGGAGCTTCAAGATCCAGCAACTGGCCCGCATGGAAGGCGAAAAGGCGTGGCGGGTGATCGTCGACATGACGTATCGTCAGCCATGACGCGGCGTCCGCGCCGGCACGCGCGATGCATCCGACCGGCCGCGGGGGCCGTAACGAGGACCGAAGATCAACGTGGCGACGGCGGAGCACATGACCGGGGAACATGACGCGCTTTTCGTGGGCGGCGGGCTTGCGAGCTGCCTGTGCGCCCTGCGGCTCTGCGCGGCCCGGCCGGGCATCCGCATCGCGATCATCGAAGCGGGCCCGGAAATCTGCGGCAACCATACGTGGTCGTTTCACGCCCCCGACGTGAGCCGCGACGCGTTCGACTGGCTCGCCCCGCTGGCCAGCCACCGCTGGGACAGCCAACAGGTCATCTTTCCTTCCTACACCCGCGCGCTCGACACGCCCTACCTTTCGCTGACGTCCGAGGGCCTGCGCGCCGCGGTCGAGGAGACACCGGGGATCGAGATCTTCGCCGGGCGCAAGGTCACGCAGATGACGCGGGACCGTGTGACGCTGGACGACGGCACGACGCTCGCAGCGCCCTGCATCTTCGACGGGCGGGGTTTCATGCCCAGCCCTGCCTCGGAGCTGGGGTTCCAGAAATTCCTGGGCCTCGAGGTGGAGCTCGCCGCGCCCCACGGGCTCGAGGCGCCGGTGATCATGGATGCGACCGTGCCGCAGCGCGACGGCTATTGCTTCATCTACCTGCTGCCCTTCGCCCCCGACCGGCTGTTGATCGAAGAGACCTATTATTCCGACGACCAGGACCTCGCCCCGCAACGGCTGGAGTCGAACATCCGCGGCTATGCCGAGGCGCGGGGCTGGGACATCCGGCGCGTGGTGCGCCGCGAGCAGGGGGTCCTGCCGATCGCGCTGTCGCTGGACGCCCCGGCCCTCTGGCGCGACATGGTCACGGACGCGGTGCCCATCGGCCTGCGCGCGCACCTGTTCCACCCGGTCACGGGCTACAGCCTGCCGGTGGCGGTGGCGACGGCCGAACGGATCGCGGCGCACGATGGTCCGCTCACGACTGCGGCGCTGCGTCGCGTGCTGGAGGACCAGGTGATCTCGTCGGGCCGGCACAACGTATTCTACAGGTTCCTGAACAGGATGCTCTTCCGCGCCGCGAAGCCGGAAAAACGTTTCCTCGTGATGGAGCGCTTCTACGGCCTCGGCGCGGGTCTGATCGAACGGTTCTATGCCGGACGGCTGACGCTCCGCGACAAGGCGCGCATACTGGCCGGCAAGCCGCCGGTCCCGATTACGAAAGCCCTGGGGTGTATTCGTGAATAGACACGTGAGTACGAACGACATGCAAGCGACCGGAAGCCGGGCCATCGTGATCGGCGCGGGGTTCGGCGGGCTCGCCCTGGCCATCCGCCTGCAGAGCGCCGGGATCTCCACCACGATCCTCGAGAAGCGCGACAAGCCGGGCGGGCGCGCCTATGTCTACGAGAAGGACGGGTTCACCTTCGACGGCGGCCCCACGGTGATCACCGATCCCGACGCCCTGCGCGAGCTCTGGGACCTGTCGGGCCGGTCGATCGACGATTACGTGACGCTGATGCCCGTTTCGCCATTCTACCAGTTGTGCTGGGAGGACGGGACGCGCTTCGATTACGTCAACGACCAGGATGAGCTCGCCCGCCAGATCGAGGCGCTCTCGCCCCGTGACGTGGCCGGATACGAGCGTTTCATGAAGTATTCCGAGGACGTCTACCGCGAAGGCTACCTCAAGCTCGGCACCGTGCCCTTCCTCGACTTCAAGAGCATGATGAAGGCGGCCCCCCAGCTGGTGCGCGTGGGCGCCTATCGCAGCGTCTACTCCAAGGTCGCCTCGTTCATCGAGAACGACTACCTGCGCCAGGCGTTCTCGTTCCACACGCTGCTGGTGGGCGGCAACCCGTTCGACACGTCGTCGATCTACGCTCTGATCCACGCGCTGGAGCGGCGCGGGGGCGTGTGGTGGGCCAAGGGCGGCACCGGCGCGCTGGTCAAAGGCATGGTCAAGCTGTTCGAGGACCTGGGCGGCACGATCCGCACCTCGGCGGAGGTCGAGCAGCTGATCACCGCGGGCGACCGGATCACCGGGGTCCGGGTCGCGGGCGAGGTGCTGGAGGCCGATCTCGTCGCCTCGAACGGGGACGTGGTGCACACCTACGACAAGCTCCTGGGCGGCACGCGGCGCGGCAAATCCTATGCGAAGGCGCTGAAACGCAAGCGCTTCTCCATGTCGCTCTTCGTCACCTACTTCGGGCTCAAGGGGAAGCCCGAGAACCTGCGCCACCACATGATCTTGTTCGGCAATCGCTACCGCGGGCTGATCGACGACATCTTCAAGACGGACAAGCTGTCCGATGATTTCTCGCTCTACCTGCATGCGCCGTCGGTGACCGATCCCACCCTCGCGCCGGAGGGGCACAGCACCTACTACGTGCTCTCCCCGGTCCCGCACCTTGGCACGGCCGACATCGACTGGGAGGCGGAGGCACCGCGCTACCGCGACCGGATCTTCGACTATCTCGAAAAGCACCACATCCCGGACCTGCGCAAGCGGCTCGTGACGTCGCACATGCTGACGCCGCACGGCTTCCGCGATGATCTGAATTCGCACCTCGGCTCGGCCTTCTCGGTGGAGCCGATCCTGACCCAGTCCGCGTGGTTCCGCCCGCACAACCGCGATGACGTCATCCGCAACCTCTACATCGTCGGGGCAGGCACGCATCCCGGCGCGGGCATCCCCGGCGTGGTCGGGTCGGCCAAGGCGACCGCCGGGCTGATGATCGAACACGCCCGCGCGGAGGCCCCGGCATGAGGGTCCATGCCGCAGACGCGACGGAGCTCGTCCAGTTCGGCGAGCAGTCCATCGCGCGCGGCTCGAAGAGCTTCGGCATGGCGGCGACCCTGTTCAAGCCGCAGGTGCGCGCCGACGTGGTGATGCTCTACGCCTGGTGCCGCCATGCCGACGACCTGATCGACGGGCAGGCCTTCGGCCATGACCAGGATCCCGCTTTCCGCAAGGGCCAGCACGGGCGGCTCGAGGATCTGAAGCGCCGCACCGCCGCCGTGCTGAACGGCGAACGCATCGGCGACCCGGCCTTCGACGGGCTCGGCGAAGTGGTGCGCGGCAACGACATTCCGCACCGGCTGCCCGAGGACCTGATCACCGGGTTCGAGATGGACGTGAGCGAGCGCGACTATCCCACGCTCACCGACACGCTGACCTATTGCTACCACGTGGCCGGGGATGTTGGCGTGATGATGGCGATGGTGATGGGCGCGCGGCGCGCGGACGTGCTCGACCGGGCCTGCGACCTGGGCATCGCGTTCCAGCTCACCAACATCGCGCGCGACGTGATGGACGACGCGCACGCGGGGCGCCGCTACGTGCCAGCCGATCTCCTGGCGCGCCGCGGCCTGACGCCCGATGATTACGACGCGCCGGAGAACCGTGCGACGCTCTTCGCCGTGGTCTGCGACATGCTGGACGAGGCGGACCGGTATTATGCCTCGGCCCAGTGGGGGCTGTCGGAGCTCGATTGGCGATCGGCCTGGGCCATCGCCTCGGCCGCGCGGGTCTACCGCGCTATCGGTGAGAAGCTGCGCCGGGGCGGGCCGGGGGCCTGGGAGCGGCGCATCGCCACCGGCCTCGGCGCCAAGGTCTGGCTCATCACGCTGGCTTTGGGGGACACGATCGGATCACGGTTCCGGAGCGTCGACGACGCGCCCGCGCGGCGTGGTCTCTACACGCGGCCGACGGTTCCGTCCTGATTGACCGCCGCGGCGTCCTCGGACTCGTACATCTCCAGAGCCATTCTTTCGCGGTTCTTCTTCAGGTCCGCCTTCAGCCGGTCGATCGGCGGCGCCCAGATGAAGCCGAAGGAGACGCAGCCGTCGCGCCCCTTCACGGCGTGATGCAGCCGGTGAGCCTGGTAGACGCGCTTGAGGTAGCCGTTCTTGGGCACGTATTTGAACGGCCAGCGGTGATGCACCAGCCCGTCGTGCGCCATGAAGTAGAGCGCGCCGTAGATCGTCACGCCGAGCGCGATCCAGAAGAGCCCCGCCCAGAGCCAGAGCGACAGCGCGAAGAGGAAGATCGCGGTGACCGAGCCGACGACGGCGTAGAGGTCGTTCTTCTCCAGCCCGCCCTCGTGGGGCACGTGGTGGCTTTCATGCCAGCCCCAGCCCCAGCCGTGCATGATGTACTTGTGCGACCACCACGCCACGAACTCCATCGCCGCCACTGTGGCGACGACGATCAGGATCGGCACGATCACGGCTTCGAACATCCTGTCAGTCTCCGTTCTTCCCGGCGCGTTTCTCGCAACCCTGTATGCGCCGGGTTGGCGGATTGCGCCACCCCGGCGGCTGACATCGGGATCAACCTTCCGCCATCGCCCGACAGGATATCATTGCGGCCGCGGGGAGCGCCATGCCCCAACGGCGGGCGAATTGGCGCACCCGGCGTGGTTTCGGTGAAGTATACGCATGCGCGGGGCGTCCGGATGAGGGCCGCGCGGCGGGATCAGAACAGCCCGCCGTAGATCAGGCGGACGGCCAGCACGAAGAGGATGAACAGGATCACCCATTCGAAAGCCTGCCGGGGCATCCGCGCGCCGATCCAGCTGCCGAGCGGCATCGACAGCAGAAGCGGGATCAGGGCGAGCCCGCTGTAGAGGAACCGCTCCGGGGTCATGATCCCGAAGGCCATCTGTGCGGGCAATTGCACGACGCCCAGGGCCACGAAGAAGAGCGACACCGTGCCCATGAAGTCCTCGCGCTCCAGCCGTAGCGCGCCGAGGAAGGTGAGCGACACCGGGGCGGACAGCCCTGTCGCCCCCTGGAGCGCGCCGGCGAGGATGCCGGCCGGTGCGGCGAGGAGCCGCCCGGTGTTCATCCTGAGCGTCCAGCCCGGTTTGAAGGCGCGAAAGAGGATGTAGGCGACCATGACGAAGCCGACGGTGAGCAGCAGAAGATCCGGCTTCCATCCGGCCAGCGCGATCGTGCCGAGCCCTGCGCCCACGCCGCCCGCGATCGCGAAGGTCGCCGCGAAGCGGGGCGCGGAAAGCTGTCTCCGGTAGGCCCAGGCCTGGATCACGTTGGGTACGATGTTGGGCAGCACGAAGACCGCGACCGCGAACTGCATGTCGCGCGTGAGCGCCATCAGCGGCACCGCCAGAAGCGGCGCACCCGCGCCGACCGCGCCCTTGAGCACGCCCCCCGCCGCGAAGGCGAGAACGATCAGGATAATGTCAGAAATGTCCAATGTGTCGTGCCTGCCCGTGCCCGTTCTCGATCAGCCGAGGTGCTTGGCGAAGAAGGCGAGCGTCCGTTCGTGGGCCAGCGCCGCGGCCTCCGGCACATAGCTCGGACGGGCATCGTTGGCAAACGCATGCCCTGCCTCGTACATGTGCATCTCCATCTCCGGGAGATACTCCTGCGCCTCGTCCAGCATCTCCTTGGGCGTATGGTCGTCCTTGGTGCCGAAATGCCCGAGGAGCGGCGCCTTGAGCGGACTGTCGAGGTATTGGGGCAGCCGCGTGCCGTAGAAGGCGACGGCGGCGTCGACGTCGAGCTTCTGGGCCGCGCGCAGCGCCAGCCCGCCGCCCCAGCAGAACCCCATCACGCCGACCTTGTGGCCCTTGGCCTTGAGCGCCTGCACGGCAGCATCCGTGTCCATCATGGTCTCTTCCAGGTCGGCCGCCAGCATCAGGTCGCGCCCCTTGGGCCCCTCGTCGAAGGGAATGACCGCGCCCGGCTGCTGTCGGTCGAAGAGCGCCGGGATCGCCACGTCGTAGCCCTGTGCCGCATACATCTGCGCGACGCCCTTGAGCTGGTCGGTGACGCCGAAGATTTCCTGCAGGATCACGATGCCGCCCTTGGCCGTGCCCTCGGCGGGCTGCATCCAGCAATCGAGTTGATGGCCGTCGGAGGCCGTGAGCTTCTCCATCATGGGAAATATCCTGAAATCTGGTGGGGGAAGGGGGGCGGCGCGGCCCAGGGGCCGCGCCGCCCGCGATATCATTCGCCGACGGGGATGCCCGCCTCTTCGTAGTAGCGCAGCGCGCCAGGGTGGTAGGGCGTCGCGTTCGCGGGCGCCATGTCCTGGGCATTCGCGCGGTTGAACGCCCCGAACGAGGCCGCGAGCGCCTCCTTGTTCTCGGCGATGGCCTTGGTCATGTCGTAGACGAGCTGCTCGTCCACGTCGCCGTTGCTCATCAGGATCCACGGGATCTGCATCAGGTTGGCGCCGTAGTTCTGGAGTCCGTTGATGTCGTCGTTCTGGCCCAGCGACACGATGTTGCCCGCCGGCAGGAATTCCTTGAACGCCGCCTCGCCTTCCTCGGAATCATCGAGCGAGATGTAGCACAGCCCGCCGCGGTCCTGCAGCTTGACCGCCGCCTGCTGCCCTGCGCCGGAGTTGAGGCTTACCAGCGCCACGTCGACCAGTTCGTCACCCAGCGCGTTGATCCCGGCGACGAAGCTCGCGACCGGCACCTTCTGGAAGTCGTCGTAGGTGAGACCGGCATTGGCCAGCCCGCCGCGGATGTAGAACGGGATGATCGTCGAGGACGTGTATTCCGACGCGATGCGCAGGTCGCCGGCCTGTTCCTTGAGGTCCGCCACGGTTTCGAGCCCCAGGTCGCAGGGCGCCATGATCGAGGTGGTCAGCGGGAACATCACGCCGACCATGCGGATGTTGGGATGCGCCCGGTCGTAGTTGCCGGTGCCTTCATAGGCATAGGCGACCTCGACCCCGTTGGAGAAGCCGAAGTCGACCTCGCCCGAGTTGACCAGCGGCAGGTAGCCCACCAGCGGCTGGGTGCGCGCGGTGATGCCCGCGTCGTTGGCGACCTTGGCCACGGCCTGGCCGGAGTTGTAGGCGAGCGATCCCTGCGCCCCGGTCGCGATCGTGACGACCTGCGCCACGGCGGCCCCGGCCGTCAGGGCGAGCGCGGCGGCCCCCGCGCCCAGCGTGCGTGTGATGATACTCATGATGTCTTCCTCCCTGTTGTCGTTTCGGTCTTGGGTGTGTTGCGCCGTCCCAGCGCGAAGGCCAGCAGCGCGAGCGCGACCAGCACCCCGGCGGCGGGGACGTGCAGAAGTTCGGATTTCGGCAGGAAGCCGAAGGGCATTGCGGCAAGGCCGAGCGCCACGACCGCGACGCGGATCCACAGCGCGAGGTCGCGGCCCCAGAAGCCCACGATCCCGGCGGTCACCGCCATGACGCCGATCCCGGCGAGCGCGGTGGCCGACAGCGCCTCGCCCCAGGTGCCGTCGAACAGGATCGCCGGCGTGGCCACGAACAGGAACGGGATCACGAAGGCCGCCCAGCCCACGCGCATCGCGGCGAGCCCGGTCTTCAACGGATCGTCCTTGGTGATCGTCGCGGCCGCGAAGGCGGCCAGTGCCACCGGGGGCGTGATCATGGACATCATGCCGAAGTAGAGGATGAACAGGTGGGCCGAGAGCTGGTTGATACCGGCCTCGACCAGCGAGGGCGCGACCAGTGCGGCGAGCAGCACGTACACGCCCGAGGTGGGCATCCCCATTCCCAGGATGATGCAGATCACCGCCGAGATCATCACGAGCAGCACGAGGTTCGATCCCACCGTGTCCACCAGCACGAGCGTGAGCGCAAAGCCCAAGCCAGTGATGTTGAGGATGCCGATCACGAACCCGGCCGCCGCGACCACGAGGATCAGGTCCACCATGCTGAGCCCTGTGTCCACGAAGACCCGGCCCAGTGTCCTGGGCGTCAGCCTCTCCCCCCGGTAGCCGCGCAGGAAGCCGACCGCGACGATGCCGACGGCGGCCAGGAGCGCGCTGTCCTCCGGGTCCCAGCGCCACCAGAAGAGCGCGACGAGGAGCAGCCCGAAGGGGACGGCGAAATGCCAACCTTCCTTCAGCACCTCGCCCACCGTGCGCATCTCGTCATCGGCCGCCGCGATCCGGTCGCGCCCGGCGATCAGGTCCACCTGGGTGAAGACGCTGAGGTAGTAGAGCGCCGCAGGGATCACCGCCGCGCCCGCCACGGTGAAGTAGGAGATGTCGAGGAACTCGGCCATCAGGAAGGCGGCGGCCCCCATGATCGGCGGGGTGAGCTGCCCACCGGTCGAGGCCACCGCCTCGATCGCGCCGGAATCGCGCTTGTTGTAGCCGCCGCGCTGCATGAGCGGGATGGTGACGACGCCGGTGGTCACGACGTTCGATACCGCGCTGCCCGAGATCGAGCCGAAGAGGGCCGAGCCGACGACCGAGATCTTGGCCGACCCGCCCCGCGCCCGGCCGGTCGCCGCCATCGCGAGGTCGGTGAAGAAGGTGCCGCCCCCGGCAGCGAACAGGAGCTGCCCGAAGAACACGAAAACGAGGACGATCATCGTCCCCACGGCGAGCGGGGTGGAAAAGACCGCGTTCGGGTCGAAGCCCACGTATTGCACCAGCCGGACCGGGCTCAGTTCCTTGCCGATCAGCCGCCCGGGCACCTGGTCGGCAAAGAGCGCGTAGACCAGGAAGATCGCGACGATGGTGAAGAGCATCCAGCCCGTACGCCGGCGTATGCCCTCCATCACCGCGAGCGTGATGACCGTGCCGACGACCGTGATCTGCCACGGTCGGTAGGGCTGTTCGCGCAGAAGCCAGACGTAGTCCGCAGCGCAGTAGAGCACGACGCCCAGAACGATGAGCGCGATGGCCCCGTCGACCCAGCCCGCCCGGTCTGACGGCGCGCCGGTATAGGTGAAGCGGATGAAGGTCAGGCCAAGCGCCAGCGCCAGCTGGAACGCCATGTATTGCTGGCTCAGAAGCGCAAAGCCCAGCCGTGTCGGCACCTCCAGGTTCCACAGGATACAGGCCACGACCATGAGTGTCGTCATGCCCGCCACCACCCAGCCAACCCTGGGTGGTGTGTCGTCCACTGCCGTCATTGCGTCCTCCCCCGCGCGCCCCCGGTGTGAGGGTGCCGGTTTTGTGATCAGACTATCCCCCTTGGCGCAATGTCGCAAATTTATGTTCTTTCTGTTATCCATTGACGGAATTGATGAAGGTGGCCCATGTCCGGTTTCGATCTCAATCTCCTGCCCGTCTTCAACATGCTGATGGAGGAGCGCAGCGTGACCGCCACGGGCGACCGGCTGGGGCGCACGCAATCGGCGATTTCAGCCGCCTTGAAGCGCCTGCGCGACACGTTCGAGGACCCGCTGTTCCTGCGCACGGCGCAAGGGCTGGAGCCGACGCGCAAGGCGCTCGCGCTTTACGAAAAGACCAGCCAGATCGCGGAATTGTCGCGCGAATGCACCCGGCTCGAGGCGACGTTCGATCCGCGCAGCGACCGGACGCACGTGGTGATCGGCGCGCCGGACCGGCTGAGCCTTCCGGTGATGCTGCCGTTCCTGCGCCATGTCCGGGACCGCGCGCCGGGCATCAGCATCGACTTGCGCACCGCCGACCGGGGGCGGGCGCTTGAGCTTGTGCTCTCCAAGGATCTCGACCTTGCCATAGGATCGTTCGACGACGTGCCCAAGGGCGTCGAAAGCGCCGCGGTGTTCGACGAGCCGCTGCTCGCCGTGTTCGCCCCGTCGCATCCACTCGCGTCCGGTTGCGGCCCCGTGCCGATCGAGGAACTCGTGCGCCACGAGCATCTCGTCGTCACATCGGGCGGGGTGCAGGGGGCCGTGTTCGACCGCGTGCTGAACGAGATGGGGATGCCGCGACAGCAACGCGTGTCGATCTCGAATTTCATCATCACGCCGGACCTGTTGCAGGACGGCGATCTCGTGGGCGTGTTCACCCGGCGCGTCGCGCAGGTGTTCCTCGACCGCCACGGGTTGCAGGCCCGCGAACTGCCCCCCGATATCCCGGCGGTGGCGCACAGCATGATCTGGCACAAGCGCATGGATGCGGACGCGGCGCACCGGTGGCTGCGCGAACAGTTGCAGGCGATCTGCCTCGCCCCCGTGCCCTAGAGCCGGTCGGCGATCTCCGACAATGCGTCGCGCACGGCGGCGAAGACCGACTTGTCGCCCATCGAATGCCCCGCGCCTTCAACCTCGCGGACCACTGCGCCCGGCCATGCGTCGGCGAGCGCGTGCGACGTTTCGGGCGGACACAGCAGGTCGAACCGGCCCTGCACGACCAGGCCGGGGATGTCGCCCAGGGCCCGCGCCCGGTCCCGCAGGTCGCCGTCGAGGAAGCAGTCGTTGCTGAAATAATGCGCTTCCATGTAGGGCGATGACGGGACCGGTCCGGTCGTCGCCTGCACCGCGCGCATGTCGAGCCGCGTGGCGGACGGGACCAGGGACGACAGCGCCCGCTCCGTGTCATGCCAGGCTCGCGCGGCGGGCAGGTGGACGGCGGGGTCGGGGTCGAGGATGCGCGCCCAGTATGCGTCGAGCGGCCGCGCGCGTTCCGTCTTCGGCAGCATCGACAGCCAATCCGCGTGGAGCGCCGGGTAGAAGGTCGGGAGATGCACCAGAAACGCGCGCTCGAGCTCGGCCCGCGTGCCGAGGAAGACCGCCCGGAGCACGAGCCCCCGCACCCGCTCCGGATGCGCCGTGGCATAGGCCAGCGCCAGCGTCGCGCCCCATGACCCGCCGACGACGAGCCAGCGGTCGATCCCGAACCGGTCGCGGATCGCTTCGACGTCGGAGACGAGATGGGCGGTCGTGTTGCCGTCGCGCCCGCCCTTGGGCGTGCTCAAGCCCGCCCCGCGCTGGTCGAAGGCGATCACGTGGAAGCGGTCGAGGTCGAAGACGCCAAGCTGGCTCTCCTGCACGCCGCTCCCGGGGCCGCCATGCAGGAAGACGGCCGGGATGCCGTCGGGGTTGCCCGTCGAACGCACGCAGAGCCTGTGCCCGTCCGAAACGGGCAGCATTTCATCGGTGAGCCATTTCATCCCCGGACGCTAGGCCTCCGGGGTGCCACCGGCAAGGTTGCGGTAGATGAAGCGCGTGTCGCCGGTGGCGGACTCGTCCTCGGCGGTCTTGAACACGGCCTCGTGGTGGGGCGAGAACGAGCAGGCCGGATCGGTGGCGGCCGCGTCGCCGGTGAGTGCGAAGGCCTGGCACCGGCAGCCGCCGAAATCTTCTTCCTTGAAGTCGCAGCTTCGGCACGGCTCCGGCATCCAGTCGGTGCCGCGATAGAGGTTGAGCGCGGGGGAGTGGTCCCAGATCCAGCCGAGCGCATGATCGCGCACGCTGTCGAACTCCAGCCCCGTGATCGTCTCGGCGGCATGGCAGGGCAGCACCTTGCCGGCAGGGGAGATGTTGAAGAACTGCCGGCCCCAGCCGCCCATGCAGGTCTTGGGGCGCACGGCGTAGTAATCCGGAACGACATAGTCGATGGCGAGCACGCCCTTGAGCCGCTCCTCTGCCTCGGCCACCACGCGGTTGCATTCCTCGATCTGGTCCATGGTCGGCATCAGCGCCGCCCGGTTCTTCAAGGCCCAGCCGTAATACTGCACGTTCGCCACCTCGATCCGGTGCGCGCCCATCTCGACCGCCATGTCGATCATGTCGGGGAGTTCGTGGAGGTTCTGGCGGTGCATCACGGCGTTCACGGTCAGCGGCAGACCGACCGCGCGGGTGTGGCGCGCGGCCTCGAGCTTCTTGGCGTGGCCGTTGCGATAGCCGCCCACGCGGTTCGCGAGCACGGGGTCGTTGGCCTGGAAGCTGATCTGCACATGGCACAGCCCGGCATCGGCCAGCGCCTCCAGCTTGTCTCGCGTCAGGGTGACGCCGGAGGTGATGAGGTTGGAATAGAGCCCCGCATCCGTGGCCGCCTGCACGAGCTCGACGATGTCCTTGCGCGCCATCGGCTCGCCGCCGGAGAAATGGACCTGGAGCACCCCGAGATCGGCCATTTCGTTGAGGACCCGCACCCATTCCTCGGTCGAGAGTTCCGCCTTGGGCTTGTCGAGTTCGACGGGGTTCGAGCAATAGGGGCATTGCAGCGGGCAGCGGTGCGTTACCTCGAGCAGCACCGCGACCGGCAGGCCGTGGGACGTGCCCTTGCCCGGCTCCAGCGTCGTCTGTCGCGTGGTTTCGGCGATGTCGCTCATGGTGCCTCCGTTCGGGTGAGAAAGCCTTTGTCGGCAAGGTCCTGCATCATGTCGATCACGTCTGCCTCGATCCGTTCGACCGGGGCGGCATAGGTTTCCGACAGTTCGACGGCGATGTCGTGCAGGGATTTCGCCCCGTCGCATTTCTCGAGCACCACGACCGCGATCGGGTCCGGCGTGAGCACGCGTTCCGGGGCGAGAAGCAGCCACATCTCGCGCGGCTTGTTGTAGCGAAGCTGGACATGACGGGGCAGGGCGAGCGCCATGTCGCCGGTCACGATCAGCCGCTGCGGTTGTCCGTCCGCGCTCATGTCAGTTCGTCCGGAACGAAGGCGCCGGGTGGCGGAAAGCCCGAGACATAGGCGTGGTAGAGCGCGTCGAGTTGAACCCAGAGCACTTGCGTCTTGAACAGTAGCGCATCGCAGACCGCCGCGCGCTCCTCGGGCGTGCGGGCATGTTCGCGCACGTAGTTGAGCGCGAATTCCGCGTCGCGCGGCGCCTGCGTCAGTCGGCGCTTGAAGTAGGTCATGATCTCGGGGCGGATGAAGTCGTAGTGCTGGAGCATGCCTTCGATGCGCTGCTCGTGCAGCGAGGGGGCGAAGAGTTCGGTCAGCGACGAGGCGATCGCCTCCAGCGGCGTGCGGTCGCGCACGAAGTGAACGTAGGCGTCGACCGCGAACCGGGTGGCGGGCAGGATGCCTTCGGTCGACTCGACATAGGCGCGGTCGATGCCCAGCCCTTCGGTCAGCTGCAGCCAGCGTTCGATGCCGCCTTCGCTTTCGGGCGCGCCGTCGTGGTCCTCGATCCGGTGGCGCCATTCCACGCGGGTCAGCCGGTCGTCGAACCGGGAGATGACGATGGCGTCCTTGATGGGGATCGAGCACTGGTAATAGTACCGGTTGATCGCCCACGCCTGCACCTGTCCCTTGTTCAGCTTGCCGCCGTGCAGCATGTCGTGGAACGGGTGGAGGTTGTGATAGCGCGTCTGGCCGATCAGGCGCAGGCGCTCTTCCATCTCTTCCGCACTCTCGAGCGGCGTCTTGGGGATGGTGGTGAATTGGGGTGTGTCGAGGCTCACAGCGTCACCTTCTGTCCGTGTCTGGCGATGTCCCATCCCGCGCGTTCCAGCGTCTTGCGCTCCGGCGAGTCCGGCAGATGCGCGGGGTTGGAGTTGTTGACGTGGATGAAGATCCGGCGGGTCACGTCGAGCCCCTTGAAGGCTTCGATCACCCCGTCGGTCCCGGCCATCGACATGTGCCCCATGCGCTGCCCGGTCTTGGGGCCAAGCCCGGCCGCGATGATTTCGTCGTCGGTCCAGAGCGTGCCGTCGAAGAACACAAGGTCCGCGCCGCGCAGCCGTTCTTCGAGCGCCGCGTCCATGCCCGCGCAGGCGGTGATGACGAACGCCTTGGCGCCGTCCGGCCCGGTGATCTCGAGCCCCAGCGTGTCACCCGTGACGTCGCGCTGGTGGCCGTGGGCCGTGCCCTCCAGGTACCAGGCGGATTTGCCGGGAACCTCGAAGGCCGTGACACTGATGCCGGTGGGCGATCCGTCCTGAAGCGTGAGCGGAAAGGGCTTGTCGATACCGACCGGGATGCGCGGCACCTTTTCGCGGTCCAGCACGTTGAAGATGGAATTGTCCTCGAGCAGCGACAGCACCCGCTCATGGGCCCAGATACCGAACGGGGACCCTTCGCGCATCGACAGAAGCCCCGCGACCGCGTCGACCTCGCCATTCGTCAGGATGACCCCGGCGATCGGGCTGTGGCGCAGTTCGGCCTCTTTCGGATGAAGCTCGGGCGTTTCGTTGATCTGCTGGCGGATGTCGGGCGAGGCGTTGACGAGAAACCAGTTCTCCCCGTCCGCGCTGAAAGCGACGGAGGCCTGCCCATCGCCAAGCGCCGGGTTGGCGCGCGCCGCCCGGCAGGTCGGGCAATTGCAGTTCCATTGCGGAACCCCTCCGCCCGCGGCGCCCCCGAGAACGACGAAGTTCAGCATGGGGACGCGGGCACTGAAGTCGGCGGGCAGAGGGGCATGGGTTACTTCTGCTTCGCGCAGGCGTACATGTTGATTTCCATGCCGACCGGAATCTCGCGAACTTTCGGTGCGTCCCAAGCCATGTGGAACCTCCCTTCGTTTTGTTGCACAGCGACATTGCTGCAGGAACGAGAGTAGGGACGGGCCCCGGCGACCTTCAATCTATGCGCTCCATAGACCGCGGCCAAACGCGGGCATCAGGCCGGAAAATCATTTAATGGCAATGGCTTGGCTTCGCGCGCCTTGGTGCCTAGTCGGCTGCGGCCGGCGTGTCGAGGAAGGGTGGCGTATCGAGAAGACCGGGCGGCGCGAAATGCGCGCCCGCCACCTTGAGGTGCTCGATCAGGCTCGCATACGGGTCCGTACGCAAATACGTTTTGGGCAGGAGGGCGACCACGTCGCGCGCCGGGAAGTCGACCCGGTAGAGGCGCACCCCCTGGATTGCCGTTCCCCCGACGACGCAGGACATCGCCGGGGCGAGGCATACGCCAAGGCCGGACCGCACCATCCCCAAAGCGACCTCGAAACTGCGGGCCTGTGCGAAGGGCCAGTTGCCCGGGACCACCTTGTCGTACCACGCCTGCACGCGCTTGCTGTGCTGCGTGCCGAAAGCGAACTGGATCGAACGCATCAGCACCTCGCGCGCCTCGGGCGACAGGTCTGTGCGCGGGTCCGCGACGTCGGCGAGGTCGAGATCCCGGGGCACGGCGAGCACGTAGGGATCCACGCAGATCGGAACCTGCTGGAAGCCGGCGCTGGCCGGCGCGATGGAGTTCGACGAGATCAGGCCAAGGTTGATGCGCCGCGCGTAGAGCATCTCGAGCACCTCGGCGGGCGAGCTTTCGTGGATGTCGTAGTCGACGCGCGGAAACTCCTCGTGCAGCGCCTCCATCGCGGGGGGCAGGATCACCCGCAGGATGGAGTTGAGCCCGGCGAGGTGCACGGTCTGGCGCGACCCGTCGCCGATCTCGGCCACCCCGTCCTCGAGCGCCTGCATGCTTTCGAGCACCTTTTCCACGTGGCGCAGAAGGTGGCGCCCCGCCTCGGTCAGCTCGAGCGTGTTCGAGCGCCGGTCGAAGAGCGACGAGCCGACGATGTCCTCCAGCGTGGCGA
Organism: Maritimibacter harenae; assembly: GCF_009882975.1. Lineage (GTDB taxonomy): Bacteria > Pseudomonadota > Alphaproteobacteria > Rhodobacterales > Rhodobacteraceae > Maritimibacter > Maritimibacter harenae. The sequence continues at coordinate 38,283 of NZ_WTUX01000010.1, forward strand.
TCTGCTGCGACACGGACGGCTGCGCGAGGCCCAGCTGTTTGCTCGCCTGCGTGAGGCTTGTCGAGTGGGCCACGGACCAGAACACCTGGAGCCTGCGGAAGGTCAGCCCGCCGGCCGCGTCGCTGGCGGACCGGGGCTTGGCGTCCTCGGCGGGGCGGTCTTGTTTCTCGGACTTCTTCAAGGTGGGTCCCTGTTCGCAGAGTCTTCGCCCCAGCTTAGGCAGGTCCTGCCATTGCGCTGTGCAATATCACATATTCTTTTGCCGGATGGCAGCGCGGGGCGGGAACAGGGGGACACCCTACCGCGTTGCTCCGTGGCGAACACGGATTCACGGGAGGCCCTTTTGCCACCAGCGGACCCGCGCGACGCGCAGCCGGACAACGAAGACACCGCCCCGCAGGATGCGACGGAACGCGGCCGATCGTCTGCGTCCGAAAACGGATCATCCGACGGGCCGCGCGCCGCGCAGCGCGAACCCACAGCCCGCCCCCGCGAAGAGAGCAGCCAGGCGGCGGCCGGTCTTTCCGACGTTTCGCGCGAAGCCGCGCACCGTAGGGAAGAGCCCTATGCGACGTGGTCGTCGGAACGGGCCTTCGTCCTGTCCACCGCGGCGGCGGGCGTGGGACTGGGCAACCTCTGGCGCTTCCCGACATTGGTGGGCGAGAACGGCGGCGGCGCGTTCCTGGTGGCCTATGCCATCGCTGTCGTCGCCTTCGCGATCCCCTTCGCCGCGCTCGAGGTGGCCGCCGGCCGCAATTCCCATGGCTCCGTGATCGCGAGCTTCCGTCGCCTGGGGCGGGCCTTCGTGGCCTTCGGCGTCGCGGTGGTGCTGCTGACGCTGATGATCAACAGCTACTATTTCGTCGTGACCGGCTGGACCTTCGGCTACGCGGTCGAAAGCACGCTGGGGGCCCCGCCCGCTTTCGGGGAGTTCAGCTCCGGTTTCGCCTCGGTCTGGTGGCTGGGCGGGACCGGTGCCGTGGTGGCCGCCATTCTGGCCTTCGGCCTGTCGGGGATCGAACGCGCCGCGCAGTTTCTCATGCCGGTGCTGCTTCTCGCGCTGGGCGGGATCGCAATCTACGGGCTGCAGAACGGGGCGGCCGGCGAGGCGATGGATTTCCTCTTTTCGACCGACGCCACCCGGTTCGCGGACCCCGGTCTGTGGCGCGCCGCCTTCGGGCAGGCGTTCTTCTCGATGACCATCGGGCAGGGCTACCTGATCACCTACGGCAGCTACCTGCCGCGCCGGGTGCATGTCCCGCGCGCCGTGGCCTCCATCGCCGCGATGAACTCCGGCGTGGCGATCCTGGCGGGTATCGCGATCTTTCCGCTGGTCTTCGCAGCGGGCCTGTCGCCCGACGCGGGCTCGGAACTCGCGTTCGAGACCTTGCCGAAAGCGTTCGAGAACATGGGCGCGGGCGGTATCCTTGCCCCGGTGTTCTTCTGGCTCCTGTTCCTCGCCGCGCTGTCATCCTGCCTGGGCGGTGCGAAGGTGGTGACGGCGGCCCTGCGCGAACAATGGCGCCCGTTCGGACAGGTCTCGGCGGTCATCGCGGGCATCCTCGCCATCGTCGCGCTCGCCGTGCCGTCGGCCCTGAGTTACTCCGCGGCGGAGTGGAGGATCGCCGGCGAACCGGTGCTGGACGCCGTCGACCGGACCATCGGCTCCAACGGCGTGATCCTCGCCGCCATCGGCTCGTCCCTCATCCTCGGCTGGCGCTTCAGCCCCGGCCACCTGTGCCGGCAATTCGGCCTGCGCCACGGTGCAGCCCGAACCCTCGCCTGGATCGTCCGCCTCGGCCCGCTCGGCCTCGGCGTGCTGTTCGGGGTCACGACGGTAACGTGACGTGCCGGTCGCGTACGCGATGTTGGTGTGTGGTGGGGGATTTGGTGGAGCCTAGGGGAGTCGAACCCCTGACCTCTTGCATGCCATGCAAGCGCTCTCCCAACTGAGCTAAGGCCCCATACGGCTCATGCCGAATGTTCGCGGTGTTTAGGCGAGCGCGGGGTGGGTTTCAAGCGAAAAAAACGCCGGTCGTGCAATTCCTTCGGACCCGCCCGAAACCGCCGTGTTTCCTGGCCCCGCGGCCGCGCCCGACGCCCGCGCAGCGGCGCGAACGACAAGGGCCGGGCGCAACGGCCCGGCCCCGTGATTCTCGCACCCGCCGGTGCTTACTCGTCGTCTTCCGAGGCGACGTCGGCGATCTCGTCGAGCGAGACGTCGTCATCGTCGTCGTCCTCGAGCACGTCATCGCCCAGATCGACGTCGGTGTCGTCGTCTTCGATCGTCTCGTCGTCGTTGCTGACGAGGTCGTCGCTCGAGGTGTCGTCTTTCTTGCTGGCCTTGTCCGCCTTGTCGGCGACCATGGTCCGCGACTTGCCGGTGTCGATCTCGACCACTTCGCCGGTGTAGGGCGAAACGATCGGGTCGGCGTTCAGGTCGTAGAACCGCTTACCGGTCGTCGGGCAAACGCGTTTCGTGCCCCATTCTTCCTTGGGCATGGAAAACCCTTTCCGTCATCATGTCGTCATGCGAGATTTGGGCGCAATTGCCACATGTGCAAGGGGGTGTCAAAGCCTTTCAAAACGGGTTTTGGCGCATTGAGCGAGCGGGAGCCGCAAATGGGGCTGAGAGAAGCGGTCTTCGGACGGGGCGGAGGACAGGAGCCGGCGACGATTCGCCTGCCCGGTCAGCCGGAGGTCGTGGTGCGCGTGCGCCGCTCGTCCCGGGCGCGCCGCCTGTCGCTCCGGATCTCGCGGCTCGACGGGCAGGTCACGCTCACGCTGCCCACGGGCGTGCGCTTTCGCGAGGCCGAGGCCTTCGCGGCCGAACGGGCCCGGTGGATCCGCGGCCACCTCGCCGATCTGCCGCATGAGGTCGTGCCGCTTCCCGGTGCCGCGATCCCGTTCGAGGGGCGCATGCTGCCGATCGAGGCCGCCCCGCGACGGAGTGTGGCGATCCGGGAGGACCGTATCCTCGTGCCGGACACCCGGGTCGAGACGACGCCCGCGCGCCTTGCCGCCGTTCTCAAGCACGCCGCACGTGACCGGCTGGTCGAGGCCTCCACGCGCCACGCAGCCGCTGTCGGCTGCGCGTTCGGCAAGGTGACGTTGCGCGACACACGCTCGCGCTGGGGGTCGTGCTCGGCGCAGGGCAACCTGATGTATTCCTGGCGGCTGGTGATGGCCCCGCCCGAGGTGCTCGACTACGTCGCCGCGCACGAGGTCGCCCATCTCGTCCACATGGACCACTCGGCGGCCTTCTGGCGCCAGTGCGAGAGGCTCTTTCCCGATCACAAGGCGCAGCGCCGGTGGTTGCGCGAAGAGGGCGGTGGGCTGCACCGCTACCGCTTCCGCGATTGACCGCGGCAGCATTTGTGATCACAAAGGGACATGGACACGCCGCCCCCCGCCCCGACACAGCCGCCCGATCCGCAGAGCTCGGCCCATGAACGGGTCTACCGGACCCTGCGCGCGCGCCTCATGGCCGGCGAGATGGAGCCGGGCGTCGCGCTCACCCTGCGCGGCATCGGCAAGGATTTCGGCGTCTCCATGACCCCCGCGCGCGAGGCCGTGCGCCGGCTGGCCGCGGAAGGTGCGTTGACCCTGTCGTCATCGGGGCGTGTGACCACGCCGGATCTCACCCCGGAACGGATCGAGGAGCTGGCGGCGCTGCGCGCACTCCTGGAGCCCGAGCTTGCCGCCCGGGCCCTGCCGCGTGCGCACCTCGCGCTGATCGAGCGCCTGCGCACCATAAATTCACGGGTGGCCGAGGTCGTGGCGAAGCATGACGTGACCGGCTACATCCGCTCGAACCTCGAGTTCCACCGCACGCTCTACCTGCGTGCCCAGGCGCCGGCGATGCTGGCGATGGCAGAGACCGTTTGGCTCCAGCTGGGGCCCACGATGCGCGCGCTCTACATGTCGCGCGACCGCTCCGACCTGCAAAAGCACCACCGCGCGATCCTTGCGGCCCTTGCCGCGGGGGATGAGCCGGGGCTGCGCCTGGCCGTGCGGACGGACGTGACACAGGGGCTCAGGATGCTCGTCGGGCTCTAGATTACAAATTCGTAATGTCGTGATGCGACGGAGGCGCCGGGCCCGCGCGTTTGCAGGGGCACGATGGAGGGTCATGTCCTGCCCCCCTCCACGCCGCTCCGACCGGGGCGGCCGAAAGGCCGGGGGTCTCCCCGGCCTTTTCGCGTGCGGCAAAGAAAAAAGCCCGGGCGCGAACGCCCGGGCCTGTGTTTCGGATATGGTGAGCGATCAGCTCACGAATTCCGGGTAGGCTTCCATGCCCAGCTCGGCCTTGTCGAGGCCCATCATCTCGTCCTCTTCGCTCACGCGCAGGCCCATGACGGCCTTGAGGATGAACCAGATGATCGCCGAGACCACGAAGACGAAGATGCCGACGATGATGATCGAGATGATCTGGCCGCCGAAGGTCGCGTCCGAGTTGGTGAAGACGACCGCGATGGTGCCCCAGATACCGGCGAGCAGGTGCACCGGGATGGCGCCGACCACGTCGTCGATCTTCATCTTGTCGAGCATCGGGACCGCGAAGACCACGATCACGCCGCCGACGGCACCGATGATGGTGGCAGCACCCAGCGACGGGGTGAGCGGTTCGGCCGTGATCGACACGAGACCCGCGAGCGCGCCGTTGAGAACCATCGTCAGGTCGACCTTCTTGTAGACGATCTGGGTCAGGATCAGCGCGGCGATGGCACCACCGGCCGCGGCCGTGTTGGTGTTCGAGAAGATGCGCGACACGTCGGCCACGTCACCCACGGTGCCCATCGCGAGCTGCGAGCCGCCGTTGAAGCCGAACCAGCCGAGCCACAGGATGAACGTGCCCAGCGTGGCGAGGGTCAGGTTCGAACCCGGGAAGGCCGTGACCTTACCGTCGACGTACTTGCCAAGGCGCGGGCCGAGGATCAGCGCACCGGCGAGAGCCGCCCAGCCGCCGACCGAGTGCACGACGGTCGAACCGGCGAAATCGAGGAAGCCGAACTGGCTGTCGAGGAAGCCGCCGCCCCATTTCCAGGAGGCCTGGATCGGGTAGATGAAGCCGGTCAGGATCACGGTGAAGATCAGGAACGGCCAAAGCTTGATGCGCTCGGCGAGCGTACCCGAGACGATCGAGGCCGTGGTGGCGCAGAACATCAGCTGGAAGAAGAAGTCCGAACCGGTCGAGGCGTAGCCATAGTCGTCGGCCGCGTCACGCCCGACACCGACCGCTTCGAGCACCGCGACGCCGAAGGCGCCAAGGTAGCCGCCGGTCTCGTCCGTGCCGATCGACCAGGACCCCAGCGGGTACATCAGGTTGTAGCCGATGAGGTAGTACATGATCGCCGCGATCGAGAAGAGCGCGATGTTCTTGGTGAGCTGCATGGTCACGTTCTTGGAGCGAACGAGGCCGGCCTCGAGCATCGAGAAACCCGCGGCCATCCACATCACGAGGAAGCCGCCGATGAGGAAGAGCAGCGAGTTGAAGATGAAGATCGAATCGGACGCGGCATCGGTGCCCGCGACCGGACCTTCGTCCTGACCAAAGGCGACCATCGGCAGCATGGTGGCCGCCGCGACGCCAAGCGGAAGAAGTTTCTTGAGTTGCATGTCGTGTAGTTCCCCTTGTTGTCGCGCTTAGAGCGCGTCCCCGTCGGTTTCGCCGGTCCGCACGCGCAGTGCGCCCGCGACATCCATGGTGAAGATCTTGCCGTCGCCGATCTTCCCGGTCTGGGCGGTCTTGGCGATGGTCTCGACGACCTGGTCGGCCAGCCCGTCCTCGACGACGATTTCCAGTTTCACCTTCGGCACGAAATTCACGGCGTATTCCGCGCCGCGGTAGATTTCCGTGTGGCCCGACTGCGAACCGAAACCCTTGATTTCCGTCACCATCATGCCGCGCACGCCGATGGTGGTCAGCGCCTCGCGGACCTCCTCCAGCTTGAACGGCTTGATCGCTGCAATGATCAGTTTCACGTCATTTCCCCTATATTGATGCGGGAGGTGCCCCGCGCGAAATCACGCCCTTAGCAAGCGCAGGCGCACCCCGCTCAACAAGGAAACGCGGGGTGCGCGTGCCCGCCCCGTAGGCAATTGCCTAATTTTTGGACATAGAATCTGGTGTGTGCTCAATTATTACTCGCACCCCGGAGGCACATTTCTGCGACCTGATCCCGAACCGCTCGCAATACCGGGCGCGAGTCGTTAGTTTGGCGCGAAAAGAGCAGCCGACGCAGCGGACACATGGCAAACAACGGAAAGCGGCGCACCCCGCTTGTCGCGGACAAGCGCTACGCAAAGCCGCAGAAAACAACGAAAAAAGCCACCGGTGGCAAGCAACGTCCGCCGCGCAGGCCGCGCCGGGGCAAACGCGCCGCACCGCGGCGGCGCCTGCCGCTCATCCTGGCGTTGCCGCTCGGGCTGATCCGCTGGGTTTTGCGCATCTTCTTGCGGCTGGGCATGGTGACGGCCGTCGTCGCGGCCATCGGGATCGCCGCGGCCGTGTTCTACACCGCCTCCACCATTCCGCCGATGTCCAAGCTCGTCGATGGGCGTGCCAAGGGCTCGGTCACGATGCTCGACCGCTACGGCGACACCTACGCCTGGCGTGGCAACCAGTTCGCCGGGATCGTCACCGCCGACACGGTGAGCGACCACCTCAAGAATGCCGTGGTCGCGACCGAGGACCGTCGGTTCTACCGCCATTTCGGCGTCTCTCCGCGCGGCATCGCAAGTGCCATCCGCATCAACCTTGCGGAGGGGCGCGGGCCGCTCTCCGGCCACGGCGGGTCGACCATTACCCAGCAGACCGCCAAGCTCCTGTGCCTGGGCAATCCCTACGACCCGAACTCCGGCATGACCGAGGCGGAATACGAGGCCGACTGCCGTCGCTCGTCGCTGGCGCGCAAGGCGAAGGAGGCGATCTACGCCCTCGCGCTGGAAACCAAGCTGTCGAAGGACGAGATCCTCACGATCTACCTCAACCGCGCCTATTTCGGCGGCGGCTCCTACGGCGCCGAAGCGGCGAGCCAGCGCTACTACGGCAAGTCGGCGGCCAACATCAGCCCCGGCGAGGCCGCGACTCTCGCCGGCCTGCTCACCGCGCCGTCGACCTACGCGCCGACCGCGAACATGGACCGCAGCTGGTCGCGCGCGCTGACCGTGATCAAGCTGATGGAGCAGCAGGGCTACCTCACCGCCGCCGAAGCGCAGGCAGCGCGCGCCAACCCGGCGCAGCTGTCCGAAGCTGCGCAACGCGAGGCGGGCGGATATTTCGCCGACTGGGTGATGGGCGAGGGGCCCTCGTTCCTGACCCGCGACACGACCGAGGACGTGATCATCCGCACGACTTTCGACCCGGCGATCCAGGCCGCGGCGGAAGAGGCGCTTCTCAAGGTGTTCGAGGAAAAGGTCGCCGACGACAGCGAAGCCCAGGCCGCGATCGTGGTGATGAGCGCCGACGGCGCGGTGCGTGCAATGGTCGGCGGACGCCAGACCAAGGTGTCGGGCGCGTTCAACCGCGCCACCCAGGCGATGCGCCAGACCGGCTCGGCCTTCAAACCCTTCGTCTATGCCGCGGCGCTCGATCTTGGCTGGAGCTACGACGACACGATCGTCGATGAGCCGATCACCATCGACGTCCCAGGCTCGGGCCCGTGGTCGCCGCAGAACTACACCCGCAAGTTCTACGGGCCGGTGACGCTGACCACCGCCCTCAAGAACTCGCTCAACATCCCGGCGATCAAGCTGTCCGAGGATGTCGGGCGCGAGAACGTGCGCACCGTCGCCTCCTATTTCGGGATCGAGAGCGATCTCGCCGCGGGCCCCGCGCTTGCGCTGGGCGTGTCCGAGACCACGCTGCTCCAGATGACCGGCGCCTTCGCGGGCATCCAGAACGGCGGTTCGGCGGTCGAGCCCTACGGCCTGGTCGAACTGTCGCTGCTGGGCGACGAGCAGCCGCTGATGGAGCAGGAAGGCGGCATCGGCAAGCGCGTCATCCAGGAAAACGCGAACCGGCAGCTGGTCTACATGATGCACCAGGTCATCGAGAGCGGCTCGGGCCAGCGTGCCCGTCTCGAAGGGCGCGAGGCGGCCGGCAAGACGGGCACGACGCAGTCGGCCCGCGACGCCTGGTTCGTCGGCTTCACCGCCGACTACGTGGCCGGCGTCTGGATGGGCTACGACGACAACACGCCGCTCACCGGCGTGACCGGCGGCGGCCTCCCGGCCGAGATCTGGCGCGAGACGATGACCCGGGTCCATGCCGACCTCGAGCCCCGGCCGCTGCCGATGATCCGGCCCGAGCGCGAGCCGGTCGTCGCCCAGGACGCACAACCGGAGCCCTTCGACCCGGCCAACATCTTCAACGGCGGCAACCGCCGGCCGCGCGAAGACAGCCTGATCGGCGTGATCCAGAACATCCTCGGCATCAACTGAGACCGGCCCGCCGTTAACCCGGAATTATCGTGTCGGGGGGCAGGGTGCGGGCCATGAGCACCGTGACCCGCCCCGCCGGCCGTACGGAACTTCGCGCCGTCCTGCGTGAGGCGCGGGGCCTGTTCTGGATCGTGGGGGTCTTCTCCGCCTTCATGAACCTCCTGATGCTGACCGGGCCGCTCTACATGCTGCAGGTCTATGACCGGGTGCTGGGCAGCCGGTCGGAGGAAACGCTGCTCGCGCTGACCGTGCTCATGGTGTTCCTCTTTGCGATGATGGGGTGCCTCGACTTCGTGCGCGGCCGCGTGCTGGCGCGGATCGGGGCGCGGTTGCAAGTGCGTCTCGACCACCGGGTCTTCGCGGCCATGCTGGATCATGACGCGCGCCTGACGCGCACCTCGGTCGCCTCTGAAAACGGGCTTCGCGCGCTGGAGGCGCTGCGCCGGTTCTTGGCATCGCCCGCCTGCGCCGCGCTCTTCGACCTGCCGTTCACGCCGATCTTCCTCGCGGGCATCCTGCTCTTCCATCCGCTGCTGGGCGCGCTGGCGCTGGGCGGGGGCGCGCTGCTCGTGGGCATCGCGGTGCTCAACCAGCTTGCGACCGCGGCCCCGAGGCGCGGGGCGGGTGCGGCGGCGATGCAGGCCGACAGCTTCAGCGAACAGATCCGGTCGGAGGCCGAGATGGTGCGCGCCCTGGGCATGTCGGACGCGGCTTTCGCGCGCTGGTTCCGGGCACGCCATTCCGCGTTGGCCGACACCATCCTGTCGGCGGACCGCGCGGGGGGCTGGTCGTCCCTGTCACGCACCCTGCGTCAGGTCCTGCAATCGGCGATGCTGGGGCTCGGTGCCTGGCTGGTGCTGCACGGGCAGGTGACGCCCGGCGTGATGATCGCCGCCTCGATCCTCATGGGCCGCGCGCTTGCCCCGGTCGACCTGCTCATCGGCCAGTGGCCGCTGGCGCAATCCGCGCGGCTGGGCTGGCGGACGCTGGCGACGCTTCTTTCAAGGGTGGACCAACCCGCGCCGCGCACTGGCCTGCCACGACCCCGCGCGATCCTGAGCGCCGAGACTCTGACCATCGTGCCGCCGGGCGTGGCGCAGGCGGCGCTGCGCATGGTCAGCTTCGACCTGCAACCCGGGGAGGCGATGGGCGTCATCGGGCCCTCCGGCGCGGGCAAATCGAGCCTCGCGCGGGCCATCACGGGGGTCTGGCCCCCGGTGGGTGGGCGCCTGCGGCTGGACGGGGCGGCGCTCGACCAGTTCGACCCGGCGGTGCTGGGCCAGCACATCGGGGTTCTGCCGCAACGCGTCCGGCTGTTCGACGGAACCATCGCCGAGAACATCGCGGGCCTTGCACTTGACCCGGACGACGCGCAGGTCGTCGCCGCCGCGCGCAAGGCCGCCGCGCACGACCTGATCCTCCGGCTCCCGGACGGCTACGACACGCGGGTGCAGGGGGCCGGGGGGCTGCTCTCCGGCGGGCAGTTGCAGCGCATCGGGTTGGCGCGCGCGCTTTACCGCGACCCAGTGATCCTCGTGCTCGACGAACCCAATGCCAACCTCGACAACGAGGGGAGCGAGGCGTTGAACCAGGCGATCCGGGCGGTGAAGGCGGAGGGCGGCGCGGTGCTCATCATGGCGCACCGCCCCTCGGCGATCCAGGAATGTGACAAGCTGCTCGTCCTCGCCGATGGTCTCCAACGCGCCTTCGGCCCGCGTGACGAGGTGCTGCGGCGTACGGTGCAGAACGCGGGCCAGATCGCGCAGGGGGCAGGGCTCCACCGTGCGGCAGGGGTGATGTGATGGGCGCCCCGGCCCCGCCACCCGGCCACGACCCGACAGCGGTCATGCGTGCCTGGTCCGCGCGTACCCATGTTCTGGTGGGGCTGACCGCGCTCGCGCTCCTGGTCGGCGGATTCGGGACGTGGTCGGTCGGCACCGACCTCTCGGGCGCGATCATCGCCCCCGGCGCGGTGGAGAGCGAACAGAACCGGCAGGTGGTCCAGCACCCCGACGGCGGCGTGATCGCGACCCTCGAGGTGGCCGAGGGCGACGTGGTGGAGGCCGGCGACGTTCTCATCCGGCTCGATCCCGAACAGCTCCGCTCCGCGCGCACCATCGTCGAACAACAGCTTTTCGAACTGCAGGCGCGGCGCGGCCGGCTGGAGGCGGAGCGGGACGGGCGCCCGGCGATCCGGTTCGATCCGATGCTGCTCGAGGCGGCGCGGGGCGACACGGCGGTGCGCGCGGTGATGGACGGGCAGCGGCGGCTCTTCGACCAGCGGCGGGAGTCGCTCGCGGCCGAGAAGGAACAGCTGGCCAAGCGGCAGGCGCAGATCGCGCTTCAGAACGACGGGATCGCGGCGCAGCAGGCCGCGCTGGACCGGCAGATCGCCCTGATCGACGAAGAGCTCGCCAACAAGCGCGCGCTGCTCAAACGGGGGCTCACGCGATCCTCCGTCGTGCTCGCGCTTGCCCGGGACAAGGCCGCGCTCGAGGGTCGGGCCGGGGAACTCGCCGCGCTTGTCGCCCAGAACGACGGGCGCATGACCGAGATCGCGATCGAGATCATCAAGCGCGACCAGGCCCGGCGCGAAGAGGCGATCGAGACGTTGCGCGACATCGGGGTGCGCGAGGCCGAACTTGCCGAGCGCCGCCGCGCGCTCACCGCGCAGCTGGGCCGGCTCGACATCCGCGCGCCGCTGGGCGGCGCCATCCACGCGATGGAGGTCCATGCCGTGCAGGAGGTGATCCGCCCCGCCCAGCCGCTTCTCTACATCGTGCCGCAGGACCAGAGGCTCGTCATCGCCGCAAAGGTCGCCCCGATCGATGTGGACGAGATCCGGGTGGGCCAGGCCGTCAGCCTGCGGATTCCGGGGCTCGAGGCGCGGCGCACGCCGGATCTCGTGGGCCGCGTCGCCTCGGTGTCGCCCGACGCGCTGAGCGACGAGGCGACCGGCACCCGGTATTACCGCGCCCGCATCCGGCTGGTCGAAGGCGAAAGCGCGAAACTGCCCGTGGGCACGGTCCTCGTCCCCGGCATGCCGGTGGAAGCGTTCCTGCGCACCACCGACCGCAGCCCGCTCGCCTATCTCGTCGAACCGCTGGCGCAATATTTCAGCCGGGCCCTGCGCGAAAGCTGAGCCTTTCACCCGGGCGGGGGCCGCGTTAGCGTGCCGGCAAAAGGAGATGCGCAATGGGTAAATTCGAATCGCGCCTGGCCGAGCTCGGCGTCACGCTGCCGGACGCCCCCGCCCCGGCCGCCAATTACGTGCCGTTCCATGTCGTGGGCGACATGGTCTACGTTTCCGGCCAGGTGTCCATGCGCGACGGGACCCTCGTCACCGGCAAGCTGGGCGACGACATGGCGACCGAGGACGGCGTCGAGGCCGCGAAGCTCTGCGCGATCTCTCTGCTGGCACAGGTGAAGGCCGCTGCGGGCGGCGACCTCGACCGGTTGGCCCAGGTGGTCAAGCTCACCGGCTTCGTCAACTCCACGCCGGGTTTCGGCGATCAGCCCAAGGTCATCAACGGCGCGTCCGATTTCCTCGTCGAGGCGCTGGGGGACACGGGCCGTCACACCCGCTCGGCCGTCTCGGCGGCCTCGCTGCCCTTCGGCGCGGCGGTCGAGATCGAAGGCATCTTCCAGCTCGCATGACCGACCTGCCGGCGGCATTCCTGGGCCCGCCTCTCGCGCACAGGGCCTATCACGACGCGGCCGCGGGCCGGCCCGAGAACTCGCGCGCCGCGGTGCGCGCGGCAGTCGCGGCGGGCTACGGGATCGAGATCGACGTGCAGCTTTCGCGCGACGAGGTCGCGATGGTCTTCCACGACTACGACCTGGCCCGGCTGACCGGCGAAAAGGGCCCGGTGCGCCAGCGCACGGCCGAAGACCTGGCCTTGATCCGGCTTACCGGCGGGGACGAGGGCATCCCGACGCTGTCCGAGATACTGGCACTCGTCGACGGCCGCGTACCGGTGCTCATCGAGATCAAGGACCAGGACGGCGCGATGGGCCCCAACGTGGGCCCGCTGGAGGCCGCCGTGGCAGACGCGGTGACCGCCTATGCCGGACCCGTGGCGGTCATGTCGTTCAACCCGCACGCGGTGGCCGAAATGGCCCGCCTCGCACCCGACGTGCCGCGCGGGCTGACCACCTGCGCCTTCAGCGCCGAGGATTGGCCGATCCTGAACGCCACCACGCGCACGCTCCTCGCCCGCATCCCCGATTTCGACCGGACCGGCGCCACGTTCATCAGTCACGACGCCCGCGACCTGCGTGCCGAAACGGTCGCCGTGCTCAAGGCGCGCGGCGTGCCGGTCCTGTGCTGGACCGTGCGCTCGCCCGAGGCCGAAACACAAGCGCGTGAAATAGCCGACAACATCACCTTCGAGGGCTACGCGGCCCCGCACGCCGGTTGACCCCGCGCGCCACAGACCCCGTATAGAAGACATGGACGAACGCGCCATCGAGATACGCACCCACGACAGCCTCGCCGACATTCCGGCCGAGGACTGGGATGCCTGCGCCTGCCCGGAGGGCGGCGACCGGCCCGAGGACCCGTTCACAACGCACCGGTTCCTCCATGCGCTGGAGCGCTCCGGCTCGGTCGGGCCCGGCACCGGCTGGCAGCCCCTCTACCTCAGCGCACGTGACGAGGCCGGGATCATCGGCGTCGCGCCGATGTATGCCAAGATGCACAGCCAGGGCGAATACGTCTTCGACCATTCCTGGGCCCATGCCTGGGAACGCGCCGGCGGCTCCTATTATCCCAAGCTCCAGATCGCGGTGCCGTTCACGCCCGCGACCGGCCGCCGGTTCCTTGTCCGGCCGGGGGCCGAGGCCAAGGGCATGTCGGCGCTCGTGCAGGGCGCCGTGCAGGTGGCGGCGGACAATGAGCTGTCATCGCTCCACGTCACCTTCTGCACGGAAGACGAGGCGATCGCGGGCGAGGCGATGGGGCTCCTGCACCGGAGCCATTCGCAATACCACTGGTTCAACGACGGTTTTGCCGATTTCGATGCCTTCCTCGAAACCCTGTCGAGCCGCAAGCGCAAGGCGATCCGCAAAGACCGGCGCACCGCGCAGAACTTCGGCGGCGAAATCCTCGCGCTGACCGGCGACGACCTCAAGCCCGAGCATTGGGATGCCTTCTGGACCTTCTACCAGGACACCGGGGCGCGCAAATGGGGTTCGCCCTACCTGACACGGGCCTTCTTCGACATCGTGCAGGAGGAAATGCGCGACGACGTGCTCCTGGTGCTGGCGATGCGCGACGGGATGCCGGTGGCCGGGGCGCTGAATTTCATAGGGCGCGACGTGCTCTACGGCCGATACTGGGGCTGTATCGAACATCACCCGTCGCTGCATTTCGAGCTGTGCTACTACCAGGCGATCGACTACGCGATCGAACACGGGCTCGGCCGGGTCGAGGCCGGGGCGCAGGGCGATCACAAGCTGGCGCGCGGCTACATGCCGGTGACCACCCATTCGCTGCACTGGATCGGCGATCCGGGCTTCCGCCGCGCCGTGGCCGAGTTCTGCGAACAGGAAGCGCGCGCGGTCGACGAGGATATCGAGATCCTGACCTCGATGGGTCCCTTCAAGCGCGGTTGACGGGGCCGATGCACGGCCCCACATTCATTTCAGCGAATATAATGGAGAAGCACATGGCCTATACCCTCGACCGCCTCATCGAAGGCGCCGACTTCGAAGACGTGGATGCCCGCACCCGCGCTGCGCTGGGCGATGCCGGTTTCGGTGTCCTGACCGAGATCGACGTGAAAGCGACGATGAAGAAAAAGATCGACAAGGACATGGACGACTACCGCATCCTTGGCGCCTGCAATCCCAACATGGCGTGGGAAGCGATCGGGATGGAGCCCCGCGTGGGCGCCATGCTGCCGTGCAACGTGATCCTGCGCTCGGTCGACGGCGGGGTCGAGGTCTCGGCGGTGGACCCGGTCGCCTCGATGTCCGGGATCGACAATGACGAGCTGAAACAGGTGGCAGGCCAGGTGCGCGACATGCTGGCGGGCGTGGTGAAGGCCATCTGAGCCGGGGCATCCAGCCCAGTCAAAACGACGAGCGCCGCACCGGGGTTTCCCGCTGCGGCGCTTTTCCATTCGGATGCTCGGGTGCGGCTCAGATCGCCTCGAGCATCGATTCCCCGCCCGACATGTCGCAGACGCCGGGGTTTTCCTCGGCCTGGAACACCTTCACGACACCGTCCTCGGCCATCAGCGCGTAGCGCTTGGAGCGCGCGACCAGCCCGACCGGCGGCGCGTCGAAGCGCAGGCCCATCGCCTCGGTCAGCGTGCATTCCGGGTCGCCCAGCATCTCGATCCCCGCGTCGTTGGCGCCGGTCGAGGAACCCCAGGCACCCATGACGAAGGGGTCGTTGACCGACACGCACATGACGGCATCCACGCCCTTGCCCTTCAGGGCGTTCATGTTGCGGATGAAGCTGGGCACATGCGCGGTCGTGCAGGTGCCGGTAAAGGCGCCGGGCAGGCCGAAGATCACGACCTTGCGGCCCTTGGTCAGGCTGGAAAGTTCGACCTGCTCGGGCCCTTTTTCGCCGAGTTTCATGAGGGTTGCGTCGGGCAGCGTGTCGCCCACTGAAATCGTCATGGAGTCCTCCTGTTCGCGTTGCCATTCTGATACGGCAGGCGATAGGTTGCGGACCAAACAGGGAGAAGCAAGAGTAATGTCGGACATCGTCGTCGTCGGGTCGGGGCAGGCCGGAGCCGCCCTCGTCGCCAAGCTGCGCCATTTGGGTCACGAGGGGGCAATCACGCTGATCGGGGAAGAGCCGGTGGCCCCTTACCAGCGCCCGCCGTTGTCCAAGGCCTACCTGCTGGGCGACATGACGCTGGAGCGGCTCTACCTGCGGCCCGAGACGTTCTATCCGGAGCATGACATCACGCTCGTGAAGGGCACCAGGGTCGACGCGATCGACCGGGAGGCCAAGCGCGTCCACCTCGCAAACGGTGAAGAGATCGCCTACGACCAGCTCGCGTTGACCACCGGCTCGGTGCCCAACCGCCTGCCCGCCGCAATCGGCGGGGACCTGCCGGGCGTCTACACCGTTCGCACGCTGGAAGACGCGGACGCGATGGCGCATGAATTCGCCGAAGGCCGCAAGGTGTTGGTCGTGGGCGGTGGCTACATCGGGCTCGAGGCTGCGGCGGTGGCCGCAAAAAAGGGCATGCACGTCACGATCATCGAAATGGCGCAGCGCATCCTGCAAAGGGTCGCGGCGCCCGAAACCTCGGAGTATTTCCGCAAGCTGCACCGTGACCACGGGGCGACCGTGCTGGAAGACGTGGGCCTCGCCCGCCTGACCGGCGGGGAGCACGTGACAGGGGCGGAGCTGACCGATGGCTCGAAGCTCGACGTGGATTTCGTCATCGTGGGCGTGGGCATCAAGCCCGACACCGCGCTGGCCGAAGCCGCCGGGCTCGAAATCGAGAACGGCATCAAGACGGACGAGAAGGGGCGCACCTCGGACCCTTCGATCTTCGCCGCGGGCGACTGTGCCTCGTTCCCGTACAAGGGCACGCGCATCCGGCTGGAAAGCGTCGGCAACGCCATCGACCAGGCCGAGCTCGTGGCCGAGAACATGCTGGGCGCCGAGAAGGATTACCTGGCCAAGCCCTGGTTCTGGTCCGATCAATACGACACCAAGCTCCAGATCGCCGGGCTCAACACCGGCTATGACAAGGTCATCACCCGACAGGACAGCGAGACTGCGGTGAGCTACTGGTATTACGCGGGCGATGACCTGGTGGCGGTGGATGCGATGAACGATCCGCGCGCCTACATGGTGGGCAAGCGGCTGATCGAGGGCGGCAAGAGCCCGGACCCGGCCGCGGTCGGCGACCCGGGCACCGACCTCAAGGCGCTTCTGAAAGCGTGAGGATCATCGCGGGGCAGCACCGCGGGCTGACGCTCGCCAGCGTGGGCAAGGGCGATGCCGCCGCGCATCTGCGCCCGACGAGCGACCGGGTGCGCGAAAGCCTGTTCTCCATGCTGATGGGCGGGCGCTTCGGCGATCCGGTCACGGAAGCCCGCGTGCTCGACCTGTTCGCGGGCACTGGCGCATTGGGGCTCGAGGCGCTGTCGCGCGGCGCGGCGCATGTCACCTTCGTCGACGACGGGCGCGTGGCCGGCAAGCTGCTGCGGGAGAACATTGCAAAATGCCGGGCCGAGGGCGAAACCCGCGTCGTGACCCGCAACGCGACCCGGCTGGGAGAGACGGCCGAGGAGCCCGCGACGCTCGTCTTCCTCGACCCACCTTACGGCAAGAAGCTGGGGGAAAAGGCGCTGGCCGCGGCGTTGGCCGGTGGCTGGATCGCGCCGGGTGCGACGATCGTGTGGGAAGAGAACGGCCCCGTGGCCCCGCCGCCGGGCATCCAGCTGCGCGACACGCGCCGTTATGGCGACACCACGATCTCGATCTGCGAGGTGCAATGACCCCGCGCGCGGTGCTTTTCGATTGCGACGGCGTGCTGGTCGACAGCGAGCCCGCGGCCTTCGACCTGCTGGGCGACGAGCTTGCGGCCCACGGCCACGCGATGGACCGCGAAGAGATGGAGCGCACCTTCGTGGGCACGACGATCACGGGCGTCGCGGAGCGGGCGCGCGCCCTGGGCGTGGATTTCGCGCCTGACTGGGTCGAGCGATTCTACGACCGGCTCTATGCGCGACTGGGGGAGGGCACCGCGCTCATGCCCGGCGTCGCGGCCTTCCTCGACCGGCTGGACCGGGCGGGCGTGGTCTACGCGGTCGGATCGAACGGCACGGTGCGCAAGATGGAAACCACGCTCTCCCAGCACCCCGAGGTCTGGCAGCGGCTCAGGGCGCGCCTGTTCTCCGGGCAGGAGATCGGGGCGCCGAAGCCCGACCCCGCGCTTTACCTTGCGGCTGCGCAGGCGCTTGGCGTCGCGCCGGCCGACTGCGTCGTGGTCGAGGACAGCCCCACCGGTGCGCGCGCCGGCGTGGCCGCCGGCATGCGCGTCTTCGGATATGCGCCGCAAGGCGGCGGCGCGGCGCTTGCTGAGGTCGGGGCCGAGGTGGTGGACAGCTTCGACGAGATCGCCGCGCGCATCGGCGTGTGACCGGTCCCGCGATCGTGAGTGCCTCAACCGCCTGAACGTGCTACACTTCTCTTCAAGACCGGTGTCGGATGCGGCGCGGTCTTGACCTCTCGCGTCCCGGCACGGTCCGCCAGCTTGACGGACGAGGGAGGAAACCATGTCCAGAACCAAGACCATCGGCAACCCGATCTCCGCGGGCCTTCGCGCGCTCGGAAGCGGTGCCCGCAGCCTCGAACAGGGGGTCGAACATATCGGCAGCCATCACATTGCCCACCCGGAGGTGCGTGACATCACGATGGCGGAACTTGGGCGGGCGCTGCGCCACGGCGTGGCCGATTTCGCGGCCCTGCGCACCGACGTGATGTTCGTCGTCGTGGCCTATCCGCTGATCGGGCTCCTGATCGCGGGCCTTGCCTTCAACGCGGCGTTGGCGCCGCTGCTGTTCCCGGTCGCGGCCGGTTTCGCCCTTCTGGGCCCGGTGGCCTCGATCGGGCTCTACGAGATGTCCAAGCGGCGCGAGATGGGGCTCGACGTGACATGGGGCGACGCCTTCCACACCGTGCGGGCGCAGGTGATGGGGCCGATGCTCACCATTTCGCTCTACCTCTTCATGTTGTTCACCGCCTGGCTCTTCGCCGCCGACCTGATCCACGAGGTCACGATGGGCAGCGCCATGCCCGATAGCCTCCCGGCCTTCGCCACCGCAGTGTTCACCACCGCGGCCGGGTGGGAGATGATCGTGATCGGGATGGCCGTGGGCTTCGTCTTCGCGCTGATCGCGCTGGTGACCACCTGGATCGCCGCGCCGATGCTCACGGACCGGCCGGTGGGCATGCCCGTGGCGGTCTCGACCTCGATTCGCGCGGCACGCCGCAACCCGGGGCCGGTGCTGGCCTGGGGCTTCATCGTGGCCGTGCTGCTCGCACTCGGGTCGGTGCCGCTGTTTCTCGGCTTGATCGTGGTGTTGCCGATCCTGGGCCACGCGACCTGGCATCTCTACCAGTCGGTCGTGTTCTACCCCGAGGATGCTCAGGCGTAGGTCGGGTGGAATTTCCCTGCGGGCGAGAGCGTGAAGATCTCGTTTCCGTCCGCGGTGATGCCGATGGAGTGCTCGAACTGCGCCGACAATGACTTGTCGCGCGTCACGGCGGTCCAGTCGTCGGCCAAGACCTTGGTCTCCGGTCGGCCCAGGTTCACCATCGGCTCGATCGTGAAGAACATGCCTTCCTGAAGAACCGGCCCGGTGCCGGGGCGGCCGTAGTGCAGCACGTTGGGCGGCGCGTGGAACACCTGGCCCAGCCCGTGACCGCAGAAATCGCGCACTACGGCCATGCGGTTCTTTTCCACGAAGCTCTGGATCGCGAACCCGATGTCGCCGAAGGTGTTGCCGGGCTTGGCCGCCTCGATCCCCCGCATCAGCGCCTCGTGCGTCACGTCGATCAGCCGCTCGGCCTTGCGGTTCAGCTTGCCGGCCACGAACATGCGCGAGGTGTCGCCGTACCAGCCGTCGACGATCACGGTGACGTCGATGTTGAGGATATCGCCGTCCTTGAGCTTCTTGTCGGACGGGATGCCGTGGCAGACCACGTGGTTGATCGAGATGCACGAGGCGTGCTCGTACCCCTTGTAGCCGATCGTGGCCGAGGTCGCCCCGGCTTCGTTCACCATGTCCTCGATCGCCTGGTCGAGCTCACCCGTGGTGACGCCCGGTTCCACCATCGGAATGATGCGGTCGAGAATTTCGGCGGCCAGCCGGCCGGCCTTGTGCATCCCGGCGAAATCCGCCGGTTCGTAAAGTCGAATGCCTTCGCGTGTGATGCGTGTCTTGGTATCCAAGGGGTGGCTCCATCCAGTCTTGCCTCTAGATAAGCCCAAACCGCGCGATGCACAACGCACCCGCGGCGAAGCTTTGCTTCAGGCGTGGGGCGGGACGAAGGGCAGGCGGTCGCCCAGCGAGACGCCGGCCGGCGTGATCCGGCAGGCATATGCGAGGGGCGTGACGCCGCGCTCCAGCGCCGCGGAGACCGCCGCGGCATAGGTCGGGTCGATGTCAGAGGCGATCCGCACCTCTCGCGCGTCGGTGCGCTGGACGAGATAGAAGATCACCGCCCGGTGCCCGGCGTCGGCCATGAGCGCGAGTTCCGCCATGTGCTTGGCCCCGCGCGCGGTGACGCTGTCGGGGAACTCGGCCACGCCGGGCGTGCGCGACAGGGTGACGGACTTGACCTCGACATAGGTGTCGGGACCGTCGCCGGAGAGCAGGAAGTCGATCCGGCTGTTCTGGCCGTATTTCACCTCGGCCCGCACGAGGGGGGCGGCCAGTTCGGGGATCTCGCCGGCCGTGAGCGCGGCCTTGAGCATCCGGTTGGGCAGGGACGTATCGACGCCGGTGAAATGCCCGTCCCCGTGATCGACTAGGCGCCAGCCATACTTGAGCTTCTTCTTCGGGTCGTCGTTGGGCTCCAGCCAGACCTGAGCGCCGGGGGCGGCAAGGCCCATCATGGAGCCCGGATTGGCGCAATGGGCGGTCACGGTGGTGCCATCGGAGAGCGTGCAATCGGCTAGGAAGCGCTTGTAGCGCTTGACCAGGGTGGCAGGGACGAGAGCGGTGGAGAAATCCATGTCGGGCGGACGAAAATTGAGCTTAAGGTGTTGACATAAAACGGAAAACGGATTCGAGTTTTCCGGTTTTCCGGTTTTCCGGTTTTCCGGTTTTCCGGTTTTCCGGTTTTCCGGTTTTCCGGTTTTCCGGTTTTCCGGTTTTCCGGTNAATTTTCGCGGATCGGGTGGCGCGGATCGCGCCGCGCCACCCGGGGACTTCAGAGCCGTTCGATCGCGATGGCGATGCCCTGGCCGCCGCCGATGCACATGGTGATCAGCGCTTTCGAGCCGCCGATGCGCTCAAGCTCGTACATCGCCTTCACGGTGATGATCGCACCGGTCGCGCCGACCGGGTGACCCAGCGCGATCGCGCCGCCGTTCGGGTTCACGCGGGCCGGGTCGAACTTCAGCTCCTTGGACACCGCCAGCGCCTGCGCGGCGAAGGCTTCGTTCGATTCGATCACGTCGAAATCGTCGGCCTTGAGCCCGGTCTTCTCCATCAGCGTCTGCACCGCCGGGATCGGGCCGATGCCCATCACCTCGGGACGCACGCCGGCATGGGCATAGCCCAGCACGCGGAACTTCGGCGTGAGACCGGCCTTCTCGGCCGCCTCGGCCCGGGCGAGCACGATGGCCGCGGCCCCGTCGTTGATGCCCGAGGCGTTCCCGGCGGTCACGCTGCCGTCCTTCTTGAACACCGGGCGCAGGCCCGCGAGCGCCTCCAGGCTGGTCTGCTTCGGGTGCTCGTCGGTGTCGAACATCACCGTGTCGCGCTTCACCTTCACCTCGACCGGAACGATCTGGTCCTTGAAGTAGCCTTCGGAGATCGCCTTGGCCGCGCGTTCCTGGCTCTGCATCGCGAAGGCGTCCTGTTCGTCACGGCTGATGCCGCATTCGGCGGCCACGTTCTCGGCGGTGACACCCATGTGGCCGGTGCCGAACGGGCAGTTCAGCGCGCCCAGCATCATGTCCTGCGCGCCGGCATCGCCCATTTTCTGACCCCAGCGGGCCTGCGGGAGGATGTAGGGCGACCGGCTCATCGCCTCGGCCCCGCCCGCGACGCCGAAATCGGCATCGCCCAGCATCAGCGACTGGGTCACCGACACGATCGCCTGCGCGCCCGAGCCGCACAGCCGGTTCACGTTCATCGCGGGCGTCGAGTCGGGAATGCCCGCGTCGATCGCCGCGACGCGGCTCAGGTACATGTCGCGCGGTTCGGTGTTGATCACGTGACCGAAGGCGACATGGCCGACTTGGCCTCCTTCGACCCCGGCGCGTGCCAGCGCCTCTTTCGCCGCCGTCGCGCCCAGCGTGATCGGCGGGGTGCCCGCGAGCGATCCACCGAACGTGCCGATGGCGGTGCGCGCACCGCCCAGAATTACGATATCCGTCATGGTTTGATCCTCGTCCTCTCCTGGTTCGCGCCGACCATCTGCCTCTGGCCCGGAATGTCCATCAGAACGTTCCGTCAGCCGGATCCCTCTCCCGCGTCCGCGCCGTCAGCAGCCCGACCGCTTCGCGGAACGCATCGTACTTCTCGCCCAGAACCTCGCGCAGCTCTTCGTCATAGGCCTGGGCGATCGGCGCCAGCGTGTCGATCATCTCGCGCCCCTTCTCCGTCAGGGTGAGCTGCACGAGCCGCCGGTCGGTCTCGTTGACCACCTTCTTGACATAGCCGTTCGCCTCGAGCCGGCTCGCCGCCCGGCTCACCTTGGGCTTGTCCATGCCGACGCGCCGGGTGATCTCGCGCACGGAGACCGCGTCCTCCTGGCTCAGGTGGGCCACGACGCGCCATTCCGCGACGGTGATCCCGTACCGCTCCCGGTAATGATACGAAAACCCGGCGCTCACCGCGCGCGACAGTTCGTTGAGCTGGTAGGGCAGAAATGTCTCAAGATTGAAGTCCGTCACGTCCCATCCTTTTTCGCGGACTATGGCGTGAAGCCACCGCGCACTGCAAGCGCCGGGCCTTGCCATCCCCGGGGCTTTCGGGCCATGTGACCCGACGCAAACGGGAGGAGGACCAGATGCGCGCCGGTATCGTTACCCTTGTTGTGGCTTATGTTTTGAGCCAGTTCTACCGCGCCTTCCTGGCGGTCATGGCCCCCGTCCTGAACGCAGATATCGGTGCCACGCCCGAGGATCTGAGCCGTGCCTCGGGCCTGTGGTTCCTGGCCTTCGCCGCGATGCAGATCCCGGTCGGCTGGCTCCTGGACAACGTCGGGCCCAAGCGCACGGCCTCGGTCCTCTTCGCGCTGGGCGCGGCCGGCGGCGCGGCGGTCTTCGCCGTGGCGCAGGGGCCGCTGCACGTGCTGATCGCGATGGGGTTGATCGGGGCCGGGTGTTCGCCGGTCCTCATGGCCAATTATTTCACTTTCGCACGCGTGTTCGAACCGCGCGTCTTCGGCACGCTCGCGGGCGTGGTGCTGGGCGTGGGGACCTTCGGCAACGTCGTCGCGTCCTACCCGATGGCCTGGGCGGTCGAGAACCTGGGCTGGCGCGAAACCATGTTCGCCCTGTCCGCGATCAGCCTTGTGGTCGCCATCGTGATCTGGGTGCTCGTGCAGGATCCGCCGCCGCTGGCCGCCAAGCCGGGCGAGAAGAAGGGATCGGTCCTGACGCTGCTGGCCATTCCGGCGCTCTGGTTCATCTTCCCGATCCAGATCATCAACTACGCCCCCGCCGCCGGCCTGCGCGGGCTCTGGGCGGGGCCCTATCTCGAGGATGTCTTCGGCATGTCCGCCAACGGGATCGGGGTGGTCACGCTGATCATGGCGCTGGCGATGATCGCGGGCAATTTCCTCTACGGCCCCGCCGACCGGTTCTTCGGCACCCGCAAGTGGGTGATCTTCTTCGGCAACCTGATCGCGGCGGCCTGCCTGTTCGGCCTCTGGGCCTTCCCGGACGACAGCATCGTCACCACCACGTTGCTCCTGTCGGCGGTAGGCCTCTTCGGCGCGTCCTTCCCGCTCATCATGGCCCACGCGCGCGCCTTCTTCCCGCCGCACCTGACGGGCTCGGGCGTGACGCTGATCAACCTGATGGGGATCGGGGGCGTGTCGCTGTTCCAGTTCCTGTCGGGCCGGGTGTACAGCACGGCGAAGGCCGCGAGCGATGCGCCCGCGGCCCCCTATGAAGCATTGTTCATCTTCTTCGGCCTGCCGGTGCTGGTCGGGACCGCGATCTACGTCTTCAGCCGCGACCGCACCGATTAGGCCGCGCGCCGCCGGCGCTGACGCCGGGGCTTCTGGCCCTGGCCACCCTGCGGCTTGGCCGATTTCTGCCCCTGGCCCTTGGGCTTGCCGCCCGAATGGGCCTTGCCGCCGCGACGCGGGCCACCGCGCCCGCCGCCTCCGCCACGGTTGCGCTTCGGCGGTTCCACCTCGGCGGGTTGATCGCCGCCCAGGACCGGGATGTCGATCTTCATGAGCTTCTGGATCTGGCGCAGCAGGCCGATCTCTTCGCCGGTGACGAAGGAGATGGCGTCCCCGTCCGCCCCGGCGCGCGCGGTGCGCCCGATGCGGTGGACGTAGTTCTCCGGCACTTCCGGCAGGTCGAAGTTGAAGACGTGGGACACGCCCGGGATGTCGATCCCGCGCGCGGCCACGTCCGTGGCCACCAGAACGCGCGCCGTGCCCTCACGGAACGCGCGCAGCGCACGGTCACGTTGCCCCTGGCTCTTGTTGCCGTGGATCGAGACCGCCTCGTAATCCGATGCGCAGAGCTGCTTCATCAGCCGCTCGGCACCGTGCTTGGTGCGCGCGAAGACGAGCGACAGCCCGTCCGGCTCGTCGGCGAGGTAGGAGGTCAGGAGCGCGACCTTGTCGGACTTGTCGGCCGCCCAGTGCACGCCCTGCGTGATCTTGTCGGCCGCCTTGCCGGGCGCGGCCACCTGCACGCGGACCGGGTCCGTCAGGTAGGCGCGCGACAGTTCTTCCATCTGTTTCGGCATGGTGGCCGAGAACAGCATCGTCTGGCGCGGCGTGCCCAGTTCAGGGGCGATCCGGCGCAGCGCGTGGATGAAGCCCATGTCGAGCATCTGGTCGGCCTCGTCCAGCACCAGGAAGGTGGCGGAGTCGAGGCGCACCGCGCGGCGGTCCATCAGGTCGATGAGCCGGCCCGGCGTGGCGACGAGGATGTCGGTGCCGCGCGACAGGATCTGCACCTGCTTGTTGATCGAGACGCCGCCGACGACGGTGTTCACCTTCATCCGCGTCCCCTGGACATAGGTCCGGAGGTTGTCGGAAATCTGGTTCACCAGCTCGCGGGTCGGCGCAAGGACGAGCGCCTTGACGGCCTTGGGCTCGGGCTTGCCCTGCTGGGTGAGTAGTTGGTGCACGAGCGGCAGGCCGAAGGCGGCCGTCTTGCCGGTGCCGGTCTGGGCGAGACCCATCACGTCGGTGCCGTCGAGCGCGTGGGGAATGGCCTGCGCCTGGATCGGCGAGGGGGTCTCGTAGCCCGCGGCCCGGACGGCGGCGAGCAGTTTCGGGTCGAGCCCGAGATCTTCGAATGTGGTCATATTGTCTTTCCGCGGTGCATACAGGCACCGCTGTCGGGCGCATCCGCGCCCTCATCGCTGGGTCACACCGCCCTCGCGACACGGCTCATGCCTGTCACCGTCCGGCGCGAAGCCCCCCGCGTGAAATGGGAACCTGTATCGGGGCCCTTGGCCCGCCTCGTCCCGACCCTGCTGCATCTTCGTCGTTGGTCGTTGTCGTGCAGCGGCGGCTCACGCGGCCGCGTTCGGGACTTGGCGCATATCGGCCCTCTCGGCCGTCCTGTCAATGGCCGGTCTTCGCTTTGGTGATCACCGTGCCCTTTCCCCCGGCGCGCTGATCCTGTATCAGCCTCCCGTCTTTGACACCGATTAAGGAGAGCCACATGGGCTACAAGGTCGTCGTCTGCGGCGCCACGGGTAACGTGGGCCGCGAAATGCTCAACATCCTGGCCGAGCGCCAGTTCCCCGTGGACGAGGTCGCCGCGCTCGCATCGCGCCGGTCCTTGGGCACCGAGGTGAGCTTTGGCGACAAGACGCTCAAGACCCAGGATCTCGACACGTTCGATTTCACCGGCTGGGACATGGCGCTTTTCGCGATCGGCTCGGACGCCACGAAGAAGTATGCACCCATCGCCGCCAAGGCGGGCTGCGTGGTGATCGACAACTCGTCGCTCTACCGCTACGACCCGGACGTGCCGCTGATCGTGCCGGAGTGCAATCCGGACGCCATCCACGGCTATTCCAAGAAGAACATCATCGCGAACCCGAACTGCTCGACCGCGCAGATGGTCGTGGCGCTGAAGCCGCTGCACGAGCGCGCGAAGATCAAGCGCGTCGTGGTGTCGACCTACCAGTCGGTCTCGGGCTCCGGCAAGGACGCGATGGACGAACTGTGGGACCAGACCAAGGGCATGTTCGTGCCGGGCCAGGAGGTCGAACCGAAGGCCTACCCGAAACAGATCGCCTTCAACGTGATCCCGCAGATCGACGTGTTCATGGATTCGGGCGACACGAAGGAAGAGTGGAAGATGGTCACGGAGACGAAGAAGATCGTCGATCCGTCCATCAAGGTCACCGCCACCTGCGTGCGCGTCCCGGTCTTCGTGGGCCACGCGGAATCGATCAACATCGAGACCGAGGAATTCCTCGACGAGGACGAGGCGCGGGAGATCCTGCGCCAGGCGCCGGGCCTGCTGGTCGTCGACAAGCGCGAACCGGGCGGCTACGTGACGCCGGTGGAATGCGTGGGCGATTTCGCCACCTTCATCTCGCGTATCCGCCAGGACGTGACCATCGACAACGGTCTGAACTTCTGGTGCGTTTCGGACAACCTGCGCAAGGGCGCGGCGCTGAACGCGGTGCAGATCGCCGAGCTGCTGGGCCGCGAGGTTCTGAAGAAGGGCTGACATCAGCCGCCTTCGATGAGAACGACGTCGCCGTCGGGGTCCGCCCCGGCGGCGTTTTCATGCGCGGCGCCTGGATCGTGTATCTCCGTCTCCCCGGGTTGGGGATGTGCAGAGCCAACGGTTGGCCTGCTCCGTGCGTCCCCTGGCGTGCAACACGCATGGCGATCGGTGAATTGGCGCCGATGCGGGCCTGCGCGCTTCCCGGCGGCCGGACCGCGCGCTAGCGTGCCCGCACCGCAGCTCCAGAAAGGATCAACCATGCGCGCCACCGTTTCCCTTGTCGCCCTGATCGCGGCCGGCCCGGCCCTGGCCGACACGTTCTATGCCCAGGCCCCGGTGGCCGAGGCTATGATCTACCCGGACGGAGCGACGCTCACGCTGCGCGCCGAGTTGGAGCTGCCGGCAGGCGAGCACACGCTGATGGTGCCCTACGCCAACCCGGAGCGTACCGGCAGTCTGCCCCGCATTGCCGTCTCCGAGGGCGTCAGCATCGGCGCCCTGGGGTTCCGCCGCGGCGTGGTGGCCAATCCACGCGCGCTTTATTCCCCCGCACAGGCGGCGGCCGCGGCCGAACTGGACGCGGTCGAGGACCGGATCACGGCGCAGCGTGACGCCATCGCCGCGGCGCAGGTGGCACGCGACGCGCTGGAGGCGAAGCTCGCCTACATCTCGTCCATCGCAGCGCCGGAGGGGGCCAGCACCGCGGAGATCCTCGAGATCGCCGACCTCGTCGCGGCCCAGACCGCCACGGCGCGCGCCGATCTCATCGCCGCCGAGGCCGACCTGCGCCCGCTGGCCGAGGCGCTCGAGGACCTGGAGGCAGAGCGTGCCGCCGCGCAGGCCGCATTGGACCGCCTATCCCCGCCCGCCGCCGAGAACGACATGCTGACCATCGACATGACGGTGGCCGAGGCCGGACCGGTGGCGTTGGAACTGACCGAACAGAGCCGGTCCGCCGGATGGCGCGTGGATTACGACCTCGACCTCGACGCGGGCGAGATCGCGCTCGACCGGAAGCTGATCGTGCGTCAGCAGGACGGGCGCAGCTGGAGCGACGTGGCGCTCACCCTGTCGACCGCGCGCCCGAGCGACCAGATCGCACCGAGCGAGGTCTACCCGGACCTTGCGGATATCTACGACCCCGAGACGCCGCGCCCGATGCCGCGCGAACCTATGGCCGAGGCGGACATGGTCGAAGAACGCGCCGCCGGGCTTGCCGTGGCGCCGGCCCCGATGGTCTCGGCGGGGCTCCAGGTCGACGGCTTGAACGTCTCCTACGTCTACCCCGAGCCCGTGACCATCGCCGCGGGCGAGACCGCCGAGCTCGCGCTCGACACCCTTACCATCCCGGCCACGCCCCGGATCGAGGCCGCCCCGCGCTGGGACGACACGGCGTTCCTCGTCGCAAGCTTCACCAACGACACCGGTGAGCCGATCCTGCCGGGCAGCGCGAGCCTCATGCGCGACGGGCATTTCGTGGGGCGCACCGAGCTGCCGATGATCCCGGCGGGCGCGGATGAGGACCTGGCCTTCGGGCCCGTCGACTCGATCCGGCTCGAGACGACGTTCCTGCGCAACGCGGAAGGAGACGCGGGACTGATCAACCGGTCGTCCACCCGGGTGCAGCAGATCACCTTCACGGTCGAGAACCTGTCGGACGACCAGCAGGACGTGCGCGCGCTTTTCCCGCTCACCTTCTCCGAGAAGGAGGCGCTCGAGGTCGACGTGACCGCGGTGCCCGCGCCGGACGAGACCGACATCGAGGACCGGCGCGGCGTCTCCGCCTGGGATCTCGTGCTCGCGCCCGGCGAAACGCAGACGGTCGAGATCACCGTGGAACTCGACTGGCCCGAGGGGAAGGTCCTGAACTGGGCGCCGTGAGCCGCGGGCCGCGACAGTTTTCCTAAAATCCTCCGCGCACGGCACGGTTTCGCCGCGGATCGGCGCGATTTGTGGCGAATTCCATGCCGAGAGTCCCGGGGTCGGCCGCCAGCCGGCCCCGCGGCGAAGCCTGCATGCCCCCGAGGCACCTGCCGGAGAACCCGACGCTCCCCTATCGAACGCCCGCCGAGGGCCGCTTTCTTGGCATTGCACAAGGACAGGACCGTCATGACCCGCAAGCTCATTCTTCTTCCCGGCCCCGGACCGGCCAATGCCAATGCGCCACGGAGGTTCGACGTCACGCGCAAGGTCGTCGCGCTGGATATCGGTCCCGCGCGCCCCGGCGCCCGCCGCCGGGATCACCGCGTCGTCTTCGCCGCAGGCCTGGGTCGGGACACGGGCCACCCGGCCTGATCTGACTTTGCGAGGTGATTTGCCCATGACCCCGGACCGCCCCAAGCCCGCGACTCCTCCGGCCGACCCGGACGAGCGCATCATCGACCGCATCCGCCGGGGGCGGCTCGCCGCGCTCGCCGTGTTGCCTGCCCGGCGCCCTGCCGGCGATCGGAAGGATCAATCCGCCCGTCCCACGTTCCACACCTGTCGGCAGCCGGAGCCGGGTCAATGGCCCATCCTGATCCTCACGAATCCCGTCGCCGCGTGATTGCGACTCAGGTGTGGCGGGGGCCATCGCAGGGGCGCATTTCCGGAGGGCTGTTTCGGGGAAGTTGGGCGAAGGTGGGCCGGAAACGCGCAAAACCCGGTCTTTTTCCGTGTCGAAAGCGTGAAATGTCGCAAAGTTGCCCCATTTGGGCACGTTTCCCGCCCGAATCGCGGCGCAGCTTCGACCTTATCGGAACAGAATGAACAACCAGAGGTGAGAATGGCTGCCACCACACTTACCCGGAAAGGCGAAACGGTCGTCCGCTTCCTGAAGCCCTTGAAAGGCATAGCGAATCGGGACCGCAACAAACGCCTCCCGGAGCTGTCCAGCGAAGATATCGAGGTCTTCTTCTCGAACGCGGACAGCAAGACCAAAACGAAAAAACACGCGGCCTGACCACCGCCAAAAACAAGACTGACTGACCAACTCGAACACGGCCGAAAAAACAACAAAACGGCCACTGACCTGGGAACCAAAGACATGACCAACGTTATCGATTTCGCCGCTTACCGTGCCACCCGGACTCCGCGTGTCGTCACCCGCGACATGCATCACGACGCCCTGGTGTCGATGTCGAACCGCAAGCCGACGACCCGGTCGCGCTCCGAGGTTCCCCACGTGACGACCGACGTGCTGGCCACCACCGGCACGGCCTGCTGAGGCCAGCCCCCGAATACCCCGAACTCTACCCCAACCTGCCAACACCCCAATCCGGAGATACCCCATGACCCTTCTGGAAAAAGCCCGCGCTGGACGCAAAGCCGCTCTCGCTTCCCTGAACGAAAAGGCTGACACCGACACAGAGATGACGTCGATCTTCGACTTCGACTTCGAGCCGCCGGCCAAGCCGATCCCGTCGTTCACGTCGGTCCGCAGCGAGGGCAGCCTGGTACGCCTCGCGGCCTGATATCTCCCACCCTCGCTAGGACGGGCGCGGTTGTTCCCTCACCGCGCCCGTCTTGGTTTTCGGGGCTCAGGTCACGGCCCAGAAATACCGCACCAGATGGAAGAATACCGGCGCCGCGAAGATCACGGAGTCGAGCCGGTCGGTGAAGCCGCCATGCCCGGCGGCCAGGTGGCCCCAGTCCTCGACCCCCTTGTCGCGCTTGATCGCGGTCATGACGAGCCCGCCGAAAAGCCCCATCACCGTGACGCTTCCCGCCATCGCCGCCGCCTGCCACAGCCCGAACGGGGTGAGCCAGGCCAGCAGGCCCCCCAGCGCGGCGGCCGAGGCGACAGCGCCCGCGACCCCCTCCCACGTCTTCGACTGTGACAGGCGCGCGGCGACCGGGTGATGCCCGCCCACCGCGCTCCAGGCGTATTGAGCCACGTCCGCCCCCTGCACGACGATCACCAGCCACATGATCAGAAGGATCTGCGGCCCGTCCCACCCGGGAATGTCGAGCGTGAGCAGGGCGGGCACGTGCGAGGCGGCGAAGACCGCCACCATCAGCGCCCATTGGGTTTCCGCCACCCGTGCCAGGAACCGGGTCGTGTCACCGCGCAGCGCGACGAGGATCGGCATGAACAGGAAGGCATAGACCGGGATGAAGATCTCGTAGAGCCCGTACCAGCCCCGGTAGACCAGCCAGTATTGCAGCGGCAGCACCACGAAGAACGACCCCAGCAGCGCGCAATGATCGGCGCGGCTTTTCGACGTGAGGGTCAGGAATTCGCGCAGCGCGGCGAAGGACAGAAGTGCGAAGAGCACGATCATCCCGCCGCGCCCGAAGAGCGAGGCGAGTGTCAGGAGCACCAGCATCGCCCACCAGGACGTGATCCGGCCGTTCAGGTTCTCGATCGTGGAGTTCGTCCCGTCCGGCCCGAACCGGCGGCGAAGCATCTCACCCGCCACCGAGGCCACCGAAAGGGCGAGGATGAGCCCGATCACCAGGCGAAGGAACTCGACCGGGGCGCTCACGGCGCGTGCTCCGGTTTGAGTTCCAGCAGCGCCGCGCGCGCCCGGGTCAGGAAGTCCGCCTTCGCCTCACCGGCTTCGATGTGGACCGGGGTGCCGAAGGTGACGGTGCACAGAAGCGGCAGCGGGATCACTTCGCCCTTGGGCAGGATGGCGTTCAGGTTCTCGATCCAGGTCGGCACGAGATCCACTTCGGGGCAGCGCCGGGCGACGTGGTAGAGCCCCGTCTTGAAGGGCAGCAGGGGATCCGGGCCCATGTTGCGCCCACCCTCGGGAAAGAGGATCAGGCTCGCCCCGTCGTTCAGGGCCGCGACCATCTTCTCGACCGGGTCCTCGTCGCGGGTCTCCGGATTCCGGTCGATCAGCACGGCGCGGAACACGTCGCGGCCCGCGAAGGCGCGCAACCGCGACTTGAGCCAGTAATCCGAGGCCGCGACGGGCCGGGTGCGTTCGCGCAGGGCCGGGGGCAGCACCGCCCAGGCGAGCACGAAATCCCCGTTCGAGGTGTGGTTGGCGAAGTAGATGCGCTGGCGCGGCACCGGGTCCGTTCCGCGCCAGACGGCGCGCGGCGCGGTGATCAGCCGCGCGAACAACACGATCGCCTGTCCGGCAATCAGCGCGGCGAGGGCCTTCAGTCCGCGCAGCGCCCGGCGCATCAGACCGGCTGGAACGTGTCGGCCCCGGCGTCGTAATACATCAGCCCGCCCTCGCCGATGTCGTGCCAGAGCCCGTGAAGCGAAAGCTCCTCGGAATTGACGGCTTCCGAGACGAAGGGGAAGGTCATCAGGTTGTCCAGCGACACCTTCACCGCTTCCTTCTCCAGGTGGTCGACGCAGTCCTGGCCCGAGTAGGCGTCCTTGATCCGCTGGTAACCGGGCTCGAGGATATCCATCCAGCGGCCCACGAAGCTCGATTTCTCGGTCAGTTCGGGGGCGGCCCCCGTTGCCATGTCGTAATACCCGCGCACGCCCCCGCAGGAGCTGTGGCCGATCACGATCACATGCGCGACCTTGAGCGCGGTCACCGCGTATTCCACCGCCGCCGAGGTGCCGTGCTGGTTCCCGTCCGGCTGGTAGGCGGGCACGAGGTTGGCGATGTTGCGGTGAATGAAGAATTCGCCCTGGTCGGCCCCGAAGATCGACGTGACGTGAACCCGGGAATCGCAGCAGGAAATGATCATCGCCCGCGGATGCTGCCCCTCGCTCGCCAGCCGGCGGTACCAGGCCTTGTTCTCGGAAAAGCTGGTGGCCTTCCATCCCTGGTAGCGTTGGACCAGGTATTTCGGAAGCGGGCGCGCGTGTTCCATGCCTCTCCTGTGGCTAGCTGCGGTTAAAGATGTTTAGGCGGCTTTTGCCTGAATTTCGAGGCATTTCCGGGCGCGGCCGAAACCTTTTCTTGACGGCCTGGTGCCAGTGTCGGTGCGCTTTGAGGGAAAGGGTGAAGCGCATGCATGTCGCGGTGTTGAGCCATGCGGAACCGGTCGTACTGGACCGGGATCAGTTGGACGTTCTCTATCGCCAACTTGGTCCGGTCGGGGCGGACCGGGTCGTGACCCACGCGCTGGCGGAACTGTCGGCGTTGCTTGAGAGCCTTGCCGGCGACTACCGCGCGGGGCGTGTTGCCGAGGTGGCCGGGGGTGCGCGTGCGCTGGCCGCCGTGGCCCAACAGGTGGGCATGCTCAAGCTTGCCCGCGTGGCCCGCGACGTGGCCGAACTGGCACGCGGACGGGACGCGGCGGCGCTGGGTGCGGTGATGGCCCGGCTCGACCGGGTCGGGGACCGCTCCATCATCGCGGTCTGGGACGAGCCGGGCACCGGGGGCTGATCCGGCGTCTCCCGGTTGCAGGTGGCGCGGCACGCGATACTCTGTGCCGGTTCACTGACCGGAGAAACCATGTCCCTCACCTTCGCGCCCGCCACCGACGATGCCCTGCCGCTGACCCTTGTCGCCAAGGATGGGGTCGACACCTTCGTCGCCGGATTGTCCAAACCCCACGCCGCCTGGGTCGAGGCGCACGGGTTCAAGGCCGGGCTCGGCGCGGTGCTGGTGCTGCCGGGGGCGGATGGGGCGCCCGAGGCGGCCGTGGTGGGCCTTGGCGATGCGAAGGCCCGCGCCCGCCGCCGCTTCGGCACCGCCGCGGCCCGCGCCAAGCTTCCCGCCGGCACCTACCGGCTTGAGACCGACCTCACCGGCCCTGCCCTGGACGAGGTCTGCCTGGGCTGGCTGCTCGCGGGCTACCGCTTCGACCGCTACGCGAAGAAGCCCGCGCCCAAGGCGGCCCTTGTCGCCCCCCAAGGCGTCGACGCGGCCCGCCTGGAAGCGATCGCGGCCGGGGAGGTGCTCACCCGCGACCTGATCAACACGCCCGCGCAGGACTTGGGCCCCGACGAGCTCGAAGCCGCCGCACGCGACCTGGCCGACCGTTTTGCCGCCACGATCGACGTAACGACCGGTGACGATCTGATCGCGCAGAACTTCCCGATGATCCACGCGGTCGGCCGCGCCGCCACGCGCGCGCCGCGCCTGATCGACCTCCGTTGGGGGACCTCCGGCCCGACGCTCACGCTGGTCGGCAAGGGCGTGTGCTTCGACACCGGCGGGCTCGACCTGAAGCCTGCGCCCTCGATGGGGCTGATGAAGAAGGACATGGGCGGCGCCGCCACGACGCTGGGCTTGGCCCGCATGATCATGGCGCTGGACCTGCCGATCCAGCTCCGCCTTCTGATCCCGGCGGTGGAGAACGCGGTCGCGGGCGACGCCTTCCGGCCCGGCGACATCCTGATCAGCCGCAAGGGGCTGACGGTCGAGGTGAACAACACGGATGCAGAGGGACGCCTCGTGCTGGCCGATGCGCTCGCACTCGCGGACGAGGAGATGCCGGACCTGCTCGTCTCGATGGCCACGCTCACCGGCGCGGCCCGCGTGGCGGTGGGGCCGGACCTGGCCCCGTTCTACGCCACCGACAAGATGGACGCCGACGCCCTGCGCGCCGCCGCGCCGCGCGTGGCGGACCCCGTCTGGGAGTTGCCGTTCTGGCCCGGCTACGAGCCGATGATCGAACCGGGCATCGCCGATCTCGACAACGCGCCCAAGGGCGGCTTCGCGGGGTCGATCACGGCGGCCCTCTTTCTCAAGCGTTTCGTGACGGACAGCGAGCGCTACGTCCATTTCGACATCTTCGGCTGGCAACCCAGTGCCGCCCCGGCCCGCCCGGTCGGCGGCGTGGGGCAGGGGGCGCGCGCGCTTCTCGAGGCGCTGCCCGGGCTGCTCAAGCTGTGACGGACCGGCGGCTTCTCAAGTCGAACGGGCGTGTCGCCCATGTCTCGCTCGAAGGGCAGGTCGAGGCGGAGCGTTTTTCCGAGGGCACGTGGCACCAGGTCAACGTGACCACCGCCGCGCTCCTGCGCACCCCCGACGGCCCGCGTGAGCGCGAGCTTCTCACGGGGGATGCCTTCTGCGTGCTCGACATCGAGGGGCGCTTCGCCTTCGGGTTCTCGGCGCGTGACGGCTACTGCGGCTGGATTTTCGCCGATCTCCTGCGCGAACGGCGCCACCCCACCCACCGGGTCACGGCCGCGCGCAGCTTTCGCAAGGACACGCCGGACATCAAGACATGGGAGCCGGTGATGCCGCTCTCCTACGGTGCCTGGCTCGAGGTCGTCGAGGAAGGCGAGCGCTGGTCGCGTATCGTGATGCAGGACACGCCGTCCGACGACGGGCTGCGCGAATGGGTCGTGCCGAGCGCGCATATCGCGCCGCTCGATGCGCTTTGTTCGGACCCGGTGGCCGAAGTGGCGAAGCTCATCGGAACGCCATATGTCTGGGGCGGAAACTCGAGTTTCGGGATCGACTGCTCGGGCCTGGTCCAGATCGCGTGGGAAATGTGCGGGACCGCGATCCCCGCCGACAGCGACCTTCAGGCCAAGGCCGGGGACGCGGCGGACAGCTACCGGCCCGGCGACCTGGTCTTCTGGCCGGGGCACGTGGCGATGGTGGCGGACGAGACGCGCTTCATCCACGCGAACGCGCATGCGATGGCGGTGTCGTTCGAGGGCATCGCGGAGACGATCGCCCGGATCGAAGCCCAGGGCGAAGGGCCGGTCACTGCGCACCGGCGGTTCTCACCGGGCGCCGGCTGAGCGGCCCGGTCAGTCGACCGGCCGGATCAGCTTGCGTTCCAGCACCCGCAGCACGGTGCGCAGGTCGGACCCGCGCTTGAGGACCTGGCCGTCCATCCCGATCACTGCGTACTGCCCCTGGCGGCCGCGCAGTTTCGGGCGCTTTTCGATTCGGTAGAGCGGGTTTTCGGCGGCCCGCCGAAACACCGCGAAGACCGCGACGTCCTTCAGGAAACTCATGCCGTAATCGCGCCATTCGCCGGCCGCGACCATGCGACCGTAGAGGCCGAGGATCACGTTGAGCTCCTTGCGGTCGAAAGCGACCTTGTCGTCGATATTGCGGGGAAACGGTGTGGGCGCGTTCATGTTTCGAATGTGCGCAACATGGGCGCGCAAATCAATCCCCGGCGACGCGCGCCGCAATGAGGACACAAAATCACCTGTGGTTTTCCCTACACCGCCCCCAATGGCGCCGTGATTGTCCGCGAACTTCGAACGCGGAGCGAAAGCTTCCCCGGCGTCGTTTCAACAGCCCCCACCCAGTTTGCGGCGCCGGGATCCAAAACCCCACCCTGAGCGGTGGGGTTTTGCATGTGCGGGGTCATCCCCCGCCGATGAGCGCCCCGGCCGCGAAGACCAGCGCCCCACCCAGCACCACCTGGAACGTGGCCCGGAAGAAGGGCGTGTCCATGTACTTGTTCTGGATCCAGACGATGGCCCACAACTCGATGAAGACGATGATGATCGCGAGCGTCGTGGCGGTCCAGAAATCCTGGATCAGGTAGGGCAGGGCGTGGCCCAGCCCGCCGATGGTGGTCATCAGGCCCGAGGCGATCCCGCGCTTGACCGGCGAGCCGCGGCCCGAAAGCTCCCCGTCGTCCGACGCGGCCTCGGTGAAGCCCATCGAGATGCCGGCGCCCACGGCGGCGGCGAGACCCACGAGCAGGGTCGTGTGCGGGTCACGCGTCGCGAAGGCGGTCGCGAAGATCGGGGCCAGGGTGGAGACGGAGCCGTCCATGAGCCCGGCCAGCCCGGGCTGCACCCAGGTCAGGACGAACTGCCGGCGTGCGGCCTGGTCCTCTTCCTTGCGTTCGTCGCCCCCCAGGTATTTCTCCTCGAGCTGGCTTGCGGTGTCGCTGTGGCTTGCCTCGGCGGCCGCGAGATCGCCCAGGAGCTTGCGCGTGCTCGCATCCGTCGTGCGGTCGGCGGCCTTGCGGTAGAACTGTTCGGCCTGACGCTCCATCTCGCGCGCTTCGGCGCGCATGCGTTCGAGCCCGAGGTTCTCGATCAGCCAGACCGGCTGGCGGGCATAGTAGCCCGACACGTGCTCGCGCCGGATGAGCGGGATCACTGTCCCGAAGCGGCGCGTGTGCTCCTTGATGAGCCACTGGCGATGGTGGTCCTCTTCCTCGGCCATCTCGTCGAACACCTTGGCCGAGGCCGGGAAGTCGGCGCGCAGGCGTTCGGCGTACTGCCGGTAGATGCGTGCGTCGTCCTCTTCGTTCGAGATCGCGAGCGCGAGGATTTCCTGTTCGGACAGGTCCGAGAAACGACGACGGGAAAGAGACAGGCCGGGGATCATGGCAACACCTGATTTGGAATGATTCCAAGTTAGTCGGCTGCGCGCCGGACGCAAGCCCCCGAACTGTCGCAGTTTCAGTCGACGCGGCGGATGTACATGTGGTTGCCTTCGCGCTTGGTCTCGAACCGCTTGGTGTCGCGCACCAGGTCGGACAGCTTCGCGCGGCCATAGGTGCGCGTGTCGAAGTCGCGGTTGTCGGCCTGGATCGCCTGGCCGACCTGGCCCAGCTGGAACCATTCGCCGTCCTGGTCGATCTTCTCGATGGCGTTCAGGATGAGCGGCAGGGCGTCCAGCACGTCACGCTTGCCCTTCTTCTTCTGGGCGGGCTTCTCGGGTTCCTCCTCGTCGACGAGGTTCTCGATCATCACGAAACGCGAGCAGACGTTGCGCAGGCTTTCCGGCGTCTTGCCCTCGCCGATCCCGATGACGGTGAGGCCCTGTTCGCGGATACGGTTGGCGAGCGAGGTGAAGTCGCTGTCCGAGCTCACCAGAACGAAGCCGTCGAACCGCCCGGTGTGCAGAAGGTCCATCGCGTCGATGACCAGCCCGATGTCGCTGGCGTTCTTGCCCTTGGTGTTCGCGCTGTCCTGGTGGGCGACCATGCCCAGCTCCTGGACCTTGGATTTCCACGGCGCCAGACGCTGCGAGGACCAGTCGCCGTAGACCCGGCGCAGGGCCGGTTCGCCGTAGCTGGTGACTTCCTTCAGGATCGCGTCGGCGAAGCGGGCGGGGATGTTGTCGGCGTCGATGAGGACGGCCAGGAGGGGATTGGAATTTGCCATGGCGCGACCCTAGTCTTCTGGCCGCGCCGGCGACAGCCCGAAAGTGCACCTTCAGAAATTCGTCGCCTGCCGCAGGAACGCCCGCCGCGCCGCGCGCGAGTGCTTCAGGATGAAACCGATGGTGGCAAGCGCGTAGGGCACCAACGGGTGGCCCGAGGTGACGGGACGCCGGGCACGCTCGGTCTCGCGGATCGTCTTGGCCCCTTCGCGGTGGCGCGCGGTGCCGTATTCGGCGATTTCGCCGGTCGCGATCGCTTCGGCGGCCGCGACCGCGTCCAGCATTCCCAGGTTCATGCCGCGCCCGCCCACCGGCGAATGGCAATGCGCCGCGTCGCCGGCCAGCAGGACGCGGCCCCGGACATAGTCCCGCGCCTGCCGGATCGAGATCGTGAAGGGGGCGGTGCGCCGCACATGCGTGACCTCGATCGGGAACGGCAGGCCCTCGAGCGCGTCCTTGCGCCCGGCGATGATCCGCGTGCGTGTGGGGCCGATGGGAATCGCGATGGTGACTCCCGTGCGCCGGTCGCCGGGGTCGATGAACACCCGGTGCGGGTCGAAGTCGCCGCCCACGTCAACGTCGGCGATCGACCAGTCGCCGGGCACGTCGTAACCTTCGTAGGCGATGCCGAGCGCCTCGCGCGTCGGCGAATGGACCCCGTCGCAGCCGATCACGTGGTCGAACCGCTCCTCGGTCCCCCCGAAGCGCCCCGTGACCCCGTCCGCGTCCTGTTCGAGCCACTCGAAGGCGGCGCCGAACCGAATCTCGCCCCCCAGCCGTTCAACGACCTTGCGGAGAAGCTCTTCCGTCCGGTCCTGCGGCAGGGCAAGGATGCGGCGATCCGGGGCGACGGCGTCGGACATGTCGACGTGGCCCAGCACCCGGCCCCGCACGGAAAGCTGGATGCGCTCGACGACGAGCGATTCCTGCACGATTTCGTCCGCCGCCCCCAGTGCCGCGAGCGCGCGCACCGTGGGCGGCAGGATCCCCACCGCCCGCGACAGGTTCGAGGCCGTGTCGCGCTTTTCGATCACCCGGACGGGCAGGCCGCGCCGGGCCAGTCCGATGGCGGCGGTGAGCCCCGTGGGGCCCGCGCCGACGACGAGGGTCTCGCCGCGTGCCACGGGTCAGCCGCGCCCGAGGGCCACGGCCCTCATGCCGTGCCGCCCGCGCGTTTCGAGATGTCGTAATGCTCCGCCCATCGTTCGAGGTCCTCCAGGCCGTCGAATTCCCCGATCAGCATGAACCGCCCAAGGATGCGGTCCATCGCCTCCCGTGTCTCGCCGCTGCTGCGACGATACAACCGTGCCAGCCCCCCGGGCAATCTCATGCGCGGATCGGGATGGCTGTAGAACAGCGCGAAGGGGGCGGAGTTGATGGCGCAGACGAGGCTCGCGACCTGGGGCAGGACGTTGGACGACAGATCGTCCTCCTGTTCCCGCATGGCGTCCGCGTAGGTGAGGAGCGACCGACCGGAAACAACCGTCTGCGTGGTCGAGAGGATGAAGCTCACCGAGAGGGTCAGCACGACCATGCCCGTGACGGCGGCCAGGACGCCCAGGATCGCGGGCCCGATCCCGTTGGCCATGCTGATCCCGCCGCCCAGCGTCGACAGCATGTGACCGGCGTGGGACAGGGTTCCGAAGAAGGTGGCGGGAACCTCGCTGTCCTGGCGCACGACACCCGGTTCGAAGGAGTGAAGCACCAGCGTCCAGCCCAGCCAAAGCCCCGCGACCCACCAGAGCGCCACGACGCCCATGCAGAGCGGCCCGACGGCATGATATTTCCACGACCAGTCGGGCAACTGGCGGTTCAGCGCGAAGAGCCCGCGCGCCAGCCGGTGCGAGACGAAGGAATAGACGTTCGTCCCGATGGTGGTGAACATGAAGTCGCTGAACACGTAGCCGATGATGGCCGCGCCGGCGACGAGTTCCAGAATGGCTGTGGCGCTCATGGGTCCTCCGGTCACTGGTGTGTGTCGGAAGCACAACGGCCGGACACCGCATCGCGGTTCCGGCCGTTCCGTAAGCGCGTCAGGGGATCAGTAGAGTACGATCGAGCGGATCGACTCGCCCTTGTGCATCAGGTCGAAGCCCGTGTTGATCTCGTCCAGCGACATGGTGTGCGTGATCATCGGGTCGATCTCGATCTTGCCGTCCATGTACCAGTCGACGATCTTCGGCACGTCGGTGCGCCCCTTCGCGCCGCCGAACGCCGTGCCCTTCCAGACCCGGCCGGTGACGAGCTGGAACGGACGGGTCGAGATCTCGGCCCCGGCAGGTGCGACGCCGATGATGATCGACTCGCCCCAACCCCGGTGCGCGCATTCCAGTGCCTGGCGCATGACGTTGACGTTGCCGGTGCAGTCGAAGGTGTAGTCCGCGCCGCCGATCAGGTCGCCGCGCCGCTTCGTGAGGTTCACGAGGTAGGGGACGATGTCCTCGTCGAGGTCGTTGGGGTTCACGAAATGGGTCATGCCGAACTTCTCGGCCATTTCCTTCTTCGCCGGGTTCAGGTCGACGCCGATGATCATGTCGGCGCCTGCGAGCCGCAGGCCCTGGATCACGTTGAGCCCGATGCCCCCCAGGCCGAAGACCACCGCCGTCGCCCCGATCTCGACCTTGGCCGTGTTGATGACCGCGCCGATGCCGGTGGTCACGCCGCAGCCGATGTAGCAGATCTTGTCGAACGGCGCGTCCTCACGCACCTTCGCCAGCGCGATCTCGGGCAGGACCGTGTGGTTCGAGAAGGTCGAGCAGCCCATGTAGTGCAGGATCGGGTCGCCATCGAGCGTGGTGAAGCGGCTCGTCCCGTCGGGCATCACGCCCTGGCCCTGGGTCGAGCGGATGGACGTGCAGAGGTTCGTCTTGCCCGAGGTGCAGGAATAGCACTCGCGGCACTCTGGCGTGTAGAGCGGGATCACGTGGTCGCCCGGTTTCAGGTCGGTGACGCCCTCGCCGACCTCGACGACGACGCCCGCGCCTTCGTGCCCGAGGATGGCGGGGAACAGTCCCTCCGGGTCGGCGCCCGACAGGGTGAATTCGTCGGTGTGGCAGATGCCGGTGGCTTTGACCTCGACCATGACCTCGCCGGCCTTGGGGCCTTCCAGGTTCACGTCCATGATTTCGAGGGGTTTTCCGGCCTGCGTGGCCACGGCGGCGCGCGTTCTCATGATGAGGCTCCAAAATGCGTATTTCGGCCGGCAGTCTGGGCGAGAATTCGCGGCAGTTCAATTCCGCAACTTGTGTGGAGGCATGAGACCTTTATCTAGGTTTCATGTTCAAACTGGCCATGATTCCGC
Organism: Maritimibacter harenae; assembly: GCF_009882975.1. Taxonomy (GTDB): domain Bacteria; phylum Pseudomonadota; class Alphaproteobacteria; order Rhodobacterales; family Rhodobacteraceae; genus Maritimibacter; species Maritimibacter harenae. Next base: position 78,578 of record NZ_WTUX01000010.1, read on the forward strand.
TTCTCGCCCTCACCCTGGTCGCCTGCCAGGAAGAAGAGCAGGAAGACGACGCGGCCGAGGAGACCTGCGGCGCGGCGGCGCTTCAGGAACTCGTCGGCACGGATGTTGCCGAGCGTCCGGACCTCGAACCCGATACGGATCTCAGGATCATCGAACCGGGGATGGCCGTCACGATGGATTACCGCGCCGACCGGCTGAACATCGAGGTCGACGAGGCGGGGCAGGTCACGAAGGTGTATTGCGGATGAAGACATTCGGATTTGTTGTCGCGGCGGGCCTGACGCTGGCCGCCTGCGGCTCGACCACCGTGCGCCACGACCCGACCGGGGAGCTGGGCATCTGCCCGGCACCCGCGTTCCAGGAGTTCGTGGGCCAGCCGTTCAAGTCCACCCGGATCGAATGGCGCGACCTGCGCGTGATCAGGCCCGGCGACATGGTCACCGAGGATTACGTGCAGAGCCGGCTGAACATCGACCTCGACGAGGACGGTGTCATCACACGGATCTGGTGCGGCTGAGGACGTCCGTTCACGGGCTTGCGACAGCGGCGGACTCGACTCGGCCCGCCCGACTCGCGTATGAGAACATTAAGTGAACATACGTGCTGCTGCCGCCTGCCATGCCTGCCAAACGCCACCTGTCGCTCTGGTTTCCCCGCCTCGCCGCCGAGCGGTCGATGCGGCTCGACCGGGGCCTGCCGCCCGGCCCCTTCGTGGTGGTCGAGGATCAGCGCGGCGCGCAGGTCATCGTCTCCATGAACGCCGAGGCGCAGGCGGCGGGGCTCACCGCCGGCCAGCCGCTGCGCGATGCCCGCGCCATGTGCCCGGGCCTTGCCTCGCGCCCGATCAACCGGGTGACCGAGGCGACCTTCCTCACCACGCTCAGGCGCTGGGCGGGCCGGTTCAGCCCCTGGGTGTCGGAAGAGGCGCCGGACGGGCTCGTGCTCGACATCACCGGCTGTGCCCACCTCTTCGGCGGGGAAGAGGCCCTGGCCGAGGAGATCGACCGGGATTGCGCCCGGCTGGGCCTGACCGTGCGGCTCGGGCTGGCCGACACGCGCGGCGCGGCCTGGGCGCTGGCGCGGTTCTCGGGCGAGACGGGGGGCGGCCACCGCTCCGGCGATGCCATCGACCAGGAAGCCCGCGCGACCCGCTCGCGCGCGGTGAAACGCCGGCACTGGACCCGTGGCGGCGCGGCGCCGAAACCCCGCACCACGGCACAGGCGCCCCGGATCGCGCCGGTGGGCCAGACCCGTCAGGCCATCGGTCCGCTGCCCGTCGCCGCGCTCCGGCTCGACCCCGAAGCGATCGAGGGGCTCAGCCGGCTGGGGCTGCGCCGGATCGAGGACCTGTTCGGCACGCCGCGCGCGGGGCTCGCCCGCCGCTTCGGGCGCCACATGGTGCAACGGCTGGACCAGGCGCTCGGGGTCGAGCCCGAGCCGGTCTCGCCCGCCCGTCCGCCGGTGCGCTTCGCGGTGCGCATGGGGCTGCCCGAACCCATCGGGCTGGAAGAGGATCTCCTGGCCTGTTTCGACCGGCTGCTGCCGGAATTGTGCGACCGGCTCACCCGGGCCGGGCGCGGGGCGCGGCAGGTGCGTGCCGAGTTCTCGCGCGCCGATCACACCATGCAGGCGGTCGAGGCGGGGCTGGCCCAGCCCTCGGCCGATCCGCACCGCATCCGTCCGCTGCTGGCGATGAAGCTGCCGGACGTGGACGCGGGCTTCGGGATCGACGCGGTGCGGCTGGTGGCCACCCGGCACGAGCCGGTTCACGCCGTCCAGCACCGCGGCCATCTCGAGGCCGGCGAACAGGTCGCCAACCGGGGCCCCGGCGCGGCCCTGGACGACCTCCTCGGGCGCATCGGCACCCGGCTTGGGCTTGAGGCGATGACCCGGCTGCACCCGGCCGAAAGCCACATCCCCGAGAAGGGGGCGAACGTGGTGGCGGCGGTCTTCACCTCCGCCGCCACCGACTGGGCCAAGCCTGCGCGCGAGCGGCCGCTGCGGCTCTGGCCGCCGGAGCCGGTGATGATCCCGGACGTGCCGCGCCTGCCCGAGAGCTTCCGCTGGCGGGGGCGCGACCACCGGGTGATGCGCGCCACCGGCCCCGAGCGGATCGCGCCGGAATGGTGGCTGGACGATCCCAACTGGCGCAGCGGGCAGCGCGATTACTGGATCGTCGTGACCGAACGGGGAGAGCGGCTGTGGCTCTATTTCGCCCACGGCGCGGCGAAAAGCGCGGGCTGGTTCTGCCACGGCGCCTTCGCATAAGCCGTGGCAGCCCGGCGCGCGCCATGCTAACGGCGTTTCATGCTCGCCGTATTCATTCAGACGCTTCCGTTCTTCGCCGTCATCGGGCTTGGCTACCTCGCCGGGCGCACCGGGTTCTTCAGCGAAGCCGCCACCGCGGCGCTGACCAAGTTCGTGTTCTACTTCGCCCTGTCGGCGATGCTCATGCGGTTCTCGGCCAACCTGAACCTCGCCGACGTGATCGACTGGCCCTTCGTCTGGGCCTACCTGATCGGGACCTCGGCGATCTACCTCGTGGCCACCGCCGTAGCACTCGTGCGCCGCATCGGGGTCGAGGAAACGGCAATCGAGGCGCAGACGGCCGTGATCGGCAACACGGGGTTCCTGGGCGTGCCCATGCTGGCGCTGCTCTTCGGCGAAGAGGCGATCGGGCCGGTCATGCTCTGCCTCGCCGTGGACCTTGTCGTCTTCTCGTCGCTGATCGTGATCCTGATCACGGGCTATCGCGACGGGCGCGTGAGCCCGCGCATCCTGGGCACAGTGGCGCTGGGGCTTCTCAAGAACCCGATGATCGTGTCGATCGTTGCCGGTTTCGCCTGGTCGGCGACGGGCTGGCCGCTGCCGGGCCCGGTGAACGAAGTGCTGGTGCTTCTCGGGGCCGCCGCAACGCCCGGCGCGCTCTTCGCCATCGGCGCGTCGCTGGCGTCCAAATCGGCCGAGCGGTTGTCGATCGCGGTCTGGTTGACCTTCTGCAAGCTGATCCTGCACCCGGCGGCGGTGGCCGTCATGGCGCTCGTGGTGTTCAGCGTCGACGCCTTCTCGGCCAAGGTCATGATCTCGGCCGCGGCCCTGCCGGTGGCGGGCAACGTCTTCATCCTCGCCCAGCACTACGGCGTGGCACCCACGCGCGTGTCGGCCTCGATCCTGGTTTCGACCGCGCTCTCCGTGCTCACGGTGGCCGCGGTCATCGCCTGGGTCAGCTGAGGGTCAGTCGAAGGGGCATTCCGGGGGCAGGGGCATCTGGCAGCCGTCCCCGTCGAAGGCGATGAGGAAACCGGGCGCGCCGCGCCGCCACGGGGTCGCGGCATCGGGAATCACCCGAAGCGCGCCGGCCACGTCGCAGATTCCGCCTGCCTCGCGCACCTGCCAGCCCTGCGTCATCGCGAGGTCGATCACCGAGTCGCGCCGGATGCAGCCCGAAAGCGAAGCTGCCGCGTGATATTCCGCAAGCTCCCGGTAATACTCGAGCCGCATCTCCGCGCGCTCCTTGTCGAGCCAGGACTTGAGCCCCACCAGCGAGACCACCCCGAGCGCGCCCAGCGTCAGGAACCGCCTGACGAGCGCGATCGGGTTCACCGGTCGCCCATTTCCGCGCGCCAATGCTTGCGGCACAGGCTCACGTAGGTCTCGTTCCCGCCGATCTGCACCTGGTCGCCGGCGGTCATCACCTTGCCGGTCTCGTCCTGGCGCACCACCATCGTGGCCTTCTTGCCGCAATGGCAGATCGTGCGCACCTCGCGCATCTCGTCGGCCAGCGCGAGAAGCGCGGCGGAGCCGGGGAAGAGGTTGCCCTGGAAATCGACCCTGAGACCGTAGCACATGACCGGCACGCGCAGATCGTCGACCGCGCGGGCGAGCTGCCACACCTGGTCTTCGCTCAGGAACTGCGCCTCGTCGATGAACACGCAGGCGATCGGCCCCTCGGCCTTGCGCGCCTCGATCTTGGCGAACAGGTCCTCGCCGGTGTCGAAGGTGTCGGCCGGGGTGCCGATGCCGATCCGCGATCCGATCGTGCCTTCGCCCGCGCGATTGTCGAACCGCGCGGTGATGAGGTAGGTCTCCATCCCCCGTTCACGGTAGTTGTGCGACGCCTGCAGCAGCAGCGTCGACTTGCCCGCGTTCATGGTGGAGTAGTGGAAATACAGCTTCGCCATGGCGCCGGATTAGCCCGCCGCCCCCCGGCGATCAAGCCGCCTCACCACCCGTCGCGCATATGGTCGAACAATGCCTTGTTCGGGCACAGCGAAGGCGCTTCCCGCGCCCCGCCCGCGTGATCGTCCAGCCAGATGTCGCAGCCGCCGGGATCGGCGCAGCCGCCACAGCGCTCGACCGCCCGGTCGAGCTGGCGCCGCGACACGATCCGCGCCTCGTATTCGGCGCCCAGGTTCAGGCCCAGCGTCTCGGCCATCCGGGCCATCGCCGCGGGCATGCGCGGCATGTCTGAATTGTCTCTCATCGTCTTCACCTCCCCGGCCGATCATCCCGGTCTGGCGGGCGCGCGCCTTGATCCGAGTCAAATCGGGCTGGCGAATCCGCGCGGGGAGGGTAGGCTGGGGTCATGTTTACCATCGAACATGACTTCGACGCGACCGTGGTCACCCTTGTCGACGAGGGCGAAGAGGGGTCTTCGCATCTCAAGGAAGACGTGATCATCAATGCCTTCGAGGATTGCGTCACCGTCGAGCAGCTGGAACCCACGACCGACCGCGTGCAGGTCGTCACGCTTTCGATGAGCCAGCTGCGCGATCTCGCCGCCGCGCTTGATCTGCCCGAAGGGGTCTACCGGCTTGCCCGGTCAGAGGACATCAAGGGCTGAGGCCCCGTCAGCCGACCCGGAAGACCTTGTCACGCGAGGTCGCCCCGCGCACCAGCGTGAGCTCGGACTTCGCCACCCCGAGGGCACGCGCCAGCAGCTTGGTCACCGCCGCGTTCGCCTTACCGTCCTCCGGCACGGCCGTGACCCGGATCTGCAGCCCGCCGTCCCCGGTCACGTCGATGCTGTCGCGGGATGCGCGGGGGGTCACGCGCACCGCGATCTCGGCCCCGGGCCGGGCCATGTGAGAGAGCTCACCCTTCTTCATGCTTCCCTGTCGCCCGCCCTTGGCCCGGGATCAACCCGCCCCCTGTTGACGCCAGCGTGAAAAGTGCCGACATGCAGGAAGCGAACAGGAGACCCCAATGCCCGATCCGAACAAAGCCGCGCTCGATTTTCTGCTCACCCGCCGGTCCCGCCCGGCCAAGACGCTGAAAACCCCGGTCCCGGATCGCGAGGCCCTGGGCCCGATCCTGACCGCCGCCGCGCGCACGCCGGATCACGGCAAGCTGGAGCCGTGGCGCTTCATCGTGCTGGAGAAGGCTGCGCTCACCCGGCTGGCCGAGATGGTCCCGGCCCGGGGCGAGGCGCTGGGGATCGAGCCGGAGAAGATCGAGAAGTCGCGGCGCCAGTTCGCCGACGCGGATCTTGCCGTGGCGGTCGTGGCCTCGCCCGTCGATTCCGAGAAGGTGCCGCAGGTCGAACAGCTCTATTCCGCGGGCGCCGTCTGCCTGTCGCTTCTCAACGCGGCGCTGGCCGCGGGATGGGGCGCGAACTGGCTGTCGGGCTGGCCCAGCCACGACGCGCAGTTCGTGCAGTCGGGCCTTGGCCTTGCCGCCCACGAAAGCATTGCCGGGTTCGTGCATATCGGCACCGAATCCGTCGCCCCGCCGGAGCGCCCGCGCCCCGACCTCGAAGCCAAGACCATCTGGATGGACGCATGATTTTCAACGATTTCCTGAAAGCGCTGGGGCAGCTCGGCGACCGCCGGTTCCGCAAGGTTCTGCTCATGGGGCTGGGCCTGACCATCGCGCTTCTCGCGGGGATCACGATCGTGCTCGTCGTGCTGATCGGTCTTCTGTTCCCCGAGACCATGAGCCTGCCGTGGATCGGCGACGTCAACTGGCTCGACTCCGTCGCCAGCTGGGCCATCGTGGGCATCATGCTGGTGCTTTCGCCCTTCCTGATGGTCCCCGTCGCCGTCGCCTTCCAGGGCATCTTCCTCGACGAGGTGGCCGACGCCGTCGAGGCCAAGCACTACCCGTCGCTTCCGCCCGCCGGGGATGTGTCCATCCTCGATGGCCTGCGTGACGCGTCCTCGCTCATCGTCGTGACCATCGTGATCAACATCATCGCCCTGATCCTGTCCTTCTTCATCGGCCCGCTCGCCCCGATCCTGTTCTGGATGGTGAACGGCTACCTGCTCGGCCGGGAATACTTCTCGATGGCCGCGATCCGGCGTGAAGGGCTCGAAGGCTCCAAGCGTCTGCGTCGCAAGTACGGCACGCAGGCCTGGATCGCGGGCACGCTGATGGCGATCCCGCTGACCATCCCGCTGGTCGGTCTCATCATGCCGGTGATCGGCGCGGCCACCTTCACGCACATGTATCACCGCGTCTCCGGTTCGCCGACGCGCTGAGTCTCAGGCGAGAACCGCCCAGAGCGCGTGCAGCGCCATGTAGATCACGATCAGCGACCCGATCGTGTAGAACGTGGCGCGCACCTCGTGCCGCTGTTTCGTGACATAGGCCACGAAATGCGCTGCCCGCGCGGCGACGAAGCCGAAAAGCAGCACCTGCGCCAGCCACAGGGCGGGCGCGGTCAGTACGAAAAGCGCGCCCGCGACCCAGAACGCCGGGATGTTCTCCAGGTCGTTGCGATGCATCCGACGCGAGCGGTCCACGTAATCGTCGATCTCGAGCTGGGCCTTGTCGGGCGCGCGGTTGAGCGGCCCGGGGATCAGGTCCTCGGGGTTCACCAGCCCCGCGCCGGACTTCATCATCCGGTAGACCGTCATCCAGCCCTGTCCCATCACCTTCAGCGCCATGAGCGCGGCGGCGACCACGTAGGTCGCGAGAAGCGGGTCCGAGAGGTCGAGCGTCGGCATGTCTGTCCTCCTCGTGGTGCGGCGGTAACCGACTTTACTTACCACTGGTAAGTCTTGTAGCTTACCAGTGGTAAGCACGTCAAGACCCGGGAGGCCAAGTGGCACGACAGGACACCAGCGCGCAGATTCTCGACATCGCCCGTGACATCCTTTCGCAGGAGGGCGCCGGGACCCTGTCCTTCGACGCGATCGCGCGGCGGTTGGGGAAGTCGAAGCAGGCGGTGCTTTATTGGTACCCGTCCAAGCACGCCCTTCTGGCCGCGCTCTACCTGCCGTGGCTCGAGGCCGAGGCCGATACGGCCGTCGCGGCCATTGACGGGGTCGAGGCGACGCCGGACGCGGTCCGGGCCTTCGTGCGGGCAGTCGCTGCGTTCCACCTGGCCGACCTCGACCGTTTCCGGCTCATGTACCTTGCCCCGCAGACCCAGCGCGGCACGCGAAGCGACGGCGTGGCCGCGCAGGTGCCGCTGGTCACCGACCGGCTCTATGGCGCCCTGGCGGAGAGGCTCAAGGGTCCGCGCGCGCGGGCCGAGGCGACGGCGATCCATGCCGCGGTTCTTGGCGTGGTGATGATGGTGGCGCTGGGTGAGGCGGTCGAAGACCCGCTCAAGCACGACGCCGAAACGCTGGTCACGGCGCTCGCCGACCGCCTGGCCAGGCAGGCGGCCTAGTTCGGCACGCGTTCGCCGAGGTAGCCGTTCCAGTCGAGCATATCCACGGTGATCACGCCGGATATGATGATTCCCGCGCAGACGATCCAGATCGGCAGCGCCCAGAGCGTGGCGATCCACATGGTGCGCCCAAGCTTGAAATCGGACGGGGCGCCTTCGTGCGTGCCCGGCACGACCTCGCCGTCCTCGCCCTGCGTGCGCAACTGGATGGGCAGCACGATGAACATGGTCATGAACCAGATCACCACGAACAGCACGGCACCGCCGGTAATGGACATCAGACTTGCTCCAGTTCGATCAGGCAGCCGTTGAAGTCCTTCGGATGCAGAAACAGCACCGGCTTGCCGTGGGCGCCGATCTTGGGCTCGCCGGAGCCCAGGACGCGCGCGCCCTCTTCCTTCAGCTTGTCGCGGGCGGCGAGGATGTCGTCCACCTCGTAGCACATGTGGTGGATGCCGCCCGACGGGTTCTTTTCCAGGAACCCATTGATCGGGCTGTCCTCGCCCAGCGGGTAGAGCAGTTCGATCTTCGTGTTCGGCAGATTGATGAACACCACCGTGACGCCGTGGTCCGGCTCGTCCTGCGGGGCGCCGACATCGGCGCCGAGCGTGCCCGCATATTGCGCGGCGGCGGCCTCAAGGTCCGGCACGGCGATGGCCACGTGGTTCAGGCGTCCGATCATGTCGCTCTCCCTCTCGACAACGCCTCGCTTATGCCGAAGGCCCTGTGGCCATGCAAGGCCGGCGCGAATTCGTCGCAGGCACGTTAACGCGAGATTCATCGAATCCGTGCTTCAATAGTGCGGAAAGGAGAGGCTCATGTTTCAGGATCTCACCCTCGCACGGGAAAGGCCGACGGCCCGGGAACCCCTGCGCGGGTCCACGGTGCTGGTCGTCGAGGACAGCCGCTTCGCGTCGGAGGCCGTGCGCCTGCTGTGCGTGCGCTCCGGGGCGCGGGTGCGCCGCGCCGATTGCCTGACCTCGGCCTCCCGCCACCTGCGGGTCTACCGGCCCAGCGTCGTCATCGTCGACATGGGCCTGCCCGACGGATCCGGGCGCGACCTGATCGCGGAGCTCGCCGGGGCCACGCCGCGCGTGCCGGCCATCCTGGGCTTCTCCGGCGATCCATCGGCGGAACCGGGCGCACTCGCGGCGGGCGCGGACGGCTTCCTGACGAAACCCATCGAAAGCCTCGCGGTCTTCCAGGCGACCGTGCTCGACGCGTTGCCGCCCGGGGACCGGCCGGGTGGGCCTCATGTCGCTCCGCTCGAAGAGGTGCAGCCGGACGCCGCGCGGTTGACCGAGGATCTGCTCAGCGCCATCGACCTGTTGGACGGGGCGAGCAGCGCGTCGGACTATGACTACCTCGCCCATTTCCTGCATGGCCTCGCGCTCTCGGCCCATGATGGTGAACTGACCGCAGCGGTGGAGGCGATCCGGGAGGATCGGATCGACGAGGTCGAGGCGCTTCTCAAACGCAGACTCGGATTGCCGATGTCTTGATCTATTCCCTACGCTTCAGCATGGGGTCATCGGCGACGCGCACCAGTCGGGTAAGGTCGGACAGCCGTTCCTTCTGGCGGCCAGACGCGTCGAAATTGGCCGGGGCGAGCCAGACGCGGAACGCTTCGCGCAGCGCCGGCCAGTCGCCGTCGGTGATCGCGAACCACGCCGTATCCCGGTTGCGCCCCTTCACCACCATGTGCTGGCGAAACACACCTTCATAGCTGAACCCCAACCGCTGCGCCGCCCGGCGCGAGGCGAGATTGCGCGAATCGCATTTCCACTCCACGCGCCGGTAGCCCGCCGACACCGCCCAATCCATCAGCAGGTGGATCGCCTCGGTCGCCACGCGGCTTTTCTGCAGCGCGGGCGAAAAGACGATAGTCCCGATCTCGATTGTCCCCATCTCCGGCTTGATCCGCATCAGCGCGCAGAGCCCGAGCGCCCGGCCGTTGGTCCGGTCCCGGACGGCGAAATAGACCCGGTCCTCCGCTTCGACCGCTGCGCGCATCCAGCGATGAAAGGCGGATTGGGCCGAGAAGGGGCCGATCGACAGGAAATCCCACAGGGCAGGGTGCCCGTCGTAGGCGGCGAAGAGGTCGCTCGCGTCCCGCCCGGCGTCGAGTGGCGTGAGCGCGGCGTAGTCCCCGGTCAGCGACAGACGGCCGGGCAGGGGCGGCGGCGCCCAGCCCGTCACGGTCGGTCCCGGCCCGGTGTTGTCGGTCATGCGCGTCCCCCTTGCGTCCCGTGCCTACCGGTACGGCGCGCGGCCTGTCGCTGTAAATCCCCGAAACCGTGCCATTCCCGGCATCGGCTTTGCGCAATTCCGCCGCATTTGCCCGCCATCTTTCCCCAAGTCGCGAAGAGCGCCGCATGGGGTGGCGCGAAATCGGGAGAGGAAACATGCAGAAGATGTTCGAACGCTTCACCACCCAGGACGCCGGCAATGTCGTCGTGGACTGGATGGTTCTGGCGGCCGGCATCGCGCTGATGATCACCTCCGTCGCGCTCACCCTGACGGGCGAGCCCGGCACCGATGCAGCGGCCGCCCCGGCCCAGGTGGAGGATTACCGCGCGGGCTGAGCAAATTCGATTGCGAGGGACGACGGCGCGGTTCTGGCAGGGACCGCGCCGTTTCCGTTTCGGGGCCGGTCGCGGAACCAGCGCCGCCTCCGGGGCGTTCCGGTGGCAACCGGCAAAGCGACGAAAGGAGCAGCCATGCCATCGATCTACGACGCGATCATCGCGGACCATGAAAAGCACCGCGATCTTCTCGATCGGATCGCCGCCACCGAGGGCGACACCCCCGAGCGCCGACGCGCCTGGAACGCCTTCTACTGCGACATCAAGAGCCACTCGGCCGCCGAGGAAGAGGAATTCTACGCGGTCCTGATGAAGCAGACCTGGGGGCAGGACGCCGCCCGCCACTCGGTCGCGGAGCACCACGAGATGGACGAGATCGTGGACGAACTGAACGAGGCCGACATGTCCTCGCCCGGCTGGCTGCAGCGTTTCAAGACGCTCAAGCACGACTACGAACACCACATGGAAGAGGAAGAGAACGAGGTTTTCACACGCGCCAAGAAGGTCGTCGGCGAAGAGGACAACGACGCCTACGGCAAGCGGTTTCTCGACCGGAAGGACAAGGAACTCGGGCTGGTCCAGAAGAAGAAGGCGGACCACCTTGAGGATTGAGGTCTAAAGGTGCACTTCAATCGGAAACGCCCGCTCTTTCGAGCGGGCGTTTCTTTTCGTGTCAGTCGCGCGGCTGGTCGATGACCCTGAGCGACAGCTCGCGCAGCTGTTCGTTGGAGGGTTCCGACGGCGCGCCCATCATCAGGTCCTCGGCGCGCTGGTTCATCGGGAACATCATCACTTCGCGGATGTTGTCCTCGTCGGCGAGCAGCATGACGATCCGGTCGATACCGGCCGCGCAGCCACCGTGCGGCGGGGCGCCGTATTGGAAGGCGCGCGCGAGACCGCCGAAGCGCTTCTCGACCTCTTCGGCGCCGTAGCCCGCCTTCTCGAACACCTTGAACATCACGTCGCGCTTGTGGTTGCGGATCGCGCCCGAGATCAGTTCGTAGCCGTTGCAGGCCAGGTCGTACTGGTAGCCCAGCACCGACAGCGGGTCGCCCTCGAGATCCTCGAGATTCTGGGGCATCGAGAACGGGTTGTGCGAGAAGTCGATCTCGCCGGTCTCCTCGTCCGCCTCGTACATCGGGAAATCGACGATCCAGCAGAACGCGAAACGGTCCTTCTCGGTCAGCCCGAGCTCTTCGCCGATCACGTCGCGCGCGCGTCCCGCCACCCGTTCGAAGCCATCGGGCTTGCCGCCCAGGAAGAACGCCGCGTCACCGACGCCAAGACCCAGCTGCTGGCGGATCGCCTCGGTCCGTTCCGGGCCGATGTTCTTGGCAAGCGGCCCGGCCGCCTCCAGCCCGTCCGCGCCGTCGCGCCAGAAGATGTAGCCCATCCCCGGCAGGCCCTCTTTCTGGGCGAAGCTGTTCATCCGGTCGCAGAACTTGCGCGACCCGCCGCCCGGGGCGGGGATGGCGCGGATCTCGGTCCCTTCCTGCTCGAGCAGCTTGGCGAAGATCGCGAAGCCCGAGCCGCGGAAATGTTCGCTCACGACCTGCATCTTGATCGGGTTGCGCAGGTCCGGCTTGTCGGTGCCGTACCACAGCGCCGCGTCCCGGTAGGAGATCTGCGGCCAGACATCGTCCACCTTGTGGCCACCCGCGAATTCCTCGAACACGCCCTGCACGACCGGCTGGATCGTATCGAACACGTCCTGCTGCTCGACGAAGGACATCTCCATGTCGAGCTGGTAGAAATCGGTCGGCGACCGGTCAGCGCGCGGATCTTCGTCCCGGAAACAGGGCGCGATCTGGAAATACTTGTCGAAACCCGACACCATGATGAGCTGCTTGAAGAGCTGCGGGGCCTGCGGCAGCGCGTAGAACTTGCCGGGATGCAGACGCGAGGGGACGAGGAAGTCGCGCGCACCCTCGGGCGAGGAGGCCGTGATGATCGGCGTCTGGTATTCGCGGAAGCCCTGGTCCCACATCCGTTTGCGCATACTGGCGATCACGTCCGAACGCAGCGTGATGTTGCGCTGCATCTCCTCGCGGCGCAGGTCGAGGTAGCGATAGCGCAGGCGCGTCTCTTCCGGGTACTCCTGGTCGCCGAAGACCATGAGCGGCAGCTCGTCGGCCGCGCCGAGCACCTCGAGGTCCTCGATGAAGACCTCGATCTCGCCGGTGGGCAGCTTCGGGTTCACGAGGCTCTCGTCCCGCGCGAGGACCTTGCCATCGATACGAATGCACCATTCGGCGCGCACCTTCTCGACCTCGGCGAAGACGGGGGAATCGGAATCGGCCAGGACCTGGGTCATGCCGTAGTGGTCGCGCAGGTCGATGAACAGCACGCCGCCGTGATCGCGCACGCGGTGCACCCAGCCCGACAGGCGCACGGTATCGCCCACGTTGGCCTTTCTCAGATCAACACAGGTATGGCTGCGATAGGCGTGCATGGTGTGTCCTCGGGGTCGATTTCAGTCCGCGCCGATACACATGCCCGAACGGGTGAAGTCAAGCCCGCGGGCCGGTTTTGACCGCGTGCGAACCCCTTTGTGCCGATCGAAACCTTTACAGGATGGAAATTTTTGAAAAAAATATCCCCAAGGAGTGCGCGTGTGGCGAAAACCCGCGCCCGCGCGCCGGGGTGGGACATGACTTTGTTTGTGAATGCCAACCGGATGGGAGCGGTTGGTCGTGGAGCCGAATATGTGGACTGCTTTGCTTGACACGATGCTGTCCTGGTTTTTCAAGACCGGGACGCTGAACGTGACTTTTCCGGACGGATCGACCAAGAGCTATGGCGCGGGAAGCCCCGAGGCCCATGTGCGCATAAAGGACGGGCGGATCATCCGCCGCCTCGTGATGCAACCCGAGCTCGCCCTGGGCGAGGGCTACATGGACGGATCGATCGAGATCGACGACCTGCGCGGGTTCTTCAAGGTGGCCCTTCCGTCGGTCGTGAACGCCGAGCGGCCGTGGTTCCAGCGCCCGCTGGACGCGACGAAGCAGACCTTCCGCAAGCTCGCCCAGTCCAACAACATCCTCAAGGCCCGCAACAACGTCGCGCATCACTATGACCTTTCGGGGGAGCTCTACGACCTCTTCCTCGATGCCGACAAGCAATACAGCTGCGCCTATTTCGCCCGGGACGACATGACGCTGGACGAGGCGCAGGAGGCCAAGAAACACCACATCGCCCACAAGCTGTGCCTGAAACCGGGGATGAAGGTGCTCGACATCGGCTGCGGCTGGGGCGGCATGGGCCTCACGCTCGCCCGCGATTATGGGGCGCATGTCGTGGGCGTCACCCTGTCCAAGGAGCAGCACGCCATCGCGGTCAGGCGCGCCGAGGAGGCGGGGCTGTCGGACAAGTGCGATTTCCGCATCCAGGACTACCGCGACGTGACCGAGACCTTCGACCGGATCGTGTCGGTGGGCATGTTCGAACACGTGGGCGTGCCATATTACGACGAGTATTTCGGCAAGGTGAAGGAGCTGCTGTCCGACGACGGGCTCGCGCTCATCCACACGATCGGGCACGTGGGGCCGCCGAACTATTCGGACCCGTGGATGGTGAAATACATCTTCCCGGGCGGCTATTCCCCTGCGCTCAGCGAAATGCAGGCCTCGGTCGACCACCACCGGCTCTACACCCAGGACATCGAGGTATTGCGCACGCATTACTCCAAGACCCTGGGCATGTGGCACGACCGGTTCATGGAGAAGGCCGACAAGGCGCGCGAACTCTACGACGAGCAATTCGTGCGCATGTGGCGGTATTACCTTCTGTGCATGGAAGCGGCCTTCATGGTCGGCAATTTGCTCGTCTACCAGGTTCAGATCGGCAAGCACTTGGCCGCGGCCCCGGTGACGCGCGACTACCTGTATCCCTACAAGGGCGAAAAGGCCGCGAAATCGAAGTCGGGCAAGTTCGTGGAGGCAGCCGAGTAGGCGGCTTGGGCCTGCGAGGGCTTGATGTCGCGATGCCGCAAATGCTGACCGCGGCGCGGCGGCGCATGTATCTGATTTCTAACGAAAAAACCTGCATGTCGAAAACCACTTTTCCGGAAAACCGGAAAAGTGGAATACGGCTGCGCCCCTGAAAGCGGGTCCAACGACACGCCGGCCACGTCCAAAAGGTATTTCACGTATCGACTTGGCCTTCGCGAGCCACACCTCTAGGCTGTGCGCAAACGAACAAAAGAGCGGGACAGGACATGTTTGCAGGCACGCTCAGGCGCATGCTGGGGCGACTGGTGCGCGATGGCGATCTTGCCGTCACGTGGCCGGACGGGGTGACCAATACATACGGCGACGGCACCGGCACGCGGGTGCATCTGAAGATCACCGATCCGGGGCTTCTGTCGCGGCTGATGCGCAACCCCGAACTCGCGCTGGGCGAGGGGTACATGGAAGGCGGCCTCACGATCGAGGACGACGACCTGACCGGGTTCCTTCGCCTGATCGCCCGAAACGCCCGCGACAACGGCAGCGGCCGCTTTTCGGCCGCGGCGGCGGCGGCGCGCACGGGGCTGCGCCGGATCGCGCAGCACAACCCGCTCTCGGTCGCCAAGCGCAACGTCGAGGTGCATTACGACCTGCCGACCGAGCTCTACGACCTCTTCCTCGACGCCAACCTGCAATACACCTGCGGCTATTTCCGCGACCCGGATATGGACATCGACCAGGCGCAGGTCGCCAAGATGGACCATATCGGGAAGAAGCTGATGATCGAGCCGGGGATGCGCGTGCTCGACATCGGCTCCGGCTGGGGCGGGCTGTCGATCCACCTGGCCAGGACCTTCGGGGCGCAGGTCACCGGTGTGACCCTGTCGAAAGAGCAGCTCGCCGAAGCCGAGAAACGGGCCGAGGCGGCGGGCGTGGCCGACAAGGTCACCTTCCGGCTCGAGGATTACCGCGATCTCGACGAGACTTTCGACCGCGTGGTCGTCGTCGGCATGATGGAACACGTGGGCCAGCCGCAATACCCTGTGTTTCTCAACCAGATCGCCCGCGTGCTCGACCCGAAGGGCATCGCGCTGGTCCACACCATCGGGCGCACCACGCCGCCGGGCCAGACGTCACCCTTCATCCACAAGTACATCTTCCCCGGCGGTTATATCCCGGCCCTGTCCGAGGTCATGACGGAGGTCGAGAAGACCGATCTCCTGCCCACCGACATCGAGGTGTGGCGCGACCATTACATCCGCACGCTCCAGGCGTGGAAGGACAAGTTCGAGGCCAACGTGGACGCGGTGCGCGAGATGTTCGACGAGCGTTTCGTGCGGATGTGGCGCTATTACCTCACAGCCTCGGAAATGAGCTTCGCCGAGCTGGGGCTGGTCATCTTCCAGATCCAGATGGCCCATGATCAGCATGCCGTGCCCACGAACCGCGAGTATCTCTATCCATGACGCGTCAGGCCCCGATCGCCATTCTGATTGCCGCGATCTGGGCCGCCGTCACCCTGTATCTCAACTACGGGACCTGGAAGCTCGACCTCACCGCGCTCTACTACGCGGCCCGGTCGTGGGACGCGGGCCTCACGGACCTGCTCTACGATCCCGGCCCGCTGACCTACCTGGTCACGCCGCCCCGGGCCTGGACCGACTGGGCCTTGGCCGAAGGTTGGGCCGACCCCACTTTCACCCCCTATCTCTACCCGCCGCTCATCGCGGTGGCGCTGGCCCCGGTGGCCGCGCATGTGTCGGCGGCGGCCTTCTTCAACGGGGCGGTCGTCGCCTTCGCGGCCGCAACCGTCTGGATGGTGTGGCTGTCCTGGCGACTGCTCGACGTCCGGCGCCTCGGGCCCGCGGCCTGGGCGGCGGTGTCGTTCCTACTTCTGATCGCGACCGCGCCCGGCTACATGTCGTTCTGGTTCGGCCAGCCCCAGATCCTCGTCTCCGCCATCACGCTTGCCGCCTTCGTGGCGCTGGCCCGGGGGCATGACCTCCGCGCCGGCGCACTTCTGGCGCTGGCCGCGGCGGCCAAGCTGTCGCCCGCGCTGCTGGTCGTGATCTTCGTCATGGAACGCCGCTGGCGCGCGCTGGGCTGGTTCGCATGCGTGGGCGGCGCGCTGGGCCTCGCGTCCCTCCTGCTCGCAGGCTGGCCGCTTCATGCGGAGATGCTGACCAAGCTCGCCCTGATCGAGGAGCGGGTGCTTCTGAGCCACATCGTCGTGACGCTGGAACTGGTGCTCTACCAGCTTGGAGAACTCGCGGCAGGTGGCGGGTTCTTCGACATCAAGACCGCGCGCATGGTGATGGAGCCGGCCTGGATCACCTGGACCGTGCGCGGGTTCCTGGTCGCCGCCACGCTCGCCACGTGGTGGCTCACGCGCGGCCTGTCCGACCGGCCCCGGATCTGGACCCGCCTGCTGGCGATGCTCCTGATCACGCTGCTCGCCAACCCGCTGGGCTGGGTCCACTACCTGATCCTGCCCATCGCGATGATGCCGGGGCTTTTCGAGCTGATCGATCGGCGGGCGGCCACGCTTGCCACCGCCGCCTTCGTTCTGCCGCTGTCGCTTCCGGTCTTCATGGCGGTGGCCGACGTGCCCTATGGCAGCTCGATCCAGCTGGGCCTCTACCTTGCCGCCTGCCTCGCCCTTCTCGGCGTGCTCGCGGCGCGCGCGCGGCACGGGCCGGATCACTAGGGGATTTTCGCCTGCGGCCTCTTGCCCCTGCGCGCCCCATCTCTATAACCCACGACAATTTGCGGACAGGTGAGAATCCGGGTCCGCTGGGCGACGGCCAAGGGGTGACGCGATGCCGAAGAGAACCGATATCAAGTCGATCATGATCATCGGGGCGGGCCCCATCATCATCGGGCAGGCCTGCGAATTCGACTATTCCGGTGCCCAGGCCTGCAAGGCGCTGCGCGAAGAGGGTTACCGGGTCATCCTGGTGAACTCGAACCCGGCCACGATCATGACCGACCCCGGGCTGGCCGATGCCACCTACATCGAACCGATCACCCCGGACATGGTCGCCAAGATCATCGCCAAGGAAAAGCCGGACGCGCTTCTGCCCACGATGGGCGGCCAGACCGGGCTCAACACGGCGCTGGCGCTTGCCGACATGGGCGTGCTGGACGAGTACGGGGTCGAGCTGATCGGTGCCAAGCGAGAGGCCATCGAGATGGCCGAGGACCGCAAGCTTTTCCGTGAAGCGATGGACCGGCTGGGCATCGAGAACCCGCGCGCGACCATCGTCTCTTCCCCGAAGCTCGACAACGGCAAGTACGACATCAAGGCGGGCGTCGCGAACGCGATGGACGTGCTCGACGACATCGGCCTGCCCGCCATCATTCGGCCCGCCTTCACGCTGGGCGGCACCGGGGGCGGCATCGCCTACAACCGCGACGAGTACGAGTATTACTGCCGCTCGGGGCTCGAAGCCTCGCCCATGTCGCAGATCTTGGTCGATGAATCGCTGCTGGGCTGGAAAGAATTCGAGATGGAGGTCGTGCGCGACAAGGCCGACAACGCCATCATCGTCTGCGCCATCGAAAACGTGGACCCGATGGGCGTCCACACCGGCGATTCCATCACCGTCGCGCCCGCGCTTACGCTGACCGACAAGGAATACCAGATCATGCGCACGCACTCGATCAACGTGCTGCGCGAGATCGGGGTGGAAACCGGCGGCTCCAACGTCCAGTGGGCGGTGAACCCCGACAACGGCCGCATGGTCGTGATCGAGATGAATCCGCGCGTGTCGCGCTCGTCCGCGCTGGCGTCGAAGGCGACGGGTTTCCCGATCGCCAAGATCGCGGCCAAGCTCGCGGTCGGCTACACGTTGGACGAGCTCGACAACGACATCACCAAGGTGACGCCGGCCTCGTTCGAGCCGACCATCGACTACGTCGTCACCAAGATCCCGAAGTTCGCCTTCGAGAAATTCCCGGGCTCGGAGCCCTACCTCACCACCGCGATGAAATCGGTGGGCGAGGCGATGGCGATCGGGCGCACGATCCATGAATCGCTTCAGAAGGCGCTGGCCTCGATGGAATCCGGCCTGACCGGCTTCGACGAGGTCGAGATCGAGGGCGCGCCGGACAGGGCCGCCGTGATCGCGGCGCTGTCCAAGAAGACGCCGGACCGGATGCGCACCATCGCCCAGGCCATGCGCCACGGGCTTTCGGATGACGACATCTTCGGTGTCACGCAGTTCGACCCGTGGTTCCTGGCCCGCATCCGCGAGATCGTCGAAGCCGAGGACCGCGTGCGCCATGACGGCCTGCCGGTGACCGAAGAGGGCTTGCGCGCGCTCAAGATGATGGGCTTCTCCGATGCCCGCCTTGCCGCGCTGACCGGCCGGGACGAGGCCAACATCCGCCGGGCGCGCCACAACCTGGGCGTCACCGCCGTGTTCAAGCGGATCGACACCTGCGCGGCCGAGTTCGAAGCCCAGACGCCCTACATGTATTCCACCTACGAAGCCCCGATGATGGGCGAAGTGGAATGCGAAGCGCGGCCCAGTGACCGCAAGAAGGTGGTCATCCTCGGCGGCGGTCCGAACCGGATCGGGCAGGGGATCGAGTTCGACTACTGCTGCTGTCACGCCTGCTTCAGCCTGACCGACGCGGGCTACGAGACCATCATGGTCAACTGCAACCCCGAGACCGTGTCGACCGACTACGACACCTCGGACCGCCTGTATTTCGAACCGCTGACCTTCGAGCACGTGATGGAAATCCTGCGCGTCGAGCAGGAGCGCGGCTCGCTGCACGGCGTGATCGTCCAGTTCGGGGGCCAGACGCCGCTGAAGCTGGCCAACGACCTGCACGATGCGGGCATCCCGATCCTGGGCACCTCGCCCGACGCGATCGACCGGGCCGAGGACCGCGAGCGGTTCCAGGACCTGGTGAACAAGCTCGACCTCAAGCAGCCCAAGAACGGCATCGCCCATTCCGACGAGGAAGCGCTGGAGATCGCCGATGAGATCGGCTTCCCGCTGGTGATCCGCCCCTCCTACGTGCTGGGCGGGCGCGCGATGGAGATCGTGCGCGACATGGACGGTCTCAAGCGCTACATCCGCGATGCGGTCGTGGTGTCGGGCGACAGCCCGGTGCTGCTCGACAGCTACCTCTCCGGCGCGGTCGAGATCGACGTGGATGCGCTCTGCGACGGCCAGACGGTCCACGTCGCGGGCATCATGCAGCACATCGAGGAGGCCGGCGTGCACTCCGGCGACAGTGCCTGTTCGCTGCCGCCCTATTCGCTGCCGGCCGACATCATCGACGAACTCAAGCGCCAGTCCGAAGCGCTCGCGCTCGAGCTGGGCGTCGTGGGGCTGATGAACGTGCAGTTCGCCGTGAAGGACGGCGAGATCTACCTCATCGAGGTGAACCCGCGCGCCTCGCGCACCGTGCCCTTCGTGGCCAAGGCCGTGAACTCGCCCATCGCCTCGATCGCCGCGCGCGTGATGGCGGGCGAGCGGCTGGAGAATTTCACCCTGATCGACCCGCTGATCGACAAGTTCGCGGTGAAGGAAGCGGTGCTGCCCTTCGCGCGCTTCCCGGGCGTCGACACGCTGCTGGGCCCGGAAATGCGGTCGACCGGCGAGGTGATGGGATCGGACAAGTCCTTCGCCCGCGCCTTCCTCAAGGCGCAGCTGGGGGCGGGCACGATGCTGCCGACCGAGGGCAACGTGTTCTTCTCGATCAAGGACGACGACAAGACCGACCTGATGGCCGAGACCGCACAGATCCTGAAGGACCTGGGCTTCACCATCATGGCGACCGCGGGCACGGCGAAGTTCCTCAACGAGTCCGGGATCGAGACCGAGGTGGTGCGCAAGCAGTACGAGGGCGGCCGGACGATCGTGGACATCATGAAGGACGGGCTCGTCCAGCTGGTGATGAACACGACCGAGGGCGCACAGGCGGTCGAGGACAGCCGGTCGATGCGCTCGGTCGCGCTCTACGACAAGATCCCCTACTTCACCACCGCCGCGGCCAGCCACGCCGCCGCGCGCGCGATGAAGTCGCGGGACGAGGGCGAGTTGGGGGTCGAGGCGCTTCAGGGCGCGTGACCTGAGCGGCGACCTGTGACAGATCGACGGGCGGCCCGGTGGGCCGCCCTTCCTTTTTGGGTCGTTCTTGGTCGGTCGGGTTTCCGGCTCATTTACGATTGGCGCCGGCGGGGCTTTCGCAACGCATTGAAAACGCGCCCTTTCCCGAAAACCACTTTTCCGGTTTTCCAGTTTTCCGGTTTTCCGGAAAAGTGAAAAACGCGTTCGGCCCGTTGTCGCCCGACGCCGCGCCCGTCGGCTCTCCCGCGAGGCCCGCGACATCACCCCGGTGCGCCCCGATCCGCGAATGTCGATTCGAGCCTTCCAAATGTCGCGCCCCGGGCGTCGGTCGCGCGCCAAAGGCGTAGGCTCGGCACATGTTCATATCGGTCTTCGACATCTTCAAACACGGCATCGGCCCCTCGTCGTCGCACACGATGGGCCCGATGGTGGCCGCGAACCGCTTCCTCGATGCGCTGCGCCACGGCGAGCGGATTCCCGGGGCCGACGAGGTGGCCGCCCTTACGATCAGCCTGCACGGATCGTTGGCCTGGACCGGCAAGGGCCACCATTCGGACCGCGCCGTGATCCTCGGGCTCCTCGGCGAACGGCCCGAAACGATGGACCCGGACGGGGCCGACGCGCTCATCGCGCGGCTGGGCAAGGCACGGCGGCTCATGCCCGAAGGCCTGCCCCCCTTGCGCTTCGACCCTGCCACGGACCTTGTCTTCGACTTCGGCCCGCCGCTCGAACACCATGCCAATGGCATGATTTTCCGCGCCTTCGACGCGGCCGGGCGCCCTTACATGACGATCCCGTATTTCTCGGTCGGGGGCGGTTTCGTGGCGACCGAGGCCGAGCTGAAGGCCGAGCACGACACGTCGCTCTCCGACCAGAAGCGCGCGCGGGGCTATCCACATCCCTTCGGGACGGCGGCCCAGATGCTCGAGATGGGCCGGACCTCGGGCCTCTCCATCGCGCAGATGAAGCGCGCGAACGAAGAGGCGCACGGTCGCGACGACCTCGATCAAGGGCTCGACGCGCTGGCCGACGCGATGATGGCGTGCATCGACCGGGGCTTCTCGCTCGATGGCGTGCTGCCCGGCGGGCTCAACGTGAAACGCCGCGCCCGCAAACTGCATGAGGAGCTGACCGCGCAGCGCTTCTCCAACCGCAACGCGCCGCACGTGGTGAACGACTGGATCTCGGCCTACGCGATGGCGGTGAACGAGGAGAACGCGGCGGGTGGCCGTGTCGTCACCGCGCCGACCAACGGGGCCGCCGGGACGGTGCCGGCCGTCCTGCGTTACTGGCGCGATCACATGGCCGACGCGGTGACGGACGAGAAACGGCGCGATTTCCTGCTCACGGCGGCCGCCATCGGCGGGCTGATCAAGGCCAATGCCTCGATCTCGGGCGCCGAGGTGGGTTGCCAGGGGGAGGTCGGCTCGGCCGCGGCGATGGCCGCCGCGGGTCTCTGCGCGGCCCTGGGCGGGACGAACGAACAGGTGGAAAATGCCGCCGAGATCGCGCTCGAACATCACCTCGGGATGACCTGTGACCCGGCCAAGGGGTTGGTGCAGGTGCCCTGCATCGAGCGCAACGCGATGGGGGCGATCAAGGCGGTGTCGGCGGCGTCGTTGGCCCTGCGCTCGGACGGCGAGCACATCCTGCCGCTCGACAATTGCATCGAGGTCATGCTGCAGACCGGCCGTGACATGGACGTGCGCTACAAGGAAACCTCGCAGGGCGGCATCGCGGTCAACCTGCCGGAATGCTGACGGGGTCGCTCAGACGAGCCGCCCCCAGAGGTCGTATTCGCCCGCCTCGTCCACTTCGACCGTGACGATCTGGCCGGGCGTGAGCACCTCGTGCCCCTCGTCGATGAAGAGGCAACCGTCGATCTCCGGCGCGTCGGCCTTGGTCCGGCAGGTGGCGGCGTCTTCCTCGACCTCGTCGACGATGACCTCGA
Source organism: Maritimibacter harenae (assembly GCF_009882975.1). GTDB lineage: Bacteria > Pseudomonadota > Alphaproteobacteria > Rhodobacterales > Rhodobacteraceae > Maritimibacter > Maritimibacter harenae. The sequence continues at coordinate 100,768 of NZ_WTUX01000010.1, forward strand.
TGGTCTTGCCTACCTTGGCCGCGAGCTTGGCCTCGGAAATCGCCTGCGCCTTCTCCATGAACCGGTGCCAGCGCTCGTCCTTGATCTCTTCGGGCACGTGGTCGGGCAGGGCGTTCGACCGCGCACCGTCCACGTTCTCGTACTTGAAGCATCCGACGCGGTCGAGCTGCGCCTCGTCGAGCCAGTCGAGCAGGACCTGGAACTCCTCCTCGGTCTCGCCGGGGTAGCCCACGATGAAGGTCGAGCGCAGGGCGATGTCCGGGCAGATCTCGCGCCACGCGGCGATCTCGTCCAGCGTCTTCGCGGCCGCCGCGGGGCGCGCCATGCGCTTGAGCACACCGGGGTCGGCGTGCTGGAACGGGATGTCGAGATAGGGCAGCACCAGCCCCTCGGCCATCAGCGGGATGAGCTCGCGCACATGCGGGTAGGGGTAGACGTAGTGCAGCCGCACCCATGCGCCCAGGCTCCCGAGATCACGGGCGAGGTCGGTGATATGCGCCCGGTGCCCCTTCTCCTCGGCATAGCGCAGGTCGAGCCCATAGGCGGACGTGTCCTGCGAGATGACGAGCAGCTCCTGCACCCCCGCCTCGACCAGCTTCTCCGCCTCGCGCACCACGGCATGGGCCGGGCGCGACTGGAGCTTCCCGCGCATGTCGGGGATGATGCAGAACTTGCAGGCGTGATTGCAGCCCTCGGAAATCTTGAGATAGCTGTAATGGCGCGGGGTGAGGCTCACGCCGCGCGCCGGCAGCAGGTCCACGAAGGGGTCCGGGCTGGGCGGCACGGCGCCGTGGACCGCGTCCAGCACCTGCTCGTATTGGTGCGGCCCCGTCACCGCCAGCACGGTGGGATGCGCACCGGTGATGTAGTCCGGCTCGGCGCCAAGGCAGCCGGTCACGATCACCTTGCCGTTCTCGGTCAGCGCCTCTCCGATCGCCTCCAGGCTCTCGGCCTTGGCGCTGTCGAGGAAACCGCAGGTGTTCACGATCACCGCGTCTGCGCCGCTGTAGTCCGGGCTGATCGCGTAGCCTTCCGCGCGCAGCCGCGTCAGGATGCGTTCGCTGTCGACCAGCGCCTTGGGGCAGCCAAGGCTGACCATGCCGATCTTCGGCTGGCCGGGGCGCAGCTCTTCGCGGATGCGGGCACGGGCAAGGTCGGGGCGCAGATCGGGCGGGTTCGCGGACATGGGGGCGCTATACGCTGTGGCGGGCGTTTGGAAAAGGGGCCATGCGCGGCGCGGCCCGGCCCGATCGGCGGGCCGGCGCCGGGGGCCGGGGGATCAGCGTTTGCGGTCGCGGCGCGAGGACATCGGCTGGAACGCCACGCCCACGTGCGCCTCGCAGTAAGGCTTGCCCGCCTGCACCGGCAGGCCGCAGAACCAGAAATCCTCGGTCGCCGGGTCGCCGATGGGCCATTTGCAGGTCCGCTCGGTCAGTTCGAGGAGCGACAGCTTCTTGGCGGATTTCTCGATCTCGGACACCTTCTTGAGCGCCTCGGCCGGAATCTCGTTCGCGCTGGGCTGCGGCGGCAGCGGCTGGCCGGCCGGGATGATCTGTTTGCGGGCCGGCGCGGCGGGTTTCGGATCCGGCGCGGCCTCTTCGGCCTCGGGGGCCGGCTCCGGCTTGGGATCGGCCTTCTTCGGCGCGGGCTTCTTCGCGGCCGCGGGCTTGGCGGCGGGCTTTTCCTTGGCCGGCGCCTTCGCGGTCGTGGCGGCGCCCCCGGCAGCGCGGTTCGACAGGCCCAGACGATGCACCTTGCCGATCACCGCGTTGCGGGTCACGCCGCCCAGTTCCTTGGCGATCTGGCTCGCCGACTGGCCTTCGGACCACATCTTCTTCAGGAGTTCGACTCGTTCGTCAGTCCAGGACATCGCGTTTCCTCGTGGGCCCGGCTGGGGCCGTCTTTAGCGTAGGCGCGCATTCTAGCCACCATGCGCGAGGTTACAAGGTGAAGGGCGCTATATGGAGCAACCGGGCGCGTGTTTCAACCATCCTGCGCGTGCTCCGGGGCCTTCGAAACGCGCTCTTCCGGCACGTCGATGTCCGGAGCATGGACAAACCGGCATTCCCCCGCTAACAGGCAGGCATGATCGAACGGAACCGCCTTTTCGCCTGTCGACGTCGCCGCCTGCGCGCCTGACGTCTTTTTCCGTTCACCCAAGCCCCCCTAAATCGTTGACACCGGCCCGCCCTTGCGGCACCCAAAGGCCTCTTTTCGAAGGATGTTGCCATGATCCCGTCCGTTCTGCCGACCTACGCGCGCGCGAAACTGAACTTCGTCAAGGGCGAGGGCAGCTGGCTGATCGAGGCGGGCGGCGAGCGATACCTGGACCTGGGCGCGGGCATCGCCGTGAACGCGCTGGGCCATGCCAACCCGGACCTGATCGGCGCGCTCACCGCGCAGGCGCACAGGCTGTGGCACGTCTCCAACCTTTACGAGATCCCGGGGCAGAAGAAGCTGGCCGACAAGCTGGTCAATGCCTCCTTCGCCGACACCGTGTTCTTCACCAATTCCGGCACGGAGAGCGCCGAGCTCGCGATCAAGATGGCGCGCAAGTACCATTACGACCGGGGCGACACCGAGCGGGTGGAGATCATCACCTTCTCCGGCTGCTTCCACGGCCGCTCGACGGGCGCCATCGCGGCCTCGGGCGCCGAGAAGATGGTCAAGGGCTTCGGGCCGCTCATGCCGGGCTTCGTCCATCTCGACTTCGGTGATCATGACGCGCTGCGCGCGGCCGTCACCGACAAGACCGCCGCGATCCTGATCGAACCGATCCAGGGCGAGGGGGGCATCCGCACGGTGCCCGACCAGTGCCTCAAGGGGCTGCGCGACCTGTGCGACGAGACCGGGACGCTTCTGATCTTCGACGAGGTGCAGTGCGGCATGGGCCGGACCGGCAAGCTTTTCGCCCATGAATGGGCCGGCGTGTCGCCCGACATCCTGATGTCGGCTAAGGGCATCGGCGGGGGCTTCCCGCTGGGGGCGGTGCTGGCGACCGAGGATGCGGCCTCCGGCATGGTGGTGGGCACCCACGGCTCGACCTACGGGGGCAACCCGCTTGCAATGGCCGTGGGGTCGAAGGTGATGGAGATCCTCACCGGCAACGGCTTCCTCGACGACGTGAACCGCCGGGCGGGGCTTCTGCGCCAACGGCTCGAGGGCCTGGTGGGCGCGCATCCGGACATCTTCAAGGGCGTGCGCGGGTCCGGCATGATGCTGGGCCTCGAATGCAAAGTGGCACCCGCGGACGTGGTGGCCGCCGGGTATGAGGCGCATGTGATCCTGGTGCCCGCTGCCGACAACGTCGTGCGGCTTCTGCCGCCGCTCAACATCACCGAGGAAGAGATCGCCGAGGGCGCGGACCGGATCGACGCCGCCGCGACCGCGCTGGAGGGGACCAAATGAAACATTTCCTGGACATCAACGCCACCGACCCGGCCGACCTGCGGCGCATGCTGGACGAGGCGCACCGGATCAAGGCCGCCCGCAAGGGGCAGGACAAGGGCGTGCCCGACGATGAGCAGGCGCTGGCCGGCAAGGTCGTGGCCCTGATCTTCGAAAAGCCCTCGACCCGGACCCGCGTGTCCTTCGACGTGGGTGTGCGCCAGATGGGCGGCGAGACGCTGGTGCTCTCGGGCTCCGAGATGCAGCTGGGCCACGGGGAGTCGATCCCGGACACCGCGCGGGTGCTCAGCCGCTACGTGGACCTGATCATGATCCGCACGTTCGAGGAATCGGCGCTCCAGGAGCTGGCCGAGTTCGCCGACGTGCCCGTGATCAACGGCCTCACCAACCGCACCCACCCGTGCCAGATCATGGCCGATATCCTCACCTACGAAGAACACCGCGGCCCCATCGCCGGAAAGAAGGTGGTCTGGGTCGGCGACGGCAACAACGTCTGCGCGAGCTTCATCCACGCCGCCGGGCAGCTGGGCTTCGACCTGACTTTCACGGGGCCCGAACGGCTCGACCCCGAGCGTGAAGCCGTCGAGGAAGCGCGGGCCAAGGGCGCCGACATCGTGATCGAGCGTGACCCGCACGAGGCGGTGAAGGGCGCGGACCTCGTGGTGACGGACACCTGGGTGTCGATGCACGACGCGCCCTCGACCCGTGAACGCCGGCACAACATGCTGCGCGCCTACCAGGTGAACGAGCGGCTCATGGCCCAGGCGGGCGCGGAGGCGCTGTTCATGCATTGCCTGCCGGCCCACCGGAACGAGGAAGTCACCGACAGCGTGATGGACGGCCCGCAATCCGTGGTGTTCGACGAGGCCGAGAACCGGCTCCACGCCCAGAAGGCCATCATGCGCTGGTGTCTCGACGTCTGAGCCGGGGCGTCAGCTGCCCAGCTTCTTGTGGACTTCGTCGAGGTCGATGTCCCCCACCGGCAGCTTGTTGGCGGGGTTGTCGAAGTCGTATCTGAAGAGCCGGAAATCGCGGTGGTAGATTTCCCACATCAGGTGCATCGAGAGATCGTCGAAGTATTCCTCGACCGGGTGCGCGCGCTCGGGCCCGTGAACGGCGCTTTCGTTGAAGCGCGGGATCGCCGTCAGGTCCACCTCGTGCGGCGTCTTCACCCGGTCCAGCACCGTCTTCATCCCGTCGTCGAAGGCCTCGGTCCAGAAGATGTGGTCATAGGTCCCGCCGTTCAGGATGAAGGTCGAGATGTGGCCCGACATGGCCGACCAATGGATGTCCGGGTCCATCGGGCGGCGGAACCGGATCGTGTCGCGCGCGAACAGGAGGAACCGGCGGAACGATTTGATCTGGTCGAATTCGAAGCCGTTCTCCGGGTCGCCCACCTCGACCCCGTATTTCTGGACGAGTAGTGGGACCAGGTTGTTGCGGTAACGGTTCCCGTTGCGCTGGATGCCGCAGATCTTGTCGAAGAACGAGGACAGGATCCGCGCGTACGGGTTGCGCACGGCGGTGAAGGCGAAGCTCTCGTGGGCCTTCACGTTCCGGGCGATCCTGTCCTGGTTCTCTTCCTGCGCCCACTTGTAGATGCCGTCCTGCGCGTCGTGGATGTCGCCGTCGTAGAAGCTGCCGTGGTCGGAGTAATACATGATCTGACCGATGGTGGAGCAGGCGCATTTGGGCACGACCCGATACACCATGCTTTCGGTCTCGGTCATCCAAACCCCGGGAAAGCCCATGCTGTGCCGCTCGCCTCCTCAGCTGCGCCCCGCGGTCGGGATCATTTTGTTTGAAACGAAAAAAGCAAACAAACCCTGTCATTTCAATGCTTCGTTACGATAAGCATGTCTAGATCCCGCTTGGACAAAGCTGCGAACCGCAATGGCCAAAATCGCCTTCATCCTTTTGTGTCACAAGGACCCAAAGGCCGTCATCGACCAGGCGCAGCGGCTGACCGCCGCGGGCGATTACATCGCGATCCATTTCGACGCGCGCAGCCCGCGCGCGGAGTACGAGATGATCCGCGCCGCGCTGGCCGACAACGTCTCTGTCACCTTCGCGAAGAAGCGGGTCAAATGCGGCTGGGGGGAATGGTCGCTGGTCGAGGGCACGCTGCGCGCCGTGGAGGCGGCCCTCGAGGCGTTTCCGCGCGCCACGCATTTCTACATGGTCTCGGGCGATTGCATGGCAATCAAGTCGGCCGAATACGCGCACGAGTTCCTCGACGCTCACGAGGTGGATTACATCGAGAGCTTCGACTTCTTCGAAAGCGACTGGATCAAGACGGGCCTGCGCGAGGACCGCCTGATCTGGCGTCACTGGTTCAACGAGCGCAGCCACAAGGGGCTGTTCTACGCCTCGATGAACCTGCAGAAGCGCCTCGGGCTCGAACGGGAGCCGCCGGTCGACATCCAGGTCATGATCGGATCGCAATGGTGGTGCCTGCGACGCCGCACGATCGAGCGGATCATGGACTTCGTGCGCGAGCGGCGCGACGTGGTGCGCTTTTTCTCGACCACCTGGATTCCGGACGAGACGTTCTTCCAGACTTTGGTGCGCCACCTCGTTCCCGACGCCGAAATCATGTCGCGCACGCTCACTTTCCTGATGTTCACCGACTACGGAATGCCGGTGACGTTCTACAACGACCACTACGACATGCTCCTGTCGCAGGACTACCTGTTCGCGCGCAAGATCAGCCCCGACGCGCAAGAGCTCAAGCGCCGGCTGGGCGCGCTCTATGCCTCGGACCGGACCGACTTCAAGATCTCGAACGAAGGTCGCAGCCTGTTCGAGTTCCTCACGGAACGGGGCCGGATCGGCCAGCGCTTCGGCGAGCGGTTCTGGGAATCGGAGGCGACGCTGGGGCGCGACCGCGAGCTTCTGATCGTGGTCGCGAAGAAATGGCACGTGGGCAAGCGGCTGCTCCAGCTCGTGCGCGAGAAGACCAACATCCCCGCGATCGACTACCTCTTCGACGAGGAGGGGACGCCGCTTCCCGACCTGGGCGGTATCCAGGCCTCGATCGAGAAGCGCACCCGGCACCGCCGCGCGCTCATGCGGATGCTGTTCGACTACTACCAGACCGACCGGCTCGCCATCGGGATGGACCCGGGCGATCTCGAGCTCATGCGCGATTTCGACACCGACCGCTCGCGCACCCGTTTTCTCGAGATCGAGACGGAGTTCTCGGACGACTGGATCCTGGGCCACGCCCTGCGCGTGGGACTTGCGGGCGAGACCACCCCGCAGGACGCGATCGACCGGCTGGTGCCCACGATCCGGCAGGACTTCTTCTACGAATCCGATCGTATCCGCGACGAGGGCTTCGCCGACCTGCACGTCCTGCGCGAAAACGCGAGCGCGGAAGAGCGGGCCCAGGCCCTTGCCAAGTTCCTGGCGATCCCTGAAGAAAGGGCCGTGGATATCGCAACGACCGAAGACTTCTTCAGCGACTGACAGGGATCACATGGCCTACGAATACGACGACCAGAACATCTTCGCGAAAATCCTGCGCGGCGACATACCCAACGACACGGTGCTGGAGACCGACCACAGCCTGGCCTTCAACGACATCGCCCCGCAGGCCCCGGTCCACGTGCTGGTGATCCCGCGCGGCCCCTACATCACCTGGGACCAGTTCTCGGCCGAAGCGAGCGATGCCGAGATCATCGACTACACGCGCACGATCCAGCAGGTGATCGACAAGCTCGACCTCGCCCCCGGCGCGGGCGGGCAGGGTTATCGCCTGATCGTGAACTCCGGCGAGGCGGCGATCCAGGAAGTGCCGCATCTTCACACCCATATCCTGTCGGGCCGGCGTCTTGGCCGGATGTTGCCGCGCTGACCCCTTGTGGCCGTGACACCCGCTGATATTTTGACAGGACCAGAAACGAGGCGAGACCCCATGACGACCCAGGCCCCCGAGACCAAGGTGGTGGACAAGAAGAAGATTGCCTGCGACGGCGGTGGACCGGCCAGCGGCCACCCGCGCGTCTGGCTGACGATCCCCGATGACGTGGGCTACGTCGAATGCGGGTATTGCGACACGAAATACGTTCACAAGGATTTCGCGGACCAGCAGTGACGCGTCCACGATCCAGGGGGTGAGGATGACATTCGGCAAAGGGTGCCATCTGCACCTCATCGACGGCTCGGCGTTTATCTTCCGGGCCTACCACGCGTTGCCGCCGCTCACGCGCAAGTCCGACGGGCTGCCCATCGGGGCGGTCGCGGGCTTCTGCAACATGCTGTTCAAGTCGGTCGAGGACGCCAAGGGCGACGACGCGCCGACCCACGTGGCGGTCATCTTCGACTATTCCGGCAAGTCGTTCCGCAACGATATCTACCCGGACTACAAGGCCAACCGCCCCCCGGCGCCCGAGGACCTCGTCCCGCAGTTTCCGCTGACGCGCGATGCCACCCGCGCCTTCAACATCGCCTGCATCGAGCAGGAGGGGTTCGAGGCCGACGACATCATCGCCACCTATGCCCGCCAGGCGCGCGAGCTTGGCGGTCGGGTGACCATCATCTCGTCGGACAAGGACCTGATGCAACTCGTCGGCGGCGGCGTCGAGATGCTCGACGCGATGAAGAACAAGCGGATCGGGATCGAGGGGGTCGAGGAGAAGTTCGGTGTCGGCCCCGACCGGGTCGTGGACGTTCAGGCGCTGGCCGGTGACAGCGTGGACAACGTGCCCGGCGCTCCGGGCATCGGGGTGAAGACCGCCGCGCTTCTCATCAACGAATTCGGCGATCTCGAGACGCTTCTGGAGCGTGCGGAAGAGATCAAGCAGCCCAAGCGCCGCCAGACCCTGATCGAGAAGGCCGACCAGATCCGGATGAGCCGGGACCTGGTACGGCTCGACGATCACGTGCCGCTGGAATTCGACCTCGATACGCTCGAGCTGCGCGACCCGGAGCCCGAGACGCTGCTTCCCTTCCTCGCCTCGATGGAATTCCGGTCGCTGTCCAAGCGCATCGCCGACCAGCTGGGTGTCGAGCCCGTCGACATCCCAGAAACCTCGGGGGGTGAGAGCGCGCCGGAAGCCGCCGCGCCGGAATGGCCCGAGATCGACCCCGAGAAATACGAATGCGTGCGCAATGCCGAGGCGCTCGACCGGTGGGTTGCGCTGATCCGGGACCACGGCTTCGTGGCGGTGGACACCGAGACGAATTCGCTCAACGAAATGCAGGCGGAGCTCGCCGGCATCTGCCTGGCCGTGGTGCCGGGCGAGGCGTGCTACATCCCCGTGGGCCACAAACAGGGCGAGGGCGACGGGTTGTTCCAGAACGACGCGCTGGCCGAGGGGCAACTGCCGCTGGACGACGTGCTGGCCGCGCTGAAGCCGGTGTTCGAGGATCCCGCGATCCTCAAGATCTTCCAGAACGCCAAGTACGACACCAAGATCTTCCGCCGCTACCGCATCGACGTCGCCCCGATCGACGACACGATGCTGATGTCCTACGCGATGTTCTCGGGCATCCACAACCACGGGATGGACGCGCTGGCCGAGCGCTACCTCGGCCATATCCCGATCCCGATCAAGTCGCTGCTGGGCACCGGCAAGAGCGCGATCACCTTCGACAAGGTGAAGATCGACGAAGCGGTCAAATACGCGGCCGAAGACGCGGACATCACGCTGCGGCTGTGGAAGCTCTTCAAGGCCCGCCTGCACCGCGAGAAGGTGACGACCGTCTACGAAACGCTCGAGCGCCCGCTGGTGCCGGTGCTCGCGGCGATGGAGATGAACGGCGTGCAGGTCGACCGCGACACGTTGAGCCGCATGTCCAACGCCTTCGCCCAGAAGATGGCCGGGCTCGAGGCGGAGATCCACGAGCTGGCGGGGGAAAGCTTCAACGTGGGCTCGCCCGCCCAGCTGGGCGAGATCCTGTTCGAGAAGATGGGCTTCGAGGGCGGCAAGAAGGGCAAGTCGGGCAAGTACTCGACACCTGCCGACGTGCTCGAGGACCTGGCCGCCCAGCACGACCTGCCCGCGCGCGTGCTCGACTGGCGGCAATTGTCGAAGCTGAAGTCGACATACACCGACGCGCTCCAGACGCATATCGATCCGGACACGGGCCGGGTGCACACGTCCTATCTTCAGACCGGGGCCGCGACCGGGCGCCTGGCCTCGACCGACCCGAACCTGCAGAACATCCCGATCCGCACCGAGGAGGGCCGGCGCATCCGCGAAGCCTTCGTGGCGCCGGAGGGCAAGGTGCTGGTGTCGCTCGACTACAGCCAGATCGAGCTGCGCATTCTCGCCCACGTGGCCGGGATCGAGTCGATGAAGGCCGCCTTCCGCGACGGCGAGGACATCCACGCCGCCACGGCGAGCGAGATGTTCGACGTGCCGCTGGACGAGATGACGCCCGAGGTGCGCCGGCAGGCCAAGGCGATCAACTTCGGCGTGATCTACGGGATTTCCGGCTTCGGTCTGGCCCGCAACCTGCGCATCGAACGGAAAGAAGCGCAGGGGTTCATCGACCGGTATTTCGAGAAATACCCCGGCATCAAGGAATACATGAACGAAACCGTCGCCTTCGCGAAGGAACACGGCCACGTCTCCACCTTGTTCGGCCGCAAGATCCACACGCCCGAGATCAACGCGAAGGGCCCGCACGCGGGCTTCGCGCGCCGGGCCGCGATCAACGCGCCGATCCAGGGCACCGCCGCCGACATCATCCGCCGCGCCATGATCCGCATGCCGTCCGCAATCGAACGCCTGCCGGTGAAGATGCTGCTACAGGTCCACGACGAACTGATCTTCGAGATCGACGCGGGGGCGGTGGACGACGCGGTCACGGTGATCCGCGACGTGATGGAAAGGGCTACGGACCCTGCCGTGAAGCTCGACGTGCCGCTGGTCGTGGACGCGGGCCAAGGCGCGAACTGGGCCGAGGCGCACTAGGCCACGTCGCGCAGGCGGACCGCCCCGGCCATCGCGAGCGCGCGCGACACGGTCCGCGTGAAGAGGGCGGGCGCGATCCGGTAGCTGACGAAGGCGCCCTTGCGGATCCGCCCGACGACATGCCCGCGCTCCATTTCCCGCAGGTGGTGGATGAGCGTGGCGTCGGTCAGCCCGGTCGCGGTCTGAAGCGTTCCATAGCTGGCACCGGTGGCCGGATCGGTCACGAGCAGGCGAAACAGCCTTGCGCGCGTCGGGTGGGACAGGGCGCGAAAGCACGCCGCCATCTGTTCGTCTTCGGTCATCGTGGTCTCCGTGGATGCTGTTTCCTTGCGGAGACCGTGCGGCATTAACCTTGCGAAAGACTTAAGGTTCTTTCGCGCTGAAGCGTTTTTGCCTTGAGCGAGGTGCAGAAGGCGGCTCGAGTTTTCTAGGATTCTAGGATTCTAGGATTCTAGGATTCTAGGATTGTAGAGAACCGAAGCCATGGTTCGCCGCCAGCGGCTCACCCGATCGCCAGCCCGATCCAGAGCCCCGGATGCGTGGCCGCATGCGCCATCATCCCCGCCTCCAATCCGCGTCGCCAGTAAAGCCAGCCGTAGAAAACCCCGAGCACGGCGTTGAGCGCCACGGTACGTAGTGTGATCGCCATGTCCAGCGGGATGGTCGCGGCCATCGCGGGCAGGTGCCCCAGGCCGAAAAGCACGGCGACCCCCGCGATGAGCGCCCAGGCCGCCCCGGCGCGCGGCCGCTCGCCCGACAGCTTCCAGACGACCCAGAACCCGAGGGTCAGCAGGCCGTAGCGCAGCATCAGCTCCTCGACGATCCCGCCATATGTAAGACCGTATGTCCTTCTTTGGCTGGCCTGTGATGGGGTGGTTCGCCCTACACTGACAGCTTTCAACGAGGGTTGCTCGATGAGCAGGGCCTCAAGCCAGGAGGACGAACCATGCAGGAGAATAGCGAACTTTTCATCGGATTGGATGTGTCGAAGGACAGCCACGCGGTTGCGGTTGCGGAGGCTGGCCGGAGCGGCGAAGTCAGGTTCTACGGGGAGATTGGAGCGGACGCTGCCTCCGTTCGGCGGTTCGTTCACAAGCTGGATCGTCCAAACGTACGCCTGCGGTTCTGCTACGAGGCCGGTCCAACCGGCTACGGCCTGAAACGGCAGATCGAGGCACTCGGGCATGACTGCGCCGTTATCGCACCGTCGCTGATCCCGCGCCGGCCCGGCGAGCGGGTGAAGACGAACCGTCGCGATGCCGTGAAGCTGGCGCGCCTGTTCCGTGCAGGTGAGCTGACGGAGATCTGGACACCCGACGAGGCGCACGAGGCGATGCGCGATCTGGTGCGTGCCCGAGAGGCGGCGGTGAAGGACCGGACGCGAAAGCGCCAAGAGATCCGATCGTTCCTGCTGCGGAACGGTCTGGTCTATCCCGGCAAGAAGGCCTGGGGAACGAAATACTTCAAGTGGCTTCACGAACTCAGTCTTGCATGGCCCGCGCAGATCGCGGTCCTGCACGAGATGATCATTGCCGAAACGCAGTGCCGCGAACGGGTGGCGCGGCTGGAGAAGGCGATCGAGGACGCCTTGCTCGACTGGCCGCTGGCGCCGGCGGTGGACCGCCTTCAAGCCTTGCGCGGCGTCGGGCTGATCGCCGCGGTCACCTTCATGGTCGAGGTTGGTGACATCCGCCGGTTCGAGTCGCCGCGGCAGTTGATGGCCTATCTCGGCCTGGTCCCTTCCGAACGCTCCACAGGTGATACCGTCCGCCGCGGCGGCATCACCAAGACCGGCAACGCGCGCGTGCGGCGGACGCTGGCCGAGAGCGCATGGACGTATCGCTACCCCGCGCGTGTCGGGAAGAAAGCCTACTTTGCCACGAGGCACATGCCTGAGGAGGTCAGGGAGACCGCATGGAAGGCGCAGGCGCGCCTGACCAAGCGATACCGCGCCCTGATTGCGCGGGGCAAGCGCAGCACAGTGGCCATCACCGCGGTGGCGCGGGAACTGGTCGGCTTCATGTGGGCCATCGCCCGGATGGAGCCGATGGAGATCTGATCTGGAGAAACCAGACCGTCCAATCGCGCATGGCGGCGGGGGCGCGGCAACGACAGGGGAATTCCCGTCAGCGCTTTGTGGCCGGCAACGCCGACGCCCGTTGTAAGAGAGGACCAGCCCCGGACGAATACATGGACATGCGGTTCCGACCCGCGCATCAGAGCTTGTTCACCAACGTCCCGAGCCGCGTCCCCACCCCCATGCGCGCTATCACTTCGAGACCGGCCCTTCCCTGCGCTCGGCGATGTCGCTCGCCTTGGAACTTGACAAAGGACATCAGAGCGCGGCCACCGCCCCCGCGGGGCCGGGCAGCGTATTGGCGGGCATGTCCCCGTCGTAGAGCCGAAAGAACAGAAGATCTCCCTGCGCCACCAGGATGCCACCGATCACGCCGGCGACGAGGGGCATCCAGGGCGACGGGAAGCGGGCGTTTTCGCCCCGCAGCCGGGCGGTGAGCCATGACCGCAGCCCGACGCGGCGTGACAGCCCCACGCCAAGCGCAACGCCGACCACCATCAGGACGGCCGGCTGCACCACGACCAGCAGCCGGAGCGTCTCGGCGGGCACATCGGGTGTGTCCGGCAGGCTTGCGAAAAGCGAAACGTCGATCGAGACCGCGAGCGCCGCGATCCCGATCAGTCCAAGTGCGCACCACGCGGCGAAGGGCTTCATGAAGAACATGCGACCCGTGTGGCGCAATTCCACCTGCTAGGCAACGTCCGGATGGTTGTAGCCCTCGAGCTGCTTGCGCAGGTTCAGTTTCGACACCTTGCCCGTCGCCGTGAGCGGCAGCTCGTCGACCCAGATCACGTCGTCGGGCAGCTGCCACTTGGCGAAATGCGGGGCCATCGTATGGCGGATCTCGTCGAGCGACGGCTTCGTTTCGCCGGCGGCCACGGCCACCAGGACCGGGCGCTCGTCCCATTTCGGATGCGCCACGCCGATGGCCGCGCAATTGGCGATCCCGGGGTTGGCCAGTGCCGCGCTTTCCAGGTCGATCGAGGAAATCCATTCGCCGCCCGACTTGATCAGGTCCTTGGAGCGGTCCTGTATCGTCAGGTAGCCATCGGGGTCGATGCTCGCCACGTCACCGGTGCCGAACCAGCCTTCGGCGTCGAAGGCCTTCGCGCTGGCGTCTTCGTTCTTGTAATAGCCCGAGATGATCGCGTTGCCGCGCACGTAGAGTTCGCCCATCGCCTTGCCGTCATGCGGCTGGCGATTGCCGTCCTCGTCCACGATCTTGAGGTCCACGCCGAAGACGCGCCGGCCCTGCTTGGCCTTCACGTCGATCTTCTCGTCGAACGGCAGTTCGGTGACGCGCGGCGGCGTGACGCCGTGGGTGCCGATCGGCGACATCTCGGTCATGCCCCAGGCGTGGTTCACGTTCACGCCGAGCTTTTCGAATTTCTCGATCATCGGGCGCGGGGCGGCCGACCCGCCGATCACCACGTCGCCGAATCCCGCGGGCGCGCGGCCCTGGTTCTCGATCTCGGCGAGGAGTCCCATCCAGACGGTGGGCACGCCCCAGGCGGAGTAGACCTCCTGTTTGTCCATGAGCTTGAACAGGTTGGGCCCGTCGAGCGCGGGGCCGGGCATGATCAGGTTCACGCCCAGGATCGGGCCGGCATAGGGAAGGCCCCAGGCATTCACGTGGAACAGCGGGACCACCGGCAGCACGTTGACGCCCTGTCCCAGCGCGCCGCCCATGACGGCGGCGACCATCAGCGCGTGAAGTACGGTCGAGCGGTTGGAGTAGAGCGCGCCCTTGGGGTTGCCCGTGGTGCCGGAGGTGTAGCACAGGCCCGCCGCCGCGTTCTCGTCGAGTTCGGGCCAGTCGTAGGTCGTGGGCTGCCCGTCGATCAGCCCCTCGTAGACGAGCACGTCGAGCTTGGTGTCGGGCACGTGATCGTGATCGGTCATCACCACAACGCGCAGGTCCTTGGGCAGGTGGTCGCGCAGCCCCTCGATGATCGGCAGGAAGGTGGTGTCGACGAAGATCACCTTATCCTCGGCATGCCCGATGATGTAGATCATCTGCTCGGCCGAGAGGCGCGGGTTGATCGTGTGGCACACCGCCCCGATGCCCGAGATGGCGTAATAGAGCTCGAAATGCCGGTAGCCGTTCCAGGCCAGCGTCGCCACGCGGTCGCCTTCCTCGATGCCGAGCGCGCGCAGGGCGTGGGCCAGTTGTCCCACGCGGGCGTAGGTTTCACGGTAGGTCGCGCGGTGGATGTCGCCTTCGGTGCGCACGCTGGTGATCCCGGCATCCGGGTGTGCCTCGGCCGCGTAGTCCAGAATTGAAATGATCGACAACGGCCGATGCATCATCATGCCCTGCATGAAATCCTCCCTTTTGGTTGTCACGTCCGGTGCTCCTCCGGCACCGTTGGACCGAATCCCCTCCGGCTGACGTGGCGTTTTGCCTTGCGAAACTCCGTTTCAGCCCAGAGTATTCCCAAGACCTTGGAGGAAGGAAAGCACAAATGTCCATCACAGCAAAACGGATCGTTCTGGCGAAACGCCCGCAGGGCGCGGTCTCGGCGGAGAACTTCCGGCTCGAATCCCACGAGCTGCCCGACCCGGCCCAGGGCGAGGTGGTCGTGCGGGTGCACGCGATGTCGCTCGACCCCTACATGCGGGGCCGGATGGATGCGGCGAAGAGCTATGCCAAGCCCGTCGAGGTCGACGACGTCATGGAAGGCGGCACGGTGGGCGAAGTGATCGCCTCGAACGCCGACGGGTTCGCCGAGGGCGACATGGTGTTCGGCATGACCGGTTGGTGCGACCACGCCGTGATGCCCGCGAAGGAGCTGCGCCGCGTGCCGGACGGCGTGCCGCCGACGGCCGTTCTGGGCGTGCTCGGCATGCCGGGCTTCACCGGCTGGTACGGGCTGACCCAGATCGGCCAGCCCAAGGCAGGTGAAACCGTGGTGGTCGCCGCGGCGACCGGCCCGGTGGGCTCGATGGTCGGCCAGCTCGCCAAGCACAAGGGCCTGCGCGCCGTGGGCATTGCCGGCGGCGAGAAGAAATGCGCCCACGCCAAGGAGGTGTTCGGTTTCGACGCATGCCTCGATCACCGCGCCTACGCGGATGCCAAGGAGATGCGCCAGGCCATCGCCGGGGCCTGCCCGGACGGCATCGACATCTATTTCGAGAACGTCGGCGGCAAGGTGCTCGAGGGTGTGCTGCCCAACATGAACACCTTCGGCCGGATGCCGGTCTGCGGCGTCATCGCCTGGTACGACGGCGCAGGGGCGGACGAGCCAAACAAGCTGCCGGCGGCGTGGCGGTCGATCCTGGTCAACCGGCTCACCGTGCAGGGCTTCATCATCATGGACCAGTGGGACCGCCTGAACGAGTTCCTGTCCGAGGTCGCGCCGCTCGTGGCCGATGGCACGATCAAGTACACCGAGGACGTGGCCGAGGGGCTCGAGAACGCGCCGGAGGCCTTCATGTCGATGCTCAAGGGCGGCAACTTCGGCAAGCAGATCGTGAAGGTCGCCTGATGCATTCGCTCTTCGATCTTGCGGGCCAGACGGCGGTGGTCACCGGTTCGACCAAGGGGATCGGCAAGGCGATCGCCGCCGCCCTGGCCGAGGCCGGGGCGAACGTCGTCATCTCGTCCCGCAAGGCCGACGCCTGCGATGAAGTGGCGGCGGAGATCAACGAAAAGGGGGGCGGCCGCGCGGTGGCCATCCCCGCCAACATCTCGCGCGACGAGGATCTCGACCGGCTGGTGGCCGAGACCGAGGCGCAGCTTGGCCCGGTGGACATCCTGGTCTGCAACGCGGCCGTGAACCCCTACATGGGACCGTTCCTGGATACGCCGGACGACGCTTTCGACAAGACGATCCGCGTCAACGTGCGCGCCAACATGCAACTTGCGCGCCGCGTGGTGCCGGGGATGCAGGCGAAGGGGGGCGGGGCGATCGTGATCGTGTCCTCGATCGCGGCGTTCAAGGGTTCGAAGCAACTCGGCATCTACGCGGTGACCAAGGCCGCCGATGCGCAGATCGTGCGCAACCTGGCCACGGCCTATGGCCCCGACAACATCCGGGTGAACGGCATCGCACCCGCGGTGGTGAAAACCGACTTCGCCCGCGCGCTCTACGAGGACCCGGAGCGCGAAAAGCAGGTCGCGGGCTCCTATGCGCTCAAGCGCCTGGGCGAGCCGGACGACATCGCGGGCGCCGCGCTCTACTTCGCGTCGCGCGCCGGGGCCTGGACGACGGGCCAGACGTTGATCATCGACGGCGGGTGGTCGATCGAGGAGTCGTGAGGGCCGTCCGGGACGGGTGCTGGGGCCTCGGCGTCTCTGGCGTTCAGAAGCCGGAAGACGGAGGGCTGTCGCCTCCCGTCCGGGTGCCCTCGGCAATGCAAGCGTGGCGCTGTCGACTGGCGCGGATCCCCGTTATTGGCCGGGGCGGCGTATGGTTCCGGACCCTGGCGTCTCTACTTCTCTAGAATCCTAGAATCCTAGGATTCTAGAGAAGCGAAAGACCGTCGCGCCCAACCCGCAGCCCGAGTGCCCGAAGACGCACCATGGATGCTGCCCACGCCTCAATGATCATGTGCGCAGCTGTCGTGATCACCGAACGCCTCGAGAATGTTGCACTCGTGCCCGGGTCCCCCGTCGCAGGCCGCCACGATGCGTTCGAGCTCGGCCTCCAGTCTGCGCAGGCGACCGATCCGGGCGCGGATGTCCGAGAGATGGGTTTCGGCGATCTCGTGGGTCTGGTCGTGGTTCGTCGGGTCCAGCGCCACAAGGGCCCGAATCGCGTCGAGCGACAAACCCAGGTCACGCGCGTGGCGGATGAAGCCGAGCCGATCCAGACCGGCCCGCGAATACCGTCTCTGGTTGCCAGCGGTGCGCGCCTCGGCTTCCAGGAGCCCGACCTCCTCGTAATACCGGATCGTCGGCACCTTCACCCCGGTGGCGTGGCTGAGTTCGCCGATTGAAAACATGCGGAAAAACCCCTTGAACCTCTAGTCGCTAGAGGAATTATGTAGGCGTGGCACAGGGAGAATGCCATGCCGCACGATCACCACCACCATCATGTCGACCCGGAAAGCGGCGACCGCGCGGTCGCGGCCGCCGTCGGCGTCAACGTCGCGCTCACGGTTGCCGAGATCGTGGGCGGTCTCCTGTCCGGCTCCGTCGCCCTGATCGCGGACGCGGTGCACAACCTGTCGGACGCGGCGAGCCTCGCCATCGCCTGGTTCGCGCGGCGCATCGGGCGGCGGCCGACGGACGAGACGATGACTTTCGGCTACAAGCGGGCCGAACTGGTGGCAGCGCTGATCAACCTCACGACCCTCATCATCATCGGGCTCTACCTCGTCTACGAGGCGGTGCAGCGCTTCTTCGAACCGGTCGAGATCGTCGGCTGGCTGATGATCTGGGTGTCGCTCTTCGCGCTGGTCGTGGATGCGGTGACGGCGTGGCTCACCTACCGCCTGTCCAAGGAAAGCGTGAACATCCGCGCGGCGTTCCTGCACAACGTGGCCGATGCGCTGGGCTCGATCGCGGTGATCATCACGGGTGGTCTCATCGTCTGGCTGGGCTGGAGCTGGGCGGACCCGGTCGCCACGCTCCTGATCGCGGGCTACATCCTGTGGATGGCGCTGCGCGAAATCCGGGGCGTCATCCGCACCCTCATGCTGGGCACGCCGGAGGGGATCGAACCGGACGAGCTCCTGGCCGAGATGGAGCGGATCGAGGGCGTGGACAGCGTCCACCATCTCCATGTCTGGCAGATCAGCGAACAGGTCACGTCGCTCGAGGCGCACCTGGTCACGGGGGCCGGCGACCTCGACACGGTCAACCGGCTCAAGTCCGAGATGCGCGCGATGCTGTCGGACCGCTTCGGCATTTCCCACGTGACGCTCGACACCGAAACGCCGGACGCGGCCTGCGGACATCCGGCCAGGATCGGGGCCTAGGCCGCCGTCAGGCCCCCTGCGCCAGGCGCATCCAGTCCAGGCTGTCGCGCGTGTCGGGGGGCGGGTTGTATTCCGCCGACACCCAGCCGCCGTAGCCGGTTTCGTCCAGCCGGGCGAAGAAGGCCGGGAAGTCGACCGCGCCGGCCACGGGCGCCGTCCGGTCCGGGACGCTCGCCACCTGGATATGCACGGCGCGATGGCCATGCGTCTCCCACACCGCGTGCCCGTCACCCGTGATCTTCTGGGCGTGGTACATGTCGAACTGGAGGCCCAGGTTCGGGGCCGCGACCTCGTCGAGGATCTCGGCGGCCAGGTCGAAGTCGTTCAGGAAATACCCCGGCATGTCGACGCCGTTGATCGGCTCGATGGTCAGGCTCAGCTCCGGCGTCTGTGCGGCCGCCCAGCGGAGGTTCTCGACGAAGGTCGTGCGCGCGAGAAGTCCCGAGGCCTTGCCGGCCATCAGGTGCAGGTGCCGCGCCCCCAGAGCCTCGGCGAACCGGCGGGCGCGGGTGAAATCGTGGCGAAACCGCTCGGTCATGCCGGGCACGGCCGCGAACCCCCGCTCGCCGCCCGCCCAGTTGGGCGGCGGCGCGTTGATCAGCACCATTTCGAGCCCGGCCCTCTCGAGCCGCCGGTTCATCTGCGATACCGCGTCGTCGTAGGGAAACAGGGCCTCCACCCCGCGAAACCCGTGGTCGGCGGCGGCGGCGAACCGGTCGAGGAACGGGAGTTCCCGGAAAAGGTAGGAGATGTTGGCGGCGAATTTCGGCATGCCCGTCCAATAACGCCCGGGGCGGTGCGCGCAAAGCCCCCGCGAACGGTGCGAACGAAAAAGGCCGGGCGCGCGGCCCGGCCTTTCGCGGTGGTTTCGAAACGATCACCCGTTGGGGATGATCAGCACCTCGACCCGGCGGTTCTGCTGGCGACCCTCGGCCGTCAGGTTGGACGCCACCGGCTCGCTGTCGCCCTTGCCGATCGCGGTCAGGCGCGCCGCGCCCACGCCGTTGGCCTGGATCACGCTCTGCACCGCCTGCGCCCGGCGCTGGGACAGTTGCAGGTTGTAGCTGGCCGAACCGGTGTTGTCGGTGTGACCAACGACCTTGACCGTCGAGTTGGGATATTCGCGCAGGTTCTCGGCCAGGGCCCGGAGGTCGGGATAGAGCGAGGCCGAGACCTCCGCACTGTCCGTCGCGAACAGGATGCCCTGCGGCATGATGACCTTCAGCATCGAACCGGTGTTCACCACCTGGATGCGCGAGTTGTTGAAGCTTGAGCGCAGGTCGCCCGCCTGCTTGTCGAGCTGGTTGCCGACCATGCCGCCAACGATGGCGCCGCCCACGGCGCCGACCGTGGCCGTGGCCGCCCGGTTGCCCGGGATCGCCGCGCCGAACAGGCCGCCGAGCGCGGCGCCGGTGGCCGCCCCGGTGGCTTCGCGCTGCCCCATCGTTTCGCAGCCGGCAAGCGCGAGCGCCGAGACGAGTGGCAGTGCCAGCGCTGGTTTGAGAATCTTCATGACGTGGACCTTTCCATGGGTACCCGATCTTCGCGGCCCACCATAAGGCCCCGGCGTGACAGGGAAAAGGTGGGGGGCAGCGGGATCGCGCCGATGGCGGCGTTCCGCTCGAGTCTCACGCCTCGTCGCGCGCCGCCTCCCAGGCCAGAAGCGCGCGCTTGACCGGCAGGCCCCAATGATAGCCCCCGAGCCCCCCGGACTTGCGCAGCGCACGGTGGCAGGGGATGAGCCAGCTTACCGGGTTGCGCCCCACGGCGGTGCCCACGGCGCGCACCGCACGCGGGTTGCCGACGGCACAGGCCAGCTCGGAATAGGTCGTCACCTGGCCGGAGGGTATGGTGATCAGCGCCTCCCACACCTTGATCTGGAACGGCGCCCCGATCAGGTGAAGCCGCGCTTCGCCGGTCCGGTCGAAAGCCGCATCGAGATCGGCGCGCAGCGCCCCCGGATCCTCGACGAAGCGTGCCCCGGGCCAGCGCGACCGCATGTCCTCCATCGCCGGTTCGGCCCCCGTTTCGGCGGCGAAGGCCAGCCCGCAAATGCCGCGCTCGGTCGCCATAACCAGCGCCGGGCCGAAGGGCGAATCGAACCAGCCCCAGCGGATCGTCAGCCCGTCCCCGCCGCGCGCGTACTGGCCCGGCGACATCGCCTCCCACGTCAGGAACAGGTCGTGAAGACGCCCGCCGCCCGACAGGCCCAGCGACTGGGCGGTCTCCAGCGTCGTGAACTTTTCGCGCAGGAGCGTGCGGGCGTGGTCGAGCGTGAGATATTGCTGGTAGCGCTTGGGGCTCACACCGGCCCATTTCGAGAAGACGCGCTGGAAATGCGCGGGGCTCATGTCGACCTCGGCCGCCAGCGCCTCGAGCGAAAGCGGCGCCCCGCCGGCCGCGTCGATCGCCTCGATCGCGCGTCGGATGACGTTGTAGTGATAGGCGCCCTCCGTCTGCTGGTCGGGCCGTGTGAGATCGAGCGCTGTCATCGGGTGCCTCCTTCCCCGCCAATCTAGGCCCGCGTCGCGCTCCGGGCGACCCGTTTCCTGCGCTTTGCGCGCAATGTGAGAGGCCGACCGGCTTGCGCCCCGGGGCCAAACCCCCGATACCTGCGCCATGGCCAAGCAAATGGACTACAATACCATCCGCGAGGTGTTCCGCCGCTTCCACGAAGCCGACCCGGAACCCAAGGGCGAACTCGAGCACGTGAATGCCTACACGCTGGTGGTGGCGGTCGCGCTGTCGGCGCAGGCGACGGATGCGGGCGTGAACAAGGCGACGCGGTCGCTCTTCAAGGTCGCCGACACGCCCGAGAAGATGCTGGAACTCGGCGAAGAGGGGCTGGTCGGGCATATCAAGACCATCGGGCTCTACCGCCAGAAGGCCAAGAACGTCATCAAGCTCAGCCGCATCCTGGTCGATACCTATGGCGGCGAGGTGCCCAATTCCCGCGCGGCCCTCCAGTCGCTGCCCGGCGTGGGGCGCAAGACGGCGAACGTGGTCCTCAACATGTGGTGGCACTACCCGGCCCAGGCCGTGGACACGCACATCTTCCGCGTGGGCAACCGCACCGGCATCGCGCCGGGCAAGGACGTGATCGCCGTGGAACGCGCGATCGAGGACAACGTGCCGGCGGACTACCAGCTCCACGCGCACCACTGGCTCATCCTGCATGGCCGCTACGTCTGCAAGGCACGCAAACCGATGTGCCCCAACTGCATCATCCGAGACATCTGCCCCTACGAGGAGAAGACCCTGTGACCAAACGCTTCAAGGTCGTGGGCATCGGCAACGCCATCGTCGATGTCATCACCCAGTCCGACGACAGCTTTCTCGACCTCATGGGGATCGAGAAGGGCATCATGCAACTGGTCGAGAAGGACCGGGGCGAGCTGCTCTACGGCGCGATGGAGAACCGGGTGCAGGCGCCGGGCGGCTCGGTCGCCAACACGCTCGCGGGTCTCGGCAACCTCGGCCTGTCGACCGGGTTCATCGGCCGGGTGCGTGACGACGCGCTGGGCCGGTTCTACGCCCACGAGATGACCGAGGACGGCACCGTCTTCGTCAACGCGCCGGTGAAGGAGGGCGAACTGCCCACCTCGCGCTCGATGATCTTCGTGACGCCGGACGGCGAGCGGTCGATGAATACCTACCTCGGCATCTCCTCGGAGATCAGCGAGCTGGACGTGCACCCCGAAACCGCCGAGGACACCGAGGTGATGTTCCTCGAGGGCTACCTCTACGACAAGGACAAGGGCAAGGCCGCCTTCGACCGCGCCGCCGAACTCACGCACAAGTCCGGCGGCAAGGTCGGCATTTCGCTGTCCGACCCGTTCTGCGTCGAGCGCCACCGCGACGACTTCCGCCGCTTCGTGCCCGACATGGATTTCGTGATCGGCAATGAACACGAATGGGAAAGCCTCTACCAGACCGACCTGTCGGCGGCCCTCGAACAGGCTGCCTCGGAATGCGGTCTGGTGGTCTGCACGCGCTCCGGTTCGGACGTGGTGCTGGTGCAGGGCGACCGCGAGGCGACGGTGCCGGTGAACCGGGTGGACCCCGTGGACACCACAGGCGCCGGCGACCAGTTCGCCGCGGGCTTCCTGTACGGGTATGCCACCGGCCGCGATCTCGAGACCTGCGGGCGCATGGGGACCATCGCGGCGGGCGAGGTGATCAGCCATATCGGGCCGCGCCCCGAGGTCGATCTCAAGGAGCTGTTCCGCAAACACGGCGTCGCGCTCTAAGGCATGTCGCGGCGGGCTGCGCCCGCCACGACCCGCCGGGGGAGGCGCTGCCTCCCCCGGACCCCCTCCGAGGTATTTATGAAACGAAGAAGGGACCTCGCGGCCCCTGCCTTCTCTGTTTTCGAAATACCTTCGGGGGTGAGCGGCGAAGCCGCGAGGGGGCAGACAGCCCCCTTGCCGCATCTGCGAAAACACCCGGGCCCGGGGTCACTCGCCGTAGGGCACCCAGACGGACTTGACCTCGGTGGCCTGCGCCAGGAATTCGCGTCCTTCGCCGTCCGCGCCCATCCAGTCGCGGCCGCGCGCGTTGTTGACCCAGGTGCGCTTGAGGTTGCCGGCGCTCTCCAGCTCGATCAGCGACGAGATGTCGGCGCCAGACGCGCTCCAGACCGCGTCGACGCCGAGGTGGCCGGCCAGCGGCGCGGCGAGCTCGGCATGGCTTCCGGTGAGGATGTTCACCACCCCGCCGGGCAGGTCCGAGGTCTCGAGCACCTGGTAGAAATCCGTCGCCGCCAGCGGGAAGGGCTCGGAAGCGACCGTGACCACGCGGTTGCCCATCGCGATGGCGGGTGCCACCAGGCTCACGAGCCCGAGGAGCGGGTGGTCGTCCGGGCAGAACTGGCCGATCACGCCCACGGGTTCGTTCATCGCGAGGGCCACGCCGCGCAGGGGTACGGGTTTTGCCGCGCCGTCGTACTTGTCGGCCCAGGCGGCGTAGGTGAAGAGCCGATCGATGGAACGCTCGACCTCGGCCTTGCCGTTGCGCGCCCCGGTCAGGGCGTTGAGGCGGTGGGCGAACTCGTCGGCGCGGGCCGACAGGTTCTCGCCGATGTAGTAGAGGATCTGCGCGCGGGCATGGCCCGTCGTCTTGGCCCAGCCCGCGGCCCCGGTGGCGGCCTCGACCGCGTTGCGCACGTCCTTGCGGTTGGCGAGGCTCGCGTGTCCCGCGAGGTCGCCGGTCTTCGACCAGACCGGGCGGGAATAGCCGCCGTCGGGGCGCGCCTGCTTGCCGCCGATGTAGAGTTTGGCGGTGCGGTCGAGCGCGTCGACCCTGGCGTCCTTGGGGGCAGGGAAAGCCGCGATCGGCTTCAGCGTCGTCGTTTTGCGCCGGGGCCTGGTGTAGGCCAGCAAGCCCTCCCAGCCGCCTTCGCGCCCGAAGCCGCTTTCGCGCACGCCGCCAAAGCCGGCCGCCGCGTCGAACATGTTGGTGCCGTTCACCCAGACCACGCCGGCCGCCAGTTTGGGCGCGACATCGAGGGCGAGGTTCACGTTCTCCGACCACAGCGTCGCGGCCAGTCCGTAGCGCGTGTTGTTGGCGAGGCTCACGGCCTCTTCGGGGGTGCGGAACGTGGTGGCGACCAGCACGGGGCCGAAGATCTCTTCCTGCATGAGCGACGAGGCCGGGGACATGCCGGTGATCAGCGTGGGCGGATAGTAGCAGCCGTTGGCGGGCATTTCGGCCGGGGCCTGGAAGACGTCGCCGTCGTCCGCGCCCGCCTCGACCAGTTTCGTCACGCGGTCGAGCTGCACCGGATCGACCAGCGCGCCCACGTCGATCGACTTGTCGAGCGGATCGCCCACGCGCAGCTTGGCCATGCGTGCCTTGAGTTTCTCGTAGAACCTGTCGGCCACCGGTTCATGGACCAGGAGCCGCGAGCCCGCGCAGCAGACCTGTCCCTGGTTGAACCAGATCGCGTCGACCAGCCCCTCGACCGCCGAGTCGAGATCGGCGTCGTCGAAGACGATGTAAGGCGACTTGCCCCCGAGCTCGAGGGTGAGCGACTTGCCGGTTCCGGCCGTCGCGCGGCGGATGATGCGGCCCACGTCGGTGGAGCCGGTGAAAGCGATCTTGTCGATGCCTTCATGGGTGACGATGGCCTCGCCGACCGCGCCGTCGCCGGTGACGATGTTGACCACACCCCTGGGCACGCCCGCTTCTTCGCAGATCTGCGCGAAAAGCAGGGCCGTGAGCGACGTGTACTCGGCCGGTTTCAGCACGACCGTGTTGCCCATCGCGATGGCCGGCGCGATCTTCCAAGACAGCATCAGGAGCGGAAAGTTCCACGGGATGATTTGACCGGCGACGCCGAGCGCCTCGCGGTCGGGCAGTTCGGCGTCCTGAAGCTGGGCCATCCCGGCGTGGTAGTAGAAGTGGCGCGCGACCAGCGGGATATCGATGTCGCGGCTTTCGCGGATCGGCTTGCCGTTGTCGAGGGTTTCGAGCACCGCGAAAAGGCGACTGTGTTTCTGCACGAGCCGGGCGATCGCGTAGAGGATGCGCGCGCGCTCGTGGCCGGAGATTTTCGCCCAGCCCGGCTGGGCTTTGCGCGCGGCCTGCACCGCGCGGTCGACGTCGTCGGCGCCGGCCTGCGTGACCTTGGCGAGCCGTTCGCCATTGGCCGGGTTCTTCGTGTCGAAGGTCTGGCCGGGCTTCGTCCAGCCGCCGTCGATGAAGAGGCCGAAGGCCCCGTCATGTTCCTCGATCCACGCCATCGCTTCCTTGGCGCTTTCGGGGGCGGTGCCGTAATCCATGCTGTCGAAGATTTCCTTGATCGTCATCGCCTCACCCCATCGCGTGGCGGTAGCCCGCCGAATAATGCCCGGTCACATGGTGTTCCAGCTGCCGCTCGATGTCGCCCAGCAGGGACGAGGCCCCGAAGCGGAACAGGTGCGGGTCGAGCCAGTCGTTGCCCAGCTCTTCCTTCACCAGCGCAAGGTAGGTGAGCGCGTCCTTGGCCTTCGAGATTCCGCCCGCCGGCTTGTAGCCGACCTTCACGCCGGACCGGTCGTAGTAGTCGCGGATCGCGCGCATCATCACGAGCGAGACGGGCAGGGTGGCGTTCACGCTTTCCTTGCCGGTCGAGGTCTTGATGAAATCCGCGCCGGCCATCATGCACACCAGCGAAGCGCGCGCGACGTTGCGCAGCGTGCCCAGTTCGCCGGTGGCGAGGATCGCCTTCACGTGGGCGTCGCCGCAGGCATCGCGGAACGTGCGCATCTCGTCGTAGAGCGCCTGCCAGTTGCCTTCGAGCACGTGGCGGCGCGAAATGACGATGTCGATCTCCTCGGCCCCCACCTTCACGCTTTCGCCGATCTCGGCCACGCGCAGGTGGAAGGGCGACAGCCCCGCCGGAAAGCCGGTCGAGACGGCCGCGACCGGGATGCCGGTGCCCTTCAGCGCGTCGACGGCGGTTTCGACCATGTCGTGGTAGACGCAGATCGCCCCGGTGGTGATCCCGTCCACGCCCAATGCTTCGAGCAGGTCGGCGCGCACCGGGTGCTTCGCCTTGGCGCAGAGACGGCGGACGCGGTTCTCCGTGTCGTCGCCCGCCAGCGTGGTCAGGTCGATCAGCGTGATCGCTTTCAGAAGCCACGCGGCCTGGTAGTCCTTTTTCACGGAGCGGCGCGCACCGATGGTGCCCGCGCGGCGCTCCACGGCGGACGTGTTCACCTGCACGGCGCGTACCCAGTCCATGTCGAGCGGCATGCCGGGATTTCGGCTCGGCACGACGTCGGGCAGCTGCGCCACCCCGAGGTCGGCCTTGGCGGTCTGGTCTTCGGTTTGCACGTCAATCTCCGGATGTTTGTCGCGAGCCTCGCACCTGCCGCACGCCTTGGCAATATTTTTCCCTTTGGTCAAATCATTGCTGGCGCCCAGCGAAAAAACGCCGGGGCAACCTGTGCCCCGGCGTTCTTTTTCCTGCTCTGTAGAGCCTGTAGACGGGGTGTCAGACCTCGAGCCACTCCGCGCGCACGTCGTCGCGTTCGGCGAATTCGGCGGGCGTGCCGCCATAGACGATCTCGCCATGTCCCATGACGTAGACGCGGTGCGCGATCCTGAGCGCGATGGACAGCTTCTGCTCGACCAGCAGGATCGCGACGCCGGTCTTGGCGATTTCCGCGATCATGTCGCCGATCTGCTGCACGATCTTGGGGGCCAGCCCCTCGGTCGGTTCGTCGATGATGATCAGTTCCGGGTCGCCCATCAGCGTCCGGCACATGGTGAGCATCTGCTTTTCGCCCCCGGACAGAACGCCCGCCTGGTTGTCGGCGCGCGCCCGCAGGTTGGGAAACATGTCGAGCATCTCGTCGATCGTGTACTTGCCCGGATGGCGCATGTCCTTGACGCCCAGGACGAGGTTCTGGCGCACCGTCATGGCCGGGAAGATGTCGCGGCTTTCGGGGACGTAGCCCAGGCCCATCCGCGCGATCTTGTGGCTCTCGAGCCCCGCGATCGGCTGACCCTTGAACAGGATTTCGCCTTTCGGGGGCACCTCGCCCATGATGGCCTTGGCGGTGGTCGAACGACCCACGCCGTTGCGGCCCAGGAGCGCGATCACCTCGCCCGGCATGATCTCCATGTTCACGCCGCGCAGGACGTGGGACTTGCCGTAATAGGCGTGCAGGTCGCGGACCTCCAGCATCGCTTCGCTCATGCCATCACCTCCGGCAGTTCTTCATCCCCCAGGTAAGCCTCGCGCACGGCCGGGTCGCCCCGGATCTCGGACGGCGGGGCCGACGCGATGATCTCGCCGTAGACCAGCACGCTGATCCGGTCGGCGAGATCGAAGATCACGCCCATGTCGTGCTCGACGATCACCAGCGTCTTTCCCTCGGTCGCCCGCCGGATCAGGTCCACCGCGCGGTCCGTCTCGGAATGGCTCATCCCCGCGGTGGGTTCGTCCAGCAGGATCACGTCCGCCCCGCCCGCGATGGTGATCGCGATCTCGAGCGCACGCTGGTCGGCGTAGGGCAGGAGGGCGGCCGGCACGTTCGCCTTGTCGGTGAGCGCGCAATGCTCCAGCACCTCCCAGGTCTTCTGCTGCACCGCCTTGTTCGACCCGATGTTCTTCCAGAAGGCATAGCCCTGGCCCATCGAGTGCAGAACGCCGCAACGCACGTTTTCTCGCACCGTCATGTTGGTGAAGATGTTCGAGACCTGGAACGACCGTGACAGCCCCAGCTTGTTGATCTCGTGCGGGGGCATCCCCGAGATCGTCCGGCCGTGCAGCGCGACCGTGCCGGACGTGGGCGTGTAGAGCCCCGAGATCAGGTTGAACAGCGTGGACTTGCCCGCCCCGTTCGGCCCGATGATCGCGTGACGTTCGCCCGGCGCGATGTCGAGCGACACGTCATTGATGATCTTGGCCGGGCCGAAGCTCTTGTTGAGGTTCTTCAGTGACAAAGCCGGGGTGGTCATGCGGCCTCCTCCTCTTTCGATGCGCGCTTGGTGATCCAGACGCCGGCGATGGCCGGCACGATCACGAGCACCCAGCTCAGCACGTTCTCATGGCCCAGGTGCAGGCCGAAGGGTTCGTAGACCTCGCCGTAGCCGTTGGACCAGCGGACCGAGACCTCGACCAGCACGATCAGGCCCATGAGCATCAGCAGGATGCCTAGGAGCCGCATCAGCCAGCGGCCCAGGTAGGCGCCGGGGTTGTCGCCGCGCACGCCGTCGAGGAAGCCGAAGACGATCCCCGCGATGCCGCGCGGGGCGAACATCACGATGGCGATGAAGAGCACGCCCAGGTAGAGCAGCCAGGCCTCGGTGAAGTCAGAGAGCATCGACTGCATGTAGGTCAGCAGGATCGCCCCGAAGATCGGGCCGACGAAGAAGGTGATGCCGCCCACGTAGGCCATGATCAGCACGAAGCCCGAGGGCACGAGGCTGAGGGCGTCCGGGGTGAAGATCTCGTAGTTCACCGCCGCCATGCCGCCCGCGAGCCCCGCGAAACCGCCCGCCGCGATGAAGACGAGGTAGCGCACGCGCTGCGGGTTGTAGCCGATGAACTGCACGCGCTGGGCGTTGTCGCGGGTCGCCTCGGACAGCTTGCCCAGCGGCGTGCGGGTGAAGGCCCACATTCCGATGACGCCGATGACGGTCCAGAATGCGATGAACCAGTAGACCTCGTCGATCGGACCCAAGGACAGGCCGAAGAGTTCGATCCCGTTCATCCGGTCGCCCGAGATGCCCTGTTCGCCCCCGAAGAAGCTGTCGAACATGAAGGCCGCCGCGAAGATCAGCTCGGCCACGCCGAGCGAGATCATGGCGAAGGTGGTGCCCGCCTTGCGGCAGGACGGCCAGCCGATGACCGCACCGGCGACCGCGCCGCCGGCGAAGCCGACCAGCGGCAGCAGGAACATCGGGACCGAGCCCCAGATGCCTGCGCCGTCCTCGATCCAGTTCATCGCGTGCATGGCGAGGTATCCGCCAAGCCCGAAATAGACCGCATGCCCGAAGGACAGAAGGCCACCGCGCCCGAGGACCATGTTGTAGGACAGCGCGAAGACGATGTTGATGCCCATCTGGTGGGCCAGCGTGTAGAAGGTGCGCGACGGCCCGACCATCGGGATCGCGAACAGGATCGCCGCGAAGATCAGGATCGGCAGCGTGCGCTGGCGGAACTTAGCCCCGGCGCTGGGCGCCAGGTCGGTGAAGCTCTGGGTCGTTTCGCTCATAGCTCCTTCTCCCCCAAGAGGCCCTGCGGGCGGAAAATCAGGATCAGCACGAGCAGCAGGAACGGCAGGACCGGCGCGAGGCTGGAGACCGAGATGCGGCCGACCTCGGAGAGGTCACTCATGCCGAGGAAGCCGAAGATCTCGGCGAACTTGAGGTTGATGCCCACCGCGAAGTTCTGGAGCAGCCCGATCAGGAGCGAGGCGAGGAACGCGCCCTCGAGGCTCCCGATCCCGCCGACCACGACGACCACGAAGACGATCGGTCCCATCTGGACCGCCATCGCCGGGTCGGTGACGAAGATGTTGCCCGCCATGACACCCGCGAGACCCGCGAGCGCACAGCCGATGCCGAAGACCATCATGAAGATGAACGGCACGTTGTGGCCCAGGTGGCCCACCATGTGCGGATGTGTCAGCGCGGCCTGGATGATGAGGCCCGCGCGCGTGCGCTTGAGCAGGAACCACAGGCCCACGAGCATCGCGACGGCGATGAAGATCACGAAGATCCGGTAGGCCGGGAAGCTGGCGCCGTAGATCTCGAACGCGGCGAAGTCCAGAAGCTCCGGCACGCGGTAATCCACCGCGGTCTTGCCGTAGACGATCTTCACGACCTCCTCGATCAGGTAGGCGAGCCCGAAGGTGAACAGCAGCTCGGCCACGTGCCCGTTCGGATGCACCCGGCGCAGGCCGTAGCGTTCGACGACCGCGCCGACGAGGCCGACGAGCACGGGCGCGATGAACAGCGCGATCCAGAAGCTGGACGAGCCGGTGATGGTGAAGGCGAAGTAGGCGCCGAGCATGTAGAAGGCGGCGTGGGCGAAGTTCAGAACGCCCATCATCGAGAAGATGAGCGTGAGCCCGGAGGACAGCATGAACAGGAGCAGTCCGTAGCTCACACCGTTCAGCAGTCCGAAGACGATCGTTTCCATGAGGACCTCGTACCGATGGAAGAGGGGCGCCGCAGCCCAGCGGCCCGGCGCCCCGGTTCAGACCCGTTGTCGGGGTGCCGGATTACTCCGGACGCTCCATTTCACAGGTGGTCGGCTGTTCGGCGGCGTCCATCGAAATGGTC
Organism: Maritimibacter harenae; assembly: GCF_009882975.1. GTDB lineage: Bacteria > Pseudomonadota > Alphaproteobacteria > Rhodobacterales > Rhodobacteraceae > Maritimibacter > Maritimibacter harenae. The sequence goes on from NZ_WTUX01000010.1 coordinate 130,885, forward strand.
CCCGCGTCCACCAGCTCCCAGCCGAGGTCGATGTTGTCGACGCCGTACTTCACGTCGTCGGACACCACGGAGATGTAGAGCGGCTGCTGGATCTGGTGATCCTCGGCGCGCATCGTCGCGGTGCCGTAGGCATGTTCGATGCTCAGACCCTCGAGCGCCTTGGCGACCGGGATCGGATCGTTGGTGCCGGCCTCTTCGGCGGCCTTCTTGAACATGTCCATCACGTTCCAGACCCGGTGGTAGTAGTAGTCGTAGTCCGGGAAGCGCTCCTTGTATTCCTCGATGAGCGCGTATTGCTCGTCCGAGGCTTCGAGGTTCGTGATGCCTTCGCTCACCTGGTGCAGCAGCCCGATGCCGTCTTCGCCGAGCGACGCGACCGCGCCCTTGGACCCGCCGTAGAAGGTCAGGTACGGCACTTCGGAGCCGCTTTCAGCCGCCGCCTTCATCAGGAGCTGCATGTCGGCGCCCCAGTTGCCGGTGATGACCGCGTCGGCGCCCGACGAGATGATCTTCTGGATGTAGGGGGTGAAGTCCTTCACCTTGCCCAGCGGATGCAGTTCGTTGCCCACGATCTCGATGTCGGGGCGCTTCTCGGAAAGCTGGCCCTCGGCGGCGGACGCCACGGCCTGCCCGAAGACGTAGTCCTGGCCGATCAAGTAGACCGACTTGATGTCGTCGCGCTCGGCGATCCAGTCGGTGATGGCGGCCATCTTCATGTCCGCATGCGCGTCGAAGCGGAAATGCCAGAAGCTGCACAGCTCGTTGGTGAAGGCCGGGGTCACGGCGGCATAGTTGAAGAACAGCACCTCGTCGCCCGGGTTGCGCTTGTTGTGCTTGTTCACGGCCTCGATCAGCGCGGCGGCCACGGACGAGCCGTTGCCCTGCACGATGTAGCGCGCGCCGTCGTCGATCGCCTTCTGGAACTGCACCAGCGATTCCTTCGGGTTCACCTTGTTGTCGTAGCCCATGATCTCGATCATGTCGCCGTTGACGCCGCCGTTCTCGTTGATGTGCTCGGCCGCGAGCTGGTAGCTCGTGTAGGCCGCTTCACCCGACGGCCCGAAGGGGCCGGAAAGCGGGTCGATGAAAGCGAACTTGATCGTGTCGGCGCTGGCGGCACCGAGTGCGAGCACGGACGTTGCCGCCGCCAGGATGGCGGTTTTCCTGAAATTCATTGTGTCCTCCCTTTGGTACGGACCCGACGGTTCTGGCCGGCCCCGGATAGGGAACAGTCAATTGCGGCGACCGAGTCATGTCAAGGATTTTGTAAAATACAGTTTTACACGGCGAAACGGTGGTGAAACTCTATTTTGCCTTGCAGAACAAATGCGGATGGTGTCCGCTAGGGCGAGGATGGGAGGAGAATCGTGATGACAGCGACCGATGATGCGCGCCTCGACGCCTTCCGCGACGAGATCGCGGGCTGGATCGACGCAAACGCCCCGTCTTCGCTGCGGGATCGGCCGTTCAGCGAGGACGACATCTGCTGGGGCGGCAAGCGCTGGACGTTCAAGTCCGAGGACCAGAAGACCTGGCTCGACGCCTGCGCCGCGCGCGGCCTGACTGCACCGACGTGGCCCGTGGAATACGGTGGCGCAGGGTTCAGCCGCGCACAAGACAAGATTTTCCGCGAGACGCTCGACCGGCTCCGGGTGAAGAAGCCGCTCGACAGCTTCGGGCTGTGGATGCTGGGGCCCGCGCTCCTGGCCTTCGGAACGGAAGAGCAGAAGCGCCACTTCCTGCCGCAGATCACGCGCGGCGAGATTCGCTGGTGCCAGGGCTACTCGGAACCGGGAGCGGGCTCGGACCTTGCCAGCGTCCAGACCCATGCCGAGGACAAGGGCGATCACTGGCTGGTCAACGGCCAGAAGATCTGGACCTCCTATGCCGACCAGGCCGACTGGATCTTCGCGCTCATCCGCACCGACCGCGAGGCGCCCAAGCACCGCGGAATCAGCTTCATGCTGATCGACATGGAAAGCGAAGGCGTCACCACCCGGCCGATCCGACTGATCTCCGGCAAGTCGCCGTTCTGCGAAACCTTCTTCGACAACGTGCGCGTGCCCAAGAGCTACGGCGAGGGCATCTCGTCCATCGTCGGCGAAGAGAACCGGGGGTGGGACGTGGCCAAGCACCTGCTCACCCACGAGCGCGAGATGATCGGTGGCGGCGGTTCGGGCCTGACCGGCGGACGATCGGTGGCGAGCGTGCTGGCCGATGACGGCGTCGACGACCCGGTGATCCGGGCACGGGCCATGAAGCTCGGCGTCGACGAGCTTGCCATGAACCTGACGCTGGAGCGCTACAAGGACATGGCCAAGCAGGGCGGTGTCGGCAACGCCTCGGCCATGCTGAAGTATTACGGCACCGAGCTGAACAAGGCGCGGTTCGAGCTTCTCATGGCGGCGGGCGGGTCGGACGCGCTGGCCTGGGACGGGGTGCACGGCACGCTTGCGCCCGAGTGGCTGCGCACCAAGGCCAACTCGATCGAGGGCGGCACCTCCGAGGTGATGCTCGACATCCTCGCCAAACGCGTTCTCGAACTGCCGAGTGAGTGACGACATGACCACCCTGACCCCGACCGAAGACGAAACCATGCTGCGCGACGCCGCGCGCGGCTTTCTCGACGACGCGGCGCCGGTGTCGAACCTGCGCGCCAATCGCGACGCGGGCCGACCGTATGACCCCGCCCTCTGGGACGAGATGGTCAAGATGGGCTGGGCCGGCGTCCTGATCGGTGAAGACGACGGCGGCTCCGACATGGGCTTCGCCGCCGCGAACACGCTTGCCGAAGAAATGGGGCGCACGCTGGCGGCCTCTCCGTTCCTGTCGACCGCGGTGATCGCCGCCACGACCCTGCGCCGTGCGGGCGCCCCGGGGCTGGCCGAGATCGCGTCCGGCGCGGCGACCTATGCGCTGGCCATCGACGAGGGGCCGAAGTTCGCCCCCGCCGCGACGCGGATGGCCGCGCGGGCGGACGGCAACGGCTTCAGCCTGTCGGGCACCAAGACCTTCGTGGGCGAGGGCACGAGCGCCACCCGGCTTCTCGTTCTGGCCCAATCCGAGGCGGGTCCGACGCTCTTCTCGATCGACGCGGAGCGCGCCGGGATCAGCCGCGAAAAGCTCGACCTCGTGGACAGCCGCGACCATGCGCGGATCACCTTCGACGATGTCGTGGCGACCGGCGAGGACGTGGTCGGCGAGGTGGGCCAGGGGCTTGCCGCCCTCGCGCCGGGCCTGCGCGCGGGGCAGGCGGCGCTGGCCGCCGAGCTCACCGGCCTGTCCGCCGGGGCCTTCGCCATGACCGCGGGCTACCTCAAGGAGCGCAAGCAGTTCGGTCGCCACATCGGCAGCTTCCAGGCGCTTCAGCACCGCGCGGCGCACCTGTGGTCCGAGATCGAGGTCACGGCCTCGACCATCGTGAACGCGGGCCGCGTGCTCGACGCCACGCCCGACGAGGCCGACCTCGCCGTCTCGCTGGCCAAAGCGCGCGCGACCGAGACCGCCAACCTCGCGGTGCGCGAAGGCGTGCAGATGCACGGCGGGATCGGCATGACCGACGATTTCGACATGGGCTTTTACATGAAACGCGCACGGGTCGCGGCCGAATGGCTGGGAGATTACGGCTACCACGCCGCGGTCGTCGCACGGGCACGGGGGGATGCGGCATGAGCCTGGCACCGAGCACACTTTTCGATCTCACGGGCAAGGTGGCACTGGTCACCGGCGGCGCGTCCGGAATCGGCCGGATGGCGACCGAGGGGCTGGCCGCGGCCGGCGCCCGGGTCCTGATCGCCAGCCGCAAGGGCGACGCCTGCGCGGCGGTCGCCGAAGAGATCAACGCGCTGGGCCTGCCCGGCACGGTCGAGGGCTTCGCCGGCGACGTCGCATCGCAGGACGGCGTCGACGCGCTGGCGGCGGACGTGGCGGAGCGCACCGACAAGCTCCACATCCTGATGAACAACGCCGGCCGCACCTGGGGCGCGCCGCTGGGCGAGTTTCCGTGGTCGGGCTGGGACAAGGTCAACGATCTCAACGTCACGGGCATGTTCCAGCTCACCCAAGCGCTTCTGCCGGTGCTCACGGCTTCGGCCACGGACGCGGACCCCGCGCGCGTTGTCAACACGGGCTCCGTGCTGGGCGACGTGCCGAAGGGCGACGGGGCCTATTCCTATTCCGTGTCCAAGGCGGCGGTGCACCACATGACGCGCATCCTCGCCAACGAGCTTGCCGAGCGGCGCATCACCGTGAACGCGCTCGCACCGGGGCCGTTCAAGTCCAAGATGACCGCCTTCGCGCTCACCGACGCGGACCAGGCGGACCGTACCGCCGACCGCGTGCCGCTGGGACGGCTGGGCGAGGCCTCGGACATCGCGGCGGCGATGCAGTTCCTTTGCGGTCCGGGCGGCTCCTACGTCACCGGCGCGGTCCTGCCCCTGTCGGGCGGGATCAACGTGCATTCCCCCGGCTCTCTCTTCGCGGAGTGATCATGACACTGGACGAGTTCATCGCGCTCAAGGGCACCGAGATCGGCGTCTCGCGCTGGTTCGACATCACGCAGGCACGCATCGACGCCTTCGCGGACGCGACCGAGGATCACCAATACATCCACACCGACCCCGAGGCGGCGGCGCAGAGCCCCTTCGGCGGCACCATCGCGCACGGGTTCCTGACACTCTCGCTCCTGTCGGCGATGACCTATGACTGCGTGCCGGTGGTCGACGGCACGGCGATGTCCGTGAACTACGGCATGAACCGAATGCGCTTCCTGTCGCCGGTGAAGGTCGACAGCCGCATCCGCGCGCGGTTCGTGCTGAAGGACGTCGACACCTCGCGTCCGGGCGAAATCACCACTATCACGGACGTGACCGTCGAGATCGACGGTTCGGACAAGCCCGCCCTCGTGGCCGAGTGGATCGGGCGCAGATATCTGGAGACAACTCAATGAGCGTATCTTTCGAAGGGCGTGTCGCCATCGTCACCGGCGCGGGGGCCGGGCTGGGCCGCGAGCACGCGCTGGGCCTCGCCGCGCGCGGCGCCAAGGTGGTGGTCAACGACCTGGGCGTGGCGACGGACGGCAGCGGTTCGGGTTCGGACGCGGCGCGCGCGGTGGTCGAGGAAATCCGCAGCAAGGGCGGCCACGCCATCGCCAACGGTGCCGACGTGACCAGCGCCGAGGAGACCGAGAAGATGGTCGAGGACGCGATCGCGGAATTCGGCCATGTCGATATCCTGGTCAACAACGCGGGCATCCTGCGCGACAAGACCTTCGCCAAGATGGACCTGGCCGACTTCGCCAAGGTGCTCGACGTGCACCTCATGGGCACCGTCAACTGCTGCAAGGCCGTGTGGAACCATATGGTCGCGCGCGAATACGGGCGCATCGTGGTGACGACGTCCTGCTCCGGCATGTACGGCAATTTCGGGCAGTCGAACTACGGCGCGGCCAAGGCCGGGGTCGTGGGCCTGATGAACACGCTGGCCATCGAAGGGGCGCGCAAGAACATCAAGGTCAACACGCTCGCTCCCACGGCCGCGACGCGGATGACCGAACAGCTGCTCACCCCGGAAACGCTGGAACTGCTCCAGCCCGACACGATCACGCCCGGCCTTCTGGCGCTGGTGGCCGAGGACGCGCCGACCAAGATGATCCTTGGCGCGGGCGGCGGCTGCTTCGCCGAGATCCGGATCACCGAGACGCCCGGCGTGGCGCTCGTCGGTGACGACCTGTCGCCCGAGGGCGTCGTCGCCGCGATGGGCGCGATCCGCGATCCCGAGGGCGCGGAGGTCATGGACAACGCATTTTCACAGACACGCAAATATGCCCGGATGGGTGCGGCGGCCCGTGGCCTGCCGCTGCCCTGGGACGAATAGGAGGACACCCCATGCGCGATGCCGTCATCGTATCCACAGCCCGCACCCCGATCGGCAAGGCCTTTCGCGGCGCGTTCAACAACACCCATGCCCAGGAGCTGATCGGCCACGCGGTGCGCCACGCGGTCGACCGCGCCGGACTCGACGGGGGCGAGGTGCAGGATTGCATCATCGGCACGGCGATCCAGCAGGGTTCCACCGGCGGCAACATCGGCCGCCAGGCGGTGATCCGGGCGGGCCTGCCCACCTCGGTCGCCGGCATGTCGATGGACCGCCAGTGCGCCTCCGGCATGATGGCCATCGCGACCGCGGCCAAGCAGGTCGTCCATGACGGCATGCAGGTCGCCATCGGCGGCGGGGTCGAGTCGATCAGCCTCGTCCAGAACCAGGACATGCGCACCGATCACCTGCGGGACCCGTGGGTGATGGAGCACATGCCGTCGCTCTACATGACCATGCTCGAGACCGCAGAGATCGTCGCGGACCGCTATGGCGTGACCCGCGAGGACCAGGACGCCTATGCGCTCCAGAGCCAGCAGCGCACCGCCGCCGCGCAGGAGGCGGGCAAGTTCGATGACGAGATCGTGCCGCTGCCCTCGACCCAGGCGATCATCGACAAGGAGACGAAAGAGGTCTCCTTCGCCGAGGTGACGCTTGAGAAGGACGAGGGCAACCGACCCTCGACCACGCTCGAGAACCTTGAAAGCCTGTCGCCGGTGTTCCGTGACGGGCAGGTGGTCAAGGAAGGCAAGTTCATCACCGCCGGCAACGCCTCGCAGCTGTCCGACGGGGCGAGCGCGAGCGTGATCATGGAGGCGAAGGAGGCCGAGAAGCGCGGGCTTCAGCCGCTCGGGCGCTACATCGGTGTCATGGCCGCCGGGCTCGACCCTGACGAGATGGGGATCGGCCCGATCCACGCGGTGCCGAAACTGCTCGAGGCGCACGGGCTCAAGATGGACGACATCGGCCTGTGGGAACTGAACGAGGCCTTCGCCTGCCAGGTGCTCCACTCCGCGCGGGTTCTGGGCATTCCGAACGAGATCATGAACGTGAACGGCGGCGCGATTTCCGTGGGCCACCCCTACGGCATGTCGGGCGCCCGGATGGTCGGCCACGCGCTGATCGAGGGCAAGCGGCGCGGCGCGAAATACGTGGTCTGCACCATGTGCGTCGGCGGTGGCATGGGGGCCGCGGGCCTGTTCGAGGTGCTCTGACAGGCTTGCGCACGATTGAACACATGTGTTCAAATGGATGAAGCCGGCAACCGGCCGGAATTGGGAGGACAGACATGGACCTGGGTGTCACGGACAAGGTCAAACCGCTGATCGACGCGGTGCGCAACTTCATCGAGGCGGAGGTCGCGCCGCTCGACGCGGAATACCACGCGGAGGTCGGCAACAACCCGGCCAACGACCGCTTCCAGCTCAACGATCGCCAGATCGCGATCCTCGACGAGCTGAAGGGCAAGGCCAAGGCCAAGGGGCTGTGGAACTTCTGGCTGACCGACAGTGACCGGGGCTATGGCCTCACCACCGTCGAATACGCCTACCTGGCCGAGGAGATGGGCAAGGTCGGGATCGCGGCCGAAGTGTTCAACTGCTCGGCCCCCGACACCGGCAACATGGAGGTGCTGGAGCGCTACGGGACCGACGCCCACAAGGAGCGCTGGCTGGGCCGGCTGCTCGAGGGCGAGATCCGGTCGGCTTATGTCATGACGGAGCCGGGGGTTGCCTCCTCGGATGCCGCACAGCTGTCGTTCGAGGCCAAGAAGGACGGCGACGAATACGTTCTCAACGGTGAGAAATGGTGGATCTCCGGCGCGGGCGATCCGCGCTGCGGGGTCTACATCGTCATGGCCTGCACCGACCCCGACGCGCCCAAGCACGCCCGCCACACGATGTTCGTGATGGATGCCGATACGCCGGGGATCGAGGTTCTGCGCCCGATGGAGGTCTTCGGCCACGATGACGCCCCCCACGGTCACATGCACCTGCGGTTCACCGATGTCCGCGTGCCCGCCGACGCGGTCGTGCTGGGCGAGGGGCGCGGCTTCGAGGTGGCGCAGGGCCGGCTCGGGCCGGGGCGCATCCACCACTGCATGCGCGCGATCGGGCAGGCGGAGAAGGCGCTGGAGCTCATGTGCCAGCGCGGTCTCGCCCGCGAAGCCTTCGGCAAGAAGATCGCCACGCTGGGTGCCAACTACGACATCATCGCCAACGCGCGCATGGAGATCGAGATGGCCCGGCTCCTGTGCCTGAAAGCCGCCCACATGATGGACACGGTGGGCGTGCGCGAAGCGCAGCCGTGGATTTCGCAGATCAAGGTGGTCGCCCCGCTCATGGCGACCAAGGTGGTCGACGAATCCATGCAGATGCACGGGGCCGCCGGGATCAGCCAGGACTTCCCGCTGGCGCGCATGTACACCAACCTGCGCACGCTCCGCTTCGCGGACGGCCCGGATGCCGTGCACCGGCGCCAGGTCGCGCGCGCCGAACTGCGCAAGTACACGAACGAAAAGATCTGATGGCGCTGATCACCGTCATCCGCCACGCCCAGGCCTCTTTCGGGGCGGCGAACTACGACAAGCTCTCACCGCTTGGTCATCGCCAATCCAAGGCCCTGGGCGCGGCCTTGAGGGCGCAGGGCTGGCAGTGGCCCGGCAAGGTCATGATCGGCTCGCAGCTGCGCCACCGCGAGACGCTCGAAGGGATCGCCGAAGGCTACGGTGCCGAGGCCGATCCCGTGGTGCATCCCGGTCTCAACGAATTCGACTTCACGGCGCTCCTCAAGGCGCACGAACAGGGTGACGCGATCCCGGAGAAGACAACCGGCGACCGGGCCGCGCATTTCCGCCAGCTCAAGGCGACCGTGCTGGCCTGGCAGGCCGACGAGATCGCCGAGCCGCCCGAGCGCTACGCCGATTTCGTGGCCCGGGTCGAGGACGCGCGGGCATCGGCCGAGGGCGACACGCTCATGGTTTCGTCCGGCGGCGCGATCAGCCAGATGATCCGCCGCGTGCTGGACGCGCCCGCCACCCAGCAGATCCTGCTGCAGCTCCAGATGAAGAACTGCGCCGTGAACAAGATCGTGCAGGGGCGCAACGGCGCCTACCTGCATGGGTTCAACGAAACACCGCATATCGACGCGACCAACGCGGACGAGATGCTGACCTACAGCTGAGGGGACAGCGATGACCAAGACCCAACAGCTCGACACGAAAGCCGTGGCCGCCTGGCTGGAACGCCACATGCCCGGCTTCGAGGGGCCGATCGAGGCGACCAAGTTCGACGTGGGACAGTCGAACCCGACGTTCCGGCTCGACACGCCCAAAGGGCCTTTCGTCCTGCGCCGCAAGCCGCCGGGGCAGCTTCTGAAAAGCGCCCACGCGGTGGACCGGGAATTCCGGGTGCAGAAGGCGCTCGCTGATACCGACGTGCCGGTCGCGAAGATGCATGTTCTGTGCGAGGACCCCGATGTGATCGGGTCGGATTTCTACGTGATGGAGGCGGTCGAGGGCCGCAACATCGACGACCCGCGCATCCCCGACGTGTCCAACGACGAACGCCGCGCGATCTATGACGAGATGTGCCGGGTGCTGGCCGCCATCCACGACGTCGACATCGAGGCGGTGGGGCTGTCGGATTATGGCCCGCCGGGCAATTACTTCGAACGGCAGATCGGGCGCTGGACCAAGCAATACCGTGCGTCCGAGACCGAGAGCATCGCGGACATGGACGCGCTCATCGATTGGCTGCCGGGCAACATCCCCGACGACGACCAGCGCCGGCTCGTGCACGGCGACTACCGGATCGACAACATGCTCTTCGAGACCGACGGGCCGCGCTGCGCCGCCGTGCTCGACTGGGAGCTGTCGACCATCGGGCACCCCTATGCCGACCTCGCCTCGCTCCTCATGCAGTGGCAGATGCCGCCGGGGGCCGAGGGGCGCGGGCTGGCGGGGGTCGACCGCGCGGCGCTTGGGATCCCGACGGACGAAGAGTTCGTCGCGATGTACTGCAAGGCGCGCGGAATCGACGGGATCGCGGGGATGAACTTCTACCTCGCTTTCGCCTTCTTCCGCATGGGCGCGATCATCCAGGGGGTCTACAAGCGCGCGCTGGACGGCAACGCGTCGAACCCCGAACGGGCGATGCGGCTGGGGGCCGCGGTGCCGCAATTCGCGGCCGGCGGGCTGAGGGCGGCCCATGGCTGATTTCTCTGGAAAAGTGGTGCAGATCACCGGGGCCGCCTCGGGTTTCGGGGCGATGCTGGCGGCCGACCTCGCGGCGGCCGGCGCGCGCCTGATGCTCTCCGACGTGAATGCCGACGGGCTGGCCGAGGTCGCCGGCGCCGCCGAGGCGCGAGGGGCCCAGGTGCTGGCCGAGGTCTTCTCGGTCGCCGACGACGCGGCGATGGCATCGCACGTCGCGGCCGGAGTCGACCGCTTCGGCGGGCTCGACATCGCTTTCAACAACGCGGGCGTCGGCGGCGGCCTCTGCCGCCTGCCCGAGATCCCGCTCGAGGATTACGACCGGATCATGGAGATCAACGCGCGCGGCGTGTTCATCGGCCTGCGCCACCAGCTCCCGGTCATGCTGGGACAGGGGCGCGGGTCGATCCTCAACACCGCGTCGGCCGCGGGGCTCGTGGGGTCGGGCCAGCTTGCGGCCTATGCCGCGTCCAAACACGCGGTGATCGGGATGACGAAGGCCGCTGCCGACGAGGTCGCGCGCAAGGGGGTGCGGGTCAACGCGATCTGCCCCAGCTTCGCGGCAACGCCGATGGTGGAAACGATGGGTGACGCTATGGGCGAACGCCACGGGGTCAGCCGGGACGAGGCTTATGGCATCATCGCCAGCCGCGTGCCGATGCGCCGCGTGGCCGAACCGCGCGAGGTGGTGCAGGCCATGCTTTGGATCGTGTCGGACGACAATTCCTTCATGACCGGCCAGGCCATTTCCGTTGATGGGGGCCTGACGGCTGTATAAGGGGAACGCATGGGCAAGGATGATTTGATCGAAGACGTCGATGCGGATGGCGACCGCAAGTTCGTGACGGCACTGGCGCGCGGTCTGGACGTTCTCAGGTGCTTCCGGCCCTACGAGACCAACCTCACCAACCACGAGATCGCGCAGCGCACGGGGCTGCCGAAGCCAACCATCTCGCGCCTGACGCATACGCTGCGCAAGCTCGACTACCTGGTCTACTCGGAACGCACCGGCACCTACCGGCTGGGCGCGGGCGTTCTGGCGCTGGGTTTCGGGGTCCTGTCCTCGATCGAGATGACCGACCGTGCGCGCGAGGAGATGGCCGCGCTCTGCGAGGGGCCCAACCCGAACATCACCTCGGCCCTGGCCGAGCAGCACCGCCTGCGCGCGGTCTACACCGCCATCCAGCGGTCGAAGGAAGCGGTGTCGCTCACCATCAATGTGGGTGCGCGGCTGCCGCTCTTTCACTCCGCCATCGGACGCGCGATCCTCGTGGGCCTGCCGGAGAAGCAGCGCCAGGCGCTGGTCGACCAGGCGCTGGCCGAGCTCCCGGACGAGCGCAAGCGCACGATCGCGTCGCTCGACAAGGGACTGCGCGACTACGAGGAATACGGGCTTTGCACCGGGTTCGGCGAATGGAAGAACGAGGTGCACGGGATCGCCGTGCCGGTCTTCTCGCTGAACGGCGACCGGGTCCACGGGCTCAACGTCGGTGGCCCGTCGTTCTTCGTTCACCCCGACGAGCTGATGGAGCACTACGCCGAGCGGCTCAAGAAGGCGGCGCAGAACCTGTCGTCGGGCGCACCGGGCAAGCCCGCCGCATGACCCTGGACCCGGCCCTCGTCGAAGACCCCTATGCGTTCCAGTCGCTCCTGGGCTTCCGGATGACGGACTGGTCCGAGGATTATGCGCGCTTCGAGTTGCCGGTCACCGAGGCGCTCGGCAACCGCTACGGCATCCCGCATGGCGGCGTCTATGCCACGCTGCTCGACACCGTGATGGGGTTCGCCGCCTGCTACACCGGTGATCCTGAGAACCGCCGGCTGGCCATGACGCTGTCGCTCAACGTGAATTACCTGGCGCAGCCGGCGGGCAGCCTGCTGATCGCCGAGGGGCGCAGGACCGGGGGCGGGCGCAAGAGTTTCTTCGCGGACGCGGTGATCACCGACGACACCGGGATCAAGGTCGCGGCCGGAACCGGCGTCTTCCGCTATCGTTCGAGCTGAGGTCCCGGAGACCTGGGCCCTCTGGCTCTGGTTCTCTAGAATCCTAGAATTCTAGAGAAATGCAGTGGCGGGCGCTCGTCGCGCGCCACCCGGTTTTCGCAGCAAATTCAATGATTTGTATGGAAATTACCCTAAGCAGAGAAAACGCGGGGCGTGCGCATCGCTCGCCCCGCGTTTCTCGATGTCCGACCGCCTGGTCTGTCAGGCCGCGTAACCCGCCATCACGCGTTCAAGCTGGTAATCCTCGTCGCCCAGCTGTGCGTCGATCATCACCAGCCGCTTGGCATAATGGCTCACCGCCGCCTCCCAGGTCATGGCGATCCCGCCATGCATCTGGATCGCTTCCTCGGCCACCAGCCGCGCGGCGCGCCCGATCAGGCTCTTGGCCATCGCGACGAAGTGGGCCTGCTCCGGGGTGCCCATCTTCGAGGCCGCGAGGATGGTGATCGACCGGGCCTGCTCGATCTCGGTGACGAGGTCGACGGCGCGGTGCTGGAGCGCCTGGAACTTGCCGATCGGCACGCCGAACTGCTTGCGGGTGCGCAGGTACTCCAGGAGCATCTCGTTGGTGGCGTCCATCGCCCCCACCGCCTCGGCGCAGAGCGCGAGCCGGCCGGCGTCCAGCGCGTCCTCGAGCGCGGCGCGCGCATCGGACAGCACTTCGGTGCCCGGCGTGCCGTCGAGGAACAGCTCGGCCGCGCCACCACCGTCGATCATGCCGTAGCCGGTCACGTCGGCGTCCTCGGCCTTCACCTCGTAAAGCGCGAGCGTGCCGCCGGACTTGGCGGCGACCAGGAACACCTCGGCATCGTTGCCGCCGTAGACCACGGATTTGCGCCCCGTAAGCTTGCCGCCTTCGGCCGTCGTCTCGATCCCGTCGAGGTCGTAGGGCGCGTCCAACTCGCCGATGGCAGCCGCGTAGCGCACGGAGCCGTCGAGCAGCGAGGCCTGGTCGGCCCCGGCCGCCGTGAGCAGGCGGGAGGCCAGAAGCGTGCCCAGCACCGGGGCCGGGGACAGGCCGCGGCCGAGCGTTTCGAACACCGTGGTGATGTCGAAGCCCGCGCCGCCGAAGCCGCCCGCGTCCTCGGGTGCAAGCGCGTAGAGCACGCCGATTTCGCACATCTCGCCCCAGAGCGCGGCGTCATGGAACGGCGCCTCGTAGGCGACCTTGGCGCGGTGGTCGTAGGGATACTTGTCCGCCAGGAACCGCGAGAGCGAGTCCGACAGCATCCGGCGGTCTTCGGTCAGGGAAAAATCCATCTCAGAGCTCCAGCATCGCCTTGGTCAGGATGTTTCGCTGGATCTCGTTCGACCCACCGAAAATCGACAGTTTGCGGTTGTTGAAATAATCGGCGGCGTTGTTCACGTCCTCCGGTGCGACGAGCGCGGCATTGCCGAACATCTCCTCGGACGGGAAGGGGGCCGCCGCCGGACCCAGCGCGCGGCGCGACAGGTCGTTGAGCGTCTGGCGGATCACCGTGCCCTTGATCTTCAGGATCGAGGTCTCGGGCCCCGGCGCGCCCTGCGTCTGGGCGGTGTAGAGCATCCGGAGGTTGGTGATCTTCATCGCCTCGAGCTCGATCTCCGCATTCGCGATGCGGGCCGCGAAAAGCGGGTTCTCGATCAGCGGACGGCCGTGGCGTTTCATCCGGCGCGCCAGTGCCTTGAGCTCTTCGAGCGCCTTCATGGAAAAGCCGACGCCCGCGATGTTGGTCCGCTCGTGCGTCAGCAGGAACTTGGCGATGGTCCAGCCCTGGTTCTCTTCGCCGACAAGGTTCTCGGCGGGCACGCGCACGTCGGTGAAGAACACCTCGTTCACCTCGTGGCCGCCCTCGATCAGCTTGATCGGGCGCATCTCGATCCCCGGGGTGTCGAGGTCGACAAGGATGAAGCTGATCCCTTCCTGCGGCTTGCCGTCGGTCTTGGTACGCACAAGGCAGAAGATCTTGTCGGCATGCTGGCCGAGCGTCGTCCAGGTTTTCTGCCCGTTGATGACGTACTCGTCGCCCTCGCGCACCGCGCGGGTCTTGAGGCTGGCAAGGTCCGACCCCGCCCCCGGTTCGGAATACCCCTGGCACCACCAGTCGGTCCCGTCGAGGATGCGCGGCAGGTAGTATTCCTGCTGCGCCTTGGTGCCGAATTTCTGCAGCACCGGGCCCAGCATGGCCAGGCCGAAGGGGACGATGCGCGGCGCGTTGGCGCGCGCGCATTCCTCTTCGAAGATGTGGCGCTCCACCGGGGTCCAGCCCTGTCCGCCGAATTCCTTCGGCCAGAAGGGGGCGGCGAGCCATCCCTTCTCGTTCAGGATGGCGTGCCAGCGCTCCATGTCGTCCTTTTCGAGCTCGCCGCCGATCCGCACCTTCTCTGCAAGGTCGTCGGGCAGCTTCTCGTCAAGGAAGGTCCGCACCTCGTCGCGGAATTCCTCTTCTTCCCTGGTGAAGTTCAGGTCCATCTCACCCCTCCTTGTTCAGGTCCGCGAAAGTCGTGCCGTCCTCGGCCATGCGGCGCAGGATCGCCGGCACTTTCCAGTAATACGCATCGTCCTGCGCAAACCGTTCAATCCGCGCGACCAGTTCCTTGGCCCCGATCGTGTCGGCATAATGAAGCGGCCCGCCGCGGAAGCGCGGGAAGCCGTAGCCGAAGAGGAAGACCGCATCGACGTCGATGGGGCGCAGCGCGATGCCTTCCTCGACCACGCGGGCGGCCTCGGAAATCATCGCGGTCATGTAGCGCTCGATGATCTCGTCGTCGGTGAAGCTCTTGGGCGTGATGCCCTTTGCCGCGCGTTCCTCGTCGATGATTTCGAGCGCGCGGGGGTTCGGGCGGATGCCCTCGTCATCGTAGATGTAGAAGCCCTTGCCGGTCTTGCGCCCGAACATGCCTTCTTCGCAGATCTTGTCGTGGATGCGCACGTAACGCTCTTCGGCCGGGCGGTTCGGCGCCATGCGCTTGCGGTTGGCCCAGCCGATGTCGAGCCCGGCAAGATCGCCCACCTTGAAGGGCCCCATCGCGAAGCCGAAGTTTTCAAGCGCGTCGTCCACCTGCTGCGGGGAGGCCCCGTCCTCGACCAGGTAGCCCGCGGTCTTGGAGTAATAGGCGAGGATGCGGTTGCCGATGAAGCCGTCGCAGACACCCGCGCGGACGCCGACCTTCTTCATCTTCTTGGCCAGCGCGAAGCCCGTCGCGACCACCTCGGGCGCGGTCTTGTCGGCCACGACGACCTCCAGAAGCCGCATGATGTTGGCGGGAGAGAAGAAGTGCAGGCCGATCACGTCCTCGGGCCGGTTGGTGGCCGAGGCGATCTCGTTCACGTCGAGATAGGAGGTGTTGGAGGCCAGCACGGCGCCGGGTTTGCAGATCGTGTCGAGCTTGCCGAAGATGTCCTTCTTCACGCCCATGTCCTCGAACACGGCCTCGATCACGAGGTCCACGTCACCCAGGTCTTCCATGTTCAGCGACGGCTCGAAACGTGCCATCGCCTCGTCCCGCTTGGCCTCGCTCATCTTGCCGCGCTTCACGGCGCCGTCGAGGTTCTTGGTGATCGCACCGATGCCGCGGTCGAGCCCGTCCTGCGCCACCTCGATCATCCGCACGGCCAGGCCCGCGCTCAGCGCTGCCGTGGCGATGCCGGAGCCCATCGTGCCGCCACCGATCACGCCGATCTTCTCGACCGGGCGGGGCGTGGCCTTGCCTTCCGGGATCTTGGAAACGGCGCGCTCGGCAAAGAATGCGTGGCGCATCCCCTGCGAGGCCGGGTCCTGCAGCCCGTCGACGAAGCTCTGGCGTTCATAGGCCATGCCCTTGTCGAACGGACCGGTCGACATCTTCACCGCCTCGATGCAGTTCAGCGCAGTGGGGTGATGCTTCATCTTCTTGGCGACCATCGCGCGCGCGTCGTCGAGCGCTGCCTCGTCCATCTCGGCGTCGAGCTCGGAGGTGCGTCGGGTCTTGAGTTTGCCGTCCAGAACGTTCCGGGCCGCGTCGAGCGCCACGTCGCGCGGCTCGCCCGCTTCCAGCCCGTCGAGCAGGCCGAAGGACAGTGCCTCTTCGCCCGGGACCTGCCGCCCGGAGAGCGCCATGTCGAGCGTGTGCTTCATGCCCATGAGCCGCGGGCCGCGCTGGGTGCCGGACGCGCCGGGCAGAAGGCCGAGGTTCACCTCGGGCAGGCCAACGCGCAGGCCCTTCACGCCGACGCGCGCATGGGCGCCCATGCAGATCTCGAGCCCGCCGCCAAGCGCGGTGCCATGCGGGGCCACCACGACCGGCTTCTCGCTTGCCTCGATCGCGGCGATCGTGTCGGGGAGCGACGGCTCGAGCGGCGGCTTGCCGAATTCCTTGATGTCCGCGCCTGCCACGAAGGTCCGGCCGGCCGCGTAGATCGCGATGACTTCGATCCCCTCATCTGCATTCGCGGCCGCGACGGCGTCGACCAGCCCCTGGCGGACGGCCTGGCCGGAGGCGTTCACCGGCGGGTTGTCGATGCAGACGAGCCCCACCTGTCCCGCACGTTCGAGGGTGATGACGTCGTTGATCTTGGTCGTGTCGCTCATGGATGTTCTTGTCCTTTGTCAGCAGGCCGCCGCGTCCCGCTCGGCGAGCAGGGGCGCGAAGGCGTCGGTCAGCTTGTGTTTCAGGATCTTCCCGGTCGCCGCCACGGGAAACCGGTCGATGATCAGGATGTGCTGGGGCACCTTGTAGCCGACAAGGTGTTCGTGAAGGAAGGCCTTCAGATCGTCTTCCGTCACGCCCGGTTTCGCGGTCACGAAGGCCAGGATTTCCTCGTTTCCCGGCACCGGACGACCCACCACGGCGGTCTGGTGCACGTCCGGGTGGCGGGTCAGCATCGCCTCGATCTCGGGCGGGTAGATGTTGAAGCCGGATCGGATGATCAGCTCCTTCTTGCGGCCCATGATCCAAAGGGTGCCGTCCGGGTCGATCCTGGCCAGGTCGCCCGAACGGAAATACCCGTCGGGCCGGATCGCCTGCGCGGTGGCCTCGGGGTTGCGGAAGTAGCCCTTCATGACGTTCGGGCCCCGGATGAGAAGCTCTCCGACCCCGTTCTCGTCCGGGGCGTCGATGAGGCACTCCACGTCTTCGAGGATCTCGCCAACCGACGTGTCCTGACGCGGGTTGTCGAGCCGGGTGCCGGACACGCCCGGAGAGGTTTCGGTCAGGCCGTAGCCGTTCTGGAGCGGGATGCCGAACGTGGCCTCGATCCGCTCCTTCCATTCGGGATCGAGCGGTGCGCCGCCCGACGAGATGTAGCGCAACCGGGGTGCATCGGGGGGCGTGCCGCGCCGGGCAAGTTCGGCGAGGATCGCCTGGTACATCTGCGGCACGGCGGGCATCACGCTGCCCCCGTCCGCGAAGACGTCGAGCACGGCCTCGGCCGAGAAGCGGGGCAGGAGCCGCAGCGTACTGCCCGCCGCGAGGGTCGCGAGGATGACCGACGCGAAGCCGAAGATATGCGTGCCGGGCAGGACGCCGACCACGATGTCGTCGGCCGTGATCCGTCTGAGCTCGGCCGAGACGCGGGCGTTCCAGACGAGGTTCGAATGGGTGAGCATCACGCCCTTGGGGGCCGAGGTCGTTCCGGTCGTGTAGATGAGCGCGGCGACCTGCTCGGCCGGGTCGGCGGGTGTCGGTTCGGGCGCGGTGCCCGCTTCGTCGAAGGGCCCGGCGACGAGGATGTCGCCGCAGGCAAGCCGCCCGCGAGACGTGGCGCCCAGGGCCTCGGCATGGGCGCGCGACGGCGCGGAGGCCTCGGGCGTGAAGACGACGGCGCGCACGCCCGCATGGGCGCGAATCGCCGCGATCTCGTCCTCCGACTGCCGCGCGTTGACCGGCAGCGCCCAGGCGCCCAACCGGCTCGCGGCAAGGAGGGCAGTGACATAGGTGGCGCAGTTCTCGGACAGGATCATCAGGCGGTCGCCGGCGCGCAGCCCCAGTGCGGCAAGCGTTTCGGCCATCTGCGTGACCATGTCGTTCAGCGCGGCATAGCTGTAGACGGCGCCGTCATGGTCGACGATCGCGGTCGCCTCCGGGGCCGCGCCATCGGCGAGTTCGTGAATTCGCGTCATGTGTCCTCCCGTCGGCCGGACGGCCGTTCGCAAGGACGCTACTCCAGCCGGCGGGGCGGGTCAACAATGTGAAATGGCCGTTTGCTCTGCGAAATTAGCCACGCGGCGTGCGGGTCGTGAGCGCGGCGAAGCCCGGCCGCATCGCCACCCCCGGTTCGCATCGTTCGAGGTCGCCCGAGCGGTAGACGGCGGTCTGCGGTTTGTCCGGGATCGGGCCCCAGTATTTCGACAGGTCCTCCATCACGCCGCGCCGCCCGGTCGACTCCCAGCTTTCGCCGTCCACGCGCACGTAATCGACCACCCGAAGGCGGTCGCCCCGCACCGCCTGGGCCGCGATATCGTCGGGCAGGAGGGCGATCTGCTGGTTCACTTCGCGGATCGTGAAGTCGAGCTGAGGCATGGCGCGCAGGACGACCTCGGTGCAGGCGAGCTTGTCGCAGCTGCGCACGTCGTAGAAGAAATCGAACCCGTGCTGGAGCGAGCCGAGCGCCTGGCGCAGCGCCGTGCGACGTTCGGCGGCGGTAAGGGTCGGGCGGGCGAGCAGGGCGGCGTCGCGTTCCCAATGCAGCGGATCCATCGCGTTGAAGCGAATGCCCGACGGCATCGCCTCCACGATCGTGTAGCCCGCCCGGATCTTGTCCTGGTATGGCAAGACGGCCGGATCGTTCCACAGGCCCGCGGCGCGGAGCTGGGCCTCGGTGCCCAGGTAGACCGCGGAATGGGTGAACCAGCCGGGCAGGTAGCGGGAGGTGAAATGGCTCTTCGACGACAGGAGAAGCAGGTCCATCGGCTGCGCCTGGCGCGCGATCCGTTCGCCAGCCTCCGGATGCGGGGCGAGGCCCGCGGGGCTCGACCCCGACATGAAGAGCGGGAAGAACGGCTCGACCAGCGGCATGGCGAAATCGACGAACGCCTGGGGGTAGCGGTTCGGCGCGTTGCAGCATTCGAACGTGTCCGGGTCCGCATCGGCGGGCATGGTTTCGAAATCGGGGTGGACGACGGGCAGGGCACAACCGGCCAGGAAGACCGACACGACCAACGGCAGGAAACGGACCACCGGGGCATTCTCCAGAAATTCACTGTATCGTAAAATCAGCACGCCGACGTGGCGTTGTCCAACGCTCGCATGCATGCCCGTGCATATCCGCGGCGGGTGTGGGCGCCCTGCATCAACCCGGCATGAAAAAAGCCCGACCGCAGGGGCCGGGCTTTCGATCAGGTCTTGAGCGCGGGGTCAGTGGAGCTTGTTTTCCACGTCCGAGATCGCGTCTTCGATCAGCTTGTTGCCTTCCGCAGCGGTCATCTTCTTGGCGATGACGTCACGGGCGGCGCCGACGGCGGCGGCGATGGCGGTGTCGCGCACCTCTTTCACCGCGGCAGCTTCGGCCGACTTGATCTGCTCATCGGCCGCGGCCAGGCGGCGCGCGATCGACTCTTTCAGATCTTCCTTGGCCCGCTCGGCGGCCTCGGCCGCTTCGGTCTTGGCATGGGCCACGATATCGTCGGCCTGCTCCGAGACTTCCTTCTGCTTGCGCTCGTAGGAGGCCAGGATCGACTGGGCTTCCTCGCGCAGGGCCCGGGCCTCGTCGAGTTCGGCCTTGATGCCTTCGGCGCGCCGATCGAGCATGCCGGTGATCATGCCGGGGACCTTGAAGTAGATCAGCACCAGCACGAACAGGATGAAGGCCAGCAACACGACGAAGTCGGTGTTGCCGAGCGACACGAAGGGACCGCTCGCGGCCAGCGCGGGGCTGGCGGCGACCAGGGGGAGAAGGGTGAAGAGCTTTTTCATGTCCTTACCCCTTGATCCGTGCGTTGACCGCGGACGTCACCGTGCGCGCATCGGCCTTGAAGCCCATTGCGGCGATGATTTCCTTGGCGGTGTCCTTGGCCACCTCGGTCGCGCTTTCGACGGCACCTTCGCGGATTTCGGCGATCGCCTTCTCCGACTCGGCCGTCTTGGCCGCGATTTCCGCGTCGGCCTTGGCCTGGGCGGCGTCGAGGTCCGACTGGATCTCGGCCTTGGCGTCGGCGACGATCTTGTTCGCCTCGGCACGGGCATCGGCCAGCGCCTTGTTGTACGCCTCTTCGGCGTCGACGGCCTTCTGCTTCAGCTCTTCGGCAGCGGCGAGGTCGTTGGTGATCGTGCCCTGCCGTTCGGACAGAACGCCCGCGATGCGCGGCAGCGCGATCTTGGACAGCACGAAATAGATGATGACCATCGCGACCACGAGCCAGAAGATCTGGTTCCCGAAGGTCGAGACTTCCAGCTGCGGCATACCTGCGCTGCTTTCGGCCGCGCCGTGCGCTGCGTCCGCTGCGCCGTTTTCGGTTTCAGTTGCCATCGTGTCCTCCTGGAACCCTGAATACTTCGGTGGGACCGGCTAGCGCCGACCCCACCGGTCGTAAGGATGGTTCGGCAGGATCAGACGGCGAACATCAGCAGAAGCGCGACGAGGAACGAGAAGATCCCCAGGGCTTCCGCGAAGGCGATGCCGATGAAGAGCGTGGCGGTCTGGCCACCAGCAGCCGACGGGTTGCGCAGGGCACCCGCGAGGAAGTTGCCGGCCACGTGGCCCACGCCGATGGCGGCAGCGCCCGAACCGATGCCGGCAAGGCCGGCGCCGATGAATTGACCGAGTTGTGCTATATCGCCTTCCATGATGTTTCTCCTTACGATGGAATTGCGTTGATATTTTGGGGTTTGGCGGGTCTGACCCTTAGTGCGACGGGTGCAGTGCATCCTTCAGGTAGACGCAGGTCAGGATCGTGAAGACGTAGGCCTGGACACCGGCGACGAGCACTTCCAGCCCGTAGATCGCGGTGATCGACAGCACGGCGAAGGGCGAGATCGCGGCGATGGCGGCGAAGCCCGCAAACACCTTGATCACCGCGTGGCCGGCCATGATGTTGCCGCCGAGACGAATGGAGTGGCTCACCGGGCGCACGAAGTAGGAAATCAGCTCGATGATCGCCAGGACCGGGCGCAGCGGCAGCGGCGCCGACTTGACCCAGAAGAGGCCCAGGAACCCGGCGCCGTTCTTGACGAAGCCGACGATGGTCACGGTCAGGAACACCGCCGCGGCAAGCACCGCGGTGACCGCGATGTGCGACGTCGTCGCGAAGCTCATGGGGATCAGGCCCAGGAAGTTCGCGAACAGGATGAACATGAACAGCGACATGATGTAGGGGAAGAACTTGATCGCGTCCTTGCCCGCCACGTCCTCGACCATCTTGTAGGTGAAACCATAGAGGATCTCGCCGATCGATTGGGTGCGCGAGGGCACGATGGCGCGGCCGCGCGAGCCGAAGACGAAGAGCGCGATGATCGCGAGGACGGCCAGCGCCATCCACAGGGTCACGTTGGTGATCGTGTACCAATGGATCGGATCACCGGCGTTCCCGAACAGGGGTTCCACGATGAACTGGTCGAGCGGGTGAAAGACCAGGCCGCCTTCTTCGCCATTTGCTTCAGTCGCCACGTGCGTCGTCCTCATGCTCGGCGGTTTTTGCCGCCTGTTTGTCTCCGATCTCCTTGGCCGAGTTCAGCATCGTCTTGATGCCGGCCGCCAGGCCCAGGAGTATGAATACCACGAGAAAGAGGGGCATCGTTCCGAAGAACAGGTCCAGCCCGTATCCCATGCCAAAGCCGATCCCCAGACCGGCCACCAATTCGATCACCATGCGCCACGCCAGGTTGGCCAGGGCATAGTCTTTCTTCTGGTGAGGGCTGTCCTCGGGAATGGCCTTGCGGTTCGCCGCAATCTTTTCCTCGAGCGCCTTCAGGCGGTCCTTCGGCAGATCGTCCAGCGGGTCGGCCAAGTCGGTAATGCCCCCTCAGAAGAGTTGCGGGATTGCTATGCGGAGGGGCCGAATGAGTCAATACGGGATAGCGCCAACAGCGCATCTTGCAAGTCATTGAAATAGCGTGATAAATAATGCCGACCTCGCGGCTGCTCCGGTCGCGCGTGCTCAAACCGGCGCCGCAGGCGTGCCTTTGCCATATTCAACCGTTAGGTTGACCATGGCGCGGCGTGGCCCTAACCGGAACGTCATGGAGACCTCGCTCGACTACACCTTCGCCGCGCTTGCCGACCCGACCCGCAGGGCGATCCTGTCGATGCTGCTCGAGGACGATATGGCGGTCACGGATGTGGCCGAGCCCTTCGACATGTCGCTCGCCGCGATCTCCAAGCACCTCAACATCCTGACCCGCGCGGGCCTGATCAGCCAGGAGAAGCGCGGGCGGGTGAAATGGTGCAAGCTCGAACCCGGGGCGCTGAAGGCCGCGAGCGTCTGGATGCAGGGGTTCGGGCAGTTCGAGCCGGTCAACCTCGACGACTTCGAGCGTTACCTCGTCTCCGAGAACCTTTTCGCCCCCGACGAGTGAACTGTCGCGCAGAGCGCGTGACACACGTCCGAAAGCATAAGTGGAATTGCGAGGCGCCCAGACGCGTAGATGCGGCGTGTCTGGGGAGGGGGTTTCGATGAGAAGAATTTTCACGCCCGTTTCCGGCCTCGCTACGAGGGCGCGGCGGGCCTCAGACCTGCAACTCCGCGCTCGGGATGATCGGGAAGAACTCGCCGCCCGAGCGCAGGCCGAACCAGCGCTTTCCGTCGTGCTCGGCATGTTCGCCGATGTCCACGAGGCGGTAGAAGCTCTTGCGGTCGATCAGCGCCTCAAGGTTGCGGCGCACGTTGATGTAGGGAGAGGGCTCGCCCGTCTCCGGGTCGCGTACCACGCGGATCGGGTGGTCGGGCCCGGCGGTCACGACGTCTTCCACGTTGGTCACGAAATGTAGGTCGTCCCCTTCGCGCTCGAAGTCGACCGCGACGAAGGGCGCATCGTCCACCGTGATGCCGACCTTTTCCACCGGCGTCACGAGGAAGTAGTCTTCACCATCCTTTCGGATGATCGAGGAGAAGAGCTTCACCAGTTCGTGCCGGCCGATCGGGGTGCCAAGATAGAACCACGTCCCGTCACGCGCGATGCGCATGTCGAGATCGCCGCAGAACGGCGGGTCCCATTTTTCGACAGGAGGCGCCCCTTTCCTGGTCGCTTCGCGGGCCGCTTCGGCGAGACTTTCCGCCGACACGGCCCCGTGATCGCCTTGTGTCACATCTGTCATTTGCGTCCCCGGCATGCATGGCCTTTACTGGAGAACGACTATGACATCGGAGGCGTTCCATGGACAAGGCAGAGGACCTGGTGGCGGAGATCGAGGCGCTGGGGGACAAGCTCGCCCGGGCGCGTGCGATGGTGGCCAAGCGTATCATCGGTCAGGAGACCGTTGTGGAGCAGGTCATGGCGGCCATGCTCGCGGGCGGTCACGCGCTCTTGATCGGCCTTCCCGGCCTCGGCAAGACCCGCCTGGTCGAGACATTGTCGACCGTGATGGGAATCAGCGGCGGGCGAATCCAGTTCACGCCAGACCTTATGCCGGCCGATATCCTGGGCTCAGAAGTGCTCGAAGAGGCCGCCGACGGGTCGCGATCCTTCCGTTTCATCCCCGGTCCGATCTTCTGCCAGCTGCTTCTTGCCGATGAGATCAACCGCGCGAGCCCGCGCACGCAGTCGGCGCTTCTGCAGGCGATGCAGGAGCGGGCGGTGACGGTGGCGGGCCACGAGCACGCGATGGAAAAACCGTTCCACGTGCTGGCCACGCAGAACCCGCTGGAGCAGGAGGGGACCTACCCGCTGCCCGAAGCCCAGCTCGACCGATTCCTGTTGCAGGTCGACGTGGAATACCCCGACCGTGACGCCGAGCGCGACATCATCCTCGCCACCACCGGCTCGGACGAGGCCGAGGCGCAGGCGGTCTTCTCGACCGACGACCTGCTGGCCGCGCAGGCGCTTCTGCGCCGGATGCCGGTGGGCGAGGGGATCGTCGAGATGATCCTCGACCTGGTGCGCGCCTGCCGTCCCGACGACGACAGCGCCCCCGACACGGTGCGCGACGCGGTCGCCTGGGGCCCCGGTCCGCGCGCGGCGCAGGCGCTCATGCTGCTTACGCGAGCCCGCGCCCTCATGGACGGGCGCCTCGCGCCGAGCGCCGAGGACGTGCGCGCGCTGGCCAGGCCCGTGCTGATCCACCGGATGGCGCTGACCTACGGCGCGCGCGCCCGGGGCGAACAGCTTGGCGGGATCATCGACGGGGTGGTCGAGAGCCTGAGCTTGGGTGAGGCTGCCGCTTGACCCTTCCGTTGCGCCCCCGATCCGAGGCGCTCGCCGCGCCCCTCCCGCCGCTGCTGGCGGAGGCGAGCCAGTTGGCGCGCGGCGTCGTGCTGGGCGAACACGGGCGCCGGCGTCCGGGCATGGGCGACACGTTCTGGCAATACCGCACCGCGCAGCCGGGCGACCCGGCGCGCACCATCGACTGGCGCCGCTCGGCCCGGTCCGACACGCATTTCGTGGCCGAAAAGGAATGGCAGGCCGCCCAGTCGGTCGTCTTCTGGGTCGACCGCGGACAGTCGATGCAGTTCAGCTCGGACCGCAACATCGTCACCAAGGCCGACCGCGCCGCGCTCCTGTCGCTGGCCGCGGCCATCCTGCTCGTGCAGGCGGGGGAACGGGTCGGGCTCACCGACATGGGCATCCGGCCGATGCGCGGCGAGGTGCAGCTGGGCCGCATCGCCGAACGCCTGATGGATGCGAGCGTGCAGGATTACGGCGTGCCCGACCTGTCGATCCTGCCACGCCATTCGCGCGCGGTCTTCGTGTCGGACTTCCTGGGCGACCCGGCCCCTGTCGAAGAGGCACTGGGCACGGCGGCCGACCGGGGCGTGCAGGGGGTGCTCCTGCAGGTGCTCGATCCGTCGGAAGAGGCGTTTCCCTTCGACGGGCGCACCGTGTTCCACTCGGTCGGCAACACGCTTGAATTCGAGACCCGCAAGGCGGGCGATCTGCGCGAGCGCTACCTCGCGCGCCTGATGGAGCGCAAGGAACGGCTGGCCGCGATGGCCGACCTGACCGGCTGGCGCTTCCACACGCATCACACCGGCGACAGCCCCTCCTCGGCGCTCCTGTGGCTCTACCAGGCGCTGGAGGGCCGCGGCTGATGTTCACCCTGGGCCCCATCGGCTTCGTCACGCCGTGGCTTCTGGCCGCGCTCGTCGCGCTGCCGGTCCTGTGGCTGATCCTGCGCGCCATCCCGCCCGCGCCGATCCGCCGGGCGTTCCCCGGGGTCGCGCTTCTGTTGGGACTCGAGGACGAGGACAGCGAAGCCGACCGCACCCCGTGGTGGCTGCTTCTTCTGCGCATGCTCGCGGTCGGGGCGATGATCCTCGGCTTCGCGGGGCCGGTCCTGAACCCCGACCCGGTCCAGTCCGGATCGGGGCCGCTCGTCGTGCTGGTCGATGACAGCTATGCCGCCGCCCCCGACTGGGCCGCGCGGCTGGATGCAGCCGAGCAGCGGCTCGAGGCGGCCGCGGCTTCCGGCCGCCGGGTCGCGGTGGTGGCGCTCAATGACCTGCCGCCGGAGGGTGGCCTGCCGCTGCGCGCCGCATCCGACGCCCAGGCGCGGCTCGAAGGGTTGCTGCCGAAGGCGTGGCCGGTGGATCACGCCCCGGCGCTCGAGTGGCTCGACACCGTCGAGGGCGGGTTCGAGACGCTTTGGATCTCTGACGGTCTTGCCGGCAGTGACCGCGCCGCATTGGCGCGTGAGCTTCAGGCGCGCGGCGGGTTGACCGTGATGGAGCCGCCGAGCCCGCGCATCGGGTTGCAGCCTGCGCGCATTGCCGACGGCATGGTGCGCCTGTCCGCCACCCGTTCGCGCGCCGAAGCGCCGCAGGAGATCGAGGTGACCGGGCAGGGGCCGGACCCCGCGGGGATCGAACGAGAACTGGCGCGCGCGACGCTCACCTTCGAACAGGGCGCGACCGAGGCGGTGGCGGAAATCTCGCTCCCGCCCGAACTGCGCAACCGGATCGATCGCTTCGAGGTCGAGGGGGTGCGCAGCGCGGGCACCGTGAGCCTGACCGACGACACCCTGCGCCGGCGCAAGGTAGCGTTGATCGGCGGGGCGAGCGAGGAGGGGCTGGAACTGCTCTCGCCGCTTCACTACCTGCGCGAGGCGCTGGAGCCCACGGCGGACGTGCTGGAAGGCACCCTGTCCGATCTCATCGCGGCAAGCCCGGACGTTTTCATCCTGGCCGATGTCGCCGCGCTCGCGCCGGGCGACAAGGACGCGCTCGAGGAATGGGTCGCCGAGGGCGGGCTGCTCCTGCGCTTCGCCGGGCCCCGCCTTGCCGCCGCCGATACCGGGCGCGGCGAGGTCGATCCGCTGCTTCCCGTGCGTCTGCGCGTGGGCGGGCGCGACGTGGGCGGCGCGATGAGCTGGGGTGAGCCGCGCGGTCTGGCGCCCTTCCCGGAAGACAGCCCGTTCTACGGTCTCGAGATCCCCGACGACGTGCAGGTGACGAGCCAGGTGTTGGCCGAGCCCGGCCCGCAGCTGGCCGAGCGCACGATCGCCGCACTGGCCGACGGGACGCCGCTTGTCACGCGCAAGACGCTGGCGGACGGGCAGGTGGTGCTGGTCCATGTCTCGGCCAACGCCGAATGGTCCACCCTGCCGCTCTCGGGCCTCTTCGTGCAGATGCTCGAACGGCTCGCCGTGTCCACGCGCACCGGCGCGCCTGAGGCGGGGGAGCTCGAGGGCACGACCTGGGTGCCCGAGACGCTGCTCGACGGGTTCGGTTCGCTCGACGATGCCGGCGAGCGCCCCGGCGTGGCCGGGGAACGGCTGACCGGCACGGTCGGACCGGACCTGCCGCCGGGCCTCTATGCCGACGAGGATCGGCGCGTCGCGGTGAACGTGATCGGCGAGGACGACGTGCTTCGTCCCGCCTCCTGGCCCGCCGCCGTCACACCCGAATGGGCCGGCGAGCGCGAGGAAACCGACCTCTCCGGGCTGCTTCTGCTGCTGGCGCTCGCCGCGTTGGCGGTGGACGTGATCGCCTCGCTCTATCTCAGCGGGCGGCTGACGCGCGGCGGGGACGGCGGCAAGGCAGCCGCGACGGCGGCGCTCTTCGGGATCGCCCTGATGATCGCACCCGAGGCGCGTGCGCAGGAGGCCGCGACGCCGACGGAAAGCCCCGAGGCCGCCCCGATCGCGGCGGCGAGCGAGGTGACACTGGCCTTCGTGCGCACCGGCGACCCCGAGCTCGACCGGGTGAGCGAGGCGGGGCTCCTGGGGCTCAGCCAGCAATTGTTCCAGCGCACCTCGGTCGAGCCGAACCCGCCGGTGGGCGTCGACATCGAGAGCGACGAACTGGCGGTCTACCCGATCCTCTACTGGCCGGTATCGGCCGAGCAACCCGCGCCGTCTGCCGAAGCCTATGCCAAGCTCAACGCCTACCTGCGCGGTGGCGGGATGATCGTCTTCGACACGAGGGACGGCGACGTGGCCGGGTTCGGCTCGAGCGCGACACCGGAGGGCTCGCGCCTGCGGACCCTCGCGCGTCCGCTCGACATTCCGCCGCTCGAACCGGTGCCGGAGGACCACGTGCTCACGCGCACCTTCTACCTGCTTTCGGACTTCCCCGGCCGCTACTTCGGCCAGGCCGTCTGGGTCGAGGCGAGCCCGCCGGACGCGGAACGCGCGGAAGGCATGCCGTTCCGCAACCTCAATGACGGGGTGACGCCGGTGATCATCGGCGGCAACGATTGGGCGTCCGCCTGGGCCGTGAACGAGAACGGCACGCCGATGCTGCCGGTCGGGCGCGGCTTCGCGGGCGAGCGCCAGCGCGAGATCGCCTATCGCTTCGGCGTGAACCTCGTGATGCACGTGCTCACGGGCAACTACAAATCCGACCAGGTCCACGTGCCGGCATTGCTGGAAAGGCTCGGACAATGAACGCCTCGTCGATCATCTTCGACCCGGCCTTCCCCTGGCCGGTGATCTGGGCCGCCGCCGCGCTCATCGGCGCGCTGCTGGTCTTCGCGCTCTGGCGCGGGCTGAAGGGCTGGGCGCTGCGCATGCTGGGGGCGGCCGCGCTCCTCCTCGCGCTCGCGGGCCCGTCCCTCCAGATGGAAGATCGCGCGCCCGAGGGCGACATCATGCTGGCCATCGTGGACGAAAGCGCCTCGCAGGGCCTGTCTGACCGCGAAGCGCAGACCGAGGCGGCGCTGGACGCGCTCACCGCCCGCGTCGGCGCGACCGAGGGGCTCGAACTGCGCGTCACCCGCATGGGCGACGGCGAGGACAACCGCGGCTCTCTCCTGATGACCACGCTGGCCGAGGCGCTGGCCGAGGTTCCGCGCGACCGGGTCGCGGGGATGGTCCTGATCTCCGACGGCCGCCTTCATGACCTGGAGGCCGCACCGGACCTGCCCGCGCCGCTCCACCTCCTGCGCACCGGTCGCGAGGGGGACTGGGACCGGCGGCTGGAGGTCACCAACGCGCCGGCCTTCGGCATCCTCGACGAGGAGCAGGAGATCGGGCTTCGCATCGACGACATGGGCGCGGCCCCCGAATCGGGCCGGGTTGAGCTCACCATCTCGATCGACGGGGAGGAGCCCGAAGTCTTCGACGTGCCGACGGGCGTCGAGCTGACGCTGCCGATCACGCTGACCCACGGCGGGCAGAACGTGATCCAGTTCACCACGCCCGCGGTCGACGGCGAGCTGACCGACCGCAACAACGCGGCCGTGGTGACGATGAACGGCGTGCGCGACCGGCTGCGGGTTCTGCTCGTGTCCGGCGAGCCGCATCCGGGCACCCGCACGTGGCGCAACCTGCTCAAATCCGACAGCGCGGTGGACCTCGTCCATTTCACCATCCTGCGCCCGCCGGAGAAGCAGGACGGCGTGCCGGTCAACGAGCTCAGCCTCATCGCCTTCCCGACGCAGGAACTCTTCATGGAGAAGATCGACGAGTTCGATCTGATCATCTTCGACCGCTACAAGCTGCGCGGCATCCTGCCCGCGAGCTACCTTGCTTCGGTGAGCGCCTACATCAACGAAGGCGGCGCGGTGCTCGTGGCGGCAGGCCCGGACCTTGCCTCGGCCCAGAGCCTCGCACGGTCGCCGCTGGGGCAGGTGCTGCCGGGTGCGCCGACCGCGCGGGTGCGTGAAGAGGCCTATGCGCCCGAAGTGTCCGAACTGGGCCAGCGTCATCCCGTTACCCGCGGCCTGACCGAATTCGCCCCCGAAGGCGGATGGGGCCGCTGGATGCGGCTCGTCGAGCTGGAGGAGACCTCCGGCATGACGGTGATGGAGGGTCTGGACGACCTGCCGCTCCTCACCCTCGACCGCGTGGGCGACGGGCGCGTGGCGCTCCTGGCGTCCGATCACGCCTGGCTGTGGGATCGGGGTTTCGAGGGCGGCGGTCCGCAACTCGAACTCCTGCGCCGCCTGGCGCACTGGATGATGAAGGAGCCCGAGCTCGAGGAAGAGGCGCTGACGGCGCAGGCCACGGGCAACCAGGTCACCATCACTCGCCGCACGATGGGCGAAGGCGGGCGCTCCGTCACCGTGACGCGCCCCGACGGTACCGAGGAAGAGGTGCAGATGGAAGAAGTCGCGCCGGGGCTCTACGAAGCCGAATTCGCCTCGGCCCAGATCGGGCTCTTCCGGCTGGCCGAGGGCGAGGAGAACGCGGTGGTCGCGGTCGGCCCCGCCTCGCCCAAGGAATTCGAGGACACGATCGCCTCTGGCGAGCCGCTTCAGCCAGTCATGGCGTCGATGCGCGGCGGCACGGCGGCGATCGAGGACGGGACGCCGGGCCTTCGCTCCGTGCGCTCCGGCCGGGCCGCGATCGGGCGCGGCTGGATCGGCTACACCCCGCGCGGGGCCTACGTGGTCGAAGCGTTGCGCGTCGTGCCGCTGGCGCCGCCGTGGCTGATGCTGCTGCTCGCCGCCGGCTTCGCGGTCGCCGCCTGGCTCTGGGAAGGGCGCGGGCGGTCGCGCAGGACGCAGGGCGCCTAGCACCGGGGCCCGTGGGGGCCCCCCGCGCGCCGCGCGGTGCATGTGCCCGAAGGCGTCAGTCCACGTCCGGCTTGAGAAGGGTCATGCGGGACTTGGACGCGAACTCCCGACGCCACAGGACCACGAAGGTGACCGCCGTGGAAAACAGCAAGGCGACAGGCCCGAGCAGCCAGGCGAGCGCGGCCATCGCGAAGTAGATCGCCCGAAGCCCGCGGTTGTAGCTGCGCGCGGCATTGATGTTGATTTCGGCGGCCTTCTCGGCGCGGGGGTAGGCCGAGGGCGCCTCCGGGTCGTTGGGGACCGAGGCCATGACGACGGCGCAGTAACCGAACAGGCGATGCGCCCAGACGAAGGCGAGGAACCCGCACGCCACCAGCAGGATCACCAGCAGGATCTTGGCTTCCCACACGTGTTCCGGCGCGGAGGCGGCGGTGAGGTCGGTCGCGACCCCTTCGAGCCGCTCGGTGTTGCCCAGCAACGCGAGCCCGCCGCCGATCGAAATCATGCAGGCCGAGGCGAAGAACGTGGTGCCCTGCCGGAGCGAGGCGAGCACGGAGCTGTCGAAGATGCGTGGCTGGCGCGTGACGTATTCGCGCATCCATTCGCGCCGGTAGCCCTTCATCACCCGCGAGGTGGAGGGGCGCTTTTCGGACGGGTGTTCGATCATCCAACCGATCCCCTGCCAGGCCGCCAGCAGGACCAGCACCGCCGCCGCGTCGAAGAGCGTGAAACCGGCGAGGAACGGGGGCATCAGAACGGCTTCGCCACGACCGCCCAGAGGATCGCGATGACGACGAGCACGGAGACCTCGTTGAAGATCCTGAGATAGCGGTCGGTCCGGGAGAATTCGCCGCGCCGCGCCTTCACGACGAGGCGGCCGGTCATCACGTAATGCACCGCGAGCACGGCGACGAGGCTGAGCTTCAGCCAGACCCATGCGGGAAAGCCCAGCCACCAGGCGAGCCAGAGGCCGGTAATCAGCGCGATGACGCCGAGACCGGCGGAGAACCTGTAGAGCCGGAAGGTCAGATCGCCGATCGGGCCGTTGG
The DNA here is from genome assembly GCF_009882975.1 of Maritimibacter harenae. Taxonomy (GTDB): domain Bacteria; phylum Pseudomonadota; class Alphaproteobacteria; order Rhodobacterales; family Rhodobacteraceae; genus Maritimibacter; species Maritimibacter harenae. Next base: position 162,028 of record NZ_WTUX01000010.1, read on the forward strand.
CCGCGCGCCCGTCCCAATCACGTTTCCAGTAGATGATCGCGCGCGGGACCGCGAAGATCGACGTCATCCAGCCCATGACGCAGAGGATGTGTATGATCTTGACCCATGTCATGGTGGCAACTGACCCGTTTCACGATTGAAGCGCAAGGGCCAAGCGCCGTTTGCCACGAGCGCGCCGCGGCTTTATGACGGGAAGGACAAGGGAGGTGCCCCATGCAGATGCCCCAGCCGCGCGAGGAGCTTCTCGCCGCCAAGGACCGGATCGTCGCACGCCTCGAGGAGGTTCTGCCAGACGATGCCGTGATCTCCGACGAGATCGAGCTCAAGGCCTATGAATGCGACGCTCTGAGCGCCTATCGCTGCCCGCCGCTCTGCGCCGTTCTGCCCGCCTCGACCGAGGAGGTCGCGGCGGTGATGAAGGTCTGCCACGAGGCGGGCGTGCCGGTGGTACCACGCGGCGCGGGCACGTCGCTGGCGGGCGGTGCGCTGCCCACGGCCGACAGCGTGATCCTGGGCGTCGCCCGGCTGAACGAGGTGCTCGAGACGGACTACGACAACCGCTTCATCCGGGTGCAGTCGGGGCGCACCAACCTGTCGGTGACCGGGGCGGTCGAGGCGGACGGATTCTTCTACGCACCCGACCCCTCGAGCCAGCTCGCCTGCGCCATCGCGGGCAACATCGCGATGAACTCCGGCGGCGCGCATTGCCTGAAGTACGGGGTGACGACGAACAACCTGCTGGGCGTGACGATGGTCATGGCCGACGGCGAGGTGGTCGAGATCGGCGGCCCATACCTCGATGCCGGGGGGCTCGACCTCCTGGGCCTCGTGTGCGGCTCGGAGGGACAGCTCGGCATCGTGACCGAGGCGACCCTGCGCATCCTCGCCAAACCCGAGGGTGCGCGGCCGGTGCTGATCGGCTTCTCGTCCAACGTGGTGGCGGGCGCCTGCGTCTCCGACATCATCAAGACCGGCATCGTGCCGGTGGCGATCGAGTTCATGGACCGGCCCTGCATCGAGGCGACGGAAGCCTTCGTCCACGCGGGCTACCCCGATTGCGAGGCGCTTCTCATCATCGAGGTCGAGGGTTCGGACGCCGAGATCGAGGACCAGCTGTCGCGCATCGTCGCGATCGCGGAGCGTCACGACCCGGTGGAGATCCGCGAAAGCGCCTCGGCCGAGGAGAGCGCGAAAATCTGGCTCGGCCGCAAGTCGGCCTTCGGCGCGATGGGCCAGATCAACGACTACATGTGCCTCGACGGCACGATCCCGGTGAGCGAGCTGCCGCATGTGCTGGAGCGGATCGGGGAGCTCTCCGAGCACTACGGCCTGCGTGTCGGCAACGTGTTTCACGCCGGCGACGGCAACATGCATCCGCTGATCCTCTACAATGCCAACGAGCCAGGCCAGCTCGAGAAATGCGAGGCGATGGGGGCGGACATCCTCAGGCTCTGTGTCGAGGTCGGCGGCTGCCTGACCGGCGAGCACGGCGTGGGCGTCGAGAAGCGCGAGCTGATGGAGACCCAGTACGCGCCAGCCGACCTCGACATCCAGATGGCGGTCAAGGACGTGTTCGATCCCGGCTGGCTCCTGAACCCCGCGAAGGTCTTCCCGCTCGAGGTGAGCGCGTCGCGGCGCGCCTGAACGGTCGAACGGGCTTGCGCCCGTCCGACCCGTCGGGGGGCCAGCCCCCCGACCCCCCCGAAGTATTTCTGGAACGATGAAGATGAAGCGGATCGAGAGCGAGGCGGAGCTGGCCGAGGTGGTCGCGGGTGCGAACGGCGCGCTGCGCGTGAAGGGTGGCGGGACGCGCGACGTCGGCGCACCGGTCGTGGGCGAGGTGCTGGAGGTCGGGATCTCCGGCGTGACGCTCTACGAACCCGGGTCGCTCACGATGGTGGTGGGCGCGGGCACGCCGGTGGCCGAGATCGATGCGGTCCTTGCCGCGGAAGGCCAGCGGCTGGCGTTCGAGCCGATGGATCACCGGGTGTTGTTGGGGACCACCGGTGCGCCCACGATCGGCGGCGCGGTGGCCGCGAACGTCTCGGGCCCGCGGCGGATCCAGGCCGGAGCGGCGCGCGATTTCACGTTGGGCGCACGCTTCGTCGACGGGCAGGGCCGGATCGTGAAGAACGGGGGGCGGGTGATGAAGAACGTCACCGGCTATGATCTCGTGAAGCTGATGGCCGGGTCCTGGGGCACGCTGGGCGTGTTAACCGAGGTGAGCCTCAAGGTGCAGGCGCGGCCCGAGACGGAAGCCACGCTGGTGGCGGAGGGGTTGGATCCGCGTGCGGGCGTGGCGAAGCTGTCGGCCGCGCTGGGTTCGCCCTTCGACGTCACGGGGGCCGCCCACGAGGTGGGCGGGCGCACGCTCGTCCGGATCGAGGGGCTGACCGACCAGGTGGCCTATCGCACGGGCGCGCTGATGGACGGCGTGCTGGCCGGGTTCGAGCGCATCGAGGGCGACGCGAGCGCCGACGTGTGGGCCGGCATCCGGGACGTGGCGCCGCTGGCCGCGGCCGAGGGCGCGGTCTGGAAGGTCAGCGTGACGCCGGGCGACGGGCCGGCCTTGCTCGAGGCGCTGGGCGACCGGGTGCAGGGGGCGCTGATGGATTGGGGCGGCGGGCTGATCTGGCTGCGCGTGCCCGAACGCGGCAACTGCGCCGCGGGCGTCCTGCGCGAGGCGGTCGCGAAGGTGGGCGGTCACGCCACGCTCGTGCGGGCGAGCGCCGAGACCCGGGCGCAGGTGCCGGTGTTCCAGCCGCAACCGGCGCCGATCGCGGCGCTGAGCCGGCAGCTCAAGGCGAAATTCGATCCCCGGGGCATCCTGAACCCCGGGCTGATGGGGGTGTAAGTGCAGACCTTTTTCACCGAAGAACAGCTCGAGGATCCCGGCATCGCCCGGTCGAACGAGATCCTGCGCGCCTGCGTGCATTGCGGCTTCTGCACGGCGACCTGTCCGACCTACCAGGTGCTGGGCGACGAGCTCGACAGCCCGCGGGGGCGGATATACCTGATCAAGGACATGCTCGAGAGCGGGCGGCCGGCCGACGAGAAGACGGTCAAGCACATCGACCGCTGCCTGTCGTGCCTGGCCTGCATGACGACCTGCCCGTCGGGCGTGCATTACATGCACCTGGTCGACCATGCCCGCGCGCATATCGAGAAGACCTACAAGCGCCCGCTCATGGACCGCATGCTGCGCTGGACGCTGGCGCGCATCCTGCCGTATCCGGGGCGCTTCCGGCTGGCGCTGCTGGGCGCCAAGATCGGCAAGCCGTTCCGCGGGCTCATCCCGGACGCCCGCCTGCGCGCGATGCTGGACATGGCGCCGGAGCGCATCCCCCCGGTGAGCCGCAATGACGACGCGCAGGTCTTTCCGGCGATCGGGGCGCGCAAGAAGCGCGTTGCGCTGATGACGGGTTGTGCGCAGCGCGCGCTGGACACGGACATCAACGACGCGACGATCCGGCTTTTGCGCCGGCTGGGCTGCGAGGTCGTCGTGGCCAAGGGGCAGGGCTGCTGCGGGGCGCTCACCCATCACATGGGGAAAGAGGCCGAGGCGCACGGCACGGCGGCCCGGAACATCCGCGCCTGGGTGCGCGAGATGGACGGCGAGGGGCTCGATGCCGTCGTGATCAACACCTCGGGCTGCGGCACCACGGTGAAGGATTACGGGCACATGTTCCGGCTGGGCGACATGGCCGGCGATGCCGCGCGCGTGTCGGCCATCGCGGTCGATGTCTCCGAACTCCTGATGCAGCTCGACCTGCCGGAGGGCGGGCAGGGGATGCGCGTAGCCTACCACGCCGCCTGTTCGCTCCAGCACGGCCAGCAGATCAAGACCTATCCCAAGGACCTGCTCAAGCGCGCCGGGTTCGAGGTGGTCGAGCCCGCGGACAGCCACCTGTGCTGCGGCTCCGCCGGCACCTACAACCTGATGCAGCCCGAGATCTCGGCCAAGCTCAAGGACCGCAAGATCCGCACGCTGGAGGCCAAGACGCCCGAGGTGATCGCGGCCGGCAACATCGGTTGCATGATGCAGATCGGCAGCGGGACCGAGGTCCCGGTGGTGCATACGGTCGAGCTGCTCGACTGGGCCACCGGCGGGCCGCGGCCGCGCAAGATGGCCGAAGCAGTGTGACGGACCATCCGGCCATATTTTGGCCCCAGGCCGGTGCTACCGCTCTGGCATGGGCACGGGCATGAAACGACGACTCGCCGCGATCCTGTTCGCGATCCTCGGATCGGCGGCCACGGCCGACCCGTCCGGGCTGCGCGCCTTCGTCACCGGCGACGACAGCCGGGGATGGGACGCGGTCGGGCGGCTCGACATCGCGAACGAGGCGTTCTGCACCGGCGCGCTGATCTCCGAGACGCTGGTTCTGACCGCCGCCCATTGCCTTTTCGATTCCGAGACCGGCGAGCGTTACCCCGATGATGCGATCGAGTTCCGGGCGGGCTGGCGCAACGGACGCGCGGCGGCCTATCGCGCCGTGCGGCGCTCGGTGGTGAACCCGGCCTATGATTTCGGGGGCGCGAACCGGCCCGCCCGGGTCGCGGCCGACCTGGCGCTTCTCGAACTGGCCACGCCGGTGCGCAAGTCCACGGTCGTGCCCTTCGGTACCGGCGCGCGGCCGCGAAAAGGGGGCGAGGTGAGCGTCGTCTCCTACGGCCGGGACCGGGCCGCAGCGGCCTCGATCCAGGAGCGGTGCAAGGTGCTGGCGCGCCAACAGGGGGCGCTCGTGCTCAATTGCACGGTTGAACATGGTTCGTCCGGATCGCCGATCTTCGTGATCGAGGACGGCGTGCCGCGCATCGTCTCGGTGATTTCCGCCAAGGCGCACCTGCGCGACCTGCCGGTAAGCCTGGGCACCACGCTCGATGACACGCTCGAGCGGCTGAAGGCCGAACTGGCGCTGTCGGACGGGTATTTCACGCCGGTGCGGGGCAGCCTGCCGTCGGTCGCGCCGCGCTCCGGCGGGGCGGCGGGAAGCGCGAAATTCGTGCGCCCGTCAGGGTCTTGACGCCGTCCGACCCCCTTCCCATTTAAATTTCGCGGACGCCGAGGATCGGGTCCGTGTTCCAGCCTGTCCCACGGTGGGAAGGCCCTACATGTTATCGCTCAATGGAGGATGACCATGCGAAATTTCGACATGACCCCGCTGTACCGTGCCACTGTCGGCTTCGACCAGATCGCCGACCTGATGGACCGGGTTCTCACCAACGAAACCAGCCGTGAGAGCTACCCCCCCTACAACATCGAGAAGACCGCGGACGACGCCTGGCGGATTTCCGTCGCCGTGGCCGGCTTCACCGATGCCGAGCTTTCGGTCGAGGTGAAGGAGCATTCGCTCGTGATTTCGGCCAAGAAGGCCGAGGACGGTGCGCAGAAGACCTATCTTCACCGCGGCATCGCGACCCGCGCCTTCGAGCGCCGGTTCCACCTGGCCGACCACGTGAAGGTCACGGGTGCCGTCCATGAGAACGGCATGCTCCACGTCGATCTCGTGCGCGAAGTGCCCGAGGCGCTGAAGCCGCGCCGGATCGAGATCGCCAAGAGCGATGACCTGGAGGCCAAGGCGATCGAGGCCTGATCGATCCCACGATCTGAAGGTGCAGCGCGCGGGCCCCGGCCCGCGCGTTTTTTCGTTCGGACGGTTTGGATAAAACTCGAAGGATCGAGCCCCTGAAAAAGCTACCGATTGTTAACCCGCGGGTCCGATACCTCGTGGGTCTTTCAATCATAGGAGTGGGGACATGCCTTTGAACAAACATGGGCTTGTTCGCAATTGTCTTGGCGAGCTTTATTCCGACCGCGTGGCGTTTTCCGCGCGGTTCTACGACAAGTTGTTTGCGCAATTGCCGCAGGTTCAGCGCCTGTTCGTGCATGACCGCAAGAAGCAGGAGCTGATGCTCTACTCGACCATCTCGATGACCATGCGCGGGATGGAAAAGGGGCGCGAACTGGATGCCGAACTGATGGAGTTCGGGCGCCGTCACGCCCGGATCGGCGTGAGGGAGGAATTCTTTCCCGTCTTCGGCGCGGTCTTCCTCGAGACGCTGATCGAATTCCTGCCGGATTGGGACCATCCGCAGGTCGCGTCCGCCTGGTGGGGCGGCTATTCCGACGTATGCGAGGTCATGGTCGCGGGCATGCGGGCCGAACGGGCCGAAATGGACAAGGGCCGCAGGTTGTTCGGCTCCGGTGCGGGCGTGGCGGTGCACCGGGCGAGCGGATGAGCGGGGCCCGCGCCGGGTAGGGGCGGGTACTCAGGCGGGGCGGCCTGCAGCGTCGAGATGGGCGAAGGCCGCGTCGATCATCACGCGGATCGACTGCGTGTCCTGCAGCATCCAGTGCTGGAAGCCCTGGTCCAGCGTCGAGATCGCGGCGTTGGCCAGGATCTGGCTCTCGAACGCGCCGACCCCGGTGTCCTGCATCGCCTGGGCAAGCTGGTCGATCTGGGCGACGCGTTCCTGCTTCAGACGGGCGAATATCCTTGGATGTTCCCCCAGGAAGGCAAGGCGGCGCCGAATGCGCGCCGGGTCCGCCTCTGCGAATAGTACGGCCGGCTCCACCGCCATGCGCAGCTGGCTCCAGCGGGTGCCGCCGCCGTTGCGCGCAGTCCGGCGGAAGGCGTCGGCGAATTGTGCCGAGGTGCCGGTATAAGCGGCGACCACTGCCCCCTCCTTCGACCCGAACTGGCGAAAGAACGTGGCCCGCGACATGCCGATGGCCGCGGCGATGTCATCGGCCGTCAGCGCGTCGAACCCGTGGTCGAGCACCACGTCCAGCGCCGCATTGGCAAGCTCGCGCCGCATCGCGTCGCGTGCGCGCAGTTTCACGGTCTCCGGCATCGCCTCGCTTTACACTCCCGGCCTCAGTTGATACTCCGTCTCATATTTGATCCGAAATATCAAACCTTCAAGGCGCAGACCATGTCCCAATCGCCCGGGCCCATGCCCGCACGCCATTCGAGCACCCGCCAACGGCTCGTCGTCGCGACACTGGCCTGCGCCTGCCTGTGCGCCGCCTTCACCCAGACGCTGCTGATCCCGATCCAGAGCAGCCTGCCGGAGCTGCTCGACGCGCCTGCGTCCCAGACCGCCTGGGTGATCACGGTGACGCTCCTGTCGTTCTCGATCATGGTCCCGATCTCGGGCCGGCTGGGGGACATGTACGGCAAACGCCGCATCGCGATCTGGCTGATGGGACTGCTTGTCGCGGGCTCGACCCTCGCGGCGGTGTCCGACAACCTGCCCGGCGTGCTCGTCGGCCGCGCGCTTCAGGGCGTATCGATGGGGATCATCCCGATCGGCATGTCGCTCCTGCGCGACGTGATCGACAAGGCGTGGCTCGGCACCGCCATCGCGCTCCTGTCCGCCACGCTCGGCGTCGGCGGGGCGATCGGCCTGCCGCTCTCGGCGGTGGTGACGGAGTACTATGACTGGCACACCCTCTTCACCCTCACCGCCGGGCTTGCCGCTGTCGCGCTTGTCCTGATCGTGGCCATCGTGCCCCCGACCGGGGTGCGCAGCTATGGCCGGATCGACGTGCCCGGCATGATCGGGCTGACCGTCGGGCTCGTCGGTGTACTCCTGTCGATCTCGCGCGGGAACGATTGGGGCTGGTCGTCGGCGCCGACCGTGGCCGGTTTCGTGATCGGCGGCACGAGCCTGGCGATCTGGGGCTGGTACGAACTCAGGGCCGACAACCCGCTTGTCGACCTCCGGGTCAGCGCCCGTCCCGCGATCCTGCTCACCAACCTGGCGTCCGTGGCGATGGGCTTCGCCCTCTTCACCTCCAACATCGCCTTCCCGCAGCTCCTCCAACTGCCCGAGGCGATCGGGGGCCTTGGGCTCGACCTGATCCCGGCCAGCCTGTCGCTCATGCCCGCCGGGCTTGCCATGTTGGCCGCCGCACCGGTGGCAGGGCGTCTGGAGCGCACAATCGGCCCGCGGCTACTTCTGGTGACCGGCGCTCTGATCATGGCGGCCGCCTATCTCTTCTGCCTGGTGGCCGACCTCGACTTCTGGCGCATCGCGCTCGTGAACACGGTGATCGGTGTCGCCATCGGGCTGGGCTATGCCGCGATGCCCGCGCAGATCATGGCGGTGGTGCCGGTGAGCGAGACCGCCGCGGCCAATGGCCTCAACGCCTTCATGCGCTCCTTCGGTACGACGACCGCCTCGGCGGTCATCGGCGCGATCCTTGCCGCCGCGACCCCGGCGACCGTCATCGGCAACTTCTCGACGATCTACCTCCTGGGCCTCATCGCGGCACTGGTTTGTGCCGCCCTGGCCTTCCTCGTGCCCCACGGCAAAGGACGCGACGGCGTGCCAGCGCCCGCCGCCGCGTGACGGTCGGCATCAGACCGACATGCAGATGTATTTCATCTCGAGGTAATCCTCGATCCCGTGGCGCGAGCCTTCGCGCCCGAGACCCGATTGCTTGACCCCGCCGAACGGTGCCACTTCGGTCGAGATGATGCCGGTGTTCACCCCGACGATCCCGTATTCGAGCGCCTCGGCCACCTTGTAGACCCGGCTCAGGTCACGGGCGTAGAAGTAGCTCGCCAACCCGAAGATCGTGTCGTTCGCCTTGGCGATCACGTCTTCTTCGTCGGTGAAGCGGAACAGGGGCGCGAAGGGGCCGAAGGTCTCCTCGGTGGCGCAGGCCATGTCCTGCGTCGCGTTCTTGATCACCGTGGGTTCATAGTAGAGCCCGACCAGGTCATGCGGCTTGCCGCCCAGGATCACCTCGCCCCCCTTCCGGGTCGCGTCCTCCTGGTGCTCCTCGACCTTCTTCATCGCCTTCTCGGTGATGAGCGGGCCCAGGTCCGTGCTCTCGTCCAGCCCGTCACCCACGTTGAGCTCGGACACGGCCTTGGCGAATTTCTCGGCGAAGGCGTCGTAGATGCCGTCCTGGACGTAGATCCGGTTGGCGCAGACGCAGGTCTGGCCGTTGTTGCGGAACTTGCAGGCGATCGCGCCCTGCACGGCGGCATCGAGGTCGGCATCGTCGAAGACGATGAAGGGCGCGTTGCCGCCGAGCTCCATCGAGCATTTCATCACCTGCGCGGACGCCTGGTTCAGAAGGATACGCCCCACCTCGGTCGAGCCCGTGAAGGTGAGCTTGCGCACGGCCGGGTTCTCGCAGAATTCCTTGCCGATATCGGCCGAGGCCGAAGAGGTCACGACGTTGAAAATCCCGGCCGGAAGCCCCGCGCGCTCCGCCAGCACGGCGATCGCCAGGGCGGACAGCGGCGTCTCGCCTGCCGGTTTCGACACGAAGCCGCAGCCGGCGGCGAGCGCCGGGCCGCACTTGCGGGTGATCATCGCGTTGGGGAAGTTCCACGGCGTGATGGCGCCCACCACGCCCACCGGCTGGCGGATCACCATGAGGCGCTTGTCGGGCTGGTGGCCCGGGATCGTCTCGCCGTAGACGCGCTTGCCCTCTTCGGCGAACCACTCGATGAACGAGGCGCCGTAGGCGATTTCGCCCTTCGCCTCGGTCAGGGCCTTGCCCATCTCGGCCGACAGGATCGTGCCGAGATCGTCCTGGTTCTTCATCATCAGGTCGAACCACCGGCGCAGGATCGTCGCGCGCTCCTTCGCGGTGCGCGCCTGCCAGTCCTTCTGGGCAGCCTCGGCCGCCGCGATGGCACGCGCGGTCTCGGCGCGGCCCAGGTCCGGCACGGTGCAGATCACGTCGCCGCGCGAGGGATTCGTCACCTCGAAGGTGGCCCCGTCATCGGCGTCGATCCAGTCGCCCGCGACGTAAGCCTTGGTCACGAGCAGCGAGGGATCCTTCAGCATCCCGGCAAGGTCGGTGGTATCGCGTGGCATGCGCCCTCCATTGATTAACATGTTAAGTTAATATTCGCTTATAGCGTTTTTCGGCGAAACGCAAACCTCTGCGCGCGGGTTCCTAGCCCCGGAAATCCGCCAGCGCTTCGAAGTCCATCGTCTCCAGAAGCGGCAGGATCACCTCCGGCGCGGCGCCGTCCGCCTGCACCAGGATGCGGTTGTCGATGAGCCCGGTGATCTCGCCGTCGTCCACGATGAACTTCTGACGCCCGATGCGCTCGACCTTCATGCCCAGCATCGCGGCATTGGCCAGCATGCCGCCGAAGGCCGACACCATCGGGTTGTCCACCATGATGCTGATCGTGAACCGGTCGGAGCCGTTGGAATATTCACCCTCGATGCCGACGCCGCCGCCCATGAAGGCCATGCCCGCGCCCATGTCGCTGTCGACCGACAGGGTCCAGCCCTCCGGCGGTTCGGGCAGGTAATCCTCGAGCGCCTGGGTCTTCATCGCGTTGATCAGCGACTTGGCGTAATCCAGCTCCTCGATCGCGTATTGCAGGTCGCCGTCCTCGTAGGCCGCGAGCGCCGAGGACAGGGTGTCGGTCACCTCGTCGGCGAACACGGGGGCGGTGGCGAGGGCGAGCGCGGCGGTCAGGCTGGTGATGCGAAACATGGGGTCCTCCGGAAATTGATCTTGGACGATGGGTGCAGTCTCGACCCTGACCCGGGCCCGGTCAATGCCCGGCGAACCGCTCCCGCCAGGTGGGCAGCAGGTCCCCTTGGGCGGGGGTGGCGTGGTAGACCCCCCGCGCGATGGCCCGGGCAAGGCAGGTGGCGGCGGCATGACCCAGCAGCATCAGCTCGACCTCCGGGGTCTCGAGCGCGCGCCCCCCGGTAGCGGCCGCGAACACCAGGTCCCCGTCGAGCGGCGTGTGGCTCGGATGGATCGCGCGCGCCATGCCGTCGTGGGCGGCGGTCGCCATGCGCGTGGCCTGCGCCTGCGTGAGCGCGGCATCGGTCGCGACGATGGCGATGGTCGTGGCCGCACCCTGGGTGAGCTTGGTCACGGGCGTCGCGCCGGGATCGAAGCCTGCGACCGGGCCGCGCCCGCCGAACTCGCCGTCGAATTCCCAGGGGTTGGCCCAGAACTGGCCCTCGGGCCCGGTGACGCCGCCCACGGGGTTCACGGCGACGAGCGCCCCGACCGTGATACCGCTTTCGAACACCAGCGAGGCCGACCCCAGCCCGCCCTTGAGGTCGCCGGTCAGCGCACCGGTCCCCGCGCCGACGCTGCCCAGCTCGAAATCCGCCCCGGCCGAGGCCAAGGCCTCCCGCCCGAGCGCCTTGTAGGGGGGCTCGGCCCAGTCCTTGTCACCGCCGTTCACGAGATCGAACAGGATCGCCCCGGGCACGATGGGCACGTTCACAGGCCCCACGGCGAAGCCGCGCCCCTGCGCGCGCAGCGCGTCCGCCACGCCCGAGGCCGCATCGAGCCCGAAGGCCGAGCCTCCCGAAAGCACCAGCGCGTCCACCTCCTGCACCGTCTTGTCGGGGGCCAGGAGGTCGGTCTCCCGCGTGCCCGGCGCCCCGCCCATGACATGGACGCCGGCGACGAAGGGCGCCTCGCCCAGCAGCACCGTCGCCCCGGACTTCACGCCCGGGTCCGCGGCGTTGCCCACGGCCAGCCCGGCGACATCGGTGATCAGGTTCTTGGTTCCGGGGCGCATGGGGTCCCTTTCATCTTTCCGAAAATACGTCACGGGGGTCCGGGGGGGTGAAACCCCCGGCTGCGCCGCGCTCAGATGCAGCGGCCGCCGTCGACCTCCATCGCGACCCCGGTGATCATCGAGGCCTCTTCCGAGCACAGGAAACAGGCGGCGTTGCCCAGGTCCTCCGGCGTGGAGAAGCGGCCCAGCGGGATCGTGGAGAGGAACTTCGTGCGCATCTCGGGGGTGTCCTCGCCCATGAAGGACGACAGGAGCGGGGTTTCCCCGGCCACGGGGGCGAGCGCGTTCACGCGGATGCCGAACGGGGCGAGCTCCACGGCCATCGTCTTGGTCGCGGTGATCATCCAGCCCTTCGAGGCGTTGTACCAGTTGAGATTGGGGCGCGGGCTCACCCCGGCCGTCGAGGCCACGTTCAGGATCGCGCCGGTGCCCGCGGTCTTCATCCCCGGCACGAAGGCGCGGGCCATGAGGTAGACGGACTTGGCATTGACCGCGAAGACGCGGTCGAACTCGTCCTCGTCGACCTCTTCCATCGGCTTGGGCAGGTGGGTGATACCGGCGTTGTTCACGATGATGTCGATCGGGCCCATCCGTGCGCGGGCGGTTTCGGCGAAGGTCGCGACCGATGCCGCGTCGGATACGTCGACTTGCAGGGCCACGCCCGCGACCTCCTCGGCCACGGCCCGGGCCGCGTCCTCGTTGATGTCGGCGACGCAGACGCGCGCGCCCTCGGTCGCGAATTTCCGTACGATCCCGGCTCCGAAGCCGGAGCCACCGCCCGTGACGATCGCCGTTTTTCCTTCAAGCCGCATCGGCACCTCCCGTTTTGGCGCAGCCTGCGCCGAGGACCGGCGAAGGGCAAGCCCCAAGCCGGCGATCGCGTGTGTCGCCCGCTGGCGCGGGCGACCCGCCGGGAGGGCGCTGCCCTCCCGGACCCTCCCGAAGTATTTCCGGAACGATGAAGGGCGGGCGGGACGTCAGCCGTGTTTGGCCGCAACGGTCTTCAGGGTCGAGAAGCCATAGAGCGCCTCGAAGCCCTTCTCGCGGCCGTGGCCGGATTTGCCGATCCCGCCGAAGGGCAGTTCCGCGCCGCCGCCCGCGCCGTAGTTGTTGATGAAGACCTGGCCGGCCTTGATCGCCTTGGCGAGCCGCATCTGGCGCGCGCCGTTCTCGGTCCAGACGGAGGCCACGAGGCCGTAGTCGGTGCCGTTGGCGATGCGGATGGCGTCTTCCTCGGTGTCGAAGGGGATGGCGACCTGGACCGGGCCGAAGATTTCCTCCTGCGCGAGCGGGTGGTCGGGGGAGACGTCGGCGAAGAGCGTGGCGGGCACGTAATGGCCGCCTTCCGGCGCGCCTTCGGCGACCGATCCCATCCCGGCCACGCGCAGGTCTTGGCCCTGGTCGAGGTAGGCCGTCACGATTTCCTTCTGGCGCGCCGAGATGAGCGGGCCGAGGTTCGAGTCCATCCGGGCCGGGGCCGAGATCATCGCGTCGTAGCGCGCGCCCATGCGCTCCACCAGTTCCTCGTAGATCGGGCGCTGGATCAGCACGCGCGAGGAGGCCGAGCAGGTCTGGCCCGCGTTCTGGATGCAGGCGCCCACGAGGAAGGGCAGGGCCGCGTCGAGGTCGGCGTCCTCGAAGACGATCTGGGGTGATTTGCCGCCGAGCTCGAGCGTCACGGGCACCACGTTGCGCGCCGCGGCCGCCTGCACGAGCGAGCCCACGCCGACGGAGCCGGTGAAGCTGATATGGTGGATGCCGGGATGGGCGGTCAGGGCCGCGCCGGCCTCTTCGCCCAGGCCGGGCACCACGTTGAGTGCACCCGGCGGCAGCCCTGCCTCTTCGGCCAGCGCCACGAAGGCCAGGGCCGTGAGGCAGGCTTCCTCGGCCGGTTTCAGGACGCAGGCATTGCCCATCGCGAGGGCGGCGCCCACCGAGCGGCCGATGATCTGCATCGGGTAGTTCCACGGGATGATGTGCCCGGTGACCCCGTGCGGTTCGCGTAGCGTGTAGACCGTGTAGCCGTCGAGGTAGGGGATCGTCTCGCCATGCACCTTGTCGGCGGCACCGGCGTAGAATTCCATGTAGCGGGCGAGCGCCACGGCGTCGTTGCGCGCCTGGGTGAGCGGTTTGCCCACGTCCGTCGCCTCGATGATGGCCAGGTCGTCGAGTTTGCGTTCCACGAGCCGCCCGATCTCGGCCAGGATCCGGCCCCGCTCGGTGGCGCTCATGCGCCCCCAATCACCGTCTAGCGCGCCCTGGGCCGCGCTGACGGCCGCGTCGATGTCCTCGGGCGTGCCGCGTGCGATGGTGCCGATCACCTCGCCCGTCGAGGGGTCCTCGAGGTCGAGCTGGCCGCCGCCCGCGGGCGCGCGCCATTCGCCGCCGATGTGTACCTGTGTCGCGTCGTACCAGAGATGCTCATGCATCATGCGTCTCCTGCCAATCTTCGGGAATCGTCGGGGTCGCGGCGAGCAATTGCCGCGTGTAGGGGTGTTCGGGCGCATCGAAGACGGCCTGTGTCTCGCCCGTCTCCACGATCCGGCCGGCCTGCATCACCATCACCCGGTCCGTCACCGCGCGCACGACGGACAGGTCGTGGGAGATGAAGATGTAGCTCAGACCGTGTTCGGCCTGGAGCTTCGCGATCAGGTCGAGGATCTGGGCGCGGATCGACACGTCGAGGGCCGAGACCGCCTCGTCCAGCACGATGAGGTCCGGCTTCGTGATCAGCGCGCGGGCGATGGCGATGCGCTGGCGCTGACCGCCGGAGAACTCGTGGATGTAGCGGTCCATCCCGGCCGGGTCGATGCCCACGTCCTTGAGCACCTCGGCCACGCGCGCGCGCCGGTCGGTGGGGGGATCCGCCATCAGGTGGAAGGGTTCGGCCACCAGCCGTTCGACACGCCAGCGCGGGTTGAAGCTGCCGTAGGGGTCCTGGAACACGACCTGGATGCCGGCGCGCATGGCGTTGGGGATGTCCGGGCTCACGCGGTTGCCGAAGGCCGTGATCTCGCCCGCCTGCACCGCGTCGAGGCCGAGGAGCGCGCGCGTCAGCGTGGATTTTCCGCAGCCGCTTTCGCCGACCAGGCCGAGGCTTTCGCCGCGTGCCAGGGTGAAGCTGACCCCGTCGACGGCACGAACCGGATCGGCGCGGCCGAAGAGCCCGCGCCGTTCGCCCGGGTAGCTGCGCACCACGTTCCGGGCGGTCAGGATCGGTTCGCCGCCCGGCAGGGGCGTGCGCTCGGGGGCATGCGAAGAGGCCGCGAAGAGCCGCTTGGTATATGGATGCTCCATCCGGCGAAACAGGGGCTCGGTCGCGCCCGCCTCGACGATCTCGCCGTCCTTCATCACCGCGACATGATCCGCCATGCCGGCCACCACGGCGAGGTCGTGGGTTATGAGGAGGAGCGACATGCCCTCTTCGGCCACCAGGCGTTTGAGCAGGTCGAGGATCTGGGCCTGCGTGGTCACGTCGAGCGCGGTCGTGGGTTCGTCCGCGATCAGAAGCTCGGGCGACAGGGCGATGGCCATCGCGATGGCGACGCGCTGACGCTGGCCGCCGGAGAGCTCGTGCGGGAAACGCGAGAGCGGGAAGCGCTCGGGCGGCAGGCCCACGCGCTCCAGTTTTTCCGCCGCGATCCGGCGGGCATCGGCGCGCGTGGCCTTGCCATGCACGAAAAGCGTTTCGGCCACCTGGTCACCGATCGTCTTGACCGGGTTCAGGGCCGTCATCGGCTCCTGGAAGATCATGCCGATGCGGTTGCCGCGAATGTCGCATAGCCGCTTTTCCGGGATGGTCAGAAGGTCTTCGTCGCCCAGCATCACGCGGCCCGTCGCCGTTCCGCCGCGCGGCAGGAGGCCCATGATCGCGAGCGCCGTCATCGACTTGCCCGACCCGCTTTCGCCCACAAGCCCGGTGACCTTGCCCGGGGCGATGTCGACCGATACCTCGTGCAGGATCGCGTCGTCGCCGATGGTGACGGAGAGCTTTTCGCAGCGGATCATGCGCGTTCCCTCCGCACCCGGGGGTCGAGCAGGTCGCGCAGCCCGTCACCCATCAGGTTGAGGCCCAGCACCATCGCGACGATCGCCAGCCCCGGCCACATGGCAAGGCGCGGCGCGGTGTAGATCATGGTCTGCGCCTCGGCGAGCATCCGGCCCCAGCTGGGCGTGGGCGGCTGGGCCCCGAGCCCGATGTAGGACAGGGCCGCTTCCGCGAGGATGCCGAGCGAGAACTGGATGGTGCCCTGCACGATCAGGAGGTTGAGGATGTTGGGCAGGATGTGCTCGACGCTGATGCGCAGCTTGCCCTTGCCGGCGACCCGCGCCGCGAGGATGTAGTCGAGCGTCCAGATCGACAGCGCGCCGCCGCGCGTCACGCGCGCGAAGACGGGGATGTTGAAGATGCCGATGGCCAGGATCGCGTTCACCGCCGAGGGCCCGAAGACGGCCGTGATCAGGATCGCGATGACGAGCGAGGGGAAGGCGAAGACGAGGTCGTTGCCGCGCATGATGATCTCGTCGATCAGGCTGCCGCGGTTGGCGGCGGCGGCAAGGCCCAGCGGCACGCCCACGACGATGCCGATCCCCACCGCGACGATGGCCACCGCGATCGAGGTGCGCGCGCCGACCATGAGCATCGACAGCGTGTCGCGCCCGAAATGATCGGTGCCGAGCCAGTAGGTGGGCGACGGGGGTTGCAGCTTGTCCGCGATGGCCAGCGTCGCCACGTCGTGCGGCGTCCAGACGAAGGACAGGAGCGCGACCACCACGAAGAGGACCGACAGCACCGCGCCGGCGACGAGCGAGACGGGCCACTTCATCGCTTCGTCCTCAACCGGGGATCGGCGGCGGCATAGGCGATGTCGACCAGGAAGGTCACGAGGATCACCGCGAAGACGAGCAGCATGACGAGGCTTTCGACCACGATCAGGTCGCGTTGCGTGATGCCCTGGAAGATCAGGCGTCCGAGGCCGGGCAGGTAGAACACGTTCTCGATGATGATGGCCCCCGCGAGCAGGAAGGAGAACTGGAGCCCGATGATGGTCAGCACCGGGATGAGCGCGTTGCGGAGCGCATGGCGTGTCGTCGCCTCGCGCCGCGACAGCCCCTTGGCGCGGGCGGTGCGGATGTAGTCCTGCCCCAGTGTCTCGATCAGCGCCGAGCGCATGACGCGCGCGAGGATCGAGGCCTGCGGGAGCGCCAGGGCCACGGCGGGCAGCGTGAGCGCCTTCATCGCGACCCAGAAGCCCGCGTCCCAGCCCGGAAAACCGCCGGCCGAGAACCAGCGCAGCGTCACCGCGAAGATCAGCACGAGCAGCATGGCGAACCAGAAGTTCGGCACGGCGATGCCCAGCTGCGTGGCCCCCATGATCCCGTAATCCGCAGCCGACCCGCGTGCGGAGGCGGCGATGATGCCGATGGGCAGCGCGATCAGGGTGGACAGGACGAGCGCGTAGAGCGCCAGCGGCACCGACACGGCAAGCCGCTGGTTCACCAGCTCCGCCACCGGCACCTTGTAGGTGTAGGACGTGCCGAAATCGCCGGTCAGCATCCCGCCCATCCAGTCGAGGTAGCGCATCGCCACGTTGCCGTCCAAGCCCAGCTGTTCGCGCAGGGCGGCCACCGCTTCGGGGCTCGCGTTCAGGCCCAGCATGTAGGCGGCCGGGTCGCCGGGGATCACCTCGATCACCGCGAAGATCACCACCGAAGCGACGAGGAGCGAAAGCGCCAGTGACAGGGCGCGGGTGAAAGCGAAGCGCAACATGTGGGGGAGCCTACGGTGCGCGCCCGGAATGGAAAAGGGGGATTGCGCAGCCCGCGAGCGCTACGCTTGACCGCGCGAAAAAGTCCGCTTGATCCAGCCCTTTTTTTCTTCGCTCTCCGGGGCCTCGCCCTCGGTTTCGGCCTCTTCCAACCGGGGCGGCGCGACGGTGTCTTGGAAGGTGGTGAAGAAGGCGTCGGTCATCTTCTTGGCGAACCCGTCGACGATCCGGCTTCCCAGCTGGGCGAGCTTGCCGCCCACTTTCGCCTCGACCTCGTAGGACAGCCGCGTGCCCTCGGGACTATCCGACAGGGTGACGCGCGCGCCGCCCTTGGCGAAGCCCGCGGCCCCGCCCTTGCCTTCGCCGGTCAGCGTGAGGGCGTTGGGCGCATCGATGTCGGAGAGCACCACGCGCCCCTTGAAGGTGGCCTTCACCGGGCCGACCTTCTGCACGACCACTGCGTCGAACCCGTCTTCGACGGATCCGGTCAGCTCCTGGCAACCCGGCACGCAGGCCTTCAGCACCTCGGGGTCGAGAAGCGCGGCCCAGACCGTCGCGCGGTCGGCGGCGATGTCGCGGGTTTCGGACAGTTGCATGGCGATCCCTCCCAGACTCCCAAGATCGAGAAAGGTGATAGGGCCGGGCCCGTCCCTGCGCCATTCGACCTTCGTTCAGTCCGACCAATGGCGGATATGGCGCCTCCGCGTCATCCTGCTACACTCGCCCCACCGAGGCCGCACAAGGACGTGGGAATGGACCTGACCTCTGCCCTCATCGTCGACGATCATCCGCTGTTCTGCGACGCGCTCGCGATGACGCTTCAGGCCGTCGCGAGCATCGACACGGTCGAGACGGCCGGGCGGCTGGCCGACGCGCTTGCGCGGCTCGAGGCGGGGGCGGGCCCGGATCTCGTGGTGCTCGACCTGAACCTGCCGGACGTCGAAGGGCTCGACGGCCTGATCCGCATCGCCAAGGCGGCGAGCGTTCCGGTGATGGTGGTGTCCTCGATGACAGACGACCGGCTGATCGGGGCCGCGTTGCGGGCCGGCGCGGCGGGCTACGTTCCAAAGCACAGCGCGCGCGACGTGTTCCGCGCGGCGGTCGACACGATCCGCGCGGGCGGCACCTTCGTTCCGGATGGCTACGTGCCACATGACGGGGAGGGCGGCGACACGGCGGACGCGACCGAACGGCTTGCCACCCTGACCGCGCAGCAGGCACGCATCCTCGAACTGGTCTGCGCCGGGAAACTCAACAAGCAGATCGCCTTCGACCTGTCGATCGCCGAGACGACGGTGAAGGCCCATGTCACCGCGATCATGCGCAAGCTCGGCGTGCAGAGCCGCACGCAGGCCGTCCTGATCGCCAAGCAGGCCAGCTTTGCCAGCGTCTTGCAGGACATGCGCTGACCTGCAACATTCGCCGGGGACAAGCCTGGGAGGAGACCGCTTGGGCGGGCTGGACGCTGCCACCATGACACGCGCGCAGGACCGGTCGGTCCTGCGGGTGGCCCACCTGCGCCACGACGCCCCGGACGCAGTCCCACGCCTCTTCGATGCGCTGGGCCCCGACGAGATGGAACTGGTGGTCCTCTTCGTCTCTCCCCAGGCCGATTTCGACACGGTCATCGCCGCCGCCGCCCGCTTCGGGGCGGGCACCCGCGTGATCGGCTGCTCCACGGCGGGCGAGATCTCGCCCGAGGGCTACACCGAGGGCGAAATCGTGGCGGTCGGCTTCCCGCGCGATCTGTTCCGCGCTCGCCTCCACCTGATTGCGGACCTCGACGACATCCCGGCCCAGCAGATCATCGACCGGATGATCCAGCGCCGCCACGAGATGGCGCAGGAACACCCGGACTGGCCGGCCGAGTTCAACTTCGTTCTGATCGACGGGCTGTCCACGCGCGAGGACGCGCTGACCTCGGACCTCGCGATGGGGCTGGGGCCCGTGCCGCTTTTCGGCGGCTCGGCCGGCGACGGGGCCGAGTTTCGCGAAACCTTCGTGCTGCACGACGGCAAGGCCCACCGCAACGCCGCCGTGCTGGCCCAGTTCCGGTCGCGCTGCCCGGTGCGCGTGTTCAAGACCGACCACCTCGTGCCGACCGAGACCCGGATGGTGGTGACCCGCGCCGACCCGAAGCGGCGCATCGTGCAGGAAATCAACGCCGAACCCGCCGCGCGCGAATACGCCCGCGTGCTGGGCAAGGACCCCGAGGGGCTGTCCACCTTCACCTTCGCGGCCCACCCGCTCGTCGTGCGCATCGGCGAGCAGCACCACGTGCGCGCGATCCAGCGCGTGGCCGACACGGGCGACCTGGTCTTCTTCTCGGCCATCGACGAAGGTCTGGTCCTGTCGCTCGCCCAGCCCCGCAACATGGTCGATCACCTGCGCGGGGAACTGGCCTCGCTGTCAGCGAAGGGCGCGCCCGCCAACATCCTCGGCTGCGACTGCATCCTGCGGCGCATGGAGGCAGAGCAGAAGCAGATGTCGGGCGAGATCTCGCGCCTGATGAGCGCGGCCCACGTGGTGGGTTTTTCGACCTACGGCGAGCAATTCAACTCCATGCATGTCAACCAGACCCTGACCGGCGTGGCCTTCTACCCGCCCGAGGAGGACGACCGGTGATCCACGACCTGCTCGACCCGAACGACCCGCCCGAGCGCCAGACCGAGAAGCTCGTTCGCATCACCGAGGCGTTGATGCGCCGGATGGAGCGCAACACGGACACCGACGGCGCGGCCTATGCCCAGTTCCAGCGCGCCGCGATGCTCGAGCAGGAGGTGCAGGCGCGCACCCGCGACCTCGAACACACGCTCGACCTGCTCAACATGTCGAACGCCAAGCTCGCCGAGGCCAATCGCGAGGCCGAGGAGGCGCGTTCCAACCTCGCCAACGCGATCGAGACGGTGCAGGAGGGCTTTGCACTTTTCGATCCCGAAGAGCGGCTGGTCATGTGCAACTCGCGGTTCGGCCTGCACATGCCCGACATCCGCGCCCGGGTGCAGCCGGGGCTGACCTTCCGCGAATACGTCGATCTCGTCAGCCGCTCACGCTACCGCGAACGGGTGGAGGACGAGACGCCTGCCGACTGGGCGCGACGCCGGATGAAGCGGCACGAGGACGACCACGTCATCTTCAACGTGCGCATGATCTGGAACCGCTGGGTGCAGGTGAGCGAACACCGCACCCCGGACGGCGGCACCGTGATCCTGCAGACCGACGTGACCGACATCATGCGGCTCGAACGCCAGGAACGCGACCGGATGCTGGACGACCAGTCCCGGGTGATCCGCGCGACCCTGGAACAGCTCGACCAGGGGGTGTCGATCTTCGACGCCCAGGCCCGCCTCGTCGGCTGGAACCAGCGCGTCGGCACGCTCCTGTCGGTGCCCGCCCGGCTCCTGCGTATCGGCACGCGCTTCGCCACCCTGCTCGACCATTTCCGCGACGACGTCACCTTCCTCGACGGCACCACGATCGAGGATCTGGAGGCCTGGGTCGACCGGTCCGACGGCCGCCCGCCGCTCAACTTCGAGATCACCCGGGGTCCGATGCTGATCCTCGCGGTCCATGCCCAGGAAATGCCCGACCAGGGGTTCCTCGTGAGCGTCACCGACGTGACCGCCGAACGCACCGCCGTGCGCGCGATCAAGGAGGCCAACGAGCGGCTCGAGGCGCGGGTCGCCGAGCGCACCCTGGCGCTCGAGGACGCGCTGGCCGAGGCCGAGCGCGCCAACGCCTCCAAGTCCCGCTTCGTGGCGGCGGCCAGCCACGACCTGCTGCAACCGCTGTCGGCGGCCAAACTCTACCTGTCGTCGCTCTCGGGCGAGCTTCCGGTGGTGGACAAGGTCAACCGGGCGCTGGAAAGCGTCGAGCACATCCTCGACGTGCTTCTCGACATCTCGAAGCTCGACATCGGCAAGGCGTCGCTCCACATCGCGCCGATCCCGGTGCAGCTGGTGATCGACCAGCTGGTCGAGGAGTTCACCCCGATGGCCCGCCAGAAGGGGCTCGACCTGCGCGCGGTGCCCACCCGCGCCATCGTGGAGAGCGACCCGACCTACCTGCGCCGCATCCTGCAGAACCTCCTGTCGAACGCGATCCGCTATACCCCGGAGGGCCGCGTTCTGATCGGGGCGCGCCGGCAGGGCGCGCGCCTCAGGGTCGAGGTCTGGGACACCGGGCCGGGGATCGACGCGAACGAACAGAAGGACATCTTCGACGAGTTCCGCCGCCTCAACGCCTCGGCCAGCGCGGCCGACGGCATGGGGTTGGGGCTCGCCATCGTGGAGCGCGCCTGCCGGCTCCTCGACCACGATCTCGATCTCGTCTCGGCACCGGGGCAGGGGACCGGCTTCAAGGTCACGCTGCCGCGCGCGGCCCCGGCCGCCCGGCCCGACGCCGCGCGGCGTGCGGGTGTGCTCCAGGGGCCCGGCGGGCAGGGGGCGGAGCTCGTCCTGCTGATCGAAAACGATGCCGAGGTGCTGCGGGCGCTCACCACGATCCTCGAGAAATGGGACCTCGGCGTGCTGGCCGCGCAGGGGCCGGCCGAGGCCGACGCGCTTCTCGACGAGATCGGCGTGACCCCGGACGCGATCATCGCGGACTACCAGCTCGACGACGGCGCGCTGGGCACCGACACCATCGCCGCGATCCGCGCGCGGCTGGGCCCGGTCCCGGCCTGCATCGTCACCGCCGACCGATCGCCGGAGCTTCTCGACAATTGCGCGGCGGCGGGCATCCGGCTCTTCCCCAAGCCGATCGAACCGGCCGAGCTCGCAGCCTTCCTGGCGGACGTGCCCACGAACACCTGAGCGGTCCCTTTCATCTTTCGACAAATACGCCGGAGGGGGTGCGGGGGAGGCTGGCCTCCCCCGCCCGGGCGCCGCCCCGCGCGGGGCGGCGCAAGTCCTGTGCGCGGGCCTGCCCGCGCACCGCTGGGCGGCCATGAAAAAGGGGCACCGGGTGGCCCCGATGCCCCTCGCGTTCAGGTATGTCCGATCACTCGGTCCAGTGCACGTCCGTCAGGTCGTTGGCCTGCGTCGGGGCGTTTTCCCAAAGCCCCTCGATGTTGGCGTTCTTCACGCCTGCCTTGGCCAGCTGGAACAGGTAGGCGTTCACGTAATCCTCGGCGATCATGCGCTGCGCGGCCTGGTTCAGCTCGGTGCGACGGGCCGGGTCCGTGGTGACCGACAGCTCCTCGATCAGTGCCTGGAAGTCCGGATTGTCGTACTGGAAGTAGTAATCCGGACGGGCGTAGATGTTGATGTCGGCCGGCTCGGTGTGGCTCACGATCGTCAGATCGAAATCCTTGCCGCCGAACACCTGCTCGAGCCACTGGGCCCATTCCAGGTTGGTGATCTCGATGTCGATCCCGATCTCGCGCAGCTGGGCCGCGATGATCTCGCCGCCGTTGCGGGCATAGCCCGGGGGCGGCAGCATCAGGCGCAGCGTGAGGTCGGTGGCCCCGGCCTCCTCGAGCAGCGCGCGCGAGGCGTCGGGATCGTAGTCCGACAGGTCCGTGAGATCGACGTAGTCCGGGTTGTGCGGCGCGAAATGCGTGCCGATCGGCGTGCCGTATCCGAACATGGCCCCGTCGATGATGTCCTGCCGGTTGATCGCGTGGGCGATCGCCTCGCGCACCCGGACGTCATCGAGCGGCGGCTGCTGGTTGTTCATCGCGAGGATGGTTTCACCCTCGGTCGAGCCCACGATCACCTCGAAGCGGGGGTCGTTCTCGAACTGCGACAGAAGCTCGACCGCCGGGAAGTTCGGGAAGGCGTCGATGTCGCCGGCCATCATCGCCGCGAAGGCGGCGTTGCCGTCGGAGATGAACTTGAAGGTGGCGGTGGACAGCGCCACCGGCTCGCCCCAGTAGTTCTCGTTGCGCACCAGCGTCACGTGATCGCCCTGCACCCATTCGCTGAAGGTGAACGGTCCCGTGCCGATCGGGTCGGTGGCGAGCTGATCGACGGTTTCCTCGGCCACGATCACCGCGTCGCCCCAGGCCATGTTGAACGGGAAGTTGCCGTTGGGCTCAGACAGGGTGATCTTCACCGTGAGCGGGTCCACCGCCTCGACGCTGTCGATCCCGGCGAAGAGCGCCTTCTGCGCGTTGGTCGAATCCTCGGCCCGCGCGCGGTTCAGGGTGAAGACCACGTCGTCGGCGTTCATCTCCGAGCCGTCGTGGAAGGTCACGCCCTCGTGCAGCTTGAAGGTATAGACGGTGCCGTCCTCGCTCACCTCCCAGCTTTCGGCGAGCGCGGGCTGGATCGAGCCGTCCGAGCCGAAGCGGGTCAGGCCCTCGAAGACGTTGGCATAGACCACCTCGTCGATCGCCGCGGCGGCGCCGCCGGTCGGGTCGAGGTTCGGGGGTTCCAGCACCATGCCGAGCGTGATCGTGTCCTGCTGGGCGAAGGCCGGCACAGCCAGAAGCGCCAGCGCGGCGGCTGTCTTGGTAAGGTGTTTCATCGAGTCTCCCTCTTGGACTTTGGTGTTTTTCAACACAGTAGACCATGCCACTGGCCCGGTCACGAAGACTTGGATCACCTAATTGACGTAACGTCAACTTGGATCGGGGAGGGGAGCAAGACGAAAGGCCCCGTGCCCGGGGCGTCGGCTGCGGGGCGGCTCGGCACCGGGCTTAGCGCCCGGTCCAGCTCTTCCACCAGCGGCTCAGGCGGCCGCGGCGTTCGTCGGCGTAGGCGTCGACCTTGTCCCAGGCATCGCGCCCATCCTGCATCGCCGGGTCCAGCGTGCGTTCGCGGAACTGGCGCCACATGGTGCGGATGAAGAGCGCGGCGGCGGCCAGGAAGATGAAGAAGAAGATGTTGAACCACGGGATGATGGTCACGTCCGGCCCCGCCACGGGCTTGATCGCCACCGCGTTGGGATAGATCGAGAAGAACCGGTTGCGCCAGCCGTAGCGCGTGATCACCACCCATTGCTCTTCGCCGGGGGCCGAGACATTGGCCAGCGCCTCGGCCTGCAGGTCAGAGGAATCGAACTTGAAATAGGGCGGCCAGATCCAGCCCGTGTCCTCGTTGCGGTAGACGAAGACGCGCTCCGCGTCGCGCCGGATCAGGCCCAGGAGCGCCTCGCGCTTCTTGACCGTGTTGATCAGGCGCACGTCGCGGGTGGCGAGCTCGGTGCTGGCGCTGTCGGACTGCGCGTAGAACGGACGGTTCAGCGCCGAGAAATCCATCCGGATGATCTCGGTCCCGGTGATCCGGGCCACGTCGTGACGGGGCAGCACGTAGAGCAGCAGCAGCCCGAATGCGACGACGAAGATGGTCAGGATCGTGTTGCGGACATAGCGCATGGGGGCCTCAATTCGCGTTGGTGATGTAGAGAACGACACCCACGAAGATCGCGGGCGCGACGTAGATGAGCAGCAGGAGCTTCGGCCGGATCGAGTCGTTGTAGTCGATCATCCCCTGCGTGATGAAGGTCTGGCGCTGCGTCTTGTCGCCGCCGTCGGGATGATCCTCGTCCCATTCCTTTTCCAGCTTCTCGCGTCTGACCGAGCGCGAGTACCAGCTCACGGCCAGATAGACCACCGAGCACAGCAGGAACAGAACGACGACGAGCCTTAGAAGTGCCATGTGTTACCTCCTGACGGCGCCCCACGGGCCCACGAGGTCGATTATATCCTCTTTGGGGGGTGGGGTCACCGGTCTGGCCCGGGGCTCTTCGCCGCCGAAGAGCGCCTCGCGCGCGCCGGCCTTGTTGGCGGCGTAGTCGCGGTGGAGGAACTCGGCCACGTATTCCTTCTTGGCGTCCGGCCAGCGCGCGTAGGCGTCGTAGAACGCCTGCTTGTGGCAGATGAAGAGCTGGCGGATGTCGAGCGGCGAGAGCTCGGAAAGCAGCATGTTGATCAGGTCGCGGTCCGGGTGATCGGGCCGCGCGCGCAGGGTGTAGAAATAGCTCGCGTCATCGCTGGCGATCCGGGGCCACTTGCCGCCGTTCAGGGCCCAGCGCACCAGCTGGTTGAGCTTGAGAAACTCCTCGGGCAGGTCGGCCCCCATTCGCTGCGCCAGCCGGTGCAGCGCGCGCGGGTCCATCCCGTCGATCTCGATCCCGGCGCTGGTGGCCGCGTCGATCAGGATGAAATCCATCTTCTGGCGCAGGATCGCCGCGCCGTCGACGCCGCGCGCCTTGATGATCGGCTCCACGAGCGCGTTCACCTCGAGGAAGGCGGCGATCCCGTTGCGGTCCCCGAAATCCAAGGTCGAGGCGATGGGCATCACGCCGAGCGCGTGCTTGTCGCCGACCGCGATCACCCCCGGCTCCGCCACGTCGCGGAACACGTAGAGCCCACCGAAATGCGCGGTCCAGAAATTGTCCTGGGTATAGGTCGGGCGTGCCAGGTCGATGGGCTGGCGCGTGACGTCCCCGGTGGTGCGGGCGAGCTCGATCATCTCTGCGATCAGCGCGTCGTCGAACCAGGCGTCGTCTTCGGTACGGAACCGCTCGATCCGGTCGGCCAGCGCGCGCGCGTTCTTCACGTGGCTCTGCGTGGTGTCGGCGTTCACCGTGATCGTGCGGATGTCGAAGAGCCGGGCGGGGGAGGACGCGTCGAAGACCGAGTTGTCGAGTTCGCCCGACACCGCGTCCCGGGCGGTGAGCGCGAAGAGCTTGGCCTTGTTCTCCTCGATGAACTGCTTGAGGATGCCGCGCGAGGTCGAGAACTTGGCGTTGAGCAGAGGTGCTGTCTTCTGCTCGGTGGTCAGGATGATGAACAGCCGGTTCACCCCGTTCGGGTTGAGGTAGAGATGATCCCCCAACTCCTCGCCCACCTCGTAGGAATAGCCCGAGATGTCGATGTGGAAATCCGTGAGCCCGGTCGTGCGCCCCGTGAGCGCCTTGAGCGCCCGGTTGTAGCGCTCGATCAGCGCCGGGCTGTCCACCCGGATCAGGTTTCCGAACATGAGGCCGCGTTGGATGAGGCGTTTCATCGGCATACTCCAGAGGCCATTACAAAGCCGTCCCAAATCACAAAAGGCATAGGTCCGGGCCCGAGGTAAGTGATGACGTTAGTATAGGTGGTCCCGGTACCTCCGGTGTTACTCTCAGAAGAAAGATCATGAGCCGTTGCGAGTGCGCTGAAGCCAAACCCGCCTGTTCCGTCGGAGATTACTTTGTGGAAAAGATAGCTTTCGGTGCCAAAGTACCGGTGTCTTATGATGCCGGTCTTCGTGTCGACAAATATCGGCTCTTCTTGCGTGTACTCTACAAGTTCTGCTCGGCCGTCGGTCCTTCCGTTCGGCAAAAGTGACCCAAACTCAACTATCTCACATTTCAATACATCTGCTTGGGATGGGGCTGGCAGAAACGAAGCTGCAACAAAAACCGCTACGTTTGTGGTCAAAGATCTGCGCCCGGCGGCACGCCGGGCAGCGCGCGACCGCCCCCACGGGCGGGCGCTTCGCGTCCACCCGCGGTCGGGCCCTCCCCGGCTCCGTTTGCGCACTGATCCGATGATCACGCCCCGCATCACACCCCCGTCCGCGACCGCCGGAAGCTCAGGAAGAACACGCCCACGTAGGCCACGATGATCACCAGCGTGCCGCCGAAGGCGAAGGTGCCCAGCTGCCCGCCGCAGGCCGCCGCCGGCTCCAGCCCTGCGCGTTCGTAGAGCCAGACCGTCACCAGGGCGAGCTTGGCGCCCACCTGCAGCACGGCGAGCGACACGACGATCGCCCCCAGGATCACCCAGGCGTTCGCCTCCTTCATCCGAGCGACGATCCGCCCCACGATCCACGCCGCCACCGCGACCAGCACGGCCAGCGCCGCCGTCGCCCCGAACAGGTATCCGCAATCCGCCACCATCAGTCCCCCTTCGACGCGACAAAGCGCCGTTTCGCTTCTTCGGTCAGCCCGAAGTCGCGCACCATCTTCTCGATTGCCGCCTCGTCCGACGTGTCGGCATAGCGGAACTCGCTGTCGGCGTAGCGGTTGATCTCCTGGATCACCATCTCGATCGTGATCGGCCGGCGCAACTCCTCGATCATCCCCTTCTTCTCGTCATAGGACTTGAACAGGAACAGGTCCGGCTCTTCCATCCATTCGTCCGGAAGCTCGAAATCCATCGCACGCACCTTCACGGCGTCGGTGATGTTCTTGATCGCGCGGCCGGTGAAGCGCGGATCGGCTTCCTGGATGGCCTTCAGGTAGGTGCCCAGCTTTGCGATGGTGTCGAGCCGGCCGAGGTCGCGCGCGACACTCTCGTAGACTTCGAGCAGCCCGTCCTCTTGCGGCCGCGCATGGCTCTCATAGCTCTCGGCCACCGCCTTCCGGATCTCCTGCGCGGCGTAGAGGTCGTGGTCGCCCATCGGGATGTCGTGGTTCTTGCCCATGAGAAGCGCGAGGATGTCGATGTAATCCTCCCGCGTGCGCGGCCCGTCCACGAGGAACCGCGCGCCCGCGCGTTGCCGGAGCGCGTCGTCCACGTTCTCGGGGTAGTTCGAGAACATGCCGAAGGTGCAGTTCCCGCGCACCACCGTGTTGGCCCCCGCGAAGCTCTCCATCAGCACCGCGGTGATCTCCAGCTGCCCGGCGCTGGACTGCCGGTCGCCGCGCTTGCCGGCGAGCTGGTCGATGTCGTCGATCGTGCCGAAGCCGATGACGTTCGGGTCGATCACGGTGTTGATGAACGCCTTGGCGTTCTGCGCCGATTTGCCCTGGTAGCTGTCGATGCTCTCGGTCGACAGGTTCTGGTAGCGGAAGGGATAGCCCGCCACCTCGCAATAGCCGTGGATGAGCCCCGCCATCATCTGGATGAGCGTCGTCTTGCCCGTGCCCGGCATCCCGTCGCCCATGAAGGTGAAGATGAAACCGCCCAGTTCGGCGAAGGGGTTGAGCTTGCGCTCGAAATCATAGGCCATGAGCATCTTGGCGAGCTTCATGGCCTGGTATTTCGCGATGTGGTTGCCCACCACCTGGTGCGGTTTCTTGAACTGCATGGTGAGCGTCGTGCCCCGCGCGCGGCGCGCCGCCTGGAAGCCCGAGATGGTGAGATCGTCCGCCTCGACCCGGTAGCTGGCCCCGGTGAACGGGGCGAGCCGCGGCGCGCTCTGGGCGCGCAGGGCGACCTTTTCCATCAGCGCCTCGGCGAAGGCGATGACGGTCGCGATCAGCCGCGCCTCGTCCGCCGCATGCGACCCGATCTCCTGGTCGAGCTCCCAGAGCGCGCCGTGAAGCCCGAGCAGCGCATTGTCCGTCAGCACCTCCTCGACCGGGCCGATCTCGACCGACACCTCGCCCGCCTGCGAGGCCAGCAGGAACGAGGTCGCGTTGGCGAAGACCCCCAGAACGACCAGCGCCTCGGCGGCGAGCAGCTCGGTGAACGCCGCCGACCGCTCGCGCGGCAGGGCGCCTGCCAGGTTCGCCTTCTTGAGCTCGGCCAGCCCCGTCTGCTGCGCGTATCCCTCGCCCACGGCCAGCGCGATGGCGATCGCGCGCCGCAGCGAAAACAGGACCGATGCCTCGACGGGCGACACCAGCGGATCGTCCCCGCCCACGGCCTCCACGCGCTGTGCCAGGTGCACCCCGTCGGGCGCGGCCGTCGACCGGGTCACCAGCCCCGGGGTGGTCGAGCGGAACCGGCGCGTGCGCCTGATCCCCGGCGAGCGCTCGACCGGCGCCTCGGGGCGCGGCGCGCCGATCCGGGGTGCGTGCTCGAACCCGTCGAGCATCGCCGCCGCCGCGTCGTAATGCGCGCGGATCTCCTCCTCGGAGAGCTCCATCAGGTCAGCAGGCAGAGACATCGGGCGTCCTCTTCATCGTTCCGGAAATACTTCGGGAGGGTCCGGGAGGGCAGCGCCCTCCCGGCGGTTCGGCGCGGGCGAAGCCCGCGTCGAACCCCTCACGCATAGCTCAATACCTGCCCCCCCGGGCTCACGACGAACTTGCGCACGTCGCGAAACCCCGGCGGGTTCTTCTCGGCCAGCACCTGGAAGGGGCGTTCGGGCAGGATCACCGCGCGGCTCATCCGGGTGGCGCCGGTGTCGGCGCCGCGCCCCGAGAACGGGTCGAGCGCGAAGATCTCCCGCTCCACCTGTCCGAACCAGCCGGACTTCTCCATCTCCACGCGCTCGCTCTCGAGCTCCTCGACGGTCCAGGCCAGCGCCCAGTCCTCGCCCTCGGGCGCGTGCGCCTCGGCCAGCACGTCGCGCAGCGGGCCGGTCTGGCGGGTGAAGGCGTGGGAATACATCGGTCCCACGTGAATGCGTCGAAGCCGCTTGGGGTGAAGGTCGTCGAAATCGCGGTCGAACCCGCGCGCGATGGTCACCAGCTTCAGCCCGGCCATCGACTGCGCCATCAGGTGCGCCTGTGCGGCGGGCCAGCGGGTTTCGTCCTTGGGCAGGGCGGTGCGGCCGGTGTCCTCGACCTCCATGAGGTAGATCGTCGGCAGGTTCAGCCCGCTGTCGTAGACCGCCCAGTGAACGAGGTACCGCCGCCGGGGATCGCGCCCCTCGGCAAGGTTGCCCATCCAGTTGGCGTCGGGATCGTTCTGCGGCCAGAACAGGTCGCCCTTCGCGAGTTCTTCATAATAGAGCCGCTGGCTCATCGCGTATTGCAGGCGCGTGGGCACGGTGAGCTTGCCCACGATCTCTTCGACCATCTCGTCCCTGAGCCGGTCGGAGGAGGGCATGTTCTTGAGATGCTTGGTGGCCTGGGCCGCGTCCGAGGCCATCTGGAGAAGCTCGGCATGGATCGGAAAGCCCGAATCCTCGCGGTCGAAGGTGAGCGCGCCGGGTCCCGCGCCCTCGGCACGCCCGGACATGTGGTACTTGTTGGCGAGCGCGCGGAAGGTGAAGTCGAGCGCGCTGACGTAGCGCGCGATGATCGCCACCTCGTCGCGGTTCAGGCTGCCTTCCGTCTCCATCCGGGCCGCGACCCGCGCAAGGTGACCGGTGATCGCGTCGAACTTGCGGAAATAGCGGCGGATGACCCGGGTGTCCTCCAGGTCCGCGTGATCGCCGGCAAGGGTCTGGGTCTCAGTCATTTCGCGTGTCGGAGCTTTCGCGGCGGCCGAGTTTCAGAAGTGCCATCATCGCCACGAAGACCGCCCCGGTCAGGCCCGCGCGCAGCATCGCGCCGCCGGCGGTGCCATCGAAGGGCAGGGCGGGCGCGGCCAGCATCAGGGCGACGGAGGCCGCGACGGTCACGACCAGCGCGAGGGTCCAGCGCAGGGGGCGGCTCAGCCGGGTCACGTTCAGGCCCCGTAGAGGTTCTTGTCGTGTTTCTCGACGATCTCGGCAAAGCGGCGCGCGAAGCGTTCATCCGCCTTCGCCTTGGCTTCGAGCACGTCGCGGGCGAAGACCATGTGTTCCTCGTGCGCCTCCATCATGTCGGCCATCTTCTGGTTCGTCGCGGTCCCGATCGAGGCCATCGCGGCCTGCGCCTCCTTGTCGGTCTGGACCCCGATCTCGTTGATGCGGTGGGCCACGTCCTGCTGCTGCGCCGTCTTGAGCGACTTCGACAGCGCGTCATAGAGCACCACGCGCTGCTTGGTGTCGGTCTGGAGCTTGTTGATCAGCACCATCTGGGTCGCGGCCTGGTTCTGCAGGCTGTCGACCCAGGTCTTGCCCTTCTCGATGTAGCGTTCGAGCGTCTGGGAGCGGGCGAGGTTCACCTGCTCCTGCTGGACCATCTCGTTGTAGCGCGCATTGAGCTCGGCGAGCTCCGACTCCAGCTTCGTGCGCGCGGCCGCGTCCTGTTCCATCGAGATCTTGTTCTCGAGTTCGATGATCTTCGGGTCGAGCGCCTGGATGTCGGCCTTGAGCTTTTCCAGCGCGCCCACGACGGCCTCGCGGTCGTCCAGCGTTTCGGTGAGGTTCGTCTCGACCCGCGCCTTCTGGTCGTTGAGCATGTCGAGCTGGCTTTGCAGGAGCTGCACGATCGTGTCGGATTTCGAGATCAGGTCCTGCAGCTTGTCGTCGATCGACGCGGTGCGCATGCGCTCCTGGCGCAGGCTTTCCGAGCGATGCTTGGAGAAGATGCCGACGAAGGTCTCCCACCCGGTCTTCGAGCGCATCTCGTCGAAATCCTTGGAGAAACCGGCGGTCACGTCGTCGAGCCCCATGATCAGCTCGGCGATGTTGGCGTTCATCACCTGGGTGTGGGCGTGCACGTCGTCGAGCGTCGCGTTCTCGATGTCGATGGAGATATCCGCCCCGGTCGCCATCTTTTCGCGCGCGGTCTCGATCCGGCCGGTCAGCTCGGCGATCTTGGTCTGCGCCTCCTGCACCTGCGCCTGGCTTTCCTTGATCTGGGCGTCGAGATTTCCGGCCATTGGACCCTCAAAGTTAAAAGACGTAACATTATCCGATATGGGAAGCTTAGCGCGAATGTGAAGAGGGCGTCACCACGCAATGAAACCGCGCACGAAAAATCCGCGCGGGGTGCGAACCGGATTGCCCGTGCCGCGAAAGCCAAATAGCCTGACCATATGGTCAAAACGAAATCCCCTCTTCTCGACGACGTGGCCGCGCAGCGCGATGCGCTGACGGCCCTGTGCCAGGATCTCATCCGCATCCCCACGCTGAACCCGCCGGGCCGCGATTACCTCGAGATCTGCGAAATGCTGGGCGACCGGCTGCGCGACGGGGGCTGGCAGGTGGAGCTCGTGCGGGCCGAAGGGGCGCCGGGCGACAGCGACGCCCATCCGCGCTGGAACATGGTGGCGCGCTACGAGGGCGGCCGACCCGGCGAATGCGTGCATTTCAACTCCCACCACGATGTGGTCGAGGTGGGCAACGGCTGGACGCGCGACCCGTTCGGGGGCGAGATCGCCGACGGACGCGTCTATGGCCGGGGCGCCTGCGACATGAAAGGGGGCCTCGCCGCCAGCGTGATCGCTGCCGAGACCTTCATCGCCGCGCATCCGGAGTTCAACGGCGCGATCGAGATCTCGGCCACCGCAGACGAGGAAACCGGCGGCTACGGCGGGGTCGCCTACCTGGCCGAGCGCGGCTGGTTCGACCCGGACCGCGTCCAGCACGTCATCATCCCCGAACCGCTCAACAAGGACCGGATCTGCCTGGGCCATCGCGGGGTGTGGTGGGCCGAGATCGAGACGAAGGGGCGGATCGCCCACGGCTCCATGCCGTTCCTGGGCGACAGCGCGGTGCGCCACATGGGGGCGGTGCTGGCGGAGATGGAAGAGTCGCTGTTTCCGCTCCTGGCCTCCAAGCACACCGAGATGCCCGTGGTGCCCGACGGCGCGCGCCAGTCCACCCTCAACATCAACTCGATCCACGGTGGCGAGCGCGAGCAGGACCCGAGCTACACCGGCCTGCCGGCGCCGGTCGTCCCGGACCGCTGCCGGATCGTGATCGACCGGCGTTTCCTGATCGAGGAATCCGTGGACGAGGTGAAGGCCGAGGTGCGCGCGCTCCTCGAACGGGTGAAGGCCACGCGGCCCAGCTTCGAATACGAGGTGCGCGAGCTCTTCGAGGTGATCCCCTCGATGACCGACGAGGATGCGCCCGTCGTGCGCTCGACCGCCGCGGCGATCGAGACGGTGCTGGGCCGCATGCCCGACTACGTGGTCAGCCCCGGCACCTACGATCAGAAGCACATCGACCGGATCGGCAAGCTCAAGAACTGCATCGCCTACGGTCCCGGCATCCTCGACCTGGCCCACCAGCCCGACGAATGGGTCGGCATCGACGACATGGTGGACAGCGCGGGCGTCATGGCGCTTGTGCTCGAGGAACTGCTGGGCTGATTTCGCGGCAGCGGGCTGCCGCGACCCGTTGGGGGGAGGCCGGCCTCCCCCCAAACCCCTCTCCGAAGTATTTACGGAACGATGAAGGGGATCAGGTCGCGATCACGTTCAGGATCGCGAAGATGACCCCCGACAGGAGCGCGGCCGCGGGGACCGTGATGATCCAGGCCGCGACGATCGTCATGAAATGCGACCGGCGCACGAGCTTGCGACGGCGCCGTTCCTCTGGCGGGAGGCGGCGCGCGACCCCGTTGTTGCGCGCGTTCTGCCGGTAGCGCCGCTCGGCGTGGTATTCGCGGTAGAAGCCGACACCGAAGACGCCGCCCACGGCGATGTGGGTCGAGGAGACCGGGAGCCCCAGCCAGGAGGCGACGATCACCGTGATCGCGGCCGACAGCGCCACGCAATAGGCGCGCATCGGGTTGAGCTTGGTGATCTGGCTGCCGACCATGCGGATCAGTTTCGGGCCGAAGAAGACGAGCCCGAAGGAGATGCCGAAGGCGCCGATGATCATCACCCAGGTCGGGATCGACACCTTGCCGGCGAATTCGCCCACCTGTTCGGCATGGACGATTGCCGCGAGCGGGCCGACCGCATTGGCCACGTCGTTGGCGCCGTGAGCGAAGGAGAGGAGCGCGGCCGAGATCACCAGCGGCAGGCCGAAGAGGACCTTGAGCGACTTGTTGCGGTTCTCCATCCCCTCGGACTTGCGCCGGATGTAGGGGCGCGACAGCAGCGTCGCGATGACGGCGACGCCGACACCGATCGCGATGGCGGTGATCAGGTCGACCGAGATGATCCTCTTGAGCCCCTTCACGGCGAGATAGGTGGCGAAGGCGCCGGCCATGATGCCGATCAGCACCGGGACCCAGCGGCGCGCGGCGGCGAGCTTGTCGTCGACGTAGATGATGTTGGCCTTGATGAAGGCCAGGAAGCTCGCCGCGATGACGCCGCCCAGGACCGGCGAGATCACCCAGCTGGCCGCGATGGCGCTCATCGAATTCCAGTCCACGGCCGAGAACCCGGCCGCGGCGATCCCGGCGCCCATGACGCCACCCACGACCGAGTGGGTGGTGGATACGGGCGCGCCGATCCACGTGGCGAGGTTGACCCAGAGCGCCGAGGAGATCAGCGCGGCCATCATCGCCCAGACGAAGACGCGCAGGTCGGCGACCGCGTTGGGGTCGATGATGCCCTTGGAGATCGTCGAGACCACGTCGCCGCCGGCGAGAAGCGCGCCCGCGCTTTCGCAGATCGCCGCGATCAGGATGGCCCCGCCCATCGTCAGCGCGTTGGCGCCCACCGCCGGGCCCATGTTGTTGGCCACGTCGTTGGCGCCGATGTTGAGCGCCATGTAGGCGCCGAAACCGGCCGCCGCGATCACCACGAAGCTGCCCGGCTGGAAGCCGAAGAACAGCGCCGCACCGATCCCCGCGATCACGATGAAGGCCAGCGACACCCCGAGGCCCACCATGGGGCGCGAGACATATTGCGTGGCGCGTTCGAGTTGCCCGATCCGGTCGAGGTCCCGATCCAGTGTCTTCCACTGGTTACCGCTTTTCTCGGTCATCCCGGCTGTTACCTGCCTGTTACGTGTCCGTCACAATCGCGAAGCGCCTAGCGCACGGGGCGCACGATTGCAACGCAGGCGTTCAGAACCGGCGCAGCAGGTCCTTGAGACCTTCTTCCTCGACCAGCTGGGCGGCCTCTTCGACCGGCAGCCAGCGCCGTTCGCGTTCGCCGGCCTCGGGAAAGTCATCGGTCACGTCGGCCACCTCGACCGGGTAGACCTGCGTGTCGCAGGGCGTCGGGAGCCCCTCGTCGCGATCCTTGATGTAGTCGAAGGAGCCCAGGGGGGTCTCGCCCACGGACTTGGCTGTGACGCCGGCCTCTTCCCAGGCTTCCTCACGCGCGGACTCGGCCGCGGTCTTGCCCTGCATGGGCCAGCCCTTGGGCAGGATCCACCGTCCCGTGCCACGCGAGGTCACCAGGAGCACCTCCTTGCCGCCGTCGGTCTTGCGGTAGCACAGGGCCGCGACCTGGAACTTGTTGGGGCGCTTGATGAGGGGCTTGAGCACCTCGTCCCACGCCTTTGAAAAAAGGGTCGTCATACGAAACCGCCTGTATTTGTTTTTTTCTTTGGGCGACCAACATACCGGTGAACGGTCGAAAAATCAAATTTTACAGGACTCCGGGCGTGTTGGCGGCCCCGGGGCAGCCTCTCAGCCACCGCGCCGCTTGGCGCGCAGGGTGGGCTGGGCCTCGGCCGGGTTGTCCGGCCAGGGGTGCTTGGGGTAGCGCCCGCGCATGTCCTTGCGCACGTCGTCGTAGGACGTCGCCCAGAAGGCCGGCAGGTCGGTGGTGGTCTGGACCGGGCGGCCCGCGGGCGAGAGCAGCGTGACGCGCAGGGGCGTGCGGCCCACGCGGGGGTGTTCGGTGACGCCGAACATCTCCTGCAGCCGCACCTCGATCTCGGGCACCTCGGCGCCGTAGTCGATCGGGATACGGCGCTCCATCGGCGTCGTGAAATGCGCGGGCGCGGCCCGGTCGAGGCGCTGCATCTGGTCCCAGGTGAGCATCGCGCGCAGCGCGTCGAGGATGTCGAAACGTTTCCACTCCGCCGCCGTGCGCACGCCGGCGAGATGGGGCAGGAGCCAGTCGTCGAGCGTTTCCATGAGCGCCTCGTCCGAGAGGTCCGGCAAGTCCGGGTCGCTGTCGCGCAGGAGCGCGACGCGTGCGCGGAAACGCTGCGCGGCGGGCGAGGGGGTGAGGCCCAGCTGGCGCACGCCCTCCAGCATGGCGCGCGCGACGAGCTCGGGGTCGGCGTTCTTCCAGGCGCGGTCATCGAGCACCAGTGCCCCGAAGCGTTCCTGTTCGCGCGCCACCACGCGTCCGTCGCGTTTCGACCAGTCGCAGACCTTGTGCCAACCGATCGCGTCGCCGTGGACCGCGCGCAGTTCGCCTTCGGTCATCGCGATGGCCTGCCGGATACGGGCTTCGCGCGGGTTGCCGTCGGTGTCGGTCACGACGATCAGGCGCTCGCCGGCCAGCGGATCGCCCTCGTCCAGCATCGCGCCCTTGCCGCCCGACAGGAGGAACCGCGGCTGGTCGCCCTTGCGTCTGAGGCCCACCCGGTCGGGATAGGCGAGCGAAGCCATTTCCGCCGGGCTCATGCGCGGTCGGTCCTTCGCCAGCCGGGCGAGGCGCTTGGCTTCCGCCCGGATGCGCTCCACCGTGCCGCGGTTGGCGTTGTGGCGCGTCGGGTCGCGCAGGGCTGCGAGGCGCAGGGCGAGGTCCACGGACGCGCCGCGCGGCAGCGGGTCGCGTTCGGCCAGCAGCGCGGCGAGATCGGCGGCCCCGCGCCCCGCGCGCGTCAGCATGTGACCCAGACGGGGATGCAGCGGCAGGCGGGCCAGCGTCTTGCCGTGATCGGTGATCCGGCCCCCGTCCAGCGCGCCGAGCTCGGTCAGAAGCGTCCGTGCCTCGGTGAGCACGCCGGGATTCGGCGGCGTCAGGAAGGCGAGGTCGGCGCCATCCCCCGATCCCCAGAGCGCCAGCTCCAGCGCGAGGGGGGCGAGGTCGGCGACCTCGATCTCGGGCGGGGCGAAGGCGGGAAGTGCGCCCTCTTCGCCCCTGGTCCACATCCGGTAGCAGGTGCCGGGCGCCACGCGGCCCGCGCGGCCGCGCCGCTGTTCGGCCTCCGCGCGCGACTCCCGTTCGGTGACGAGCCGCGACATGCCCGAGCCCGGGTCGAACCGGGCCCGCCGGGCCCGGCCCGCGTCCACGACCACGCGCACGTCCTCGATCGTGAGCGAGGTTTCGGCGATCGCGGTCGCCAGCACCACCTTGCGGCCCGAAGTGGCGGGGCGGATCGCGGCGCGCTGGGCCTTCATCTCCATCGCGCCGAAGAGCATGTGGACCTGGCACTCCGCTGGCAGGTCGAGCGCGCCGGCCACCCGGCGGATCTCGCCTTCGCCCGGCAGGAAGACGAGCACGCCGCCCTCGGCCTCGGCCACCGCGCGGGTGACGAGGTCGGTGACGGCCCGGTCGAAGCGCGTCTCTTTCGGCAGCGGCCGGTCGAGCCAGATCGTCTCCACCGGGAACGCGCGCCCCTCGGAGCGGACCACGGGCGCATCATCCATGAGGGCCGCGACGGGCTCGGCATCCAGCGTCGCGGACATGACCACGAGGACGAGGTCGTCGCGCAGCGCCCCGCGCGCTTCCCAGGCGAGTGCGAGGCCCAGGTCGGCGTTGAGAGAGCGTTCGTGGAATTCGTCGAAGATCAGTGCCCCGATCCCCTCGAGCGCGGGGTCGGATTGCAGCATTCGTGTCAGGATGCCCTCGGTCACGACCTCGATCCGGGTGCCCTTGGACACCTTCGCCTCGCCCCGGATGCGGTAGCCGACCGTTTGACCGACCGGCTCGCCCAGGGTCTCGGCCATCCGCTCGGCCGCGGCGCGCGCGGCGAGGCGGCGGGGCTCCAGCATCACGATCCGGCCCGGCACGCGGTCGAGCATCGCGAGCGGGACGCGCGTGGTCTTGCCCGCCCCCGGGGGCGCCATCAGGACAGCGCGCCCCGCCGCTGAAATGGCGTCGAGCAGGTCTGGGATCGCGTCGTCGATGGGCAGCCGTGTCATGCCCCGCGTTATCGGCGCTCGCGCCGGTGCGGGCAAGCGGGCTAGCGGGGGGTCAGCGTGACGGGGCCGTAATCGGTCTCGGTCTCCAGCATCGCCAGCACCAGCCGGTCGCCCCGCGCCTCGTAGGTGGCGGTGAAGGCGTGCTGCCGGGTGTCGGCCATCGCCGCGGCGGAAAAGCCGTCGACCCGGATCAGGGCCCCGCGGCAGATGACCCGTCCGCCCGCGCGCGCCGTTTCCCTCGCGACCACGTCCGTCGTGCGCGCGCCGTCGAAGATGCGCACCCGCAGGGCACATCCGGCCTCGACCGGCCGCGGTGTGAACGCGTAGACCAGCGCGGTGTTCGGATCCCAGCGGGGATCGCCTGGCGCGAAGCGGATGTTGGCGTCGCTGACGCGCGCCCCCGTGTTCATCTGCTCGGCATAGGCGACAGGCTCGGGCATGTGGCCGCGCACCGTTCCCGTGGAGCGCATGAGGAAGCGCACCCGGGCGAGGATGCCGACCACCCCGGTGGTCTGGAACTGGCTTTTGAAATCGAACCGGCCGCCGTCGATCTCGGCATCGACATGGAGCGTGCCGACGGGGAAACCGCGCAGGGCGACGGAGAAGCCTTCGGCCCGCGCGCCCGTCGCGGCGACGGCGAGGAAGAGGGAGAGAGCGAGCAATCTGGGCACCGACATCAGCGACACCTCGTCATGGGAATCAGTTGAAGAAAATGTATCTGACACTCCGAATCTCACGATCTGGCGGCCCTTGGGCAATGATGAATTGTCCCGTTGCTGGACATCATGCGGCATGCGTTGCAAGACGGTCGAAACCGGGAGGGCGCGATGGACATCGAGGATCTTGCGAAACGGGTGAAGGCCGGCGAACGGCGCGCGCTCAGCCGGGCGATCACGCTGGTCGAGAGCGGCCGGGCCGATCACCGCGAGCAGGCCGTCGCGCTTCTGGAAGCCTTGAAGGACGGCGCCGGCGGCGCGATGCGCATCGGCCTCTCGGGCACCCCGGGCGTGGGCAAGTCCACTTTCATCGAGGCCTTCGGCATGTTCCTGGTGAACCGCGGGCTGCGAGTCGCCGTGCTGGCGGTGGATCCGTCTTCGGCCCGCTCCGGCGGGTCGATCCTGGGTGACAAGACCCGGATGGAACAGCTCTCGCGCCACCCCGACGCCTTCATCCGTCCTTCCCCGAGCCAGAGCCACCTCGGCGGCGTCGCGCGCCGCACGCGGGAGGCGGCGGCGATCTGCGAGGCGGCCGGGTTCGACGTGGTGCTGATCGAAACGGTGGGCGTCGGCCAGTCCGAGACGATGGTCGCCGAAATGTCGGATTTGTTCCTGCTTCTGCTCGCCCCGGCGGGCGGGGACGAGCTTCAAGGCGTGAAACGTGGAATCATGGAGATCGCCGACATCATCCTCGTGAACAAGGCGGACGGCGATCTGAAGGCGACTGCCACGCGCACCTGTGCCGATTATTCCGGCGCACTGAAGCTCCTGCGCAAGCGCCCGCAGGACCCGGAGGGCTACCCCAAGGCGATGACGGTTTCGGCGGTCACGCAGGACGGGCTCGAGGATGCGTGGGAGGCGATGGTCGCGCTCTCCGACTGGCGCAAGGAAACCGGCCACTGGGAGGCGCGGCGCGCCGCACAGGCCCGCCATTGGTTCAACGACCACCTGCGCGCCGGGCTCCTGGCCCGGCTCGAGGAAGACCCCGCAATCCGCGATCTCGTGCGCCGGCGCGGCGAAGAGGTGGAGGCGGGAACGATCTCGCCCACCGCCGCCGCGGACGAGGTTCTGGACGCCCTGCGCGGCGCCTGAACGTCCCCGGGTCACGGCGCGGTGACTTGGCCTTTGTGCCGGGCGCGCCTAGTTAGGTGGGGATGCGCATCTCGAACCTGATCGACCCGTTCCGCGCGGCGGACGGTCCCCCTCCGGGCACGCTCCTCGCCTTCGTGCGCTGGACGCTCAAGGGCGCGTGGCCGGTTCTGATCGTGGCGGCGGTCGTGTCGGTGCTGGCGGGCCTTTCGGAAACCGGCACCGCCTGGGTGCTGGGGCGGGTGATCGACGGGGTCACGGCGAGCGGGCGCGAGAACTTCTTCTCCACCGACAACCTCGTGCTCTTCGCGGTCGCACTGGGTTTCTTCATGGTGCTGCGCCCCGCGATCTTCGCGTTGTCGAACCTGATGACCCAGGTCGTCGTCACGCCCGCCATCGCACCGCTGGTCATCATGCGCCTGCACCGCTGGATGCTGGGCCAGTCGGTCGATTTCTTCGACAGCGACTTCGCCGGTCGGCTTGCCCAGAAGCAGGCGCAGACCTCGAACGCGATGACCAACCTCGTGGTCGAGTCGATCAACGTCGTGGCCTTCGCGCTGGCCTCCGTGCTCGGGGCCTTCGCGTTGGTGGCCTCCATCGACCTGTGGCTCGCGCCGCTCTTCCTGCTGTGGTTCGCGGGCTATGCCGCGGTGATCGGGTATTTCCTGCCCAAGGTGCGCCAGCGGTCCAAGAAACGCGCGGCGGCGCGGGCGGTGGTCACCGGCACTGTGGTCGACACGATCACCAACATCCGCACCGTGAAGCTCTTCGCGAACGCGGGACACGAGGACGAATCCGCCCTCGGCGCCGTGAAGGATTTCCGCGAAACCGTGATCCACTTCGGCCGTCTCTCGGCCACCTTCCGGTTGGTCCTGATGACGCTGGCCGGCACGCTGCCCGTGCTTCTCGTCACCGGCGCCGCGGTCGCATGGCAGGCGGGCAGCGCGACCGCCGGGGACATCGTCGCGGCGGGGACCGTCTCGGTCCGGCTCGCGCAGATGACCGGCTGGGTGAGCTTCGCGCTGATGAGCCTCTACCGCGACATCGGCGAGATCGAGGACGGGATGCGCACCCTGACCCCGGACCACCAACTGCGCGACGCACCGGGGGCGACACCGCTCGAGATCGACGGGGGCGCGATCCGCTTCGACAACGTGGATTTCGCCTACGGCCGCATGAAGGGCGGGGTCGAGGGGATCGACCTGACCGTTCACGCGGGCGAAAAGCTTGCCATCGTCGGCCCGTCCGGCGCGGGGAAATCGACGCTCGTCTCGCTCCTCCTGCGGCTCTACGACCCCGAGGCGGGGCGTATCACCATCGATGGCCAGGACATCGCACACGTCACGCAGGACAGCCTGCGCCGTGCCATCGGCATGGTCACGCAGGACACCGCGATGTTCAATCGCTCGGCCTGGGACAACATCCAGTACGGCGACCCGGCCGCGGACGAAGAGGCGGTGATCCGCGCCGCCGAGCGGGCCGAGGCGCATGATTTCGTCTCGGACCTCGAAGATGCCGACGGGCGCGAAGGCTATGCCGCGCACCTGGGCGAACGGGGCGTGAAGCTGTCGGGCGGCCAGCGTCAGCGCATCGCCATCGCCCGCGCGATCCTCAAGGACGCCCCGATCCTCGTGCTGGACGAGGCGACCTCGGCGCTCGACAGCGCGGTCGAGGGGGCGATCCAGGAAACGCTCTACGAGGTGATGGCCGACAAGACGGTGATCGCCATCGCGCACCGGTTGTCGACGATTTCACACATGGACCGGATCGTCGTGCTCGACGACGGCCGCATCGCGGAAACCGGCACCCATTCCGAGCTGCTGGCCCAGGGCGGGATCTATGCCGATCTCTGGGCGCGCCAGTCGGGCGGGTTCCTGGCCGACGAGGCGGCCGAGTGAGCCTCAGTCGCGCACCGGCTTGAGCCAGATCGCCATCGTGGCCACCGCGCAGATCGCGACGAAGATCGTGGTGGCGGCGGTGACGCCGGTCCATTCCGTCACCGTCGAGATCGCGAAGGCGAGGAACGAGGTCGACGCGGTCCCCGCCAGCATCCAGATCGACATGACGCGCCCGCGGTACTCGTCCTCGAGCCGCGCCTGCACGCCGATCTGGAGCGACACGCCCACGAAGGTCGATGCGAAGCCGACCATCGCGGCGGGCGGCAGCGCCCATTCGAAGCTCGGGGCGTAGACCAGCCCCAGTGCGCCGATGAAGCCGATCCAGATCACGGCCAGCCGCAGGGGCCGGTTGCGCACCAGCCGGTTGCCCGCGACGACCTGGAAGATCGCCGCGACCAACGCGCCGCCGCCCACCGCCGAGGTCATGAGCCCGAGGCCCGACGCCCCGCGCGCGAACTGGCCGTCCGCGATCAGCGCGAGGATTTCCGAGATCCCGCGGCTGAGCCCGATGGCGGTCACCGCGAGCAGGATCGACCGGCGGATCGGCCAGCGCGTCCACACGACGGTGAACCCCTGCTTGAGGTCGTCGCGCAGTGCGCCGTGGCGGCTATGGTCGCCTTCGCGCGGGCGCAGGGCCGGGGCGATGAGCACGTTGGGTATGGCCAGCGCGATGCCCAGCAGCGACGTGGGCAGCGTGCCGACCTGCGCGATCAGCGTCCCTCCGATCGCCGGGGCGAGCAGGCGGCCGACGTTGAAGTTGAGCGCGGCGAGCGCGACGACCGACCCGATCGCCGGCCGCTCGACCAACCTTGGGCCCAGAGACTGGCGCACCGGGTGGTAGGCGGACATCACCGCCCCGAAGAGCAGTGCGACGAGGAACAGGGGCACCGGCGTGAGCACGTCGAGCGCCAGGAGCGTGGACAGGAGGAGCGGCACGGCGAGAAGCGCGAGCGTCACCCGCGCGAAGGCGACCCGCGTGCTCATCCGGTCGATGATCGCCCCGAAGAACGGCCCGATCAGCGCGACCGGCAGCAGCGTGGTGGCCGCGATCAGCCCGACGAAAGAGGGCGAATTGGTCAGGTCCCAGGCGAGCCAGGCCAGCAGGATGCGCGTCACCCACCCGCCGTTGGTGCCGCAGACCGCGCCCATGTAGTAGAGGCGGAACGCCGGGTAGGCGAGGGCGCGGGGGCTCGGGTCCCGGACGGGTGTCGTGCGGTCTGTCATGGCGCGGTTAGATGCCATCGCGCGCGCCTGTGCAAGGTGGCCGGTCGCGCGCCGGGTTTCGAAGGGGGCGGGGCCGACTGTCGCACGACGTGACGCGCGGAACGCCAAGGGGCGCGCGAATGTTCCCGGAAAAATCCGCCTTTTCAGGGGTTTGGCAATTCGCCGCCGGTGGCGCCGGGGCAGGGGCAGAATTTCGCTGATGTCCGCAATCGCGGTGGAACGGACCGGCTGCGCAGCGGTTGTGCGTCCAGATGCTGCGGGCCGGATAGGGCCCGCGCAACAAAGAAGATGGAGAAAGAGAAATGCTTAACAAGACTCTTCTGCTCGGGTCCGCTGCGGCCCTGACCCTCACGACCGGCGCCGCGATGGCGCAGGACGGTACCGCTTCGGCGACCACCGACCTGAACCTGCGCATGGGCCCCGGCCCGAAATACAAGATCGTCGACGTGATCCCCGCCGAGGGCATGGTCGACCTGAACGGTTGCGTCGCAGGCGGCGGCTGGTGCGAAGTCACCTTCGAAGGTGAAACCGGCTGGGCCTATTCGACCTACCTCCAGGTCGAGGAAAAGCCCGTGGCCGAGATCGAGACCGTCGAGGTCGTCGAGTATGACGCCAACGCTGACGCGGAAGAAGCCGCGCTGGCGACCGGTGCGGCCGGTGCCGCGGTCGGCGCTGCGCTGGGCGGCCCCGTGGGCGCTGTCGTCGGCGGGATCGCCGGGACGGCTGCCGGCGGCACCATCGGCGAGATCGACGATGAAGTCGTCACCTACGTCGAGGCCAACCCGGTCGAGCCGATCTTCCTTTCGGGTGAACCGGTGGTCGGCGTGACCGTGCCGCAGGAGGTGCGCCTCCACACGGTGCCGGACTACGACCAGTACGCCTATGCCAACGTGAACGGCGACACCGTGATCATCGACGGTGAAACCCGCGCGATCGTGCGCGTGGTGCGGTAACCCCTGCCCGCAACCACCCACGTTCCGGCGGCCCGCGTCCTCCCCGCGGGCCGCCTTCTTTTTTCCCACATGCTGTGGGTCTTCACGTTTTGGGAACAAAATGCAGGCAGAATCGTTGTGAACGAAATCGAGAGGACAGTGACATGACTGCGAGCATTCATTT
This sequence comes from Maritimibacter harenae, assembly GCF_009882975.1. Taxonomy (GTDB): domain Bacteria; phylum Pseudomonadota; class Alphaproteobacteria; order Rhodobacterales; family Rhodobacteraceae; genus Maritimibacter; species Maritimibacter harenae. The sequence continues at coordinate 205,752 of NZ_WTUX01000010.1, forward strand.
TCTTCGCCCGTTCCACGAGGCGCGCCTGGACGACATTCCCCTGATCTGGACCCTGCCACCCGACGCGGCCACGGGCATCGTGATCCACGTTCCCGACTTCGGGCAGCGGCGGGAAGAGACCGCGCCGCTCCTCGGGCTCTTCAACCAGGAAGGCAAGATCGCGGTGTCGCTCGACCTTGCCCGCCACGGCGCGCGCGGCGACGGGGCCGGGGATTTGCGGGAGGCCGCCCAGGCCGACTACGCCCGCCTGATCTGGACCATCCTCGGTGAAACCGTTCTCGACATTCCCACCGTCAGCACCTGGGCGCGCAGCCGCTTCGGTGACCTGCCGCTGTCGTTGTCCGGTTTCGGCCTGGGCGGTGACGTGGCGCTCGCGGCCGGGCGCATGGTGAGCGACCTGGCCGATCTGACGGTCGTCGGCGCTTCGCCCGACTGGACCTGCCCGCTGCCGGAGTTCGACGAACTCACCGGTGCGCCGGACACGCGGGCCATGCTGTTTCGCCGCATGCTGGAGCCCATGACCCATGCCGCCGACTACGCCGGCTGCCCGATGCATTTCCTGCGCATCGGCGGGAGCGAGCGGGCCGCGGCCATCGACGCGTTCAAGGCCCAGGTCTTCGACCTGTCGGCCGAGGAGGGCGGCGAAATCGTCACCACGACGCTCGCCGCCCGCGAGGGTGTCGATTTCGCCGACCCCGCGATATGGTGGCCACACATCGGGTCGCTCGCCGCGTGAAGCGAAAACCCCCGCTTTCATGGGGCCGACTCACTTGACGGAGTGGCGAAAGCGGCTTAATAGCCCCGGACGGAATTCGGGGCGCTGCCGCGGCGGCGCCCGTTTGTATTGACTGGCAAGTCTGGATATATGGGCGAGGACGCCCCCGGAAACTGCCCAATAGATGAGGATGAACCCATGTCGCGCGTCTGCGAACTGACTGGCAAAGGCCCGGCCGTTGGCAACAACGTCAGCCACGCCAACAACAAGACCAAGCGCCGGTTTCTGCCGAACCTGAACGACGTGTCGCTCGTGTCGGAAACCCTCGGTCGCCCGATCAAGCTGCGCATCTCGGCCTCGGCCCTGCGCACCGTCGACCACCGTGGTGGTCTGGACAAGTTCCTCGCCAAGGCGAAGGACAGCGAGCTGTCGGCGAAAGCGCTCAAAGTGAAAAAAGAGATCGCGAAGGCCCAGGCTTCGGCCTGATCCACGTCGCAATCGTGAAAGACGGCCCTGCCTTCCGGCGGGGCCGTTTTCGTTTGCCCGACTGCGTGTCCCGCGTTGGGGCCCGCCCCGGTGCGCGGGGCGGGGTGACGTGATCAGGGGCGCGTGCCCTGCGCCAGCTTGGTCATGCCGGGGATCAGTGGGGCCACATCCACGTTCTCGAACCCGGCGTGCTCCAGCGCCCCCGCAAGCCACGCATCGTCGAGCGAGCGCGCTTCCGGCGTGAAGGCGGTGTGCTGCAGCTGCCAGAGCGCCGTGTTCTTCGGGCCGGTGTGGTCCGCATCCACCACGAAGTCGTGAATCAGCAGCCGCCCGCCCGGGGCAAGGTGGTCATAGGCGCGCGCGATCAGGTCCGCGTGGGTGTGATCGGGCACGCCCGAGAAGAGGTAGGACATGAGGATCACGTCCTGTCCCGTGGGCCACTCGGCCTCCAGCGCGTTGCCTTCACGGTAGGCGATGCGCGCCGAAAGCCCCGCCTCTTCGACGTATTCGCGGCCAAGGCTCGCCACGTTCGGGAAATCGAGGATCGTCGCGGTCAGCTCCGGGTTGGCCTTGCACAGAGTGATCGCCATCGCGCCGGTGCCGCCGCCCACGTCGAGGAGCTTGCGCGCTCCCGACAGGTCGACGCGCTTGGCAAGGCCCCGGGCCGGACCCAGCGACCCGGCGTGCTGGCTTTCCGAGTAGAGCCGCGCTTCTTCGGCATCGGAGAACCAGGTGTCGTAGCTGTCGGTCGCATCCTCGTCGAGCTCGTCCTTCAGCGCGGGCTCGATCTGGTCCATCAGCGGATACATCTGCTGGCCAACCTGGCGCGACAGGTAATCGCTGAAATCGTACTTGGCGCCCTTCACCAGGAACGCCTCCGCCGCCTGTGAATTGGCGAAGAGGTCGCCATCCGCGGTGGTGAGCCCGAGACTCGTCAGCGCGGTCATGAGCGTCCGGCAACGCTCTGGCGGAAGCCCGGCGGCCTCGGCGATGGCGTCGGCCGTGCGAGGACCGTCGGCCAGGATGGTGAATATGTCGAACCGGATCGCGGCGAAGAGTGCCTTCGATCCCATGTAGGCGAACGCGATGTCGGAAATTTCCTCGGCTTCGGTCAGGCCGGCCATGATCATCCTCTCTGTTGGTATGCGCTTACCTTACGGGGCCGGGGCCGGAAGACCAAGCAGGTCGCGCCCCTGCGACATGGCGTGCCTTGCGGGTACCGCCGGCACGGCGATAGAAGGGACGCCATGAAACCGGTCCTGGCCCTCTCCCTGTCGCTCATCGTCGCCGTCGCGGGTGTCCTGCTCGCCGGTGCCAAGGGCGCGCCTGCGGGCATGGGGCAGCAGATCGTCATCTGCACCGGCATGGGGATCAAGACGATCACCCTGGGCGCGGACGGGGAGCCTGTCGAAGAGGTGGACCTGTGCCCCGAGGCGCATTCGATCTTCGCCCAGGCCGCGGACATGCCGCCCGTGCCCGTCTTTGCCCCCCGCGCGATCGGCACCGTCGAGCCCGCGGGCCCGGCGCCCCGTGCGTCGCGCGACGAGCTGGAGCCATCCGCCCGGGGCCCTCCGCGCACGGTCTGATCCCGAACCCATCAGACCCAGGAGACACAACCATGAAACGCACGATCCTCGGCGCCCTCGCCGCCGCCACATTCGCCCTGCCTGCCCTGGCCGAGAGCGAGATCACCATCCTCGATCCCTACGCCCGCGCCGCCGGGATGAACGCCATCGCCGGGGCTGCCTTCTTCGGCATCCAGAACAACGGGGACGAAGACGACCGGCTGGTCGATGTCCGTTCGGACATCGCCAAGCGCACCGAACTGCACACCCACCTTGAGACCGACGAGGGGGTGATGCGGATGACCCATGTCGAAGAGGGGTTCCCGGTCGCTGCCGGAACCATCCACATGCTCCAAAGGGGTGGCGATCACGTCATGTTCATGGGGCTGAACGACCCCATGACGCAGGGTGACAGCTTCACGCTCACGCTGGTCTTCGAGAAGGCGGGCGAGATCGAGGTCGAGGTCCCGGTCGACCTGGAGCGCCAGCCCGGCGACTAGGCCCCGATCACCTCGTCGACCCAGAGCGGCACGATCTGCGACGCCGGCCCGTAGCGGCCGGCGTCGAACAGCCCGTAGGCCTCGCTCGGCTCCAAGTTGAGCTCGAGCGTTTCGGCCCCGGCCCGCTTCGCTTCGGTCACGAAGCCGGCGGCCGGGTAGACGCTGCCGGAGGTGCCGATGGCCACGAAGAGGTCGGCCGTGATCAGCGCATCGTAGATCCGGTCCATGTGGTAGGGCATTTCGCCGAACCAGACCACGTCGGGCCGGGTCGCGGTCGCGTTGCAGGCGGGGCAGGTGTCGCTGACCGCCATCGCCTCGGGCGCGTCCCAACGGTGGTCGCAGGCGGCACAGAGCGCGCGCGACAGTTCCCCATGCATGTGGACCACGCCACGCGCGCCACCACGTTCGTGCAGGTCATCGACGTTCTGGGTGACGAGAAGGGTGTCGGGGCGCGCCGCGGTGAGGCGCCCCAGCGCCTGATGCGCCGCATTCGGTGCGGCACCCCGGCAATTGGCGCGCCGCGCGTCGTAGAAGTCCTGGACCATCTCCGGATTGCGCGCGTAGCCCTCCGGCGTGGCCACGTCGTTCAGGTCGTAGCGGCTCCAGAGCCCGTCCTTGTCGCGAAAGGTGCCCAGCCCGCTTTCGGCCGAAATCCCGGCCCCGGTAAGAATGACGATCGACATGACCCGACCCTAGGATGCTTGACCGGGGCGGGTCCAGCCGCAAGGGTTTCGCGGGGAGGAAACGGGATGAAGACACCGTGGCATCTTTGGGTCGTGGGCGGCCTGTCGCTTCTGTGGAACGCGGGCGGGGCCTATGACTGGGTGATGGCCCATTTCGCGCAGGAGAGCTACCTCGGCATGATGACCCCGGAGCAGCGGGCGTGGTACGCGTCCTTCCCGCCCTGGGCCGAGGCGTTCTGGGCGCTGGGTGCGTGGGGTGCGGTGATCGGGTCGATCCTGCTGCTTCTGCGTTCGGGCTTCGCGCAATTGGCCTTCGTGCTGTCGCTGATCGGGCTGCTGGGCAACACGCTGCATTCCTATTCCAGCATGGGAACCGCGCTGGTCGACACGATGGGCGAGGGCGCGCTGGCCTTCACGGCGGCGCTCATCCTGGTCGCCCTGTTCCTGTGGCTCTACGCCCGCGCGATGACCCGGCGCGGCGTGCTGCGGTAGGGGGCGCCGGTTTTCCGGGGTTGACGATAAGGCGAAACGGGACTCCCGGTTTCACCGGAAAACCGGAAAACCGGAAAACCGGAAAACCGGAAAACCGGAAAACCGGAAAAGTGAAAAATGGGTGAGAGCGGGAGAGACGGAGGCCAACGGGCCGTGTGCCCGTCCGCCCCGCGCAAACCCTCCTACTCGGCCGCGACGAGCCCGCGCCCGCGCAGCAGCGCCTCGACCTCCGGCATCTTGCCCCGGAACGCGGTGTAGAGCACGTCCGCCTCCTCGGTCCCGCCGCGCGACAGGATGTTCGTCTCCAGCCTGTCGGCCATCGCCGGGTCGAACGGGTCGCCGGTTTCGCGGAACGCTTCGAAGGCGTCCTCGTCCATCACTTCGGACCACATGTAGCTGTAGTAGCCCGAGGAATACCCGTCGCCGGAGAACACGTGCGCGAAATGCGGCGTGGCGTGGCGCATGCGGATGGCGCGCGGCATGCCGATCTCTTCGAGCACCTCGGCCTGTTTCTGCATCGGGTCCGCGGGCGCGGCGCCGCGGTGGAACTCCAGGTCGACCAGCGCCGAGGCGACATATTCCACGGTCCGGAACCCGGCATCGTAATTCGCGGTGGCCAGCACCCGGTCGAGCAGGTCGTCGGGCATCGGTTCGCCCGTCCGCGCATGCGTCGCGTATTTCGAAAGCACCTCCGGCACCTCCAGCCAGTGTTCGAACAACTGGCTCGGCAGCTCGACGAAGTCGCGTGCGACCGAGGTGCCCGACAGGCTTTCATAGCGCACGTCCGACAGGATCTGGTGCAGCGCGTGGCCGAACTCGTGAAACAGCGTGCGCGCGTCGTCGTAACTCAGAAGCGCGGGCTTGCCGGGCTCGGGCTTGGCGAAGTTGCAGGTGTTCACCACGATCGGGCGCTGGTCCGCGGCCTTCGACTGGCTGCGCATGGTCGAGCACCACGCGCCCGAGCGCTTCGAGCCGCGCGCGAAGTAGTCACCCATGAACACCGCCAGGTGTTCGCCGTCCCGCGTGACCTCGAAGGCTTTGACATCAGGGTGCGGCACGGCCACGTCGAGCGGCCGGAACTCCAGCCCGAAAAGCCGCCCGGCGACGCCGAACGCGGCCTCGATCATGCGGTCGAGCTGGAAGTAGGGTTTCACCTGCGCTTCATCGAGCGCGAATTCGGCCTGCCGGCGTTTCTCGGAATAATAGTGCCAGTCCCAGGGCTCGAGCGGCGCGGGGTGCCCGTCGGCGACCAGCAGGGCCTCAAGCGCCTCGGCATCGGCGAGGGCCGAGTCACGGGCGGGTGTCCAGACCTGCGTCAACAGCTCGGCCACCGCCTCGGGCGTGCCGGCCATCTCGGGTTCGAGCTTGTAGGCCGCGAAGCTTTCGTAGCCCAGCAGCCTTGCGCGCTCTTCGCGCAGCTTGAGGATCTCGGCCGCGATGGCCCGGTTGTCGGACGCGCCGCCGTTGGCGCCGCGCGACACGTAGGCCTCGTAGGCCCGCTTGCGCAGGGCGCGCCTGGGCGAGGCGGCGAGGAACGGGGTGATGAGCGAACGCGACAGGGTCACGACCGGCCCGCCGACGCCCCGGTCCTCGCCCGCCGCGCGGGCCGTGTCGACCAGGTCTTCGGGCAGCCCCTCGAGGTCGGCCTCGGAAAGCTCCATGTACCACGACCGTTCATCGGCCAGCAGGTTCTGGGTGAACTGGGTGCCGAGCACCGCCAGGCGTTCCATCACCGCGCGGTAGCGGTCCCGGTCGGCCCCTTCGAGCAGCGCGCCCGCGCGCACGAAGCGGCGGCGGGTGACGTGCAGCAGCCGGGCCTGCTCGGCATCGAGGTCGAGCGTCTCGCGCTCCTGCCACAGCGCCTCGATCCGCGCGAACAGGTCCGCGTTCAGCAGGATGTCCGAGGCATAGGCGGCGAGCATCGGCGAGAAGTCCCGCTGTAACGCCTCGCGCCGCTCGTTCGCGTCCGAGCCCGCCAAGTTGAAGAAGACGCCCAGCACCTTCGACAGCGTGGCATCGGCATGTTCCAGCGCCTCGATCGTGTTGGCGAAGGTGGGCGGCTCGTCCGAGCCGGCGATCGCCGCGACGTTGGCGCGCGCCTCCTCCAGCGCGGTCTCGACCGCCGGGGCGAAATCGTCATCGGTGATGGCGTCGAACGGGGGCAGGTTGAAGGGCGTGTCCCAGTCGGACAGAAGCGGGTTGGTCATGGCGCGTCTCCTTTGCGCCAGAGCTATGTGCGCCGCGGCCGAACGTCCAGAGCGCGCCGCGCGAATGTCACGTCTGCGTGCCGCAGACCGGGCAATCCGCCCGCCGCTTGAGCTTTATCAGCCGCGTGTCGCCGTAGAGCGCGTCGTAGATCAGCATCCGGCCGCGCAGCCCCTCGCCGGCCTGCGTGATCGCTTTCACCGCCTCGACGGCCATCATCGAGCCCACCACACCCGGCAGAGGCGACAGCACGCCCGCCTCGGCGCAGGAGGGGGCCAGCCCTTCGGCGGGGGCCTCCGGGAACACGCATGCGTAGCACGGCGTGCCGCGCGCCGGGTCCCAGACCGAGATCTGCCCTTCCCACTGCGTCAGTGCCGCGCCGATCACAGGTTTGCCCAACTTGGCCGCGACGCGGTTCACGAGGTAGCGGGTGTCGAAATTGTCCGATCCTTCGAGGATCAGGTCGTAGTCGGCGAACAGCTCCTCGGCGATCTCCTCGGTCAGGCGCCGGTTGTAGGGGCGCACGGTGACATACGGGTTCTGCGCCTTCATCGCGGCCTCGGCCGAGAACACCTTGGGCGTGCCAAGTGCCGCGTCGGGATGGATCACCTGGCGTTGCAGGTTGGAATTGTCCACCACGTCGTCGTCGATCACCCCCAGGGTGCCGACCCCGGCCCCGGCGAGGTAGAGCAGGGCGGGCGATCCCAGCCCCCCGGCACCGACGACCAGCACGCGTGCCTCCTTCAGCGCCTTCTGGCCGGTGCCGCCGATCTCGCGCAATACGATGTGGCGGGCGTAGCGGTCGAGCTCGGTGTCGTTGAAGGGCCCCGACGGGGTCGCCTCGGCCGGTCTGGCCCGGGCGCGCAGCGCCCGCAGGCCCCGGCCGTAGCCCGCGATGGCGATCAGCACGCCCACGAGCGTCGCCCATCCCGCGAAGGTGCCGCCGAACAGGCGCGGCAGCGGATGGGTGGGGGGCAGGACCGCGTGGGCCAGCAGAACGGCGGCCAGCAGGATACCGATCAGCACCCAGCGGCGCGAGGTCGGGACCTTGAACAGCACCCCGAGCCCCCAGATCGCCCCGACCGCGATCAGGACATAGATCATGTCGTCCCCGTCGAGCCGAAGCCGCCTGCGCCCCGGTCGCTGTCGCCCAGCGATCCGACGACGTCGAAGGCCGCCTGCACCACGGGCGCGATGATCGCCTGCGCGATCCGGTCGCCATGCGCGATGGTGTAGGGATCCGCCCCGAAATTGACCAGCAGCACGCCCAGCGGCCCGCGATAATCGCTGTCGATGGTCCCCGGCGTGTTGGGCAGCGACAGGCCGTGCTTCAACGCGAGGCCCGAGCGCGGCCGGATCTGCATCTCGTAGCCCGCCGGGATCTCGACGCGCAGGCCGGTGGGGATGATCCGCCGCTCCATCGGGGCCAGCGTGATCCCGGCCGCCCGGTCCTCGGGGGCGAGGTTCGCGCGGATGTCGGCCCCGGCCGCGCCGCCGGTTTCGTAGGAGGGCAGGGCGATCGCCGGGTCGGCCCAGTCTTCGCGCAGCACGCGCACCGTCACGCTCATGCCAGCGCCTCCGCGATCCGGGCGGCAAGCTTGCGTGCCACCTCGACCTTGCCCATGCGCGGCCAGTCCTCGGCCCCCTCGGACGAGATCAGGACGATGGCGTTCTCGGAGCCACCCATGATGCCGGTCTCCGGCGACACGTCGTTCGCCACGATCCAGTCGCAGCCCTTGCGCGTGCGCTTCGCGGTCGCGTTGTCGACCACGTCGTTCGTCTCGGCGGCGAAGCCCACGACGAGCGCGGGACGTCCCTCTTTCATCTGGCTCACGCGGGCCAGGATGTCCGGGTTCTCCGCGAAATCGAGCATGGGCATCACGCCCGACGCATCTTTCTTGATCTTCTTGTCCGCGGCCTGCGTGACGCGCCAATCGGCGACGGCGGCGGCGAAGATCGCCGCGTCGGCGGGCAGGGCGCCCTCGACGGCCTCGAGCATCTGGCGCGCGGTCTCGACCTCGATCACGTGGACGCCCCGGGGGCGCGCGGCATCCGCCGGGCCGGTCACGAAGGTCACCGCGGCCCCCAGCGCGGCCAGAGCCTCGGCGATCGCCGTGCCCTGCGCGCCGGACGACCGGTTGGCGATGTAGCGCACCGGGTCGATGGGCTCATGCGTCGGGCCGGAGGTGACCACCACGTGCTTGCCTTTGAGCGGTCCGTCCGCGAGCGCGCCGGCGATCGCATCGGCGATCTCGTCCGGCTCCACCAGCCGGCCGTAGCCGAATTCGCCGCAGGCCATCGCGCCTTCGACGGGACCGGCGAAAAGCACGCCGTCCCCGGCCAGTGTCTCCACGTTGCGCTGCACCGCCGGATGTTCCCACATCCGCACGTTCATCGCGGGGGCGACCAGCACGCGCTTGTCGGTGGCCAGGAGCAGCGTCGAGGCGAGGTCGTCGGCCAGCCCGTTGGCCATCTTGCCCAGCAGATCGGCGGTGGCCGGTGCGACGACGACAAGGTCGGCGTCCCGGCTGAGCTCGATGTGACCCATCTCCGCCTCGTCGGTAAGGTCGAAGAGATCGGTATAGACCTTTTCGGCGGCCAGCGCGGAGGCCGAGAGCGGCGTAACGAATTCCTGGCCCGCGCGAGTGACGACCGGCACGACGCTCGCCCCCCGTTCGCGCAGGGTGCGGATCAGCGTGAGTGACTTGAACGCCGCCACCCCGCCGCCGATGATCAGAAGAATACGTTTTCCAGCGAGCATCAGACCCTCCCCCGCGCCGCGACCGGGCGCCTCATTCTATCGGAACGCTGCACAGGGGTCCTCCCGCTCGGCCGGTGCGGCATCGAGCACGACGTCGAAGCCCCCGTCGGGCGTGTCGCCGCCTTCGCCCTGTCCGAGCGTGGCGACCGTGACCTCCGGGCGCACCCGGGCGATGTAGCTGGGCACGCCCCAGTCGGCGCGCGCGTGGCCGTTGCCGGTGATGACCGCGACCGGCCCCCCGGTCTCGTCCAGCGCGGTGAGCGCGGCTCGGGCGAGCGTCGCGTCGCGCAGGCGTTGCAGATCGACCATACCCGGCAGAAGCTCCACCGGCAGCGCGCCGCAATGCGCGTCCATCTGCAGGTTCAGCCGGTCGGCGAGCTCTTCCGTCGGCAGCTCGGCGGTCAGGCCATACGCCTCGGCCTGCTGTCCGAAGGCCCGGGCCACGCCGATCTTGATCGCGTTGCGGGTTTCGTCGCGCGGAACGGCGGCGCCGACGATCCGCGCCTCGTTCGCGGCGGTGAAGATCGGGTAGTACATGTCGAAGTCGGGCCACCCGGCCTCTTCCCACTCGAGAAGCGCGGCAAGCGCGTCGGCCGTGTCCGGGCGTCCCCCGTCCAGCCGGCCGGCCTGCGCGGGGGTGAGCATTTCGAAGACCACCGCCGTGGGGGCGATGTCCGCGATCGCCTCGGCCTGGGCCGCGTGGTGCGCCGCGTTGTCATGCACCTCGCCCAGCACGAACACGTCCGCATCGACCCCCGAGAAAGGGCTGGCCCATGCTGCCGAGGGCAGGAAAAGACAAAGGAGAATCCGCCACATGCGCCCAATGTGGCCCGTCGCTCTCCGGGCGGCAAGTGCTTCCCCTCGGGCGCAGGCTTTGCTACCGCTCCACCATGTCGATCGCGCTGCCACCACTCACGCTGATCGTCGGGGGCGCGGCCTCCGGCAAGTCGGCCTATGCCGAGCGGCTGATGACCGCCACGCGCCGCCCTCTGACCTACATCGCCACGGCCGAGGCCTATGACGACGAGATGCGCGACAAGATCGCGGCCCACAAGGCGCGGCGCGGCCCGGACTGGACCACGGTGGAGGCGCCGCGCGACCTTGTCGCGCCGCTGCGCCAGGCCGATCCCACGGACGCGATCCTCATCGATTGCGCCAGCCTGTGGTTGACCAATCACCTGCTGGGCGAGTCCGACCTGGTGGCCGAGGGCGACATGCTGATCGCAGCGCTGGAGGCATGCGCCGCCCCGGTCGTGGTCGTCACGAACGAGGTCGGCGCCGGGATCGTCCCCGAAAACGCGCTCGCCCGCCGGTTCCGTGCGGCGCAGGGGGTGCTTAACCAACGGCTCGCCGCACATGCCGACCAGGTTTTCACCGTGATCGCCGGGTTGCCGCTTGCCCTGAAGGGCACTCTGCCGGAGCTCGCCCCATGACCCGGTTCTGGTGGGTGCGCCACGGTCCGACGCATCAGAAAGGCATGGTGGGGTGGAGCGACGTGCCCGCGTTCCTCGACGACACCGACGCGCTCGCCCGCCTCGACGCGCACCTGCCGCGCGCGCCGGTGGTGTCCTCGGACCTCGTGCGCTGTGTCACCACCGCCGACGCGATCCAGAACGGGCGCCCGCGCCTGCCGCACGACGCGGGGCTGCGCGAGCTCAACTTCGGAGACTGGGAGCTGCGCACCGCCGCCGAGATCGAAGCGGCCGAGGGCGACACGATCCGCACCTTCTGGGAGCGCCCGGACCTCAACCGTCCGCCGAACGGCGAAAGCTGGACCGACATGACCGGCCGCGTGGGCGCGGCGGTCGACCGCCTGGCCGCAGACGCTGACGGTGATCTCATCGTCGTGGCCCATTTCGGAGCCATCCTCGGGCAGGTCCAACGTGCGCTGGGTTGCCCGGTGGGCGAGGTGCTGGGCCACCGGATCGAGAACCTGTCGGTCACGCGCCTGGCCTTCGACGGCGCGCGCTGGCACGCCGAGGCGATCAACCACCTGCCGTGACGCGCCCCGCGGGGGGTTAACCATTCGCTAACCACCGCTGGCTTAACTTTCGTTAACCACCAGCGAGGGGAGCAGCATGGTCGCACGCGCCTACACCGTGGCGTTCGAGGGGGTCGAGGCGCGGCCGGTCGAGGTGCAATGCGCCCTGTCGCCGGGGGTGCCCGCGTTCTCGATCGTCGGGCTGCCCGACAAGGCGGTCAGCGAGGCGCGCGACCGGGTGCGCGCGGCGCTGTCGGCGATGGCGATCGCGCTGCCCGCGCGCAAGATCACGATCAACCTGTCGCCAGCCGACCTGCCCAAGGAAGGCTCGCATTTCGATCTGCCCATCGCGATGGCGCTCCTGGCCGCGATCGGGGTGATCCCGGAAGACGACGTGGCGCAGGCCGTGGCGCTGGGCGAACTGTCGCTCGATGGCTCACTGGTGCCGGTGATCGGAGCCCTGCCGGCGGCGATGGCCGCCGCCGAAGACGACCGCGCGCTGGTCTGCCCGCAGGCCTGCGGGGCCGAGGCGGCTTGGGTCGGCGCGGCGCAGGTGCTGGCCGCCGGGACGCTCGCCGCCGTCGTCCAGCACTTCACCGGACAATCCCCGCTGGCCCCTGCCGACCCGGGCGAGGTGCGTGACGAAGCGGGGGGGCGCGACCTTGCCGACGTGAAGGGCCAGGAGCGGGCCAAGCGCGCGCTCGAGATCGCCGCGGCCGGGCGTCACCACCTTCTGATGACCGGCGCGCCGGGGTCGGGCAAGTCCATGCTCGCCGCGCGCCTGCCGTCGATCCTGCCACCGCTCACCCCTGCCGAGGCTTTGGAGACCTCGATGATCCATTCACTGGCCGGGCTGATCGACGAGGGCGGGATTTCCCGCAGCCGGCCCTTCCGCGATCCGCACCACACCGCCTCGATGGCCTCCATCGTGGGCGGCGGGCGCGGCGCGAAACCGGGCGAGATATCGCTCGCCCACAACGGCGTGCTGTTTCTCGACGAGTTGCCGGAATTCGCCCGCCCGGTGCTGGAGACCCTGCGCCAGCCGGTCGAAACCGGCGAGGTGGTGGTGGCGCGGGCCAATGCGCACGTGCGCTATCCCTGCCGTTTCATGCTGATTGCGGCCGCCAATCCCTGCCGCTGCGGGCACCTGGCCGATGCGAGCCGCGCCTGCGCCCGCGCGCCGGCCTGCGGCGAGGATTACCTGGGCCGCATCTCGGGCCCGCTCATCGACCGGTTCGACCTGCGACTGGACGTGCCGCCGGTCGCCATCTCCGACCTCGACCTCGCGCCGTCGGGCGAAACCTCGGCCACCGTCGCGGCACGGGTCGCGGCTGCCCGCGCGGTGCAGGAGACGCGGTTCGACGCCACGCCCGCCCGCACAAACGCCGACGCGGAGGGCAACCTTTTGGGCGACATCGCCCAGCCTGCGGCCGAGGCGCAGGAAATGCTGATGAAGGCCGCGGACCGGTTCAACCTGTCCGCGCGCGGCTATCACCGGGTGCTTCGGGTCGCGCGCACCATCGCGGACCTCGACGGGGCGGACACGATCGCCGCGCCCCACGTGGCCGAGGCGCTGTCCTACCGGCTGCCCGCCGGCGTCATGGCCTGAGCGTCACACGAGGCGGGCTTTCACGAAATCCGCCACGCCGCGCAGCGCGTCGCGGGATTCCGGCACCCATCCATCGAAGATCTGGAACACGTGTGGCGCGCGCGGCCAGACCTGCTCGGTCACCTGGGCGCCGGCGGCGCGCAGATGCGCGGCCATGCGCATGGAATCGTCGCGCAGGATCTCGTCCTCGGCATATTGGAACAGAACCGGCGGCGCGCCGGGGAAGTCGGCGAAGAGCGGCGAGGCGCGCGGATCGCGCGGGTCGGCCTCGCCCAGGTACCAGCGCACGACATCCTGTGCGCGGCTCGCGGGCAACATGGGATCGGCGCGCGCGTTGTCGCGGATCGAGGCGCCGGAGAAGGTGAAATCGGTGAGCGGCGACAGGGTGAAGAGCCCTGCGGGCGGCGTGCCCTCCGCGCAGAGCGCTGCCAGCAGCCCGAGGGCGAGGTTTCCGCCCGCGCTGTCGCCGCCCAGCACGATGTCGCCGGGGTGGTAGCCGCGGGCGCGGAGGTCGTCCCAGGCCGCGCGCACGTCCTCCACCGCGTCCGGAAACCTGTGCGCCGGGGACAGGCGGTACCGGGCCGCGTAGATCTCGACCCCGGTGAGCCAGGCGATGCGCGCCAGCATCGCGGCGTGGGTTTCGGGCGATCCGGCGATGAACCCGCCGCCGTGGATGTAGAGCACCAGCTTGCCACGCCGGACCGGGTGCGACCCTGGGCGCGCCGAGATCCACAGACCGCCCGCGCCGATCCGGCCGGGGCAGTAGAGCGCATACGGGGGCGCGCGGAAGAGCCGCCGGGCGCCCAGCTCGAGCATCCGCCGGTTCGCCTCCGGGTCCGCCGCACGCGCGAGCAGCGGCTTGACGGTGGCCCGCGAGAGGGCCGAGAGGAGGGAGAGGCGCAGGCTCACGCCCGCCGCGCCTCGATCGCCTCCCAGATCTTCGCGGTGATGTTCACGCCGTCGAAGCGTTCGAGCTCCTGGAGCCCGGTGGGGGAGGTCACGTTGATCTCGGTGAGCCAGTCGCCGATCACGTCGATGCCCACGAAGATCTGTCCCTTCTCGCGCAGGAGCGGGCCGATCCGCGCGCAGATCTCGCGGTCGCGCTCGGTGAGTTCCACCTTCTCCGGCCGGCCGCCCACGTGCATGTTCGACCGCGTCTCGCCCTCGGCCGGGACCCGGTTGATCGCGCCGACCGGTTCGCCGTCGACCAGGATCACGCGCTTGTCGCCCTTGGACACCGCGGGCAGGAACTTCTGCGCGATGAGGGGCTCGCGGCTGATCCCCGCGAACAGCTCGTGCAGCGACGACAGATTGCGGTCGTTGGGGTCGAGCCGGAACACGCCCGCGCCGCCGTTGCCGTAGAGCGGCTTCAGGATGATGTCGCCATGCTCGTGCTTGAAGGCCTTCAGCGCCGACAGGGACCGCGCGATCATTGTTGGCGGGGTCAGGTCGGGGAATTGCAGGACCAGCAGTTTCTCGGGGTAGTTGCGCACCCAGAACGGATCGTTGACCACCAGCGTCTTCGGATGGATCAGGTCGAGAAGATGCGTGGTGGTGATGTAGCTCATGTCGAAGGGCGGATCCTGCCGCAGCCAGACCACGTCGAAGTCCGAGAGATCCACCTCGGTCATATCGCCCTGCGTCACGTGATTGCCCACCTCGCGGCGCAGCTCGATCGGGCAGCCGCGCGCCAGCACGCGCCCGTCGCGGAACGACAGCTCGTCGGGCGTGTAGTAGAACAGTTCATGTCCCCGCGCCTGGGCTTCCTCGGCGATGCGGAACGTGGAATCGGCGTTGATGTCGATCGCGTCGATCGGGTCCATCTGGATGGCGACTTTGAGGCTCATGCATCACTCCCGGCGTTTTGCCTTTACATGGCGCAGCCGGGGCCCAAGCACAATGGGCTCACAGGGTGATGTTTTCGAACCGCGCCGTGCGCCCCGTGGCGTCGACCATCGCAAGGTCGACGCGCATGCCCATGCGCATCCCGTCCGGGACCTGGCCCAGGAACTCGGTGGCCGTCTGGCAGATCCGGCCCAGCTGCGCCTGCGTCAGCCGGGCGGCGGCGCGGGCCAGGTCGCGGGCCTTTTTCACTTCGACGAAGACGAAGTCGTCGCCGTGGCGCAGGACAAGGTCCACCTCGCCGCCGGAGCCGCGCCACCGGCGCGCCACGATGCCGTAGCCGCCGCGTTCGTATTCCCGTGCGACCGACTCCTCGGCGGCCAGCCCGGCGAGATAGGATGTGCGTCCCGACATGGTCAGTCCTTTTCCAATGCCAGCGCCGCCTGGTAGACCTTGCGCCGCGGCAACCCATACGCCTCGGCGACCGTCGCCGCGGCATCCTTGAGGCTCATGTCCTCCATCGCGCGGCGCAGGGCCGCTTCCATCGTCTCCTCCGCGACCTCTTCAGTCCCGCGATCGACCACGATCACGATCTCGCCCTTCAACGTCCGCTCCGCGACCGTGTCGCGCAATTCGCCCAGGCTGCCGCGCAGCACCTCTTCGAACTTCTTGGTCAGCTCGCGGCACACCGCCGCCTGCCGATCCTCACCGGCACACTCGCACAGATCACCTAACGTTTCCCTAACGCGCTTCGGGCTTTCGAACAGGACCAGTGTCGCCGGCAGTCGCACCAGTTCGGCCAGCCATTTCGCGCGCGCCCCAGCCGAGGACGGCGCGAAGCCCGCGAAAAGGTAACGGTCGGTGGGCAGGCCCGACAGGCTCAGGGCCGCCGGCACCGCCGAAGCGCCGGGCGCGGTGGTCACGAGATGCCCGGCCGCCGCCGCATCGCGCGCCAGCGCATAGCCCGGGTCCGCGATCAGGGGCGTGCCCGCTTCGCTCACGTAGGCCACGGACCGCCCTTCGCCCAAGAGCTTCACGAGGCCCGCGCGCCCCTGCGCGCCCGAATGGTCGTGGTAGGGGATGAGCGGACGCCCGCCCACCGCGATGCCGTGAATCTCCATCAATTTTCGCGCCGTGCGCGTGTCCTCGGCGGCTATGACATCGGCCGAGGCGAGTATGTCGAGCGCACGCAACGTGATGTCGCGTGCATTCCCGATCGGGGTCGCCACGAGGTAGAGTCCCGGCTCCAGCGATACTTGCGCGGGTTTCAAGGGTGGACCTGCCTTTCTTGACGTTTATTATGGCTGCCGTCTGCCGAGGCGTGCCGAAGCCCGCGGACCCGAACGGAATTGCGGGAAAAGGATGCCCTTCATGTTTGCTCTTTTGGACCGCGCCCGCAAGCTGCCGGCGCTTGCCCTTGCACTTATTTCGCTGGCGGTGCTGACCGCCTGTGGCGGGGGTATCACCAACACCGGCGGACCGCGAATCAACACGTCGGAACCGGTCCCCGTGGCGCTTCTGGTGCCGGGCGGTTCCAGCTCTGCCACCGACAACACCCTCGCCGCGTCGCTGGAAAATGCCGCGCGGCTCGCGATGGGAGAGCTCGACGGGGTGAGCATCGACCTGCGGGTCTACAACACCGCCGGCAGCGCCGAGACCGCTTCGAGCCAGGCGCAGGCGGCCGTCGCCGACGGGGCCAAGATCATCCTTGGCCCGGTCTATGCCGAGAACGCGGCCGCCGCGGGTGTCGCCGCGCGCTCGCGCGGGGTGAACGTGCTGGCCTTCTCGAACAACCCGGGCGTTGCGGGCGGTAACGTCTTCATCCTGGGCAACACGTTCCAGAACACGGCCAACCGCCTGGTGCGCTACGCGGCCTCGCAGGATCGCGGCAACATCATGGTCGTCTACGGCCAGAGCCCGGCCGAGGAGCTGGCGCGCAACGCGATTCAGCAGGCCATCGCCTCCACCCCGGGCGCGGTTCAGGCCGGGTCGGCTGGCTTCGAGCTGAGCCAGAACGGCGTCGTGCAGGCGATCCCGGAAATCTCGGACACGGTGAAGGCATCGGGTGCGAGCTCGGTCTTCCTGACCTCGGGCACCGACGGCGCGCTGCCGTTCGTGACTTCGCTCCTGCCGGAAAACGGCGTGAAGCCGGGCGACGTGCAGTTCGTCGGCATCCAGCGCTGGGACATCCCGTCCAGCGCCACCACGCTGCCCGGCGTGCAGGGCGGCTGGTTCGCGCTGCCCGACCCGACGCTCACCCAGCGGTTCAACCAGCGCTACGAAGCCGCCTACGGACAGCCGCCGCACCCGATTGCGGGCCTTGCCTATGACGGGATCGCGGCCATCGGTGCACTCGTGAAGGCGGGCAATGCCAACGCGCTCTCGGGGTCCGCGCTGACCCAGTCGCAGGGCTTCGTGGGCGTCAACGGCGTGTTCCGCCTGCGGGGCGACGGCACGAACGAGCGCGGCCTGGCCGTGGCGCAGATCCAGAACCAACAGGTGGTCGTGATCGACCCCGCGCCAAGAAGCTTTGCCGGTGCCGGATTCTGATCTTCTCGAGACGAGACCGCAGCTTACCGATGGCCTGATCGCCCCGGCCGACCAGATCTTCGACCGCGCCGCGGTCGAGGACGAGATCGCCGCGTCCGCCCCCGACGACGCCGATGCGGCGGCCGTGCGCAAGGCGACGGTCGCGGCACTGTCCAAGGCGCAGGCGGCCGGGCGCAAGGTGATCGAAGAGCGGTTCCTGGCGGACCCCCACGCCTCGCGCGAAGCGGTGCAGAGCTATGCCTGGCTGACCGACGGGCTGGTCCAGACGGTCTTCCGGGTCGCCACGCAGCGGCTTCACAAGGTCAGCAACCCGACCTCGTCCGAGCGCATGTCCGTGCTGGCGGTGGGCGGCTACGGGCGCTTCGAGATGGCGCCCTATTCCGACGTCGACCTGCTGTTTCTCACGCCCTACAAGATCACCGCCTGGGCCGAGAGCGTCATCGAGTCGATGCTCTACATGCTGTGGGACCTGCACCTGAAGGTCGGCCACGCCTCGCGTACGATCAAGGACTGCCTGCGGTTGGGCAAAGACGATTTCACGATCCGCACCGCGCTTCTCGAGATCCGCTACATCGACGGCGACGAACCGCTGGCGCAGGAGCTGGCCTCGCACCTGTTCGAGGACCTCTTCGAGGGCACCGCGCCCGAGTTCATCGAGGCCAAGCTCGAGGAGCGCAGCGAACGCCACATCAAGCAGGGCGGCCAGCGTTACATGGTCGAGCCCAACGTGAAGGAGGGCAAGGGCGGCCTGCGCGATCTGCAGACGCTGATCTGGGTGGCCAAGTACCTCCACCGCGTCGTGCGGGCGCGCGAGCTGATGGATGTCGGCATGTTCACGGAAGAGGAGATGAAGACCTTCCGGGAGGCCAACAATTTCCTCTGGGGCGTGCGCTGCCACATGCACCTGCTGACCGGCCGTGCCGCCGACCAGCTGACCTTCGATTTGCAGGTCGAGGTCGCCGAGCGGATGGGGTATTCCGACCGCGGCGGGCGCCGGGCGGTCGAGCATTTCATGCAGGACTACTTCCGCCATGCTACCCAGGTGGGCGAGCTCACGCGCATCTTCCTCACGGGGCTCGAGAACGAACACCTCAAGAAGGAGCCGATGCTCGTCGGGCTGTTCAAACGGCGCAAGAAGGTGAAACCGGGCTTCAAGGTCGAGAACGGGCGCCTGACCTTCGAGGACGAAGAGGCGTTCCTGTCCGACAAGCTCAACCTTCTGCGCATCTTCGAGGAGGGGCTACGCACCGGCGTGCTGATCCACCCGGAGGCGATGCTGGTCATTGCCGCCAACCTCGACCTGATCGACGACGACATGCGCGAGAACCGCGAGGCGTCGCGCATCTTCCTCGACCTGCTCCTGAAACACGGCAACCCGGAACGCGCGCTCCGGCGCATGAACGAGCTCGGGGTGCTGGCCGCCTTCGTGCCGGAGTTCGAGCCCATCGTCGCGATGATGCAGTTCAACATGTATCACAGCTTCACGGTGGACGAGCACACCATCCAGTGCATCTCGGCGCTGGCCGAGATCGAGCGGGGCGAACGGACCGAGGATCTGCCGATCTCGTCGCAGGTGCTCAAGGCGGGCGTGAACCGCAAGGTGCTCTACGTCGCGCTCTTCTGCCACGACATCGGCAAGGGCCGCGAGGAGGACCATTCGATCCTGGGCGCGCGCATCGCACGTCGGATCGCCACGCGGCTGGGGCTCACGAAATCAGAGGTCGAGACGGTCGAGTGGCTGGTGCGCTACCACCTGCTGATGTCGGACGTGGCCCAGAAACGCGACCTCTCGGACCCGCGCACGATCAAGGGCTTCGCCAAGGCGGTGTCGAACAAGAAGCGGCTCGACCTGCTGCTGGTGCTCACCGTCTGCGATATCCGGGGCGTGGGCCCCGGCACCTGGAACAACTGGAAGGCCGCGCTCCTGCGCGATCTCTACCGCCAGACGGCCAAGGCGCTCGAGGAAGGGATCGAGGCGCTGTCGCCCGCCGTGCGTTCGGACCATGCCAAGAAGGCGCTGCGCGCGCAGCTGACCGACTGGGACCGCAAGGACGTGCGCGTCGAGACGGGGCGCCATTACGACACCTACTGGCAGGGCCTGGGCACACCCGAGCACGTGGTCTTCGCGGGGCTGCTCAAGGGGCTCGACGCCGATGAGATCCGCATCGGGCTGACCCAGGACAACGACCGCGACGCGACGCGCGCGGCCTTCGTGCTGGCCGACCACCCCGGCATCTTCTCGCGCCTCGCCGGCGCGCTGGCGCTGGTGGGCGCCAACGTGGTCGACGCGCGCACCTACACGACGAAGGACGGTTACGCGACGGCGGTATTCTGGATCCAGGACCACGACGGCCACCCGTTCGAGGACATCAAGCTCAAGCGGCTCGAGGACATGATCCACAAGACGCTGTCGGGCGAGGTCATCGCGCGCGACGCGATGAAGTCGCGCGACAAGCTGAAGAAGCGCGAACGCGCCTTCAAGGTGCCGACCAGCATCACCTTCGACAACGACGCCTCCGACATCTACACGCTGATCGAGGTCGACACCCGTGACCGTCCCGGCCTGCTCTACGACCTGACCCGGACGCTGGCGGACAACCACATCTACATCGCCAGCGCGGTGATCGCGACCTACGGGGAGCAGGTGGTCGACACGTTCTACGTGAAGGACATGTTCGGGCTGAAATTCTTCTCGGACGGGAAGATGAAATCGCTCGAGAAGAAGCTGCGCGAGGCGATCGTGCAGGGCGCGGAAAGGGCTGATCGCTGATGGCCGGCATCCGGCTCGTGCGCGGGTTCCTGACGGTGGGCGGATGGACGGCGATGAGCCGCGTCCTTGGCTTCGTACGCGACATCGCCATCGCCGGCGCGATGGGGGCGGGGCCGGTGGCCGAAGCCTTCTTCATCGCCTTCAGCCTGCCCAACATGTTCCGCCGCTTCTTCGCGGAAGGCGCGTTCAACACCGCCTTCGTCCCGATGTTCTCGAAGAAGGTCGAGGGCGACGACGGGGCGATGGAATTCGCGCGCGACGCGCTGACCGGCCTGGCCTCGATCCTGCTGGTGCTCACGATCATCGCGCAGATCTTCATGCCCGCGCTGGTGCTCGCGATGGCGTCGGGCTTCGCGGCCGACGAGCGGCTCGACATCGCCACGCTCTACGGCCGGATCGCGTTTCCCTACATCTTCTTCATCTCGCTCTCCGCGCTCCTGTCGGGGCTGCTGAACGCGGTGGGGCGCTTCGCGGCCGCGGCGGCCGCGCCGGTGCTTCTGAACGTGATCTTCCTCGTGGCGATCGCGATCGCCGCCTTCGCCGGGTTCGAGATCGGCCTGACGCTCGCCTGGGCGATCCCGATCGCGGGCGTGGCGCAGCTGGCGCTGGTCTGGACCGCGGCGGCGCGCGCGGGCTACCGCATCTGGCCGCGCAGGCCGCGCATGACGCCGGAGCTCAAGCGGCTGGCGATCATCGCCGGACCTGCCGCGCTGGCGCAGGGCGTCGTGCAGGTGAACCTGCTGGTGGGCCGGCAGGTGTCGTCCTTCTTCGACGGTGCCATCGCGTGGCTGAGTTACGCCGACCGGCTCTACCAGCTGCCGCTGGGCATTGTGGGGATCGGGATCGGCATCGTGTTGCTGCCCGACCTGTCGCGCCGCCTGCGCGCCGAGGACGAGGGCGGGGCGCGCTGGTCGTTCTCCCGCGCGGGCGAGATCGCTCTGCTCCTGACCATCCCGTCCGCCGTGGCGCTCATGGTCATCCCCATCCCGCTCGTCCAGGTCCTGTTCGAACGCGGCGCGTTCACCACCGACGACACCGCCAAGACGGCGCTCGCCGTGGCGGTTTATGGCCTGGGCCTGCCCGCCTTCGTGCTCCAGAAGGTGCTTCAGCCGGTCTACTTCGCGCGCGGCAACACCAAGACGCCGTTCTACTTCGCGCTCGTCTCGCTCGTGGTGAACGCGGGCGTGGCCATCGGGCTCGCCCCCGTCGTGGGCTACATCGCGGCGGCCTTCGGCACCACCTTCGCAGGCTGGGCGATGACGCTGGCGCTCTGGATCGGCACCGCGCGCATGGGCGAATCCACGCGCTTCGACGCCCGGTTCTGGCGCAAGCTCTGGGGCATCCTCGCGGCCTCGGCCATCATGGGGGCCGAACTCTGGGGCGGGTTGGTGCTGCTCGGGCCGATGCTGGGCACGCCGGGGGTCGAGATCCTGGCGCTCGCGATCCTGATCCTGTCGGGAACCGTGACCTATTTCGTGGCCGGGCGGATCTTCGGCGCGGTGCGGCTGTCGGACATCAAGGCGATGACCCGGCGGGGGTAGATGCCGTCAGCGTCGCTGCCGGATACGTGAGACGATCCGGCTCCACGACCCCGGGTAGAGCAGCGCGGCGATGAAGAAGCCGGAAATGAAGCCCGAGATATCGGCCACCCAGCCGGTGCCGGCGCCGAAGAAAACCCCGAAGATGAACTGGATCGCGATCAGCGCGCCGATCAGCGCGAAGGCCTGGATCTGGCGCCCGCCGGTCTCGCCGAGCCGGAGGTAGAGCACCAGCGTGAAGGCTCCCACCAGCGAATAGGCCCCGGGATAGCCGCCGAAGAGCGGCACGCGGGTGTCCCAGACGATGCCGTAGACCACGGCCGCCACGATGGACGAGCCGAGGAAGATGATGGGCACGCTCCATTGCCCCATGCGCTCGGACACCATCTTGCCCAGCGCGAGCAGGAACACGATCACGAAGGCCGCCTGCGTGAAGGCGCCCTGCAGGAACGGGTAGGTGATGAAACGCAGGAGGTATTCCGGGCGCACCGTCCGGTTCTCGACCATCCAGGCGAAGAGCGGCTCGTAGAAGCCGTAATCCTCGATCAGCTGGAGCCTCAGGCCGGAGATCTCGGGGCCGCCGAAAAGCCCTGCGCCGGTGGCGAGAAACACGAGTTCGATCCCGCCGATGATCACGGCGAGGGCGACCACCACCGGGGGCAGGGGGTTCACGGGGCGCGCGGTATCGGGGTTCTGCGTCATGGGGCCTTCCTTGACGGGGGTTTCCGGCATGGGTAAGCGAGCCGGGCAGAGAAATCCAGACGGAGTTCGTGATGTCGGACCAGACCTTCCCCAGCCGCGTGTTTTCCGGGATCAAGCCTTCGGGCGGCCTGACCCTGGGCAATTACCTGGGCGCGATCCAGCGCTGGGTCGACATGCAGGAGGATCCGACGTTCGAAACGATCTTCTGCGTCGTGGACATGCACGCGATCACGGTCTGGCAGGATCCCGCCGACCTGACGCGCGCGACCCGTGAAGTGGCCGCCGCGATGATCGCCTCCGGCATCGATCCGGAGCGCTCGATCCTGTTCAACCAGTGCCGGGTGCCCGCGCATGCCGAACTCGGCTGGCTTCTGAGCTGCGTGGCGCGCGTGGGCTGGATGAACCGGATGACCCAGTTCAAGGACAAGGCCGGCAAGAACACCGAGAAGGTGTCGCTTGGTCTTTACGCCTATCCCGCGCTGATGGCCGCCGACATCCTGGCCTACCACGCCACCCATGTGCCGGTGGGCGAGGATCAGAAACAGCACGTCGAGCTCACGCGCGACATCGCCGCCAAGTTCAACCACGACTACGGCGTGGATTTCTTCCCGATGACCGAACCGGTGATCGAGGGTCCCGCGATGCGGGTGATGAACCTGCGCGACGGGTCGAAGAAGATGTCGAAGTCGGGCGAGAGCGACATGGAGCGCATCAACATGCTCGATGATGCCGACACGATCTCCAAGAAGTTCAAGAAGGCGCGCACCGACCCGGAAGCGCTGCCGTCGGAGATGGACGGCCTGGCCGAACGCCCCGAGGCGCGCAACCTGGTCAACATCTACGCGGGCCTTGCCGGAATGAGCTCGCAGGCCGTGCTGGGCGAATACGGCGGGGCCGGCTGGGGCACGTTCAAGCCCGCGCTGGCCGAGCTGGCGGTCGAGAAGCTCGCCCCAGTGTCGGACGAGATGCGCCGGCTTCTGAACGCGCCCGACGAGATCGACGCGCTGATGGCGCGCGGTGCCGAGCGCGCCGCCGCCGTGGCCGAGCCGATCCTGGCCGAGACGTTCCGCATCATGGGTTTCGTGCGCTGAGCCCCTGCGCCGCGGGCCCCGGCCCGCGCCGCCGCGCCGGGGGATGTCATCCCCCGGACCCCCTGAGCGTATTTTCGGAAAGATGAAAGGGGGCGCCGTTTTCGAGCGCCCCCTCGTCATGTCCCGCATGCGTAGAAGCCGCGGTAGCCCGCTTCGAGGCCTGCCTCCAGCGTGAGGGTCATGTCGGCGGCGACGCGGCCCTCGGTGATGTCGAGCGGCTCTTCACCCCCGGGCGCGGTCAGGCGGACCTCGGCCCCGTCGGAGGCGAAGACGCCAAGGGCGGTGCGCGGCAGGCGCACGAGGTCGCCGCTGATGCGCAAAAGGCCCGCCGGTTCCCCGGCCACGTCGCCGAGCGCGAAGGCGGGCGGGCTGTCGGTGGTGAAGCTGAAGTGGCAGGTGGTGCCGTCGGGCAGGCCGGCGGCGAGGTCCCGGGGCTCCATCGGCTGTGCGTCGAGGGTGGCGATCTCCGGTGTCGCGAGCGCGCTTTCGAGGTCCGTCACGGCGGGCGCGGGGCCGGGGTCGCTCGGGGTGGCATCGCCGTTGGCCGAGATGTCGTCGACCAGGTAGCGCATTTCGGCGATTTCCTTGTTCTGGGCGTAGACGATGCCATCCGCGAGGTCGTTGACGCGCGGGTCGGACAGGGTCGCGCGGTTCGAGGTCATGATCGCGATCGAGTGGTGCGGGATCATCGCGCGCATGTAGGACAGGTCGCCGACCGTCGCCTGGCTGCGCACGAGCCAGAGCATGGCAGCGAAGACCACCACCGCGCCCGCGAAGATCGAGAGGTTGAGCGCACGGTTCCGGTACATGCCGAGCATCCAGGCCAGCATGACGATCGCCATGCTGGCGCCCATCAGCACGGCCATGTAGGCGCGGGTTTCCGACCAGAACACGTGGCCGATCAGGTACGTGTTGAGATACATCAGCACGAACATCACGACCGTCGAGGTCGCGATCATCGCGGCGAATTTCCAATAGGACATGGCGTCTCCCTCCCCGGGCGCGGATGGGCCCGGCTGCGAGAGGTCAACGCCCTTCCAGCGCTGGAAGGTTCCGCCGTGGATCAGTCCTTGGCGCGCACTTTCTGCAGGAGCGGCATCAGGTTGGCCATGTCGGGCCCCCGTTCCATGCCCGTCACGGCCTTGCGCAGCGGCATGAAGAGCCCCTTGCCCTTGCGGCCGGTCGCCTCTTTCACGGCGTCGGTCCAGGTCTTCCAGGTCGTGTCGTCGTAGGGCGGATCGGGCAGGAGCGGCATGGCGGTCGCGATCATCTCGCGGTCCTCGTCGGCGATCAGCGGCTCGGCCCCGTCGCGGCAGAGATCCCACCAGCCCGAAAGATCGGCGGTGGTCATGATGTTTTCGCGCGCCACCTCCCAGAAGCGGGGGGCGAGAGCGTCGGGCACGCCCAGGGCGCGGATCTCGTCCGCGACCGCGTCATAAGGCTTGGCGGCCACGATATGCGCCGTGAGCGGGAACAGGTCGCGTTCGTCGAACTTCGTGGGTGCCGAGCCGAAGGCCGAGAGATCGAACCCCTCGATGATTTCGTCGATCGAGCTGCGCAGTTCGACCGGCTGGGACGAGCCCAGGCGGGCCATCAGCGACAGTAGCGCCATCGGTTCGACCCCCCGTGCACGCAGGTCGCGCAGCGACAGCGTGCCCAGGCGTTTCGACAGCGCTTCGCCCTGCGGGCCTGTCAGCAGCGAATGGTGGGCAAAGCTTGGGACATCGCCACCCAGCGCCTGGATGATCTGGATCTGGGTCGCGGTGTTGGTGACGTGGTCCGAGCCGCGCACCACGTGGGTGATGCCGAAGTCGATGTCGTCGCAGACGCTTGCCAGCGTGTAGAGAAACTGCCCGTCGGCGCGGATCAGCACCGGGTCCGAGACGGAGGCCGCGTCGATCGAGATGTCGCCGAGGATGCCGTCGTGCCACTCGATCCGTTCATGCTCAAGCTTGAAGCGCCAGACGCCGTCGCCGCGTTCGGCGCGCAGCGCCTCTTTCTCGTCCTCGGTGAGGTCGAGCGCGGAGCGGTCGTAGACCGGCGGGCGCCCCATGTTGAGCTGCTTCTTGCGCTTGAGGTCGAGCTCGGTGGGCGTTTCGAACGCCTCGTAGAAACGGCCCTTGGCGCGCAGCTCGTCGGCGGCCGCGTTGTAGCGATCGAGCCGGTCCGACTGCTTCTCCACCCGGTCCCAGGTCAGGCCCAGCCATTCGAGATCTTCCATGATCGCGTCGGCGTATTCCTGCTTCGACCGCTCGGGATCCGTGTCGTCGAGGCGCAGGATGAACGTGCCGCCCGCCTTGCGCGCGATCAGGAAATTGAACAGCGCCGTGCGCAGGTTGCCGACATGGATGTGGCCCGTGGGGGAGGGCGCGAAACGGGTGGTTGTCATGGTCGTCTCCTTGAAGAAGCCGTTTTTCACACCGGCCGGGATTTGTCCATGCAGCTTGATGCTGGACTGTCGTGCCGGGCGCGTCCATCTAGGGGGCATGAGCGATGCCTTGCCCCCCAGTCTCGACGTGATCGAAGCCCTGGCCCGCGACACGGTCGAAGCCCTGCCGGACGCCTTCCGGACGCCCGCGCGCGGCGTGGCGATCCGGGTCGAGGATTTCCCGGCCGACGACATGCTGCGCGACCTGGAGATCGAGAGTCCCTTCGAGCTCACCGGGCTCTACGAGGGTATCCCGCTGACCCAGAAGAGCGTGTTCGACCAGCCGGCGGGGCCGGACGTGATCTGGCTTTTCCGCCGCCCGATCCTGGACGAATGGGCCGACCGCGGGGATGTCGAGATCGGGGCGCTGGTGGCGCATGTGCTGATCCACGAGCTGGCCCACCATTTCGGCTGGTCGGACGCGGACATCGCCACCATCGACCGGTGGTGGGAGTAGGAGGGACGCGGGCCGGGCGGAGGTCGGGGTAAGCTGCTTGGCGGAGCGTTACCAGTTGGCGGGCTGGTCGCGGGCTGAAACTTTATCTATTTCAGTGACTTGACGGTTGACAGGGCCACCGGCCGCGAGTTCCGGCTTCACCGGAAAACCGGAAAACCGGAAAACCGGAAAACCGGAAAACCGGAAAACCGGAAAACCGGAAAACCGGAAAACCGGAAANGAAAACC
>NZ_WTUX01000010.1:232366-486416 GCF_009882975.1 Maritimibacter harenae
CGTGAACGCTCAGGGCAGCCGGATGACCGGCGCTGGGCCGATGGGGATCGGGCCAAGGAAGGCGCGGCCGTTCTCGAACCGCAACGTGCCGTCCAGCCGGTCGGGATTGCCGGACACCCGAGCCAGCATGTCGCCCGCCCGCGACAGGGCCCCGGCCATCGTCTCGGACATGGCACCGGCGGCCCGGGCCACCTCGATCATCTCGCGCCAACGCTGCGCCTCGATGTCGACCGTGCCCTCGGCAACGCCATCCGCCCCCACGACCAGCACGCCGCTGGCGTCGAGCTCCAGCGCGCCCCATTGCATCGCCACCTCGGTCAGTTCGATCTCGCGCGGTTGCGGCCGGGCGCGTTCGATGGCCAGCCGGTCCCAGGGATTGTCGAAGCGCACCGTGGCGCTCACGTGCAACCGGTCGATCGTGTCCGACAGCGCACCCGAGGCGCGGGCGTTTTCCGCGAATGCGGGGTCCGGCCGGATGCCGGAGGCCGCCACGTCGAAGTCGTAGACGTGCCCCTGCCGCCCCGGCGTTTCACGCATCGCGACCTGGGCCTCGGCGATCCCCGTCTCTTTGCCCGCGTCGTCCACGATCAGCGCGTCTTCGATTTCGATCACGCTGCGCTGGATCGGCAGTTCGATGCTGGGTTCCAGCACCGCCGAGGCGCGGAAGCTCTCGGCCGAGATCGCGTGCCGCGCCTCGCGCGTGGCGAAGACCTGGTCGCCCGGCAGCACCGCGATGACCTCGGTCGGGCGGTAGCTGAGCGACAGGATCTGGAACTGCGGCGCCGACCAAGCGATGCCGGTCTCCGGGTCGGCCATGTTCAGCCCGGTGATCGTGGTGTCGAACCGGTTGGGAAAGCCCGCGGTGTCGAGCGTGTCGTACTCCGCCGTCCAACCCTCCGCCGCGCGGTCGTCGAACCACGCGGCCAGCACCCGCTCCATCGCGGTCGCGCCGATGAACCAGTACCCGCCCCAGCCGAGGGCGATGAGCACGATCACGGCGATGATGATCTGGGGAGCCTTGCGCATGATGACCTCTCTGATACGGTCCCCCCTTCTAGTCCGGAGGGTGAGCGAGGAAAAGCGCGATGGATACCGACCTGTGGGTCTTTGGCTACGGTTCGCTCCTGTGGAACCAGGGCTTTCCCCATGTCGAACAGGTGCAGGCGACGCTGCCCGGATTCCACCGGTCGTTCTGCATGCGCTCGATCCACCATCGCGGGACCGATGCGCGGCCGGGATTGGTGCTCGCGCTCGACGAACAGCCCGGGGCCAGCTGCCGGGGCATCGCCTTTCGTGTCCACCCCGAGCACCACGACCCGACGATGGTGGCCCTGCGCGAACGCGAGCTGATCTCCTCGGCCTATGTCGAGAAAGTCCTGCCGGTCGATCTTGTCGACGGGCGCCGGGTCGAGGCCGTGTCCTACGTCATCGACCCCGAACACGTGCAATACTGTCACCTCGACCTTGAAGAGCAGGCCAGCATCATCGCGGGCGCGGTGGGCGGGCGCGGCCCGAACACCGAGTATCTCTACAACACCGCCGATCACCTGACCGAACTGGGGATCGAGGACCCGGAACTCTCCTGGCTGGCCCGCGAAGTGCGCCGGATCACGGCCTGATCGGCCATTCGTTCCTTGTGACCCCGGCCAGCAGCCATTAACGTTCCGGGCAAAACAACATGTCCGGAAGGAGCCCGTCCGCATGGACACGC
The DNA here is from genome assembly GCF_009882975.1 of Maritimibacter harenae. Taxonomy (GTDB): domain Bacteria; phylum Pseudomonadota; class Alphaproteobacteria; order Rhodobacterales; family Rhodobacteraceae; genus Maritimibacter; species Maritimibacter harenae. The sequence goes on from NZ_WTUX01000010.1 coordinate 234,078, forward strand.
CGGATCACGGGGCCGAGCCGAAATTCACGCGACCTTTGCGTCAGATCCTCACGATGCTCATCGTGCTGGGGCTCGTTGGCGTCGGCGTGTTCTTCGCGTTGCCGCAGGTGCTGCCGGTCTTCCTCGCCAACCTGTATCTCAACGCCTTCATCGGGCTGGTCTTCGTCATCGGCCTCCTGGCCTGTTTCTGGCAGGTGCTCCAGATCGCCAACTCGGTGGGCTGGATCAAGGGCTTCGCGACGGGCGTGCACACCGACCGGGGCGCGCCCCGGCTGCTCGCGCCCCTGGCCTCGCTTCTGCGGTCGCGCGGGGCGCGGATGCAGATCGGGGCGTCCTCGGCGCGCTCGATCCTCGACTCCGTCGCGACACGCATCGACGAAGAGCGCGACATCACGCGCTACATCACCAACCTGCTGATCTTCCTCGGTCTGCTGGGCACGTTCTTCGGCCTGGCCACCACCGTCCCGGCGGTGGTCGAGACGATCCGCTCGCTCGCGCCGTCCGAGGGCGAAGCAGGTGTCGAGGTCTTCGACCGCCTGATGACCGGGCTCGAGGCGCAGCTGGGCGGCATGGGCACCGCGTTCTCCTCGTCGCTTCTCGGGCTGGCCGGCTCGCTGGTCGTCGGGCTTCTGGAGCTCTTCGCGTCCCACGGGCAGAACCGGTTCTACCGCGAGCTCGAGGAATGGTTGTCCTCGATCACCAAGCTGGGCTTCGCCCCGGGGGACGACCAGCAGGGTGACGTCGGGATCAACGACTACCTCATGCACATGGCCGAGCAGATCGACGGGCTGAGACACTCGATCGCGATGGCCGAGGATGGGCGCGCGACGACGGATGCGCGGCTCTGGCAGCTCGTCGACGGCGTCGACCGGCTGGCGCGCAACATGGGCGAGCAGCCCGATATCACGCCCCAGCTCGGGCGCCTGGCCGAGGGCCAGGACCGGATGATCGCGCTGATGGAGAACCAGCCGCAGCCCGGCACCCCGGCCGAGCCGAACGACGATGCCGAGGCCCGGATGCGCCTGCGCTCGATCGACGTGCAGCTTCTGCGTATCCTCGAAGAAATGTCCGCCGGCCGGCAGGAAACGATGGCGGAACTCCGCACCGACATCAACGCGTTGACCAGGGCGATCCGCGCGCTGGGAGGCGAGTAGATGGCGCTCGCGCGGCGATCCGTGCGCAACGTGTCGGGCACGATCTGGCCCGGCTTCGTGGACGCGATGACCGCGCTTCTGCTCGTCCTGATGTTCGTGTTGACCATCTTCATGGTGGTGCAGTTCGTCCTTCGCGAACAGCTGACCGGGCAGGCGACCGAACTCGACAATCTCTCGGCTCAGGTGTCCGACCTGGCCGACGCGCTGGGGCTCGAACGGCAGCGCGCGGCCGCGCTGGGGCAGGAGCTGGGCAGCCTTACCGCCACGCTCGGCGACATGCGCACGGAGAACGCCGCGCAGCGCGCCCGGATCAACGAACTGACCACCGAGACCGAGGAACAGGCCGCCCGCATCGCCGGCTACCAGTACCAGATCGCCAGTTTCGAGGACCAGGTGGCAAGCCTGCTGGCTGCCCGCGACACCGCTCTTGCGCAACGTGACACGGCGCGCGACGAGCTGGACACCGCGCAGGACGAGCTCGACGCGGCGCAATCGCGCACCGCCGCGCTGATCGCGAACGTCGAGGACCTCGAGGCCGCGCAGGCGCAGCTCATCTCCGAAAAGGAAGCGCTCCAGATCGCCCTCGCGCAAGCGCGCGAAGAGGTCGATGCCGAGGCCGAGGCGGCCCGGCTCGCCGCCGCCCGCCGCGAAGCCGTCGAGGCGCTGCTGGCCGACCTGCGCGCCGAGACCGACGCGGCCGATGCCGCGCTTTCCAGCGCCGAAGCGCGTATAAGCGAACAGGAAGAGGCGCTGCAATCGGCGCAGGCGACCATCGAAGGCCAGGCCGAGGAGCTCGCGGATGCACGCCAGCAGGCCGAGGACGCGCAGGCGCGCGCCGAGCGCGTGCAGGAGGAACTCACCGACGAGGAAGCCGCGCGGCTCGCCGATGCCGCCGCACTCGACGCGCTGCGCGAGCGTTTGAAGAACGCGGATGCGGAGCTGACCGCGATGGCGATGGCGCTCGAGGCGCAGCGCAAGCGGGCCGAGGACACGCTCACGCTTCTCGCCGCCGCGCGCACCTCGCAGGAAGAGCTCGCCGCCGCCCGCGACCAGGCGCTGTCGGAGGCCGACCGGCAGGCGGCCCTGCTTGCCACCGCCAACAACGCGCTCGAGCAGGAAGAGGCCCAGAGCGCCGAGGCACAGCGGCGGGTGGCGCTGCTCAACGAACAACTTCAGGCGCTGCGCACGCAGCTGGGCAACCTCGAGGCCACGCTGGGCGAGGCCGAAGCGCGCGAGGCCGAGGCGCAGGTCCAGATCGAATCGCTGGGCTCGCGGCTCAACACGGCGCTGGCGCAGGTCGCCGCCGAACAGCGGGCGCTGGCCCAGAACGAGGAAATCCTGGCCGAGGAACAGCGCCGCCGGGCCGAGCTCGAGGCGGCCGAGGCCGAACGGCTCCGGCGCGAGGCCGAGCGTCTCTCGGCCGAAGCGCAGGAGCTCGAGACCTACCGCTCCGAATTCTTCGGCAAGCTGCGCCGCATCCTGGGCGACCGGGAGGGCGTCCGGATCGAAGGCGACCGCTTCGTCTTCTCCTCCGAGGTCCTGTTCCCGGTCGGCGAAGCGGACCTGTCGGCGGCGGGGCGCGATCAGATCGCGCGGGTTTCGGCCATCCTGATGGACGTGGCCTCGGAAATCCCCGACGAGATCGACTGGATCCTGCGGGTCGATGGCCATACCGACAACCAGCCCTTCCGTGGCAACGCCGAATACGCCGACAACTGGGAACTCAGCCAGGCGCGCGCGCTGTCCGTTGTGCGTTTCATGCAGGACGACCTGGGTTTCCCGCCCGACCGGCTCGTCGCCGCGGGCTTCGGGGAGTACCAGCCGATCGCCGAGGGCGACAGCGACGAGGCGCTGGCGGCCAACCGGCGTATCGAACTCAAGCTGACCGAGAAGTAGGCGCTACTCGCGCACCGTCACCGTCGTGTCGCGCTGATCGAGCAGCGTGTCGCCGCGCCAATGGCTGACGCTGATGTCGTACTCGCCCGGGCTCCAGCCGCCATCGGGCTGGCGCCGACCGGCGGCGCGGAAGAACAGGACCTGCTGGCGATCGACCGCCTGGCGCCCGTCAACCATCGTGCTGCCGTCGGGCCGTTTGATGGTGATCTGGAGCGCATCGCCCGCCTGCCCGCCGAAAGCGAAGCCCCAGGCGACGAGTGCGGCGGCATCGGGTGGCAGGCTCTCGACGCCTTCGCGCCCGGCCTTGATCGCGTCGTATTCCGGGACGCCGGGGGACACACCGACCGCGACCAGCCCGCCGCCGCGATAAGGCGGACTGTCGGACCACAGGTCGTCTTCGGGCCCGTCATCCTCGCCGCAGACCGCGAGTTCGTCGGTGTTGAACGGATCGACAACGCGCCCGTCCTCGCGCACGGCCAGGTGGAGATGCGGGTATTGCGTCCGGCCGGAAAACCCGATCTGACCCAGCACCTTGCCCATCGGCACGCGCTGCCCTGCCTCGACCGTGATGCTGCCCTGCTTCATGTGGCAATACTGCGTCTCCCACCCGCCGCCGTGGTCGATCACGACGCCATTGCCGCATTCGCGGCCCGTGAGCAGCTCGGCCGGGGTGTCGTCGGCGCCGGTGTCGGGCATTCCGTCGCGCTGTCCCCGCACCACGCCGGGGGCGGCGGCGATCACGTCGACACCCTCCGCCATCGCCGCGAAGCTCGGCACCGCGAAATCAGTGCCCTTGTGTCCGTCGTAGGACATCGGTCCGCAGGTGTAGTCCGCCGCCCCGCGGCCCGGGTCCGCATCGGCGTATTGCAGGATGAAGCAATCGTCGCCGAGCGTGCAGTCGACGGGCAGGGACAGGATCGGGTCGCGGGCCGTCGCCGGCGCAGCGGCAAGCATCAGGGCAGGCAGGAGCAGGCGCATGGTCCAAGCATAGGCGGGCGCCCGGCCGGATCAAGCGGGGGAGGGGTTCAGCGCCCAGTCGATCGCGTCCTCGAGCCGGTCGTCGCCCCAGAACACCTCGCCCTCGACCACGAAGGTCGGCGCGCCGAACACGCCCAGCTTCATCGCCTCCGCGGTCTCGTGCGCCAGGCGGTCGATGATGCGCGGCGTGCGCGCGTCGGTCAGGGCGCGCGCGGGGTCGACCCCGACTTTTGTCAGCGCGAGCGTGAGGTTCGGCTCCTGCCCGGCCGGTTCGTCTTCCTCGAACCAGAGCTGGTAGGCCGCGCGCGTGTATTCCTCGACCCAGCCTTCCTCGACCCCGAGAATGGCGACCTGGTTGGCCAGTTCGAGCCCCTGAAGCGGATAGGCGGCCGGCAGGTCGGGTTCGAGCCCGTAGCGCGCCGCGCGCCGCGCGATGTCGCGCCACATGTAGGCCGCCTTCACGGGCTTGTCCTTGAAGGGGATGTTGTTCTGCTCGGTCATGACGTAGCGCACGTTGAACGGGCGCCATCGGAAGGTCACGCCGGCCGCGCGCGCCACGTCGGGCAGGCGCATCACGGTCAGGTAGCTGTAGGTGGACCCGATGGAGTACCAGAAGTCGATGGGTTGCATGTCGTCCCCCGCGCGTGTTGCGCGGCAGACTAACACGGCAGGCGCACAGGGCCGAAAAAGAAAAAAGACCGGCCCGAGGGCCGGTCTTTCGTTTTCTTGTCAGGGGCCGATCAGTCGGCGGTCAGAAGCGGCGGCTTCTTGCGGCTCGCGATACGCGGGCTGCCCGGCTCCTCGATCCGCAGGTCGATCTCGCCGTCCTTCACGCCGACCTGAACCACGCCGCCCTTGGCGAGCTTGCCGAAGAGCAGCTCTTCCGCCAGCGGCTTCTTGATGTGCTCCTGGATCACGCGGCCCAGCGGGCGCGCACCCATCTTGTCGTCGTAGCCCTTCTCCGCCAGCCATTCCGCGGCCGCCGGGGTGAGTTCGATCGCCACGTTGCGGTCCATGAGCTGCGCTTCGAGCTGAAGCACGAACTTCTCGACCACCCGCGTGATGATCTCCTTGCCGAGCGGCGCGAAGCTGATCACGGCGTCCAGGCGGTTGCGGAATTCCGGCGTGAACGTGCGTTCGATCGCCGCCGTATCCTCGCCCTCGCGCCGGTCGCGGCCGAAGCCGATCGCGGTCTTGGCCAGCTCCGTTGCCCCCGCGTTGGAGGTCATGATCAGGATCACGTTGCGGAAGTTCACCGTGCGACCGTTGTGGTCGGTCAGGCTGCCGTGATCCATGACCTGGAGCAGGATGTTGAACACGTCCGGGTGGGCCTTCTCGATCTCGTCGAGCAGCAGCACGCAGTGCGGATGCTGGTCCACGCCGTCGGTCAGCAGGCCGCCCTGGTCGAAGCCGACATAGCCCGGAGGCGCACCGATCAGGCGCGAGACCGCGTGCTTCTCCATGTATTCCGACATGTCGAAGCGCAGCAGTTCGACCCCCAGCTGGTCGGCCAGCTGACGCGCCACCTCGGTCTTGCCGACGCCGGTGGGGCCGGCGAACAGGTAGTTGCCGATCGGCTTCTCCGGATCGCGCAGGCCCGCGCGGCTGAGCTTGATCGCCGAGGACAGGGCCACGATGGCGTCGTCCTGCCCGAAGACCACGCGCTTGAGCGAACCCTCGAGGTCGCGCAGCACCTCCTGGTCATCCTTCGACACGTTCTTCGGCGGGATGCGGGCGATCTTGGCGATGATCGCCTCGATCTCCTTCGTGCCGATGGACTTGCGGCGCTTCGAGGCAGCGACGAGGTGCTGGGCCGCGCCCGCCTCGTCGATCACGTCGATGGCCTTGTCCGGCAGCTTGCGGTCGTTGATGTAACGGTCCGAAAGCTCCACCGCGGTCTTGATCGCGTCGTTGGTGTACTTGATCGCGTGATGCTCCTCGAAATAGGGCTTGAGGCCCTTGAGGATCTTCACGGTGTCATCGACCGTCGGTTCGTTCACGTCGATCTTCTGGAACCGGCGGCTGAGCGCGCGGTCCTTCTCGAAGTGCTGGCGGAACTCCTTGTAGGTCGTCGACCCCATGCAGCGCAGCTTGCCGCCCTGAAGCGCGGGCTTCAGGAGGTTGGAGGCGTCCATCGCGCCGCCGGAGGTGGCGCCGGCACCGATCACCGTGTGGATCTCGTCGATGAAGAGCACGGCGTCGGGGTGGTTCTCCAGCTCCGACACGACAGCTTTCAGGCGCTCCTCGAAGTCACCGCGATACCGCGTGCCCGCAAGCAGCGCGCCCATGTCGAGCGAGAAGATCGTCGTCTTGGACAGGACTTCCGGGGTCTCGCCCTGTTCGATCTTCTTGGCCAGGCCTTCAGCGATGGCGGTCTTGCCCACGCCGGGATCGCCCACGAGCAGCGGGTTGTTCTTGCGGCGGCGGCAAAGCACCTGGATGCAGCGCTCGACCTCGTGGTCGCGGCCGATCAGCGGGTCGATGTCGCCCTCGCGCGCCTTGGCGTTCAGGTCGACGCAGTACTTGGCCAGCGCCGAATCCTTGGCTTCCTCGTCCGCGGCCTCGTTGGTCGCTTCCTCGAAGTCCGGCGTTCCCGAGACGGGCCGGGTTTCGCCGTAGGAGGGATCCTTGGCGACGCCATGCGCGATGTAGTTCACCGCGTCGTAGCGCGTCATGTCCTGCTCCTGCAGGAAGTAGGCGGCGTTGGATTCGCGCTCCGCGAAGATCGCGACGAGCACGTTTGCCCCCGTGACCTCGGTGCGGCCCGAGGATTGCACGTGGATCGCCGCGCGCTGGATCACGCGCTGGAAGGCGGCCGTCGGCACGGCTTCGGAGCCTTCGATGTTGGTTTCGAAGGCCGAAAGTTCTTCGTCGATGTACTTGATCAACGTGCCCCGGAGGTCTTCCAGATCCACGCTGCATGCCTTCATCACGCGCGCCGCGTCGGGCTCGTCGATCAAGGCCAGAAGCAGGTGTTCCAGCGTGGCCAGCTCATGCTGTCGTTCATTGGCATGAGCGAGCGCGGCATGGATGGCCTGTTCAAGCGTGTTGGAAAAGGATGGCAAGTGGTTCACTCCTCGTTTCCGGGGGTCGGGGGGACAGGCGGGCCCGTCCGTCTCGACCGTGGCCTCATACTCTTAAGGTTCGGTTTTCGGGGCGCTTCTTCAAGTGTTTTCTGGACAGAAGACGCTCACACAGCGGTGATCGTTGCCCGATGGCCTAGAAATTGTCCTTGGCGCGGCGGATCGCGGCGAAAACCTCGGCGTCGCCGTCGTTCTCCATGTCGACGGCCTTCTTGGTTTCCGGCTGTCCCGCCCGCAGGAACGGGTTGGTCGCTTTCTCGAGCGCGAGAAGCGAGGGTACGGTGAATTCACCGCGTGCGCGCATCGCGTCGGTATCTTCGGCGCGACGGATGAGATCGGCGTTCTGCGGCTCCACCGTCAGGGCGAATTTCGCGTTCGCCGTCGTGTATTCATGACCCGAGCATATCACGGTTTCGTCCGGAAGCGCCATAAGACGCGACAGCGTGTCCCACATCTGCTCCGGCGTGCCCTCGAACAACCGCCCGCAGCCAAGCGCCATCAGGCTGTCGCCGGTGAAGGCGGCCTTCGCGTCGGCCATGTAATAGGCGACATGCCCGATCGTGTGCCCGTCGGCGGCCATCACGTCCACCTCGTGGCCCGAGAAGGTCGCGGTGTCGCCGGGCTCGACCGCGACGTCGAGCTTCGGCAGGCGCTCTGCATCGTGTTTCGCCCCGATCACGCGGCAGCCATAGGCGGCGCGCAGATCATCCACCCCTTCCACGTGGTCGCCGTGATGGTGGGTGATGAAAAGATCGGTCAGCGTCCAGCCGCGCCGGTCCAGCTCCGCCTTGATCGGCGCGGTTTCGGGCGCGTCGAACAGGGCCGTGTCGCCGCTTTCCGTGTCATGCACGAGGAAGGCGTAATTGTCGGCGCGGCAGGGGATGGTCACGAGGTCGAGCGTCATATCGGGACCAATATGGGGTGGGGGCTTCGCAGGCTCAAGGGGCGTTTTGCCCCCTTCCCACGGCGCATGAATGCTCTAACGTGCGACCATGCATCTGGACGCGCAGGATCTCCGGGCCTTCTATTACCGATCCGCCCTCGGGCGGGTGGCGCAGAAGAATATCCGGGGCGAGGTCTGCCGGCTCTGGTCGACCTCGACCAAGGGCCAGACGGTCGTCGGGTTCGGGTTCGCGGTGCCGCTCCTGCGCCCCTTCCTGCCGGATGCGCGCCGGGTGATCGGGCTGATGCCCGCGCCCCAGGGCGTGATGGCCTGGCCGTCGGGGATGCCCAACGTGTCGGTCCTGTGCGAGGAGCTCCTCTGGCCGATCGACACGGGCGTGGTCGACAAGCTCGTGATGATGCACGGACTCGAAACCTCCACCAACGCGCCCGCGCTTCTCGATGAGGCCTACCGGGTCCTTGGCCCCGGGGGGCGCGCGCTTTTCATCGTGCCGAACCGCGCGGGGCTTTGGTCGCGGTCGGACAATACGCCCTTCGGCTACGGCCGGCCCTATACCACCGGCCAGCTCGAGCATCAGCTGCGCGACCACGGCTTCGCGATCGAACGTCACTCGGCCGCGCTCTACCAGCCGCCGTCGCACAAGCGGTTCTGGCTCAAGACCGGGCCGATGTGGGAGAGGATCGGGCAGGGGGCCCCGCGCATGGCGGGGGGCGTGCTGCTCGTCGAGGTCTCCAAGCAGGTGCGCGGGCAGAACCGGCCGGGGCTGCCGCAGGCGGTGAAGCGACCGCTGGGCGTGCTTGGGGGGCTTGGCGCGCCGGAGCCGGGACGGCAAGCTGGGCGTGTCTCGGGGGGATTCGGAACGACCCGCACCTAGGGGTCCGACGCTGCCCGAAAAAGGGGCGCCGTGGTGCAATGCAGCGCCCCCGATACAACATTTCCGACCCCGTTTCGCCAATGTCCCATATGTTGGCGCAAAACCGGCTCATGCGTATTGCGGGCTTGGGATTGCTCTGCTAGACCCACGCCGAATTTCAGATCGCTCGCGAAAGCGCGGCATCGAGAGGCCGCCCCTGACTGCGCATGCAGCCAAAGGATGGGGCTAAAGACATCGGAAGGGTGGACGTGTCCGAACCAGCTTCGATCACTTCTGGGATTGCCCAGCGTTATGCCACGGCCGTTTTTGAACTGGCCAAGGATGACAAGAAACTTGCGGATGTCGAGAAGGACATCGACCAGCTCGACGCCGCTTATGCCGACAGCACGGACTTCGCCCGCCTGGTGGATTCTCCGATCTACGGTCGGGACGAACAGGCCGCGGCGATCAAGGCGCTTGCCGCCAAGATGGGGCTGAGCTCGCAGATGACCGGTGTCCTGGGCGTGATGGCCCAGAAGCGCCGCCTGTTCATCCTGCCGCAGCTGATCGCCCGCCTGCGCGAGATGATCTCCGAGGACAAGGGCGAGGTGGTCGCGGAAGTGACCGCGGCCAAGTCCATGACCAAGGCCCAGCAGGACAAGCTTGCCAAGGCGCTCAAGGCGTCGGTCGGCAAGGACGTGAAGATCAACGTGGCCGTCGATGAAAGCCTCATCGGTGGTCTCATCGTCAAAGTGGGTTCGAAGATGATCGACAGCTCGATCGCATCGCGCCTGAACGCACTCCAGAATTCCATGAAAGAGGTCGGATAAGAATGGGTATCCAAGCAGCCGAAATCTCTGCGATCCTCAAGGACCAGATCAAGAACTTTGGCCAGGAGGCCCAAGTGGCCGAAGTGGGTCACGTGCTGTCCGTCGGTGACGGTATTGCGCGGGTCTACGGCCTCGACAACGTCCAGGCCGGTGAAATGGTCGAATTCCCCGGTGGCATCCGGGGGATGGCGCTGAACCTCGAAGCCGACAACGTCGGCGTCGTGATCTTCGGCTCGGACCGCGACATCAAGGAAGGCGACACCGTCAAGCGCACGAACTCGATCGTGGACGTGCCGGTGGGTGACGCGCTCCTGGGCCGCGTCGTCGACGCGCTGGGCAACCCGATCGACGGCAAGGGTCCGATCGAGGCGAAAGAGCGCGCCGTCGCCGACGTGAAGGCGCCGGGCATCATCCCGCGTAAATCGGTGCACGAGCCGATGGCGACCGGCCTCAAGTCCGTCGACGCCATGATCCCGATCGGCCGTGGTCAGCGTGAGCTGATCATCGGCGACCGCCAGACCGGCAAGACCGCCGTGGCGCTCGACGCGATCCTGAACCAGAAGACCTACAACGACGCTGCCGGCGACGATGAATCGAAGAAGCTCTACTGTGTCTACGTCGCCGTGGGCCAGAAGCGTTCGACCGTTGCCCAGCTGGTGAAGAAGCTCGAGGAAACCGGCGCGATCGAATACTCGATCGTCGTGGCCGCGACCGCGTCCGACCCGGCACCGATGCAGTACCTCGCCCCCTACACCGCGACCGCGATGGGCGAATTCTTCCGCGACAACGGCCGTCACGCGCTCATGGTCTACGATGACCTCTCCAAGCAGGCGGTGGCCTACCGCCAGATGTCGCTGCTCCTGCGCCGTCCGCCGGGGCGTGAAGCCTACCCGGGCGACGTGTTCTACCTGCACTCCCGCCTGCTGGAGCGCTCGGCCAAGATGAACGAGGACAACGGCTCCGGTTCGCTGACCGCTCTGCCGATCATCGAAACCCAGGGCGGCGACGTGTCGGCGTTCATTCCGACCAACGTGATCTCGATCACCGACGGCCAGATCTTCCTGGAAACCGAACTCTTCTACCAGGGCATCCGCCCGGCCGTGAACACCGGCCTGTCGGTGTCGCGCGTGGGGTCGTCGGCCCAGACCAAGGCCATGTCCTCGGTCGCCGGTCCGGTGAAACTGTCGCTCGCCCAGTACCGCGAGATGGCGGCCTTCGCCCAGTTCGGCTCCGACCTGGACCAGGCCACCCAGCAGCTGCTGAACCGTGGTGCCCGCCTGACCGAGCTCATGAAGCAGCCGCAGTACTCGCCGCTCACCAACGCCGAGATCGTCTGCGTCATCTTCGCCGGTACGCAGGGCTACCTCGACAAGGTCGCGATCAAGGACGTGGCGCGCTTCGAGCAGGGCCTGCTCAACCACCTGCGCTCCAAGCACCAGGATCTTCTCGACGACATCACCAACAACGACCGCAAGGTGAAGGACGAGCTCGAAGAGAAAGTCCGTGCCGCGCTGGACGAGTACGCCAAAGGTTTCGCGTAATTCCCTGGTGATCTGAGAGGAGGCTGGCAATGCCAAGTCTTAAGGACCTGAAAAACAGGATCGACAGCGTCAAGTCGACGCGGAAGATCACCAAGGCCATGCAGATGGTCGCGGCGGCCAAGCTTCGCCGTGCCCAGGAAGCGGCCGAGGCCTCGCGCCCCTACACGGAACGGTTCAACGCCGTTCTCGCGGGGCTGGCCAAGGCGGCGTCCGGATCGGACGCGGCTCCGCTTCTGCTGCGTGGCACGGGCTCGGACAACGTCCAGCTGGTGGTCGTCATGACCGCCGAGCGCGGCCTGTGCGGTGGCTTCAACTCGTCGATCGTGAAGCTTGCGAAGACCCGGATCGCGGCGCTGCTCGAATCCGGCAAGACGGTCAAGATCATGACCGTCGGCAAGAAGGGCCGCGAACAGCTCAAGCGTGACTACGAAGACCTCTTCGTCGCCCACGTGGACCTGTCCGAGGTCAAGAACATCGGCTACCCGAACGCGCAGGACATCGCGAGTGACCTGATCAACCGCTATGAAGCGGGCGAGTTCGATGTCGCCACCATCTTCTTCAACACGTTCGAGAACGTGGTGACGCAGGTGCCGACCGAGAACCAGATCATCCCCGCCAAGTTCGACGACGTCGAAACCGAGGGCGCGGAAACGGGCTACGTCTACGACTACGAACCGTCGGAAGAAGAGGTGCTCGCCACCCTCCTGCCGCAGGGCGTGTCGACCGCGATCTTCTCGGCGCTGCTCGAGAACTCGGCGTCCGAACAGGGCGCGCGGATGTCCGCGATGGACAACGCCACCCGCAACGCGGGCGAGATGATCGACAAGCTCACGATCGAGTACAACCGCTCGCGTCAGGCCGTCATCACCAACGAACTGATCGAGATTATTTCGGGCGCCGAGGCGCTCTAAGGGAACCGGAGAAACGTAATGGCAAACGCAAAAGGCAAAGTGACCCAGGTCATCGGCGCCGTGGTCGACGTGCAGTTCGAGGATCACCTTCCGGCGATCCTGAACGCACTGGAAACCGACAACAATGGCAACCGTCTGGTCCTCGAAGTGGCGCAGCACCTGGGTGAAAACACCGTGCGCGCCATCGCGATGGACGCCACCGAAGGTCTCGTGCGCGGCCACGAAGTGACCGACACCGGCGCGCCGATCTCGGTTCCGGTCGGCACCGCCACGCTGGGCCGCATCCTCAACGTCACCGGCGACCCGGTCGACGAAAAGGGCCCGGTGGAAGCCGACGAATATCGTCCGATCCACGCTGACGCGCCGGACTTCGACGAACAGGCCACCGAGGCCGAAATCCTCGTCACCGGCATCAAGGTCATCGACCTGCTCGCCCCCTACTCGAAGGGCGGCAAGATCGGCCTCTTCGGTGGTGCTGGCGTGGGCAAGACCGTTCTCATTCAGGAACTCATCAACAACATCGCGAAGGTGCACTCGGGCCTGTCCGTGTTCGCCGGCGTGGGTGAGCGGACCCGTGAGGGCAACGACCTCTACCACGAGATGATCGAATCCGGCGTTCTGACCCCGGACAACCTGCCGGACTCGAAGATCGCCCTGGTCTACGGCCAGATGAACGAGCCGCCGGGTGCGCGTGCCCGGATCGCCCTGACCGGCCTGACGCTGGCCGAGCAGTTCCGCGACGCCACCGGCACCGACGTTCTGTTCTTCGTCGACAACATCTTCCGCTTCACCCAGGCGGGTTCGGAAATGTCGGCGCTTCTGGGTCGTATTCCCTCGGCCGTGGGCTACCAGCCGACGCTGGCCACCGACATGGGCGCGATGCAGGAACGCATCACCTCGACCAAGAACGGCTCGATCACCTCGATCCAGGCCGTGTACGTGCCCGCGGACGACCTTACCGACCCGGCGCCGGCCACGACCTTCGCCCACCTCGACGCGACCACGGTTCTCAACCGTGCGATTTCGGAACTCGGCATCTACCCGGCCGTGGACCCGCTCGACTCCACCTCGCGTCTCATGGACCCGCTGGTGATCGGCGAGGAGCACTACCAGGTCGCCCGTGACGTCCAGGGTATCCTTCAGCGCTACAAGTCGCTGCAGGACATCATCGCCATTCTCGGCATGGACGAACTGTCGGAAGAGGACAAGCTGACCGTGGCCCGTGCCCGGAAGATCCAGCGTTTCCTTTCGCAGCCCTTCGACGTGGCGAAAGTGTTCACCGGCTCGGACGGTGTGCAGGTTCCGCTCGAGGACACGATCAAGTCGTTCAAGGCCGTCGTCGCCGGCGAGTACGACCACCTGCCGGAAGGCGCCTTCTACATGGTCGGCGGCATCGACGAGGTGATCGCCAAGGCCGAGAAGATGGCCTCCGAAGCTGCGTAATCGGTCTTCCCCCGCCCACGGGCGGGGGGCGGCTCCGATCAGGAGACAAACATGGCTGACATGATGCAATTCGACCTGGTGTCGCCGGAGCGCCGCCTGACCTCGACCGAGGCCAGCGCGGTGCAGATCCCCGGCGCCGACGGCGATTTCACGGCGATGGTGAGCCACGCGCCGACCATCGCCACGCTGCGTCCCGGCATCGTGACCGTGCAGGGCGCGGGCGGCGAAGAGAAGTTCGTCGTGACCGGCGGGTTCGCCGAGGTCACGCCGGACGGCACCAGCGTCCTGGCCGAGCGTGCGATGCCCGCGGGCGAAGTGACCCAAGACGTCATCGACGAGTTCGTGGCCTCCGCCGTTGCCGCGCGCGACAACGCCTCGCCGGAGATGGTCGACGAGCTGTCCAAGCAGGTCGGCGACATCGCCCTCGTGGCGGCCGAGCTGGGACTCCAGGCCAAGCAAAGCTGACAAGAACCCGGACAACCGGGGGACAGTGGGGCCCTGCATCTTCGGATGCGGGGCCTTTTTTTGTGCGGTGGCCAATGGCTCAGCCGGGCATCGCGTCCGAAGCCTGCGTGGATTTCCGGTCAAACCGCCGGTTTTCGCCCGTCGCGAACGTCATTGATCGAAACGCGGGCGCGCCTTAGCAATGGCCATGACCGCCCGCCGCCCGCTTCTCTTCATCCTGGCAACCATCCTGATCGACGCGATCGGGATCGGCCTGATCTTTCCGCTGATGCCGGACCTGATGGACCGTGTCGGCGCAGGCGGCGCGTCGAACGGGGCGGTGCTGGGTGGTATCCTGATGGCCGCCTACGCTGCGACCCAATTCCTCTGCGCCCCGGCGGTCGGCGGCATCTCGGACGCGATCGGGCGCAAGCCGGTGTTGCTGGTGGCGCTCGCGACGCTGGCCGTCGATTACGCGATCATGGCGCTCGCGACGAGCTTCTGGCTCCTCCTCGTGGGCCGGCTGCTCGCCGGGGTGGCCGGGGCGACCTACATCACCGCGACCGCCTACCTCGCCGATATCTCTCCGCCCGGGGAGCGGGCGGCGAACTTCGGCCTGATCGGCGGGACCTTCGGCATCGGCTTCGTGCTGGGCCCGGCCTTGGGCGGGCTTCTCGCGGGGATCAGCGTTTCCGCGCCCTTCTGGGTCGCCGCCGCCTTGTCAGCCGCGAACGTGGGGTTCGGCCTGGCCGTCCTGCCCGAAAGCCTCGCGCCCGGGAAGCGGCGCGCCTTTACCCGGGGAGACCTGAACCCGTTCGGCGCGATCCGCGATGCCTTCCGCCTGCCGGCGTTGGCCCTGCCGCTGGCCTGCCTCTTCGTGTTCGAGTTCGCGAACATGGTCTACCCGACGCTCTGGGCGTTCTGGGGTAGGGCGGCCTTCGGCTGGTCGGCGGCGATGATCGGCCTCACGCTCGCGGCCTACGGCGTGGGCGTGGCACTGACCCAGGGCGTGCTGATGCCCGCGCTCCTCAAACGAACCAGCGACTTCCGTGTCATGGTCTTCGCGCTCGCCACCGGCGCGGTCGCGGCGCTGGCCTTCGGCGTCATCGGCGCGCCGTGGATGGTGGCGGTGGTCCTGCCGATCGCCTGCCTGTCCGACATGGCGCCGCCGACCATGACCGCGATGATGTCGAACGCCACGGCCGAGGACCGGCAGGGCGTGTTGCAGGGTGTCATCGCCTCGCTGGGCTCGCTCGCCGCGGTCTTTGCGCCGCTGGTGATGACCCCGCTCTTTCGCCAGTTCTCCGGCCCCGACGCCGCGATCCGCCTCCCCGGGGCCCCGTTCCTCTTCGCGGGCGTGCTGATGCTGCTCCTGCTGCCGGTGGTGGGCCGGCTCCGCGCGGGGCCCTTGCCGGCCACCAAGGCTTGATGCCGGGCGCCGCTTTCGGGCAGGTTCGACTTCGGCAGCAACGACAGGACAGGCAGGGTTCCGACATGTGGCGGATCAGAACGCACCGGATGGGGATCGACCGCGGGTCGCAATTGCTCTTTTCGGATTTCGCCAACGACGGCGCGATGTGGGCGGGGGAGGGGCACCGCGACATCCGCGTGTTGATCACGTTTTCGGAGCGTTTCGTCACGCCCCCCGTCGTGATGGTCGGCATGTCGATGCTGGACGTCGCCAACGACGCCAACACGCGGGTCGACATCTCGTCGGACAACGTGACCGAGACGGATTTCGAGATCGTGTTCCACACCTGGGGCGACACGAAGGTCGCCCGCGCGCGGGCCGACTGGATGGCCTTCGGCGAGGTGGCGGACGACGACGACTGGGATGTGCCCTAGCCGTCGTCTTGGAGATCAGGAGTAATAGGTCTCGTAGAGCGGCTGGAGCGTTTCGTGCTCGAACAGCGACGACACCGAGGTACCGCCCCAGATGTTCAGGATCGCCTGCGCGAAGATCGGCGCCATCGGCACGATGCGGATGTTCGGCGCGGCCGCGACCTCGGGCGTGGGGGCGATCGAGTCGGTCAGCACGAGGCTCTTGAGCTTCGAGGCCGTGACGCGTTCAACCGCCGGGTTCGACATGACCCCGTGGGTGATATAGGCGTGCACCTCCTGCGCGCCGCTTTCCATCAGCACATCCGCGGCCTTGCACAGGGTGCCGGCCGTGTCGCAGATGTCGTCGACGATGATGCAGCGCTTGCCGGTCACGTCGCCGATCACGGTCATTTCGGCCACTTCGCCCGCCTTCTCGCGGCGCTTGTCCACGATGGCGAGCGGCGCTTCGATCCGCTTGGCCAGCTCACGGGCGCGGGCCACGCCACCCACGTCGGGCGAGATGACCATCACGTCGTCCATGCAGTCCTTGAAATGGTGCTTCACGTCGAGCGCGAAGACCGGGCTGGCATAGAGGTTGTCGACCGGCATGTCGAAGAAGCCCTGGATCTGCGTCGCGTGCAGGTCCATCGTTAGGACCCGCTCGATCCCGGCCTGGCTGATCATGTTGGCCACCAGCTTGGCACTGATCGGCGTGCGCGCCTTGGTGCGCCGGTCCTGCCGGGCGTAGCCGAAGTAGGGGATCACGGCCGTGATCCGGCCCGCCGACGAGCGGCGCAGCGTGTCGGCGATGATGAGCAGTTCCATCAGGTTGTCGTTCGCGGGCCGCGAGGTCGACTGGATGATGAACATGTCCTCGCCGCGCACGTTTTCGTGCACTTCGACGAAAACCTCCGCGTCGTTGAACCGCTCGACCCGCGCTTCGACCAGTTTGACCTGTGATCCGCGATGGATGGACATCCGTCGGGCCACGGCCTCGGCAAGTTGCAGGTTGGCATTTCCCGAGATGAGCTTGGGTTCGGTGATCGCAGGCATGGAGATTTCCCCGGCTGTCCATGTAACAGAATCGCGACTGGTCGCGTTGACTTCGCTTAGCACCGGGCTAGGTTCATGGCCACCGTGGGATGGGGAGAAGTCGACATGACGACGATCGCGTATTATTTCAGCACGATTTCACCGTACACCTACATCGCCGGCCCCCGGCTGCGACGGATCGTCGAAGAGCAGGGCGCCGAGATCGTGATGAAGCCCTTCGACATCATCGGCCTGTTTCCTCGCACCGGCGGCCTGCCGCTGCCCGAACGCCACCCGTCGCGTCAGGCCTATCGACTGGTCGACCTCGAGCGGCAGGCCAAGAAGGCCGGGCTTCCGATCAACGTGAAGCCCGCGCATTTCCCGACCAATGCCGCGCCCTCGTCCTATGCCATCATCGCCGCGCAGGCGGCGGGCGGGGGCGACGTGTTGGGGCTGGTGGAGCGGCTGCTCGCGGCCTGCTGGGCCGAGGAGCGGGACATCGCGCAGGATGACGTGATCCGCGATTGCCTTTCGGCCGCCGGGTTCGATCCGAAGCTTGCCGACAGCGGGCTTCTTACCGGGGCCGAGACCTATGCCCGCAACCTCGAGGAGGCCGTGGCCGACGGCGTCTTCGGCGCACCCAGCTGGGTCGTAGACGGCGAGGCGCTGTTCTGGGGACAGGACCGGCTCGAGGATCTGGAGCTGCACTTCAAGGGTGAGCTGTGATGGACAGCGGTTCGCCGCGCCAACGCATCGCAGATCACCTGGTTCACGTGGAAACGATGGGCTCCGGCGTGCGCCGGGCGCTCTTCATCCATTGCACGCTGGGGCACAGCGGCATCTGGACCGGGGTCGAGGCCGCGCTGCTCGACCGGCTTTCCATGACCGCCTTCGACCGGCCCGGGCACGGACGCTCCGGTCTCTGGACCGGGGGCGACGACGGGAAGGCTTTGCACGACCTCAACACCGAGATCGCCGGCCGGCTGATCGAGCGGCGCGCCGACGTGATCGGTCACAGCTACGGCGCCACGGTGGCGCTGCGCCTTGCGCTCGACTGGCCGGACCACGTGCGCAGCCTGACGCTGATCGAACCGGTGTTCTTCGCCGCCATCAAGGGGACGGAGGAGTACGCGCAGGCGCGGGGGATGATGGAGACCCTGCGCGCGCAGATCGCGGCGGGTGACCGGATCGGGGCCGCGCGGCTCTTTCACGACGTGACCAACCCGGGCCTGCCGTTCGACCGGCTGTCGCCCGACCGGCAGGCGCGCCGGGCGGAGATGATCGACATCGTCGTACAGGAAAGCCCCGCCACCTTCGACGACACCGCCGGAATGCTGGCCCCCGGTCGGCTGGAACGGATCAGCCAGCCCGTGATGCTGCTGGAAAGCGGCAACCCGCCCACCGGCATCCGGGCCGTGCACGAAGCGCTGGCCGCGCGCATCCCGCAGGCGCAGCGCGTGGTCGTGGCGGGATCGGATCACATGGTGCCGCGGACCCACCCGACCAACGTGGCCGGCGAGATCGCCGCGTTCCTGAAGGTCTGATCAGCCGCGCAGGGTGTCGAGGAAGTGGTCGACCGCCTCGGGGCCCGTCGACCAGTCGCAGACGAGCCGCGCTGTCAGCCGCGCTTCGTCGGCCGCCCCGTCCAGCGTTCCGCCCCAGATGTGGTAGACCGCCCCCGCCTCGAACAGGCGCCGGTGGTCGCCCGCGGTGAAGGTGGGGAACATCATGTTGCCCGATGGCTCGTAGGCGAAGGACACGTCGTTCATCCCCGAAAGCCCGGCCTGGAGCAGTTCCCGCGCCCCGTTCGCCGCACGCGCAAGCTCCAGCCACAGGTCTTCTTCGAGATAGGCGTTCATCTGGGCGGCCAGGTAACGGTGCTTGGAGAACAGGTGCCCGCCGCGCTTGCGCCGAAGCTCGAATTCCCAGGCCTTCGCGGGGTCGAAGAAGACCACCGCCTCGGCCCCCATGAGCCCGTTCTTGGTGCCGCCGAAGCTGACCACGTCGACTCCGGCCTTCCACGTCATCTCGGCGGGCGTGCAATCAAGATCGACCAGCGCATTCGCGAAGCGTGCACCGTCCATGTGGACCGGCAGGCCGAAATCCTTGGCCACTTCGCACAGCGCGGTCAGGTCGCCGCGGCTGTAGAGCGTGCCGCGCTCGGTAATCTGGGTGATCGAGACGGGGCCGCGCTGGGGCCCGTGAACACCACGGCTTTCTTCGGCCGCGATCGTCTCGCGCAGGGCCGAGGCCGTCATCCGCCCGTCCTCGGTCGGCACGAGGGTGAGCTTCGCGCCGCCGGTGTAGAACTCTGGCGCATTGCATTCGTCTTCGTGGATATGGGCCACGTCGCTGCAGAAGACCGTGTGATAGGGCTGCGCATAGCTGGCGAGCGACAGCACGTTCGCCGCCGTCCCGGTGGCCACGAAATGGACCGACGCCTCCGGCGCCTCGAAGATTTCGCGGATGCGCGCGACGGCTTCTGCGGTCACGGGATCGGCGCCGTAACTGCCGACATGGCCCTCGTTGGCGGCGGCGAGCGCCTCCAACACCTTGGGGTGAACGGGTCCGGCATTGTCCGAGGCGAAATGCATCACAGGTCCTCTTCGATCAGGTAATCTTCCCACTCGTCTTCGGCGATCTCGAACTCCGGCACGGTCCAGCCGCGCACCGACACGCCCGCCTTGTGAACGCTGTCCGGGTGGCCTGAGATCAGCGGGTGCCAGTCGTGGAGCGGTTTGCCTTCGTGGCGCAGGCGATAGGCGCAGGTCGCGGGCATGAAATAGGCCACGTCCGCCATCGTCTCCGGCGTGAGCACGATACATTCGGGGACGAAGTGCAGCCGGATGTCGTATTGCGAGCAGCGGCAGGTGTCGTTGTCCAGAAGGCGGCAGGCCACGCGGGTGAAGGCGACCTCGCCGGTCTCCTCGTCCTCGAGCTTGTTGAGGCAGCACTTGCCACAGCCGTCGCACAACGCTTCCCACTCCTCGGGTGTGAGGTCGCCAAGGGGCAGGGTCCAGAATGATTTGCGTAGTCGAGTCGCCATCCGCGGACCCTCGCCCAGCGGGCGGGGAATGAAAAGAGCGCAGCTTTGCGGTGAGCAGGTTGACGCAAGGGCGCCTGGCAACGAGAAACAACCTTAAGCTGCAAGAATCATTGTGATAACGCACAGGTTGTGTAATGTGGCGCCAGGAGCAGAAACGCATGCTGACCGCCCGATCTTCAAGACACCAGCAGGTCGCCGCAGGCGTTCGTGCCCAGCTTGACCTGCACCTGGAACGGATCCGGCGGGCGCTCGGGTTCGAGACCGTGTTCATCGCACGGGTCGCCGGCGGTGAGCGGCGGGTGGAGGCGATCTCGGCCGCGCCGTCATCGGGGCCCGCGCTCCGGCCCGGCGACATCCGCCCGGCACAGGATTGCCCCGTCGTCGTCTCGACCGCCCTGCGCCACGGCGACCTGTTCGCGGGCCAGGTCCATGCGGACACCGTCGCCCGACCGCCGCCATTTGCCGCTGCCCAAGGCGTGCCCGTTGCCCTGCCCGGCGGCGCGCTCTTCGGGGTCCTGGGCGGGATTGGCGACCGGACAGACGCGGCCCCGGTCCTGAAAGAGGCCGCACGCGTGATCGAGGTGATCCTCGACATCCTCCGCCACGAAGAACTCATGGCCCAGCAGGTGCGCGGCATGATCATGCACGTGATCCAGGCGGGGCTCTTCCGGGCGGTGTTCCAGCCGGTCCGGGATCTCGACACCGGCAGCGTCATCTACCGAGAGGGGCTGACGCGTCTCGACGACAGCCTCGAAACGGACGTGCCGCAGCTGTTGGCCGAGGCGCACGCGGTCGGCGCCGGCCCTGCGCTCGAACTGGCCTTCGCGCGGGCGATCCTGCGGGCGGGGCGCGACTGGCCCGACGGGGCGGGGATTGCGATCAACCTGTCGGAGACGACCCTGCACTCGGAAGCCTTCACGGAATTCCTGTCCGAAGAGGCCGAGCCTGGGCTGACGGTGGAGCTGACCGAACACGAGCCGGTCAGCGACTACCGCGCCCTCGGCGCGGTCGTGGAACGGTTGCGGGCGGCGGGTGTCAGCCTTGCCATCGACGACGCGGGGTCCGGCTATACCTCCCTGCGCCATATCCTCGACCTCAAGCCCGACGTGCTCAAGATCGACGCGCAGCTCTCCGCCCGCGTCGACACCGATCCCGAGGCGCTGGCCCTGTTTCGCTTCCTGCAGCGCTACTGCGACGAGACGGGCACGCTCCTCGTGACCGAGGGAATCGAGCGGACCGAGCAGCTCGACGCGCTGCGGGCCATCGGCGTGCGTTACGTGCAGGGCTTCCATGTCGGCGCGCCCCGCGGCAGTCGGACCTCCGGCGACACGCCTGATATCGCTTGAAAATCCGCCGTTGCGCGGGGCCGCGCCCCGGAGGTGTTGACAGTTGCGCATAAATTTAACATGTTAAGCAATATCAGGAGGACACATGGCGCATCTGAGCATCGAATATTCGCGGGGACTGGCCGACCGTGCCGACATCGCGGCCCTTTGCCGGGCACTTCACGCGGCGATGATCGATACCGGCATCTTTCCCCTCGCGGGCATCCGGGTGCGCGCCCATGCCGCCGACCATGCCGTCGTGGCCGACGGGTTGGACGACAACGATTTCGGCGCCCTCACGCTCGCCGTCGGGGCCGGGCGCACCACGGAGGCGCTGAAGGCGGCCGGTGACGTGATCTTCGCCGCGGCAAAATCCGCGCTGGCCGGGCCACTAGCCACCGAACATTTCGCCCTCTCGCTCGAGATCCGGGTCATCGACCCGTCGCTGAGCTGGAAGGACACCCCCATTCATGCCCGCCTGTCGGGCCGCAAGACGGAGTGAGACATGAGCGCTCTTGAAGACAACATCGCCAGGGCCGAGGGCTTCATCGCCCGTTTCCGCGCGGACGGCGTGATGAACCATATCGACGGCGAAAACGTCCCGGCGCTCTCGGGCGCGCAGATGGAGACGATCAGCCCGGTCGACGGAGCCGCGCTCGCCAAGGTCGCGAAAAGCGGCGCCGAGGATATCGACCGCGCGGCGGCGGCGGCCAAGGCTGCGTTTCCGACCTGGTCGAAAACGCCGGGCGCCGAGCGTCGCAGGATCCTGATCAAGGTCGCCGAGGCGATCGAGGCGAGCGCGGACGAGATCGCCTTCACCGAATGCATGGACACGGGCCAGGCGCTGCGGTTCATGTCGAAGGCCGCCATTCGCGGCGCGGCCAACTTCCGCTACTTCGCCGACCAGGCGCCCGGCGCCGAGGACGGCGAGGTGACGCGCACGCCGACGCAGATGAACACGACAAGCCGCCGTCCGATCGGGCCGGTGGGCGTGATCACCCCGTGGAACACGCCGTTCATGCTGTCGACGTGGAAGATCGCCCCCGCGCTCGCCGCCGGCTGCACCGTGGTGCACAAACCGGCCGAGTTCTCGCCGATGACCGCCAAGCTGCTGGTCGAGATCGCGGAGGAAGCTGGTCTGCCCAAGGGCGTGCTGAACGTGGTCAACGGGATGGGCGAGGACGCCGGCAAACGGCTGACGGAGCACTCGGACATCAAGGCGATCGCCTTCGTCGGTGAAAGCCGCACCGGGTCGATGATCATGGCGCAGGGCGCCGCGACGCTCAAGCGCGTGCATTTCGAGCTCGGGGGCAAGAACCCGGTCATCGTGTTCGACGACGCCGACCTCGAACGTGCCGTCGATGCGGCGACCTTCATGATCTACTCGCTGAACGGTGAGCGCTGCACCTCGTCCTCGCGGCTCCTGGTGCAGGACACGATCTATGACGAGTTCACGGCGAAAGTGGCCGAGGTGGCCAAGCGCATCAAGGTGGGCCATCCGCTCGACCCCGAAACGGTGGTCGGGCCGCTCATCCATCCGGAGCACGAGGAGAAGGTCCTGTCCTATTTCGACAAGGCCCGCGCCGAAGGCGCGACCATCGCAGCCGGGGGCGAGAAGGTGGGCGATGCAGGCTGCTTCGTGGCCCCCACGCTCTTCACCCACGCGACCAACGACATGACCATCGCGCAGGAAGAGATTTTCGGCCCGGTCCTGACGGCCATCCCGTTCAAGGACGAGGACGAGGCGCTCACGCTCGCCAATGACGTGCAATATGGCCTGTCCGCCTATCTCTGGACCAACGACCTCGGCCGCGCGATGCGCATGACCGACGAACTCGAAGCGGGGATGATGTGGGTGAACTCGGAAAACATCCGTCACCTGCCCACGCCCTTCGGCGGCGTCAAATCCTCCGGCATCGGGAGGGATGGCGGCGACTGGTCCTTCGACTTCTACATGGAGACGGTGAACGTCAGTTTCCCGCGCGCGACACACAAGATCCCGAAACTCGGCGGGTGAGGCGCCGACCCGAGGAGGAAAGACATGGGTGAGATCGTACTCGCGGCCAAGATGACCCACGTTCCGACGATGCAGATGTCGGAGCAGGACGGGCCGGTGAAAGGCATGCGCCAGGCGGCCATCGACGGGCACTACGAGATCGCGCGCAGGGCCAAGGCGCTGGGTGCCGACACGGTGGTGATCTGCGACACGCACTGGCTGGTCAACGCGGGCTTCCACGTCAACGCGAACGACAGGTTCGAGGGGCTGCTGACCTCGTCCGAGTTCCCGCAATTCATCCGCGACATGCCGTATTCCCACGAGGGCAACCCGGCGCTGGGCGACGCGATCGCAGAGACGGCGAGCGAAATGGGGGTCTACACGCTGGCCCACCACCTCGACAGTCTCGACCTGGAATACGGCACGCTGGTGCCGCTGTCCTTCATGAGCCGGGAACACGAGATGAAGGTCGTCTCGATCGCCGCCTTCTGCACGGTCCACGACCACGACGAGTCCCGCGTGCTGGGCGAGGCGATCCGCAAGGCGGTGGAGGCCAGCGACGACAAGGTGCTGCTGGTCGCCTCCGGCAGCCTCAGCCACAAGATCTGGTCGAACAAGGACTATGCCCCGAACAACGGCACCTTCACGATCAGCTCCGAGTTCAACCGGCAGGTCGACCTCATGGTGCTCGACATGTGGCAGCGCGGCGATCATGCGACCTTTCTGAAGATGCTGGGCGACTACGCCGTCCATTGCTCCGGGGAAGGGTCGATGCACGACACCGCGATGCTCTACGGCGCATTGGGCTGGGACAGCTACACCGGCAAATGCGAAGTGGTGACCGAGTACTTCCCGTCCTCGGGCACCGGCCAGACCAACGTGATATTCCCCGTCCAGTAAGACCGGAGACGACGATGCCCATTCCCGCCCCCAACCTGACCCCGCCGTTCAACATCCTGCGCCTGAGCCACGTGGAGTTCGGCGTGACCGACCTTGCCGCGTCCCGGAAGTTCTACGTCGACACGCTCGGCCTGCAGGTCACCGACGAGGACGACGAGACGATCTACCTGCGTGCGATGGAAGAGCGCGGGCATCACTGCCTTGTCCTGAAGAAGCAGGACACGCCGGGGATCGACTACCTGTCCTACAAGGTCTGGCAGGAGGAAGAGCTCGACAAGGCGCATGACTGGTTCAAGGCGGAGGGCCATTCGGTCGAGTGGGTCGAGCGCCCCTACCAGGGCCGGACCCTGCGCACGCACGACCACCTTGGCGCGCCGATGGAGTTCTATTTCAAGATGGACCGGCTGGAGCCGATCCACCAGAAATACGCGCTCTACAATGGGGTGAAGCCCCTTCGCATCGACCATTTCAACTGCTTCGCGCCGAACGTGGACGAGGCGGTCGAATTCTACACGCGCCTGGGCTTCCGCGTGACGGAGTACACCGAGGACGAGGAAACCGGCCGGCTCTGGGCGTCGTGGATGCATCGCAAAGGCGGCGTGCACGACATCGCTTTCACCAACGGCACCGGCCCGCGCTTGCACCACACGGCGTTCTGGGTGCCGACGCCGCTCAACATCATCGACCTGCTCGACCTGATGTCGACCACCGGCTACGTCGCCAACATCGAGCGCGGGCCGGGGCGGCACGGCATCTCGAACGCCTTCTTCCTCTACATCCTCGACCCCGACGGGCACCGGATCGAGATCTATTGCTCGGATTACCAGACCGTCGACCCGGACCTCGAACCGATCAAGTGGGACCTCAAGGACCCACAGCGCCAGACACTCTGGGGCGCGCCCGCGCCGCGGTCGTGGTTCGAGAACGGGTCCACCTTCACCGGCGTCGAGACGCGCGAGAGCGATCTTGCCGCCAGCCCCATCATCGCACCCTAAGGAGGCCCGCGTGACAGGACGCATCGCTGCATTCCGCGCCAAGGACAAAACCCGCTTCGGCGTCGTGACCGACGAAGGGATCGTCGATCTGACCGAGATCGCCGGTTTTCCCCATCTTCAGGCGGTCGTGAGCGCCGGCGCGCTTGCGGACGTGATCGCGGTGGCCGACGGGCGGGCGCCGGATTTCCGGATCGAAGACGTGACCTTCCTCATCCCCGTCGCCGCGCCGGAAAAGATCATCTGCGTCGGCGTGAACTTCCCGGACCGCAACGCGGAGTACAAGGATGGCACGTCGCAGCCAAAGCACATGTCGCTCTTCCCGCGCTTTCCGCGCAGCTTCACGGGGCATGGCCAGCCGCTCATCCGCCCGCCGGAGAACCACACGCTGGATTACGAGGGCGAGGTGGCCATCGTCATCGGCAAAGGCGGACGCCGGATCGCGGCGGAAGATGCCTACGACCACATCGCGGCGCTCACGCTCGCCAACGAAGGGACGATCCGCGACTGGGTGCGCCATGCGAAGTTCAACGTCACGCAGGGCAAGAACTGGGACAACTCGGGGGCCATCGGCCCGTGGCTCGTCCCGTTCACCGATCCCGCGCAGCTCGACGACGCGCACCTTGTGACCCGCGTGAACGGCGAGGTGCGGCAGGAGGACGACATGAAGAACATGATGTTCCCGATCCGCGAGGAGATCGCCTATATCTCCACCTTCACCACGCTGGTGCCGGGCGACATCATCATCACCGGCACGCCCACGGGGGCGGGGGCGCGGTTCGATCCGCCGAAATACCTGGCCCCCGGCGATGTCGTCGAGGTCGAGGTCGAGGGCATCGGCATCCTGCGCAACACGGTGGCCGACGAATGACCCTGACCCGGGACGAGATCGCGACCGCCGCCGCCGACCTGCTCGAGGCCGAGCGTACGCGCACCCAGATCGGGCTTCTCTCCAAGCGCCATCCGGGCATGACGCTGGACGATGCCTACGCGATCCAGACCGCGCAGATGGCCCAGAGCCTCGCGGCGGGGCGCGAGATCATCGGGTGGAAGATCGGGCTCACCTCGAAGGTGATGCAGGAGGCATTGAAGATCGACACGCCCGACAGCGGCGTGCTCTACGACGACATGCTGTTTCCCAATGGGGGGACCGTGCCCGCGGGCCGGTTCATCCAGCCGCGGATCGAAGCCGAGATCGCCTTCGTCATGAAGGCACCCCTGGGCGGCGACGTGACCCGGGAGGATGTTCTGGCGGCGACCGACTACGTCACCCCGTCGCTCGAGATCCTCGATACCCGCATCCTGCGCGCCGATCCCGAAACCGGGCGGGCACGCGTCATCACCGACACGGTGAGCGACAACGCGGCCAATGCGGGCCTCGTTCTGGGTGACACCCGAAGCGCGCCGGACGCGGTCGACCTGCGCTGGACCGGAGCGATCCTGCGCAAGGACGGCGAGGTCGTGGCGACCGGCCTTGGCGCCGCCGTCCTCGATGATCCCGTGATGGGGCTGGTGTGGCTCGCCCGGCGCATGCATGAATACGGCCAGCGGATCGAGGCGGGGCAGGTGGTGCTGTCCGGCTCGTTCATCGCCCCCGTCGAATGCCCTCCGGGCACATCCATCACTGCCGACTTCGGCCCCTTCGGCCAGGTCGCCATCAGTTTCGAGTAACGCCATGCCCGCACCGCACAACCAGTTCAAAGCCCGCCTCAAGACCGGCGAGACACAGTTCGGCCTCTGGGTCGCCTCGGGCGATCCGTCGGTGGCGGAGCTTGCCGCCTCGGCCGGGTTCGACTGGCTCGTGATCGACGGGGAGCATGGGCCCAACGGCCTGCGCGACGTGCTGGCGCAGCTGCGCGCCGTGGGCGAGCGCACCCAGGCCGTGGTGCGCGCCCGCGACGACAACCGTGCGCTTCTCAAGCAACTCCTCGACATCGGGGCGCAGACCATCCTGATCCCGATGATCGAGACGGGTGAGCAGGCGCGCGAGGCGGTGCGCTCGGTCAATTATCCCCCGGTCGGCGTGCGCGGCGTGGGCGCTGCACTGGCACGCGCCTCGCGCTACGGGGCCGAGGCGGATTACCTCGCCACCGCCAACGACGAGATCTGCCTGCTCGTGCAGGTCGAAAGCCGCGCGGCGCTGGCGGGCCTCGACGACATCCTCGCGGTCGAGGGGATCGACGGGGTGTTCATCGGGCCCGCGGACCTCGCCGCCGACATGGGGCACCTGGGCAACCCCGGCGCGCCCGAGGTGGACGCGGCGATCCGCGACACGCTGACCCGGATCATGGAGTCCGGCAAGGCGGCGGGCATCCTGACATCGGATCGCGCACTGGCGCAGAGCTACGCCGATATGGGCGTGGCCTTCCTCGCAGTCGGCTCCGACATCGGGGTCCTGCGCAGCGGCCTGACCGCCCTGCGCGGGGCCTTCGAAAAGGCCCTGTGATTCTCCACTAGCCAGGCTTTCAAATCGGGCACGCCCTTGCGCCTGTGGCCACAATTGGCCGAACGGCGCGGGCGTGTTTCCAAATGTCGGACACGCTTGCGCCACATTTGGTCCATTTCTTGCCCAAATTAGACGCTCGAGTGTCCGCCCATCCGTGGTTTCGGACGGTTGCATGCACCAGGCCGGCACGGCGCGGCCGTGGGTAAACCTTTGCTCGGCCCTCTTATAATGACCTGTAAATAAAGGGATAAACGTCAATAAGGTGCGTTTCCGTGAGTGCGTGAACGGCTCTACTTCCTGTGATTTTCACTCCTCCGAAATAGTGCGGCAGCAACAGATTGTTTCCGTTCCGCGACATCCAAAAGAGGCAAGTTTGTGGCAACATCGTGGCCGGGGGCGCCATGCACGAACGTCCGGCAATGAGCCGGGTGGTGATTTCAGGGGTGAAACATGGCTTTGGATTTCGAACACCAGGTCCTGGTGGCTGCGCCAGGACACCAGAGGCTTGCGCCGGCCATGCCGCCGCGGCCCACCATTGGAAAAGGCAAAAGACTTTTCGACATGGCCTTCGCCGCGGCCGCGCTGATCGCGCTGTCGCCGGTCTTCCTGGTCATCGCCGTGATGCTGCGGCTGCGCGAACGCGGCCCGGTCTTCTTCGCGCACAGCCGGGTCGGCCAGAACGGCCAGACCTTCCGCTGCCTCAAGTTCCGCACGATGCGCGAGAACGGGGACGAGATGCTGGCGCGCATGCTGGCCATCGACCCGATCGCCCGGCGTGAATGGGAAGAGGCACAGAAGATCGACCGCGACCCGCGCGTGACGCGGCTGGGGGCCTTCCTGCGCCGCACCAGCCTCGACGAGCTGCCGCAGTTCTGGAACGTGCTGCGCGGCGACATGTCGATCGTGGGCCCGCGTCCCGTGACCCGGGGTGAGGCGGCGAAATACGGTCGCCACTTCGCCGACTACTGCAAGGTCAAGCCGGGCATCACCGGCGCCTGGCAGGTCGGTGGACGCTCCGACACGAGCTATGAACACCGCGTCGCGCTCGACGTGGATTACGTGCGCAACGGCTCGTTCGCCGAGGATCTGCGCATCGTGTTCAAGACCGTGGGTGTCGTGCTCGCCCAACGCGGCGCATGCTGACCGCGCCGGCCGTGAAATCGGACACGCCCATCATGCTCGACACGCTGCGCAAGTTCCGCGACGAAAGTTTCGCGACCCCGCCGCCGGAAGCCGCTTTCGCCGAAGCGGACGCCCGGCCGACGCGGATCTTCGTGGGCATCCCGACCACGGGGCGTCCGACGATCCTGCCGGACACGGTGCGCGCGCTGGCCAAACAGACGCGCCTGCCCGATGCGCTGATCCTGTCCATCGCCTCGCTCGACGACCTGGGGGATCTCGCGCCCGAACATCTGCCGTTCGAGGTCGAGATCATCATCGGCAAGAAGGGCGCGGCCGGGCAGCGAAACCGGATGTTGACGCTTCTGGACAAGCGCGACGTGCTGCTCCTGCTCGACGACGATTTCCTGATGGAGCCCGATTACATCGAGAACACGCTGAAGCTGTTCCGGCAGGAAGACGACGTGGTGGTGGCCACCGGCACCGTCCTGGCCGACGGCATCATCGGCCCGGGCTACGACCACGAAGAAGGCGCGCGCCGGCTGGAGGCGCTGTCGCAGGCCCCGCGCAGCGATGCGGTGAACCCGATCTACGCAGGTTACGGCTGCAACATGGCGTTCCGGGTCGAAACCGCGCTGGCCAACGACATCCGGTTCGACGAGAACCTGCCGCTCTACAGCTGGCTCGAGGACGTGGACTTCTCGCGTCGCCTGGCCGCCCACGGCCGTGTCGTGAGGGCGGGCGCGCTGCGCGGCGTTCACCTCGGGACCAAGACCGGGCGGACGCCGGGCATCTTCCTTGGCTACTCGCAGATAGCCAACCCGGTCTACCTGGTGCGCAAGGGCACGATGACCCGTCGCCACGCCTGCGAGCTTGTGCTGCGCAGCATGGCGTCGAACACGCTGCGCGCGTTCAAGCGGGCCGGCGTGAACGACTACCGGGGCCGGCTGCGCGGCAATCTCGTCGCGGTGAAGGACGTGCTTCGGGGCCGGGACTCACCCGGCCGGATCACCGAGCTGCGGCCGTGAGGTGAGGGGCGGTCGGCACACGATCGTATTCGCCGAGGAGCGCCTCGATCCACGCGCTCCGCTCCAGCCCGAGCCGAACCGCGCCCCCGAACCCGGCCTCGCTCATCCGCCGCACGTCCTCGTCCGGAAGCGACATCATCCGCGTGAGCGCGGCGTCGAAGCGCGCGGGATCGGCCGGGTCGAAGGCGAAACCGAGTCCATGCTGCACGACTTCCGCGGACATGAGCGCCGTGTCGGACACCAGGACCGGCAGGCCGCTTGCCGCCGCTTCCGCGATGACGAGCGCGAAAGGCTCGGGGTGGCGCGAGGGCATGACGAGCGCGCGGGCGGTCGCGACATGGGCGCCGATCCGGTCGCGCTCCGTCCAGCCGGTGATCGTGATGTCACCCCCCAGCGCCTCGAGCGCGGGGCGCAGCGGCCCGTCACCCACCAACGTGAGCGGGACACCGGTGCGCCGCGCGGCCTCGGCCAACGCGAGGACGCCCTTGTCGGGCTCCAGCCGGCCCACGTAGACGAGCGCCCGGTTGTCCTCGGCCCGTATGCGGGTGGCGGAGAAGGGGATCGCCGGGTTGCGCACCACGCGGATCGCGTCCGCCCGGTAGCCCGCGCGCGTCAGGCGCGACACCATCTCAGGGTGCAGCACGAGGATGCCCGCCCAGGCCGTTCCGTCGCCCAGGTGCCGGCGCAGGGCGGACGTGCGCAGCACCCGCCAAAGCTTGTGCCCGTAGTTGCGCTTGTCGCACTGGGTCGTGAGGCAGTCGAGCGACAGGGGCACCCGCCCGCACGGCTCGCCGCGCCGGTAATCCATGTAGACGCCGTTGGGGCAGGCCAGGAACATGTCGTGGGCATGAATGAAGGTGCGCGCCGCGACCGGGGCGAGGCCCGCGAACAGGTCCGGCGACAGGATCTGCGCCCAGCCGTGGACATGGTACACGGTCTCCGGCGTGCCGTGGTCGGCCACGAAGCGCGCGACCATGTCGCGGGCGGCCGTGTTGCGCAGACCGGTGGCGAGCGTCTTCAGACCCGACTGGTCCAGAAGCCGCCGACCGCCGAGGGCCACGACCTCGATCCCCCGTTCGGCGAACATCGGGTTCTCGCCCGCATCGCCGCAGATCCAGGTCACGTGGTGCCCGGCGCGCGCGAAATCCTCGGCCGACATGAGGGCCAGCCCGGTCGCGCCGCCGCGCGCCACGCTCACGTCGTTGATGATGACGATCCTGCGTCCGGTCATGAAATTGCCCCGTGGCCTCACTTTTTTCGTGCGAAGACCCGCATTTCAACACGCCCGCGCAGTATGGTCATAGCGCTAACCGGGATTTATGGCGATTCTTCGGTGAAGGGGGCGTGACGGCGTGGCGACCGAGAAGATCATTCTGTTCAACCTGCACTACTCGCCCAACCTGGGCGACGGGCTGATCGGCGCGTGCATGGTGCATGCGTTGTCCACCCTGCGCCCGGGCGCACAGGTGGTGCCGATCGACATCTCCGGGCGCAACGGATTCGGCGCCGTCACCGTGCGCAACCGCAACCTGGCGCTGAAGGTGCTGCGGGTCTTGCCACTTGGCTTGCGCCAGCGCGCCGTGCACCGGCGGCTGTCGGCGTTGCTGGACGGGGTCGAGGACCGGTGGCGCAAGGCGCTCGACGGGGCGGGCATGGCGCTGATCGGGGGCGGTCAGCTCTTCTCGGATGCCGACCTGAACTTCCCGGTGAAGATGGACCGCGTCGGGCAATTGCTGGCCGAGGCCGGGGTGCCCGCCGCCATCCACGCGGTCGGCGTGTCCGAGAACTGGACGCCCTGGGGCCGCCGGCTGTTCTCCCGGCTGTGCGAGGCCGACCTGCGCGCCGTCGGCGTGCGCGACGCGCCTTCGCTCGCGGCCTGGCGTGCACAGGCGGGCGGGGATTGCCCCGGTGCCCGGCTGACCCGTGACCCGGGCCTTCTGTCCGAGGCCGCCTTCGGCCCCCGTGCGCCGGGGCAGGCGATCGCGCTGGGCATCACCGCGCCCGACATCCTGTCCTACCATGCCGATGCGGGCGTCGCCGGGGGCGGGGGGATCGCCTTCTACGAGGAACTCGCCCTGTCGCTGGTCGCGCGGGCCGGGCGCGTGCGCCTGTTCTGCAACGGGGCGGACGAGGACGCGGCCGCGCTCGCCGCCGTCGCGGGACGCCCGGCGATCCAGGGGGCCATCGCGGCGGGCCAGATCGAATGCGCCCGCGTGCCCGCCACGCCGAAGGAGCTGGTCGATACCGTCGCCACTTGCCGCGCCGTGATTTCCCACCGGCTGCACGCCTGTATCCTGGGTCACGCCTATGGCCGCCCCGTCGTGGGCATGGGCTGGGACCGGAAGGTGGAGAGCTTCTTCGACTCCGTCGGTCTGGAGTCCTGCTTCGTCGGCCGCACGGGCGCGGCACCGGCGACCGTGGCCGACATCATGGTCAGCGCCATCGCGAACGGGGTCGACCGCGACCGCCAGGCCGCCGTGATCCGCGACACCTGGGAGGGCCTCGAAAGCACCCTCGCGGACCTTACGGAGCAGGGGCGCGGCGCAGCGTGAAACGGTAACGGGTGGCATCGCCCCGCGCGCTGTGGCCAGGGCCCACGATGATGCGCAGGACGTCACCCTGCGCGAGGTCGAGCGGGCCAAGGGCATAGTCCGCGGCCGCCGTCACCACCCGCCGGTCGATCTCCTCGCCGTTCAGCGTGACCTGCGCCACGACACCGTCGGTCGTGCGCTCGGGCGGGGCAAGGTGGATGTCGAGCGCGCCCCGCAGGGCCTCTGCCACCACGTGTTCATGGACAACCTCGCCGGGCGCATTGCCATCGCCGGAGGGCAGGAGGAACACGCCGTCCATCCGGAGCATCCCGTCGCGCGGGCTGCCGAGATAGGGCGTCCACGGCACGCCGTTCGCCTGCTGGCCGCCCCGCAGAGCGAACGGGGCCTCTTCGCCGCCGATACGGGTGAAACGGCGGAAGCCGTCGCCGTCCTGGCCCGGGTAGGCGAATTGGTGGAAGCTGTCGGCCACGGTGTCTTGCGGTCCGAGCGTCACGGTTTCGCCGATCACCGGCGGGTCTTCCGCCAACAGGACCAGCGGACGCACGCGGTCGAGCGCCGGGTCTTCGACGCTCTCCCCGTCCGGACCAAGCACCTCTATGCCGTCCGCGACCGAAAGCGCGCGGGGCTCGCCCCATATGACGAGCGCGCGGTCGCCGTAGAGGCAGGCATGGGTGAACGGATCGGGGGAGACGTCGCGCACCGTGCGGCCCGCGAGATGGCGGTCGGCGAGTGCGAAGGCGCGGCCCACGGCCGTCACCTCGTCGTCCGCACCGATCAGCGGGGCGAGCCCGTCGCCGCGCGGGTTCAGCGGATACCACACCGCCCGCGTCACCCCGGCCAGCGCCATCTTGCAGTGATACTTGATGAGCGTCGCGGGTGCCGTGGCCGCGTCCTCGTCCCCGAACTCGGTCACCTCGATGGGCATGTCCGCGAAACCCGGCACCCCGCGCAGAAGCGCGACCTGGCGGCCGAAATGCTCCGGCGGCGTGGTGTAGGGATGGATCACCACCGCGTCCATGTGGGCGGGCGCCCCGGCGTCCGAGAGCGCACGGAACCAGGCGAGCGGGACGGAATGCGCGGCCCCGCCCAGGATGCGCAGATCCGGGCGGACCTCGGTCACGGCGGCGCGCGTCGCGGCCAGCAGCCGGGTATAGAACACGGCCCTGCCCGCCAGGTCCGCCGCGCGCATCGGGCCGGAGGTGAAGGTGGCCGAGTTCATCTCGTTGCCCACCTCGACCGCGTCGATGGCCGGGTAGCGCCGGACAAGGGCGGCAGCGTGGTCCGCGAACCCCGCGACCCCCTCGGGCGTGTGGGGCGTCACGCCGCCATCGTAATCGGGATGCCCGTTGTTCACCGTGAGGCTCATGCCCATGCCGCGGGCTTCGAGCAGGGCGGGATAGGCCGTGCGGAACGTGTCGTACCGCCGCGCGCCGTCCTGTTCCACGTCACGCCAGTAGACCCCGTCACGCAGGTCGCGCACGCCGAGCGCCTGCGCCGCGTCCAGCATGTCGGCGTCCCAGCCCTGGCCGAAGTTCGACGCCGCCCCGAGCCGCGGGCCCACCAGCTCCTGCGCCATGACGGGCAGGGCGGCGAGGGCGAAGGCGAGAGGCAGGACAAAACGCATGGAGCAAGCCTGCCCCAGTGCCGGGGACCGGGCAAGCGGCCTTCACAGGGCGCGGCGTTTGGTGCAGGAAGACAGGGCAGTCAATTCCGGGCCCGCCGTGCAATTCGTTCCCTCGACCTTCCTCGCGCTTCTGTCGATCGTGGCCCTCCTGGGTCTTGGCGTCCATCGTGGGCTCTGGGCGTTCCTGGCGCTGGCCCCGTTCGGGGCGGCCGCGGCCTTCAACCTCCCGGCGCTGGGCGGCGCGACCATCGGGGTGCTCGATCTGGGCGCCGTGACGATCTTCTGCCTCGTGCTCCTGACGCGGGAGACGGCCGGAAGCCTCCTGGGCACGTTCCGCCCCTTCGGTCCCGGCTTCTTCTTCGCCGCCACGATGGTGGTCGCCACGATCTCGGCGCTCTTCTACCCGCGGCTGTTCGCGGGCATGACCGAGGTGTTCGGGATCGCGCGCAAGGACGGCGGGCTCGCGATGGCGAGCTTTCCATTGGGGCCGTCCACCGGAAACATCACGCAGCTTTTCCGCCTGACGCTTGGCTTTCTGACGTTCGCCGCGCTGGCGACGAGCTTTCGGCGCATGCCGGACCCGCGCCCCGTCCTGACCGCGATGGCGGTGGCGACCGCCATCAACTTCGCGCTGGGCTGGATCGACGTGCTGACCTTCCGGTTGGGGGTGGGGGAGCTGATGTCCTGGCTGCGCACCGCCAACTACGCGATGCATGTCACCGACACGATGGTGGGGCTGAAGCGCATGGTCGGCGGCTTTCCCGAGGCGTCGAGCTTCGGTTACTTCTCTCTCGGGCTCTTCGGCTTCTGGCTGCAATACTGGCTCGCCGCCCCCGGGTCCCGGCTGGCGCGCTGGATGCTGGCGCTCGCGACGATCACGGTCCTGCGTTCGACCTCGTCCTCGGCCTATCTCGCGCTCGTCGTCTTCCTCGTGACCTTCGGGCTCTTCACCCTGTTTCGCGGCCTGCGTCCGGACGCGGCGCGGCGGTCGTTCGCGCTTACCGCCGGGTCCGTGCTGGCGGCCTGGGTCGCCGCGGTCGCCGTCGTGGCGAGCTACGAGATGGTGCAGCCGGTGACGGAGTTCCTCGACCGGGCGCTCTTCAACAAGCTCGACAGCGCTTCGGGCGTGGAGCGGATGAGCTGGAACGCGCAGGCGATGACCAACCTTTGGGACACCTACGGGATCGGTGCGGGGCTGGGCGCGGTGCGCGCCTCGAACTGGGTGATCGCGTGCCTTGCGAGTCTCGGGGTGGTCGGCGCGGCCCTGATGATGGCCTTCGTGACCGCGCTCCTCCTCGTGCCGTCGCGCCCGGCCTCCGACCCTCGCGCGCAGGTGGTGCGCGCGCTCAAGGCGGGTTGCGTCGCGATGCTGTCGGCGGCGGTCCTGACCCATTCGACGCCGGACCTTGGCGTCTTCTTCTTCGCGCTCGCGGGGCTCCTGACGGGTCTGTCCCGTGGCTTGGCGATAGAATCACGGGGATAGGGCATCCTGACCGGTATTTTGGCGGCTGTTGCCGCTTTGGATCCAATAAGCTCAGTCTTAAATTACTGTCCCCGGATTGATCCGGAAAAGTGGCAAGAAAGCGTTAACGCGCTGTGCAAATTCCGAAATTTCGCCGCAATTCAGTAGAAACAAAACCTTTCAAGAATTATAGTTATATCCACTGGGGGGGCCTTTGCTTGGGGTCCGACGTCTGTGCAACCATTCATGCACCACGCGACGTGGCCGGGAGTTTTGTGCCCGGCCCATGACTGCTGCTGTCAGGGTGTAAACGAACCGGTTGGTTCGCGTGCGGCCGCATGCCTCCTCTCCACGGGCAGCGAGGAGAGCGGGTTTTGACAACCTTCGATATGCAGACCGCCGTGCCGCCGCGCCGCGCCGTCCGCCTGGACGACGTGGACCGCGTCGATGTGCGCGGGCTGCTGGGCGCCATCGTCGGCCGCTGGAAGCTGATCTCCGTGCTGGCCATCGGGCTGGCGGCGCTGCTCTACTTCATCACCGGCTTCATGCCCTCGGTCTACTCGGCCCATTCCAAGGTCATGCTCGACCCCCGCGAGGTGCGGGTGATGTCGCAGGAAGAGGTGGTTTCGAACCTCTCCCTGTCCGATCCGGTGATCCAGTCGGAAATCTCCGTCATGCGTTCGAACATCCTGATGGAGCGGCTGATCCGCACCCTCGGGATTGAGCGGCTGGAGCGGCATTTCTGGGGCGGCGTGGCCACGGACGAACCCGAGGCGAGCCGGATCAACAGCCTGACATGGGCGATCCGCAAGAACCTGTCGGTCTTCCGCGAGGGCGAAAGCTACGTCTTCGTGATCGCCTTCGAGGGCGATAATCCGGCGATGACCCAGGAAATCGCCAATGGCGTTGCCGACACCTACATCGCATTGCAGCTCGAAAGCCGTCGGGAAAGCGCCCGGCTCGCCACGTCGTGGATCCAGGAGCAGGTCGACGAAGCGCGGCGCAACGTGAACCGCACCGAGGAGGCGCTGGCCTCCTACCGTGCCGATGCGCTGAGCCGGCAGGGCGGGACGTACGAGACCTCGACCCAGCAGCTGGGCAACCTGACCACGCAGCTCGTCGTGGCCCGGTCCGAGCGCGTGACGGCCGAGGCGCAATACGACCAGCTGCGCACGCTTCTGGAGAACCAGGGGCTCGACGCGTTGGCGAAGGCGGTGACCTCGCCGCTGCTGGAGCGGTTGAACGAGGACAAGCTCGCGCTCAAGCGCAAGGATGACGAATGGGCCCAGAGCTTCGGCCCCGACCACATCCAGCGCCAGCGCATCCAGGAAGACATGGCCCGCGTCGATGCCGAATTGCAGCGCGAGGCGGAGCGCATCATCGAACTGCGCCGCAACGAGGTCGAGGTCGCGCGCATGCGCGAGCAATCCCTGGCCGACGGCATCCAGCAGCTCGAGGACCAGCTTGCCAACATGTCGGCGAGCTCCATCGGGCTGCGCCAGCTGGAACGCGAAGCGACCGCGGCGCGCGAAAACTACGAAGCGCTTCTGGCGCGCCTCAGTGCGGCGAGCGGGCAGGAGAACCTGCAACGTCCCGAAGCGCGCATCATCGAACGCGCGACCCTGCCGGAGGTCCCTTCGGCCCCGCGCCCGAAACTCATGGGCGCCTTCGGGCTGGTCTTCGGCCTCACCATCGGGCTGGTCGTGGCGCTGTTCCTCGAGATGACGCGCTCGACCTTCCGCACGCGGCGCGAGATCGAGAACGAAACCGGCCTGTCGGTGCTGGCCACGCTCCCGATGCAGGCGCAGGACAGCCTCAAGGACCTGATCCGGGGCCTGCGCATCAACTCGAACACGATGTTCGGCGAAAAGATCCGGCAGCTGCGCACGGTGCTCGCGATCCGCGACCGCAGCGAAAGCCGCGCGATCATGGTGACCTCGTCCCAGCCGGGCGAAGGCAAATCCTCGACCGCGATGGCGCTGGCCCAGATGGCCGCGCTGTCGGGCAAGTCGGTGATCGTGGTCGACGGCGACCTGCGCGGCTCCAAGCTGGCGCGCTCCTTCGGGTGGCGGCCGGAATACGACTTCGCGGATTTCATCCTCGAGCACGCCGACCTGCCCGATGCCATCCTCGAGGATGAAGACATGGGCATCCACGTGCTCGCCGCCGCCTCGCCCTGTCCGCAGGCGGCCGACGACCTGTCGGTCGATTGGCTGGGCCCGCTGATGGATGAGCTCAAGCGGTGCTACGACGTGGTCATCATCGACTCCCCGCCGCTTCAGAACGTGGCCGACGGGCTGGTGCTGGCCCAGGTGGCCGATGCGCTGGTCTACGTCGTGCGCTGGGATTCCACCCAGCGATCGGCGGTGCGTGACGGATTGGATTCCCTGGCCGAGGTCGGGCTGCGGCCCACCGGCATCGTCCTGAACCAGGTCGACGCGAAAGTGGCCGAGAAGATGTATGGAACAGGTTATGCAGCATATTCTTGACGCGAATTCCCGCGACATCATTCCCGGCGCCGCGCCCCGCGGCCCCTTCCGCGTCCCGCGCGAGGGCAGCGACCTGCGCGTCGCGATCGTGCATTACTGGCTCGTCGGCATGCGCGGCGGCGAAAAGGTGCTGGAGTCGCTCCTGCGGATGTTCCCGCAGGCCGACATCTTCACCCATGCCTACGACCCGGCGAAGGTCTCCGACCTGATCCGCTCCAAGAACGTCTACACGACCTCGGTCGCGAGGATGCCGTTTTCCACCCGGCTCTACCAGAACTACCTGTCCATGATGCCGCGTGCGTTGGAGGAACTGGACCTCACGGGCTACGACCTTGTCCTGTCGAGCGAAGCGGGGCCCGCCAAGGGCATCATTCCGGCCCCCGACGCGCTGCATGTCTGCTACTGCCATTCCCCGATGCGCTATCTCTGGGACCAGTACCACGTCTACAAGTCCGAGGCGGGGCCGATGAAGCGCGCCGTGATGCCGCGCATGGTGCACAAGCTGCGCCAATGGGACGTGACCAGCGCCAGCCGCGTCGACGCCTTCGTCGCGAACTCCACCCACGTGCAGGCGCGGATCGAGAAATTCTGGCGCCGCGATTCGACGGTCGTGCACCCGCCCGTCGCGGTGGACGATTTCGCGCCGATCCCGGCCGCCGAACGCGGTGGCTTCTACCTCTGGGCCGGAGAGCTCGCGCCCTACAAGCGTCCCGACCTCGCCATCGAGGCGTTCAACCGGCTGGACAAGCCGCTCTACGTGATCGGCGGCCCCGGCAAGGCCGAGAAGGCGCTGGCCGCGCGCGCCAACGACAACATCCGCTTCCTCGGGCGCGTGCCCTTCGAGAAGCTCAAGGCCTACATGGCTGCCTGCAAGGCGCTGATCTTCCCGGGCGAAGAGGATTTCGGGATCATCCCGGTCGAGGCGATGGCCTCGGGCCGTCCCGTCATCGCCTATGGTCGGGGCGGGGCGCTCGATACGGTGGTCGACCGGCAGACCGGGCTTCTGTTCAGAGATCCCGAGGTCGACGGGCTGATCGACGCGGTCGAGACCTTCGAGCGCGAAGAGCTGGAAAAGCTCGATCCGGCGGCCCTGGTGGCCCATGCGCGGCAATTCGACGAAGAGAACTTCACCCGTGGTATCGCGAGTGTCCTCAGAACCTACGGCATCACACTCGGCGCGCAGTCGGGCGAGCGTGCGTAGGGAGCCTTCACCGCTTTCGCGCCCGGATGCGGTCGCGCGCGAATGGCGCGCGGCGGGCGGCGAGATAGGCGCGCTTGGCGACGTAGTCGCCCAGCCGCGTGCGCAGGCGGGTGAGGTTTCGCACCGGGCCACCGATCTGCGCGTCATCGCGCGCACTGTTCAGGGTCGAGGGCATGTGCCGCTCGATCAGCGGGAAGGGAAACAGCACGTGGTTGTCGAGCCCGTTTTCCCAGAACCGCCCCAGTTCGTCGTCGATCGGACGCCGGATCGCGGTCAGCCGCGAGCGGAACCGCGCCGCCGCATCGCGCGAGATCAGGTAGCCCTGGGAACCGTAGGGGTCGGAGACGAGGTAGAGGATCTGGCGTTCACCGAAACGGAACCGGGGCAGGGCGCGCCTGTATTCGCGTGCGAAGAGCCTGAGGTAGCCGATCCCGTGATCGTCCAGCGTGGCCGCGAGCGCGTCGTAGGGAAAGGCCGTGTCGATCCAGACGTCGTCTTCCATGACCAGCAGCCAGTCGAGCGTCGGATCGGCCTCGAAGGTGTCGAGCGCGTGCACGTGGCTCATGTAACAGGCGCGCTCACCGGGGGTGAGCCGGCGGCCGAAGAGCCGCGCTTGCCCCTCGGGATCGTCGGGCAGCGCGTCGTCGTCGCCCGGGCGGCTCGCGTCATGGAAGGCCCACGGCAGGTCGAACCCCTGGAGGTTCTCGCGCACCGCGTCGCGGCGCGCGGTGCTGTTCGTCAAACTGATGACTCTCACGGCGAGGGTCGGATAAGTCATGGCATGCTCAAGCTAATTCCCGAGAAGTCTGACCCATCCCAAAGGCGGGGGCAATCACTCAACCATACCGGCACCGCCGGAAGGTGTCCGTCATGTTGAAGTCGCTCGCCGCCCCCTACGTCGTCGGCGTCGCCTCCCGCGTGGTCGGGCAGGTGATCTCCTTCTGCGCGGTCGCCGTGGCGTCGCGCTACCTCGACCTCGAGGGGTTCGGTGTCTACGCCTACGGTTGGGCGCTGACGGTGATCGCGACCACCTTCGTCTTCACGGGCTTCTACCAGTCGCTCCTGCGCTCGCAGAATTTCGAACGCGACCGGCATACGCTGTTCTGGGCCAAGCTCGCGGTCGGGGCGCTGGGCATGGCGGTGATCTTCGCGGTGGGGCTTCTGCACGGCGGCACGGGTGCGCTGGAGGGGCGGATGCTGATCCTGCTGGCCCCGTTGCCCTTCGTCATCGTGCCCACCGCGTGGTGGGAGGCGCAGATGGTGCGCGAGGCCAAGGTGCGCGCGGCGAGCATCTACGTGGTCGTCTCCGAGGCGCTGGGGCTCGCCGCTGCGATCGCGCTTCTCGAACGGGGCTGGGGCGCAGAGGCGCTTGTCGCCTCGCGCTATGTCTCCACGCTTGCGGGGCTCATCATCACGGGCAGCCTCGTGCGCGCGCTTCCGCGGGTCGAGCTGCGGGGCGACGCGTTGCGTGACGCGCGCCAGACCGCGACCTCGCTCTGGGGGACGACGTCGGTCGGGCTCTTGACCAATTACGGGGCCGACCTCGTACTGGGCGCCTTCCTGTCGCCCTCCGTCGTGGGCGCCTATCGCGGTGGCGCGCGCATCGCGATGACCGCGACGAACCTCGTCCTGCAGCCGCTGGGGCTTCTGTCGTGGTCCAAGTTCACCCGGATCGAGAAGGAGGGCCTGGGCAAGGAGGCCATGCGCCGCGCCTGGCACGAGAACATGTCGCTCGCGGCCTCGCTCCTCTGGCCGATGGCGGTGGCGGTGGGGCTGCTCGCACCGGCGCTGGTGGTGACGCTTCTCGACGAGACGTGGCTCGCCGCCGCCTCGATCGTCGCGATCCTGTCGCTGTCGAAATCCATCGCCTTCTTCTCGAACCTGCTGGAGCCGACGATGCTGACCACCGGCAACGCGGGCCAGCAACTGCGCATCCGGGCGACCGGCGCGGTCACGCTCATCGCCCTCCTGATCGCCTTCGGGCGCTTCGGTCCCGAACAGGCGGCCTATGCCCATCTCGGGGCGAGCGTCGTGGTCGGGGTCCTGTCGCTCATCGCGACCAAGCGGGCGCTGGAGTTCCGGGTGATGGAGATGGTCAGGACGTTCCTGCCCGGCATCGCCCTGGCAGGACTGACCTACGGGGCGATCACGGGGTCGGCGGGGCTGTGGGATTCACTCGGCACCGAGCTTGGCCTTGGCCTCGCCATCGCCGTGGCCGCCGTCGTCTGGTCGGCCCTGATGCTGGTCTTCCTGCGCCGCCGCGTCCTGAAGCTGCCGACGCCCTGAGCGGTGCAGACCGGTCTGGGTCCGGCGCAGGTCCACCACCGTGTAGCCACCGGCCGCGTCCATGTGATGCGCGCCCATGACGCCGGGCACGTCGTCCGGGTAGAGGTGGCGCAGGGGGCGCTCGGCGAAGCTTTCCATCGACAGCTCGGTGATCTCCATCAGGTTCAGCCCGTAGCCGTAGATCCCGTGCGTATTGTCCTGGCTCGCGCGCAGGAGCCGCCCGTCCCGTTCAACGATCCGGCCGCCGCCGCGCGCGGTGCAGGCGTCGATCACCACCGGGTTCAGCGGATGCGGCGCTGCCCCGCCCAGCAGGGGGTCGTCGATGCGGAACAGGTGCAGCTCGGTCCCGAAGTCGCCGAAACTGTCGTTGCAGATGTTGGTGAGCAGCCACCACTGGCCGTCGCGTTGGAAGACCACCGTGTCGACCGCCTTCACGCCTTCGAACCCGGTCGCCAGGAGCTCCCATTCCATCGGGAAGCGCGTTGCGCGCCAGACCTCGATACGCTCGGCCTGGTGGGTCTCCGGGATCATCAGGATTTCGCCGTTCCAGCTGAACACGAAGGGGTAGGAGAGGTGAATGTCGCGCTGCATCACCGGACCCATCGGGGCCATCGTGTCTCCGTCGAGCCGCCCCACGGACAGGTGCCCGCGTCCGGTGTCGTAGCTGTAATCCTCGTAGAAAAGGTAGGTGCGGCCGCCATGCTCGAAGAGAAACGGGTCGGCCCAGTAGGAATTGCTGAGCGGGACGAGGTCCACGCCATCGGTCAGGGTGATGTCCTCGAGCCTGCCGTGGCCCAGCCGCAGGAAGAACATGCCGGGGCGTCGGCCCCGTTTCGCCTCGACCTTGCGCCAGGCGCGCATCATGAACTCGCGCGCCGTGGCGAAGACGTAGTCCACCACGTCCCAAGCGGCCGGGACCGGCGCCGGAGGCGGTGGCGTGATGCGTCGGGGCAGGGTGTCGGCGCGTGCGAGCCGCACCAGTTCGCGCGCCAGAAGCTGCACCGATTTCTCGCGGGCATAGGCGCGGTTGCGGGTCGCCAGGAACTTGGTGTCGTAGCGCGCGCTGGCGATCGGGATCGGCCCCTTGCCCCGGTCGCAGGTGAGCGTCACGGCGGTGGCCGGGCTGCGCAGGCGCGCTTCGCTCAGGCCCGCGCCCTCGGCGAAGGCCGACAGCCGCCACAGCCCGAAGCGCGCCTTGTCCGCCAGCGCCTCGGCCTGTTCGGCGTGTGAGAAGTCGACGATCACGTCGCAGCCCTCCACCGAACCTGCGTCGAAGGTTGCGATGGGTTCGGACAGCGCCGGCGCGGTGTCGGGAGCGGGCAGGGTGCGCGCCTCGGCCCGCAGGAGACCCGCGAAGGCGGCGGGCAGCTTCGAGGGCGGCGGGGGCAGCGCGGTCAGGGCGTGGAGCGACAGGCGGTCGTCCCGGGAAACGGTGTCGAGGAACCGGCGCTCGCCCGGTCCGGGCGCATCCCCGTCCGCCAGCACCACGCAGATCCGCAGGGTCATGCGCCCACCTCCGGCGCGGTGACGCCTGCATCCGCGGCGCGGCGCCGAAGCTCCGCCCAGCTCTGCGCGGGCACCGCGACCCCGTTCTGCGCCGCGTCGTCGATCGCCGCCCACCGTGCCGCGCCGGGCAGGCGCACCACGCCCTCGGGGGCCGAGGCGCGCACCATGTCCGCCAAGGTCTCCATCCGTGGCGCGAAGTCCGGGCCGAGCCAGCGCGCGGGATCGAGCGCCAGGAACAGGTGGCCATTGTCAGAGGGGCGCGCGAGGTCGCCGTAGAGCGAACCCACGCCCGCACCGATCCCGGCCCCGGTCAAGACGCCCGCGAACACCTCGACCATCAACGCGAGCCCGAAACCCTTGCCTCCTGCCGCGGGCAGAAGCGTGGTGTCATCCGCCCGCGCAGGATCGGTGACCGGTGCGCCGCTTGCGTCCACGAGCATCCCCTCGGGCAGCGTGCCGCCCGCCTGCGTCACCGCGCGCAGCGTCGAACCCGCGAGTGCCGCGGTCGAGAAATCGACGACCAGGTCACCGCCCGCCAGCGGTGCGCCGAAGGCGAAGGGGTTCGTGCCCAGGACCGGCGCAGCGCCGCCGGGCGCCGCGACCTTGGGATAGGAATTGGAAAGCGCCAGGGCGATCATTCCCCGGCCGGTGGCGCGCGCGACGAAGGCCGCGCCGGTGCCGTAGAAATTGCTGTTGGCCACGCCGACCACGCCGATCCCGTGCCGCTCTGCCACCTCGCAGGCATGGTCCATCGCCAGCGTGCCCGCGTGCTGGCCGAAGGCGCCATCCGCGTCGAGCCGCGCCATCGTGTCGGTCACCGGGTCGAACTGCAGGATCGGCGCCTTCGCGAGCCCCCCTGCGGCGACCCGGTCGAGCAGTACGGGGAGCCGTTCGAAGCCGTGGTTGTGGCGTCCGGCGGCGTCGTTCCAGGCCAGGTTCGCGCTCACCGTCCCGGCCTGCACGTCGGACACGCCGGCCCTCTCGAGAAGGGCCTTTCCGAAGCGCTCCAGCGCGCTGGCCTCCAGACGCACCATCGTCGTCTCAGCCACGGCCGAGCCCGGTCTTGGCCTTCAACGT
This sequence comes from Maritimibacter harenae, assembly GCF_009882975.1. GTDB lineage: Bacteria > Pseudomonadota > Alphaproteobacteria > Rhodobacterales > Rhodobacteraceae > Maritimibacter > Maritimibacter harenae. Next base: position 278,017 of record NZ_WTUX01000010.1, read on the forward strand.
CGCGCGCATCCGAAGGACGCCGGGGATCGGGTCCGACAGGCTTGCCACCGACCCCATCGTGCGCCGGATCGGCAGGCTGCGCAGCCAGCCCGCAAGGCTGAGCTCGCCGCGCGCGCGCAGCTGGAGGAAGGCCTTGAGGTCGCGCAGGGGCAGCCAGAGCCGCATGTTTTGTCTGTAACTCGTGAACACGGGGGCAGGCTGCCCCGTCACGTCGCAATAGGCAACAAGATCCATCGGCGCACCGGAGCGTACGATCAGCCGGTGCGCGGCCGTGAAGCGGGTATTGACCTCGATCACCTTGAGCTTGCCGTCGCGCGTGTCGCGCTTGAACTCGATGTTGGCGAGTCCCTTCCAGCCGATACCGCGCAGGTACTTGAGCCCCATTTCGGCGGTCTCCGGCAGCCAGATGGCCTCGTGGTACGTGCCGCCTCCGGAATTGACCGGGTAGCGCCGTTCGACCCGTTTGGTGAAATGGAACAGCGCCGCGCCGTGGTCGTCGATGTAGGTGTAGTAGCTCGTGAGCAGGTTGTCGGGGCCCGGGATCATCTCGACCACCTGGATCTCGACCCCGGCGTCGAGCGCGCGGGCCGCGGCCTCCCGCAGCCGGTCGTGGCCCTCCTCGACGATGAAGAGCTTCTGTCCGAAGGCCTGCACGAACAGGTGCGAATGGATCGGCTTCACCATGACCGGGAAGCGCAGCTTGCCGTCGAGCGCATCGACGTCGGCGATCGTGTCCACGGACCAGAAGGCGGGGGCGGGCACGCCCACGTCGCCGGCCAGGCGCAGGGTTTCGCGCTTGTCGAGCATCGCGCGCCGCAGGTCGCCGTCGAAGCGCTCCAGCCGGTAGCGCGCGCGCAACCGGGCCTCGTGGGCCAGGACGAACTCGATCGCCGCGTCGCTCATCGCGAAGATGACGTGGCCCGCGAAGCGTGCCGCGTCGGGGCCGAACAGGAGATCGTGCCAGAACGCGGCAGGGTCGGTCCCGTCGGGGACGGGGAAGGCCTCGGTGCAATGGCGGCTCGACATGCCCCAGGTGCCGGTCGGGCCGGAGATGCGCACGTCGATGCCGTGGCGCCCGAAATGCCGCGCCACTTCGAGCGCGTTGGCCTCGCCCCCCAGAAGCAGGACCGGGATCGACGTGTCGATCGCGGGGGTCATCGTTGCCGCTTTCATGTCCGCACCACCCCGGTTCCGGTTTCGAATAGATGCTCCAGGATCATACGGGCCACAGGTGCGGCGGTCGACGGGTCGGCGAGCAGCGCGTGGTGATGGAGGCCCGGGTTCCCGTTCACCTCGATCACCGCTGGGCCGTCGGGGCCGAGCGGGGCAGAGATGTCCTGTGCCATGACATCGACGCCGGCGAACCGGATGCCGAGCGCGTCGACCATCCGGCCGACCGCCTCGATCGTTTCTGCCGGGATGTCGCGCGTGACGTTGAACGTCTCGTCCGGTCCGCTTTCGTTGACCGCCCCTTTGACGACGACGACCTCGCCGGTGGCGGGCACATCGCGCAGGCTTCGCCCGTCCTGCGCCAATCGTCCGCGCATCTCCGCGTCGACGAGAAGCGGGTTCAGGGCGCAGGGCATCTCCCCGGCCCGGCGACGCCGGTTTTCCGCGGCGACAAGCGCGCGGATCGTGCTTCGGCCGTCGCCGGTGACGGTCGGCGGGTCACGCCGCACGGCGTCAAGGAAGCGTCCGTCGAGGTAGGTGAGGCGGTAGAAGGCGCCAGGGACCTGTTCCTCGACGATCATCTCGGGGCAGAAGCGTCCGGCGCGCCGGATCGCCCGGTCGAGCGCTTCGCGGCCTTGGATGCCGGTAGTGACCCCGCGCCCGCCGCCGGTGCCCGACAGCGGCTTGACCACCACGGGCCCGCCAAGCTCCGCATGGAAGGTGCGGGCGGCCTGGGCTTCGGCGCGGTGAAAGACCAGATGGGCCGGCACGCGCAGCCCCTGCGCCGCGATCAGCTCGAAGCTCAACGCGCGCTCGCCGACAAGGGACAACGCCACGGGGCTGTCGAGCATCAGCTCGGAGCCACGCACGTAGGTTGCCTGCCGTCCGCGCCGGATTTCTTGCAGCCCGCCCGCGCGCAGTCGGTGCGTCGCGCCGATGGCGGCGGCCGCATCGCGCCAGAGCGCCGTGTAGAACGCCGCGCGCACCGGGCGCAGGCGCCTGCGTTTCAGGATGGCGGGGGCATCAGGGATGCGGTGCAGCTTCGCGCGCCGCGCCAGCGCCGACAGCGCCGGGCCGACCCCGGGCGTTGCCCGCGATCCCGCCCCGACGTCAGTCATCGAACAGGCAGCCGGAGGCTTCAAGCTGGTCGTCGACCCAGGCGTTCGAGAACACGCCGCGCTTCACGTCGTCGGTGTATTTCGCCAGCGCTTCGCGCCCCGCCTCGAGCCGCTTGAGGATCTCGCCGGACCAGTCGCGCGGCACGACGGTGACGCCCGAGAGATCCGCACGGATCACGTCGCCCGGCTTCACCACGATGCCGCCGCAGGACACGGGGTAGTTCACCTCGCCCGGGCCCCGGTGCAGGGGGCCGAAGGGCGTCACGCCACGCGCGTAGATCGGCAGGCCGCATTCGCGCAGGCCCGGAAGGTCGCGCACGAGCCCGTCGATGATGAACCCGGCAATGCCGCGATGCCTGGCCTTGTTGGCGACGAGGTCGCCGATCAGCGCGGCGTTCATGCTGCCCGAGCCGTCGACCACGACCACGTCGCCCGGCTGGGCGATGTCGAGGATCTTGTGCACCATCAGGTTGTCGCCCGGGTACACCTTGACCGTGCAGGCCGGGCCCAGCAGGGGCGCGTCGTTCACCACGTTATGGATCGCCTCGCCCATCGTGTAGAGCCGGTTGAGACTGTCCGAGATGTCGGTGGACTCGAACGGTTCGAACCCCGCCACGATCTCCGGGTCGGGCCGGCGGAACGTGCGGCGGATCATGAACCCGGGGCCGGGCGCGATGTCCGCGGACTTGGGCTGCACCCGTTTCGGGGCCGGCTCGAGGAACCGGGTCGAGATGGGTGCCTCCGGCGTGCCGGTGCCCCCGTTTTGCATCTTTGCCATGTCTGTCACCCCCTTGTGACGTTGAATGTTCACCCCGTGTCGGGGTGCCCCCTTCGTGATCGAAATAGATCAAGTATATCAGACGGTTGACCCGTTCCGAACGATGCCCCCATCGGGGTCAGGATGACCCCGCCCATGGTCCGGTGGGACCGGATGTTTCCCGCCGCGCTCACGTCAGCCGCCCCGCCCCGAGCAGCCTGTCGCCCGCGCGCCGGGTGAATTCCGGCACTTTCGGTGACGGCAGCCGGTTGGCCGCCGCCTGTAATCCTTTGCGCAACCGCCGAGGGACGCCCATAAGGCTCGCGGGCCGCTCGAGCGACCCTTCCAGCAGCGGACGTTCCGCGTTCATGAAATCGCGCTTGTAGCGCTGTTCGCCGCGCCCGAAATCGAGCTCTTCGAACCCTTGGGCGTCGAGGTGGCGCAGCATCTCGACGATCTGGATGAGGCCGGGCGACATCTTGGCATGCGCGTGCGAATAGGACGGGAACCACCAATGCAGGCGACGCGCCGAGCGCATGCCGAAATGCACGGCCACCAGCGTGTCGCCGGCCCACAGGGCCGAGGTCATGCCGCCGAACTCCGGCGTGTCGGTGTCCCGGATCGCCCGGGCGATGTCGCCCGCCCAGCCGGTGTCGAGGATGTAGCCCGCTCCGGCGGCAGCGAGCGCGGCGCGCTTCCAGTCCATGAAGGTATCCCAGGTGGCCCGGGAGGTGTCGTTGGCGACGAGCCGGACGGGCCCGTGCTGGCGCTCCAATTTGCGGGTGCGGCGCGCGAGGTCGCGGAACGACCGGTTCTGCGCGCTCTTGTCGGCGAACCAGGCGTCGAACCCGTCGCGCAGGTCGACCAGCGGCGACGTCGTGTCGCGGTAGGCATGCGGCACGAAACCGGCCTGCGAACGCGGTACGTGGTTGAAGTCGAAAGCCTGCGCTTCGGCGGCGCGCAGGATCGCGCGCATGTCGATGTGGTGCCCCGGCCGGGCGACAAGCCCGTGGTAGTCCGAGATCTGGCCTGCCAGGGGCGCGAGACGTCCGAAGCGCTGCCGGTGGTAGGTGAAGACGCCCGAGACATCCGGGCCGTCGCGCACCACCGCGACCCGCGCGTCGGGGCGCACCCGGCCCACGATCCGCGCGAAGTCGGGCGTGAAGAACGGCCCGCCCAGGTCCGGGTCCGACGCCTGGAGTGCCCGCCACGCCGTGGCGAGCCCGTCGTCGATCTCGGACGGCTGGATGATCTCGATCTGCATCTTCACCTCACCGGGTCAGGCCGCGACCGTCTTCCCGTAGATGTTCTCGCCCAACGGGTCGGCGCCCTCGCCGTTGATCTTGATGTAGAGAACCGCAGTGCCCGCGCCACGCACGCGTTCGTGGTAGATCGCGGAGCCCAGGAAGACGATCATGTCGCCCAGCTCCTCGTTCAGCACCTTCGCGCTGTCGCTGGCATACATCGCCTCGGCAGACCCGTCGGGTCCGGTGTCGAGGAATACCGCGCGCTCCTCTTCGTTCGGGCCCGGGTCGAGATCGGGAAAGACGCAGACGCTCGAGCCTTGCGGCAGCTTGATCGGGAAGCCGATCGAGAAGGACGACGCGGCGCGGTCCTTGTGCGGCGCCGGGTAGGGCGCGGCATCGGGCTCGTAGAGCTTGATGTGCCGTTCCGAGATGGTGAGCGTGTCCGCGTCGATGCCGGTCAGTTCCGCGATGCGCGTACGAAATGTTTCAGCCGCTTCGTCGCTCGGGAATTCGTACACGAATTGCCGTTTCTTCTTGGCGATCCGCCAGTCGGCGCTTTCCTTGTTCGCGTCGGCCAGGGCGGCCTCGAAGAAGCCGGTGAGGCTGTCGAGGAAATCGTCGGTCAGAATGGATTTGAGATGAACGTAGCCCTCGCGATCGAGAGCATCCCGGTAACGAGCGGGGTCGTAATTAAACATGGCAGCAGAATCCCCCTGCATTCCTGTAACCCCCGCTTGGACGGTGCTCACCATTTTGTTAAAAGTCAATAAAATCCTGTTTTTGAACGATTTTTGTTCCATTTTTCGCGCCAGTTTCCTTGTTGGATCGGGATTGTCCCCGCTTCGGGAACGTGGGCCGTGAGAGATTCGCAGGTCGCCTGCGACAATTCACCGACCGGGGAGTCGAAAAAACTCTTGATCGAGATCCCGTTTCCGGGTTCACTCGCCCCCGCTGTCAGGGGCGGATGCGCAAAAGGTATTGCGCATAATCGTTATGGATCATATCATTCAATCCATCATCGTCCGTCAGGATGTCTGCGCTGCGAAAACTTGTGGAAACGAGTGGCAGTATATGGCACAAGTCAGACGGCGAGTGGCAATATAATGCCACAGTCCAGGTCAATGGGAGGAGAATCAATGACCAAGTCAAACATGTTCAAGGCACTCGTGTCGGGCGCCGCGCTGACCGCGCTCACCGCCGGCGGTGCCTTCGCCCAGGAAGTCACCCTGAAGCTGCACCAGTTCCTGCCGGCGCAGGCCAACGTGCCGAAGCTCGTGCTCGATGTCTGGGCCGACAATGTCGAAGAGGATTCCGAGGGCCGCATCAAGGTCGACCGTTACGCCTCGATGGCGCTGGGCGGCACCCCGCCGGAGCTCATGGACCAGGCGATCGACGGCATCGCTGACGTGGTCTGGACCGTTGTGGGCTACACCCCCGGCCGCTTCCCGACGACCGAAGTGTTCGAGCTGCCCTTCATGGTGGAAGACGCACGCGAAGCCTCCTGCGCCTACTGGCAGATGTTCGAAGAGCACATGAAGGACGGCGAGTTCTCCGACGTGAAGATCGTCGGCACCTGGGTCCACGGCCCCGGCATGTTCCACACCAACGAGCCGGTCCGCGTACCCTCCGACCTGGAAGGCATGAAGATCCGCGGCGGTTCGCGCCTCGTGAACAACCTGCTCACCCGTGTCGGCGCCGAGCCGGTCGGCATGCCGGTCCCGGCCGTGTCGGAAGCGCTCTCCAAGGGCGTGATCGACGGCACCACCATTCCGTGGGAAGTGACCTACGCGCTGAAGGTTCCGGAACTCGTGACCAACCACACCGAGTTCGAGGGCGCCGCGCTCTACAACCTCACCTTCGTGCTGGCCATGAACAAGGACGTCTACGAGGGCCTCTCGGATGAGAACAAGGCCGTCATCGACGCCAACTCCGGCCTCGAGTTCTCGGTCTTCGCCGGCGGCACCCAGGCCGACGCCGATGGCCCGGCCCGCCAGGTGGCGGTCGACCTTGGCAACAACATCATCACCGTCTCGGAAGAAGAGGCGAAGGAATGGGATGCCATCGTCAACCCGATCTACGAAGAATGGGCCTCCGGCATGGAAAACGGCGACGCCCTGATCGAAGAGGCCAAGACCCGCATGGAGCAGTGCGGCGAGAACATGGCCGACATCGACACCTACGGCGACAGCTAAGCCTCATGACGCGCGGCGGGTCCTCCGCCGCGCGTACCGTCGCACCCGGACAAGCACAGGGGACCCCATGAACCGCTTTTTCCTTGGTCTGTCGAGACTGCTCGCCATTCTTGGCGGCATCGTTCTGGCCGTCCTGATCGTCATCGTCGTCGTCTCGATCGTCGGGCGTGAAACCGGCCTCGGGGCCATCACGGGCGATTACGAGCTGGTCGAGGCCGGCATGGCCTTCTGCATCTTCGCCTTCCTGCCCTACGCGCACATGACCGGGGCCCATGCGACCGTCGATATCTTCACCAACGCGCTGGGCGAGCGCGCGCATCGCTGGCTTTTGGCCGTGATCGACACCGTCTTCGCCGTCGTCCTGATCATCATCGCCGTCCAGCTTTACGGCGGGCTCGTCTCCAAGATGAACTCGGGCCAGACGACGCTTCTTCTGCAATTCCCGGTCTGGTGGGGCTACCTGGCCTCGTTCTGCGCCGCCGTCATCGGCGGTGTCGTGGGTGTCTGGCACGCCCTCGTGCGCATCACCGAGGCCGTGACCGGAAACTCCATCGCCGTCGAGGGGGGCGAAACATGACCAATATCGAGATCGGACTGTGGTCCTTTCCGGCCCTTCTGCTGCTGATCTTCCTGCGTGTTCCGATCGGACTGGCGATGTTCCTCGCCGGCTTTCTCGGGCTCGGGATCATCAATGACGGCTTCCACATCGCGCTGGCGCGCCTGAAGACGGAAACCTTCACCACCTTCTCGAGCTACTCGCTCTCCATCGTTCCGATGTTCCTGCTCATGGGGCATTTCGCGACGCTGGGCGGGATGAGCCAGTCGCTCTTCAAGGCCGCCGAAAGCTGGCTGGGCCACCGCCGGGGCGGCGTCGCGATGGCCGCGATCGGCGCCTGCGCGGGCTTCGGCGCGATCTGCGGCTCGTCGCTGGCCACCGCGGCCACGATGGGGCGCGTCGCCCTGCCGGAGCTCAAGCGCTACGGCTATTCCGGCGGCTTCTCGACCGCGACGCTCGCGGCCGGCGGCACGCTGGGCATTCTCATTCCGCCGTCCGTCGTGCTCGTGATCTATGCGATCCTCGCCGAGCAGAACATCGCCAAGCTCTTCGCCGCGGCGATCATTCCCGGCATCCTGGCCGCGATCGGCTACATCATCATGATTTCGATCTACGTGCGCCTGAACCCGAAATCGGCCGGCGTGCGTCCGCCGGTCCCGATGGCTCAACGGTTCCGCGCGATGTTCGACGTGTGGCCGGTCCTGCTGGTCTTCGGCCTCGTCGTCGGCGGCATCTACGGCGGGCTCTTCACCCCGACCGAGGGTGCGGCCGTCGGCGCGCTGGGCACCGGGATCATCGCGCTGTTCAACGGCGGGCTGACCTGGAAGACCCTGATGGGGTCGTTCACCGCGACCGCGCGCTCGACCGCGATGATCTTCTTCATCGTGCTGGGGGCAGCGTTCTACAACGGCTTCCTTGCCGTCAGCCAGGTGCCGCAGACCGCGGCGGACTGGGTGTCCGCGCAGGGCTACTCGCCCTACATGGTGTTGCTCATCATCCTGGTGTTCTACCTGCTTCTGGGCTGCTTCATGGACAGCCTGTCGATGATCCTGCTGACGATTCCGATCTTCTTCCCGATCATCTCGGTGCTCGACTTCGGCTTCGTCGACTTCGTTACCATGCAGCACGACATGATCCGCGAGGCGATCGCCAACGGCGCCGCGCAGGGGGTCGCGCAGGATGTGATGGACCAGATAAACGCCTTGATGGCGGCGGGCGAGGAAGTGCCCCGCAAGCTGTCCGCCGAGGTGGGCGTGCGCCTGACCGAACTGCGTGCCAACGCGATCGGGCTTGAGTACACCGCCATCTGGTTCGGCATCCTGGTGCTGATCGTGGTCGAGACGGGGCTGATCACGCCGCCGGTGGGCATGATCCTGTTCATCATCAACGCGATGGACCGGCAGACACCGATCGTCGAGACCTACAAGGCGGTGCTGTTCTTCATCACCTCGGACCTGATCCGGGTGGCGCTGCTGGTCGCATTCCCGATGATCACGCTGTTCCTGATCACCTGATCATTTCCGCAATCGGCCCCTCCGGGGCCGGTTGCTTTTCTTTGCCGAGATAGATACAAGGCATAATCATTATAGGAGGAGGGGTTCATGGCCGAGCCGTTGCTGAAAATCGATCTGTCCGAGGACGGGATCGCGACATTGACCATGAGCCGTCCGGGCAAGCGCAACGCGATGTCCGACAAATTGCTCGCAGAGATCGACGCGTTCTTCTCGAACCCGCCCGAAAGCGTGCGCGCCGTGGTCCTGACGGGGACCGAGGGGCATTATTGCTCGGGCCTCGACCTGGCCGAACACGAGCAGCGCGACGCCGAGGGCACCATGCGCCACTCGCGCGGCTGGCACGCGATCATGGACAAGATCCAGTTCGGCGGCCTGCCGGTGGTTTCGGCCATGTTCGGCGCGGTGATCGGCGGCGGGCTCGAGCTTGCCACGGCCACCCACGTGCGCATCGCGGAACCGTCCTGCATCTTCCAGCTGCCCGAGGGACGGCGCGGCATCTTCGTGGGCGGTGGCGCCTCGGTCCGCGTGGGCCGCATCCTGGGTGCCGACCGGATGATCGAGATGATGCTCACCGGCCGCAAGTACGGCGCCGAAGAGGGCAAGACCCTGGGTCTCGCGCATTACGTCGTGGGCGAGGGCGAAGCGCTCGCGATGGCGCAGGACCTCGCGCGCAAGATCGCCGACAACGCGCCGCTCTCGAACTACGTGATGATCCAGGCGATCGCACGGATCGAGGACATGTCCAAGACGGACGGCTTCTTCACCGAAAGCCTGTGCGCGGCGCTCACCCAGACCAGCCCGCACGCGGTCGAGGGGTTGCAGGCCTTCCTGCAGAAGCGCGACCCGAGCTTCACGTAACGCCATGGTGGACAGGGAGGAGACCACCACGGCGCCCAAGGTCACCGACGCGGCGTTGCGCCCCTTCCTGGGGTTCAACCTGCGCCGCGCGTGGAACGTGATCCATGCCGACCTTGTCGCAACGCTGGAGCCGCTCGGGCTTCGCATGATCACGTTCTCGGCGCTCACGGTGATCGGCGAGAACCCGGGGCTCAGCCAGGCCCAGCTTGCCACGGCACTGTCCGTGGAGCGTCCGAACCTGGTCGCGGTGACCGATGAGCTGTCGACCCGCGGTCTCGTGACCCGTGAACGGCTGGCCTCGGACCGGCGCACATATGCATTGAAACTTACCGCCGCCGGCGAACGCCTGCTCGCGCGCGCGACCGAGGCGGTGCGGGGCCACGAGGCCGCACTCTACGAACCGCTCAGCGACGGCGAGAGGCAAAGCCTGATCGCCATGCTGCAGAAGATTGAATCGAAGGGCACAGGGAGGAGCTGACCCGATGTCGAAATACAAGTCCCACGCCACCAAGGTCGAAACCCGCCCCGACGGGACGATGATCTATACCGCGGCCGAGCCGCTGGGCCCGGTCGTGGACCGCACCGGCGACTGGCTGCACCAATGGGCCGAAGAAGCTCCGCAGCGCACCTTCCTGGCCGAACGCTACGGCGCGGGCTGGCGCGAGGTCAGCTACGCCGAAGCGCTCGAGCAGGTGCGCGCCATCGCCGCCGCGCTGCTCGCGCGCGGCCTGGGCCCGGACAAGCCGGTGCTCGTCATGTCGGGCAACGGCGTCGACCACGGCCTTCTCGCCCTCGCGGGTCAGTACGTGGGCGTTCCGGTGGTTCCGGTGGCCGAGCAATACGCGCTCATCCACGGTGCCCACGGCCGCCTGCGTCACGCGGTCGAGATGACGAAGCCGGGCCTGGCCTACGCGGTCGATGCCGACCAGTATGCCGAGGCGCTCGCGCTCGATATCTTCGACGACATTGAACTAGTCGCCTCCCGCCCCGGCAAGAACGACAAGGTCACGCCCTTCGCCGAGCTCCTCAAGGGTGACGACAGCGTCGATGTCGATGCGGCCTTCGCCGCCACCGGCCCGGACACGGTTGGCAAGATCCTTCTTACCTCCGGCTCCACGTCGCTGCCCAAGGGCGTACCGACCACCAACCGGATGATGACCACCAACCAGGTGCAGATCGCGCAGGTGCTGCCGTTCCTTAAGGAATACCCGCCGGTACTGGTCGACTGGCTGCCGTGGAACCACGTTTTCGGCGGGTCGCACAACTTCAACATGATGCTGGCCAACGGCGGCACGCTCTACATCGACGACGGCAAGCCGACGCCGGCGCTGATCGGGCGCACGGTCGAGAACTACAAGCTCGCCCCTTCCACGATCAGCTTCAACGTACCGGTGGGCTTCGCCGGGCTCGTGAAGGCGATGCAGACGGACGAGGAGTTCAAGCAGAAGTATTTCGAAGACCTCGACATGATCTTCTACGCCGGCGCCTCGCTCCCGCAGGAGACCTGGAAGGGGATCGAGGACGCCGCCCACGAGGTGCTGGGCGAGCTGCCCCTCATGAACTCTTCCTGGGGCCTGACCGAAACCGCCCCGGCCGCGCTGCTGCAGTACGAGCCGACGGACCGCTCCGGCATCGTCGGCGTGCCGCTCCCCGGCGTCGAGGTGAAGCTCATCCCGGACGAGGACATGCGCTGCGAAGTCCGGGTGAAGGGCCCGTCGATCTTCGACGGCTACTTCGACAACACGGAAAAGACCGCCGAGGCGTTCGACGAGGAAGGCTTCTTCCTGACCGGCGACGCGATGAAGTTCGTGGACCCGGACAATTACGACAAGGGGCTGAAGTTCGACGGCCGCATTTCCGAGGATTTCAAGCTGCTCACCGGCACCTGGGTGCGCGCGGCGCAGCTGCGGCTCGACATGCTCGGCTGCATCGGTGCGCTGGCGCAAGACATCGTCGTTACCGGGGCCGACAAGAACGAGATCGGGATCATGATCTTCCCGAACGTCGCCGAGCTCGAGAAGGAAGGTTACTCGATGGACTCGGACGGCGGCGCGCTGATCAACGCGAGCCTGCAGTCGGACATCCGCCGCCGCCTGGCCACCCGCGCCGGAGAAGTGTCGGGGTCGTCCTCGCGCATCGGCCGGGCCATCGTGCTGGAAGAGCCGCCCAACATGGGCGAGGGCGAAATGACCGCCAAGGGCAACCTGAACTACCGCAAGGTGCTCGACCGCCGCAAAGCGCTGCTGGAGCGGCTCTACGACGACAACGATCCTGCGACCATCACCATCTGAGGACACGCGCATGAAGCCTTTCGCCGCCCCGATCGAGGACATCTTCTTCATCCTGAACCACGTGGTCGATGCAGGCCGCGTGGAGGATTACGACCCCGAGATGTCGCGCGAGATCGCCCAGCATTTCGCCTCGTTCGCCGAAGACGTCATCGCGCCGACGGACGAGATCGGGGACAGGGTGGGTGCGAAGCTCGTGGACGGCCGGGTGGTCCTGCCGCCCGAGTTCCACGACATGTTCGCGCAATACGTCGAGGGCGGCTGGCCCGGCCTCATGCTGCCCGAGGAGTTCGGCGGCATGGGCGTGGACGGCGTGACCGGCGGCGTGGTGCACGAGATCCTGATGGGCGCGAACCACGCTTTCCAGATGCTCGTCTCCCTGGCAGTGGGCCACAACCGGGTGTTCCAGCATTTCGGGACCGAAGAGCAGAAGGCGAAGTACCTGCCGCGGCTCGCCTCGGGCGACTACCTCGCCACGATGGCGCTGACCGAGCCGGGGGCGGGCTCCGACCTCGGCCGCATACGCACCCGCGCGGTGCAGGACGGCGACACCTGGCGGATCACCGGTGAGAAGATCTTCATTTCCGGCGGGGACCAGGACCTGTCGAAAGGCGTGCTTCACATGGTGCTCGCGCGTACCGGCGACATGGACAGCGGCGTGAAGGGCCTGTCGCTGTTCGCCTGCACCTCGGACCGTGACGACGGCAGCCGCAACGCGGTCAAGGTCACGCGGATCGAGGAGAAAATGGGACTGCATGCCCAGCCCACCTGCCAGCTCGCCTTCGACGGAGCCGAGGCGGAGCTGATCGGGACCGAAGGGCAGGGGCTGCGCGCCATGTTCGAGGTCATGAACCATGCCCGTGTCGACGTGGCGCTGCAGGGCGTCGCGCATTCCGCCCGCGCCTACGACATCGCGTCGAGCTATGCCGCCGAGCGCGTGCAGGGCAAGGGGCCCGACGGCCCCGTGACGATCGACCAGCACGGCGACGTGCGCCGGATGCTCGACGAGATCGACGCCATCGCGATGGGCGCGCGCGCCATGACGCATCTCGCGCTCGTCACGCTGGAAAGCGGCGACAACCCGTGGCTGCTCGAGCTGCTGACCCACGTCATCAAGTGGTATGCCTCGGAGCAGGGGCTGCGCGCGGCCGAAACCGGGATGCAGGTGTTGGGCGGCTATGGCTACCTTCAGGAATACAGGATCGAGCAGACCTACCGCGACCTGCGCATCGCCGCGATCTACGAAGGGGCCTCGGGCATCCATGCGATGGGTCTCGCCGGGCGGCTTCTGCGGCTCGAGAACGGGGCGGCGATGGACGCTTTCGTCGACTTCGTGAGCGGCATCGACGGCGGCCCGGCGCTCGAGACGGCGTTCAAGGCGTGGCAGGGCGCGCGTGCGCATCTGGAGACCGGGGTCGATCCCGGGCAGATCGCCACGCCGTTCATCCGCCTGACCTCCCGCGTGCTGGAGCAGGCGATGTGGGCGAAGATGGCGGCCAATGCCGACAACCACCCGGATCCCGCGCGCATCCGCCGCGTTGCCGCGCTCGTCGCGCGGCAGGCCGCCAGATGCGATGCCGACCTCGCCGAAATGACCGCCGCCTGAACCTGCGCGGCAGGCCGATGAAGGCCGCCCGGGCCGGGTTTCGATCCGGCCCGCGGGCCTTTGCGCCTGTGCGCAAGACCGCCTGCCAAGGCGCCGACGTCCACCTCTGCGCGCGTGTGCACTAAAATGCAAATACGCTTCCAGGCTGTTGCCATTGGTGCAGTATTGTGCACTATATAGCACATCGATTCACGCCAGCATGTTCGGGAGGACACATGTCAGCAGAAGACTTTTCCGTGCTCGTCGGATCCATCGCGGCCCGCCTCGAAGGCGTTCCGCTCGATGACAATATGGCCGAGTTCCTGAACCGCGAGTACCCGGCGGACGGCGCCGACTTCAAACGCCTGTCCGAGCTGTGCGCCGAAGGCGAACGCGAAGGCTGGCTGATGGAGCGCGAGGCCGGTGGCATCAAGTTCGGCCGCGCGATCAAGCCGGGCGGCCCGGCCGGCGGCTTCTCCGTCGACGTTGTGCGCATGAAGGACGTGAAGGGTCCGCATCACGTTCACACCAACGGCGAGATCGGGGCGGTCATGCCGCTGGAAGGACAGCCGAAGTTCGATGCGTTCGAACCGGGCTGGTACGTCTACCCGCCGGGGTCCGACCACCATCCGACGGTGACCGGCGGCGATGCCTACGTGCTCTACCTGCTGCCCGACGGCGCGATCGAATTCACAGGAAAATAACGAGGTCGGGCGCCGTGCGCCTGGTTGGGAGGACCAGATGACCAACGAAAACGCAGCCGTCTACTTCGTGGACCGGCACATCGAAGAGGGCCGTGGCGACAAGGTCGCGTTCCGCGAGGCCGACGGCGAGAAACGCACGCTGACCTATGGCGAACTGGCCGAGCACGCCGGGCGCTGGGCCGGTGCGCTGCACAAGCACGGTGTGCGCCGCGAGGAACGCGTCGCGATGATCGTGCGCGACCAGATCGAGTTCCCGGTGGTGTTCTGGGGCTCGCTCAAGGCGGGCGCCATCCCGGTTCCGCTCAACACCCTCCTGTCCGCCAGCGTCTACGAGGCGATCCTGAACGACAGCCGCGCCTCGATCCTCGTCGTGTCGAAAGAGCTCTGGGAGACGGTGAAGCCCGCCGTCGACGGCAACCGTTACCTTCGCACCGTCGTCGTGATCGGCGACTCGCCCGAGGGTACGGAAAGCTACACGGATTTCGTGAAGGATGCGCCGGTCGAGGAGACGTGCGACGCCTCCGGCGATGAATTGGCGTTCTGGCTCTATTCCTCCGGTTCGACCGGGACCCCCAAGGGCGTGCGCCATATCCATTCCTCGCTCAAGGCGACCGCCGACACGTTCGGCGCGCAGGTGCTGGGCATCCGCGAGGACGACACCGTGTTCTCCGTGGCGAAGCTCTTCTTCGCCTACGGGATGGGCAACGGTATGTCGTTCCCCCTGTCCGTGGGGGCCACGGCCGTGCTGCTTGGCGGCCGCCCGACCCCGGACGGCGTGTCCAGGATCCTTGCCGAAGAGCGGCCGACCATCTTCTGCTCGGTCCCCACTCTCTACGCCGCGATGGTCGCCGCGCAGGAAAAGGCGGGGACCGAACCCGATCACAACGTGCGCATCTGCACCTCCGCCGGTGAAGCGTTGCCGCGCGAGATCGGCGAGCGGTGGGAGCGGCTCTGGAAGGCCCAGATCATCGACGGTGTCGGCTCGACCGAAATGCTGCACATCTTCCTGTCCAACCGTCCGGGCGACATCGTCTACGGCACCTCGGGCAAGGCGGTGCCGGGCTACGAGGTGCGTCTCGTGGACGAGCATGACGAGGACGTGGGCGAGGGCGACGTGGGCGAGCTGCTCGTGCGCGGGCCGTCGAGCGCCGAGGGCTACTGGAACCGCCGCTACAAGTCGCAGGACACGTTCCAGGGGCACTGGACGCGCACCGGCGACAAGTACGAGCGCACCCCGGAAGGGCGCTACGTCTATTGCGGCCGCACCGACGACATGTTCAAGGTCTCGGGCATCTGGGTCAGCCCCTTCGAGGTCGAGCAGGCCCTGATCGACCACCCCGCCGTGCTCGAAGCCGCCGTGGTGGCGCGCGAGGACGAGAAGGACCTGACCAAGCCCGCCGCCTTCATCGTTCTGAAGGAGGGCGTGGACGCGCCGACGCCGGACGACATCAAGGAATTCGTCAAGGAAAAGATCGGCATGTGGAAATACCCGCGCTGGATCGACGTGGTCGACGAGCTGCCCAAGACAGCGACCGGCAAGATCCAACGCTTCAAGCTGAGGGACGCGCATTGATGCTGGACTGGACCGAACACGGGTTTCTCACCGCCGGTGGCAAGCAGCTCGAATACGCTTGCCACGGGCCGAAGCCGGGCGACAAGCCGGTGATCGTGATGCTGCACGAGGGGCTGGGATGCACGGCGCTGTGGCGTGACGTGCCGGCCAACGTGGCCAAGGCCACCGGCCACCCTGTCTTCGTCTTCTCGCGCGCGGGCTATGGGCAGTCGGATCTCGCCGACCTGCCGCGACCGCTCGACTACATGACGCGCGAGGCGGTGGACGTGCTGCCCGAGGTGCTCGACCAGATCGGGGCGGAGGGCTACGTGCTGCTCGGTCATTCCGACGGGGCGACCATCGCGGCGGAATACGCGGGCCGGGTGTCCGACGTGCGTATCCGGGGCCTGATCCTGATCGCGCCGCATTTCTTCACCGAACCTTCCGGGCTGGCCGAGATCGCCAAGGCGAAGGAAGCCTACGAAGAAGGCGGCCTGAAGGAGAAGATGGCGCGTTACCACAAGGACCCCGATAACACCTTCCGGGGCTGGAACGACAGCTGGCTCGCGCCGGGGTTCAAGGATTGGAACGTGGCCGAGGTCATCGACTACTGGCGCATTCCCTGCCTTGCGATCCAGGGGCGCGACGACCAGTACGGCACGCTCGCCCAGATCGACGAGATCGAGACGCGGACCTATTCGCCGGCCGACATCGCGATCATCGACGGGGCGAAACATGCCCCGCATCTCGAGAAGCCCGAGGAAACGCTCGCGGCGATCGTGGAGTTCTGCGCCCATCTGGACCAGATGGAGGCCGCCGAGCCCGAGGGGCTTTGAGCGCGCCGCCCCATGTCCCCGGGCGCAACGCCCGTCCGCCCGAAGGCTCGATCGCGCCCGGGCTCGAGGAAGGGCTCGCCCAGTACCGGGCGGGCTACTTCTGGGAAGCGCACGAGGCGTGGGAGCCGGTCTGGATGGCCGCGCCCCCCAATTCGCCGGAAAAGGCGCTGATGCAGGCGATCATACAGCTCGCCAACGGAAACCTGAAACTCGTCATGGACCAGAAGCGCGCCGCGTCGCGTATCGCGGCGCTGGCGCGCGACCACCTGGCGCGGGCCGGAACGGGCGACCTGGTGGATTGGGCGCGGGCGGAGCTGGAATCACTCGAAAACGCGGCGCAAGAAGGTGCACAATAGTGCAAACCGCGCTGCAATAAATCACAAGTCACTGATTTTAAACAAAAGAAAAACAAGCACTATAGTGCACCATAGTGTAGACTTGGTTTCGAACACGCACTATGTTGCTAAACACGCGAACAAGGAGACCCAGCCGTGAGCAAGGTGATCGACTTTCAAACCGACCCGTCCAAGTACCGCCACTGGAAAGTGGAATACGACGGGCCCGTGGCCACCGTCATCATGGACGTCGACGAAGACGCCGGCCTCTTCGACGGCTACAAGCTCAAGCTGAATTCCTACGACCTCGGCGTCGACATCGAACTGTCGGACGTCGTGCAGCGGATGCGCTTCGAGCACCCGGAGGTGAAGACCGTCGTGATGAAGTCGGGCAAGGACCTCGTGTTCTGCGCCGGCGCGAACATCCGCATGCTGGGCGGGGCCGCCCACAGCCACAAGGTCAACTTCTGCAAGTTCACCAACGAGACGCGCAACACCTTCGAAGCGGCCGAGCAGGACTCGGGCCAGAAATGGATCGCGGCCGTGAAGGGCGCCTGCGCGGGCGGCGGCTACGAACTGGCGCTGGCCTGCAACCACATCATGCTGACCGACGACTCGACCTCGTCCGTCGCGCTGCCGGAAGTGCCGCTCCTGGCCGTGCTGCCGGGCACCGGCGGGCTGACCCGCGTCACCGACAAGCGCAAGGTGCGCCGCGACCGGGCCGACATCTTCTGCTCGATCGAAGAGGGCATCAAGGGCAAGCGCGCCAAGGACTGGCGCCTGGTCGACGAGGTGATCCCGAACTCGAAGTTCGAAGAGACCGTCGCCGAGCGCGCCCGTGAATTCGCCGCCAACTCGACGAAGCCCGATGTCGAGAAGGGCATCGAGCTGACCCCGCTCAACCGCACCATCGACGACAAGGGCGTGCATTACGACCTCGTCGAAGTCGAGATCGACCGTGACGGCCGAAAGGCCACCATCACGCTGTCGGGTCCCGATGCTGACGCGCCGGGATCGATCGACGAGGTGGTCGCGCAGGGCGCCGAGGGTTACCTCCTCAAGCTCGCCCGCGAGCTGGACGACGCGATCATGCACCTGCGCCTCAACGAGATGGAGCTGGGCCTGTGGGTGTTCCGCACGCAGGGCGACCCGGAGCAGGTGAAGGCGCACGAGGACCTTCTGCTCGCCAACGAGGACAACTGGCTCGCCAACGAGATCCTGCAGTTCTGGAAGCGCGTGCTGAAGCGTGTCGACGTGACCTCGCGTTCGCTGACCGCGCTGGTCGAGCACGGTTCGTGCTACGCCGGCGTCCTGGCCGAGCTGCTCTTCGCCGTCGACCGGTCGTACATGATGGAAGACGAGTTCGAGGGCGACAACCGCCCGATCGCCACCATCACGCTGTCGGAATCGAACTTCGGCCGTTACCCGATGGGCAACGACCTGAGCCGCCTCGAGACCCGCTTCCTGGGCGAGCCCGAGAGCCTCGAGAAGGCCAAGGGCGCGATCGGCGAGGCACTGGAGGCCGAAGAGGCCGACGAGCTGGGCCTCGTGACCATGATCCTCGACGACATCGACTGGGACGACGAGATCCGCATCTTCATGGAAGAGCGCGCCTCGTTCAGCCCGGACGCGATGACGGGCATGGAAGCCAACCTCCGCTTCGCCGGCCCCGAAACGATGGAGACCCGGATCTTCGGCCGCCTGACGGCCTGGCAGAACTGGATCTTCAACCGCCCGAACGCGGTGGGCGAGAACGGCGCGCTGCAGCGCTACGGCACCGGCGTGCGCGGCGAATACAACATGGAACGCGTCTAACCGAACTAAGGGCGGGCTATCGTGCCCGCCCAAAACCCATAGGGAGAGACAAATGGTCGACCTTATCAATGTCAGCTACGACACCCAGATCCCGAACAACGTCGGGCTCTCGTCGGACCGCAAGGTTCTGAAAGCGCTGGAGAAATGGCACCCCGGCTACATCAACTGGTGGAATGATCTCATCCCCGAGAAGTTCCAGAAGTCGATGGTGTACCTGCGCACCGCCGTCTCCGTCGACCCGAAGGGCTGGGCCAAGTTCGACTACGTCAAGATGCCCGAGTACCGCTGGGGCGTCCTGCTTGCCCCGCAGGTCGAAGGCCGCACCATTCCCTGTGGCGAGCATTACGGCCAGGCCGCCTGGCAGGAAGTGCCGGGCGAGTACCGCAACATGCTCAAGCGCCTGATCGTCATCCAGGGCGACACCGAGCCGGGCTCGGTCGAGCAGCAGCGCTTCCTGGGCCTCACCGCCCCGTCGCTCTATGACATGCGCAACCTGTTCCAGGTGAACGTGGAAGAGGGCCGTCACCTCTGGGCGATGGTCTACCTGCTCCAGAAGTACTTCGGCCGCGACGGCCGCGAAGAGGCCAACGACCTGCTGGTCCGTTCCTCCGGTTCCGAAGAAGCCCCGCGCATGCTGGGCGCCTTCAACGAGGAAACGCCGGACTGGCTGTCGTTCTTCATGTTCACCTACTTCACCGACCGTGACGGCAAGATGCAGCTCGAGTCGCTGGCGCAGTCGGGCTTCGACCCGCTCAGCCGCACCTGCCGCTTCATGCTGACCGAGGAAGCCCACCACATGTTCGTGGGTGAGACCGGCGTGGGCCGCACGATCGAGAAGACCTGCCAGGTGATGCGCGAGAACGGCATCGAGGACCCCTACGACATCGACAAGATCCGTAGCCTGGGCGTCATCGACCTGCCGACCATCCAGAAGAAGCTCAACCTGCACTACACCCTGTCGCTCGACCTGTTCGGCCAGGAAGTGTCGACGAACGCAGCCAACGCGTTCAACGCGGGCATCAAGGGCCGCTTCCAGGAGCACCGGATCGACGACGACCACATGCTCAAGGACGCGACCTACACGGTGTGGGATTTCGAAGACGGCAAGGCCGTTCAGAAAGAGGTCCCGGCGCTGACGGCGATCAACATGCGTCTGCGCGACGACTACATCAAGGACGCCGCCGGTGGCGTCGGCCGCTGGAACAAGATCATCGAGAAAGCCGGTGTTCAGTTCGAGCTCAAGCTGCCGCACGAGAGCTTCAACCGGAAGATCGGCGTCTTCGCCGGCCACAACTTCGATCCGGACGGCAAGATCGTCTCGGGCGCCGAGTACGACGCCGGCATCCCGAACTGGCTGCCGACCCACGCCGACGGCGACTTCATCCAGTCGCTCATGGTGCCGGTCACCGAGCCGGGCAAGTTCGCAAGCTGGATCGCGCCGCCGAAAGTCGGTATCGACAACAAGCCGGGCGACTTCGAGTACGTGAAGCTGCACATGGCGTAAGCCAAGGGGCGGGGGCCTCGGTCCCCGCCACCAGACCCGAGGGAGGACCCCATGCAGATCGACCGCCAAACCGGCCACGCGCCGCGCAGCCAGGACCTGGCCCACAAGATGTCCGGACTGAAATCCGGTTGCGTCGGGTGCACCGATTGCAAGGGCCTCTGCCACGAACTGATCGAAGCGATGCTGGTCCCCGAACTTGTCCTGAAGGGCAAGTGACGCCACCCGGACCGGCGACGCGACCCCGGGCCATGTCCCGGCACTGCGGCCCGTTGCCGACATGCCAGCCAACCACGAAATCCCGCCCCGGGCGTGCCCCGGGGCCTCTTTTCAAACGGTAGCCAGATGAACAAGCCGCTCAAACAGCACCTGATCGATCCGGAAATCTGCATCCGCTGCTACACCTGCGAGATGACCTGCCCGATCGAGGCGATCACGCACAACGACGACAACGTCGTGGTGGATGCCGAGAAGTGCAACTTCTGCATGGACTGCATCCCGGTCTGCCCCACCGGCTCGATCGACGAGTGGCGCGTGGTCAACACGCCCTATTCGCTCGAAGAGCAGTTCGAGTGGACCGAGCTGCCCGAGCAGGAAGACATCGAACCGGCCGCCGAGGGCGACGGCGCGATGGAGGCGCTCGACGAAGCAATGGCCGCGCTCCTGGCCGAGGCCCACGCCGGCGCGGGCGGCAAGTCCGTGGCGCCCCAGTCGGCCTCGAAGGCGACCGTGAACCTCTACAACCTCGGCAAGCCGATCGAGGCGACGGTGCAGGGCAACTACCGCCTGACCGCCGAGGACAGCGACGCCGACGTGCGCCACATCATCCTGGACTTCGCCGGCCAGCCGATGCCGGTGCTCGAAGGCCAGTCGATCGGGATCATCCCGCCGGGCGAGGATGCCGAAGGCAAGCCGCACCTGCCGCGCCTCTACTCGGTCTCGAGCCCCCGCGACGGCGAGCGCCCCGGCTACAACAACCTGTCGCTCACCGTGAAGCGCGAGGAACACGGGGTCGCGTCGAACTACATCTGCGACCTGAAGAAGGGCGACAAGGTCCGCGTCACCGGTCCGTTCGGGTCCACCTTCCTGCTGCCCTCCGACCCGGACGCGGAGCTCCTGATGATCTGTACCGGCACGGGTTCGGCCCCGTTCCGCGGCTTCACCATGCGGCGCCAGCGCGAAATGCCTTCGGCGACGCAGAAGATGACGCTGGTCTTCGGCGCGCGCAAACCGGGCGAGCTGCCCTATTTCGGCCCGCTCAAGAAGGTGCCGGAGGACTTCCTGCGCAAGATCTTCGCCTTCTCCCGGCTCGAGGACGAGCCCAAGCACTACGTGCAGGACAAGCTGCGCGAAGAGAAAGAGGCCGTGGCCAAGCTCCTCAAGTCCGACAAGGCGTATTTCTACATTTGCGGCAAGAAGGAGATGGAGCACGGCGTCGAAGAGGCGCTGGCCGACATCGCCCGGGGCGAAGGGCTTGAGTGGAAACCGATCCGCGACCGCATGCGCGAAGAGGGCCGCTACCACGTCGAGACCTATTGATCACGCGGCCCGGGTCGCGGACAGATGACGCAAACAGGATCGGGGGCCGCGCGCCCCCGATTGCACGTGAGGCAGGGACAGTAATGAGCGAACCTTTCATCCACGAGATCAAAGTGACCTGGGGCGACTGCGACCCCGCGCAGATCGTCTACACCGGCAGAATCCCCAACTTCTGCCTCGACGCGATCAACGCCTTCGTCGACCACCACCTGGGCGGTGGCTGGTTCGTCCAGGAGATGGACAACGACATGGGCATGCCCTTCGTGTCGATGGCGCTGGATTTCCGCGCGCCCGTGACCCCGCGCCACCCGCTCCGCTGCGAAGTCGTGCCCACGCGGCTCGGCAACACCTCGATCACCTTCCGCGTGACCGGCCGGCAGGACGGCAAGCTCAACTTCGAGGGCACATTCACCGAGGTCTTCGTGCAGGCGTCCACCTTCACCAAGAACCCGCCGCCCGATCATGTGCGCGCGGTGTTGGAGCCGTTGGTGCGCGACTGAGGCAAATGTGCACTATATCCCGGAATCGGGCCGATTTCCTTTGATCCAACCCGGTATTCTGCCTAGGATTTATGCACTATTGAACATGAGGCGGCATGGCCGAGATCACCAACTTTCGCGGCGAGGCCCGCGCGCAGGCGGACAACGGGGACAACCCGGCCGATGACCTGATCGCGCGCGTGGGCGAACGGGTGCGCCGGGCGCGTGACCGCAAGGGCATCCCGCGCCGCGTGCTTTCCGAGAAGTCGGGCGTCTCGCCGCGCTACCTCGCCCAGCTTGAAGCGGGCGAGGGCAACATCTCGATCGGACTTCTGCAAAAGGTCGCCGCCGCGCTCGACCACAAGATCGAATGGCTGGTGGGCGAGGACGATCCCTGGACCTCGGACGCCCTGCGCGTGGCCGACCTCTACCGCACGGCCAATTCCGACGTGCAGGCCGCCGTGTTGCGCACGCTCAGCCCGGAACCGATGGCCGCCCGGCGCGCCCACCGCGTCTGCCTCGTGGGCCTGCGCGGGGCCGGCAAGTCCACGCTGGGGCGGCGTGCAGGCCGTGAACTCGGCATCCCCTTCGTCGAACTCAACCGCGAGATCGAGGAACAGGCTGGCATGCCCGTGGACGAGGTCATGGCGTTCTACGGGCAGGAGGGCTACCGGCGTCTTGAAGCCCAGGCCATGTCGCGGGTGATCGCCACCCACGACACGATGATCCTCGCCGTCGCCGGCGGCATCGTGGCCGAGCCCGAGACCTACAACCGGCTTCTGAGCAATTTCCACACGATCTGGGTCAAGGCGACCCCGGCCGAACACATGGCACGCGTGCGCGAGCAGGGCGACGAGCGCCCGATGGCGGGCAACCCCGAGGCGATGGAGCAGCTCAAGTCCATTCTCACCTCGCGCGAAGCGCTCTACGACCGCGCGCTGGCCCAGCTCGACACCTCAAGCAAGTCGGAGGACGAGAGCCTCGAGGAACTCGTCTCTTTGATCCGTGACCGGGGCTTCGTCTAGGGGCCGCGCGGCCCGTCGGCATCCCGAGCCGCCTCAGCCGATAAGGACGTTGAGGTGGCGCACGACGGAGCGGGCGAGCACGGCGGGCTCGTAGCCGCCCTCCAGCATGGACACGATCCGCCCCTCGCAATGGCGCGCGGCGATATCGGCGAGCTTCGCCGTGACCCACTCGTAATCGTCGTCGGTGAGCGCGAGGCTAGACATGTCGTCGGCCACGTGTGCGTCGAAGCCGGCCGAGATCATCAGGATCTGCGGATCGAACGCCTCCAGGTGGGGCAGCCAATGCGCCTCGACCCCTTCGCGGAACTCCGTCGACCCGGCGCCCGCGGGCAACGGCACGTCGACGAGGTTGGGGGTCTCTTTCTCGTGTCCCGTGAACGGATAGAAGGGGTGCTGGAAGGACGAACAGAACAGCACCCGCGTCTCGGCCTTGAAGATGTCCTCGGTCCCGTTGCCGTGGTGCACGTCGAAATCGACGATCGCCACGCGCTCCAGCCCGTGCGCCTCCATCGCGTGGGCGGCGGCGACGGCAATGTTGTTGAACAGGCAGAACCCCATCGCGGTGCCGTGCTCGGCATGGTGGCCCGGCGGGCGCACGGCGCAGAAGGCGGGGTTGGCTTCGCCCGAGAGAACCAGGTCGACCGCCAGGACGCCCGCACCCGCCGCGCGTTCGGCGGCGCGCAGCGTTCCGGGCGACATCACCGTGTCCCCGTCCACCTCGACCGATTTCATGCCATCCCCGGGGGCCAGCGCGTAGACGCGGTCGATGTAGTCGGGATCGTGCACCCGTTCGAGCTGCGCGCGCGCCACCCGGGGAGCATCGTAGTGGCGCAACACGTAGTCGAGCCCGGACGAGATCAGCTGGTTTGTGATCGCCTCGAGCCGGATCGGCTGGTCCGGGTGAAACGCCCCCGCGTCGTGGTCATGGCACTCGTGGTGCGAAATGAAAGCCAGCATGTCCCCTCCCGTCCAGCCTGCTCGGGTGTCACAAGACCCGTTCGACGATCACCAGCTCGGCATCGTCCGGGTCGATCCGGGTGGTGAACCCCAGTTCTTCCATCAGTTTCAGCATCGGTGCATTGTGCTTGAGCACGCTGCCTTCGATGGTCGATAGCCCGTGATCGCGGGCGGCCCGGAAAAGGCCCTTCATCAGCCGCGTGCCGATTCCCTGGTGCTGGACAGCGTCGCCCACAACCACCGCGAACTCGGCGCTGCGCCCGTCCGGGTTGATCACGTAGCGGGCCACGCCGCACTGCTTCTCGCGCCCGTCGATCTCGGCCATCGCGACCAGCGCCATCTCGCGGCGGTAATCGATCTGGGTGAATTGCACGAGCATCTCGGGCGACAGCTCGTTCAACACGCCCATGAAGCGGAACTTGCGCGCTTCCTCCGACAGGCTTTTCACGAATTCCTGTTCGCTCTCGGCATCCTCGGGCCGGATCGGCCGGATGACGAGCGGGGTGCCGTCGGCGAGCGTTTCCTGCCGGATCAGGTGGCGGGGGTAGGGCGCGATCGCCATGTGATCGTACTGCCCGTCGCGTGCAGGCGGCCGCGCGATCCGGATGCGTGCGTCCACCGCCAGCACCCCGTTGGCCCCCGCGATCAGCGGGTTGATGTCGAGCTCCACGATCTCCGGCAGCTCGCTGACCATCAGCGACACCCGGCGGAGCACGAAGATCACCATCTCGCGGTCGGCCGCCGGGTTGTCGCGGTAGGCGTCCAGAAGCCGGCTCACCCGCGTGCGGTTGATGAGCCGCTCGGCCAGCACCGCGTTCAATGGGGGCAGGGCGACCGCGCTGTCCTTGATCACCTCGACGGCGGTGCCGCCCGCGCCGAACAGGATGGTCGGGCCGAAGACGGGGTCGCGGCTGGCGCCCACCACCAGTTCGCGGGGGGAGTCGATGTCCGCCATCGCCTCGACCGTGATGCCGCGGATCGTCGCGTTGGGCCGTTCCCGGCGCACCCGGTCCGAGATGTCGCGGAACACGCGCTTGACCTCGGCCGCGTCGCCGATGCCCGTGCGCACCCCGCCCACGTCCGACTTGTGGGTGATGTCGGGCGACGAGATCTTCATCGCCACCGGGAACCCGACGGTGGAGGCGGCGACGACCGCCTCGGCCGCCGTCTTCGCTTCGACCGTGAGGTTAATCGGGATGCGGAACGCCTTCAGAAGCGCCTTGCTTTCGAGGTCCGAAAGCATGTCGCGATCCTCGGCCAGGGCCGCCTGGATGATCAGCCTCGCGCCTTCGAGGTCCGGCGCGGTCGAGGGCGACAGCGGGCCCAGCGTCTGGAGCGCCAGCTTGCGGTTGCGATGGTGCTCGGCAAGGTAGGAGAATGCCTCCACCGCCCGCTCGGGCGAGATGAAGTCGGCCACGCCGTTTTTCGACAGGACACGCCGCCCCTCGGCGACGCTCGCCTCGCCCATCCAGCAGGCCAGCACCGGCTTGCGCCGCCGCTTCGGCAGCGCATCCACCACCGCCTGCGCGGCGGCCGTGGCATCCGTCATCGCTTGCGGTGTGAGCATCACGAGCAGCCCGTCGGTATGGGGATCCTCGTAGACCGCCTTCACCGCCGCGCCGTATTCATGCGCGCCCGCGTCGCCCAGGATGTCGACCGGGTTCGCGTGGCTCCAGTATTGCGGGAGAAGCTTTTCCAGCGACGCCTTGGTCTTGGGGTCGAGTTCGGGCAGCTCGAGGTTCAGATCGGCCGCCCGGTCGGCCGCGAGCACGCCCGCGCCCCCGCCGTTGGTGATGATCGACAGCCGGTTGCCGGTGGCCTTCTTGGAGGACGACAGGATCTCGGCCGCCGCGAAGAGCTGGCCGAAGGTCATGGCACGCACCGCGCCCGCACGCTCCAGCACGGCGTCGAACACGGCGTCCGACCCGATGAGCGCGCCGGTGTGCGTATGCGCGGCGGCGGAAGAGGCGGTGTGGCGTCCGGACTTGAGCACGATCACCGGCTTCAGTCGCGCGGCGTATTTCAACGAAGAGATGAAGCTGGGTGCATGGCGCACGCCTTCCACGTAGAGGAGGATCGCATCGGTATGCGGGTCCGAGGCGAGGTATTGCAGCATGTCGCCGAAATCGATGTCGACCGAGTTGCCCAGCGACACGAGCGCCGAAAAGCCCAGGTGATGCGGCCCGGCCCAGTCCGAGATCGCCGAACACAACGCGCCCGACTGCGAAATCAGCGCGAGCCGGCCCTTGGGCGTGCCCGCGCGCAGGAAGGTCGCGTTCATCTTGTTCCACGGCCGCACGAGCCCCACGCAATTGGGCCCCATGAAGCGAACCCCGGCGCGCTTGGCCGCCGCGCGCAGCTCGGATTCGTGGTTCTCGCCCTTGTTGCCGCCCTCGCCGAAGCCTGCCGACAGGACGATGGCGTTCTTGATCCCCGCCTCGCCGCATTCGCGGATGATGCCGGGCACCGTGCGGGCGGGCGTGCAGATCACCGCGAGGTCGATGTCCTGGCCCACGTCGGTCACGCGCGCATAGCACCGGATGCCCCGAACCTTCTTGTGCTTCGGGTTGATCGGGTAAAGCGCGCCGTCGAACCCGTCGGTGACGAGGTTGGCGAACACCTGTGCCCCGACCGAGGTCGAGCTTTCGGAGGCGCCGAACACGGCGATCGACCGGGCGTCCATCATGCCCTTAAGGGGGCTGTCTTCCATCTTTGGCTCCTTGCGGCTCGCGGGCGGGCGCCGTCGTGGCGCAGGTCTTCGTCAGGGTCAGACCATGAGCACAAATCCTGTCGTTACCTTGACACGTATCAAACTGACGCTTGGGAAGTAAGTTTTTGGCACGGCTCGGCTTAACGTCGGCGGATCCCGTGCCTACAGTCGGACGCGGCAGGGAGGCTGGATGACACGCATTTGGGCACTGATCCTTTGGATATGGATGGCGGGGCTCGGCCCGGCGGCCGCCGATCCACAGGGCTTCGTGAAGGACTTGTCCGAGGACCTGGCGGCCGCCGCCGACGCGGGGCTCGAGGCCACGCGCGTGGTGTTGGCGCGCGATTTCGACATTGCCGCGATGGCTTTCGCCGCGCTGCCGGACGGCTACCGTGCGCAGGCCGGGCGCGACTATCTCGACGCCTACCGCACGGCCCTGGCGCGCACCTTCGTGACCCGGAGGCTGGAGTCCGGGACGGGCACGCTCACGGTGCTGGGCACCCGTCAGAGCGGCGACGTGATGCTGGTCGGGGCCGAGGTCGCCTCGGACGGCACGCGCCGGGTGGTGGAGTTCTACCTGCGCCCCGAGGGCAATGGCTACAAGGTGGTCAACGCCGCCGTCGAAGGCATCCTCGTGACCAGCGAACAACGACGCGAGTTCCGTCCGCACCTTCTGTCCGGGGAAATGCCGGAGCTTCTCGACTACCTCGACAAGGTCGGCTCCCGATGACGTTTGCGATCGAGGCGCGTGGACTGGTGAAGTCGTTTCCGGGGATGGAGCACCCGGCGCTCGACCACGTGTCCCTCTCCGTGCCCGAGGGCGGGATGCTCGCCATCACCGGACCATCGGGCTCCGGCAAGTCGACCGCGCTCTACGCGATGGCCGGTCTCATCGGGCTCGAGGCCGGGTCGGTGAGCGTGCAGGGCAAGACGCCGCGCGGCCGGGCCGACTGGGCGCGGCTCAGGGCCCGCAAGATCGGGCTGGTGTTCCAGGACGACTGGCTCCTGCCCACGCTGAGCGCGGTGCAGAACGTGGAAATGCCGATGATCGGGGTCGAACGCTCGGCGTCCGCGCGCATCGCGCGCGCGCAGGCGGCCCTGGCGGAGGTGGGACTTTCGGCGCATGCCGAGCGCAACCCGGCCGGTCTGTCGGGCGGTGAACGTCAGCGCGTCGCCATCGCCCGTGCGCTTGCCAACCGCCCCGCGATCCTGCTGGCCGACGAGCCGACCGGTGAGCTCGATACCGCCAATTCGACGCGGGTCGTGGAGCTTCTGAAGGGCCTCAACGCGGCCGGCACGACCGTCGTCATCGTCACGCATGACCCGGACGTGGCCGCCCAGTGCGGTCGGGAGGTCCATATCGTCGACGGCAAGCTGGAGGAGATGGCATGACCCTCTCCGGTCTCGCGCTGCGCAATCTCACCCACCGCCCGTGGCGCAGCGGGCTCACGCTCCTCGGCGTGGTGCTGGCTATCGCCTCCTACATCGCGCTCGTCGGCCTGGTGCGCGGGATCGAGGGCACGCTTCTGGAAAGCTTCTCGGCGCGCGGCACGGACGTGATCCTGACCGAGGCGGGGGCGGCGGACGTGTTGTCCTCGGTCATACCCGAAGAGCTTGCCGGGGACGTTCGGGAGGTGGACGGGATCGCGGCCGCCTCGCCGGAGCTGGGGCGCATGACCACCATCGGGGAGGCGACGACGAGCTTCGTCGTGGGCTGGGCCCCCGGCGCGTTCAGCTTCGAGGCGTTGCGGCTCGTGACGGGCCGGTTCCCCGAGGCCCGCGACCGGGCGGGCGATGTTGCAGGCGGCATCGCGCTGGGCGCGCGGCTTGCCGAGCGGCTGGAGCTTGGCGAAGGCGACCGGGTGGAACTCTTCGCCGCGCCCTTCGTGGTGACGGGCACCTACGACACCGACGCGCTCATGGGGCGAAACGGGGCCATCGGGCTCCTGTCGGACGTGCAGGCCCAGACCTACCGCGACGGGCAGGCGACGTCGGTCGTGGCCAAGCTCGAGGACGATCTCGACGAGCTGGAGCGCGACGCGGTGCTGGCCGAGCTGGAAGCCCGGTTCCCGGACCTGTCGGTCGATGCGACCGAGGAGATGGTGCAGGAATACGTGAACCTGCGCATCGCCAACATCCTCGCCTGGGTCGTGTCCACCGTCGCGGTGGTGTCGGCCGGGCTCGCGGTGCTCAACACCATGGCGATGGCGGTGAACGAACGGCGCGGCGAGATCGCGATCATGGGCGCGGTCGGCTGGCCGCGCGGGCGCGTCATCCGGGTGCTGATGCTCGAGGGCGCCTGGCTGACCATCGCGGGCTCCGCGCTGGGCGTCGCGACCGGCGTGGCGATCGCGTGGATCGTGGCCGGTTCGCCGGCGGTCGAGGGCTTCGTGGAACCGGTGATCGACGCAGGGCTGATCCTGCGCGCATTGGCTCTGGGGCTGGGGATCGGCCTTGTCGGCGCCTACGTGCCCGCCGCGCGGGCGGCCTCCGAAGATCCGGCGGCGATCCTGCGTGGCAAGTGATCGCTCAACGCCGCGCCCGCCCCGGCGTGCCGCGCTGGGTGACGCGGGCGTGGCCCGCCATCGGGTGGCCGGACAGGTCGCCTTCGAGCACGGTGACGCCATGCCAGACCGGCCAGGTGCCGGGCAGGGCGATTTCCTGGTCCGGTGTCTGCGTGGTGAGCCGGGCCGTGAGCTCGAGGTCCGGCACCGACAGCGTCCAACCCACGGGGTAGCGCCGCCCGGTGGCCGGGCTGGTCCAGCTCTCCGCCGCTTCGGCCCGAAAGCCTGACGGCAGGTCCACCGGCTCGCCCGCTTCGAACAAGACCGCCTGTCCCTCCGTCTCGCCCTCGGCACGGGTGAGAAGAAGGTGCCAGGTCGCCCCCAACGTCACCGCGAAGCGTTCGCCGCCGATGGGGCCGGGGGCCGCGTCGCGCCCGCCCCAGACCCGGTCGAACCACAGCTGACCGCCCACCGCGCGCCCGATCACCTTGCCCGCGAGCGTGAGCGCGGGCGCGGTCTGGGCGGTGCCGCCCTGCATCGTCGTGGAAAGCGCGCCCTCGGGCAGCGCGAGTTCCCCCTCGAGCGCACGTCCGGCGCCCATCGGGAGCGTGATGCGCATCGCGTGGCGTCCGTGGTCGTGAGCGAAGAGCACGCCCGCCCCGCTGACCGCGAAGGGGGCCGCGGCAAGGCGCACGCCGGTCTGGTCGATGGCCACCCCCTGCGCCCGGGCAGGCAGGCCGTCGACGTCGCGCGCGTGCCGCTTCAGCGCCATGCGCTTGAGGCCGGGGACCCAGCCGGGCAGCCGGGCGTCGATGTCCTCTTCCACGGCCTGCGCCTCGAGGCTGACGAGCCCGGGGGTGAAGAGCACTTGCCGGAAACGCTCGTCCGTCGTGGCCGAGAGCACGTCGGTGAGGATCATGGACCCGTCGACGCCCCGGCGCGTCAGCCGCACCAGGGCGGCCGCGACATGCAGGTCGCCCGAGGCGAGCGAGATCACCCCGTGCACGCCCCAGCCCTCGCGCACCGCGCCGGGCACGGGGCCCAGCTGCAAACGCGTGGTCTCGAGCGGTATCGCTTCAAGCTCCTGCCCATCCATGAGGGGATCATCCACCGGGCCCTGCACCCGCGCAAGTGGCTTCAGGCGAAACGCGCGGGATCGCAGGCGCGCGCCGTCGTCTCACCGACGTCCGCGACCCGGTCCAGAGCGCGTGCGGCCAGCAGCCGGCCCGCGGCGGGCGCGGTCTGGAAACCGTAGCCGCCCTGTCCGGCCATCCACAGGAAAGCAGGGTCGGTGGGGGCGGGGCCGATGACGAGGGCGCGGTCGGGTGAGAACGTGCGCAGGCCCGCCCAGTTGGCGAGCATCCGTGTCACCTCGCCGGTCACGTGCGCTTCGAAGGCGGCAAGCCCTTCGGCCAGCACCATGTCGTCGGCCCAGGCATCCATCGGGGGCTGCGGGTCCGCATCGGAAGGCGATACGATCAGCGCCCCGGCGTCGGGCTTGGAATACCACGTCTCCTGCGCGCCGATCACCATCGGCCAGCCGCTTGCGTCCGCGCCGCCGGGCACCTCGATCCGGGCCATCGAGCGTCGCAGAGGGGTGAAACCCAGGGGGGCGATACCGGCCATCTCGGCCACGCGGTCGGCCCAGGCGCCGGCGGCGTTCACGATCACCCGGGCGCGTTCGGTGCCCGCGGCGGTTTCGACGCGCCAGCCCTCGGCCTCGCGGAAGATGCCGGTGACCTCCGCACCGGTGTCGATCCGGCCGTTGGCGCGGACCTCCCGCGCATAGTGCTGGAGCAGCGCGTCGGTGTCTATGTCCCACGCCTCTTCGCGGTGGGCTGCGCAGGCAATGGCGTCTTCGTCGAGGATCGACATCCGCTCGACCGCCTGCGCCACCGGGATCGGGGTCAGGGACATGTCCGCGGCCATCTGCGACAACCGGGGTTCGTCGCCGGCCTGGCCCACGCCCATGATGCCGCGGGGGGAAGTGACGCCAAGGTCGTGCAGCGCCTCGGCCGAGGCGAGGCTGAGCGCCTTCACCGAGGGCGCACCGTAGGTGGGCACGAAGATCGCCGCCGAGCGCGACGAGGCGTGAAAACCCAGCGCGCTTTCGGCCTCGAGCACCACGACGGTGCCGTGACGGGCCAGGTGCGCGCCGGCCGTGAGCCCCGCGATGCCGCCCCCGATGACGAGAAAATCCTCCATGGGCCGACGCTCTCACGCGGTGGGGGAAAAGAAAAGGCCCCGCCGGAGCGGGGCCTTCGGGATCCGGTGCAAGGTGCCCCGGATCAGTTCGGGATCTCGCCCTCGATGCCTTCGACGTAGAACAGCATCTCGGCCAGGGTGGCGTCGTCGGCGACTTCACCCTCGGCCAACCACGGCGTGCCGTCCTGCTTGTTGAGCGGGCCGGTGAAGGGGTGGTACTCGCCCGAAGCGATGGACTCCTTGATGGCCAGTGCGTCGGCCTTCACGTCCTCCGGCACGGCGTCGGTGATCTCGCCGATCTCGACCATGCCGTCGCCGATGCCCTGCCAGACGCTCTGGCTTTCCCAGGTGCCGTCCATCACCGCCTTCACGCGGTCGATGTAGTAGGGCGCCCAGTTGTCGATGATCGACGAGACGCGCGGCTTGGGCGCGTATTCGGCCATGTCCGAGGCCTGGCCGAAGGTGTAGACGTTGCCGGCTTCCTGGGCCGCCGCCTGCGGCGCGGTGGAGTCGGTGTGCTGCAGGATCACGTCGGCGCCCTGTTCGATGAGCGCGGTGGCCGCGTCGGCTTCTTTCGCCGGGTCGAACCAGGTGTAGGCCCACACGATCTTGAACTCGACATCCGGGTTCACCTTCTTGGCGTGGATGTAGGCCGCGTTGATGCCGCGGATGACCTCGGGGATCGGGAACGACCCGATGTAGCCGATGATGTTCGACTCGGTCAGTTCACCGGCGATGGTGCCCTGCACCGCGCGGCCCTCGTAGAAGCGCGCCGAGTAGGTCGAGACGTTGTCGGCGGTCTTGTAGCCGGTGGCGTGCTCGAACTTCACGTCCGGGAACTTCTCGGCCACGGCGATGGTCGGGTCCATGTAGCCGAAGGAGGTGGTGAAGATGATGTCGGCACCCGACAGCGCCATCTGGGTGATCGCGCGTTCGGCGTCCGCGCCTTCAGGCACGCTTTCCTGGTACACGGTCTCGACCGCGTCGCCGAATTCCTCTTCCACCGCCTGGCGGGCCTGGTCGTGCTCGTAGGTCCAGCCGCCGTCGCCGACGGGGCCCACGTAGATGAAGCCGGCCTTGACCGGGTCGCCGCCGTGGCTTTCGGCATGGGCCGCCCCGGCCAGACCGACCGCCAGCGCGGCGCCGGTCATGAGTTTGGTGACAAGTTTCATGTCAGTCTCCCTTGTTGGTTTCCTTGGTTTCGTTCGGTTCGGGATCGCGCGGATCGAGCTTGGTTTCCGCCTCGAGCAGCGCGGTCGTCACGATGGCCGCCGGCACCGCGAAGATGCCGAGACCGATGAAGAGCATGAAGGTGGTCATCAGCCGCCCCCCGGAGGTGACCGGGTACATGTCGCCGTAGCCCACCGTGGTGAAGCTCACCACGGACCACCAGAGCGCGGCCGGGATCGAGGAGAAGACCTCGGGCTGGACCGGGTTCTCGAACACGTAGATCCCCACCGCCGAGACGTAGAGCAGCAGCGTCGAGATCACGCCCCAGACCACGAGCTCGGACTTCACGCGCAGGAAAGCACGCAGCAGCCGGTTGAGGGCGGGGGCGGTGTTGAAAAGCTTGATCAGACGCAGAAGCCGGATCAGCCGAAGCACCCGGATCGCCTGGAAGGCGGGGACGAACATCAGGACCGCGGGCAGCCAGGCCAGCAGGTCCACGATGCCCCAGAAGCTGAAGACGTAGGCCAGGCGCCGCTCGGCGGCGTAGAGGCGCAGGAAATACTCCGTCGCGAAGACCGCGACCACGACGATCTCGAAGCCCAGCAGCGCACGCTTCAGGGACGGGTCTAGCCCCGGCACCGTTTCCACCGCGATGGCAAGCGCGGACAGGATGACGAGCGCATCCATCGCCAGCGCCACGCTGCGGCCCAAACGCGGGTGCGTCCCGTCCAGGATGTCCAGAATCTCGGCGCGTGACACTCATCCCTCGACCAATACGGGTCTCACCCAACACGGGGTCCGCTTCGCCCCGGCGTCTCAATGCGAGGCATGGAAGACCCGGCTCAATGATCCGGGCGCCCCGTGATTGCCCCGGACCGAGATTATGACCAGTACGAGAATGGTCACAAGGTACGGGCTCATCGACAGGTATTCGACCGGGATGGTCGATCCGGCTGCCTGCAAATTGAGCTGTAGCACGTTGATCCCGCCGAACAAATAGGCGCCGAGCAGAATGCGCCACGGTCGCCAGGAGGCGAACACGACGATCGCCAGCGCGATCCAGCCCGCCCCGGCGGTCATGCCTTCGACCCATTGCGGAACGCGCACGAGGCTCACGTAGGCGCCGCCCAGCCCCGCCATCGCGCCGCCGAACGCGATGGCCATGAAGCGCACGCGCACGACCTTGTAGCCCAAGGCATGGGCGGCCGCGTGGTTTTCACCGACCGCGCGCAGGACCAGCCCGGCGCGGGTGTAGGTCAGGAGGTACCAGACCAGTGCCACCATCAGGAGCGACAGGTAGACCATCGGGTCGTGGCGAAAGAGGATCGGCCCCAGCACCGGGATGTCGGACAGGAGCGGGATGTCGAGCTTGGCGAAGCCCGGCGCCTTGATGCCTACGTAGGGTTTGCCGATCAGCGACGACAGTCCCAGCCCGAAGAGCGTGAGCCCGAGGCCGGTGGCCACCTGGTTGGACAGAAGCAGCTGTGTGATGATCGCGAAGACCATCGACAGGCCGGCGCCGGCCAGTGCCGCGACGACAAAGCCCAGCGACGACGAACCGGTGTTCACGCCGATGGCGAAGCCCACCACCGCGCCGGTGATCATCATCCCCTCGACGCCGAGGTTCAGCACGCCGGATTTCTCGACCACCATTTCGCCGAGCGCGGCGAGCAGAATCGGGGTCGAGGCGACCATGAGCGAGGCGATCAGCAGAATCGGGTTGATCGAATCCATCAGGCGGCTCCTGTCCAGAGGGGCGCGCTGGCGCGCGCGCAGGCCGAGCCGCGCCCGGGGGCGCGGCGGGCCGGGGGTTCCACCCCCGGACCCCCGGCGTATTTCGGGAAAGATGAAAGGGTCATTTGGCCACCTCCGGATTCCCGATGCGGATGCGGTAGTTCGCGAAGACGTCCATCGCGAGCAGGAAGAACAGGAGCATCCCCTGGAAGAGCTGGATCGCGGCTGCCGGCATGCCGAGCATGAGCTGGGCCAGTTCGCCGCCGATGTAGGTCAGCGCCATCAAGAGGCCCGCGAGCAGGATGCCCACCGGGTGCAGCCGTCCGAGGAAGGCCACGATGATCGCGGTGAAGCCGTAGCCGGTGTTGAAGTCGATGGTGATCTGGCCCGCCGGGCCCGTCACCTCGAAAAGCCCGGCGAGGCCCGCGAGCGCGCCCGCTGTGCCGAGGCAGAAGAGGATCAGCCGGGCGGGCGACACGCCCGCGAAACGTGCCGCGCGCGGGGCTTCGCCGGCGAGCCGGATCGAATACCCCATGCGGTGCCGGGTCATCAGCACGTACGTGAGGATCACGACGATGAAGGCCGCGACCACGCCCCAGTGCATGCCCGTGCCCGCGATCAGTTCCGGGTTCGAGGCAGCCGGGTAGTCGCGCGCGAGGTTGCGCGAGCCGGGAAACCCGCGCCCCTCGGGGTTGCGCAGGAGGCCGGAGGACACCGAGGCCAGGATGTTCTCGGCCACGTAGACCAGCATCAGCGAGACGAGGATCTCGTTGGTGCCGAAGCGGGTCTTAAGGATCGCCGGGATCATCGCCCAGGCCCAGCCGCCGAGCGCGCCGGAGACGACCATCAGCGGGAAGATGAGCGGGCTTTCGGAGGGGTAGAAGGCCAGGCCGACGCCCGCGCCCACCACCGCGCCCATGATGTACTGACCTTCCGCCCCGATGTTCCAGATCCCCGCCCGGAACCCGAGCGCGAGCCCGGTGGCGATCAGGATGAGCGGCCCGGCCTTCACCAGGAGCTGGGGCCGGGAATAGGGGCCGAACTGCGGGTCGAAGAGCGGATCCCAGAAGATCGTGCGGATCGCGACCAGCGGGTCGAAGCCCAGGAAGGCGAAGAGGATGCCGCCCGCGACCATCGTGGCGATCACCGCCATGAGCGGCGTCAGGCCGGAGAACAGCCGCGACGGGGCGGGGCGTTTTTCGAGGCGCACCAGGCTCATGCGTGGACCTCCTCGGGGTGCGCCACGTCCATGTCGTGCGCGCCGCCCATCATCAGGCCGATGGCCTCGATGGTGATGCCCTTGGCCGGGCGGGGCGGCGCGAGCCGGCCCTCGGTGAGCGCGGTGATACGGTCGGAGACCTCCATGAGTTCGTCGAGGTCCTGGGAGATGCAGACCACGCCCGCGCCGCTCGCCGACAGGTCGAGGATCGCCTGGCGGATCGCGGCGGCGGCGGAAGCGTCGACGCCCCAGGTCGGCTGGTTCACGACGAAGACGTCGGGGCGCTGGAGGATCTCGCGCCCGATCACGAATTTCTGCAGGTTGCCGCCCGAGAGGGCGCCCGCGGCGGTTTCGGTGCCCGGGGTGCGCACGTCGAAGGCCTCGATCACCCGGGCGGCGAAGCTGCGCGCCTTCTGCCAGGCCACGAAGCCGCTCGAGGTCAGCTTCTCGCGCACCTCGCCGGTGAGCAGCGCATTCTCGGTGAGGCTCATGCCCGGGGCCGCGGCATGGCCCAGCCGTTCCTCGGGGGCGGCCAGCAGTCCCGCCGCGCGGCGCGCGTTGGGCCCGAGGCGCCCGATGGGCTGGCCCTTGAGCGTGATGGTCCCCGGTGCCGTCGTGCGTTCGCCGGAGAGGGCGGCCAGCAATTCGTCCTGGCCGTTGCCCGCGACGCCCGCGATGCCCAGCACCTCGCCCGCGCGCAGCTCGAACGACACCTCGCGCAGGCGGGTGCCGAATTCGTTGGCCGGGGTGAGCGACAGGTCGGACACTTCGAGCAGCACTTCGCCCGGTTCCGAATAGTCGCGCGTCGGCGTGTGGAGCGTCTGGCCCACCATCATCTCGGCCAGCTCGCGCGCGGTCTTCTCACGCGGGTTGCATTCGGCCACGACCTTGCCGAGCCGGAGCACCGTGGCGTGGTCGCACAGCGCGCGGATCTCTTCGAGCTTGTGGGAGATGTAGAGGATCGCGGTGCCTTCCGCGGCCAGCGTGTTCAGCGTCTTGAACAGGATCTCGACCTCCTGCGGCGTGAGCACCGAGGTCGGCTCGTCCATGATGAGCAGCTTCGGGTTCTGGAGCAGGCAGCGGATGATCTCGACCCGCTGACGTTCGCCCGCCGAGAGGTCGCCCACCCGGCGCGACGGGTCGAGCGGCAGGCCGTAGGCCTCGGACACGTCGGTGATGCGCTGGGACAGCTCGCGCATCGGGGGCGGGTCGTCCATGCCGAGCGCGATGTTCTCGGCCACGTCGAGCGCGTCGAAAAGGCTGAAATGCTGGAACACCATCGCGACACCGGCGGCGCGCGCGGCGTGGGGATCGGCGGGTTCGTAGGGCGCGCCGTTCACGGTCATGCGCCCGGCGTCGGGCTTCACCAGCCCGTAGATCATCTTGACCAGCGTGGACTTGCCGGCGCCGTTTTCCCCCAGGAGCGCGTGGACCTGTCCCGGCTCGATGGAGAACGACACGTCGTCGTTCGCCACCACGCCCGGGTAGGCCTTGGTCAGCCCCTCAATCGCCAGATAGGCGTCGCTCATCCCTGTCCCCTTCATCCCCCGCAGCCGCGCTCTCCCCGGCGCGTGCCACGTCCCTAACGATATCCGCCGCGACGCCAAGGGCAATCGCGGCCGGGTGTTTGCCCAGGCCCTTGTCGCCGATCGGACACCTTATGCGGTCGATTTCGGCAGGCGCGTGGCCCATCTGCTGCAAGCGCTTGCGGAAGCGCGCCCACTTGGTGGCCGATCCGATCAGCCCGGCGGAGGAGAAGCCGCGGGCCAGGAGGCCGTCGCAGATCGCCTGGTCGAACGCGTGGCTGTAGGTCATCACGATGTGATGGGCGCCCGGCGGCGCAAGGCGCGTGGCCGCCGCGATGTCCGGGGCGGGCAGTGCGGTGACGCCGTCCGGGATCGTCTCGGGGAAGCGCTCGGGTCCGGTGTCGACCCACGTCAGCGCGAGACCGGGGAGCGGCAGGAGGCTCCCGACCAGCGCGCGGCCCACGTGGCCCGCGCCCCAGATCCAGACCGGGGCGGGGGGCGTGGTGATCGGCTCGACCAGCCAGCCGTCGACCAGGGCGGGCGCGGGCGCGGTGCCCTGCGCGCGGGCCCGGGCCTCGATCTTTTGCACCTTGAGCGATGGCGCGGCGTCCGCGACAGGACGGCAGAACACGGGATCCTCGGGCAGGGTCCCGGCCTCGAACCGTTCCCACAGGAGCCGCACGCGCCCCCCGCAGCACTGGCCCATGTCGGGGCCCAGGGCGATCGCGCGCGTGGCGCGGTCGCGACCGTCGGCGAGCATGGCGCGCGCGGTCGCCACCGCGTCGTATTCCAGCGTGCCCCCGCCGATGGTGCCGTCCTGGCCCTCGGCCCAGACCGTGACCGATGCGCCGACCTCGCGCGGGGCGGAGCCCGCCACCTCGGCGACGACGACCCGGATCACCGGGCCATGCGCCGCGACGAGCCCGGCCAGGTGGTCGCGCTCAAAGCTCACGTGCGCACCTTCTTGGCGGCCTTGTAGACCTGCTCGGGCGTCGCAGGCGCGTGGAGGTTCGGATAGGCCGTGCCGCAGGAGGCGACCGCGTCCGAGAGCGCCATCAGCGCCGAAATGCCCAGCATCAGGGGCGGCTCGCCCACCGCCTTGGAGCGGTAGATCGTCGGAACGTGGTTCTCGCCGTCCCAGAGCGCCACGTTGAACACGTCGGGACGGTCCGAACAGGCCGGGATCTTGTAGGTCGACGGCGCGTGGGTGCGCAGCACGCCGCGCTCGTCCCAGACCAGTTCCTCGGTCGTGAGCCAACCCGCGCCCTGCACGAAGCCGCCCTCGATCTGGCCGATGTCGACGGCCGGGTTCAGGGACTGGCCCACGTCGTGCAGGATGTCGACGCGCAGGATCCGGTTCTCGCCGGTGAGCGTGTCGATCACCACCTCGGTGATCGCCGCGCCGTGGGCGAAGTAGTAGAACGGGTGGCCGGTGCCCGTGGTGCGGTCCCAGGAGATGTCCGGGGTGGCGTAGAAGCCGGTGGCCGACAGGCTGATCCGGTTCTCGTGGGCCATGCGGGCGGCCTCGGCGAAGGTCATCTCGGTTTCGCCCGCGATCACTTTTCCATCCTCGAACCGCACCTTGGCCGGGGTCACGTCGGTTCTGGATGACAGGAATCGCGCAATGCGCCCCCGGATCTCGTCCACCGCCGCCTTCACCGCCATGCCGTTCAGGTCGGAGCCCGACGAGGCTGCCGTGGCCGAGGTGTTGGGCACCTTCGACGTATCGGTCGCGGTGATGCGCACCAGCGCCGGGTCGAGCCCGAAGCCGTTCGCGGCGACCTGCGCGACCTTCTGGAACAGGCCCTGTCCCATCTCGGTCCCGCCGTGGTTGATGTTGACCGAGCCGTCCGCGTAGACGTTCACCAGCGCGCCCGCCTGGTTCAGATGGGTCAGCGTGAAGCTGATGCCGAACTTGACCGGCGTCAGCGCGATCCCCTTCTTCACCGTCTCGTGGGCGTCGTTCCAGGCCTTCACCGCCTTGCGCCGCTCGGCGTAGTGCGCGCCGTCGGCCAGCGCTTTGACCAACTCGGGCAGGATGAAGCCCTTGACCGGCTGGCCGTAGGGCGTCTCCTGCGGGCGCGACTTGCGGTAGAAGTTGGCCTGTCGAAGCTCCAGTGGATCACGGCCCAGCTTGTGGGCCACGTGGTCGATCACGCGCTCGATGCCGACCATGCCCTGCGGCCCGCCGAAGCCGCGAAACGCGGTGGCGGAGCAGGTGTTGGTCTTCAGCCGGTGCGAGGTGATGCGCACGTTCGGGAGGAAGTATGCATTGTCGGCGTGGAGCATCGCCCGGTCGGCGACCGGCAGGCTCAGGTCCTGCGACCAGCCGCAGCGCACGTATTGGTCGAACTCCACCGCCACCAGCTTGCCCCGCGCGTCCACACCGGCCCGGTAGGCGATGCGGAAATCGTGGCGCTTGCCGGTGATGACCATGTCGTCGTCGCGGTCGTAGCGCATCTTGCAGGGCTTGCCCGTGAGATGCGCGCCCACGGCGCAGGCGATGGCCAGCGCGTTGCCCTGGCTTTCCTTGCCGCCGAACCCGCCGCCCATGCGCCGGGTCTCGACGCGTACGGCATGGAAGGGCACCGCCAGCGCTTCGGCCACCTTGTGCTGGATCTCGGTCGGGTGCTGCGTCGAGGTCTGCAGCACCATGTCGCCGTTCTCCTGCGGCAGGGCGAGGCTGATCTGCCCCTCGAGGTAGAAATGCTCCTGGCCGCCGATCTCGATCTTGCCCTCGACGATGTGCTCGGCCTTGGCCATCGCCGGCGCGATCTCGCCCCGCGACCAGGTGAGCGGCCCGCCCTCGAAGTAGGACCGCGCGGCGAGCGCGTCCTCGATCGACAGGATCGGTGTCTTCGCCTCGATCGTGATCTGCGCCTTCGCGGCCGCCGCGCGCGCGAGCCGGTGCGAGGTGGCGATCACCATGAAGATCGGCTGGCCGTGGTAATGTACCTCGCCGCGCGCCAGAAGCGGTTCGTCATGGGCGGCCGAGGATATGTCGTTCTCTCCCGGGAGGTCGACCGCGGTGACGACGCGCTCCACGCCCGGGGCCGCACGCACGGCGGAGAGGTCCATCGCGGTGATCACCCCGCGCGCCACGTCGCTCAGCCCGAAGCACAGGTGCAGGCAATCGGCGGGGACGGGGATGTCGTCGACGTAACGCGCCGCGCCGGTGACGTGCATCGGCGCGCTGTCGTGGGGAAGGGGCTTGCCCATGCTCATGGCGTCACCTCCCGCACGTCGACCGCTTCGCCCTGGTCCTCGCGCCAGGCCCGTTCGAGCATGTTTGCGGCCGCCTCCAGCCGGTAATTGGCCGAGGCGCGCATGTCGGACATCGGGCGGAAATCCTCGGCGAAGGACCACTTGGCGTTGCGGATCGTGGCCATCGTCCAGGGCTTGCCCAGGAGCGCGCGTTCGACGGCGTGGGCGCGCATCGGTGTGCCCGCCATGCCGCCGAAGGCGATCCGGGCCGAGCGCACGGTGCCGTCCTTCACGTGGATGTTGAAGGCGCCCAGCACGGCCGAGATGTCCTGGTCGAAGCGCTTGGACAGCTTGTAGACCTTGAGCCGGTCCTCGTCCTCGTCGCGCGGGATCACCACGGCCTCGACGAACTCACGTTCCTCGAGGTCCTGCTTGCCGTATTCGATGAAGAAATCCTCGAGCGGGATTTCCCGCATGTCGTCGCCAGAGCGAATCTGGAGCATCGCCCCCAGCGCGATCAGCGGCGGGGGCGTGTCGCCGATGGGCGAACCGTTGGCGATGTTGCCGCCCACCGTGGCCGCCGCGCGCACCTGTGCGGAGGCGAAACGGTCCAGCATGGCCGCGAAGGACGGGTAGCGCTTGGCGATGGCGAGGCGCAGCGCCTCGATACTCGCCGCCGCGCCGATGCGGATGAAATACGGGGCCACCTCGATCCGGCGCAGCTCCTCGATCTGGCTCACGAAGATCACGCGGCCCAGGTCGCGGTGGTCCTTGTTGACCCAGAGGCCCACGTCGGTCGCACCCGCCACCAGCGTCGCGCCGGGATGGGCGCGCAGGAGCTCGGCGAGCCCCGAAGCGGTGGTCGGCTGGTAGTCGTTCACGCTCGGTCCCATCGGCGGCCCGGGCGGCACGTCGCTCAGCCAGTCCGGCACCGGCTTGCGCGCGGCGTGGTCGGCGGCGCGCACGATCGGGGCGTAGCCCGTGCACCGGCACAGGTTGCCCGCGAGCTGGCGGTCATGGTCGGTTTCGCCGTTGATCTGGCCCGCCGCCATCGAGACGACGAATCCCGGCGTGCAGAAGCCGCACTGGCTGCCGTGGTGTTCCACCATCGCCTGCTGGACCGGGTGCATGTCCCCGTCCGGGCCCGAGAGCCCCTCGACCGTGGTCAGCGATTTGCCGTTGATCTGCGGCATGAACAGGATGCAGCCGTTCAGTGCCCTGGTCCCGGCGTTGTCGGTCACCATCACCGTGCAGGCGCCGCAGTCGCCTTCGTTGCAGCCCTCTTTCGTGCCTGTCAGCCCGCGCGTTTCGCGCAGCCAGTCGAGAACGGTCGTGGTGGGGTCCACGCCGCTCAGTTCGACGGTCTCTCCGTTCAGAAGAAACGCGATGTCCATCCGTGTCAGTCCCGCCGCTTTACCCTGACTTTGCCCCGCGTGGTCCTTCGATGCGGCGTAGAAGGACCGGGCTCCGGGCAGGAAAGCGCAGAAAATGAGCGCTGTCTACCCGCTGCGCCGGATGGAACGGCAGGTAAAGCGTTGAAAATGCCCCCGATCCGGGCGCGGACGGGGCTGCGTGCCTGTTATCAAAGCATATCTCGCGCCCGCCGCCTTGATCCGGCGCAAGGCGGGGCGGGCGGCGCGATGCTATCGCGCGGCGGACGTGCAAGGAGACTGACATGAAGATCGTGGCGCTGGCCTTTCTGGGCCTCGTGGTACTGGCACTCGCCGTGACGGGGGCGAAGGCGTGGCAGGTGGCGCGGGGAAACGCGCGGATCGAGGCGGGGCTGGCGGCGAGCGCGCCAACGCCGGTGCGCGACGACCTGCCGGACGCGGTGCGGACCTTCGCCGAGCGCGGCATGCTGGGCGCGGACCCCGGCGGCGTCGTCCATCTGAGCCAGGCGGCCGAGATGCAGCGCGATCCGAACGGGGACTGGATGGCGCTCACGGCGCGGCAGGTGATCGGGACGCGTGTCGCCGGCTTCGCCTGGACCGCCACGATGCGCGCGGGGCCCGTGCCCGTGGTGCGCGTGCTCGACAGCTACGCGGACGGGCGCGGCATCCTGGACGTGCGGCTTTTCGGTGCCTGGCGCCTCGATGCCTTCGAGGGGGACGAGGCGGCCGTGGCCGAAGCTGCACGCTACCTTGCGGAGCTGCCGTGGTCGCCCGATGCGATCCTGCTCAATCGCGCGCTGGTCTGGACGCCGGTCGAGGAGGGCGTCGAGGTGGCTCTGGAGACGCCCGGCGGAACGGCGCGCGTGACGCTCCATTTCGACGCGGCGAGCGACATCGTGCGCATGACGGCCGCGAACCGGCCGGCGGTGCAGCCGGACGGCACCATGCGCCCGATGACCTGGGAAGGCCGCTATTCGGAGTATCGCGAAATCGGCGGGCGGCGCATCCCGGTGGCGAGCGAGGTGGGCTACATCCACGACACCGGGTTCGCGCCCTATTTCCGGGGGCGGACGCTGGACTACAGCGTTTCGGCCAGTGCGCCCAACTGATCGATCGCGGTGCCCCAGCCGTCGAAGAACCCCATCTCTTCGTGCTGCTTGCGCGACGCGGGATCGGCATGCAGGGCCCGCGCGGTGAGCCGTGTGCCCGCCTCGGTCGGCTCGAGCATGTAGACCCCCGTCATGAAGCCCGAGCCCCTTGGGTGGAAGCCCGGGCCCATCGCGTCGCTGAAGGCGAGAACGCTTGCCTCATCGGCGATGAGCACGCAGCCCGGCCCCTCGTCCATCACTTCGCCGTCCGGCCCGTGCATCGGGGTGTGGAAGGCCCCGCCCGGCCGCGCCTCGATCACCGCGTTCTTCACCTGCCAGGGCTTCGGGCAGAACCATTGAGCAAGCAGCTCGGCCTCGGTCATGCAGCGCCAGACGGTTGCGGGGCGTGCCGCGATGGTGCGGGTGAATTCAAGGTCGGTGTCCGGTTCGAAGGCGAAGATATCCATCGGGAAATTCCTTTCGGCGGTGGTGGGAAATGGCGGGCTGTCAGGCATCGTCGGTGGAATCGGCCTCCAGCCGCACGGCGAGGTCTTCGAGCCGGTCGAGCCGCTCCTCCCAGGCCCGTTTCTGTCGCTCCAGCCAGGTCTCGGCAGGGGCGAAGGCGTCCGGTGTGAGGGCGACGATGCGCTGGCGGCCGACCTTGCGCGTGGTGACAAGGCCCGCGTCCTCCAGCCGGTCGATGTGTTTCATGAAGCTCGGAAGCGCCATGTCGTGCGGGGCGGCCAGTTCCTTGATCGGAGCCTCGCCCCGGGTCAGCCGCTCGACCACGCCCCGGCGGGTCGGGTCGGCCAGCGCCGCGAAGAGGGTATCCATTTGGTTAGCCATATAGCTTAGTATATCGCCAGCCTTGCGAAAGCAAGGAACGCCTTTCCATATGGCTAAGTTTCGGCGTGAAGACCCGAGGCCAACCGGTCGAGCGTCCCTACGCCTT
Source organism: Maritimibacter harenae (assembly GCF_009882975.1). Lineage (GTDB taxonomy): Bacteria > Pseudomonadota > Alphaproteobacteria > Rhodobacterales > Rhodobacteraceae > Maritimibacter > Maritimibacter harenae. The sequence continues at coordinate 321,748 of NZ_WTUX01000010.1, forward strand.
CGTCCCAGGATGACAGCGCGCTGGGCTCGGCCCGCGCGCCCTGCATCAATGTGGCCTCCAGACGGGTGCCCGAGGCGATCTCGTGCAGGTCGAGCACGAGGGTGGCGGGGGTCGTCGCGTCCGCCGGCCGGTAGCCGGGTCCGAGCGCCGTGGTGACGGCGAACCGCTGCCCGGGCTTCGCCTCCAGCACGCAGGCCGACAGGGTCTCCAGCGTCGCCCCGGCGCGCGCCCGGGTCAGGTCGAACCGCCCGCCCGCCTGCGGCTCGACCGTCGCGCCGGCCAGGTCCTCGCCATACGGGCGCAGCCATTCGACGACCAGGCGGCCGTCGGTCAGCGCGCGGTAGAGCGCCCCCGGCGTGGACTTCAGATAACGGGTGGTTCGGACGTCTTCGACCGGTGCTGGAATCATGTCTGCCTCTCGTGTTTTGACCGAACCCTGCGCCGCGCACCCCGACCGGTCCATCACATTTGCCCGGCGCGCACGATCCCGGCTTGTGCCCGCCGAAGGGCACCTTAAGCTGGGCGCATGGCTGCCGATCCCCGATTCATTCACCTGCGCGTTCACACGGAATATTCGCTCCTCGAGGGCGCGGTTCCGGTCAAGAAACTCCCCGGCTTGTGCGAGTCGATGGGCATGCCTGCCGTGGCGGTCACCGACACGGACAACATGTTCTGTGCGCTCGAATTTTCCGTGACCGCCAGCGGCGCGGGCGTGCAGCCGATCATCGGCTGCCAGGTCACCGTGGCCTTCGACACGCCGGAGCCGGGCGTGCAGGCGAAACCCGGCGCGCCGGTGGTTCTCCTGGCCCAGAACGAGGGCGGCTACGAGAACCTGATGAAGCTCAACTCTTGCCTCTACCTCGACAAGCACGGGGCGCTACCCGAGGTGACGCTGGAAGAGCTCGAGCGTTATTCCGGCGGCCTCATCTGCCTCACCGGCGGGTCCGAGGGGCCGGTCGGCCAGTGGCTCCAACACGGCAACCGGGGCCGGGCGCAGGACTTGATGACCTGGTTCCACCGGGTCTTCGGCGACCGGCTCTACGTCGAGCTGCAACGCCACCCGGGGGAGGGCGGGGCGCTGCCCGAGGGCGAGGCCAAGACCGAGCGCGGCTTCGTCGAGATGGCCTATGCGATGGGTATCCCGCTCGTGGCCACGAACGATGTCTATTTCCCCAAGACCGAGCTCTACGAGGCGCATGACGCGCTGATCTGCATCGCCGAGGGCGCTTATGTCGACCAGCAGGAGCCGCGCCGCCACCTGACGCCGCAGCACTACTTCAAAAGCCCGCAGGAAATGGCGACGCTCTTCGCCGACCTGCCGGAGGCGCTGGAGAACACCGTCGAGATCGCGAAGCGCTGCGCCTTCATGGCGTATCGCCGCGACCCGATCCTGCCGCGTTTCGCCGACGACGAGGTCGAGGAACTGCGCCGGCAGGCGAAGGAAGGGCTCGAGGCGCGGCTCGCGGTCATCCCGCACGCGGCCCCGGTCGAGGACTACGAGGCGCGGCTGGAGTTCGAGCTCGGGATCATCGAGGGAATGGGGTTCCCGGGCTACTTCCTGATCGTTGCCGACTTCATCAAGTGGTCCAAGGACAACGGGATCCCCATCGGCCCGGGCCGGGGCTCCGGTGCAGGTTCGCTCGTGGCGTACGCGCTCACCATCACCGACCTCGATCCGCTTCGCTACAGCTTGCTGTTCGAACGCTTCCTGAACCCGGAACGCGTCTCGATGCCCGACTTCGACATCGACTTCTGCATGGACCGGCGGGAGGAAACGATCCGCTACGTTCAGGAGAAGTATGGCCGCGACAAGGTGGGCCAGATCATCACCTTCGGTGCGCTTTTGTCGAAAGCCGCCGTGCGCGACGTGGGGCGCGTGCTCCAGATGCCCTACGGGCAGGTGGACCGGCTGTCGAAACTGATCCCGGTCGAGGGCGTGAAACCCGTCTCGATCACCCAGGCGCTCAAGGACGAGCCGCGCCTGCGCGAAGAGGCGCGTGCGGAAGAGGTCGTCGACCGGCTTCTGCGCTACGCCGAGCAGGTGGAGGGGCTTCTGCGGAACGCCTCGACCCATGCCGCGGGCGTCGTGATCGGCGACCGGCCGCTGGACGCGCTGGTGCCGCTCTACCAGGACCCGCGCTCGGACATGCCCGCGACCCAGTTCAACATGAAATGGGTCGAGCAGGCGGGTCTGGTGAAGTTCGACTTCCTCGGCCTGAAGACGCTGACCGTGATCCAGAACGCGATCGACCTGATCCACGGGCAGGGACGCGACCTGCACACTGGTCCCGAGGGCGAAGCGCTCTACGAGCCACCCGAGGGCGGGGAGAACCAGATCAACCTCATCCCGCTGGATGATGAGAAGACCTACAAGCTCTACGCCAGCGCCAAGACCGTCGCCGTGTTCCAGGTGGAATCGACCGGCATGATGGACGCGCTCCGGCGCATGAAGCCCACCTGCATCGAGGACATCGTCGCGCTCGTGGCGCTCTACCGCCCGGGTCCGATGGAGAACATCCCGAAGTATTGCGAGGTCAAGAACGGACAGTCCGAACGCGACCGGCTGCACCCCTCGATCGACCACATCCTGGACGAGACGCAGGGCATCATCGTCTACCAGGAACAGGTGATGCAGATCGCACAGGAAATGGCCGGCTACACGTTGGGCGGCGCCGACCTTCTGCGCCGCGCGATGGGTAAAAAGATCAAGGAAGCGATGGACGCGGAGCGCCCGAAGTTCATCGAAGGTTCGAAAAAGAACGGTGTGGACGACGAGAAGGCGCTCGAGGTCTGGTACCTTCTGGAGAAGTTCGCCAACTACGGCTTCAACAAGTCGCACGCCGCCGCCTACGCGGTGGTGAGCTACCAGACCGCCTGGCTCAAGGCCAACCACCCGGTGGAGTTCATGGCTGGCGTCATGAACTGCGATATCCACCTGACCGACAAGCTCGGCGTCTATGCCGAGGAGGTGCGCCGGGGGCTGGGGATCGAGATCGTCGCGCCCTGCGTGAACAAGTCCGAGGCGATGTTCAGCGTCGACAAGGGCCGCGTCGTCTACGGGCTCGGTGCGCTCAAGAACGTGGGCGTCGAGGCGATGAAGCTGATCGTTGAAGCGCGTGACATCGACGGGGTGCAGAAGCCCTTCGTCAACCTGTACGACCTGGCGCGGCGCGTGGACCTCAAGCGCGTGGGCAAGCGGCCGATGGAGATGCTGGCGCGCGCCGGCGCCTTCGACGAGCTCGACCAGAACCGGCGCCGGGTCTTCGAAAGCCTCGACGTGCTGGTGAGCTACTCCGCCGCGATCCACGAACAGCGGGCGAGTGCGCAGGTGTCGCTTTTCGGCGAGGCGGGCGACGACCTGCCCGAGCCGCGCCTGTCGAACGCCCCGGACTGGCTGCCCAACGAACGGCTGGCCGAAGAGCACAAGGCGATCGGCTTCTACCTCTCGGGTCACCCGCTCGACGACTACATGCCGGCGCTCAAGCGCCAGAAGGTGATGACGCTCGAGGAGCTCACGAAAAAGGCCGAACGTGGCGCCTGTGTCGCGAAGCTCGCGGGCGCGGTGTCGGCCAAGCAGGAGCGCAAGTCGGCGCGCGGCAACCGCTTCGCCTTCGTCGGCATGTCGGACCCCACGGGGCTCTACGAGGTCACGGTGTTCTCCGACACGCTGGAGGCGTCGCGCGAATACCTCGAGGTCGGGCAGAACGTGGTCGTGACGGTCGAGGCGAACATGGAGAGCGAACAGTTGAAGCTGCTCGCCCGCGCCGTGGCGCCGGTCGATTCGATCGTGGCGGATGCGGGCGGCATGGCGCTCAAGGTCTATGTCGACAGCCCCGGCGTGGTGGCCACGGTGGCCGACCTGCTGCAATCGGCGCGCGAACAGGCCAAGGGCGCGCGGCCCGGGCCGGTGAGCTTCTGCCTCATGGACCCGGCACTCCCGGGCGAGGTCGAGATGGACCTGGGGGCCCAGTTCCCGATCAACCCGCAGATCAAGGGCGCGCTGAAGAGCCTGTCCGGCGTGGTCGACGTGGAAGAGGTCTGAGCGTCAGGCGGTGAAGGCCACCACGGCGAAGACCACGATCAGGATCGAGTTGACCGATGCGAAGCGGCCCAGCTGCGCCATCGTCCTCATCGGCGGCGGCGTGCCCGACCGGGCGGCGCGGATCGACAGCATCTGAAGCCGGATCGACACCAGCGTCAGGACCACGACGAAGGCGAGCTTGACCCAGAAGAAGGTCGGCATGGCCGCGAACCCGCCTGTCATGAGGACAAGCGCGATGCCCGTGATCCACAAAAGGGCGAGCGCCCCGGCCGACAGCCGGCCGATCAGCCCCGTAATGCCGCCCAGCACGGGCTTGGCGGCATCGGGCGCGGCCGCCATGCGCGCCCCGATGATCCCGTTGGCCGCCCCGCCGCCGATCCCCACGGCGAGCGAGAGGAAATGAATGATCTTGAGTGTCTCGAACATGGCTCCGTCCCCCGTCCCTTCGCGAAAAGGATAGCAGGGGGCGCGCCGATCACCAATGCGGCGGTTTCTGGTCGGCCAGCGGCACGGTCCCGCCCGCGTCGAGCTCCTGCTCGGCGGCACGCTCCATGAGAAGTTGCAGACGCCGCGTGACGGTGTCGAGCGTGCGGTCCTGTCGCGCGATGACCTCGGAGAGGTCGTCGACGGTGCGGCTGAGATACGCCACCTGTTCCTCGAGATCGGTGATGCGGTCGGTCATGTCCATCTCCCTTGTCTGGCGGTCGGTCGAGTGGGGCGCCACGGCGCGTCATAACCCCGTGCGACCGAGATAGCGCAGGTCGGCGCGATTGCAAGCGGTGCGCGCCTTGCCCCGTGGCCGGAACCGGGATATTCCCCGCCCGCGAGGCAAGGACGGACCCGGATCATGGCCAAAGTGAAGAAACAGCCCCGGCCCAAGGCGATCACGCCGAAGGGCTTTCGAGATTATTTCGGCGCGGACGTGGAAGAACGCCGCGCGATGCTCGACGCGATCGCGGGGGTCTATCATCGCTATGGCTTCGACGCGCTCGAATCCTCGGGTGTCGAAACGGTCGAGGCGCTGGGCAAGTTCCTGCCCGACGTCGACCGCCCGAACGACGGCGTCTTCGCCTGGCAGGACGAGGACGACACCTGGATGGCGCTGCGCTACGACCTGACCGCGCCGCTCGCCCGCGTCTATGCCCAGCACCGCAACGACCTCCCCACGCCCTATCGCCGCTACGCGATGGGCCCCGTCTGGCGGAACGAAAAGCCGGGGCCGGGGCGTTACCGCCAGTTCTACCAGTGCGACGCGGACACCGTCGGCACCGCCAGCATGGCAGCCGATGCCGAGATCTGCGCGATGCTGTCGGACGCGCTGGAAGAGGTCGGCATTCCGCGCGGCGACTACGTCGTCCGGATCAACAACCGCAAGGTGCTGAACGGGGTGCTCGAAATCATGGGCGTCGACGAGGGCGACACCCGCGACGCCATCCTGCGCACAATCGACAAGTTCGACAAGGTGGGTGAAGCGGGCGTGCGCGAGCTTTTGGGCAAAGGGCGGCTCGACGCGTCCGGAGCCTACATCGACGGTGTGGGGCTGACGGACGAACAGGCCGAGCCGGTGCTGCGCTTCCTCACCTCCAAGGGCGCCACGACGGAAGAGACGCTCGACAACCTGGCCGGCGCCGTGGGCGACAGCATCATCGGGCGCGAAGGCGTGGACGAGCTGCGCCAGATCGCCGACCTGCTGTCCTCCCAGGGCTACGGCCCCGATCGCATCGACATCGACCCCTCCGTCGTGCGCGGGCTGGGCTACTACACCGGCCCCGTCTTCGAGGCCGAGCTCACCTTCGAGATCCTCGACGAGAAGGGCCGCCCGCGCCAGTTCGGCAGCGTGGCAGGTGGCGGGCGCTACGACGACCTGGTCGCGCGCTTCACCGGCCAGCAGGTCCCCGCCGTGGGCGTCTCCATCGGCGTCGACCGCCTGCTCGCCGCGCTGCGCGAGAAGGGCCGGATGGGCGGGACCGCCCAAGGCCCCGTCGTCGTCACCGTCATGGACCGCGACCGTATGGCCGACTACCAGACGATGGTCGCGGAACTGCGCGCCGCCGGCATCCGGGCCGAGGTCTACCTGGGCAACCCCAAGAACTTCGGCAACCAGATGAAATACGCCGACAAGCGCCAATCCCCGGTCGCCGTCATCGAGGGCGGGGACGAGAAGGAACGTGGCGTGGTTCAGCTCAAGGACCTGATCCTCGGCGCCAAGATCGCCGAGAGCGCGACGTTGGAAGAGTGGAAGGAACGCCCTTCCCAGATCGAGGTTTCGCGCGCCGATCTCGTCTCCGAAGTTCGAAAAATGCTGGCCAGCCAGGATGACTGAGACCGCCGCCATCCGCGCCGAGGCGGCGCGCCTGCTCGCCCTCTTCGAGGGGCAGGGCGCGCAGGTCGCCGAGACCTCGGTCCTGCAGCCGGCCGAGACGCTGCTCGACCTTTACGGCGAGGACATCCGCGCGCGGGCCTACGTCACCACCGACCCGCACATGGGCGAGGCGATGCTGCGCCCGGACTTCACCGTGCCGGTGGTGCAGATGCACATGGCCGACGGCGCCGAGCCCGCCCGCTACACCTACGCGGGCGAGGTCTTCCGCAAGCAGGAGGACGACGCGCGCCGGGCGCCCGAGTACATGCAGGTGGGCTACGAGGTCTTCGACCGCAGCGACCCGGCGGCCTCGGACGCCGAGGTCTTCGCGGTCTTCTCCGACATCCTCGGGGGCGCGGGCCTGCGCGCGGCCACGGGGGACCTGGGCATCCTGCTGGCCGCGGTGCGCGGGCTCACCACCACCGAGCGGCGCAAGGCCGCGCTCCTGCGCCACCTGTGGCGCCCGCGCCGCTTCCGCGCGCTGCTCGACCGATTCTCGGGTCGCGCCCCGCAGCCCGAAGGGCGCGCGGCGCTCGCCACCGGCGACCCGCTGGCCGATCTCGACGCCCCGATCATCGGCCTGCGCGGCCGGGCCGAGATCGAGGAACGGATCGAAGCCCTGCGCGAGGACATGGCGGCGCCCCCGATCCCCGAACCCGAGGTCGCGCTCCTCAATGACCTCATGTCCCTGCGCGAAACCGTGAGCAACGTCTGCGAACACCTGCGCGACCTGGCCGTCGACCTGCCCGCCATCGGCGACGCGGTGGACCGGTTCTGCGCCCGCGCCTCGGCGCTCGCCGCCCACGGCGTGGACATCGACGCGCTCGACTTCGAGGGCTCCTTCGGACGCACGACGCTGGAATACTACGACGGCTTCGTCTTCGGCTTCTACGCGGCCGCCCGCCCGGACCTGCCGCCGGTCGCCACCGGCGGGCGCTACGACGCGCTCACCCGGGTGCTCGGGCGCGGCTCGGAAATCCCGGCGGTGGGCGGCGTGATCCGCCCCGAACTGCTGCTCGCGGCGGGAGGCAAAGCATGACCGTCAAACTCGGCGTGCCCTCCAAGGGCCGGCTCATGGAAAAGACCTTCGACTGGTTCGCCGACCGCGGCGTGACGCTGACGCGCACCGGGTCGGACCGGGAATACGCGGGCGCGGTGCACGGCATCGACGGGATCGAGCTCGTGCTGCTCTCGGCGGGCGAAATCCCCCGCGAACTGGCTGCCGGGCGCATCCACCTGGGCGTGACCGGCTCCGATCTGGTGCGCGAGAAGCTGGGGCTCTGGGAAGAGAAGGTGGGCGAGCTCACCCCGATGGGCTTCGGCCATGCCGACCTCGTGATCGCCGTCCCCAAGGCATGGGTCGACGTGACCACGCTGGACGACCTCGACGCGGTCGCGGCCGCCTTCCGCCGCCACCACGGCTTCCGCCTGCGCATCGCCACCAAGTACCACCGCCTGATCCGCGACTACCTGCGCGATCACGGGGTCGCCGACTACCAGCTCGTCGACAGCCAGGGCGCGACCGAGGGTACGGTGAAGAACGAAACCGCCGAGGCGATCGCGGACATCACCTCGACGGGCGAAACCCTGCGCGCCAACCACCTCAAGATCCTCTCGGGCGGCCCGGTCCACCGCAGTCAGGCCACGCTTTTCAAAAGCCGCAAGGCCGACTGGACGAAAGAGGACCGCTATACGCTGGCCGCCCTCAAGGACCGGCTCGGGATCGAGGACTGATCCCCTTCATCGTTCCCTAAATACTTCGGTGGGGGTGCGGGGGAGGCAGCGCCTCCCCCGCGTCGCGCCATCTCCTCACTGGCAGCGCACCGTCCGAGTCCCTATGTTTGCCGAAACGGACGAGGGAACGGGTTGGTTTTCAACGACATCGCAGACGGGATCGTTCGCCAGGTCGAGGCGGTCGGGAACAGCGTGAACGAGACGCTGTTCGAGCCGGTGATCCGGCTCGGCGTCACCGGGCTCAGCCGCTCGGGCAAGACCGTGTTCATCACCTCGCTGGTCGCGAACCTCATGAACCGGGACCGGATGCCGGGGTTCCTGCCGGCCGCCGAGGGCCGCATTCTGAGCGCGTTCCTGCAACCCCATCCCCACGCCCACGTGCCGCGCTTCGACTACGAATCGCACCTGTCGGCGATGACCGGGCCGGACCCGCACTGGCCGCAGTCGACCCGCGCGGTGAGCGAACTGCGGCTGTCGTTCCGGGTGAAGCCCGGCGGGCTCCTGTCCGGGATTCGCAGCCCGCGCACCGTGCATCTCGACATCGTGGACTATCCCGGCGAATGGCTTCTCGACCTCGCGCTTCTCGACCAGGACTTCGAAAGCTGGTCGGCCGACGCCATCGCGCGGGCCGAGCCGCGCGCGTTGGCCGCCCCCTTCCGCGCGGCGCTCGCGGAGACGGATCCGGCGGCCGATTATGACGAGCAGGCCGCGCAGGGGCTGTCGGCCGCCTTCACCACCTATCTCAAGGCCGCGCGCGAGGCGGGTTTTTCCGACTGCACGCCGGGCCGCTTCCTGCTGCCGGGCGAGATGGAGGGTTCGCCCGCGCTCACCTTCGCGCCGCTCCCCAGGCCGGATCGCGCGCGCCGTGGCTCGCTCCACCGCGAATTCGAGCGCCGCTACGAGGCCTACAAGTCCACCGTGGTGAAGCCGTTCTTCCGCGACCATTTTTCCCGCATCGACCGGCAGGTCGTGCTCGTCGACGTGCTGGGCGCGATCCATGCCGGCCCCGCCGCGCTCGAGGATCTGCGGCAGGCGATGGCCGAGATCCTGTCGGCCTTCCGCCCCGGCCGCAACGCGTTCCTGACCAGCCTGCTTCTGGGCCGGCGCGTCGAGAAGATCCTCTTCGCGGCCACCAAGGCGGACCATCTGCACCACCGCCAGCACCCGCAGCTCACCGCGATCATGGGCGCGCTCATGCGCGAGGCGCGCGATCGCGCCGATTTCGCGGGGGCCGAGACGGGGGCCATGTCCATCGCGGCGCTTCGGACCACGGTCGAGGAGACGCTCGAGCATGGCGGAGACACGCTCGACTGCGTGCGCGGGCGGCTGCTCGACACCGGCAAGCGCGCGGCCTTCTATCCCGGTGCGCTGCCCGAGGATCCCGCGCGGCTCCTCAAGCCCGCACGGGAAGGGGCCGACAGCTGGCTCGACGCCGATTACGGGATCATGCGCTTCGCCCCGGCCGAGATCACGCTCAAGCCCGGCGAGGGGCCGCCGCATATCCGGCTCGACCGGGCAGCGGAATTCCTGATCGGGGACAGGCTGTGACCGGCCTGCGCATCACGCCGGCGCGGCCTTGGGACACGCCTGCGCTCGCCCGAATCCTTTGGGATTTCGGGACCGAGGCCCCCTGGCTGCCCCGCACCCGCACCCGGCGCGACGAGATGCGCGCGCTGCGCCGGCTCGTCCGGCGGGGCCGGGTCCGGGTCGCCCGGCGCGGGCCGCGGGTGGTGGGTTTCATCGCGGTGGCCGACGGCGAGGTGCACGGGCTCTACCTTGAACCCGGTGTGCGCGGGCGCGGCGTCGGGCACTGCCTGATCGCGGATGCACAGGCGCGCGCCGACCGGCTGGGTCTCTGGGCGCATGCCGCCAACCACCGGGCGCGCCGGTTCTACGCCGCCAACGGTTTTCGCCCCACGGCGATCGGCGACGGCAACGACGAGCGGCTCACCGAACTGCGTTTCGAATGGGAGAGGGCGTGATGGCCAAGGGACCCGTGCTGATCGACCTCGAGGAACAGGCGCCGTCGAAAGAGACGCCTGCCACCGCCCCGCCGGTCGAAGAGCCCGATTCCGCGCTGCCCGAGCCGCGCGCGATGGAGATCGCCGCCCGGATCGCGGCGCGCAAGCCCTCGCGCCTGGCCCGCTGGTTCTGGGCGCTGTTGCTTTCGGTGATCGGTTTCGCGGCCTCCGTCGCGGCATGGGATTTCGTTACCGGGCTCCTGGAGCGCAACCCGGTGCTGGGCCTCACCGCGACCGTGCTGGTCGTGGCCTTCCTGTTCGTCTGCCTTGTCATCGGCCTGCGCGAACTCGCGGCCTTCGCGCGGCTGCGCCGGGTGGACGACATCCACACGGACGCCGAAGCCGCCATCGCCCATGCCGACCTCGCCGAGGCGCGCAAGGTGGTGGACAAGCTGCGCCGCCTTCTGCGCGGGCGCGACGAATTGCGTTGGGGGCTCGACCGGTTCGAGTCCCGCGAGGGCGAGGTGTTCGACGCCGACGGGCTCCTCCACCTCGCCGAGGCGGAACTCCTGGGACCGCTCGACGCCGCGGCCCGCCGGGAAATCGAGGTCGCCGCGCGGCAGGTGGCCACCGTGACCGCCATCGTGCCGCTGGCACTGGCCGACGTGGTGACGGCGCTTACCGCCAACATCCGCATGATCCGCCGGATCGCCGAGATATACGGCGGCCGGTCCGGCGCGCTGGGTGCCTGGCGGCTCACCCGCGCGGTGATGACGCATCTGGTCGCGACCGGCGCCGTCGCCGTGGGCGATGACCTGATTCACTCGGTCGCTGGCGGCACGGCGCTGTCGCGCATCTCGCGGCGCTTCGGCGAAGGCGTGGTGAACGGTGCGCTCACAGCCCGCGTCGGCGTGGCTGCGATGGAAGTGTGCCGGCCGCTTCCCTTCATGCGCGCGAAGAAGCCCGCCGTCACGCGGTTGGTGCAGCGCGCCCTGACCGGGCTTTTCGGGCAGAAAGGGTGAGGGCAGGGCGGTTGCCCTCGGCCGGGCGACCGGCTATCACCCCGCCCATGATGCATCGGGCGATCATCATTCGAATTACGGGCCCGGCTCTCTGATAAAGAGACGCCGGGACAAGGCGTATGGACCCCGCGCCGCCCTTATCCTACACACCACCCGACCGAATTCGAAGGACCTGAGGCCATGTGCGCCGATACGCCCGACTACAAAGATACTCTGAACCTCCCCGAAACCGATTTCCCGATGCGCGCGGGTCTGCCCAAGCGCGAGCCCGGCTGGCTCGAGCGTTGGGAAAGGATCGGGGTCTACGACCGCCTGCGCGAAAAAGAGGGGCGTCCGCCCTTCACGCTTCACGACGGCCCTCCCTACGCGAACGGCCACCTGCACATCGGCCACGCGCTGAACAAGATCCTCAAGGACATGATCGTGCGCAGCCAGCAGATGCTGGGCCACGACGCGCGCTACGTGCCGGGCTGGGATTGCCACGGTCTTCCGATCGAGTGGAAGATCGAGGAGCAGTACCGCAAGAAGGGCATGGACAAGGACAAGGTTCCGGTCATCGACTTCCGGCAGGAGTGCCGCAAATTCGCCGACGGCTGGATCGACATCCAGCGCGACGAGTTCAAGCGGCTGGGCGTGACCGGCAACTGGGCCGACCCCTACCTCACGATGGACTACCACGCCGAGGCGGTGATCGCGGAAGAGTTCATGAAGTTCCTCATGAACGGCACGCTCTACCAGGGCTCCAAGCCCGTCATGTGGTCGCCGATCGAGAAGACCGCGCTGGCCGAGGCCGAGGTCGAGTACCACGACAAGGAAAGCTTCACGATCTGGGTGAAATTCCCGGTGATCGATTTCAACGTGCCCGACGAAGACCGCATGTCCGAGGAAGAGACCCCGGAGATGCGCGAAGCCGTGGCACAGACCATCGCGGAGACGCGCGAGAAATTCCTGGGCGCCAACGTGGTGATCTGGACCACCACGCCCTGGACGATCCCCTCCAACAAGGCGGTCGTCTTCGGCGCGGACTACGACTACGGCCTCTACGAAGTCGTCGACACGCCCGAGGAATGCTGGGCCAGCAAGGGTGAGCGCTACATCCTTGCCGACAAGCTGGCCGCGCAGACCTTCGCCAAGGCACGGCTCGAGGAAGGGCAGTGGAAGCGCGTCTCCGACGTGACCGCGCACCAGCTGGCCGCGATGACGCTCGCCCACCCGCTGGCGGGTGCCGAGGGCTCGAAGGGCGAATGGGACGATCCGCGCGACTTCCGCGCCGCCGACTTCGTCACCGACGAGGAAGGCACCGGCTTCGTCCACTGTGCGCCTTCCCACGGGATGGAGGAATACGAACTCTACCGGGACCTCGGGATGCTCGACCAGGTCATCACCTACAACGTGATGGACGACGGCGGCTTCCGCGAGGATCTGCCGTTCTTCGGGGGCACCTACATCCTCAGCCGCAAGGGCGGCGAGGGGAACGCGAACAAGACGATCATCGACAAGCTCGTCGAGGTCGGCGGACTGCTGGCGCGCGGCAAGATCAAGCACAGCTACCCGCACAGCTGGCGCTCCAAGGCGCCGGTGATCTACCGCAACACCTCGCAGTGGTTCGCGGCCGTCGACCGCAAGCTCGACGACGGGATGGGCGAATACGGCGACACGATCCGCGAACGCGCGCTGACCTCGATCGACAAGCTGGTGAAATGGACGCCCCGGACCGGGCGCAACCGGCTTTATTCCATGATCGAGGCGCGGCCCGACTGGGTGCTGTCGCGCCAACGCGCCTGGGGCGTGCCGCTGACCTGCTTCACGAAGAAGGGTGCGCTGCCGACCGATCCGGACTTCCTGCTGCGCGACGACACGGTGAACGCGCGCGTGGTGGCGGCGTTCGAAGAACGCGGCGCGGATGTCTGGTACGAGGACGGCTTCAAAGCGCGCGTGCTCGACGGCATCGTGAACCCGGACGACTACGAGCAGGTCTTCGACGTGCTCGACGTGTGGTTCGACAGCGGGTCGACCCACGCCTTCGTGCTGCGCGACCGCCCGGACGGGACGAAGGACGGCATCGCCGACCTCTACCTCGAAGGCACCGACCAGCACCGCGGCTGGTTCCACTCGTCGCTTCTGCAGGCCTGCGGCACCAAGGGCCGCGCGCCCTACCGGGGCGTGCTGACACACGGCTTCACGCTCGACGAGAAGGGCATGAAGATGTCCAAGTCGCTGGGCAACACCATCGTGCCCGAGGAAGTCACCAAGCAATACGGCGCGGATATCCTGCGCCTCTGGGTGGCGCAGTCGGATTACACGAACGACCAGCGGATCGGGCCCGAGATCCTGAAGGGCACCGCCGACAGCTACCGCCGCCTGCGCAACACCATGCGCTTCCTGCTGGGCAACCTCGCCGGCTTCTCGGACGACGAGAAGGTCGATCCGGCCGACATGCCGGAGCTGGAGCGCTGGGTGCTGCACCGGGTGGCCGAGCTCGACGAGGTCGTGCGCCGGGGATTCGCCGAGTACGACTTCCAGGGCATGTTCCAGCAGGTCTTCAACTTCGCGACCGTGGAGCTGAGCTCGTTCTACTTCGATGTGCGCAAGGATGCGCTCTACTGCGATGCCACGGATTCGCTCGAACGCCGTGCGGCACGCACCGTGCTCGACATCCTGTTCCACCGGCTCGTCACCTGGCTGGCCCCGATCCTCGTCTTCACGATGGAAGAGGTCTGGCTGGAGCGGTTCCCGGGCGACGACAGCTCGGTCCACCTCGTCGATATCCCCGGCACGCCCGCGGCGTGGAAGGATGCTGGGCTGGCCGACAAGTGGGCCGGCATCCGCAAGGTGCGCCGCGTGGTGACCGCCGCGCTCGAGGTGCAGCGGCGCGAGAAGGTCATCGGCGCCTCTCTCGAGGCTGCGCCGGTGGTGCATGTCGAGGACGCCGACCTGGCTCACGCGCTGGGCACGGTCGATTTCGCCGATATCTGCATCACCTCGGACGTGTCGGTCACGACCGACCCGGCGCCGAACGAGGCCTACCGCCTGCCCGAGGTTTCGGGCGTCGCGGTGGTCTTCGAAACCGCCGACGGCGAGAAGTGCCAGCGCTGCTGGAAGATCCTGCCGGACGTGGGCACCCACAAGCACGAAGGCGTCTGCCACCGCTGCGACGCGGCGCTGGGGTGACCATCCGCGTCGAGAGCCCGGTTGGCCCGCTTTTTGTGAGCGAAGCCGACGGGGCGATCACGCGGGTCTCCTGGCAGGCCGGCAAGGTCGGGGAAGAGACCCCGCTTCTCGCCCGGGCGCGGGCGCAACTGGCCGAGTATTTCGACGGCAAGCGGCAGGCGTTCAACCTGCCGCTTCGCGTTTCTGGCTCAGCGTTCCAGCAAGAGGTCTGCGCCGCGATGTCCGCGATCCCCTTCGGCGAGACGCGCACCTATGGTGAGATCGCGCGCGGGCTGGGCGTTCCGGCCCAGGCGGTCGGACAGGCCTGCGGCGCGAACCCGGTGCCCGTGGTCATTCCCTGCCATCGCGTGCTGGGCGCCACGTCGCTGGGCGGCTACTCGGGCGAGGGCGGGGTGGAGACCAAGGTCTGGCTCCTTCGCCACGAAGGGGCGGGCGGCCTTCTGATCTGAGCCGCGGGCGTGGCGCGGCTTGACCGCCGCACGCCCCGGGGCTAGGGCGAGGCACAGCCAAGGAGACACCCATGCCCACCTGGACCGCCCTGACCACATTGAAAGGCAAGACCTCTGCCGAAGCGCTGGGCGAGGCGATGGAAAGCCTGACCCCGGAACCCACCGGCGTCGGGGTCTTCGAGCTCGAGGACGACAGCGGCCTTTGGGAGGTCGGCGGGTATTTCACCGAGGAACCCGACCGTGCCGGGCTCGCCCTCCTGTCGGCGATGTACGAGGCGCGCGAATTCGTGATCTCCGAGCTGCCCGAGATCGACTGGGTCGCGCACGTGAAGCGCGAACTGCAGCCGGTCGAGGCCGGGCGCTTCTTCGTCTACGGCAGCCACGATGCCGATCGCCTGCCCCCCGACCGGGTGGGGCTGAAGATCGAGGCGTCGATGGCCTTCGGCACCGGCCATCATGGCACCACATTGGGCTGCCTGAAGGCGCTGGATCGCTGCGCCACGGCGGGGATTGTGGCACGGAATGTGGCGGATATCGGCTGCGGCACCGCCGTGCTGGCGATGGCGGCTGCCAAGATCTGGCCCAATCCCGTCATCGCCTCGGACATCGATGCGGTGGCCGTGGACGTGGCCCGCGCCAACGTGCGCGCCAACGGTCTGGAGGACCGGGTCCACGTGGTCGAGGCCGCCGGTTTCGACCACCCCGACCTGGAGCAGGGGCAGCCCTTCGACCTGGTTTTCGCCAATATCCTCAAGGGGCCGCTGATCGGTCTCGCGCCCGACATGGGCCGCGTCACCGCCCCGGGCGGGCGGGCGATCCTGTCGGGCATCCTGAACCCCCAGGCGTCCGAGGTCATCGCGGCCTACGAGGCGGCCGGATTCCGGCTCGATGCGCGTGACGAAATTGGGGATTGGACGACGCTGGTCGTAGAAAAATTAGCCTAATTTCGAGCGGTTCAGGTCTCATTCAGGCCCGATTTTTCACTACTAATGTGAACAGATCAGTTCATAGAAGGCCAGACACCATGGCGGATATGAAGCAAGACGAGTTCTACCGCCGCCTTGAAGGCATCGAGCGCAAGCACAAGACCCTCTCCGGCGGCTACGTGCGCCTCGAAGAGCGCAACGGCATCCTGACGCCGGTGCAGAAGGTGCGCCCCAAGCGCGCCTTCCCGTGGCGCGGCCTGTTTCTCGTCGCGCTGGCCTTCATTCTGTTCAAGGCGACGCTGTTCGCCCACCTCGGTCCCATCGGCTACATCAGGAACCACGCGGAGCTCGAACAGGGCGGCGTGGTGGAGCGCATGGGCGCCTGGATCCTGCGCCCGGACCCGGTCACGATCTTCATTGCCGACAAGATCGACCCGGTGGTCAACGCCTTCAACTTCCTCGACCGGGACACGATCGTGGACCAGGAAACCTACCTCGACCGCTGAATTCAGGACAGGTCGATTTCCACCAGCCCCAGCTTGCGCGCGCTCTCGGTCGACAGGATCGCCGAGTTGAGCCCGTTGTCGATCTGGTAGCTCCGGATCGCGCGCCGGGTGGCGGCATCGAGCGTGCCGGAGGCCGGACCGTCGTAGAGCCCGCGCGCCGAAAGGGCGCGCTGGATCGAGGCGATGAACTCAGGGGTCCAGCGTGGCGGGCACGGGGTCTCGAAATAGATCGACTCACGCCCGTCGACGATGCGCGCCTCGGTGACGGTTTCGTACTTCGCCGGCGCGATGATGTTGCCCTCGGGGCCGATCTCGGCCTCCTTCACCAGCTTGTGCTCTGTGACCTGTTCCACGGTGGCCGGGGTCACGTCCTTGCCGTAGCAGGCGCCGGGCCGGGCGCCGGGAGGACCGAGGGTGAAGTCGGTGATGATCTCCTCGTCCCCGAAATCGGCGCGCGTCACCTCCTGCCCCGTGGGTGCGGGGGTGCAGGCCGACAGCGCGAGACACAGCAAGGCTGCACCCGGCGGGGCATGGAAGATGCGAAACATACTGCTCGTTGTCCTTCTGGCGGACGGTTTTGGCGCAGAATAGCGTGATTTGTGGAATCGCGCTAGCCCTGCCCATCGCCGCGCGCGGGCGGTTGCGCAAGGCTGTCGAGCATCCAGGAGATGTCCTCGACCCGGTCCGCGACCACGTGGGTCACGCCGCTCTGGCGCTGGAGGCGCCCGGTCACGCGCAGCGCCCGGCCGGCCACCACCGCGCGGCGGAAGCGTTCATAGACATTGCGCCAGACGACCACGTTGGCAATCCCCGTCTCGTCCTCGAGCGTGATGAAAACCACCCCCTTCGCGGTGCCCGGCCGCTGGCGTACCAGCACCAGCCCGGCCACCGTCACCCGCGCCCCTTCCGGCGGGCGGTCGAGGTCGCGGTGCAGGATCGCGGCGGGCGGGCGCGGCCAGGGCCGGGGGCCGGCGCGCAGGGAATCTGGCGCGGGATGAGTCATGAGAACAAAATAAGAACAAATGCGGTGCCGCGCAACGGGGTCAAAGCGGGCTGGACCCTGTCCGGCCCCCCAGTTAGAACATCGCCGACAGGAATCCGGAGACCCCGATGGCGAAGATCACCTATATCGAGCACAACGGCACCAAGCACGAAGTCGAGGTGGCCAACGGCCTGACCGTGATGGAAGGCGCGCGCGACAACGACATCCCCGGTATCGAGGCGGATTGCGGCGGCGCCTGCGCCTGTTCGACCTGCCACGTCTACGTGGCCCAGGAATGGGTCGACAAGCTGCCGCCGAAAGAGGCGATGGAAGAGGACATGCTCGACTTCGCCTACGAGCCGGATCCGGCGCGCTCGCGCCTGACCTGCCAGCTGCAGGTCTCCGACGCCCTCGACGGGCTCGTCGTGCAGATGCCGAAGATGCAGATCTGATGCGCGGGCTCGCCGCGGTTCTTCTCGCCCTCACCGCCCCCGTGGCGGTCGAGGCCAAGGAGATCGCGGCAGCCTCCTACGTCGAGCCGACCGACGCTTACGGCCACGGCGCGCTCGAAGACGGCGAATACGCCGGGCTGCGCATCGACTACGACGACGGCAGCCACAACGTCATCCGCTTCGACGGCGCCGTGTTCGAGGACACCGCACCGCGCCTGCACGATTTCGACGACGACGGCACGCCCGAGGTGGTCGCGGTCCTGTCGGGCTTCCGGGTCGGCGCGATGGTCCAGCTTTTCGACGTCGACGGCGAATGGGCCCGGCCCGTGGGCCAGACCCGGCCGATCGGCCAGCGCCACCGCTGGCTCGCCATCGCCGGGATCGCCGATTTCGACGGAGACGGGCGTGACGACGTGGCCTATGTCGACCGCCCCCACCTGGCGCGGACCCTGCGGCTGGTGACGGTGGAGCTGAGCGCCGACGGCGCGCGGCTCACCCCCTATGCCGCGCTCGGCGGGCTCTCCAATCACCAACTGGGCACCCCCGATATCGAGGGCGGGGTGCGCGACTGCGCCGGACGCCCGCCCGCCGTTCTGACTGCCAACGCCGACTGGACGCAGGTGATGGAGACGGTCTGGAGGGACGGCGCGCTGGTCGCCACGCCCGTTGCCCCCTTCCGCGGGCCGCAGAGCTTCGCCCCGCACCTGGCCTGCGACTGAACGGTCACGGCCGCGGGGGCGCTGCCCCCGCGCCCCCGAAGTATTTCCGGAACGATGAAGGTCAGGCGGCGGGCGCGTTCCTGGCCAGCATCCCGTCGAGCGTGTTGGCCAGCGCGCCGGGCGCGACGCGGGGTCGGGCGCGCCAGGGCCAGTTGCCGTAGGTGATGAGCGCGCCCAGCAGCAGGAGGAACAGGGTGGGGATCGCGGCGCCCACCAGCCGCTCGGCCGAGAGGTCGGCGGCGAGAGCCGCGACGGCGAGCACGAGCCCTGCGACAAGCGCGCCCAGGCCCACGAGGAACATCCCCCAGCGCCCGCCGCGCACCACGCCGAGCGCCACCTTGTGGTCGGGCCGGGCGGTCGCGAGCGCTCGCAGGATCGCCGCGCAGGCGGCGAGGTGGGTCCGGGCGTCGGGATCGTTGGCATAGCCGCGCCGTGCGCCGTCGTAGCCGATCGAGTGCCGCGCTTCGCCGGAATGCAGCTCGAGCCGGACCACCCGGTTGCCCCTGCTCACCCGGTTCACGAAGGCCGCGTCGCTGATTTCGGCGAGGTCGAGGGTCCAGTCGGTGCCCGACAGCCGGGTGCCATCGAGCGTAAGGGTTTCGGCCCCGGCATGCGCGCCCGGTGTCCAGGAAAACCGGCGCGGCGCCATCAGAGCGCGCGCCAGCCGATGTCGCTTCGGTTGAAACCCTCGGGCCAGTCGATCCGCTCGATCATCGCGTAGGCGCGGTCGCGCGCCTCGCGCAGGCTGTCGCCCCGGGCGGTGACGTTGAGCACCCGACCACCGGCGGCGGTGATCCTGCCCTCGCGTTCGCGGGTGCCGGCGTGGAACACCATCTGCCTGGAGGTTTCCTCGATGTCGTCGAGCCCGGAGATGACCGAGCCCTTCTCGTAGGCGCCCGGATACCCTTTCGCCGCCATCACCACGGTCATCGCGTGGTCGTCGGCCCAGTTCACCCGCCGGCCTTCGAGGCGCCGCTCGGCGCAGGCCAGCATCAGGTCGAGCGCCTGCGCGCCCAGCCGCATCATCAGCACCTGGCATTCCGGGTCGCCGAAGCGGACATTGTACTCCACGAGCCGGGGCTGGCCGTCCTTGATCATGAGGCCCGCGTAGAGCACGCCGCGGTAGGGCGTGCCGCGTTCGGCCATGACGCGCATGGTGGGCGCGATGATCTCGTCCATCGCCTTCTGCACGACCGCGTCGGTCAGGACGGGGGCGGGGGAGTAGGCGCCCATGCCGCCCGTGTTGGGCCCGGTGTCGCCGTCGCCCACGCGTTTGTGGTCCTGCGCGGTGCCGATGGGAAGCAGCGTCTCGCCGTCCGAGAGGACGAAGAGCGAGCCTTCTTCGCCCTCCATGAACTCCTCGATCACCACCTCGGCCCCGGCCGCGCCGAATTCGCCGCCGAACATGTCGTCGATGGCGGCGAGCGCCTCGGCCTCGTCCATCGCGACGATCACGCCCTTGCCGGCGGCCAGCCCGTCGGCCTTGACCACGATGGGGGCGCCCTGTTCGCGGATGTAGTCCCTTGCAGGCCCGGCTTCGGTGAAGCGGGCGTAGGCGGCGGTGGGCGCCTCGGCCGCGTCGCAGATCTCCTTGGTGAAACTCTTGGAGGCTTCGAGCTCGGCGGCGGCCTTCGAGGGGCCGAAGACCAGGATGTTCGCGGCCTCCAGCGCGTCGGTGACGCCGGCGGCCAACGGGGCCTCGGGCCCGATGATCACGAAGGTGATCGCGTTGACGTTGCAGAAGTCGACGACCCGTTCGCCATCCTCGATGTCCAAGGTCGCACATTCCGCGATCTGGGCGATCCCGGCATTGCCCGGCGCAACGATCAGCTTGTCGCATTTCGGGTTCTGCATGACGGCCCAGGCCAGCGCATGTTCGCGGCCACCACCGCCGAGGATGAGGATGTTCACGGCGTTCGTCCTTTCGCTGTTCACGCGGTCAAATAGCGGCGTGCTGCCCAAGGGGCAAGCCGCGCACGGCGGCGTGTTGCCGGCGTGTGCGCCGGGGCGGAACTCAAGGGCGCCACGGCCCGTTGGTCGCCCGACAAGCAAAAGGAGCACAGCATGTCCAATCTCGACGGAAAGAAGATCGCCATTCTCGCCACCCACGGGTTCGAGCAATCCGAGCTGGAAGTGCCGCTCGAGAAGCTCAAGGCCGCGGGGGCCGAGGTCCACGTCATAGCGCCGGAGGCCGGCGAGATCACCGGCTGGGACCAGAAGGACTGGGGCCGCGGCGTGAACGTCGACCTGGCGCTCGACGAGGCGAAAGCGGCCGATTACGACGCGCTGGTGCTTCCGGGCGGGCAGATCAACCCGGATCTCCTGCGGCTCAACACCGAGGCGCTGGCCTTCATCCGCGCCTGTTTCGCGGGCGGCAAGACCATCGCCGCCGTCTGCCACGCGCCGTGGCTTCTGATCGAGGCGGGGATCGCCAAGGGGCGTCACATGACCTCTTTCAAGTCGATCCGCACCGACGTCACGAACGCGGGCGGTCACTGGGAAGACAGCCCCGTGGTGGCCGACAACGGGATCGTGACCTCGCGCAACCCCGGCGACCTCGACGCGTTCTGCGACAAGATCGTGGAAGAGGTGAACGAAGGGACGCATCACCGGCAGGCCGCCTGATCTTTCCTTCGGTTTGCGGATCGGGCATGGTCCGGCCATGTCCGACCTGATCGAAGACCCGACCCCCGGCAGCAACGCGCCGGAATTCACCGTCTCGGAAATCTCCGGGGCGGTGAAACGCATGATCGAGGGCGAGTTCGGCCACGTCCGCGTGCGCGCCGAGATCGGGCGCGTGTCGCGGCCGCGCTCGGGCCATGTCTACCTCGACCTCAAGGACGACCGCGCTGTCCTCTCCGGTGTCATCTGGAAGGGGGTGGCGAGCCGGCTGGCCACCCAGCCCGAGGAAGGGCTCGAAGTGGTGGCGACGGGGCGGCTCACGACATTCCCCGGGCAATCGAAATACCAGATCGTGATCGAGGACATCGCGCCCGCCGGCATGGGCGCGCTGATGGCGATGCTCGAGAAACGCAAGGCTGCGCTGGCGGCCGAGGGGCTTTTCGCCGCCGAACGCAAGCGGCCGCTGCCGTTCCTGCCCGAGATCATCGGGGTCGTCACCTCGCCCTCCGGGGCGGTGATCCGCGATATCCTGCACCGCCTGCGCGACCGGTTTCCGCGCAAGGTGCTGATCTGGCCGGTGGCCGTGCAGGGCGAGCGCTGTGCGCCCGAGGTCACCCGCGCGATCGAGGGGTTCAACGCGCTCAGCCCCGGCGGGGCATTGCCGCGCCCGGACCTGATCATCGTCGCGCGCGGTGGCGGGTCGGTCGAGGACCTGTGGGGCTTCAACGAGGAAAGCGTCGTGCGCGCTGCCGCGGCCTCGGACATCCCGCTGATTTCCGCCGTGGGGCACGAGACGGACACCACGCTGATCGACCACGCCGCCGACCGGCGCGCGCCCACACCGTCGGCCGCCGCGGAAATGGCGGTGCCGGTGCGCCGCGACCTGTTGGCCTGGGCGGCCGAGCAGGAGGCGCGGCTGACCGGCGCCCTGAACCAGGGGCTGACCTGGCGGGGGCAGCGCCTGACCGACATGTCGCGTGCGCTGCCGCGGCCCGAGGCGCTGATCGAGGGCCCGCGCCAGAAGCTTGACTGGGCCGACCAGCGCCTGCCCGCCGCGCTCATCGCGAACGTGCGCCGCGAAGAGGTGCGGCTGAACCGCGCCTCCGGCGGGCTGCGCCCGGGGCTTCTGAGCAATCGCGTGGCGGTGCTGCGCGACCGGGTGGCCGAACGCGGCGACCGGCTGGGCCGCGCGCTGGAACGCCCCACCGAGGCGGGCAAGCGCGACCTTGGGCGCATCGTCCTCAGGCTCGACCCCGGCCGGATCGAGGAGGCGCGCCGGCGCGGGCAGCGCGAGCTCGAGGCGCTGTCCGCCCGGTTGTCGCGGGCCGGACAGGGACAGATCGAGGGATGGCGCGACCGGCTGTCCGCCCTCGACCGGATGCGCCAGACGCTGGGCTACACCGAGACATTGAAGCGCGGCTACGCGGTGGTGCGCGGCGATGGCGAGGTGGTGACCTCGAAGGCCGCCGCCGCGAAGGCCGCTGCCCTCGAGATCGAATTCGCGGACGGCCGGATCGGGGTCGGCGCGGGCGCGGGCAAACCGGCATCGACATCGAAGAAGTCCAAGGACGAGCCGCCGGAACAGGGCTCGCTCTTCTGAAAATGTCGGAAAAATGTGCGCGCCCGCGGCGCGCGCAGGTCTTGCGTGGCCCCTGCGGGCCACGCGGTGATGAGGGGACCAGTCCCCTCAAACTCCCCTGAGGTACTTGGAAAACGAAGAAGGGGTCAGACCCCGACTTCGGGCCCGAGGCACTGGAGCGGCCCCTCGGCTTCGCCGGTCTCGTAGAGCTCTTCGTACTCCGGGTTGTTCTCGAACTGGGCCACGAGCGTGGAGCCGCGCAGGTAGAAGGACCAGCATTGTGGTTCCGGGTTGTCCTCGTAGACGAAGCAGATGTTGCCGTCCGACGGGTACCAGTGGCCCGACTTGCAGCGCCCGTCGAGGAAGGACCAGCGCACGCGGCGGTTCTCGAGGTAATCCTCGCCGCCGTAGCTCTGCCCCTCGAAGCCGTAGATCAGCGTCTTGCCGGTCACGTAGGCCTCGAATTCCTCGGCGGTCAGCCGATCCTGCGCCTGTGCGGCGACGGGCAGGACCAGGGCGAGGGCCAGGGCGCGGATCATGGGGTGCGGCCTTTCCAGTTGGCGAGCGCCGGTTTCATCACCCGGCGCCAGTGTTTGGGAAAGAGCGCCAGCGCGGCCATCGCCGGGAGCGACGAGGGCAGGGTCGGCGCGCCTTCGTGGTGCGCGAGCGCCGGATAGCGGCGGCCCGGGTGGGCGTGGTGGTCGGAATGGCGCGGCGCGTTCAGCATCAGGTGACGCGAGAACCAGTGGCCCGCGTTCCAGCTGTGCTGCGGTCCCACCGGCTCCAGCCGGCCGTCCGGGCGCGTGGCGCGGGTCAGGCCGTAGTGCTGGACGTAATCCGACAGAAGAAGCTGGAGCGTGGCGTAACCTGCGAGCGCCAGGTGCACGGCAAGCCCCGCCCGGCCGAAGGCGAGCGTCGACGCGGCGAGGCAGGCCGCGCCCCCCGCGCAATAGGTCAGATAGGGTGTCGGTCCCCGCCGGCCCGCGCGGGCGAGGTCGGCGCGCTCGGCCCTGTATCCTTTCACGAAACTGCCCCACCAGGCGCGGCGCGCGAAGCGGTAGAAGCTTTCGTTCTCGCGCGCCGAATTGGGATCCTCGCGCGAGGCGGCCCAGCGGTGGTGCACCTTGGTGTGCGCCGAAGCATGGTGGCCGAAGAGAAGCGAGATGTAGACCCATCTGCCCAGCTCGAAGAGCGGGCGGCGGGTGCGGTGGATGAGTTCGTGCGCGTTGGCGTTCGAGACCTGGCCGAAGAAGAGCCCGGCGGCGACGAAGAGCCCCAGCGTGGGGGCGGGAGCGAGCCCGCCGGTCGCAAGCGCCCGGATGACGAGACCCAGAAGCGCGAAGTGGGCAATCGCGAGCAGGGCCGAAAGCCCGTCGGCGGCCGGCAGTTCGCGCGTCGGGTCCGCGGGCGGGTCGAGCGCGCGGACGAGCTGGTCCATCGCGAAGGTGAAAAGCGTCATGTAGAGGAGTGCGGCCCAGATCCATGCGCCGCCCAGGAGCGCCCCCGCCGCGATCAGGACGACCGGGGTCAGGGTGGCTGTCGCATAGGCACGCACGGGGTGGGTCATTCTTCCACATTAGGACGCACGGGGCCGCGCGGGAAGGGGCGGGACACCGCGCGCCCTCGCGAAGGCTTGACCCAGCCGGTGACCCGGTCATGCTCACCGGGGTCGAGGAGGAGACATGATCGCACCCGTGCTGGCCTGGGCCGGAATCCTGGCCGCCCTGATCTATCTGCCGATGTCCGAGGACGCGCCCAACGGGCCGCGCTCGGTGGTGAAGATGCTGCCGCTCCTGTTCTTCGCCTATGCCGCCTACCACGCGGGCGGGGGTGCCTTCCTGATCGCCGGGCTGCTTCTGTCCGCGCTGGGCGATTTCGCCCTGTCGCGCAGCGGGCAGGCCGCGTTCCTGTCGGGCCTCGGTGCCTTCGCGCTCGCGCATCTGGCGTATGTCGTGCATTTCCTGGCGCTGTCGGGCGTGCCGCTCTTAGCCGCCTTCACGCTCAACGCGCCGCTCGCCGTGTTCCTTGTCGCCTTCGCCGGGTTGGCCGAGCTCTGGCTCGTGCCCTACACGGCCGGGCTGAAATGGCCCGTGCGCGTCTATATCGTGCTGATCACGCTCATGGGGCTGGCCGCGCTCACCCTGCCGGTGGGCACGGCCGTCCTGGGGGCCGCGTTCTTCATCGCCTCCGACACGCTTTTGGCCTACCAGCTTTTCCGGATGGACCCCGACAATCCGCTCCTGGGGCGGGTCGGGTGGTCGGTCTGGATCTTCTACATCGCCGGGCAGGCGATGATCCTGTCGGCCTGAGGCTTCCATATCGCGCCAAAGGCGATTAGGTGGAAACGAAGACCGGAGGCGCCATGTCGTTTTTCAGAAAACTCAAGGATCGGCTGACGAAATCCTCCTCGAAGCTCGAAGAGGGGCTCGAGGCGATCGTCGACGAGGGCGGAGAGGCCGAGGAGGTCACCGCAGCGGAGCCGGAACCTCGGCCCGAGCCGGAACCGGAGCGTCCGCAGACGCCGGGCCCGGATGCCGAGCCGGACCCCGACCCCGCGCCCGAGCCCGAGAACGTGCCGCAGCCCGATCCCGTGACACCGGGCGAGGAGCCGACGCCCGACACCCCGCCCACCGAGGTGCCCACGCCGGAGAGCGAGCCGGTCCCGGATGCACCGCAGGTGCCCGAACCGGGGCCGGAGGAAGTGCCGCAGGCGCCGGACGAGATCCCGGGCGGCGCACCGTCCGAGGCGCCCCAGCCGAATGATCCGACGCCCGACCCGGTCCCGATGGAGATCGACCTGCCGGACCCCGATGACGGCGGCGGCGAGACCAGCGAGCGGCCCGGGTTCATCGGCCGGCTCCTGGGCCGGGGCGGTGCGAAGACCACGGTGACGCGCCGGGTGCTCGACGACGACATGCTGGAAAGCCTCGAGGAGCTTATGATCGCCTCGGACATGGGGGTGGATACCGCGCTGCGCGTGTCGGCCAACATCGCCGAGGGACGGCTCGGGCGGAAGGTGTCGGTGGCGGAGATCAAGGAGATCCTCGCCACGGAAATCGCCCGGGTGATGGAACCCGTGGCCAAGCCGCTCCCGATCTATCCCAAGCGCCCGCAGGTGGTGCTGGTGGTCGGCGTGAACGGCGCCGGCAAGACCACGACGATCGGCAAGCTCGCTTCGCAGTTCCGCGCGGCCGGCAAGTCGGTGGTGATTGCCGCGGGCGATACGTTCCGCGCCGCGGCCGTCGAGCAGCTCCAGGTCTGGGGCGATCGCGCCGGGGTGCCGGTGCTGACCGCGCCCGAGGGGTCGGACCCGGCGAGCCTGGCCTACGACGCGCTGAAGAAGGCGCAGGACGAGGGCGCGGACCTGCTGATGATCGACACCGCCGGGCGGCTTCAGAACCGGCAGGACCTCATGGCCGAGCTCGCCAAGATCGTGCGGGTTCTGAAAAAGCTCGACGAGAGCGCGCCGCACAACACCGTGCTCGTCCTGGACGCGACCACCGGGCAGAACGCACTGAGCCAGGTCGAGACGTTCCAGAAGCTCGCCGACGTGTCCGGGCTGGTGATGACCAAGCTCGACGGCACCGCCAAGGGCGGCGTGCTGGTGGCGCTGGCCGACAAGTTCGGCCTGCCGATCCACGCCATCGGCGTGGGCGAGCAGATCGAGGACCTCGCGCCCTTCGATCCCGAGGATTTCGCCAAGGCCCTGACCGGCCTTTGAGGCGGGTTTTCGCGCCCTGCCGGCGCCGGGGCGACCTGTTGCGGGGCCTGCCCTGCGAACCTGTCTCATGTGCGATGGAGGGGGCTGTCTGCCCCCTCCAAACCTCCCCCGAAGGTATTTTCGAAACGAAGAAGGGGGTAGGGTTGCCACCAGGGGTCAAAAAATTACCGTATTCACCCGTTAGATGAGAGACGGGTCCCGGGCAGGGCCCTTTGGTTGACGCAAGGGGACTTCTCAACCGCATGCATCGACGCAAGACCACAGACCCCGTGCTCCTTCTCAAGGGCACGCGGACCGCGATGTCCTTCGTGGCGGAATCGCGCCGGCTCGCCATCTCGGATCCCTATCCGGAGGATGGCCAGCCGGGGTATTCGGTCATGGCGGACGTGCTGGCGCGGGCGGTGCTCTTCGCCAACTGGGAGGTTGTCGGGGCCGCGGCGCTGATTCAGGCCGGGGACACGGTGCGTGTCGCGGAGGCGGGACTTCTCGGCCCGTTTCGCACGGACGAGTTCATGCGTCGCCTGACCTGGCGGATGCTGGCGGACGCGGCGCACGACCTGATCGGGGTGGATGCCATCGAGGACGCCTGGCGCGAGCCGCTGGAGATCACCGCCTTCATCGAGCGGCGTCGGGTGAACCGGGCCGAGGACCGGGCGGCCGCGCCAACGCCGATCGGGACGCTGGACATTCCCGTCGACCCGGCGGTGGCCGCGCGTATCGGCGAACGCGAAGGCGGGCCGCGCCGGGTGGGAATACCGCGTGCACCCCGCCGGGTCTCGCTGTAACCAGCCGGAATGAGCGAATGGATTCGCGGCCTCGAGGGGACCGAGGCCGGGCATAGCGCCGCGCTGGCGCTCGCGGTGCTGGCCGCCTTCCTGCACGCCCTTTTCGGCGCCTTGCAGAAGGGACGGCATGACCCGTGGCTGTCGCGCGGCGCGATCGACGCGACCTATGGCCTGCTTGCCGCGCCCTTCGCGCTGTTCGTCGTGCCCTGGCCGGACCCGTCGCTGATCCCGCTTTTCGCGCTGATCATTGTCATCCACATCCTCTACAAGGTGGCCCAGGGCGTGACCTACACGCTGGGGAGTTACACGGTCGTCTACCCGGTGGTGCGCGGGACCGGTCCGCTCTTCACGGTGATCGGGGCCGGGATCCTCTTCGGCGAGCATTTCACGGCCCTGCAATGGGTGGGGGTGGGCCTTCTGGTGGCGGCGATCTATGGCCTCGCGCTCTACAACCTCAAGCATTGGCAGGTGGACCGCCACAACCTCAAGCCCGCGCTGGCGATGGCGGTGGTGACCGGGCTTTTCGTCGCGCTCTACACCACGATCGACGCCTACGGCATCCGCGCGACGCCGAATCCCTTCACCTTCCTCGCCTGGTTCTTCATGCTCGACGGCATCGCCTTCGCGCTCTACGGGGCCTGGCGCTACGCGCACATGGCCGAGCCGCCCGCGCCCGGCCCGCTGGCCCTGCGCGGGCTGACCGGCGGGCTCGTCGCCTATTTCTCGTTCGGGTCGATCATGCTGGCCACGCGGCTCGATGACGTGGGCGAAGCGGCGGTGCTGCGCGAAACCTCGACCGTTTTCGCCGCCCTCATCGGCTGGCTCGTGCTCAAGGAAAGCACGGGGCCCCGCCGGGTCACGCTCATGGCATTGATTGCCGCAGGGGCTGTAATCGTCGAGATGGGAGGTTAAATAGGGCGTGATCAGGAAACCATGTCAGGACGTAGGCGACCCATGAGCGAAGTGACGGACACCAAGGCGGCCGGGACCGACGGCAAGAAGGTCAATCCCTGGCTGCGTGCGGCGCTGGAATACGGACCGATCATCGCGTTCTTCGTCGGCTACATGATCGTGCGCGACATGAGCTTCACCGTGAGCGGCCGCGAATACGACGGGTTCCTCGCCGTCACGGCGGGCTTCATCCCGCTCCAGGCGATCTGCACCTTCATTCTTTGGCGCGTCACCGGCACGATCTCGGCGATCCAGATCGCGACCGTGGTGCTGGTCGCCGTGATGGGCGGGATCTCGATCTGGCTGAACGACGAGCGCTTCATCAAGATGAAGCCGACCATCCTCTACGTCTTCTTCTTCGCGGTGCTGGCCTTCGGGCTCTTGCGCGGCCAGAGCTACATCAAGGTGGTGATGGACCATTCCGTGCCGATGGAGCACGAAGGCTGGATGATCGTCACCCGGCGCCTGGCCCTGTTCTTCGCCGGTCTGGCGCTCGCGAACGAGGCGGTCTGGCGCACGATGTCCACCGACGTCTGGGTCAACTTCAAGACCTTCGGTCTGCCGCTGGCGATCTTCGGGTTCTTCATGGCCCAGTCGCGGGTGTTCCAGAAATACGGGATCGGTGACGACGAGGCGGAATGATCCGCGCTAGCGGTCGTTCAGCCCTTTTCCGGCAAGGATCCTGTCCGCGTGCCGGTCGATCCGCGCGATGCGCGTGGCCGATTGCTTTGCTCCCGAGACATGCAGGTTGTAGGCGCGCTGGCGCCCCGGCGTGAGCGCGAAGAAGGCGGCCTCGAACGCCGGGTCATCGCGGAACCGGTCGCGCAGTTCGGGCGCCCAGTCCGGCGTATCGGGCGCAGGGACGCCGAGCCCGGCCTTGTCCACGGCGATGGCCTGGGCGACGAGCGCCTGGACCTGGGCCTCGCGCGCCTGCACCTGGGCGACGCTGGTGAAGCACAGGCGCTTGGCCGCGCGGCTGTTGGGCCCCTGCGCTTCGAGCAGACCGTCGGGGTCGTCGAGCAACGTCCCCTTGAAGAACATCAGCGCCAGGAAATCGTTCATCCGCTGCAGGATCGCGATGTTGTGGCCCGCGTGGGTGTAGCAGGGCTTGCCCCATTTCCGGGTCTCCACGAGCGGCGTGCGCCCGAGCACCGCGCGCAGGGCGAGCCCGGTCTCGCGCCACGATTCGGCCGTGTCGAACTGTCGGTCGAGCGCCTGGGTCATCGGTCGGTCCTCCTCTGCTTCGAAAGATAGCTCCACGGGCGCGCCCGGTCCATTGCGCCCGCGCCACAGCGCCGACGGGAATGTCCGCGCGACGCGAAAGTGATGGGCCGAGGCTTGGCGCACGGCCCGCGAGCCGTAAAATGATTCTTGTTGGGCCGATTCACGGGGGGCCGTGGATCGCGGGGGAGTCGGAGCTTGGGATGGCCGTTTCGATCAGCAATGCGACGCCGGGTGCCCGTGTGGGGCCGCCTTTTTTGACGAAATGCATTTCAGAAGTGACGCGCGATTGGAGTTGAAGATGACGCAGAAGGTGTCCCGTTGGGTGAGGGGCGTGGCGATCAGCGCGATCGCCGGGGGGCTGGCCCCCGTGGCGATGGCCCAGGTCGAACCGGAGGCGAGCGCCGAGACGCTGGCCGCGCAATGGGAAACCTACAACCAGTATGCCGTCTCATCGGTGATGGAGCTGGCCCCGATGCGCGCCGCGGCCGAAGTGGCCACGCCCGAGGGCGGCACGATCCGCCTGACGTCGCTCCACCCCGAGGTGAACCGCTGGTACCTGCTCGAGGTGACGCGCCCGGGGCAGGGCACGCAGCGTTTTCACCTGGAGAACGCGGACGCGGACACCTGGTCGCTCGCGCTCGAGGGGGGTGAGACGCCCGGGCTCGTGATCGCGGGCAACGGCGGGCAGGAGGTCTGCCAACCCTGGGACGGGGCGCCGTCGGAACTGGGCGCGGCGGCGCAGAGCGGTCTGCCCTATGCGCCGGTCTGCGGTCAGAAGATCTACCTTCGCAACCGCGTCGCCGGCAGCCGCACCAACCGCGAGGCGGTGTCGGACTTCCTGCGCCAGAACGTCGTGTTTGGCGACAAGCTGGTGAACCTGATCAAGGGAACCTTCTTCGAGGATGCCTTTCTCGAAGACGCCGCTACCGTGGAGCAGGGCGACGCGGGCGATGCGGTTGCCGCGCTGGGCGTGGCCAGGCTCGACCGCCGGCCGATCATGCGGCCCAACATGTCGATCGAGGTCATCGGGGCCGAGGGCGGCATGGAGGCGGGCGCTTGGTATGCCGTGGACGGGGCCGAAGGCGTCTTCGCCAGCGCGCTCAAGCCCGCCTATATCGCCAACGAGATCCTGAGCGAACGCAACGGGGCCAACTGGCTGGACGGGGTCGAGCAGAACGCGGACGTCTACCTCGTGGCCTTCGACCTGGGCCAGTTCGAGCTGGGCTACGAGCTGGGCACCGATCACCCCGGGCTGGGCTGGTCGTCGCGCCCGCAGCGCTCCGGGCAGGACTGGAACCTCGCGGGCCCCGACGGGATCAGCCGGGCCGATCCGCTGGTGCGCAACGGAATGCTGTCCCCGTCGCTGACGAGCCGCGCGGTCGCGGCCTTCGCGGGCGGCTTCAAGCGCGATCACGGGGCCTACCGGTTCTCGGATTACGCGACGTTCAACAAGGGGCACCACTACGGCTTCATCTCGAACGGCGTGACCTTTTCCAGCCTGATCGAGAACCTCGCCACGCTCTATGTCACGGTCGACGGCGAGATCGGGATGAAGACCTGGACCGAGGCCGACAACGCGATGGTGCCCGACCTGCGCTATGCCCGACAGAACGGCGTGGCCGTGGTGCGGCGCGATCCCGAGACCGGGCAGAGCGTGCCGGGGAACCGGGTCAATTCCTGGGGTGGCGGCAACTGGTCGGGTTCGGCGGATGCCCAGTTGCGGACCCTGCGGTCCGGCGCCTGCCTGCGCGAGATCGATGGGCGGCAGTTCCTGATGTACGCCTATTTCTCGTCCGTCACGCCCTCGGCGATGGCGCGGGTCTTCCAGGCCTATGATTGCGACTACGCCATGCTGCTCGACATGAACTCGCCCGAGCTCACCTACATGGCCGTCTACCGCCAGAACCAGGACGGCGACGGGCTCGAGCCGATGCACCTGTCGAGCTACATGGCGGAAAGCGATCCGTGGAGCGATGACGGGCGCATCCCCCGGTTCGTCGGATTTTCGGACAACAGGGACTTTTTCTACCTTCTCAGAAAGGAATAGCGACATGCGGAAGGCGATTGCGGCTTTGGGGGTTTGCTTGGCATTGGTGTCGGGAGGGCCCGGGGCCGCCGCCACGCTGGCCGAGAACAACGAGGCGATGTTCCGGCTGATGCAGGAAAAGCGCGGGGTGACGGCCTCGCAGATCGCCCGCATCCGCGAGATCTTCAACGCTTCCGGCATGGCCGGGCAGGGCAACCCGGCGGTGACGCGCCACCCGATGACGCCCCAGCAGGCCGCCGCGAAAGTGCCCGGCGATCCCTACCAGTACTACCGCAACGCCCGCTTCGAACGCATCTGCGGGCGCAAGTACATGGCCCCGCTCTACGACCCGGCGACCGAACGGCCGGAGGACGCCGAGGTCTGCGTCGACATGTTCGAATATCCCAACGTCCCGATGGCCTACCCGGTGACCTGGATCTCGGCGCGCGAGGCGGCGCTGGTCTGCGCGGCCGAGGGCAAGCGGATGGGCGATGCCCATGAATGGGAGGGGGCGGCGGCCGGCGCGCTGCTCGAGCCCGACTACCGCTTCGACCTGGGGTCTCACGGCGCGATGCGCGCGGCCCACAATGCCAAGTGGGGACAGCAGAAGACCTGGACCTATGGCCCGCAATGGCGCCGGGGCATCTGTGCGCAGAACTCGTCCAAGTCGCCCGGCTGCAACGGCGGAAGCTGGAGCGGCTGCGGGTCCAACACCTACCCGGTCGGCGCTTTCCCCAACTGTCGGTCCGGGCTTGGCGTCTATGACCTTGAAGGCAACGCGGCCGAGCACATGAACCTGCCGATGGCGCCGAGCCAGATGGCGAGCCGCGGCTCGACCACCCTGGGTGTGACCGAGATGAAGGGCAGCTGGTTCATCTGGGACAAGATCCGCGCGCACGAGGAATGGGCGCGTTGGCGCGCGCCCTACTGGCACGGCTCGCGGGTCATGTCGACGGCGAGCCACCGCAACTATCACCTCGGCTTCCGCTGCTTCCGCGACGTGCGCTGACGCGGGAGGACCGGTGAACGGAAAAGGCCGCGCCCGATGGCGCGGCCTTTGTCGTTCGCGGGCGTGAGCGGGCTCAGCGCGAGGCGATGCGGATCACCTGGCCCGGCAGCGGCCCGTCGCTGTTGAGCAGGTAGGCGTAGCGGCGCGACGACAGCAGTTCGTCCAGCGACACCGCCCGACCGTTGAGGTAGGCGGTCTTGCTCACCAGCCGGATGCCGTGGCTGTAGTCGGCATAGCTCGCCCCGTGCACGGTCGAGACCGGCTGGATCGGGTTCCCGCGCGACCGGTGCCAGCCGTAGATCGCCACCCGGCCGGGGTTCGAGGCCATGCGGCTCGCGATGACCACGTCCTTCTTGTGGCCCGAGATCAGGCCCCGACGTCCCTGCCGCTGCCCCTCGATCGTGGCGTTGTGGCGCAGGAAGTAGTTGGTCGAGGACATCTGCGGCCCGGCCTGCATCGGCTTGGGGCTCAGCTTCACGTTCGCCTGGGCATAGATCGCGTCGACCATGCGCGAGGTGGGCAGCGTCATGCCGAAGCGCTTGGCGATGGACGCGGCGGCGGGCAGGCCCAGAGGCACGCGCACGAAGTCGCTGTCGGAGCCGAGCGCGAGGTAGTCGGGCGTCACGCAGATGACGATTTCCGTGTCGGCCCCGCGTGCGTCCTGGCCACGGATGACCACCGGCTGAAGGTCCTTGAGGAAACCGGGCATGTTGCCACGCGCCAGCTCGTTGATGATCGCGTTGTCGCGCGACCCGCCGCTGCCGTTGCCCAGCGACGAGATGAACGTGGTGCCCCCCGGCGCGCTGGCGGGCCGGTTGGGCATGTCGCGCGCGTGGTTGCGGCCACAGCCGCGGCCCGCGATCATCGGCGTCGATTGCGCCTGCGGGGCAGGCTCGGCGTTCTGTTGCGGCGCGGGGGCAGCGTTGCGGCGCGGCGTGAAGGCCGCGCGCAGCGCACGGGGCAGCCCGCGCGGACGGGGCGAGGTTTCGACGGCCAGCGTCGAGGCCACGGGCGTGTCGGTGTCGACCGCTTCGGCCACGGCGAGCTCGATCGTTTTCGGCGCCGGCATCGGCTCCACATCCTCCGGGCGCGGCCGGGGACGCAGCGATTGTGCGGCGGCCAGCGTGGTGGGCGAGACGAGCTCGGCCTCGGGAGCTTCCGCCACCTCTTCCGGTGCGCCGAAGAACAGCGCCGCGGCGGCGCGGGTGGCAAGATCCTCTTCGCTCAGCCGGGCGAGGGCCTGCGGCGTCGGGGCCTCCGCCGTCTCTTCGACCGGGGCTTCGGCGACGTTCTGGACCTCGGGGCGTTCCGGCTCGGCCGGGGCGGTCTCCTCCGTGGGCAGCGGTGCAGGCTCCGGCGCGGGCAGCGCGGCGAGTTCGGGCCCAACGGGTTCGGGGGCCGCGGGCGCGGCGCCTTCGTCGAGCTTGAGACCGCTCAGCACCAACTCCGTGCGCGCGGCCAGGTCCATGTCGGCCTCGGCCGGGGCCGCTGCGGTTTCTTCGACCTTCGGGGTGGTGAAGGCGGAGACATAGGACGGGTACAGCGCGTGGACGGCAAACAGGCTGCCCCAGGCGGCGACGACGAGGCCGGCAAGCACGCCAACGGCGGCGAGAGCATAAGCCGGTCTCAGACGCAGACTTTCGTGCGCGATCATAAATTCTTCCCGTGACTGTCGGATCATTCAGCCGCGCTCGTACTGTCCCATCGTTAAGAAGACAATAAAGGCACATTCGTCCTTGTGGGAGGATTCTGGCCGATGGGCGGGAATCTGCCGCAGATTTCGCGGGATTCGGCAATCCTCCACCAGAATCGGCCTTCGAGCCCGGGTTTGGGGCGGTCCGACGCGCCTTTTCGGGCTCAGGCGAGCGCCGCGACGGCGAAGAGCACGGCGCAGGCCACCAGCCCGATTCGGCTCGCCCGGTCGGTGAGGGCGAAGACCACCGGGTCCTCGTTGACCAGCCCGCGGTGGGCCAGGAGCACGATCCGGGTGATCCACAGAAGCAGGACGAGCCCCACCCCCCAGAGCGCCGCCGGTTCGTCGTAGAGCGCGCGCACCTCCGGCGTGTCGAGGTAGAGCGCCAGCACCAATACCGCGATGTAGCCGGCCGCGGTGGCGAGCATCGCGATGATCGGCCGATCCTCGACCGTGTAGGCGCGCCCGGCGGCCGCCTTCGCCCCGCCGCGGCTGTCGAGCTCGACGAGCTCCGCCAAGCGCTTCACCGCGGCGAGCGACAGGAAGAGGAAGATCGAGAAGGACAGGAGCCAGACCGAGGGCACGATCCCCGTCGCCGCCGCCCCGGCCACGATCCGCATCGTGTAGAGCATCGCGAGCACGATGATGTCGACCGCGAGCATCCCCTTGAGGGCCATCGAGTAGGCGGTGGTCAGGATGAAGTAGAGCGCGAGCACGGCGACCAGCGCCGGGGTGGCGAGCGCGCCCACGGCGAAACCCGCGATGAGCAGCGTGGCCATCATGGGGCCGCCGTAGCGTACCGGCAGGCGGCCCGACGCGAAGGGGCGATTGCGCTTGGTGCGGTGGCGCCGGTCCGCGTCGAGGTCCGACAGGTCGTTCAGCGTGTAGACCGACGAGGCGACGAGCCCGAAAGCGAGAAACGCGAGCAGCGCCTGGAGGATCGTCAGGGGCGTGAAGGCGTGGGCGGCGAAGACCGGCAGGAACACCAGCACGTTCTTCACCCATTGATGTGGGCGCATCTGGCGCAGGATCTCGCGCGGGCCACCTTGGGACCGTGTGGCCGGGAGGTCGGCGGGGCGCGCAGTGCCCGCTTCGGTCGCGTCGAAACAGCCCAGGTGCCGTATGACGGCCGCGCCGAGCTCGGGGTGGTCGCCGTATGTGAGCACGGTGCGCTTGCCCGCCGCCCGGGCCGCCTTGCAGGCCGCCACCACCTCGGGGTCGAATGGAAACCGGGCCGGGTTCGGCACCCGGCGGCGGCGCGGGTCGCGCAGGCTGCGCAGGTCGCGCGACAGGTTCCACCAGAAAAGCTCGGCCGCAAGGTTGCCGTGGAGCAGGTCCCGGTCGAGGTCGACGGTCAGGGTGTCGGCGTTTGCGGGACGTGTCTGGTTCACGGGAATCCGGCGGTCTTGCGGTTATCGGGGCCACACTGCCCCGCCCGGGCCTGTTGACACAACTGCACAAAAGTGGGGCGCTGCGCGAAGCCCGGCGCTGTAGACTCGCGGTCACGGTCACGCTAGCAATTTCCTGAATTGGTTAAAAAGGAAGTATGCCGTGAAAGGGATTGGCCTCGTCGCTGCATTGATGTTTCCCGTCGCCGCTTTCGGCCAGGACGCGGGGGGCGGGGCCGATCCGATGACCGACACGGCACAGGCGCCCGCCGAGGCGCGGAGTCCGCTTGGCACGGTTGCTCGCAAGCCCGACGGCCATGCCGAGGGTGAGGATCCGCTGGGTGTCGCGCGGGCGATCAAGCCGCTTCAGGCCAAGGGCGACGTGTTCGAACGCCAGGACGTGGTCACGGCGCAGGCGGAGGTCGAGGCGCCCGAAGAGACCGCCGCAGGCGGCGAGGTCATTTCATCGGGCGGCGGGGAAGACATGGCCGCCGAAACGGGGGCCGATGCGGCGGAGGCCGGGACGGACCAGCCCGTTGTCGTGGCACAGGCCGAGGACCCGGCCCCGGAGG
The DNA here is from genome assembly GCF_009882975.1 of Maritimibacter harenae. GTDB lineage: Bacteria > Pseudomonadota > Alphaproteobacteria > Rhodobacterales > Rhodobacteraceae > Maritimibacter > Maritimibacter harenae. Next base: position 357,644 of record NZ_WTUX01000010.1, read on the forward strand.
TCGGGCAAGAGGAACCCTCGCCGGACGTGGAAGCGGCCGAGGAGACCGCCGCTGCCGAACCGGCACCCGACCCGCTCGAGCTTGCCGCCGAAGAATGCCTCGACATTGCCGGACCCGCGAACGCCGGTGTGCCCGCCGCCGCGGTCGATGCGGACACGCAGCGGCGTACGCTCACGCGCGCGGCCGAGGCCTGCACCGAGGCGGCGACGGCCGAGAAAGCCGACCCGGAAGTGCTTTTCCATGCCGCCACCATCGCGCGCGCACGCGGCGATGCGCAGGCGACCTTCGACCTGCTCACCCGCGCGGCCGAGGCCGGGCTCGGTGCCGCCGAGACGCGGCTGGGCGACTACTTCCTCTTCGGCGTCGGCCCCGAGGGTCAGGACATCGCCCGCGCCGTCGACCACTACCGCGCGGCGGTCGAGCTCGAAGACGCGGCCGGGATGACCACGCTCGCGCTTCTCTACCAGGTGGCGCGCGGCGTGCCCCGCGATCCGGAGCGGATGGTGGAGCTCATGACCCGGGCGGCCGAGCAAGGCTATCACTTCGCGCAGTATCGCCTCGCGCAGACCTACCTGAACGGGGACGGAATCCCCGGCCGGGCGAGCGAGGACCTGGGCATCCCCGATGCGGCCAAGGCGGTGACCTACTACACCCGCGCGGCCGACAACGGGAACCTGTCGGCGGCGCTGGAGCTGTCGAACCTCTACGCCGACCCGTCGTCGGGCCTGCCCGACAACCCCGAGGAACAGGTGCGGCTCACGCGCATGGTGTCGCGCACCGGCCATGCCCCGGCGATCGCGCGCATGGGCGTGTTCTACGAGACCGGGCGCGGCGTGGACTACGATCCGGCCGTCGCGGCAGGGCTCTACGTGCGTGCGCTGGAAACCGGTGAGCTGAGCTTCGCCGACCTGCGGCGCGGCGCGGCGGGGGAATGGGACCGTGACACGGCGCTCGAGTTCCAGAAGATCCTGCAGGAGCGGGGCCTCTACCGCGGCGCGCTCGACGCCATCGTGGGGCCGGGAACCGCCGCGGCGGCGCGTGGCCTGGCCGACGGCTGACGGGTACCGGCCGGGCATGAAAAAGGGGGCCGCGCGGCCCCCTTTCGTTTTGCCAGCTCCGATTGCCGATCAGACGATGGTCGCCTCGGTCTTCTCGCGGATCTCATCCTCGGTCACGCCGGGTGCGGTCTCGACGATCTTGAGACCGCCCTCAACCACGTCGAGCACGCCCAGATCGGTGATGATCCGGTCGACGACGCCGGTGCCGGTGAGCGGCAGGGTGCATTCCTTGAGCAGCTTGGGCTCACCCGCCTTGTTGGTGTGGTCCATCACGACCACGACCTTCTCGACGCCGGCCACGAGGTCCATCGCGCCGCCCATGCCCTTCACGAGCTTGCCGGGGATCATCCAGTTCGCGAGGTCGCCGTTCTCGGCCACTTCCATCGCGCCCAGGATCGCTGCGGCGATCTTGCCGCCCCGGATCATCGCGAAGCTCATGGCGCTGTCGAAATAGGACGTGCGGTTGAGTTCCGTGATCGTCTGCTTGCCGGCGTTGATGAGGTCCGGATCCTCCTCGCCCTCGAAGGGGAAGGGGCCCATGCCCAGCATGCCGTTCTCCGACTGAAGCGTGATGTCCTTGTCGCCCACGTAGTTGGCGACCAGCGTCGGGATGCCGATCCCGAGGTTCACGTACATGCCGTCTTCGAGTTCCTGTGCGGCCCGTTCGGCCATCTGGTTACGATCCCAAGGCATCAGGCTTCCTCCCGCTTGCGCGTCGTGACTTTTTCGATCCGCTTCTCGTGCTCGCCCTGGATGATGCGGTGCACGTAGATGCCGGGCAGATGGATGTGATCGGGGTCGAGCGAGCCGCGCGGGACGATCTCTTCCACCTCGACGACGCAGACCTTGCCGCACATCGCCGCCGGCGGGTTGAAGTTGCGGGCGGTCTTGCGGAACACGAGATTGCCGGTGTCGTCGGCCTTCCACGCCTTCACGATGGACAGGTCGGCGAAGATGCCTTCCTCGAGGATGTAGTGCTCTTCCTGGCCATCGGGGCCCGTCGGGAAGGTCTTGACCTCCTTGCCCTCGCCGATCTGCGTGCCGTAGCCGGTCTTCGTATAGAAGCCCGCGATCCCGGCGCCGCCCGCGCGCATGCGCTCGGCCAGCGTGCCCTGCGGGTTGAATTCGAGCTCAAGCTCGCCCGAGAGGTACTGGCGCATGAATTCCGCGTTCTCGCCCACGTAGGACGACATCATCTTCTTGATCTGGCGGGTGTCGAGCAGCTTGCCGAGCCCGAACCCGTCGACGCCCGCGTTGTTCGAGGCCACGGTCAGGTTCTTCACGCCGCTGTCGACCACGGCGTCGATCAAGAGCTCCGGGATGCCGCACAGGCCGAAGCCCCCCGCGGCGATGAGCATGTCGTCGCGCAACAGGCCATCCAAAGCGGCCGTGGCGGACTCGTAGACTTTTTGCATCTGTCCTACTTTCCCTTGGTGACTGGGTGGCACGCCGCGCGTCGGCGCGCCAACATTCCTCCCCGCCGATCACGCGGGATGCGGCGTGACCTTAGCCCCCGCCGGATGGCCGTTCAAGCGACGGCCCCTAGGTAAGATTACGCATGGAGCGGCGCACGGCACGCGCCGCGGCGTGTGGTCCACAGGCGCGAAAAACTCGTAGAGTTCACAGGAATGCGATTGGTTTCCGGCGCTGAAACCATTAATCAGGCCGCCAAGCAAGAAAACGGACAGCCGACGTGGGGACGATCGATGGGTGACGGGAGCAACCTGCTGGTTATCATTGCGCTTTTGCCCTTCGTGGGCGCGCTGGTGCCGGGGTGGATGATCCGCGCGGGACGCAATGCCTGTGCCACGTTCACCGCCGTTCCCACGATCCTCGCGCTCGTCATGCTCGGCATCCTCGCGCCCCGCGTGATGGGGGGCGAGGTGATCCAGGCGCAGTTCGAGTGGCTGCCGCAACTGGGGCTGTCGGCCTCCTTCTTCCTCGACGGGCTGGGCCTGCTGTTCGCGGGCATGATCCTGGGCGTCGGCCTTCTGATCATCCTCTATGCCCGCTTCTACCTCTCGGGCGACGACCCGATGGGGCAGTTCTACACCTATCTGCTGCTGTTCCAGGGCGCGATGCTGGGCATCGTGCTGTCCGACAACATCCTGCTTTTGCTGGTGTTCTGGGAGCTCACGTCGCTCTCGTCCTTCCTGCTCATCGGCTACTGGAAGCACCTGCCGGAAGGACGGCAGGGCGCGCGCATGGCGTTGGCGGTCACCGGGTCCGGCGGGCTCGCCATGATCGGGGGCATGCTGATCCTGGGCAACATCGTGGGCAGCTACGAGCTCACCGACATCCTGTCCTCGGGCGAGATGATCAAGGAGTCGGAGTGGTACCTGCCGGCGCTGATCCTGATCCTGCTGGGCGCCTTCACCAAGTCGGCGCAGTTCCCGTTCCACTTCTGGCTTCCCCACGCGATGGCCGCGCCGACGCCGGTGTCGGCCTACCTGCACTCGGCCACGATGGTGAAGGCGGGCGTCTTCCTGATGGCCCGCATGTGGCCCGCCCTCGCGGGCACGCCCGAGTGGTTCTACATCGTCGCGACGGTGGGGCTGATCACGATGGTGCTGGGCGCGCTGATCGCGCTCTTCAAGGACGACCTGAAGGCGCTTCTCGCCTTCTCGACGGTGTCGCACCTCGGCCTTCTGACCATGCTTCTGGGCTTTGGGACCACCGCCGCCGCGGTGGCCGCCGTGTTCCACATCATCAACCACCTGACCTTCAAGGCGGCGCTCTTCATGACCGCCGGGATCGTGGACCACGAGGCGCATACCCGCGACATCAAGAAGCTGGGCGGGCTTGCCCGGCTGATGCCGATCACCGCGACCATCGGGACGGTCGCGGCGCTGTCGATGGCCGGTATCCCGCTCTTCAACGGGTTCCTGTCGAAGGAGATGATGCTCGAGGAGGCCTCGCACACCTACTGGTTCGAGAACCCGTGGATCGTCCCGGCGCTCGCCACCATCGGCGCGCTCTTCTCGGTCGCCTACAGCCTGCGTTTCATCTTCCACACGTTCGGCGGCCCGGTGCGCGACGATTACCCGCACAAGCCGCACGACCCGCCCTTCGGCATGTACGTGGCCCCCGCGCTGCTCGCCATCCTGGTCATTCTGATCGGTGTGATGCCTTTCCTCGCCGAGCCGCTGGTCGAGGTCGCCGCGTCGGCCGTGACGGGCGAGGCGCTGCATCCGCACCTGAAGATCTGGCACGGCGTCACGCCCGCGCTCTTCATGTCGATCGCCGCGATCGTCGGGGGGATCGTGCTTCTCCTGCTCCACCGCCCGCTGGACCGCGCCTGGATCGCCGCGCCCCGGCCCGAGGCCAAGGTCATCTTCGACTGGCTCATCGAGCGCCTCGCCACGGCCGCGCGCTGGTTCAGCGACCTGACGCACAACGGGTCGATCAGCCGCTACCTGGCCATCTTCACCGCGACGGCCGTCGTGCTGGGCTACGTCGCCTATACCGGCGGAGGCCTGGCCGCACCGAGCCGCGAGATCCTGCCGGTGCCGCCGATCGCCGCGGTGGGCTTCGTCCTCCTGGTGGTGGCCACGGCCTCGGTCGTCGGTATGCACCGGAACCGCTTCCGCGCGCTGGTGCTGATCGGGATCATCGGGCTGATGGTGTCGGCGGGCTTCGTCTATCTCTCGGCGCCCGACCTCGCGCTCACGCAGATCTCGGTCGAGACGGTGACGATCATGCTCCTGCTGCTCGCGCTGCACTTCATCCCGAAGACGACGCCGAAGGATTCGTCGATGCTCATCAAGGCCCGCGACGCGGTGATCGCGCTGGGCGCGGGCGGCGGCGTGGCGGCGTTGACATATGCCTTCCTGATCCGCGACATCGACACGATCTCGGGCTTCCATCTCGACAATTCCTATGCCGGGGGCGGCGGCAACAACGTGGTCAACGTGATCCTCGTGGACTTCCGGGGCTACGATACCTACGGCGAGATCATCGTGCTGGGGATCGCGGGCCTGATCATCTATGCGTTGATGACGGCGCTTCTGAACGGGCCGGCCAGCCGCAAACTGCGCAATACCGACTTCGCGCGCGACCTGTCGCGCGACCGTCACCCGCTGATGATGGTCGTCGCGACCCGGGTGATGATGCCCATCGCGGTGATGGTCGGCGTCTACATCTTCCTGCGCGGCCACAACTACCCGGGCGGCGGCTTCGTCGCGGGGCTGGTGATCGCGATCGCGCTTCTCATGCAGTACATGGCCTCCGGCTTTGCCTGGACGCAATCGCGCCAGCGCATCCAGTACCATGCCATGATCGGATGGGGCGTGGTGATCGCCGGGCTGACCGGGGCAGGGGCCTGGCTGGCCGGCAAGCCGTTCCTGACATCGGCCTTCGGCTACGTGCACCTGCCCCCGATCGAGGAGTTCGAGCTGGCCACCGCCGCGCTCTTCGACCTCGGGGTCTTCCTGACCGTGCTCGGCGCGGTGATGCTGATGCTCTACAGTCTCAGCCGGATCGCGCGCTATGCCGGCCAGTCGGTGAACCTCGAACCCATGGATTACGACCCCGCTGACCGGGTCAAGCAGCGGGAAGGGAGCGAATAACGTGGAACTGATCGTCGCCAGCGCCGTGGGCGTGCTGACCGCGGGGGGCATCTATCTCATGCTCCGGCTGAGGGCCTTTCCGGTGATCCTCGGGCTCGCGCTGCTGTCCTATGCCGTGAACATCTTCATCTTCGCCTCCGGCCGGCTCGCCGTGAACATGGCGCCCGTCCTGAAGTACGGGGAGGCGAGCTATACCGATCCGCTGCCGCAGGCGCTGGTCCTGACGGCGATCGTGATCTCCTTCGGCATGACCGCCGTGCTGGTCATGATCGCCATCGGCGCGTTCCTCGACAGCGGGACCGACAAGGTGAACATCGCCGACAGCGACGCGGATGTGGAGGACCCGGTGAAATGAACCACTGGATCATCGCCCCTGTCATCCTGCCCGCCCTGATCGCGCCCATCGTGGGCTACGTGATGCGCCACGACATCTCGCTGGCGCGGATCGGGTCGACCATCGGCACGGTCCTTCTCGTGGCGATCGCCGCGGGGCTGTTCTGGACCGCCTCGGACGGGCAGATCCACGTCTACCGCCTGGGCGACTGGCCCGCGCCCTTCGGGATCGTGCTGGTGCTCGACCAGCTGTCGGCGCTGATGGTGCTGCTCACCTCGGTCCTCGCGCTGCTCGTGCTGATCCACGCCATATCGACCAACTGGGACCAGAGAGGCGTGCATTTCCATGCGCTCTTCCAGTTCCAGCTCATGGGGATCTGCGGGGCCTTCCTCACCGGCGACGTCTTCAACCTGTTCGTCTTCTTCGAGGTGCTGCTGATCGCCTCCTACGGCCTGATGATCCATTCGGGCGGCAAGATGCGGATGCGCGCGGGCCTGCAATACGTGATCATGAACCTTGCGGGCTCGACCCTGTTCCTGTTCGCGCTGGGCACGCTCTATGCTTCCGCCGGCACACTCAACATCGCCGACCTCGCGGTGCGCCTGGCCGAGATCCCGGAGAGCGAGGCGGGGATCGTGCGCGTCGCCGCGATGCTCCTGATGATCGTCTTCGCGGTGAAGGCCGCGCTCTTCCCGGTGCAGTTCTGGCTGCCGGGCGCCTATTCCAACGCGCCCGCTCCGGTTGCCGCGCTCTTCGCCATCATGACCAAGGTGGGCGCCTACGCGATCCTGCGGGTCCACACCATCGTCTTCGGGCCCGAGATCGCGGCGACCGAGCACATGGCGGGCCTGTGGCTTTTCCCGGCCGCGATCGTGACCATTGCGGTGGGCGCGATCGGCGTGCTGGGCGCGCGGCGGCTTCTGCCCCTGATCGCCTTCTCGGTGCTGGGGTCGATGGGCACGCTGATGATCGCGATCTCGGACTTCTCGCCGGGGGCCACCACGGCGGCGCTCTATTACCTCGTGCATTCGACCTTCGCGGCCGCGGCCCTGTTCCTGGTGGCCGACCTCGTGGTCACGCGCCGCCCCGGCGACACGCTGGGCACCCTGCCGGCCACGGTGCAGAACGGCCTCTTCGCGGCGCTCTTCTTCGCGGCGGCCATCGGCATGGCCGGGATGCCGCCCCTGTCGGGCTTCCTGGGCAAGCTCTTCGTTCTCGACAACCTGCGGGTGCCCGAGGAAATGCCCTGGGCCTGGAGCGCGGTGCTGGTCGGGTCGCTCGTGACCATCGTCGGCTTCGCGCGCGCGGGCAGTGCGCTGTTCTGGAAATCCACCTCCTTCGTCCTGCCCGAGAACGTCGTCTCCGAGGACGAGGAAGAGGAAGAGACGCATATCACGCACGAACCGGCCCGCGCCTGGGAAGTCGCCCCGACGATGATGGCGATCGGCGCGCTGGCCGCGCTGTCGATCTTCGCCGGCCCCGCCGCGCGGTACTTCGAGGCGACCTCGGCCCAGCTCTTCGAGCGGTCGCTCTACGTCGGCGCGGTGCTGGAGAACCCCGAAGGGCTGAAACCCTATCCCGACGCCCACGGCGAAGATGACGGCGAGGCGGAGAGCCACGGGACGGAAGAAGCCGAAAGTCACGGCACGGCCGCCGCCGACGGTGAAAAGGAGGCGCACTGAGCCATGCTGTTACGACGTCTCGTTCCCCACCCGCTGCTGTCGCTTCTGCTGCTGGTCGTCTGGATCCTGCTGGTGAACAAGATCACCGTGGGCAACCTGCTCCTGGGCGGGGTGCTGGGGCTGCTGGTGCCGATCTTCACCGCGCCTTACTGGCCGGACCGCCCGGTGGTGCATCGGCCGCTCAAGGTCGCCGAATACATCCTCGTGGTCCTGTGGGACATTCTCGTGGCCAACGTGCAGGTCGCGTTCATCGTGCTGTTCAAGCCGAACGCGAAGATCGAAAGCCACTGGATCAACGTGCCGCTCGAGCTCACCTCGGCCGAGGCGATCACGGTCCTCGCAGGGACGATCACCATGACGCCGGGCACGGTGTCCGCCGTGCTGTCGGCGGACGCGGGCAACATCCTGGTCCACTGCCTTCACACGGACGACCCGGACGCGGTCCGCGACGACATTAAGTCGCGCTATGAACGTCGATTGAAGGAGATCTTCCAATGATCGAATACGCCCTTCTCTTCGCAATGGGCTGCTTCGGGCTGGGGCTGCTGTTCAACCTGTGGCGCATCGCCGTGGGGCCGGACGCGGCCGACCGGATCCTGGCGCTCGACACGATGGTGATCAATGTCATCGCGCTGCTGATCCTCTACGGGATCCAAGCCAGGACCGCGACCTACTACGAGGCGTCGATGCTGGTGGCGATGGTCGGCTTCGTCTCCACCGTCGCCTATTGCCGCTACATCCTGCGCGGCGACATCATCGAGTGAGGGGCTGATGGAACAGATCGTCGAATACATCATCGCCGCCTTCCTGGTGCTCGCCGGGATCTTCGGGCTGACCGGCTCCTTCGGGCTCGTGAAGCTGCGCGACACGATGCAGCGCCTCCACGCGCCGACCAAGGCGACCACACTCGGCGTCGGCGGGGTCCTGATCGCCTCGATGCTCTATTACGGCCTGATCGAAGACACGCTGTCGTTCCACGAACTCCTCATCACGGTGTTCCTGTTCCTCACCGCGCCGATCACCGCGAATTTCATCGCCAAGACCTACATGGCGCAGAACATGAAGGCCGAGGACGTGCCGGATACCGGGCGCGAGCACGGCTGGTCCGTCTACGACGATCCGCCGAACCCGCCGGTGATCTCGGACACCGCCGAGGAATAACGCCCCGTTGCGCGTTCGCGGTTTCTGCGGGGACCGAAAGTTTCCTGTCCGAAACAAATGTATACGCGCATTGGCGCCCACGCCCGGATTTGCCTGAAATCCGGGTCAAAATTGCTTGACTTGCAGCACCCGGGCAGGTCTTTTCGCCGCGATGTATACAAATGAAAGGGTGACACCATGAACACCTACGTGTTGACCGTCCGCTGCGCATCGCGCCGGGGCCTGGTTGCGGCGATTTCCGGCTACTTGGCCGAAAAGGGCTGCAACATCATCGATTCCGCCCAGTTCGACGACCAGGAAACCGGCCGCTTCTTTGCGCGCATCTCCTGCCAGCCGGAAACCGGCATCTCGCTCGAGGATCTGCGCGAGGGCTTCCAGCCGGTGGCCGAGGAATTCGACATGGACTGGGGCCTGCACGACAGCTCGGAGCGGATGAAGGTCCTGATCATGGTGTCCAACTTCGGTCACTGCCTGAACGACCTGCTCTATCGCTGGCGCATCGGCGCGTTGCCGATCGACATCGTGGGCGTGGTGTCGAACCACCTGACCTACCAGAAGCTGGTGGTGAACCACGACATCCCGTTCCACCACATCAAGGTGACGAAGGAAAACAAGCCCGAAGCCGAGGCGAAGCTCATGGACGTGGTGCGCGATTCCGGGGCCGAGCTGGTGGTGCTGGCGCGCTACATGCAGATCCTGTCGGACACGCTGTGCAAGGAAATGTCGGGCCGGATCATCAACATCCACCACTCGTTCCTGCCGTCCTTCAAGGGGGCGAACCCCTACAAGCAGGCCTATGAGCGCGGCGTGAAACTGATCGGGGCCACGGCGCACTACGTGACCGCCGACCTCGACGAGGGCCCGATCATCGAGCAGGACATCGTGCGCGTGACGCACGCGCAGTCGCCGGCGGACTACGTCACGCTGGGCCGAGACGTGGAGAGCCAGGTGCTGGCCCGCGCCGTGCACGCCCACATCCACCGCCGCGCGTTCCTCAACGACGACAAGACGGTGGTCTTCCCGGCAAGTCCCGACAGCTACCGTTCGGAGCGCATGGGCTGAGCCCGGTCGAACCCGAAAGAACGAAGGCCCGGTCGATGCGACCGGGCCTTTTCATGTCTGGCGATATCTGCTGGCGTCAGGTGGCGTGTTCGCGGACCACGTAGAAGACCATCAGCACGATCCCCCAGAGCATCGTCGCGAAGGCGATGAACACCAGGATGTTGCGCACCGGCTTGGGGTAAGTGGGGTCCTGGGGCAGGGTGGGACGCACGAAGGAAGCGATGTAGCGCTGCTGGCGATCGGCCTCGAGCCGGGCGGCTTCGCGAGACGCCAGCGCCGAGACATAGGCCTGCTGAAGGAATTCCAGGTCGACGGCCAGCCCTTCGTACACGCCGAGCCGTTCGGACATCGTGAGGTTCTCTTCGCCGCTGCCATCTTCGGACACCACGCGCCCGCCGTTGTCGCCCGTGCCCAGCCGTTCGCGCTGGTCGGAAAGCTGACGCTCCAGCGACTGGATCTCGTTCTTCAGGACGCGGACCGTGGGAGCGTCCTCGCTCAGGTAGTTCAGAAGCGAATTGAGCCGCGTGCGCGCGGTGGCCAGCTGGGTTTCGAGCTGGCCCAGAAGCTGCACCTGTGCGCCCGCCGAGGCTTCGGGGTTGATGTCCTGGCGCTCGTCGCGGAAGGACACCATCGCGCGCCGGTGCTCTTCGAGCTGCTGCTCGACGCGCGCGACCTCGCGTTCCGCGCTCTCCATGCTGTCGAAGCGGGCCTGCTCCGAGACCTCGTTCACCAGGTCGCTGGAGATTTCGAGGATCGCGGCCGACAGCGCCCGCGCGTTCTCCGGCGAAAACGCCTGCACTTCGAGCGTGAGGATCTGGGACGACGTGTCGAAGTAGATCGACACCCAGCGGTCGAGGTAGCTGCGCAGCTCCTCGGGGCTCGCGTCGTCCTTGAGGCGGGTGAGGAAGTCGGCCTGTTCGGTGTTGTAGATCTCGCGCAGGTCGACCTTGTCCTGCAAACGCTCGATCAGGTCGCGGCTCTCCACGAATTCCACCAGCATGTAGCTGTCCGACATGGTCGAACCGGCCGACGACATTGTGGTCATCATGCTCAGCAGATCGCCCGAGGGGACCGAGTTGGTGGGTGAGCGGACCGCGAACTTGGTCTCGACCGCGTACCGGTCCGCGGCGAAGGCGAACCAGTAGACGGACGCGAGGATCGCGGGGATCACGACGAGCATCACGAAGCTGGCGATCGTGATGATGCGCCGGCGCCGCTGCGCCTTGTAGGTCCGCTTCGCCGCCTCGTTCGCGTTCACCACATGCAGCTGCTGCGGCTTCTTCGCGGCGGGTTTCGCGTCCCCCTCCGGCTGTTCGGCCTTCTTTTCCGGTGTTTGCCCGTCAGGCGCCATTGCCATGGTCCTTGTTCGAAATCGCCGTCAGTCCGGCGCTATCATGAAGCCCATCAATATTTCGTCTATGCGGTGGACGTCATTCGTTGAGCTTGTTGTACCTGTCGATGGCTTCTTCCAAGTCCTCGTAATACGTCATTATTCCATTGTGAACAACAAGACCGGTTTGGCAGTACTCACGCAGGTTGCTCATCGAGTGGGATACCATGACCAGCCGGGAATGCGGCAAGCGGTCGTGAAACGCCTGCTTGGACTTGGCGCGAAACCGCGCATCCCCAACCGCCATGATTTCGTCGATCAGGTAGACTTCGAAATCCACCGCCATCGACACGCCGAAGGCCAGCCGGGCGCCCATGCCCGATGAATAGGTGCGGAAGGGTTCGTAGAAGAACTTCCCCAACTCCGCGAAATCCTGCACTTTTTGGACCATTTCCTCGGTGTTCTGGCCGTAGATGCGCGCCACGAAACGCACGTTTTCCATGCCCGACAATTCGCGGTGGAAACTGCCGCGAAAGCCCAGCGGCCAGGACAGGGTCTTGTGACGCCGGATGATGCCGCCATCGGGCTCCTCGATGCCCGCGAGCAGGCGCAGGATGGTGGATTTGCCCGCGCCATTGCGCCCCAGCACGCCCACGTTCTGCCACGGAAGCTTGATCGTGGCGCCGTTGAGGATCTGCTGCCGACCGCCTCGAAGCGTGTAGGACTTCGAGACGTTCAGCATCTCGATCATATCGCTTTGAACCTGGTCAGCCATTCACCCACGAACCCGAAGCAATTGAGCACGACCACCCATGTGAAAAGGTAGAAAAGGCTCACGTCCGGCGCTGCATACTCCGCAAAATACCCGATGCGAAACCCCTCGACCCCGTGCACCAGCGGATTCCACCACAGGATGTCACGATATTGTGTGGGGATCGACGAGAGCGAGAAGAACACGCAGGAGACGAAAAAGGCCGGTCCCATGATGATGTGATAGAGGTTCTGGACCGAGGGCAGGAACCGCTTGATCACCGCGAGCGACAGGCCCGCGCCGTTTGCCATGAGGAACATCAAAAGGATCGGGAGGGCCGCCAACGGCAGGTTCTTGGGCGGCTCGGCGTCCATCACGATGACCTGGAAGGACAGGACCAGGAGCATCACCACGAGGTTCGTCATGGTGTCCAGAACCAACCGTCCCAGAACCGCGTCGAGTGGCTTGACCATCGGGTAGTTGAACAGGGGCCTGTTCGCCTCGAACGAGTGCATGATGTAGGCGGCCGAGTTGCGAAACGCGTTGAAGGACAACACGCCGGTGGCGAAGAACAGGGCGAAGTCGGTCGTCCCGTCTCCGGCCCTGAATTCCCGAAACAGCATCGTGAGGATCGTGACCTGGAGCACGGGCTCCACGATCGCCCAGGTGTAGCCCGCCTTGGACCGTCCGTGGCGCACGCGCGCCTCGCGCAGCACGAGTGCAAGGATCACGCGGATATGTGTGCGCAGAGCCTTCATTCCATCCTCGTCGAAGGGGCGGGATTACCGCCGAGTCACGCTTCGTTAACCATAGTCGTGTTGACTCGTATGGGTGAAACACGGTCAGTTTGATAGACAGATCGGCAGATTTCGTCAAAACCAGATGGTCTTGGCTTCGTTGCTGGAAGTTGTCCGAAAGGCGAGGTAGGACGGACAAGTCTGAACGGAGAAGACGAATCCGGACGCGTCAGAACGTGCAATAAAGGCCTGGGAACCCGCCAGATGGATGCCATTTACGTAATCGGACAGGCCTGCAGATTACCGGGGGCGCCCGACGTCGCCGGATTCCGCAGCCTTTTGCAGGACGGCCGGTGCGCCGTGAGCGAAATTCCGCAGGATCGCTGGTCGCACAGCCTCTACCTGAACCCCAAGCAGGGTGTGCCGGGCAAATCCTACACCTTCCGTGCGGGCGTTCTGGACGACATCTGGGGCTTCGATCTCTCCGTCTTCAAGTTCTCGCCGCGCGAAGCGATCCAGATGGATCCGCAGCAGCGGCTTCTCCTTCAGGTGGTGTGGGAAGCGCTGGAAGATGCGCGCCTCGACGCCACCAAGCTCGCGGGCAAGCGGGTGGGCGTCTACGTGGGCGCCTCCAGCATGGACCACGGCACGATCCTCGGGCGCGACGCCTCGCTCGTGGACAGTTACCTGATGACCGGCAACACCCTGTCGCTGGTCGCCAACCGCATCTCGCACGGCTTCGACCTGCGCGGCCCGTCCTTCGTGGTCGACACCGCCTGTTCGTCGTCCCTCGTCGCGCTCGACCAGGCGCGCCAGGCGCTGGCGAGCGGTGACATCGACACCGCCGTCGTGGCCGGGGTGAGCCTTCTCATGACGCCGCAGAGCTTCGCGGGCTTCTCCGCCGCGCGGATGCTGTCGCCCACGGGGCTGTGCCAGTCCTTCTCGGACAAGGCCGACGGCTACGTCCGGGCCGAGGGCTGCGTCGCTCTGGTGCTGCACAGTTCCTCAGACGTGCCCGCGACCGCGACGGCGCGGCTTGTGGATTCCGAGACGAACGCCGACGGCTATACCATGAACGTGGCGCTGCCCGCTGAAGAGGGGCAGTACGAGCTTCTGTCGCGCCTCTACGACCGGCAATCGCTGTCGCCCGACGACCTGTCCTTCGTCGAGGCGCACGGGACCGGCACCCTCGTCGGCGACCCGATCGAGGCGCATGCGCTGGGGCGGGCCGTGTCGAAACACCGCAAATCGGCGTTGCCCATCGGGTCGGCCAAGTCGAACGTGGGCCACCTGGAACCCGCATCGGGCCTGGTCGGCACGCTCAAGGCGCTGATCGCGATGCAGGACCGGCGCCTGCCGCCGTCGCTGCACGCCGAGAACCTGAACCCGCATATCGACTTCGACGAGCAGAAGTTGGTGCTGGCGCGCGAGCCGGTGGACCTGGGCGACGGGCCGCTGATGGCCGGCGTCAGCTCTTTCGGCTTCGGCGGCGTCAATGCGCACGCGATCCTCGAGGGCGTGAACGCCCCGGCGCAAGAGGCGCCGGCGACGGCGACCAGCCCGGACCGGGTCTTCGTGACCTCCGCCTTCAGCGACGGTGCGCTCAAGGACCTCGCCACGGCCTACGCCGACCGGCTGGAGGCCCCCGCCGCGCTGACGCCCGGCGGGCTCGTCGATCAGGCCTGGCACAGCCGTGGGCTGCACCACAAGCGCCTGGGCGTGTTGGCCCGTGATGGCGCCGACGCGGCCGAAGCGCTGCGTGCCTTCGCTCACGGGCAGAAGGACCCGCGCGTCGTGTCCGTCGAGGGGCGCCAGCGCGAGGAGGCGCCGGTCTTCGTCTATTCCGGGAACGGCTCGCAATATCTCGGCATGGGCCGGCTGCCCTACCGCAAGGACGAGGCATACCGCGCGGCCTACGATGAATTCGATGCCATCTTCACCGAGATGATGGGATGGTCGGTCATCGACAAGATGAATTCCGAGACGCTGTCGCAGGAATGGGGCGATTGCCGCGTCATCCAGGCGCTCGTCATTGCCGACCAGATCGCCCAGACGGCCGCGCTCGCGAAGCGGGGGATCGTCCCGGCGGCGACCATCGGCCATTCCGGTGGCGAGGTCGCGGCGGCCTGGGCCGCGGGCGCCCTGACACTCGAACAGGCGACCCATCTGGCCGTCAGCCGCAGCCGCACGCAGCTCCAGTTCGCAGGCACCGGCACGATGGCCGCGCTCCAGACGAGCGCCGAGCAGACGCGTGCCCTGCTGGACGAGTTCGGCGATCCGCAGATCGAGCTCGCCGCGATCAACTCGCCGCGCAGCGTCACGCTGGCCGGCCCCACGGACCCGCTCAAGGCATTCGCGAAATGGGCCAAGCGCACTCACCGGCAGGCCTGCGTGATGCTCGATGTCAATTACCCGTTCCACAGCGCGATCCTGCAAAGCTCGGAGGACGAGCTGAAAGAAGGGCTGTCGGACATCGTGCCGTCGGAGGCGCGGGTTCCGATGTTCTCGACCACCACCGGCACGCTGGTGGCGGGCACCGACCTCGACAGTGAATACTGGTGGGCGAACGTGCGCCAGCCGGTGCAGTTCAAGTCCGCGGTCGAGGCGGCCCGCGAGGCGGGCTTCTCGGCCTTCCTCGAAGTGGGCGCCCAGCCGGTCCTCCCGAACTACGTCACGGACTCGCTCGGCGATGATGCGCGCCACTGCGCGGTCGTCTCGACGCTCGCCAAGAACGACCCGGAGGGTGAGAACCCCATCGCGCGCGGGGCGCTGCGCGCCGTGCTCGCCGGGATCCGGACGGAGGCGAACAGCGTCTTCACCGCCACCACCGGTGCGCCGGTCGACCTGCCGACCTATCCGTTCCAGAACGAGGAACTGCGCGCGACCAACAGCCCGGAGCTTCAGAAGATCCTGGGCACCGATGACGAGCATCACCCGCTCCTCGGTGCGCCGCTGGCCGGTGAATCCGGCGTGTGGCGCCGCGACCTGGACGACGCGCTCTTCCCCGCACTGGCCGATCACAAGGTGGGCGACAGCGTTCTGTTGCCCGCGACCGCCTTCGCGGAAATGGCCTATGCCGCCGCGACGATCGAAGCGGGGGGGCAATCGGTCGAGATCTACGACCTCGATCTCTTCGCCCCCATCGTGCTGTCGTCCTCCGCCGGCGTCGAAATCCAGATCGAGGCGGACGTGGCCTCCGGCACGGTGCGTATCCTGTCGCGCGCACGCTTGTCGCATGACGACTTCCGCGAGAACATGCGCGCGCGCTTCGCGGTGCATTCCAAATCGCCGGTGGCCCCGGCCGACACGGCGCCGGGCGACATCGCCAGTGACGAGGACGTGGCGCGCTGGGTCTACGATGACGCCGACCGGATCGGTCTGCGCTATGGTCCCGCTTTCCGTGGCCTGAAGGCCGCGCGCCGGTCCGGCGACGACATCGACGTGATCCTCGAAGAGGGTCTGACCATCGGGTCGCATCCCGCAACGCACGGCTTCGATCCGGTGCAGGCGGATTGCCTGCTCCACGGGCTCATCGCGATCTCGACGGACACGACGGCCGCCGACATGCGCCAGGCCCTTCTTCCGATCCGGATCGGGCGGATGCAGGTCTATGCCCCGGGGACCGAGCTCGTGTCGGGTCGTCTTCACCTGCGCCGCTGGGGCGACCAGTCCGCCCATGCCGACCTGACCGCATTCGGCCCGTCGGGCGAAGTCGTGATGGTGATCGAGGGGCTGCGCCTGCGTGCCACGCAGGTCATCCCGCAGATCGAGTTCGACCGCCATGCCTTCCACGTCGAAGCGCACCCGGTGCTGGGCGCACCCGGTGCCGTCGCGGCCGAGGCGATTGCCGCCGCGCTCGACGCCGCGCTGCCCGCCGACGAGGCCGAGGATGACGCGCTTCTCCTGCTCGACGCCGCCGCGCAACAGGCGGTCTGGCAGGCGCTGCGCAAGGTTTGCGACAAGGATGGCGTCTACCGCATGCACCGCCCGGAAGACGGGCTGGAGGCGACCCTGATCGACATGCTGGCCCGGCTGGAGCTCGCCCAAGAGGGCGCGACGCTGGGCGAATGGCGCATCGCGGAAAGCTGCGACCTGCCGGATGCCGACGTGATCGGCCAGGCGCTGTTCGACGAGCGGCCCGACCTGATCGGACTGATCGCGCTGGTCCTCAGGCTCCCCGGCGCGCTGGACGAGGTGCTCGCGCGCGTGACCGACGACGAGGCCGCGCCGGAGCCCGCCGCGCTCTTCGGCCGCGAAGCCGTGCAGGCGATCGACACCGGGCCGCATGCGAAAGCCCGCAAGCGCCTGGTGGCCGCCGCGCTCGACACGATGATCGCGGCCGTGCCGAGGCATGCCGCCGCGCGGGTCGGCGCGCTCTCCGGTTTCGATATCGCCGACGGCGCGCTCGACACGTCGCACCCCGGCCTCGAGATCGCGCAGGTCATGTCGGCGGACGGCGAAGAGGGTCCGGTGTCCTCGCGTATCCGCACGATCAAGTGGGGGGAGGCCGACCGGCTCGACCTCGCGCTCGTCACCGACACGCTGCAATTGTTCGAAGACGGCATGGATGAACGCTTCGCCGGCATCCTCGACCCCGACGGGCGCCTCGTGGTGGTCGTCCCGGCGATGTCCGCGTTCAAGCGCGCGGTGCTCATGTCGACCTCGAACCTGTCGCGCAGCGCCGACCTCGACCGCGTGCTCAAACGAATGGACGAACTGGGCTTCGCCATCGACCTGCAACACGACCTGCCGGACGGGGCGGGCGGGGGCACGCTCCTCGTCGCGTCGCTCAAGGATGCGGGCGACGCGGACACGCCGACGGTCGGCCCCGACGAGGCCGGGCTTGCCGGCCGCGACCTCTGGGCCAAGGCGCTGACCCAGCTGCACGGCACGCTGTCGCTGCGCGAAGGCGCGCTCGACGTTCTGGTGCCGGAAACGACCGCCGCGCCGATCATCGCCTATGGCAACGCCGGGGCGGACGAAGCGGAGCTTTCCGCGCGCGTGCTCGCGATCCGTGACCTCGTGGCCGAAGCGGCCGAGACCGGGCGCGGGCTGCTGGCGATCCTGCCGCAGGGCGCGCAATACGCGGGCGGTCCCGCCGCCGACCCGGTGCAGCACGCGATCTGGTCCGTGCTGCGCACCGCCGCCAACGAAAACCCCGGCCTGGCCATCAACGCGATCGACCCTGCGGGCGCCGACGTCACCGGCCCGGCCGGTCTGGCCGCGCTCCTCACCCGGATCGAGGCCGAGCTGCCGCGCGAAAGCGAACTGGTCCTGTCGGGCCGCGCCGTGCTGGGCCTTCGGGTCGAGACCGGCCTGCCGCTCCGGCCGACCGAGGACGATGGCGCGCTAACCGGCTCGCGGCTGAAGAAATCCGTGACCGGCCGCCTCGACGCCCTGCGCTGGGAAGCCGTGGAACGCGGACCGCTCGCCGATGGCGAGGTCGAGGTCGAGATCGCCGCGACCGGGCTCAACTACCGCGACGTGATGTGGTCCATGGGACTTCTGCCCGAGGAAGCGCTCGAGACCGGTTTCGCGGGTCCGACCCTGGGGCTGGAATGCGCCGGCCGCGTGTCGCGCGTCGGCGACGGCGTGACCGAGTTCAAGGTGGGCGATCCGGTCGTCGCCTTCGGCCCGTCCTGCTTCTCCTCGCATCTCGTCAGCCACGAGAAGTGGCTCGCCCGGCTGCCCGACGGCGTGTCGCTGTCGCAGGCCGCGACCCTGCCGGTGGCCTATTTCACCGCCTACTTCTCGCTCGTCACGCTGGGCAACCTCCAGCCGGGCGAACGGGTTCTGATCCACGGCGGTGCCGGGGGCGTGGGCCTTGCGGCCATCCAGATCGCCCGCGATATCGGGGCCGAGATCATCGCGACCGCCGGCAGCCCGGTGAAGCAGCAGCTCCTGCGGTCCATGGGTGTGGAGCACATCGTCTCTTCCCGCGACTCGGGTTTCGCCCACGCGGTGCGCGAGATCACCGGGGGCGAGGGTGTGGACGTGGTCCTCAACTCTCTCGCCGGTCAGGCGATGGAGCAGTCGCTTTCACTTCTGAAACCTTATGGCCGGTTCCTGGAGCTCGGGAAGCAGGATTACTATGCAAATACCGGCATTGGCCTGCGTCCGCTGAAGAACAACATCGCCTACCACGGGATCGACGTGGACAGCCTGCTGGCCGACCGGCCGGACATCGCCAGCCGCGATTTCCGCCGCGTGATGGAGGGGATCGGCGAAGGCCGGTACGCCCCGCTTCCCTACACCGAGTTCGCCGGCGAAGACGTGGTCGAAGCGTTCCGCTTCATGCAGCGCTCCGGCCATATCGGCAAGATCGTCGTGCGGCCCAAGGCGCAGGCGGCGGCGATGCAGACCTTCTACAAGCCCCACACCGGCAAGTGGTGCGTGCTGGCCGGTGGCCTGGGTGGCATGGGGATGGAGACTGCCAAGTGGCTCGCCTCCGGCAAGGCGACCCACATCGCGCTCCTTGGCCGTCGCACGTCGGTCGATGACGAGACACGGGCGGTGCTCGACAAGATCGAGGCCTCGGTCGACGAGCTTCGCGTCGTGTCCTGCGACATCACCGACCGTGCCGCGCTCGACGCGGTGCTCGACGATCTGCGCGCCACGGCACCGATCGGCAACGTCTTCCACACCGCCATGGTGCTCGAGGACCGGGCGATGCCGGAGATCGACCAGGACCAGCTCGACAAGGTGCTGCCGGTGAAGACCCGGGGGCTCGCCAACCTCGATGCCGCGACGCGCGACGACAACCTGCAGGCTTTCGTGGCCTATACCTCGGTCGCCAATCTCATCGGCAACCACGGGCAGGCCGCCTACGTCGCCGCGAACGCCTTCCAGGAAGCCGTCATCGCGGCACGCGCGGCCACCGGGCGGCGCGCCCAGGCGCTGGGTTGGGGTGCGATCACGGACGTGGGCTACCTGCGGCGCGACACCCAGAAGCTGAACATGCTGCTCCAGATGTCGGGCAACGTGGCCTTCACCGCCGACCAGGCGCTGCGCTCGTCCGAGCTGGTGCTCGAGATGCCCGTGGAGACGCCCGCGCTGACCGTGACCCCGATGGGCTGGGGCCCGTCGATCGGCACGCTGGGCAACCTGCGGCGCCCGACCTTCGGGCTTCTGCGCCGGATGGGCGAGGCGGGGGGCACGTCCCAGAGCCTGGGGACCCTGCGCGCCGACCTGGAATCGCTGCCCTTCGACAAGGCCGTGAAACGCGCCACCGCCTATCTCAAGACCGAGATCGCGGCGATCCTGCGGGTGCCGGAGAACACGCTGTCGCCGACCCGGCCGCTGGCCGAGTACGGCATGGACAGCCTGATGGGGGTCGAACTGACCCTCGCCGCGCAGAAGGTGCTGGGCGACGACCTGCCGGTCCCGGCACTGGGCGACGACCTGTCGATCACCAAGATCGCCGGGATCTTCGTGACGCATATCCAGTCCGGCGCGGCGGCCGACGACGGGGGCGCGACCCCGCAGGCACAGGCAACGGCACGAAGCGAGGCTGCTGAATGAGTAACGGATCCCGCGGATTGTCGGGAGACGCACGCGCCCGCGCGTTGAACGCGGCGCGCGCGGCGCAGAAGAAATCCAACCGCTCCGGCGGGCCGATCGTGGACCACAAGCCCAACCCGCGGTTCGACGAACTGCCGGGCTACAAGGAACGCGCCCAGATGCGGCAGGTGTCCAAGCTGCACGACCTGGGCGACCCGACCTTCCGCCAGCACGAGGCGCATCCGCGCGCGATGTCGCGCATCGATGGGCGCGACGTGATCAACTTTGGCTCCTACGACTACATCGGGCTCAACGCCGACCCGCGCCCCGGTGAAGCGGCCAAGGCCGCGATCGACACCTATGGCGTGTCGGCCTCGGCCAGCCGCCTGACGGCCGGGGAGCGCCCGATCCACCGCGAGCTCGAGGAACGGCTGGCTGCGCATTACCAAGTCGAGGATGCGCTGACCTTCGTCTCGGGCCACGCCACCAACGTCTCGGCCGTGGCGACGCTGGTCGGCAAGGACGACATCGTCATCTACGACAGCTACATCCACAATTCCGCCTCGGTGGGCGCGACCCTGTCCGGCGCCACCCGCCGGTCGTTCCCGCACAACGACATCGACGCGCTCGAAACCATTCTCGCCGAGGGGGCGGGGCGCTACCGCTACACGCTGGTGATCGTCGAGGGCCATTACTCGATGGACGGCGACATCCCGGACCTGCCGCGCATCCTCGAGCTGAAGCAGCGTTACGGTTTCTGGCTCATGGTGGACGAGGCGCACGGGCTGGGCTGCATCGGCAAGACCGGCTGCGGGATGCGCGAGTACTACGACTTCCCCGGTTCCGAGGTCGACATCTGGATGGGCACGCTGTCGAAGACGCTGGGCTCCACCGGCGGCTATCTCGCGGGTTCCGCCGCGATGATCGACGCGATGAAATACGAGGCGCCCGGATCGGTCTATTCCGTGGCGCTCGCCCCGGCGCTGGCGGCGGCAGCGAACGAGTCGCTTCAGATCATGCATGCCGAGCCCGAGCGCGTCACGCGCCTCCATGAACGCGGCGCCTTCTTCCTCGACGTCGCGCGGTCGCTGGGGCTGGACACCGGCGCCTCGGTCGGCTCGTCGATCACGCCGATCATGGTCGGCGCCTCCCCCATCGCCGCGGCGGCGTCGAAGGAACTGCTGGAGGAGGGCGTCAACGCGCTGCCCATCGTGTTCCCGGGCGTGCCCATGAACCAGGCGCGGCTGCGGTTCTTCGTCACCTCGGAGCATACCGAGGACCAGATCCGTCACGCGCTCACCACCACCGCGGACATCCTGGCCAGGCTGCGCGAGGGCCCGTTGCAGGATCTCGCCAAGGCGTTGTCGAACACGGTTTGAGACGGGCCACCGGACACGAACCGGCGATCGAGGGGCAGGCATGACGGTGCACAGGATACAGGACGTGATCGGGCCCGACTTCGGCCGGCCCGCGCGCCTCTACGTCGCCCGCGGCCGGGCCGCGCAGGGTCCGCTGCCCTGGTCGCTCGCCCCGGGCGACGCGGTCGATCTCAATACCTACTTCAACGCCTTCTTCCCGGATGCCTGGGCGCGGCACACCGCGATCGGGCAGGTGGGCGTGCAGGTCGAGACCGAGGGCGCGGTCCGGGTCGAGATCGGCACCATCGACAACGCGGGCGACTGGCACACCCGGCTCGCCCGCGAGGTCGACGGGTCCGAGACGCTCTGGGTCGACACCCCCGGGATCGGACGCCTGGCAATGCGCCTGAGCGCATCCGAGGCGGCGACCGTGCGCGACCTGGCCTGGGTGACCGAGGCCGCGCCGGTCCAGGCCCCCACGCTCACCATCGGGCTGTGCACCTTCAACCGCGAGGATCAGCTGGCGATGACGCTGGACGCGCTTGCACGATTGCAGGATCGGCTGCCCGCAATCGCCCATATCTACGTGGTGAACCAGGGCGCGACTTTCACGAATCCCGCAATCCGCGACATCGCGGAACGTGACGGTGTGAGCGTGATCGAGCAGACCAACCTGGGTGGCTGCGGCGGCTTCACCCGCACGATGATCGAGGCGACGGAGCGCACCGTTCCGGCGACCTATCACCTGTTGATGGACGACGATATCATCCTCGATCCGCGGGTCGTGGACCGCGCGCTCAGGTTCCTGGCCTACGCCACCGACGAGATCGCGCTGGGCGGTCAGATGATCGACCTCGACGCGCCCACCCGGCTGCGGGAATTCGGCGCGAAGCTGAACCCCACGCGCTACGTGGAACCGATCGGCGAGAACCTCGACCTCACCGACGATGTCCAACTGTCGCTGTTCCACGCCATGCCGCGCATCGACTACAACGCGTGGTGGTTCTGCGTCATCCCGACGACGACGATCCGGCGCATCGGCCCGCCGGTCCCGATCTTCATCCGCGGCGACGACATCGAGTACGGCTGCCGCATGGCGCGCGCAGGGGTCGAGACGATATCGCTGCCCGGCGTGGCGGTCTGGCACGAGAGCTTCCAGCACAAGACGAGCGACTGGCTGGAATACTACAACATGCGCAACCGGCTGTTCGTGGCGACGCTCTACCCGGAACTGGTGTGGCGGCCGGCGGCCTATTACCTCTTCGGTTACATCCTCGTCTTCCTGTTCCAGCACCGCTTCCGCACCGCCGAGATGGTGATCCTGGCGATGCAGGACGTGCTCTCTGGCGTCGACACGGCGCTGGGCGAGGACGCGGAGGCGCGGCACGTGGCGCTGATGGCGCGCCAGAAGGACTACCCGGATTACATCGAGCTCGCGCCCGGGGACCTTCCGGAGACGATCCCGGGCGACCCCGAACCGCTCGATACCTCGGTCCCCGCGATGGTGGTGCTTTCGGTCTGGTCGGTGATCGGGGTGCACTGGAACGCGATCGCGCGGCTGTGGCGCAAGCCGTTGCAGTTTCCCTACGTGCCGATGCCCAACAACATCGGGGCGCGTGATTACGTGGCGCCGAAGACGCCGGAGGCAGACCGCTACGTGTACTATCGCACGCGGATCTGGCCGGTCTGGTCGATCATGGCGCGGGGGCTGTGGGTGTCGCTGCGCTACGGGCTGACCCCGAAGGCGCGGTTCCGCAAGACCGCCGAAACGCTGGAGGCGCGGCGCGACCCGGCGCTCTGGCGTCGCATGTTCGCCCTGCCGCGCGGGCGGTTCTGAGCCACGGCGTCACCGTCTCCTCGGGCTGCGCAGTACATGCAGCCCCGCCGAAACCTGGCCACCCGCGAAAACCACTTTTCCGGAAAACCGGTTTTCCGGTGGCCGCAACCACCTGGTTCATTGGGGTTTCCCGGCCGAAAACGTGAACGCGGCGTTCACCCGGGTCAGGAAGGTTTGCGCAGCACGGCCGCGAAATCGGCGCGCAGCCCGTGCTCGTATTCCTCGTATTCCGGGCTGCCCGGCATGTCCGCCCAGCGATAGGCATAGAGGCTGAAGGGCCATGGCACGCGCTTCAACGCGGCCTCGCGGCGCGGGATGTCCGCCTTGAGCGAGGCGAAGGTATGCGGAGTGATGTCGCGGTAGGCGAGCACCTCGAGCCCCTCGCGCGCGGCGGCCTCGCGGATTTCGGCCTCGACCTTGGCGTGGTCGCCCTGCCGGTACCCGCCGGAGAAGCTGATCAGCCCGCCCGGCGTCACCACCCGGCCGGCCTCCTCGATGAAGAGCGTCAGGCCGAAATAGGTCGGCGCCCCCACGCTCACCACCATGTCGAAGCTTTCGTCGCCGAAGGCCAGCCCGCCGGAGTGTCCGCGGGTGATCGTCGCCTCGATCAGCCCCTTCGTGCGTCGCTTGGCAAGCCGGACGGCGGCGGCCGAGCGTTCGGTCCCGGTCATGTCCGCCTCCGGGTAGAGCCGCGACAGGTAGACCATCCCGCCGCCTTGGCCGCAGCCCACGTCGAGGATGTGCCGAGGCGCCGGCGCCTGGTCCTTGACCATCGTGTGCCCGGCCTGGTGGTACATCATGGCCGAGTGATCCTCGCCCGCGAACTCCGGGTGCGACACGAAATCCGGATCGACCGGCAGGTATCCGCCGTTGAAGAACCACATCCGGCGTGCCGGCGAGAGCCGGTAGAGCACGTCATAGGCCACCAGGTCGAACAGGTGGAAGGCGAAGCCGAACACCCGCTTGCCCAGCGTGTCCTGTGCGCGAAGTAGGTCTGGCATCCTGCCTCCGGATCGTGATTAAACAGCCGCAGCCTTAATGCGATACGACAGCCGAAAATGGAACAGCCGATGAGCGGGGCGCCGAACGGGGCGGAAATGCGCAGTTTCCTGTTTCTGCAGGGCCCGACCTCGCGGGCATTCCGCGACCTTGGCCAGGCGCTGGCGGCGCGCGGCCACAAGGTGCTGAAGGTGAATTTCTGCCCGGGCGACTGGCTGTTCTGGCATGGTCGCGACACGACGATGTATCTCGGCGCGCGCGACCGCTGGCCCGACCGCCTGCGCGCGCTCATCCGCGAGCGCGGCGTGACGGACATCATCTATTTCGCCGACCGCTTTCCCTACCACAAGGCCGCCCAGAGCGTCGCGCAGGAAGAGGGCGTGCGTTGCGTGTCGATGGAATACGGCTACCTGCGCCCCGACTGGCTGATCCTCGAAGAAGGGGGGCAGTCGACCTATTCCCACGTTCCGGCCGACCCCGCGGCGTTCCGAAAGGCCGCCGCCGCGCTCGACCCGGTGGACGAACACGTCCTCTATTCCGGCACGCGCTTCGAGGAGGAATTCTCCGAGGCGAGCTTTCACCTGTCCAACGGCTTTCTCGGCTGGCTCACCCCGCGCTACCGGCCGAACCGCTACTACCCGGTTCTGATCGAGTTCCCGGCCTACATCCCGCGCTTCATCCGCCGCGCGCGCAACGAGAAAGAGGCCGAGGCACGGGTCCGCGCCTTCCAGGCCGAGCCGAAGACCCGTTTCCTCGTGCCGATGCAGATGCAGAGCGACTACCAGCTGCGCGACAACGCCCCGGCAGGGTTCCAGGAGGGGTTCATCCGGCAGGTCATGACCTCGTTCCGCGATCATGCACCGGCGGATGCCGAGTTGATCTTCAAGCTCCACCCGATGGATCAGGGGCTGGAGCGGTGGGAGCGGCGGGTGCCGCGCATGGCGCGCGAAATCGGGATCGCGGACCGGTGCCACTTTCTCGACGGGGGCGACCTGGGTGCGCTTTTCGGGCTGGCGGCGGGCTGCGTCGTGATCAACTCGACAATGGGGCTCATCTCGCTGCGCCGGGGCGTGCCGACCAAGGCGATGGGCATCGCGATCTACGACATCGAGGGGATGACGCATGGCGGCCCGCTCGACAGTTTCTGGACCGCGCCGCAGGCCCCGGACAGGTCGCTCGTGCGCGCCTTCGTGCGCGCGATCGCCCACGGCATCCACGTGCGCGGCACCATCTACGGCGACGAGGGACGGGCGGCCTTCGTGCAGAACGCGATCGAGCGGCTGGAGAGCGACCGGCTGAACCGTCACGGCCTTTACGACCCGCGCCCCCCGCGGCTCGACAAGGCCGAGGCGATCGGGGTGCGCGTCGATTGGCCCATGCGCCGGAAGAAAGCGTCGTGAGCGGCCCGCGCCGCATCCTGATTACCGGCGCCGGTTCCGGGCTGGGTCTTGAATTGGCCCGGCAACTGGCCACCCCCGGCGTGACCTTCATCATCTGCGGGCGGCGCCTCTCCGCGCTCGACGCTGCCGCCGCAGAGCTCCGGGCGCTCGGCGCCGAGGTTGAGACCAGCGCGGTGGACCTGACCGACCCGGCGGCGCGCGATGCCTGGGTCGCCACGGCGAGCGCCGGGACCATCGACCTCGCGATCCTGAACGCGGCGCAGTTCGGTGGACGCGGGCGCGACGGGATGCTCGAGCGTCCCGACGTGGCCGCGCGGATGATCGACACGAACCTGGCCGCGCCGGTGGCGCTGGCGCTGCGCCTGTCCGACCAGATGCGCGCGGCGGGGCAGGGGACGCTGCTTTTCATCTCGTCGCTCGGGGCTTTCGCCGTGCAGGCGGACGCGCCGACCTATTCGGCCACCAAGGCCGGGCTCACCGCCTTCGCGCGCTCCCTGCGCGAGGACCTGGGACCGGACGGCGTGCGCGTCGTGATCGCGCACCCGGGCCACATGGAGACCGCGCAGACCGAGGTACATCGCGGCCCGTTGCCGGGCCTGATGCCGGTGAAGGACGCCGCGCGGGTGATCCTGGCAGGGCTCGAGGCCGGGCGCAGCGAGATCGATTTCCCCCGTCACCTGCGCCTGGGGCTGCGACTCCAGGCGCTCCTGCCGTGGAAGGTGCAGGCGCGGATCAATCGCGGTCTGCGCTTCTGGGTCGATGACGGGGAGGATGACCGAACGTAAGCTTTCGCACCCGTCGGACAAGGCCCTGCCTCATCCGGAGGCAGGACGCATCGAAAGCGCCAGAAAACACGCGGATTTTTTTTGAACGTCGGGTCAAATCCTGCGAAAAAGCCAAAAACTATCAACCACCTTGAAAAAACACGTGCTAGGCTTTCGCATGGCTTCAGGGGGAATCGCTGCCGTCCGGTTCGCGTTGCCTGCCAACAAATAATATGCAACCTGCCGCGCCATCACGTCTGGGCGCGGTGCGACATGGAGGTTTCAATGACGTTTCTCAGCAAGATTTCGACACGGACCGGGCTTGCCGCCGCGCTGCTCGCCGGGTCGGTGATGTCGGCTTCGGCCTTCACCGCCTGCCAGGTGACCGACACCGGCGGCATCGACGACGCGGGCTTCAACCAGACCGCGTGGAAGGGCGTCCAGGACGCCATGGAGATGGACAGCGAAATCGAGGGCCGTTTCCTCGAGAGCCAGGCCGAAAGCGACTACGAGGCGAACCTCAACTCGCTGATCGAAGGCGGCTGCGACATCATCATCACCGTGGGCTTCCTCATGGGTGACGCGACCGCGTCGGCGGCCGAGGCCAACCCCGATCAGCATTTCTCGATCGTGGACTTCGCCTACGACCCGACCATCCCGAACGTGCTGGGCCAGGTCTACGCGACCGAGCAGGGCGCGTTCCTTGCCGGCTACCTCGCCGCGGGCATGACCGAGACGGGCGTCGTCGGCACCTTCGGCGGCATCAACATTCCGCCGGTCACCGCGTTCATGGACGGGTTCTACTACGGCGTGAACTACTACAACGAACAGAAAGACGCCGACGTGTCGGTCCTGGGCTGGAACCCCGAGACCGAGGAAGGTCTCTTCACGGGCAACTTCGAGAGCCTCGATGACGGCCGCGCCTTCGCCGAGAACCTCTACCAGGAAGGTGCCGACATCGTGATGCCGGTCGCCGGTCCCGTGGGCCTGGGCTCCGCGCAGCTCGCTGACGAGCTGGGCACGGATCAGCTGAAGATCATCGGCGTCGACGCCGACCAGACGCAGACCGACCCGGAGAAGGCCGACGTCTACCTCACCTCGGTTCTCAAGCGCATGGATTCCACCGTGACGCAGGTGATCCAGATGGAGAAGGCTGGTGAATTCGAAGGCGGCCTGATCGTGGGTACGCTCGAGAACGAAGGCGTGAGCCTCGCCCCCTACCACTCGTTCGACGACGCCGTGCCGGAAGAGCTGAAGGCCGAGATCGAAGCCGTGAAGGCGGGCATCATCGACGGGTCCATCGAAGTCGGCATGTAAGCCGAACCATTGCCGCCGCCGGTGACCCCCGGCGGCGGTTTTCCATCTGAAATTCCTGTCCGTCGGGAGGGGCAGCCCATGGATGTCGAACTGCGCGGCCTGACCAAGCGCTTCGGGTCTGTCGTCGCAAACGATCACGTGGACCTGCAGATCCGCGCCGGAGAGGTGCTTGGTCTGCTGGGTGAAAACGGCGCCGGCAAATCCACCATGATGAACATGCTCTCGGGGCTCTATTCGCCCGACGAGGGCGAGATCCTGATCGACGGCAAGCCGGTGAAATTCGAAGGCCCCGGCGACGGGATCGAAGCCGGGATCGGCATGGTGCACCAGCACTTCATGCTCGTGCCGGTGATGACCGTGGCCGAGAACGTCGTGCTGGGGGTCGAACCCACCGGCCGCTTCGGCCATCTCGACATCAAGAAGGCCCGCGCCCAGGTCGAGGAAATCAACCAGAAGTACCGGCTCCACGTGCCGCCGGACGAACTGATCGAGGAACTCCCCGTCGGCATCCAGCAGCGGGTCGAGATCCTCAAGGTGCTGTTCCGCTCGGCCGACGTGCTGATCC
Source organism: Maritimibacter harenae (assembly GCF_009882975.1). Classification (GTDB taxonomy): domain Bacteria; phylum Pseudomonadota; class Alphaproteobacteria; order Rhodobacterales; family Rhodobacteraceae; genus Maritimibacter; species Maritimibacter harenae. Next base: position 386,067 of record NZ_WTUX01000010.1, read on the forward strand.
TGGACGAACCCACCGCCGTGCTTACGCCCCAGGAGGTGCACGAGTTCTTCGGGATCGTGGACACGCTCAAGAAGGCGGGGAAGGCCATCGTCTTCATCACCCACAAGCTGCACGAAGTGCTCGAGATCTCTGACCGGATCAGCGTGCTGCGCCAGGGCCGGATCACCGGCGAAGGCGACCCCAAGACGCTGACCGAGGCGGACCTGGCCGAGATGATGGTGGGCCGCCCGGTGAGCTTCACCACCGCGAAGGAGCCCGCCAAGCCCGGGCGCACCATGCTCGAGATGTCCGACGTGACGATGCTCGACGAAGCCGACGAGATGTTGCTCGACCACGTGTCGCTCACCGTCCGCTCGGGCGAGGTCGTGGGCGTCGCGGGCGTGCAGGGCAACGGCCAGACCGAGCTGGTCGAGGCGATCACGGGGCTGGAACGCGTGGCCTCGGGCAAGATCGTCTTCGACGGCGACGACATCACCACGGCTTCCGTGCGTGAGCGCCACAAGATGGGCATGGCCCACATCCCCGAGGACCGGCACAAGTCCGGGATGGTGGACAGCTTCACCGTGGCCGAGAACATGGTGCTCAACAGCTATTACTCGCCCTACTATTCCAAGGGCTGGGCGATCGACTGGCAGAAGGTCAACGAGACCGCCGCGCGCTACTGCGTCGAATTCGACGTGCGGACGCCCAGCGTCTTCCTGCCGGGCGGCGCGCTGTCCGGCGGCAACCAGCAGAAGATGGTCGTCGCGCGCGAGCTTGAGCGCGAAACCAAGCTCGTGGTCGCTTCGCAGCCCACGCGCGGGGTCGACGTCGGCTCGATCGAATATATCCACGAACGGCTGATCGCGAGCCGGGACGAGGGCGATGGCGTGCTGATCGTGTCCTCGGAACTCGACGAGATCATGGGCCTCTCGGACCGCATCTACGTGATGTACGACGGCAAGATCGTCGCCGAATTCGACAATACGGGCGGCAAGGCCGACCGCAACGCCGTGGGTCTGGCGATGGCCGGCGCCCATGAAGGAGAGGCCGCATGACGGACAAGCGACCCGATCTGAAGGACGTGAACGAACGGATGCGCGGGCTCCTGGCCCGCACCACGCATGGCCGCGACGATTTCGAAGACCTGGTGATCGTGCCCGTCTTCGCCGTCATCGTGGCGCTGATCTTCGGCGCGCTGATCATGCTGGCCACCGCCGTCGACCTGCCCACCATCGGGCGCAGCTTCGTTGCGCTCGCCGTGGGCTCGGTCGGTTCGCTTTCGGCCTGGTCCGAAACGCTCACCGCTTCGATTCCGCTGGTGCTGGCGGGGCTGGGCCTCGGGCTCGGGTTCCGGGCCGGCCTGTTCAACATCGGCGCCGAGGGGCAGCTCCTCATGGGCGGGCTCGCCGCCGTCGTGGCGGGCTTCTCGCTCGATTTCCTGCCGATGGTGCTGCACCTGCCGCTGACGCTCCTGGTCGGCGCGCTGGTGGGTGCGCTCTACGCGGCCATCGCGGGGTTCCTGAAGGCCACGACCGGCGCGCACGAGGTCATCTCGACCATCATGCTCAACCTGATCTCGTTCCGGCTGCTCGACTGGTTCCTGCGCCAACCCTTCATCCAGCGCGAGGGGCGCTCGGACCCGATCTCCAAGGACGTGCCGCCAAGCGCGGAACTGCCGCGCATCCTCGATTTCATCGACGTTAACCTGCGTCTCCACGCGGGCATCTTCGTGATGCTGGCCGCGGTCGCGCTGGTCTACTGGATGCTGTTTCGCTCCAAGATCGGCTTCGCCTTCCGCGCCTCCGGCGAGAACCCGGACGCGGCGAACTACGCCGGCATGAAAGCCGCCTTCATCATCGTGCTCGCGATGGGCACCGCGGGTGCGCTCGCCGGTCTTGCCGGTGCGACGCAGGTGCAGGGCGTCCTCGGCCGCGCCTCGCCGGGCTTCTCCGCCGGGATCGGCTTCGACGCCATCGCGGTCGCGCTCCTCGGGCGTTCGCATCCCGTGGGCATCCTGTTCGCCGGTATCCTCTTCGGCGCGCTCGAAGCGGGCGGCCGCCAGATGCAGGTGGACGCCGGCGTGTCGATCGACCTGATCGGCATCATCCAGGCATTGATCATCATCTTCATCGCCGCGCCGCTCCTGGTGCGGTCGATCTTCCCGTGGGGCTTTCGCAAGCGGCGCAAAGGGGGCGAGGCATGACTGACGCGACGACGACCGGGGCCACCGCCCGCGAAGAGAAACTCGCAAGCGCCAATTCCCGCCGCGCGCGCATCATGGGCGGGGTGCTGATCGCGCTGGCGCTGCTGGTGCTGTTCACGCTCGACGTGGCGCCCGGTGAAAGCGCCACCTTCCGCCTGACGACGCCGCGCGACGCGGTGCAGATCGGGGACCTCGTGGTGCCGGGCGGGCCGTTCAACATGATCGCCGCCGCGCTGCTCGCCTTCCTCGGCGTGCGCCAGTTCCTGCGGGGTGGCGCGCGCTGGACCAACATCTCGCTCGGCATCGGGCTCGCCATCCTCGTCATGGCCTTCCTCGTCTGGGCGACCGCGGGCAAGTCCTTCTCTCTCACCGGCATGCTGCAGGCCACGATGGTGCGCGCCGTGCCCATCGCGCTGGGCGGTCTCGCGGGTGTGCTGTCCGAGCGCGTCGCGGTCGTGAACATCGCGATCGAGGGGATGCTGCTCGCCGGCGCCTTCACCGGCGCGCTGGTCGGCTCACTGCTCGGCGGCTGGGTCGGCATGTTCGCTGCCATCGCCGTGGGCGGCTGCTTCGGCCTGCTCCTGGCCGCGCTCGTCGTGACCTACCGCATGGACCAGATCATCGCGGGGGTGGTGATCAACCTATTCGTGCTGGGCGTGACATCCTATGTCTCGTCGCAGGTGTTCGCCGAGTACCGCCACCTCAACAACGCGCCCACCTTCCGGTCGTTCAAGATCCCGATCCTGGGCGACATCCCGGTGATCGGCCCGATGCTGTTCAATCAGAACCTGTTCGTCTACGGGGCGCTGATCCTGGTGGCGGTCTCGACCTACTACCTGTTCCACACCAAGAACGGGCTGCGCGCCCGCGCCGTGGGCGAACACCCGCGCGCGGCCGACACGCTGGGCATCGACGTCTACAAGACGCGCTACTTCCACGTGACGCTGGCGGGCATGGTCGCGGGCTTCGGCGGCGCCTGGTTCACGCTGGGTTCGGTCGGCCGCTTCGACGAGAACATGACCAACGGGCGCGGCTACATCGGCCTCGCGGCGATGATCTTCGGCCGCTGGCACCCGGTGGGCGCGCTCTCGGCCGCGCTGGTGTTTGGCTTCGCGGATTCGATCCAGCAGAAGCTCGCGCTGCTCAACACGCCGATCCCGTCGGAGTTCCTGTCGATGGCCCCCTACATTGCCACGATCATCGTCGTGGCCGGCCTGATCGGGCGCTCCAAGCCGCCGGCGGCCAACGGCACGCCCTACACGAAGGAATGAGGGGCCGGGACGCGCGGGAAAGCGTCCCGGCGCTGACAGTGACAACTGAAGTAAGGTGTTGCGTGACCGTGGATCAGAAGACTCGTGAGCCGGCACCGGGACGTCCCCGCGTCGCGATCGCACGGGTGAACCACTCGATGCCGCGCGACACGCGATACCCTGCTATCATAGGTTGTGGCGAAACGGGAGTGAAATGGTGGAAAACCACCATGCTTCCGGTTTTATTATTATATTTCAGATACATATTTAATGTGCGCCCGGGAGAGCCCGCATGACCACGGACGACCGCGCACTCCTCGCCGACCTGTTCGATGCCGCCATCCGGGCTGCCGATCCGGCCCGCGCGCTGGCCCCGCACTTGCCGTCCGTGCCCCACGGGCGGACGGTGGTGATCGGGGCCGGGAAGGGCGCCGCGCAGCTTGCGCGCGCCTTCGAGGACGCCTGGCCCGCGCCCTGCGAGGGCGTCGTGGTCACCCGCTACGGCTACGGCGCGCGGACGCGCCAGATCCGCGTTCTCGAGGCCGCCCACCCGGTTCCCGATGCGGCCGGGGCGGAAGGTTGCCGCGCCCTGTTCGACGCGGTCGCGGACCTGACGGAGGACGATCTCGTCGTGGCGCTGATCACCGGCGGCGGCTCCGCCCTGCTGCCCGCCCCGCCCGAGGGTTTCACGCTCGAGGACGAACAGGCGCTGAACGCCGCGCTCCTGTCCTCCGGTGCACCGATCTCGGCGATGAACGCGATCCGCAAGCACTTCTCCGGCTCCAAGGGCGGGCGCCTGGCGGCCGCGGCCCATCCCGCGCGCGTCGTGTCGCTCATCGTCTCCGACGTGCCCGGCGACGACCCGGCGCAGGTCGCCTCGGGCCCGACGGTGCCCGACCGCACCAACGCGGAGGCCGCACGCGCGGCCATCCGCACCTACGGGATCGAACTCCCCGAACGGCTCACCGACCATATCGCCACCTGCCGCGCCCCCGATCCGGACGACCCGGTGTTCGCACGCAACGAGGTCCGCGTGATCGCCTCCGCGGCCAAGTCGTTGGAAGCCGCCGCCCGGCTCGCTGCGCAACGGGGCCTCAAGGCGCATATCCTGTCCGACGCGATCGAGGGCGAGGCGCGCGAGGTCGCCCGGGTCCACGCCGCCATTGCCCGCGAATGCGCCGCCCGCGGCCGCCCCTTCGCTCCGCCCGCGCTGATCCTGTCGGGGGGCGAGACCACGGTCACGCTGAAAGGGCAGGGGCGCGGCGGGCGCAACACCGAGTTCCTGCTCGCGCTCGCCCAGGATATCGACGGGACCCGGGGGATCACCGCGCTCGCCGCCGACACCGACGGGATCGACGGGAGCGAAGACAACGCGGGCGCCTTCGCCGACGGCACGACCGTCGGCCGCCTGCGCGCGGCGGGCCACGATCCCGCGGCGCTGCTCCAGAACAACGACGCCTACACGGCCTTCGAAGCGACGGGTGATCTTTTCAGCCCGGGACCCACGGGCACGAACGTGAACGACTTCCGCGCCATCCTCGTGCGTCCCGCGTCCTGACTTTCATCTTTCCATAAATACGCAAGCCGCGACCGCGCCACGCGCGCGGACCGCCCGTCCGTGGGCCCCGGCACCGCCAAGGCCGGCCAACCGCCGCGAGGCACCCCGAAAGAAAAAAGGGGCCGCGCGTCAGCGCGGCCCCCGGTCGTCCCGCGAAGCGGGGCGAAACCTCAGTCGAAGCTCTTCTCGATCGCGTCGAGCGTCTCCATCGCCGGCAGGACCTGGCCCACGGCGCCGTTGGGCTCGCGGCCTTCCTGGATCGCCGAGACGAACTCGCGGTCGATGAGCTCGATGCCGTTGTTCGACACGGCCACGCCCGACAGGTCGACCGGGTTCTCGTTCCCGTCGAACAGGTCGTCGTAGCGGGCGATGTAGGTGCCGTTGTCGCAGATGTAGCGGAAGAACGTCCCGAACGGCCCGTCGTTGTTGAACGACAGCGACAGGGTGCAGATCGCGCCCGAGGGCGTTTTCATGCCGATTGCCATGTCCATCGCGATGTCGAGATCCGGGTGCTTCGGACCCTGGAGACCGAAGCTCTTCGAGACGCTCTCACCGGTCTGGTACTGGAACAGGTCGACCGTGTGGCAGGCGTGGTGCCACAGCAGGTGATCGGTCCAGCTCCGGGGCTCGCCCTTGGCGTTGGTGTTGGTGCGGCGGAAGAAGTAGGTCTGAACGTCCATCTGCTGGACCTTCAGTTCGCCCGCATCGATCTTGTTCTTGATCCACTGGTGCGAGGGGTTGAAGCGGCGCACCTGGCCGGCCATCGCGACCAGCCCGGTTTCCTTCTGCTTCTCCACCACCGCGATCGAATCCTCGAGGCTGTCTGCCATCGGGATTTCGACCAGCACGTGCTTGCCCGCGTCCATGCAGGCGATCGCCTGCTCGGCGTGCATCTGGGTCGGCGTGGACAGGATGACCGCGTCCACGTCGTCGCGCGCCAGGCATTCGTCGAGCGAGGTGGCGTAGTGCCCCACGCCCCGCTCTTCGGCGAAGGCCTTGATCTTCTCTTCCGTCGGCCCCATCACCGAGGTCACTTCGACCTCGGGAATGTTGGCCAGCGCGTCCATATGCTTGATCCCGAAGGCGCCATAGGCGCCGGCGACACAAATGCGCATGATGTCCCCCTTAGGCGTGGTTTTCCAGAATGAGGTGGCCCACGGCGGTGTTCGACGCAGGCACGTGGTAATGCCGGTGCACTTCGGTCACCTTCTCGTCCAGCGCGCCGCGCATGACGAGCCACATGACCATCTCGATGCCTTCCGACCCGGTCTCGCGCAGGAATTCCACGTGGGAAATCTTGCGGGCCTTCTCCGGCTCGTTCACGAGGATGTCCATGAACTGCTGGTCCCAGGTCGCGTTGATCAGCCCGGCGCGTTCGGCCTGGAGCTGGTGCGACATGCCGCCGGTGCCGTAGATGTGGACGTTGATGTCCTCGTCCCAGCTGTCGACCGCGCGGCGGATCGCCTGACCCAGCGCGTAGCAGCGATTGGCGGTCGGGGCCGGGTACTGCACCACGTTCACGGCCAGCGGGATCACCAGCGTGCCCCAGTCGTCCTCGGGCGTCTTGTCGCCGAACATCACCGACAGCGGCACGGTCAGGCCGTGGTCCACGTCCATCTCGTTCATGATGGTGATGTCGAACTCGTCGAGCACGAGGCTCTGCGCGATGTGGCTCGCGAATTCCTGGTGGTTCTTGACGACCGGCACTGGGCGCGGACCCCAGCCTTCATCGGCCGGCGTGAACTCGGCCGCGCAGCCCAGGGCGAAGGTCGGGATGACGCTCGCGTCGAAGGCGGTGCAGTGGTCGTTGTAGACGAGGAAGACCACGTCCGGCTTGTTCTTCTTGTTCCACTCGCGCGAGTATTCGAAGCCTTCGAAGACCGGCTGCCAATACGGCTGGTCGGTGATGTGCTGGTCCATGGCCACGCCGATGGCGGGCACGTGGCTGCACGCGATGCCTGCTGTGATCTTGGCCATTACTTCTTCTCCCATTCGGATTTGTATCGGTTGCCTTCGGGCGAACGGCCGCCATCGACCATCATCTTGCGATAGTCTTCACGGCTCATGCCCGACATCATGGCGGCAAGGTCCTGGAAGACGATGCCGTCGAAAGCGCCGAGTTTGGATGTGTAGTAGATGTTGCCGCCCAGCTCGAGCAGACGGTTCCAGTCACGATCGCGGATCGCCTGTTTCTGCTCTTCCGTCATCTTGTACTTGGCCATGTGCGCTTCCGGGTCGTCCCGGAACGCCTGACGGCCTTCTTCCTTGCTGAGCGAGATACAGAACTGGTTGAGCCAGTAACCCTGGCGCGACCGGTCCGCATCGAAGACGAAGGTGCCCGGAATATCGTCGTATTCCTTTTCCTTCCTGGTCATGTGCTTTCCTCCAGTTTCGCGTTGCGCAGGGCTGCGATGATCGCGTCCGCCCTGTCATGATAAGTCTCCGGTCCCGGGGGAAGCCCCAGGGATCCCAACTCGTGTTGCCACTCCGTGGTCGCCGCCGCCATGCGCGCGGGCACTCCAAGGTCGGACACCGTGCGGGCCACTTCGCGCATCTCGGCGGCGCGCCGGAGCCCGTGGGTGGTCGTGCGTTCCATATTATAGGCCGCCTTCGCGCCCCAGTCCCAGCCCGGCATCGAGGCGTCGAGCGAGGCGATGACCTCGTCGTCGACACCGGCCTGCCGTGCGGCGAGCAGACATTCCAGCGTCAGCGCCTCGATCCCCTTGATCATCACGCTGCGCAGCATCTTGATCGACGAGGCGCGGCCGACCTCTCCCGCGACAACGCGCGCGTCCATCCCGAGAGTTCCCATAAGCTCGGCGGCCGCGGCCGCGTGCGGGCCGGAGAGAAGCATCGGCGCGCGGTGCAGCTTGGGGCGGATCGGCGACATGATCGCCGTGTCGACGTAGCGCAGGCCCGCCGCCTCGATCACCTGGGCCGAGGCGCGCTTGGTCTCCGGCGCGCAGGAATTGGCGTCGAGGTAGAGCGTGCCCGGCGCCATGACGGTCGCGGCCGCGCGGGCCGCGTCGTGGGCGCGGTCGGCGGTGACGACCGAGAAGACCGCGCGCGCCTCCGCGAGCGCAGCGCCGATCGTTTCGGCCCCGCGCACGTCGGCCGCGTCGTAGCGGTCCCACATCGCCGCGGCATCGGACGTGTCCGGGTTCGCGGTCTTGATGTCGTAGGCGGTGAGGATCAGCGTCGGATCGACGCTGCGCCAGCCCTCGGCCAGCGCATAGCCAGCCTCGCCGAAACCCAGAAGGGCCACGGCCGAGAGCGCCTCGGGGCGCGCGGAGGGGTTTTGATCCGTTCGCATGTATACATGCATCTAGGAATGACGTGGCGCGAAGGGAAATTCATTGCCCAGAAATGTTATTCAATTTGGGCATAGGGCTGTGTCGCGTCGCCGGTCGCGGCCTGCTCCAGCAACGTGATGAACCGCTCCTGTGTCGGGGTCGGAACCCAGCCCGCGCGCGTGGTCAGGCCGATCACCCGCGTGCTGTCGGGCAAGTCCACGTCGAGCAGGACCATGTCGCCGTGATGGATTTCGACGGCTGCCTGGTGGGGTGACAGGATCGTCAGGTAATCGCCACGCGCCAGCAGGCCGCGCACCAGCACCATCGACGAGGACACGATGCGCACCGGCGTCTGGTCGAGATCGCCGATGCCCAGCGCCCGGAACAGGTACGAGCCGCCCGGCGTCTCTTTCGGCGGCGCGATCCACGGGTAGTCCAGCGTGTCGGCCACGCTGAGCCCGCGCCGCCCCGCAAGCGGATGGTTGGGCCCGGCCACCACCGCGAGCCGGTCCTCGAAGAGCGGTGCCTGTTCCACGTCGTCCACGGGCAGCGGGTCGCGCAGCGCGCCGATCAGCACGTCGATCTCGCCGTAGCGCAGGCCGCGCAGAAGCTCGGCATAGGGCGCGTCGATGGTGCGGATCTGCACGCCCGAGGAGCCCGCCAGCAGCGCGTCGATCGCCTGCGGCAGGATGCGGGTGCGCGACAGCGGCATGGTGCCCACGGTGATGCGCGTGCTGTCGCGGCCGGCAAGGCGGGTGAGATCGTCGAGCCCCTGTTTGAGCTCTGCCTCGGCGAGCTTCACGGCGCGCGCGAAGGCTTCGGCCTGCGGCGTGAGCTCGATCCCGCGCCGGCCGGCCGAAAAGAGCGTCATGCCCGCCAGCCGCTCGAGGTCACGCGCGGCGCGGTGGATGGATGGCTGCGAAATGCCCAGCGTGCGCGCGGCGAGCGAGAAGTTCCCGGCCTCGCGGATCGCGATCAGCGCGCGCAGCTGGGCCGCCGTCACGCGCAGGTGGAAATCCGCGACCGGCTTGCCTTCGCGCCGGGCGATGCGCACCGCGATGGCCGCGCCGTGGGCGAGGTGGTCGAACATCCGGCGCACGCGGGTCAGGAGCGCGGCGCCTTCCTCGGTCGCGAACATGCCCTCGGGCCGGCGGTCGAGCAGCTTCACCCCGAGGCGCTTCTCGAGGCCGGAGATCGCCTGCGTCACGGCCGGCTGGCTCAGGTGAACCTTGTGCGCCGCGGCGGATATGCCGTGGGCATCGGCAACTTCCATGAAGGCACGCAGATGCCGAAGATTCGGGAATTCAACCGTCATTCCAGTGGTTTGCCCCTTTCTTCGAGCCGATGTCGTATATACGACTATAGCAAATATTTATGAAGTGAACGCGGGATTCAAATGGCGCTGGCCCCGGGCTTTGCACTACTCCGTGCGCGATGGCCCCCGGCATGCCGGGGCATGACACGCGACAGGATCCCTGGGAGAGAGCACGACATGACCGACAAGAAAACCGCCCTCGTCATTTCCGCCCACAGCGCGGACTTCGTCTGGCGCGCCGGCGGCGCGATCGCGAAACATGCCAAGCTGGGCTACGACGTCACCGTCGTCTGCCTGTCCTTCGGCGAGCGCGGCGAGTCCGCGAAGCTGTGGAAGCAGGACGGCATGACGATGGAGAAGGTCAAGACCGAGCGCCGCAAGGAGGCCGAGAACGCCGCCAGCGCGCTGGGCGTCTACGACATTCAATTCTTCGATATGGGCGACTATCCCCTCGAGTTCACCCGCGAGTACAAGGACCAGATGGTCGACGTGATCCGCAAGGTGCAGCCGAAGTTCATGTTCTCGCACTCCAAGTGGGACCCCTACAACACCGACCACATGAACACGACGCAGTTCGCGCTCGAGACGCGCATGATGGCGCAGGCCTGGGGTCACAACCCGGGCGAGAAGGTGCTGGGCGCGCCTCAGCTCTACCTCTTCGAGCCGCACCAGACCGAGCAGATGAACTGGAAGCCGAACATCTTCCTCGACATCTCGGACGTGTGGGACAAGAAATGGGCCGCGATCCAGTGCATGCAGGGCCAGGAGCACCTGTGGCACTTCTACGAGAACGTGGCCGAGAACCGCGGCAACCACTTCCGCCGCAACTCCGGCGGGCAGGCCGGCGGCAAGGCCGCGACCCACGCGGAAGGCTTCGAGGCCATCTTCCCGCGCACCGTCGACGAGCTGGACTGAGGGGAGGACGCATGACCTATCAACCCGGAACCACCGGCGTCGTCGTCCAGAACATCGAGCGCGCCGACCAGGCCGTGATCGACGGGCTCGCCGAATGCGGCGTGGCCACGGTGCACGAGGCGCAGGGCCGCAAGGGGCTCCTGAACAGCTACATGCGCCCGATCTATCCCGGCGCGCGTATCGCAGGCTCGGCGACCACGATCCTCGCGCCCCCGATGGACAACTGGATGATCCACGTGGCGATCGAGCAGCTGCAGCCCGGCGACGTGCTGCTCCTGGGCACGATCAGCCCGTCGGACGCGGGCTACTTCGGCGACCTCCTGGCGACGTCGGCGCAGGCGCGCGGTTGCCGGGGGCTGATCATCGACGCCGGCGTGCGCGACGTGAAGGACCTGACCGAGATGAACTTCCCGGTCTGGTCCAAGGCCATCGGCGCCCAGGGCACGATCAAGGAGACGCTGGGATCGGTGAACGTGCCGGTCGTCTGCGCCGACGAGCTGGTCAATCCCGGCGACGTGATCGTGGCCGACGACGACGGCGTGGTCTGCGTGCGGCGCGAGGAGGCCGCGGAGGTGCTCAGGAAGGCGCAGGACCGCGAGGCGAACGAGGCCGCCAAGCGCGCGAAGTTCGAGGCGGGCGAGCTGGGGCTCGACATCTACGGGATGCGGCCGCGGCTCGAGGAAAAGGGCCTGAAATACGTCTGAGGAATGTCGCCCCGGCTGCGCCGGGGCGACCCGCTGGAGGGGCGCTGCCCCTCCAGACCTCCCCGAAGTATTTCCGGAACGATGAAGGAGGATCGCCGTGAGTGACGGTGTACGCTGCATGTGGATGCGGGGCGGGACCTCGAAGGGCGGGTTTTTCCTGGCCGAGGATCTGCCCGATGACGAGGCGGCGCGGGATGCGTTTCTCCTGCGCGTGATGGGCAGCCCGGATGTCCGCCAGATCGACGGTATGGGCGGGACCGATCCGCTGACCTCGAAGGTGGCGGTCGTGAGGAAATCCGAGCGCGAGGGCGTGGACGTGGATTACCTCTTCTTGCAGGTCTTCGTCGATCAGCCCATCGTCACGGACAAGCAGAACTGCGGCAACATGCTGGCCGGTGTCGGCCCCTTCGCGATCGAGCGCGGGCTGATCCCCGCCACCGGCGACGAGACCAAGGTGTCGATCTACATGGAGAACACCGGGCAGGTGGCCGTGGCGGACGTGAAGACGCCGGGCGGTGTGGTGAGCTACGCCGGTGCGGCGGCCATCGACGGGGTGCCGGGGACGGCCGCGCCGATCCCGCTCGAGTTCAAGGACACCGCCGGGTCCTCCTGCGGCGCGCTGCTGCCCACCGGGAACGTGGTCGACACGGTCGAGGGCGTCGAGGTCACGATGATCGACAACGGGATGCCCGTGGTCGTGATGCGGGGCGCCGATCTTGGCATCACCGGGGACGAGACGCCGGAAGCGCTCGAAGCCGACGAGACGCTGCGCGCCAAGCTGGAGGCGATCCGGCTGGCCTGCGGGCCGATGATGAACCTGGGCGACGTGACCGAGAAATCGGTGCCCAAGATGACGATGGTCACGGCGCCCAAGGCGGGCGGTGCGGTGAACACGCGCACCTTCATCCCGCATCGCTGCCACAAGACGATCGGCGTGCTGGGCGCGGTGAGCGTGGCGACGGCCTGCCTGCTCGAAGGAAGCCCCGCGAACGCGCTGGCCGAGACCGGGGAGGGCGCCGAGAGGAGCCTTTCCATCGAACATCCCACGGGCGAGATGACCGTGATCGCGAAACTGGACGAGGCGGGGACCCCCGTTTCGGCCGCCATCCTGCGCACCGCGCGCAAGCTGATGGACGGCGAAGTGTTTGGAGATTGAGATGACCGACGACGTGCAAGTGAAAGACCCCGACTGGCTGGATTTCCACCCGAACCCGAAGAAGCCGGACTTCACGCTTCCCGAGGGCGCGGTGGACGCGCATTGCCACGTGTTCGGGCCGAGCCCCGAGTTTCCCTTCGCGCCCGAGCGCAAGTACACGCCCTGCAACGCGGGCAAGGACAAGCTGTTCGAGCTGCGCGATTACCTGGGCTTCACGCGCAACGTGATCGTGCAGGCGACCTGCCACGGCAAGGACAACCGGGCGATGGCCGATGCCTGCCGGGCGGCCGGGGACCTGGCGCGGGGCGTGGCGAGCGTGCGCCACGACATCACGCGCGAGGAGCTTGCCGAACTCGACGCGGCCGGGGTGCGCGGGGTGCGTTTCAACTTCGTCAAACGCCTGGTCGACGCGACGCCGCGCGAGCATTTCATGGAAGTGGCCGAGCGCATCCAGGAATTCGGCTGGTCGATCGTGGTCTATTTCGAGGCGGCCGACCTGGAAGAGCTGGAGCCCTTCCTCGAAAGCCTGCCGGGGATCATCGTGGTCGACCACATGGGGCGCCCCGACGTGGAGAAGGGCGTGGATCACCCCGACTTCCAGCGTTTCCTCGACCTGATGGCGCGCAACGACAACATCTGGTCGAAAGTGACCTGCCCCGAACGGCTGTCCGTGCAGGGGCCGCCGGTTTACGACGACGTGGTGCCCTTCGCGCGCGCCGTCGTGGAGCGGTTCCCCGACCGGGTGCTCTGGGGCACGGACTGGCCGCACCCGAACATGAAAAGCCACATGCCCGACGACGGCAACCTGGTGGATTTCATTCCCCGGATCGCGCCGACCGAGGAGGCGCAGCGCAAGCTCCTTGTCGACAACCCGATGCGGCTCTACTGGGCGCGCTGAGCGGGGGCGCGCGCGCGGCCAAGTCGCCGCCATGTATGCATTTAGCGGTAGGATGTTGGCCGGGCACCGGAAGCGGTGACCCGGCCAAATCTTGTCTCGCGGGGTCGCGGCGCCCGTTTGGGTCAGGCCATGAAGGCTATGGCCCATAAGATTTTCGTTTTTTCCATTCAATGACCGTCTTTGGCGCCGTGACTTGATTCAGGTCAAATGTATGCATCCGGCGACGTGGCACACAGGCTCAGATCATACGAAGGAGGAACGGCCATGCATGATATGCCGGGCTACGACTATCACATCGACATTCCGGGCACGACGATCTTCGACGGCAAGATGGCCATGAAGGGCTATGCGCTGAACAAGATGTGCTACGGCTTCAACAAGGCCGAGAACCGCGAAGCCTTCAAGGCGGACGAGGAAGGCTGGATGGAGAAATACGGTCTGACCGAGGCGCAGAAGGAAGCGATCCGCAAGCGCGACGTGCTGGGCCTGATCGCAGAAGGCGGCAACATCTATTACCTCGCGAAGTTCGCCGGGATCTTCGGGCTTTCGGTGCAGGACGTGGGCGGCCTGCAGACCGGCAAGACCACCGAGGAATTCAAGGCATACCTGGCGAGCCAGGCGTAAGGGAGGACATCCACATGGCAACAATTCTTGGCGGGATCACCACGTCCCACATTCCGGCGGTCGGCAACGCGATCCAGAAGGAACTCTACGACGATCCCTACTGGAAGCCCTTCTTCGACGGCTATCCGAAGGTTCACGAGTGGATCCGGGAGCACAAGCCGGACTACTGCATCAACATCTACAACGACCACGGGCTCGGTTTCTTCCTCGACCGGATGCCGACCTTCGCGATCGGTTGCGCGAACGAGTATCGCAACGAGGACGAGGGCTGGGGCCTGCCCGCGCTCGATCCGTTCCCCGGCGCGCCGGAGCTGAGCTGGCACATCGCCGAGTCGATGGTCGCGGATCATTTCGACCTGACAACCTGCCAGGAGCTGGCGGTGGATCACGGCTTCGTCGTGCCCATGCAGCTCTTCTGGCCCGGTGCGCCGCACCACCCGGACATGCCGAAGACGGTTCCGATTTCGGCCAACACCGTGCAGCACCCGATCCCGACGCTGGCGCGGGCGCTGGACTTCGGCAAGGCGTTGGGCCGCGCGCTGCGCTCCTTCCCGGAAGATGCGAAGATCGTGATCCTGGGGACCGGCGGGCTAAGCCACCAGCTCGACGGGGAGCGCGCGGGCTTCATCAACAAGGAGTTCGACCAGTACTGCCTCGAGAACATCGTCTCCAATCCGGAAGAGCTGACCAAGATCTCCCGGATGGAGCTGGTCGAGAAGGCGGGCGCGCAGGGCACCGAGTTCCTGATGTGGATGATGATGCGCGGTGCGCTGGGCGACGACGTGACCGAGATCACGCGCAACTACCATATCCCGATCTCGAACACGGCCGCGGGCACGCTGCTGCTGGAATGCGCGGCGTGACGAGAAGGGGGAAGGCGGCTGCGCCGCCTCCGGAGGGCCGGCCCTCCGGACCTCCCGAGGTATTTACGAAACAGAGAAGGGGACGCGGGGAAAACTCGCGTCCCTTCTTTCATGCCGCGGCGTGGGGGCGCAGCCGGCGCAGGTCGTCGATGAAGCGGGCCTCTTCCTCGGCTTTGCGGACCGGGTCGGGCAGGCGCAGGATGAAGCTCGGGTGGATCGTGACGAAGAGCGGTGCGCCGTCGCAGGTTTCCTCGAACCGGCCGCGGCGACCGAGAAGGTTGCGGCGGTCGCCCGTGAGGCTTTCGAGCGCGGTGGCGCCAAGGGCCACCACGACGTCCGGGCGCACCCGTTCGCGTTCGAGGTCGAGCCACCAGCGACAATGGGCGATCTCCCCGGCGTTCGGCGCCTGGCGAAGCCGGCGCTTGCCGCGCGGGGTGAATTTGAAATGTTTCACAGCATTGGTGACATAGGCCGTGTCGCGCGCGATCCCCGCGGTGGCGAGCGCGCGGTCGAAAAGTTGGCCTGCCGGTCCCACGAAGGGGCGGCCTTCGAGGTCTTCGCGGTCGCCCGGCTGTCCGCCCACGAACATGAGGGGCGCGCCCACCGGCCCCTCGCCGGGGACGGCCTGGGTGGCGTTGGCGTGGAGCGGGCAGTGGGTGCAGGCGTCGAGGGCGGCATGGATGCGATCCTGCGAGGCGGTGAGCGCCTCCTGCGCCCGGGCCACGCGGGCGGCCACCTTGCCGGCGCGGGGCGGGGCGAGGGTTGGCGCGGCCTCCGCCATCTCGCGGGCGCGGGACTGGGCGGTGGCGATGAGGTCGGGGATCAGCGCCGCCTCCGGCATGTTGTGCCAGTATTTGCGGGGCATTTCCGCCTGCATGGCCTTGGGCTTCAGTCGCGCCGGGTTGAAGATCGAGCGGAAATAGGTGCGCCAGAGGTCTTCGGCGGCGTCCTCGGGCAGATCGGGGCGCGGGGCCGGGTCGGTGTAGGTGAGGTCTCCGTCCTCGAAATGCGCCGTCATGTCGGGCGTGAAGATCGACCAGTCCATGTCGCCGAAACGCTTGGCGAAAAAGGGGGCGGCCAGTTCCAGGATCGGGTGCGAGGGTTCGAACCAGGCGGCGAAACGGCAGCGCGGCCCTTCGGCGCCCAGGTCGCGGAAGCGCACGAAGGCATGCATCTTGTGGCGGTCGCGCCCGACCTCTTTCGCGAGCCGGTTCAGCTGCGCCACGCGCGTGTCGCCCCGGTCGTCCAGCAGGCGGCGGTCGGTGTCCACCGCACAGAGAAGCGCGTAGAGCCGGGTGAAGCGTTCCGGGTCGCCATGATGGATGGCAAGGCGCGCGAGGGCGACGAAATCCTTCGGGACCGTGATGCGCGGGACGGTGCGCGGGGGCGGGGCGGCCTGGGCGAAAAGGTCATCTTCGGACCCGCCGCGATGCCACAGGATGTTCTCCGGCCGCATGCCCTCGGCCAGGAAGGCGCGGGCATGGTCGCGCCAGGCTTCGTACGTGCCGATCCGGGGGAGCGTCACACGCAGCATCAGAAGAGCGACAGCTGCTCTGGCTGCGGCGCGAAGCGGGCCTCGAGGTCGGCCGCGTCGAGGTTCCGGGGCCGCCAGTCCAGCGCGGTGAGGAAGGGGCGCGCGTTCTTCAGGTTCGCGCCCATGCGCACGAGATCCTCGTAGCGCAGCGTGCGATGGCGGCGCGCCTTCAGGATGCGTCCCACCGTCCGGGTCCCGATGCCGGGCACACGCAGCAGCGTTTCGCGGTCGGCCCGGTTGATATCGACCGGAAAGAGGTGGCGGTTGGCGAGCGCCCAGGCGAGCTTCGGGTCCTTGCCCAGATCGAGGTTGCCGTCCGGGCGGTTCGCGGTGATCTCGCCCACGTCGAAGCCGTAGAAACGCATCAGCCAGTCGGCCTGGTAGAGCCGGTGTTCGCGCAGGAGCGGCGGCTGCACCAGCGGCAGGGCGGCCGAGCTGTCGGGGATCGGCGAGAAGGCGGAGTAGTAGACGCGCTTGAGCTTGTAGCTGGAATAGAGCCGGGTGGAGCTTTTCAGGATCGTGGCGTCGTTGGCCCCGTCCGCGCCCACGATCATCTGCGTCGACTGCCCGGCTGGGGCGAAGCGCGGCGCGCGGCGGCCGGTGTGTGTCTTGTCGCCTGCCGCCTCCTTGCGCAGGCGCACGTCGGCCATCGCCTTGCGGATGCGGGCGGGGGATTTCTCGGGCGCGTAGGACCTGACCGCGGCGTCGGTGGGCAGTTCCACGTTGATCGACAGCCGATCGGCGTAACGCCCCGCCTCGTCGAGAAGCTCGGGGGAGGCGTCGGGGATGGTCTTGAGGTGGATGTAGCCGCGGAAGCCGTGTTCCTCCCGCAGCATGCGGGCGATCCGGACCATGTCGGCCATCGTGTCGTCCGGCGTGCGGATGATGCCGGAGGAGAGGAACAGCCCCTCGATGTAGTTGCGGCGATAGAATTCGAGCGTGAGGGTCACGACCTCTTCCGGCGTGAAGCGCGCGCGGGTGACGTTCGAGGACACCCGGTTCACGCAATAGGCGCAGTCGTAGATGCAGAAGTTCGTCATCAGGATCTTGAGCAGGCTGATGCAGCGCCCGTCCGGGGCGTAGGCGTGGCAGATGCCCGAGCCGGTGGTCGACCCAATCCCGGTGCCGTCGCGGGAGTCGCGTCTCTGCCCGCCGCTCGAAGCGCAGGAGGCGTCGTATTTCGCGGCGTCCGAGAGGATCGCGAGCTTCTGGTCGAGGGTGAGCCGTGCCATCTGTTCACCCTATGTTCGCGTCTTGAGGGCGGCAATCCTGACGTGGCTGACATTTCGGTGAGGCTCAGGTGGAGCCGACCTTCTGGCGGAAGGCGCGGGGGCTCTGCCCGGTCGCGCGTGAGAAGACGCGGCTGAAATAGGCCGGGTCCTGGTAACCGAGCGCATAGGCGATTTCTGCGATCGTGAGGTTGGAATAGACGAGGTTGCGCCGCGCCTCGCGGATGATGTGATCCTCGATCGCGGCCGAGGCGGGGCGCCCGGTGGCCTGGCGCATGACGCGGCTGAGATGCGTGGGGCTGACGGCAAGCCGGCGGGCGTATTCCGCCACCGGCAGGTGGTCGGTGTAATGCTGGGTCACGAGCGCCTCGAACCGGCGCTGGAGGGTGGAATCCGGCGTGGCCACGTCGTCGCCCGTTTCCGCGATGTCGCGTGCGACGAGCCCCGCGAGAAGCGCGATGCGCGCGCGCAGGACATGGGCGCGGGCGAAACGGTGGGCGAGGAAGTCCTCGAAGATCGCGACGAAGGCCCCCCGGATCTCGTCCGACCCGTCGATCCGCGCTGCGCGTGCGAGGACCGGGCGCAGGCCCTCGCCGTCGGCGAGCCATTCGTCGAGCACTTCGCTCGCCACCGTGACGACCCAACCCTGCGTGCCCGGCTCGAAGCTGTAGCTGTGGACGCACCCGGTGGGAACATTCGCCACCGTTCCGTCCGATAGGTCCACGTCGCGCCCGTCGAATTCGGCGCGCGCACGGCCGCGGTCGATCATTAGGAACTGGTGCAGCCGACCGTGGCGGTGCGGCGTCAATTCCCAGTCATGCAAGGCCGAGCGCACTTCGATCGTCTCGCAATGGACGACGTCGGGCAGGTCGGCATACTCGCCGAACAGGTTGAAGGTCTCGATCTCGCGCATGTTCGATCCGTACATGTTTCGGCGCGTTGGGTCCATTCAAAAGCGCGCGCGCGCGGGGCAATGTCCCGCCAGCATTGGAGGAGAAACATGGCGAACACCATCAAGACACAGGTCGGCATCATCGGCGGCGGTCCCTCGGGCCTGATGCTGAGCCAGCTGCTCGACCTCAAGGGCATCGACAGCGTCGTGCTGGAGCGAAAGAGCCGCGATTACGTGCTGAGCCGCATTCGCGCGGGCGTGCTGGAGCAGGGCTTCACCGACCTGATGCGCGAGGCCGGCGTCGGCGAGCGCATGGATCGCGAAGGCGAAATCCACGAGGGTGTGTGCATTTCCGACAACGGCGTGCTGCACCGCATCGACCTGGAAAAGCTGACCGGTGGCGACACCGTCATGGTCTATGGCCAGACCGAGCTGACCCGCGACCTCTACGAGGCGCGCGATGCACGAAACGGCAAGGTCATCCACGAGGCCGAGGACGTGCAGCCGCACGACATCACGACCGACGCGCCCTACCTGACCTACACCAAGGACGGCGAGGAATACCGCGTCGACTGCGACTTCATCATCGGGGCCGACGGCTTCCACGGCGTGAGCCGCAAGTCGATCCCGGAAAGCGAGATCCGCGAGTACGAGAAGGTCTACCCGTTCGGCTGGCTGGGCATCCTGTCGGAGACCAAGCCGGTGCATGACGAGTTGATCTATGCCCGCTCCGAGCGGGGCTTCGCCCTGTGTTCGCTGCGCAGCCGGGTTCTGAGCCGCTACTACGTGCAGGTGCCGCTCGAGGACACGGTCGAGGACTGGTCGGACGAGCGCTTCTGGGACGAGCTCAAGGCGCGCCTGCCCGAAGACGTGGCCGCGCGGCTGGAAACGGGTCCGTCGATCGAGAAGTCGATCGCGCCGCTGCGTTCCTTCGTCTGCGAGCCGATGCGCTACGGCAACCTGTTCCTCGCGGGCGACGCGGCGCATATCGTGCCGCCGACCGGGGCCAAGGGGCTGAACTCGGCTGCGTCCGACATCTACTACCTCTACCACGCGATGGTGGCCTATTACGCGGAAGGGGATGCCTCGGGGCTCGACAGCTACTCGGAAACCGCGCTGCGCCGGGTCTGGAAGGCCCAGCGGTTCAGCTGGTGGATGACCTCGATGCTGCACCAGTTCCCAAACGAGGATCCGTTCGACCAGCGCCTGCAGGAGATCGAGCTGGAATACTTCCTCTCCTCCGAAGCCGCGCGCACGTCGCTTGCGGAGAACTACGTCGGCCTGCCGTTCTGACGGCATTGCCGATCCCCGGATGATCCGACCGCCCGTGGCCCCGCCGCGGGCGGTCTTCGTTTTCGGAGGCGAAAAAATCACGGAAATCTGGTAGGATACCGACCTGCGGCAGTTTGACCTATGTCATGGCCGCGCGCCCGCGCGCGGCCCTATTCAGGATCAACGACAATTGGAGCGCTGACCCATGTACAAGAATATTCTCGTCCCCATCGCCTTCGACGAAGCCCGGGATTCAAAGACCGCGCTGGAAATCGCGCACGCTATCTCGGAAGAGGGCGCCAAGATCACGGCGCTGCACGTGGTCGAGGAAATCCCGTCCTACGTGGCGCAGTACCTGCCGGAAGGCCAGATGGCCAAGAACCTGCACGAGATCGAAGACTCGCTCACCGACAAGATCAAGGACGAGATCGGCGTGGACGTGAAGGTGGTCGAGGGCCACGCGGCCCAGTCGATCGTCGACTACGCGGCCAGCAACGGTATCGACTGCATCGTGGTCGCCTCCCACCGCCCGGGCGTGCAGGATTACTTCCTGGGCAGCACGGCCGCGCGCGTCGTGCGCCACGCCTCCTGCTCGGTCCACGTGGTGCGCTGACGCTTCCACGCGACAGACCGTCAATGCTGCGGCGGGCCCATTGCGGCCCGCCGTTTTCGTGCGCATATCCAAGGGCGGAGGTATGCCTGATGATCTGTCCCAACTGCGCCCGAGAGATGGAACACGTCGCCCGCCATGGCATCGTGCTGGACCGCTGCGAGGTCTGCGGCGGCGTCTGGCTCGATCGGGGTGAACTCGAGCATCTGATGGAGGCGGTGCGCGCGCCCGTCATCCAGCCGGAGCCGGACCCCGCGCCCCGACGGATGCCCACGGCCCGCCGTGCCGCGCCCGCGCCGCGCCATGCCGCACCGCGCCAGTGGGACGACGATCACCCCCGCAAGTCCGGCAAGAAGAAAGCGAAGCGCTACAAGCAGAAGTATTCCACCTCGGCGCGGATCAAGTACCTGCTCAAAGAGCTGCTCGACTGAGCTTGCGGTGTGACCGCGCGGTGCTAGGCTTGTCCTGACTGCAGGAGGAGCCAATGTCCACACACGAGACGCAAAGCGACCGCCAGACGGTCCTGACCACCTTCGAGACGACGCCGGGCACCTGCCAGGATCTGCTCGATCTGCTGACCGATGCCTACGACACGTACATCTCGAAACAGCCGGGGTTCATCTCGGCGCGCCTGCACGTGAACGACGCCCAGACGCGGATCGCGAACTACTCGCAATGGACGCGGCGCGAGGATTTCCAGGCGATGCTGCGCTCGGACGAGATGCGCAAGCGCAACCGCGTGATCAACGACCTGTGCCGCAGCTTCGAACCGGTGATGTACGACGTGGTCGCGACGTTCTGAGGGTCAGCTTGCGCGCCGGCGCGGTTGGGCCCGCTTGGCGGGGCTCGGCGCGGGCTGGGCGCGGCCGTCGCGGCGGGTGCGCTGCCCGGCGCGGATCGTCGGCGGCGTCGGGACCTGGCGGGCGAAGCTCGGGGTGCCGCCGGCGGGGGCCGGGGACCACTGGCGGGCTGCACGGCCTCCTCGCAGCCAGCGCGCCATCTTGTCGAGCGTGGTGGGACGCGGGCCGACGGGTGCACCGCCCTCGGCGCGGGCCGGGTGGCCCTGGCCCAGGTTGCGGCGGCGCAGCGCGGCCAGGCGGGCCACTTCGCGGCGGTTCTCCAGCACGGCCTTGAGAATCCAGGAGCCGGAGAACGCCCAGACGCCCAGGCTTTCGTCCCAGTAGACGATGTTGTGGTTCTGGATGAACATGGCGAGCGCGCCGTCGCCGGAATTCTTGATGGTCGACAGGATCATCACGTTCCATCCGGTGGTCCAGATGACGGCGCCCGCGACGAGGTAGACCTTGCGCTCCCACCCCCGCGCATCCGGCGCGTAGACGAGGAAGCAGGTCAGCGACATCATCAGGTAGAGCATGCAGGCCGAGGCGTAGTGGAACGCCGGCGAAACCTCGAGCCCGAGGGCGCGCTGGCTGAAGGTCGCGACCGTGTCGCTCTCGTTCGGGAAGAAGGCCACGCCGATCGCCGCGAGGCCCGCGAGAAGCGCCAGCAGGTCGGGCGAAATCCAGCGGCCCGGGTAGGGGCGGATGCCCCGGTGGACGGCCAGGAACACGCCGATCGCCACAAGCCCGCCGACAAGGATATCGCGTTGCGTCGTGTGGAAGAAATCCGATATCGTCGGCTGAACCTCACCGTCGGCCACGAGCCCCGCGACGGCCAGAACGATCGGTAGCGCGAGGCCGATCACGCCGAAGGCAATCCGCAGCCTGAAAAAGGCTCGGGCGTCGCGTTGGGCATGGTCTGCGGGGCGAATATCGGTCATGGTCTAACGTGTGAATGGACAGCCCCATCAGTCTACGCTGGCCATGTAACCGCGCAAGGCGCGCGCCCGCGCGAAACGGTAAGGAAAACCTTACCTTTTGCCGCAATTTTGGCGGCGAATTGCCCCAGCAGTGCCCGGAAAAGGTCTGATTGCGTACCAGAGGAGGGCCGGAAGCTCCCTCAGAACGGCCCGAGTGATTCGGCCTGGGTGGCTACCGCGCAGGCTTGGCGCCGCGCCCGTCGCGACCAGCCCGAGACGGCGCGCGACGAGCTTCGCACGGGGCAGGTGCCAGCGGTCGGTCACGATCACGACGGGGGCGCCGTCCGCCAGAAATGCCCGGGAATGAACGAGATTTTCCATTGTGGAGTGGGACCGGTCCTCGCACCGGATGGCGCTCTCGGGCACGCCCAGGTCGGTCAGAACACGGGCGGTGACGGCGGCTTCGCTGGGCGGGTGATCCCCGACACCCCCGGTGGTTATGATTACCTTGACAAGCCCATCGCAATAAAGTTGCGCGGCGACCTCGGCCCGGCGCCTGAGCGCGGGCGAGGGCGTGGCGCCCGGCCAGACGGCCGCGCCCAGCACGATGGCGGTCACTCCGGGTAGAGTTGTGCGCATTGCGCCCGTGCGGCGGCCGCTTCGCGCTCGAGCTCGGGAAGCTTCACCTTGAGCGCCCGAAGCTGGCGGCGCTGGTCGGCCACGTCGATGGCGACCGGGCGCTCGACCTCGCGGAACTCGGTGCGGGTACATTCGAACGGCTTGCCGTCCTTGTCCCGGCACACGCCCGTGAAGGTGTATGGCTCGGTCGTGCGGTGGATCGCGTAGCCGCGGGCGATGTTGCCCTCGAGCTCATTGATCCGGCTTTCGGTCGCGCGCAACTCGGCCGTATTGCGATAGACGCACATGTCCTGCTCGGTGCAGGCGGTGAGAAGCAGCGCGGCGGCGACGAGGGCGAGAAGTGGTTTCATGCCCCGATCATGCGGCGCGCCCGGGATGCTGTCCAGTGGGCGCGTGCCGCGTGGTCGCGTTGCGGGCCGGGCCGGCGAAACGACGCCGGCCTGTGGTCAGCTGCACGAGGTGATCGCGGTTTCGTGCTTCTGGCCGACGGCGTTGAGGTTCATCATAAGGTCTTCCGCCGTGGTCCCGGACTGCCCGGCGACCTGCGTGAAGGCGGTTTCCCAGGACTCCGCGATCGTCGCCCCGGTGGCCCGGGCGGCGAGGAAGGCGTCGCTGATCTCGGTGTAGGTGCCGCGTTCGTCCAGCGTGATGTTGCTGTTGAGCTCGGTCGTCGCGCATTCGCACTGCGCGGCGGTGTTGCCCATGTCGAGGCACAGCTCGGTCGGGTCCGCATAGGCCGCGAGTGGCAGGAGAACGAGAAGGGCGGTGAAACGTAGCATGGTTGCAAGTCCGTCATCGTTAACAATTCCGGACAATGTGCACGCGAATGCGGTGTTTTTAAGGCCGGTCGGGGGCGTCCCTGCACCGCAGCAGTGGCGCGCGAGCCCGCCGCGTGGCGCCGGAGTGGTGGGTTGGCACCCACTCGACGATCACCGTCCCTTCCTGCGTCCAGCCCGCTGCCCCGGCTTGCCCGCCGTCGACCGGCCCTTCGTCGCCTCGGCGCTGACCTTCTCGACCGCCTGCTGGCGGGCCATCGGGTCGTCGGCCACGGCCAGGTCGACCGCTTCGAGGCGCTTGATCTCGTCGCGCAGGCGCGCGGCTTCCTCGAACTCGAGGTTCTCGGCGGCCTTGCGCATGTCCTCCTTCAGCCCCTCGAGGTGGGCCTGGAGGTTCTGGCCGACGCCGACCTTGTCGACCGTGGCCGTGACGCGGTTCATGTCCACGTCGCCCGCGTAGAGCCCGGCCAGCACGTCCTCGACGTTCTTGCGCACCGTCGCCGGCGTGATGCCGTGTTCCTCGTTGTAGGCGATCTGCTTCTCGCGCCGCCGCTCGGTCTCGTCCAGCGCGCGCTGCATCGAGCCGGTGATGCGGTCGGCGTACATGATGACGCGGCCATCGGCGTTGCGCGCGGCGCGTCCGATGGTCTGGATGAGCGAGGTTTCCGAGCGCAGGAAGCCCTCCTTGTCGGCATCGAGGATCGCCACCAGCCCGCATTCGGGGATGTCGAGCCCCTCGCGCAGAAGGTTGATGCCGATCAGCACGTCGAATGCTCCGAGCCGCAGGTCGCGCAGGATCTCGATCCGCTCGATCGTGTCGATGTCGGAGTGCATGTAGCGCACGCGGATGCCCTGTTCGTGCATGTACTCGGTCAGGTCCTCGGCCATCCGTTTGGTCAGCGTCGTGACCAGGGTGCGGTAGCCCGCGTCGGCCACCCGGCGCACCTCGTCGAGCAGGTCGTCGACCTGCATCTCCACCGGCCGGATCTCGACCTGCGGATCGAGAAGCCCGGTGGGGCGGATGACCTGTTCGGTGAAGACGCCGCCGGTCCGCTCCAGTTCCCAGTTGCCCGGGGTGGCCGAGACGAAGACGGATTGCGGGCGCATCGCGTCCCATTCCTCGAACTTGAGCGGGCGGTTGTCCATGCACGACGGCAGGCGGAACCCGTGCTCGGCGAGCGTGAACTTGCGCCGGTAGTCGCCGCGATACATGCCGCCGATCTGGGGGACGGAGACGTGGCTTTCGTCCGCGAAGACGATGGCGTTGTCGGGGATGTATTCGAAGAGGGTGGGGGGCGGCTCGCCCGGGTTGCGGCCCGTGAGGTAGCGCGAGTAGTTTTCGATCCCGTTGCAGAAGCCCGAGGCCTCCAGCATCTCCAGGTCGAAGCGCGTGCGCTGCTCGAGCCGCTGGGCCTCCAGCAGCTTGCCCTCCTTCTCGAACTCGGCCAGCCGCAGGCCCAGTTCCTTCTTGATCCCCTCGATCGCCTGCCGGAGCGTTGGCGTGGGCGTCACGTAGTGCGAATTGGCATAGACCCGGACCTTCTCCAGCGTATCGGTCTTGGCCCCGGTGAGCGTGTCGAACTCGGTGATGCTTTCCAGCTCCTCGCCGAAGAACGACAGCCGCCAGCCGCGATCCTCGAGGTGCGAGGGCCAGATCTCGAGTGAATCGCCCCGCACCCGGAAACTGCCGCGCGCGAAGGCATTGTCGTTGCGCCGGTATTGCTGGGCCACGAGATCCTTCATGATCGCGCGCTGGTCGTATTCCTCGCCCACGGTGATGTCCTGCGTCATCGCCGTGTAGGTCTCGGGCGACCCGATACCGTAGATGCACGAAACAGAGGCGACGATGATCACGTCGTCGCGCTCCAAGAGCGCCCGGGTGGCCGAGTGGCGCATCCGGTCGATCTGTTCGTTGATCTGGCTTTCCTTCTCGATGAAGGTGTCCGTGCGCGGGACGTAGGCCTCCGGCTGGTAGTAATCGTAGTAGGAGACGAAGTACTCGACCGCGTTGTCGGGGAAGAAGCCCTTGAACTCGCCGTAGAGCTGCGCCGCCAGCGTCTTGTTCGGGGCGAGGATGATGGCGGGGCGCTGCGTCTCCTCGATGATCTTGGCCATCGTGTAGGTCTTGCCGGTCCCCGTCGCGCCCAGAAGCACCTGGTCCTGCTCGCCGTCGTTCACGCCCTGGGCAAGCTCCGCGATCGCCTTTGGCTGGTCGCCCGCCGGGTCGAACTCGGTGTTCATCCGAAAGCGGATGCCACCCTCGAGCTTGGGCTTCGCGGTGGGGGCGGTGGTCGGCGAGGTGAGCGGGCTGTCGGGCATGGGGGACTCCTTCGCGCTCTACCTTGTTCGCTTTTTGGTCCATTTCAAGGGGCAACGATCCGCGGCGATGCGTCCCCGGCTGCCGGTGACGAGAGGGGCGGGGCCGATACCGGCGAATGGTTAACAAAGGGTTTCTACTTAAACGAGAGTATCCTAAAGAAACTATCGCATAACGTGCAATTTGTTCTTGCCGCCTCCCGGTGCCTGCGGCTAGCGTGACAGGGCAAGCAGCAGACCGGCTGCCGGCCCCGGCGATCACCCACCCACCCCTCGCTCCCTCGCCGGGGCCGGCAGTCACCTCTCCCCCCGCCTCACTTGCTTTTCACTTGCGAAAGCCCCGGTTTTTCCCGATAAACCACGCGATCAACTGGAGGTTCGCCATGCGTGCTCGCATCTACAAACCGGCTCGCAACGCCATGACCTCGGGTCAGGCGAAGACCAAGCAATGGATCCTGGACTTCGCGCCCGACGAAAAGCGTGAGATCGACCCGCTGATGGGCTGGACCAGCTCGTCGGACACCCAGAGCCAGGTGCGCATCCGCTTCGCCACGAAAGAGGCCGCGCTCGCCTATGCCGAGGAGCACGGGATCGACGCCGTGGTGATGGAGCCGCACAAGCGCAAGCCCAACATCCGCCCCGGCGGTTACGGCGACAACTTCGCCACCAACCGTCGGCAGGTCTGGACCCACTGACGGGACCCGCGCGGCAGTGAACCCTGCCGCGCGTCCGGGCGTTGAGTGGGCCCAAGCCCCGCGACGCGCCTGAGCCGAGCCATCCAATGCCACGACATCTCCGCACCCTCACCGCTCTCCTGCGCCGCGCGGAGACGGTGACGCTGCTCGCCGTGCTCTGCGTCGCCGGCGGCCTCTGGGCCTTCGCGGCGCTGGCCGCGGAAATGCTGGAAGGCGACCTCCATGTCTTCGACGAAACCCTCCTCATGGCGCTGCGCCGCGCGGGCGATCCGGCGCGCCCGATCGGCGGCCCGCACCTGGAAATCGTGATGCGCGACATCACGGCGCTGGGCGGGATCACGGTGCTCACCCTCGTGACGATCAGCGCGATGGTCTACCTGGTGCTGCGCCGCCAGCGGGCCTCGGCCCTGTTTCTCGCTGTCGCGGTGCTGGGCGGGCAGGTGCTGTCACGCATCGCCAAGGCCGGCTTCGCGCGCCCGCGCCCCGATCTCGTCCCGCACGGGGTGGACGTGACGAGCGCGTCGTTTCCCTCGGGCCATTCGATGATGGCGGCGGTCACCTACCTCACGCTCGCGGTGATGCTGGCGCGCCAGGAACCCGCCTGGCCGATCCGGGCGTTCTTCGTCGTGGTGGCCGCGCTGCTGGCCATATCGGTGGGACTGAGCCGCGTCTATCTTGGCGTCCACTGGCCCTCGGACGTGCTGGCCGGCTGGGCGTTGGGCGCCGCCTGGGCGCTCCTCGTCTGGCTGGTGGCGCGCTGGATGGGGCGGCGCGGCGGGATCGAACCGGACCGCGCCCGGCCCGAGTGAGCCTCACGCCTCGAGGAACGCGCGCGCGGCCGCCTCGAACTCCCGGGGCTTCTCGGCGTGAAGCCAATGGCCCGCCCCGGGGATCTTGGCCTGCTGTGCATTGGGAAACAGCGCCTTGATGCGCGACCGGTGCCCGGGCTGGACGTAGTCGCTCTCTGCGCCGGCAAGGAAGAGCGTGGGACCCTCGAACGTCCCCTCGACCTCGGGAAAACCCGTGACCTTTTCCATGTCCCGCGCCAGCACGTCGAGGTTCAGCTTCCAGCGTTTCTCACGGACGTCGAGCGACTGAAGAAGGAACGCGCGCACCGGCGTCTCCGGGATCGCCGCGGCCAGGGCCTGGTCCGCGTCGCTCCGCGTCTCGACCCCGGACAGGTCCAGCCCCTGCATCGCCTCGATCAGCGGCAGCTGGCTGTGTCCGTAGTCCACAGGCGCGATATCGGCCACAATCAGGCGGTTGACCAGCGCCGGGCGGTCGAGCGCCAGCACCATCGCGGCCTTGCCGCCCATCGAGTGCCCGATCACGTCGGCGGGCCCGCCGATCTCTTCGATGACCTCGGCCAGGTCCTCGGCCATCGCCGCGTAGGATTGGTCGTCTGCGCGTGGGCTGTCGCCGTGGTTGCGCATGTCCACCGTGACCACACGCCGGCTGTCCGACAGGCGCTTGGCGATCACGCCCCAGTTGCGCCCGGACCCGAAAAGGCCGTGGACGATCAGGATCGGCGGGCGGGCGGTGTCGTCACCGAATGTCTGCATCGCAAGCATGGCTCACCCATAGCGCCAAGGCGTTGAGGCGGAAAGACCTTTCCCGTATCCTGCGCGTCGGAAGGGGAACCCATGGACCTGCAGGACCGGGCCGAGACATTGGCCAGGCTGATGGAAGAGCGGCTGGACATCCGCGGACCGGACCTGGCCGCGAAGACGCGCCGGGCCAGGCGCCGCGTCCCGCGCTGGCTCCGGCGCGAGCTGATGGCGCTTGTCCAGGCGCTGGAATATTCCCGCCATCCGAAGTTCGCCGCGCGCATAGACCACGCCCGGATCGAGACCGGGGCCAGGCGCGCGCAGAACTGGCTGGAGCAGGTGGACGCGACGGACCGGCGCAAGTCGCTGGTGATCCACTGGCTCGCCGGCAACGCCTTCAACGTTCTCGTGGTGATAGGGCTCGCGGTGGGCGTGATGGCCTGGCGCGGGCTGATCTGATCCCCTTCATCGTTCCGCAAATACTTCGGGGGAGCGCGAGGGGACCGGTCCCCTCGTGACCGCGGCGTCCCGCCGAAGGCGGGGCGGCGCAAATCCTGCGCGGGCGGCCCTCGGGCCGCCCGCACCATCGGATCAGAGGTTGGGGTAGATCGGGAAGGCCTCGCAGAGCGCAGCGACCTTGGCCTTCACGGCCTCTTCCACGGCCCCGTTGCCGTCCTCGCCGTTGGCGGCGAGCCCGTCGACCACTTCCACGATCAGGTCGGCGATCTGGCGGAACTCTTCCTCACCGAAGCCGCGGGTGGTGCCCGCCGGGGTGCCGAGGCGCACGCCGCTGGTCACCATCGGCTTTTCCGGGTCGAACGGGATGCCGTTCTTGTTGCAGGTGATGTGGGCGCGCCCCAGCGCCTTCTCGGTGGCGTTGCCCTTCACGCCCTTGGGGCGCAGGTCGACGAGCATCACGTGGGTGTCCGTGCCGCCGGTGACGATGTCGAGCCCGCCCTTCATCAGCTGGTCGGCAAGCGCCACGGCGTTCGCGCGCACCTGCTGCTGGTAGGACTTGAACTCGGGACGCAGGGCTTCGCCGAAGGCCACCGCCTTGGCCGCGATCACGTGCATCAGCGGCCCGCCCTGGATGCCGGGGAAGATCGCTGAGTTCACCTTCTTGGCGATCTCGGGGTCGTTCGTCAGGATCATGCCGCCGCGCGGGCCGCGCAGCGTCTTGTGCGTCGTGGTGGTGGCCACGTCGGCATGCGGGAATGGCGAGGGGTGCTCGCCCGCGGCCACGAGGCCCGCGAAGTGCGCCATGTCCACCATCAGGTAGGCGCCCACCATGTCGGCGATCTCGCGGAAACGGGCGAAGTCGATCTGGCGCGGGATGGCCGAGCCGCCCGCGATGATCAGCTTGGGCTGGTGCTCCTTGGCCAGCGCCTCGACCTGGTCGTAGTCGATCAGGTTGTCGTCGCGGCGCACACCGTACTGCACGGCGTTGAACCATTTGCCGGACTGGTTCGGCGGCGCGCCGTGGGTCAGGTGCCCGCCGGAGGCGAGGTCCATGCCCAGGATCGTGTCGCCCGGTTTGATCAGAGCGGTGAAGGCGCCCTGGTTGGCCTGGGAGCCGGAATTGGGCTGGACGTTGGCGAACTGGCAGCCGAACAGCTCGGTCGCGCGTTCGATGGCCAGCGTCTCGGCCACGTCGACGTACTGGCAGCCGCCGTAGTAGCGCTTGCCGGGATACCCTTCGGCATACTTGTTCGTCATGATGGAGCCCTGCGCCTCCATCACGGCGGCGGAGACGATGTTCTCCGAGGCGATCAGCTCGATCTCGTCGCGCTGCCGACCGAGCTCGCCGGTGATCGAGGCCCAGAGCTCCGGGTCGCGGGAAGAAAGCGGTTCGGTGAAGAAGCCGTTGTCTCGGATGTCCTTCATGGCGCGTCTCCTTGGACTGTCATCTGCGGCTCACATAGGCCATATCGGCCGTCATCGGAAGGCCAAGGGCGACCTCGACGGCCAAAATAACGGCAAATCTGGCGCTCACCCGAAACTTGTGTTTCTTTCGGAAACCAAACGGGCGTCCCAGGAAACAGAGGGCCGATCATGGCACCCAAGCTTGCCTTCATGGCATCCGACGCGACCAGCGCACAGAAGGCGCTGGTCGATTTGTCTGAGCGTTACGGGAACGTGCCGCCGGAAAACGCGGACGTGATCGTGGCGCTCGGCGGCGACGGATTCATGCTCAACACGCTGCACGGGACGCAGGAACTGGACGTGCCGGTCTACGGCATGAACCGGGGCACCGTCGGCTTCCTGATGAACGAGTTCTCCATCGAGCATCTCGAGGAGCGGTTGGGCGACGCCGAGCTCGAGGTGATCAACCCCCTGCGCATGCGCGCCACCACCACCGGCGGCGAGGTGATCGAGAAGCTCGCGATCAACGAGGTCTCGATGCTGCGGGCCGGGCCCCAGGCGGCCAAGATCGCGATTTCCGTCGACGGGCGGCGCCGGTTGGCCGAGCTCGTCTGCGACGGTGCGCTGATCGCGACGCCGGCGGGCTCGACCGCCTACAACTACTCCGCCCATGGCCCGATCCTGCCGATCGGCGCGGACGTGCTGGCGCTCACGGCCATTGCAGCCTTCCGCCCCCGGCGCTGGCGCGGCGCGCTGTTGCCGAAGGCGGCGCAGGTGCGTTTCGACGTGCTGGAGCCCGACAAGCGTCCGGTGATGGCCGATGCCGACAGCCGGTCGGCGGGCGTGGTCACCTCGGTCGAGGTGACGAGCGCCAAGGACATCCGGCACAAGGTGCTGTTCGACCCCGGCCACGGGCTCGAGGAGCGGCTGATCCGCGAACAATTCGTCTGAAGCACGGGCCTCAGCCCGACGATTCGCGGCTCCAGCCGTCGCGCTTTCGGTAGATCGTGGAGGGCGACACGTCGAGCACCCGGGCCGCCCGGGGCACCGACCCGCCCTCGGCCTGGATCGTCGCCTCGATCACCGCGCGTTCGATGTCGGCCAGCCTCTGGCCCACCAGCGAGGCGAAGCTCGCGTCCTGCGGGGGCTCGGAGCCATCGCGCACCAGCGTCGCCCCGGCGCGGTACATGTGGAGTTCCGGGGGCAGGTCG
Source organism: Maritimibacter harenae (assembly GCF_009882975.1). GTDB lineage: Bacteria > Pseudomonadota > Alphaproteobacteria > Rhodobacterales > Rhodobacteraceae > Maritimibacter > Maritimibacter harenae. Next base: position 417,171 of record NZ_WTUX01000010.1, read on the forward strand.
TGCGGGCCGATCCGGTCGCCGCAGGTGATCAGCGCCCCGCGCAGCCAGCCCACCAGTTCGCTCAGGTTGCCGGGCCAGTGGTAGCCGGTGAGCAGGGTCAGCGCCTCGCTGTCGATCGTCGGGGGGGCGCGGTCGAGCCGCCTTGAGATCTCGGCGATCTTCGCGGACAGGATCCGGCCCACGTCACCCTCGCGCAGGCGCAATGGGGGCAGGGCGAAGGTGATCACGTTGAGCAGGTAGTAGACATCCCGGCGCAGCCGCTTCGCCGCCAGCGCCTGCGACGGCGCGCCGGCCAGCGTGGCGATGATGCGAATGTCGGGGACCGAGGCGTCGCGCTCGTCGCAGGGCTTGAGCAGCGGAAGCAGGCGACCCTGCAGGTCGAGCGGCATCTCGTCGATCCGGTCGAGCACCAGCGTGCCGCCCACCGCGGCCACCCGTGCGCTGCCGGGCGCGTCGTCGAAGATCAGCCGTTCCAGCCCGCTCTGGTCGGTGCCCGCGCAATCGACGGTCACCAGTGGCCCTTCGGCGCGGCGCGAGCGGGCATGGATGGCACGTGCGAAGGCGGATTTGCCGGTGCCGACCTCGCCGTGGATCAGCACCGGTTCGTGGGCATCCGCGATCGTCGCGACCCTTGCGACGAGCCGGCGCATCTCGGGGCATTGCGCGATGAGCCCGTCAGGGGAGGCACCTGTCTCCGTCCCGGCGTCGCCGTCGAGCGTCGTCCACCGCTCCGGCGTCGCGGGCTGCGTGTCGCGGGGTTCGAGCGGCAGGTGGTGGACCAGCTCGCCCGACAGAACCGCCTTGAGAGCCCGGGTGAGCCGCGCGGTCGAGAACGGCAGGAAGAGGCAGTCGTCCGCCCCTTCGCGCATCGCCTCGGCGGCCTCGTCGATCTGGTGGTTGTCGGCGATGACGAGCACCGCGGTCCCGACCATATCCTTGCAGCGTTTCATGTAGGGGATCATCGACTGCCCGGCGAGCCGGAGGGGCATGACCACGACGCTGGGGCTGTGCGCGTCGCAGAGCGTCCTGGCGTCCTCGGGCGTGCTGGCCAGGTGCATGTCGAAGCCCGCCGCCGCGAAGGCCTCGGCCGGGTAGAGGTCCTGCGCGCCGGGGTTGCTCAGGACGATGGCCGTCCCGCGCGTGGCCGCGGGGCGGATGCCGTGATGCGCTTCCGTCAAATCAGGATCCAAGAGATGCCCTCGGTGCAATGCGGATAATGAACAAAACGCTGTGTCTCGAACTTCGATCCTGCACACTCAGCACGGGGAATCCACCCCGGAGAAGGGCCCGGGGCGGATTTTGCGGCCTGACCTATCCGTCAGGCGTAGCCCAGGCTCTCGAGCGCCTCGCGGATTTCGTCGAGGATCGCCGGATCGTCGATGGTGGCCGGCATCTTGAACTGCTTGCCGTCCGCGATCGACACCATCGTGGCGCGCAGGATCTTGCCCGACCGCGTCTTGGGCAGCCGGTCAACGACCACGGCCGACTTGAAGGCGGCCACCGGGCCGATCTTGTCGCGCACCAGCTTGACGCATTCCGCGACCACTTCCTTCTCGTCGCGCTCGGCCCCGGCGTTGAGGCAGAGGAAGCCCAGCGGAAGCTGGCCCTTGAGCTCGTCCGTGACCCCGATCACCGCGCATTCGGCCACGTCGGGGTGGGAGGCGAGGACCTCTTCCATCGCCCCGGTGGACAGGCGGTGGCCCGCCACGTTGATGACGTCATCGGTGCGCGCCATGATGTAGAGGTAGCCGTCCTCGTCCATGTAGCCCGCATCCCCCGTCTCGTAGTAGCCGGGGAAGGTGTTGAGGTAAGCCTTGCGGAACCGCTCCTCCGCGTTCCAGAGCGTGGGCAGCGTGCCCGGGGGCAGGGGCAGCTTGGCGACGATCGCGCCCAGTTCTCCCGGCGGCAGCTCGTTGCCGCCCTCGTCGAGGATCTTCATGTCGTAGCCCGGCATCGGCACGGCCGGCGAGCCGAGCTTCGTCTCCAGCAGCTCGATCCCCACGGGGTTGGCGACGGCCGGGAAACCCAGCTCGGTCTGCCACCAGTGGTCGATCACCGGCACGCCCAACTGGTCCTGCGTCCAGACGATCGTGTCGGGGTCCGCGCGCTCGCCCGCGAGGTAGACGGTCTTGAGGCACGACAGGTCGTATTTCTTGACGAACTCACCCTTCGGATCCTCGCGCTTCACCGCGCGGAAGGCCGTGGGGGCGGTGAAGAAGGATTTCACCCCGTGCTCGGAGATCACCCGCCAGAAGGTGCCGGCATCGGGCGTGCCCACCGGCTTGCCCTCGAACACGATGGTGGTGTTGCCGTGGATGAGCGGGGCGTAGCAGATGTAGCTGTGACCCACGACCCAGCCCACGTCGGAGGCCGCCCAGAACACGTCGCCCGGGTCGACGTTGTAGACGTTCTTCATCGTCCAGTTCAGCGCCACCAGGTGGCCCGCGGTATCGCGGATCACGCCCTTGGGCTGACCGGTGGTCCCGGAGGTGTAGAGCACGTAGCACGGGTGGTTGCCCTCGACCGGCACGCAGTCCGCCGGCGCGGCATCGGACACATCGGTCCAGTCGAAATCGTAGCCTTCCTTCATCTCGGCCGCGAGCGCGTCGCGCTGCAGGATGACGGTGAACTCCGGCTTGTGCTTGGCGATGTCGATGGCGCCGTCGAGGAGCGGCTTGTAGGGCACGACACGTCCCGGTTCGAGTCCGCAGGACCCAGCGATGATCGCCTTGGGCTTGGCATCGTCGATCCGTGTGGCGAGCTCGGTCGAGGCGAAGCCGCCGAACACCACGGAATGGATCGCGCCGATACGCACGGTGGCGAGCATCGCGACGAGCGCCTCGGGCACCATCGGCATGTAGATGATCACCCGGTCGCCCTTGGTCACGCCCTTGGCGGCGAGGCCCCCGGCGAGACGCGCGACCCGGTCCTGCATTTCGGCGTAGGTGATCTTGTCCTTCGCGCCCGTGATCGGGCTGTCATAGATGATCGCGACCTGGTCGCCCTTGCCTGCCGCCACGTGCCGGTCCACGGCGTTGTAGCAGGTGTTCACCATGCCATCGGAGAACCATTCGTAGAGCGGGGCGTTTTCGTCGAACAGGGCCTTCGACGGTTTGCGGTCCCAGTCGATCGCCTCGGCGGCTTCCATCCAGAACCCTTCCGGGTCGGCCTGCCAGCGATTGTAGACGTCCTTGTATGTCGACATGAAAACCTCCTCCGCAATCTGTCACGCTCGGTGTTAGTGACGCGGCGTCGCCCGGGCAAGAATGTTGGCGGTAACCTGCGACCAATTGCCGGGGCGATTTGCAGATTTCGGCCGCGCGGACCTGCAAATTTTTGCAAACTGCGCGCGGTTTCGCAGCCCGTCCGCAAAGCCGTGCGGACTTTGCAAAGTCCCGCGGCGCAGCCTGCAAATCAGCCCCGCCGCAGGGATTCGCCACTCACTCCGGCGGCCAGGGGGCGGGGCCGTCGCGCGTCATGCCGTCATCGGTGAAGCGGTAGAGCACGGCGCAGGGGCCCGCGCGGTCCGCCGGGCATTCCGAGCCGTGGCGGCGAAACACCATGCCCTCCTCGACCGCGCGGAAACCTTCGGCGATGCCGCGGAACCCCTCGACGAACCCCTCGCCCCGCGCGAGGTGGACGGCCACCTCGCAGCCCGCCCAGCCGCACCAGGCCGAGCCGATGGGGCCGCAATTGGCGGTGCCGTAGTTGATCAGCCAGTCGTCGCGCCCGTCGCCGTCGAAATCCTCGCGCCGGGCGAAGCCTTCGTTCACCACGGCCGCGCGGTTGTGGCCGTCGCGGCAATAGGCGGTCACTTCCGCGCGGGCCGCGGCTTCGGGATCGGCGCTCGCGTCTTGGCGCGACAACCAGCAGGCCGACAGCGCGTGGTCGATGGCGTCGCCCGACCCGGCAAGCGGCAGGTGGTCGCGCCACAGGTATTCGTCGGTGAAGAAGACGACGCTGCCGCGCAGGCCGGTCTGCATGGCTTCGATCCCTTCGGACCACTGCGGCCCGGACATTCCCTTGGCATAGCGCCCGTCGCCGGTGGCCATGAGCCGCAGGTCCCAGATCTCCTCGCCGTCCACCGTGATCGCCACGCCAAGATCGCCGGGCTGGTCGAAACCGGCCACGGACGCTGTGAAGAGAAGTGGCTCGCCCGGCGTGCATTCGAAGGAGATGCAGTTGTGCCGGCCGCCTTCCGGGTTCTCGTAGGGGCAGATGCTGGCGCCGGTGACGCCCGTGATCTCGTTCTCCGGAATCACGGTCCAGCGGTCGCTGTCGGCCAGCCCCGCGGTTGTCCCCGCCAACAAGGCGAGAATGGACATGACCCCGGCGATCCTGCGCATGTCGCGGCCCTCCCAACGTCGACGGGGCGAGCCTATCGGCTTCGCGCCGGGTTTCAAGCATTCCGGCCCGCAACGAAGCGGTTGCCGCCGGGACGCCGGCCTTCCATGATCCGGGCGTGTCACCGAGGAGGAAACCGATGCGATTCATTGCGCTGTGCCTTGCCTGTCTCGTCGCTGCATCCCCCGCGCTCGCGCAGGACGGGTGGAGCTTTCGGCAGGATGAGACGGGGACGGTGCGGGCCGCGACCTGCCCGGTGAACGACGACGAGACGGGCAATTCCCTGTGCCTGTCGCTGGGCTGCCGGCAGGGGCAGCCCCTGGGGTGGCGCGTCACGATGGCGGGGGGCGACCTGCCCGATCCGCTCGACGTCGAGATCCTCGTCGACGGCGCGCGCGCCGGGGCGCTGACCTTGACGCAGGTGCCCTCGGAGGTGCCGTTCGATTTCGTGGCGAGCGTCGATCCGGACCGTGACGCCGACCTGATCCAGACCCTGCGCGCCGGACGCGCGGCGACCCTGCGGCTCGGGGATGGGGCGGGGCAGGTCGAGCGGCCGATGTCGCTGTCGGGCAGCGCCAACGCGATTGCGTCGGTGCAGGCGCAATGTCCTACGCGTCCCGCGCTGGTGACCGATCCCGAGGCCGAAGTCGCCGCCCGGCTCGCGGCCGAATGTGCCGAGATCGACGGCGAGCTCGAGATGCTCGACGGCTTCGCGCGGCGCGCCGACCTCGACGCGGACGGGCGCGAGGACATGGTGCTGGAATACGGCGCGGCGCTGTGTTCGACGGCGCTGTCGCTCTACTGCGGCTCCGGCGGCTGCGCGACCGACATCTACCTTGCGCGCGACGGTGGCTATCTCCGCGCCTGGTCCGACGTGATGCGCGGCGTGGTGGACGAGCCGGGGGCGCCGCGGGTGGCGCTTTCGGTGCACGGGTCGGCCTGCGGCAGCGTCGGGGCCGATGCCTGCGTGCTGCGCGTGGACCTGTCGGGTGATGTGCCGCGCGTGGTCGAACGGGTGAGCGGGCCCGATGCGACCGCGCTGCTCGACGATCTCTACGAACAGGCGAAGACGCCCTGACGCGGAGCCCGGCGCGGCGATCTCTGCTTCAGGTCAGCCGTAATGCGCCACTGGCGTCCCCGCGATCGCCGACACGTTCAGGAGCCCGCGGGCGGTGATCGACGGCGTGACCACGTGGGCCCGGTTGCCCATGCCCATCAGGATGGGTCCGACCTCGAGCCCGCCGGCCTTCATCTTGAGCGTGTTGCGGATGCCGGATGCCGCGTCGGTGTTCGCGAAGACCAGCACGTTGGCCGGCCCCTCGAACCGGGCGCCCGGGAACATGCGCTCGCGCACGTCCACGTCGAGCGCGCTGTCCACGTGCATCTCGCCCTCGTAGGGGAAATTGCGCGGCTCGCTGTCGAGAATGTCGAGCGCCGCGCGCATCCGCCGACCGGTGTCGCAATCGAGGTTGCCGAATTGCGAGTAGGAACACAGGGCGATCTTGGGCTCCATGCCGAAACGGCGCACGTGGCGCGCCGCGCCGCAGACCGTCTCGGCGATCTGTTCCGGGGTGGGTTCCGGGTGCACGTGGGTGTCGGCGATGAAGAGGGGGCCGTCCTGCAGGATCATCAGGCTGAGCGCGCCCACGGGGTGGTATTTCTCCGCCCCGCCGCCGAGGATCTCGGAGACGTATTTCAGGTGCCACAGGTACTGCCCGAAGGTGCCGCAGATCAGGCTGTCGGCTTCGCCGCGATGCACCATCACGCCGCCGATGGCGGTGGTGTTGGTGCGCATGACCGCACGGGCGATGTCCGGGGTCACGCCGCGCCGGGCCATGATCCGGTGATAGGTTTCCCAGTATTCGCGGTAGCGCGGGTCGTCTTCGGGGTTCACCACCTCGAAATCCTCACCGGGCTTCAGCGGAAGCCCCGCACGGGCGAGCCGCGTGGCGATCACCTCGGGCCGGCCGATGAGGATCGGGGCGTCCGTGGTCTCTTCCAGCATCGCGTTGGCCGCGCGCAGCACGCGCTCGTCCTCGCCCTCGGCGAAGACGATGGTGCGTTCGGCGGTCGCGGCGGCGTCGAAGACCGGGCGCATGATGAGCGCGGAGCGGAACACCGACTGGTCGAGCCGGTCCTTGTACTCCGCGACGTCCGCCAAGGGGCGGGCCGCCACGCCGGACTCCATCGCGGCCTTCGCCACGGCGGAGGCGACGACACCCATCAGGCGCGGATCGAAGGGTTTCGGGATCAGGTAGTCGGCCCCGAAGGAGAGCTGTTCGCCCTTGTAGGCCGCCGCGGCCTCGGCGCTTGTCGTGGCGCGGGCGAGCGCGGCGATCCCCTCGATGCAGGCGATCTGCATCTCGTCGTTGATCTCGGTCGCGCCCACGTCGAGCGCGCCGCGGAAGATGAACGGGAAACACAGGACGTTGTTGACCTGGTTGGGGTAGTCCGAACGCCCCGTGGCGATGATGGCGCCGGGGGCCACGGCGCGCGCGTCGTCCGGCATGATCTCGGGCGTCGGGTTGGCGAGCGCGAAGATGATCGGCCGGTCCGCCATCGCCTTCACGTGGTCCTGGGTCAGGACGCCCGGGCCGGAAAGCCCGAGGAACAGGTCCGCGCCCTCGATCACTTCGCCCAGGGCGCGCAGGTCGGTGTCCTGCGCGAAGGCGGCCTTCTGCGGGTTGAGGTCATCGCGTCCGGTGTGCACCAGCCCGTCGATATCGCACAGCCAGACGTTCTCGCGCTTCACGCCCAGCTTCAGAAGCATGTTGAGGCAGGCGATCCCGGCGGCACCGCCACCCGTGGAGACGACCTTGATGTCCCCGAAGGACTTCCCCGCGACGCGCAGCGCGTTGGTGGCGGCGGCGCCCACGACGATGGCGGTGCCATGCTGGTCATCGTGGAAGACGGGGATGTTCATGCGCTCGCGGCAGATCTGTTCAACGATGAAACAATCCGGTGCCTTGATGTCCTCGAGGTTGATCGCGCCGAAGGTGGGGCCCAACGAACAGACGATGTCGGCGAGCTTCTCGGGGTCGCTCTCGTCGATTTCCAGGTCGAAACAGTCGATGTTGGCGAATTTCTTGAAGAGCACCGCCTTGCCCTCCATCACCGGCTTGGAGGCCAGTGCCCCGATGTTGCCGAGCCCCAGGACCGCCGAGCCGTTCGACACCACCGCGACCAGGTTGCCGCGCGCGGTGTAGCGCGGGGCGGTCAGCGGGTCGGCCTTGATTTCAAGACAGGCCTCGGCCACCCCCGGGGAATAGGCCAGCGCCAGGTCGCGCCCGTTCGCCATCGGCTTCGTCGCCCGGATTTCAAGCTTTCCGGGTTTCGGATACTCGTGGTAGTCGAGCGCGGGGTGGCGGGGATTGCTGCCGGTATCGTCGGGCATGGCGGGCTCCTTCCCGGAGATAGTTTAACGCTAAACCAATTTTCCTCGCGCGGGGCTTAGCCGATCACGCGGGGTCAAGGCAAGCGTAAGCGCGATTCGCCTTGCGTGTGCAGTGCATATCTACAAACTGGACCATACGGTCAAAGGAGGCGCAGGTGGCGGAAAAAACGCTGATGGAACTGGCGAAAGAGGTTCGTGGCAACGCGCATGCGCCCTATTCGGGGTTCAAGGTCGGGGCCGCGCTCCGTTCGGCCAGCGGCCGGGTCCACCTCGGTGTGAATGTCGAGAACGCGGCCTACCCGGAAGGCACCTGTGCCGAAGCGGGGGCGATCGCCGCGATGATCGCGGCGGGCGACACCGAGATCGCCGAGATCGCGGTGGTGGGCGACGCACCCGCCCCGGTCACCCCTTGCGGCGGCTGCCGCCAGAAGATCGCGGAATTCGCGCCGAAGGGCACGACGGTCACGATGGGCACGACGGACGGGGCCGAGCTGGTCGCGACCATCGAGGAGCTCATCCCGTACGCCTTCGCCAAGGCGCAGATGGAGGGCGGATGACACGCGCGTTTCTCGTGGTGCTGGATTCGGTCGGGATCGGCGGTGCGCCGGATGCGGCGTCTTTCTTCAACGACGGCACGCCCGATACCGGGGCCAACACCGTCGGCCACATCGCCGAAGCCTGTGCCGAGGGCCGGGCGGACGAGGGCCGCGAGGGGCCGCTGAGGCTGCCAAACCTCGACCGCCTCGGCCTGGGCATGGCGGTGAAGCTCGCCTCCGGGATGGTCGCGCCGGGCCTCGGGGCCGACCCTGGGGGCGCCTGGGGCGCGGCGACGGAGGTTTCGAAGGGCAAGGACACGCCGTCGGGCCATTGGGAGCTTGCGGGCGTCCCCGTGCCCTTCGACTGGACCTACTTCCCGGACACCGAGCCCGCCTTCCCGGAGGACGTCACGCGGGCGATCTGCAAGGCCGCCGGCACCGACGCGATCCTGGGCAACAAGCATGCGAGCGGGACCGTGATCCTCGAGGAGCTGGGCGCGGAGCATGTGCGCACCGGCCTGCCGATCTGCTACACGAGCGCCGACAGCGTGCTTCAGATCGCCGCGCATGAAGAGATCTACGGGCTTCAGCGGCTCTACGACCTGTGCGAAGCGATCGCGCCCATGCTGCACGAAATGCGCGTTGGCCGGGTGATCGCGCGGCCCTTCGTGGGGGATCCCGAAAGCGGGTTCGAGCGCACCATGAACCGTCGCGACTTCGCGCTGGCGGCCCCCGCGCCGACGCTTCTCGACTGGGTCGTGGGCGCGGGCCGACCGATGCATGCCGTGGGCAAGATCGGCGACATCTTCGCCCATCGCGGCGTGACCGACAACGCCAAGGGCGCGGACGAGGACCTGATGGAGGCGCTGGTCGCGCTGGGCGACACGGCGGAAGATGGCAGCCTCACCTTCGCGAATTTCGTGGAGTTCGACTCCAAGTATGGCCACCGGCGCAACGTGGCGGGCTATGCGCGCCACCTGGAATGGTTCGACGCGCAGCTGCATCGCTTCTTCGACAACCTGCGCGACGGGGATCTCGTGATCTTCACCGCGGACCACGGCAATGACCCGACCTGGATGGGCACCGACCACACCCGCGAACGGGTGCCGGTCCTGTGCCACGGGATCGGGACGCGCAAGCTCGGGCAAGTGGCCTTCGCCGACGTGGCCGCGAGCGTGGCCGATCACCTCGGCCTGGACGAACGCGGGGCAGGGAGCTCGTTTCTGTGATGCTCGACGAAGAACTCGCCGACGCGATCCGACGCATGCCGAAGGTGGAACTGCACCACCACATCGAGGGCGCCGCGCCCCCGGCCTTCGTGCGCGGTCTGGCCTCGGAGAAGGGCTTGGACGTTTCCGATATTTTCGACCCGTCTGGCGCCTATGAATACGCGGATTTCTTGCAGTTTCTCAATGTCTACGAGCAGGCCGTGCGCCCGCTCCAGACCCCCCGCGATTACGCCCGGCTGACCCGCGCCGTGCTCGAGGAAGCCGCGGCGCACAACGTCGTCTACCTCGAGACCTTCGTCTCGCCCGACTTCTGCGGCGGCGGCGACGTGGGTGCGTGGAAGGAATACGTCCACGCGATCCGGGAGGCGGCCGCCGAGGTGCCCGAGACCGACCTGCGCATCGTCGTGACCGCCGTGCGCCATTTCGGCGCGGACAAGGCGCGCGCCGCCGCGCGCTGCGCGCAGGAGGCGGCGGGCGATTTCGTCACGGGCTTCGGGATCGGTGGCGATGAGAACGCGGGCCACCTGTCGGACTTCACCTACGCCTTCGACGCGGCGCGCGAGGCGGGGCTGCGGCTCACCGCCCATGCCGGCGAATGGGGCGGGCCGCGATCGGTGCGCGACGCGATCGAACACCTCAAGGTCGAGCGCATCGGCCACGGCGTCCGCGCCGTCGAGGATCCGAAGCTGGTCGAGTACCTGGCCGCTGCCGGCATCGTGCTCGAGGTCTGCCCGCAATCGAACGTGGCGCTGGGCGTCTATCCCTCGACCAGGGCCCACCCGATCGACAAGCTGCGCGACGCCGGCGTGACCGTCACCGTGTCCACCGACGACCCGCCCTTTTTCCACACCACCATGACGAAGGAATTCGAGGAGCTGGCAACCGCGTTCCACTGGGGCGTTGACGATTTCCGGCGTCTCGGGCTAACCGCAGCGGATGCGGCCTTCTGCGACCCCGACACACGCGCGGCCCTCAAGAAACGACTGGAGACTTTCGATGCCTGACCACCTGACCGTCGTCAAACACCCGCTGGTTCAGCACAAACTGTCGATCATGCGGGAGAAGGAAACGTCGACGGCGGTGTTCCGGCAGCTTCTCAAGGAAATCAGCCTGCTCCTGGCCTACGAGGTCACGCGCGACCTCTCGATGACCACCAAGACCATCGAGACGCCTCTGACCACGATGGAGGCCCCGATCCTCGCCGGCCGCAAGCTCGCCCTGATCTCGATCCTGCGGGCGGGCAACGGGCTTCTCGACGGGATGCTGGAACTGATCCCATCCGCCCGCGTGGGCTTCGTCGGCCTCTACCGTGACGAGGAAACGCTCAAGCCCGTGCAGTACTATTTCAAGGTCCCGGAACTCATGGGCGAGCGCACCGTGATCGCGGTCGACCCGATGCTGGCGACCGGCAACAGCTCGGCCGCGGCGATCGACCTTCTCAAGGAGGCAGGCGCCACGGACATCCGGTTCCTGTGCCTGCTGGCCGCCCCCGAAGGCGTCGCGCGGATGAAGGAAGCGCACCCGGACGTGCCGATCGTGACGGCCGCGCTCGACGAGAAGCTCAACGAAAAGGGTTACATCGTTCCGGGCCTCGGCGACGCGGGCGACCGCATGTTCGGCACGAAATAACCTGTTTCCAAGGTCTTGCGGCGATATTGCGGCGCGGCCACTGGACAGGTGAAAGCCCATCGGTCATGCTGATCCCCATATATATAGTGTTGGGGGACACTTGATGAAAAAGATTAGCTTTCTGAGCGCCTTGGTCGCTGCCGCAACCCTCGCCACCAGCGCGAGTGCCATTACACTGCAACAGGGCGCCAAGCCCCGCGAAACGCCGCCGTCGGGATATTCCGGCGATGTCTACGTCGACAGCCGCGGCTGCGCCTATGCCCGCGCCAACGTGGGCCAGGCCACGAACTGGGTCCCGCGCCTGACCGCCAACCGAAAGGAGGTGGTCTGCGGACTCACGCCCACCTTCGCCGCCGGGAATGCCCGCGCGCCGCGTCCGCCGGCGCCGATCGCGCCGCCCGAGCCTGCGGAGATGGAAGTCGCCGCGGCCCCCGCGACCCCCGAAACCGCCCCCCGGGCCCCGGAGCGCGAGGTCACGACCCGACCCCGCCAGGCGGCCTTCCAGACAACCTCGCTCTTCGACGATCTGCCCACGCCCAGCCCGGCCCCGGAGCCCACGAACGTCTCCCCGGGCCACAACGACGTGGAAGAGGCGGAAGACGGCAATCGCCGCATGACCGTGACCTGCCCGGCCACCCGTGGCTCGGCCCGCGTGAAGATCGGGGGCACCACGGTGAACGTGAACTGCGGCACCTCGGCCACCCAGCCGCGCGTCTACCGTGTCCAGCACGAAGGCGGCGCGACGACCGAGATCGTGGCCTCGCCCGCCCCGGTGGTGATGGCCCAGGCGCGGCAGATCCACAGCTACGGCGACTATCGCCCCGCGGTGACGGTGGTGCGCGTGCCGCGTGATCCCAACCGCGTGGTGATCAACCACCCGACCTACGAGGTGCCCGCGGCCTCGGCGAATGGGCGCTACCTGACGACCGCGCCGCGCCTCACGATGGAAGACGCCAACATCCAGAGCACCTACCGCGTGCCGCACGCGGGCGAGAGCTACCAGGCCTACGTCGCCGACAAGGCGCGCGCGATGGAAGAGGCCGGGGTGCCCTACAACTACGGCGAAGAGCTCGAGGCGAAACCGCTGCCGTCTCCTTACGAGAACTTCCACGAGCGCCATTATCACCGCGCGCCCCGCGCGACGACGACCGAGCCCTATTCCAATCCGCCGGCCGGTACGCCCACGGCGACGGCGGTGCCCGAGGGCTACCGCCCGGCCTGGGAAGACGGGCGGCTCAACCCCCACCGGGGGCCGCGCACGATCCAGGGGGAAGTGGACCAGAGCCTCGTCTGGACGAACACCGTCCCGCGCCGCCTGGTCTCGCAATAGGCGCCACGCCGATACGGCACTTCGGAAAGACCCCGCCCACCGGCGGGGTTTTTCATGTCCCGCAGATGCTTTGCAGGCTCACCCAGTCGTCATCGGGAAGAAGCGGCTCGGCCACGGCCACAGGCACCGGGTCCGCCTCGATCAGCGGCAGCGTGCGCTCGCCCGAGGCGTCCACGGCGAAGGCATAGGGGGTGGAACGGATGCGCGCGGCCTCGAACAGGGGCAGAAGGGCGGTGGGGCGGAGTTCCTCTTGCGGGGTGGTCAGAAGATGACGGGCATGGGCGTCGAGCACCGCGTCCGACAGCGTGCCGGTGGTCAGCATACGCATCGTGGCCCAGAGCCCCGCCCGGTCGAGCAGTGCCTGCATCGGGTCCGTGCGCGTGGCCCGGAGCGCCTCGGCCAGGAGGTAGCCCGCGGCCGCGTCCGGCTCGTCATGCGACTCGATCAGCGCGGCATCGAGCAGGATGATCCGGCCCGGCAGATGCTCGGCCCCGTCCACCCCGTCCTGCAGGACGTGCAGGCGCGGCGCGTCCGGCCCCAGCACGCGCGTGCCCAGCCGGTTCAGCGCGGCACGCCCCCGCGGCGTCTCGCAGGGCGCGCCCGCAATGGTCTGGATCCGGGTGAAAAGCTGCTGGCCCACCGCCGCGCGCGTCTCGGGCGGCAGGAGCGCCGCCGTCTGCCGGGTCAGCGCCCCGGGCAGCCACGTGACGGCCAGCAGCAGGAGCACGAGCGCGACCGTCGCGGTCAGGGCGAAACGCAACCGCCCGCTGCGTGGCCGGCGCCGGGCGATCGCCTTTCGCACCCGCTCGATCGCCGCGATCATGTCCTCGTCGGCGATCTCGAGATGCTCGGTCTCCTCGGGATCCTCGGACGGCGCGTATTCCGCGGGCCGCTGTCCGGGGTTGAGCCTGTGGACGGCGGCCAGCGACCAATGCGCCAGCGCCCGCTCGGCCATGTCGCTCAAGGTCAGCGTCGCATCCCCGATCGACACGATCACATCCACCCGCTGGGCACCGGGATCGGCGCGCCAGAGGCCGGAGGCTTCGAGCCGGTCGTATTCTGTGAGGGCCGTCATCGTGGCCAATCGCTGCTCGTCATGAATTGCGCGGCAGGATAGCCAGCGCCGGACCATTTGGAAAGACGCTGTCAAGCAGAGCGCGCGTGCCGCGCGCGCAGGTCATGCGCCGCCCCGCGTGTGCCACGCGGACCGGCGCGGGCGGGGGGCCAGCCCCCCGCGCCATGGCTTTGCGGGCAAAGCCATGCCGTCCCCCCGAGGTATTTCGAAAAACGAAGAAGGAGGGTGGGGCGCGGTCATGCCCTTCTCCGGTCGACAAATATCCTGGAGGGGGTCCGGGGGAGGTGAAACCGCCCCCGGCGTTTCGGCCGGGCGCCTTCAGAGGTGAAAGCGGCGTTTGACCAGGAGCAGGAGACCCGCGATCACCGCGACGAGGACGTAGTCGATCAGCGGAATGCGCGCGACTTCCTCGAGCCGGGTCCAGCCGCGCTCGGAATAGACCGCGAGCGTCGCGCCCACGACCGCGACGCCGATGATCCAGCGCGTGGCCCGCGTGAGCCCGAGGCCGTGCATCTGGGTGATCACCACGAGGGCGGCGAAGCCGAAGGCGAACATCGGCCAGAAATCCTGGCCCGCCACCAGCGCGACGATCACGCCGTGGATCAGCACCGTGCCCTCGAGTGCGAAGGTCCACCACCGGTTGGTGTGCACGCGGGTGAAGATGAAGCTTGCCTGGATGAAGAGCAGGAACGTGTACAGGAAGCCGAGCACGTGGCCCCAGGTCGTCTCCATCGGGTGGTACCAGTAGGTGAAGGTCACCGCCCAGGCGAAGTAGTAGCCGTGGGTGCGCACGAGGAGCGGGCGGGTGGCCGCGAACCAGCCCTTGCCGACCCCGAAGAAGAGCCCGCGCCGCGGCGCCTCCATCAGTAGGATGATCACGAGCACCAGCACGACGGAGCCCTGCGAATACATCACCGGCACGTCCTGAGCGAGCCCGTCGTAGAACAGCGCCGTCTGTGCCGCGTGGAGGGCGGCGAAAACGGCGGTGCCACCGAGCGCCACCCAGTTCAGCGGATGCATCGTCGTTCGGTCGCGCAGGCGGTCGCGGTTCTGCTGCGCCCACCAGATCAGACCCCAGAGAAAGACCTGGTGTGCCAGGTAACCGCCCCAGGCCGTGGCCCGGCTCAGCACATCCGGGTCGGGGCGCTTCCACAGGTACCAGTTGTAGCCCTGGTCGGGCGGGAACTCTACGTGCGAAAGTGCGGGCCCCAGCGCGAAGATCGCGAGCGAGGCGGCGAAGGCGAGGAACACCGAGACGGCGAAGGGGCGGGCGATGGCGCGGGGCATTGTGGCCTGAAGCTTTTCCATGACTACGCCACGGCGCGCCTTCGGGATCAACCGCGGGCCCGGGTCTGCCCAAATTCCGGGCAGCGGCCTGTTTGCCCGGCATGTCCGGGCCCGGGATATTTGCGTCACGGCCCTGCCTTGCCTAGAACCGAAGCAGTCGCCTTGCCGCCCCGGGGTCGCCCCGGCAGCGTGAGGCCGGGCAGGGCGCAGGTCTGGGCATGAACTACGACAAGATCGACAAGAAGGCCCGCAAGGTGCTCCAGGGCAACGACCGGGGGCTCTACACGGTGCCGACCAAGGGGCTCTATCCCTACCAGTGGAACTGGGATTCCGCCTTCGCGGCCTGGGGCTTTTCCGTCTTCGACCCGAAACGCGCCTGGGCCGAGCTCGAGACCCTGTTCCAGGGCCAGTGGGACACGGGGATGGTGCCCCATATCGTCTTCCACAAGCAGAGCTTCGGCTATTTCCCCGGCCCGGACGTCTGGGGCATCGACCGGGTCCCGCATACCTCGGGCATCAGCCAGCCACCGATCGCGGCCACGATGGCGCGCGCGGTCTACGAGGCGGACAAGCATTACGGCCGCGTGCACATGGAGCTTCTCTATGGCCGGCTGGTGAGCTGGCACCGCTGGTGGATGAAGAACCGGGTCGAGAACGGCATGGTCTGCATCACCCACCCCTGGGAAAGCGGGCGCGACAACGCGCCCGACTGGGACGCGGCGCTGATCAACGTGGATACCAGCGAGGTGGGCGAATACCACCGTTCCGACACCGATCATGTCGACCCCTCGATGCGGCCCTCCAAGCTCGACTACGACCGCTACGTGGCGCTCGTGCAGCTTGCGCGGGCTGCGAAGTGGGACGAGGCCGAGATCGCGCGCACGAGCCCCTTCCGCGTCGCCGACTGCGGCATGACCTTCATGTTCCTGCGCGCCTGCCGCGACCTTTTGCACATCGCGGCCGAGTTCGACATGGGCACCGAAGAGATCGAGGGATGGATCTACGATCTCAAGCAGGGGGTGAAGGCGCACTGGAACGAGGCGCGGGGGCATTACGACAGCGTCAACATGCGTACCGGGGCCTTCACCAACACGCTCAGTTCGGCGAGTTTCCTCAACTGGTACGCAGGTATCCGCGACGACCGGCAGTTGAAGCACCTGCACCGGATCCTGGACGAGGTGCAGTTCGGCATCCCCTCGCTCGACCCGAAGGACGCGAAGTTCGACAAGCTGCGGTATTGGCGCGGCCCTGTCTGGGGGATCATGAACACGCTGATCGGCCTGGGGCTGGCGGAGACCGGGCATACCGTGCTGGCCGAGCGGCTGCGCAAGGACACCCAGAAGCTCATCGCCGAGCACGGGTTCTACGAGTATTTCTGCCCCATCGACGGCGGGTCTGCCGGGGGCGGGGCCTTCACCTGGACCGCCGCGATCTGGCTCACTTGGGCCAGCCCGCACGCCAAGGGGCGGTTCTGAGGCGTCAGGCACGTCATCATTGGCGGGTGCGCCACGGCGCCCTCACCTGCGGTTCGCGCGGGTGCGGCCGCCGTGGAGGCTCCGGATGACGATGACGGGATTAAGTCCGAGCGCTCACCCTCAGTCGGCGGTGAGGCAGGTTTCCACGGAGTCCGCCAGGTCCGCCATCATCCGTCCATAGAGCTCCGGCCCCGGCGTCAGCGTCACGCCGGTCATGTCGAGAACGCCGATCCTCAGGCCGGTTTCGCCCGCGATCGTGTCGAGCAGCCCGGTATCCGCCCCGGGCTCGGAAAAGGCACAGGACACGGCGTGCTCCGCCACGATGTCCTGCAGGGCGTCGACGGCCGCTGCCGATGGCGCGGCCCCATCTCCCGCCTTCACGCTGCCGGCCACCTCGAGCCTGTAGGTATCCGCGAAATACCCGAAGGCATCGTGCAGGGTGACGATCTCGGTCCCGGCGAACGGTTCGAGCTGGGCCTCGATCCGGGCATCGAGCCGGGTGAGGTCGACGATCGCGGCTTCGGCATTGGCGGTGTAGCGTTCGGCATTTTCCGGGTCGCGCGCGGCGAGCGCCTCGGCCAAAGCACCCAGCCAACCGCGCGCGTTGTCCGGCGACAACCAGGCGTGGGGGTCGACCCCGTCGTCGCCATGCGCATGGGGGTCGTCATGGTCGTCGTCATGGTCGTCATCATGCGCATGGGTGTCGAGGTGATCGTCCTCATTGGCCTCGTGCGGTTCCGGCGCCACCTGTACGAAATCGCGCAGGGTCGTCGCAGGATGGTCGAGCAGCGCGATGGTCTCGGCGCCCGACAGGTCCGCCAGGGCCCGGCCGAGCCAGGGGGTCAGCGCATCCCCGACCCATATCACCAGATCGGCGTTCTCGAGCGCGCGTGCCTGGCTCGGGCGAAGGGAGACCGAGTGGGGGTCGGCCACGCCGTCGAGCAGCAGGGTCGGCTCGGCCACGCCTGCCATCACCTGCGACACCAACGAATGGACCGGCGCGATATCGGTGACCACGGCCGGCGGTTCGGCCCAGGCGGGAAGCGGGGCGAGAAGGGCGGCGACAAGGGGAAGGCGCATGGCTTGTGGAGGCTCCGTTGATGTAATACT
This sequence comes from Maritimibacter harenae, assembly GCF_009882975.1. Taxonomy (GTDB): domain Bacteria; phylum Pseudomonadota; class Alphaproteobacteria; order Rhodobacterales; family Rhodobacteraceae; genus Maritimibacter; species Maritimibacter harenae. The sequence goes on from NZ_WTUX01000010.1 coordinate 434,580, forward strand.
ATAACGCGCATGTAATATCATAACGTTCCGGGGTGCAACCCATGACCGCAGATCCCTCCGCGGCCTTTCACGATCACGATCACGCGGCCTGTGCCGCCACCGCGCTGTCGCGCGCCGAGGCGATCTGTGCAGACGCCGGCGTGCGCCTGACACCGGTGCGCCGCCGGGCCCTTGAAATCCTGCTCGAGGAACACCGCGCGCTTGGCGCCTACGACGTCCTTGAAAAACTGGCCGCAGACGGGTTCGGCAAGCAGCCCCCGGTGGCCTATCGCGCGCTGGATTTCTTGGTCGAGCAGGGGCTCGCCCACCGCATCCGGCGCCTGAATGCCTTCACCGCCTGCACCACGCCGGGGGATGCGCACGCGCCGGTCTTCCTGATCTGTTCGACCTGCGACGCGGTGGCCGAAGCGCCCGGCGCGGCGGTGCGCGATGCGCTCGACGGTGCGGCCGAGAGCATCGGGTTCGCGGTCACGCGCGCGAGCGTCGAGGCGGTGGGCCTGTGCCCGGCCTGCCGCGAGGCCACGTCATGAGCCTGATCCGGGCCGACCACGTCAGCCTTGCATACGGACGCCAGACGGTGCTGAGCGACGTGAGCCTTGCCATCGAACCCGGTGAGATCGTGACGCTCGTCGGGCCCAACGGGTCCGGAAAAAGCTCGCTCGTGAAGGTGCTGACCGGCCAGATCCGGCCGGACGCGGGCCAGGTGCGGCGCAAGCCGGAACTGCGGCTGGGCTACGTGCCGCAGAAACTGGCGATCGACCAGAGCCTGCCGATGACGGTGCTGCGTTTTCTGAACCTGCCCCGGCGCCGCGACCCGGAGGCGATCCGGCGCGCGGCGGCGGAGACCGGGATCGAGGGGTTGGAGCAGCGCCAAGTCGCGGACCTGTCGGGCGGGCAGATGCAGCGGGTGCTGCTGGCCCGCGCGCTCCTGGTGTCGCCCGAGCTCCTGATCCTCGACGAGCCGACACAGGGCCTCGACCAACCGGGGGAAGCGGCCTTCTACCGTCATCTGGAACGCCTGCGCGACTCGCTGGGCTGTGCCGTCTTCATGGTGAGCCACGACCTCCACGTCGTGATGAGCGCGAGCGACCGGGTGATCTGCCTCAACCACCACGTCTGCTGCGAGGGCACGCCGAAAGTGGTGCGCGATGCGCCGGAATACCGGGCGCTCTTCGGGCAGGGCACGCAGGGCGCGTTGGCGCTCTACCAGCACGACCACGATCATCATCACCACGACCACGAACACGACCACCAGGGCCACGACCATGCTTGACGATTTCCTGGTGCGCGCGGGCCTTGCGGGGATCGGCGTCGCGGTGGCGGCCGGACCCCTGGGCAGTTTCGTGGTCTGGCGCCGGATGGCCTATTTCGGCGACGCGACCGCGCATGCCGCAATCCTGGGCGTGGCGCTGGCGCTGATCTTCTCGGTCCCCGTCACGGCGGGCACGCTGATCGTGGCTCTCGCGATGGCGACCGGGGTGAGCTGGCTGGCCACCCGTGGCCATGCGATGGACGCGACCCTCGGGGTGTTGAGCCACGCCGCGCTTGCCGCGGGTCTGGTGGCCATCAGTTTCGTGCCCGGGGTGCGCGTCGACCTCTCCGCGTTCCTGTTCGGCGACATCCTTGCCGTCGGCAAGAGCGACATCGCGGTGATCTGGGGCGGGGCCGCATTGGTCACGGCGCTGATCGCGTGGCGCTGGTCGCCGCTTCTGACGGCGACGCTGTCCGAGGACCTCGCCGTGGCCTCGGGCATCGACCCGCGCCGCGAACGGCTGGTGCTCACCCTGGCGCTCGCCGTGGTGGTGGCGGTGGCGCTGAAGGTCGTGGGCGCGCTCCTGATCGCCGCGATGCTGATCGTTCCGGCGGCGGCGGCGCGCAGCCTGTCGCGGGTGCCGGAAGCGATGGCGTTCTGGGCAGTGGCCATCGGCGCGCTCGCGGCGCTGGGCGGGCTCGCGATGTCCTATCTCGGCGATACGCCGGCGGGGCCGTCGATCGTGGTCGTGGCGGCGGGCATGTTCCTGCTGACGACGCTGGTGCGCCGGCGCTGAGGCGAAATCCGGCGCGGCGTTCTGAGGGGCGGATGCGCGTCAGGGCAGCAGGTGCAGCCAGACCCAGACGGTGAGGATCGAACAGGCGGTCGCGACCAGCACCGTGGTCGCGTTCACCCGCTTGCTCACGCCGTACATGTTGGCGAAGAGAAAGGCGTTCACGCCGGGTGCCATCGCGGCGGTCACGACGGCCGAGCGGAACTGCGCGTCCGTCAGCCCGGTCAGCGTCCCCATCATCCAGGTCACCGACGGGTGCAGGATCAGCGACACCGCCACCATCCAGGCCACGACCCGCATGTCGCCGCGGGGGCGATAGGCGACAAGCACGCCGCCCAGGCCGAAAAGCGCCGCGGGCAGCGCCGCGCGCGCCACCAGGTCGACCGCGTCGCGCGCAGGGCCGGGCAGAGTGAGCCCCGACAGGTTCGCCGCGATCCCCAGCGCGATCCCGATCACCAGCGGGTTCTTCGCCATCGACCGAGCGACACCTGCGAGCGGCGCGGCGATGCCCGATCCGCCGGAGCGCACGATCTCCATCGCGGTGACGCCGACGACGTAGCAGAACGGCGCATGCAGCGCGATGATCGCGTAGTTCGGTCCGAGCGACTCGGCCCCGAAGGCGCGTTCCATGATGGGAAGGCCCAGGAGGACCGAGTTGGAAAAGAGCGTTGCGAAGCCGATCGCGACGCTGTCCGCCCAGGGCCGGCCGAACAGGAACCGCGCGCCCAGAAGCCCGGCGGCGAAGCCGGAGAGCGCGCCGGTGTAGAACGAGGCGAGGAGCGCGATGTCGAAATTCTCGCCCAGCTCGAGCGTGGAGAGCGCGCGGAACAGGAGCACCGGCACCGCGAAGTTCTGTGCGAAGGTCATGAGACCCTGCACGGCGGTGTCGGCGAATTTCAGTTTCCAGCGCGCGAGGTAGCCGAACCCCAGGACGAGGAAGACCGGCAGGATGACCTCGATCAGCGCCTGCATCAGATCTCGTAGGTGATGGTCATCCCATCGTAGGCGGCCGAGATGTTGTCGGGCGTCTCGGCCTCGATCGTGTCGTGGTCGATGTCGATGTGCATGTTCGTCAGCACGCCGCGCCGGGTCCCCGATTGCGCCAGCCAGCCCAGGGATTTCTCGACGTGCGCATGGGTCGGGTGGGGCGTGTAGCGCAGCGCGTCCAGCACCCAGCAATCGAGATTGTCGAGCGCGCGCCAGGCCTCGGGTTTCATGTCCGACACGTCGGGCAGGTAGGCCAGGTCATGGACGCGGAACCCCAACGCGTCGATGCTGCCGTGTTCCACCTCGAAAGGCGTAAAAGTGATAGAACCGCCGGCGCCCTCGATGGTGAAATCGCTGTCGGCATCGATTGTGTGCAAGTCGAGGATGGCCGGGTAGCTCGATCCCTCGGGCTGGACGAAGGCATATCCGAACCGCGCGAGCAGTGCGTCCTGCGTCGCCCCGTCGGCCCAGACCGGCAGGCGCTGGCGCATGTTGAAGACGATCATGCGCAGGTCGTCGATACCGTGGACGTGGTCGGCATGCGAATGGGTGTAGATCACCGCGTCGAGCGTTCCGACGCCCGCGTCGAGAAGCTGGGACCGCAGGTCGGGCGAGGTGTCGATCAGCACGCGGGTGGTCGCGTCCCCCTCGGTCCGCTCGACCAGCATGGAGCAGCGGCGGCGCGTGTTCTTGGGGTTTTCCGGATCGCAGGCCCCCCAATGCCCGCCGAGGCGCGGCACGCCGCCGGACGAGCCGCAGCCCAGGATGGTGAAGGTGAGCGTCGCCATCAGGCCGCCGCCTTCCAGAACAGGCGTTCGAAGTTTTCCTGCGTGGCGCGGGCGAAGTCCGGGTAGTCGAGGCCGAAGACCTCCGCACCCACACGCGCGGTGTGCGCGGTGAAGGCCGGTTCGTTGCGCTTGCCACGATGGGGCGGCGGGGCGAGGTAGGGGCTGTCGGTCTCCACCAGGATCCGCTCGAGCGGCGCCTGGCCGAAGATGTCGCGCAGGTCGGAGGACCGCGGGAAGGCCGCGATGCCCGACATGGAGAGGTAGAAGCCCAGGTCGAGCGCGGCCTCCGCCAGTCCCGGCCCGGACGAGAAGCAGTGCATGACGCAGGTATAGGCACCGGCGCGGTGCTCTTCCGTCAGGATGCGCGCCATGTCCTCGTCCGCGTCGCGGGCGTGGATGATGAGCGGCAGCCCGGTGCGCCGCGCGGCCTCGATATGGATGCGCAGGCTTTCCTGCTGAATGTCCTTCGAGTCGGCGGTGTAGTGGTAGTCGAGCCCCGACTCGCCGATGCCCACGAACTTCGGGTGCTCGGCCAGTTCGACCAGCTCGTCGACCGAGGCCAGCGGTTCGTCCGCCGCGCTCATCGGATGGGTGGCTGCGGCGAAGTAGATCGGGTCGTGCGCCTCGGCGATCGCGCGGACCTGCGGCACGTTGCGCAGCTTCGTGGCGATCGTGACCATGCGCGTGACACCCGCCTCGCGGGCGCGCGCCAGGACGTCGTCGATCTCGCCTTCGAAGTCGGGGAAGTCGAGGTGGCAGTGGCTGTCGGTGATCTCGGGGTTTTCGGTCATGCGGCCTGGGATGAAGCGGTCTCGTTGATCCTGAAGGTGATATCGAGGATGAGGGCGGCAGGGTCAAGGTTGACCGCCCGCCCGTGCGCGGCGCGTGCCGAGATCTCCTGCGCCAGTTCCGCCCAGCGGCGGGCGCGGCGCATGTCGGGGGCCAGGCGGGCGAAGAGTTCGGTCTCGCCCGGTGCCGCTTCGATCAGCGGAGGCTGGCCGGCCCCGGCGCGTGCGAGTCGCGACAGGAACAGGTCGACGAGATCGAGGATCAGCGCGAAACGCGGCGCATTGGCCGCCCCGGGCGCGCTTTGGGCCAACGAAATCGCGCGCGGCCTGTCATAGCGCGGCGCATGCGCGAAGATCGTGACGAGGTCGGAATAGATCGAAAGCCCGCCCAGTTCGGCAAGCCGCATCGCCTCGCCGACCGAACCGCCGGAAAGCTCCCCCAGCGCCTCGGCATCCGGACCGGGGGCCATCCCGGCGGCGTCGAGCGCCTGGGCCAGCTCGGGCGGGGCCAGCGGCGTGAGCCGAAGCTCGCGGCATCGTGACCGGATCGTGGGCAGAAGGCGCGATGGCTGGTGGCTGACGAGCAGCAGCACGGCACCGCGCGGCGGCTCCTCCAGCATCTTCAGAAGAGCGTTGGCGGCCTGCGTGTTCATCTCGTCCGCCGCGTCCACGATCACCACGCGCCGTCCGCCGCCGGAGGCCGACAGGCCGAAGAAGTCGCGCAGCTTGCGCACCTCGTTCACCCGGATGTCCGCCGACAGCTTGTCGCCCTTGTCGTTGGGACCGCGGCGCAGGAGGAACAACCCCGGTTCGGCCAGCTGCATGGAGCGGCGCATGACCGGGTGCTCGGGGTCGATGTCGAGCGTTTCGGGCGCCGGCGGCGCGCCGAAGAGTCCGTCTTCGCCCGCGGGGGGCGTGGCCAGCAGGAAGCGCGCGATGCGCCAGGCCAGCGTCGCCTTGCCCACCCCGCGCGGGCCGGTGATCAGCCAGGCGTGGTGCAGCCGGTCCGAGTTGAAGGCAGTCAGGAACGCGCGTTCGGCCGCGTCCTGCCCGACCAGCCGCGCAGTTTCGCGCGGATGCGGTGCACCCTCGATCCGGTCGGGTTCAGGAAGCTCGGTCAGGTCGGCCATGGCGTCACTCTAGGGAAATCCCGGGCAGGGGGAAGCGGGTCGGGGCAAATTTCGCGGTCGTGCCGCGTGTCAGCGGGCAAGCTCGCGCGACAGGGCGTCGAAGCGCACGAGCGCGGTCAGCACGTCGGCCAGCTCGGCGACCGGGATCATGTTCGGCCCGTCCGACGGCGCGTTGTCCGGATCCTGGTGGGTCTCGAGGAACACCGCCGACACGCCCACGGCGCAGGCTGCGCGCGCAAGTACCGGGGCGAAGCGCCGGTCGCCGCCCGAGGTGGTGCCTTGCCCGCCCGGTTGCTGCACCGAGTGCGTCGCGTCGAAGACGACCGGGTAGCCGGTCTCGGCCATGATCGGCAGGCCCCGGAAATCCGTGACCAGCGTGTTGTAGCCGAAGGAGGTGCCGCGGTCGCACAGCAGGATGTTCTCGTTGCCCGTCGAGGAGATCTTGGCCGCCACGTTGCCCATGTCCCAGGGGGCGAGGAACTGACCCTTCTTCACGTTGATCGCGCGACCCGTCTCGCCGGCGGCGAGAAGGAGATCTGTCTGGCGGCACAGGAAGGCAGGGATCTGGAGCACGTCGACGGCCTGCGCGGCCGGGGCACATTGGCCGGGCTCGTGCACGTCGGTGAGCACGGGAACGCCGAACTCGTCGCGGATCTTCGACAGGATCGACAGGCCCTCGTCCATGCCGAGTCCGCGCCTGGTGGCGACCGAGGACCGGTTGGCCTTGTCGTAGCTCGACTTGAAGATGAAACGCGCCCCGGCGGCCTCGCAGGCCGCCGCGATCCGCTCGGCCATCATGCGTGCATGATCGAGGCTTTCCAGTTGGCAGGGACCGAGGATGAAGGACACGGGCGCGTCGCCGCCCAGCGTGATGTCGCGGATCGTCACCTGGGTCATTGTGCCATCGCCTCCAGTGCCTGTTCGATGCGCGCGGTGTCGTGCGGGTTGTTGAGCTCCCAGAACACCCGTCCGCGCGCCTCCACCTCGACGCAGCGGACCTTTTCGCCGTTGGCGAGGAACCGAAGCTGTTCGAGCCCTTCGTGTCGTTCGAGCTCGCATTCCCCCCAACCCGCATAATCCAGAAGCGTCTCGCGCCGGTAGGCATAGACGCCGACGTGGTGGAAGACCGGGATCACGTCCATCTCCGCCACCTTCTGCGGGTCGAGCCAGGGCAGCACCTCCTTGGAGAAGTAGAGCGCGTTGCCGAAGCGGTCGCAGACGGCGGTGGTGCCGCCGACCATGCCGCGCCGCCGGTCCTCGACGAAATTGCCGTAGGTCTCGCGGTCGCAGTGGATGATCGGCGTGGCCATGCGTGCCTCGGGGTCGCGGATCATCTCGTCGATCAGCGCCTCGACGAACCACGGCGGCGTGAGGGGCGCGTCGCCCTGGAGGTTAACGACCAGGTCGGCGTCGAGCCCGGCACGCGCCACGGCATCGGCGCAGCGGGCTGTGCCGTTCTCGCATTCGCGCGCCGTCATGATGACGTCCGCCCCGAAGCGGTGGGCCGCATCCTCGATCCGCGGGTCGTCGGTCACGACGAAGACGTCGTCGATACCGGGGACCGCGCGTGCGGCCTCCCACGACATCTCGATCAGCGACTTTGTCGCGCCGTCGGGTTGGCGCACCGGGACGAGCGGCTTGCCCGGGTAGCGGGTCGAGGCATAGCGCGCCGGGATCAGGATCGCGGTCTTCATTTCACGCCGAGCCGAAGCAGGTCGTGCAGGTGAATGATGCCGATGGGTTCGTTGTCGGCGTTGGTGACGAAGAGTGCCGTGACCGCGTGCTCCTCGATGATCGAGAGCGCCCGGCCGACCGGCACGTCCGTCGTCGTGGTGATCGGCGCCGTGGTCATGATGTCGCCCGCCGTGCGTTCGAACAGCCCGTCGATCTGGCGGCGCAGGTCACCGTCGGTGATGATGCCGACGAGCTTGCCGTCCTCCACGATCCCGGCCGAGCCGAAGCCCTTCTCCGAGATCGCCAGCACCGCGTCCTTCATCGGCACGTCGGGGGCGAGAAGCGGCAGCCGGTCGCCCTCGTGCATGATCTGGCCCACGCGGGTGAGCTGCGTGCCCAGCTTGCCCCCGGGGTGGAAGACGCCGAAATCGGTCGAGCTGAACCCGCGCTTGCGGATCAGCGCGGCGGCCAGCGCATCGCCGAGGGCGAGCGTCATGGTCGTGGAACTCATCGGGGCGAGCCGGATGGGGCAAGCCTCGGGCACCTTCGGCAAGAGCAGCTCGCAGTCGGAGGCGAGCATGAGGGTCGAGCCGGGGACAGACGAGATGCCGATGATCGGGATGTCGAACCGCTTGCAGTACTCGATGATCACGAGCAGTTCGGTCGTCTCGCCGGAATTCGAAATGAGAAGCGCGGTGTCCGCTTCCTCGATCATGCCCAGGTCGCCGTGGGCGGCATCCGTGGGATGGATGAAGAAAGCGGGCGATCCGGTCGAGGACAGCGTCGCGGCCATCTTGCGCGCGATGTGTCCGGACTTGCCGACCCCGCTGACGACGACCTTGCCGGGCCGGCCGAACACCATCTCGACCGCGTGTTCGAAATCCGGCGGAAGGGCGTCGGCGAGGCGCGTGAGCGCGCCGGCCTCGGTCAGAAGCACGTCGCGGGCGGTATCGAGAATGGGTGTGGACATGGCCTACTTGACGATCGGGGGCACCGCGCGGGGCCGTTGGATGCAAAAACGAGTGTCACAACAGGGCCGAGAGGTCAACGCAGGGGCGTTGGCAAGGCGCCGCCGATGCGGCAGGAGACGATGTTTCGTCGGGGCGTTGGTACCTGGTCGATTGTCCGAAAATGGAAAGGGATCCGGCGAATTTGGCTGGTTCAAGCACATGGAATGTTCGCCAAGTGAAGGCCGTGCGCGACGCGTCGTGACCCTGGCCCCGGCGCTTGCTTCGCGTCATGGCGCGCGTCCCGGACAATAGCGAAAGTCCCGCCGGACCCCAAGGGCCCCCTGCGGCGGACAGCGGATGCTGGCGCTCGGCGCGATTTGGCGATACTTGGTTTCCATGGAAACTTTCTGGCCGGCCATCCTCTCGCTCGCCGCCGCCGCCATGTGGGGGCTGGGCAACCACGTGCAGCGGATCGCGCTGGACGACACCGACCCCCTGACCGGCGCCTTCGTCTCGGTCGCCACGATGGCCGGGCTGTGCTGGATCGCAGCGCCGTTCCTGGTCGATGCGTCTTGGTGGTGGACGCGCAGCACGCTGATCTTCGCCATCATGGGCATCTTCTTCCCGGCGCTGGGTCAGCGCTTCCAGATCGCCTCGGTCGGGCTGGTGGGGCCCTCGCTGACCGCGTCGCTGTCGGCCTTCACGCCGGTGATCGCGGTGAGCATCGGGGTGCTGTTCCTGGGCGAAGAGGTGGGTGCGCAGTCGCTCGTCGGGCTCGCCCTCATGGTCGCGGGGCTGGCGCTTGCCACCTGGTCGCCACGCGGCATCAAACGCGGCTGGCCCATCTGGGCGATCCTCGTGCCGCTGAGCGCGGCGCTCGTGCGCGGGATCAGCCAACCGGGCCTGAAATGGGGGATGGAGGGCGTGCCGAGCCCGTTCTTCGCGCTCCTCGTCACCGGTACGATGTCGACCCTCGTGCTCGGCCTCATGCTCTGGCCGCGCCACCGGCAGGGGCGCACCCGGACCGGCGCCGGCCTGCGCTGGTTCGTGGCCAACGGCGTGATCAACGGGGCTGGCATCTTCGCGCTCAACGCGGCGCTGTCGCTGGGCGCGCTCACGCTGGTTTCGCCCCTGTCGGGGACCGTGCCGCTCTGGGCGTTGGCCTTCGGTGCGATCATCTTCCGGCGCGAGACGCTGGGCCTCAAGCACCTGGCCATCGCGCTCTGCGTGGTGATCGGCGGCGCGCTGATCCTGACGCGCTGACCGTTCAGCCGGCGAGGTCGACCACCGCCACGTAGCCCCCGTCGTACCCGCGGTAGAAAACCACGTTGCCCGAAACCGCCTGGTTCACCAGCGCGTCCGCCACGACACCGGGCGACAGCGGGCAGTAGCCGATCACCCGCGCGCCCGACAGCTGCTGGCGCCTGGCGAGACTGGTAAAATACCCGTCGCGGCTGTCGTAGGCGGTGAATTTGCCGAACTTGTGGACGTTCGCCCGGTCCTGCTGAAGCACCTGGCCCGCCGTGGTCAGGCGTGCGCCGGACGAGTTGAAATGATCGAAATCGGACCAGTCGGCGGTATAGCGCACGATGACGTTGCCCGGGATACTGGCCGACCCGTCGCTTCCGAAAGCGATGCAATCCTGCGCGGCGGCCGGGGCGGCCAGGGCGCCTGCCAGCGCGAGGGTGGAGAGGAATGTCTTCATCTGAACCTCCTTTGATGGGCCGATGCTAGGGCGCCACCCATGCCCGGGCCATGCGCCAGATCAAGCGGCCGTGCCGCATGGCAAAGCATTTCAGGGCGCGTTATGGGAGGATAAAGGAGACGACATGACGCCCGACATTCCCCTGACCCGTGACCTCGTGCTGATCGGCGGCGGCCATTCACATGCGCTGGTGCTGCGCATGTGGGGCATGAAGCCGTTGCCGGGGGTGCGGCTCACGCTGGTGAACCCCGGGCCGACGGCGCCCTACTCTGGCATGCTTCCCGGCCACATCGCGGGGCATTACACGCGCGAGGAGCTGGACATCGACCTCGTGCGGCTCGCGCGTTTCGCAGGCGCGCGACTGATCCTGGACGCGGCCGAGGCGATCGACCCGCAAGCGCGCCGCATCCGCGTCGGCGGGCGCGAGATCGCCTACGACGTGGCCTCGATAGACATCGGGATTCACGCCCGGATGCCCGACATCGAAGGGTTTTCCGACCATGCCGTCGGAGCCAAGCCGCTCGACCATTACGCCAGCGCGTGGGAGCGCTTCGTGGAGCGCGCGGCGGCGGGCGAGGTGGCGCCGGAGGTCGCGGTGATCGGCGGCGGCGTGGCGGGCTGCGAGCTTGCCATGGCGATGAGCCATCGGCTCCGCACGGCGGGCTGCACGCCCAAGGTCACGCTGATCGAAGCCGACGCGGCGCTCACCGGTTTCTCTGGGCGCGCGCTCTCGCGGGTGCGCCGGGCGCTGGGCCGGCTCGACGTGACGGTGAAGACCGGAACGGTTGTCGAGCGTGTCACGGCAGACGGCGTCCAGCTGGCCGGTGGGACGCATCTGCGCGCGGATTTCACGGTGGGCGCGGCGGGGGCCTTCGCCCACGGTTGGCTGGCCGACAGCCCCCTGCCCACCACCGAGGCGGGCTTCGTCCGGGTGGGCCCCACGCTCCAGGTCGAGGGGCATCCGGAGCTCTTCGCCGTCGGCGACTGCGCCCACCTGGTCGAAACGCCGCGTCCCAAGGCGGGGGTCTTCGCCGTGCGTGCCGCCCCGGTCCTGCTCCACAACCTCAAGGCGCAGCTTGCCGGCGGGACGAACCGGACCTTCCGGCCGCAGAAGGATTTCCTCAAGCTCGTCTCGCTCGGCGGCAAGTCCGCGATCGCGACGAAATGGTCGCTCGCCGCCTCCGGCCCGCTGCTGTGGCAGTGGAAGAACCGGATCGACCAGAAATTCATGGATCGCTTCCGCCACCTTCCGGAGATGAAGCCGGAGCCGCTGCCCGACCCGGTGGCCGAGGGCGTGCGCGCCGAGCTGGGGGACGCAGCGCAGATGCTCTGCGCGGGCTGCGGATCGAAGGTCGGCCCCGGCGTGCTCGGCGCGGCGCTCGAGCGGCTGGGGCATCGCGACATGCGCGACGACGTGCTGACCGGCCCGGGTGACGATGCGGCCGTTCTGGACATCGGCGGGGTGCGGCAGGTTCTGACCACCGACCACCTCCGCGCCTTTACCGAGGATGTCGGGCTCTTCGCCCGGATCGCCACCGTCCATGCGCTGGGCGATGTCTGGGCGATGGGGGCCGAGCCGCAGGCCGCGCTCGTCTCGGTCACTCTGCCCCGGCAGTCCGAGGCGCTTCAGGCGCGCGCGATGGAAGAGATCCTCGGCGCGGTGGACGATGTGGTCTCGGGCGAGGGGGCCCAGGTCGTCGGCGGCCACAGCACGATGGGGCGCGAGACGGTGCTGGGTCTGACCGTCACCGGCCTTCTGGACCGTGACCCGATCACGGTCGAAGGCGCGAAGCCCGGCGACGTCCTGATCCTCACGCGGCCCATCGGGACCGGCACGCTGCTTGCCGGTGAGATGCAGGGCGTGGCGCGGGGCCGCGACGTGGCGGACATGCTTGAGCGGATGGCGCGCCCGCAGGGGGCGGTCGCGGCGGCGCTGGGTGCGGCGCATGCGATGACGGACGTGACCGGCTTCGGGCTTGCGGGCCACCTGGCGGCGATCTGCCGGGCCTCGGGCGTGGGGGCCGAACTGGTGCTGGACGACGTGCCGCTCTATCCCGGCGCGCGCGACCTGGCGGCTCGTGGCATCCGCTCGACCATCCACGCCGCCAACGCCGCCGCCGCGCCGGTTGCAGGGCAGGGGGACGGCGCGGCCTACGCGCTGCTTCATGATCCGCAGACCGCCGGCGGGCTGCTCGCCGCCGTGGCGCCCGGGGACGTGGCGGCGTGCCTGTCCGGCATCGCAGCGGCGGGCGAGACGGGGGCGGTGATCGGCAAGATCGTCGCGGGCCACGGCGTGCGCCTGGCCTAGCCGAACCTCGCCAGCAGGTCGCGGGCCGTCCCGGCCAGCGTATCCTCGGACAGGTCGTCGAGTTCGAGCAACGCCTTCGGCTCCGCATCCCGCCGGATACGCTTGTAGCGCGGGTCGTAGTGCAGTTCGATCAACGCCTCGGCCAGCGCGTGCCAGGCGCCGGCCCGTGCAAGGTCATGCCAGCCATCGACAACCTCGTGCCCGTGGTAGCGGCGCAGCCGGTCGAGCGTGGCGCCCAGCCGCTCGGGGTCTTCGACGATGTCCTGGTAGGTCTCCACGATATGCCCCGCCCGCGCAGCGCGCGGCGCCGTCACCTCGGCATAGTCCGAGGCCCGCATCGCCAGCCAGAGCGATGGCGGGATCAGGAGATCGCCGATCTTGCTGCTTTCGGCCTCCACGAAGATCGGCCGGGCCGGGTCGAGCTTGGTGAGCGTCATGGCGATGGTCGACTCGAACGCCTTCTGGCTGGGCTGCGCGGCCCCCACCTGGCCGAAGAGCGACCCGCGATGCGCGGCGTAGCCTTCGAGGTCGAGGATCTGGCCCCCGGCCGCCGCGATATGGTGCAGGAGCCGCGTCTTGGCGCTGCCCGTCCCGCCGTCGATCAGCACGAAGCGCTGGTCGAGCGGGTCGCGGTGGAGCATGTCCACCACCATCCGCCGGTAGCTGCGATAGCCGCCCTCGATCACCTCGGCCCGCCAGCCGATCTGGCTCAGGATCGAGGCGAAGGAATTCGACCGCTGCCCGCCGCGCCAGCAATAGACCAGCGGGCGCCAGCCGCCGGGGCGGTCGGCCAGCGGTCCCTCGATATGCGTGGCGGCGTTGCGCGCGACCAGCGCGGCGCCGATCTTGCGCGCCTTGAACGGGTCTTCCTGGACATAGATCGTGCCGACCCGCGCCCGTTCGTCGTCATCGAGCACCGGCAGGCTGATCGCCCCCGGCACGTGGTCCTCGGCATATTCCGAGGGCGAACGCACGTCGATGACCTCGTCGAAATCGAGGGCCGCGAAGTCGGACAGGGATGCAAGCTTGAGCGCCATGGGTGTTCCCGCAGGCCGGACCCGGTGCCCGGCCGTGCGGGTGTAACGCAGCCCCGCGGCCATGACCAGCGCCCGGGACGGGCGGGGTCAGGCGAACTCCACCAGGTCTTCGCGCGCGGCGATCTGGAGGTCCTTGAGGAAATGCGGATCGGCCGCGTGTACGCGGTTCCAGGTCGGGATGAAGGGGGTCTCGTGCGGGTTGTCGAGAAACACGTTCCCGGCGCGGATGATGTTCTCGGCGAAGAGCTCGATCGACTTCTCCTCACGGTGCCGGTCGATCACCAGCCCGTTCATCTTGGCGTCGTTGTAGTAGCCGTCGAGCAGGTCCAACGCCATGCGGTAATAGGTGGCCTTGAGCGTGCGGAACACGTTGGGGGTGAAGACCGTGCCATCGGCGGCGAGCTTGCGGAAGATCGCCTTGCAGATGTCCGTCGACATGCGGCTCAGCCCGGTCGAGGCATCGTCTGCCGACAGGTCCTGGTGCTTGTGGTCATAGGCGTCGGCGATCTCCACCTGGCAGACCGACTTGGGCGCGAGGTTGCGCCACGCCTCGGACAGCACCCCGATCTCGAGCCCCCAATCCGAGGGGATGCGCAGATCCGGCAGGATCGCCGTGCGCATCGCGAATTCGCCCGAGAGCGGGTAGCGGAACGAGCGCAGGTAATCGAGGTAGTCGCGGTCCCCGATCACCTTCTTCAGCGCGATGAGGAGGGGCGAGATAAGAAGCCGCGTCACGCGCCCGTTGAGCTTGCCGTCGCCCACGCGCGGGTAGAACCCCTTGGCCACCTGGTAGGGGAAGGTCGGGTTCGCGACCGGGTAGACGAGGCGGGCCAGCATCTCGTTGTCGTAGGTGAGGATGTCGCAATCGTGGATCGCCATCACCGCGCTGTCGGCGCAGCCGATCAGGTAGCCGATGCAGGACCAGACGTTCTTGCCCTTGCCCGGCTCCTGCGGAGCAAGGCCGAGGCGTTCGAGCCGCGCCTGCATTTCCTGCATCCGGGGGCTGTCGTTCCAGATCACGATGTGGTTCTGCGGCAGGCGAGAGAAGAAGTCGCGGGCGTGGCGGTACTGCGCCTCGTCCGCGCGGTCGAGCCCGATGACGATGCGGTGGAGGTAGGGGACCTTCGAGAGCTCGTCGAGGATGTGGGGCAGGGCGGGCCCTTGCAGTTCCGAGAAGAGCGAGGGCAGGATCAGGCTGATCTTGCGGGTCTGTGCGAAGGCCGAAAGTTCGTAGTTCAGTTCCTCGACCCCGCGTGAGCGCAGGTTGTGAAGCGTGGTGATGTTTCCGTTCTGGTGAAAATCAGCCATGCGCAACTCCTGCCTTCGTCAATTCCAATTCATCAATCACTTGGCCCACCGCCTTGTTCCAGCCCTGCGGGCCGGGCAGGTCGATACGCCGGATGCGCCCCTCGGCTTCGCCCATGAGAGGCGGCAGCGGATGGCCGTGCGGATTGGGGATGATGATGCCGATCTCTGCGGCCTCGATCATCTCCGCGTCGTTGGGGGCGTCGCCGAGCGCCATCGTGTGGCGGGGGCGGAGTTCGTCGGTCAGATCCGCCATCGCGTCGGCCTTGGTGCGACCGAAAGACAGGGTCAGGAACCGCCCGCCGCGGCGCGCGGTTATGCGGTGTTCGGCCAGCGCTTTCGTGAAGGTCGCTTCCTGCGCCTCGGTCCCGGACCAGAGCCCCGGCTCGGAAAAGGCCCGCGTCCGCGCCTTTGCGGCCGCCTGCGGGGCAAGCCCCGTGGCCTTCGCGACATCCGCGTCGGTCATGTCGCCGAAGCCCCGGAACGCGCCGCGCAGATCGGCGGGCAAACCGTCGAGCGCTCTGCGCAGGCAGTCGTATTCCTCGCGGTCACTGTCGCCGTCGGCCCCCGGTGCAAGGATGCCTGCGCCATTCTCCACGATCGCGGGCCAGTCGGAGAGGCTCATCTCGTCGCGCAGCGTGGCCACCTCCGGCGCGGTCTTGGACGTCGCCAGCACCACCCCGCCGCCCAGCCTCAGAAGCCGTTCCAGCGCCGGGCGGGCCGGCGTCCAGTCGTAGCTCTCATGATCGAGCAGCGTGCCGTCGAGGTCGGAAAAAACCAGAAGCGGTGGCGGCTGTCGGGTCATGCCGGTCTCTCCGGGTGTGGCCTCATGCTTGAGATGATAGGACAACACACGCCGCAGCGCCGCAACCGTCATTTCCCGCATGCGGCCAAAATGCGCGCCCGCCCTCGGTGGACCGCTGTTCCTTGCCCGCGGATCGCAGTATGCCGGCTGCAAACGGACAGGAGGTGCAGATGACCCGCTATCTTTTCGACCCCGAACCCGTGGCCGCGGTTCCGATGCGGGGCAACGACGCGCTCTACCCGGTGCGCCGGATCTTCTGCGTCGGGCGCAATTACGCGGCCCATGCCGCCGAGATGGGGGGTGAGGTCGACCGGGAGGCGCCGTTCTATTTCACCAAGACGCCGTTTCACCTGTGCGCCTCGGGTCGGACACTGCCCTATCCGCCGGGGACAGGCTCCTATCACCACGAGATGGAGTTGGCGTTCACGCTGGCCCGCCCGGTCTTTCGCGCCGAGCGGGACGAAGCGGGGGCGGCGATCCATGGCTACGCCGCGGCGCTCGACATGACCCGGCGCGACCTGCAGGACGCCGCGAAGGCGGCCCGCCGGCCCTGGAGCCTGTCGAAGGACGTGGAAGGCGCCGCGATCCTGGCGCCGCTGACCCCGGCCGACGCGATGGGAGAGATCGGGCCGCAGCGCATCACCCTCACCGTGAACGGCGAGACGCGCCAGGACGCGCGCCTGTCGGAGATGATCCACGACTGCGCGGGGATCGTGGCGCACCTGTCGGGCTACTATCACCTCGGGCCCGGGGACCTCATCCTCACCGGCACGCCCGCAGGCGTGGGCGCGGTCGCGCCGGGCGACCGCATCCGGGGCGAGATCGACGGGCTCGACCCGGTCGAGCTCACGATCGGCGCGCCGGAGGGCTGACGCCCCGCCTCAGGCCTTCTTCTTCTTGGCCGGGGCTTTCTTCTTGGTGCCCTTCTTCGCGGCCTTCTCGGCGATGAGCTCGACGGCCATCTCCATCGTGACGTCCTCGGGCTTCACGTCCTTGGGCAGGGTCGCGTTGACCTTTTCCCACTTCACGTAGGGCCCGTAACGCCCGTCCATCACGTTGACCGCGCCGCCCTCGTCCGGGTGATCGCCCAGTTCCTTCAACGGCTTGGCCGCCGCGCGCCGGCCGCGGCCGGGGTTGTTGCGCTTCTCGGTGATGAGCTCCACGGCGCGGTTCATGCCGATTTCGAACACCTCGTTCGGATCGGGCAGGTTGGCGTAGACGGGCTTCGCCTCGTCCGGCAGCTTGTGCATCACGTAGGGCCCGAATCGGCCGAAATTCGCGCTGATCGTCCCGCCTTCGGGATGCTCGCCCACCTCGCGCGGCAGGCTGAGGAGCGTGAGCGCCTTCTCAAGGTCCATGTCGTCCACGGACCAGCCCTTGGGCACGCTCGAGCGCTGCGGTTTCTTGTTGTCCTCGGTCACCTCGCCGCGCTGGACGTAGGGGCCGAACCGGCCCGAGCGCAGGCTGATCTCGTTGCCGTCTTCGTCTTCGCCCAGGATCCGGTCGCCGCCGGTTTCCTCGCCGCCGATGGGGCGGGTGTAGCGGCATTCCGGGTAGTTCGAACAACCGATGAAACCGCCCGAACGCGAGGTCTTCAAGTGCAGGTCGCCGCTGCCACAGAGCGGGCACTTGCGCGGGTCCGACCCGTCCTCGCGCGGCGGGTAGAGCTGCGGGGCCAGCGCCTCGTCGAGCTTGTCGAGAACCTCGGAAATCCGAAGCTCGCTGGTTTCGGCGATGGCGGCCGAGAAATCGCGCCAGAACTGGGCGAGCAGCTTCTTGTAGTCCTTCTCGCCCGCCGACACCCGGTCGAGGTCTTCCTCGAGCTCCGCGGTGAATTCGTAGCCCACGTAACGGCGGAAGAAGTTGAGCAGGAACATCGTGACGATGCGCCCCTTGTCCTCGGGGAACAGCCGGTTCTTGTCCTTGCGAACGTATTCGCGGTCCTGGATCGTGGTGACGATCGAGGCATAGGTGGAGGGGCGGCCGATGCCGAGCTCTTCCATCTTCTTGACCAGCGTCGCCTCGGTATAACGCGGGGGCGGCTGGGTGAAGTGCTGCTCGGGCGTGACGCTTTCCTTGGCGGTGGCGTCCCCTTCGGACATCTGGGGCAGGCGGTTGTCGTCGTCATCCTCGATGACGTCGTCGTCGCGGCCTTCCTCGTAGACCTTGAGGAACCCGTCGAAGAGCACGACCTGGCCGGTGGCGCGCAGGCCCACCTGGCCGTCGGCGCTTCCGATCTCGACCGTCGTGCGCTCGAGCTTGGCGCCCGCCATCTGGCAGGCGAGCGTGCGCTTCCAGATCAGGTCGTAGAGCTTGCGCTGGTCGGCTTCCAGCTTGCCCAGCTGGCCGGCATCCAGGCTCATGTCCGTGGGCCGGATGCATTCGTGCGCTTCCTGCGCGTTCTTGGCCTTGTTCTTGTAGACCCGCGGTTCGCCCGGCACGTATTCGGCCCCGTAGCGCGACTTGATCTCTTCACGCGCCGCGGTCACGGCCTCGGGCGCCATGTCGATGCCGTCGGTCCGCATGTAGGTGATGTAGCCCGCTTCATACAGGCGCTGGGCGGTCGACATCGTCTGGCGCGCGCCGAAGCCGAACTTGCGGCTGGCTTCCTGCTGCAGGGTCGAGGTCATGAAGGGGGCCGAGGGGTTGCGGCTGCCGGGCTTGGCCTCGACCGATTTCACGGCGAGATCGCGCGCCTCGATGGCCGATACGGCGAGCCCCGCTTGCTCCTCGTTCTCCAGGTCGAACCGGTCGAGCTTCTTGCCGGCGTAGTTGACCAGCCGCGCCTCGAAGCTCTGGCCGCGCGGCGTCTTGAGCTGGGCTTTCACCGACCAGTATTCGCGCGGGTTGAACGCCTCGATCTCCATCTCGCGCTCGACGATGAGCCGGAGGCAGACCGACTGGACCCGGCCGGCCGAGCGCGCGCCGGGCAGCTTGCGCCAGAGCACCGGGCTCAGGTTGAAGCCGACGAGGTAGTCGAGCGCACGCCGCGCCAGGTAGGCCTCGACAAGGTCGTCGTCCACGTCGCGCGGGTTCTTCATCGCCTCGGTCACGGCGGACTTGGTGATCGCATTGAACACCACGCGGCTGACCGGCGTGTCCTTCTTGATCGCCCGGCGCTTGCGCAGCGCTTCCTCGAGGTGCCAGGAGATCGCTTCGCCTTCGCGGTCGGGGTCGGTGGCGAGGATCAGGTTGTTGTCCTGGGCCAGCGCGTCGGCGATCGCTTTCACATGTTTGCGACTGTCGGTCCCGACCTCCCATTTCATGGCGAAATCGTGCTCCGGGTCGACCGAACCGTCCTTTGGCGGCAGGTCGCGCACGTGGCCGTAGGAGGCAAGCACGGTGTAATCGTTGCCAAGATACTTGTTGATTGTCTTGGCCTTGGCCGGGCTCTCCACGACGACGACTGGCATGTATTTCCTCTCGACTCTGCGCTGGGCTTGAACGCGTTAGATGGGTCGGGGGCCGATACATTGTCAATGGCGCTTGGGTCCGGGACCGGAGCGAAAGGGTCAGGCGCGGCGCGCGATCATGCCGCCGGGCGCCCGTTCGATCCGCCCGTCGAGCTCCAGCGTCGTGAGCTCCGAGGCGACCGCGCCGGTGGGCAGATCGAGGTCGCGCACGAGCTGGTCTTCGGACACAGGCGAGGGACCCAGCCGGTCGAGGATCTGCTGATGCAGCGCCACGGTATCGGACAGGGTGCGTGTCTCGGGCGTCGGGGCGGGAATGTCCATCGGAAGGGCCGGATGATCGGTCGCCTCGCCGTCGGGGCCGACCTCTTCGGGCGCCGGGGCAAGCCCGTCCAGGACGTCCTGCGCCCCGCGCACCAGCGTCGCCCCGTCGCGCACCAGCCGGTTGCAGCCGGCCGCGCGGGCGTCGAACGGGTGTCCGGGCACTGCGAAAACCTCGCGTCCCTGCTCGAGAGCCTGTTCGGCGGTGATGAGCGAGCCGGACTTGCCCGCCGCCTCCACGACGACGATGGCGCGCGCGAGCCCCGAGATGATCCGGTTGCGGCGCGGGAAATGGCGCGCCTGCGGGGCAAGCCCCATCGGCGCTTCCGACAGGCGCAGCCCGCCCCGGACGATCTCCTCGCCCAGCACCGTGTTCTCGGACGGGTAGACCACGTCGACCCCGCCCGCCATGACCGCGATGGTCCCGGTGGGCAGCGCGGCGGTGTGGGCCGCGGTGTCGATCCCGCGGGCGAGCCCGGAGACCACGACCTGTCCCGCCTGCCCGAGATCGGTGGCCAGCCGGCGCGCCATCCGTGTGCCGAGCGACGATGCATTGCGGGCCCCCACGATGGCGACCGCGGGCGCGTGCAACAGAGCGACGTTCCCCATCGCCCAGAGGATCGGCGGCGGGTCCGGAATCTGGGACAGGAGCGGCGGATACGCCGCCTCGCCGAAGCACAGCATCCGCGCGCCGCAGGTCTCGGCCCAGGCCATTTCCTGTTCCACCACCGCCAGCGGGCAGACCTCGTAATCGTCCACCCCGGCCGCCTTGGCGACCCCGGGGAGCGCCTCGAGCGCGGCGGGGGCGGTATCGTGTTCGCCCAGCAGGCGGAAGAACGTGCTCACGCCGACGCGGCGTGAACGCAAGAGACGAAGCCAGGCGACCCTGTCTTCCGCACTTGGGGGAGGGGTGAGGGTGTGAAGGGAAGGGAGTGTATCCACGGGTCCACCTGATTCCGTCTCTTGCCCGCCCAACCTGCGACACACTGGTTAATGCGCCGTTACCAACACCGCACGGTCAACGGACCGCCCGCCCCTTCATCGTTCAGGAAATACTTCAGGAGGTCTGGAGGACTGGTCCTCCAGAGGCGGCGCAGCCGCCTGCCGCCGCGCCGGGCCATGCCCGGCGCAAGCGCTGGGTCGCACTCAGCTCGCCTGGCTGCCCCCCACGGTCAGCCCGCCGATCATCAGCGTCGGCTGGCCCACGCCCACCGGCACCCATTGCCCGGCCTTGCCGCAATTGCCGATGCCGGGATCGAGCGCCATGTCGTTGCCGACCGCGCGGATCTGCTTCATCGCCTTGGGCCCGTCACCGATCAGCGTCGCACCCTTCACCGGCGCGCCGATCTTGCCGTCCTTCACGCGGTAGGCCTCGGTGCAGGAAAAGACGAACTTGCCGTTGGTGATGTCCACCTGGCCACCGCCGAAGCCCACGGCGTAGATGCCGTCCTTGAGGTCCGCCACGATCTCTTCGGGCGACGCGTCGCCGCCTTCCATGATCGTGTTGGTCATGCGCGGCATGGGCGCATGGGCATAGCTTTCGCGCCGGCCGTTGCCGGTCGCCTCGACCCCCATGAGGCGGGCGTTCTGGCGGTCCTGCATGTAGCCCACCAGCACCCCGTCCTCGATCAGCACGGTGCGCGAGGAGGGCGTGCCCTCGTCGTCCACGGTGATGGAGCCGCGCCGGTCGGGGAGCGAACCGTCGTCGACCACGGTCACGCCCTTGGCGGCGACCTGCTGGCCGATCAGGCCGGAGAAGGCGCTCGAACCCTTGCGGTTGAAGTCGCCCTCGAGCCCGTGGCCCACCGCCTCGTGCAGCAGGATGCCGGGCCAGCCGTTGCCGAGGACCACGTCCATCTGGCCCGCGGGCGCAGCTTCGGCCTCGAGATTGACCAGCGCGATGCGCAGCGCCTCGTCGACGCTGGCCTTCCAATGCTCGGGCCGGATCAGCGCCGCCAGCCCCGCGCGTCCGCCGCCGCCGTGGCTGCCGCTTTCGCGCCGGCCGTCCTTCTCGACGATCACGCTCACGTTGACGCGGCTCATCGGGCGGGTGTCCGATACCATCGTGCCATCGGGGCGCAGGATCACGACTTCTTGCAGGCTCGCCGCGATCGTGGCCGACACCTGGACCACCCGGCTGTCGCGTCCACGGGCGTATGCGTCAATTTCGCGCAGGGTCTCGACCTTCACCGGGAACTCGGCGTCCGCCATCGGGTCGGCATCCGTGTAGAGCCGGCGGTTCGTGGCGGCCGGGCCGTCGGCCAGCGTGCCGCCGCCCGCGCCCACGGCGAGGCGGGCGGTTTCGGCCGCGCGGGTCAGCGCGGCTTCCGAGATGTCGGTGGAATGGGCGTAGCCGGCGGTCTCGCCGCGAACCGCCCGCAAACCAAAGCCTTCCGAGGCATCGTAGCTCGCGTTGCGCAGCCGCCCGTCGTCGAAGACGAGCGCCTCGGAGCGGCGTCGTTCGAGGAACAATTCGCCGTCATCGGCCCCGTCGGTTGCGGCGCGCAGGGTCTTCAGCGCGCGGGCGTCATCGAGCTGGTCGGCGAAGGGGCGGAACGGCGTCTGGTCGGTCATGTGGTCCTTTTCTGCCTGCCATGATCTGCATCAAAAGCGTGCGAGAACGCGTCTGTATGCGACGGAATGAAGCAGGATTTATCTTGTCCGATACCCCCTAATATGGTTTGAGACGCGCGGGAGACAACGGGATTCCCGCCGCGCGTGCGGTAAACCCGGAATTGTGGCGCGAAGGACCGCGTCGAGACAGGAAGATAGGGATGCAAAGAATGACCAAGACCCTGCGGCCTCTGGCCTATCTGGCGGCACTCTTCACGGGCTTCGCGGCCCGGGCCCAGGATGTGGGCCAGGACCTTGAGGTCATCGGCAAGCCCACCCCGGGCGGCATGTCGTTTCAGCCGGCGGCAACCGACATTTCGCAGGCGACTTTCGGCCTCGACAACCTGCTGCACATCATCTCCATCGTGATCGCGGTCTTCGTGGCCCTGCTGATCGTGTGGGTGATCGTCCGCTACAACAAGGCGGCCAACAAGACGCCGGGTACCTTCACCCACAACACCGGGGTGGAAATCGCCTGGACGCTGGTGCCGATCCTGATCCTCGTCTTCATCGGCGCGCAGTCGCTGCCGGTGCTGTTCAAGCAGCAGGAGATCCCGGAAGGCGACGTGGTCATCAAGGTCACCGGCTACCAGTGGTACTGGGGCTATGAATACGTGGACGAGGACTTCCAGTTCTCCAGCTTCATGCTGGGCGAGGACGAGCTCGAGGAAAACGGCTACAGCCAAGACCTCTACAAGCTCGCCACCGACACCGCCGTCGTCGTGCCCACCGGCCAGAAGGTCGTGATGCAGGTCACCGGCGCCGACGTGATCCACTCCTGGACCATTCCCGCCTTCGGCGTGAAGCAGGACGCCGTGCCGGGTCGCCTGGCCGAGCTGTGGTTCACCGTGGAGCCGGGCATGGAAGGCGTCTACTTCGGCCAGTGTTCCGAGCTCTGCGGCAAGGACCACGCCTACATGCCGATCACGGTGAAAGCCGTGACGCCGGAAGATTACGAAGCCTGGCTCGAGGGCGCCCGCGAGGAATACGCCGGCATCCCGGCCTCCGTGAAAGTGGCCTCGGCCGAGTAAGGCCGAGAGGGCAGGGGCCGCACGTCGGCCCCCGCACCCCGGCCCGAGGCCGGCGTGCCGTCCGAGGTAAGACATCATGACCGACACGAGCATTCTCGATCAGGACCGCGACGCGGGTTTCGGCGATTACGTCGCCCTGCTCAAGCCGCGCGTGATGTCCCTCGTCGTGTTCACCGCCTTCGTCGGGCTGCTCGTGGCGCCCGGTGGGATCAATCCCTTCGTGGGCCTCTGCGCGATCCTCTTCATCGCGGTGGGCGGGGGCGCTTCTGGCGCGCTCAACATGTGGTGGGACGCGGACATCGACGCGAAGATGCGTCGCACGCAGGGCCGTCCGATCCCGACCGGGCGGGTGCGCCCGGAAGAAGCGCTGGGACTCGGCGTGGCGCTCACCGGTTTCTCGGTTGTCATGCTGTTCCTCGCGACCAACTGGGTCGCGGGCGGGCTCCTGGCCTTCACCATCTTCTTCTACGTCGTGATCTACACGATGTGGCTCAAGCGCTGGACGCCGCAGAACATCGTCATCGGCGGCGCCGCGGGCGCCTTTCCCCCGATGATCGGCTGGGCGGCCGTCACCGGCGACATCACGATTGAATCGATCCTGATGTTCGCGCTGACCTTCGCCTGGACGCCGCCGCATTTCTGGTCGCTCGCGCTCTTCGTGAAGAGCGACTACGCCAAGGCCGACGTGCCAATGCTGACCGTGACCCACGGACGGCGCGCCACGCGCAATCACATCCTGGCCTACACGATCGTGCTGGCCGGTGTGGCGCTGGGCCTGGGCCTCACGTCGATCGGCGGGCCGGCCTACATGGCCGTGGCCGCGGTGCTCAACCTCTGGTTCATCAAGGGCGCGATCTCGATCTGGCGCCGGACGGACGCGGACAGCGACGCCGACAGCCACCTCGTCGAACGCAAGTTCTTCAAGTTCTCGCTGTTCTACCTGTTCATCCACTTCGGGATGCTGCTGGTCGAACATTCGCTCGCCCCCTACGGGCTGGGAGGCTGGTAATGGACAAGATCCGCGCCACGCACGAACTGCATCAACGCCGCCTGTCACGCAATGTCGGGCTGGGCATCGTGCTCGTGCTCTTCATCGGCATCGTGTACGGCCTGACGATCGCCAAGGTGGGGACCGACCCCAATGACGAGCTTGGCGCCGAATGGGCCGCTGGACAGGAAAGGGCTGCGAAATGAGTGAACGCTCGACTGCGAAGTCCGCCCTCATGCTCGTGGGCGTCGTCGTCTTCATGGGGGGCATGGCCTGGGCGGCCGTGCCGTTCTACGACTGGTTCTGCCGCGTCACCGGCTTCGGCGGGACCACGAACGCGGCCGAGGCGGGCTCGGACGTGATCCTCGACAAGACCATCAAGGTCCGCTTCGACGGTTCGATCGAGCGCGACTTCCCGTGGGAGTTCAAGCCGGTCCAGCGCGAGATGGAAGTCAAGCTGGGCGAGACCGGGCTGGCTTTCTACGAGGCGACCAACACCGCCGACCGCCCGGTCGCGGGCACGGCGAGCTACAACGTCGCGCCCTATTCAGCGGGTGGCTACTTTACCAAGATCGACTGCTTCTGCTTCGAATTGCAGGTGCTCGAACCCGGCGAAAGCGTGATGATGCCCGTCACCTTCTACGTCGATCCAGAAATCACCGAGGACCGTGATGCCAAGTTTGCCAAGGTGATCACGCTCTCGTATACCTTCCACGAAACGGATCTGCCCGAGGAATACGCCGCGCTCGACACGGCCGCTTCCGACGAGACGGATCAAAACTAACCCAGGGATGCAAAAGATGGCCCACGCCAAGAACCACGACTACCACATCCTGCCCCCTTCGATTAACCCGCTGCTCGCATCGGTCGGGGCGTTCGTCATGCTCTTCGGGGCCGTGAAATGGATGCATGCCAGCGGCCCGTGGATCTTCCTCGTGGGTCTGCTGCTCGTCCTCTACACCATGTTCTCGTGGTGGTCGGACGTGGTGGACGAGGGCCAGACGGGCGATCACACCCCGGTGGTGCGCATCGGCCTCAAGTACGGCTTCATCCTGTTCATCATGTCGGAAGTGATGTTCTTCGTGGCGTGGTTCTGGAGCTTCTTCAAGCACGCCATGTACCCGATGGGCCCCGAAAGCCCGGCCCGTGACGGCGTCTGGCCGCCGGCGGGGATCGAGACCTTCGATCCCTGGCACCTGCCGCTGATGAACACGCTGATCCTCCTGCTGTCGGGCGCCGCGGCGACCTGGGCGCACCACGCGCTTGTGCACGAGAACAACCGCAAGGACATGAAGACCGGCCTGACCATCGCGATCCTGCTGGGCCTGCTGTTCACCTTCTTCCAGGCCTACGAATACTCGCACGCCGCTTTCGGCCTGTCGGGCAACATCTATGGCGCCAACTTCTTCATGGCGACGGGCTTCCACGGCTTCCACGTGATCATCGGGACGATCTTCCTGTTCGTCTGCCTGATGCGCGCCTACGCGGGCCACTTCACGCAGGAGCAACACGTGGGCTTCGAGGCGGCCGCCTGGTACTGGCACTTCGTGGACGTCGTGTGGCTGTTCCTGTTCGCCGCCGTCTACATCTGGGGCGGCTGATCCCGGCGCAGACCTGAGTTTCGACGGGCGGGGGCAACCCCGCCCGTTTTCGTTTCAGCAAGGCCCCCGCGAGAGCGCTGGAGGCCGCCGGGCCGAGGTGATATTTCCCCGCCATGTTCAAACAGATCCTCACCGCCGTTCTGCTCGTCGCCGGTCTTGCGACCTTCGTGTCGCTGGGCGTCTGGCAGCTTCAGCGCCTGGAGTGGAAGCAGGGGGTGCTTGACGAGATCGAGGCACAGATCGCAGGCGCGGCCGAACCTCTGCCGGATGACCCGACGCCGGAGGCAGACCGCTACCGCCCGGTGGAGATCACCGGGACGATGGAGCCCGGAGAGCTGCATGTTCTTGTCTCCTCGCGCGATTTCGGCGCCGGCTTCCGCATCATCGCACCGTTCACGACCCCGGATGGGCGACGCATCCTTGTCGATCGCGGCTTCGTGCTGAACGAGGACAAGGAAACCGAGCGCACGACCGGCCCGATGACCATCGAGGGCAACCTGCACTGGCCCGAGGAGCGCGATTCCTTCACGCCGGAGGACGAACCCGGGGGCAACTGGTGGTATGCGCGCGACGTGGCGAAGATGGCCGCGGCGCTGGACACCGAACCGGTGCTGGTCATTGCGCGCAGCCTCAACGATCCGGGCGTGAAGCCGATGCCGGTGACGACCGAGGGCATCCCGAACGACCACCTCGAATACGCGATGACGTGGTTTCTGTTCGCGATCACGTGGGTGGTGATGACAGGCTTCGCGCTTTGGCGTATACGGCGGCGGAACCAGATACAGGCAAGCTGACCCTTGACGCGCACGACGCCCAACCTGCAGGGATTTTTCGCCGGGACGGCGTCCCGTGCCCGCCCCCGCATGGACACCGGGCGCGAGCTGTGCGTCATGGAGTCCGGGGCAGGGGGCCAGACGGTCGCCGGCGTCCGGAGGTACAAGGATACGAGTGCATGAAATACGTCTCGACGCGCGGCACCGCGCCTGAATTGAGCTTCGAAGAGGCGATGCTGACGGGCCTGGCCCGGGACGGCGGACTCTACGTCCCTGCCGAGGTGCCGACCCTGAGCCGCGACGACATCGCGAGCCTGGCGGGCCAGAGCTATGAACAGGTCGCCTTCACCGTGATGCGCCCGTTCATCGGCGAGGAGTTCAGCGACCGCGAGCTTTCAGCCTGCATCCGCCACGCCTACGCGGGCTTCGGCCACGCGGTGCGCGCGCCGCTGGTGCAGCTGGGCGCGAACCACTTCCTGCTCGAGCTGTTCCACGGCCCCACACTCGCGTTCAAGGATTTCGCGATGCAGCTGATCGGTCAGCTGTTCCAGGCCGCCCTCGAGAAGCGGGGCCAGAAGGTCACCATCGTCGGTGCGACCTCGGGCGACACCGGGTCGGCGGCGATCGAGGCGTTCCGCGGGCTCGACAATGTCGACGTGTTCATCCTGTTCCCCGACGGCCGCGTCTCGGACGTGCAGCGCCGCCAGATGACCACGCCGGTCGAGGGCAACGTCCACGCGCTGGCCGTCGATGGCGACTTCGACGACTGCCAGGCGCGGCTCAAGGACATGTTCAACCATTTCGAGTTCCGCGACGCCGTGGGGCTGGCCGGCGTGAACTCGATCAACTGGGCACGGGTGCTGGCGCAGGTCGTCTACTACTTCACCTCCGCCGTGGCGCTGGGTGCGCCGCATCGCGAGGTCTCGTTCACCGTCCCCACCGGCAATTTCGGCGATATCTTCGCGGGCTACATCGCCAAGCAGATGGGCCTGCCGATCCGCGATCTCGTGATCGCCACGAACCAGAACGACATTCTCCACCGGACGCTGGAGACGGGCGCATACACGAAGGCCGGGGTCACCCCGTCGATCAGCCCGTCGATGGACATCCAGGTGTCCTCGAACTTCGAACGCGCGCTCTTCGACGCCTACGGGCGCGACGGCGCGGTCGTGGCCGAACAGATGGCCGAGCTCGCCGGTGGCGGTTTCACGATCAGCCAGGGCGCCATCGACTTCCTGCGCGGCGTGTTCAAGTCCGGCCGTGCCTCGGAACACGAGACGATGGAAACGATCAAGGAGACCTGGGAGGCGACGGGCGAAGTGATCTGTCCCCACACCGCGGTCGGCGTGAAGGTCGCGAACGAGCACCTCTCGGACGTGCCGATGATCACGCTGGCGACGGCGCACCCGGCCAAGTTCCCCGACGCCGTCAAGAAGGCCTGCGGGCGCGACGCGGCTCTGCCGCCACGCATGTCGGACCTGTTCGACCGTGAAGAGCGCGTCACCCGCGTGCCCAACGACCTGACCGCGCTGGAAACCCTCATCTTGAACGAGCGCCGCGCATGACCATTCGCTACGACACCCTTCCCAACGGCTTCCGCGTCGTGACCGAGCACATGCCGGGCCTCGAGAGCGCGAGCCTGGGCGTCTGGATCACCGCGGGCGGCCGCCACGAGCGGATCGAGCAGAACGGGATCGCGCATTTCCTCGAGCACATGGCGTTCAAGGGCACGAAGACGCGCTCCGCCCTGCGCATCGCCGAGGAAATCGAGGACGTGGGCGGCTACCTCAACGCCTACACCGGCCGCGAGGTCACGGCGTACTACGCGCGCGTCCTGAAGGAGGACGTCGGGCTCGCCATCGACGTGATCTCGGACATCCTGATGAACCCGGTCTTCGATGAAAGCGAGATCGAGGTGGAGCGCGGCGTGATCCTGCAGGAGATCGGCCAGGCGCTCGACACCCCCGACGACGTGATCTTCGACTGGCTGCAGGAGGTGGCTTACCCGGGCCAGGCGATCGGTCGCCCGATCCTGGGCCCGGCCGAACGCGTTCAGGATTTCTCCCGCCGCGACCTCGAAGGGTTCGTGGACGAGCATTACGGGCCGGACCGGATGATCCTGGCCGCTGCCGGCGCGGTCGATCACGACGAGATCATGCGCCTGGCCGAGAAGGCGTTCGGCGGCCTGTCGCGCCCCTCCCGGACCGAATTCCAGGCGGCCGGTTTCGTGGGCGGCGAACGGCGCGAGACCCGCACGCTCGAGCAGGTGCACTTCACCCTGGGGCTGGAAGGGCCGGGATACCGCGACGAAAGCATCTACACCGCGCAGGTCTATGCCAACGCGCTCGGGGGCGGCATGTCCTCGCGCCTGTTCCAGGAAGCGCGCGAGAAGCGCGGGCTGTGCTACACCATTTTCGCCCAGGCAGGGGCGTGGTCGGACACCGGGCTGATCACGATCTACGCCGGCACATCGGCGGGCGAGATCGGCGGACTGGCCGAGCTGACCATCGACGAGCTGCGCCGGGCGACCAGCGACATGACGCCGGCGGAAGTCGACCGGGCGCGCGCGCAGATGAAGGCCGGCATGCTCATGGGCATGGAAAGCGCCTCGGCGCGGGCCGAACGGCTGGCGCGGCAGGTGGCGATCTGGAATCGGGTCGTGCCGCTTGAGGAGACCGTCGCGCGGCTGGACGCGGTGACGCTGGACGGGGTGCGCGACTTCGCCACCCGCATCGCCGCCGATCCGCACATGGCCGTCGCGCTTTACGGGCCCGCGGAGGGCGCCCCCGGTCACGCGGCCCTGTCCGAAAGGCTCGCCGCGTAATGTTGAGACGCCCGCGCAAGGTTCGTATCGAAACCGAACGGCTGACCTTGCGCCCGTTGACCCATGGCGACTTCAACGCCTGGTCAAGCCTGCGCGCCGAGAGCCGCGACTTCCTGGCCCCGTGGGAGCCGACCTGGGCGACCGACCACCTGACGCGCAAGGGGTTCACGAACAGGGTCTACTGGGTCAACCGCTCGGTGGCCCAGGGGTCAGCGCTGCCGCTTCTGATCGTGCGGCGCGCGGACAACACGCTGGTGGGGGCGATCACGCTGGACAATATCCGCCGCGGTCCCGCGCAATCGGCGACCTGCGGCTACTGGATCGGCCAGCGCCATGCCCGCCACGGCTACATGCGCGAGGCGCTCTCGGCCGTGGTCGATCATGCGTTCATCGAGATGGACCTGTCGCGGCTGGAGGCCGGCTGTCTGCCGGAGAACGCGCCGTCGCGCGGGGTGCTCGAGAAATGCGGCTTCAAGTACGAAGGGGTCGCGCAGAGTTATCTCCAGATCAACGGACGCTGGCGCAACCACGTGCTGTACGCGGCGCTGCGTTCGGATCGGCGCGGGCGGACCGATACCGGCTGAGCACGGCTGAAAAGCTTTGGATTTCCGTCGGTTGACGGGTGGGGGCTTGGCGAGTCCCGGCTTCACCGGAAAACCGGAAAACCGGAAAACCGGAAAACCGGAAAACCGGAAAAGTGAAATTTTGCCGGAACGGGCAGGGTGGGGTGGTCGCCCCAGGATCTCTCAGCCCCGCAGGCGCTCCAGCGCGATCCCGGCCACGTCTGCCGCGACCGCCTCGGGCGTGCGATCGCCGTCGACGACGACGCAGCGGTCGGGTTCGGCCGCGGCAAGTTCCAGGAACCCCGTGCGCATCCGCGCTTGCAGATCCGTCCCGAAATCCTCGAACCGTTCCTCGCTGCCCTGCCGGCCCTTGGCCCGCGCATGGCCTGTCGCCGGATCCATGTCGATGATGAAGGTCAGGTCCGGTTCGCGCCCGATCATCAGCTCGTGCAGGTCATCGACGATCTGGCGCAGCCCGGGGCCACGCAGGCCCTGGTACATCCGGGTGCTGTCGGCGAAACGGTCGCAGACCACGATGCGCCCCGCGGCAAGCGACGGGTCGATTAGGCGCTCCAGGTGGTCGCGCCGTGCCGCGGTGAAAAGCAGGATCTCGGTCTCGGCCGACCAGCGGTCCGGGTCCCCTTCGAGCACGAGGCGCCGGATCTCTTCCGCCCCCGGCGAGCCTCCCGGTTCGCGGGTCGCCACGACGTCGAAGCCGTCCTTGTCCAGCCGCTCGGCCAACATTCGCGCCTGCGTCGACTTGCCTGAGCCGTCGATGCCCTCGAAGGTCAGAAACAGCCCCGCCATCCGGTTCAGTTCACCGCCGGGGCGTCCGCCCCGTCGTCCGCGTCCGCCCCGCCGGCAAGCATGCGCGCACGTTCGAACACCTGTCCTGCGGCGGCCGTGAAGCGGGGCAGGAAGCCCGCCTTGCCCACGTCGCTGGCTGCCATGAGCG
The DNA here is from genome assembly GCF_009882975.1 of Maritimibacter harenae. Lineage (GTDB taxonomy): Bacteria > Pseudomonadota > Alphaproteobacteria > Rhodobacterales > Rhodobacteraceae > Maritimibacter > Maritimibacter harenae. The sequence continues at coordinate 465,181 of NZ_WTUX01000010.1, forward strand.
GCACGGTCGTGTCGTTCAGACCGGGGCGGCTGATCGTGAAGCGGGCCAGCTCGGTGCCCGCCGCGATCGGCGCTTCCAGGGGCCCGGTCCAGGTCACTTCCCCCCGGATCCCCTCACGCGAGGTCACGGGCATCAGGAGCGAGATGTCCTCGGCCGGCACAAGCCCCACCGTGTCGGCGTCGCCAAGCCAGACGGGGGCCTCGGCGATCACCTCTCCGGCCTCGGCGGCCTTGCGCATGACGAACTGCCGGAAGGCGAAGTTCACGATCGCCGCCGATTCCGTCTTGCGCGCTTCCTGGCTGTCGAGCCCGGTGACCACGAAGACCACGCGGCGCTCGCCCTGCTTGGCCGAACCCACGAGCCCGTAGCCCGCCTCCTGTGTGTGACCGGTCTTGAGCCCGTCCGCGCCGATCCCCATCGGCAGCAGCGGGTTGCGGTTGAACCGGTTGTCCGGGGCGCGGCCGTCGAAGGGGAACTCGGTCATCCCGAAATAGGTGTAGTATTCCGGGAATTCCTCGATTAGCCGGGTCGCGAGGATCGCAAGATCGTGTGCGCTCATGCGCTGGTCCGGGTCGGGCCAGCCGGAGGCATTGCCGAAGGTGGAATTCTCCATTCCCAGCGCCTTGGCCCGCTCCGTCATCATGCGCGCGAAGGCGTCCTCGGTCCCGCCCAGCCCCTCGGCCACCACCACGCAGGCGTCGTTGCCCGAGAGCACGATGATCCCCTTGATGAGCTGCTCGACCGTGGGCCGGTCCTGGGTGTTGAGGAACATGGTCGATCCGCCCATGTCCATCGCCCGCTGGCTCACGTTGAAGCGCGTGTCGAGCGTGACGCGCCCGTCCTCGAGCGCCTCGAACAGCATGTTGAGCGTCATCAGCTTCGACATCGAGGCCGGCGGCAGAGGCACGTCGGCGTTCTTTTCCAGCAGGACCGTATCCGTGGTGATGTCCACCACGTAGGCCGACCCGGCCTGGGTTTCGAAGGCGATGGCGGGAAGGGCGATGAGCCCGGCGATCAGGGTGGCGATCAGGCGGGGCAAGACGTGGCGGCGTCGCATGAAGGTCCTCGTCTGGCCCGGGTCGCCCCGGGCGCTGTCAGTGGGTCACGTAATAGGCGTCGGTGAAGCCCAGTTCCTTGATCTTTTTTAAGAGCTGGGCGCGCTCGGCGCTGGTCGGGGCAGGTCCGACGATGACTCGCCAGAAATCCTTGCCGTTCATCTTACCCGGCTTGATCGTGGGCACCATCCCCGCGCGCCGCAGGCTCTCGGAGGTGTTATTGGCGTTCCCCTGGACCGAGAAGATGCCGATCTGGATGTAGGGCTTCTCGAGCGAGGAGGCGGCCGGGCGCGGCGTCGCGGCCTGGGCGGTGCGGGCCGGTCGGGCGGGGGCCGCGGCTTCGGCCTCGTCGATGGCCGCTCCGGCGGCCGCGATCGGGTCAAGTGTTTCTTCCGCCACTTCTGGCGCGGCGGCGGCCGCCTGGGCGTCCGTCTCGGCTTCTGCCTCGGCCGGATCGTCCGCGCTCACCTCTTCGCGGCGCAGGGCCGTCACGTTCAGCTCGGCCGGCTTGCCCGCCAGCATCCCGAGCGCCTCGGCCGCGTCGGACGAGACCTGGAGCTGCGGCCCGGGCTGCGAGCGTTCGGGGCGGTAGAGCACGCCCACGACGAAATTCTCGTTCTCCGTGTTGCGGATGATCACCCGCTCGGGCTCCTTGGCCTCGGGGTGGGCGACCCAGACGCCACCAAGGCTCGGCCGGCCGTCCCAGAGCCCCCGATCGGTGACCTGGAACACCTCGGGCGCCTCGACATCCCGCTCGACCGTGCGCGTGGAGCGCGCCGTCGCGGTGGTTTCGCCATCCGGTGAGGATTGCAGGAAGCCCGGCATGTCCCCGTCTTCGCAGGCGGACAGCATAAGCAGCCCGCACAGCCCGATGACCAGCCGTCCTGTCGCGCGATGTCGCATTGGTATCTTGCCCCTGATTGCGGCTCCCGGCCGCGCTGCCCGCCTCGCGCCTATGTCGCGCGTTCGGGGCGAGTGTAACCGCTCGCCCGGGTCAAGAAAAGCCTGTCGCTCGATTTGCGCGGGTTCCCGCGGCTCGGCGTCCGGACGACCGCCGGCCCGTGACCCTCGAGGGCCGGAACCACAGGCCTGGAGCGCAAGCACGCGTCCTCCCTTCCAGAATCGCACGCGCCGGGCTATCGCATGCATCTGCCGGAGGAGTGGCAGAGTGGTCGAATGCACCGGTCTTGAAAACCGGCGTGCGTGAGAGCGTACCGTGGGTTCGAATCCCACCTCCTCCGCCAAATCAATCTCAATCCCCCTTTCAAAACATAGGCATGTCTTTACCGCGCTGGGCATTCGTGCTCAATGTGCTACACATTTTGCTACACATTTTGCTACACACGAGGGGAAAATGATCATCTTGAGGGGCAAGACCTGGTGGCTCCGACGCCGCGTGCCGAAGCAGTATCAGGGGGTCGCGGACAGCCGCGAGGTGTGGGTCAGCCTGAAGACCGATTCGGAGAAGGTCGCGCGCCGGAAGGCCGAGGCGGTCTGGACAGAGCGCGTCGCCGGATGGGAGGCCGCGATGGGCGGAGACTTCGAGAGAGCCGAGTTGCGCTGGTCGCGCGCCCGGGAGGCGGCGCGCTCGATGGGGCTGCAATTCATCCCGTCGCGCGAGGTCGCAGAGCTGCCGGTCGAGGACATCCTTGCGCGCGCCGAGATCGCGAAGAAGGGCAAGAAGGAAGCCGACGCCGCGCTGGGCGTTGCTCCTGCGCCGCGCCTGAAGCTCGCTGACGCGCTGGACATCTACTGGAAGGTCTCGGACGACAAGACGGTCACGAAGACGCCTGACCAGCTCCGCCGCTGGCGCAACCCGCGCATCAGGGCGATGAAGCGCCTGGTCGATGTCGTGGGCGACAAGTATCTCGACGAGCTGTCTCGCGACGACATGCTCGACTACCGCGCGCACCTCGTCGGCCGAGTGCAGGCCGGGGAGATCAGCGCCTCGACAGCGAACAAGGAAATCACCCACGCCACGTCCGTGCTCAACCGGGTGAACGAGATGCAGCGCCTCGAGCTGAGCCTCCCGACGAAGGGCCTCAGCGTGAAGGCCGGCAAGAAGAAGACCCGCGCGCCTTTCTCGGTCGAGTGGATTAGGGACAAGCTGCTTGCCCCCGGCGCGCTGGACGGGCTGAACCAGCAGGCCAGAGAGATTTTCCTGATGATGGTGAACACGGGCGCCAGGCCGTCAGAGATCGCCGGGATCAAGGTGGTTCACCTCGATCTGGATGGGGACATCCCGTTGGTCTGGTTTGCCGCGGATGGCCGCGAGCTGAAGAACTACCATTCCGAGCGCAAGGTGCCTCTGGCCGGGGTGTCCCTGGACGCCGCCCGGTCTGCGCTCGCTCGGGCGAAGAAGACCGGCGGAGACCTCGTCTTCCCGACCTACTTCGGGAAGGACAAGATCAGCGACACGGTGAACAAGTATCTGCGCGAGAACAGGCTGAAGGAGCACGACGGCACGACCTTCTATTCGCTCAGGCATGCCTTCGAGGACCGCATGATCCACGCAGGGGTGCTGGACCGCGTGCGGCGCGACATCTTCGGCCATGCGCTTCAGGAGGAGCGCTACGGATACGGTGGTGGTGATGAGGTGAGGTATGAGGCGGTGAAGCGGGTCGCACTCTAGGCGCGACGCCGCTCGCGACGGTTAGTCCGCTTTTCCGCCAGCTCGAGCTCTTGATACAGCCGCTCGATGATTGGCTGGTAAAGCTTTGCCTCTGAGCTAACATTCTCTGCCAGATCCTCTAATGCATCGAGTGCGCCATTGATGCGCTGGAGAAACGATTGGGGGTCATTCAATGGGCTGTAACTCCAAAAAAGTTCCTAGATCGAGTTCTCCCTAGCGGTCTGACGCCATCATACATTTCACTAGGCGCTTAGTGCCAAATCTCGTAGCGGCTCCAATGGTCGGCCCTGTTGTCCTTGTGGACCATGTGTCGGTCCATTGGTGTGTGATTGGCTCGGCATGCTACGGGTTTTTCCTCCCAGGGGAGCGCCCAGGGTCGATATAGTGCCAACGTTGTTGCCGCCTTCTTGCCCATGGCATTTCTTGGATTGAGGCGTGGGCAGAAAAGGTGGGCGCCTTGACGACGCTCTAAACGGAGTCAGCTCCATATCCGTGGTCTCGCCTTCCTCGAATTGCAGGAACGCTGGCGCCGGGAATTCAGCGCCGAGAGTCGTCTTGCCGCGGCCGGGCATGCCGTAGAACAGGCAGCGGGGCGGGTTGGTTGCGCGGACCTTCTTCAGATTTCCGAGTGTGAGTGCCATGTGCGTCGTCTCTTGCATTCCAATAATGCCAATATGGCATAATAAATTGCGCGGTGTCAACGTGGCTATTCGAACCGGAATTTTATAGAAAAAATATTTTTTATGATGACAAAACCGGCAGTATTTGACGGCAAGTCGAAACAGCATATTATGGCATGAATAGCATAGACCCGATGGAGGTTGACAAATGAGCAGAAGTTGAGATTTATATGAAAGAAAGGACGAACCCATGAGCAACAACATCAGCATCATCCGCGAGCAGCGTGGTCTGTCGCAATCCGAACTGGCGCGTCGCATCGGCGTCACACCTTCCACCGTCAGCCGCATCGAGGGCGGGGCGCGCAAGCTTACGCAGGATTACCTGATGCGCTTCGCGCGCGCCTTGAACTGCGCACCTGGCGAACTCGTCGATCAGCCGACCGGCAATCTCGACCGCGCCGCCCTAATCCCGGTCGTGGGCATGTGTGCCAGGAATGCGTGGCGGGTGCCGGACCTCGCCGAACCCACCGAAACAATCCCCGTGATCCCATCCCAAGACCTCGCGCAGCTCGATCACGCCGCCTATGAGGTCGTCGATGACCACGCCGCCGAGCTGGTGGGGGAGGGTGGTTACGTCATCACGGTGCCCGTAACAGGCATCCGCACAAAACCACTGCACGGCGACTGGCTCGTGATCCGCTCGCGCGAGGGCAAAATGGAGCGCTACTCCGTCGCGAAAGCCCGCGTGGATCAGCGCGGTGCGTGGGTCACGCTCGATGGCGATGACGTCGAGGTGAACATGGACAACTGGAACGTCGGCATCGTCGTCGCCACATACCTCCCCTTGCGCCGGGGGTAACTCATGGAAATGCCAAGCCAGCAACGGCCCCGCGCAATGGTGTGCGGGGTCTTTTGATTCCAGCACGGTGTTGTGCTGATGTCAGTAACGACTGACAATGCAAGTTGTTGAAAAGTAGGAATATTATAGCCTGTCAGTGATTGTCAGAGTATTTCCTTGACCTTCTCGCTTCGCGTTGCCAAATTGGCAAGCATTCCGAGCAAGACTCGGCGCAAGGCACATACAGGAGATAACATGAACACCTTTTCCACATACGCGAAGCGCTACCTTGAGGCCGGCTACAGCCCGATCCCGATCATGCCTGGCACCAAGCGTCCGGGCTTCCTGCGCGCTGGGCAGAATGGCGGCTTCCCGCGCTGGCAGCAATTCTGCGAAGCCCAGATGGGTGCGGACCAGGTGCATGACCTGGGCCTCGACCATATCGAAGCGGGCATCGGTCTCGCGCTAGGCTACAACAACGTGGTCGCGATCGACATCGACATCGAGGACGACATCATCCGCCCGGTCATCGACCAGATCGTGCCGGAGTCGCCGTTCGTGAAGCGCGGCGCCAAGGGCTTCACCGCGTTCTTCCGCACCGAGAATCCGATGCGTGCGCAGAAATTCAAGCTTCGGTTCGCGGAGGACGGCTCCCTTGAGCGCGAGAACGGCAAGCCCCAGCCCGTCGTGGAAATCCTCGCCCACGGCTCCCAGACGGTCATCCCGCCCACCATCCACCCGACCGCGAACCAGCCCTACGTCTGGCTCGACGAGGACGAGGGCATCCTGTCCATGTGCCCCGCCCACATGCTTCCCGTCCTACCCGAAGACTTCCCGGCGCGCATGGCCGACGCTCTGCGCGTCTACGGTCACGATGAGTCTGCCCGGCGCTACAAGACCGGCGATTACGAGAAGTCGAGTGGCGAGTCTCGCGTTCTCGAGTTCATGCGCGAAATGAACGAAGAAGCGCTCGCCAGCCTGGACATGTGGGTGCCGCACCTCCACCGCGTCGAGATCGACCCGCAGCACCACGGTGAGGGATACCGGATCATCGCGAGCTGGCGTGGCGGCGACGGCTACAACATCGGCATCCACCCGTCGGGCATTCAGGACTTCACCGGGAAGGACGGCAACAACGGCGGCATGACGGCGATCGACATCGTCGTGCTGATGAACGAGCTTCCGCCGGCCGATGCGTCGTCGTGGCTGTTCGACCACCTCAACCCCGGCCTGGATGAAGTGATTGACGACTTCGTGGAGCGCCTTGGCCGCGAGACCGAGGAGCGCCGGCAGCGTGAGCAGGAGGAGTGGGACAAGGTTCGCGCGCAGATGATGGAGGACCACATCAGAGAGCAGCGTGACGAGGCCGAGCGCCGCAGGGTCGAGGCCGAGCTGGAAGCCCAGCGTCAAGCCGAGCTGCGGCGCCAAGAGGAGGAGGACCGCCGCGCGATCGAGCAGGCCGAGGCCAAGCGCGCCGCGCACGCCGAGGTCCTGGCCGCCGCCCAGCGCCAAGCCGAGCTGGAAGCGTTCGACGAGGTCGAGGCCGAGAACATCCAGCAGGAGGTCAAGTCGAGCCTCGATATGTTCATCGAGTCCATGCGTTCGGCAGAGACCAGCCTGACCATGCCGGACGTGATCGACGCCTCGACGGGTATGTTCCGGGACATCGTGGAATACCTCAACAGCACGTCGGACCGCCCCTCGGACGTCGTGTCGTCTGTGGCCGCGCTGGGCGTCATCGCATCGCTGTTCGGCCGCCGTTACGGCTCCGTGCGCCGGGGCGGGCTGAACACCGGCCTGACCCATCCGAACCCCATGCTCATCGCGACCGCCGACTCCGGCTACGGCAAGACGTCCACGATGGAGACGGCGATGAAGCTCTACCGGGCAGGCGTCATGCAGGCGTTCGACGATCCAGACGTGCGCGACGCTCTCGTGGTCGAGGTCGAGAACGAGGAAACTGGCGACATGGAGCGCAAGGACGGCACCGAGCACATGATCGGTCAGGTTCTTGCCGTCATGACGGAGGTTGACTTCAAATCCAAGGGCGGAATCTTGAACTGGCTTCGGGCGCGCCCTCTGACCACGGTGATCGTCGACGAATTCGCGGACGTCATGTCGGCCATCGTCACGAACAAGAGCGCCCCGTCGTCGTCGGACAACGCGCGCCTGTTCAAGCTCCTGACGGGCGCTGCGGACGACAAGATGACCGCCATCGCCTATGCGGACAAGAACCGGAACATGGCGGACGTCATCAAGCCTCACGTAGCCGTCTGCGCGCTATCTACGCCCAGCGCATTCAAGACGAGCGTGCCGGAGAAGCTGTTCACCGACGGCTTCATGGGTCGTTTCGTGCTGCTTCAGGAAACCGAGGAAAAGCCCCTGCGTGACGAGATCATCGAGCGCACGGACCTGCGCCAGAAGATCATCGCTCAGATTGCGGCTGTCGTGAAGGACCGCCTGATGGACAAGGAAGACCTGCTCTGCGACGGGGGATATACGGGGTCCGAGACCGAGCCGCGCTTCGTGCACGTCTACCGGACCCCGGAGGCCGAGACCGCCCTGAAGGCGTATCGCCTCAAATTCGACGAGCTGCGGGCGCAGGCAGAGAGGGCGGAGAACCCGATTGCGGCCTACTGGAACCGCGCACTTGAGCACGTCCAGCGTCTCGCCCTCATGCACGCGCTGGGCAGGGATTGGCGTCGCCCGGTCGTCACGGAGGTCGATCTCGAGTTCGCACGCCGCATGGTTCTGATCTCCGCCGCCGAGGTCGATAAGTTGATGGAGGCAAGCGCACCGGAATCGCCTCAGAGGAAGCTCACGAACCGTGCCGTAAAGAAGATCGCGAAAGAGGGTGGAGAGGTGGAATTCAGGACTCTCTATCGCTCCCTGTCGATCTCGAAGGCGGAGGCCATGCAGCTCATGATCGAGCTCCAACAAGAGGGTATCGCCACGCTTCACCAGCGCAACGGCAAGGAGTTTTGCACGCTCATCCAGAAACCGTAGACGCCCAGCGCTGGGCACCCGAGAATCGACGAAGGCTCGCCTCTCCGGCGGGCCTTTTTCGTGCCCAGGTGAGGGGGCCTGGCAGGCGGTCTGCGGGCGGTCATGACGGCCTTGCGGCGGTCCTGCGGCGGTCAATTTCATGCTGCAATGCAGCGAGAATGCACCGTCAGTCGGCGCGCTTTAGGTCAGGGATGCTGTCTTATCTGAGGTTGATCCTAAACCTGAGTGAAATAGTATGTAACAGTAAATAACATAGTGAAAGAGTCAGGAATTTACCTGAGCGAAATTGTCATGTATCAATCTATCACGCTGGCGTGAGTTCTCGTGATGAGATCGAGAGCGGTGCCTGATGGTCTTGGCCGACAGGCCGAGCCGTCGAATATCGGCTTTCTGACAGGTATTTGGTATTAAAAACAGGCAGTTAGAAAATCTGTCAGATTGTCAGTTGTCAGCAGTTCTAGTCAGCATACACACAAACACACAAACAAACACACACACACACACACACAATATATATAAATATTAAAGAATAAGAATATAAGAATCGCGTTATTGTATGTGTGTGTGTGCGCGCGTATGTGCGCTGACTAGAACTGCTGACAACTGACAGGCTGACAGAGCTGACGTCTATTTCGCTGCAATGCAGAAACTCGATCCTCTTGCCGTTGGCACTGGGCTGTGCCATGCCGACACCGGAAGGAGGCACGACGATGCACAACCCGGAGATCGCAGAAGCTCTGGAACGACTGGCGCAGCAGCGGGCCGAGCTGGATGCCGAGCTGGATGCCCAGCGCGAAGCCGAGGCGCGGGTCCGTGCCAAGTGGCAGGCTGAGGGGGAGGGCGTTGCGGCCAAGCAGCTTTTCGACGCGCAGACCCAGATCGACCCGAACAACGATCCCCGGAAGCTGACCTGGTGGCGCGGGTTCGAGCATCTGGTCCCGCCGAGCGACGATCCGGTCGAGCAGCTACGGGTGGCGTCCGAGTCGCTCGCCGCAGCGCTGGGCGGGTTCGACGTTGCCCTCCGGGGCGCAAATCCCGAGACCGAGCGGAACTGGCACCGGGCGGCGGACGGGTTTCGCAACGCCAGACCGGCGGCGCGGCCCCTGTGGGCGAAGCTGATGCTGGCCGGGCTTGTGGCGATCTGGGACGAATATCGGGGTCGACAAGCCGCTGGAAAGCCGCTCAGAGCCGCTGTGCTGCCCGCTGAGCGCCGTCATGGGGTCTCCGAGGGTCAGGACACCCGAGAACCCCAAGATGGCGCTGAGAGGCGCTCTCAGCCGCTCTACAGCCCAATCGCCTCGATCGAGGAGGCCGAGGCCGACTTCGATGCCAGGCAGGCGGAGGTCCGGGCGGCGCTGGAAGGGATCGGGATGCGATACGAGCCGCCTACGCCGGAGCGCCGCCGCGAGCTGATCGGGATGGCCTTCGCGCTAGACCGGGCGGCGCGGGACGCGGCGGGTCTCGATGAGGATTTTCTCGAAGACGAAAATTAGCGCTTGCCGCCGCCGGATGCTTTGCCAGAATGGCAATATGAGCAAGAAAAGCCTATACCTCGAATCCACCCACCAAGCCTGCGTGATCCGTGGGCTTCGTCGCTTGGAGCGCTACGGTTACGACCTGACCTGCGCTGGCGACATGAACGCCGGGAAGCGCGGGAGCCGCGCGGCGGCGGAGGCCGCGATCACTGGCCTGACGCCGGGAGAGCCGGACATACGCATCTACCTCGCCGGGGGGGCGCCTGATCTCCGTCGAGATGAAAACCGAAACCGGACGTCTCTCGAAGGAGCAGAAGGACCGGCACGCGCGGCTCAAGAAGCTTGGGTTTGAGGTCTACACGGTTCAGCACGAGCACCCGCTCGATACTGCGGAGGAAGTCGGCGAGATCATCGCCCCGATGCTCGGCGAGAAGCCGGCTATCTTTCGTGGGCACATGGCGATCGCGACGCAGGAAGTTTTGGAAGCAATCAAGGGGCAGAAACGCTGATGGCGTATGACGAAAAGGTGTCGTTCTTGGCGACGCACAACGCTGATCCGCCAGCGGTCGAGACGGTCGAGGATTTGCTGGTAAAGACCGCGCTGGTTGAACGGCACAGGATCATCACCTATCTCCGAACGAAGAAGCAGGGCGAGGCGGCGAAGCTCGTCGAGAACCTGCCCACTCCCGAGGTCAACATCGAGTAGAACCATTGGCTTGCTCATCCTGCGCGAAGCGCCGTGAAATGCTGAAGAAGGCCGCCGCCCAGGCTAAGGCCGGGCACACCCGCCAGGCGGCGCGCACCTCGATTGCCGTTGTGCGCTCCACCGCCCGGTCTGCCCGCGCCGCCGCGTTGTCCGCTGGCCGGGTTCGCCGTCGGTAATGGCGCCGCGCGCCACATTCTCGGTCAGTCACAATCTGCACGAGCTCCCTGCGGCGTTTCAGGACATGTCCAAGCATTCGCGGGATCGCGTTGTGCGGATGGGCATCAACGACACGCTTCGGAGGAACGAAAATAAGGTCGTTGACCGGATACAGGAGCGCGGCCAATGGTCCGATCCTGGGCACGTCAAGAAGCGCGTGAGTTCAATACTGGCCGGCACAAAGCTGGTCGGTAAAATCCGAGCTGAACAGAACCATTACAGCCTCGCGACGCGGTTCAGCGGCGTCTCGGACGGACATGCTGGCGGGAAGTTTCGATCTGCGAAGCCGTGGGGGCAGACTCGAAACTACAAGGGCTTCCTGGTTCGCGGAAAATACAACGATGCGTTGCTGCCCGCCGTTCGCACGGGTCGCGGCCGGAACGCCTTCAAGGTGATCTACGGCGCGAGCGTGGCGCGCGAGCTAGAGCGCGAAATGGAAGAACAGAACGGCCACCTGAAAACGACCTTGCAGCGCCAGATCGAGGCGAACATGGTGAAGCACGTTGGACTCGAGCAGCAGCGTATAAAGTCGCTCCACGGTCTCTAGGCGGCCAAGCGCCGCGCGAGGCTCTTGGACTCGTTGATGATGTTGAGCGTCCGCGCCTGCCGGAGCACGAGGTCGGCGCCGAAGTCGATCCCGCGCACGTTGACCCGGACAATCCTCGCCTTCCGCATACGAGACGATCCGATTGACGCCCGCCCGAAGTCGGAGTCGCGAATGTCGGCCTTGAAAAGATCGCACTCGCTAAGAGACACGCCGCGCGCATCCACGTCGCGCATCTGGATGCGGTTCATGTCGCTATTGAAGAACCAGACCTTTCGGATCGACTGGTCTTGAAGCAGCGCGCCACGCATCGAACATTCCGTGAAGATTGCGCCCGCCAGCTTGCACCGCGAGAAGGTCGCGCGATCCATGTTGCATCCACGGAAGTTGACTGCGCGCAGGTCCATGCCGGTGAAGTCCACGCCGCTCAGGTCGAGGTTCTCGAATTCCGCATGGTAGCCGCCCAGGGTTCGGATGAGATACGGTTTCTTCTCGTGGTGCTTCGACTTTTCGATGGTCGTCGTTGCGAGGTATCTGCGGAATTCTTCGGTCGTCATCTTCTTCATGTCGTGTCCTTTCCTGTTGTGGGTGTTGCTGCCCGATGATGCCATCATGGCATGATTCGCTCCAAGCGGTCAATCGGCCTCGATCGTTGCCCGTTTCCGGGTCAATTCTCGTTGTGACCCAGTGCGGGGTCAGGCGGCGTCTTGGCGCAGGATGATTGCGATCTGACGGCCGGTCTCGGTCAGGCCGTAAGGCGTTGTCGTGTCGGTCGCGTCGATCAGCGGATCGAGCGTCACGATTCCCTTGCTGAAAAGCCGCATCCCGATCTCGTTCCAGTCGCGGAGGGTGAGCCGCCCGGCCAGCGCATCGCAGTCGCGTTGGATCAGGTCGTTGATGGTGTCGCCGATGGTCATATCGTTACCTCGCATTCGCTGACGGTGATGGAGTCGGTCCAGCCGTTATCGAGCAGCTCGTCGTAAGCTTCTTCGAGGTCGCCGGGCATCGGGTCGTCGGTGTGGTCCATCACGCGCGCCCAGGCGTTCACGATGTATTCGCGCTTGATCTCCTCCGCCTCCTCGGCGCTCCCCACGGCGAACCCATCGGGCATCCCGCAATCGTCGTTGGTTGTTACGACCCAGACGGCGCGCCGGCGCGGGCGCTCGTGCCGCTGGATGAATTCGTCAAGATCGAAGCAGTCGACGGTGTGCCACTGGTATTCGTAGTGCTCCATGAGGCGTTGGACGTTCAGGTTCGAGTCCGCCGGGATTTCACCGGCCTCGATCCGGGCGTTGCAGTCGTCGCAGTAGCCGGTATCGCTCTCGCCCATGTCGTCGCCGCAGTGGTCGCACTCGTTGGATTCTTCGAGCAGGCATGCGGCCATTTCCAACCCGCACAGGCGCTCGGCCTCGTCGTGGTCCTTCGCCTCGACGATGGTGCCGAAGTCGCCCCCCTCGGGGTAGTCGTGCCAGTTGCGGGTGACGTAGGAGCGGCGGGTGGTTTCGGTGGTGTCGGTCATGTCGTTGTCCTCCGTTCAGCGGCCGTAAGGCGTTGCATAGATCAGGTATTCGCGGCCGCCGATCTCGGCGGTGCGCAGGGCGGCGTCCTCGATAAACTGGATGTCGCTGACGATCTGGTCGTATTCGTCGTTGACGGCGTGAAGTAGCAGGTCCTCGTCACGCGGCCCCTCGACCTGGATCGCGTCGAGGTGCATCGGCATCCCTTCAACCTCGATCTCGGCGAGCAGCCGGGTCTTGGGGTCCTCGCAACCAACCTCTTTCCATTCGGGCTTGATGTTCATGTCGCTGTCCTTTCGTGCTGCGGGCTCTGCGCCATTGGTGTGATGTTGTGTTGCCATATTGGCATGACTCGGTCAATGCCAAATCCGGCTTAGGCAAGCGCCTTTTCGCCATGCCATTCACGCAGGGCGATCCCGGCTTGGATACCGGCCATGCCCTCAACGCGGCGCGGGCGCCAGGCGCGCGGATCGACGCCGTGCGCCTGGTGGTCGGCCCAGGATCGAGGAACGTCGCCGTCCAGATAGCCCTTGAGCATCGCGATAGCTTCCTCCGGGGGCACCTTCTCGGGGTAGCGGGGCGAAACCCACCGCTTGACCGTGCGCGGCCCCGTGTTGAGCAGGTAGGCGCACGCGAAGTCGCTAAGGTCCGCCTTGGCCTTCAGGAAGCGGAAAAGGCCCTTCAGATCAGTCTCACCCATGCGTCGCGCCGTCCCGGTCCAGATATTCCATGTGCTCTTGCAGGGCGTCAGCAATGCGCGTCAGACGTCCCGCCGCGCCGGAGTCGATCTCATGCCCTCGGATGAGGCCGATCAGCGCCTCCGCGTCCTCCGACGAAAGATACTGGATATTCAGCCACGGGTCATTGAGATACTTTTCGATGGGCGTGCCTTCGCCCGGCTCGGTGAAGCGGTCCAGAATGCCCACCTGACTCGGCTCGTCGAAGTCCATGTCGTCGGCGCACGTGTTGGCGATCTCGTCGCGCACCCGGTCATAGGTCAGCTTCTCGGTTGCCGCCTCGGGCGTCTCGGCCTCGACGTCGATCGTGAAATAGCAGCGAATGTTTGCGGCGATGGTGAATTTCGTTTTCATGTGTCAGTCCTCCTCGTTGATTTCTGCGTCGAAGTGCATGAGCGCCGTTGCGATAAGCTGCGTGTGATCGAGGCCCTCCGCGTGCGCGACGTGGAAAAGCTGCGCCAGCGTGTCGCTGATTGCGGTCTGGGGGCCGTCTGCATCGTGCGCCGGGTCAACCCCGGTCATGGCGTGCATGAGGTCCAGGATCACCCGCCCCTCGGCCACGCGGTCGGCGTTGGTGCGTTCGCCGGAATTCAGGGCGTGGTCGATGCCCTCGCGCCCGACGCGCTGCGCGATTGCGACTCGTTTTGCTTTGCTGGTCATGTCGTTGTCCTCCCTTAGCCGCGCGGCCCGACGTTGCGCGACGCGAGCGTTGCGCGATCAACGGCGATCACCTGAAAGCCCTTCCACTTCCCGGCCTCGTATTCGTCGGACAGGGCTTGCCAGATGGCGTCCGGGTCGCGGTCGAAATGCGCGCGATGCAGGCCGAAGGAGTCGGCGATCTCATCCAGCGCCTCGCCCCACGTCTGGTGAAGCGAAAACGACTCCTCCCAATCGTAATTGAACGTGCAGATGAAGAATTCGTTGGCGTCATGCGGCTCGATCTTCGCGGCGATCTCGTTGAGGGTCGCAGCCACGGCGCGCAGCGTCGCGGCGTCGCTCGGCATTGCGACCCAGCCCTTCGACTCCTCGCCGGTGTTCGCGAGGCGCGACGCGAAGTAGGTCGTGCTCTCTTTTTCCTCGATCACGAGCGCGTCGGTGCGGAACGGGACGTTGCCGTTGCGGGATTTGCGGGTTTCGGTGAATTCGATGGTGCGGTTCATGTGATGATCCTTTCGTTTCTGGAATTCAGGGGAGGGTGATGGGGCCTGCGGCGACGAATGATTGCCCGTTGCCATTGCCGCGCGCGGCGGCGTCCCAATAGCACCACGTCGAGTCCTCCGCCTGGCATGGCGTCACGGCGGCGATCAGCATGGCGGCGATGAGGGTGGCGGCGGCGAGGGACACGCCCAGGCCGACAACCAGGAGGGCGTTGGGGTAGCGGTTCATTGGCTCACCCCCTCGAACATGTCCGGGTCCCTCGCAACGATCCTCGCGAAGACTTCCGGGAATTCCGCCTTGATCGTTGCGGCCTCGTCCGGGTCGTCGGTCGCGACGTTGTAGAGCTTTTCGACCAGCGCGGCGTTGATCGAGGCTTGCAGCTTGTCGAAGTCCATGCCCATTTCGAGCGCGTGAAAGCCCGTCTCGCCTTCGATCACGTCATACATGAGGCTATCCTCGTCAGCGTTGCACAGCTCAAGGCAGGCGATGAGTAGCGTGCCAAGCTCGTTGTGGTCCCAGTCGGCCAGCGGCTTCGCCAGCCACGCGCCCAGATCGGCGGAATAGAAGGGCGCGAACCCGGAGCACGGCGTAAACCGATCGGCGATGACGCGGGCGAGCGTCGCGTGGTCATCCGCCTTCGACATGGCGAACAGGCGCTTGCAGAACGCCGCGCTGGCATTCACGAAAAGCCGGTCGGTCTCGAAATTGTATTCGCGGGGGCTTTCCATCGCGGCCCACGTGAAGCCGCAAGAGTCGGCGCGGTAGCGTTCCCGGCGCTGCCCTCCGCCGGTAAAGTATACCGTGCGCCACGCGGGGCGCGTCTCGCCAAGCGCCTCGCCAGCCCATGCGTCGAAGCTCTCAAGGTAGACGTTGGCGACGTGAAGGTAGGCGGCGGAGTAGTCCATCGCGTCGAAGATTTTCTCGGCCATTTCAACGTCGTTGAGCATGAGCGCGGCGGGCAGGTCGTCGTTGACGTCCTCGGCGCGTGCTTCCGACTCGTATTCTTCCGCGCTATCGACGATGTCGGAAAGCCACGTGTGATAGGAGGCCGGGGAATGGAATGTTGATCTCGGGCATTGTGTGTTCCTTTCGTGTTGCGGGCACTTGCCCTTGTATAATGCCACTATGGCATGATTCGTGCCGTGCGGTCAATACATGTCGATTTCAGCGCCAAGGTTTGCGGCCAGCGCCTCGGCGTATAGCTCGGCGGCTTTGAGCGTCTGAAAATCGCCCTCGAATTCATCCCACGAGTCGAAGGTCTCGCCGTGCACGTTGGGGGTCTCCCAATCACGCCGGACCCAGACATTCCAGCCGTGGCAGTCGTCGGAGTCGTAATCCTCGTGCTCGATTGCCAGGCCGCTCGGATCGGGGTTTCCATCGTCGTCCAGGCGGATGAACCCGTGAAGCATGACGGTCAGCGTGACGCCGGCTCCTGGGCCTCGATTTGCCGCGAAAATGCCCGTTGCCATGTTGTATTCGAGCACGGCGTCGCCGTCTTCGCCCTCGAATACTTCAACGTATGGCTCGCCGTTTTTGACTTGCTCGAGTCCGATCTGGGCGGCCTCCTCGGGGCTTTCCGCAAGCGTTGACGTGCTGAAAACGATGTAGAATTTGCGTTGCGTCATGGTCGTTGTTCCTTTCGTGCGTTGGGTTAGGCGGCGGCTTTGGCGCGCCATTCGTCGTCGTGCTTCGCGGCGTTGAGCGCTTCCTCGATTGCGTGGGCGTGGGCGCTCTCGAACGGGAATGAATGCTGCGTGCCCTCGGGATAGAAGCCCCAGCAAGAGTCGACGTCGTGGCAGTATTCCAGCGCGTCAAGCTCATCCGGGGAAAGGTCGGCAAGCGTCGCGGCGTCGTTGGCCTCAAGCGCAAGCTCGATCTCCGCCGGGTCGATCCGCTCGACCACATAGCCGACCACGCCGCCCCAGCACCACGCGCCGAACGTGTCGGTCTCGCGTTCCAGATGGGCGGCAATGTCCGCGTCACTGTCGCACACGTGGGCTTTCAGATAGCGGGCGGTTGCGTCGCGGTCGCGCTTGCCCTCGAAGCCCCAAGCGCGCACGGCGTCCGGGTGAGCCACGAAAAGCAGGTCAACGTGATCCCCTTGGCAGTATCCGCGCGACTGCGTTGCGAGCGCGGGAACGCCAGCCAGCATCCAAAGCGCCGCGCACGTTTCCATTTCGCCCCGGTTCATCGAAGCCGCGCGGAAGTCGCAAATCTCGGTCAGGTGGTCACGGCGCGCCTCGGCGCGGGTCATGCCGTAGTCTTCCGCGATCTCGCGAATGTGCGCCTCGAACCCGTCGAAGTCGTCCCAGATTTTGACGCCAAGGAAGCCCATGACCGCGCCGCCCAGAATGTCCACGATGGCGCGGCGGTTGCGCGTTATGAAGTCGTCGGACATGTAGGCGATCGGTTCCAGAATGTCGCACCCCTGCGACCAATCCGCGTTGCCGCCCCGGCCGGACGTCCAGACGCACGGGGTCATTCCGTCCCATGCTTCCCACGGGGACTCGCGGTCGTTGTCGTGGTGGAATTGAATCCGGTAGGCGTCCCCGGTTTTGGTTCCGATGAAAAGCCGGGTTTCGCTGTCAATCACGGTGCTGAACATGTCGTGTTCCTTTAGGGTTGCGGGCGCTGCGCCCTCAGTGTGTTTCGGTGTTGCCATATTGGCATGATTCGGCCAATACCTATAGAACGTGTGCCCGCCGACATTCGCCACCTTGCGCAGCGCGTGAACCCATCCGGGGCGCGCCTTTTCGAGATTCACGAAATGATCCGGGCGCGGTGCTGGCAATGTCCCGTTGGGATCGTCCAGAATGGCGCGTGCGAGCGTCTCCGCGTGCTGCCAGGCGGTCGGCTCCTGGATTTTGGGGTAGGACCGCCCAGGCCCCGCCCAGGCGAATTGATGGCGTTGGAAAACCACGTCGCAAACCGTATCCGGCCAGCGCGGACTCTCGACGCGCTCGATTACCGTAGCGGCGACCATGACTCGGGCGTCGATCGGCTCGCCCCTCGCCTCGTGATAGATCGTAAGGGCAAGGCACATTGCGGCTGTCATGCTCATTTTTCGTTGCCCCTGTAGGTCTGGATTTTGCCCCCTAGCGCCCGCACGGCGCGCAGTCCGCGCGCAGCTTTGGCGCGTTCAATTTCAAAACTCGCCTGATCGGGCGCGCCGCCAATAGCTAGACGGGGCGCGGGCTTTTCGCCGGCAACAGCGCGCACCAACAGGCGCGCTCCGTTGGGCAGGTGGTGCTTGATATGGATACCCATTTTTTGCGCCTCATTCGCCAAGGTAGAATTCGTTGAGATAGACACGCAAAGCCTCATCTTGAGCGGCGGTCATCGGGTAAGTGGTCCAAGGCTGGAACCAATCTTGAACCTGAAGCTCATACGATTCCGCCTCGCCAAACCGGCCGATCTGACCGACGATCTGCACCGCAGGCCCGCCCCATGCGAGCAGGATGCGGAATTCTTCGGCCTCGAATTCTTCAACCGATCCGCCCCACCTGGACCGAAATTCGATTGACAGGGGGTCGCACATGATTTCCTCGCGGGCCTCGTCCTGCGCCTCATCGGTGGCGTTGGCGTCCATGAGCGGCGCGACCATGTCGCAGATCGAGTCGATTTCGGAGTCGAAGACTTCACGAAGGCGGGTTTCGTTGTCGGTTTTCATGTCAGAATTCCTTTCCGGTCATGCGTGCCGATTTGGCACAGATGGGGTTACAGAAGGGCGGCGCGGTCGATCACTGCGAGACGCTCATAAGAGTCGCCGCAAATGTCACCATCCTTGCAAAGCGAGTCCGTCCAAGCGTTGAAAGCCTCGGACAACGCGGGGCGGTCGTTGCCGAATTCGATTCCGCATTCCTCGCACATGTCCCAGAAGGCGCGGGAAAGCATTTCTGCGGCCTCGTCCTCGTCCTCCCACGTCTCGCCGAAAATGCGGTATGCGGTGAATTCCTCGACGTCATCCCCGTCCCAATATTCGCCGATCTCGTTGAGATAGCCATAATGCACATAGGTGCTGATGTGCTTGGCGTAGAGCGGAGTCGCGGCCTCAAGGTCGCACGTCTCGTCGGTCAGCTTGTGGATGAGCATTTGCATTTTATTTCCTTTCCAGTTTGGGGCGCTGCGCCCTAGGTGTGATGCTGTGTTGCCAGAGTGGCACGATTCGCGCAAGCGGTAATTCGGGCTTTTTCAATCTCGAATGTCGAAAATATCGAGCACGCGCGCACGGCGTCCAGGAGCGGCCTTAGAGCCGCCTGGTTCTAGGTCAGGTGTCAACCAGGCGGAGCTCTATCGAGGTCGCCTGGCACCCCTCACAAGCGCTTGTGCGCGCCTTAGATTTTCCCCGGATCGAAACCGGACTCCCGCGCCATTGTCCAAGCGCGATTCCACATATCCGCCTCGGGGCTTACATCGCCCGCGCCAATGGCGGGCAGGTCAACCGGACGGCCAAGCGCGGTTTCCCACGCCCCGGCCATGATCTCGTTTGCATCCGCAAAATCTTGCGTTGCGCAACCGATGGAGTCCGCGCTGGCGTTGCGCGCGTTGATCTCGGCCAGCTCATCCGCTGAAAATGCCTCGCGAACCGCGTTGCAAAATGCTTGCGCAATGAGCCATTCCGCCCCGCCCATCTCGGCGTTGACGTGGTCGCGGGCAAGCCGGAGTCGGTCATGCCATTCCAAGCGCCCCCAATCGGAGTCGTCGTGCAATTCCGAATAGACCATGCCCGCCCAATCGCCGGTTATGTTCGGACCGAAAAAGGTTTGCACCACGCGCGCGGCATCATTCAGCGTTGGCATTGCGGCGGCGGAAACCGCCAAAGCGTCAATGATTTTCATGTTCGAGTCCTTTCAGGTCAAAGCGGTTGGAACGGCGCGCGCGGGTCAATCGCGCCCGGTTTGAAGAATTCACGCAGGTCGGTTTGCCCGTTTTCCAATGCGGCCGAAGCCACGGTTTCGCCCTCGGAGTCGATTTCGTGAAAGCCCAGCATGGGCGGCACGCCGTCCGGGTCAACGAATTGCGCGGGCGCGCCCGATCCGTCCTCGTCGGTCAGCCAGAATTCGCCCGTGCGCCCGTTGAATTCGCCCGTTGCGACGAGCGCCGTGCAACCGCCCCCGGAATGGTAAAGCGACCATTCGCCAGCGACGCGCGCGCCCTCGCCGATCTCGCCGCGCGCGTTGGCGTTGAGCCATGCCACAACGGACTCGGTTTCGCGGATCATGTGGCCCATGAATTCGGAAAACCGCGCGGCATGTTCGCGCGCCTTGCGCCCGGACTCGGTTTCTGCGCCGCCGACGTTGTGGCGCGCGTGGGCATTCCAAAGCCATTCTGCGGCGCCGTAGAGCGTCACCGACTCGGCATGTTGATTTCCCACGGTGACAGAAAAGCGGGTTTCGCTGATCTCGTCCAAAAAGGACTCGTCGCAGAAAACCCATAGCGCGCGCGGCGCGGTATCGGGCGTGCCCATCATTTCACGCGCATGACGCGGGAACGACTCCCAATCGGTAACGCGGTTTCCGGTTTCCATCCATTCTTGAAATTCCATGTTCGAGTCCTCTCTATATCGAGTTTCGGTTCAGGTTTAAGGCTTGATTGCCCTAGTGACGCGCGCCGCGCGGGCGCGCGCTGCTAGATCAACCTGCGCGGCGATTCCGGCGCTTGTGCGCGATTTTCTTTTCGCGTTTGGCGGCAACGTGGGCTTTTTCAATTTCCCGCTGCGCCCAGTTTTCGGCAGTGATTGCGCTAAAGTCAGCCATGAGATTTTTCCTTTCCAGTGTCGGGCGCTGCGCCCCTTGTGTGCCCCCATTGTTAGGGCGAGTAGTGTCATATGGCAATGCCAAAACGGCAAAGACAATGCCGCGCCGATACGCGCCATACAGGACAGGACAGGGCAGGGCAGGGTATATCGCACGCGCCATGCCTTGCCCTAGCGTGGCTTGTGGCGCGCCTGTAGCGGCGCAGGGCGGGCAGGGCAGGGCGGCGCAGCTCGTGGCGCAGCTCGTGGCAGGACAGGGCAGGCATGGCGGCGCAGCTCGTGGCGGAATGCCACGCCATGCGCCAATGCCACGCCATGCCTGCCCATGCCGATCTCGTGCAAGCCCCTATCTGTGTCCAGAGACGAATCGTGTGGCCTGTATGCCACGTGTGCCAGAGACATCCGCCTGGATATGTAAACCCCTATTGTGCAAGAGGTGACGAAACATGTTGCCTATTAGGCACAGCGCGAAGGCGCAGATCGTCCTGGCGGTCAAGCTTTTTCGGGTCCTTTCCTTCAATTACACTGACGCGGGGGTCGCGGCCCGCTGATTGCGGCTAGATGCGAGGGCTTTTCCGAGCCTAACAGTGGCTTCAAGCGTAGAGCGGCGGATTAAGCGGCGCGATAGATGCATGTGTTGCTAAATGGGGTCCCGCGCCGCGAGTTAGTTCGCATGTAGTTGGCCCGGGCATCGAGGTAAAAGGATTTGTTTCGGGTGCAAATGCCCTCCACGGCAAAACTTGAGCCGCTGCGGGGTTTCCCTTGATCGTCGATTGCATTCGGGTCCAAATTGATCTGATCCCCGCAAACTGGACCGTTTCAAGGTAGAGTTTTCCGCTACGATTTCCCGGCTGGGAGAGGAGTGGAATCACATGAAGGCATCGAAGTTTTCGGACGCGCGGAAGGCATTCATCATCAAGCAGGGCGAGGAAGGCACGCCGGTGGCTGAGATCTGTCGCAAAGCCGGGATCAGCCAG
>NZ_WTUX01000010.1:486470-488421 GCF_009882975.1 Maritimibacter harenae
ACGGATCAAGGAGATCTGCGAGACGCGTGTGCGCTACGGTTATCGCCGCATTCATGTGCTTCTGGACCGCGAAGGATGGGATATCAACATCAAGAAGGTTTACCGTATTTACAGGGAGTTGGGGATGCAGCTCAGGAACAAGACACCCAAACGACGAGTGAAGGCGAAGCTGCGTGATGATCGCGCAGAGGCTGTTGGTCCGAATGACGTCTGGGCTATGGACTTCGTGCATGACCAGTTGGCGACCGGTAAGAAGCTGCGGGTCTTGACCGTGGTAGACACCTTCTCGCGCTACGTGCCGGTGCTCGATTCTCGGTTCAGTTACCGCGGCGAAGACGTGGTTGCCACGCTGGATCGGATATGCCGCGTCACGGGTTATCCCAAGACGATCCGGGTCGACCAGGGGAGCGAGTTTGTCTCCCGCGACATGGACCTCTGGGCTTACCAGCGCNGAAGCGTTCAATGGCAAATTCCGGGCAGAATGTCTGAATGCCCGCTGGTTCCTGAGGCTTGCGGATGCGGCTGAAAAGTTGGAGACTTGGCGTAGATACTACAACGAGGAACGGCCACACAGCGCGATCGGCAACAAGGTCCCGATCNGAAGACTCTCGCCAAGAGCGGTAGAAGGTTCGGGGTCGGACCGACAGCCGGAAAAATCCACCTTCCGGCGGTCTAAAGTTGGGGAGCACTGCAAATCTGTTTGTCGCTGAATCGTTTCTTCGGTATCGGTGCACTCCTCTCCTGCCAGAAATGTACCCGAATTTCGCATTCGGTTCGGACCGGCTTCAGGGGGCAAGACCAAAAAAACGATCAGGGTGACAGGCTGGTTGTGTCCCAAATCATTGACGACGGCGAGCGAAACATGGGAGCCATTCTGGTTTTCGTTTTCCAGAACACGACCGCAGATAAAATCAATTGGGGAGGGCCAAATATCAGCTCTATTTCTTGATGTTGACGCAAACAATTCATAGTCTCGCCAACTTACAGTACGAAGCTTTATCTTGAAGGCGCAGCGCTTCGAGGGTGTGGGCGATGGAGACGTGGAGCTAGCTATGAAACTTTTTTTTCGGATAATGTCGACAGCCACGCTCGTTGTCGTTGTTGGTCTTTCAGCGGTATTTGTCGGAATTTACGCATCCAATGCGATCGCCGGCACTGACTACAGAGCACACAGCAGTCCAACCTTTGAAGATGGTTCGAAGTGAAGGCGAATTTTTGGGTACATTTCTGGCATGAGAGGTGAGCTACTCCCCATCTCTTGGGCAGGATCTGGCGTAAATTAAGCTACTCGTTGCACCTGCTGGTCGGGTTGGTTGATATCATTTCTCTGCCGGTAGACCAGCGCCGGAGGCTGGCCGCCCAATGCTGAATGTGGGCGCTGGTGGTTGTAGAAGGTCATCCATTTCCGGATGGCCGCCTTTGTCTCTAATCCTTTTTCCCAGGCATGCAGGTAGACGCATTCGTATTTCAGGGTGCGCCACAGCCGCTCGATGAAGATGTTGTCGAGGAATCGGCCTTTCCCATCCANTAGGACAGAACCTTGCGGGTGTGCCAGTCCATGATCGCCACGAGGTAGAGGAACCCACGCCGCATGGGCAGGTAGGTGATATCCGAGCACCAGACCTGGTTCGGACAATCCACGCGCAGCCCTTTCATAAGGTAAGGATAGGTCTTGTGTCCTTTCGCCGGCCTGCTCGTGTTGGGCTTCTGGTAAATCGGCATCAGCCCCATGAGGCGCATTAGCCGGNGCGTTCACCAGATGCCCGTCGTTGCGCAGGTGCCAGGTCATTTGCCGGACACCGAAGAACGGCGTCTCCAGGAACTGCTCGTCGATCTGCCGCATCAGGCCGAGGTTCAGTTTGAACCGCCCCGGATTTGCCGGAGGCCGTTTGGTTTAAGCTACGCGGCCATGGATTCAGTTTCCAGAGCTGCGTAGAAGTTGGCTTCGGCC
>NZ_WTUX01000011.1:0-237323 GCF_009882975.1 Maritimibacter harenae
GTCCCATCATCGCCAGTCCCCCCAAACCTTGCAGGAATTGAATCAGCAGGATGACCCTCGATCAAGCGCGAGTTTTTCAACGGAATACGCCGATGCTGTTGAAAAAGTCTTTGTTGCGGCGCGGCAAGTCTTTCGATTCACTCGATTATGAAGGTCTGGGAGGATTTCGCGATGATGGGCAGGCAGGAAGCACCGGCGCAGCTGTTCTATGACTTCGATCTGGAGCGTCATGTTCCTTCCGCTCATATGCTCCGCGAGATCGACCGGTTCTTCGACGTGGATGGAACGCGGGAGGCTCTGCGCCCCTTCTACAGCCACCTCGGCCGTCCCTCGATCGATCCAGAATTGATCATCCGCATGTTGGTCATCGGTTACGTCATGGGCATCCGATCGGAACGTCGCCTCTGCGCCGAAGTCCATTTGAACCTCGCCTATCGGTGGTTCTGTCGGCTGGGCTTGGAGGGAAAGGTTCCGGATCACTCGACGTTCTCGCGGTATCGCCACGGCAAGTTTCGCGAAAGCAATCTGCTGCGACAGGTTTTCGAAGCCACGGTCGAGCGGTGCCTTAGGGAGGACTTGGTGTCCGGCGAGGGCTTTGCCGTGGATGCCAGCCTGATCTCCGCTGACGCCAACAAGGCTCGCTCAATCGCAGCCGAGGACTGGAGCCCTGATGTCGCACATGAGGCTGGCAACCGGGCGGCGCGGGAATATCTGGAAACGCTGGATGATGCCGCCTTCGGCGCCGCGTCACCGACCCAGCCGAAGTTCGTGGCCAAGTCCGATCCAGCCGCACAATGGACCCGCGCCGAGGAAAGTCGCCCCTATTTTGCTTACGCCACCAACTACCTGATCGACACCAAGAGCTCGGTAATCATGGATGTTGAGGCGACGCGCGCCATTCGCCAGGCCGAAGTCGGGGCGTCGCGCACGATGCTCGACAGAACCGAGAAACGGTTCGGGATTAGGCCGGATTGGCTGGCCGCCGACACGGCATACGGCAACGCCGAGAACCTCGGCTGGCTGGTCGAGCAGCGCAGCATAATCCCCTTCATCCCGGTTATCGACAAGTCGGAGCGGACCGATGGCACCTGGTCCAGATCCGACTTCGAATGGGACGAGGCGAACAATCAATACATCTGCCCCGAGGGTCATGCCCTAAGGCAATACCGCCGGAACTACTCCGATCCGAACCGGGGTCAGGACACCGGTGGGCGGAAGAAATATCGCGCCTTGAAGGCGACATGTCAGGCCTGTCCATCCAAGGAGATTTGCTGCCCGAAAGCGGAGGCCCGATACGTCACCCGTGAACCCCACGAGGAAGCACGCGAGTTCGCCCGCGCATGCCGCAAGACCAAGGCCTACAAGGTATCCCGAGACAAGCGGAAGAAGGTAGAGATGCTCTTCGCCCACTTGAAGCGCATTCTCGGGCTGAACCGACTACGCCTGCGCGGCCCAAATGGTGCCAAAGACGAATTCCTCCTCGCCGCCATCGCCCAGAACCTCCGAAAGCTCGCAAAGCTGCGGCCTCAGTGCCCCAGTTCGGAGGCCACGGCATGATCTAAGTGGCCCAATAGTAGCCACGAAGCGGCGCGACGGGCGATTGCCCGAACCAAACGGCGACATCCAAGGCTAAGCGCAGCTCAAGACGTGTTCTCAGGCCGATTTTTTCAACAAAATCCGCCCGATCCATCATACGAGTTGAGTGCCGCGACCGCACCAAAGTCTGGGTTCGGTGGAGCATCGCTCCCCAGGACTTCGTGCGAAACTGTAAACCAAACTGTAAACCACGCGCATTCGGCCCGAAATTCGGGCCGAAACATCCGCTAAGTCATTGAAAGGTAATGGAGGCGAGTACCGGAATCGAACCGGTGTACACGGATTTGCAATCCGCTGCGTCACCACTCCGCCAACTCGCCGAAGGGTGCAGCGGAGATAGCTCATGGAAACGGGGCGTGCAAGGGGGTAGAGGCGGCTCCGCGTTATTGCGGCCTTCGGGTTTATGTGGCAAGAGACGCACGCAGCCACAGACCCAGACAGGACGGGATCCCATGAGCGATTTCCAGACCCGGCGCACGATGATGGTGGACACGCAGGTGCGCCCCTCGGACGTGACGAAATACCCGATCATCGACGCCATGCTCGCCGTGCCGCGCGAAGACTTCGTGCCGGACGATCAACGCGAAGCGGCCTATGCCGAGGAGCAGATCGAACTCGCCCCGGGCCGTGTCCTGCTGGAGGCGCGCACCTTCGCCAAGATGCTCGACACGCTCTCGATCCAGCCCGACGAGGTGGTGCTGGACCTGGCCGCGGGTCTTGGCTACGGCGCCGCGGTTCTCGCCCGCCTGGGCGATTTCGTCGTGGCGCTCGAAGAGGACGAGGATCTCGCGGGCGAGGCCGAGAGCCGGCTCGCGGGCGAGGGGGTCGACAATGTGGCCGTGATCACCGGCCCGCTGGTCGAGGGCGCGGCCAAGCATGGCCCCTACGACGTGATCCTGGTCGAGGGCGCGGTCGAGAACCTGCCCGAAACCATCACCGACCAACTGCGTGAAAATGGTCGCATTGTTGCACTTTTTTCCGAGGGCAGTCTTGGAATCGTGAGGATCGGACGCAAGATCGACGGGGCGGTGAACTGGCGTTTCGCGTTCAACGCGTCGGCGCCGACGCTGCCGGGATTTGAACGGGCGAAGGATTTCGCCCTCTGACGTCGAAAAACAGAACAGGCGAGGACGGGCACCACATGCGACAGGCACTTTCGGGATTGGCACGGCGCGGTGTGGGTACCGCGCTGGCCGCGCTCTTCGCGCTCTGGACCGGGGCCGTGATGGCCGAAACGCTGCCGGACGCGATGGTGTCGGCCTACAAGAATTCCGGTCTTCTCGACCAGCAGCGCGCGCTTCTGCGTGCCGAGGATGAAAACGTCGCCGTGGCGGTTTCGGGCCTGCGCCCGATGCTGAACTATTCGGCCTCCGTGAATGCGCAGCGCAGCGCGAATTCCCCGAGCTCGCCGACCACGCCCGCGCTGAGTGACAGCCTGTCGGCCTCGCTCCAGCTGACCGCCAGCATGCTGCTTTACGATTTCGGGGCGACCAAGACCCGGATCGCCATCGCGCGGGAAAACGTGATGATGGCGCGGGACTCGCTCGTGGGGGCGGAGCAGAACGTGCTCCTGAACGCCGTGAACGCTTATCTCGACGTGATCTCGGCGAACGAGAACGTGGCGCTTCAGGCCAATTCCGTGCGCCTCATCACGCAGGAACTGCGCGCCGCCCGCGATCGGTTCGAGGTGGGCGAGATCACCCAGACCGACGTGTCGCTGGCCGAGGCACGGCTGGCCGCCGCCCGCTCGGCCGAGGCCGCGGCGCAAGGCAGCCTGATGGTCGCGCGCGAGGCTTACAAGGCCGCCGTCGGCCATTACCCGGGCGCCGTCGCCCCGCCGCCCGCGCCGCCGCGCATCCCCAACACGGTCGAGGCAGCGAAGGCCCAGGCGCGCGAGCGTCACCCCGACATCAAGGCCGCGCAGCGCTCCGTGAAGGTCGCCGAAATGGCGATCGAACTGGCCCGCAAGGACATGTTGCCGACGCTGTCGGCGAACGCCTCGGCCACCGCGACGGCCAATTCGCGCACCGTCTACAATCCGACCGTCACCAGCAAAGGCACCAACGGGACGCTGTCGGCCGGCGTGTCGCTCTCGGGGCCGATCTACACCGGCGGCCGGCTCTCGGCGCTCTACCGGCAGGCGCGGGCGCAGGCCGAAGCTTCGCGCGCGGCGCTGCTGTTGGCCACGCAGGGCATCGACCAGGCGGTGGGCAACGCCTGGGCACAGCTTTCGATCGCGACCGCGAGCCTGCAGGCGACCGACCGGCAGATCCGGGCAAGCCGCGTGGCGCTCAGGGGCGCACGCGAAGAGGCCGAGCTGGGTGCGCGCACCACGCTGGACGTGCTCAACGCGGAGCAGGAACTGCTCGATGCGCTCGCCTCGCAGATCCAGGCGCGTTCGGACCAGTACGCCGCGATCTACGGGCTCCTGTCCGCTATGGGCCTTCTGACCGCCGATCACCTGGGGCTCGGCATCCGGACCTATGACCCCGAGGCGTATTACAACGCCGTGCAGGGCGCGCCGACCCGCGTCGTGAGCCCGCAGGGCGAGAAGCTCGACCACATTCTCGAAGTTCTGGGAAAACAGTAACTTCATCGGCACGCCTGCACCGGTTCGCGGTTAATCTGCGCCGGCGGATTGCCCGAACGCGTCCGGCTGGGTATCCTGTAAGACGAGGCTTTATCGGGACAGAACGAATCCATGTCGGATCCAGTGACCAATGCGGAAATCGAAGACGTGCTGACGGCGGTCCGTCGGCTCGTCACCTCGGGCGGCGAAACACGGCACGACGAGGCGCCATCGGGGCGCATCGGCAAGCTGGTGCTGACGCCCGCCTTCCGCGTGGACTTGGACGAGACGCCGGAACCGTCTGCCGATCCGGACCCCGCCCCGCGTGATCCCAATGCCTCGTCGCTCGAATCGCTCGTTCAGGACGCGATCGGGGCGGACCATGATGCGCCGGCGCAGGCACAGCCGGCCGAGGACGAAAGCGTCCGGGAGGAGGACTCCGGGGAAGACATGTCGCTCGAGGACCGCATCGCGGAGCTCGAGGCGGTCGTGACCAGCTCCGAGGACGAAGAGTGGGACGCCGAAGAGGACGAGACGGAAGAGGCACCGACAGCGGGCCTGCACCGGCTTTTCGCCCATCGCGGCGGTGACGCGGACGAAGCGCCGATGGCCGACATGGTCGAAGCGCCCGATCCGGACCCGGTCGGCGTGGGCGAGGCGGTCGAGATCGACGTCCAGGCCTGGGAAGACGTGGAGGAGGGTGACGATACGCCGACCTTCCGCACCGCTTCGGACGAGGCGGACGACAGCTACGAAGACACGGACTACAGCGCCGAGATCCATGAGTTGAGCGAAAGCTACCGTGCGCCCGCCGAGGTGGACGACGACATGGTGATCGACGAGGACATGCTGCGCGAAATCGTCGGGCGGCTCGTGCGGGAAGAGCTTCAGGGCACGATGGGCGAACGCATCACCCGCAACCTGCGCCGCATGGTCCGGCGCGAGATTGCGCGCGCGATGGCGCTCAAGGACCTGGACTGACACCCATCCATTCGGACGGTTCAGCGCGCCATCGCGAAGAGCGCGTCTATGTCGAGATGCGTCTCGAGATGCGCGGCGAGCGCGTCGAGCGTCTCATCCACCTGTGAAGAATAGGACAATTCGGACATTTCCCCCCCGAGCCCGGCAAGGTAGGCCCGCCTGAACCCGTCGGATTCGAACAATCCGTGCAGGTAGCTGCCCCGCACCCGGCCGCTGGCGTCCGCGGCCCCCTCGGGGCGGTCGCCGATGGTGAGCCAGGCGCGCGCGGTATCCGGCCCGGCGGTGCGGCCCAGGTGGATCTCGTAGCCCGTGACCGGCTCGCCGCTGTCGCGGTCCTGCGCGGTGGTCCGCGACAGGTGCTTTTCCGGTTCCAGCCGCGTCACCACGTCGAGATGCCCCAGCCCCGGAACCGCACCCGGCGGGCCCTCGAGCCCGTCGGCATCCACGATCTCGCGCCCGAGCATCTGGTAGCCGCCGCACAGCCCCATCACGTGCCCGCCGCGCCGGATGTGGGCGGCAAGGTCGACGTCCCATCCCTGGGCGCGGAAATCGGCGAGGTCGGCGATGGTGGACTTGGACCCGGGGATCAGCACCAGGTCGGCATCCGCGGGCAGGGGGCGGCCCGCGGGCACGATCTCCACGCTCACGTCCGGCTCGGCGGCCAACGGGTCGAGGTCGTCGAAATTCGCGATCCGGTTCAGCCGGGGCACCACGACGCGGAAGGTGCCGCCGGGGCGCGGGGTGGCGAGATCCATGATGTCCTCGGCGGGCAGGCGCCAGGCCTCGGGAAACCACGGGACGACACCCAGCGACGGCCAGCCCGTGTGATCGGTGATCGTGGTCAGCCCGTCGTCGAAAAGCCGTGGATCCCCCCGGAACTTGTTGATCAGGAAGGCCCCGATCCGGTCGCGGTCGGGGGCGGGGAGCACCGCGTGGGTGCCCACCAGCTGCGCGATGACGCCGCCCCGGTCGATGTCGCCGGCCAGCACGACGGGTACGTCGGCGGCCTCGGCGAAGCCCATGTTGGCGATGTCGCCCGCCCGCAGGTTGACCTCGGCGGGGCTGCCCGCACCCTCGACCAGCACCAGGTCGGCGCCCGTGCCCAGCCGGTGGAAGCTTTCGAGCACGCGCGGCATAAGCTCGGCCTTGTGACGCCCGTAGTCGCGCGCCTTCACCGTGGCCACGCGGCGCCCCTGCACGATGACCTGCGCGCCGGTGTCGGTTTCGGGCTTGAGCAGGACCGGGTTCATGTCGACCACCGGCTCCAGCCCCGCCGCACGCGCCTGTAGCGCCTGGGCGCGCCCGATCTCGCCCCCGTCGACGGTGACGGCGGCATTGTTGGACATGTTCTGCGGCTTGAACGGCGCGACCGATAGCCCCCGCAGCCGCGCGGCGCGCGCAAGCCCCGCGACAAGCAGCGACTTGCCCACGTTGGAGCCCGCACCCTGGATCATGATCGCCCTGGTCATGGCCCCGGTTAGCGCGCTTTTCGGCGTGAGGGAAGGGCGCGCAGGACCCGCGCGCAACAGAAAAGCGCGCCCCCCAGGGGACGCGCTTTTCTGATACCGCTGACGCTGGGGTCAGGCGGCTTCGGCAGCTTCCGCAGCGTGGCGACGCTCGCTTTCTTCACGGGACAGCGCGACCGAGGTGCGCACACCCTTGGCCACGAATTCCATCAGGCCAGACACGACCCGTTCGTTGGGGTCGATACCCGCGCAGGACAGCACTTCGCGCCCATCGCGCGAACGTGCCCAGCGGGCGATCTGGTCAGGGCCGTTCCCGTATTTCTTGTCGTCCGCGATCGCGTCGTCGAGGGCGGCGAGGACAACCGCAGCAAACAGCTTGCGGGCCCGATTTCCTTGTTCATGGTTGAAGGCAGTACCGTCGACGTTGTCGAGCATTCCCAGTCCTTTTGTCGTTCTTGTCTTGCACTCACTGGTGTAGGGGCCAATATCAGCGATCGAGAGCGATTCGATATTGGCCCAGTCGCATGGCTGCCATGCGTTTACCGCATATCACCGGGTGAAGACACACAAATTCTAGTTGGCTTGCATGGGGCAAGTCCCCCGGATATAGGTGCGGCCGAATTATCGTCAACCTCCTGTCATGGTTTCACCACATGCCCAAAATCAACGGAAACGAGATCCGTCCCGGTAACGTGCTCGAGCACAACGATGGCCTCTGGGCCGCGGTCAAGGTCGATCACGTGAAGCCCGGCAAGGGCGGGGCATTCGCCCAGGTCGAGCTGCGCAACCTTCGTAACGGGTCGAAGCTTAACGAACGGTTCCGCTCCGCGGACAAGGTCGAGCGCGTGCGTCTCGAGCAGAAGGACATGCAGTTCCTCTACGAAGCCGACGACATGCTGAACTTCATGGACGCCGAGACTTTCGACCAGGTCGCGCTGCCCGCGGACATCCTGGGCGACCGGCGCCCGTTCCTTCAGGACGGCATGACCATCGTGGTGGAGTTCTACGAAAGCGAGGCGCTGAACGCGTCGCTGCCGCAGAAAGTGACCTGCACCGTGGCCGAGACCGAGCCGGTCGTGAAGGGCCAGACCGCCGCCAACAGCTTCAAGCCGGCCGTGCTCGACAACGGCGTTCGCATCACCGTCCCGCCCTTCGTCGGGCAGGACGAGGCGATCGTGGTCAACACGGAAACGATGGAATACGTCGAACGGGCCTGATCCCCGCCGACAGTGACTTCAAAGGCCCCGCGGCATCGCCCGGGGCCTTTTCGCGTTTAGTGCCCCAACTCGTCCAGCAGCCGCTCGACGAGGCCCCGGTATCCCGCGCCGAAGAGGCGCAGGTGCACGAGCGCGGGCCAGAGGGTGTAGACCGCGCGCCG
Organism: Maritimibacter harenae; assembly: GCF_009882975.1. Lineage (GTDB taxonomy): Bacteria > Pseudomonadota > Alphaproteobacteria > Rhodobacterales > Rhodobacteraceae > Maritimibacter > Maritimibacter harenae. The sequence continues at coordinate 7,991 of NZ_WTUX01000011.1, forward strand.
TTCCTCCCAGCCTTGGTCGAGCGGGCCATAGGCCGCATCGAACCCGGGCCCCGGCGCGCCAAAGAGGTGCAGCATCGCCAGGTCGACCTCCGGGTCGCCATAGTAGCAGGCCGGGTCGATGAAATGCACCGCGGGCGCCGGTCCGAACAACAGGTTCCCGGTCCACAGGTCCCCATGCAGGAGCGCGGGGCGCGGGCGTTCCGGCAGGATGTCGGCAAGCCGTGCGATCAGCGCCTCGAGGCGGGTGGACAGCGCGCCGGGCAGGTGGGGCAGGTGGGCGCGAAGCCGGTTCTCGCCCCAGAAAGCGGGCCAGTCGTCGCGCGGGGCGTTCACGATCTCGACCCGGCCGAAGGCATAGTCCTCGTCCCAGCCGTAGTCCTCGCCCGTGTCGGCGTGCAGGGTGGCGAGCGCCTTGGCCACCGCGGCCCAGGACCCGTCGCCGGGGCCCGCCTCGTCCAGCGCCTCCATCAGGAGCACGTCGTCCGATACGCCGATCACGGCAGGGGCCGGGGCGCGCGCGGCGCGGATCGCGCCCAGCATGCGGGCTTCGCGGTCGACCATCGGGCCGGTCTTGGCCACGATATCGCGCCCGTCCTCCAACGTCAGCCGGGTGACCTCGCTCAGATCCCCGCCATGAAGCGGCCGACGCGCGGCGATGCCGCTGCCGGCGAGCGTGCGGGTGATCGCGTCTAGCGGATCCATGTCACCCTGGCATCGCCGGCGGTGAGCGGCCCCTCGGCGCGGTCGAAACGCAGGTAGGCCAGCGCGCGGTCCCCGGCACGGGTATGCAGGCGCCCGGCAGGCTTGCCCTCTTCGGTCAGGATCTCGGTGCCGGGCTCGGCCTCGCCCTCGACGGCGACCGGGACCACGCCCTTGCGCAGCTGCGTCTTGTGTTTCATGCGCGCGGTCACTTCCTGGCCCACGAAGCAGCCCTTCTTGAAGTCCACGCCGCTCATCTGCTCGAACCCCGCCTCGAGGATCAGCGTGTCGGCGGTGAGCTCCTCGCCTGCCGTGGGGATGCCCAACTCCACGCGCAGCGCGTCCCAGTCGGTCTCGGCCGGGGTGCCGGGCGTGTCGGAATAGAGCCGCCACCCAAGCTCCGGGTGGCGCGGGTCGGGATGCGCGCCTTCGGGCGCCTCGCCGCGTCCGCGCAGGGCGTGAAGGTCGGTCTCTTCGATCTGCACGTCCGCGCGCAGCTTGTACATGTTGAGCTTCTGGATCAGCGCGGGCGCCAGCGCCGCGTCGGTGTCGATCAGGAACGCGTCCCCCTCGTCGAGCAGGAAGAAGTCCGCGATGAACTTGCCCTGCGGGGTGAGCAGCGCGCCGTACATCAGCCCGCCGCGCGTCACGTCGTTGGTCACGAGGTTTTGCAGGAAATCCACGCGCGCACCGCCCGTGATCCTGAAAATCGCCCGGTTTTCATGGGTTTCGCCGGTCATTGCTTTCCCCTGTCCATGTTGTGGCTAATATATGCACGCTGTCAGAAGTGGAAACCCCATGCGCGCCGCCCTGTCGATCGTCATCCCGACCCTGAACGCGGAACCCGTGCTTCCGGCCTGCCTGATCTCGCTCATGGAGGGTGTCGAGGCGGGGCTGGTGCGCGAGCTGATCGTGAGCGACGGGGGCTCTTCGGACGCGACGCGCACCATCGCGGACGAAGTGGGCGCGCGCTGGGTCGAGGGGCCGCCGGGACGCGGCGGACAACTGGCGCGCGGGGTGGAACGCGCTGGGGGCGACTGGCTTCTCGCCCTCCATGCCGACAGCGTGCTGGGCCCCGGCTGGGTCGAGGCTGTCGAGCGCGGGATGGCCCGCGGGGGCCCGGCCTACTTCCCGTTGCGCTTTCGCGCCCGCGGACTGGGCCCCCGTGTCGTGGCCGGCTGGGCCAACCTGCGCGCCCGGGCCCTCGGTCTGCCGTTCGGCGACCAGGGCCTGCTGGTGCCGCGCGCGATGTACGACGCGGCGGGGGGATACCCCGAGATCCCGCTGATGGAGGACGTGGCGCTCGCCCGCGCGCTGCCGCGGCTTCGCCCGCTCGAGGCACGGCTGGAGACCGGCTGGGCGCGCTACGAGGGCCGGTGGGCCCGGCAGGGGGCGGGCAACCTCGTGCGACAGGCGCGCTTTCTCATGGGCGCGGACCCCGCCCGGCTCGCGCGTGGCTATGGGCGCGATTGACGATCCCGGCGCGGGGTTCTACCGATTTTGCCGTTAGTGTTGGAGTTTGCCCCATGACCCTGTCTTTCGGTCGCAATTACCTTGCCATTCCCGGTCCCTCCGTCTCGCCGGAGCGGGTGCTGAACGCGATGCACACCTCTGCGCCCAACATCTACGAGGGCGGGCTGGTCGACATGGTCGCGGACATGATCCCGGATCTGAAGGCCGTGGCGCGCACGTCAGGCGACGTGGCGATCTACATCGCCAACGGCCACGGCGCATGGGAAGGCGCGGCGATGAACGTGCTTGCCCCGGGGGACACCGCGCTGGTGCTGGCCACCGGGCGCTTCGCGGCGCTCTGGGGAACGATCTGCAACCGTATCGGGATCGAGACCGAGGTGATCGACTTCGGCAAGACCTCGGGCGTTGATCCGGCCCGCGTCGAAGAGGCGCTGCGCGCCGACACCGAACGGCGGATCAAGGCGGTGCTGACGGTGCAGACGGACACCGCCACGGGCGTACTGAACGACATCGCGGCGCTTCGCGCAGCGATCGACGCGGCGGGGCATCCGGCGCTTCTCATGGTCGACTGCATCGCCTCGCTGGGCTGCGATACCTACGAGATGGACGCCTGGGGCGCGGACGTGACCGTGGCGGCCAGCCAGAAGGGGCTGATGACGCCGCCCGGGCTGGGTTTCGTCTTCCTCAACGACAAGGCGAAGGCGGCCCAGAACGAACGCGTGAGCTACTACTGGGACTGGCGTCCGCGCATCGATCCGGAAGGGTTCTACCAATACTTCGGCGGCACCGCGCCCACGCACCACCTGCTGGGCCTGCGCGCCGCGCTCGACCTCATTGCCGAGGAGGGCGGGATCGAGGCGGTCTGGCACCGCCACGACGTCCTCGCCCACGCCGCCTGGGCGGCGTTCGAGGCCTGGGGTCAGGGCGGGCCCATGAAGATCAACATCGCCGACCCGGCGGAGCGGTCGCGCGCCGTGACGGCCCTGTCGCTCGGGGCGGACAACGGCACCCGGCTGAGACGCTGGGTGGAGGCCAACGGCGGCCTCACGCTGGGCATCGGGCTGGGCATGTCGGCGCCGGGCGATCCCAAGGGCGACGGCTTCTTCCGGCTGGGCCACATGGGGCACATCAACCCGCACATGATGCTGGGCGCGCTCGGCGTGATCGAGGCCGGCCTCAAGGCGCTCGACATTCCGCACGGCGCGGGCGCGCTGTCGGCGGCGGCCGAGGTGATCTCGAAGGGCTGAGGTCAGCCGCGCGCGGCGGCGAGCGCCTGGGGCAGGGCGGCCTCGAAGGCGTCGAGCTCCGGCTCTGTGCCGACCGAGACGCGGATGCAGCGGTCCTGCGGGGCGGCGAAGGGCATGCGCACGAAGATGTCGCGCGCGATGAGCTCGGCAAGAACGCGGCGCGCGAAGTCGCCGTCCGCACCGCAATCGACCGCAACGAAGTTCGCGGCCGACGGGAGCGTCGAGAGCCCGTTGGCCTGCGCGATGGCCGCGATCCGGTTGCGTCCGGCCGCGACCTTCTCCTGCACCTCGGCCAGGTAGGCGGCGTCACGGTAGGCGGCCAACGCGCCCGCCTGGCTGATCCGGGCCATGCCGAAATGGTTGCGCACCTTGTTGAACGCCTCGATCAGCGGCGCGGCCCCGATGGCGTATCCGACCCGTGCACCCGCAAGCCCGTAGGCCTTGGAAAACGTGCGCATGCGGATGACCCGCGGGTCGTCCGGGTCGACGGCGGGCGCCGTGCCTTCGGGGGCGAATTCGAGGTAGGCCTCGTCGAGGACGAGCAGCGTGCCGTCCGGCACCGCCTCGATCATCGCCTGGATACGCTCGGCGGAATGCCAGCTGCCCATCGGGTTGTCTGGGTTGGCGATGTAGACGAGCTTCGCGTCATGTTCGCGCGCGGCCGCGAGCAGTGCGTCGGGGTCCTCGCAATCGTCGCGGTAGGGGACCTTGATCAGCTCGCCGCCGTAGCCCGTGACGTGGTAGTTGAAGGTGGGGTAGGCCCCCAGCGACGTGACCACGTTGTCGCCCTCGGCCACGGTGAGACGGACGAGGTAGCCCAGAAGGCCGTCGATCCCTTCACCCACGAGCACGTTCTCCGGCGCGATGCCGAGCCCGGCGGCCAGTTCCGTGCGCAGGTCGAAGGACAGGGAGTCGCCGTATTTCCACGTTTCGGCGGCTTCGTTCGCCATCGCCTCGCGCGCGCGGGGCGAGGGGCCGAAGACGCTTTCGTTGGCGCCAAGGCGCGCCACGAAGGGGCGGCCGCGTTCGCGTTCCTGCGTTTCCGGGCCGACGAAGGGGACGGCGGCGGGCAGGCGATCGACGAGCGGGGTGAAACGGGGGCCTTTTGTCATGCGGGCATGATCGGACAAGCCGCCAGCGGCTGCAAGCGCTCGCGTGCCCGCGCCGGGGCTCAGTCGAACTTTTTCGAAGGGGCGAGCACGGTGGCCTCGCCCTTCAGCACCGGCTTTCCGCCGACGGTGCACTGGGTGGCCAGCGTCACCCGGCGCTTGCCGTAGTCGATGGTCAGCACCGTCACCTCGGCGCGAACCACGTCGCCGGGGCGCACGGGGCCCAGGAATTTCAGCTCCTGCCCCATGTAGATCGTGCCGTGACCCGGAAGCTGTTCGCCGATCACCGCCGAGATCAGCCCGGCGGTCAGCATCCCGTGGGCGATCCGGCCCTCGAAGATCGTATCCATCGCGTAGTCGTCGTCGAGGTGCACCGGGTTCCGGTCGGTCGAGACTTCGGCGAAGAGCTCGATATCCCGGTCGGTCACCTCCTTGGTGAGGTGGCGCGACATGCCGATCTCGAGATCCTCGATACAGATCGTCCCGCGCGGGAAGTTGTCCAACATGGAATCCTCCGGGTAACAAATGTCGCCATTGAGACGCTTTCGCGTAACAATATTACTTTGCGACTGCAGAAATCAACCCGGAAAAGGCCTCCTGCGCCGCTTCCCTGCGCAAAAGGCACGAAAAGTCAGCGCAGAGCGCCTATGGCATAGGTCGGCGTCACTCCGTGGTCGGCGATATAGCGCTCCAGGGCCTCCGGCTCCGGCTGATCCGTGGTGCGCGTCTCGGCCCGCGCGAGCCCGCCGGTGATGAAGAGCGAGTCGATGTGCTCGTCCTCAGCGCCCTTGATGTCGGTCATGATGCCGTCACCCACGGCGAGGATCCGGTGCGCGGGCACCTCGACGCCGAGCGCGGCCAACCTGCGGCGGGCGAGGTCGTAGATCGGCGGGTGCGGCTTGCCGAAGTAGAGGCTTTCGCCCCCGATCTCCGTATAGAGTGCGGCAACGGCGCCCGCGCACCATTCGCGGGTCTCGCCCCGGTCGACGACGATGTCCGGGTTGGCGCAGAGCAGCTTCAGCCCTTTCTCCCTGGCCCGCATCAACTGCGGGCGCAGCGCCTCGGGATCGGCCAGCGGATCGAAGGGGCCGCAGCAGACGATGCCCTCCGCCGTGTCCAGTTCGACGCGTTCGAGGTCCACCGGGTTCTCGATGATCTCCATCGGGCGGAAATAGTCGCGGTCGCGATCCTCGCCCATGAACCAGACCTTTTCCCCGACCGCCCCCGTGAACATCGCCGCCCGCGCGGCGTCGCCGGAGGTGGCGATCGTGTCCCAGGTGTCCGTGGGCAGGCCCATCGAGGTCAGGTGCGCCTCGACCGAGCGGCGGTCGCGCGGAGCGTTGGTCAGTAGCACCACCGTCTTGCCCGCCTGCCGGAAGCCCTGAAGCGCCGCGATGGCGGCGGCGAAGGGCTTCACCCCGTCGTGCACGCAGCCCCACAGGTCGCACAGCAGCACGTCGTACGTGTCGGAAATGTCGGCGAGCGACGGGACGATCTGGGTCATGCGGGCCTCCGGTTGCTTGATGCGCCCCTCTTATCCGCTGCCCCGGCGCGATGCGAGGCGCAATGCGCGGCGCGCGCGGATGTGACCGAAGGCCGCGGTCGGGCGGTGGCGTTGCCGCTTGCCGGGGGCGGGGGCAGGACACATATCGTGATTTGAATATAATTGGAGGCGCAGATGACACAGCACTCGAGACGCGCGGTCCTGATCGGCGGCGGGGCCGCTCTCTTGGCCCTGGGCGCAGGCGTCGGGCTGGTGGCCGCGGGCCGCGACCCGGGGTTCGAACAGACCTTTCTCACGGTGGACGAGATGAAGGCGACCGGCGGACTGATCGTCGATATCCGCACGCCCCCGGAATGGGCCGAGACGGGTGTCATCGACGACGCGGTGCTTCTGACCTTCACCGGCCCTGACCGGTTCCTCGACCAACTTGCCCCGGCGCTGGCCGACGGGCGCGACCTGATCCTCGTGTGCCGCTCCGGCAACCGCACGCGGGCCGCGGCCCAGGCGATCCAGGGGCGCATTCCGAACCGGATCGTGTCGATCGAGGGGGGCATGAAGCGGGTGATCGCGAGCGGCTACCGAACGGTGCCCGCCGGCTGACATCCCGCCGAATTGAATTGAAAGTTCGCCGGGCCGTGGCGCGCGCGTCGATCCAGTCGCGCCGGCGCGCGACCGGGCAGGATGATCAGCGAAACCACTCCGCCTGCAGGATCATCGGTTGAAGCAGGACGGTCCGCTCCTGCGAACCGTCGTGTTTCGGCACGATGGCCATGTTGCCGAAGGGCTGCCAGCGGTTGTGGATCGCCTCGACCACCGCGTTTGAAAGCTCTTCCGCGCTGTCTGCCTCCAAGACCATGTAGTCGGTGATGTGCGTGTTGTGCGAGGTCATCCGGCCTCCGGGTTTTTGAGTACAAACTAATTTGTACACAATGGTTAACCAGCCGGTTGTTCATTGTCCATGCAACGTTGCCCCTTCCGGAGGTGGCCCGGGTGGGACCCGCACACCCCGGAACGAAAAAAGGGCGCCCGGCGGGCGCCCTTCGCATCTTGTATCCGGCCCGGATCAGACGGCCAGGTTCGGGATGATCTGCTTCTTGCGGCTCACGATACCCGGCAGCACGGCGGTGTCGCCGGAAACGGAGGTCGCGAAGCTCTTCTCGGCAACGGCCTTCACCCGGTCGTTGGGGATGAGCAGCGTCGCTTCTTCCTTGAGGATGTCGACGATGAAGAGCAGCACCTCGTCCACGCCGTCTTCCTGCGCGACCTGCTTCATCGTTTCCATCAGGCTTTCCTTGCGGCCCAGCGGAATGTCCGGCGCGGTGGTTTCCAGCACCGAGACGCGGAACTTGGTGCCGCCGACCTCGTACTGCTTGGAATCCATGCGGATCAGTTCGGCATCCGAGTAGGCCGACACGTCCGACTTGGCCGCGAACATCTCGCTCGCGTAGTCCGGGATCGACACGCCCAGCTCACCGGCGAGGATCTTGGCGACCTCGACGTCGCGGTCGGTCGTGGTGGGCGAGCGGAACTCCAGCGTGTCCGACAGGATGCACGACAGGGCGAGCGCCTTGATCTCCTCGGGCATCTTGACCGTGTCCTCGCCCATCAGGTCGTACATGATCGTCGCGGTGCAGGCGACCGGGCGGATGGTGATGTCGATCGGCCCCTTGGTCTCGAGCCCGCCCACCAGCTTGTGGTGGTCGATGATCTGCACGACGTCCGCGTCGTTGATCGTCTCGGGCAACTCTGCGGGGTTGTTGGTGTCCACCACGACGCAGCGCTGGCCGGCGGTGACGCCGTCGACGATCTCCGGCTTGGCCTGGTTCCAGCGCTTGAGCACGAAGGCGGCCTCGGTGTTGGGTTCGCCGAGCAGGACCGCCTTGGCGGTCTCGCCCTTGATCTCGTTGAGGTACCAGGACCAGATCAGCGGCGATCCGGTGGAATCCGTGTCGGGCGATTTGTGGCCGAATACGAGAGTGATCATGTGGCGTCGTCCCCTGTGGGCTGAAAATGTCGCGCGCCTTATAGGGGGGGCAGGGGGCGATGTCACCACCCCCTTTGCCGCACCCGGCCGCCGCGCTAGGAAAGGGCATGGCACGCGGGCGCGAAACCGATCTCTATCACCCTGTGAAATCCTGGCTCGAGGGGCTGGGCTACGAGGTGAAGGCCGAGATCGGGCCGGCCGACGTGGTGGCCCTGCGCAAGGGCGCCGAGCCGGTCGTGGTCGAGCTCAAGACCGGCTTCTCCCTCACGCTCCTGCAACAGGCCGTGGCCCGCCAGTCGGTGAGCGATTGGGTCTACGTCGCCGTCCCGCGTTGGACGGGCCGGGCGGGCTACCGCGCGTTCAAGGGCAACGTGGGGCTATGCAAGCGCCTGGGGCTCGGGGTTCTGTCGGTGCGCGCGGAGGACGGTTTCGTGCAGGTGCATGCCGACCCGTCCGAGTTCCGGCCCCGCAAGTCCAAGGTGCGGCGCGACCGGCTTCTGTCCGAGTTCGCCCGGCGCTCGGGTGATCCCAACACCGGGGGCAGCCGGGGGCAGGTGATGACCGCCTACAAGCAGGACTGCGCGCGCATCGCCGCGCACCTTGCTGCGCACGGGCCGTCGAAGGGCGCCGTCATCGCGAAAGCCACTGGGGTCGAGAGGGCCACCCGGATCATGTATCACAACCACCTGGGCTGGTTCGCCCGGGTGGACACCGGGCTTTACGATCTCACGGAAAAGGGGCGCGCCGAGCACGCCCCCTGATCCGCTTGCGGGTTCAGTTCACGATCATCGCCTTGGCGTTGACGAATTCCTTCATCCCGAAGCCGCCGTGTTCGCGCCCGTAGCCCGAGTCCTTCACACCGCCGAACGGCATGTTGGGCGTGGCCACGTTGAACCCGTTGATGAAGACCATGCCGGTGTCGAAATGGTCGCGGGCCAGCTTCAGCGCGCGTTCGCTGTCCTTCGAGAAGATGCCGCCACCCAGGCCGAACCGGCTGTCGTTGGCCAGCCGCATCGCGTCCTCGTCGTCCTTGGCGCGGATGACGCTCGCGACCGGGCCGAAAAGCTCCTCGTCATAGGCCGGCTGTCCGGGTTGGACGTTGGTGAGCACCGTGGCGGGGTAGAAGAAGCCCGTCCGGTCGGGCACCGCGCCGCCGCATTCGAGCGTCGCGCCCCGGTCGATCGAACGCGTCACCTGTTCGTGCAGGTCGTCGCGCAGGTCCTCGCGCGCCATCGGGCCCAGCTTCGTGTCCTTGTCGCGCGGATCGCCCATCGCGAGCGCCGACATCGCCTCGACATAGGCGGACACGAACTGGTCGTAGACCGCGTCGACCACGATGAACCGCTTCGCGTTCACGCAGGTCTGGCCGTTGTTGTAGATGCGGCCGACCACGCAGGTCTTGACCGCAAGGTCGATGTCCGCGTCCTCGAGCACGAGGTAGGCGTCGTTGGAGCCAAGCTCCATCACCGACTTCTTCAGCTCCTCGCCGGCGATCGACGCGATCTTGGCGCCCGACGCGGCCGAGCCGGTCAGGGTCACGCCGCGCACGTGGCGGTGGCGGATGACCTCGTTCGACGTGTCGTGGTCGATGACCAGGACGGTGAAGAGATCCTTGGGCAGGCCCGCCTTTTCAAGCACGTCGCGCAGGAAGAGACCGGAGCCGGTGCAGTTGGAGGCATGTTTCAAGAGCACGCCGTTGCCCGCCATCAGGTTCGCGATCGTATAGCGGATCGCCTGGTAGGCGGGGAAGTTCCACGGTTGGATGCCGTAGATCACGCCCTGCGGGGCGTATGTGATGACGCCCTTCTGGGCATTGGGCACGTCACGCGTTTCGTCTGCCAGTTCCGTGGGCCCGTTCGCCGCGGTCCAGTCGCAGATCGCCGCGCAGAGCTCCACCTCGGAGTGGCCGTCCTTCACGAGCTTGCCGGTCTCCTGCGTCATGAGGGCCGCGAAGTCGTCGGCGTTGTCGCGCAGCGCCTTGCCGATCTTCGCGATGACTTCGGCCCGGTCCTCGAGGCTCTTGGTGCTCCAGTCGAGGAACGCCGCGTGGCAGCGCTCGATCGCGCTCATCGCCTCGTCGCGCGTCATCAGATCGTAGGTTTCGATGGGGGTTTCGGTGGCCGGGTCGATGGTGGTGATCCGGCCGTTGCTGGCCGCGTCCTTCACACGATGTTCCTTTCGTTGTTCCGTCGGGCGAACGAAAGGGGCCGCGCCCTGTTCCGGGCGCGGCCTTCACGAAATATGGAGTGGTGGCGTCAGGCGACGTTCTGCAGTTGGACGCGCGGCGTGACGCCGAGCGCGTGGACCACGTCACGCGTGATGTCGGTCTTGTTGAGCGTGTAGAAATGCAGGGCCTCGACACCGCCTTCCATCAGCTCGGTGCAAAGCTCGCAGGCATAGGACACCGACAGCAGCCGCTCGCGCCCGTCGCGTTCGGCCCGCGCGAAGGCCTGGTCGAGCCAGCCGGGCACCGGGGTGCCGCAGGAGGCGGCGAATTTCTTCACGCCCGCCCACGACTGGATCGGCAGGATGCCGGGGATGATCGGGGCGTCGATCCCGGCCTTTTCGCACTTGTCGCGGAAGCGGAAGAACGTCTCGGCCTCGAAGAAGAACTGGGTGATCGCGCTGGTCGCGCCCGCGTCGATCTTGCGCTTGAGCCAGTCCACGTCCGACATGTCCGAGGTCGCCTCGGGATGCGGGTCGGGGTAGGCGCCCACGCGGATGTTCATGTCGCCGCGCGCCGCGATCGCCTCGATCAGCTCGACCGAGTTGGCGAAGCCGTCGGGATGCGGGGTGAAGCCCGATGCGCCCTTGGGCGGGTCGCCGCGCAGCGCCACGATCTCGGTCACGCCCGCCTGCGCGTAGGTGTCCACGATCTCCATCGTCTCCGCCCGCGTCGCGTTCACGCAGGTCAGGTGCGCGGCCACGTTGAGCCCGTAATTGCGGTGGATCGTGGTCACCACGTCGTGGGTCAGGTCGCGCGTCGTGCCGCCTGCGCCGTAGGTGACCGAGACGAAGCTCGGGTCCAGCGGGGCAAGGTCGCGGACCGTGTCGGACAGGCGAAAGGTCGCCTCGACGTTCTTGGGCGGGAAGAATTCGAAGGAAACGCGGGGCGGTTGCATGGTGGAATCATCCTCTTGGCTTGACCTTATGGGTAGTCCCTTGGCATTGGTGAGACAAATTCATAATACTCAGGAAGAATATGAGGATGATTCACAATGTATCTTGAGTTCCGCCACCTCCGCTCGATCCGTGCCATCCATGAGGCGGGCGGGTTGGCGCGGGCGGCCGATATCCTCAACATCACGCAGTCCGCGCTCAGCCACCAGATCAAGGGGCTCGAGGACCAGGTGGGAATGGAGCTCTTCCAGCGCCGATCCAAGCCCATGCGCCTGTCGCCGGCAGGCCTCAAGCTCCTGCGGTTGGCCGAGCGCATCCTGCCGGAGATCGCCGCGACCGAAGAGGAATTCCGCGCCATGCAATCGGGCCGCTCGGGCCGGATGCACATCGCGATCGAATGCCACGCCTGTTTCGACTGGTTGTTCCCGGTGCTGGACAGCTTCCGGGGCGCCTGGCCCGAGGTGGACGTGGACATCCGCCTGCGCCTGGCCTTCGACGCGATCGAGGCGCTCCGGCGCGAAGAGGTGGATTTCGTGATTTCCTCGGACCCGGTGGCGCTGCCCGGTGTGACCTTCACGCCGCTGTTCGACTACGAGCCGAAGTTCGTCTGCGCGCGTGGCCACCGGCTGGCCGAGAACGACTGGATCGAGGCCGAGGATTTCGCCGACGAGATCGTGCTGCACTACCCGGTGGAGCGCGCCAAGCTCGACATCTTCACCCAGCTCCTGACGCCCGCGCGGGTGGAGCCGCGCGGCACAAGGCCGGTGGAGCTGACCGAGGTGATCCTGATGCTGGTCGCGGCGGGGCGGGGCGTGACGGTGCTGCCCGACTGGGTGCTGGGCAAGTACAAGTCGAACCCCGACTACGTCATCCGCCCGATCACCGAGGGCGGGCTCACCAAGCGGATGTACGCGGCCACGCGGGACGAGGACGTGGCCAAGCCCTACATCGCCCACATGATGCGCCTGTCGCGCACCGAGCCGGTGAAGCTGCAACGCGCCTGATCCTGCGAAACCTGCCATAAGCAGGCGCTTATTGGGCCACCCGTAAGCGCGGTGCCAATGTCCGTGGGGCGGGGAAGCGGTCATGTCCGGGTCACGGCACGACGCTGGGTCGGGCCGGCAACCCGAAAGGACATGACATGAAAAAGACGCTTCTCGCAGCCGCGCTGGCGCTCACCGCCATTCCCGCTTTCGCCTCGGACGACGCCATGAGCGCAGCCCCCGCCGACCTGGCCGCCGGCACGATGCTGGGCACCGACACCGCCGCGATCACCGAGGCGCTCACCGCGCTGGGCTACGACGTGCGCAAGGTGGGCTCGGACGACGGGATGCTCGAGGCCTATGTCGTGAAGGACCGCTACATGGCCGAAGTCTACATCAACCCCAAGACCGGCGAGATCGTGCGGGTCGGCGGCGATGACTGAGGTCGCCGCAACAGGGGCCGCGCAAACGCGGCCCCGACCCGCTCCCGTCGCGGTCTGGGACCCGCTGGTGCGCATCGTCCACTGGGGCGTCGCCGCCGCGATCCTGGCCAACGCCACCTTCATCGAGGATGAAAGCCTCGCCCACGAGGTGATCGGCTACACCGCCGTCGGTCTTGTCATCGTGCGCCTGTTGTGGGGGCTCGTGGGCACGCCGCACGCCCGCTTCTCGGCCTTCCCGCCGAACCCGGTCGCCGCCGTGCGCCATCTCGCCGGCCACCTGTCCGGGCGCCACCGCCGATACCTCAGCCACAACCCCGCCGGCGCCCTCATGGCCTACAACCTGTGGGCCACGATCCTGGGCATGGGGATCACCGGCTACATGATGACCACGCCCGCCTATTTCGGGATCGAATGGGTCGAGGAACTGCACGAGGGTCTCTTCGCCTGGCTCATGATCTCGGTCGTGCTGCACCTGGGCGGCGTGATCCTCGACAGCCTGGTCACCCGTGTGCCCTTGGTCGCCGCGATGATCCATGGCAAGAAGCCCGTGGAACAATCGGAGCGGACCCGTTGAACACGATGGCCAGGATGCTGAACAGGCGGCGGGCAGTGCTTCTGGCCGCCGTCATCGTGCTGCAATCCCTGACCGCCATGTTCTTCGTCGCCGACGTGGTGGCGGACCTCGCCCATGACGGGGCGCTCGAGGACCTGCACATGGGGCTCGAGGCGTTGGCCTCGATCGCGCTGGTGGGCGGCATCCTGTTCCTGATGATCGAACTGCGCCGGGTGCTCAGCCGCATGAGCATGCTCGAGACCGCGACACAGGCGGCGCGTGGCGAGATGGCCGAGGTGATCGACGGCTTCTTCGCCGACTGGGTGCTCACGCCCAGCGAACGCGACGTGGCGCTCCTGATGCTCAAAGGGATCGAGAACGACGAGATCGCGCGCCTGCGCGGCACCGCCTCGGGCACGGTGCGCGCCCAGTGCGCCGCCATCTTCCGCAAGGCCGGGGTGGAGGGGCGACCGCAGCTCTTCTCGGTCTTCATGGAGGAATTGCTCGCCGGGGACGGCGCCCCGTTGAAATGACCGCGCGTGACGCACAGGTTCGGCCCGCGTGACGACGCGGCGGACCGGGCGCCCAAAATCGGCCCGGCGAGGCTTGGCAAACAGGGCCGCGCGACGTATACGCCCGACCTGATCCAAAGGAGCCCCGGGACATGCAAGGCAGCGCCAATCTCAACATCATGATCAAGGCCGCGCGCAAGGCCGGACGGTCGCTGGTCAAGGACTTCCGGGAAGTCGAGAATCTCCAGGTCTCGATGAAGGGGGCCGGCGACTTCGTGAGCCGCGCCGACATCGCCGCCGAGGAGATCATCAAGACCGAGCTGATGGAAGCGCGCCCGAACTACGGCTGGCTGGCCGAAGAGGGCGGCGGGGAAGACGGCAACGACCCGACGCGCCGCTGGATCGTCGATCCGCTCGACGGCACCACCAACTTCCTGCACGGCCTGCCGCACTGGGCGATCTCCATCGCGCTCGAGCACAAGGGCGAAGTGGTCGCGGGCGTGATCTTCGACGCCGCCAAGGACGAGATGTTCATGGCCGAGAAGGGCGCCGGCGCCTGGATGAACGACATGCGCCTGCGCGTCTCCGGCCGTCACAAGATGATCGAGTCGATCTTCGCGACCGGCCTGCCGTTCGGCGGCCGCGCGGACCTGCCCGACACCCTCCAGGACCTCGCGCGCCTGATGCCCGCCTGCGCCGGTGTGCGCCGCTGGGGCGCGGCCGCGCTCGACATGGCCTACGTGGCCGCCGGGCGCTACGAGGGCTTCTGGGAGCGCCGCCTGAACGCCTGGGACATGGCCGCCGGCCTCGTCATCCTGCGCGAGGCGGGGGCGCTGGTCGAACCGATCGACCCGGCGGGCGACATCCTGTCGGACGGCGAGGTGCTTTGCGCCAACGAGGCGATTTTCGACAATTTCGCCAAAATCATCCGGAACTGAGACGCAATCGGGCGAAATTTCGCGCTTTTGGCGCGACCAAGCCCAATTTCCGCCGCAGTTAATCGCGATTGTGGCAGGGCATTTACCCAATAGGAGGTTCAATGCCGCTGCCAATTCGCACGATTCATCGCTTCAGCCGCGACGAGGACGGGGCGGTCACGGTCGACTGGGTCGCCCTGACCGCGGGAATCCTGCTTCTGGGCATGGTGACCGGCTTCACGGTCTCAAGCTCCGTGCCCACGCTCGCCAACAAGATGAGCTCGTTCCTGTCGAACACGAAGGTCGGCGACGAGTGATCCGGGCCGCGCTCAGCGCCGCCGCCGGACGCTGGGCACGTTCGTGCGCGTGAAGCGATAGGTGGCGTCCGGGTGGGGCGGGTGGCCATGCGTGCGCCGCCAGAACGCCGGTCCGCCCTCGCGCAGCCATTTCGGCAGAACCCACAGGAAACCGACGACGAACCCGCCGACATGGGCGAGGTAGGCGACTCCGCCACCGTCGAGCGGCGTCGCGGCCCCGTTGAAGACCTGCAGTGCGAACCACGCCCCCAGCATGATCCATGCGGGCAGGGGGAAGACCTTGAAGAAGATGATGAAGATGAACAGCACGTCCACGCGCGCCTTGGGAAAGAACAGCAGGTAGCCCCCCATCACCCCGGCGATCGCGCCCGACGCGCCGACCATCGGGATGCCGGAGGCGGGATTGGCCAGGATCTGCGCCGCCGCCGCGCCCAGCCCCGCGACCAGGTAGAAGAGCAGGAAGCCCCCGTGGCCCAGTTCGTCCTCGAGGTTGTCGCCGAAGATCCACAAAAACAGCATGTTGCCCAGGATGTGCATGAAGCCAGAGTGGATGAACATCGAGGTCGCCAGCGTCTCGAACCCGTAGCCGGCCATGATCCGTTCCGGCACCACGCCCCAGTAATAGAAGAACTCGGCCAGCGCGCGCTCGCCCAGCGACATCTGGCCCAGGAAGACCAGCACGTTGATCGCCACGAGCACGTAGGTGACGTAGGGCGTGCGCTCGGACGGGTTGTGATCGCGGATCGGGAACATGTGGGCCACAGGAGCCGATGCGGGCAGGGCCGTCAAGCGGCCCGGCCACGTCGGTTTCCCGTTTCCCTCGCCGCGCGTCGCTTGTAGTGTCCGCCGCGCTGGCCCGCGTGGTGGAATGGTAGACACAGGGGACTTAAAATCCCTAGGCAGGAATGCCGTGCCGGTTCGAGTCCGGCCGCGGGTACCAGCTATTTCGGACGTGACGCGGAACGACCCTGCGCCATGCCACGTTCCGGCTTCATGATACGGCCTCTCAAGCTCATGACGGCCACCCTCTTGCCGCTTCTGCTCGTCGCCTGCGACGAGATCCCGTCCGATCCCCTCGAGACCACCAGGAAGGTCGAGGAGGCGGGCGTCGTGAAGGTGGGCTTCGTCTCGGCCGAGGAGGACGTCGATCCCGCGCAGATGGAACGCTTCGCGGCCCGTGTCGCCGAGGCGCACGGGGTCGAGGTCGAGGCCACCGAGGGGGCCGCCGGGTCGCTTCTGCGCGCGCTCGAGAGCGAGAACCTCGACCTGGTCATCGGCGTCTTTCCCAAGGCCTCGCCGTGGGCCGAGCAAGCGGCCTTCACCAGCGCCTTCGCGACCGCCGAACCTGAGAAGGAGCTGCCGGTGCTGCGCGGGGCCGTCCATCTTGGCGAGAACCGCTGGCTGCTGTCCATCGAGCGCGCGATCGAAGGAGCATGACCGTGAAGCACGTGCCTGAAGAGATCCGCGATGACCTGCGCCGCGCGCGCAAGCTGGAATGGTGGACGCTCTTCTGGCAGTCGACCATCGTGGCGGTGATGTTCTTCGCGATGGGATCGAGCCAGGCGATGAAGTCGGCCTGGATCGAGGATTTCCTAGGGCTTCTGCCCGCCGCCACGTTCCTCATCGCACTGCGCTTCGAGCAGAAGAACCCGACGGAACGCTTCCCTTTCGGCTTCGCGCGTCTCGACAGTTTCGCCTTCCTGATCGCGGCCTCCGCGCTGCTCGCGATGGGCCTTTTCCTCGTCTACGATTCGTCGATGAAGCTCATCAACATGGAGCATCCGACGATCGGACCGGCGCCCTTCGTCGGGCCCGATCTCTGGATGGGCTGGGTGATGGTCGCCGTCCTTGCCTATTCTGTCGTGCCGCCGGTCATTCTTGGACGGATCAAGAAACCTTTGGCCGAGCGGCTCCAGGACAAGGTCCTTTTCACCGACGCGCTGATGCAGAAGGCCGACTGGATGACCGGGCTGGCCGGCGCCTTCGGCGTGATCGGCGTCGGCATGGGCTGGTGGTGGGCGGATTCGGTCGCCGCGCTCGTCATCTCGCTCGACATCATCAACGACGGGCGCAAGACCTTCGCCATCGCCACGGCAGAGCTGGTGGACGGCGTTCCGCGCAAGCTCGACACCAACGAAATGGCCGACGACGCGCGCGCGCTGGAAGATCACCTCAAGGACAGCTACGGGGCCGGTGAGGTGCGCTTGCGCGAAAGCGGGCGCTACATCTTCGCCGAGGTCGACAGGTTGAGCGGGACGCCCTCGATGGACGAACTGTGGCCGGGCAAGCCCGAGCGCAGCTGGCGGCTTGCCTCGGTCTGCGAAGTGAAACGCATCAGCAAGCCCGTGGCATGAGGGCCAGTACCCTCTATTGAGGCTTCACGGTGTGTCGCCACAACATCTTTGGTAATAATGCCGTGTCATCGGCTTGATTGCCCGAAAGCGCTCGGGCAAAAGCGATGGCAGGCGCAGCCTGTGCGGCCATGCACCCGGGTGGGGGTCGGCCAGCGCAACGATGGCTGACGCCAACACGGGGGCCGCGGCGACGATCGCCGGGGCGGGAAGCGAGGGAACGAACCGCATGATCCAGACCTGGCTGGGTGGTCGGCGCCGTCGGGGTGCCAGTCTTGAATTTGGCGTGGCCCGGCGCGCGCGCAACGCGGTCGCCGCGCTGAGCCTTGCCGTCGGCGCCACCGTCTTCTCCGCGCCCGCCGCGCAGGCCGCCCCGGTCTGCGACGTGGTCCGGGCCGAGGTGTTCCACAAGAGCTTTCACGCAGGCTCGTTCCCGAAGGGAACCTTCAACAACGACCAGGCCGGACTCGTGCTCGCCTGTGACCAGGTCTACACGATCACCCCGTCGCTCAGGCTCCTCGCGGGCTACGGCGCGATGACGTTCAGGAACAGTCACTACGACCGCTCCTTCGGCGCGGGCGTGGATTTCGAGCTTCAGTACCGGCCCGAGTTCCTGGGCAATTTCGGCGTCTTCCTGGGCGGCGATGCCGGGTTCATGACGGGATACCAGGGGCACGTGCCGCAAGCCTGGCTGTGGGGGCCGTTCCGCGCGGCCGGCATGATGCGCGTCGGCGCGCTGTGGGACATTCCCGATACCAACATTTCGGCGCACACCGCCTTCCGCTTCATCCCGAGCCCCTTCGGGGCGAGCTTCGGGACGGTGTCGGTCGGCATGACCTACCAGTTCGAAGCGGCCGAGATCACGCCGCTCGTCCGCCGTCCGCTGTTCTCGAGCAAGAGCGGGCCGATCCCGGCGAACATGGCGAACCGCTACGCCAACACGCGGTTCTGAGCCGTGCGCGCGCGACAGGGATCCGGCGAGGGACAGCGGGGCTGTCCACGTTCCCCATTGCATGGAACGGGCATCGGAAAGTCGGAACGGGTCCGTCAGTCGACGGCCGCACGCGTTGTGCGGGCTTGCGGGCGCCGGCTTGGCCGCGCGCTGACCGTCGCACTTGCGCTGGGCACCCTCGCGACCGCGCCGGGCGAGGCCCAGGCCGAGGAGCCGATCTTCTGCGACAGCTTCACGGTCGGCGTGTTCAACCAGAGCTTCCACTTCTTCAACAAGGGCAACCCGCAGTTCAACGAACAGCAGCACGGCCGCACCTTCGCCTGCCGCAACCTCTACGACATATCACCGTCTCTGAGACTGTCGGGCGGGTTCGGGGTCATGTCCTTCGTCAATTCCTTCGATGTCCCGTCCTTCAGCTTGGGGGTGGATTTCGAGCTTCAGTACCGGCCGGAATTCCTGGGCGACTTCGGTCTTCTGGCCGGCGTCGACCTGGGGTTCGTGCACGGCTACCAGGGCCAGACGCCCGGCGAACAACTCTACGGCCCGTTCCGGGCGGCGGGCATGCTGCGCGCGGGCGTGCTCTACGACCTGCCGGGCACGGACCTCACGGTGTCGGCGGCCGGGCGCTACATCCCGAACCCCGCGGGCTCTCATTTCGCGACGCTCTCGATGGCGGTGACCTACCGGCTGCCCGGTGCGAAATCCGAGCCGCTCTTTCCCCGGTCCCGATACGCGCGCCACGGGGACGGCGGTGGCATGTTCCTGAACCCGTTTTCGCAAGGCTCCTTCTGAGCGCGCGGCCTGCCGTGGCTTGCACCCGGGCTTGATCGCGGGTCTCATGGACGGGCGCGGTGCGTGCCGAGGGAGGACGCGGTGAAACCTGCACATGTCGAAACCATCGTGGCCATCGCCGACGCGGGGAGCCTGCGGGCGGCTGCCGAAGTGCTGGGCAAGACCCAGCCCGCGCTCACCAAGGCGCTCAAGCAGGCCGAGGACGACCTGGGGGCACGGATCTTCACGCGCGCGGCGCGCGGCGTGGAGCCGACCGAGATCGGTCGTGCGGTCATCGCGCGCGCCCGCGTCATCCAGACCGAGTTCCGCAAGCTCGACGAAGAGGTCCGCCAGATCCAGGGCGCGCGTTCGGGCAACCTCAACATCACCGTCTCGCCGCTGGCCGCCGTGCGCATCGTGCCGCGCGCGCTCGACCGGTTCCGCCGGCGCTTTCCGGGCGTGCAGGTGCAGATCGCGGGCGGTCATCCGCCCTCGACGATGGCCACGCTGCGGTCGGGCGACACCGACATCGTCATCGGCCCGGTGCCCGCTTTGGAGGATCGCGGGGGGCTCCAGGTGCGCAGCCTTTTCCTGTCGCCGATCTCGGTGATCACCGGCAGGCGATCGCGCCTGCGCGACAAGACGCGGCTCGCCGATCTGTGCGACGCGGAGTGGGTGATGATCGGACCGCGCAAGCGCGTCTTCGGCATCGGTCAGGATTTCCGGCGACTCGGGCTGGTCCCGCCCGAGCCCGTGACGACCTCGGATTCGATCACCAGCCTGCTCGCCATGATCGAGGGGAGCGACCGGTTGTGCTCGTTCCCGTCTTTCCTGCTGGACGAAATCGCCCCGCGCTGGCAGCTGGCGCGCCTGCCGCTCGAGGACGAGGTGACGCCGGTCGAAATCGGGCTGATGACGCGCTCGGACAGGCCCCTGACGCCCGCGGGACGCGCGTTCTGCGACGCGGTCACGATCCAGGCGGAGCGTCTGAAACTGCGCGACGCATAACCAATATTCATATCAGTGAAGATTTTTCTCTTACAGGTTATCTCGTGCCCGCCTATGATCGTCGGTGCCGGATGGAGGTCCGGCAGGGGAGGACACTGTGAACATTCTGTTCGTCATGTACGATCAGCTCCGGTTCGATTACCTGAGCTGTGCGGGGCATCCGCATCTTCACACGCCCAACTTCGACCGCGTCGCGGCGATGGGGGTGCGCTTCACCGAAGCCTATGTCCAGTCGCCGGTCTGCGGGTCCAGCCGCATGTCGACCTACACGGGGCGCTACCCGTCGTCGCACGGCGCACAATGGAACGGCTTTCCCCTGCGCGTGGGCGAGGTGACGCTGGGCGACCACCTGCGCAAGCTCGGGATGAATGCCTACCTGCTGGGCAAGACCCACATGAACGTGGACGCCGAGGGCATGAAGCGCCTCGGGCTCGCCCCCGACAGCGTGATCGGCGCGCGCCAGGCCGAATGCGGCTTCGACGCCTGGGTGCGCGATGACGGGCTGTGGGGGCAGGGGCCGGACGGGTTCTACGACCGCAAGCGTTCGCCCTACAACGAATACCTGAAATCCAAGGGCTACGACGGCGAGAATCCCTGGGCCGACTATGCCAACGCGGGCGTCGATGACGATGGCAACATTGCCTCCGGCTGGATGTTCATGAATGCCGACAAGCCGGCCAACATCCGCGAGGAGGACAGCGAAACGCCCTGGCTCACCTCCGAGACGATACGCTTCGTGGACGAGGCCGAGGGGCCCTGGCTGGCGCACGTGAGCTTCATCAAGCCGCACTGGCCCTACATCGTGCCCGCGCCCTACCACGACATGTTCGGCGCCAACCACGTTCCCGGCGCCAAGCGCCACCCGGCGGAGCGTGAAGACCCGCACCCGGTCTATGCCGCCTACATGTCGAACCGGATCGCCTCGGCGTTCCAGCGCGACGAGGTGCGCGAGAAGGTGATCCCGGCCTACATGGGCCTGATCAAGCAATGCGACGACCAGCTCGGCCGGCTCCTCGATCATCTCGAGGCGACGGGCAGGATGGCCGACACGATGATCGTGCTGACCTCGGACCACGGCGATTACCTGGGCGATCACTGGATGGGCGAGAAGGACCTGTTCCACGAGCCCTCGGTCAAGGTGCCGATGATCATCTACGACCCCCGGGCCGAGGCCGACGCGACGCGCGGCACCACCTGCGACGCGCTGGTCGAGCAGATCGACCTGGCCGCCACCTTCGTGGAGGCCGCCGGCGGCGAGGTACCCGGCCACATCATCGAGGGCCGCTCACTGATGCCCTTCCTGCGCGGCGAGACGCCCGGGACCTGGCGCGACTACGTGATCAGCGAATACGATTACTCCGTCACCCCGATGCGCGAGACGCTGGGCGTGAGCGCGGACGATGCGCGCCTCTTCATGGTCTATGACGGGCGCTACAAGCTGATGCACGCCGAGGGCGGCTTCCGGCCGATGCTCTTCGACACCGAAACCGACCCGGACGAATTCCATGACCGCGGTGACGACCCCGCCTATCGCGACGTGATCGCACGGATGTACGACCACCTGGCCGAATGGGGCCGGCGCAACGCGCAGCGCGTCACGCGGTCGGACGCCGACATCGACGCGATGCGCGGCGCCTCGGCGCGCAAGGGCATCCTGCCGTTCCTCGTGGACGGCTCCGAGGTGCCCGAGGCCTGGACCGAGAAGTACCGTGGCCGCGCCCGCCAGATCCACGTCAAGCAGGAGGCCCCGGAAAATGGCTGAGACCGCCGGACACCCGATCGACCGCAAGGTCGCCAACGTGGTCGCCGTCGCGCTTGCGCTGGTGGCCACGATCTATGCCGCCTCGGGGCCGCTCAACGATCTGGTGACCTGGATCATCGAGAACACCGCCGACGGCTGGGAAGAGATGTCGCGCCGTGACCAGCGCATGTACATGCGCGAGCACTGGCTGGGCGCGGCGCACCGCGCCTTCGAACAGGGCTTCCTGCGGCCCACCGGGCTGATCATCGGCCTGCCGATCATCCTGTCCTTCGTGGTCTCCGCGCTGAAGATCCACCAGTCGGAGAACCTGCGCTGGCTGAACTGGCTGATGGCGCTCGCCTCGATCGCCGCCTTCACCGTGTGGATCGTCAAGATCTTCGCGATGGACGGCGGCATGCTGCCCTCGATCGGCGGGATCGACTACATCGCCTTCCCGGTGGCCGTTGTGCTCACGCTCTACATGACCTACCGGATGTTCGGCGGCTTCATCGTGGGCTTCTGCCTGTTCTGGGTTGTCTATTTCTTCGTGCGCGGCTGGCTGCCCGAGTGGACCGGCATCCTCGCGGGATCGGAAAACACCGTGACGCAGAACCTGCGCGCGATGATCCTGAACTTCTGGGCCCAGACTGGCGGCATGTTCGGCCAGCCCGTGCAGGTCGTGACCGCGAACGTGCTCGTCTTCATCGTCTTCGGGGCGATCCTCATGGCCTCGGGCGCCGGGGATCTCCTGATGAAGATCGCCAACCGCATCTCCGGCGGGTTCACCGGCGGCGCGGCGCATGCCTCGGTCGCCTCCTCGGCGCTCTTCGGCACGTTGTCGGGGGCGGCGATTTCCAACGTCGTCTCGACGGGCGTCATGACCATTCCGGTGATCAAGCGTTCGGGCTTCAAGCCCGCCTTCGCCGGCGCCGTCGAGGCCGCCGCGTCCACCGGCGGGCAGATCATGCCGCCGGTCATGGGCGTCGTCGCCTTCTTCGTCGCGGGCCAGATCGGGCTCGAGTACCGCTACATCGTCGTCGCGGCCATCGTTCCGGCGGTCTTCTATTACCTCGGCACCTTTCTTGCCGTCTACTTCGAGGCGCGCCGGCTTGGCGTCGGCGGCCTTCCCCGCGAGGCGCGGCCACCACTCACGCGGCCCGAATGGGTCAAGTGCCTCGTCTTCGTGGTCCCGCTGGGCACGCTGAGCTACTTCCTGTTCTCGCAGCCCTCGGTGCCCAAGGCCGGCTTCTACGGCATCATCGCCGCCCTGGGCGCCGCGCTGGTCCTGTTTCCCGAGTTCCGCTCGGTGCGCAAGGTCTGGGGCGCGCTCGTGGACGCGGGCCGGATGTGCGCCTCGATCATCGTCGTCGTGACCGCGATCGGCCTGATCGTTGGGCTGATCCAGTCGTCGGGCTTCTCCGGGCGCCTGTCGCTGCTGCTCGCGCAAGTCGCCAACGGGCCGCTGCCCATCGTGCTGCTCGTGGTCGCCTTCGGGTCGATCATCCTCGGCATGGGCCTGCCGCCGGGGGCCACCTACTTCATCATCGTGATCGCCCTGAGCTCGGGCATCGACACCGTGGGCCTCGCGCCGCTGACGCTGCACCTGTTCGTCGTGGTCTTCGCCATGATGTCGACGGTGACACCACCCGTGGCGCTCGCCGCCTTCGCGGCGGCACCCATCGCGGGGGCGAACCCGATCCGCACCGGCTTCGAGGCCGCCAAGATCGCGCTCGCGGGCTTCCTGATCCCGTTCGTCTTCGTCTATCACCCGGCGGTCCTCTACAAGCTGCAGACGCTGTTCGAGTGGTTCGGAGAGGAGCCCGTCTCCAGCCGCGCGATGATCGACATCACCACGGTCACCTGGGGTGACCTGGGCTGGATCGTCGCGGTCTTCACGCTGGCCATGTGGCTCCTTGCCTCGGGGCTCGCGGGCTTCGACCGGGCGCGGCTCGTGCCGGTCGAGCGTGCGCTGCGCGTCGTGGCCGGGCTGGTCGCGCTGGTGCCGAACTTCATGATCGCAGGGCCCGCCGTGGCCGTGGGCCTGCTGCTCATCGCGCGCGAACGCATCGCGCAACGAAACCCCGTCAAGGCAGCGACCTGACGGGCATACCAAGGGAGGAAAACCATGAAACACCACGTCATCGCAGGCGCTTCCGCGCTCATGCTCGCCGGGGCCGCCGCCCCGGCCCAGACGCTCACGATGGCCACGATCGAGCCCAGCCTGGGCCCGGCCATCGTGATGTCGACCTTCGCCAACCTCGTGAACGACGAGCTCGACGACGTCGAGATCGAGGTCGCGGGCGGCGGTGCGGCGACGCTTCACATGGTCGAAGTGGCGCGCGGCAACCTCGACATGTCGATGACCTCGCCGTCGATCTACCCGCTGATGCAGAAGGGCATCGCGATGTACGCCAACGAGCCGGAGGCGCCGGAGCTGTCGGAGAACCTCGGTCTCCTGATGTGGTTCCCCTACGGCCAGTACCACTACACGGTGCGCCCCGACAGCGGCATCGAGACGCTGGACGACATCGAGGGTGCGACCGCCTTCATCGGCCCGGCCGGCGGCGGCGCCTATGCCACCGCGAAGGGCTGGATCGAGGCGACGACCGGGCTTGTCGCCGGCGAGGATTACGAGGCGATCACGGCCAACTGGGCGACCGGCTTCCAGTCGTTCCTCGACGGCAAGATCGACGTCTACGTGAACGGCTGCCTCGACCCGTGCCAGCAGTTCCTGCAGATCACCGAAACCGAGGACATCCGCTTCATCGGACCCGAGGACTGGTCGGGCGAGGCCGTCGACAAGTTCCTGGGCAAGTTCCGCAACCTCGCCGAGGTGAAGCCGGGCGCCTATGACGGCCAGGTGAACGAAGAGCCGGTGATGTCGCACGACACCAACGTGGGCATCGGCGTGCGCATGGACCTGGACGAGGACACCGTCTACCGGATCACCAAGGCGTTCTGGGAGAACCTCCAGAGCATCACCTCCGAAGCCCCCTGGGCCAAGGCGATCTCGATCGAGACGGCGGTGCAGGACCTCGGCATGCCGCTCCACCCCGGTGCCCGCCGCTACTACGAAGAGGTGGGCGCGCTCTGAGCGACCACCCCCGGCGCAGGCGCCCGACGCCTGCACGCGAAGCTTGCGCCGTCCCCATCGGGGGCGGCGTTTTTCGTTCGCCGTGCGCCACGTCCACATCTGCGACCCGCAGATCGCGCACCATTCCGATTTCAGTTGAACCAGATCAAAGTGACCGGGCACTTTTCCTGTAAGGTCAACGCATGGCGAACAGGATGGACAAGGTCTTTCACACGACCGGCATAACCAAGGTCTACCGCACCGGCGAGGTGGAGGTGCATGCGCTGCGTGGCGTGGATGCCGAGCTTTACGCCGGCGAATTCACGGTGCTGCTCGGCGCGTCGGGGTCCGGGAAGTCGACGCTTCTCAACATTCTCGGCGGGCTCGATCACGCGACGGCGGGGGAGGCGTGGTTTCGCGACATGGAGCTCACCGCCATGTCCGAACGCGAGCTCACGCGCTACCGGCGCGACCACGTGGGCTTCGTGTTCCAGTTCTACAACCTCGTCCCATCGCTCACGGCGCGCGAGAACGTGGCGCTGGTGACAGAGATCGCGAAACAGCCGATGAAACCGGAAGAGGCGCTGGAGCGTGTGGGGCTGACCCACCGGCTCGACCATTTTCCGGCAGAGATGTCGGGTGGCGAACAGCAGCGCGTGGCCATCGCGCGCGCCATCGCCAAGCGGCCCGAGGTGCTTTTGTGCGACGAGCCCACAGGGGCGCTCGACAGCCGCACGGGCGTGCAGGTGCTCGACGCGCTCGAGAGGATCAACGCCGAGCTCGGCACCTCGACCATCGTCATCACGCATAACGCGGGCATCCGCGCGATGGCGCACCGGGTCGTGCATTTTGCCGACGGCAACATCGCCGAGGTGACGACCAACGACACGCGCGTCGCGGCCTCCGAGATCGTGTGGTGACCATGCGCGCGCTGGACCGCAAGCTCTTCCGTGACATCCGCCGCCTCTGGGCGCAGTCGCTGGCGATCGCGGCGGTCCTGTCTGTTGGCGTGATGATCATGGTCATGGCTTTCGGCACCCAGCGTTCGCTGACAGAGACGCGCGATACGTTCTACGACCGGGCGCGCTTCGCGGACATCTGGTCCCAGGCGGCCCGGGCGCCCAAGACGCTGGTCGAAGAGATCGCCGCCATCCCCGGGGTCGCGCGTGTCGAGCCGCGCATCAGCCAGTACGCCGTGATGGACCTGCCGGACATGGACGATCCGGCGATGGCCCAGATCCTTTCGATCCCCGCCTCGGGCGAACCCGCGATGAACGCGCTCATCGTGAAGGAAGGCCGGCTCCCCGGTTTCGGGCGACGTGACGAAGTGGTCGTCAACGAAGCCTTCGCGCTGGCCCATGACTACGGTCCGGGCGACGCGCTCTCGGTCACGCTCAACGGGCAGAAGCGCGACGTGCGCATCGTGGGCGTCGTCCTGAGCCCCGAGTTCATCTACACGATCGGCCCCGGCTCGATCATGCCCGACGACGAACGGTTCGGCATACTCTGGATGGCCGAGGACGTTCTGGCGGCCGCCTTCAACCTGTCGGGGGCGTTCAACTCGGTCACCCTGTCGGTCACGCGCGGCACCGATCTTGCCCCGGTCAAGGATGCACTGGAGACGCTGCTCAAACCTTACGGCGGGACCGGGCCATACGACCGGGAACAGCAGATCTCAAACGCCTTTCTCGACGGCGAGCTCGAGCAGCTCGACGTGATGGCGCGGATCGTGCCGCCGATCTTCCTCGTTGTGAGCGCCTTCCTGGTCAACATGGTGCTGGGCCGCCTGATCCAGCTCGAACGCGAGCAGATCGGGCTTCTCAAGGCGCTGGGTTATTCCACCGGCGAGATCGCCGCGCATTACCTCAAGCTGTCGCTCGGGATCGGGGCGCTCGGCGTCGCGCTGGGCTGGCTCATGGGGCTGATCGCGTCACAGGCGATGGCCTCGGTCTACGTGGAATATTTCCACTTCCCCTATCTCGTCTTCGTGCAGCGCCCGTCGGTCTACGTGATCGGCGCGGCGGCCGGGCTGATCGCGGCGCTCGCGGGCGCCTTGATGGCCGTGCGCCGGGTGGTGGGGCTGTCGCCCGCGGTCGCCATGTCGCCACCGGCACCCACGCGCTTTCGCCGCGGGCTCTTCGACCGGCTGATCCGCGTCTTCCGACCCGAGCAGCCCACGATGATGATCATGCGCGCCATCGGCCGTTGGCCTCTGCGCGCCGCGCTCACCAGCTTCGGGATCTCGATCTCGGCGGCGATCATCGTCGCGGGGCTCTTCATGTTCGACAGCTTCGACGAGCTTCTCGACGTGGCCTTCGTGCAGGCCAACCGGCAGGACGCGATCCTCGAGTTCGCCCTCGAGCGGCCCGAGGAGGTGCTGGACGCGATCGAGGATCTGCCCGGCATCCTCGTGGCCGAGGGCAGCCTGTCGATCCCGGCGCGGCTCCACCACGGGCATTACACGCGCACCATCGGGATCGAGGCCGCGCGGCCGGACAACGACCTCGTTCGGGTCTTCGACGGCGACGACCGGGTCGAGGTGGCCCCGGAACACGGGATCGTGCTGGCCAAGCGCCTGGCCGGGCATCTCGACGTGGGCGTGGGCGACATGGTCGAGATCGAGTTCCTGCAGGAGGGCGACACGCGCTATCGCGTGCCGGTCACGGGCACCGTGGCGCAGTTCTTCGGTCTCTCGGCCTACATGGACCTGGAGACGGCAAGCCGCCTTCTGGGCCAGGCGCCGCGCGTGACCCTGTCCAACGTGGTGATCGACGACGCGCAACGCGCGGACCTGTTCGAAGCGGTCAAGGCCAGCCCCGCGATCTCGGGCATCACCTACATGTCCGAAGTGCGCGAAGGGTTCGACGAAACCATTGCCGAAAGCGCGGGGATCACGCTCACGATCTACACCTTCATGGCGGCCCTGATCGCCATCGGCGTGGTCTACAACTCCGCCCGCATCCAGTTGTCCGAGCGCGCCCGCGAGCTTGCGAGCCTGCGCATCCTGGGCTTCACGCGCGGCGAGGTCAGCTACATCCTCCTGGGCGAGCTTTTCATTCTCACGCTCGTGGCGATCCCCGTCGGACTCGTCATGGGCTACGGCATGGCCGCGGCGATGGTCGAGAGCTTCAAGTCGGACCTCTACGCGCTGCCGCTGATCGTCACCGACACAACCTACTGGCGGGCTGCCGGCGTCGTGGCCGGGGCCACGGTCGTCTCGGCGCTGATCGTGCGCCGCCGGATCGACCGGATGGACCTGGTCGCCGTCATGAAAACAAGGGAGTAACCCATGAAAGTGAGAAACGTCGTGATCGGCGCGGTGGCGATCCTTGCCATCGGCGGGGCGGTCTGGGTCTCGATGCAGCCGGAGGTGGTGCCGGTCGACATGGACGAGGTCACGTCCGGCCCGATGGAGGTCACGGTGAACGCTGACGGCACCACCCGCGTGCGCGACGTCTACGAGGTCGCGGCCCCGGTGTCGGGCAAGGTCCTGCGCGCGCCGGTGCACGTGGGAGACCCGGTCGTCGTAGGCGAAACCGTGATCGCGCGGATCGAACCCGGCGAGCCCGCCTTTCTCGACGAGCGCGCCCGCAAGCAGGCCGAGGCGGCGGTTGCGCAGGCCGAGGCGGCGATGGCGCTCGCCCAGACGCAGATCACCGTGGCCGAGGCCGACCTGACCAACGCGCAGCGCGTGCTGAACCGCGTCCTCGACCTGCACGAACGCGGCACGGTGCCCGTGGCGCAGGTCGAAGAGGCGGAGACGACGGTGAACATCGCCGCCGCGCGGCTCGACAGCGCGTTCGCGACCTTCGACATGCGCGAAAGCGAACTGGCGGCCGCCAAGGCGGTGCTGACCCAGCCCAGCGAGGGCGAAACGCTCGACGGGGAGGCCTGCTGCATCCGCCTTCACGCCCCGGTCTCCGGCACGGTGCTTTCGGTCGCCTCGGTCTCCGAGCGGCCGGTCGCGGCCGGCACCACGCTTCTGAGCATCGGCCCGACCGACGACCTGGAGATCGTGGTCGAGCTCCTGTCCACCGACGCCGTGCGCCTGGAGCCCGGGGCGCGGGCGCATATCGAGCGCTGGGGCGGGAACCGGGCGCTCTCCGCGGTCGTGCGCGAGATCGAGCCGGCCGCCTTCACCAAGATCTCCGCCCTCGGGATCGAGGAGCAGCGCGTGCGCGTGGTGCTAGAATTCGCGGAGGGCGAGGACGTGCCCACTCTGGGCCACAACTTCCGTGTCTACGCGCGGATCGTGGAATGGGCCGCGGAGGATGCGCTGCGCGTGCCGATTTCGGCGCTCTTTCGGGAAGGGTCGACCTGGGCCGTCTTCGTGGTCGAAGACGGTGTGGCCGAACTGCGCACGATCGAGATCGGCCAGCGCAACACGGACGAGGCGCAGGTCCTGTCGGGGCTGGAGCCGGGGGCGGTGGTCATCACCCATCCCAGCGACCGGGTCTCGGACGGGGTGCTGGTCGAAGCGCGCGAGACCGGCGGCTAGACCCGGCTCAACGTGACGCCTGCGCCCTCCAGCGCCGCGCGCACGGCGCGCGCGGCCGTGACCGCCTCGGGGCTGTCGCCATGCAGGCAGATCGTGTCGACCGGCGTCTCCAGCACCTTGCCGGAGGCGGCGGTGATCGCGCCATTGGTGACCATCTCGACCGCGCGCGCCGCGATGTCCTCGGGATCGTGGAGCACCGCGCCGGGCCGGGCCCGGTCCATGAGCCTGCCGTCGTCGCCGTAGGCGCGGTCCGCGAAGACCTCGCAGGCGATGCGCGCGCCAAGGTCGCGGGCCGCCCGTTCCTGTGCCGTGGCGGGCAGGACGAAGAGCGTGATGTCCGGCGCGACCGAGAGCGCGGCCTCGAAACAGGCGCGCGCCAGCGTCTCGTCATCGGCCGCCATGTTGTAAAGCGCGCCGTGAAGCTTGAGGTGGCGCACCTCGGCGCCCACGCCCGCCGCCATCGCCTGCGCCGCGCCCAGCTGGTAGCGCACGAGGTTGCCCGCGCTCTCCGGTCCGATCGCCATGCGCCGCCGGCCGAAACCCTGAAGGTCCGGCAGGCCGGGATGCGCCCCGATGCCGACCCCGCGCCGGGCCGCCGACGCCATGGTGCTGGCCATCACGTCCCAGTCGCCGGCGTGGAAGCCGCAGGCGATGTTGGCTGACGTCACGACCTCCAACAATGCGTCGTCGTCGCCCGTGCGCCAGGGGCCGAACCCTTCGCCCATGTCCGCGTTCAGGTCCACACTCAGTGTCATGTGTCGTCTCCGGTCTCGGGGCGCCCGTCGGTGACGCCGCTGATCAGTTGATAGGCGAGAAGATCGGGAATGTCTTCCGGGCGCCGCACGAGGGGGCGCAGGGACCGGGGCAGGGCGTCCCTTGCCGCCCGGGCCTTGCCCTCGGCCTCGACCGCCGCCGCGAGCGACACAAACCGGAACCTGAGCGCCGCGCCCGCCGGGGCCTGCGCCACGATGGGCAGGTCGGCCGGGATCACGGTGCCGATCCGGGGATAGCCCCCGGTCGTCTGGCATTCGGCCAGCAGTACGAAAGGCGTGCCGTCGCCGGTGACCTGGATGTCGCCCGGCGTGATGACCTCGGAGAGGACCGATAGCCCCTCGGTGCTGTGGAAGCCCTCGCCCTCGGGCCGGGCGGCCACGCCCATGCGGTTGCCCCGGGCATCGCGGTGGAAAGTCGTCGCCTCGAAGCGGGCACGTTCTTCGTTCGTGAAGAAATCCGTCTGCAGGCTTTCCACGATCCGCACCTCGCCGCCGGCAAAGCGCGGCGCGGGATCGAAGGTGAGCCCGGTGCGCTCCGGGCGCGCGTCATCCCCCAGCGGAAGGCGCGTGCCCGCCGCGATGACGTCCCCGATCCCGGCCGCCAGATGCACGCCGCGCGCGCCCAGCCGCTCCGGCGTGTCGATGCCGCCGCCCACGTGGAGATAGCCATAGTAGCCCGCCTCGACCGCTCCGATCGAAAGGCGGCTCCCCGCGGGCACGTCGTGGCTTGCGTTCCAGGCCAGCCGGGCACCGTCCAGCCTCGCCGCCATCGGCGCGCCGGTGAGCGCGATGCGGATGTCTGCCGTCGCCTCGAATTCGCCGCCCATGCCGGCAAGTTCCAGCGCCGCGCAGTCGCCGGGCTGGCCCAGCAAAGCCGCACCCTCGGCCAGCGCCAAGGGGTCGACCGCGCCCCCGCGCGACAGGCCGAAGCCCAGGAAGCCCGGCCGGCCCGTGTCCTGGACGCTGACACCGGGGCCCGCCCGGTGGACAATGAGTTCAGCGCTCATGCCAGCCGCTCCGACGTCGCGCCGCCGTCCGGGTCGTCCTTCAGCCGCTCGTAGGTCTCGCGCGCGACCGGGTCGAAGCGCACCTCGTCGCCGGGGCGCAGGAGGAAGGGCGCCTCGTCCTCGGGCCGGAACAGCCGGAACGCGGTCTGCCCGACGTGGCGCCAGCCGGTGGGCGTGGAGACGGAGAAGAGCACGAGCTGGCGGATGGCGACCGTGAGCGCGCCCACCGGCACACGCGGGGTGAGATCGGTCTGGCGGGGGATGTCCCACGCCTCGGGCAATTCGCCCAGGTAGGGCTGGCCGGGGGCGAACCCGATGGTCTGCACGCGCACCTGCGCCTCGGAGATCGAGCGGATCGCCTCGTCGGCGGAGAGGCCGGCGGCCTGCGCGGCCTCCTCCAGCTGCGGGGCGAGCTCGGTGCCGAAGACGGTGGGGATGCGCCAGAGCCGCCGCCCGTGGGGCAGCTCCGCGTCGAACCAGTCGCGCGTGGCCAGCAGGTCCTCGAGCGCTGCGCGCATCGTCTCGTGCGGGACACGCAGCGGATCGAAGCGCAGGTAGGTGGAGACGAGTGAGGTCGAGGTCTCCTCGACCCCGTCGGGCGCCGCGCGTTCCAGCGCATCGCGCAAGGCCAGCGCGGCGCGGTTGGCCGGTTCGCTCAGCCGGTCGCCGAAGCTCACGAGCATCCCGTCGATCCCGACGGTGCGGATCAGGGGCCAGGCGCTCCCGTTCATGCCCGGCGCGGGGTGCGACCGCCGGTTCGGCGGGCGGTGGAACGGTGCGTGTGGGGGACCCTGTTCGCCATGGCGCGACGTTAGCCGGGAAGCCTTGGGGCATCAACGACCCGTGCGGGTTCGGGGCCACTGGGCAAGGCCGCGCGAGCGTGGCAATGTCGCGCCATGACCAAGCTCGACAATACCCGCCACATCCTGTCCCGGCTGATCGCCTACCCGACCGTGTCCTCGGAGAGCAACCTGGACCTGATCGACTGGATCGCGGGCTATCTCGATGGGCTGGGCGCGCGGGTCGAGGTGCTGCGCGACGCGACCGGGAGCAAGGCCAACCTGTTTGCCACGCTCGGGCCCGAAGGGGACGGCGGCATCGTGCTGTCGGGCCATTCCGACGTGGTGCCGGTCGAGGACCAGGACTGGTCCTCCGACCCGTTCGAGATGCGCGAGTCGGACGGCAAGCTCTACGGGCGCGGGGCCTGCGACATGAAGGGGTTCATCGCCTGCGTTCTGGCGATGGCGCCGGAGTTCGCCCATGCCGAGCTAAAGCGCCCGATTCACTTCGCCTTCACACATGACGAGGAAATCGGCTGCCTGGGCGCGGCCGACCTGGTGGTCGCGCTCGAGGGGCGGGGGATCAAGCCCGCGATGGCGATCATCGGCGAGCCCACCGAGATGCGCATCATCGAGGGTCACAAGGGTTGCTGCGAATACACCACCCGGTTCACCGGGCTCGAGGGCCACGGCTCCGACCCCGACGTGGGCGTGAACGCGGCAGAATACGCCGTGCGCTATGTCAGCCGCCTGATGGAGCTGCGCGAAGAGCTCAAGACCCGCGTGCCGGAGGGCAGCGCCTTCGAGCCGCCCTGGACCACGCTCAACGTGGGCCGCCTGCACGGGGGCGTCGCGCACAACGTGATCGTCGGCAAGGCCGAAGTCGAATGGGAATTTCGCCCGGTGGTCGAGGACGACATGACCTTCGTGAAGGCCGAGATGGACCGCTACGCCCGCGACGTGCTTCTGCCCGCGATGCAGAAGGTCGAGCCCGAGGCGCGCATCGAGACCGAGGTGATCGGCGAGGTGGCGGGGCTCGAGCCGATGGACGAGAACGAGGCGCGCCGGCTGGTGGCCGAGCTGACGGGGGCCAACACGGCCGGTCTCGTGTCCTTCGCGACCGAGGCGGGGCTTTTCCAGCGCATGGGGATGAGCGCGGTGGTTTGCGGCCCCGGCTCGATCGCGCAGGCGCACAAGCCCGACGAATTCGTCTCGCTCGACCAGATCTCGGCCTGTCTCGACATGCTGGCCGGCCTCGTGCGCAAGGTGAGCTGAGCGCTGCCGATCACGCGTTGTGCACGAAATGTTAACCTTTCCGGGGCATGCCGGGGCGAACGTCGGCGGTGGAGCCCTTGAAGCCCCCCTGAACCATGACTAGGCTCTGCACGACGGGCCATCCGGCCCACGGAACAGTCAGAGGCAGGCGACAATGAAAGACCCGATGGAAACCTACATGAACACCCTCGTTCCGATGGTCGTTGAACAGACCAGCCGGGGGGAGCGGGCATATGACATCTTCTCGCGCCTGCTCAAGGAACGGATCATCTTCCTGAACGGGCCGGTGCACGACGGCATGTCGTCGCTGATCTGTGCGCAGCTGCTTTTCCTGGAGGCGGACAACCCGTCGAAGGAAATCGCGATGTACATCAACTCGCCGGGCGGCGTGGTGACCAGCGGCCTGTCGATCTACGACACGATGCAGTACATCAAGCCGAAGGTCTCGACCCTGGTGATCGGCCAGGCGGCCTCGATGGGCTCGCTCCTGCTGACCGCCGGTGCGCCGGGCATGCGCTTCTCGCTGCCCAACTCGCGCATCATGGTCCACCAGCCCTCGGGCGGCTACCAGGGGCAGGCGACGGACATCATGATCCACGCGCAGGAGACCCAGAAGCTCAAGGACCGGCTGAACCAGATCTACGTCAAGCACACCGGTCAGAAGCTTAAGGCGGTCGTGGACGCGCTGGAGCGCGACAACTTCATGGACCCGGAGCAGGCCAAGGACTGGGGCCTGATCGACGAGATTCTCGAGTCCCGCGTGGGCGAAGGAGAGTAAGCCCGCCACGCCCCCGCAGGCGTGATCAGAATCACATTGCGGGGGGCAAGTGGCTGCCCTAAGCTTGGGTGAAATGACGGACGGATATGCCCCGGGCGGGGCAGCAAGGAGCGGGGCGACAGCCCCCGAAAGGCGATATGGCGAACAATTCCTCCGGTGGTGACAGCAAGAATACCCTCTACTGCTCGTTCTGCGGAAAGAGCCAGCACGAGGTGCGAAAGCTGATCGCCGGGCCGACCGTGTTCATCTGCGATGAATGCGTCGAGCTCTGCATGGACATCATCCGGGAAGAGACCAAGGGCTCCGGGCTCAAGTCCACCGATGGCGTTCCAACCCCGCAGGAAATCTGCGAGGTGCTGGACGACTACGTGATCGGACAGGCCCACGCCAAGCGGGTTCTCTCGGTCGCCGTGCACAACCACTACAAGCGTCTCAATCACGCCGCCAAGCATGGCGACGAGATCGAGCTGGCGAAATCCAACATCCTGCTGATCGGGCCCACGGGCTGCGGCAAGACACTGCTCGCCCAGACGCTCGCACGGATTCTAGACGTGCCGTTCACGATGGCGGACGCGACCACGCTGACCGAAGCCGGTTACGTGGGCGAGGATGTCGAGAACATCATCCTGAAGCTCCTGCAGGCGTCGGAATACAACGTCGAGCGGGCGCAGCGCGGCATCGTCTACATCGACGAGGTCGACAAGATCACGCGCAAGTCCGACAACCCGTCCATAACGCGCGACGTGTCGGGCGAGGGCGTGCAGCAGGCGCTTCTCAAGATAATGGAAGGCACGGTCGCGAGCGTTCCCCCGCAGGGCGGGCGCAAGCATCCGCAGCAGGAATTCCTGCAGGTGGACACGACCAACATCCTGTTCATCTGCGGCGGTGCCTTCGCCGGTCTCGACCGCATCATCGCCCAGCGTGGCAAGGGGTCGGCCATCGGCTTCGGCGCCGACGTGAAGGATGAAGAGGCGCGCAAGATCGGCGAAGTGTTCCAGGAGCTGGAGCCGGAAGACCTGCTGAAGTTCGGCCTGATCCCGGAATTCGTGGGCCGTCTGCCGGTCATCGCAACGCTCGAGGACCTGGACGAGGAAGCGCTCGTCACCATCCTCACGCAGCCCAAGAACGCCCTGGTCAAGCAGTACCAGCGCCTGTTCGAGATCGAGGATGCGACGCTGACCTTCACCGACGATGCGCTGCTGGCCATCGCGAAGAAGGCCATCGCGCGCAAGACCGGTGCCCGTGGCCTGCGTTCGATCATGGAAGACATCCTGCTCGACACCATGTTCGACCTGCCCGCGCTCGAGGGCGTGGACGAGGTCGTCGTGAACGAGGAGGCCGCGAACACCGACGCCAAGCCGCTGGTCATCTACGCCGAGGACCGGGCCGAAGGCGCCAGCGCCGGCTGAGCCGCGCGACAGGTTGTGACAGGATCAGGCCACCCCGCGGGGTGGCCTTTTTCATGGGAGAACGGACATGGACCGCAGGCATATTTCCTCGGGCTCGCCCTTCGAGACGCAGATCGGCTACTCCCGCGCGGTGGTGGTCGACGGCTGGATCTTCGTGGCTGGGACCACGGGCTACGACTACGAGACGATGACCATGCCCGATGACGTGGCCACCCAACGCGCCAACACGCTCGCCACCATAGGGCGCGCGCTGGCCGAAGCGGGGGCCACGCTCGACGACGTGGTGCAGGCGCGCTACATCCTGCCCGACCGCGCGGATTTCGAGGCCTGCTGGCCCGTCCTGTCGGCGGCCTTCGCCACGGCGCGCCCCGCGGCCACCATGTTCGAAGCGCGGCTGATGACCCCCGAGATGAAGATCGAGATCGAGGTGGTCGCACGCCAGCCCGGCTGAGCGCCTCCGACCGGCGGCAAACCGCGCGCCGAAGGGGCGGCCGGGCCCGCCCGGTTCGGCACATCGCCGCCAATCGGGCTGGACCTTCGCGCCCTGTTGCGCCATACGGGAACGGACAAAATCGGAGGCACCCATGCGGTTCATTCTGTCCCTTCTGACCTGGTGGCATGAAGAAACTCTCGGCACCCGGCTCTACACCTGGCGCAAGGGCGTCAAGGTGGGCGAGGACGCGCAAGGCAACGAGTTCTATCGCAACAAGGACGATACGAAGCGCTGGGTCTGCTACGCGGGCGAACCGGAAGCGAGCCGGATTTCCGCCGACTGGCACGGCTGGCTGCACCGCACCTTCGACGACAACCCGGCGTCCCAGCCGCTGTCCCACAAGGACTGGGAAAAGCCGCATGTCGACAACCTGACCGGCACCGCGATGGCCTATGTCCCGGCCGGGTCGATCCGCCGCGAGCAGCCGGTGGAGCGCTCGGACTACGAGGCCTGGCAGCCGGAGTGAGCCTGCCTCTGGGAGGTCGCCCATGATCAGCCGCAGCGAGATTGCCGAGGTCGTCACCGGCGCGGTCGTTCTGGCCGTGGCCGCGTGGTTCCTCATCTACGCCGGCGGCACTATCGGGTGGTTCGGCGGCAGCGCGGACAACCGCGAATACCGCGTGTCGCTGGTTTCGGCCGGCGGCGTTTCGGTCGGCTCCGACGTGCGCGTGGCGGGCGTGAAGGTGGGCCGCGTGAGCTGGCTCTCGCTCAACCCGGAAACCTTCGCGGCCGAGACCGAGCTGTCGGTCGACCCCGACTATGCCTTCCCGCAGGATAGCCTCGCGATCGTGTCGTCCGAAGGCCTTCTGGGCGGCAGTTACGTCGAGATCGTGCCGGGCAGCTCCTCCTTTCCGCTCGAGGCCGGGGGGCGTTTCCGCACGGCGGCGCCGGACACCAGCCTTGTCGATTTCCTGATAGATCAACTGAACGGGGGCCGTTGATGCGCCTGATCCCCGCTCTCGTCGCCGCAGCGCTGGCAGCCGCGGCCCCCGCGCTTGCCCAGGACGGGCAGTTCGAACCGCTCGACATCATCGAGGGGCCGATCGACACGCCCGAGGACCAGGTCTACGACGAGGACGCGCCGTTCGACGAATACGGCAACCCGATCACCGAAGAGCCGCTGCCCGAGGACCCCAACGCGCCGCTGCGCGAGGGTGAGGGCGACACGGTCACGACCGTCCAGACCGGCCCGGAGGTCGAGCAGGGCAACGGGGCCGTCCTGCGCGGGCTCGACAAGCTCGCGGGCGAACCGATCGACCTGACGCTGGCCAAGGGCGAGACGGGCGAGCTGGGGTGGCTGCAGGTCACGCTGGCCGAATGCCGCTACCCGATCGAGAACCCGCAGGGCGATGCCTTCGCCCATCTGGTGATCCGCGACCGCGACGCCGAAGAGCCGCTTTTCGACGGCTGGATGATCGCCTCATCCCCGGCGCTGATGGCGCTGGATCATTCCCGTTTCGATGTCTGGGTGATCCGCTGCACGACCGAGTGAGGGTCGGGCAGGGGGCGTGACCGGATGTCCGCGGCCCGTCCTGCAAGCGCCGCCTCGAGCATCCGGTGATACTCTGCCCGCGGCACCTCGACCCCGCCGAGAGAGCTCAGGTGGCCCGTGATGAACTGCGTGTCGAAGAGCTCGTAGCCGCACAGCCCGAGATGCGCGACCAGCGTGGCCAGCGCGATCTTCGAGGCATCCCGGCGGCGCGAGAACATGCTTTCGCCGAAGAAGGCCCGGCCCAGCGTCACGCCGTAGACGCCGCCCACCAGCGCGTCCCCGTCCCAGACCTCGATCGAATGGGCATAGCCCAACTGGTACAGCTTCATGTAGCCGTCGAAGATCTGGTTGTTGATCCAGGTGGTATCGCGATCCGCGCAGCCGTCGACGACGCCGGTGAAATCGGTGTCCAGCGTGACACGCATGCGGGTGTTGCGGATCGTGCGGGCCAGCGAGCGCGACAGGTGGAACCCGTCGAGCGGCAGGATCCCGCGAAACTTGGGGTCGATCCAGAAGACACCGGTTTCCCCGGCCTCTTCGGCCATGGGGAAGATGCCCGATGCGTAGGCGTGGAGCAGGATTTCCGGGGTCAGCCTGTCCGGCGCATCGGGCATCGCATCAGCCCATGTTTTCGGCCAGCCAGTGTTCCAGCCAGTGGATGTCGTACTTGCCGGTGAGGATGTCCTCCTCCGACAGCAGGGCGTGGAACAGCGGAATGGTGGTGTCGATCCCGTCGATCACCAGCTCACCCAGCGCGCGGCGCAGGCGCGCCAGCGCTTCGGGCCGGTCGCGGCCGTGCACGATGAGCTTGCCGATCAGGCTGTCGTAATAGGGCGGGATGGAATAGCCGTCGTAGAGCGCGCTGTCCATCCGCACGCCGAGCCCGCCGGGCGCGTGGTATTGCGTGATCTTCCCGGGCGAGGGCGAGAAGTTGGGAAGCTTCTCGGCGTTGATGCGGATCTCGATCGCATGCCCGTTGATCGTCAGGTCGTCCTGCGTGAAGGACAGGGGCAGCCCCTCGGCCACCCGGATCTGTTCGCGCACGAGGTCGACGCCGAAGATGCCTTCGGTCACCGGGTGCTCGACCTGGAGGCGGGTGTTCATCTCGATGAAATAGAACTCGCCGTCCTCGTAGAGGAACTCGATCGTGCCCGCGCCGGCATACCCCATTTCCCCGATCGCCTTGGCGCAGACGCTGCCGATGCGGGCGCGCTCCTCGGGGGTGATGGCGGGGCCGGGGGCCTCTTCGAAGACCTTCTGGTGGCGACGCTGGAGCGAACAGTCACGCTCGGCAAGGTGGACACCGTTGCCCTGGCCGTCGCCGAAGACCTGCACCTCGATGTGGCGCGGCTTCTGGAGGTATTTCTCGATGTAGACTTCGTCGTTGCCGAAGGCGGCCTTGGCTTCCGAGCGGGCGGTGCGGAACGCGTTTTCCAGCTTTGCCTCGTTCTCGGCCACCTTCATGCCGCGCCCACCGCCGCCGGCGGTCGCCTTGATGATGACCGGGTAGCCCATGTCGCCCGCGATCTTGCGCGCGCTCTCCACGTCCGGCACGCCGCCGGGGGAGCCCGGCACGACCGGGATGCCCAGCTTCTCGGCGGTTTCCTTGGCGGTGATCTTGTCGCCCATCATGCGGATATGCGCCGCCGAGGGGCCGATGAAGGTCAGGTCGTGATCCTCGACGATCTGCACGAAATTCGCGTTTTCCGACAGGAAACCATAGCCGGGGTGAATCGCCTGGGCGCCCGTCACCTCGCAGGCCGCGATGATCGCGGGGATGTGCAGGTAGCTCTGCGTGCCCGAGGGCGGCCCGATGCAGACGCTTTCGTCGGCCATACGCACGTGCATGGCATCGGCATCGGCCGTGGAATGGACCGCGACGGAGGCGATGCCCATTTCGCGTGCCGCGCGGATGACCCGCAGGGCGATTTCGCCCCGGTTCGCGATCAGGATCTTGTCGAACATCCTGGCCCCTTACTCGATGATCATCAGCGGCGCGCCGAACTCGACGGGCGAGCCGTCTTCGACGAGGATGCGCTTCACCGTGCCCGCACGTGGGGCCGGGATGTGGTTCATCGTTTTCATCGCTTCGACGATCAGCAGCGTGTCGCCTTCGGCCACCTTGTCGCCGGTCTTCACGAAGGCGGGCGAACCCGGTTCGGCCTGGAGGTAGGCGGTGCCCACCATCGGCGAGGTCACGGCGCCCGGATGGCTGGCGGGATCGTCGTCGGCGGCGGGGGCCGGGGCCGCGCCTGCGGTGGGCGCGGGGCTCGCCGCCGGGGCGGGGGCCGGTGCGGGTGCTGCCGGGGCGGGCTGCGCGTGCGTCACCACGGTGGTGGCACGCGACACGCGCACGTTCAGCTGGTCTGCTTCGCCGTATTCCCGTTTGACCTCGAGCTCCGTGAGATCGTTTTCACGCAGAAGCTCGGCCAGGGCCTGGATGAAGGCCACGTCGCTGTCATGGGTTTTCTTGGTCATACCGTCCTCGAGCCAGATCCCCCGTCTCGCGCGGGGTCATGTCATTTCCCCGCTTATAGAGCGGCAGGCGGGGCGAGAAAAGCGCCCCATTGCGATTTTGGCAGATTCGGCGGGGGGAAGCGGGCAGGTCGGTGGAGGTGCGGGCGGGCAGGTCGGCCCTGTCCCGTGCTGGCGCGGCCCGGGATCAGGCAGCGTCCGGGGCGGGCCCGTCGCCGGTGACGCCGGCCGGTACCGGCGCGGGGTCCGGTGCCGTGTCGCGGGAGTCTTCGGCGCCCGTGACGGCGTGCCCATCGCGCGCCTGGCTGCGCTCGGCTTCCATGCGGGCGAGCTTCTGTTGAAGGTCGCTCTCGACCTCCAGAAGGCTCACCTCGAACGAAGGCGGCGGGCCGGCGGCATGGGTGCCCTGGGCCACGGCCCGGCGCAGTTCCCGGATGTCGCGCGATGCGGCAGCCTGCGCGGCCTGGTCCGAATGTTGGCGGGCGTCGGTGCGCGCGCCGGCCCCCGCGTCCACGCTGGCCGGCGCGGGTTCGACCGGCCGGGTGTCAGGTGCCGTGTCGGTCTGCACCGCGACCGCAAGCGCGGGTCGCGTGCCCAAAGGGGCTGGTCCGGAAATCTCCATATCCATGCTCCAACTGCGATGCCCCCATCGCTTTCCTGCGCAAAAGGATTCCCGACGATCCCCGGTTCTGTCCACGCAAATCGGGTGCGGTGGTTAACGCGGTCTTACTGCGTCGGGGTCAGGGCGGAGGTGTAGAGATGGGTCAGGAAGACGCGCGCATCCTCGAAATGCTCGTTTCCGGTGGGGTTCAGGATGCCCCGCACCTGCACGTCGAAATCCGCGTAATGCTGGGTCGTGGCCCAGATCGAGAAGATCAGGTGGTAGGGATCGACCCGGGCGATCTGCCCGGTCGCGCTCCAGGCCGAGATCACCTGCGCCTTCTCTTCCACCAGCTCGCGCAACTCGCCCGTGATCATCTCCATGATGCGCGGCGCGCCCTGCACGATCTCGTTGGCGAATAGGCGGCTTTCGCGCGGCAGTTCGCGCGCCATGTCGAGCTTGCGCTGCACGTAGCCCACGATCTCCTCGACCGGCTCGCCGTTCTCGTCCAGCGCGCGCAGGGGCTCAAGCCAGTCGGTCATCAAGTGCCCCAGAAGCTCCACGTGGATGGCTTCCTTGGAGGGAAAATAGTAGAGCAGGTTGGGCTTCGAGAGCCCCGCGGCCTGCGCGATCTGGTCCAGCGTCGCCCCCCGGAACCCGTGCTGGGAGAACACGTCCAGCGCGGCCTCGCGAATGGTTTCGCGGTTGCGCCGCTGGATGCGCGTGGCTGGCTTCGCCCCTGTCATGCCGATGTCCCTTCTGCGACCGGAAGCTCACATTTGCACGGATTTGACCAAGTGTTCAACAACTACGGGTCTTTACGGACTGGCGCCCCCCGCGCCCAGGTCCTAACCTGCGCGCCGGGAGGACACACGAGATGAACCTGGCACATTGGCTGGAGCGGACGGCGGCGGTGAGCCCGGAGCGCCCGGCGCTCTTTCGCGGCGACACGCAGGTGGCCGATTACGCCGCCTTCGGGCGCGCGGCGGCGGGCGTGGGCGCGGCGCTTGCCGCGCGCGGCGTGGGGCCGGGGGACCGCGTCGCGATCTTCATGAAGAACGTGCCCGACTACCTCGTCGCGCTTTACGGCATCTGGATCGCGGGGGCCGCGGCGGTGCCGATCAACGCCAAGCTTCACCCGCGCGAGGCGGCCTTCATCCTCGAGGATTCCGGCGCCGTGCTGGTCTTCGCGACGGACGGGCTGGCCGGCGACCTCGCGGATGCGACCGATGTGCCGATCCTCGATCCCGCCGCGGTGCAGGAGATGGCCCGCACGTCCCCGATGGCCGTCACGCCGCGCGCGCCCGAGGACATGGCGTGGCTCTTCTACACCTCCGGCACCACCGGCCGGCCCAAGGGCGTGGTCATCACCCACGGGATGCTGATGGCGATGTCGCTGGCCTATCTCGCCGATGTGGACGAGGTGTCGCCCGACGACGGGGCCTTCTACATGGCGCCGATGAGTCACGGGGCCGGGCTCTACGCGCTGGTCCACGTGCTCAAGGGCGCGCGCCACGTCTGCCCCGCCTCGGGCGGGTTCGACGCCGCCGAACTGCTGGCGGCCGCCGAGGCGCAGGGGCCGCTGTCCATGTTCATGGCCCCCACGATGGTGCGCCGGATCACCGACGCGGCGCGCGCGGCGGGGGACCGGGCCCCGGGGATCAAGACCATCGTCTACGGCGGCGGGCCGATGTACGTGGCCGACATCGAGGACGCGGTCGACTGGTTCGGGCCGAAGTTCGTGCAGATCTACGGGCAGGGCGAATGTCCCATGTCGATCACCGCCCTGTCGCGCGACGAGGTCGCGGACCGCAGCCACCCGCGCTGGCGTGAGCGCCTGGCCGGCGTGGGGCGCGCGCAGTCCGTGGTCGAGGTCGCCATCGGGGACGCGGACGGCACGCTGCTCGCCCCCGGCGAGACCGGCGAGATCATGGTGCGCGGCCTCACCGTGATGCCGGGCTACTGGCGCAACGAAGCCGCCACCACCAAGACGATCCGTGACGGTTGGCTCATGACCGGCGACATGGGGGCGCTCGACGCGGACGGCTACCTGACGATGAAGGACCGCTCGAAGGACGTGATCATCTCGGGTGGGACGAACATCTACCCGCGCGAGGTCGAGGAAGTCCTGCTCACGCATCCGAACGTGCGCGAAGTCTCCGTGATCGGGCGCCCGTCGGCCGAATGGGGCGAGGACGTGGTGGCCTTCGTCGTCGCGGACGGGGTCGGCGCGGCGACGCTGGACGCGCATGTTCTTGCACAAATCGCACGTTTCAAACGCCCGAAGGCGTATTTTTTCACCCAAGACTTGCCGAAAAACAACTACGGCAAGGTTCTGAAAACCGAGCTGCGCGAGCGGCTCAAGGAGATGGATGGATGACTTCACTGACTGGTAAAACCGCCCTGATCACCGGCTCGACCTCCGGCATCGGGCTGGGGATCGCGCTGGAACTGGCCCGCGGCGGCGCGCGCGTGGCGCTTCACTCGCTGCCCGGCGACAAGGCCGCCGATGACGCGGCTGCGCAGGTGAAGGCGGCCGGCGCGCCCGAGGTCAAATTCTTCGGCGCCGACGTGTCGAAAGCGGACAACGTGCGCGACCTGATGGCCGAGGTCGAGGCCTGGGGACCGATCGACATCCTGGTGAACAACGCCGGTATCCAGCACACGGCCCCGATCGAGGACATGCCGGACGACAAG
Organism: Maritimibacter harenae; assembly: GCF_009882975.1. GTDB lineage: Bacteria > Pseudomonadota > Alphaproteobacteria > Rhodobacterales > Rhodobacteraceae > Maritimibacter > Maritimibacter harenae. The sequence continues at coordinate 51,025 of NZ_WTUX01000011.1, forward strand.
TGGGACGCGATCATCTCGATCATGCTTTCGGCCTGTTTCCACACCATGAAATTCGCCCTGCCGAAGATGGCCGAGCGCGGCTATGGCCGGGTCGTCAACATCGCGTCCGTGCACGGGCTCGTCGCCTCGAAGGAAAAGACGCCCTACGTGGCGGCCAAACACGGGCTCGTGGGCCTGTCCAAGGTCGTGGCGCTGGAATATGCCTCGAAGGGCGATCCCAAGAAGGGCGGCGTCACGGTGAACTGCATCGGACCGGGCTTCACCGAGACCGCGCTCATCGAAAGCCAGATCCAGGCGCGCGCCGATCAGCACGGCGGTGACCGGGACGCGGGCATTGCCGATCTTCTCTCGGAAAAGCAGCCGTCGCTGCGCATGACGCAGACCTCGGACCTGGGCGCGCTGGCCGCGTTCCTGTGTTCGCCCGCCGCGCACAACCTGACCGGCGTCACCATCCCGGTCGATGGCGGCTGGACCGCGCAGTGACGGATTGAACCGAAAACCCATCGCCGCGCACCTGATACCTTGAAAGGGGAAAACGTGGCGATGGACAGCCGGATCAGGGCGCTCGAAGCCTATCTTGTCGCCGCCGCGCGCACCGGGGATCGGGGCGCGATGGGACGGCTCGTGGACCTGCGCGGCGACAGGCTTAGGGCGCATGCCGTGCGGCTCCTGGGCGACCGTGAAGGCGCGCGCGACGTGGTGCAGGACGCCTGGGTCGAGATCCTGCGCGGTCTCGGCAACCTGCGCGACGACCACGCCTTCCTGCCCTGGGCGCTCCGGATCGTCACCCGGCGGGTGGCACGCGACATCCGCCGGCGCCAATCGGGGCGGCGGCTTGCCGATGCCTGGGCCGAAGAGGCCGAGACATCGGTGGACGAGGCGGGTCCGGCGGCCAGCGACGGGGCGCGCGTGCGCGCCGCGATCGCGACGCTGCCGCGCGACCAGGCGGCGACCATCGCGCTTTTCTACCTTGAGGATATGTCGGTGGGCGAGGTGTCCACGGCGCTCGACGTGCCCGTGGGAACCGTGAAGACCCGCCTCATGCATGCGCGGCGCAAGCTGCGTTCTGTCTTGGAAGGAGACGACGATGACCGATAGACTTGATCGTTTGATCGAAGAAGCGCTGACCGAGGAGGACCGGATGATCCGGGAGGCCACGGCGGAGCGCGGATGGTTCGCGCTCGGCCTGGACCAGTTCCGCGGCAAGCTGGGCTGGGTGACCTGGGTCGTGATGATCGTCCAGACCGTGATGTTCGGGCTGGCCGTCTGGTGCGGCTACGAATTCTATACCGCGACCGACGTGCTCGTGGCGCTCAAATGGGGCCTCAGCGCGGCGACGCTGGCGCTGATGGCGATCGTCCTGAAACTCAGCCTGATGCCGCAGATCCAGGCCGACCGTGTCCTGCGCGAATTGCGCCGTGTCGAGCTGATGCTGGCCACGCGCGACGCCAGGAAGTGAGCGCGCATGAAAAGGGCCGGCGCGCCACGCGCACCGGCCCCATGGTCGGATCAGGTCCGGCTTACGAGCCCATCTCGGCCCGCAGGCTCGAGCTCGTGTCGATGACCGTCGCGGTCTCGGCGTCGAACTCTTCCATCTGCTCCAGATCGGCTTCGCTGTAGCCGGTCAGCATGAACTCGGTGACGTTGCCTTCGTCGTCGGTTTCGCCGACGGCGAGGTGCTCGAGGTCCACGGCGACGTCTTGTTCGCCGATCCCGAGGAAGCCACCGACGCCGATGACGGCCCAGATCTTGCTGTCCATCTCGACGAAGTTGTCGACTTCGCCCACGTCATTGCCTTCCTGCGAAATGACCGGGGTGCCGATCAGCGACGCGATTTCCAGGTCGGCCGCGGCTTCCAGGTCGCTGTCGATCGAGGCGCTTTCCATTTCGCCTTCGATCTCGGCTTCGGCTTCCGCGGTCATTTCCTCGGCGCCTTCTTCCATGTCCTCGGCGGCGTCTTCGGTCGCGTCGGCGACGTCTTCGGCGGTGTCCTCGATCGCTTCGCCGGTTTCATCGGCCGCGGTTTCGAGGTCGGTTTCGAGTTCCGTCTCGGTTTCCGTCTCGCTCTGCGCCGTCAGCTCCTCGTCGTCCGTCTCCATGTCGGTGCTCGACGAAGTGTCGGAATTCATCGTCGTGCTTTCCGTCGCCAGGTCGCCAGACACGTCGGTGTCGCTCTCGATCGAGGTGTCCTGCGCGAAGGCGGAACCGGCCACCAGCATGAGCGCGGCGGCAGAGGTCATCAGGGTCTTGTTGAGCGGTTTCATATTCGGATCTCCTTTGTCTGGGTGCGCCGTCACGGCGCCTTGACCGACCAATGCCGACCTTGCCGGAATTGTTCCCGAAAGATGCAGATCCGACGGGTATTTGGAAAATCCATAAAAAACAGATAGTTGCGCGGTAACATTGACTCGATCCGGCCGAATGTTGCGCGGGTGTCCGCCGACTGCGCACAAAAAAGGGCCGGCACACGAAGGCGCCGGCCCTAAGGTGAGACCCTGCCGGAGCAGGGCGCTCGGGGAGAGGGTCAGTCCTGTTTTCGGTTCGCGATCAGATCGTCCACCACCGACGGGTCCGCGAGCGTCGAGGTGTCGCCGAGGGCGCCGTAGTCGTTTTCCGCGATCTTGCGCAGGATGCGGCGCATGATCTTGCCCGACCGGGTCTTGGGCAGGCCCGGGGCCCACTGGATGTAATCCGGCGATGCGATCGGCCCGATCTCCTGGCGCACCCAGTTTCGCAGCTCGGTCTTGAGCTCGTCGGTGTATTCCTCGCCTTCCATCAGGGTCACGTAGCAATAGATGCCCTGGCCCTTGATGTCGTGCGGGAAGCCGACGACGGCGGCCTCGGCCACCTTGCTGTGCGCGACGAGGGCGCTTTCGACCTCGGCAGTGCCCATGCGGTGGCCCGACACGTTGATCACGTCGTCCACGCGGCCGGTGATCCAGTAGTACCCGTCGGCGTCGCGCCGGCAGCCGTCACCGGAGAAGTAGTAGCCCTTGTAGTCCGAGAAGTACGTCTTCACGAACCGTTCGTGGTCGCCGTAGACGGTGCGCATCTGGCCCGGCCAGCTGTCCGCGATGCACAGCACGCCCTCGCATTCCGTCTCCTTGATCTCGGCCCCCGACTGCGGGTCGAGCACGACCGGCTGCACGCCGAAGAAGGGCGTGGTGGCCGAACCGGGCTTGGTCGCCGTGGCGCCGGGCAGGGGGGTCAGCAGGTGACCGCCCGTCTCGGTCTGCCACCAGGTGTCGACGATGGGGCAATTTCCCTTGCCGACGACCTCGTTGTACCAGTTCCAGGCTTCCGGGTTGATCGGTTCGCCCACGGTGCCCAGCACCTTGAGGTCGGACAGGTCGTATTTCGTCACCCATTCGTTGCCCTGGCCCATGAGCGCGCGGATCGCGGTGGGGGCGGTGTAGAACTGGTTCACCTTGTGCTTCTCGCACACGGCCCAGAACCGGCCCGCGTCCGGGTAGGTGGGCACGCCTTCGAACATCAGCGTGGTCGCGCCGTTGGCCAGCGGCCCGTAGACGATGTAGCTGTGGCCGGTGACCCAGCCCACGTCCGCGGTGCACCAGTAGACGTCGCCGTCATGGTAGTCGAAGGTGATCTCGTGGGTCATCGCGGCATAGAGCAGGTAGCCGCCGGTGGTGTGCACGACGCCCTTCGGCGCCCCGGTCGAGCCCGAGGTGTAGAGGATGAAGAGCGGGTCTTCCGCGTTCATCGGCTCCGGCGCGCACTGGGCCGAGGCATCGGCCATCAGCGCGGTGTAGCCGTGGTCTCTGTCGCCCATGCCCACGTCGGCGCCGGTGCGCTCGACCACGAGCGTGGCGACGTCGCCGCAATGCTCGCGCGCCTTGTCCACGTTCTTCTTGAGCGGCGTGGCGCGACCGCCGCGCGGGGCCTCGTCGGCGGTGATGATGAGCTTGGCGTCACAGCCCGACACGCGGGCCGCCAGCGCCTCGGGCGAGAAGCCGGCGAAGACGATCGAGTGGATCGCCCCGATACGCGTGCAGGCGAGCATCGCGTAGGCGGCTTCCGGGATCATCGGCAGGTAGAGCACGACACGGTCGCCCTTGCCCACGCCCAGGCCCTTGAGCACGTTGGCGAACTTGTTCACCTTCTCCGACAGCTCGTTGTAGGTGATGTGCATGTCGACGTTCGGGTCGTCGCTTTCCCAGATGATCGCGGTCTGGTCGCCGCGCTTGGCCAGGTGCCGGTCGACGCAGTTGACCGAGACGTTGAGCTCCCCGTCCTCGAACCACTTGATCGACACGTTGTGGTAGTCGAACGAGGTGTTCTTGATCTTGGTGGGCGTCCTGGACCAGTCGAGCCGGCCCATCTGCCCTTTCCAGAAGGCTTCGGGGTCGTTCACCGAGGCCTCGTACATCTCCTTGTACTTGGCCGCGTCAACATGGGCGTTCTTCACGAATTCATCGGATGGCGGATAGGTTGTGTCGGACATGTTGGGTCCTCCTCCTTGCCGGGGTATTTGTCGTCCTATCGGGTTCGGGCGCCCCTTGGGCGCCCGACTAAGGTCTTGATCAGATGGCCAGATACTCGTGCCGCAGCTCTTCGTTGTCCAGCACCTCCTGGGCGGTGCCGTCGAAGACGACCGTTCCGGTGTCGAGGATGACGGCGCGGTCGGCCAGCTCCAGCGCCCGGATCGCGTTCTGCTCCACGAGAACGGTGGTGATGCCCTGCGCCTTGATGACGTTGAGCGTCTTCTCGATCTCGTCGACGATGACGGGGGCGAGGCCCTCGTAGGGTTCGTCGAGCAGAAGCACCTTGAGGTCGCGCACCAGGGCGCGCGCGATGGCGAGCATCTGCTGTTCGCCGCCCGACAGGGTGGTGCCCTCCTGCTTGCGCCGTTCCTTGAGGCGCGGGAAGAGCTCGTAGACCCGTTCCAGCGACCAGCCGATCGGCGGGGCGATCTGCGCCAGTTGCAGGTTCTCCTCCACCGTGAGCCCCTGGATGATGCGCCGGTCCTCGGGCACGAGCCCCAGCCCGCATTGCGCGGCCTCGTGGCTCTTCATCTTGTGGAGCGGCTGGTGGTCGAGCCAGATCTCGCCTTCCGTGACCAGCGGGCTGCCGGTGCGCGCGATCGCGCGCAGGGTCGAGGTCTTGCCGGCCCCGTTGCGGCCCAGCAGCGCCAGGATCTCGCCCTCGTGGATGTTGAAGCTCACGCCCTGCACGATGTAGCTCTCGCCGTAATAGGCGTGAATGTCCCAGGCCGAGAAGAAGGCGGGCGCGGTGGCGGCCTTGTTCGCGTTGTTGGAGTGATCGACCTTCTCGCGGCGCGAAGCCTCTCCGGCGACGTGTTCGTTCATGTCCTTCATCTCCTTACGCAGCCTCCCCGAGGTAGGCTTCCTTCACCTTCGGATGGCCCTTGATGTTCTCCGGCGTATCCTCGACCAGGGGCGTCCCCTGGGCAAGCACCGTGATCCGTTCGGCCAGCGAAAACACCACGTGCATGTCGTGTTCGATGATCGCCATCGTGATGTCGCGCTTCTCCTTGATCTCCTTGAGCAGGTCGATCGTGTTGTTGGTGTCGGCGCGGGCCATGCCCGCGGTCGGCTCGTCCAGAAGCAGGAGCTTGGGGTTCTGGGCCAGGCACATCGCCATCTCCAGCCGCCGCTTGTCGCCGCGCGACATCGAGGCCGCGTGCATGTGGCGCTTGTCCAGCATGTTGACGTCCTCGAGCATCTGTTCGGCCTGTTCCACGATGTCGGTCTCGTGGGCCACCGTTTCGAACGGGTGCATCCGGAACGACCCGTCGCGCCGCGCGAAACACGAAATCATGACGTTCTCCATCACGGTCAGGTCCGAGAAGATCTCGGGCGTTTGGAACACGCGGGAGATGCCCATCTGGTTGATTTCGTACGGCTTGAGCCCGAGCACCGACTGCCCGTTGAACATCACGCTCCCGGTGTCGGGGATCAGCTTGCCCACGAAGCAGTTGAGCAGGGTGGACTTGCCGGCGCCGTTCGGGCCGATGATGGCATGGACCGAGTTCTCTTTGACCGAGAGGTTCACGTCGGACAGGGCCTGCAGGCCGCCGAAGCGTTTGCCCACGTTCTTGACTTCAAGGATACCCATTGGTGTTTCTCCTTATTCCGCGGGCTGGGTGCGGGCCTGCGCACCGTCGTCTTTCGACTTGCGGTTGCGGAAGGCGCGGGCGATGCGCTGACCCCCTTCGACGAGACCGCCGGGCAGGAAGATCACGACCAGCATGAAGAGCAGGCCCAGCGTGAGGTGCCAGGACTTGCCGACGAAGAAGTGGCTGACGCCGATGATGAAGTTCTCCAGCCCGTCGGGCAGGAAGGCGAACCAGCCGTGCAGGACCTGGTCGTTGATCTTCGAGAAGATGTTCTCGAAGTACTTGATGAAGCCCGCGCCCAGGATCGGACCCATGAGGGTGCCGGCCCCGCCGAGGATGGTCATCAGCACGACTTCGCCAGAGGCCGTCCACTGCATCCGCTCGGCGCCTGCCAGCGGGTCCATCGAGGCCATCAGCGCACCGGCGAGCCCGGCGTACATGCCCGAGATCACGAAGGCCGCGAGCGTGTAGGGGCGCGCGTTCAGGCCGGTGTAGTTCAGGCGCGTCTGGTTGGTCTTGATCGCGCGCAGCATCAGCCCGAAGGGCGAGCGGAAGATGCGCAGGCTCAGGTAGAAGACCAGGATCGCGACGATGGCGCAGAAGTAATAGCCGTTGTTGAAGGTGAACTCCCACCCGCCCAGGTTCAGCTTCGAGCTCTCGTTCATCACGATGCCGAAGAAGTGGGGCGAGTTGGGGGCGCCTGCGCCCATCAGGACCTGCGCGTCGTTGGTGTAGACCTGGAGCCCTGTCTCGCCGTTGGTGAGCGGGGTGAGCACCGAGTAGGCGAGGTTGTAGCTCATCTGCGCGAAGGCCAGCGTCAGGATCGAGAAGTAGATGCCCGAGCGGCGCAGGCTGATGAAGCCGATGAGAAGCGCGAAGAGGCCCGAGACGACGATGGCCAGCAGGATGCCGGGCACCACGTTGTAGCCCAGGAGCTTGTACATCCAGACGACCGAGTAGGAACCCACCCCGAGGAAGGCCGCGTGGCCGAAGGAGAGGTAGCCGGTGAGGCCGAAGAGGATGTTGAACCCGATCGCGAAGATCCCGAAGATCGCGAAGCGCTGCATCAGGTCCGGGTAGCCCGCGTTGAACTGCGCCAGCGACGAGCCCTCGGGGAAGGGTTGCAGGATGATCGGCGTGAGCAGCGTGAGCGCGATGACGATCAGGAGGAAGCGGGTGTCTTTGTTGCTGAGTCCGAGCATTTTCATGTCTTAGTCCTCCATCACGCCGGCACGGCCCAGCAGGCCCCGCGGACGGGTGAGCAGGATGAGGATCGCGACGAGGTAGATGATCACCTGGTCGATCCCCGGAATGAGGGATTTGATTTCGTTCATCGAGGCGAAGCTCTGCAGGATCCCCAGCAGGAAGCCCGCGGCGACGGCCCCGGGCAGGGAGCCCATGCCACCGACCACGACCACGACGAACGACAGGACGAGGAAGTCCATGCCCATGTGGTAATTGGGCGCGAGGATCGGCGTGTACATCACGCCCGCCACCCCCGCGACGGCCGCGGCCAGCCCGAACATCAGCGTGAAACGCTTGTCGATGTTGATGCCGAGAAGCCCCACGGTCTCGCGGTCCGCCATGCCGGCGCGCACGACCATGCCGAAGGTGGTGAACTGGAGGAAGGCGAAGACGCCGCCGATCACGAGGGCCGCGAACAGGAAGTAGACGAGCCGCCAGTAGGGATAGATGATCACGTTCGGGTCGAAGCCCAGGAGGACGCCGAAATCCATCGAGCCCGCGAAGGCGTCGGGGGCGCCGGTCTGGATCGGGTTGGCGCCGAAGAAGTACTTGATGAGCTCCTGAAGAACGATCGCGAGGCCGAAGGTCACGAGGATCTGGTCGGCATGCGGACGCTTGTAGAAATGCTTGATGAGCCCGCGCTCCATCACGAAACCGACGATCAGCATGACCGGGATCGCGGCGATGATCGCCAGCGGAACGGACCAGTCGATGAGCCAGGCTCCGAAATCGGCGCCGAACCATTTCTCGACATAGGGTTTGTCGACGACCAGCGGATTGCCGAGAAAGTCGGTCTTGTCCGGATCCACCTCTTCATAGGACAAGCCGAAGATGCGTTGCAGCGTCACCGCGACGAAAGCGCCGATCATGAACAGTGCGCCGTGGGCGAAGTTCACGACGCCGAGCGTGCCGAAGATCAGCGTGAGCCCGAGCGCGATCAGCGCATAGGCCGAGCCCTTGTCGAGCCCGTTGAGGATTTGAAGAATGATGGCGTCCATTGTCCCCACCCGTGAGAAGGTTGAAGTCCGCCCGGCCGCAGGACGCTGTCCGCTGCGTCCCTGCCGTCAAGCCGGGGATGGCTGGCCGCGCGACGTCTCCGCCACACGGCCAGACCGGGGCGCTTACGCGCCGTCGTTACATTCGCCGAGCGAGGCCTCGTCGCCGCCGAACATCGGGTGGTTCGGCTCGTACATGACCTGTTCCACCGGCGTCTGCTCGACGATTTCGAGCGTGTCGTACTCGGTCGTCGGGTTCTCGGCGCCCTTCATGACCAGCACGTCCTTGAAGCACTGGTGGTCTTCGGCGCGGTAGAGCGTCGGGCCGTTGCCCAGGCCGTCGAACTCGAACCCTTCGAGGGCTTCGGCCACGGCGCAGGGGTTGAACGAGCCCGCACGGGTCACGGCGTCGGCATAGAGCAGCGTCTGCACGTAGCAGGTGTGCGCCGAGTTGGACGGCGGACGGCCGTACTTCTCGCCGAACGACTTGACGAAGGCCTGGGTGCCGGCGTCCGACAGCTGCCAGTTCCAGTTCATCGAGCCGTACACGCCCTTGATGTTCTCGCCGGCACCGGCCGCCATCAGCTCAGAGTAGAGCGGGACGACGATCTCGAAGTCCTTGCCGTTGGCTTGCGCGTCGCGCAGGCCGAACTGCACCGCCTGGGTCAGCGAGTTGACCATGTCGCCGCCGTAGTGGTTCAGGATCAGCACGTCGGCGCCCGAGTTCAGGACCGGCGTGATGTAGGACGAGAAGTCGCCCGCGCCGACCGGGGTCAGCACGTTGTTGACGGTCTCCCAGCCGATCGCCTCGGTCGAGGCCTGGATCGACTCCTGCTGGGTCCAGCCCCAGGTGTAGTCGGCCGTCAGGTGGTAGGCGCGGCGGTCGGTGCCGTAGGCGTTCTTGAGCACGGGGCCAAGCGCGGCACCCGACATGTAGCCATTGAAGAAGTGGCGGAAGCCGTTGGCCTTGCGGTCCTTGCCGGTGGTGTCGTTGGAGTGGGTGAGGCCCGCCATGAAGATGATGCCGGCCTCCTGGCAGAGACCCTGGACGGCGATGGCCACGCCCGAGGACGAGCCGCCGTTGATCATCGTGACGCCGTCCTTCTCGATCATCGACTTCGCCGAGGCGCGCGCGGCGTCCGACTTGGTCTGCGTGTCGCCGGTGACGAACTGGACCTTCTTGCCGAGGATGCCGTTCCCTTCCAGCGCCTGCGACGAGAAGGTGTTGAGCATGCCGCCGTCGCCCATGCCGTTGAGGTGCTCGACCGCGAGTTCCTGGGCGCGCAGTTCGTCGAGACCTTCGTCGGCGTAGGGGCCGGTCTGGGGCACGTTGAAGCCGAGCGTCACCGTTCCGCCGGTCGGCTCGTTGGTGAAGGCCGAAGCGGCGGAGGTGAAGATCGTCGGCAGGGCAAGACCGGCGCCGGATACGGCGCCCGTCTTGAGAAGCCCACGACGGGTGAAGTTCGATTTGGACATGAATATCCTCCCGTTTGGAAATGACGGCATGGCCTCCCCGCACATGCCGTGAGCCTTAACAGGCTGATGGCATTATTGTGGCGGGTCTGAAAACGAAGCAACAAATGGTTCTAGAGAAACGATTTTTTTGTAAACAAATGAACAGATGCGATGGTATACTTGTAAACGAATTTTCTCGCAGTCGCAGAAAGCGCCCGGAAAACAAGGATTTTTTGACATGCCGCAGTCCCGCCTGACCGGCAGCCGCATCCGCGAAAGACGCCTCGCGCTGGGCCAGCGGCAGGCCGATCTTGCCCGCGCCGTCGGCGTATCGCCCGCCTACCTCAACCTCATCGAGCACAATCGCCGCAGAATCGGCGGCAAGCTGCTCGTGGACCTCGCGCGCGAACTCGACGCCGAGCCCGCGCAACTGTCCGAGGGGGCGGGCGAGGCGCTCGTGGCCGCGCTGGGCGACGCCGCCGCGCGCATCGAAGGGGGCGCGCCGGAGCTTGACCGGGTCGAGGAATTCGCGGGCCGTTTCGCCGGATGGGCGGGGCTCGTCGCCGCCCAGGCGCGGCGCATCGAGGATCTCGAACGGGTGGTCGAGACGCTGTCCGACCGCCTGACCCACGACCCGCATCTTGCCGCCTCCCTGCACGAGGTGCTCTCGACCGTGACCGCGATCCGCTCCACCGCCGCCATCCTGGCCGAGACCGAGGACATCGACCCGGATTGGCAGGCCCGCTTCCTGCGCAACATGCGCGAAGAGGCGCAGCGCCTGTCGTCCTCTGCCGAAGGGTTGGTCACATATCTCGAGGCCGGGGCCGAGGCGCGCGCGATGCAGGTCTCTTCCGTCGATGACGTGGCGGCCTTCGTCGAGGCGGCGGGCTACCATTTCGAGGAGTTGGAGAAACCGGCGGTCGGTGAGGGCGACATCGCGGTGATGCTCGACCGGGCCAAGACGCTGCGCGACCGGGGTGCGCGCGACCTGGCCCACCGGATGCTGGTGCGCTATGTCTCGGACGCCCGGATGATGCCGCTGCGCGCCCTGCGCACATCCCTGGCCAACACCGGGGGCGACCCGGCGCGGGTGGCCGACGGCTTCGGCGTCGGGATCGACGCCGTACTGCGCCGCATGGCGAGCCTGCCGGCCGAAGAGGGCACGCCCGCGCGCGGGCTCGTGGTCTGCGACGGGTCCGGCACGGTCACGCTGCGCAAGCCGCTCGAAGGTTTCCCGCTGCCGCGCTTCGGGGCCGCCTGTCCGCTCTGGCCGCTCTACCAGGCACTGGCGCGGCCCGGGCAGCCCATCGCGCAGGTGGTCGAGATGCCGGGGGCCGACCCCAAGCGGTTCCTGTGCCGCGCGGTGTCGATCCCGCGCCCCGCGGCCTCGTTCGACGCGCCCCCGATCCACGAGGCGACGATGCTGATCGAGCCCGTCGAGGGGACCGACGGTGCCGCGCTGGGCGTCGGCGCCTCCTGTCGGATCTGCCCGCGCGACAGCTGTACGGCCCGCCGCGAGCCCTCCATCCTGGGTGGCCGGGTGTAAGGGGAGGGCGCATGCGCTTTGACTCTGAGCCCGGCCCCGGTGATAAACATGGCACGGGGTCGGGAGGAGGCCCCATGCGGGGGAGCGTATGGCAAGACAGGTTCTGCTGATCGAGGACGAGCCGAACATCATCGAAGCGATATCGTTCATCCTCAGCCGGGATGGCTGGTCGGTGGCGACGCATGCAAATGGGGAGACGGCGCTGGACGCGGTCGAGCGCCACGCGCCCGACGCGCTGGTGCTCGACGTGATGCTGCCCGGGCGCTCGGGCTACGAGATTCTTCAGGACCTGCGCGCCAACCCGGACACCGCCGATCTGCCCGTCCTCATGCTGACCGCGCGCGGCCAGAAGAAGGACCGCGAAACCGCCGACCGGCTGGGCGCCACGCGCTTCATGACCAAGCCCTTCTCGAACGCCGAGGTGCTGAGCGTCCTGCGCGAGATCACGGACGACTGACGGGGCGGCGATGACACGGCGGCCCACCACCTTCCTTGCAAGAGACACCTACCGCCGCCGGCGCGTGATCGACGCGCTGCGCGTGTTGCCGGCGCTGGGGGCGATCCTGTTTCTCGTCCCGCTCCTGGGCGCCGCGACGACGGCGCGCTCCACCGCTTATGCCGGCATGTATCTCTTCGCGGCCTGGCTGCTCCTGATCATCGGGGCGGCGGCGCTGGTGCGCTCGCTCGCCCGGGCGCCGGGGGGCGTGGCCACCGACCCGCTCGAGGTCGCCAGCGACGGCGAGGAGTAGCGCGTGGTCGGGTTCAACCTGCTGATCGGCGTCAGCTTCGCCTACGTGGGGTTCCTGTTCCTCGTCGCCTTCTGGGGCGACCGGCAGGCGCGCACCGGGCGCGGTGCCTGGCTGCGCACGCCGATCATCTACACGCTCAGCCTGTCGATCTACTGCACGGCGTGGACCTTCTACGGCGCGGTGGGCTACGCCGCGCGCTCGGGGCTGGAGTTCGTCACGATCTACCTCGGCCCCACGCTGGTCATGGTCGGCTGGTGGTGGGTCCTGCGCAAGCTGGTGCGCATCGGGCGCGCGCAGCGCATCACCTCGATCGCCGACCTGATTTCGTCGCGCTACGGCAAGTCGAACCTTCTGGGCGTGCTGGTCACGCTGCTCGCCGTCGTGGGCACGACGCCCTACATCGCGCTGCAACTCCAGTCCGTGGTCCTGTCCTATTCCGTCTTCGCCGATGTCAGCGGCGATGCGCAGGCCGACCCCGAGGCGACGGCCTTCTGGGTCGCCGCCGGGCTTGCCGCCTTCACCGTGCTCTTCGGCACCCGCAACCTCGACGCCAACGAACGCCACCACGGCGTTGTCACCGCGATCGCGGTCGAGGCGGTGGTCAAGCTCGTGGCCCTCCTGGCGGTGGGCGTCTTCGTCGTCTGGGGCGTGAGCGGCGGTGCGGGCGACATCGCGGCCCGGATCGAAGCCTCGGCGATTTCCGACTGGGACATCGACGGGGCGCGCTGGGCGACGATGATCTTCCTGTCGGCGGCGGCCTTCCTCACCCTGCCGCGCATGTTCCAGGTGCTCGTGGTCGAGAACGTGGACGAGAAACAGCTCGCCACCGCCAGCTGGGCCTTCCCGCTCTACATGTTCCTGATGAGCCTTTTCGTCGTGCCCATCGCGGTCGTGGGGCTCCAGGTCCTGCCCACCGGGGCGAACCCGGACCTCTTCGTGCTGACCGTGCCGCTCCATTTCGACCAGGGCGGGCTGGCGATGCTGACCTTCCTGGGCGGGTTTTCCTCGGCCACGTCGATGGTCATCGTGGCGGCGATCGCGCTCTCGACCATGATGTCGAACCACATCGTGATGCCGATCTGGCTCTCGACCCGCTCGGGCGGGGCGGCGATGTCGGGCGACGTGCGCCAGATCGTGCTGGTGGCGCGCCGCATCTCGATCGCCGCCGTGCTGGGGCTCGGCTGGCTCTACTACCACTTCTCCGGCGGGGGCGCGGCGTTGGCTGCGATCGGCCTGATCTCATTCGCCGGCGTCGCGCAGGTGCTGCCCGCGATGATCGGCGGGCTCTTCTGGCGGGGCGCGACCCGGGTGGGCGCGGCGCTGGGCCTGACACTGGGGTTCCTCGTCTGGGCCTACGCGCTCTTCCTGCCGTCCTTCGGCGAGACCGGGATCATGTCGGCCGCCGTGATGGCCGACGGCCCCTGGGGCATCGGGTGGCTGCGGCCGCAGGCCTTCTTCGGCGTCGAGGGCATGGACCCGGTGGTCCACGCGATCTTCTGGTCGATGATGTTCAACACCTCCGGGTTCATCCTGGGCTCGCTCCTGTCCTTTCCGCGTCCCATCGAGCGCCTCCAGGGCGCGCAGTTCGTCAACGTGTTCGAGCACAGCCGCACCGCCCAGGGCTGGACGCGTGGCAATGCCGAGAGCGAGGACCTGCTCGTCATGGCCCAGCGGATCATGGGCCCGTCCGAGGCGCAGGCGCTCTTCCAGGCCGAAAGCGCGCGGCAGGGCAAGGAAGGTTACCTGCCGGATACGACCCCGGACTTCCTGCGGCTGCTGGAGCGCGAGCTTTCGGGCTCCGTCGGCGCGGCCACGGCGCATGCGATGGTCGGGCAGATCGTCGGCGGGGCCTCGGTCTCGGTCGACGACCTGATGGCGGTGGCCGACGAGACGCAGCAGATCCTCGAGTATTCCTCGCAGCTCGAGGCGAAATCCGAGGAACTCGCGCGCACCGCCCGCCAGCTCCAGGAAGCCAACGAGAAGCTCACGGCGCTGTCGATCCAGAAGGATGCGTTCCTGAGCCAGATCAGCCACGAACTGCGCACGCCCATGACCTCGATCCGCGCGTTTTCCGAGATCCTGAAGGAAGGCGGGATGGAGGATGCCGACACCCGCAAGTATTCCTCGATCATCCAGGACGAGGCGATCCGTCTTACCCGGCTGCTCGACGACCTGCTCGACCTGTCGGTGCTGGAGGCGGGGCAGGTGACGCTCAACGTCCAGCCCGGCAACCTCCACGACGTCCTGGAGCGCGCCGTGTCGGCGGCGGCGAGCGGCCGGGATGGCCGGCACATCGACATCCGCCGCCAGCCGACGCAGGAGGATTTCGCGATCCGCACCGATCCCGACCGGCTGGCCCAGGTGTTCATCAACCTCATCGCCAATGCCCGCAAGTATTGCGACGCCGACACGCCCCGGCTCACCATTTCCGCCGCTGCCCACCGCGACCGCATCCACGTGGATTTCGTCGACAACGGCTCCGGCATCCCGGCCGACAGCCAGGGGATGATCTTCGAGAAGTTCTCGCGCCTGTCCGACCAGCAGCGCGCGGGCGGCGCCGGGCTCGGCCTCGCCATCTGCCGGGAGATCATGTCGAAACTCGGCGGCGGCGTGACCTATCTGCCCGGGCAGGGCGGGGCGGCGTTCCGGGTCACGTTGCCGCGTTAACCTTTACGCTATCTTAACACTGTCCTGCGAGGCTCGGCGCGACACCGGTTTCGTGGCACGGACATGAGCACAGAGACACGCCCCAGCGTTATCCGCCGCAAGGCGGGGGCCGGACGGCCGCCGCCCGAAATCGGTGCGCCCGACGCGGCCAAGATCCTGCGCACCGTCGTGATGCAGGCGGGGGAAGAGGTCGCGGGGCTCGCCATCGCGGCCGGCGCGCCGGAGGAAGACCGTGTCACGCTCGCTACCGTGACCGGGGAGATGGCGGAGCATGCGCTGATGGCGCTGACGGAAGGGCCCGGGGGGCGCTACGGGCTCGTGCTGCTGGACCGTGACGTGCTGGCCGCGCTGATCGAGGTGCAGACCACGGGCCGTGTCACCCCGCGCCCCGCCGACGCCCGCGCCCCCACGCGCACCGATGCGATCCTCTGCGCGGATTTCATCGACCGCGTATTGGAACTTCTCGAACAGCGCGCGGCGGAGGCGGCGCTGGAGCAGGCACCGGCGCTCAGCGGTTATCGCTACGCGCTCGCGCTGGCCGAGGCGCGGGCCATCCCGCTCACGCTCGAAGATGTTCCCTACCGCCGCTTTCGGATGTCGCTCGACATGGCGCGCGGCGCGAAGCAGGGGAGGCTCGACCTCATCCTGCCCTTTGACGCGGCGCCGACCGCGGGCGCCGGGGCGGGCCTGGCGGATGGCGCGGGCTTCACCCGTCGGCTGGGCGAGGTGGTCGCGGGCGCGCCGGTGCGCCTGCGGGCCATGCTGCACCGCGTCGAAATGCCGATCGCGCAGGTGACGGAGCTTCGCGCGGGCAGCATGATCCCGCTGCCGGCGGGCGCGCTCGACAACGTCACCGTGGCGGATCTCGACGGGCGGCCGGTGGCGCAGGGGCGCCTGGGCATGGCTGACGGCAACCGCGCGGTCCGGCTCGGGACGGCCGGCGAGTCGCGCGCGCTGCCCCGTGAAGCGCCCCCTACGCCTCCGCAGGGGCAGGGGGCGCAGGTGCCGGACTTGCCGGTGCAAGAGGGCGATTTGCCCGACCTCGATACGCTTCCGGACCTTGGCGACCTGCCCGGCGACTCGACGCCCATCGACCTCGATGCGCTGGGCGACCTCGGCGATCTCGGGAACGATGGATGAGCCGGCTCTATTGACCGAGATCAAGGCACAGCGCCAATATCACAGGCATTGAAGCGCCTGATGAACAGGAGACAATATGCCCGACGTCGCAAAATATCGCCAGATTCTCGAGGGTCGGCTCGCCGAACTCGACACGCGCCTCCACGAGATCGATGATGAACTCGACAGCCACCAGTCCAAGGACTGGGAAGAACTGGCGACCGAGCGGGAGGAGGACGAAGTGCTTGAACAGATGGGCACCTCCGGCCAGGCCGAGATCGCGCAGATCAAGGCCGCACTCACCCGCATGGACGAGGACGAGTATGGCTATTGCGTTCAATGCGGCACCGAGATCTCCGAGGAGCGGCTCGATCTCCTGCCGCAGACCCCATTTTGTGCGAGTTGTGCCTCGAAAAGAGGCTGATCCGAGTGTTTCTGCTGACCCGCTGCGAGGGAGACCCCGGGAGGATTACATGAAACAACCTATTGTTCAGACGGCCGAAGCCCTGATGGATGACATCGCGGCGGACCCGGTCAACTGGCGGATGTGGGAGGATCGCCTGCGCCAGGTGATCGCGGCCCACGCCGACAACAACCTTGCCTTGCCCGCCCAGCTTCGGGTCTATGCCCAGTGGCTGCGCCAGGACGACGAAGAGGACCAGTACGAGAACATGCCGGTCTGATCCGGGCATCCGCCCGCAGGGAGGATTTGCAATACGCCGCCCCGCGGCCTATCGTTCCGTGAACATTCAATTATCTGGAGCGGTGTCGCCACATGGACGCGGGGCCGGAGGGGGCAGACAGGGTTCGTTACGAAGCGCGCGACGGCGTCGCGGTTCTGACCGTTGCGAGTCCCCCTGTGAACGCGCTGGTTCAGCCGGTGCGCGCCGCGCTCCTCGACGCCGTGACCCGCGCGCAGGACGATCCCGAAGCGCAGGCGATCCTGATCCGCGCCGACGGGCGCACCTTTCCCACGGGCGCGGACGTGCGCGAATTCTCCGCCACCTTCGGCGCCCCCACGCTCGCCGATCTCTGCCTGCATATCGAAGCCTGCCCGAAACCGGTGATCGCCGCGATTCATGGCGCGGCCCTGGGCGGTGGGCTGGAGCTGGCGCTCGCCTGCCACTACCGCCTGGCGCACGAAGACGCGCGGCTGGGCTTTCCCGAGGTCACGTTGGGCGTCGTGCCCAACGCGGGCGGCACCCAGCGGCTGCCCCGGCTGGTGGGGGCCAAGGTTGCGCTCGACATGCTGACCACCGGCAAGCCGCTCGACGCCGAGCGGGCCCATGCGGCGGGACTGATCGACAAGGTGGTAGAAAGGAACCTGGAGCGCGCGGGCTTCGGCACCGCGCGCAACTTCGGCCATGACGGCACCCCGCCGCGCCCGACCCGCGACGTGACCCGGGGCACGCGCGATGCGCGCGGATACCTCGAGGTGATCGCGGCCCGCCGGCGCCACGCCGACAAGCAGGGCGAAGCCGTCCCGCGCCTCGTCGATCTCGTCGAGGCCGCGCTGCTCGTGCCGTTCGAGACGGGGCTCGACATGGAGCACGCGGCCTACGAGGACCTCGTGAATTCCGACACCTCGCGCGGTCTGCGCCATGCCTTCCTCGCCGAACGGCGGGCGGCCCGCGTCCCCGCGCTGGCGGGTGTGGACCCGCTTCCCGTCCATGCCGTGGGCGTGATCGGGGCCGGGCCGTTGGCCCGCGACGTGGCGATGGCGGCGCTCGCCTCGGGCGTGCCGGTGACCGTGGCGCTCGAGGACGATCCCGCGATCTCCCGCGTGCGCACCCGGATCGAGCGCAGCCTGGGCGCGGCGGTCGAGGCCGGGCGGCTGTCGGGCCGGGCCCGCGACACGCGGCTGTCACGCCTGAAAGTGTCGCAGGACCTGCGCGCGCTGGGCGATGCCGACGTGATCATCGACGCGCTGCCGGAGGATGCCGTGCGCAAGGCGCATGTCCTGCTCCAGGTCGGCGGGATCGCCAAGCCGGGCGCGGTCATCGCCAGTTCCACGGCCGATTGCGACCTCGAAACGCTGGTGCAGTCTGCCGCCCGGCGCGACCGGTTCGCGGCCATGCATTTCATCGCGCCGGCCGACCGCAACCGCCTGGTCGAGATCGCGCCGGTGCGCGGCACGGCACCCGCGGCGACGGCCACGCTCATCCGGCTCGCCCGCGCGATGGGCAAGATGCCGATCGTGGCCGAACCGCGCGCGGGGCTCGTGTTCAACCGGCTGGTGACGGCCTACTACAGCGCCGCCGCCCTGACGCTGGAGCGCGGGGCCTCGCCGCAGGCGGTGGACCGGGCGATGCGCGACCTCGGCATGCCGTTGGGGCCGTTCGAAGCGCAGGACGTGGCCGGGCTCGACGCCGTCTGGGGTCTTCGGGCCGAGGAATGCCCGTCGGCGATCCCGGTGCGGATGCTCGAGAATGCGTGGTACGGGCGCCGCTCGGGGCAGGGGTTCTATGTCTACGAGGGCGAGGATCGCGTGGCCACCGGCGAGGTGTCGCGGGAGCTCGACCAGATGCTGCGCGGCCTGCGCGCCGAAGCGGGCGTGTCGGCGACCGGCATGAAGCCCGAGGAGATCCGCAAGCGCTGCCTCTTGGCCCTGGCGAACGAAGGTGCGAAGCTGGTCGAGGCCGGGGTGGTCGCGCGGCCCTCGGACGTGGACGTGGTGATGCTCCAGGGACTGGGTTTCCCGCGCGCCGCCGGCGGCCCGATGCGGCTTGCCGATCGCGAGGGGCCGTTGGCCGTGCGCGCAGCACTCCGCGCCTGGGCCGAGGAGAACGATTTCTGGACGCCCGCGCCCCTGTGGGACCGCCTGGTCAGCACCGGGCGCCGGTTCGAGGACATGAACCTGCGCTGAGCCCCGGCTCAGGCGAGGATCACGCCCACCACGACGAGGATCAGCCCGAAGGCCGACAGCATCAGCGCGCCGAAGTTCAGGATCATGGCACGGCGCACCGCCTCGCGCAGCCCGTCGTCGTCCAGCCCCGCCTTCTTCGCACGCATCACGCGCAGCGCGCTGAGGATCAGCCCGACGAGCCCGACAACCGAGATGGCCGCCCCGATGTAGATCATGATTTCCATGCCGGGCGCATAGCCCGCCGGGACGTGGCAGGCAAGGGAGAATGACCCTTGATGGCGGCGTGCCGAGGGACTAGCAAGAAGCCTCATCCACACAGGCGAGGACGAGATGAACGACGTGATTGAAGACAACGAAGGCAGCCCGGGCAGCTACCGCGTGGCCGCGGACGAGCTGCGCCAGTTCGTGGAGCGCTTCGAGCGCCTGGAGATGGAAAAGAAGGACCTCGCCGATCAGCAGAAAGAGGTCATGGCCGAGGCCAAGGCGCGCGGATACGACACCAAGGTCATGCGCAAGGTGATCGCGCTGCGCAAGCGCGAGCCCGACGACATCGCCGAGGAAGAAGCGGTGCTCGACATGTACAAGCAGGCGCTCGGCATGTGAGCGCCCGGCGCGCTCAGGTGGTGACGAAACTCACCCCCGGCAGGCGCGCCAGTTCGGCCATGTCGTCGTCGTAGGCGCGCGTGAGCTCATCGACGAGGTCCGCGGTCCAGCCGGGAAGGGTGATCTCTTCCTCGACCGCGCCCTCGATCGCGTATTTGCCGAGAAAGGCCATCAGCACCCGGCGCCGCTGCGCCTCGGATTGCGGCTGGTGTTCGGCCATGTAGGCGCGCAGACGCTTGACGCCCTCGCGCTGCATGATCTGCGCGATGATGTCGAGCCCGCCCTTGAACTGGAGGCTCATGTCGAGACCGGTGATCCGGTGCATGATTTCCGGCCACAGGAGCGGCGTATCCTCGTTGCACCAGACGGTGACGGGACAATCCGGGTTCTCCTCGCGGATGTCGCGCACCACGTCCGACCATATCATGCCGTTCGGGTTGAGCTGGCCCATCACCTGGGTCGCATCGAGTTCCGGGTGTTTCTTCACGAAGGCCGGCACGAAGGTGGCCGGGTCGCGCACGGCGAGGAAGAACTCGATCTCGTGGGCGGGGAAGAGATTTCGCAGGATGCGCGTCTTCTCGCCCGCGGCCGGGTAGAGCATCCCGCTCTCGAGCACCCGGCGCGGGCCGGACATGTAATTCTCGAAGGAAAACACCACGCGCTGCGGGTCGGTCCCGTCGAGGATCTGCTCGAGCACCATGTCCTGCGTCTCGAGCGATGCGGGGCTGCCCGCGAGCTTGGCCGATACCTCGGTCAGAAGCTGGCGGTAGCGCGAGGGGCCGGGAACGGCGACGCCCTGTTCGGTGAAGATCTGCGTGTTCTTGACCAGCGATTTGACGAGTTGATCCTCGTCGGTGCAATGGGCGCCGATATGGAAGGCGATCTGCATGGGCGCTGGGCGGTCCTTTCGGGTTCGCGGCACCATATACCGGGATTTCTGGACAGTGAAACCGGAAATGGATAAGCCCGGTCCCGAGATGGTCGAGCAAAATGGTCAAGTTACAAGGCAAGTGCCGCGCCGCGCCTGGCGCTGGCCGGGGCCGTGGTCGGTTGGCGCGGTGGCGATCGGTCTGCTCGTCGTCGGGCCGATCCTCGCCGTCGTGTGGATGGCCTTCAACCCGGCCGAGAACGTCTGGCCGCACCTTATTTCCACAACGCTGCCCCGCTATTTCCGCAACACGGTGATCCTCGCGTTCGCCGTGGCGGGACTCGCGGCGGCCGTGGGGACGGGGGCGGCCTGGCTCGTGACGATGTACCGGTTCCCGGGGCGCCGCTGGCTCGAGTGGCTGCTGCTCTTCCCGTTGGCGATTCCCGCCTATGTCGGGGCCTACGCGCTGGTCGATTTCT
Organism: Maritimibacter harenae; assembly: GCF_009882975.1. Lineage (GTDB taxonomy): Bacteria > Pseudomonadota > Alphaproteobacteria > Rhodobacterales > Rhodobacteraceae > Maritimibacter > Maritimibacter harenae. The sequence continues at coordinate 71,714 of NZ_WTUX01000011.1, forward strand.
TGGAGTACTCCGGCCCGGTCCAGACCGGGCTGCGCCAGCTCTTCGGTTGGGAGAGCGCGCGCGACTACTGGTTTCCCGAGATCCGCTCGCTCTGGGCCGCCATCGTCGTGCTGACGGCCGCGCTCGCGCCCTATGTCTACCTGCTCGTGCGTGCAGGTCTGCGCGAACAGTCCGGCGGGGTCTACGAGGTGGCGCGTGCGCTGGGAGCCGGGCCGATGGGCCGGTTCTGGCGCGTGGGCCTGCCGCTGGTGCGCCCGGCCATCGCCGCGGGATCGGCCATCGTGATGATGGAGACGGTGTCGGACTTCGGCACGGTCGATTTCTTCGCGGTCCAGACGCTCACCACGGGCATCTTCACCACCTGGCTCGAGATGGGCAACGCGGGCGGCGCGGCCCAGATCGCGATGGTGATCCTCGGGCTCGTGCTGGTGCTGGTGGCCATCGAGAAGGTCAGCCGCTCGAAGAGCCGCTTCTACCGGCTGGAGCGCCAGCAGCGCCCGGTCGAGCCGGTGCGCCTCACCGGCTGGCAGGGCTGGCTCGCCACCACGCTGTGCACGGTGCCCTTCGCCATCGGCTTCGTCCTGCCGGTGAGCGTCCTGATGTGGCACGCGGTGAAGAATGCGGACGGCTGGCTCGCCCCCGGGCTTCTGCGGGCGCTGGGCCATACCGTGGCGGTGGGCAGCAGCGCGGCGGTGCTGACCGTGACCTTCGCGCTCTTCCTGGTCTACGGCGTGCGCCTGACCGGGGCGCGGCTGCCGCGCCTCGTCCTGCCGGTATCGACCATCGGTTACGCGGCCCCCGGCGCGGTGCTGGCGGTGGGCATCCTGATCCCGCTCGCAGCTCTCGACAACGCCGTGGCCGACGGGATGCTGGCGCTCACGGGGTTCGATCCCGGGCTTCTGCTGACCGGCACGGCGGTCGCCATCGTCTATGCCTACGGCGTGCGCTTCTTCGCCATCGCCCAGAACGCGGCGGATGCAGCGATGGGGCGGGTGTCGCCGTCGCTCCCGATGGCCGCGCGGTCGCTGGGGCGCACGGCGGGCGGCGCGCTGCGCGAGGTCTACGTGCCCCTCATCCGCGGCTCGGTGGGCACCGCGCTTCTGCTGGTCTTCGTCGATTGCGTGAAGGAACTGCCGGCCACGCTGCTCCTGCGCCCGTTCAACTACAACACGCTCTCGACGCGGGTGTACGAGAAGGCCTCGCTCGAACAGATCGGCGAGGCCGCGCCGGCCGCCATCCTCGTCATCCTGGTGGGCCTCGTGGCCGTGGGCTTCATGGCCCGCGCCAACCGCTGACCCATCCCCTCTTGATCCGATCGCCCCGCCGGTCTAAGTCGCGGGGCGTGCCCCTATAGCTCAGCTGGTAGAGCAACTGATTTGTAATCAGTGGGTCGGGAGTTCGAGTCTCTCTGGGGGCACCACGGCACCATCCTCACCGCACGCGAAAAAGCCCGGGCGCGAAGACCCGGGCTTTGTTTGTGTACGGCTTCTGCCGCTCCCGCAGGCGCGGCGGGCACGTTCAGATCATCAGGTTGCGCGGGTCGGCGATGAGGTCCGCGTAGTGCGACAGGAAGCGCGCGGCGTCGGCGCCGTTGATGACGCGGTGGTCGTAGGAAAGATCGAGCGGCACCATCGGCACGGGGCGCGGGGTGTCGCCGTCCCAGACCGTCACCGTCTCGGTCCGCGTGATGCCGAGGATCGCCACCTCCGGCGGGTTCACGATCGGCGAGAAGGCCGAGCCGCCGATACCGCCCAGGTTGGTGATCGACATGGAGGCGCCGCCCATCTCGTCCGGGCCGATCTTGCGGGCCTGCGCGCGGGCGGCGAGGTCGGCGATCTCGGCCGCGATCTGCCACAGGCCCTTCCGGTCGGCATCGCGGATCACGGGAACCATGAGCCCGTGGGGCGTGTCCACCGCGATCCCGATGTGCACGAAATCCTTCAGGATCAGCGTGTCGCCCTCGGGCGTGAGCGAGGCGTTGAAGCGGGGAAAGGCGCGCAGGGTGCGGGCCAGGGCGCAGACGTGGAAGGCGAGCGCGGTGAACTTCACGCCGCGCGATTGCGCCTCGGGTTTCCAGGCCTTGCGCAGGGCCTCGATCGCCGTCACGTCGGCGCGGTCGTGATGGGTCACGGCCGGGATGAGCGCCTGCGCGGCGGCGAGGTTCTTCGAGGCCACCTGAGCGAAGCGGCTCATCGGTTCCTCGGTGACCGGGCCGTACTGGCTGTGGTCCACATCCCAGTAGGACGTGTCCGCACCGCCGCCCGCCGGGGCGGAGGCGGTGCCCGTGATGTCCTCGGCCCCGATCGTTTCGCGCCCCAGCTTGCGGGCGAGGCTTTCGATGTCCACGCCCTTTTCGAGCGCGAGGCGCCGGGTCGAGGGGCTGGCTTTGATGTCCGACATGACGCCCCCTTACCAGCTGGCCGAGATGTATTGGGTTTCCATGAACTCCAGCATCCCCTCGTGGCCACCCTCGCGGCCGAGGCCGGATTGCTTGGTGCCGCCGAAGGGGGCCGCCGGGTCGCTCACGAGCCCGCGGTTCAGCCCCACCATGCCGTAGTCGAGCCGTTCGCAGACCTGCATGGCGCGCTTGAAGTCCTCCGAGAAGACGTAGGCCACGAGCCCGTACTCGGTGTCGTTGGCACGCTTGATGGCGTCCTCCTGGTCGGAGAACGTCTGGATCGCGGCCACGGGGCCGAAGATCTCGTCATGGACGCAGGCCGCGTCCTGGCTCACGTTCGAGAGCACCGTGGGCGGGTAGAAGAACCCCTTGCCGTTGGGCGTGGTTCCGCCGCATTCGACCTTGGCGCCCTTGGCCACGGCGTCCGAGACGAACTCGGCCACCTTGTCGCGGGTCGACGCGTTCACGAGCGGGCCGACGTCGACACTGGGATCGGTGCCGTCGCCGACCTTGAGCGCCGACATGCGCTCGGTCAGGCGGCGGGTGAATTCCTCGGCGATGTCCTCGTGGACGTAGATGCGGTTGGCGGCCGTGCAGGCCTCGCCCAGGTTGCGCATCTTGGCGAGCATGGTGCCCTCGATGGCGGTGTCCAGGTCGGCGTCCTCGAACACGAGGAGGGGGGCGTTGCCGCCCAGCTCCATCGCCGGCTTGAGGATCTGGTCGGCCGCGCTTTTGAGTAGCGTGCGGCCGACGCCGGTGGACCCCGTGAAGCTCACCACCCGCACGCGCGGGTCGTGCATGATGTGATCGACCAGCGCGCCGGTGCGCCGCGACGGGAGCACGTTCACCAGCCCCTTGGGGACGCCCGCCTCTTCCAGCAGCGGCATGAGCGCCAGCATGGTCAGCGGGGTCTCGGAGGCGGGCTTGATGATCACGCCGCAGCCCGCGGCCAGCGCCGGGGCGATCTTGCGGGTGCCCATCGCGGCCGGGTAGTTCCACGGCGTGACCAGCACGGCGAGACCCGCGGGCTTGTGCTGCACCACGATCCGCGCGCCCGAGGCGGGGGCGTGGGTGATCAGACCGTCGGCGCGCACCGCCTCCTCGGCGAACCAGCGGAAGAACTCGGCCGCGTAGGTGGCTTCGCCCTTGGCGTCGACGCCCGCCTTGCCGTTCTCCAGCGTGATGAGGTTGGCGAAATGGTCGAGCCGCGCGGTCATGAGTTCCCATGCCTTGCGCAGCACTTCGGACCGTTCGCGCGGCGTGCGGGCGGCCCAGTCGGCCATCGCGGCCTCGGCCGCGTCGAGCGCCGCGTCGGCATCGGGAATGTCGGCAGAGGCGACGGAGGCGAGCACCTCTTCCGTGGCCGGGTTGATCACGTCGAACCGGTCCTCGGTCTTGCGCCATTCGCCGTTGATGTAGAGATCGGTGTAGTCCATGTGGCCTCCGAAGGGTCAGAGCAGGTGGCGGAGTGGTTGTTCCACCCGGCCCGCGAAGTCTGTGATGAACTGGATCGCCGCCTGCGCGTCCATCTGGGACGGGCTGCATTCCAGCGTGATGGTCAGGCCTGCGCCGTTCGTGGTGAGGGTCACCACCGGCGTCGCCTCGCCGCCCATGTCGACGCTGCGCAGCGGCGAGCCACGCAGATCGCGCAGGGTGAGCGCCGGGGCGTCCTCGGTCTCTTCGACCTGCGACAGGGCGCGGCCGGCGGGCAGGGCGAACGTCCGCGACTGCCCGTGACGTTCCACTGCGACCGGCCCGGCCTCGGGGAGCGAGGCGGCGGCGAGCCCGGCGAGGATCGCGTCGGCGTCCTTCATCCCGTGCACCTCGGCCGCCCAGGCGGTGAAGTCCGGCAGCCCGTCCTGGGCCGCCTCGGCGACAAGCCTGCGGCTGGCTGCCACGCCTTCGCCGGCCGGTGCGGCCTCGGGCAGGGCGCGCAGCGTGTCGAGGTCGGCGACGTGATAGGGCTGCGGGTAGCCTGCATCGGCCAGTCGCGACAGGTCGAGCCCCTGCTCGAGCGCGAGACGGCGCGCCTTGGGCGACGCCAGGACGCGCTCGCCGCTGCCGCGCGCCGGCGCCGCGGCGGGCGCCTTGGCGGCCGGTTTGGCCGGGGCCTTCGCCTCGGCCTTCGGCGCGTCGTCCTTGGCCGACGGCTCGGCCGGGGCCGGTGCGGGGGCGGCGGACGCGGGAGCCTCGGCGCGCGCGCGGGTGACGGGCGCGGCCGGGGCCCCGGCGCTGATGATCGCCACGGCTTCACCGACCGGCACCTCTTCACCGGCCTCGGCCAGCGTCGCGGCGAGGAAGCCGTCGCGCCCCGCCTCGACCTCCATCGTGCTCTTGTCGGTCTCCACCTCGAAGAGCACGTCATCGGCGGCCACGGCATCGCCGGGCGATTTCTGCCAGCTCACGAGAAGGCCCGAATCCTGCGCCATGCCGAGCTGCGGCATGGTCACGGAATGGCCCTCCGGCAGGTCGTCGGCGGGCGCATCTCCGGCCGGTTCGGCGGCGGCCGGCGCGGGGGCGGGGCCCTCGTCGTCGGCGCTGTCCGAGATGCGGGCGATCACCGCGCCCACCGGCACGTCTTCGCCTTCCTGGGCCGCGACGCCGGTGAGGAAGCCGTCGGCCTGCGCCTCGACCTCCATCGTGGCCTTGTCGGTCTCGACCTCGAACAGGGCATCGCCCTTGGCGACCGCGTCGCCCGGGCTTTTCAGCCAGGACACGATCTTGCCCGCGTCCTGTGCCATGCCGAGTTGGGGCATCGTCACGTCATGCGGCATGAATGAGCTCCCCGGCGCAGAGCTTGCGGGCGTTGTCGGCCACGCCCTCGGGGGTGGGCACCGTGATGTCCTCGAGCGCGGGGCTGAAGGGCACCGGCACGTCCATCGCGCCCATGCGCAGCACCGGCGCGTCAAGGTGGTAGAAGGCCTTCTCGTTCAGGCGAGAGGCGATTTCGGCCGTCACCCCGTAGCTCTGGTGGCCCTCGTCGATCACGATCGCCCGGCTGGTCTTCTTCACGCTGTCGAGCAGCGTCTTCTCGTCCAGCGGCACGATGGTGCGCGGGTCGATCACCTCGGCGCTGATGCCTTCGCCCGCGAGCATCTCGGCGGCCTTCTCGGCGACCTGCACCATCGAGGAGGTGGCGATCAGCGTGATGTCGGAGCCCTCGCGCTTCACGTTCGCCTCGCCGAAGGGGATCAGGTATTCCTCTTCCGGCACCGGCGCCTTGTCCTGGTACATCAGCTTGTCTTCGAAGATGACGACCGGGTTGTTGTCGCGGATCGCCGTCTTCATCAGCCCCTTCGCCTCGTAGGCCGAAGAAGGCATCGCCACCTTCAGCCCCGGAATGTGGGCCACCAGCGCCTGGAGCGACTGGGAGTGCTGCGCGGCCGAGCGGCGCGTCGCGCCCAGGTTCGTGCGCAGCACCAGCGGCACGTTGAGCTTGCCGCCGGACATGTAGTGGATCTTGGCCGCCTGGTTGCACAGCTGGTCCATGATCAGGAAGATGAAGTCGCCGAACATCAGGTCGACGATCGGGCGCGATCCGGTCATCGCCGCGCCCACGGCCATGCCCATGAAGCCCGGCTCGGAGATCGGCGTGTCGATCACGCGCTCGGTTCCGAATTCCTCCACGAGGCCCGACAGCACCTTGAAGGGCGTACCGGCCTCGGCCACGTCCTCGCCGATGATGAAGGTGGTGGGATCGCGGCGCATTTCCTCGGCCAGTGCTTCGTTCACGGCCTGGGACAGGGTAATCTCTCGCATCTCGTGTCTCCTCAGTCCGCGTAGACGTGCATGTCGACCTCGGACGCGTCCGGGTAGGGCGCGGCCTCGGCATAGGCGACGGCATCGGTCGCATCCTTCTCGATCTCGGCGTTCATCGCCTCGATCTCCTCCTCGGTGGCGATGCCCTGCTCGACCAGGTAGCCGCGGAAGCGCACGATCGGGTCGCGGTTCTGCTTCCAGTCCTTCTCTTCGTCCTTCGAGCGGTAGTATTCGCGGTTGATGTCGCCCACGTGGTGGCCGTGGTAGCGGTAGGTCTCGAGTTCCAGGAAGAACGGACCCTCGCCCTTGCGGCAGCGCGCGACCAGCTTCTGGGTCAGGTCGTTGACGGCGAGCACGTCCTGCCCGTCGACCTTGAACGCCTCGATCCCGAATGCCTCGGCGCGCGCGGTGAGCGATCCCGCCGCGATCTCCTCGGTCTTGGTGTATTCCGAGTAGCCGTTGTTCTCGCAGGCGTAGATCACCGGCAGGTTCCAAAGCGCGGCCATGTTCATGACCTCGTAGAGCAGGCCCTGCGCGGTGGCGCCGTCGCCGAAGAAGCACACGGTCACGTCGTCGTCGCCGTTGAGCTTGGCGCGCAGGGCCGAGCCGGTGGCGATCCCCATCGACCCGCCGACGATGGCGTTGGCGCCGAGGTTGCCGTGGCTCTGGTCGGCGATGTGCATCGAGCCGCCCTTGCCCCGGCAATAGCCCTCTTCCTTGCCCAGAAGCTCGCAGAACATCTCCTTGAACTCAGCGCCCTTGGCCACGCAATGGCCGTGGCCGCGGTGGGTCGAGGTGATGCGGTCGTCGTCCGTGAGCGCCTCGCAGATGCCCACGGCGACGGCTTCCTCGCCGGAATACATGTGCGTCAGCCCCGGCATCTTGGCCGAGAGGTAAAGCTGGTTCGCGTTGTCCTCGAAGGTCCGGATGCGCACCATCTGGCGGTACATGCGCAGGTAGTCTTCGGTGTTGGTTTTCGTCTTGGCTTTGGCCTTGGCCATTGTGTCCTCCCGGAGGCGGGGTGGCACCCGCCCTGCGCCGGCAGGGCGGGTGATACGCAACGATCAGTAACGGTTCGCGATGGGCAGTTCTTCGGCCGGGAAGAGGCTGATCACCTCGACGCCGGTCTCGGTCACCACGACCTCCTCCTCGATCCGCGCGGCGGAGTAACCGTCGGCGGCCGGGCAGTAGGTCTCGAGCGCGAAGACCATGCCGGTCTGGATCTCCATCGGGTGATCGAGCGACACGGCGCGGCTGATGATCGGGCGCTCGTGAAGCGCGAGGCCCAGGCCGTGACCGAACTGCAGGCCGAAGGCTGCGTCTTCGTTGGGGAAACCGAACTCCTCGGCCTTGGGCCAGAGCTTGGCCACCTGGTCGGTGGTGACGCCCGGCTTGATCGCCTCGATCGAGGCGTCGATCCATTCGCGCGCCTTCACGTAGGCGTCCACCTGCGCGGGTGTCGAGCGTCCGATGTTGAACGTCCGGTAGTAACAGGTGCGGTAGCCCTGGTAGCTTTGCAGGATGTCGAAGAACGCCTGGTCGCCGGGGCGGAAGTAACGGTCGGTGAAGTTGTGCGGGTGCGGGTTGCACCGTTCGCCGGAGATCGCGTTGATCGCCTCGACGTCGTCCGAGCCCATCTCGTAGAGCATCTTGTTGGACAGCGCGACGATGTCGTTCTCGCGCACGCCCGGCTTCAGCTCTTCGTAGATCATGTGGTAGACGCCATCGACCATGCTCGCGGCCTGCGTGAGCAGCTGGATCTCGTCCCAGTTCTTGATCTCGCGCGCCGCCAGCATGATCTGCTGGCCGTCGACGATGTTGAGGCCCTCTTCCTTGAGCGCGTGGAACATCGCGGTTTCGGCATAGTCCACGCCCACCGGCATGTCGGCCATGCCCGCTTCCTTGATCAGGCGGGCGATCTCCTTGGCGTACTTCTGCATCAGCCCGAACTCGGGCGGGATGGTGCCGCGCATGCCGACGACGCCGGCCAGGCAGTGGTCGGGCTCCAGCCAGTCGGAGTAGCGCTTGTGGTGCATCGCGGCGGAGCCGAAGTCCCACACGTAGGGGCTGTCGTCGCCGGTGAGCAGGCAGAACCGGCACATCTTGTCGCGCTCCCACTCGCCGATCTTGGTGGCCGAGACGTAGCGGATGTTGTTCACGTCGAAGAGCAGCAGCGTGCCCGCGTTCGACGCCTGCAGCGCCTGGCGCGTCCGGGCGAGCCGGTAGCGGCGCAGGCGGTCGTGGTCGATCCGGCGTTCGAAATCGACCGACATGTGGCCGGACGCGGGCAGGCGTTCACGCCATTCCCAGTTCGGTTCAAGATCCTGAGGGGTCAGGAGGTTCGGCAGCAGGGCGCGTGACATTTGGGTCTCCTCCGGGCCGGTCTGTCGGCCCTCGTTGTTGGGTTGTTTCCGGAAATCGGTCGGTTACTGGATGCACCAGCCGCCATCGATGTGGATCATCTGGCCGGTCATGTAGTCGCTGTCGTCGCTCGCCAGGAAAGACGCCGTGCCGGTGATGTCGTCGGGGTAGGACACGCGCTTGATCTGCAGCGCGTCGCGCACGATGTCGTCGTAGGCCTGGCCTTCACGCTCCTTGAAGCCGATGTCGACGAGGTCCTTGTCGAGCTGCTCCCAGAGCGGGGTGACGACGACGCCCGGCGCGTAGCCGTTGACGGTGATGTTGTGCTCGGACAGCCCGATGGCGCCGCAATGGGTGAGCGCGAGGCAGCCGTATTTCGAGGTGCAGTAGACGGTCACGTCGACCAGCGGCTTGCGGCTCGCGATCGAGCCGACGTTGATGATCTTGTAGGGGTGATCCTCCATCGGACCCTGCTTGATCATCTGGCGGGCGGTCTCCTGCATGCCCAGCCACATCGCCTTGGTGTTGACGTTCATGATCATGTCCCAGTTGTCCTCATCGATATCCATGAAGAACCGGGGCTTGTTCATGCCGGCGTTGAAGAGGCCCACGTTGATCGAGCCGAATTCGTCCACCACCGCGGCCACGGCGGCGGCGTTGTCCTCCCGCTTGGTCACGTCCATCTTGACCGCGATCGCCTTGCCGTTTCCCGCGTCGTTGATGCGCTTGGCGACGGACTGGGCTTCGTCCAGATCGAGATCGCCGATGCAGACGTTGGCGCCCTGCGCGGCGAAGGCTTCGGCGTTGGCCGCGCCCATGCCGCGGGCCGCGCCGGTGATCAGGATGTTTTTGCCCTTGAGGCGATTGGGGTCCATGGTTTCCTCCCTAACTAGGTGACCGGTGTTCTCATTATCTGTTCGGCCTGCGCCTGAACCCGGGCCAAGGCTTCGGCCGGGCTGACGAGACCGCGCAGCATGTCGTGCAATTCGTGGCCGCAGACGGTGATGATGTCCGAGATCTGCGGCACCGGCGGGCGCGGCCAGAATTGCAGCTCGTCGCGCCAGGACATCTGGTCGACGAGCTCGAAGATCGGCGACAGGCGGCGGACTTCCGGATCGGCCCCGACCGAGTAGCGCGGGGCCGTGCGGCTGCCTTCCTGGGCATAGAGCTTCTGGGCGGCGGGCGAGGTGAAGGCGATCAACGCCTCGACCGCGTCCGGAATCCGCTCTTCGGCAAGGTTCGCCGGCACGCAGAGCGCGTAGCCCCCGACCGGCGCGATCGGCATGCCGCCGGGACCGTGCGGGTGGGGCAGGTAGCCCGCGTTGCCATGCGCCGCGCAGGTTTCGTCGCGCTCGAAATACGGGGCCAGCAGCGTGTAGCCATAGGCCATCGCGACGCTGCCGTTGGCGAAGGGGCGCACACGTTCGTACCAGGACATCGACAGGATGTCGGGCGGCGAATACTCCATCAGCTGCATGAGGTACTCGGCCGCGGCCTGGGCGCGTTCGCTGTCCAGCATGGGCCGGAAATCGTCGCGCTCGAGATGGTCGGCGTCGAAGCCTCCGGCGATCTCGGGCAGGTCGATGATCGGCTGGCCGAAATCGGCGCAGGTCATCATGAAGGTGTGTCCCAGCGCGGTCCCGCGCGCGGCGTTCCATGCGACCCCGTAGCGTCCGCGGCGCGGGTCGTGGAACTGTCGGGCGGCCTCGATCACCGCGTCGGTGGTCTGCGGCGGCTCGAGCCCGGCTTCGGCGAACCAGTCCTTGCGGTAGAACATGAGCTCAGGCGTCGTCTGGCTGGGCACGCCGTAGGGCACGCCGTTCCAATGCGTCGCGCGCCAGCCCGCGGTGTGGAAGTCGCTGGGCTCCAGCCGGTCCACGTCCATCACGTCAGGCAGCGGGCGGATCACGCCCTTCTTCACGAACTCGCCGAGCCAGGGCAGGTCGACCGCGATCAGGTCGTAGCGGCTGTTGGCGCGGGTGGCGTTGCGCAGCGCCTCTTCACGCAGCCGGTCGATCGAGAAGGCGCGCTGGTTGATGTCGGTGCCGACGATCTGTTCGAACTGGCGCTTGAGGTTCTCCATGACCATGAAGGTCGGATCGCCGTGCACCAGGATGCGCAGGCCACCGGCCAGCTTGAGCGACTGGGGCAGGGCGCGCGGCGGCGGGATCATGCTTTGCCCGGACTGGTAGGACCCGCCGAAGTAGTAGTCGCGCGCTTCCGGCGTGGGTCGTTCGCCGCCGTAGGCCGCCATCGCGATCCGGTCGATCCGGTCGGCCACCCGGTGGAACACCTGGAGCAGGTTTTCCGAGGGGTGGAGCGAGACGCTCTTGCCCGACTTGGTGCGCGGCCGCTGCTCGATGAAGCCCGCGTCCACGATGTCGGCCAGCTTGCGGGTGCCCGTGGCGTAGGGCACGCCGGAGGCCGCCACGATGGCCGAGGGCGACACCACGCGGCCCTCGAAATGGCAGTGCAGCAGGTGCAGCAGCATGTTGAGGTGCGGGTTCGTCGTGCTGGGTTCGATCCCGTTTTCGACCTCCGAAAAGATTTCCTGCAGGAAATGAACCACGCGCTGCACTTCCGGCCCGCTGGGCGCGGAGGCGCCGGACGCCGGAAGGGCGCCTCCGGATTGTCCGGAACGGATATTTTTCGCGGATTGCAGGTTCATGCGGTCGGCAGCTCGTGTTGTTCGGGGTGTGCGTGGCGAGTCGGTCATCACGGTCCTGTTCAAAATGTTCAGTTTGAGAGGCGTCCGGAATCGTCATGATGTCCAGATTGGATGTCAGATTATTCAAAATGGATAAAAAGGGGAGGTCTAAGTTAGCGAAAAATGACGCTGGATGGTCCGCAGATTGCACCGGGGCGTATGCGCTCCGGACTGGAGAGGACAGTCGCAATCATGAAACATGAAACCGGGAGGACCCATTACATGAAGATTTCGACCAAGTTTGCGCTCGTCTGCTCGACCGCGATGATCGGCACCGCCGCATTCGGCGAAGCGCACATGGACACCTACACGATCGGCATCACGCAGAACAACGTGGGCGTCGACAGCTACCAGACCACCTACGAGCAGGCCTTCATCGCGGCCGCCGAGGCGAACGACAACGTGGAAGTCGTCGTCCTGGACGCCGGCGGCGACGTCGCCCGCCAGATCGCGCAGATGGAAGACCTGATCCAGCAGGAAGTCGACGCGATCATCATCTGGCCGACCAACGGCGAAGCGGTGATCCCGGCCGTGCGCAAGGCATCGCAGGCCGACATCCCGGTGATCGTCACCAACTCCAACATCGCCGAGCAGGGCTTCGACTTCGTCGCCTCCTTCTCCGGCCCGGACAACATCACGCAGGGCTCCCGGTCCGCCGAGATCATGTGCGACCGTTTCAAGGAGCTGGGCATCGAGGATGAAGCCCAGATCGTCCAGATCTCGGGTCAGCCGGGCTACACCACCGCCATCGAGCGCGCCAAGGGCTTCGAGGACCGCCTGCCGGAAGTCTGCCCGAACGTCACGCTGATGGAGACCCAGCCGGGCGACTGGAACCGCGAGAAGTCGCAGCAGGTCATGGAAGCCTTCCTCGTCAAGTATGACGACATCGACGGCGTCTATGCCGGTGACGACAACATGGGCGTGGGCGCGCTGAACGCCGCCAAGGCCGCCGACCGTGCCGAAGGAATCACCTTCGTGGGCGCCACCAACTTCGCGGTGGGCTACGAGGCGATGGCCGCCGGTGAATACTGGGGTTCGATCTACCAGTCGCCGGTCGACGATGCCGAAGCCGCGCTTCAGACCGCGATCGACATCCTCAACGGCGAGGACGTTCCGTTCCTGAACTACTTCGACACGCCGAAGATCACCCAGGACAACATGGACGAGTTCGAGAAGCCCGTCTTCTGATCTTCCTCCCTGAATGCGCGGGGCGAACGCCACGTTGGCCCGTCTCGCGCATTCCCTTTCTTTTTTTTCGATTTCTCTCACGAAAGGGGCGGGACATGGCTCGTGTTTCGGGACGATCCTGCATCGTGACCGGTGCCGCGCAAGGCATCGGTCGTGCCATCGGCGAAGCGCTGCTGGACGAAGGTGCCAACGTCTGCTTCGCGGACATCAACGCGGAGAAGGTGGCCCAGGTGGCCGAGGCCAATGCCGAGCGCGCCGCGCGTGCCGGGGGCCAGGTGACCCACGCCGCGGTCAACGTGACCGACCGCGAAGAGGTCCGCGCCATGATCGCCCACGTGGTGGAGCGGTTCGGGCGCCTTGACGTGAAATTCAACAACGCCGGGGTGAACCGGCCCATGAATTTCCTCGACGTGACCGAGGACAACTGGAATTTCATCATGGGGATCAACGGGCTGGGCTGCCTCATCGGCATGCAGGAAGCCGCCCGGCAGATGATCGCCCAGGGGGTCGATGCGGACGGTGTGGCCGGCAAGATCGTGAACACCGCCTCGATCGCCAGCCGCCAGGGCTTCGACAACGTCGCGCCCTACTGCGCGAGCAAATCGGCGGTCGTGTCGCTCACCCAGTCGGGCGCGCGCGACCTGGCCAAGCACGCGATCACCGTCACGGGCTTCGCGCCCGGCGTGGTCGCGACCGAAATGTGGGAACAGGTCGACCGCGACCTGATGGAAATCGGCGCCGCCGAGCGGCCCGGGCAGGCGATGGCCGAATTCTCGTCCGAGATCCTGAAGGGCCGCGTGGCGACGCCGGAGGATATCACGGGCACGACATCGTTCCTCGCGGGACGCGAAAGTGACTACATGACGGGACAGATCGTTATGATCGATGGAGGCATGACGCTCGTCTGACACCGGCTCATGCCAGCCATAGGGAGGAGAACATGGCGGAATTGACGAAGAAGGGAGTCGCGGGCTTCCTTGCGCGACAGGGTATCCTCGTCGCCTTTGTGGTCTTCATGATCGTGTTCGCGATCGCGAACCCGAGATTCATCGACATCGACAACATCTTCGGGGTGATCCGGTCCTCCGCGATCCTGGGCGTGATGGCCCTGGGGGTCACCTTCGTGGTGATCGGGGGCAATCTCGACCTGTCGGTCGGGTCGATGATGTCCTTCTCGACCATCGTGGTGCTCGACCTGCATGACAAGATCGGGCCGACGCTGGGCATTCCCGTCATGTTCGCCATGACCATGGCGCTCGGGGCCTTCATCGGCTTCCTCGTGGGCTATCTCAAGCTCAACTCCCTGATCGTCACGCTGGGCATGCTGTCGGCCATCCACGGCCTGACGCTGACCTATTCGGGCGGCAAGAACATGGACATCGCGGACAAGGAAGGCACCTGGTTCGGCATCTTCGGGCAGGGTTCGATCGCCGGGGTGCCGGTGCCGATCATCATGTTCGCATTGCTGGCCATCGTGCTCAGCATCATCCTGTCGCGCACCCCGTTCGGACGAAAGGTCTACGCGGTGGGCGGCAACGGGATCGCCGCGACCTTCTCGGGCATTCCGCGCGCGCGCATCGTCTTCATGACCTACCTCATGTCGTCCTTCTGCGTGGCGACCGCGGGCCTGATCCAGGCCAGCCGGAGCCTGGGCAGCCAGAACACCGTGGGACAGGGCATGGAGCTCGAGGTGCTGGCCGCGGTCATCCTCGGCGGCGCCTCGCTCCTGGGCGGTGCCGGCACGATCTTCAAGACCGTGATCGGCGTGCTCATCCTTGGCTTCATCCAGAACGGCCTCCTGCTCATGGGGCTCGCGTTCTACGCGCAATACGTCGTGACCTGGATCATCATCATCCTCGCCGTCTGGCTGGACATCGCTGCGAAGCGTGGCCGCCTCTGGTCGCCGATCGCCTGAGGAGAGAGACCATGAAAAAAGAAACACGGGCAAATCTCATCAAGCAGGGCGCGATCTGGGCCTTCATCGTGGTGGAGCTTGCGTTCTTCTCCATCGCCGGCGAGTTCCTGTCGGTCACCGAAACGGCCTTCATGGACTTCGACAACATGCTTCTTCTCCTGAAGCAGTCGGCGCCCATCGGCATCATCGCGCTCGGCATGACGATCATCATGATCAACGGCAACATCGACCTGTCGGTGGGGGCGACCTTCGCGCTGGCCGCGATCGTACTGCTCGACAGCATGACCTGGCCCTTCATGGCGGCGATCGGCGACTGGGCGATCCCGCTGGCCTGGGGCTTCGCGCTCCTGACGGGTGTCGTGCTTGGCGCGATCAACGGGCTCATCGTGTGGAAGACCGGCGTCGACGCCTTCATCGTGACGCTGGGCTCGATGCTGGGCTACCGGGGGCTGGTGTTCATGTACAATGGCGAGCAGCCCACCAGCCACCTCAACTGGACGCTGGTGGACTTCGCCGAGGCGCAGTTCCTGGGCCTGCACACCGCCACCTGGTTCCTCCTGGGCGCGGCGCTTCTGCTGTGGCTCCTGATGACCAAGACCGTGCACGGCCGCAACGCCTATGCCATCGGCAACAACCGGGAAGCGGCGGTGAACGCCGGTATCCGCGTGGGGCCGCACTTTCTGTGGAACTTCATGCTGATCGGCTTCCTCGCGGCGCTGTCGGCGGTGGTGTTCTACTCGGAATCGGGTTCGGTGAACCCCAATGACGGCATGCTCTACGAGCTCTGGGCGATCACCGCGGTGGTCCTGGGCGGCACCAAGCTGTCGGGCGGCTACGGGTCGATCATCTCGACGCTCGGCGGCGTGATCGCCATCCAGCTTCTGCGCAAGGGGCTGGGCCATATCGGGGCCGACACCGAAACCGTGAACCTCGTCATCGGGCTGATCCTGATCGCGGTGCTGTTCCTCGACCGGCAGCTGAACCGCAAGGGCAGAGAGGAGTTGAAGACATGACCGACCAAACCCCCGCACTGCGGCTCGAGGGGATCGTCAAGACCTTCCCCGGCGTGCGTGCCCTCGATGGCGTGTCCTTCGCGGTCATGCCGGGCGAAGTCCACGCCCTGATGGGCGAGAACGGCGCCGGGAAGTCCACTCTGATGAAGGTGTTGGGTGGCATCCACCAGCCGAACGAAGGCCAGATCTTCATCGCCGAGGAGCCCACCGTCATGACCTCGCCGATCGAGGCGAAGTCCAAGGGCGTGGTGTTCATCCACCAGGAGCTGAGCCTGGCCGACGAGCTGACCGTGGCCGAGAACATCTTCCTGGGCGAACTGCCCAGGAAGAGCTTCGGCCGGGTCGACTGGAAGACCCTCTACGACCAGACCAACGCGATCCTGAAGACGCTCAATGTGGGCTTCGACGCGCGCACCCGGGTAGGCGACCTGTCGATCGCCAACCAGCAGATGGTCGAGATCGCCCGCGCGCTCACCGTCGACCCGCGCGCGGTTATCTTCGACGAGCCGACCGCCTCGCTCACCGATGCGGAGAAGGTGGTGCTGTTCGAGGTGATCGCCGACCTCCAGTCGCGCGGCGTGGGCGTGATCTACATCTCCCACCGCATGGAGGAGATCTTCAAGATCACCGACCGGATCAGCGTCCTGCGCGACGGGCAGTATCGCGGCACGCTCAACACGGCCGAAACGAACGAGGAAGAGGTCACCCAGCTGATGATCGGGCGCACGCTCGACCTCAGCCGGAGCGAGAGCACCCACCAGATGGGCGACGTCGCCCTCGAGGTGCGCAACCTCAGCTGCGGCGACCTGTTCGAGGACGTGAGTTTCACCGTGCGCAAGGGCGAGGTCGTGGGCTTCTACGGGCTCGTGGGCGCCGGGCGCACCGAGATCGCCGAGACGCTCTTCGGCCTGCGCGACCCGTCGTCGGGGACGATCATGCTCGACGGGGAAGAGGTGCGCATCAATTCGCCCGCCGACGCGATCAAGCGGGGCATCTCGCTCGTCCCCGAGGACCGCAAGGCGCAGGGGCTCATCCTGGGCATGAACTGCCGGGACAACATGACGTTGCCGCAGGTCGACGACATGACCGCCGGCCCCTTCGTCAGCGACGGGGCCGAGGTTGCGATCTTCGACCAGTACCGCGACAAGCTCGACATCCGCACCCCGGGCTGGCGGCAGCTGGTGGGCAACCTGTCGGGCGGCAACCAGCAGAAGATCGTGATCGGCAAGTGGCTCTCGATGCACCCCGAAGTGCTGATCGTGGACGAACCCACCCGCGGCATCGACGTGGGTTCGAAATCCGAGATCCACAACCTGATCCGTGAACTGGCCGCGCAGGGCTACGCGGTGATCGTCATCAGCTCGGAAATGCCCGAGGTGCTGCACGTCTCCGACCGGATCGTGGCGATGTTCAACGGCCGAGTGATGCGCGAATTCACCGCGGAGGAGGTGACGGAGGACAGCCTGATCCAGGCGATCTCCGGGCTCGAGACCGACAAGGTCGCATAGCATGCGCGTGGGGTTCGCCGGACTTGGCCGCATGGGCGCCCATATGGCCGGCAACCTCGTGGCGGCAGGGCATGACGTCACGGTGTGGAACCGCTCGCCCGACAAGGCGGCGGACCTCGCCGGGCGCACCGGCTGCGCGGTCGTGGCGACACCGCTGGAGCTTGCCGAGGCTTGCGAAGTCGTGGTCACGATGTTGGCCGACGACCCGTCCTCGGAGATCGTGCATTTCGACCCCGACGGGCTTTTCGCGGGGCGGGGCGCGCAGACCTTCGTGGAGATGGGCACGATGTCGCCCGACCACATCGCCGCGCTCGCCCGCCGCGCGCCGACGGGGTGCACGGTGATCGACGCCCCGGTCTCCGGGGCCACGCAGGCCGCAGCCGACGCGCAGCTTCTGATCATGGCCGGTTGCACCGAAGAGGCGCTCGCGCCCATCCGGCCGGTTCTGGACGCGATGGGGCGTGCCACGATCTGCCTTGGCACCACCGGGGCGGGGGCGGTGATGAAGCTTGCCGTGAATTCGCTCATCCACGGGCTGAACCAGACGCTCGCCGAGGCGATGACGCTGGCCGAGGCCGCCGGGATCGCCCCCGAGGCCGCCTTCGACGTGATCGAGAACAGCGCGGCTGCCGCCCCGATGCTGAAATACCGCCGCCCGCTCTACCTCGACGAGGATGCGCATGACGTGACCTTCACGGTCTCGCTCGCGCGCAAGGACATGGCGGTGACCGCCGAGCTGGCCCGGTCGCTGGGCACCCTCATGCCGCAGGGGCAGGTGACGCTCGACACCCTGATCGACGCCGAGGCACGCGGCTACGGCGCGCGCGACATGGCCTCGATCCTGAATTACATGCGAAAGGAACGCCCATGAAGGCCGCGCTCTTCGTCGGAGGCTGGGAAGGCCACACGCCCACGCATTTCTCGGACTGGTACGAGGCGCTCCTGCGCGACAACGGGTTCGAGGTCGACGTCTACGACACGCTGGCCCCGCTCGAGGATCCCGCGTCACTGGCCGATCTCGACCTGATCACGCCGATCTGGTCCTCGGCCCGCTCGGGCCACCAGGAAGAATTCGGCAACATGACCAAGCCGCAGGAAGACGGGCTTCTCAAGCTGATCGGGGACGGCTGCGGGATCGCGGGCTGGCACGGTCACATGGGGGACGCCTTCCGCGACCGCCCGACCTATCACTTCCTCATCGGCGGGCAGTTCGTGGCCCACCCCCCGGGCTGGCCTGACAACCTCCAGCCGCGGGAGGACTACATCGATTACGACGTGACCATCTCCCAGCCGGACCACCCGCTGGTCGAAGGCATCCGCAGCTTCCGCATCCGCTCCGAGCAGTATTACATGCTCACCGATCCGTCGAACAACGTGCTGGCCACGACGACCTTCTCGGGCGACCACCTGTGGTGGATCGAGGGCACGGTGATCCCGGTCACGTGGACGCGCCGCTGGGACAAGGGCCGCGTGTTCTATTGCTCCATCGGGCACGAGCTGGACGACCTGAAGGTCCCGCAGGTGACCGAGATGATCCGGCGCGGCGCGATCTGGGCGGCACGCGGCGCGCTCTGACCGGGCGCTCAGCCGCCCCCCATGTCGATATGCACGCGGTCGGCCCCCGGCGGGCGGGCCCGCGTTTCACACAGTGCGCGGCTCCAGTCCTTGAAGGCCCGCCCCGTGGCCGAGCAGACCCTGAACGCGGCCACCCGGTCGGGCGTCACGCCGGCCCCCGGCGCCGCGGGGCAGGTTCCGTCGAAAGCGTGGGCGTGGCGCCTGTCCAACAGCCCGGCATCCACGCAGGGCCCGATCACGCGCCCGTCCTTCAGCACCACGTCGAGCGAGAACGCTTCGCCCCGCCGCCCGGTGCCGGTCCAGGTGACGGCCAAGGCCGGTGGCCGGCCGGGTGGATCCAGGCGCAGCACCTCGCCGCCGTCGTAGGCGACCGTTTGCTGGCGTTCCCCGGCACCATCCCCCCATGTCCCGTCGCGCGACTGAACAAGCCGCACTTGCGCGATCTCGGACTTGTGGACGGCGCGCGGGGCGGGGGCCGAGGGGCAGACACCGGTGAAACGGTAGGAGGGTGTGCGCCCGAGGATGTCCGCCCCCACGCAGGGCGCGATCCACGTGCCGTCCCCGAGCTGTACATCGAGCGCGTAGCTCCGCCCCGGCGCGCGTGACCAGACGAGGTAGAGATCGGTCAGGCTCTCGATCGTGCCATCGTCGCGGAAGCGCAGCGCCTGCCGGTAGACCTTGCGCCGGTAGCCGTCGCAGCCCGCCCCGCGCCATTGCCCGACATGGTAGAAGATGTAGTGGCGGCCCCGGTGCTCGATCACCGACCCGTGGCCCATGTTCTCGACCAGCGGGAGGTTGCGGTAATTGCGGCCAAGACCGCTGCCCACGCAGCCGGGCCCCGTTTCGGTGAAGGCCGGGGTCGACAGGCTGTGCGCCCCGCGCGCCTTGTCGAACCGCGCGGCGCTGTCGGCCATCAGGTAACTCAGGCCATAGGAGCGATGCACGTGCCCCCGGCTGTAGACGAGGTAGTGGATGCCGTTCCGCGTGAAATGGTCGGGCGCTTCGGTGATGCGCTCCTCGTAGGCGACATCGCGGCGCGGGTTGGCGTAGTTGGGGTAGGGCCGCAGGATGTCGCGCACCCGGTCCGGTGCGTCGAGGCGGAAGGCGCTGACGTTGTTGCCGCGGTCGAACCAGGTGTAGAAGAACCACCCGGGATCGGTCGCGCGCGACAGGTCCGCGTCGATGCGGATCGCGTGGTTGCATCCCTCGGCCGGGCAGCCGCGCGTCACGTCGCTGCGCGGCAGGCCGGTGCCGGGATTGATCGGGACGGGCGGGCCGAAGGCGATCTCGCCCACCGGCGATGTCGCGATGAAGGTCGTGACCTGCGCGGTGGCGAAGAGGCCGCCGAGCTTGGGGCAATCGGTGCCGGGCGCGTGGCGTAGGGCCGAGAAGGCCAGCACGTAACGCCCGCCGTCCAGCGACAGGTCCGGCGCCCAGATCCGGCAGTAATCATGCCGCGGGTCGACGGCGGACGGGTCATAGATGCCGGCCGGCGTGAACTGAGTGAGGTCGCGGCTTTCCCAGAACTTCAGCCGCCGCGCCCCGGCACGGTCGAGCGTGCCGGTCAGAAGCACCCGCGACCCGTCCGACAGCACGTCCGGGTCGCCGAGCCCGGGCATGATGAGCGTGCGGCCCGGATCCGGCTCCGCCCGCACGCCTCCCGGCATTGCGAGCGCCAGGCAAAGGGTCATGCCAAGCCTAGCCGCCGCGCGGCGGGCCCGACTGCCGATGGATGCAGAACCTGCACCGCGGGCCTGACCGATCATTTCGGGCCTCTCCTCTTGCCTGCATCTCCTCACCTCCATCTTTAGGACCCGGACAGGCCCCGCGACCAGCCTGTTGAGTGCCCAAGGCGCTTGACTTTCGCGTGACCGCCTTCAACCGTTGCTGTCGCAACAGATCCGATGCCGAAAGAAAGACCGCCCGCCCATGAACGCCCCGCAGCCCGTCGTCGACCTCTCGGCCAACCTCGCCCGCGTCGGGCGTCTCACGCGCCGGTGGTCCGGGGAGGCACTCGATCCCGAGGGCTGCCTGCGCTTCGTGAAAGGCGACCCGGAGGCGCTGCCGATCTATTTCTGTTCGGTCGGAGAGCCGATCTTCAACGGGCTGATCGAGGCGCTGGGCGGGCGCTGCGACCTTGTCGGCATGCGGTCGCTGCGGTGGATTCTGCCCGACTCCGAGATCAACGGCCCCGTGGCGGAATTCATGGCCGACCACTACGCGCGTCACCTCCATCGGGCCTTCGGCGATCGCCCCTGCATCGTCGGCGGCAATTGCGCGGCGAGCGGGCTTGCCTACCGGGTGGCGGCGAAACTGGTGGAGCTGGGCGTCCCGGTCGAACGGCTCGTGGCGTTGGAGGCGGAATACAGGTTTCCGTTTCCCGGCCACGTGCGCCACATCTACGGAATCGGGGGCGAGAACTACAATCCGTTCGAATGGGCGGACGGGGGCGCGCTCGAAAATATCCTCGCCCGCTGGTCCCATGCCTACGGCAGCGTCGACTGGATCGAGATCGAGGGCGAGCACGGCGAATTCAGCAGGCCGGAGAATGCCCCCGCGCTGGCCGAAGCGATCCTGCGCCCGGTCGAACCGGGGTCAGCGGCGCTCTCCACGCCGAAGCCGTCGGCGCCCCTCGACCTGCGCTGGAGCATGACCGTCATCCGGCCCGATCACGTCATCCTTGATGCCTATGGCCCCGCCGACCGGACGGGGCTGGCCATGTTGCCGGTCTGGCGCACCTCCGACGGCCGCCTTGCGCGTGTGAACGATGACGGCTGGCTTCGCATCGCGCCCCAGACCGGCGCCTGGACCTGCCGTGTCACACGGCCGGACAGGCCCGGGCCGTGGACATTGCACCCGGTCCTGTGCCGCGCGGGAGAGGGCCCGGTCCAGTGGCCGGTGGCCGAGATACCGGGGTTCGAAGTCGATTGACCGAAGTGGTTAATCGCTGCTAGCGTCCTGTTCATAGGTATGTTTTTCCATACCGAAACCAATGAGGGAAAATTTTCATGAAGATCGATACGACCAAGCTTCTGGCTCTGAAAGTCGCCAGCGCGGGTGCCCCGAAAGTCGGCAATGAACCACCGACCATCAACGGTGAGCCGACCAACATCAACGGCGAGCCTGTCGGCATGCCCAAGGTCGGAGAGCCGGCCGACGGCAAGTAACCGACTGACGAGCTGGGGGGCTTCGGTGTCGGATTGCGTGGCGGTATTCATTCGCGACACCCGCGCCAATCATTTCCCGGATCGACAACAAGACGCCCGGGCCCGCGTTTGGCCCGGGTGGACCGTCTGAACAAGAATACAAAACACTGAACGGGACAAACGAATGCAGATCGATCTTTCCAGGCTTCTGAGCCTCAAGACACCGGCATCCGGGGCCGCCAAGGTCAGCGTCGAACCGATCGGCGCTTAAACGAGAATTCGGAATTAAGACATGTTGATGCCCGATCCGCGGCAAGCGGCATCGATGGTCGATGACGTCGATGCCAGGCTTGTGGCCGCGCTCTCCTATCTCGTGTCCGACGTGCTCGGACACCCCGAGGAAACCCGCACCCTGTCGACCGCGCCCGCGGCCCATGCGCTACAGGCGCTTATGCGCGAGGCGGCGGTCGAAAACGACATCGACGCGATCCGCGCGCTTCATGCCGAACATGGCCGGGTGCTTGCCCGTCCGGCGCCGTCCGAACGTTGCGCGCTCGTCACCTGGGGCGACGGCACCTTCGACGCCTCCGAGGCGTACCTGCTGCAATCGGCCTTCCGGGACGACATCGGCCTGACCGGGGCGCTGGCCGCGCCGGACCCCGACACGCAAGCCCGCCTGCGCGCCGCCTTCGGCCGGATCCGTCCCGCGCTCGCCACCCAACTGCCGGCGTGGTGGGGAGAGATCGAGGCGCTCGTGTCCACCATCATCCTCGCCAGTTCGGGGACCGACTCCGCCCGGTTCGGGGGCGCGACCGCCTTCGCTGCCTGGGGCGCCGTGTTGATCAATCCCGAGGGGCAGGCCGAGCCGCTGCCCCTGGCGCTCGCGCTCGTGCATGAATGTTCGCACCAGAAGCTGTTCTATGCGCATCTCGACGACGAGGTCGTCCTGAACGACCCCGAGGAGCGTTTCTCGAGCCCGCTTCGGCGCGATGCCCGCCCGATGGACGGGATCTACCACGCGACCTTCGTGCTCGCCCGGATGGTGCAGTTCCTGCACGACCTGTCCCGGTCGCCCGATGCGCACGCCGCTTTCGGTCCCGGGGTCGAGGACGAGATCGACCGACACCTTCGCAGTTCGATCGCCGCCTTCGAAGGCGGGCAGGGTGAAATCGCCGCACATGCCCGGCTCACCCCGAAAGGGCAGGAGATCATCGACGAGGCCGCCGCGGCCGTCGCCGCCTGCAAGGCCGGCTTGGAGCAACAGGCATGACCGAAACAGCCGCTTCGCGGATCTTCCGCAACCTCCGGGACAACCGCGACACCGTGGTAGAGTACCGGGGCCACGGTTATTCCGGGCCCGAGCTCCTGGGGCGGATCAAGGCGCGGGCACGCGTTCTGGCCGAGACCGGGGTGGGACCGGGCGACACGATCATCATCATCGCCTCCGAGAACCTCACGGCGTTCGAAATCCTCCTTGCGGCATGGACGCACGGGGCCTCGGGGTTCTTCGTCGATTTCCGCACGCCCGCCGCGCGGGTGAACGAATGGGCCACGCGGCTTTCCGCCCGCGCCATCGTCGGGACGCGGGCGCTGGCGGGTGTGGAGATGCGGGTCCAGCCGATGCACCCGGTCCCGGAACCCGGCCCGGTGCCGTGCGATCCGGACCCGATGCACAACGCCGTCTGGTTCTCGACCTCCGGCACCACGGGCCTTCCGAAAATCGCCCCGCGCACGCAGGTGCGGCTTCATGAAATCATCGAGGCCATGGAAGAGAAGTACAATATTCCCGCCGGGCGCGCCGTGCTCAGCCCGACCTCGGTCGGGTATTCGGCCAGTGGGTTCATGTGGCTTCGCTTCCTCGCGATGGGGCGCAAGATCATCGCGCTCGACATCGTCCACCGGCTCGACGAACTCGACGCGGCGTTGAAGCGCCCGGAAGTGGCCGAGTGCAGCCTGCCGCCCTCGACCATCCGCCGCCTGGCCGCGCTGCCCGGGCCGACGCCGCGCTACCCGGAACTCGAACGCCTGGGCGCCGTGGGCGGTCCCGCGCTTGCCGAGGACAAGGTCGCAGCGGTCCGGCGGCTGACCATGAACTACAGGATGGTCTACAGCGCGGCGGGCCTTGGCACGATCAGCATGATCACGGGCCCCGAGATCCTGGAGCGCCCGGAAAGCTGCGGGAAACCGGAAGAAGGCGTGCAGGTCACCATTCGTGACAACGGCCGTGAAGTCGGGCCGGGCGAGATCGGCGAAATCTGCGTGACCCTCCCGGAGCGGGAGGAGGCGCCCACGGGCGATGTCGGCTATCTCGCGCCGGACGGCTACCTCTACATCGTCGGCCGGGTCCAGGGCTTCCTGACGCGCAATGGCGTGAACTTCGCCGCCCAGCGGGTGTCCGACGCCGCACTGCGCCTGCCGGAGGTCGAGGAAGCGGCGGTCGTCGCTGTGCCGGGCCAGGATGCGGGGGACGAGGTCCACCTCTTCGTGCAGGCGCGCGGGCTGGAGCGGGATGCTCTGCTGCGCCATCTGCGCACGGCCTTGCCCGCCGCCGAGCAACCCGACCACGTCCACCTGCGCCCCGCGCTGCCCTGCAACGTGTCCGGGAAAGTGGACCTGGGCGCATTGCTGGCCGAACTGACGGAACCGGAAAAAGAGGTCGCACGTGCCTGATCCCACCTTCGAAGAGCGCGTGCGCGCGGCCTTTGCCGAGGCGCTGGGCACCGTCCCCGGCGATGACGAGGATTTCTTCGACGCAGGCGGTGACTCGCTGGCAGCCGAAAACGTGCTCCTGACGCTTTCGGCGCAGCTGTCGACGGAGCTTCCCGGCTGGGTGCTGCTGGACCATCCGACGGTGCGCGGGCTTGCCGCCGCGCTTCGGAGCGGTGAGGCGCGGATCTGAACTTTCTGCGCGAAATTCCTGCTCCCGGGGAAAGCAAAAATTGATTTTCTCCGGGGGTTTGATACCGATTGGTACAGAGACCCGGACGTGACCGGGCTCCTAGGGAGGAAAATATGAAGAAGACACATGTTGCGCTTGGCGCATTGCTTGCAGCTCTCGCCCCCGCGGCCCTGACCGCGCAGGAGGTGACGCTCCGCCTGTCGCACTGGGTGCCGCCCACCATCTCGCCGGCCACCAAGGGCATCCAGCCCTGGGCGGAATCGGTGATGGAGGCGTCCGACGGCCGGATCCAGATCGATATCTACCCGGCCCAGCAGCTTGGCCGCGCGCCGGACCACTACGACATGGCCCGCGACGGGATCGTCGACCTGTCCTACGTGAACCCGGGCTACACCGCCGGCCGGTTCCCGATCTACGCGCTGACCGAAGTGCCGTTCATGGCCGACGACAGCGTGGGCGGCGCGCAGGCGATCCACGAGTGGTACGCGGAATACGGCGCCGAGCAGGAAATGGGCGACGTGAAGGTGTGCTTCGTTCACCCGCACGCGCCGGGTGCGTTCCACAGCCAGGTCGACGTGACGAGCCCCGATGACGTGAAGGGCATGAACGTGCGCCCGGCGCACGCCACGATGGCCCGCTTCGTGTCGCTTCTCGGCGGCGGCCCCGTCCAGGTGCCCGCGCCGGAAGTGCGTGAAGCGCTCTCGAAGGGCACCGCCGAAGCCGTGACCTTCCCGTGGGGGTCGATGTACGACTTCAACCTGACCGATGAAGTGCCGGTCCACCTCGACATGCCGTTCTACCTTTCGGCACAGGTGCTCGTGATGAACGAGTCGAGCTACGAGAGCCTTTCGGACGAGAACAAGGCCGTGATCGACGATCACTGCACGCCCGAATGGTCCGGCCGCGTGGCACAGGGCTGGTACGACGACGACATGGCGGCGAAAGAGAAGCTGATGGCGGACGACAGCCAGACCTTCAACACGCCGACCGAGGAAGAGGTCCAGGCCTGGATCGACGCCGCCGCGCCTCTGACCGAGGAGTGGAAGGAAGCCGTGTCGGCCAAGGGCCACGACGCGGACGCGATCCTCGCGGCCTACAAGGAAGCGCTCGCGAAGTACGACGCCGACTACTGAGGCAACGTGGCAGGGCGCGCGGCGCCCTGCCCATTCCGCTGCCGGGCGGCCCCCGGCCAAAGCCCCGGGTGTATTCGCCGCGCGGCTGCGCTATGACCGCCCTGCACGTGAAAACAACGAGGGAGCGGCACAGGTGAAACTCTACGATTACTGGCGATCCTCGGCGAGCTACCGGCTGCGCATCGCGCTCGGGCTGGCCGAACTGGAATGGGAGTCGGTGCTGGTGGACCTGACCACCGGGGCACAGACCACGCCGGAGCACCTGGCGGTCAATCCGCAGGGCCTGGTCCCGGCGCTGGAGATCGACGGGCAGATGCTGACCCAGTCGCTCGCCATCCTCGAATACCTCGACGAGACGCGCGAACTGGGCTTCCTGCCCAAGGACGCGCTGGGACGCCACCGGGTGCGGGCGTTGTCCTACGCCGTGGCGATGGAGATTCACCCGGTGTGCAACCTGCGCGTCGCCCGCCACGCCGTCCAGGCCTCGGACGGGGCGATCACCATGCAGGGCTGGATGCAGCACTTCATCGCGCCGGGGCTCGCGGCGGTCGAAGAGATGCTGGACGGCGGTGATTTCTGTTACGGCGACGTGGTGACGATGGCCGACATCTGCCTGATGCCGCAGATCTACAACGCCGACCGCTGGGAGGTCGACCTGACCCCCATGCCGAAGATCCGCCGGATCGCGGAGAACCTGTCCGAAATCCCCGCCTTCGCGGCGGCCCATCCGGACCGCAGCCCGCGCTGATCTGGCTCAGGACGTCGCCTGCGCCTCGATCGCGGCCATGAGGTCGTCGATGGAAGGGCGCGGGTGACGCTCGAGGAATGCCGTGGTCGCGGCGCGGGCGCGCGCGCCGGGCCAGTCGGGGCCCAGGAGCCGGTCGGGCAGCACCCCGTGGCGCAGCCTGAGCCGGCGCCAGTGGTGGAAGGCCAGGAGCCGGCGCACGGTGGCCTCGAGCAGGTCGTCGGGCGGGGTGCCCAGCGTCTCCACCGTTTCGGCCAAAGCCGTGTAATCGGCCAGCGCCTCGGGCGCGACGATCACGTCGCAGATCCAGTCCGGGACGCGGTCACGGTCGACCTCGGCCACCAGAAGCTCGCGGGAAAGCTCTTCGAGCGGCCCCGCCACGATGGCGGCGCGGGTGTGGGCGAAGGCGGCCTCTTCGGGCAGCATGTCGCCGAAATCCTGTGTCGAGAGACCCGGGGCGGGCAGGGCGACGTAGACCGGGCCCGGCTCCGGCGGCATCGAGGGGTAGACGACCGGGCGCACGGCTTCGGTCCTCAGCCGCCCCTCCGGGGTCAGCGCGTAGGACGACACGCGCCCGTCGCGCTCCGCCTCGATCCAGCCGTCGCGCTTGAGCCGGTGCAGCGCCACGCGCAACGCCTGGTTCGTGATCCCCATCGGCGCGACGAGGCGCGTGAGCAGCGGCCCCCCGATCCGGTCGCCGGGGCTGCGGCACAGGTCACCCATGATCGTGACCACGATGGACCACACCTTGAGCGGTCCGAGCGCGATCAGGCGGTCGATGGGGGCGTTGGCGGACATGGGGCGAGGGTAGCCCCGCCCCGTCCGGTGCTCAATAGGCGTTCATCGTCAGAAGTTCGTATTCCGCCACAAGCGCGTCGTCCTGGTTCAGGATCGTCACGTGCCAGCGCACCTCGCCATACTCGTCGGTGCGGCGGGTCTTCTTCTTCACGGTGAGCTTGACGTGAATGCTGTCGCCTGCCGGAACCGGCTGCATGAAGCGCAGGTTGTCGAGCCCGGTGTTGGCCAGAACCGGCCCCTCGTTCGGCTCCACGAAGAGCCCCGCGGCGAAGCTCAGAAGCAGGTAGCCGTGAGCCACGCGGCCCGGGAAGAACGGGTTCCGCTTGGCGGCTTCGTCGTCCATGTGGGCATAGAACGTGTCGCCGGTGAACTCGGCGAAGTGCTCGATGTCGTCGAGGGTCACTTCGCGCGGGTCGGTGACGATCGTCTCGCCGATCTGGAGCTCGGTGAAGGTGCGGGTGAAGGGATGCGCGGGCGCGGGCTTCTCCTCGGCCCCCGGCACGAACTGCTGGCCGATGGCCTGCAGCATGTCGGGCGAGCCCTGGACGGCGGTGCGCTGCATGAAGTGCATGACGCCCCGGATGCCGCCCATCTCTTCGCCGCCGCCGGCGCGGCCGGGGCCGCCGTGGACCATGTGGGGCAGGGGCGCGCCGTGGCCCGTGCTTTCCTTCATCGAGGTGCGGTTGTTGATGTAGATACGACCATGATAGGCGCCCACGCCCATCGCCACGTCGCGCGCCACTTCACCGTCATTGGTGATGAGCGACACGACGAGCGAGCCCTGGCCGCGATTGGCCAGTTCGACGGCGTGGTCGAGGTCACGGTAGCCCATGATGGTCGAGACCGGGCCGAAGGCTTCTGTCTCGTGGACCTTGGTGGCCTTGTCCGGGTCGGCGCAACGGAAGAGCATCGGCGGCAGGAAAGCGCCTTTCTCGCGGTCGGCGCCCACCACCTCGAAATTGTCGGGGTCGCCGATGACGCGCTCGGCCTCGGTCTCGAGGATCGCGATCTTCTCGAGCACGTCGGCCCGCTGGCCGGTGGAGACGAGCGCGCCCATGCGCGTGCCCTCGGCCGCCGGATCACCGATCACGTTCTTCGCGAGCCGTTCGCGCAGGGCGTCGATCACGGCCTCGACCTGGGCTTCGGGGGCGATGATGCGGCGGATCGCGGTGCATTTCTGCCCCGCCTTCACCGTCATCTCGCGCTGCACTTCCTTCACGAAGAGGTCGAATTCCGGCGTGCCGGGTTCGGCATCGGGCCCCAGGATCGAGCTGTTGAGGCTGTCGGCCTCCGCCGTGAAGCGCACGGCGTTCTCGAGGATGGCGGGGGTCGAGCGCAGCTTGAGCGCGGTGTCGGCCGAGCCCGTGAAGCTCACCACGTCCTGGCAGGTCAGCCGGTCGAGCATGTCGCCGGTGCCGCCCGCCACGAATTGCAGCGCGCCCTCGGGCAGAAGCCCGCTTTCCAGCATCAGGCGCACGCAGAGCTCGGTGACATAGGACGTGGCGGTCGCCGGTTTCACGATCGCGGGCATGCCGGCCAGCAGGGTGGGCGCGAGCTTTTCGAGCATCCCCCAGACCGGGAAGTTGTAGGCGTTGATGTGGAGCGCGACGCCCTGCATCGGCGTGCAGATGTGCTGCCCCTTGAAGGTGCCGTGGCGCGAGAACTGCTCCACGTCGCCGTCGAGGTAGACATGCCCGTCCGGCATCTCGCGCCGCCCCTTGGAGGCGAAGACGAAGAGCGTGCCGATGCCGCCGTCGATGTCGAACCCGTGGTCGCCCTGCGTGGCGCCGGTCGAGAAGGAGATGTCGTAGAGCTTCTGCTTGTGCTCGGTCAGGTACTGTCCGAGCGCCTTGAGCATCTTGGCGCGTTCGTGGAAGGTCATCTTGCGCAGGGCGGGGCCGCCGATGTTGCGCGCGTGGTCGAGCATCGCCTGCACGTCGAGCGCGTCGTTGCCCGCGCTGGCGATCACTTCGCCGGTCACGGCGCTCGCGATGTTGCGCGCACCTGCGCCCGGCTTCACCCATTCGCCAGCGGCATAGCTGGACACGTCCATGAGGCTCATGGTCATCCTCCCTTTTTCGCGTTTCCGCACGAGTCGCGGTCAAGAACATTATTGACCGACCAGTCGGTTTAAGCAAGTATTGCGCAACACCAAGGGAGGAGTCGATGAGCGATACCGTGCTCGTGGACCGGCAGGACGGCTGGGTGGAAATCACCCTCAATCGTCCCGACCGGCTCAACAGCTTCAACGAAGAAATGCACATGGCCCTGCGCGAAGCGCTCGACGGGGCCGCCAATGATGCCCGCGCGGTTCTTCTGACCGGGGCGGGCAAGGGCTTCTGCGCCGGGCAGGACCTGGGCGACCGCGATCCGCGCAAGACCGACAAGATCGACCTCGGCTATACCGTGCGCACCTTCTGGGCGCCGCTGGTGCGCCAGATCCGCGCGCTCGAGATGCCGGTGGTCTGCGCCGTGAACGGCGTGGCGGCCGGGGCGGGGTCCTCGTTGTCGCTCGCCTGCGACATGGTCATCGCCTCCGAGAAGGCAAAGTTCATCCAGAGCTTCGCCAACGTGGGCCTGATCCCGGACACCGGCGGCTCGTTCTCGCTCACCAACCTGGTGGGGCCGGCCCGCGCCCGTGGCCTCGCGCTCACCGCCGAGCCACTGCCGGCAGCCAGGGCCGAAGAGTGGGGCATGATCTGGAAGTGTCTGCCCGAGGACGATTTCCTCGCCGCCGCGCGCGAGCAGGTGGCGAAATTCGCCAAGGGGCCGACGTTCGGCTACGCCCAGACCAAGAAGGCGATCCAGGCGGCCGAGACGAACACGATGGACGCCCAGCTCGACCTCGAAGCGGAGCTCATGTTCCAGTGCGGCCTGTCGCCCGACTACGCCGAGGGCGTGGGCGCCTTCCTCGACAAGCGCAAGCCGGCCTTCACCGGGGAGAAGCCGCAATGACGCCGCGCGAGCGCGCCCAACGGTCCTGCCAGGCGATGTGGGGCAACGACCAGTCGTCGAAGTGGTTCGGCATGGAGCTGGGCGAGGTCGACGAGGGCAAGGCGACCATGACGCTCCAGGTCATGCCGCATCACTGCAATGGCCACGCGATCTGCCACGGCGGCGTGATCTTCGCGCTGGCCGACAGCGCCTTCGCCTTCGCCTGCAACAGCCGCAACCAGAACACCGTGGCCCAGCACAACATGATCTCGTTCCTGGCGCCGGGCAAGGAAGGCGACCTTCTGACCGCCGTGGCCGAAGAGACCTACATCAAGGGCCGCTCCGGCATCTACGACATTCACGTCACCAACCAGGACGGAACCCGTATCGCCGAGATGCGCGGCATGTCGCGCGCCATCCCCGGCACCCTTTTCGAGGAGGAGGAAAAACAATGAAGGACCTGACCCCCGACCGCGCCACGCTCGACCCGATCGAGATCGCCTCGATCGACGAAATCCGCGCACTCCAGCTCGAGCGCCTTAAGTGGTCCGTGCGCCACGCCTACGACAACGTGCCGATGTACAAGGAACGGTTCGAGGCGGCCGGCGTGCACCCGGACGACCTGCAGCAACTCTCGGACCTCGCCAAGTTTCCGTTCACCTACAAGAACGACCTGCGCGACAACTACCCCTTCGGCCTCTTCGCCGTGCCGCGCGACCAGATCCGCCGCGTGCACGCCTCCTCGGGCACGACCGGCAAGCCGACCGTGGTGGGCTACACCGAAACCGACCTGTCCAACTGGGCCGACCTCGTCGCGCGCAGCCTGCGCGCCTCGGGCGTGCGCCCGGGTGACATCGTGCACAACGCCTATGGCTACGGTCTCTTCACCGGCGGTCTCGGCGCGCATTACGGGATCGAACGCCTCGGCGCGACCGTGGTGCCGGTGTCGGGCGGCATGACAGAGCGGCAGGTGACGCTGATCCAGGACTTCGAGCCGAAGGCGATCATGGTCACCCCCTCCTACATGCTCAACATCCTCGAGCAGTTCCACAAGCAGGGGCTCGACCCGCGCGAAAGCTCGCTCCAGGTCGGCGTCTTCGGGGCCGAGCCGTGGACGGACTCCATGCGCAAGGAGGTCGAGGACGCCTTCGATATGCACGCCGTCGATATCTACGGCCTGTCCGAGATCATGGGACCGGGCGTGGCGAACGAATGCGTCGAGACGAAGGACGGCCCGGTCATCTGGGAGGACCACTTCCTGCCCGAGATCATCGACCCGGAATCGGGCGAAGTGCTGCCGGACGGCGAGCTGGGCGAACTGGTCTTCACCACGCTCACCAAGGAAGGCCTGCCGATGATCCGCTACCGCACCCGCGACCTGACCCGGCTTCTGCCCGGCACGGCGCGCACCATGCGGCGGATGGAGAAGATCACCGGGCGCTCGGACGACATGATCATCCTGCGCGGCGTGAACGTCTTCCCGACCCAGATCGAGGAACAGGTGCTGGCCACCGGCGGCATCACCGCGCATTTCCAGATCGAGCTCTACAAGTCGGGCCGCATGGACGGGATGCGCGTCTACGTCGAGGCGGCCGAGGATTCCACCGACGAAGCCTCGAAGACCGCCGCCGCACGCATGCTCACCAAGCGGATCAAGGATGTCGTGGGCGTCTCGACCGAGATCATCGTCGGCGACCCCGGCGCCGTGGCGCGCAGCCAGGGCAAGGCGCAGCGCGTCGTCGACAACCGGGGGAAGGGCTGATGGCAGCCCGCTCCATCGCCCGCGATCACGACGAGAAACGCAGCCAGATCCTTCTGGCTGCGGCCAAGGTCTTCGCGACCGAGGGCTACGACCGGTCCTCTATGACCCGGCTGGCCGAGGAATGCGGGATCTCGAAGGCGAACATCTACCACTACTACCCGTCCAAGGAGACGCTGCTTTTCGACATCCTCGACAGCCACCTGCGCGCCCTGCGCGACCGGGTCGTCGAGCTGGACCTCAAGGGCCTGATGCCGGATCAGCAACTGCGGGCGGTGGTGCGGGAAATCATGCTCGCCTACGAGGGCTACGACTACAAGCACCGCATCCAGATGAACGAGATGGCGCTTCTGCCCGAGGAGCAGCAGAAGGAGCTGCGCGACCTGCAGCGGGACCTCGTGCGCTTCGTCTCCGACATCGTCGCGCATGTCGCCCCGGAGCGCTTCGAGGGCGACGCGCCCAAGCTGCGCGCGGCGACGATGGCGCTCTTCGGCATGCTGAACTGGTATTTCACCTGGTCGGGCAAGGCCGGGCCCGCAGAGCGGGAAGCCTATGCCACGCTGGTGTGCGACATGACGCTTGGGGGGCTGCACGCGGTGTGACCACCGCGTGCCGCGCTCAGGCCGGTTTCAGCCCGAAATTCTTCAGGATCGGCGCGACGCGCGCCTCCCATTCCGCTTTCAGGGCGGCGTTGTCGGTGCGGCGCAGGCCCATCGACTTAAGCTGTTCCAGCCGTCCGGCATCGCCGATCCCGAAGCTCACCGCGACGCGGGGCATCCAGTAGTCGACGCTGGCCTGCAGGTCGGCCCCTTCGTCGGCCAGCACGGCCACGCCTTCCTCGGCCAGTTGCGCGTGGTGACGCTCGGTGGCGAGGATGTCGCGGAAGGCTTCCGACAGCGGCTGGTAGCTTACGTCCTTGAGCTCTTCGAGCTGGACGCAGACCGCGTTGCCCATGAGCA
Organism: Maritimibacter harenae; assembly: GCF_009882975.1. GTDB lineage: Bacteria > Pseudomonadota > Alphaproteobacteria > Rhodobacterales > Rhodobacteraceae > Maritimibacter > Maritimibacter harenae. The sequence continues at coordinate 104,511 of NZ_WTUX01000011.1, forward strand.
GGTTCATCACGACCGAGTCCGCCCAGCCGGTGAACGGGTAGTTGAACACGGCGAGCCGCATGTCCTGCTCGATCCGGGTGGCCCCGATGTCGGCGTTGCGGTCGAGCCGGGTGTCCCACGGGTGCTGGCGCACGTAGCGGTCCGTGTCGGCGCCGAATTCACCCATGAGCGTGAGAACGCGGTCGGCGTTGTCCAGCTTCTCGGCCACGATCCGGGCGGCCGCGCCGCGCGCCTTGATGCCCGGGGCCAGGTTGATCGCGTCGGCGAAGCCTGCCGCACCGGCGAGGTTCGAGTCCACGAAGGTGGCCATCAGCTTGAGCAGCTCCGCGCGGTAGCGCGGGGGCACGTTGGCGGGGGAGGTGAGGCGGCCACCTTGCTCAAGGTAGTCGCTCAGCGTCATTTCCGCGAAATCACTGGTCATAATCCACCACCACCTTGTCGGTCACCGGGAAGGATTGGCAGGAAAGGACATAGCCCTTCTCCACCTCGTAATCTTCGAGCGCGTGGTTCGTCACCATTTCGACTTCGCCCTCGAGCACGCGGCAGCGGCAGGTCGAGCAGACCCCCGCCTTGCAGGCATAGGGCGCGTCGAGATTCTCGGCCCGCGCGGCATCCAGCACGGAGAGCTGCTTCGAGGCGTCGACCGTTCGCGTGGCGCCGTCGAGCGTGACGACGATCTGCGCCTCGTTCGCGGTCTTGCCCGCTTCCTTGGAAATCACCCGCTTGGCGAGCCGCCCGGGCTGCGCGGAGGCGAAAAGCTCGAACTTGATCTGGTCCTCGGCAAGCCCCTGCGCCTTCAGCCCCGCGGCGATGCCCAGCATCATGGGCTCGGGCCCGCAGATGAAGGCGGTGTCGGTCGCCTCGGCGTCGAGGAAGCCCGCGCGGAAGAGCTGGCCCACTTTCTCCTCGGTGACGAGCCCGGTGAAGAGGTCGATCTCCTGCGCGTCCGTCTCGAGCACGTGGATCACCGACAGGCGGCCCATGTAGGTGTTCTTGAGGTCTTCCAGCTCCTCGCGGAACATGATGCTCGCCACGCCCTTGTTGGCGTAGACCAGCGTGAAGGTCGAGCGCGGCTCGCGTGCCAGCGTGGTGCGCAGGATGGACAGGACCGGCGTGATGCCCGAGCCGCCTGCGAAGCCGATGTAGTTCTTGCCGGCCGACGGGTCGAGCTCGGTGTGGAACCGGCCCATCGGGGGCATCGCCTCGAGCACGTCGCCGACCTTCAGGTCCTCGTTGGCGAAGGTCGAGAACGCCCCGCCGTCGACGCGCTTGATCCCGACCTGGAGCACGCCGTCGTCCTTGCCCGCGCAGATCGAGTAGGAGCGGCGAAGCTCCTCGCCGTCGAAGTCGCGCCGGAAGGTCAGGTACTGGCCCTGGATGAAGTCGAACGCCTCGGGGTCGTCCTTGGGTTTAAGCGTCACCACCACCGCGTCGCGGATGGTTTTCTGTATGTCGGTGACTTCGAGTTCGTGGAAGCGTGCCATCCGCACCTCCTCAGATGCACTTGAAATAATCGAAGGGCTCGAGGCAGTCCTTGCACCGCCATTGCGCCTTGCAGGGGGTCGAGCCGAACTGGCTCAGTTTCTCGACGTTGGTCGACCCGCAGTGCGGGCATTTGTCCGGTCCGCCCGCCGGTTGCGGCGGGGCGATCCCGTATTCCTCGAGCTTGCGCCGGCCCCGTTCGCTCATCCAGTCCGTGGTCCAGGCGGGCGAAAGCTGGCGCTTGAGCTCGATCTTCTCCAGCCCGTGTTCGCGCAGCGCGGTCTCGATCTCCATGTTGATGAGCGAGGTCGCGGGGCAGCCGGAATAGGTGGGCGTGACGGTGACGACGCAGGTGTCGCCGTCCCAACCCACGTTCCGGATGATCCCGAGATCAGTCAGCGTGATCGCCGGGATTTCCGGGTCGGGAATGGTGTCGAGCCAGTCCCACACCTGTTCTGTCGACGGGTGGGCCATCGGCTCACCACTCCTGCCCCGGATAGGCGCGCTGAAGCCACTGCATCTGGGTCAGGATGTGCCCCAGGTGCTCGGTGTGCATCCGCCCGTCCTTGCCGGAGCCGCGGTGGCCGAAATGCGCCTCGGGCACTTCGAGCGTGGCCTCGGCCAACGCGCCACGGACCTCGGCGTTCCAGGCGTCCTGGAGCGACTTGGGGTCCGGGATCACGCCCGCCTTCGCCATCTCCTCGTCGACCTCGTCGGTGATGAAGAGCTCCTGGGCGTAGGGCCACAGGATGTTCAGCGCGTCCTGAATCCGGCGATGGCTTTCCTCGGTGCCGTCGCCAAGCCCGATCACCGTGCCTTCCGAACGTTCGACGTGGTAGGCGGCTTCCTTCGCGGCCTTCTCGGCGATCTCGGCGATGCGCGTGTCGGTGGACGTCTTCATCGCTTCGAGGTTGAGGCGGTTGAACACGTCGAACAGGTATTGCCGCATGATCGTCTGGCCGAAATCGCCGTTGGGCAGCTCGACCAGGAGCACGTTGCGGAAGTCCCAGGCGTCGCGCAGGAAGGCGATGTCATCGGCCGAGCGGCCCTTGCCCTCGACCTCGCCCGCGTATTCCAGCCAGAGCGACGTCTGCCCCAGCAGGTCCAGCGCCGTGTTGGCCAGCGCGATGTCCTCTTCGAGCACCGGGGCGTGGCCGCACCACTCGCTCACGCGGTGTCCGAGGATGAGCGCATTGTCTCCGAGCCGCAGGAGCGCCTCGAACTTCGGGTCCGATTTTTGGGTCATTACATGTGCCCCACTTCGTCCGGAATGTCGTAGAAGGTCGGGTGGCGGTAGATCTTGGACTCGGAGGGCTCGAAGATCGGCCCCTTGTCGCCCGGCGCGGTGGCCGTGATGTGGGCGGCTTCCACCACCCAGATCGACACGCCTTCGTTGCGCCGCGTGTAGACGTCGCGCGCGTTCTTGATCGCGGTTTCCGCGTCAGGGGCGTGCAGGCTGCCCACGTGACGGTGGCTCAGGCCGTGCTGACCGCGAATGAAGATTTCCCAGAGGGGCCATTCCTTGCTCATGTCCGTCGTCCTTACTCTGCGGCCACTTTGCTGGCGCGTTTCTTCTCGGCGTGGGCCAGCAGGCCTTCACGCACCCAGGCGCCGTCGTCCCACGCCTTGCGGCGTGCTTCGAGGCGGTCGTTGTTCACCGGGCCCGCGCCCTTGAGCACGTCGAAGAACTCGTCCCAGTCCGGTTCGGCGAAGTCGTAGCCACCCTTTTCCTCGTTCCATTTCAGCGTCTCGTCCGGAATGGTGAGGCCCAGGTACTCGGCCTGCGGCACGGTCTGGTCGACGAATTTCTGGCGCAGCTCGTCGTTGGTGTTGATCTTGATCTTCCAGGCCATCGACTGCTCGGAGTGGACCGAGTTGGCGTCGGAGGGCCCGAACATCATCAGCGAGGGATACCAGAAGCGGTTCAGCGCATCCTGCGCCATGCGCTTCTGCGCCTCGGAGCCTTTCGCCATCTTCATCATGATGTCGTAGCCCTGGCGCTGGTGGAACGACTCCTCCTTGCAGATGCGGATCATCGCACGCGAGTAGGGGCCGTAGGAGGTGCGCTGAAGCGGCACCTGGTTCATGATCGCCGCGCCGTCCACGAGCCAGCCGACCGCGCCGATGTCGGCCCAGGTCAGGGTGGGGTAGTTGAAGATCGACGAGTACTTCATCTTGCCCGACAGAAGCATTTCGGTCATCTCGTCGCGCGAGATGCCCAGCGTCTCGGCCGCGCAGTAGAGGTAGAGGCCGTGGCCCGCCTCGTCCTGCACCTTGGCGAGCAGGATCATCTTGCGCTCCAGCGTCGGCGCACGGGTGATCCAGTTGCCCTCCGGCAGCTGGCCCACGATTTCCGAGTGCGCGTGCTGTCCGATCTGGCGGATCAGCGTCTTCTTGTAGCCCTCCGGCATCCAGTCGCGCGGTTCGATGCGGATGTCGGCATCGACCTTCTCCTGGAAATGGCGCTCTTCCGGCTCCATTTCCTCGAGCGACTTCACGCCCTTGCCGGTGGATTTGACCATTTGTGCATACATGTCTTGGTCCTCCTCTGCGCGCCTAGGCGCGTTCGATGATCATCGCGGTGCCCTGGCCCACGCCCACGCACATCGTGCACAGAGCGTAACGCCCACCGCGGCGTTTGAGTTCGTAGGCCGCCGTCAGCACCAGCCGCGCGCCGGACATGCCGAGCGGGTGGCCGATGGCGATGGCGCCGCCGTTGGGGTTCACCCGGTCGTCGTCGTCCGCCACGCCCAGTTCCCGCAGGGTGGCAAGGCCCTGGGACGCGAAGGCTTCGTTCAATTCTATCACATCCATGTCGTCGATGGTGAGCCCGGTCTTGGCCAGCACCTTGCGCGTGGCGGGAACCGGCCCGATGCCCATGACGCGGGGTTCGACGCCGGCGGCCTGCATCGCGACGACGCGGGCGATCGGGGTCAGCCCGTGGGCCTTCACCCCGGCCTCCGAGGCCATCAGGATCGCCGCGGCCCCGTCGTTCACGCCCGAGGCGTTGCCGGCGGTGACGGTCAGGTCGGGGCCGTTCACGCCCTTGAGGCCCGCGAGCTTCTCGGCCGAGGTGCCCGGGCGGGGGTGTTCGTCGGTGTCGACGATCACCGGGTCGCCCTTGCGCTGCGGCACGCTGACGGGAACGATCTCGTCGGCGAAGCGCCCGGCTTCCTGCGCCGCGGCCCATCGGGCCTGCGAGCGGGCGGCGAAAGCGTCCTGATCTTCGCGGCTTACGGCGTAATCTTCAGCCACGTTGTCGGCGGTTTCCGGCATCGAGTGCGTGCCGTACTGGTCCGCCATCTTCTTGTTCACGAAACGCCAGCCGATCGTGGTGTCGTAGACCGCGTTGGACCGCGAAAAGGCGCTCGTGGCCTTGGGCATCACGAAAGGCGCGCGGCTCATGCTCTCGACGCCGCCCGCGATGGCGAGGTCGTAGTCGCCGGCCTTCAGGCCCCGCGACGCCATGCCGACCGCGTCCATGCCGGAGGCGCAGAGCCGGTTCACGGTGGTGCCGGGCACCTCGGTGGGCAGACCTGCGAGCAGCGACGCCATGCGCGCCACGTTGCGGTTGTCCTCGCCCGCCTGGTTCGCGTCGCCGAAGATCACGTCATCGACCTTGGTCCAGTCCACGCCGGCGTTGCGCGCCATCAGCGCAGCAATCGGGATCGCGGCCAGGTCGTCGGTGCGAACCGACGAAAGCGCGCCGCCGTAGCGGCCGATCGGCGTGCGCTGCGCGTCACAGATAAAGGCGTCGGACATGGTACCTCCCGTTTCGTCACGGTCTATTCCCGACCGCATGGTCGAGATAAGCCCTGCCGTGATTCGACGCAAGGGAAATGTTACGCACGGATGCGTGTTTCCGAAATCCTGTAACGTTTGGTGGCCGGCGCGGGGTCAGCGGCCGGGCAGGGCGGCGAGGAACCGGGCCATCGCGTCGACCGCGCGACCCATGTCCGCCGCGCTCGCATGTTCCTCCGGCACATGGCTCACCCCGCCGTCGCAGCGCAGGAAAAGCATCGCGATGGGGCAGAGGTCCGCCATCGCCGAGGCGTCGTGCGTGGCGCCCGAGGCAAGTTCGACGCCCGCCTCTCCGGTCCCTGTCGCCGCCTCCACGAGCGCGGCACGCAGGCCCGCGTCGCAGGGCTGGGCGGGCTGGTGATAGGTGCGCGTCATCTCGAGCGACAAGCCCCAACGGTCCGCGATCCGCTTCGCCTTGTTGGCCAGCATCGAGCCCGCCGCTTCGCGTTGGCGGTCGTCGGGAGACCGGATCTCGAGCGTGAGGCGCGCCTCGCGCGGGACGGCGTTGACGACGTTGGGCGAAATGTCGAGCTGTCCCACGGTGACGCGCAGTTCGCCTTCTTCGCGCCCGGTGTGATGGGCGAGGGTCACGAGCTCGCTCGCCCCCACCAGCGCATCCGCACGCGCCCGCATCGGAAGGGTGCCGGCATGGCCGGTCTCGCCGGTGAAGGTGACCGAATGACGCTCGATCCCGCAGATCGCCGTCACGACGCCAAGCGCCTGCTCGCACTGTTCCAGGACGGGGCCCTGTTCGATATGCGCCTCGAGGTAACCGATCGCCTCGGACGGGTCGCGTGCGAGGGCTGGGATGTCGTCCGGGGTCAGACCGAAGCCGGTCATGGCCTCGCGCAGCGTGGTGCCGTCGCGGTCGGCCAGCTCCAGCACGGCCGGATCGAACGTGCCTGCCAGCGCCCGCGGCCCCATGAGCGCCGTCGGAAAGCGCACGCCTTCCTCGTCGGCGAAGGCCAGAACCTCGACCGCGAAGGGCAGGGTGACGCCGTCCTGTGACAGCTTCTCGACCGCGAGACAGGCCAGCACGACGCCCATGATCCCGTCGAACCCGCCGCCTTCGCGCACGCTGTCCTGGTGCGAGCCAAGGTAGAACGTGCCGGGCCCGGTGCCCTCCTTGCGCCCGACGAGCGTGCCTGCGGCGTCGAGGGTGGGGGACAGCCCGGCGGCCTCCATCCAGCCCCTGATCTCGGCAAGGGCCGCGCGGTGTTCGTCGGTGAAGGGCAGGCGGGTCACGCCCGGTCCCGGCTCGGAACAGGCGGCGATCCGGGTCAGTCGGTCGGCGGCGCGCGTTCCCCAGTCAGTCAAGGGTGCGCTCCGGGTTGTCCAGTGTCGGCACCTGGTGCGCCCAGAACTGGTATTCGCCCGAGGTGGCGCGCTCCAGCAGGTCGGCAAGGTCGGTGAGCGGGTCTTCGGAATAATCGATCCGCAAGGTCAGCGGCGCGCGGTCGCGCCCGACGACCAGGAGCGCGGCCGAGAAGAGCCCCCGGGAATCGCTGCCCGCCGCCTGCGCGGCGATCAACCCTTCGAGCAGGCGGTGGGGCAGGTCGCCCGAGGCGCCGAGGAAACCGTCGACGAGCGCGGGGATTACGTCGACGGACGAGAGCAGGTTGCCCGCCGCCACGCCGCCGTCGAAGAGCATGTCCGCGATCTCGGGTCCGTTGGCGGAGCCCGAAAAGGCCGCGCCCGGCCCGGAGAGTCCGAGCGCCGAGAGCTGGCGCGCGTCGCGCCCGCGATCGGCCCCCGTGATCCGGGTCACGGCATCCGTCGCGCTTTCGCCCTCCGCCAGTGCGGTGATCGCGGCCTCGCCCCAAAGGGTCGAGGGCGAAGCGCCCTGGCTGGCCGAAAGCCCCGCGTCAGCGCGTCCGCGCAGCACCCAGCCGCCGACGCAGAGCGACCCCGTGGCCGCCGCGCCGCCCATGAGCCCCGTTGCGGGATCGCGTGCGAGTATGGAAAAGGTCATGAAGTCTCCAGCATGACCCGACAATTATCATGAAAAATTGACCGGTGCAATTAATCATGATAATTTGAGTCGCAATAACGAACGAAAATTCTCGACAGATCCAACAAGGGAGCCATCCAATGAACGTACTTTCATGGACACGCCGCGGGCTGTTCGCGGCTGCCGCGGGCGCGGCGCTGGCCACGGGGCTTGCGCTGACACCGGGCACCGCTTTGGCCCAGACGCCGCCGGGCGTGCTCATCGTCGGCCAGATCGCCGAGCCCAAGTCGCTCGACCCGGCCGCCGTCACCGCGCAGAACGATTTCCGGATCGTTGTGAACATGTACGAAGGGCTCGTGCAGTACAAATCCGGCACGCTCGAGGTCGAGCCCTCGCTGGCCGAAAGCTGGGACGTGTCCGAGGACGGCACCGAGTACACCTTCAAGCTGCGCGAAGGCGTGACCTTCCATGACGGCACGCCCTTCAACGCGGAAGCCGTGAAATTCAACTTCGACCGGATGCTCGACGAAGAGCACCCGTATCACAACACCGGCCCGTTCCCGCTGGCCTTCTTCTTCTCGGCCATCACCGAGACGCAGGTGGTCGACGAGTACACCGTGAAGCTCGTCCTGAACGAGCCCTACGCGCCGCTCCTGTCCAACCTGGCCTATCCCACGGGTCTTCTCGTGTCGCCGACGGCCGTGGCCGAATACGGCGAGGATTACGGGCGCAACCCGGTCGGCACAGGCCCGTTCCAGTTCGCCGAATGGCGTTCGAACGAGCGTGTGGTGGTGGAGCGCTACGCCGACTATTGGGGTGAGCCGGCCGAGGCCGAGGCGGTCGTCTTCCGCCCGATCACGGATGCCAACACCCGCGTGGCCGAGATGCTGTCGGGGGGCATCGACGTGATGGTCGAAGTGCCGCCCACCGCGCTGTCGGAATTCCAGGGCGAAGACTACAACATCGTCGAGCAGGCAGGCCCGCACGTCTGGTTCCTGATCCTGAACGCCAAGGAAGGCCCCTTCGCAGACAAGCGCGTGCGCCAGGCGGCGAACTACGCGATCAACAAGGAAGCGCTGGTCAACGACGTGCTCGAGGGCACCGCCGAAGTCGCCGCGGGCCCGATCCCGCCCGCCTTCGCCTGGGCCTACAACGAAGAGCTCGATCCCTATCCCTACGACCCGGAGAAGGCCCGCGAGCTGATCGAGGAAGCCGGCGCCGAGGGCGCGGAGCTGACCTTCTACGTGACCGAGGGCGGTTCCGGCATGCTCGACCCGATCCCGATGGGCACGGCGATCCAGGCGGACCTGAACGCCGTCGGGCTCGACGTGAAGATCGAGACCTACGAGTGGAACACGTTCCTGGGTGAAGTGAACCCGGGGCTCGAGGGCAAGGCCGACATGGCCGAGATGGCCTGGATGACCAACGATCCGGACACGCTGCCCTTCCTCGCGCTGCGCACGGCGGCCTTCCCCTCGGAGGGCGGCTTCAACTCCGGCTACTACTCCAACCCGGAGGTGGACGCGCTGCTCGACAAGGCCCGCGTGGAAACCGACCAGGAAGAGCGTGCGAAGCTCTACAAGGAAATGCAGGAGATCGTGCAGGAAGATGCACCCTGGGTCTTCGTCGCGAACTGGAAGCAGAACGCGGTGACCTCGGACCGGGTCGAGAACCTGGTGCTCGAGCCCTCCTTCCTGCTGCAGCTCGAAGACGTGGTGAAGAACTGATCTTCACCCGATCCCGGGCGGGTCGTGCTCCTCTCGCGCGCCCCGCCCGGCCCATTCCTCACACTCACCCCCGCGCCGGGGCCGTCCGGAGGCCGCAATGGGCAACTACATCCTCAAGCGACTGATCTCGGCGATCCCGGTGCTGCTGGGCATCACGATCATCGTGTTCCTGATCATGGCGATGATCCCCGGCGACCCGGCCACGGCGATCCTGGGCAGTTACGCGACGCCCGAGAACGTCGAGAAGCTCAACCGCGACCTCGGGCTCGATAAGCCGCTGGTCACGCGTTACTTCATCTGGCTCGGCAACATGCTCACCGGCGATTTCGGGCGCTCGTTCTCGTTGAACCGCCCGGTGATCGACGAGATCCTGGAACGCTTCAACGCCACTCTGATCCTCGCGGGCACATCCTGGCTGCTCTGCGCGATCTTCGGCATCCTCGCCGGCGTCATCTCGGCCTCGCGCCAGTACGGCTTCGCCGACAAGGCGATCACCTTCGTGGTCCTCATCGGCATCTCGGTGCCCTCTTTCTTCCTCGGCATGATGATGATCCTGCTCTTCGCGGTGAACCTGCGCTGGCTTCCCGCGAGCGGCATGTTCGCGATCTACGGGGGCGGTGACCTGCCCGACCTCCTGCGGCACCTCGCGATGCCCGCCGTCGCGCTCGCCGTCGTGGCCACCGGCGTGGTCGCGCGCCTCAGCCGTTCGGCGATGCTCGAGGTGCTCCGGCAGGACTACATCCGCACCGCCCGCGCCAAGGGGGTGGGCGAGCGGCGCGTGCTCTACGGTCACGCGCTGCGCGCCGCGATGGTGTCGATCATCCCCGTGCTCGGCATCCAGGCGGGCTTCGTGCTCTCCGGCTCCGTCTTCATCGAGATCGTGTTCCAGTGGCCCGGCGTGGGCCGGATGCTGGTCGACGCGATTCTGACCCGTGACATCCTGCTCGTGCAGGGCGGCGTGGTCTTCGTCGCGGCCTGTTACGTCTTCTTCAACATCTGCGTGGACGTGGCCCAGTCGCTCCTCGACCCGAGGATCAAGACATGAAGTTTCTAAAACTCCTGTTCCGCAACCGGCTGGCCGCGCTGGGCGCGGTGGTGCTGGGCCTGATCCTGCTCATCGTGCTGATCACGCCGCTCCTGCCGCTGCAGGACCCGGACGTGACGAACACGTCGAACCGCTTCCTCACCCCGTTCTCCGAGGGCCACCTGCTGGGCACCGATCACCTGGGTCGCGATCTGCTCTCGCGGCTGCTCTACGGCACGCGGGTGTCGCTCGCCGTGGGCATCTTCGCCGCGCTGATCGCGGGCACCATCGGGTCCGCGATCGGGATCGTGGCGGGCTATTTCGGCGGGCGCACCGACAACGTCATCATGCGCGGCGTCGACATGCTGATGGCCTTTCCCTACATCCTGCTGGCGCTGGCCATCGTGGCGGCCCTCGGTCCCGGGCTCTTCAACGCGCTGATCGCGGTCGCGGCCGTCAACATCCCGTTCTTCGCGCGCAACATCCGGGGCGTGACCGTGAGCCTCGCGGGCCGCGAGTTCATCGACGCCGCACGCCTGTCAGGGATGGGACATACCCGGATCATCCTGACCGAGCTTCTGCCCAACGTGCTCTCGACCATCGTCATCGCCATGTCCACGACCGTGGGCTGGATGATCCTCGAGACCGCGGGGCTGTCCTTCCTCGGCCTCGGCAGCCAGCCGCCGCAGGCCGACCTCGGCTCCATGCTGGGCGAGGCGCGCGCGCAACTGATCACCGATCCGCACACCTCGATCATACCGGGCATCATGATCTTCCTCATCGTCATGTCGATCAACCTGCTGGGCGACGGGGTGCGCGACGCGCTCGACCCGCGCCTGCGCTCCGGCGCGCTCACCCGGCCGCGCGCCCAGACGATGGTGGAGCGCGAGGGCCCGGTCCCGGCCGACGACGGCAAGGGGCTCTTGAACCTGCAGGCGCTGTCGACGCAGTTCCACGTGGGCGGGCGCGTCTACAAGGCGGTCAACGACGTGTCGCTCCACGTGAAGCCCGGCGAATGCCTGGGCGTGATCGGGGAATCCGGGTCGGGCAAATCCGTCACCGCGCTCTCCGTCATGGGGTTGGTGCCTTCTCCGCCGGGCGTGGTGACGAGCGGGGCGGTGCGCTACGAGGGCGACGACCTGCTCGACATGCCGTTCGAGAAGCTGCGCCAGCGCCGAGGCGACAAGGTGGCCTACATCTTCCAGGACCCGCTTTCGACGCTGCACCCGCTCTACCGCGTGGGCGACCAGCTGAAGGAGGCGATCAGCGTCCACCACAAGGTGCCGGACAAGGAGCTGGAGCAACGGGCGATCGATCTGCTCAGGTCCGTGCGCATTCCCAACGCCGCCGACCGGATCCGCAACTACCCGCACGAGATGTCGGGCGGCATGCGTCAGCGCGTGGGCATCGCGATGGCGCTGGCCAACGACCCCGACGTGATCATCGCGGACGAACCCACCACGGCGCTCGACGTGACCGTCCAGGCGCAGATCCTGTCTCTGCTCGACGACCTGCGGCGCGAACACGGGCTCGCGATCATCTTCATCACCCACGACTTCGGCGTCGTGGCGCAGCTGTGCGACCGCGTGGCGGTGATGTACGGCGGCAAGATCGTGGAGGAGGGGACCACCACCGACATCCTCGACCACCCCGCCCATCCCTACACCAAGCGGCTCATGGCCTGCGTGCCGGAGCTGGGCGCGGGCAAGCGCGAACTGGCCGCGATCCCCGGCCTGCCGCCCATCGTGTCCGACCTGCCGCCCGGCTGCGCCTTCGCGCCACGCTGCGACAAGGCCACCGAAGCCTGCCGGCAAGGCGAGATCGCGCTCGAGGGCGGGCGCCACGCCGTGCGCTGCATTCATCCCGAGGAGGAGGTCGCATGAGCGTCGCACTCAAGGTCGAAAACCTCGCCAAGACCTTCGCCATCTCCGGCGGCCTGTTTCGCGGCCAGAAGGCGGGCGTACGCGCGGTCCGCCCGATGTCCTTCGGGGTCGAGACCGGCGAAACGCTGGGCATCGTCGGGGAGTCGGGCTGCGGCAAGTCCACGCTGGCGCGCATGCTGGTGGGGCTTCTCGAACCCACCGAGGGCACGATCGAGATCGAGGGCAAGGCGCTCGACAACGCCGACCCCAAGGCCTTCGGCCGGCTGATCCAGTACATGTTCCAGGACCCGGTGTCCTCGCTCAACCCGCGCAAGACGATCAAACAGATCATGGAAGCGCCGCTCAAGCGCCTCCACGGCATGAACCGGGCCGAGCGCGACAAGCGGATCGCCGAGATCTTCGACAGCGTGAACCTGCGCTCCGAGTTCCTCGAGCGCTACCCGCACGAGTTCTCCGGCGGTCAGGCGCAGCGCATCGGCGTGGCCCGCGCACTGGCCGCCGCGCCGCGCATCATCATCCTCGACGAACCCGTCTCCGCGCTCGACGTGTCGGTGCAGGCGCAGGTGTTGAACCTGCTCCGGCGTCTCAAGGACGAGTTCAACCTCACCTACCTTTTCATTTCCCACGACCTGGCGGTGGTCGAGGCGGTGTCGGACCGGATCGTGGTGCTCTATTTCGGGGCGGTGGTCGAGATCGGGAAGGCCGAGGAGGTTTTCTCGAACCCGAAACACCCGTATACCAAGCTCCTCGCGGACTCGGCCCCCGTTGTCGGGCGCCCCCTGAAGGCGCCCGAACAGAAGGACAGCGAGTTGCCGGACCCGCTCAACCCGCCGCCGGGCTGCGCTTTCGCGACGCGCTGCCCGCGCGCCACCGACATCTGCCGCGAGAGCGACCCGGCGCTCGAACGTGTAGGAGGAGATCAGTTTGCCGCGTGTTTCCACCCGCTTGAAGACTGACGCGCCGAAACTCAGCCGTCCCGCGCAGGTCGCCGAGGCGATCAAGGATTTCATCGTGCGCGAGGGCCTGCAGCCGGGCGACCGGCTTCCGTCCGAACCCGAGCTGATCGAACGCTTCGCGATGGCCAAGGGCACGATCCGCGAGGCGCTTCGTCTTCTGGACGCGCAAGGGCTGGTGAAGTCGCGCACGGGGCCGGGCGGGGGCACCTTCGTCCACGAGGTGAGCCAGGAACGTGCCGAGGCGCTGCTGGCCAACTACTTCTACTTCAAGGATCTGACGATCTCGGACATCTACCAGATCCGCCGCGTGCTCGAACCCGAGCTGGTGGCCGATCTCGCGGGCTCCCTGTCGCCGCGCGTGCTGACCGAGCTGCGCGAGATCCTGGCGCTCTACGAAGAGCCCGCCCAGACCGACGAGGAAGAGCGCGACCAACACGTGGCGACCTTGCGATTCCACAAGCGGCTCGCCGACCAGAGCGCCAACCCGCTCCTGTCCTTCCTGATCGGCTTCATGCTGACGATCCTGACCGACATCACCGTCTACCGGGAGCTCTACACACCCATCAACCACGACCTCTGGGCCAAGGGGCGCGACTACCAGCGACGCCTGCTCGACGCGCTGGAGGCCGGCGACAGCGGCGCGGCGCGCGCGATCATGACCGCGCACATGCAGACCGCAGGCCCGATGATGGAGGGCCAGGAGGCGTTCTCGCTCAAGCGTTTCATCACGGACTGAGCGCGTGGGCGGGGTCGGCCCACGTTGCGCTCGCCGACCGATGGCCTATACCGGCGGGATGAAGTTCCCACCGCTCCGCTTCAACCTGTTCACGCTCTTGCTGCTCGCGCTCGGCGCAGGCGCGGGGTTCCTCTTCAGCTGGATCGGCACGCCGCTGCCCTTCATGCTGGGCGCACTCGCCGTCTCCGCTGTCGCGGCGATGGGGTTTTCGCGGCACTTCCCGGCGGGCTACACCTATCCGCTCCCGTTCCGGCAGCTTTTCGTGGGCGTGATCGGCGTGATGATCGGCGCGCAGGTGTCGCCGGAGCTTCTGTCGCTGATCCCGACGCTCTGGATCAGCATCCCGGCGGTGCTTCTCTTCGTCGTGCTGGCCCACGGGCTGAATTTCCTGCTGTTTCGCCGCCTCGGCCGCTTCGACCGGGCCACGGCGTTCTACGCCGGCTCCCCGGGTGGGCTGCTCGAGGCGATCGCCTTCGGGGAAGAGGCGGGAGCCGACATCCGGCTTCTGACCATCATGCAGTTCCTGCGCATCATCGTGGTCGTGGCGATCCTTCCCTTCGCGATTTCAATCTACGAAGGTACGCCGGTCGGCTCGGCCGCCGGGCTCGCTGTCGTGGGGGGGAGCGCCGGGATACTCGACGTGGGGCTCGTCCTGCTCTTTTCCGTGGTCGGCGTCCGGCTCGGTACGCTGGCCCGCGTGCCCGCGGCGCAGCTCGTCGGGCCGCTCTTCGTCGTGGGGCTGGGCAGCGCCTTCGGCCTGATCGACCTGGCGATTCCGCCCTGGCTCATTGGCCTGGCGCAGATCGTGGTGGGCATCAGCCTCGGTTTGCGCTTTTCCGGCATCACCCGGCGCATGCTGATGTCGGGCCTGGGGCTCGCCGTCCTGTCCGGCGCGATGATGCTGGGCCTCGGGGCCGCGTTGTCGGTGGGCGTGGCGCGCCTGACCGGCTTCGACATCGAGACGCTCATCATCTGCTTCGCCCCCGGCGGCGTGACCGAGATGAGCCTTGTGGCGCTCTCGCTCGCCATCAGCCCCACATTCGTGACGCTGCATCACCTGGTGCGCATCCTCGCCACCGTGTTCGAACTGGGGATCGTTCGCCGCCTGGGCTGGATCTGATCCCGCTCACTTGTTCGCGTCGATCCAGCGGCTCATCAGGCCTGCATCCCGGAAACATTCGTCGGGGATCGCCCGGCGTTTGATGCGCGCGATCTTCTCGGCGAAGGCGACCTGTCGCGAGGTGGCGACCCCGTGCGTCGCATGCCGCGGCTTGTGCCGGTCGATCCAGCTCGACAGCGCCTGCCGGCTCTCCAAACTCGTGCGCGGGATCGCGGTATCCAGCTTGCGCGCGATCACCCGGGCATAGTTCAACTGCTTGTCGGTGGGGGGTAGGGGATTGGTCTCATACATGGTTCGTTCTCCCAAGCATGGAACAAACATAGAACATGTTTGCGCGTCTGCATAGAGGGAACGCGTCACGACGCGGTGAGGTTGCACACCATGTGGTGTTTTTGGGTTTCAGAGGCACAAGATCGGCAGATCCGGGGCGCCCCGGTCGCTCATCCGTCCAGGCGCAGGAGGTCGTGGCCGATGGGGGCGGTGATCCAGTCGGCGCCGTCCGGGGTGATGACGATCATCTCCTCGTGGACCATGATCCGGCCCGGGACCGTCTCGATCACGGGTTCCAGCGAAAGGACCATGCCGGGCACCAGCGGCGTGTGATCCGCGGGCAGGATCGAGGGCGGCTCGGTCAGGCTCAGCCCGACGCCGTGGCCCAGCCGCCCGGCGCCCGTGCCGTGCCCGCCGGTCAGCACGAAATCCATCGCGGCGAAGAGCTCGGCCGGCGTCGCGCCGGGGCGGGCGGCGTCGAACCCGGCCTGGGTAGCGTCGATCAGGCGCCGGTGCGCGTCCGCCACGCGGCGTGACGGCGTGCCCAGCACGTAGTTGCGGTCGTAGTCGCAGAAATACCCGTCCCAGACCGCGCCGGTGTCGAGCATCAGCACGTCGCCCGCCGCCAAAGCCGCGTCGGTGGCTGGCGAGATCACGTCCTCGTAGCCGTCCGGCCCCGCGCCGCCCGCGAGGTAGGGCACACGGTCAGCACCATCGCGCAGGCAGGCGATCTCGAAGGAACGGAACACCTCGGACAGCGCCACGCCGGGCGCGGCGATCTCGTCCATCCGGTCGAAGGTCCCGGCGGGCAGGCCTGCGGCCCAGCGGATCTTGTCGATCTCGGCGTCCGACTTCACCATCCGGAGCGCGCGCAGGATGCCCGCGTCGTCCGAGAACACGCGGTCCGAGAGCCGGTCGCGCAGCATCCGCCAGTCGGCCAGCGGCATGCGCAGATGCGTCTCGTGCCCAGATGGCACACCGATCGTGCCGCCCGCGCGCACGACCTCGGCCAGCGTCCCGGCCAGGCGCGTGACCCCGTCGTCGGTGTAGTCGGGGGAGGGCCAGCTGCGGATATCCTCGATCCAGGTGCGGGCCATGAGCGGCACGCCGATCTCCGGGATGACGGCGATGGGCGCGCCGGTCGCGGGGACGACCACGTACCAGGGCCGCGTCGGGCTTTCCCAGAACCGCGTGAGGAAGCCGGTGACATAGGCGACGTCGGCCGGAGTCGTGAGAAGCAGGGCTTCGATCCCGGCGGTCTCCATCCGCTCCTGTGCAAGCGCGACACGCGTGGCGAAGGTGCTGTCGGGGAAACCGCGCGCGGGCTTCATGACGCTTCCGTGAGGAAGGTAAGCACGCGGGCATCGGCTCCGGCGCCGATGGCGTCCGGTAATCCGGCGAGGAGCGCGGCGATGCCGGCCCCGCCCGAGGGCGTGGTCTCCAGGTCGACGCCGGTGGCGAAATCCGTGCCGGCGCGCGCCTCGTCCTCCGTGATCGTCACGAACCAGTCGGCGTCGCGCGCAAGGCCCTTGAGCGCGATGAGAGAGGGCATCTTGCAGTCGAGCCGCCCCATCGCCGAAACCGGACCCGCGCTTTCCGCCGGCGCGCCCGCGGCGATCGAACCCGCAAGCGCCGGGGCCGCGTCCGGTTCGACCACGATGATCTCGGGGTCGTCGCCCCAGGTGGCGCGCGCGTAGGCCGCGACGGCACCCGCGAGCCCGCCGACACCCGCCTGCACGACGATGTGGGTGGGCGGGGCCTCCATCTGTTCGGCGATCTCCTCCATCAGGATGAGGTAGCCCTCCATCAGGACGTGCGGGATCGTGGCGTAGCCGGGCCAGGAGGAATCCGACAGGAGCGTCAGCCCTTCGGCCTCCGCGTCCGCCTCGGCGGCGGCCATGCTCTCTTCGTAGGTCGCGCCGGCGCGCCGCACGTCGGCCCCTTCGGCCTGCAGGCGCTCCGCGAAACTCTCGGGCACGGTGTCGGCAAGGTAGATGCGCGCCGTGGCGCCGAAGGCGGCCGCGCCCGCGGCGACGGAAAGCCCGTGGTTGCCCGCGCTCGCCGCCACGTAGGTGCGCCCTTTCGCGCGGCCCTCCGCGGCATCGACCGCGATGACATGGGCCGCCCCGAGCGCCTTGAAACTGCCCAGGCCCATCCGTTCCCGCTCGTCCTTGACGAAGACGCCCCCGACCCCCGCCGCGTCGGCCAGGTCGGGGGCCGTCAGAAGCGGTGTCACATGATGGCGCGGGCAGTGGATGACGCGGGCCACGGCGGCCTGCGCGTCATGCGCGGGGTAGGGCATCGCGGCGAGGTCCGGGTGATCCAGCCCCCGGCCGCGATGCGGATTGCGCGCCGCCTCCACCTAGCCGAACACGGCGCCGAGCGCCCCGTCGACCGCATCGGTGATCGCGTCGATGTCGGCCTCGGTCGCGATCAGGGCGGGCGAGAAGCACAGCACGTTGTTGAGCCCCGGCACGGAGCGGTTCGACGCCCCGATGATGACGCCGCGCTCGGCGCAGCCCGCGACGACCGCGGCGATGTCGCTCTCGGCCACCGGCTCCTTTGTGGCGCGGTCCTTCACCAGCTCCAGCCCCTGGAACAGGCCGAGCCCGCGCACGTCCCCGATCACCTCGTGCTTCTCTTCCAGTGCCTCGAGGTTGGCCATCAGCCGTTCGCCCATCTTCGCGGCGTTCTCGACCAGCCCCTCGTCCTCGATGATGCGCATGTTCTCGAGCGCGGCGGCGGGGCCGGCTGTGCAGCCCCCGAAGGTCGAGATGTCGCGGAAATGGTCGAGCGGATCGCCCGGGTCGGACTTGAACAGCTCGAACACCTTCTCGGTCGTCACGCAGCAGGCGATCGCGGCATAACCCGAGGCCACGCCCTTGGCGAGCGTGACGAAATCCGGCTCGATCCCGTAATGCTGGTAGCCGAACCACTTGCCGGTGCGGCCCATGCCGCAGACCACCTCGTCGATGTGGAGCAGAATGTCGTACTTGCGGCAGATCTCCTGCACACGCTCCCAGTAGCCGGGCGGGGGCGTGATGACGCCGCCGCCGGCGGTGATGGGTTCGAGGCAGAGCGCGCCCACCGTTTCGGGCCCTTCGGCGAGGATCACCTCCTCGATCGCGTCGGCGGCCTTGCGTCCGTATTCCGCGCCGGACGCATCCCACTGGGCGCGGTATTCCATGCAATGGGGCACGCGCACGAAATCCGGGGCGAGTGGGCCGTACTGCATGACGCGTTCATCCTGCCCGCCCGCGCTCATCGTGCCGATGGTGCCACCGTGGTAGTCGCGGTCGCGGTAGAGGATCTTGGTCTTCTTGCCGCCGTAGCGCTTGTGCGCGATCTGGCGCACCATCTTGAAGGCCTTCTCGTTCGCCTCGGACCCCGAATTGCAATAGTACACCCGGCTCATCCCCGGCATCTTCTCGATCAGCTTCTCGGCGAAGACTGCGCCGGGGATCGTGCCCGCTGCACCGGCGAAGTAGTTCATCTTCACGAGCTGCTCACGCACCGCGTCCGCGATGCTTTCGCGCCCGTAGCCCACGTTCACGGTCCAGACCGCGCCCGAGACCGCGTCGATGAACTCGCGCCCGTTCTGGTCCCATACGCGCATGCCCTTGCCCTCGACGATGATGCGGGGCTCGCCGGTCTCGAAAGGTTTGTGCTGGACGAGATGGTGCCAGACATGGGCCTTGTCCGCCTCGACCACGTGCGAGATATCGTTGTCGGTATAGCCGTCCACGCAAACCTCCTGGACTTTGTCTATTTGATCAAAAAAACGATAGGGGTGGGGCAGGGGGTTGTAAATGGACGACTTGCCGCGCGGGCAGGGCTCGCTAGGCTGGACCTGCAAGGAAGGAGACGCCGATGACCGAAACCATGCCCGAGGGCCACGCGGTCCTGCGCACCGTCGCGATGCCGGCGGACGTGAACAGCGCGGGCGACATCTTCGGCGGCTGGGTCCTGAGCCAGATGGACATCGCCGGCGGCATCGTCGCGGCCGAGCGCGCGCAGAGCCGCGTCGCCACGGTGGCCGTGGAGGCGATGAAATTCATCCGGCCCGTGAAGGTCGGCGACATCCTGTGCATCTACGGCACGGTGGAGCGCGTCGGCACGACCTCGGTCGCGGTGCGGCTCGATGCCTGGGCGCTGCGGGGCCTGCAAGCGCGAAGCGAGAAGGTGACCGAAGGCGTCTTCACCTTCGTGGCGCTCGATTTCGAGGGCAACAAGCGGCCAATCGACAACACCTGAGCGCGCAATTTATCGCGCTGATTGCAATGCCGCCCGGATTCGACAGTTTGGGGTTGTCGGACACAATCGGGGACAAACATGTCGGGTATCGTTGCGCGTTTTTCCGGGATCTGCCTGCCGAAGGCGCTTTTTTTCGTGGCCGTCGTGGTCCTCTGGGCCGCCCAGCCGGTCCGCGCGCAATCCACGCCGATGTTCAGCTTCGGCGATTCCGTGCCCAGCTTCAGCGGCGGCAGCTACCTTAAGGGCGTGCCGACCTCGGCCTTCATCGACACCGGAGAGAACCGGTTCGAAAAGGCGGGGCGCGTCTTCGGCGAAACCATCGGCGGCGTGCGCGGGATCGCGGACGACTTCTTCGACATCGCGGCCTTCCCGGCGCGCGAGCCGATCCTCTTCGGCGTCGCCGTGGCCGGGATCGGCGCGCTGGTGGCGACGGACTACCAAGTCACGGCGTTCTACCAGGACAAGATCGAAAGCGCCTTCGACGGGTTTTCGCTGCCGTCCTTCGTGCCGTCGAACCTGAAGCGAAACACGGTCCTGCGCTATATCTCCCGCGAGGACGAATACCTCCTCGCCGGGATCGGCCTGACCTATGCCTACGGCTTCGCGGCGAATGACGAGCGCGCGCAGGCGACCGCGATCCTCGCCTCGAAGGCGGTGGCCTATTCCTACGTGATCTCGCACGTGCTGTTGAAGCCGGTGTTCGGCCGGCTGCGCCCCGCGAACGACCTGTCGTCCTACGGCGGGCCGGTCGACACGGTGGACGCCCAGGGTTTCACGCCGAACCCTTACAAATTCGGGAATTTCCCAGGGATCAACCTGCGCCCGACCGCCTACGGCACCGCGATGCCGAGCTTCCACTACACGCTCTATTTCTCCGTCGCGCGGGTCTATTCGGGCATGTACGACAACGCGATCCTGCCCTACGTCGCGGCCGGGCTCCTCTCCGTGTCCAACATCCGCGGCCACAACCACTGGGTCTCCGACATGGTGGCGGGCGCGGTGATCGGGACGGTGATCGGCCAGTCGATCCTGGACAACTACACCGAGCGCAAGGGGCTCGACATGAGCTTCACGCCGGTGGTGTCGTCGCGCGGGGTCGGCGCGCAGTTCTCGATGCGCTTCTGAGCGCGCGCGGGCACGGAACAGAACCCGAACACCTTTTCCTCGCAGTCGCTGGCGTGTAGGCTCGCGCCATGAGCAGTTTCGACGACTCCCCCATGTCCGCCGACACCCGCCCGAGCCTGAGCCAGATGGCGATGGCGGCCCGGCCCGCGCCGTATCTGGACGATCTGAACCCCGCGCAGCGCGCGGCGGTCGAGGCGCTGGACGGTCCCGTCCTGATGCTCGCCGGGGCGGGCACCGGCAAGACCAAGGCGCTGACCGCGCGTATCGCCCACCTCTTGAACACCGGCCGGGCGCGCCCGAACGAGATCCTGTCGGTCACCTTCACCAACAAGGCCGCGCGGGAGATGAAGAACCGCGTGGGCCAGCTTCTGGGCCAGCCCGCTGAAGGGATGCCGTGGCTGGGCACCTTCCACGCGATCTGCGTCAAGCTCCTGCGCCGCCATGCGGAGCTTGCCGGGCTCAAGTCGAATTTCACCATCCTTGACACCGACGACCAGATCCGGCTGATGAAGCAGCTCATCGTGGCCGAGAACATCGACGAGAAGCGCTGGCCCGCGCGCCAGCTTGCCGGGATCATCGACGGCTGGAAGAACCGCGCCTGGACGCCCGAGAAAGTGCCGGCGGCTGAGGCGGCGGCATTCAATAACCGCGGGACCGAACTCTACGCGGCCTACCAGGAGCGGCTGAAGACGCTGAACGCGGTGGATTTCGGCGACCTGCTTTTGCACATGGTCACGATCTTCCGCGAGCACGAGGACGTGCTGGCGCAGTACCAGCGATGGTTCCGGTATATCCTCGTGGACGAGTACCAGGACACCAACGTCGCGCAGTACCTGTGGCTGCGGCTTCTTGCGGGGGCGCACAAGAACATCTGCTGCGTGGGCGACGATGACCAGTCGATCTATGGCTGGCGCGGGGCCGAGGTGGGCAACATCCTGCGCTTCGAGAAGGATTTCCCGGGCGCCAAGGTGGTGCGGCTTGAGCAGAACTATCGCTCGACGCCCCATATCCTCGCCGCGGCCGGCGGGGTGATCCGCGGGAACGAAGACCGGCTGGGCAAGGAGCTCTGGACCGAGGCCGAAGAAGGCGAGCGGGTCCGCCTCATCGGCCACTGGGACGGCGAGGAAGAAGCGCGCTGGATCGGGGACGAGATCGAGGCGATGCAATCGGGCTCGCGCGGGATGAACCCCATGAGCCTCGACGACATGGCGATTCTCGTGCGCGCCTCGCACCAGATGCGCGCCTTCGAGGACCGGTTCCTGACCATCGGCCTGCCGTACCGCGTGATTGGCGGCCCGCGCTTCTACGAGCGGATGGAGATCCGCGACGCGATGGCCTATTTCCGGCTCGCCGTGTCGCCCGACGACGACCTCGCCTTCGAGCGTATCGTGAACACGCCGCGCCGGGGCCTGGGCGACAAGGCGGTGCAGACGATCCAGCGCATGGCGCGCGCCCACGCGATCCCGCTTGTGGACGCCGCCGGCAAATGCGTCGAGCAGGCCGAGATCAAGGGCAAGGGCGGCAAGAGCCTGGCCCAGCTCGTCACCAACATCTTCCGCTGGCATAGCCAGGTCCGCGACGAGGCCGACACCCATGTCGAGCTTGCCGAGATGATCCTCGAGGAATCCGGCTACACGGAGATGTGGCAGAACGACAAGACGCCGGAGGCGCCGGGGCGGCTCGAGAACCTCAAGGAACTGGTCAAGGCGCTCGAGGAATTCGACAACCTTCAGGGCTTCCTCGAACATGTCGCGCTGATCATGGACAATGAAAGCGACGAGGCGGAAGAGAAGGTCACCATCATGACGCTTCACGCCGCCAAGGGGCTCGAATACCCCGCCGTGTTCCTGCCGGGCTGGGAGGACGGGCTTTTCCCGTCGCAGCGCTCGATGGACGAAAGCGGGCTCAAGGGGCTCGAGGAAGAGCGCCGGCTGGCCTATGTCGGAATCACCCGGGCCGAGGAGCTCTGCACGATCTCCTTCGCCGCCAACCGGCGTGTCTACGGCCAGTGGCAGAGCCAGATGCCCTCGCGCTTCATCGACGAACTGCCGGAGGAAAACGTCGACGTGCTCACCCCGCCGGGGCTCTACGGCGGCGGCTACGGCGCGGCGGGCAGCTTCGGCTCTGGTTCCTCGCTCGAGGAAAAGGCGGCGCGCGCGGATGCCTACAACTCGCCGGGCTGGCGCCGGATGCAGCAGAACACGGCGCGTTCGATGCACAGCCCCAACGAGTCGCGCAATCTGACCATCGATTCCACTGCCGTCTCGGCCTTCACCCAGGGCGACCGGGTGTTCCACCAGAAGTTCGGCTACGGCTACGTAATGGGGATCGAGGGCGACAAGCTCGATATCGAGTTCGAGCACGCCGGGTCCAAGAAGGTCGTGGCGAAGTTCATCGTGCCTGCGGACCGGGCCGGCGACGATATCCCATTCTGACCAGGCCTGCGGCGCGATCCGCATGCCTCCGGCCATAAAAAAACGGTGACGCCCGGGAGGAGGTGGGCGCCACCGTTCTTTTCGGCAATCGGCGTCAGGGAGGAGGAAGACGCCATTGCTTCGGTCGGGGTTGCCCCCGGTATGTTTGCCCGTCCGCTCCAGGGAGGAGGAAGGAGCATTCGGGCTACGGTTACCCCAGGGAGGAGGAGAGGGGCTTCCGATCTGTTGCTGTCAGCGGCGGCTCGGGAGGAGGTGAGCCGCCGCCGACAGGACCGGGACCTTCAGGGAGGAGGAGGAAGGCCCCGTATTGTCGACCCGGGTAGGCGTCAGGGAGGAGGGAGACGCTGACCGGGTCATCGAGAAACCTCAGGGAGGAGGAAGAGGTTCCCGAAACTCTCTTATTTTTTGCCGTAGGCCGCCTCGCGGGCGAGGAACGGGATCTCGGCGCGGCTGATGCCCAGGTCGGCCAGGTCACGGGCGTCGAGCGATTGCAGCTCGTCGCGGGTGGTGCGGTAGACCTTGCGCTTGGCGCGGGCTTCGCCGAAGGATTTCAGCAGGGTGGACACGCGGTCGAAAAGGCCGTGGTCGGCGTGGCGGATGTCGGTTGCGTATGCCATGTCGTCTCTCTCTTTCGTCTCTGTCGCCCGTCGGTGGGCGCTCTGTCGTGCGAAGCACTGTGCCCCGCCGGTTGAGATGAAAATGGTCGATTTGCTGCAGGTGCACAATCCTGAGAAAGGTCAATGCCGCTATGCGGAAAATGCATACGTAAGGCTGACCTACTTTGTTAACGCAGGGTAAACATTGGGGAATATCGCCCCGAAAGCCCGCAGACCCTTGAGAAATCGGGGGAAAGGCGCATCTATGGCGCGACTGGTGAAGGAGGGAATGATGGCGCTCACACGCGAACGGATCATGTCGGTACTGGCCGAGGTGGCCATGCCGGACAAAGGCGACCTTGCTTCGCGCGACGTGGTGCGCGCGCTCAACATAGACGGCGGGCACGTCAGCTTCGTGATCGAGGCACCGGACCCCGACATCGCGTCGCAGATGGAACCGCAGCGCCGCGCCGCCGAGGCGGCGGTGAGCGCGTTGGACGGGGTTGAGCGGGTGACGGCCATCCTCACCGCCCACGGCGGCGGCAAGCCCGCGCCCAAGCAGCAGCAACAGCAGGAGGCCCCCAGCCTTCGCGTGGGCGGCCATCCGAAGCCGCAGGCCGGACCGCAGGCGATCCCGGGCGTCGACCGGGTGATCGCGGTCGCCTCCGGCAAGGGCGGAGTGGGCAAGTCCACCGTGTCCTCGAACCTCGCCGTGGCGCTGGCCGCCGCGGGGCGCAAGGTGGGCCTGCTCGATGCCGACATCCTGGGTCCCAGCCAGGCGCACATGATGGGCGTGAAGGACAAGCCGGCCTCGGCCGATGGCAAGACGCTCGAGCCGCTCGAGGCACACGGGGTCAAGGTCATGTCGGTCGGCGCCATCGTCGACCAGGACCAGGCGGTCGTCTGGCGCGGCCCGATGCTCATGGGCACGGTGCAGCAGTTTGCGTTCCAGGTGAACTGGGGTGATCTCGACGTGCTGATCGTGGACCTGCCGCCGGGCACCGGCGATGTGCAGCTGACGCTCAGCCAGAAGGTCGAGATGACCGGCGCGCTGGTGGTGTCGACGCCGCAGGACGTGGCGCTGCTCGACGCGCACAAGGCGATCGACATGTTCGGCAAGGTCAGCGTGCCCGTGCTGGGCCTGATCGAGAACATGTCCTCCTACATCTGCCCCAACTGCGGGCACGAGGCGCATCTCTTCGGGGAAGGCGGCGTGGCCCGCGAGGCCGAGAAGATCGGCGCGCCGCTCCTGGCGCAGCTGCCGCTGTCGCTCGATGTGCGGATGGCCGGCGACAAGGGCATCCCCGTGGCGCTGACGGAAGGGGCCGTGGGCGAAGGCTACCGTGCACTTGCGGCCGACCTGGTGGCGCGCGGCATCGGCTGACCGGGGCAGGGCGGCCTGCCCCGGGACAACGATACGGACAGGGCCGGGCCGGAGTGCACTCCGCGCCCGGCCTCTCTTTTGTCCGGGACGGCATGGGAAACCGCCCCACCGCTGCCTGATCGCGGCTCGCGCATGGGATTTCATGGAACTCACGCCAAATCACACGAATCAAATCAGCGATTTTCGCGGGAATCCGCTGGAAATCGGTTGAATCGCACCTGATTTTCCGGCATCTGGCCGCCGGTTCCCGGATATTCCCGGAAAAAATCTTCCCGACCCGCGAAAAAATTCATCTCACTATATCTAGTGATGGGAATTATAGGGCGCGCAATATCGGCCGGTTCGTTCCCGTTTTGATCCGTCAAAACCTTGATTTCCAAGGGGGTCGGGAACAACATCTGGTAGGCAATTCCCATAGAAAGGGGTTGTTTCCCACGAATTCCCATGGCAATCATTAATCACACGATGAGACGGGAACAAACGGGGCGAAAAGAACCCCAGAAACAACTCCCAAGTCAGGTTTCATACAGGCACCCCGCTTCATCGGAATAAAGAGATCCGACGCGTTCGCGAGCAGACATCCCCCCAGGTGGCGCACGTGATCGGACGAACCCAGAGATGGGACGAGGGCGGCGGATTGAGCAGTGGCAGCAGCTCGATCCGTCGTTTTCGTTCCGGGGCCGGGATGACGGTGAAGGCAAGGGACAGATAGGAGCCGCGCGACGTGGCCGAGGTGTTCAGAAAGGGCGGGCGTCACAAGGTTGACGCGAAAGGGCGGGTCTCGATCCCGTCCGGTTTCCGTTCCGTGATCGCCCAGCGTGACCCCGAGCGCCCCGCAGGTGAAGCCCCCCGTTTCGTGATCGTCTTCGGCGACCCCCGCCGCGAATTCCTCGAGTGCTACTCGATGGACGCGATCGCGGAAGTGAACGAGAAGATTTCCAGACTCAAGCGCGGTTCGCCGCGCCGCCGCATGCTGGAGCGGGTCTACTACGACGGGTCGCAGACGATGTCGGTGGACGACACCGGCCGCATCGTGCTCCCCGCCGACCTGCGCGCCAAGATCGGCCTCGACGGCGAGGCGCAGTTCGTGGGCGCGGGCGACACGTTCCAGATCTGGCACCCCGACACCTACGGCGAAGTCGAGAAGAGCCACGAAGAGATGTTCGCGGATCTCGATCCCGACATGGATATCGCCGAACTGCTTGATATGGACGACGAAGAATGATGGCCGCTGCCGCCGCCGCAAACGCTCCGCATATCCCGGTCCTGCTGCGCCCGCTTCTGAGCGCAGTGGCCCCGGTCACGGGCACCTGGATCGACGGCACCTTCGGGGCGGGCGGCTATGCCCGCGGGCTGGTCGAGGCGGGGGCGGACAAGGTCATCGGCATCGACCGCGACCCGCTCGCACACGAAATGGCGTCAGGCTGGATCGGCGATTTCGACGGCAAGATCGACCTGCGCCTGGGCACCTTTTCCGAGATGGACGAGATCGCGGGCGCGCCGGTCGACGGCGTGGTGCTCGACCTCGGCGTCTCCTCCATGCAGCTCGACCTGGCCGAACGCGGGTTTTCCTTCACCCGCGAGGGCCCGCTCGACATGCGCATGAGCCAGGAGGGGCCGTCGGCCGCCGATCTCGTGAACGAGGCCGGCGAGGAAGAGCTGGCCGACATTCTCTACCATTACGGCGAAGAGCGCGCGGCGCGCCGCATCGCGCGCCAGATCGTGCGCACGCGGGCGGCAGAGCCGTTCAAGACAACCGCGCAACTTGCTGAAGTCATTGAGAAATGCCTGCCGCGCCCGAAGCCGGGGCAAAGCCATCCGGCGACCCGCAGCTTCCAGGCGATCCGCATCGCCGTGAACGACGAATTCGCCCAGTTGGCCGAGGGGCTGGAGGCCGCCGAGCGCGCGCTGAAGCCCTGTGGCAAGCTCGCGGTGGTGACCTTCCATTCGCTCGAGGATCGGGTGGTGAAGCGGTTCCTGCAACTGGCGGCTTCGACCGGCGGCGGCGGCTCGCGCCATGCGCCCGCGCTCGAGGCGCACGATCCGCGCTTCACCCTGACGCCCAAGCGCGCCATCGGCCCGGACGAGGACGAGCTGAAGGAGAACCCGCGCGCGCGCTCGGCGCGCCTGCGCGTCGCGACCCGCACCGATGCGCCTGCAGAGCGCACCGATCGTTCCAAACTGGGCCTTCCGGCCCCGGCATTCAGGGGGTGAGTGATGCTGAGATCGGCCCTCCAGATCCTTGCGACGCTGGCGGTGATGGCACTGGGCTATTGGGCCTACGTCGAGAACTACAAGACACAGGCGGCGCTCGATGACGTCGAGGACCTGCAACGCGACATCGCCCACATGCGCGAAAGGCTCGTCGTGCTGCGCGCCGAATGGGCCTATCTCAACCGCCCCGACCGCCTGCGCGACCTGGCCGAGCTGAATTTCGACCGCCTGGGCCTCCTGCCGCTGGCGCCCGAGCAGTTCGGCCGCGTCGACCAGGTGGCCTACCCGGAGCCGCCCGACACCCTGCCGCTTCTGCCCGAGGACGAAGGCATCGACGTGCAGGCCCGGCTCGACAACGAACTGTCCGACATCCAAGACGTGGAGACCCGGCCATGACCCGTGTGCCCCTGCGCCCGCTTGCCCGTATCCTCGAGGCCCGCGAGAAGGGGGGCGACCCGGACGCGATCGAACGCGCCAACCGCCAGCGCCGGCACGAGGATATGCGCGACACCGCGCGCCTTCGTGCCGAGGGGCGGCTCGTGGTGCTGGCCGCGATGTTCTTCTGCGCCTTCATCGTCGTGGGCGTCCGGATGGGGTCCCTGTCCACCTCGGTCCCGACCGAGCCGCGTGCCGAAGTTTCGGGCGCGGAGATCACCGCCACGCGCGCCGACATCGTCGACCGCAAGGGGCGGCTGCTGGCCACCAACCTGGTCACCCATTCGCTCTACGCCGAGCCGCGCAACATGATCGAGCCCGAGCGCGCGGCGACCGAGCTTGCGCGCATCTTTCCCGATCTCGATGCCGAGAAGCTGCGCAAGCAGTTCACCGGCAAGCGCACGTTCCTGTGGATCAAGCCGCGCATCAGCCCGGAGCAGAAGCAGGCCGTGCACGACATCGGCGAGCCCGGCCTTCTGTTCGGGCCGCGCGAGATGCGGCTCTACCCCAACGGCCCCGTCGCCTCGCATATCCTGGGCGGCGCACGCTTCGGCGAACAGGCGGTGCGCGCGGCCGAGCTCAAGGGCGTCGCGGGCATCGAGCTCTTCTTCGAGGATCGGCTGAGCGACCCGGCGCGCGCGAGCGAGCCGTTGATGCTCACCCTCGACCTTTCCGTGCAGGCCGCCGTCGAGCGGGTGCTGGCCGGCGGCATGCAGGTGATGAACGCCAAGGGCGCGACCGCGATCATGATGGACGCGCGCACCGGCGAGATCGTCTCGATGGCCTCGCTCCCCGATTTCGACCCGAATGACCGGCCCAACCCGTTGGTCAAGGGCGACCCGTCCGACAGCCCGCTCTTCAACCGCGCGGTGCAGGGGGTCTACGAGTTGGGCTCGACCTACAAGATCTTCGCCGCCGCCCAGGCGCTCGAACTGGGGCTCGTGGCCCCCGACACGATGGTCGACACGCAGGGGCCGATCCGTTGGGGCAAGTTCCGCATCCGCGACTTCCACGACTACGGACCCGAACTGTCGGTGACCGACGTGATCGTGCGCAGCTCCAACATCGGGACCGCGCGCATCGCCCAGCAGATCGGGGCCGATCGCCAGCGCGCCTTCCTCGAACGGCTCGGGCTGACGCGGCCCACCGACATCGAGCTGTCCGAGGCCTCCGGCATCAAGCCGCTCCTGCCGTCGAACTGGTCCGAGCTGTCGACGATGACGATCTCCTACGGCCACGGCATCTCAGCCAGCCCGCTGCACCTGGCGACCGCCTATGCCTCGCTCCTCAACGGTGGCACGATGGTCAAGCCGACGCTGGTGCGCACGGGGCCCGTGCAGCCGGGGCCGCGCGTGGTGCGCAAGGACACGTCGGACATCGCGCGCCAGATGCTGCGCCTCGTGGTGTCGGATGACGACGGCACGGCTTCCTTCGCCGAGGTCGAGGGCTACGCGGTGGGCGGCAAGACCGGCACCGCCGACAAGCCCAAGCCGCAGGGCGGTTACTACGACGAGAAGGTGATCGCCACCTTCGCCAGCGTCTTCCCGGCGCATGATCCGAAATACATCCTCGTCGTGACGCTCGACGAGCCCGTCGTCTCGATCCTGAACGAGGCGCGGCGCACGGCCGGCTACACCGCCGTTCCCGTCGCGGCCGAGATCATCCGCCGCACCGCCCCCCTTCTCGGGCTCCGCCCGGAGATTGAACCCGACGCGCAGATGGGTGTAACACTCACATCTAACTGAGCTTGTCCCCGGGGGGATCATGCCGACGCAGAACACGCTTTCTCTCACCGCGCTGGGCCTTCAGGCGCAGGGTGGCCGGGATGTTGAAATCACGGGACTTTCCGTCGACAGCCGCAACGTCGAGCCGGGCCACCTGTTCGCGGCCCTTCCCGGCGCGAAGATGCATGGCGCGGAATTCATCCAGTACGCGCTGCGCATGGACGCCGCCGCGATCCTCACCGATCCCGAGGGCGCGCGGATTGCCGCCGATGTGCTGGCCGAGTCGGACGCGGCCCTCGTGGTCACCCAGGATCCGCGCGCGGCCCTGGCCTTTGCCGCCGCGCTCTGGTTCGGCGTGCAACCCGAAACCATCGTCGCGGTGACCGGCACGAACGGGAAGACCTCGGTCGCCACCTTCACGCGCCAGATCTGGACCGAGCTCGGCCTGCAGGCCGCGAACCTCGGCACCACCGGGGTGGAAGGGGCCTATTCCGCACCCTCGGCCCACACGACGCCGGAGCCGATCACGCTGCACCGCCTGCTGGCCGACATGGCCGAGGCGGGCGTCACGCACGTGGCGATGGAAGCCTCGTCCCACGGGCTGGACCAGCGCCGGCTCGAGGGTGTGCACCTGGCCGCGGCGGGCTTCACAAACTTCTCGCAGGATCACCTCGACTACCACGCGAGCTTCGAGGAATACTTCAACGCCAAGGCGCGGCTCTTCAACCGCGTCCTGCCCGACGACGGGGTCGCGGTGATCAACGTCGACGATCCGCGCGGGCGCGAGATGGAAGAGATCGCGGTCGCCCGCGGGCAGGAGGTGATCTCGATCGGGCGCACCGAGGATTGCACCCTGCAACTCACCTCGCAGCGCTACCACACCACCGGCCAGCAGATCCGCTTTCTCTACAACGGTCGACCGCAGACCACGCAGCTCGACCTCATCGGCGGGTTCCAGGCGGAGAACGTGCTGGTCGCCGCCGGGCTCGCCATCGCGTCGGGGTCGACGCCGGAAGAGGTGTTCTCCACCTTCCCGTCGCTCACCACCGTGCGCGGGCGCATGCAACTGGCCGCGCGCCGTGACAACGGGGCGGCGGTCTTCGTGGATTATGCCCACACGCCCGACGCGCTGGCCACCGCGCTCGAGGCGCTGCGCCCGCACGCGATGGGCAAGCTCGTCGTCGTCTTCGGCGCCGGCGGCGACCGTGACACCGGCAAGCGCAAGCTCATGGGCAAGGCGGCCGCCGACTACGCCGACGTGGTGATCGTCACCGACGACAACCCGCGCACCGAGGACCCCGCCGCCATCCGCGCGATGGTGATGGAAGGCTGCCCCGACGCCAACGAATACGGCGACCGGGCCGAGGCGATCCTGCGCGGTGTCGACATGCTCGAGCCGGGCGACGCGCTCCTGATCGCGGGCAAGGGCCACGAGACCGGCCAGATCGTGGGCGAGGACGTGCTGCCTTTCGACGATGCCGAGCAGGCCTCGGTCGCGGTCGCAGCGCTCGAGGGCCGGTTGGCATGAGCTTGTGGACTGCCGCCGAGGCGGCCGAGGCCACTGGCGGCAACGCCAGGGGCGACTGGTCGGCCCGCGGCGTATCGATCGACACGCGCACGCTGGCCCCCGGCGACCTCTTCGTGGCGCTGAAGGCCGAGCGCGACGGTCACGATTTCGTCGCGGACGCGCTGGCCAAGGGGGCAGGGGCCGCGATGGTCTCGCGCATCCCCGAGGGTATTCCCGAAAATGCCCCGCTTCTGGTTGTCGACGACGTGCTCACAGCCCTCGAACGGCTCGGAGCCGCCGGCCGCGCGCGCACCGATGCCCGCGTGGTGGCCGTCACCGGGTCCGTCGGCAAGACGTCGACCAAGGAAATGCTCGCCACCGTGCTGGACCGGCAAGGACGCTGCCACGCGGCCGAGGCAAGTTACAACAACCACTGGGGCGTGCCGCTCACGCTGGCGCGGATGCCCCGCGACACCGAGTTCGCGGTGATCGAGATCGGCATGAACCATCCCGGCGAAATCGCCCCGCTCACCCGGCTGGCCCGCCCGCACGTGGCGCTGGTCACCACCGTCGCGGCCGTCCACCTGGAAGCGTTCGACAACGTGGCGGGCATCGCGCAGGAGAAGGCCGCGATCTACCAGGGGCTCGAGCCGGGGGGCATCGCGCTGGTGCCCGCCGGGCTCGACACGACCCCGATCCTGATGGCCGAGGCCGAGGCGCGTGCCGAACGGGTCGAAACCTTCGGCACCGAACCGGGCGACGCGATCCGGCTTGCCCATCTCGAGCTCACCGACGCGGCGACCGTGGCACGTATCGATGCCGGAGAGATGTCGCACCTGGTGCGCCTCGGCTCGCCCGGCCGCCATTTCGCGATGAACGCCGTCGCGGTTCTGGGCGCGGTGGGCGCGCTCGGCGCGGACGTCACCCTGGCCGCGCGCGACCTGTCCACCTGGGAGCCGCCCACCGGTCGCGGCACGCGCGAGACGGTCTGGCTCGACCCCGTCGAGCAGGAGCACGTGGTGCTGATCGACGACGCCTTCAACGCCAACCCGACCTCGATCGCCGCCGCGCTCGAGGTGTTGGTCGCCACGCGGCCCGACGACGGCGTGGGGCGGATTTCGCGTGGCCGGCGGGTGGCGGTGCTGGGTGACATGCTGGAACTCGGGCCGAAGGAGGTCGCCCTCCACGAAGAGCTCGCGGGGTTGTCCGCGATGGCCCAGGTCGACCTGGTCCATTGCGTGGGCCCGCTGATGAAGCACCTTTGGGACTCGCTTCCGGCCCAGAAGCAGGGCCGCTGGTCCGAAACCGCCGACGCGCTCTGCGCCGAGGCGCATCACCTGATCGATGCCGGCGACGTGCTGCTGGTGAAAGGGTCCAAGGGAAGCCGGGTTTCGCGCGTGGTTGACGCGGTCAGAAAACTGGGCCATCCGCAGGCAACCTGATTACGAGGGACGCATCCGATGCTTTATTGGCTGGCCGAATTGTCAGATGGCGGCGACATCTTCAACCTGTTTCGCTACATCACCTTCCGCGCCGGCGGCGCCTTTTTCACGGCCCTCATCTTCGGCTTCCTGTTCGGACGGCCGCTGATCAACCTGTTGAAAAACAGGCAAAGAAATGGCCAGCCGATCCGTGCCGACGGCCCCGAAGGGCACCTTCAGTCGAAGGCGGGCACGCCGACGATGGGCGGGGCGTTGATCCTGGGGGCGATCACGGTGTCGACGCTCCTGTGGGCGCGGCTCGACAACGGCTTCGTCTGGGTCGTGCTCGGCGTGACGCTGAGCTACGGGATGATCGGCTTCGCCGACGATTACAACAAGATCGCCAAGAACGACAATTACGCGGGGCTGTCCGGCAAGATGCGCCTGCTCCTCGAGGGGATCATCGCGCTCGCCGCGTCCTGGGTGCTGATGTCGCTGCACCCCGACCCGCTGAGCGGACGGCTCGCCTTCCCGGTGCTCAAGGACCTGCTTCTCAATCTCGGGCTCTTCTTCCTCCCGGTGGGGATGTTCATCATGGTGGGCGCGGCCAATGCGGTGAACCTCACCGACGGGCTCGACGGGCTCGCCATCATGCCGGTCATGATCGCCGCCGCGACGCTGGGCGTGATCGCCTATGCCGTGGGCCGGGTCGACTTCACGGAATACCTCGAAGTGCACTACGTCCCGGGCACCGGTGAGCTTCTGATCTTCGTCGCCGGGCTCGTCGGCGGGGGGCTGGGCTTCCTGTGGTACAACGCGCCGCCGGCCGCGGTCTTCATGGGCGACACCGGGTCTCTCGCCCTGGGCGGCGCGCTGGGCGCCATGGCGGTGGCGATGAAGCACGAACTGGTGCTTGGCATCGTCGGCGGGCTTTTCGTCGTGGAGGCGCTGTCGGTCATCATCCAGGTGCTCTATTTCCGGCGCACCGGCAAACGGGTGTTCCTGATGGCCCCGATCCACCACCATTTCGAGAAACGGGGCTGGGCCGAGCCGCAGATCGTGATCCGGTTCTGGATCATCTCCCTGATCCTCGCGCTGATCGGGCTCGCCACGCTGAAACTGCGCTGAACGACGCGGAAATCGCCCCGGATTCGCGCCACGAATTCGGCTTGCGGCGCCGGGGCGGGGGCCGGGGAAATCTTCGAATGATGTCACCGCGATGTCCGTGTGGGACCTCGCCGCCTCTGGCCAATCGCGACACCGCGAGATACCAATCTCGCGAACCAACATGAGGGTGCCATGATCCCGGTGCGCGGATACGAAGGCGAAAGGGTCGCCGTTCTTGGCCTGGGCCGGTCCGGGCTTGCCACGGCGCATGCGCTGGCGGCCGGCGGGGCGACGCCCCTGTGCTGGGACGACGGCGCCGAGGCGCGCGCCCGGGCCGAGGCGGCCGGGCTCACGCTCCACGATCTCACCCGGCGCGAGGCCTTCGACGGCGTCGCAGCGCTGATCACCAGCCCCGGTATCCCGCACCTCTACCCCGAGCCCAACCGCCACATCCTGCGGGCCCTGCACGCGGGCATCCCGGTCGACAACGACATCGGGCTGTTCTTCCGCTCTCTGGGCTCCGGCGAATGGGACGAGATGGACCAGCCGCCGCGCGTGATCGCCGTGACCGGCTCGAACGGCAAGTCGACCACGGCCGCGCTCATCCATCACGTGCTGGAGGCCGCCGGGCGCCCCACGCAGCTTGCCGGCAACATCGGGCGCGGGGTGCTCGACCTCGACCCGCCGCGCGACGGCGAGCTGATCGTGCTGGAGTTGTCGAGCTACCAGACCGAACTCGCCCGCGCTCTGACGCCCGACGTGGCCGTCTTCACCAACCTGACGCCCGATCATCTCGACCGGCACGGCGGGCTGGGGGGCTATTTCGCCGCCAAGCGGAGGCTCTTCGCCGAGGGTGGGCCGGACCGCGCGGTGATCGGCGTGGATGAGCCCGAGGGGCTGTTCCTCGCCGGGCAACTCGCGATGGGGCCTGGCGACGACCGGGTGATCCGCGTTTCGGTCAACGAAAAGCTCACAGGCCCCGGCTGGCTGGTCCACGCCCGCAAGGGGTTCCTGTCCGAGACGCGCAAGGGCAAGCAGGTGGGCGCGATCGACCTGCGCGCGGTCCCGGCGCTTCCGGGCACCCACAATCACCAGAACGCCTGCGCGGCCTACGCCGCCTGCCGCACGCTGGGGCTGTCTCCCAAGGTGGTCGAGCAGGGCTTCGCGAGCTTCGCGGGCCTGCCGCACCGCTCGCAGATCGTGGCCGAGGCCAATGGCGTGCGCTACGTGAACGACAGCAAGGCCACCAACGTGGACGCCGCGCTGAAGGCGCTGATGGCCTTCGACAACATCCGCTGGATCGTGGGCGGGCTTCAGAAGGAGGGCGGGCTTGCCGCGCTGGCCCCCGGGCTCGCCAACGTGACGAAAGCCTATGTCATCGGGCGCGAGGCCGAGGCGTTCGCGCGCGACCTGGGCGATGTCGAGGCCGAGGTCTGCACCGAGATGCAGGTCGCCGTGGCCGCCGCCATGTCCGAGGCCGCGCCGGGCGACACGGTGCTCCTCGCCCCGGCCGCGGCGAGCTTCGACCAGTACGACAACTTCGAGCAGCGCGGCGACGATTTCGTCGCGCGGGTCCGGGCCGCCCTTGGCGCATAGTCCCAACCGTATCGGCCTGGGCATCTCGCTCAAGATCGGCGCGGTGCTGTGCTTCACCGTCATGGGCGCGCTCATCAAGGGCACGGACGGGCGCGTGCCGACCGGCGAAATCGTCTTTTTCCGCTCGCTCTTCGCCGTGCCGATCATGATCGGCTGGCTCGCCTTCGTGGGTCAGCTCAGCGAAGGCGTGCGCACATCGCGCCCCTTCGGCCACCTGTGGCGCGGCGTGATCGGGACCACGGCGATGGGGCTGATGTTCACCGCGCTCACGCTCCTGCCGCTGCCGGAGGTGACGACGCTGCAATACGCGACGCCCCTCTTCATCACGATCCTCGCGGCGATCATCCTGGGCGAGCGGCTGAGGCTCTTTCGCCTGTCGGCGGTCGTGCTGGGGCTGATCGGCGTGCTCGTGGTGCTCTACCCTCGGCTCACGTCGCTGAATGATGCCGGGGCGACCGAGGCGCTGGGGGCGGCGATCATGATCGCCTCCGCGCTGGCCGCAGCACTTGCCCAGGTGCAGGTGCGCCGGCTGGTGGCGACGGAGCGGCCCGCGACGGTGGCGCTCTACTTCTCGTTCTCCTCGACGCTCATCTCGCTCGCCACGTTGCCCTTCGGCTGGGTGATCCCGGGCGGCCAGGACCTGGTCCTGCTCGTCGCATGCGGGCTGATCGGGGGCGCGGGGCAGGGGATGCTCTCCTCCGCCTACCGCTTTGCCCCGGCTTCGGTGGTGGCCCCCTTCGACTACGCCTCGCTCTTCTTCGCGACGGCCCTGGGCATGGCGTTCTTCGACGAGGTGCCGACGCGCACCACGCTTCTCGGCGCGGCCATCGTGATCGCCGCGGGCATCCTCATCATCTGGCGTGAGCGCCGGCTGGGCATGGACCGCGCCGCATCCAAACGGGCGCGACAAACGCCGTTTTGACCTCGTCTTCCCTGATTGCGCTGTATTCGTTTCACGATGACCCTTTTTCCGAATTTGCCGTCCCTCCTGGGACACCGCACGCGGCCCCGCCCGGTGATCGCCATCGGTTCCAGCCAGACCGAGCTCTTCGACTACATCTTCGGGGACAATCCGGAATATCACCCGCTGTGGGCCGGTGGATGGAGCGCGCGGGGGCTGAGGCGCGAGGAAAAGGGCGGATACCTGGACAAGATCACGCGGGATTTGCCGAAACGATCGACCGTATTCCTGGTCTTCGGAAGCGTTGACGCGAATTTCGTCTTCCGCCACCAGCGCCGCGCAAGGCCCTGGATTGGTGAAGAAGACATCATCGGTCCGGCGGTCGAGGGCCTACGGCAGGCGCGCCGCTTCCTTCGGAAGAAGGGGTTTCGCCACGTCCACGCCGTGTTTGCGAGTCCGGTGCCGCGTTTGCCACCCGCTTATTGGGCTGATCGATCGGCTGCACCCCAGCTTCCGGACGAGCAGCGGGCGCATCTGTATTACCGGATCGCGAAACGTGCGGCGGAGCATATGCCGGTCATCGACCTGCTCGATGACTTGAGCGATGCCCGGAGTGGCGATTACCAGTTGCGCCCGGAATACGCGCGTACTGAGCCGGACCACCACCCGGACTACATCGCGACGCAGGACATCGTCTGGGACCGCATCAAGACGCTCCCGGGGATCCTGCCGCGCCGCGACCCGCCCCATACGGCGCTTTACCCTCGCACGCCAAGCGCGATCCGGAATCTGAAAGAGGCAGGGCAGGTGCGGCCGCGCACCTGCCGCTAACTGCGCTGCGCCGTCGCATCGGCGAACGCCGATCGTTCACGGGTCAAGCCGCTTCCCAAGCCGGCTGACGGCGGCCATACTGGGCCGATTATCTAGTCCCTGCATTTCCATGCCTATTGTTTCGATTTCAGATTCATCTCCCACCACGCCACGCCCCGTGATCGCCATCGGCTCGAGCGGGGCCGAGCTCTTCGACTACATCTTCGGAGACAACCCCGACTACCATCCGGTCTGGGCTGGAGGGTGGAGCGCGCGGGGGCTTCGCCACGAGGACCATGACGGCTACCTTGCGATGGCCACGCGGACCTTGCCGCGCAATGCCACCGTGTTTCTCACCTTCGGCGGCGTGGATGCCTACTTCATCGCGCGCCATTTCCGCCGCGGATTTCGCCTCATGCGCGACGAACGCATCATCCGGCCCGCCGTGGCCGGATTGCGCAATGCGCGCCGGGTTCTGGAACAGCAGGGGTTTCGCCGGATACACGTGGTTTTCGTGGGACCTCTTCCGAAGCTGCCTGCCTCGTACTGGTCGCGGTTTTCCGATGCGCCCCAGCTTCCCGACCAGGAGATGGGACGCCTCTACCATGCCCTCGTGAAACGGACGGCGCGCCACATGCCGGTGATCGACGTGTTCGAAGAGCTGAGCGACATCGCGAACGGGGACTACACCCTGAGGCCGCAATACACGCCAGCGCGGCCCGATCACCACCCGGATTACGTAAAGGTGCAGGACATCTACTGGAACCACCTGTGCAGGCTCCCGGGTATCCTGCCGCGTCGTGATCCGCCCCATACGGCGCTCTATCCGCATGTACCCGCCGGCATCGGCAAGCTGAAAGAGGCAGGTCAGGTGCGCCCGCGCACCTGCCGGTAATCCGCGTCGGCCCGTGACGTGATCGCACCTTCTCAGGGCGAGCGTTTCGCGTTAGAGTGAGCGCAGACCCGGACAAACCGGGCGTTTTGAGGCAGTATCGGGCGGTTTCTCATGACCGAAATGGTTTATGGCGCGGCGCCGCGGCAGGCGAAGGATCCGATCCTTCCCCGCTGGTGGCGCACGATCGACAAGTGGTCGGTTTCCTGCATCCTTTTGCTCTTCGCGATCGGCATCCTCCTGGGGCTGGCGGCCTCGCCGCCGCTGGCGCAGCGCAACGGGCTCGAGCCGTTCTACTACGTGGAGCGGCAGGTCATGTTCGGGGTGGTGGCCTTCATCGCCATGTTCGCCACGACGATGATGTCGCCGGTGATGGTGCGTCGCCTTGCGGTGCTGGGCTTCATCGGCGCCTTCGTGGCGATCGCGCTTCTGCCCGCATTGGGCACGGACTTCGGCAAGGGGGCGGTGCGGTGGTATTCGCTCGGCTTCGCCTCGTTCCAGCCCTCCGAGTTCATGAAGCCCTTCTACGTGGTGATGGTCGCCTGGCTGATGGCGGCGAGCCAGGAGATCCAAGGCCCGCCGGGCAAGTCGATGTCGCTGATCCTCACGCTGGTGCTGGTGGGCTTTCTCGCCGTGCAGCCCGATTTCGGGCAATCCGCGCTGATCCTCTTCGCCTGGGGCGTGATGTATTTCCTCGCGGGCGCACCCTACATCCTGATCGTGGGGGCGGCGGCGGTGGTCGTGGCTTCGGGTTTCGCCTTCTACCAGAACTCCGAGCACTTCGCGCGCCGCATCGACGGCTTCCTGAACCCGCAGGTCGACCCCAACACGCAGCTGGGCTTCGCCACCAACGCGATCCGCGAGGGCGGGTTCTTCGGCGTCGGCGTGGGCGAGGGTCAGGTGAAGTGGTCGCTGCCCGACGCGCATACCGATTTCATCATCGCGGTCGCGGCCGAGGAATACGGCCTCATCCTCGTCCTCCTGATCATCGCGCTCTACGCAACCGTCGTCGTGCGCTCGTTCCTCCGCCTCATCAACGAGCGTGACCCGTTCATCCGGCTCGCCGGCACGGGGCTTGCGGCCATGTTCGGCGTGCAAGCGCTCATCAACATGGGCGTGGCGGTGCGCCTCTTGCCCGCCAAGGGGATGACGCTACCTTTCGTGAGCTACGGGGGCTCGTCGCTGATCGCGACCGGCATCGCGGCGGGGATGCTGATCGCGTTCACCCGCTACCGGCCCCAGGGACGGATCGAGGACTTCCTCAGAGCAAGAGGCCATTGATGACGAACGAGGCACCGCTCGCGGTGATCGCGGCGGGCGGCACCGGGGGCCACATGTTCCCGGCGCAGGCGCTTGCCGAAACCCTTCTGGCACGCGGCTGGCGCGTGAAGCTGTCGACGGATGCGCGCGGCGCGCGCTACGCGGGCGGCTTCCCGAACGCCGTCGAGATCGAACAGCGCGCCTCGGCGACCTTCGCGCGAGGCGGACCGCTGGCCAGGGCGGTGGTCCCGTTCCGGGTGCTTGGCGGCGTGATCGGTGCGACGCTTCGGATGCTGGGCGACCGGCCGAAGGCCGTGGTTGGTTTCGGCGGCTACCCGTCGATCCCGGCGCTCACGGCGGCCACGCTCCTGCGCATCCCGCGCATGATCCATGAACAGAACGGCGTGCTGGGCACGGTGAACAAGCTCTTCGCCAAGCGCGTGACCGCGCTGGCCTGCGGCACCTGGCCCACGCGGCCGATCCCGGAGGGGGTGCAGGCGCTTCACGTCGGCAATCCCGTGCGTGGTGCGGTACTCGAACGGGCCGGGGCGGCATACATCCCGCCGGGCGACTACCCGATGAACGTGCTGGTGATCGGCGGGTCGCAGGGCGCGCGTGCGCTGTCCGACAACGTGCCCCCGGCGCTCGCCGCGCTGCCCGACGGGCTGCGCCGCCACATCACGGTCGCGCACCAGGCGCGCGACGAGGATGGCGAGCGGGTGCGCGCCTTCTACGACGAACACGGTATCCGTGCCGAGGTGGAGCCGTTCTTCAGCGACGTGCCGCGCCGCATGGCCGAGGCGCAGCTGGTGATCAGCCGCTCGGGCGCCTCGTCGGTCGCGGATCTCTCGGTCGTGGGACGCCCTGCGATCCTGATCCCGTACCCCTACGCCACCGCCGACCACCAGGCCGCGAACGCGCAGGCGCTGGTCGACGCGGGCGGGGCGATCCGCATCCCGGAGCGCCAGCTGAATCCCGCCATGCTGGCCGAACACGTCGCCAGCGTGCTGGACAATCCGGACGGCGCCCTGCAGATGGCCCGCGCCAGCCTGTCGACGGGCAAGCCCGAGGCGGCGCAGACACTGGCCGACATGGTCGAGGCGCTGGCCTACGGTCACACGCTGGCCTGACGACGACACGCAAGAACAAAGGGACAGGCGATGAACGCAGCGGCGACGAAACTCCCCACCGAAATGGGGGCGATCCACTTCGTGGGGATCGGCGGCATCGGCATGTCGGGGATCGCCGAGGTGCTTCTCAACCACGGCTATCGGGTGCAGGGCTCCGACCTGAAGACCTCGCCGATCACCCAGCGGCTTGCGGGGCTGGGTGCCGAGATCTTCATCGGCCAGACGGCCGAGAACCTCGAGAGCGCGGAGGTCGTTGTGATCTCGTCCGCGATCAAGCCCGGCAACCCCGAGCTCGACGCCGCGCGCGCCCGCGGTCTGCCGGTAGTGCGCCGCGCCGAGATGCTGGCCGAGCTCATGCGGCTGAAGTCGAACATCGCCGTGGCCGGCACGCACGGCAAGACGACGACCACCACGCTGGTCGCCGAGCTTCTCGTCTCCGGCGGGATCGACCCGACCGTGATCAACGGCGGCATCATCCACGCCTACGGCTCGAACGCCCGCATGGGTCAGGGCGAATGGATGGTGGTCGAAGCCGACGAAAGCGACGGCACCTTCAACCGCCTGCCCGCGACCGTGGCGATCGTGACCAACATCGACCCCGAGCACATGGACCACTGGGGCACCGAAGAAGCGCTGCACCAGGGGTTCTACGACTTCGTGTCGAACATCCCCTTCTACGGCCTCGCGGTCTGCTGCACCGACGACCCGGACGTGCAGACGCTGGTGGGCAAGATCACCGACCGTCGCGTGATGACCTTCGGTTTCAACGCCCAGGCCGACGTGCGCGCGGTGAACCTGCACTACGACGCGGGCGTCGCGCATTTCGACATCGTGCTTCCCGACACCCGGATCGAGGGCTGCACGCTGCCCATGCCGGGCGACCACAACGTGTCCAACGCGCTGGCCGCCGTGGCGGTGGCCCGCCACCTGGGCATGAAGGGGGCCGAGATCCGCGACGCGCTCGCCGCCTTCGGGGGCGTGAACCGCCGCTTCACCCGCGTGGGGCTGTGGAACGGCGTGCCGATCATCGACGATTACGGCCACCACCCGGTCGAGATCGCGGCGGTACTCAAGGCCGCGCGCCAGGCGGTTAAGGGCCGGGTGATCGCGGTGCACCAGCCGCACCGCTACACGCGTCTGCATACGTTGTTCGAAGATTTCTGCACCTGTTTCAACGAGGCCGACGTCGTGGGCATCGCCGATGTCTATGCCGCAGGCGAGGACCCGATCCCGGGTGCGACGCGCGACGACCTGGTCGCCGGTCTCACCAACCACGGCCACCGGCACGCCCACGCGATCGGCACGCAGTCCGACCTCGTGGACCTCGTGAAGGCCGAGGCGCGGGAGGGCGACATCGTCGTCTGCCTGGGGGCCGGCACGATCTCGACCTGGGCGCGCGAGCTCGAGGAAAAACTCAACGCCTGATAGGCACACGGGTTGATCCGGGCGGCAGGGGGCATAGGTCGGTGATGGTAAAGTCACCAGTGAACCCGGAGGCCCCCATGCCCGACGCCCCCCATCTCGTCCCGACCACCATGCTCAACAACGGCGTGGCGATGCCCCGGCTGGGTCTCGGCACCTGGCCGATGACGGATGACGAGGCCGCGCGTGCCGTCGCCTCAGCCCTGAAGCTGGGCTACCGGCTGGTGGACACGGCCGAGAACTACGGCAACGAGGTCGGCGTGGGCGAGGGGATCAAGGCCTCCGGCGTGCCGCGCGACCAGCTTTTCGTCACGACGAAGTTCAACAAGGACTGGCACAGCGTGGACGGGGCGCGCAAAGCCTGCGAAGCCAGCCTGAAGCGGCTGGGGCTCGATTACATCGACCTTCTGCTCATCCACTGGCCGAACCCGGACCAGGGCACCTATGTCGAGGCTTTCGACGGCATCACCCGGCTGGTCGAGGCGGGGCTCGTGCGCGCGGCCGGCGTGTCGAACTTCAAGCCGCACCACATGGCCGACCTCCTTGAGGCGGGGTTCACCCCGGCGGTGAACCAGATCCAGCTCGATCCTTACCACCTGCGCCCTGAAGAAGTGGCGCTGCACCGGGAGCACGGCATCCTGACCGAGGCGTGGAGCCCGATCGGGCGCGGGGGCGACCTGCTGTCCGAACCGGCCATCACGGCCGCCGCCGTGGCGCACGGCAAGACACCGGCGCAGGTCGTGCTGCGCTGGCACGTGCAATCGGGCCATGTCCCGGTGCCGAAATCCTCCGACCCGACCCGGCAGGCCGAGAACCTCGATGTGTTCGATTTCGAACTCACCGCGGCCGAAATGCGGGCGCTGGACGCGCTGGATCGCCCAGATCCGGACGCGCTCGACGCCGATACTTTCGGACATTGAGCGGGGAACCCCGCCCTTGACCTCACGCCGAGAAGGGCGGACGCTGTGCGCCACATCAGGGAGGATGTCATGTTAACCGAGGCCATGCCCCGCGTGCGCGACCTGTCTCGTTACGATTTTCCCGACCTGCACGCGCTTCTCAGCCACCTGAGCGAGCATCCCGTGCCGGACGGGGCCGAGGGCGAGGCGATCCTCTACGAGATCCTCGCCATGCCGGGCACATCGCTTTTCGGGGCCGAGTGCGAGGGCAAGATCGTGTCGACCGCGATGCTGTCGATCCTGCCCAACCTGACCTGGGGCGGCCGGCCGCTTGCGCGGATCGAGAACGTCGTGACCCTGCCCGAATACCGTGGCAGGGGCTTTGCCGCCGCCGTGATGCACAGCGCCATAGAGCGCGCGAAGTCGAAGAACTGCGCGGATATTTCGCTGCTCTCGCCCAAGTCGCTGAACGCGGAAGGCTTCTACCGCAAGCTGGGCTTTCAGGACGATACGATCGGGCTGCACCTGTCCATCGGCTGACCTTGTCCGGCGCCCACCCGCGCGCCATGCTGCGCGGGAAAGGGCGATTATGGGTGAAACACTACCGAAACGGCTGGGAACCGGGCTGCTCACCGCCTACGGCGTTGGCATCATGGTGGGCGCGGGTATCTACGTGCTCGTGGGCTATGCCGCCGGTGCGGCAGGGGTCTGGGCGCCGCTCGCGTTCCTGCTGTCCGGGCTTGTCGCGTTCCCCACGGCGCTCTCCTTCGCCGAACTGAGCGCCCGCATCCCCGAGGCCGCGGGCGACAGCGCCTATGTCGAGGTCGGGCTGAACCGCCACGCCCTGGCGGTGCTGGTCGGCTTCGTCAACATCGCCGCGGGCGTGATCGGTGGTGCCGCGGTTCTGCGCGGGGGTGTCGGCTACCTCGGCGCGCTGGTGGCCGTGGACCCGGGGCTCGCCATGATCGGGCTCGGCGTGGTCCTGGCCGGCATCGCCTTGATCGGCGCGGTCGAGAGCCTCGCCTTCGTGGCGATTTTGACCGCGATCGAGGTGGGCGGGCTGCTGCTGGTCGTCTGGGCCGGGTTCAGCGCGCCGCCCAGTCCGGACTGGGTCCAGCCCGCCGAATTTCACCTCCCCGGGGTCGTGGGCGCGACGATCTTCGCCTTTTTCGCCTTCCTCGGGTTCGACGATCTCGTGAACATGGCCGAAGAGGCACGCCATCCCGCCCGGCAGATGCCGCGCGCGATCCTGTGGTCGCTGGCGATGACCGCGGGCCTCTACGCGCTGGTGTCGCTCGCTGCCGTGCGTGCCGTGCCGTTGGCCGAACTCGGCGTCTCCGAGCGCCCGCTCGTGCTCGTGTGGTCGGCCGCCACCGGCGGGGCAGGGGCGTTCCTGTCGGCCATCGCCGTGGCCGCCGCGCTCAACGGCGTGCTGGCACAGATGGTCATGTCGGCCCGCGTGCTCTTCGGGCTGGGCCGCCGCTCGCCCTGGCTCGGGCCCTTCCATCACGCGCATCCGCGTTTCGGCACGCCGGTCCTGGCCACGATCCTCGTCGCGGCGTTCACCATCGCCGCCGCTCTCGCCCTGCCGGTGGTGGTGC
This sequence comes from Maritimibacter harenae, assembly GCF_009882975.1. Taxonomy (GTDB): domain Bacteria; phylum Pseudomonadota; class Alphaproteobacteria; order Rhodobacterales; family Rhodobacteraceae; genus Maritimibacter; species Maritimibacter harenae. Next base: position 148,174 of record NZ_WTUX01000011.1, read on the forward strand.
TGGCCGAATACACGACGCTGGCGCTGCTCGTGGTCTTCACCATCGTCAACGCCGCCCTCATCGGGGTGAAGCGCAAGCACCCCGGCGGACCGTTCCGGGTGCCTGCGCTCATGCCCTGGCTGGGCATCGTCGGGTCGCTGGGCCTGCTCGCCGCGAACCTCGTGACACTCTATGGTTGAGCGCCCAAATTCCGCCCGGTTTTGGCGGTAGACCATGTTCGGGACGCAACGACGGAAATTTCGCCATGCCTACTTCTCTGATCGTCGGCTGCATCTGGGTGCTGGCCGCTTCGCTCATCGCCTTCCTGCCGATCCGCAAGCAGATCGTGCCGGGTACGATCCTGGGCCTGTCGGCCTTCGCGCTCCTGGGCTGGATCGGCTACCAGAACGGCTGGATCTGGACGGCCGTGGGCGTCTTTGCCTTCGTATCGCTGTTTCGCAACGGCTTCCGCGCGATCCCGATGATGATCCGGGGCGAGAAGCTCGACATTCCCGAGCACTGAGCCGCCGCCGCGCGCGGCGCACCTTGCGAAGACCGGCCCCCCGGTCTACCCCGTCTGCATGACGATCACGCTTCCCCCGGTGCGCGGCACCCTGACCGAGAACAAGGAGCTGTCGGGCCTCACGTGGATGCGCGTGGGCGGACCGGCCGACTGGCTGTTCCTGCCCGCCGATGTCGAGGACCTCGCGGATTTCCTGCGCGACCTGGACCCCTCCGTGCCCGTGTTTCCGATGGGCGTGGGGTCCAACCTCATCGTGCGGGACGGGGGCATCCGGGGCGTGGTCATCCGGTTGGGACGCGGCTTCAACAGCATCCGGATCGAGGGCACCACCGTCACGGCGGGCGCTGCCGCGCTCGATGCGCACGTGGCGCGCAAGGCGGCGGCCGAGGGCGTCGACCTGACCTTCCTGCGCACGATCCCGGGCGCCATCGGCGGCGCGCTGCGGATGAACGCGGGATGTTACGGCAGCTACGTGGCCGACGTGTTCCGCGAGGCCCGGGCGGTGACGCGGGCAGGGGAGGTGATCACGCTTGGCCCCGAGGACATGAACTTCCGCTACCGCCAGAGCGACGTGCCGGACGGCTGCGTGTTGATGGAGGCGGTGTTCGAGGGCACGCCCGGCGATCCCGACGCGCTCGCCGCGCAGATGGAGGCCCAGCTCGCCAAGCGCGACGAAACCCAGCCCACCAAGGACCGCACGGCGGGCTCGACCTTCCGCAACCCGGCCGGGTTCTCCTCGACCGGGCGGGCCGACGACAGCCACGAGCTCAAGGCCTGGAAGGTGATCGACGACGCCGGAATGCGCGGGGCCACGGTGGGGGCGGCGCAGATGAATCCCAAGCACTCGAATTTCCTGACCAATACCGGGGGCGCCACCGCCCGCGACCTCGAAACACTCGGCGAAGAGGTTCGGAAAAAGGTTTACGAAACCAGTGGCCTGACGCTAGAATGGGAAATCATGCGCGTGGGTGAACCCGCGCCGGAATAACCACGCGAAACAATCGCGAAAAATCAACGATCACGGCCGCAAACGGCCGGGCACGAGAGGCAGATTTTGGGCAATGCGAGCAGGCATGTCCCCAAGGTCGCGGTACTGATGGGTGGACCTTCCGCTGAACGGGAGGTTTCGCTTGTCTCAGGGCGTGAATGTGCCGCCGCACTGCGGGGTGAAGGGTACGAGGTGGTCGAGCTGGACGCGGGCCTCGACCTTGCCGCACGCCTGACCGAGATTTCCCCCGACATCGTCTTCAACGCGCTCCACGGCCGCTGGGGCGAGGATGGCTGCGTGCAGGGGCTCCTGGAATGGATGCGTCTGCCCTACACCCATTCCGGCGTGCTGGCCTCCGCGCTCGCGATGGACAAGGAGCGCGCGAAAGAAGCGTTCCGCGTCGCGGGCCTGCCGGTCGCCGAGAGCCTGCTGGCCGACAGGGCAGAGATCGAGGCACGCCACGCCATGGCGCCGCCCTACGTGGTGAAGCCCTTCAACGAGGGGTCTTCGGTCGGCGTCTACATCGTCGCCGAAGGCGCCAACACGCCGCCGAAGCTTGCCGACGACCTGCCCGACACGCTGATGGTCGAGGCCTACGTGCCCGGCCGCGAGCTCACCACGACCGTGATGGGCGACCGCGCGCTGGGCGTGACCGAGATCATCGCGGACGGCTGGTACGACTACGACGCGAAGTATGCCGAGGGCGGCTCGCGCCACGAGGTGCCCGCGAACATCCCCGCCGAGATCACCGAGGCCTGCCTCGACATCGCGCGCCGGGCGCATGACGCGTTGGGCTGCCGGGGCGTTTCGCGGTCGGATTTCCGCTGGGACGACAGCAAGGGCCTCGATGGCCTGATCCTGCTCGAGCAGAACACCCAGCCGGGCATGACGCCCACGTCGCTCGTCCCCGAACAGGCGGCGCTTCAAGGCATCGAGTTCGGCGCGCTGTGTCGCTGGATGGTGGAGGACGCCTCGTGCAATCGTTGAACGCCAGCCGCACCCCCCGCCGCGATCCGGCCCCCTCACGTTGGGCCTACCGCGTCCACCGGATGTGGCTGACGCCGTTCTACCGGGCCATGCTGCGCGTCGGCCTGCCGGTCTTCGTGCTCCTGTTCGTGGCGGGCTGGTACATCTCCAACCCGACCAACCGCTACGCGATCGTCGAGAAGGTGGGCGAGATCCGCCGCTCGATCGAGACGCGCCCCGAGTTCACCGTGAAGCTGATGGCGATCGAGGGGGCCTCGCCGGTCGTCGACCGCGCGATCCGCGACATGGTGCCGGTCGAATTCCCCGCTTCGTCCTTCGATCTCGACCTCGAGGCGATCAAGGCCGAGATCGCGGCGCTCGACGTGACCGAAAGCGTGTCGCTGCGCATCCGTCCCGGCGGCGTGATGGAAGTGACGATCACCGAGCGCGAGCCGGTCGTCCTGTGGCGCCGGGCCGGGGGCATCGACCTGCTGGATGACACCGGGCACCGCGTCGCCTCGCTCAAGGCGCGTGCCGACCGGGCCGACCTGCCGCTCATCGTGGGCGAGGGCGCCTCCGACGCCGTCACCCAGGCACTGGCGCTGATCGATGCGGCCGGTCCCGTCGCGCCGCGCCTGCGCGGGCTCGTGCGCGTCGGCGAACGGCGCTGGGACCTGGTGCTCGACCGCGACCAGCGCATCATGCTGCCCGAAACCGCGCCCGTCGCCGCGCTCGAGCAGGTGCTCGCGCTCGACGAGGCGCAGGACCTTCTGGCGCGCGACCTCACCCATATCGACATGCGCAACCCCGCGCGCCCCACGCTGCGCATGACCGAACCCGCGGTCACCGAGCTGAGGCGCATCCGGAGCTATGAGAGCGGAGATACACAATGACGGAGCTCTACGAACAGCAACGCGCCATGCGCGCCATGCGGAAGGCGGCCATGCAACGTGGCGTGATCGCGGTGCTCGACATCGGCACGTCGAAGATCGGCTGCCTGGTGCTGCGCTTCGACGGGGTCGACCGCAGCATGGCGAACGACGGGGTCGGCTCGCTTGCGGGGCAGTCCGGGTTCCGGGTGATCGGCGCGGCCACGACACGTTCGCGCGGCGTGCGCTTCGGCGAGATCGACGCGATGCAGGAAACCGAACGTGCGATCCGGACTGCGATCCAGGCGGCGCAGAAGATGGCGAACATCCGTGTGGATCACGTGATCGCCACCTTCTCCGGCGCCTCTCCGCGCAGCTACGGCGTGGCGGGTGAGGTCGAGGTAGCGGGCTCCGCCGTGACCGAGGACGACATCGCGCGCGTCATGGCGTCGTGCGACGTGCCCGACTACGGCGAGGGGCGCGAGGTGCTGCACGCCCAGCCGGTGAACTTCGCGCTCGACCACCGCTCGGGCCTGTCCGACCCGCGCGGCCAGACCGGCAAACGGCTCGCGGTGGACATGCACCTTCTGACCGTGGACGCGGCGACGATCCGCAACGTCGCCTATTGCATCAAGCGCTGCGACCTCGAGCTCGCGGGGCTCGCTTCGTCCTCCTACACCGCGGCGCTCGCCAGCCTCGTCGAGGACGAGCAGGAGCTGGGGGCGGCCTGCATCGACATGGGCGGCGGCGCGACCGGCGTGTCGATCTTCATGAAGAAGCACATGATCTTCGCCGATACAGTGCGGCTGGGCGGCGATCACGTCACCTCGGACATCTCCAAGGGGCTCCAGATCCCGATGGCCACCGCCGAACGGATCAAGACCTTCTACGGCGGCATCCTCGCCACCGGCATGGACGACCGCGAGATGATCGAGATCGGGGGCGACACCGGCGACTGGGAACACGACCGGCGCACCGTGAGCCGGTCCGAGCTCATCGGCATCATGCGCCCGCGCGTCGAGGAGATCCTCGAGGAGGTGCGCAAGGTGCTGGACGCGGCCGGGTTCGACCACCTGCCGAGCCAGCAGATCGTGCTTACGGGCGGCGCCAGCCAGATCCCGGGCATCGACAGCCTCGCGCCTCGCATCCTGGGCCAGCAGGTGCGCATCGGGCGCCCCCTGCGCGTCCAGGGGCTCCCGCAGGCGGCGACGGGGGCGGCGTTCGCCAGCGCCGTGGGGCTGTGCCTCTTCGCGGCCTCTCCGCAGGACGAATGGTGGGATTTCGACATCCCCGCCGCGACCTACCCGGCGCGCAGCCTGCGCCGCGCGGTGAAGTGGTTCCGCGACAACTGGTAGGCGCGCGCCGGGCCGCGCAAGCGTAGAACCGCCGGGGGCGCGAAAAGCGCTTGAAAGCGGCGGCCACAGGTGGTGCAGTCGGATCGCGGTGGGACGCGGACCGGCATGGCTTTCGTGTGTGAAAACACAAGATATGCCCATCTACGCCAAATCTCGCCGTCGAAAGCCCGGTAATCCACCGGATTTAGGGGCTTTTTCGTGTTTTTTGCGTGACCTGCGCCCGTGTAACGGTTAAGCTGAGGGGAAATAGGCAGACAACCGGCGAAGATCGGGACAATGCCAGGGATTACTGGCACCACGGAGACGGGTCAAAGGACGACAAGTCAAAAGGACAGGCGGAAAGATCATGACATTGAACCTCACCATGCCGGGTCAGGATGACCTCAAACCCCGCATCACCGTGTTTGGCGTCGGTGGCGCTGGCGGCAATGCGGTCAACAACATGATCGACAAGGCGCTCGAGGGCGTCGAATTCGTCGTGGCGAACACCGATGCGCAGGCGCTGGCGCAGTCCAAGTCGCAGGCGCGCATCCAGATGGGCGTCAAGGTGACCGAGGGGCTCGGCGCCGGGGCGCGGGCTTCGGTCGGTGCGGCCGCGGCCGAGGAGTCGATCGAACAGATCGTCGATCACCTGGCCGGGGCGCACATGTGCTTCATCACCGCCGGGATGGGCGGCGGCACCGGGACCGGGGCCGCGCCGATCATCGCGCAGGCCGCCCGTGAACTGGGCGTGCTGACCGTGGGCGTCGTGACCAAGCCCTTCCAGTTCGAGGGCGCCAAGCGCATGCGGCAGGCCGACGAGGGCGTCGACGCGCTGCAGAAGATGGTCGACACGCTGATCGTCATCCCGAACCAGAACCTGTTCCGTCTCGCCAACGAGAAGACGACCTTCACCGAGGCGTTCTCGATGGCCGACGACGTGCTCTACCAGGGCGTCAAGGGCATCTCGGACCTGATGGTGCGCCCGGGTCTCATCAACCTCGACTTCGCCGACGTGCGCTCGGTCATGGACGAGATGGGCAAGGCGATGATGGGCACCGGCGAGGCCGAGGGCGACGATCGCGCGATCCAGGCGGCCGAGAAGGCCATAGCGAACCCGCTTCTGGACGAGATCAGCCTCAAGGGTGCCCGGGGCGTTCTCATCAACATCACCGGCGGCTACGACCTCACGCTCTTCGAGCTGGACGAGGCCGCGAACCGGATCCGCGAAGAGGTGGACCCGGACGCGAACATCATCGTCGGTTCGACGCTGGACACAGACATCGACGGTTCCATGCGCGTCTCCGTCGTGGCCACGGGCATCGACGCGACCGAGGCGCATCTCGACGTGCCGCTGCCGCGCCGCAAGCTCTCCGAACCGCTGCATTCGCCGGAAGAGGTCGAGCAGTCGGTCGGCCACCAGCACGGCGCGCCGACCTTCTCGCCGGCGAGCGAGCCGGTCGCGCAGCAGAGCTACGACACCGAGCCGCCGGCCGAGCCGCAGCACTACGCGCAGCCCGAGCAGCAGGAACCGCAGGCGTCCTTCTTCGACCAGGAAGAGCGCCCCGAAGGCTCCTACGACCAGGGCTTCCCGGCCGAAGAGGCGGGTGACGATGTGCCGGCCCCGGTGTTCCAGTCGGCCCCGCGCCAGGAACCGCAGTATCAGCAGCCGCAGCACCAGCAGCAGCCGGAAGCCGCCCCCGTTGCGCAGTTCGTGGCCCCCAAGGCCCCGCAACCCGGCCAGCCTTCGCCCGAAGCGATGGCCCGGCTCGAAGCCGCTGTCGGCCGTTCGCGCGCCGAGCAGCCGCGCCAGGCCGAGCCGCAGCAGGGCGGCGGCGAACGTCCCCGTTTCGGGATCAATTCGCTGATCAACCGGATGACCGGGCAGGGTTCCGAACAGGCCCAGGCCGAGCCGCGCCGTGAGCCGCAGCCGCGCCCGCAGACCCAGGAAGAGCCGCAGAACGACCCGGACCAGGAGCGCGTGGAAATTCCCGCCTTCCTGCGCCGCCAGGCGAACTGATCCAGACATACCTCGCGAAAGGGCCGGCCTTCGGGTCGGCCTTTTTCGTGGGGCGACAGCATCTTGCAGGGGCCTCTTCACGCATCACGTGAAGGGGCCACAATATCTGGACGGCCTGTGGATAACTTTGACCACATCGGGTGTTTTTCGGCGCCAAGGCCATTTTGCCCGGAAAATTTATGTGCTAGGAAAAATCCCAACGCAGTCCGGGTGCATTACGGACCCGGTGAATCACTTGCGATGGGGTAGGCGCGGGACATGGTTGATCAGCGGCGCGACACGATGAGGGCCAGGGCCCTGAAGGGGGCGGCGACGCTGGCACTGGTGGCAGCCCTTTCCGGTTGCTCCGGCGGCGGTCTTGGCGGTGTCGGGGACTGGTTCGGCGGACTCTTCGACGGCGACGGTCGCGAATCCAAGCCGATCGAGGATTACACGGCCGAACAGATCTTCACCCGCGCGGAATACGATCTCGAGAACGGGGATTACGAGGACGCTGCCGAGTATTTCGGCGAGGTCGAGCGCGTGTATCCCTACACCGAACTCGCCAAGCGCGCGCTGGTGATGCAGGCCTATGCCTACCACAAGGCCGCGGATTACGAGATGGCGCGCGCCTCGGCCCAGCGGTTCATCGATTTCTACCCGGGCGACGAAGACGCGGCTTACGCGACCTATCTCCTGGCGCTGAGCTATTACGACCAGATCGAGGACGTGGGCCGCGACCAGGGCCTGACCTACCAGGCGCTCCAGGCGCTGCGCGACGTGATCGAACGCTACCCGGAAACGGAATACGCGCGCTCCGCGATCCTGAAATTCGACCTGGCCTACGACCATCTTGCCGCGAAAGAGATGGAGATCGGGCGGTACTACCTGAAGCGGCAGCACTATGCCGCCGGGATCAACCGTTTCCGCGTCGTCGTCGAGGAATTCCAGACCACGACGCAGACGCCCGAGGCGCTTCATCGCCTGGTCGAGAGCTACCTGCTGCTCGGCCTGACGGAAGAGGCGCAGACCGCCGGTGCCATTCTTGGTCACAACTTCCAGTCCACCCCTTGGTACGAGGACAGCTACGCGCTCCTGACCAAGAACGGGCTGAAGCCCGAGGCCAAGGGCAACAACTGGCTCTCCGCGATCTACCGGCAGATGATCAAGGGCGAGTGGCTCTGACCCCACGCCCATGCTGTTAAGCCTCGACATCCGGGACATGTTGATCATCGACCGGCTGGACCTCGAGTTCCGGCCGGGTCTGAACGTGCTTACCGGTGAAACCGGGGCCGGCAAGTCCATCCTGCTCGATTCGCTCGGCTTCGTGCTGGGCTGGCGCGGCCGCGCGGACCTCGTGCGCCAGGGCGCGGACGAGGGCGAGGTGACGGCGGTCTTCGCGCTGCCCGACGACCACGCGGCGATGGCGGTGCTGGACGAGGCGGGCATCCCGCGCGGGGACGAACTGATCCTGCGCCGCGTGAACCGATCCAACGGCACCAAGAGCGCGTGGATCAACGACCGCCGCGCCTCCGGCGAAGTGCTGCGCGCCCTGTCGGACACGCTGGTGGAACTTCACGGCCAGCAGGACGACAAGGGGCTTCTGAACCCCCGCACGCACCGCAAGCTGCTCGACGCCTTCGGCGGGCTCGACGGCCAGGTGGCCGACGTGCGCGCGGCGTGGCGGCGGCTGTCGGAGGCGGGCCACGCGCTCCACGCGGCCGAGGAACGGCTGGCAGCCGCGCGCGAGGAAGAGGACTTCCTGCGCCACGCGGCCGGCGAGCTGGAAGCGCTCGATCCGCAGCCGGGCGAGGATGCCGAGCTCGACGAACGCCGCCGCATGATGCAGGCGGGCCAGCGGATCGGCGAGGACGTGACCCGCGCCGCCCAGGCGCTCGGCCCCGGCGAGGGCGCAGAGGGGCGCATGGGCGATGCGCTGCGCTGGCTCGAAGGCGTGGCCGACAGGGCGGGCGAGGCGCTCGACCCGGCGATCGACGCGCTGAATCGTGCGCTGGTGGAGCTGGGCGAGGCGACGCAGGGGGTGGAGTCCGCGCTCGATGCGCTGTCCTTCGATCCGAGCGAGCTTGAGCGGGTCGAGGAGCGGCTTTTCGCGATCCGGGGGCTCGCGCGCAAGCACGGCGTGCTGGCCGACGACCTGGGCGCTTTTGCTGCCGACATTCGCGAAAAGCTCGCCGCGCTGGACAAGGGGGAGGGCGACATCGAAGCGCTGCGCAAGGCCGAGGCCGAGGCGCGCCGCGTCTACGACACCGAGGCCGACGCGTTGAGCGCCGCACGTGCGGAGGCCGCCGGGCGGCTCGACGCGGCGATGTCGGCGGAACTCGCCCCGCTCAAGATGGAACGCGCCGTGTTCACCACCGGGATCGAAGCGGCCGATCCGGGGCCCGAGGGGCATGACGCGGTGACCTTCACCGTGGCGACCAACCCGGGCGCGCCGGCCGGCCCCCTGAACAAGATCGCCTCGGGCGGGGAACTGAGTCGTTTCCTGCTGGCGCTCAAGGTGTGCCTGACCAAGGACGCGCGCGGGCTGACCATGATCTTCGACGAGATCGACCGGGGCGTGGGCGGGGCGACCGCCGACGCGGTCGGGCGGCGGCTGAAGCGGCTGGCGGACGAGGGCGGACAGGTGCTTGTCGTCACGCACTCGCCCCAGGTGGCGGCCCTCGGGGCACATCACTGGCGGGTGGCCAAGGCGGTCGAGGACGACGTGACGCTGTCGCGGGTGACCTCGCTCGACGACGAGGACCGGATCGACGAGATCGCGCGCATGATCTCCGGCGACGTGATCACGCAGGAAGCGCGGGCGGCGGCGCGCAGTCTTCTGGGGTAGCGCTTCGCTCCGGGCAGGTCTCTCGCCGGGTTCGGACACCCTCCGGAGGCGCCGGGTTCGGAACGTGAAAGCCGGTTTTCCCTACTGCCCTTGGCGGCGCGTGTTGCGCAGCTTTTCCCAGATCGGCTTGATGTCCAGCGCGGCGATGCCCACGCCCAGCGGAAACATCCAGAAGCCGAAGATGGGCAGGAAACCGAAGACGCCGAACACCATCAGGAAGAGCCCCACGACCAGGCGAAGGCCCGGCGGCAGCTTGTGCTGGGCGAAAGACATCGTGCGGTCCCAGGCGGCACGAATCCGTTCGCTCACCGGGGCTTTGTCAGCTTTCCGGGATTCAGGATCCCCTGCGGATCCAGGGCCATCTTGATGTCGCTCATCACGTCCCATGCGTGTCCATGTTGTGCGTCCATGTAGGCGAGCTTGCCGATGCCGATCCCGTGCTCGCCCGTAACGGTTCCGCCAAGCCGCAACGCCCGTTCATTCATGCGGGCAGCCAGGGACTTGGCGACATCGAGTTCGGCCGGCTGCCCGGGGTCAACGAGCAGGATAGCATGAAAGTTCCCGTCGCCCACGTGCCCGAGGATCGGCCCCTCGATGATCGAGTCGGCGATGTCGGCGCGCGTCTCCTCGACCGCCTGGGCGAGGGCCGAGATCGGGACGCAGACATCCGTCACCACCGCCGTGGCGCCCTTCTTGAGCCCCAGGCAGGCCCAGTAGGCGTGGTGGCGCATGGTCCAGAGGGCGGTGCGCTCTTCGGGCTTCGTGGCCACCTCGACCCCCGAGGCGCCGAAATCCGCGACGATCTCGCCGAAACGGGCGGCATCCTCGGCGACACTGGCGTCGGAGCCGTGGAATTCCACGAAAAGATGCGGCTGCTCGACCACGTCGGTTCCGGAATAGGCGTTCACCGCGCGCACGGCGTCGGCATCCAGAAACTCGATCCGCGCCATAGGCAGACCCATCTGGATCACCGCGACGACCGCCTCGACCGCATCCTCCATCCGTTCGAAGGCGCAGATTCCCGACGAGACCGCCTCGGGCTGGCCATGCAGGCGCAGCGACAGTTCGGTGATCAGGCCAAGCGTGCCCTCGGACCCCAGGAAAAGGCTGGTCAGGTCGTAGCCGGCCGAGTTCTTGCGCGCTCGCGTGCCGGTGCGGATCACCCGGCCATCGGCCATCACGACCTCGAGCCCCAGGACGTTCTCGCGCATCGTGCCATAGCGCACCGTGGTGGTGCCGGAGGCGCGCGTGGCCGCCATGCCGCCAAGACTCGCGTTGGCCCCCGGGTCGACCGAGAAGAACAGGCCCGTTGCCCGCAGGTCGCGGTTCAGCGCCTCGCGGGTGATGCCTGGCTGCACGACCGCGTCCATGTCGCCCTGGTTGACCTCGAGCACCCGGTTCATGCGGGCGAAGTCGACCGTCAACCCGCCGTGGATCGCGCTGGTGTGTCCTTCCAGCGACGTGCCGGCACCGTAGCCGATCACCGGAACGCCGTGGGCGTGGCAGATCTTCATCAGCTGCGACACCTCTTCGGTCGTCTCCGGATAGGCGACGGCGTCCGGCGGCGCGGCGGCGAAGTGGGTCTCGGAGCCGCCATGTGCGTCCAGATCGGACTTGGAGACGCTCAGGCGATCTCCTAGAAGGTTTGAAAGCTCTGACGTTGCAGCTTTGGTAAGCATGCCTGCCCTCCATGCGGTTCGGCACTGAGTATCGAGTCGGAAAGGCGAAAAAAAGGCCGGGTCCAACGGGATTATGACGCGTTCAGGAACAATTGCGCTCAAAAGGTGGATTTCCGCCGCGAACGCGCACCGGGCCCGTACCCTGGCGGTCATTCGCGAGAAGGGGCCGGGGCAGGCGCAGTTCTGGTTCATGGCGCTGGCGATCGGGGTGGCGGCCGGTTTCGCGGCGCTTTTCTTTCGCAAGGGCATCGATGCGTTGCAGTCGCTGCTCTACGGCACCGAGGACGTGGCCCATCTTCACACCTTCGCGGCCAGCCTGCCGTGGTACCTGATCCTGGCCATCCCGGTCGCGGGCGGGCTGGTCGTGGGCATCATCCTCAACTGGACGACGCATGACGGGCGCGTGCGCGCCGTGGCCGACGTGATCGAGGGCGCGGCGATGTGGGAAGGGCGCGTGGAACGGCGCGCGGGGCTGGGCTCTGCGCTGGCCTCGCTCATCACGCTGTCGACCGGTGGCTCGTCGGGGCGAGAGGGGCCGGTCGTGCACTTGGCGGCGGTCATGGCGACATGGGTGTCGAACCGGATCAACGCCTCGGGCGTGACCGCGCGCGACCTGCTGGGATGCGCCGTGGCCGCGGCCGTATCGGCAAGCTTCAACGCCCCCATCGCCGGCGCGCTCTTCGCGCTCGAGGTGGTGCTGCGCCACTTCGCCGTGCGCGCCTTCGCCCCCATCGCCATCGCGAGCGTCGCGGGCACAGTCATCAACCGGCTGGAGTTCGGCGGCGTGACCGAGTTCGTGCTGCCCCAGAAGGGGGGACTGGCCTTCTACGTGGAGCTGCCGGCCTTCCTGCTCCTCGGGCTCGTCGCGGGCGTGGTGGCGGTGGTGCTCATGCGCTCGATCTTCCTGGCCGACGACATGGGAAACTGGATCCAGCGCAAGACGCCCCTGCCGCGCGTCCTGCGTCCGGCGGTGGCCGGGCTGATGCTGGGGGCGCTCGCGATCTATTTCCCGCACATCATCGGGGTCGGCTACGAGACCACCAGCCGTGCGCTCACGGGTGAACTCATCCTGCACGAGGCGATGGTCTTCGCCGTGCTGAAGGTGATCGCGGTGTCGATCACGATGGGCGGGCGCATGGGGGGCGGCGTGTTCTCACCCGCGCTCATGGTCGGCGCGCTCACCGGGCTCGCCTTCGGACTGATCGCCACGGCGGTGTTCCCGAACGTCTCGGGCAGCGAAACGCTCTACGCGCTGGCGGGCATGGGGGCGGTCGCGGCGGCCGTGCTGGGCGCGCCGATCTCGACCACGATGATCGTGTTCGAGCTTACCGGAGACTGGCAGACGGGGCTTGCGGTGATGGTGAGCGTGTCGATCTCGACCGCGATCTCCACCCGGCTCGTCAACATGTCCTTCTTCCTCACCCAGCTCGCCCGGCGCGGCGTGAAACTGGCCGCCGGGCCGCAGGCCTGGGTGCTGGCGACGCTCCGGGTGGCAAGCGTCATGCGCAAGAAGGAGGACCCCCGCGCGGCGAGCGAGGACCAATGCTGGGAGCTGATCCAGGATGGCGTCTACATCGACGGCAACGCGACGCTGGACGCCGCGATGCCGATCTTCGAACAATCCGGCACGCCCTTCATCCCGGTCGTGACGTTGGCCGGGGAGGGCGAGGGGCCGGAGCTTTGGGGGGCGTTGCACCATGTGGACGCGCTCAAGGCCTTCAACCGGAAACTGGCCGAGGCCGCGCGCGAGGAGCATTCCTGAGCGCTCAGAGCTCCTCGACGGTCACCTTGTCGGTGTAGAAGGCGATGTGGTCCTTGATGCGGGACACCTCGTCGATCGGGTTGTCGTAGGACCAGCCGGCATCCTCGATCACGGTCGATTTCGTCTGAATCGAGTAATAGGTCGCGTCCCCCTTCCACGGGCAGTGCGAGGTCGTGTCGGACCCGTCGAGGAAGGACATGGCGAGATCGGCCTTGGGGAAGTAGATCACCGGGCTCATGTCGCCCTCGGACAGTTCGAGCGCGTTCGAGGTTTCGCCCAGAACCGCGCCGCCCGCGCGCACGACCCATTTGCCCGGCGCCTTGCGGATCTTGATATGGTCAGCCATTCGGGTCCCTCCCTGTTCCCTGCGCGGGGATGCTAGCAGGTTTTTCGTATCTGTTCTGTGTCAAAGTGGCGCACAGGCGTGGGTCAGCCACAGGTGCGCGGGGGCCGAGACGCGGCCCGACAATTTTTCGAGGCACGTCCGGTGATAGGCGTCGAGCCATTCCCGCTCGCCCGCATCCAGCATGTCCGTCAGGATCAGCCGCCGGTCGATCGGCACGTAGGTGAGCGTCTCGAAGCACAGGAAATCGCGGTCGTCGCCCATCGCGGGGCGCTCCGCCTCGGTCACGGCGATCAGGTTCTCGATCCGGATGCCGAAGGCGCCGTTGCGGTAATACCCCGGCTCGTTCGACAGGATCATGCCCGGTTCCAGCGGGACATCGGACACGCGCGACAGGCGCTGCGGCCCCTCGTGCACGGACAGGTAGGAGCCCACGCCGTGCCCCGTGCCGTGGTTGAAATCCTGGTGGGCGAGCCAAAGCGGGTAACGCGCCAGCGCGTCCAGGTGTGCGCCGCTGACGCCACGCGGGAAGCGGGCGCGCGAGATCGCGATCATGCCCTTGAGCACGCGGGTGAAGGCCGCGCGCTCCTCGTCCCCCGCTTCGCCCACGGGCAGGGTGCGGGTGATGTCGGTGGTGCCGTCCACGTACTGGCCGCCGCTGTCGAGCACGACGAGGTTGCCGCGCTCCAGCGTGCGGTTGGTGTCGCGGGTGACGCGGTAGTGCATGATCGCGCCGTGCGGGCCCGCGCCCGCGATCGTGTCGAAGGAGATGTCGCGCAGGTCGTTCGTCGCGCGGCGCTGGCTTTCCAGTTCGGTGACGAGGTCGATCTCGGTCAGCCCGCCGTCGGGGGCGGTGGCATCGTACCAGGTCAGGAACTCGACCATCGCGGCGGCGTCGCGCAGATGGGCGTTGCGCGCGCCCTCGAGCTCGGCGGCGTTCTTGCGCGCCTTGGGCAGGGCGCAGGGGTCCTGGCCCCAGGCCACGGTGCTGCCCTCGGCCTCGAGGATGCGCGAAACGGCGAGCGGCGCGGTCGCCTTGTCCACGCGCACCGGGCCTTCGAGCTCGGCCAGCGCATCGGCGAAATCCGCGATATCAGCGAAAGCCACCCGCTCGCCCGCGATTCCCTCGTCCATCTCGCGGCCCGGTTCGGTGAAGACGAGGCACTTGCCCGCGCGGGTCACGATGGCGAAGCCCTGCATCACCGGGACACGGGGGATATCGCTGCCGCGGATGTTGAAAAGCCAGCAGATCGAATCCGGCGCGGTGAGCACCACCGCCTGCTGTTCATCGGCCTCGAGCGTCTCGACCAGCGCGTCGAGCTTGTCGTCGGTGGATTGACCGGCGAACTCCAGCGGCTGGGCGATGACCGGCTCGGCCGGCGGGGCCGGGCGGTCGGTCCAGACCGCGTCCACGAGGTTGTCGCAGGCGACCATCTCGATCCCGCGGCCCTTGAGTGCTTTCTCGATCGCCTCGATTTCGCCGGCCGTATGCAGCCAGGCATCGAACCCCACCTTTGCGCCCGCCGACAACCGTTCGGCCAGCCAGTCGCCGGGTTTCACCTCGGGCCAGTCGACCGGGGTGAAGGCGTCCAGGTCGACCTGGTCGCGCACCTGCACGCGGTAGCGCCCGTCGACGAAGACCCCGGCCTCGTCCGTCAGCGCGATGCAGAAGCCCGCCGAGCCGGTGAAGCCGGTGAGCCAGCCCAGACGCGCATCCGCGTCGGCCACGTATTCGCCCTGGTAGGCGTCGGCGCGGGGCACGAAGAACCCGTCGAGCCCCTCGTCGGCCATCGCCGCACGCAGCCGGGCCAGCCGGGGCGCACCGTGGGTCGGGTCCGCCGTCGTCTCGAAGCTCTGGAACATCAGGAGGCCTTCCGTATGCCCATCACCCGGGCGCGCGCCCGCGGATCCGCGTCGAAGAGGGCGGCGAGTTGCTCGGTCATCGCACCGGCGAGCTGTTCGACGTCCGTGATCGTGACGGCGCGGTCGTAATACCGCGTCACGTCGTGGCCGATGCCGATCGCCAGAAGCTCGACGGTCTTGCGCCGCTCGACCATCGCGATCACGTCGCGCAGGTGCTTCTCGAGGTAGTTCGCCGGGTTCACCGAGAGCGTGGAATCATCCACCGGCGCCCCGTCGGAGATCACCATGAGGATCTTGCGCGCCTCCTGGCGGCCGATCAGCCGCCGGTGCGCCCATTCCAGCGCCTCGCCGTCGATGTTCTCCTTGAGCAACCCTTCCTTCATCATCAGGCCCAGGTTGGACCGGGTCCGGCGCATCGGCGCGTCGGCGGACTTGTAGATGATGTGGCGCAGGTCGTTCAGGCGGCCGGGGCTCTGCGGGCGACCATCGGCCAGCCACGCCTCGCGCGCCTGTCCGCCCTTCCACGCCCGGGTGGTGAAGCCAAGGATCTCGACCTTCACGTCGCAGCGCTCCAGCGTGCGGGCGAGCACGTCGGCACAGATCGCCGCGATCGAGATCGGGCGGCCGCGCATGGAGCCGGAATTGTCGAGGAGCAGCGTCACGACGGTGTCGCGGAACTCCATGTCCTTCTCGACCTTGAAGCTCAGCGGGGTCGTCGGGTTGGCCACCACGCGGGCCAGGCGCCCGGCATCGAGCACGCCCTCTTCCTTGTCGAACTCCCAGCTGCGGTTCTGCTGCGCCTGCAGGCGGCGCTGCAGCTTGTTGGCCAGCCGCCCGACGGCGCCCTTGAGCGGCTCGAGCTGCTGGTCGAGATAGGCGCGCAGGCGTTCCAGCTCGGCGGGTTCCGCCAGCTCCTCGGCCTTGATCTCTTCATCGTTGTCGGCGCGGTAGACCTTGTAGTTCGGGTCCGCCTCGGACGCGGGCGGCGGGGGCGGCGGCTCGTGGGGCGCGTCGGCCTCGGGCATCTCGGCCTCGTCGCCCATCTCCTCGTCCGCCAGGTCGTCCATCGAGACCTGGGCCTCGCTCTCGTCCTGCTGCTGTTCCTGGTCCTGTTCGGGGGTGGCGCCGCTTTCGTCTTCGGACTCGTCGCTCTCCTCCTGGCCCTCTTCCTGCTGCTGGTCCTCTTCGTCCTGCTCGGCCTCGTCCTCGCTGTCGTCGTCCATGTTGTCGTCGGGGTCTTCGCCCAACTGGTCGCCGTAGCCCAGGTCGTCGATCACCTGGCGGGCGAACTTGGCGAAGGTGGACTGGTCCGAGAGCTTGTCCTGCAGATCCTCGAACGTGTCGCCCGCCTGGCCCTCGATGAAGTCGCGCCACAGGTCGAGCACGTTGGACGCGCCTGCCGGCAGGTCGCGCCCGGTGGCGGCCTGGCGCACGAAGTAGCCGGCGGCGTCGGGCAGGGGGGCGTCGGTCTGCTGGGTGATCCCCGCGAAGCCGCGCTTCATCGCGTCCTCCGCGATCTTGTGGTCGATGTTGGACGCGGTGCCCGGCATCTCGCGCGCCCCCATCGCTTCGCACCGGGCCGTCTCCATCGCCTCGTAGATCGCGCGCGCCATGTCGCCCGAGGGGGCGTAGCGCGTATGGGTCTTGGCGTCGTGGAACTTGTGACGCATGGCGAGCGCATCGGCGGTGCCGCGCGCGAGCAGGACTTCCTCCCGGCTCATGCGCCGGGTCACCTGCGGCAGGCGCATGGTGTCGCCCGACGTGCCGGCCGGGTCGACCGTGTAGGTGACCTGCAGGTCGCCGTCGTCGGCCATCACCTTGGTGGCTTCGGCCAGGGCCTTCTTGAAAGGATCGGCGGGGTTGTCGGAGCTTTTTGCCATGCGTGAGTTAAATCACCGGGCCGAGGCAGGGGCAAGCGGTCACGGTGCGTCGGCAGCGCGCCGCGTGCTTGCACAAAGTCTGCGCCGCTGTGCACATATCATGCCGTTGATGCGGGTGGTTTGTGCGTCCATGTAAGGCTCAACGAACGCTTGAACACACAGGAGACAGGATATGTCCAAACCCCGCATCGCCGTCATCGTCGGCTCCACGCGCCAGGCGCGTTTCGCCGACAAACCCGCCGCCTGGCTGATGGAGAAGGCCGCCGAGCGCACCGACATGGAGGTCGAGCTCGTCGACCTGCGCGACTTCGACCTGCCGCTCTTCGACGAGGTCGCCTCGAACATGTGGGTGCCGTCGCAGGACCCGAAGGCCATCGAATGGCAGCGCAAGGTGGCCGAATACGACGGCTACATCTTCCTCGTGGCCGAGTACAACCACTCGATCACCGGCGCGCTCAAGAACGCGCTCGACCAGGCTTACGTCGAATGGGTGCACAAGCCGATGGCCGCGTTCGGCTACGGTGGCCTGGGTGCGGGCCGTGCGGTCGAGCACCTGCGCGGCATCGGGGTCGAGCTCCAGATGGTGCCGATCCGTCACGCCGTCCACCTAGCCGGTGGCGAACTGATGAAGGTCCACCCGATGGGCAGCGACGGCCCGATGTCCGAGGTCGACCCGATCCTCGCCCCCTCGGCCACCGCGATGTTCGACGACCTCGCCTGGTGGGCGAAGGCCACGATGCAGGCGCGCGAGGAAGAGCAGGCGAAAGCCGCCTGATCCCGTATCTCGCGCAGAGACGAAAGGCCCGCCCCGGTGGCGGGCCTTTTTCGTGCGCGCTTTCAGCCCAGGATGAGCGACCGGCAGCGGCCGATTTCCACCGCGGCACGGTTGGCGGCCCAGGTGGCCTGCGCCTTGTCGTCGTTGAAATGCGCGCGGGTGAGCAGGGCGGTATGCGCCTGTTTCGCCTCGATCCGAAGCGCGAGCGCATTGCGCCGGTCCTCGGGCCGGACCACCGCTTCGAGGAGCGAGATCATGGCGGCGCGTTCTTCCTCCGTCCGGTCGGAGCCCGTGTCGCTCAGCAGCCACTGGAATTCCATCTGCGCCGAAAGCCGCCCGGTGCAGGTGGCGAATTGCCGCGTGAGATCACCCGGCGCGGCGGTGAGTGCGGCGGGGGCGAGCAGGCACAGAGCCCAGGCCCCGACGAATGTTTTCAAACTGCTCATTCCTTGAGCTTCTCACGAAATTTCCGCCGAACAGGCATGCAAAATGAAAACTTTTCGTGAATCGCGCGCGCCGAAATGGGCGGGGAAACATGCGCTTCTCAGCGTAAGGCGCTGAAACTTCTAGGCAATATTCAAATCCCGCGAAAAAGCGCGATGAAGGCCCCCGTGGCAGCGTCGCAACGAGGGGACGGGCCCCGATTTTCCCCGCACCCGCGAATCGCGTTCCCCGAAACGCAACGACCGGCCCCGAGGGGCCGGCCGTGTGAACAGGTCCGGGGTGGTGCGGTTACACGACCGCCACGTTCGCCGCGCTTTCCGGAAGCTCCTCGTCGAAGCAGCGCTGGTAGAACTCGGCGACCGTCTGGCGCTCGAGCTCGTCGCACTTGTTGAGGAACGTCAGGCGGAAGGCATAGCCGATATCGCGGAAGATCTCAGCGTTCTGGGCCCAGTTGATAACGGTCCGGGGCGACATCACCGTCGACAGGTCGCCGTTCATGAAGGCGGTCCGCGTCAGGTCGGCCACGGTGACCATCTGGTTCACCTGCTTGCGGCCCTTCTCGGTGTTGTAGTGCGGCGCCTTGGCCAGCACGATCGCGGCCTCCGCGTCATGGCGCAGGTAGTTCAGGGTCGCGACGAGCGACCAGCGGTCCATCTGCGCCTGGTTGATCTGCTGCGTGCCGTGGTAGAGGCCGGTCGTGTCGCCCAGGCCCACCGTGTTCGAGGTCGCGAACAGGCGGAAGTACTTGTTCGGCGTGATGATCTCGTTCTGGTCCAGAAGCGTGAGCTTGCCGTCATGTTCCAGCACGCGCTGGATGACGAACATCACGTCGGCGCGGCCCGCGTCGTATTCGTCGAACACGATGGCGACGGGGTTGCGCAGCGCCCAGGGCAGGATGCCCTCGTGGAATTCGGTCACCTGCTTGCCGTCGCGCAGCTTGATCGCGTCCTTGCCGATCAGGTCGATCCGGCTGATGTGGCTGTCGAGGTTCACGCGCACCGTCGGCCAGTTCAGCCGGGCGGCGACCTGTTCGATATGCGTCGACTTGCCGGTGCCGTGGTAGCCCTGGATCATCACGCGGCGATTGTGGGAAAAGCCGGCGAGGATCGCCATCGTCGTGTCGGGATCGAATTTGTAGGTCGTGTCGAGTTCCGGCACGCGGTCCGAAGCTTCCGCGAAGCCCTTCACCATCATGTCCGTGTCGATTCCGAACACCTCGCGCACCGAAACGTCTTCGGTCGGTTTCGCGGTGATGTCGCTCGTTCCGTCAGCCATCGGTGGTCCTTTGTCCGCAATCTGGGTCTGTCGCGGCACCATATAGCAATGGTGGCCGAGGAAAAGGGGGGCGCGCGTCACACGCATTGCGCAGCGGCGCATTTTGCCTACAGTGACGTGAGGTTCACGAGGTGGCATGGCAACGCGCGAAGAGATTGATGGCTGGATAGCCCGATGTGCCCTCGGCGATCGCGGTGCGTTCCAAAGCCTCTATGATCACACATCGGCGAAACTTTTCGGCGTCACGCTGCGTGTCTTGAAGGACAGAAGCGAGGCCGAGGATGCATTGCAGGACATCTATGTGAAGGTTTGGCGCAATGCCAAACGCTACTCGTCGGGCGGGGCGAGCCCGATGACGTGGCTTATCACGATCGCGCGAAACCACGCGATCGACCGCCTGCGCGCGCGCAGGGACACGGAGGGCGACGATGCCATCGCGGCCATGCCCGACCGGGCCCCGGGGCCCGAAGCACGCGCCGTGGCCGCCTCCGAGGCGCGCCGGGTCGAGGAATGTTTCGACACGCTCGAACCCGACCGGGCACAGGCGGTTCGCCGTGCCTATCTTGATGGCGAAACCTATGCCGATCTCGCCCGGCACTTCGAAGTGCCGTTGAATACGATGCGTACGTGGCTGCGTCGCAGCCTGATCAAACTGAAGGAATGTCTCGAGCCATGAGCGAGACGGAACTGCCAGAAGACGACCGTGCCCTTGCCGGCGAATACGTGCTGGGGTTGATGTCGCAGGACGAGGCGGCGGCCTTCGCCGCCCGCATGCGCCGTGAACAGGCGCTGGCCGCGCTCGTCGTCGCCTGGCAGGAGGATTTCGCCCAGCTCACGGACGAGGTCGACGAGGTCGCCCCGCCGTCGCGCGTGTGGCGCAAGCTCGACCGCCGCCTCTTCGCGGGCACGCGCGGGCCGCGCTGGCTGCTGGCGGGGATTCCGGGCGTGCTGGCCGCCGCGCTCGCGCTGGTGCTGCTTCTCGTGCCGTTGCCCGACGGCGGCGTGCGGCCGCCGTCCGACCCCGTGTACCATGCCGACCTGGCCTCGGAAGGCGGCGAGCTGATCCTGGCCGCGGGCTATGACGCCGAGACCGGCGAGCTCTACGTGGAACCGCGTCGCGCGCCGGAGCCGGGCACGGATCACGAGCTCTGGCTCATCGCGGGCAACAACGCGCCGGTGTCGATGGGCGTGCTGCCCGCGGACGCGCCGGCCCGCCTGTCGGTCGACCCGACGCTGGCCGACCAGCTTGCCGGTGGCACGCTCGCCGTGTCGGTGGAGCCCGTCGGCGGCTCGCCCACCGGCGCACCCACGGGTCCGGTGATCGCGACGGGCGCTGTCGAAACGCTCTGATCCGCCGCACGCCGGGATGTTTCACCGGTGCCGGCGGAAATTTCACATAATTTGTCTTTGAAATTCAGGGGGTTGGAATTTTTCCGCGAAAAATCTCGCATCCCCTGAAACTCCCTCCGGCCACCGCCCGTGGCTTCCAGTGATCCCGGCCAGGACGGTTCGGGACGGACAAAGACCAAAAGGGAGACAAACATGCTTCGCACGAAAATCCTGACCGCCACCACAGCCATCGCCATGACCGCGGGCGCCGCCTTTGCCGGCAGCCACTCGGAAACCGGCAACCCGATGGTGGGCGGCGCGCCGATGTTCGCCGACAAGACGATCGTCGAGAACGCGGTGAATTCCGAAGACCACACCACGCTCGTCGCCGCCGTGAAGGCCGCCGGGCTCGTGGAGACGCTGAGCGGCGAAGGCCCGTTCACCGTGTTCGCGCCGACCAACGCGGCGTTCGATCACCTGGCCGCCGGTACGGTCGAAAGCCTGCTCGAGCCGGAGAACAAGGACCAGCTCGTGAAGGTGCTCACCTGCCACGTGGTCGCGGCCGATGCCATGTCGATGGCCATCAAGGGCATGATCGACGATGACGGCGGCACCCACCCGGTCGAGACCGTGGGCGGCTGCACGCTGCAGGCGACCTACGACGGCGACACGATCATGATCGAGGACGAGCGCGGGCGCACCGCCGAAGTCACGATCGCCGACGTGAAGCAGTCGAACGGCGTGATCCATGTCATCGACGAGGTCCTGCTCCCCGCGATGTAATAGGCTCGAGGTCGAGCAGAGGCGGGGGCGCGGACCACAGCCGCGCCCCCGCCGCCACGTCACAGGAAAGGAGGCCCCCATGAAACGCCGCACGTTCCTCGCGACAAGCGTCGCCGCACTCGCCACCCCCGCCTTCGCGGGCAAGGAAGGCGTCACCTACGAGGTGACCCGCAGCGAGGCGGAGTGGCGCGCCATGCTCACGGACGCCGAATTCGCGGTGATGCGCGAAGAGGGGACCGAGCCCGCCTTCACCTTGCCGCTGAACGACGAGACCCGGAAGGGCACGTTCCATTGCAAGGGCTGCGACCAGGCGCTCTATGCCTCCGAGACCAAGTTCAAGAGCGGCACCGGCTGGCCGTCCTTCTACGACAACATCCCCGGCGCGATCGGCACCAAGAAGGACCGCAAACTGCTCTTCAGCGTGCGCACCAAATGCCACTGTTCGCGCTGCGGCTCGCACCTGGGCCACATCTTCGATGACGGCCCCGAGCCCACCGGCAAGCGCCACTGCATCAACGGCGTCAGCCTGACGTTCACCCCGGCGTCCGCCTGACGCCCCAACGAACGGTCCGTGCCGGCCCAGTCCGGCGTGGTCCCAGCGGCGGGCCGATTTGTCTGTCCCGTCCCCCGGTCCGCCGCACTTTCGCCTCCTGGTCCCGCGCATTGTGAGTGGACGGGAACTCTGCTCAACTGCGGGCATGAAGAAAACGCTCCGCGAACTCTACGAAGGCCATACCGACCGCGCGCATCGGTTCCGCTACGCGCTCCTGACCTTCGACCTGACCACGATCGCCTTCGTGATCGGCACGTCGTTCTTCGAGCATGGCCCGGTTGTCGAGACGATCGACATGGTGATCGGGGCCGTGATCCTCGCCGATTTCGCGGCGCATCTCTACGTCACCCGCGCCAAGGCGCGCCATTTCATGAAGCTGTCGACGTGGGCGGACCTGATCGCGATGGTCAGCTTCCTGGCCCCGATCGCGGGCGAGGGCTTCGGCTTCCTGCGCATCCTGCGCACGCTCCGGCTCCTGCACACCTACCAGCTCGCCGCGCGGCTCAGGAAGGATTTCAAGTTCTTCCGCCAGAACGAACACGTGCTGCTGGCGACCGTGAACCTCGTGGTGTTCCTTTTCGTGATGACCGGCCTCATCTACGCGACGCAGGCCGAACAGAACCCCGAGATCGGCAACTACGCCGACGCGCTCTACTTCACCGTGACCACGCTCACCACCACCGGCTTCGGCGACATCACGCTTCAGGGCACGGCGGGCAAGATGCTGTCGGTGGCCGTCATGATCGTGGGGATCACGCTGTTCCTGCGCCTGGCCACGGCGCTGTTCCGGCCCCCGAAGGTGCGCCACGAATGTGAAAACTGCGGGCTGTTGCTGCACGACCCCGACGCGGTGCACTGCAAGCATTGCGGGGCCACGGTGAAGATCGAGACCGAGGGCCTGGTCTGAACCACGGCTCAGGTGGGGGCCGCGTCCGCCATGAGGGCGCGCAATGCGTCGGCATTGCGCGCGGCCCAGTCCGACAGGGTTTCCGGGGCACGCCCGAGGATACGCTCGACATCGCCCGGCCGGGGTGCCTCGGGCCGAAGGCGGGGCAGGGTGTGCAGAAGCAGCATCACCGCGATGTAGGACCACGGCTGCCCCTGCCGCCGGGCGTGGGCCACGAAGCCCGCGACCGATTTCGGCGCGTAGCGAAAGCCGGTCCCCGCGGCGCCGTTCACCGCGTCGAGGGCGGCAGCGAAGTCCATCGCGTGCCCGGTGGTCACGCGGAGCGCCTCGGGCACCGTCCCGGCCGTCATGGCCCAGGCAGCCATCGCGCCCACGTCGCGCGCCGAGATCCAGTCGAAGCCGAGCTTGCCCGCGGGCAGGACGACACGGCCCGTGCGCGCGAGCTCATCGGCCAGCGTGGTCGTCAGGTTCTCCATGAAATAGCCGGGACGCACGAAGCAGTGGGCGAAGCCCGCCTCCCGGATCACCGCCTCGATCTTCGCATGGGGCAGGTAGCTCTTCGTCTCGGCCCCGGCGACCGACAGGAACACGATCCGGGTGTCGCGTGCATGGGTGGAGAGGAACCTGCGGAACGGGGCTGGGTCGGCAAGCGCGGGCGGACGCATCAGGAAGATCGCGTCGAAGGCGGCGTCCGGGCCGCGGCCGGTTGCGAGGTCCAAGGCGACCGCCGGTTCGGCCCCGTGCCAGCGCGCGGGGTCGCGCAGCCCCACGGTCACGTCGTGGCCACCGCCGCCGAGCGCGCGCAGCACTTCGCGCCCGACGTTTCCGGTGGCCCCCGTGACCAGCAGGCGGCGGGGCGTCACTTGAAGTTCCGGCTTTCCTTGATCTGGTCCCAGGCCCAGACGACCTGCTGAAGCTGCTCTTCCTGGCTGCGGTCGCCGCCGTTCATGTCCGGGTGCAGCACCTTGATCAGCGCCTTGTAGGCCTTGCGCACCTCGGCCTTGGTCCAGTGGTCCTTGGCGTCGAGGATCTCGATCGCGCGCCGCTCGGTGGGCGGCAGGCGGCGGGTGCCGGTCACGGACTTGCCGGGGTTCTGGGTGGCGTTGGCGCCCAGAACCTGGTGCGGGTCGTCGACGCCCAGGCGCGACCAGGCACGCTGTTCGCGCGAGCGGAACGACTTCGTCTCACGCTCCCAGACCTTGTCCTTGTTGGCCTGGTCGTCCATTTCTTCTTCGGTCGCGCCGTTGAAGAAATTCCACTTCAGATTGTACTCGCGCACGTGCTCCTTGCAGAACCACAGGTACTCGTCGAGGTGGTCGGGACTGCGCGGCGCGCGGTATTGCCCCTGTTCCTCGCACCCGGGATGCTCGCATACGCGCGTCGAGGTTTCGAACGCACCAGACATGCCGCGCTTGCCGCGCGTGCGCTTTTTTTTCGAGGCCGACACCGAAATGTCAAAACCGAAAGGATCGCTGCTCTTATCCATGAACCCACTCTTTTCGACTCGGACGAGGGAGTTTAGTGCATTTTCCCGACATGAGAAGGGACCTGCCCGAAAAAGGCGGTCCCCCGCCCAAAAACTTTCGTGACCGCCCCGCCGGGGCGGGGAAAGGAGACCCGATGGCCCGGGAAGACGAGATCCGCACCGCGCTCGAGACGGCCTTCGCGCCGCGCGAACTGGAGGTGATCAACGAGAGCCACCGTCACGCGGGCCACGCGGGCGACGACGGGTCCGGTGAAAGCCATTTCCGCGTGCGTATCGTGGCAGACGCCTTCGCCGGCCAGTCGCGGGTGGCGCGCCACCGGGCGGTGCACGCCGCGCTGGGTCCCGCGCTCATGGGCAAGATCCACGCGCTCGCGCTCGACGTGCAGGGCTGATCAGGCGACGGTCGTCCGGCTGTCGCGGTCTTCGTCGTCCTCCCCCTGGCTCTCGTCGTCGGACGCATCCTCCGACGAGGTGCCTGCGGCGGCCGCGCGGTCCTCCGTCTCCGGGGCCGGCTCTTCCGCCTCGGGCGCTTCTTCCGGCGTGTCCTCGGCGGTGCTGCTCTCGACCTTGCTCTCGACACGGTCGATCAGGCGGGCGTGCGTTGCGTCCGGCTCGGACACGTCGGGGAAGGCGGGCCGGTCCTCGGACTCGGTCACGACCTGCGCCTCGGTCGCCGAGGGCAGGCGCGGGAAGCTCTCCTCGGTCAGCGCCTCGACCTGCGCGCCCAGGCTCGAGGGGTGCACGACCGCGTCGCCGGTCACTTCACGGCGGAAGACGAGCATGTTTTGGAACACCGTGGTGCGCCCGGTGAGCCCCGTGCGTTCCTCGGACGGCAGCGTGTCGGTGCGCAGGTATTCCCAGCCCTCGGCCGCCATGTCGTTCATGCAGTCCGTGAGCGCATGGGCGAACCGGGCTTCGGCGCCGCGCACGCCCTTGGCCTTCTTGCCCTTCTTGGGGGCGGGAACCGCCCGGTATTCGTACCGTTGCATGGGGTCTCTCCATCTGACCGTTGGCCCTTAGCAGATTCGCGACACCAAAGTCCAAGCGGGTGCCCCGCCCATCGGCGGTGTCGCGCGCGCCGGTGCCTCAGCGCCGGGTGATGCCGATCCGCCGTCCGGCACGCTCTGGCCAGGTGTCGGGCTTGTGACGCTCGTGGAAGGCCGCGAGCTTGGCCTGCACGTCGGCGGGCATGGGCGCGACCTTGGGGCCGGACATGTCCACGTGCAGCCCCAGCGCCTCGCCGGTGGCGGCGATCCAGCCGTCCTCGTGGTGGATCTCCTGGAAGGTGTGGAACCGCTTCTCGTCGTAGTCGAGCAGCCAGGAATGCACCCGGACCTTCGCGTCGAGGTGCAGCTCGCGCAGGTAGCAGATGTGGAACTCGGCCGTGTAGGTCGTGAAGCCGCGCTCCTGCAGGTACTCTGCGCCGAAACCGATGTCCGGGTAGAAATCGTCCGCCGCCGTGTCGAACAGCACGTTGTAGTAGGCCATGTTGAGATGGCCGTTGTAGTCGATCCACTCCGGCTTGATCGTCTTGATCTCCGAGATATGCGGCGTTCCCATGCGTCCCTCCGTCTGGTTTTCGCGCAAGCTAGGCGAGGGGGGCGCCCAAGGGAAGGGGCGGGTGTTGCGCCGCCCCGGCTGCGCCGGGCCGTCGCGGCGGGCACGCGCCTGCGGCGCGTCCGGAGGGCGCTGCCCTCCGGACCTCCCGAGGTATTTCTCAAACGAAGAAGGGGTGCGGCGTTCGGGCGGCTGGCGCCGGGGGCGCGGCGGGCGTAAGGAACACGCCATGACCCGGACCTTGCCTGCGTGCCCCGACTGTGCCTCGACCTTCACCTACGAGATGGACGCGCTGCTCGTCTGCCCCGAATGCGGACACGAGTGGACGCCGCAGGCCGAGGCGCGGGTGCGCGATGCCGTGGGCAACATCCTGAGCGACGGCGACACCGTGACGGTCATCAAGGACCTGAAGGTCCGGGGTACGTCCTCCGTGGTCAAGGTGGGCACGAAGGTGCGCGGCATCCGCCTGGTCGAAGGCGACCACGACATCGACTGCAAGGTGCCCGGGATCGGGCAGATGGGGCTGAAGAGCCAGTTCGTGAAGAAGGTCTCCGGGTAGGAGGAGGTCCGCTCACGGCGGGGCCTGCACCCCGGACGGTGCAGCGGCGGGCTTGATGGCCCGGGCGCGCTGTGGCTACCCTCGGTGCAGGACAGTGAAAGGGACGAGCGATGCGAGTGATGCGTTGGGGCATGGTGGCGCTTCTGGCCGTTTCGGTGGCGGGGCTTTCAGGCTGCAGCAGCCGGACACGGACCACCACCTTCAGCACCTCCGATCACGACTGCATGGCGCGCGCGATGTATTTCGAGTCGAACCGGTCGAGCCGGGACGGCATGGTCGCGGTGGGCAGCGTGGTGATGAACCGGGTCGCGTCGGACGATTTTCCCGACACGGTCTGCGGCGTCGTGGGCCAGCGCGGGCAGTTCGCGCCGGGGGTGATGTCCAAGGACATGAGCGAGCGGCGCTCGCGCTCCCGGGTCTCCGAGGCCGCGGCCGCGGTCCTGGCCGGGGAGCGTCATCCCCACGTCGCCAACGCCCGCTTCTTCCATGCGCTCTACTACCGGGCGGGCTACAACAACATGCACTACGTGGCCTCCGCCGGGGGCAACGCCTTCTACGAGAAACGCGACCCTGCGCGGGTGACCCAGCCCACGCCGCTTCCGGCGGTCGAGGGGCTGACGCGGGGCTGAGCGGTGATGTGACCCTGAAGTGGGTCATTTTTGAAATTGACCCGAAAACGGTTACATGGAACAATACACCCGATGACGGGTCACTTCGATACGACATACGGCGTTCTGATGGGCGACCTGGTGCGCAGCGAACGGGCGCCGGCGCCCGAGGCATTGCATGACGCCTTCAACCGCGCTGTCGCGCAAGAGAACCGGCGGCATGCGGACGTGATCGTCTCGCCCCTGACCATCACGCTCGGCGACGAGTTCCAGGGGCTCGTCGCCACGCTGGAGGACACCGCGCGGCTGGCGCGCCGACTGCGCCTCGGGCTTCTGGCCGAGGGGATCGATTGCCGTTTCGTGATCGGGCAGGCGGCGCTCAATACCCCGGTGAACCCGGAGCGGGCCTGGAACATGATGGGCCCGGGGCTTGCGCGGGCGCGCGAGACGCTGGAGGAGAAGGCCCACGGCCTGACCTATCGCTTCACCCTGTTCGAGGCGCCGATGACCGAGCGGCTGCTGAACGCGATCGGCGCCGGGCTGTCCGTGATCGAGCGTGGCTGGACCGACCGGCAGCGTGCGGACATCGCGGACCTGATCGAGGGGCAGGGCGTGGACGAGATCGCTGCACGGCGCGGGGTCACGCGGCACTCGGTCTACAAGGTGCGCAGCGCGGGCGATTACGACGCCTACGCGATGCAATGGGCCGCCGTCGAGGCGGCGCTGGCCGGGATCGACGCGGAGGGCGGCGCATGACCGATGTGCTGCACGGCGCGGGCTACAGCCTTGTCGCGCTGGTCCTGCTGACCGGCGGCGGCAACGTCGCCTGCCGGTGGCTTCTCAGGGCGACCGGGTTGAAGCCCAAGGCGGCGGTGGCGGGCGTCGCCGAGGACGGGGAGAACACGGCGCGCGCGGGCCGCGTCATCGGCTCGCTCGAGCGGCTGATCCTGGCCGTGGGCGTGCTGATCCAGAGCTGGGAGGTGCTGGCCGCGGTGATCGCGCTCAAGTCCGTGTCGCGGTTCAAGGAACTCAACGACAAGACCTTCGCGGAATACTTCCTCGTGGGCTCCCTGTGCAGCCTGCTCTGGACCATCCTCGTGGCGGTGGCCTGGCTGGGCTACGACGCGCGGTTCGGGATCGGGCTGCGCGAGATGCTCACCACCGCGTTGGGCGGTATGACCGGCGGCTGAACCGGACGGGCGGCGGGCACGCGCCGGTGGCGCGTCCGGAGGGCGCTGCCCTCCGGACCTCCCGAGGTATTTTCGAAACAGAGAAGGGGGTCGGGGGTCAGAGGCCCAGCTTGGCCGACACGATCTCGTTCACCGCCTTCGGGTTGGCCTTGCCGCCCGTGGCCTTCATCACCTGGCCCACGAACCAGCCCGCGAGCTTGGGGTTCTGTTGGGCCTTCTCGACCTGCGCCGGGTTGGCCGCGATCACCTCGTCCACCGCCGCCTCGATGGCGCCGGTGTCGGTGACCTGCTTCATGCCGCGATCCTCGACGATCTGCGCCGGGTCGCCGCCCTCGGTGTAGACGATCTCGAACAGGTCCTTGGCGATCTTGCCGGAAATGTCGCCCTTCTGGATCAGGCCAACGATGGCGCCCAGCTGTTCGGGCGAGACCGGGCTTTCGGTGATGTCGCGGTCGTCCTTCTTGAGGCGACCGAAGAGTTCGTTGATGACCCAGTTCGCGGCCATCTTGCCGTCACGCCCCTCCGCGACCTTCTCGAAGTAGTCGGCGTTGACCCAGTCGGCGGTCAGCACGCCCGCGTCGTATTCGGACAGGCCGAAGTCCTTCACGAAGCGCGCCTTCTTCTCGTCGGGGAGTTCCGGGAGCGCGGCCGCGATGTCGTCGACCCAGGCCTGCTCGATCTCGAGCGGCAGGAGGTCGGGGCAGGGGAAGTAGCGGTAGTCGTGCGCCTCTTCCTTGGAGCGCATCGAGCGGGTCTCGTTCTTGTCCGGGTCGTAGAGGCGGGTTTCCTGCTCGACCTCGCCGCCGTCCTCGAGGATGGCGATCTGGCGGCGGGCTTCGAAGTCGATCGCCGCCTGGATGAAGCGCATGGAGTTCATGTTCTTGATCTCGCAGCGCGTGCCGAGGTGGCTGAAATCCTGGGTTTCGACGTATTTCTCGTACTGGCCCGGGCGGCAGACGGACACGTTGACGTCGGCGCGCAGGTTCCCGTTCTGCATGTTGCCGTCGCAGGTGCCGAGGTAGCGCAGGATCTGGCGCAGCTTGGTGACGTAAGCCGCGGCTTCCTCGGGGCCGCGGATGTCGGGGCGCGAGACGATTTCCATCAGTGCGACGCCGGCGCGGTTGAGGTCCACGAAGGACATGTTCGGGTCCATGTCGTGGATCGACTTGCCCGCGTCCTGTTCGAGGTGGATGCGTTCGATCCGCACGCGGCGCGCGACACCGGGCGCCATGTCGACGATGATTTCGCCTTCGCCCACGATGGGGTGGTAGAGCTGCGAGATCTGGTAGCCCGACGGCTGGTCCGGGTAGAAGTAGTTCTTCCGGTCGAAGGCGGAGAAGAGGTTGATGTCCGCCTTGAGGCCCAGGCCCGTGCGCACGGCCTGCTCGACGCAGAACTCGTTGATCACCGGCAGCATGCCCGGCATGGCCGCGTCCACGAAGGCGACGTTGGCGTTGGGTTCGGCTCCGAACTGGGTCGAGGCGCCGGAGAAGAGCTTGGCCTTCGAGGAGACCTGGGCATGGACCTCCATGCCGATGACCAGCTCCCAGTCCTCTTTCGCACCGGAGATCCGGCTGGGTTTCGGGGCTTCGAAGGCAAGATGGTCGAGCATGATCGTCCTCTGGGCTGCGGGTCGAAAGCCTTCTAGGACAGGGCCAAAACGGGGGCAAGGGCCGGTTTTCGGCGGGAATTGGCCGAATCCGTGCAAGGCCGGCCCCCGCACGTTGTCTTGAAGGCGGGAATCGCGTTCATCGCCGCGACGGAAACGAAGAGTGGTAGGAACATGGGACTGAAACAGCTTGTGCTGGGCGGGCTCGTGGCGCTTGGTCTTTCGGGCTGCGGCGAGGTGAATTTCGACGAGGTGTTCTCGTCGAAGAGCGACGCGACGCAGGACCTGACGATGCGCTGGGATCACACGCCGCACGGGGCCGCGTGGACCGAGACCGTGATGACCTCGCTCGACAGCCACGGCCGCAACCTCACCGCGATCATCCCCGGCGATATCGACACCTGGTGCCCGGGATACCGCACCGCCGATCTCGACGGGCGCAAGGCGTTCTGGACCGGGCTGATCTCGACGCTGGCCAAGCACGAAAGCACCTGGCGCCAGACCGCGGTGGGCGGTGGCGGCCTGTGGTTCGGGCTGGTGCAGATCGCGCCGGCGACCGCGCGCGCCTATGGCTGCGACGCACGCTCGGGCGAAGCGCTCAAGGACGGCAACGCGAACCTGTCCTGTGCCGTGCGGATCATGAACCGCACCGTGGCACGCGACGGGGTGGTCAGCCAGAACATGCGCGGCGTGGCCGCCGACTGGGGTCCGTTCCACAGCCGCACGAAGCGCGAGGACATGATCACCTGGACCAAGCAGCAGAGCTACTGCCAGGGCTGATCTTCGGCACGATCGAGCAGAAAGGGCGCTTTCCCGGCCGGGGAAGCGCCCTTTTGCATGGGCGCCGCGAATGCGGCCACGTTCGGATTGGCCACGCGCGCGATCGGCGCTAGACCTCGTTCATGGCACCGCTTCAGACCCCACGGCCCCCAAACGTCCGTTACCGCGTCTCCGGCATGGATTGCGCCAAGGACGCCGCGCAGATCGAGCGCGCGGCACGGACGACCGGGATCGCACCGGAGGCCGTGAAGGTCTCGGCCGCGACGCACATCATGACCCTCACCGTGCCGGAAGAGCGGCTGCCGGACATCGAGCGTGCGGTGGCGACGACGGGCTACGGCTTCGCGCGGTTCGAAGCCGGCGACGAGGGGCAGGGCGCAGCGTACCAGGACCCGGCCTACCGCCGCGCGCTCTGGATCGTGGTGCTCCTGAACGTGGGCTACGGGGTGGTCGAGATGGTCGGCGGCTTCATCGCCGGGTCGCAGGCGGTCAAGGCCGATGCGCTCGATTTCATCGGGGATGGCCTCATCACCTTCCTCGGGCTCCTGGCCATCGGGTGGAGCCTGGCCTGGCGGGCGCGCTCCGCCCTGATCCAGGGCATCTTCCTGGGCCTTCTGGGCCTTGGCGTCTTCGCCACGACGCTCTGGCGGATGTTCACGCAGGCGCCGCCGGACGCGGGGCTCATGGGGCTCCTGGGCCTTGTCGCGCTCGTGGTCAACGTGTTGGCGGTCCTGCCGCTCATGCCGTTTCGCAAGGGGGACGCGAACATGCGCGCCGTGTGGCTTTTCTCGCGCAACGACGCGATCGGCAACGCGGCCGTGGTGGTGGCCGCGGGCCTCGTGGCATGGCTGGGCAGCGCCTGGCCGGACCTGATCGTGGCCTTCGGGATCGCCGGGCTGTTCCTGCACTCGTCCTGGTCGATCATCCGGGACGCGCGCGCCGACCTGAAGACGGTCTGAGCCCGGTCAGCCGTCGCGCAGGGCCGTCACGCGGTCGTAGAGGTCGTCGACGTAAGGGTCGGTCACGTCGAGCAGGGCGAGGTGGCGGCGCATGTCCTCGAGATAGGCGAAATTCGTGCCCAGCATTCCCTCGGCCACGGCGATCATCGCGGCCTGTTCGTCGATGGGCATGTCACGCACGATCGACTCGGCCTCCGGGTCGGCGCGGAAGGTGAGCGCCTCGACGGGCCCGTGATCCGTCGCGAACATGGCCCAGGTGGGGATGTAGCCCTCCGCGATCATCTCGCGCCGGAAGAGGACGAAGGTCTCTTCCTCGATCCGGTCGCGCGCGATGCGGAAGGCGAGCCCGTTGCAGCCCGCACCGTGGTCGATGGCGAGCATCAGACCGGGCCGCTCGCGCGACCCGCGTCCGCCGTCGTCCCACATGCAGAAGTTGCGGGCGAAGGCCGGGGCATGGGCGCGGCGGACCTCTTCGAAGATCATCGCCGGGTCCCACATGAGCGAGCCGTAGGCGAAGACCCAGATGTCGTCCTCCGTGTGCCCGTCGAGCGCGCGGTGCCGGGTGGCCTCGCGGTCCGCGTCGGGCGTGCGCCAGTCGGCCGGATGACCGTTCGCGACCATGTGCGCGTCGATCTCGGCCAGGTCCATGTGCCGAAAGAACGACTCTTCCGCCGGCCTGATCTGGTCCCTGAGGCCCGGATGGTGGCGGAAGGGGTCGCTCATTCGGCCCCCCGGATGCGCCCCACCATCTCAGCCGTGTCGCGGCTGAGGCCGGGAGTGGCGAGGATGCGGTCGAGTTCTCCGGCGATCAGGTCCTGCCGGTCGGCGTCGTAGCGCTTCCACGTCTCGAAGGCCCCCGACATGCGCGCGGTGATCTGCGGGTTGATCGGGTCGAGCCGGATCAGCCAGTCGGCCAGCAGCGCGTAGCCCGAGCCGTCCTTCTGGTGAAAGCCCGCCGGGTTGCCCGCGAAGGCCCCGAAGACCGAGCGGAAGCGGTTCGGGTTCTTCATGGTGAAGGCGGGATCCTTCGTCAGGCGCTCGACCGTGGCGGCGGCCTCGGCCGGGGCGGCGTGGCTGACCTGGAGCATGAACCACTTGTCCATCACCAGCGCGTCGTTCTTCCAGCGCTCGCGGAACTCGGCCAGCGCCGCGTCGGCCTTGCCGGCATCCAGGAGACAGGCCAGCGCCCCCAGCGAATGGGTCATGTTGTCGGCCGCCTCGTACTGCGCCTGCGCCGCCTTGCCGCCGTCGAGGCGGGTGGCGAGCTTGAGAAGCTGAAGCCCCAGCGCGCGCTTGCCGGCCTGTTCGGCGTTCGGCTCGAACGGCTCGGACACGGTCATGTCCGCCGAGAGGCGGGGCAGGAGGTCCTGCAAGTATTCCGCGCGCGCCTGCTTCAGGGTTTCGCAGGCTTCGTGGATGGCGTCCGGGTCCGGTGTCATGCCGGCATCGAAGAGCGTCTGCGCGATGTCGTCCTCGCCGGGCATCTGGAGCGCGAGCGCGCGGAAGGCCGGGTCGGCGCTGTCGTCGCGCAGCATCGTGGCCAGCGCGTCGAGATAGGCCGCCTGCGGCGCGTCTCCGCCGGTGATCATGCCGGTGAGCACTTCCTTGGCGAGCGAGCGCCCGGCCTCCCACCGGTTGAACTCGTCGGTGTCGTGGGCAAGCAGGAAGGCGCGCTCGTCCGGGGTGGTCTCCCGCTCCACGATCACGGGGGCGGAGAAACCGCGCAGGATCGACGGGACGGGGCGGGCCGACAGCCCCTCGAAGGTGAAGGTCTGGGTGCC
Organism: Maritimibacter harenae; assembly: GCF_009882975.1. Taxonomy (GTDB): domain Bacteria; phylum Pseudomonadota; class Alphaproteobacteria; order Rhodobacterales; family Rhodobacteraceae; genus Maritimibacter; species Maritimibacter harenae. Next base: position 181,802 of record NZ_WTUX01000011.1, read on the forward strand.
TTCGGTCATCTCGAGCACCTGCGTTTCACGCACCTCGTCGCCGTTGGGGCCCAGAAGGCCCACGGCGATGGGGATCACCTGCGGCTCCTTCACGGCCTGTCCCGGTGTGGGCGGCGTCGTCTGGGTGAAGGTCAGCTGGTAGGTGCCGTCGTCCCAGGTCTCCGTGACCTTGAGGCGCGGGGTGCCCGCCTGCTTGTACCAGCGGCGGAACTGGGACAGGTCGCGCCCCGTCGCGTCCTCGAACACCTTCAGCCAGTCGTCGATGGTGCAGGCCTGCCCGTCGTGACGCTCGAAATAGAGGTCGAGCGCCTTGCGGTAGCCGTCATCGCCGACGAGCGTCTTGAGCATCCGGATCACCTCGGCGCCCTTTTCATAGATCGTGGCGGTGTAGAAGTTGTTGATCTCGACGAAGCTGTCGGGCTGCACCTGGTGGGCGAGCGGCCCGTTGTCCTCGCGGAACTGGCGGCCGCGCAAGGACAGCACGTCCGAGATGCGGCACACGGAGGGCGAGCGCATGTCGGCCGAGAACTGCTGGTCGCGGAACACCGTCAGCCCCTCTTTCAGCGACAGCTGGAACCAGTCACGGCAGGTGATGCGGTTGCCGGTCCAGTTGTGGAAATACTCGTGCGCGATGATCGCCTCGATCCGCTCGAAGTTCGCGTCGGTCGAGGTTTCGGGCGAACACAGCACCGCGGAGGTGTTGAAGATGTTCAGCCCCTTGTTCTCCATCGCGCCCATGTTGAAGTCGGAGACGGCGACGATCTGGAAGATGTCGAGGTCGTATTCGCGCCCGTAGACCTCTTCGTCCCATTTCATCGACTTCTTGAGCGCCTCCATGCCGAAGGCGGTCTTGCCCTCGTCGCCGGGGCGCACCCAGAGCCGCAGGTCGACATGCTTGCCCGACATGGTGGTGAAGCTGTCCTCGCGCGCGACCAGGTCGCCCGCGACCAGTGCGAAGAGGTAGGCGGGCTTGGGCCAGGGATCGGTCCATTCGCGCCAGCCGTCACCGGATGCGGTCGGGTTGCCATTCGACAGCATCACCGGCTCGTCGCCTTCGATGCGCACCGTGAAGGGCGCCATCACGTCGGGGCGGTCGGGATACCAGGTGATCTTGCGGAAACCTTCGGCCTCGCACTGGGTGCAATACATGCCGTTCGACATGTAGAGCCCTTCGAGCGCGGTGTTCGCCTTGGGGTCGATCTCGACCTCGGCCTCCCATGTGAACGGGGCGTCGGGCGCATCCACCTCGATCCCGCCCTCGACCTCGCGGGGCGTCACGGGCGCGCCGTCGATGGTTGAAGAGATCGTCGCAAGTCCTTCGCCGTGCAGGAAAAACCGCTTGGATACGGCCTCGGGGTTCGGCCGGAATCGGATTTTCGAGATCACCCGCGTCGCCGAGGGCGCAAGGCGGAAGGTCAGCTCCACCTGGTCCACGAGGTATTCGGGCGGCGTGTAGTCGGACAGGTAGATCGGCTGCGGGCTCGCGTCTTTCATGGCTCACCTTTTCGGGAGAATTTGAACTGGCATGTCTCGCGTGACGTTAGACCCCCAACAAACGGGTCACAACCGGTGGCTCCGTGGGAAAGGTAACGATTAGGAGGTAGTACCAATGAGTGCCCCCGACACATCGCTCGAACGTGAACAGCGTCGCCATGCCCCCTCGCTTCTGGGGATCGGGCTTTCGATGGGCGCCGGGCTGATCATGGGCGCCACGATCATGTACGTCTCGATCGAACGCAGCGACACGCCCGAAGCGCCCGAGGCGGCGCCGTCCGACGCCACCGGGCTTCCGGTCGAATAACACCGAGTCCGCCGCATGACGGCGGCCCCGTCCCGGCGGCATCCCCCATCCATCCCCCGCCGGGGTGGGGACATTTCCCGTCATGGCGCCAGCCGCTTGTTGCCTATAGGAAACTTTTTTCCTATGGGTGGAAACCGGGCCGCGGCCCGACCCCGAACAGACAAGCAGGAGGCGCCATGACACGGCGGGTGGAACATTACGGCCTGAAGATCGCGCCGGAAATCGTGCAATTCGTGGAAGAGCGGGCCTTGCCCGGCACCGGCGTGGAGGCGGACGCCTTCTGGAAAGGTTTCGCGGCGATCGTGGCCGATCTGACGCCGAAGAACCGCGCGCTGCTTGAAACCCGCGAGACGATCCAGGGCAAGATCGACGCCTGGCATGTGTCCCACAAGGACAAGCCGTTCGATCCCGCCGCCTACCGCGCCTTCCTCGAGGACTTGGGCTACCTGCGCCCCGAGGGCGAGGATTTCACCATCGACACGTCGAACGTGGATCCCGAGATCGCGACGATCGCCGGGCCGCAGCTCGTGGTGCCGATCACCAACGCGCGCTACGCGCTGAACGCGGCGAACGCGCGCTGGGGGTCGCTCTACGACGCGCTCTACGGAACGGACGCGCTGGGCGACACGCCCACGGCCAAGGGGTATGACCCCGAACGCGGCGCGCGCGTCATCGCCTGGGCCAAGGCGCATCTCGACGCGGTCGCGCCGCTCGCCGGCGGCTCCTGGGCCGATGTGAGCGCTCTGTCGATCAAGGATGGCGTGCTGATGGTCGACGGCCCGATGGGGGAGACGGGGCTTGCCGATCCGGCGCAGTTCGTGGGCCATGCGACGGACCCGCTGCGCGTGGTGTTGCAGGTCAACGGTCTGCATATCGAGATCATCGTCGATCCCGACACCGAGGTGGGCAGGCAGGACCCGGCCGGCATCTCGGACGTCCGGCTCGAAAGCGCCATGTCCGCGATCATGGATTGCGAGGATTCGGTCGCCTGCGTCGATGCCGAGGACAAGACGCTGGCCTACGACAACTGGCTGGGCCTGATGAACGGCACGCTGGTCGAGGAGGTCACCAAGGGCGGCAAGACCTTCACCCGCGTTCTGAACCCCGATGCGCGCTACACGACGCCTAACGGCGGCACGCTGACGCTCAAGGGGCGCGCGCTCATGCTGGTGCGCAACGTGGGCCACCTGATGACCAACCCGGCGATCCTCGATGCGAACGGCGACGAGATATTCGAAGGCATCATGGACGCCATGATGACCACGCTCGCCGCGATGCACGACCGCGACCGGCGCGCCAACTCGGCCGCCGGCAGCGTCTATGTGGTGAAACCCAAGATGCACGGGCCCGACGAGGTCGCCTTCGCCGACGAGCTCTTCACCCGGGTCGAGGCCGCGCTGGGCCTGCCGCAATACACCGTGAAGCTCGGCATCATGGACGAGGAGCGGCGCACGTCCGTGAACCTCAAGGAATGCATCCGCGCGGCCAAGCACCGCGTGGCGTTCATCAATACCGGTTTCCTCGACCGCACGGGCGACGAGATCCACACCTCGATGGAAGCCGGCCCGATGATCCGCAAGGGCGAGATGAAGAACACCGCCTGGATCGCGGCCTACGAGGACCGCAACGTCGACATCGGGCTGGCCTGCGGGCTCAAGGGCCGGGCGCAGATCGGCAAGGGCATGTGGGCCATGCCCGACCGGATGGAGGCGATGCTCGAAGCCAAGATCGGCCATCCCGAAGCGGGTGCCAACTGCGCCTGGGTCCCGTCGCCCACCGCCGCGACGCTCCATGCCACGCATTACCACAGGGTCAGCGTGGCCGCCGTGCAGGACGAGATCGCGAAGGGCGGGCCGCGCGGCACGCTGGACGATCTGCTGACCATCCCGGTGGCCGAGGGCACCAACTGGTCGGACGAGGAGATCCGAGAGGAGATCGAGAACAACGCCCAGGGCATCCTGGGCTACGTGGTGCGCTGGATCGACCAGGGCGTGGGGTGCTCCAAGGTGCCCGACATCCACGACGTGGGCCTGATGGAGGACCGCGCAACCTGCCGCATCTCCTCCCAGGCGCTGGCCAACTGGCTGCACCACGGCGTGGTGAGCGAGGGCGAGGTGATGGCGGCGATGCGCAAGATGGCCGAGGTGGTCGACCGCCAGAACGCGGACGACCCGACCTACCGCCCGATGGCGCCCGGCTTCGACGGGATCGCCTTCCAGGCGGCCTGTGACCTGGTGTTCAAGGGCCGGGTGCAACCCTCGGGCTATACCGAGCCGGTGCTTCACCGCCGGCGGCTTGAGCTGAAGGCGTCCCTTTCGGGATGACGCCTTCGCGCGCTGCGCGGCCTCAGGTGATCGAGGCCGCGTAGATGTCGTCGATCGCCTTGGCGATGGTCGTGTTGAATTCATCGTCCGACTGCTGGGCCGACAGCCCCTCGGTCAGGGCGCGCGAGAACGATGCGATCATCCCTTCGTTCTTGGCGAGCAGGGCGTTGGCCTCGTCGCGCGAATAGCCGCCCGACAGCGCCACCACCCGGATCACGCGCGGATGCGCGATGAGCGGGGCATAGAGGTTGGCCAGCGTGGGCAGGGTGAGCTTCAGCATGACCTCCTGGCCTTCCTCGAGCGTGTCGAGGTGGTGGATGATCTCGTTCAGAAGCATGTCCTCGGCCTGCGCCTTGTCGTCGATCGAGATCGTGACCTCGGGCTCGAGGATCGGGACCAGCCCCTTGGCGAGGATCTGGCGACCCACCGCGAACTGCTGCTCGACGATCGCCTGGATGCCTTCCGCGTTCGCCGCCGAGACGACCGAGCGCATCTTGGTGCCGAAGATGCCGTGCTCCACCGCGCGGTCGAGCAGCGCGTCGAGGTCGGGCATCGGCTTCATGAGCTGCACGCCGTCATGCTCGGACTCGAGCCCCTTGTCGACCTTGAGGAAGGGGACCACGCCGCGCTCTTCCCACAGGAATTTCGCCGCCGGCTTGCCCTCGATCTCGCGCTCCATCGTCTTTTCGAACAGGATCGCGCCGATCACCTTTTCACCGGTGAAGGCCGGGGCGGTCGCGATGCGCGAGCGCATTTCGTGGATCAGGTCGAACATCTCGTCCTCGGACCCGTAGGCGTCTTCCTCGATCCCGTAGAGCCGCAGGGCCTTCGGGGTCGAGCCGCCCGACTGGTCCAACGCGGCGATGAAGCCCTTGCCGCTTTTCATTTGTTCCAGTTGCTTCGCGTCGGCCATCTGGGAGTCCCTCGTTCGGAAATGGAGTTTGCCCCTTGCTAGAAGGTCGTGGCCCGGGGTGCAATTCTGGTCGCGCTAACGGAAGCGACGGATCAGCTGTTCCAGAAACGCTTGTTGACGCGCGCCATCACCCCGCGCGGGGCGACGCGGGTCGACACGGCCAGCGCCTTGGTGGCAAGTCCCGGGATCACGGTGCGCTTGCCTGCCATCATCCCGCGCCAGCCGGCACGGGCGACCTGCGGGGCGCTCTGGAGCGGCATCAGGCGCGCGACTCCGCTGTTGCCCAGCCCGGCGGCATCGAAGAACCCGGTGCGCGTGGGGCCGGGGCAGAGCGCGGTGACCGTGATCCCGGCCGCCTTCGCCTCGTGATGCACGGCTTCGGACAGCGACAGCAGGTAGGATTTGCTGGCGTGGTAGAGCCCCATCGTGGGCGCGGGCATAAACGCGGCGAGCGAAGCGACGTTGAGAATCCTGCCCCGCGTGCCGTGATCCCGGAAATCGGCCAGGGCGCGCTGCATGAGCTCGGTCGCCGCCACCACGTTCACCGACAGCGTGCCGCGTTCCAGCTCGGGAGCGCGGCCAAGGTTGCCGTGGATGCCCAGCCCTGCGTTGTTGACGAGGATCTCGATGCGCCGCCCGTCGTTCGCGGACTCCCACAGCCTGTCCGCGGCACCGGGTTGCGACAGGTCGGCGGGGATCACCACGGTCTGAGTGGGCATCTCGGCGGCCAGCGTGTCCAGCCGGTCGGTGCTGCGCGCCGAAATCACCAGGTCATGGCCGTCCGCTGCCGCGAGCCGGGCGAACTCGATGCCCAGGCCCGAGGAGGCGCCGGTGATGAGCGCCCAGGCCAACCGTCAGCTTTCCAGCGCCGCGACGCCCGGCAGCGTCTTGCCTTCCATCCATTCGAGGAAGGCGCCGCCCGCCGTCGAGATGTAGGTGAAGTCGTCGGCCACGCCCGCCTTGTTCAGCGCCGCGACGGTGTCGCCGCCGCCCGCGACCGATGTGAGCGCGCCCGCCCGCGACAGCTCGCCCGCCTTTTGCGCGGCGGCGTTGGTGGCGGCGTCGAAGGGCTCGATCTCGAAGGCGCCCAGGGGGCCGTTCCAGATCAGGGTCGCCGCGCCCTCGAACGCCTTGGAGATCGCCGCGACCGTGTCGGGTCCGGCGTCGAGGATCATTGCGTCGGCGGGGCAGGCGTCGACCGAAACCGTTTCGCTCTCCGCGCCCGCCTTGAACTCGCGCGCCACCACGACGTCGGTGGGCAGCAGGATGACGCACCCGGTTTCGCGGGCCTTGTCCATGATCTCGCGCGCCGTGTCGGCCATGTCGTGTTCGCACAGCGACTTGCCCACGTCCTTGCCCTGCGCCGCGAGGAAGGTGTTGGCCATGCCACCGCCGATCACCAGCGTGTCGACCTTCTCCACGAGGTTGCCCAGCAGGTCGAGCTTGGTCGACACCTTGGCCCCGCCCACGACGGCGACCACGGGGCGCACCGGGTTGGAGAGTGCGGCCTCGAGGGCGGTAAGCTCGGCCTCCATCAGCCGGCCCGCGCAATTGTCCATGATCCGCGCGACCCCTTCGGTCGAGGCATGCGCGCGGTGCGAGGCCGAGAAGGCGTCGTTCACGTAGACCTCGCCCAGGGCGGCAAGAGACGCGGCGAAGCCCTGGTCGTTTTCCGTCTCCTCGGCATGGAAGCGGGTGTTCTCGAGCAGCAGCACCTCGCCGGCCTCGAGCTTGGAGACCGCGACCTTGGCCGGGCCGCCGATGCATTTCTCGGCGAACTTCACCGGCGCGCCGATCGCCTTCTCAAGCGCCGGGACGAGGGGTTTCAGCGACATCTCGGGGACCACCTGGCCCTTGGGGCGGCCGAAGTGCGCCATGAGCACCGGTTTGCCGCCCTTGTCGAGGATATCGCGCACCGTCGGCACGATCCGGTCGATGCGCGTGGTGTCGGTCACGTTGCCCTCGTCGTCGAGCGGCACGTTGATATCCACGCGGACAAGAACCGTTTTGCCGTTCAGATCCATGTCGTCGAGTGTCTTCCAGCTCATCTGGTCCTCCTTGTCCGTTCCTTCCACAAACACGCTTGCGTGAGGGATTTCAATGAAGAACTACCGCCCAAGGTCGTAGGCGTTCATGCCTTGCAGCCACCGCGCGAGAAGCATAATTTCCCATGAAATCCAGACAAGGAGCGCCCGATGGCCGAGATCAAGGACCCCGAAAACACCATCCTGATGGAACTCAAGGATGGCACCGTCACCATCGAGCTGCTGCCCGACGTGGCGCCCAAGCACGTCGAGCGGATGAAGGAGCTGGCGCGCGCCGGCAAGTACGACGGCGTCGTCTTCCACCGCGTGATCGAGGGCTTCATGGCCCAGACCGGCGACGTGGAGCACGGCAACCTCGACGGCGGCGGCAACATCCGCCGCGCCGGCACGGGCGGCTCGGACCTGCCGGACCTGCCGGCCGAGTTCTCGAAGGTGCCGCACGCGCGCGGCACGCTGGGGGCGGCCCGCTCGATGAACCCGAACAGCGCCAACAGCCAGTTCTTCATCAACTTCAAGGACAACGATTTCCTCAACGGCCAGTATACCGTCTACGGCCAGGTGATCGGGGGCATGGAACACGTCGATGCCATCACCCGGGGCGAGCCGCCGGCGAACCCGGACAAGATGATCACCGTGAAGGTCGCCGCCGATGCGTAAGTCGGTCCTCGCGGCCTGGATCATCTTCCTGGCCGGTGTCGGGCTGGTCGCGTGGTACTACTTCGCGACCGTGCCCGGCTCGACCCCGCAGGTGGTCAACGATGCCCCCGGCGAAGCCGGCGGGCCGCAGATCGAGATCACGGTGGATGGCGAGGCGCAGGGCAAGATCGTGATCGAGCTGTTCGAGAACCTCGCGCCGCAGCACGTCGAACGTATCACGACGCTCGCCGAGGAGGGCGCCTATGACGGCGTGGTCTTTCATCGCGTGATCGACGGCTTCATGGCCCAGACCGGCGACGTGGCCTATGGTCTCGAAGGCGGCGACATGCGCCGGGCGGGCACCGGCGGGTCGGACTACCCGGACCTGCCGGCGGAGTTCTCCGAAGAGCCCTTCGTGCGCGGCACGGTGGGCATGGCGCGCTCGGCCGATCCCGACAGCGCCAATTCGCAGTTCTTCATCATGTTCGACGAAGCCCCCCATCTCGACGGCGGTTACACCGTCGTGGGGCGCGTCATCGAGGGCATGGACGTGGTCATGGACATCAAGCGCGGCGAGGGGCCGAACGGCGCCGTCACCGGCCAGCCCGATGTCATGACGAACGTCGACGTGATCGAGTGATCCCGGCGGCCCGCCGCGTGCGGGCCGTCAGCTTCCCGCCAGCACCAGTATGAAAGCCATGAACAGCAGGCTTTCGAACACCGGAACGGCGAAACTCCTTGCAGATGCGTGCATTTCCATCCTCCCCAAGAAAGGCAGGATGATGCGCTTTCGGGCCGCGTCAACAAAGCGTTTCCTCAAGATTGCCCGATTTCCGCTGAGAATGACCCCTGAATCATCACAAAAATCGCCCGATTGTCGCTGATTGTGTAAGAAGTTGAGACAGGGGACGAACCGATGGAAATGGGTGACGTCATATTCTACGCGCTCGGGACGGCCTTCGTGGCCGGCGTGTCCGGGCTTTTCGATGTCGGCAACTTGTTCGGTGCAGGCGACGAAGACGACGAGGGGGACCAGCAGGTGGCCCACCACGTGCCGGCCGAGGCCGAAGAGGTGCCCGCGGACCTGACCGCCGCGTTCCAGTCCACGCTCGCGCATTTCCTCGAAGACGAGTCGGAGAGCCTGATCGCGCTGCGCGACGCGGAACGCGCGCAGGAAGAGCAGGGCGCACAGGCCGGGGATGACGATGCGGACGCGCTGGCCGGACGTCCCGCCGCGGAGCCGGAGCACGCGATTGGAGGCGAGATGGAGTTCTTCGACGAAGACGACGATGAGAACATCTTCCACGACGACGAAGACGAGGACATGGCGCAACCCGCCGAGATCACCGTCTACGACGTGACCGACCCGGCCGCCGATCCGGCCCGGATCGACGACTTCGACCGCACGCAGGAAGCGCTCGAGATCGAATACGTGGCGACCGTCGACCCGCAGACGGGCGAGATGCACGTGCCGGAGCTTGGGGTGTTCTACGATGCGGAGGCCGACGTGACCGAGGTGACGCTCGACGGCGCGCCGGTGGCCGAGCTCGAGGGCGACGCGGGTCTGACCCCCGACGATATCGCGCTGCGCGCGATCACCTGATCGCTGCACGGCAGACATGAAAAAAGCCCCGGGCGCGAACCCGGGGCTTTTTCATTTGTGTCAGAGGCTTACGCGCTCTTGGCGAGGTTGCGCAGCACGTAGTGCAGCACGCCGCCGTTCTTGACGTAGTCGATCTCGACCGCCGTATCGATCCGGCACTTGAGCGTGATGTCCTTCGTCGTGCCGTCGGCATAGGTGATCTGCGCGGTCACGTCCTGAAGCGGTGTCAGGTCCGCGAGCCCCTTGATCGTGACGCTCTCTTCGCCGGTCAGGCCAAGCGACTTGCGCGTGTCGCCGCCGGTGAACTCGAACGGGATGACGCCCATGCCGACCAGGTTCGAACGGTGGATACGCTCGAAGCTTTCGGCGATGACCGCCTTCACGCCCAGCAGGTTCGTGCCTTTCGCCGCCCAGTCGCGCGAGGACCCCGCGCCGTACTGTTCGCCGCCGAAGACGACGAGCGGCTTGCCTTCCTCCTGGTAGGCCATCGAGGCGTCGTAGATCGAGGTCTGTTCGCCATCCGGGCCCTTGGTGTAGCCGCCTTCGACGCCGTCCAGCATCTCGTTCTTGATGCGGATGTTGGCGAAGGTGCCGCGCATCATGACCTCGTGGTTGCCGCGGCGCGAGCCGTAGCTGTTGAAGTCACGCGGCGCGACCTGGCGCTCGGTCAGGTACTTGCCCGCCGGGGTGTCGGCCTTGAACGAACCCGCCGGCGAGATGTGGTCGGTGGTGATCATGTCGCCCAGGATCGCCAGGATGCCCGCGTCCTCTATGTCGCTGATCGTGCCGGCGTCCTTGGACATGCCCTGGAAGTAGGGCGGGTTCTGGATGTAGGTCGACTGCGGGGGCCAGTCGTAGGTTTCGCCGCCCGACACTTCGACCGCCTGCCACTTCTCGTCGCCCTTGAAGACGTCGGCGTACTTGGACTGGAACGCCTCGCGGGTGACGACCTTCTCGACCAGTTCCGCGATCTCGGCGTCGGTGGGCCAGATGTCCTTGAGGTAGACATCCTTGCCGTCCGGCGTCTGCGCGATCGGGTCGTTGGCCATGTCGATGTTCATGTCGCCCGAAAGCGCATAGGCCACGACGAGCGGCGGGGAGGCCAGGTAGTTGGCGCGCACGTCCGGCGAAATCCGGCCCTCGAAGTTGCGGTTGCCCGAGAGCACGGACACGGCGATCAGGTCGTTGTCGTTGATCGCTTTCGAGATTTCCGGCTGAAGCGGTCCCGAGTTGCCGATGCAGGTGGTGCAGCCGTAGCCGACGAGGTCGAAGCCGATCGCGTCGAGATCGTCCTGCAGGTTCGCGCCTTCGAGATACTCGGTCACGACCTGCGAGCCGGGGGCGAGCGAGGTCTTGACCCAGGGCTTGCGGGTCAGGCCGAGTTCGCGCGCCTTGCGGGCGACGAGGCCGGCGCCGATCATCACGTAGGGGTTCGAGGTGTTGGTGCAGGAGGTGATCGAGGCGATCACCACCGAGCCGTCGCGCAGCTCGTAGTCTTCGCCCTCGACCTTGGCGGATTTGCGGTTGTCCACGATCACGTCCGGCGCGGGCGCTTCGTCGAGCATGCGGTCGGAGGCGGCGCTTTCGTCCTGATGGCCGCGGTATTCGTCCACCACGCGTTCAAAGGCAGGGGCGGCGAGGTCGAGGGCCACGTAGTCCTGCGGCCGCTTCGGGCCGGAGATGGCCGGGACGATGGTCGACATGTCGAGCTCGAGAGTCGAGGTGTAGACCGGATCGTAATCCGCGTCGCGCCAGAACCCGTTCTCCTTGGCATAGGCTTCGACCAGCGCGATGCGATCCTTGTCGCGGCCGGTCTGCTCGAGATAGCGCAGGGTTTCGTCGTCGATCGGGAAGAAGCCGCAGGTGGCGCCGTATTCCGGGGCCATGTTGGCGATGGTGGCGCGCTGCGCGAGCGGCAGGTTGTCCAGCCCGTCGCCGTAGAACTCGACGAACTTGCCGACCACGCCGTGCTGGCGCAGCATCTCGACGACCTTGAGCACCAGGTCGGTGCCGGTGGTGCCTTCCGTCATCTTGCCGGTGAGCTTGAAGCCCACGACTTCGGGGATGAGCATCGAGATCGGCTGACCCAGCATGGCGGCCTCGGCCTCTATGCCGCCCACGCCCCAGCCCAGGATGGCCGCGCCGTTGATCATGGTGGTGTGGCTGTCGGTGCCCACGAGCGTGTCGGGGTAGGCCACCTCTTCACCGTTCTGGTCCTTGTCGGTCCAGACGGTCTGACCGAGGTACTCGAGGTTCACCTGGTGGCAGATGCCGGTGCCCGGCGGGACCACGCGGAAGTTCTCGAACGCGGTCTGGCCCCACTTGAGGAACTGGTAGCGCTCCATGTTGCGCTCGTATTCGCGGTCGACGTTCATCTGGAACGCGCGCGGGTTGCCGAACTCGTCGATCATCACCGAGTGGTCGATGACCAGGTCGACGGGCACGAGCGGGTTGATCTTCTTGGCGTCGCCGCCGAGCGCCTTGATGCCGTCACGCATGGCGGCGAGGTCGACCACGGCGGGAACGCCGGTGAAGTCCTGCATCAGAACGCGGGCCGGGCGGTAGGCGATTTCGCGCGGGTTCTGGCCGCCGTTGTCGGCCCATTCCGAGAACGCCTTGATGTCGTCGACGGAAACGGTGCGGCCGCCATCCTCGAAGCGCAGCATGTTCTCGAGCACCACCTTGAGCGAGGCGGGGAGCTTCGAGAACGTGCCCAGGCCGGCCTGTTCGGCGGCCGGGATCGAATAATAGGCGACGGAGGCGCCGCCGGCGGAAAGTGTCTTGCGGGTCTTGGACGTGTCCTTGCCGACTTCGATGGGCATGTCTGGCTCCTTTGCTGGACGTAAAGGTCGGTTGCCCTGCAAATGCAACGGATCGCGATCCGGTTCAAGAGCGGAGGCGCATTTTCGGTATACGATTGCACACATTTTTGCATCGCGCCTTCCGACATCGCTCATGGCACGGGGGACACGTTGCAGGACTCTCTCAAAACCTTGATTGGCGGGTGAGAGGGGGGTCGGCTATCACCCGGGATACGGACAGACGAGGATCAACCGATGAACGCTTGGATCAGAGCCGCGCTGGTGGCGGTCGCAACGCTGGCGGGCGGGGCGGCACAGGCCGGCGAGAAACCCCTCGTCCTGATCGAGCTGTTCACCTCTCAAGGCTGTTCGTCCTGCCCCCCTGCCGACGCGCTCCTGGCCGAGCTTTCGACGCGCGACGACGTGCTGCCCCTGGCGCTGCATGTCGATTACTGGGACTACATCGGCTGGGAGGACAAGTTCGCCCGCCCCGAACACACGGCGCGCCAGAAGGCCTATGCCCACGTGGCGGGCGCTTCGACCATCTACACGCCGCAGATGGTCGTGGGCGGGGTCGATCACGTGGTGGGCTACAAGCCGATGCGCGTGGCCGACTACATGAAGGCCCACGAGGCGCGTCTGCCAGACGTGGAGGTCGAGGCCGAGATCGTCGACGGCATGCTCCGGATCACCTGCGTCACGGACGATGACGACAACCTGCCGTCGCGCATCAACGTGGACATGGTGCGCTTCAACACGCGCGAGGTGGTCGACATCAAGCACGGCGAGAACGCGGGCGAGACGATCACCTACACCAACATCGTGACCGCCTGGGAACGGCTGGCCGAGTGGGACGGCACCGGTACGCTCGAGCTCGACCAACCGGTGAGCGGTGACGGGCCGATGGCTCTGATCCTGCAGGAGCCGGGGCCGGGCCGGGTGCTCGCGGCCTACCGGATCGACTAGGCCGTGACGCGCTCCCGGTGCCAGATGTAGATGCCGGAGGCGACGATGATCGCGCCGCCGATCCAGGTGGCGAGGTCCGGGAACTCGCCGAACACCACCGCCCCCCAGAACGCCGCGATCAATAGCCCGACGTAGGAGAACGGCGCGATGGCCGAGGCTTCGGCGAAGCGCACCGCCTGGATCAGGAAGAGCTGCCCCAGGGCGCCGAAGCCGCCGATGGCGACCATCAGGAGCATCGCTTTCGGGCTGGGCGGCACCCAGAAGAACGGCACGATCACGCTGGTCACGACGGCGCCCAGGAGGGCGGCGTAGAGCAGGGACGTGCGCGGATCCTCGTCATGGCCCACCTTGCGCGTGAGCAGGATGAAGGTGGCATACCCGCAGGCCGCGATCATCGGAAGGAAGGCGAAGGGCGAGAACACCTCGCTCCCCGGCCGGATGATGATGAGCGCCCCGATCAGCGCGGCGATCACGCCGAAGGCACGGCGCGGCCCGAAGCGTTCGCCCAGGAAGAGCGCGGCGCCCAGCGTGATGAAGACCGGGTTGATGTCCATGATCGCGGTCGCCTCGGCCAGCCCGAGGAAGGTGAGCGAGGTGAAGAACATCGAGGTCCCGAGAAGGAGCGACATGGACCGCGCGAACTGCATCCCCGGGTAGCGTGTCTTCGCGACCGTGCGCAGGTTGGGCAGGAACCACAGCGCGACGATCACCGTCTGCCCCGCGTAGCGCGCCCAGATCGCCTGGCTGACATGGACCTCCTGCGCCAGCGTCTTGGCCAGCAAGTCCATGGTCGCCATGCAGAAAATGCCCGTCATGTAGAGCAGGATGCCCTTGCCGGGCGCTTGGATCGGGGGGGTCACGGTGGCCATCGCGCGACCATAGGAGCGGGTCTTCGGATTGGCAATTCGGCCTTTGGATTTTCTCGCCCGGCGCATTGACCGGCATCAAGGCGCGCAGGCCGAGGGCGGGCGAAGCTTGGCAGACACAGGGCCGGGACGGGAGGATCAGGCATGCATTTCAAGGGAATGACGGCGGTGGCGCTGGCCGCGGGCCTTGCGCTCACGGGCTGCGGCGAAGGGTTCGACTACGCGATGGAGACCTACCGCGACGTGCCGCCGGTCAACGTGGTGTCGGACGGCAAGGTCTGGCGCGTGTTCGACCGACCCGACGCGGGGCTCATCATGATCACGCCGAGCCTTGGTGATGTCGCGGGCGCGGCCGCGATCGAGGGGGCCACGCTGGGCCTCTCCGGCGATCTCGACCCGGAAGAGCCCGCCTACCGGGCTGCCGCGATGGCCCATCTGCGTTCGACCGGGCGCAGCTGCCATATCCTGACCGGGCGCGAGGTGATCGAGCCGCAGTGGGAATACAGCTACCGCTGCCCCTGATCCGCACCGCGCTCAGTCGTCGTCACCCGCAAGCAGCACGACCTCGCCGGATTCCTCGAGCGTTCGGATCGCCTGCACGACCGCGCTCATCGCGGCTTCCGCGTCTTTCGGTCTGACCTGTCCCAGCGCGCTCATCTCTTCGCGCAGCTGGTCGGCCATGCGTTTGGACATGGCGCCGAGGATGAACTCGGCCGTCGGGGCGAGGGGGCCGGTCGCGCCCGCAAGCGCGGTGACAAGCTGCGCCTGCTCCACGTCGCGCGTGACCTTGGGCACGTCGCGCGGGTCGAGCCGTTCGGGGATGTTGGCGAAGGTGAAGATCGCCTTGCGCACTTCCTCGGCAAAGACCTTGTCCTCCTCGTCGAGACCCACGAGCACGTCGTCGCGGGTCGCGGCGGGCGAGAAATTGAGGATCGCGCCGACCCGTTCGACGGGGGCGTCGGCGAAGGCGCGCGCGGGCTGCGCGTCGAGCTGTTCGGCCACCGCGCGCCCGATGCGTTCCACCACCTCCGGCTCGATCCCGCCGGTGAGCGATATGGCATAGGCGAGCTTGCGCGCGCGCGGCCCCGGCAACTTGCCCAGGAGTTCCGCCGCGGTCGACACCTTGAGCTTGGACAGGACCACGGCCCCCACCTCGATGCTCTCCTCCTCGAGCAGCGGCAGCAGGCGGGCAGGGTCGATGCCCGCGATCGTCTCCCACGGGTCGCCCGTGAAGTTGATTCCCTTGGCCTTCCGGATGCGCGCGACCGTGGCCGGGCTGATGGTGCCGTCGAGTACCGTGAGCGCGCCCTCCAGCCCGCCGGGGAAGGACAGGCCCACGCTTTCGATCTCGTCGACGAATTCGTCGACCACGGTTTTCAATGTCTCGCGGTCGATGAAGCGCATCGTGGACATCTGGTGGGCCAGCTCGGTCTGAAGCGCTTCGGGCAGGTCCGACAGCTTGAGCTGAATCCCCTCGGCCAGCAGAAGGCGCACGATCACCGCCGCCTTCTGCCGTTTCGTCAGGGTCCGTTCGCGGCCGGCCGGCATATCGAGCCCGGCCAGCGCCAAGTCCGTCTCCACGAAGCACCTCGTCCCACGATTCCGCCGTGGGGCATCATGCGTGCGGGACGTTAAGAATGCGTTTCCCGATCAGTAGCGGGTGGTCGTGCCCGTCATGATCGCGTCGCGCAGGGCGACCTCCGGCCAGCTGCCTTCGCCACCGCGTTCGCGGATCTCGAGAAGCTGGGCATAGGCTTCGTCCACGCGGCCCTCGGTGACGTAGCCCTGGCCCATGTAGGAGCGGGCGAGCAGGTTGTCCGGGTTCCGTTCCAGCGCGGCGCGGTAGTATTCCTCCGCCAGCGCCTTGTCGCCCAAGTTGCGATGCACGAAGCCCTTGTAGGTCAGCACCCGGTCGTCCATCGGGTCCGACATGGCCGCGAGCACCCGCAGCGTGTCGTCGTAGCGCCCGGCATAGGCCAGTTCGCGCGCGGCTTCGTAGAGCGCGTCATCGGTAAGCGAGCTTTCCTTGGGCGCCACGCATTTGCCGGCATCCGCGTCCCAGACCATGCCCTCTTCGCATTCGGTCGTGGTTTCGGTGGTGGTGGGCGTGCTGTCGCTGCCCGAGCCGACGGCGAAGGCCATCCCGGGCAGGGTGGCTGCGGCGGCGATGAGTAATGTGCGCATGGTAACCTCCAGTCCTGGTGATCCCGTCATGAACGAGATTAGCAGGATCGGAGGAGGCGACGGGTCACGTTGCCGTCAGGGGCTGTCAGCTCGACACCACCACGCAGGCCTTGGTCTCGGCATCGTAGACGGTGCCCTCGGCGCAATTGGCATGCGCCTCTTCGCAGGAGCGTGAGTCCTGCGCCGCGCCGAGCGCGGGCAGGAGGGCAAGCACGGCGGCCGCGAGGGCCGCTTTCATCGGCACCGGATCAGCCCGTGGTGATTTCGACGCAGGTGCCCGACTCACCATCCCAGGTGTAGCCGTCCATGCAGGTGGCGGCGGTTTCCTGGGTGTGGCCGGAACACATGGCGAAGCCGGTGACCGGCAGAAGGGCCATGAAGGCGGCGGCGAAAAGGGTCTTTGCTCTCATCGGAACTCTCCTGTTGGCTCAGAAGAGGTTAGCACGATTTCGCCCGCCTGTCGTTCACGCGCCCGCGATCACGCCCCGAAGACGCGCTTGAAGATCGTGTCGACGTGCTTGGTGTGGTAATCCATGTCGAATTTCGCACGGATTCCGTCCTCGCCAAGCGCCGCCACGACCTCGGGGTCGTTGAGCAGGAGCTCCTGGAAATCCTCGCGGTTCTCCCAGACCCTGAGCGCGTTGCGCTGCACCATCGCGTAGGCGTCTTCGCGCGACACGCCGGCCTGCGTGAGCGCCAGGAGCACGCGCTGGGACATCACCAGCCCGGGGAACTTGTTCATGTTCTCGAGCATGTTCTCCGGGTAGATGATCATCTTGTCGATCACGCCGGTGAGGCGGTTGAGCGCGAAGTCGAGCGTCACGGTCGCGTCCGGCGCGATGCCGCGCTCGACCGACGAGTGCGAGATGTCGCGCTCGTGCCAGAGCGCCACGTTCTCCATCGCCGGGATCACGGTCATGCGGATGAGGCGTGCGAGGCCCGTGAGGTTCTCGGTCAGGACCGGGTTCTTCTTGTGCGGCATCGCCGACGACCCCTTCTGGCCCATCGAGAAGAACTCGGCGCCTTCAAGCACCTCGGTGCGCTGCATGTGGCGCACCTCGATGGCCACGTTCTCGATCGAGGAGGCGATGACGCCCAGCGTGGCGAAGAACATCGCGTGGCGGTCGCGCGGGATCACCTGGGTCGAGATCGGCTCGGGCTTGAGGCCCAGCATCTTGCAGACGTGTTCCTCGACATGCGGGTCGATGTTGGCGAACGTGCCCACCGCGCCGGAGATCGCGCCGGTCGCCACTTCCTCGCGCGCGGCCTTCAGGCGGGCGAGGTTGCGGTCCATCTCGGCATAGAAGCGCGCGAAGGTCAGGCCCATCGTGGTCGGCTCGGCATGGATGCCGTGGCTGCGCCCCACGCGCACGGTCATCTTGTGCTCCATCGCGCGCTTCTTGAGCGCGGCGAGCAGGCCGTCCATGTCCTTGATCAGGATGTCGGCGGCGCGCACGAGCTGCACGTTGAGGCAGGTGTCGAGGACGTCCGAGCTGGTCATCCCCTGGTGGACGAAGCGCGCCTCGTCCGAGCCCACGTGTTCGGCGAGATGGGTGAGGAAGGCGATCACGTCGTGTTTGGTCACGGCCTCGATCTCGTCGATCCGGGCGACGTCGAATTCAACGTCCTTGGCCTTCCAGACGGCTTCGGCGTTCTCCTTCGGGATCACCCCCAGCTCGGCCTGCGCGTCGCAGGCATGGGCCTCGATCTCGTACCAGATCTTGAACTTGGTGGCGGGTTCCCAGATGTCGGTCATCTCTTTGCGGGCGTAACGCGGGATCATGAGGCCGGGCCTTTCGGTTTGTCGCGGGATCGCGGGCGTCATAGACTCGCGCCCGGACAAGGGCAAGGTGAGCATGGCAACGCTTTACGACTTCGAAGGGCGCTGGCGCATCGCGCGCCAGATCGACGACCGGCTGGCCGGAAGCCAGGGGCGTTTCGAAGGGATCGTCACCTTCGCGCCGGACGGGCAGGGGCTGACGTGCCGGGAGGCGGGGGAGCTGACCTTCGACGGCCAGACCCCGTATGCGGCGACCCGCACCTACCTCTGGCGCCAGGGGGCGGAGGGGATCGAGGTCTATTTCGAGGACGGCCGGTTCTTCCACCTGATCGGCGGCGACCAGGCGCCCGTCGCCGCCCATTGGTGCGATCCCGACGACTACCGCGTGGCCTACGATTTCACGCTGTGGCCCGACTGGCGCGCGGTCTGGACGGTCGAGGGGCCGCGCAAGGATTACACGATGGTCAGCGAATACATGCGCCTCGCCCCGTGAGCGCGCACGGGCCTGCGCCCTTGCCATAATGCTGCGGGTGCGGCAAAACGGCGGGAACGAATGCAGCTTTACAGGGGGGACAACCCACATGGCGACGATGATGAACGACAAGGTGCTGAGCGAGGCCTTCGGCCCGACCTCCGGCACGGCGCTTCGCGTGAAGCAGGCGGCGCTGGTGATCGCGGGGATCGCCATCCTGGCAGTGGCCGCGAAGATCCGCGTGCCGATGTGGCCGGTGCCGATCACGATGGGCACCTTCGCGGTGCTGGGCCTCGGCGCCGCCTATGGCCCGCGCCTCGGGCTTGTGACGATCCTGGGCTACATGGCGCTGGGCGCGCTGGGCTTCAACGTGTTCGCCGGCACCGGTGAAGGGGCCTCGGGCATCGCCTACATGCTGGGCGGCACCGGCGGCTACCTCGCGGGCTACGTGCTGGCGACCGCCGCGCTCGGCGTGCTGGCGCGCCGCGGCTGGGACCGCTCGATCATGTGGATGGCCGCCGCGATGCTGATCGGCAACGTGATCATCTACGTCCCGGGCCTCGCCTGGCTCACGCATCTGCACGGCCTCGACGCCCCGATCCTCGAGTGGGGCCTGACGCCCTTCCTGATCGGCGACGCGCTGAAGCTCGCGCTGGCCGCGCTGATCCTGCCGGCCGCCTGGAAGCTGGTGGGCAACGCCCGCGGCTGATCCCGGCCTGCGGTCAGAAAATCGAAAAGGCGCGTGGGGTTGCCCACGCGCCTTTTTTCTTTTTCTTGCAATGAAATGCGCGCCGACGTTCGCGTGCAATATGCGGATCAGAACCCGTCGCCGCCGCCGCCTTGCTGCCAGGGCTGGACGATGTTGCCGAAGCGGGTGAAGCGGCCCTCGAAGCTCAGTTCGACGGTGCCGATCGGGCCGTGGCGCTGCTTGCCGATGATGACCTCGGCGCGGCCGTGCAGGCGCTCCATGCGCTCCTGCCAGGCGGCCATTTCCTCGAGCCGGTCGTCGGACGGTTTCTCGCGCTCCACGTAGTATTCCTCGCGGAACACGAACATGACCACGTCGGCGTCCTGCTCGATCGAGCCCGATTCCCGCAGGTCCGAGAGCTGCGGCCGCTTGTCGTCGCGGCTTTCGACCTGCCGCGACAGCTGCGACAGCGCCACGACGGGGATGTTCAGTTCCTTGGCGATGGCCTTCAGACCCATCGAGATCTCGGCGATCTCGTTCACCCGGTTCTCCGCCGTGCCGCGCACAAGCTGCAGGTAGTCGACGAAGAGCACGTCGAGCCCGTGTTCGCGCTTGAGCCGGCGGGCACGGGCGGCGAGCTGCGCGATGGGCAGGGCGGGCGTGTCGTCGATGAAGAGCGGGCAGCTCTCCAGCGCCTTGGCGGCATCGACGAAACGGCGGAACTCCTGCTCGGTCATGTCGCCGCGCCGGATCTGCTCCGACGGCACCTCGGAGGCTTCGGACAGGATCCGCGCGGCCAGCTGCTCGGCGCTCATTTCGAGCGAGTAGAAGCCCACCACGCCGCCGTTCACCGCGCCCTCGGACCCGTCGGGGAGTTTCCCGCGCTTGTAGGCCTTGGCGATGTTGAAGGCGATGTTGGTGGCGAGCGAGGTCTTACCCATCGACGGACGCCCGGCGAGGATCAGGAGGTCCGACCGGTGCAGACCGCCGAGCTTCTTGTCCATGTCGGTAAGGCCGGTGGACACGCCCGCGAGGCCCCCGTCGCGCTGGTAGGCGGCGTTGGCGACCTGCACGGCCTCGGTGACGGCGGACAGGAAGGACGTGAAGCCGGTGGTGGCCTGACCGGTCTCGGCGAGCTTGTAGAGCGATTGTTCGGCGGCGACGATCTGCTCGGACGGGTCGTTGTCCTTCTCGAAGCGCGTCGCGCGCGCGGAGATGTCGGCGCCCAGCCGGATCAGCTCGCGCCGCTGGTGCATCTCGTAGATGAGCTGCGCGTAGTCGCGCGCGGCGAAGGACGAGATCGCGGCCCCGGCGAGACGGGCGAGGTAGGGCGGGCCGCCCAGTTCCTTGAGCCCCTCGTCCTCTTCCATGAACGCCTTGATCGTCACCGGGGAGGCGAGCGCGTTCTTCGAGATGCGCTGCTCGGCGATCTCGTAGATCCGCTTGTGCACGGGTTCGTAGAAATGCTCGGGCCGCACGATCTGGGCCACGCGGTCGTAGACCTCGTTGTTGGTCAGGATCGCGCCCAGGAGCTGCTGCTCGGCCTCGATGTTGTGCGGCATCGCATCGGCCGCATCTTCGCTGTTGTCCGGCGTCTCACCCGGCCGGAACGGTGCCACTTCGCTCATGTCATCCCCCGATGATGTTGGGCGGGCATAGACGGGCGGGCGCGCGCACGCCAGTCCAATAAGATCGTGGATAACCCTGTGGGCCAATCACGCAGGCGATGTCCGGGACGCGCGCTCACCCCATGATAGTGTAGCACGCGTTCCGATTATTTCTACATCTGGAGCGATGCGGCAAGGCACGCGCCGAGTCGTCCACAATCCATGCACAGGGCCGGGGCCCGGTGAACTGTTTATTTCTCGACCTTGTGCTTGTCCTGCCACGCCCGCGGATCGTTGAGGAATTCCTCCACCTGGGCGAGCGTCCCGGCCTCGAACGCGCCCGAAGCTTTCGCCTCGGCCAGAACGTCCCACCAGGTGCACAGGTAATGCAGCGCGACCCCGTGATCGCCCAGCGTCTTCTCGGTTTCAGGGAAGATGCCGTAGTAGAAGATCACCGCCGTGTGCCCGCAGGTCGCGCCGGTGTCGCGGATCGCGTCGACGAAGGAGAGCTTGGAGCCGCCATCGGTGGTCAGGTCCTCGACCAGCAGGACGCGCTCGCCCTCGCTCATGGCGCCCTCGATGCGCGCGTTGCGCCCGTAGCCCTTGGGTTTCTTGCGCACGTAGGTCATCGGCAGGGCAAGCCGCTCGGCCACGAGCGCGGCGAAGGGGATGCCCGCGGTCTCGCCGCCCGCGATGTTGTCGAACGCCTCGAAGCCCGCCTCGCGCATCACCGTGACGGCCATGAAATCCATGAGCGTCGACCGGATGCGCGGAAAGGAAATGAGCTTGCGGCAGTCGATGTAGGTCGGGCTCGGCAGGCCGGAGGCGAGGATGAAGGGATCCTCTGGCCGGAAGTTCACCGCGCCGATCTCCAGCAGCATCCGGGCGGACAGGCGGGCGATTTCGGATTTGTCGGGAAAGGATGTCGGGATCATCAGGGTCTCCAAGCGTAGGCGCGCGGGCCGCGCGGGTGAGCGTCAGGCGGACACGTGCCAATGCAGCGGGACGCCGGGATCGAACACGGTCACGGTGTCGTCGCCCGCGTCGAGCGTGGCCGGAAAATCGACGGTGTCGCCCTTGGTGAGCGTGCGCGTTTCGTCGGATACGGGAAGGCCGTAGAAGGCCGGCCCGTTCAGCGAGACGAAGGCCTCGAACTTGTCGAGCGCGCCCTGCGCCTCGAACACCTCGGCGATGCAGGACAGCGCGATGGGGGCGGTGAAGGCACCGGCCGCGCAGCATTCCGCCTCTTTCCTGTGGGTCGGGTGCGGCGCGCTGTCGGTGCCCAGGAAGGTCCGTTCGAACCCGGAGGTGGCCAGCGCCACGAGCGCGTCCCGGTGGTCGCGCCGTTTCAGGATCGGCAGGCAGTAGTAATGCGGGCGCATGCCGCCCACGAGCATGTCGTTGCGCTCCAGCATGAGGTGCTGGACGGTGATCGTGGCGGCGAGGCTCTCGTCGCCGCCCTTCACGTAATCGGCGGCCTGGGCCGTGGTGATGTGCTCCATCACCACCCGGAGCCCGGGGGTCTTGCGCCGGATCGGGTCGAGCACCCGGTCGATGAACACGGCCTCACGGTCGAAGATGTCGATCTCGGCGTCGGTCACCTCGCCATGCACGCAGAGCGGCAGGCCGATCTCGGCCATCACCTCGAGCACCCCGCGAATCCGGTCGAAGTCGCGCACGCCGGAAGAGGAGTTGGTCGTCGCGCCGGCCGGGTAGAGCTTCACCGCCTTCACGAGGCCGGACGCGGCGGCCCGGCGCACGTCCTCGGGGTCCGTTTCCTCGGTCATGTAGAGCGTCATAAGCGGCTCGAACGTCATGTCCGCGGGCAGCGCGGCCAGGATCCGGTCGCGGTAGGCCGCCGCGTCCGCGCCGGTCACGACCGGTGGCACCAGGTTCGGCATGATGATGGCGCGGCCGAAGTGGCGCGCGGTTTCGGGCAGCACCGTTTCCATCATCGCGCCGTCGCGCAGGTGGAGGTGCCAGTCGTCGGGGCGGCGGATCGTGAGGCTTTGCGTCATGGGAGGGGGATTAGCCCGTTGGCCGGCGCAGGGCTAGGGGGAAATCCGGGGCGGACCCGGGAAGGTGTTGCGCCCGGGCTGCGCCCGGTCGCGGCGGGTGCGCCCCGGTCCCCGGCGCCGCCGGGGGGCTGTCTGCCCCCCACGCGCTGGCGCGCGTTCCCCCCGAAGGTATTTCGCAAACAGAGAAGGGGCGCCGGGTCAGGTCCGGTCGCGCCGGGTGCGGGCGGCGCGCTGGCCGTAGGCGATGAGCATCTTCGCGGCTTCGGGTGGCAGAGGCCGGGCCGGGGGGCTCATGAGGAGGCGGCCGAAGAGCGCGCGGTTGGGTTCCTCGAGCATCAGCCGGTCGAAGCGCTGCCGCCGCCAGAGCACCGCCTCGGCGTGGAGCTCGGCCAGGGGTGCGTCGCCCATCAGGCGGGTGAGCCACGGGTCTCGCAGCGCGTCCGACTGGCGGATCGAGGTGTCTTCCTCGGCAACCCAGTTGCGCTCGGTCCAGTAGTCGAGCCCGAGCGGCTCGCCCGCGTGCACGGCCCGGCCGCGGTCGCGTTTGAGGATGTAGCTCTCCATCGCGCCGAGCGGGTAGTGGTTGAGCTGCGCAAGCCCGTAGTTCGGCCGCCCGTAGGGCGAGAAGATCGGCCCCCGGCGAAAACGCGGGCCCAGGTCGCGGCCGTGCCCGTCGAACCACCGGGCCGTGTCGGCCTTTCCCGAGGGGGCGCGGGGCCGATGGACCCCCAGCCTGGCGTAGGCCCCGTCGTTTCGGTAGAGCGTCTTGAACATCGCGGCGCGCCAGGGCCAGTACATGATCTCGGGCGCCGCGCGGGTGAACTGGGCCGTGATCGGCAGGTCGTCGAAGCGCACCACGCCGCCGTTGCCGAAGAGCCGCCAGGTGAGCGTGATCGCGTCCGCCTCGGGCAGCGCATCGAGGAGCGCGTCCAGCGTGTGGTCGCCCGCGTGGATGTTGACGAATTCATCCACGTCGAGCGCGCAGAGCCAGTCGGCCGCGCGTACCGCCGGGTGGGCGTCGGCGCGCTTGAGGCCGGTGAACTGGACGCCGCCGTCTTCGTGCGGGGCCTCGTTGCGCAGGTGGTGGACGGGCGCGATCTCGGCCAGCCGGTCGAGCATCCTGTCGGTGCCGTCGTCGCAATCGTTTGACAGGATCACGAGGTCCGTGAACCCGATCCCGAGGTGGTGGGCCACCCATTCCAGGAGAAAGGCGCCCTCGTTGCGCACGGTGAGAACGGCGGTGGCGCGCATGACCTAGCTCTCCATGCCGAGAGACAGGGCGAAGGCGACGCGCTCCATCGGTGTGAGCCGCGCTTCGAGCGCCTGGTCGTAGAGCGCGCGGAACTCGGGCGTCGCGCGCAGGTTCCGCGCCTTGGCGCGGTGCCAGTCGAGGCCCGCCGCGTGGAGCCGGGCCAGTTCGGGGTCCTCGAAAAGCCGCGCCATCTCGGCGCGCAGGCGCGGGATGTTGCGCTTGATCGTCACGTCGCGGTAGCCGCCCCAGTCCATCCGGACCCAGTAGTTGATCCCGATCGACCGGTCCACGTGCAGGGCGCGCCCGCGCTGGCGCTTGACCAGGAAACTTTCGGCCGAGCGCAGCGCGTAGTGGTTGAGTTGCACGAGGTCGTAGCCGATCGTCTTCAGGTCCGAGCGCCACCCCTTGTCCTTGTAGCGCTCCGTCATCGGCTGGCCGGAACCGTTCACCCAGTGCACCTGGTCGCGCAGCGCAGGGTCGAGCTGGTTGGGCCGGTGGCACGACAGCTTGCCGTAGGCGCCGATGTTGCGGGTCATCGTCTTGAAGCCCCAGGCCGTGTGGGGTTTGGGGCAGTATTTCGGGGCCGCGTCGTCGAAAAGGTCGATCACCAGGTCGTCGGACAGCGTCCGCACCCCGTTGTGGCCGAAGAGCCGCCAGGTCATGGCGATGTTGGTGGCCTCCGGCACGCGGGCGAACAGGTCCTCGAGCCGGCCGTTGCCGCAGCGGATGTTGATGAACTCGTCCACGTCGGTGTGGATCACCCATTCGGCATTGCGCACGATGGGCTCGTCGAGCGCCCGGTTGAGCGCGTGCTGCTGCGGGGAGCTGCCCGTCCAATCGGAATTGTCGCGGTGCTGGACGAGCCCCAGCTCGGCCAGCCGGTCGAGAAGCGCGTCGGTCCCGTCGGTGCAGTCGTTGGTGTAGATCAGGAAGCCGTCGACGCCGATCATCCGGTGGTAGGCGATCCATTCGAGGATGTAGGGGGCCTCGTTCTTCATGCAGCCCACGATCACGTTGCCGCTCTGCCCGGGGGGCGGGGTGCGCGGGCGGACCTCGGTAAAGGGCACGCCGGCCACATCCTCGTCCGCGAAGCCCAGCCGGTTGTGCGGGGCGAAGCGGCCGCGGCGCAGGTGGTCGAAATTCTCCTTCGCCCGCGGGGAGAGGAGCTTCTCGGCCACGGGGCCGAGGCGGGCGTCGGGCGTGTCACCGGTCCGGGCCTGCGCCGCGCGGCGGCGAACCTCGTCCGTGGCCGCCTCGATCTGCGGCAGGGCCGCGGCGGCGTATTGCGTGGCGCGAAAGCCGTGGGTGGTCCCGGCCTCCTGCCAGGCGGGCAGGGGCGCGTCGGGGCGCAGCGCCTCGGCGATGGCCGGGTGATCGGCCACGAGCGGCGCGAGATCCGGCGCGAAGCGGTCCGACAGCGCGGCGAGCGTGCCGGGGGCGACGGGGTCGCCGGCGATTTCGACCGCCTCCATGAAGCGGCCCTGGAGCGCGCGGGGGACGATGCGCCCGGTCTCCATGAGCTTGCCGAAGACCATGTTCAATGCGCGGCCGCGGGCGAGCGTCTCTGCCGAGGGGCGCGCGGGCAGGGACACCGCGTCGACCGTGCCGAGTGACAGGTCGCGGCCCACCATCGCGGCGATCTCCGCGGTGACTTCCGCAGAGGCGAAGCGCGCCGGGTCGTAGGGGCGCAGTCGCACGCGGTCGGCCCCGAACACGCGTGCCCAGCGGGCGACCAGCGTGGGCAGGTCGATCCAGTGGGGCACGCCCTGGATTTCGGGAAACTCCATGCGCTGCGGGTCGATGCGGTTCCAATCGGCGAGCGCGGCCTTGCGCCAGTTGTCGGCCCCGGCCATCGCGAGCTCCCGCGACAGGGGCGCGCGGCGCCCCGCGCGCACGGCCGCGTCATAGTGGCGCGCCAGCAGGCGCGCGGGCTCGTCCACGTGGGCGACCACCTCGATGTCCTCGGACAGCGGGGCGAGCAGGGCGTGCAGGCGCTTGAGCTCCGTCGCGTTGGGCAGGGTGGCCAGCTGCGCCGCGGAGAGCACGAGGACCTGCGGTGCCGCGTGCGCGACCTCGGCCGCCAGGTCCTGGGCCACGCGCCGGTGCAGCGCGGCCTGCGCGCGGGCCGGGGCGAAACCGCGGGCGTGGCGCAACGGGTCGACGTGGCCCGGATCGCTCACCGCCATGTAGAGCCGCGTGTGGGCCTGTCGCCCGAGCCCGGAATAGATCACGCCCGCCTTCGCCAACGCGCCGCGGGTCTCGTCCATCACGGCCTGGAGCCGCTCGGCCCCGCACCGGGGCAGCCCGATGTGGAGGACGATCCTCACCCGTCGCCCCCGTCCGCCGGGCGGTTTTCGTTCACGTTGGCCTTGCCCCACCAGGGCAGATCGACCCCTGTGAAGGCCGAGATCCGGGCCGGGGCGTCCGGGTCGGCGATGTCGAATTCGAGGAAATCGTCGGCGCCCGCGAAGACATGGCGGCAGAAGGTGATATGGCCCTCGATCCAGCGCTCGATCTCGCCGGGCTTGCCGCCGTGCCATTGCGGCAGACCCGGAACGTGGTTTTCCGGCAGCCGCGTGCGGCCGAGGTTCGACCAGCGGCGGATGCTGTCGGCGTGTTTGACCGGGTCACGCGCGGACAGCAGGAACCGGGCCCCCGGATGATGGCGGCGGATCGCGTCGATCAGGGCCCAGTCGGTCTGGGGCCAGAAGTTGCGGCCGCGGCGCACGACCGAGATCTCGGTATAGGCGTCGAAATCGGGAAGCGTGGACAGCGGGTCCCCGGTCTCGAAATAGCCGAGGTAGAACTGTCGCCCGACGAAGCCCAGCTTCCGTCCCTCCGGGTCGCGCGCCATCCAGTCGGCCACCCTGAGCCCGGCCGCGATGAAGGCGGTGGCGAGCGTCGTGGTGCCCGACTTCGGCAGCCCGAGGTTGATGATCTTGGGCACGCTCATTCGATCAGCTCCATCAGCGCGGCTTCGGCAGGGCTCACGCCGGGGCAGGCCAAAAGGCGCGCGCGCAGGTCGCGCAGGGCCGGCTGTTCCATCAGCGCGTCGCGCTTGGCGCGGTGGGCGTCGCAGGCGGCGGCGTGAAGCGCGCCGATGTCCGGGTCGGCCAGGAGCGCCGCCATGTCCTCGCGCAACCGCGGCAGGTGGCGCTCGATCGACCGGTCTTCCCACGCCCCGTCGTTGCGCTCGCGCCAGTAGGTATCGTCGAAGGCGCGGTGTTCGCGGTTCACGTCGCCCCGCTCGTTCTTCACGAGGTAACTGTCGAGCGAGCGCAGCGCGTAATGGTTCAGCGTCGCGAAGGCACGTGCCCCCTTGGCCGGGAACTTGCGCTTGCGGTCCTTGCTGGCGGCCACGCGGAACTTCCACGGCACCTCGCGCCCCGACCCGTCGGTCCAGCGCGGCGCCCCGGCGGCTTCGGCGCCGCCCTTGATGAAGGGGCGGTGGGCGCCGAAATACCGGAGCGGAAAATCCCGCCGCGTCAGCGTCTTGACCTCCTGGTCCAGCTGGTCGCACCAGATGTCGGGATTGTGGGTGCGGGGGAATTGCTCGATCACCGGGCGATCCTCGAACCGCTCGATCCCGCCGTTCGCCATGAACTGGAACGTGACCGAGATCGCCTGCGGATCACCGCAGGCCGCGATGAGCGCGGGGAGCGTGCCGTCGCCCACGTGGATGTTCAGAAACTCGTCCACGTCCGCGACCCAGACCCAGTCTGCATCACGCACGACCGGCTGGCGCGTCGCGTCCTTCAGCGCCTCCATCTGGTAGTTGCGCCCCAGGGCCGGGTTCGGCAGGTGCGTGACCAGGTCCCTTGCGGCCAGCGCGTCGAGCAGCGCATCGGTCCCGTCGTCGCAATCGTTCGAGTAGACCAGGAAGTCCGTGACACCGATCAGCCGGTTGAAAGCGACCCATTCCACAAGGAACGGCCCCTCGTTCTTCACGCAGGTGACCGCGGTGATGCGCATCAGCGCACCGTCGCCGGGATATGGAGAATGCGTGTCATGTCCGTGCCTGCTCGCCGTCGCCGGGTGCGCCCGGTCTCTCGCGTGATGGTGGACACACTATGCGCGGGCCGGCGGAAAAACGTCAACGTTTTCCCGGGAACGCGCTCCGCTTACGACCAATTGACGAGGGCGTGAGGCATGCCGCGCTTGACCCTTTCATGTCACACATGTCCCATGCCCGTGACAGGAGGAGGGTGCATGACCGACATTCCCGAGGACATCGACGGGGTCGAGCGGCTGCTCGCATCGCAGGATTACGTGGTGGGCCGGGCGCTCGCCACGGTGAGCTTCCTGGCGCTCAAGCTGGGCCGGCCGCTCTTTCTCGAAGGCGAGGCGGGCGTGGGCAAGACCGAGCTCGCCAAGGCGCTCGCCGCCGCGCTGGGCCGCCGGCTCATCCGACTGCAATGCTACGAGGGGCTGGATGCGGCCTCCGCCGTCTACGAATGGAACTTTCCCGCCCAGATGGTCGCGATCCGCACCGCCGAGGTCACCGAGGGCACCGACCGGGAGGCGCTGACGGACGAGCTTTTCTCGGACCGCTACCTGATCCGCCGCCCGCTGCTCGAGGCGATGTCGCCCCAGGCCGGCGGCGCGCCGGTGCTCCTGATCGACGAACTCGACCGCACCGACGAACCCTTCGAGGCGTTCCTGCTCGAGGCACTGAGCGACTTCCAGGTGACGATCCCCGAACTCGGCACCATCCGCGCGCCGGAGCCCCCGATCGTGATCCTCACCTCGAACCGCACGCGGGAGGTGCACGACGCGCTCAAGCGCCGCTGCCTCTACCATTGGGTCGACTACCCGTCCTTCGACCGGGAGATGGAAATCCTCTCGGCCCGCGCCCCCGAAGCCTCGGAAAAGCTCAGCCGCGAGATCATCGCCTTCGTGCAGCGGCTGCGCACCGAGGACCTGTTCAAGAAACCCGGGGTGGCCGAGACGATCGACTGGGCCAAGTGCCTGCTCGCCCTCGACGTGATCGACCTCTCGCCGGAGGTGATCGCCGACACGCTGGGCGCGATCCTGAAATACCAGGACGACATCCAGCGCCTCGCGGGCTCCGGGGCCGCGCGCCTCCTCGAGGAAAGCCGCCAGGCGCTCGAAACCGCATGACCCCTTCATCGTTCCTCAAATACTTCGGGGAGCGCGAGGGGCAGAGCCCCTCGCACGGGTCGGACAGCGCGCCAGCGCCGTTCGAGGGCTGAGATGGAGGGCCTTCCGGATCTCGACCTGCCCGACGACCCGAAGCTGGTCGCGAACCTCACCCATTTCGCCCGCGCGCTGCGCAAGGCCGGGCTGAAGGCGGGGCCGGGCACCGTGATCGAGGCCGCGCGCGCCGTGGCGGCGACGGGTTTCACCTCGAAGACCGATTTCTACTGGACGCTGCATGCCGTCTTCGTCACCCGCCCCGAGGAGCGGCGGGTCTTCCACCAGGTCTTTCGCCTCTACTGGCGCGATCCGCGTTATCTCGAGCACATGATGTCCATGATGCTCCCGGCGGTGCGCGGGGTGCAGGAAGAACGCGCGGCGGCCGCGGCCGAGAAGCGCGCGGCCGAGGCGCTTCTCGACGGGATCGAGCCGGAGTTGCCCGAGGGCGGCGACGGCGAGGACGAACGTGACACCGAGATCGAGGTCGACGCGTCCCTCACGATGTCGGGCGAGGAGCGCCTGCGCACGCTCGACTTCGAGCAGATGTCGACGGCCGAGGTGGCCGAAGCCAAGCGCATGATCGCGCGCCTCGAATTGCCCGTGCGCCCGCTCCGGTCCCGCCGCACCCGCAGCGCGCGCCACGGCGCCATGCCGGACTGGCGGCGCACTATGCGCGACGCGATGCGCCAGGGTGGCGAGATCCGCGACCTCGCCACGCGCGAGCGCCGCCTGCGCTGGCCCAACCTCGTGGTGCTCTGCGATATCTCGGGGTCCATGTCCTCCTACAGCCGGATGGTGCTGCATTTCCTTCATTCCGTGGCCAACCAGAAGGGCGCGGGCTGGGCGAAGGTGCATGGTTTCACCTTTGGCACGCGGCTGACCAACATCACGCGCCACCTCGCCACGCGCGACGTGGACGCGGCGCTCGCCGCCGCCGGGGCCGAGGCGCAGGATTGGGAGGGCGGCACACGGATCGGCGAATGCCTCCACGCCTTCAATCGCGACTGGTCGCGCCGGGTGATGGGGCAGGGGGCGGTGGTCCTGATCATCACCGACGGGCTCGACCGGGACGACCCCGACCGGCTCGCGCGCGAGATGGAGCGGCTGCACCTCTCTGCGCGTCGGGTGATCTGGCTCAACCCGCTCCTGCGCTGGGAAGGCTTCGCGCCCAAGGCCGCGGGCATCCGCGCCATGTTGCCCCATGTCGACAGTTTCCGGGCGGGCCATAACATCGCCTCGCTCGCGGCCCTCGCGCAGGCGTTGTCCAGGCCCGACGACGCGGGCGACAAGGCACGGCTGATGGCGCTCCTGTGAGCGCAGCGCGTTAGAGGGCCACCCAGGCCGCATCGCCTCGGGAGGAGCGCACGCAGGCCTCCACGAACGCGACGCCCTCGACCCCGTCCGCGACGGTCGGGAAGGTGACGCCCTCGGGCCACGGTGCGCCCGTGCGGGCGGCCCGGATCGCCTGTGCAGCTTCGCCGTAGATGTTCGCGAAGGCTTCGAGAAAGCCCTCGGGATGGCCCGGCGGAATGCGTGTGAGGCGGCGCGAGCCCTCCGTGGTGGCACGCGAGGCACGGGTGACGAACTGGCGCGTGCCCCCCAAGGGCGTGACGCGCAGCACGTTCGGCTCTTCCTGCCGCCACTCGATCCCGGCTTTCGTGCCGTAGACCCGCAGCGACAGCGCGTTCTCCTCGCCCGCCGCGACCTGGCTGCACCACAGCATGCCGCGCGCGCCGCCATCGAAGCGCATCATCACGTGGGCATTGTCGTCGAGCGTCCGCCCCGGCACGAAGGCCTGCAGGTCCGCCGCGAGCGCCGTAGGCGAGAGCCCGGTGACGAAGCGCATCAGTTGCCAGGCATGGGTGCCGATGTCGCCCGTGGCCCCGCCCGCGCCGGAGCGCGCCGGATCGGTGCGCCAGGCGGCCTGCTTGTTGCCGTCGCCGGGGTCCTCGGCCAGCCAGTCCTGCGCGTATTGCACCTGCACCACGCGGATGTCGCCCAGGTCGCCGCGCGCGACGCGGGCCTGCGCCTCGCGCACCATCGGGTAGCCGGAATAATTGTGGGTGAGGATGAACAGCGCTTCGGAGGCCTCCGCCGCCGCCTTCAACGCCTGCGCATCCGCCAGCGTGCCCGTCAGTGGCTTGTCGCAGATCACGTGGATGCCTTGCGCGAGGAAGGCGCGGGCCACCGGCAGGTGCATGTGGTTGGGCACCACGACCGCGACGGCCTCGATCCCGTCGGTGCGTGCCGCCTCGCGCGCGGCCATCTCGGCGTAGTCGGCATAGGTCCGGTCGGGCGCGATCCCCACCTCGGCGGCCGAGGCGCGGGCCTTCTCCTCGGTCGAGGAAAGCGCGCCCGCGACGAGTTCGAAATGACCATCGAGCCGCGCGGCCACGCGGTGCACCCCGCCGATCATGGCGCCCTGGCCGCCGCCGATCATGCCCAGCCGGATCGGCCCTGTCCTGCTTGCGAATCTGTTCATGTCGGCCCCAGCATACTGCTCCGGGCCGCGGCGTCTGCCCCCGGGGCGCCCGAGGGGGAGCGGTTCGGCCCGTGCCAGATCCACGCGAAGCCCGGATGCGTATGATGACCATCATGACGCATGCGAAACCCCAAACTGCTGTCGCCCCCTCCGCGCGCACCGGCGACGCGCGGCACGATGCGGGCGCGGCGGAGACGACCATCTACTTCGACGGATCCTGCGCGCTGTGTTCGTGGGAGATCGGCCAGTACGAGAAGGCCGCGTCCGGGACCGACGTGGCGTTCGTCGACGTATCCGACCCGGATGTGGCCTTGGCCGGGGACGTGTCGCGCGAGGCGGCAATGAAACGGTTCCACGTGCGCACCGGGGACGGCACGCTGCGCGCCGGCGCGGCCGGGTTCGTCGCGGTATGGGAGGCGCTGCCGAGCTGGCGCTGGGCGGCCCACCTCGCGCGCCTTCCGGGCGTCATGCCGGTTCTCGAGCTGGCCTACCGCGCCTTCCTGCCCGTCAGGCCGCTCCTGTCGCGTCTCGCGCGCCTGCTGGGGGCCAAGCCCATGAACAGCGAGGCAGGCCACGGGGGCAGGGCACCGCATGACGGATGATCCGCCCCCGGTCCGCCCGCTCGCCGTCCCGGCGCGCCGCCTGAGCCGCGCGCGCCGGATCGGCGGCCTTGCGGGTGGCCTGCTCGGCAACATCGCGTGGAACGGCGCGGCCGAGCTGTCGCGCGGGCGGCGGCCGCGTTTCAACGACCTCCTGATGACCCCGGGCAACATGCGCCGCGTCGCGGATGAACTGGCCCACATGCGGGGCGCTGCGATGAAGCTGGGTCAGCTGATTTCGATGGACGCGGGCGACGTGATGCCGAAGGAGCTGGCCGATGTCTTCGCGCGCTTGCGCGCGGACGCGCATTTCATGCCGCCGGCGCAGCTGAAGAAGGTGCTCGACGCGAACTGGCCGAAGGGGTGGATCCAGCAGTTCGAGCCGTTCGATACCCGCCCCATCGCGGCCGCCTCGATCGGCCAGGTGCACAGGGTGCGCACCCGTGAAGGGCGCGATCTTGCGGTGAAGGTCCAGTACCCGGGCGTCGCCGACAGCATCGAGAGCGACGTGGCCAACCTGGGCCTTCTCGTCCGGGCCTCGGGGCTTCTGCCCAAGTCGTTCGATCTGGCCCCCTATCTCGAGGAAGCGCGCGCCCAATTGCGCGATGAGACGGACTACGACCGGGAGGCGCGGGCGCTCGTCCGGTTCGCGCAGCTATTGGACGGGGAGAGCGCCTTCGCCGTGCCGGAGCTGGCGGCGGAATGGTCCGGCCCCTCGATCCTCGCGATGAGCTTCATGGACTCGGTGCCGGTCGAAGACGCGCAGACGGCCCCGCAGGAGGAACGCGACCGCATCGCGCGCCGGCTCGTGTCCCTGACGCTGCGCGAGCTTTTCGAGTTCGGCGTGATGCAGACGGATCCGAACTACGCCAACTACCGCTACCAGCCAGAGACAGGGCGGATCGTCCTGCTCGACTTCGGGGCCACGATGGACATCGCCCCGGAGATCACGGCACTCTACCGTCGGCTCCTGCGCGCCGGGTTGCGCGATGACAGCGACGCGCTCGAAGCGGCCGCATCGGGGCTTGGTCTTCTCTCGCCAGACATGGCCGAGCGGCACCGCGCGAAGCTCTTGTCGATGATCGAAGAGGTCATGCGGTCCGTGCGCGAGACCGACATGTACGAATGTGCCGACCCGTCCCTGCCGCAGCGTCTTCAGGCCGAGGGCATGGCGCTTGCCGAAGACGGGCTCGCCCCGCCGCAGGTCCCGATGCAGGTGCTGTTCATCCAGCGCAAACTGGGCGGCATCTACAGCCTGGCCGCCCGCCTGCGCGCGCGTGTCCCGATCCGCAGCCTGCTGGAAGCGTGGGTCTAGGCCGCCGGCCGGTCAGCCGCCCGAGCCGCATATCCCATGCGTCGCAAACGCGAGGCCGCGGCCTGTGCCTTGGTGTCTGGAAGTGCGGAACTGGAGCGGGTGAAGGGAATCGAACCCTCGTCGTCAGCTTGGGAAGCTGCTGCTCTACCATTGAGCTACACCCGCAACGGAGTGTCAGATACGACCCGCGCCGCGTCGCGTCAAGTGCGTTCGCGGGGGTCAGCCGCGCCGGCGTCGGCGGCGGCCGCCCTCGGGGGTGCCCGCGTTGAATTCCACGTCCGGGAGCGGCACGACGGCGCGCAGGAGAGGGAAGGGGTCGGCGGCGTTGGGCATGGCCGTGGCGGCGACGAAATGCTCCTGGAAGCGCGGCTCGACGGCGGTTTCGATCTTCTCGATGCCGCGCACCAGCCCCTCGACCTCGCGCCGGGCCTCGCGGTTCAAGAGCGCGATGCGCGCGCCGGTGCCGGCCGCGTTGCCAGCGCTCGTCACCTTCTCCAGCGGGCAGTCGGGGATCATGCCCAGCACCATCGCGTGCTTGGGCGAGATATGCGCGCCGAAGGCGCCCGCAAGCACCACGCGGTCCACCGTGTCGACCCCGCGCTTGTCCATGAGGAGCCGTGCGCCGGCGTAGAGCGCGGCCTTGGCCATCTGGATCGCGCGCACGTCGCCGTTGGTGACGGTGATCTTGCGGCCGTCCGGATCCTCCCACAGCAGGTAGGAATGTGTACGCCCCTCGGGGATGCACCGCGGCGTGCCCACCGCCTCCGCCGAGCCGATCAGACCGCCCGCGTCGACGATACCCGCCATGCGCATCTCGGCGACGACCTCGATGATGCCGGAGCCGCAGATACCGGTGATGCCGGTCTGCGCGACGGCCTCGGTGAAGCCCTCCTCGGTCGACCAGAGGTCGCAGCCGATGACCTTGAAGCGGGGCTCCTTGGTTTCCGGGTCGATCTCCACGCGTTCGATCGCCCCGGGGGCCGCGCGCTGGCCGGAGG
This sequence comes from Maritimibacter harenae, assembly GCF_009882975.1. GTDB lineage: Bacteria > Pseudomonadota > Alphaproteobacteria > Rhodobacterales > Rhodobacteraceae > Maritimibacter > Maritimibacter harenae. The sequence continues at coordinate 216,309 of NZ_WTUX01000011.1, forward strand.
AGATCTGCGCCCCTTCGAAGGCGGGGCCGGTGGGCGAGGAGCAGGCCATCACGCCCTGCGTGTCGCCCAGCAGGATCTCCGCGTTGGTGCCCACGTCCACGACGAGCACGAGGTCGTCGGAGCGGTGCGGGGCCTCTGACAGGGCGACGGCGGCGGCATCCGCGCCCACGTGCCCGGCGATGAGCGGCAGAACATAGGCGCGCGCGCCGGGGGCGACGGAGAGGGCGAGCTCGCGCGCCATCATCCGCTGCGCCGAGCCCACGGCCAACGCGAAGGGCGCCTGGCCCAGCTCGTAGGGGTCGAGACCCAGGAAGAGGTGATGCATCACCGGGTTCATGACGAAGCTGAGGTCGAGCAGGCTGTCGCCGTCGATCCCGGCCTCGGCCACGAGTTCGCCGATCAAGCGGTCCACGCCTTCGCGCACGACGCGGGTCATCTCGTCCGCGCCGCCCTCGTTCATCATGGCATAGGACACGCGGCTCATCAGGTCCTCGCCGAAGCGGATTTGCGGGTTCATGAGGCCGGAGGAAGCGAGCACCTCGCCGGTGACGAGGTTCACGAGGTGGCCGGCGATGGTGGTGGAGCCCAGATCGACGGCCACGCCGTAGAGCGGACCCTCGAAGAAGTCGGGCCAGAGCGCGACGATGGTGGGCGTGTCATCGTCATGGATCGCGGCCGTCACCGCCCAGTTCCCCTTGCGCAGAACCTTCTGCAGGCCGGGCAGGAGGTGGCGGTCGATCTCCAGCGTCTCGAGGTCGAGCTGCGCCTTGAGCGCGCCCAGCAGGCGGTCGAGATCGCTCGACGGGTGGTGCATGTCGGGCTCGGCCACTTCGACATAGGCGAGGCTCAGGGTGGGGGAGAGGACGATGTCGCGGACCTCCGCGCGTTTGCGCACCACCTGCTTGTGAACCTGGCTTTCGGCCGGCACGTCGATGACCACGTCCTTTAGAATCTGCGCCTGGCAGCCCAGCCGCCGGCCCTCCTTCAGCCCGCGAATCCGGTCGTAGCGCGCCTCGACCTCGTTCCAGGCTGACAGCGCGTCGGGGGCGACGGTGACGCCGTGCTTGGAGAATTGGCCGTAGCCCGGCGCCACCTGGCACTTGGAGCATTTCCCGCGCCCGCCGCAGACCGAGTCGAGGTCCACGCCCAACTGACGGGCGGCATCGAGCACCGGCGTTCCGGCCGGTACGCGGCCGCGCTTGCCCGACGGGGTGAAGATGACGAGGGGATCTTGTGCCATGACGCGCTCCTGTTGTCCCCGTGTTTGTACCCGTGGGCGGCGCCACTACAAGACGGGTAGCGACCTGTCGCGTCGTGGATGCGGCATCGCGCGTCTGGCCGGGCAGGCTGGTCGGCGCCAATGGTTTGCGGCCCACGCGTGCCCGCAGAGGCCGGTCGCCCCACGCGCCGGCTTGAAGTGGAGGTTCAGCTTCGGCCTGCAAGCCATTGTCCGGAAACGCATTTCCGGGCGCGCGAGTCACATCGCGAAGGACGTGCCGCAGCCGCAGGAGCTGGTCGCGTTCGGATTGTCGATCACGAAGCGCGCGCCGATCAGTTCCTCGGTGAAGTCGATCACGGCGCCGGTCAGGAACGGCAGCGACACCTCGTCGATCACGACGCGTTCGCCGGAACCCTCGAGCACGAGGTCGCCGTCGCCGGGTTCATCCAGCGCGATGTCGTATTGGAAGCCCGAGCAGCCGCCGCCCTCGACGGCGACGCGCAGAGCTTTGCCGTCTTTGCCAGCGCCGATTTCGCCCAGCCGGGCGAAGGCGCGGTCGGTCACTTTCGGTGGCAGGTTGAGGTCCATGGGTCACCCGATGTTTCAAGTCCTTGAGAACTGGAATATATGGGCGACGGGACAGGGCAGCAAGAGACCGAGGACGGCATGGCAGCCACATTCGCGTGTAACCCCGAGGAAAGCCGGGGGCGCTTGTATCCGGAAGAAGAGAGCCTGTTTCGCTCGCCGTTCCAGCGCGACCGGGACCGGATCATCCATTCGTCGGCCTTCCGCCGGCTCAAACACAAGACGCAGGTCTTCCTCGAACACGAGGGCGATTACTACCGCACGCGCCTGACCCATTCGATCGAGGTGGCGCAGGTGGCGCGCACGATTTCGGGCGTCCTGGGGCTGAACGAGCAATTGACCGAGGCGGTGGCGCTGGCCCACGACCTGGGCCACACGCCCTTCGGCCACACCGGCGAAGATGCGCTCGACGCGCTGATGCAGCCTTACGGCGGGTTCGACCATAACGCGCAGGCGCTCAGGATCGTCACGTCGCTGGAGCGGCATTATGCCGAATTCGACGGGCTGAACCTGACCTGGGAGACGCTCGAGGGGATCGCCAAGCACAACGGCCCGGTCACGGGCGAGCTGCCGGTGGCGCTGGCGGAGTACAACGCGCTGCACGACTTGGAGCTCGACACGCATGCGAGCGCGGAGGCGCAGGTGGCGGCGCTCTCCGACGATATCGCCTACAACAACCACGACCTGCACGACGCGATCCGGGCCAGGCTCATCACCGAGGAAGAGATCGCGGCGGTGCCGATGATCGAACGCTCCTACGCGGCGGTCGACCAGTCCTATCCCTCGCTCGACATGAAGCGCCGGCGGCACGAGGCGCTTCGCCGGGTGTTCGGCGTGATGGTCGAGGACGTGCTTACCGCCTCGCGCGCGGCGATCGCCGAGGTGGACCCGCACAGCGCCACCGACGTGCGCCACGCGGGCCGCCAGATCGTGCGGTTCTCGGACGAGATCTGGGAAGAGATGAACCAGCTGCGCGGGTTCCTGTTCCGCAAGGTCTACCGCGCGCCGTCGGTGGTGAAGATGCGCGAAGAGGTCACGACCATCGTGAACGAGCTTTTCCCGCTCTTCATGGAGAACCCCGACTACCTCCCGGCCGAATGGCGCGATGACCTGGCGCGGGCCGGGGACGAGCGGGCGCTAGCGCGGATCGTGGCCGACTACATCGCGGGCATGACCGACCGTTTCGCGATCGAGACGCACGGCCGCTTCATCGGCGGGACCGACACGCGCCCGCGGCTCTTTGCCAAGTAGGGCGGGCGTTGACCTTCGCCTCCGGCGTGGTAGACCGCGCAAGATTTCTCGAGAAGGTGTGACATGAACCTCTTTGCCGACATCCGTGGACTTGTGCTCGCGTCGCTCGACGCGCTGGTGAGCGAGGGCGTCCTGCCCGAGGGGCTCGACCGTGCGAACGTCGCCGTGGAGCCGCCGCGCGACCCGGCCCACGGGGACATGGCGACCAACGCGGCGATGGTGCTGGCCAAGCCCGCCGGCATGAAGCCGCGCGACATCGCGGACGCGCTCTCGGTCAAGCTCGCGGCCGACGACCGGATCGCGTCGGCCGAGGTGGCCGGGCCGGGCTTTCTCAACCTTCGGCTGGAGCCGGGCGTCTGGGCCGGGCTGGTCGAGGGCATCCTTGGCGACAACGCCTATGGCCGGTCGGACATGGGGCAGGGGGCCAAGGTCAACGTCGAGTACGTCTCGGCCAACCCCACCGGCCCGCTCCACGTGGGCCACACCCGGGGCGCGGTCTTCGGCGACGCGCTGGCGAGCCTCCTGGAATTCTCCGGCCACGACGTGACGCGTGAATACTATATCAACGACGGCGGCGCGCAGGTCGACGTGCTCGCCCGCTCGGTCTACCTGCGGTATCTCGAAGCGCACGGGCAGGAGGTTGCCTTCGAGGACGGCACCTATCCCGGCGATTACCTGATCGGGGTGGGCGAGGCGCTCAAGGCCGAGGTGGGCGATGCCTACGTCGGCAAGCCCGAGTCCGAGTGGCTGGAACAGGTGCGCGACTTCGCCACCGAGAAGATGATGGACCTGATCCGCGACGATCTGAAGGCGCTCGGCGTCGAGATGGACGTCTTCTTCTCGGAAAAGAGCCTCTACGGCACCGGCCGGATCGAGGCCGCGATCGAGGATCTGCGCGGCAAGGGCCTGATCTACAAGGGCACGCTCGAGCCGCCCAAGGGCAAGCTGCCGGAGGACTGGGAACCGCGCGAGCAGACCCTGTTCAAGTCGACCGACTACGGCGATGACGTGGACCGGCCGATCATGAAGTCGGACGGCGCCTGGACCTATTTCGCGCCCGACATCGCCTACCACTACGACAAGGTGACGCGCGGCTTCGACCAGTTGATCGACGTCTTCGGCGCCGACCACGGCGGCTACGTGAAGCGCATGAAGGCGGCCGTCGCGGCGCTGTCCGAGAACCGCGTGCCGCTCGACATCAAGCTCACGCAGCTCGTCAAGCTCTACAAGAACGGCGAACCCTTCAAGATGTCCAAGCGCGCGGGCACCTTCGTGACCCTGCGCGACGTGGTGGACGAGGTGGGGCCGGGCGTGACCCGTTTCATCATGCTCACCCGCAAGAACGACGCGCCGCTCGACTTCGACTTCGACAAGGCGCTGGAGCAGTCCAAGGACAACCCGGTCTTCTACGTCCAGTACGCCAATGCGCGGGTCCATTCCGTGCTGCGCAAGGCCGCCGATATGGGGGTGGAACCCGGCACGCCCGTGCTTTCGGACGAGGCCGAGGTCAAGGTCGCACAGAAGCTCGCCGAGTGGCCGCGCCTGGTGGAAATCGCGGCCCGCACGCACGAGCCGCACCGGATCGCCTTCTACCTCTACGAACTGGCCAGCGAATTCCACGCGCTGTGGAACAAGGGAAATGATACCCCCGCGCTGCGATTCCTCGACGAGAGTGATCCGTCCGCAACAGCGGCGAAAATTGCCCTGCCGAAAGCCGTTTCCGTTGTGATTTCAGCGGGTCTTGGTATTCTTGGTGTCACCCCGCTCGAGGAAATGCGCTGATCAACAAGCGCAGGCGTGCGGGTCTGAGGTCGCCTGATCCCCGGGCACACGGGGACGGGTGAGGCAAGAAAACAAACGATGCGGGCCGGTCCTCCGGCCGCGGCATCGAGCGAGGCAGGCAATGACGTACGCGAATTGGGGCGGCCCCGGCGCGGGCTATCCGGGGACTCATCAGACCCGCCAGACCTATTCACAGGGACACGAGCCGCAGGCACAGGACCCGGCCTGGCACGGCCAGCCGCCGGTCACCCGGCCCCAGCAGCCGCAGATGCACGCGCAACCGCAGATGCAGCCGCAGGCCCGGCACCCCCAGCCGCAGCCCGTCGCGCAGCCGCAGGTGCACCAGCAGCAGGGCTATTATCCGCAGCAGGCCCAACCGGCCCCCGCACAGCCCCGGCCGCAGCCGCAGGCGCCGTATAAACAGCAGGCCTACCACGCCGCGCCGCAGCCGCAGGGCTACCCCGCGCAGGGCGGGTATCCGGCGCAGGGCGGCTATCCGCAGGAACCGCAGGCCCCGGCCATGCCGCCCGCCGCCGCCGACCCCGGCGGCATGGCGAGCATCATGAACGGGCTGGGCGCCGTCGTCTCGATCGCGCTGATCTGCGGGCTGGCGGTCTGGGGCTACAAGCTTGCCATGCGCGACGTGACCGAAGTGCCGGTGATCGCCGCGCTGGAAGGTCCGATGCGCGTCCAGCCGGACAACCCGGGCGGTGAGGCCGCGGCGCACCAAGGGCTCGCCGTGAACAACATCGCCGCCGAGGGCGTGGCCGAGGGACCGACCGACCAGGTCGTGCTCGCCCCGCCGGCCGAGTCGCTCGAGGAGGCCGACCTGCCGCAGGCCGCCGAGGCCCGGATCGAGGCCGCGCGCGAGAGCGGGCCCGCCGAACCCGACGCGACGCTCGGCACCCAGCCGATCGAGGTTGCCGCCAGCGCGGAGGACGCCGAAGCCGCCACGCTCGCGCTCGTCGAGCAGATTTCCGCCGGCTCCAAGCCGCTCTCGGGCGAAGAGGCCGACCTCTCGATGACGGCGGAGGCCGAGGAACGGGCCCTGGACGCCGCGCGTGCGGGCAACCTCGTACAGCCGAGCGTGCCGGGCGTCGCCCGGTCGCCGCGCCCCGAGCCGCGCCCCGGCGATCTCGTGACCCGTGCCAGCGCCCGCCCGTCTTCGGACGCACTCCTGGCCGCGGCGCAGGAAGCGGTGCGCGAAATCGACCCCTCGCAGATCGCGGCGGGCACTCGGCTCGTCCAGCTCGGCGCCTTCGACACCGAAGATGTCGCGCGCTCGGAATGGGACCGCCTGAACGGCCGCTTCGGCGAGTACCTCGAAGGCAAGTCCCGCGTGATCGAGAAGGCGCAGTCGGGCGGCAAGACCTTCTATCGGCTGCGCGCGATGGGCTTCGACGACCTGTCCGAAGCGCGCCGCCTCTGTGCCGCGTTGATGGCCGGAAACGCCTCCTGCATCCCCGTCGTCACGCGCTGACAGATGGGCGCGGGGGCCTTCATCCTTGGCTGTGAAGGCCCGCGCCCGACACGCGCCGAGCGCGATTTCTTCGCCGAGGCCGACCCCTGGGGTTTCATCCTCTTCGCGCGCAACGTGGAGGACCCGGACCAGCTTCGGTGGCTCACCACCGAGCTGCGCGAGGCGGTGGGGCGCGACGCCCCGATCTTCATAGACCAGGAAGGTGGCCGCGTGGCGCGGATGGGGCCGCCGCACTGGCGCGACTGGCTGCCGCCGCTGGATCAGGTGAAGCTGACCAAACGCCGCGCGGCGGACGCGATGTACCTGCGCTACCGTATCATCGCGCACGAGCTTCACGCGGTCGGCATCGACGGCAATTGTGCGCCGGTCGTGGACCTGCTGCGCCCCGAAACGCACGAGATCCTCGCAAACCGCTGCTACGGCGACGACGTGGTGAAGGTGTCTAAGATCGCGGGCGCGGTGGCGAGCGGACTGGTCGACGGCGGGGTCCTGCCGGTGATCAAGCACATTCCGGGCCATGGCCGCGCCACCGCCGACAGCCATCTCGAGCTTCCCGTGGTCAAGGCCAGGGAAAAGGCGCTGCGCGTCTCGGATTTCCTGGCCTTCCAATCGGTCTCGAACCTGCCCCTCGCGATGACCGCGCACGTGGTCTTCGCGGATATCGACCCGAAATGCCCCGCCACCACGTCGCCCCGCATGAACGCGATCATCCGCGACCGGATCGGATTCGACGGGCTCCTGATGACCGACGACATCTCGATGAAGGCGCTTTCGGGGTCGATCGAGGACCGCTGCCGCGACTCGCTGTCGGCAGGCTGCGATCTGATCCTGCACTGCAACGGGGACCGGGCTGAGATGGAACAGGTCGCCCGGGCCGCGGGGCGTCTTGCCGGGCAGGGTGCGCGCCGGGCGGACGCGGCGCTTGGCTGGCGCCGCCAGCCCGATGCCATTGACATCGATGCGCTGGAGGCGGAGTTTCAGAGCCTGATGAAGCATCAGGCCGGGTAAACCCTCGATCATGGCAGAAGACGAGTTTCAGGCAGACGTCCTGTCGGTATCGGAACGCATGGCCGCCGAGGCGCTCATCGTCGATGTCGAAGGCTTCCAGGGGCCGCTCGACCTCCTCCTGACGCTGTCGCGCACCCAGAAGGTCGACCTGCGCGAGATTTCCGTGCTGGCGCTGGCCGAGCAATACCTGGCCTTCGTCGAGAAGGCGCGCCACCTGCGCATCGAGCTCGCGGCCGACTACCTCGTCATGGCCGCCTGGCTCGCCTTCCTGAAATCCCGCCTGCTGCTGCCGCCGGACCCGACCGAAGAGGGCGCCTCGGGCGAGGAGCTGGCCGCGCACCTGGCCTTCCAGCTCGAGCGACTGCAGGCGATGCGCGACGCGGCCGCCCAGCTCATGGCGCGCGACCAGAAGGGCCGCGACTTCTTCGCGCGCGGCCACGTCGAGGTGGTCGAACACAAGCGCCGCGTGACCTACACGGCGACGCTTCTCGATCTCATGCAGGGGTATGCCCGCATCCGCACCCGGGACGAGTTCCGGCCCTTCGTGATGGACCGCGAAAGCGTGATGACGATGGAGGAGGCGCTCGACCGCATGCGCCACCTGATCGGCTTCGCCGGCGAATGGACGGACATCATGTCCTACCTGCCGGAAGGGTGGGGCAACGACCCGGTGCGCCGACGTTCGGCGACGGCGGCGAACTTCGCGGCCTCGCTGGAACTGGCCAAGGCGGGGGCCATCGAGATCCGCCAGGGCGAGACCTTCTCCCCGATCCAGATACGCAGGAAACCGAATGACTGACGAACCCGACGCGCCCGAGGGCGAAGCCGAGGAGAGCCTGTTCGACGCGCCCCCGATGGGCGAGCAGGAGCGCATGGTCGAGGCGGTGCTCTTCGCCAGTGCCGACCCCGTGACCGTGGCCGAGCTGACCGCGCGCATGCCTCACGGCTCGGAACCCGCCGAGGCGCTCGTCCACCTGCGCAAGCGCTACGAGGGCCGTGGCGTGAACGTGGTGCGCGTGGGCGATGCCTGGGCGATCCGCACCGCGCCCGACCTGGGCTATCTCATGCACAAGGAAACGGTCGAGAGCCGCAAGCTCAGCCGTGCCGCGATCGAAACGCTGGCGATCATCGCCTACCACCAGCCGGTCACGCGCGCCGAGATCGAGGAGATCCGCGGCGTGTCCGTGAGCCGGGGCACCATCGACCTGCTGATCGAGTTGGAGTGGATCCGCTTCGGCCGTCGCCGGATGAGCCCGGGCCGCCCGGTGACCTTCGTGGTCACGCAGGGCTTTCTGGATCATTTCGGACTGGAGAGCGCCCGCGACCTTCCGGGCCTCAAGGAACTGCGCGCCGCCGGCCTTCTCGAAAGCCGCCCGCCGCCCGCGGGTCCCGGCGAGGGCGAAGAGGACGAGGACGGGGACGACGAGGGACAGTCGGAGCTGTTCGAGGAGTGAGGCGGCGTTGGGGGGCCAGCCCCCCAAACCCCCCGGCGTATTTCCGGAAAGATGAAAGGGATGGCGTCAGCGCGTCGCGGCGCGTCGACGCCGGGCCCCCCGCGTGTTTCTCAGGCTACGATCTGCCGCCGCCCGGTTTGGCGCCCTTGGGTTTGCGCTTCTGGGCCCCGGCCTTGCCCGGCCCCTTCGTAAACGCGGAGCCCGCCGCGCGGGCGCGGTTCTTCTTGCTGTCGGGCTTGCCCTTGGGCGGGGGCGGGCCCTTCGGTTTGCGCTTCGGCTTGGCGGTCGTGTCCGTCTCCGAAGGCGCGCGGTCGGTCGCGTCCTTGCGGCGCGGACCCTTCTCGTCGTCGCGCTTGCGATGCGGCTTCGGGCCCCGCGCCGCCGGGGTCTTGGCGCGATACGGCTTGTCACCCGCCGGTGCGTCCCGCCTGGGGCCCGGCCCCTTGGACGCGAGGTCGGGCGCGGTATCGAGCTGCGTGAGGCGCGCGCCCTTTTCGAGCACCATGCTTTCGCCCACGGTCGCGAGGAAACCCGCGACGGCCGCGTCGCGGATCTGCACGTAACTCCGGTCTTTCTGGACCCGGATCGCGCCGATGTCGTCCTTCGACAGGCCGCCCGCCTTGCACAGCATCGGCAACAGGCGGCGCGGCTCGGCCCCCGCATCACGTCCGCCCGATACGGCGAACCACGTCGCGGGGCCGAATTCCTTGCGCGGTTCCGGCTTGGCGTCCAGGTCGGCGAGCTCCTCCGGCGGGGCGCGGAGCGTGTGCAGGAGGCGCAGGTAACCGGCGGCGACCTGCTCGGGCGAGAAGGCTTCGAGAAGCCGGGCCACGCTGTCCTGTTCGGCCTCGGTCGCGGGCTCCTGCCACGTCGGGTCGGACAGCAGCCGCTCCTCGTCCATCGCGCGGACCTCGGCGGCGGACGGGGCGTTGCCCCACTCGGCCTTCACCTTGGCCCAGCCCAGGAGCCGCTCGGCCTTCTTGCGGGTGCGCGGGGTCACGATCAGCGCGCTCACACCCTTGCGTCCGGCCCGGCCGGTGCGCCCCGAACGGTGCAGCAGGGTCTCCTGGTTGGAGGGCAGCTCGGCATGCACGACGAGATCGAGCCTGGGCAGGTCGATGCCGCGCGCGGCCACGTCGGTCGCCACGCAGACCTGCGCGCGCCCGTCGCGCATGGCCTGGAGCGCGTGCGAGCGTTCGGTCTGCGACAGCTCGCCCGAAAGGGCGACGGCGTTGAAGCCGCGGTTGGACAGACGGGCGGCGAGCCGGTTGACCATCGCGCGCGTGTTGGCGAAGACCAGCGCGTTGGGCGCCTCGTGGAACCTGAGCGTGTTGATCACCGCGTTGTCGACATCGCGGTCGGCCACCATCATGGCGCGGTACTCGATGTCGTTGTGCTGCGGGGTTTCCGAGCGGGCGACGATGCGCTCGGCATCCTTCTGGTAGCCCTTGGCGAGCGCGGCGATCGCGGGGGGCACGGTGGCTGAAAAGAGCAGTGTCTGCCGCTCGGCGGGCACTTCGCCGAGGATGAACTCGAGTTCCTCGCGAAAGCCCAGGTCGAGCATCTCGTCCGCTTCGTCTAGGACGACCGCGCGCACGGCGGCAAGGTCGATCGAGCCGCGGGTGATGTGGTCGCGCAGCCGTCCCGGGGTGGCCGCCACGATATGCGCGCCGCGCTCCAGTGCGCGGCGTTCGTCGCGCATGTCCATGCCGCCCACGCAGGAGGCGATGACAGCCCCCGCCTTGGCGAAAAGCCATCCCAGTTCGCGTTTGACCTGCAGCGCCAGCTCGCGCGTGGGCGCGATGACCACGGCAAGCGGCGTGGCGGCCGGGCCGAACGTGTCGTCGTCGCCCAGAAGCGTCGGTGCGATGGCCAGGCCGAAGCCGAGCGTCTTGCCCGAGCCGGTCTGTGCCGAAACGAGGAGGTCGCGGCCGCCCAGGGCGGGGTCGAGAACGGCGGTCTGGACGGGCGTCAACGTGGTGTATCCACGGTCATCGAGGGCCGCGCGAAGTGCAGGATGCATGAAGAGGACTTTTCTTTCGGGAATTGCTGCGGGCCATGCTGGCCGGCAGTCGGTCGGTTTCGCGCCGGCTTGGGCGCTCAGTCAGCGGCGTGTAGGGCATTTGCGGACGCTTGTATAGCGTCAAGGTGGGCCGGGGCGCCCGGCGGCGGCAATCCCCGCTGCGGGTCGCGTGGGGATCATGAAGCGGGATTACAAGGCTCGTTACCGGTTCCGCCGTATGATATGATCAAAAAATCTACCACAAGGACGACAGCGATCCCACCGTGTCTGACGGTGCGATCATCATTTGCTGTGCCAAAAGTTCGCCTCGATGCGATTTGGCCGGACGAGAGCGCCGGCGTTTTGAGCGAAAGATCGTCCGGTACTTATTGAGCAAGTGATTTTGAACGGCGCAGGCCGAAAAAAGCCAAGAAGGGTACCGCATCGTGACCGACCTGAAATTCCAGCACGCCCAAGTCCTGCAGAACCTGATTCCCGTCCTTGAACGTCGTATCGAGAATGCATTGGAACAATCGCGTTTCGACGAGGCGGAGGCCCTGTACCAAGAGGTCAAGCATCACCAGGAAACGCTCGCCGAACTCGAGACGGAGGGCGTACCGGCAACCAGAACGCGCCCCTCTTTCGGCGGTGCTATGATGCGTGCCGAAGGTCGGGAGAAATCGTGACGTGATGTCGTGCCGGGACGCAGGGGGCCCGGCCAGAGCGGGCAGGGCCCCTGCGACGTTCGATTTGGGGGGGGCAGTCCCCCAAGCCCCCCGGCGTATTTCCGGAAAGATGAAAAGGAGGCGTCAGGCCGGGGCGCGGAAGTGTTTGGAGAGCTTGAGGCCCTGGCCCTGGTAGTTGGACTTGAGGTCGGCGCCGTAGAGGGTTTCGGGGGTCTGCGACATCATCTCGTAGACGAGGCGGCCCACCACCTGACCGTGTTCCAGCACGAAGGGCGCTTCGTGGCAGCGCACCTCGAGCACCCCGCGCGAGCCGCGCCCACCGGCCGCGTCGTGGCCGAAGCCCGGGTCGAAGAAGCCCGCGTAGTGCACCCGGAATTCGCCCACCATGGCGAGGTAGGGGGCCATCTCGGCCGCGCAGTCGGGCGGGATCGTCACCGCTTCGCGGCTGACGAGGATATAGAAGGCGCCGGGGTCGAGGATGATCCGTCCCTCGCTGGTATGGATCGGTTCCCAGAATTCCGCCGGGTCGTAATACCCGATCCGGTCGAGGTCGATGACCCCGGTGTGGGGCTTGGCGCGGTAGCCCACGAGGTCGCCCGTCGCGGGCCGCAGGTCGACGGAGAAGCCCAGGCCGTGGTCGATCACCGCCTCGCCGTCGACGAGAGGTTCGCGCGCGTGCCGGGCGCGCAGGTCGTCGTCCGAGAGCACCGCCTGGCCCGCGCGGAAGCGAATCTGGTTGAGGCGCATCCCCGGGCGCACCAGCACGGAGAAGGAGCGCGGGCAGATCTCGGCATAGAGCGGGCCGGTGTAGCCCGGTGCGATCCGGTCGAATTCGACCCCGCCGTCGGTGATCGCGCGGGTCAGGAGATCGAGGCGCCCGGTGGAGCTTTTCGCGTTCGCCACCGCCTGCACCCCGTCGGGCAGGGCGAGGCGTTCCATCAGGGGCACGACGTAGACCGCGCCCTTTTCCAGCACCGCGCCCTCGGTCAGGTCGATGCGGTGCATTTCGAATTCTTCGAGTCGCTCGGCCACCGTGCGCCCTTCGCCGGCGAGAAACGAGGCGCGGACCCGGTAGGCGGTGCGCCCGAGGCGCAGGTCGAGCGAGGCGGGCTGGATCTGTTCGGGGATGATCGCCGGGTCGGCGGCCAGCGTGCCCGCGCCGATCATCGCGCGGATCGCCTGTGCGGGAAGGACGCCCGTGCCGGTGTCGTTGCCTGTCATGACCGTCCCCCGATACACCGACGCCCGCCCCGTTGGGGGCGGGCGGTCAGATGATTGGTCGGGCTAGCAGGACTTGAACCTGCGACCTTCCGTCCCCCAGACGGACGCGCTACCAGACTGCGCCATAGCCCGACGTGGGAAGCTTCATAGCAGTTTTGCGGGCGCGGGCAAGACCGGATCGGCATCGAATTTCGATCAACCGAGGGCCGAGGGGTCATGATCGTTGCGCAGCGTCTGGAGCCGGTCCGACAGCGCGCGCAGATGCGGCGTGGGAAGGGCCGCGTGGTGGGCGCGCAGCCGGCGCAGGCGCGGCGCGATCGGGGCGATATGCGGAGGCAGGGTGCCGTCCATCGGGTCGGCCGGGATGTCCGGCATGACCAGCACCGCGCCCGCCGGCACAGGCGCCTCTTCGGGGGCGCTCGCGAATTCGTCGGCCCAGTCCGAGCCTTCCTCGGCATCCTCCGGGGGCAGCTGGTCGGCGGCCTCGGTGATCTCGGGGGCTTCCGGGTTCCCGGGCTCCGGGTCGGCGCGGGTCAGGTGGGGTTCGGGATGGGTGGCGTCCGGTTCGGGCACGGGCGGCGCGGCGATCTCGCCGTCGTCCTCGGCGGTGACTTCGAGCGCGGGTTCCCGGGGCTCCTCCACGGGCGGCTCGGCCGGCGCGTCCTCGTCGAACCCGTCGTCGTCTTCCGGCGCCTCGGCCGCGAGGGGTGGTTCGGTGATGTCGTCGTCCGTTTCCGGGGGCAGGGCACCGGAGGTGACGACCTCGGGGCTGGGCGCCTGGATGGCCTCCTCGGGCGGGGCCTGCTCCTCGTCGGGGAGGTCGCCGTCGGCCACGTCGTCAAGCCGCTCGGCCTCTTGCAGCGGGTCGACGGCCGGGGTGGCGTCCTCGGCGAACGTGTCGGGGGTGTCCGCCCAGGTCTCGGGGGCTTCGGCTTCTTCGGGGGCTTCGGCCGGGGTCTCCTCGTCCTGCGCCTCGGTGAAGGCGACGGGGCGGTCCTCCTCGGGATCGACCGGTTCCAGCGCCTCGTCCTCGATCGCCGCGTCGACGGCGGGGGGCGCGGCCTCTTCCGCCTCGGTGGCGATCTCGGCGTCTTCCACCTCGGCCTCCGTGCCGCGGCTGCGCGCGCTCAGCGACACGACGTTGCCATCGTCCTCGTCCTCCGCCGCGTTCAGGTCGAGCGGCGGGGACAGGGCGGCGACGTGTTTCACGCCTTCCTCGCGCAGGAGCTTCTGCACCCCGCGGATCGTCAGCCCGTCATCGTGGAGGAGTTTGCGGATCCCGCCCAGGAGCTCCATGTCGGAGGGGCGGTAATAGCGCCGTCCGCCGGCGCGCTTGACGGGCTTGACCTGGGTGAAGCGGCTTTCCCAGAAGCGCAGCACGTGGGTCGGCACGCCGAGCCATTCGGCCACCTCGCTGATCGTGCGGAAGGCGTCAGGTGACTTCTGTTCCATGTCTTGGCCCGTTCATTGACTGCTCTCGGCCGGGCTCAGCGCTTGTTTCCTGCTGCGACCCGTTCTTTCATGATCTGCGACGGACGGAAGGTGAGCACGCGACGCGGCGAGATCGGAACCTCTTCCCCGGTCTTGGGGTTGCGGCCCACCCGGGCGGCCTTGTCACGGACCGAGAAGGTGCCGAAGGACGAGATCTTGACCGTCTCACCCCGCACCAGCGCATCCGACACGTGGCCCAGCACGCTTTCGACAAGCTGGGCGCTTTCGTTGCGCGACAGGCCCACTTCGCGAAACACCGCTTCGCTCAGGTCCATGCGCGTCAGCGTCTTTTCACTCATACCGTCCCCCGAGATGGTTTCGGGCAGCATGGGGCCGATATATTTTCAAGTCAAGATCAATGGCTTGGGGGCAGGCGTTGCACCGCCGGCCGGGCCAGCGCGCCGGGGTTTACCAGCGCAGGACGACCGCGCCCCAGGCCAGCCCGCCGCCGATCGCCTCCACGACCACCACGTCGTTCTCGCGGATCTGGCCGTTGGCCTTGCCGACCGAGAGCGCCAGCGGGATCGAGGCGGCCGAGGTGTTGCCGTGGTCCTGGACGGTGACGACCACGTTGTCCATGCTCATGTCGAGCTTCTTGGCCGTGCCCGCGATGATGCGGATGTTGGCCTGGTGGGGGACGATCCAGTCGACGTCTCCATGCGTGAGCCCGGCCTTGCCGAGGGCCGCGTCCGCGGTGGCGGCGAGCTTCTCGACCGCCTGGCGGAAAAGCGGGTTGCCCTGCATGCGCAGCTTTCCGGCGGTGCCCGTGGTGGACACGCCGCCGTCCACGTAGAGCATTTCGCGGTAGCGCCCGTCCGAGTTCAGGTCGGAGGCGAGGATGCCGCGGTCCGTGTTCTCGCCGGTGCCCTCGGCCGCTTCCAGCAGCACGGCGCCCGCGCCGTCGCCGAAGAGCACGCAGGTCGAGCGGTCTTCCATGTCGAGGATGCGGCTGAAGGTTTCGGCCCCGATCACCAGAACGCGCTCGGCCTGGCCCGAGATGATCATCGCGTTGGCATTGGCGAGCGCGAAGACGAAGCCGGCACAGACGGCCTGCACGTCGAAGGCGAAGCCGCCGGTCATGCCGAGGCCGGCCTGCACCATCGTGGCGCAGGAGGGGAAGGTGAGGTCCGGGGTCGAGGTCGCGACGATCACCGCGTCGACATCCTCGCTTTTCATGCCGGCGTCATCGAGCGCGGCCTTGGCCGCCTCGATCGCCATCATCGAGGTGGTTTCCCCCTCGGCGGCGAAATGCCGACGTTCGATGCCCGAGCGTGTGCGAATCCATTCGTCGGAGGTGTCGATCCGTTCTTCGAACCAACTGTTGGGCACGACGCGTTCGGGCAGGTAGTGCCCGACACCGCGGACCACGGCGCGTGTTGTCATTTTTTCCCGCTCGCTTTGTTCTCTATCAGCGCTGGCGCATCCTGCGTGTCTCCGGGGGTATATGCAACCCGTGCCGCGAGCTTCTCGTTGAAGCCCGACTGGGCCAGGTCGAAGGCCAGCTTGATCGCGGCGGAGAAGCTCGTCGCGTCGGCCGAGCCGTGGCTCTTGACCACCGTGCCGTTGAGCCCGAGGAACACGCCGCCGTTGGAGCGACGGGGGTCCATGCGTTTGCGCAGCCGGTTGAGAGACGTGGTCGCGATCAGCGCGGCGATGCGCGACAGCGGCGTGGCCATGAAGGCTTCGCGTAGCGCCTCGCTCACCATCTTGGCGGTGCCTTCGCCGGTCTTGAGCGCCACGTTGCCGGTGAAGCCGTCGGTGACGATCACGTCGACGCGGTCCGACAGAAGGTCGCCGCCCTCGACGAAACCGATGTAGTCGAACTTGGCGACCGGGGCGGCCTCGGCGATGAGCTCGGCGGCGGCCTTGATCTCGGCGCGCCCCTTGTGCTCCTCGGTGCCGACGTTGAGCAGGCCCACGCGGGGGCGCTGGATGCCGTGGCCGTTGCGGGCATAGGAGGCGCCCATCAGCGCGTATTGCAGCAGGTCGACCTCGTCGGCGCGGATGTCGGCGCCACCGTCGAGCATGATGTTGAAGCCGATCGGATTGCGCGAGGGCCAGAACACCGCGATGGCGGGGCGCGACACGCCCGGCAGCTTGCGCAGGCGCAGCATCGACATCGCCATCAGCGCGCCGGTGTTGCCGCAGGACACGACCACCTCGGCCTCGCCGTTCTTGACGCAGTCGATCGCCGACCACATCGAGGTCTTCTTGCCGGTGCGCAGGATCTGGCTGGGCTTGTCGTCCATCGTGACCACGTCTTCGGCGTGGCGCACTTCGCAGATGCCCCTCAGCTCATCGCGCTTCTCGACAAGCGGGTCGAGCACGGCCTTGTCGCCGTGGAGGATGAAGCCGATGTGCTTGTTCTTGCGCGCAGACTTGGAAAGCCCGGCAACGATAGCTGCCGGGCCGCGGTCGCCGCCCATCGCGTCGACCGAAATGATGATGCGCTGCAGCCCCTGAGCGGAGGCGGTCCGTCGGTTACCCGATCCCGTCTGATCCGTCATGGGCGGCTGGCCTCGTCGGGCTTACGCCGCGTCTTCGTCGTCGAAGTCCACCTCGTCGGCCATCGCGACGACCTCACGGTCGGCGTAGTGGCCGCAGGACGGGCACACGTGGTGCGGGCGCTTGAGTTCGCCGCAGGACGGGCACTCGTTCGGATTGTCCGCGGTGAGTGCATCGTGCGAACGACGGTTGTTGCGACGCGAGCGCGTGACTTTGTTCTGAGGGACAGCCATGTCTCAACCTCGATGTTTGCGGGGGCTTCGGTTGTCGTTGCCCTGTTTCGTCAGGGGCCGAAGCCCGGTGTTTCCTGAGTCTGACCGCCTCTTACGCGCTTAAACGCACGGTTCCAACCCATCTTGTGAAAGAGGGGCGGAACATAGTGCGATTCTCGTGTTTCGCAAGGATTTTTTCGGACGTCCGCCGGGGCGTCCGCGGCCTGTCACGGCGCGGGCCCCCGCGGGCCCGGCGCCTCATTCGTCCTCGTCGCCCGAAAGCTTGTCGCGCAGGGCCGCGAGCCCCGCGAAGGGCTTGGCGTCGTCGTCGCTCATCGCCTCTTTCCCGGGCTCGGTGAAGGTGGTCTGGTCGAGCTCCTCGTCGTCGCCGCGCGGGTAGTCGGGGATCGCCAGAGCCAGCGCTTCGGCCAGCACCGCGCCGATGTCGATGCGGTCACCCAGGGGCTCCTGGTCGACATCCTCGGGCGTTTCGCTCTCGTCGGCCGTCACGGGCGCCAGCCCGTCGATCCAGCTGCGCTCCACGTCCTCCTCGATCCGGTTCACGATCGGATCGAGCGACACGACGCTGGTCTGCACCACGGTCGCGCCCAGGTGGCCGGTGAAACGCCAGTCGCGTTTTCCCAGCGGTTTGAGGGCGCCCTGGAGGCGGACTTTGCGCAGTTCACCGATTCCCAGCTCCTCGGCGAGGGCGGTCATCTGCAACTCGGACAGGCTGTAATCGATCTCCCGCGGGCGCGATTTGTCCAAATCTGCGACACGGAAGGTCGGGCCATACTCTATCTTGCCATCTGGTGGGGTCATATGCTCTTTGGTTTCTTGAACGCGGACGCTGGCTCCTGTAAGCCGTTGTCCAAGAGAACGCGCTGCATGGCAAGGGGGGCAGTATGACCGGGACCGGGAAGATGGCAGGCAAGCCCTTGCGTCTTATCGCCGTATTCGCCCTTGTCGTGGCGGCGGCCTGTACCCCGATCTACACCAACCACGGCTATCTTCCGACCGACCAGGACGTCGAAGAGATCATGGTCGGCATCGACACGCGCGAAACGGTGGGGGCCATCGTCGGCCAGCCGGGCGCCGAGGGGCTGCTGACCGAAGAGGCGTGGTATTACGTCCAGTCGCGCTTCAAGCAACAGGGCTATTCCCGCAAGGAAGAGATCGAGCGCGAGGTGCTGCGCATCAGCTTCGACCAGGCCGGGCTCGTCGAGAACATCGAGCGCTTCGGTCTGGAAGAGGGTCGGGTTGTGACGCTGTCGCGCCGCGTGACCACGTCCAATACCAAGGGCGTCGGCTTCCTGCGCCAGCTCCTGGGCAACGTCGGCCGGATCAACGTCCAGCGCCTGCTCGACTGACCGGAGTTTTCCATGTCCGAGACGCTTCTGACGCGCGGCCCCCTGGTCGCGCGTCTTGCGTCCGTGCCCGAGGACGTGGACGCGGCGCAGGCGCTGCGCTTTCGCGCCTTTCGTGACCCCGACGGCACCGGGCGGGACGCGGACCCCTTCGATGCCACCTTCGACCACCTGCTCGTCGAGCGCGACGGTGCGCTGGTCTGCACCTTCCGCTTCCAGCTTTTCGAGGGCGGCGCGGCGGCACAGGCCGGCTACACCGCCCGGGTCTATGACATCGCGCCGCTCGAACCGCTTGCGGGCCCGTGGATCGAGATGGGACGCTTCTGCATGGCGCCCGGCGATCACGACCCGGACCTCCTGCGCCTGGCCTGGGGGGCGATGACGCGGATCGTCGACGGCAGCGGGGCGCGGCTTCTCTTCGGATGCAGCTCCTTCGCGGGGACCGACCCGGCGATCCACGGTGCCACCCTGCGCCTGCTTCGCGCGCGCCACCTGGGGCCCGAGGGCCTGCGCCCGGGGCGGCGCGCGCCGGAGACGGTTGCGCTGCCCGCGGGCGAATTCGACCCGGCCGCGGCGCAGCGCGGGCTGCCGCCGCTGCTGCGCACCTACCTCATGATGGGGGGCTGGGTGTCGGACCACGCGGTGGTCGACCGGGACATGGGGACGCTTCACGTCTTCACCGGCGTCGAGATCGACAAGGTGCCGCCGGCGCGGGCGAGGGCCTTGCGGGCGCTGGCGGGCGATTGACGCCACGCGCGCCGGGGACTAGGTGAGCCGGCATGGCGCGCGCTCCACTTCTCCAGCTCAACGACATCTCGCTCACCTTCGGCGGTGAGCCCCTGTTTCACGACCTGTCCCTGGTGGTCCAGCCCGGCGACCGGGTGGCGCTGGTCGGGCGCAACGGTTCGGGCAAATCGACCCTGATGAAGGTCATGGGGGGGCTCGTGGAGCCCGACAGCGGCGAACGCATCCTGCCGCCCGGCGTGAGCGTGGGCTACATGGAACAACACCCGGACATGTCGGGGTTCGAAACGCTCGGCGCCTTCGCCGCGAGCGGGCTTGAACCCGGCGAGGAATACCGGGTGGAGCGGGTGGCCGAAGGGCTCAAGTTCGACCCCGAACTGCCGGTCGCGACCGCCTCGGGCGGGGAGCGGCGGCGCGCCGCGCTTGCCAAGCTCCTGGCCGAGGGGCCGGAGTTGATGCTGCTGGACGAGCCCACCAACCACCTCGATATCCAGGCGATCCAGTGGCTGGAGGAGGAGCTGAAGTCGACGCGGGCTGGCTTCGTCCTGATTTCCCACGACCGGGCCTTCCTGACCGCGTTGACGCGCGCGACGCTCTGGATCGACCGGGGGCAGGTGCGCCGGCAGGAGGAAGGGTTCGAACGGTTCGAGGCCTGGCGCGACAAGGTCTGGGAAGAAGAGGACATCGCGCGCCACAAGCTCGACCGCAAGATCAAGGCCGAGGCCCGCTGGGCGGTCGAGGGCATCTCGGCCAGGCGCAAGCGCAACATGGGCCGGGTGCGCGCGCTTGGCGACCTCAGGGCGGAACGCGCCGCGCAGATCAAGCGGCAGGGCACGGCGGCGATGAACCTGGAGGCGGGGCCCAAGTCCGGCCGCAAGGTGATCGAGGCCAAGGAGATCTCGAAGACCTACGACGGCAAGCCGATCCTGCGGGACTTCTCGCTGCTCGTGAACCGGGGCGACCGGGTCGCGCTGGTGGGGCCCAACGGGGTGGGCAAGACCACGCTTCTCAAGATGCTGATCGGCGAGCTCGCGCCCGACACCGGCACCGTGACGCTGGGCACCGGCGTCGAGATGGCGGTCTTCGATCAGAACCGCGCGACGCTGGATGACGACGCCTCGCTGTGGGAAAACCTCGCGGGCGATCCGGAAATGCGGGTGTCGGGCAAGGCCGACCAGATCCTCGTGCGCGGCCAGCCCAAGCACGTGGTCGGCTACCTCAAGGAATTCCTCTTCGACGAACGCCAGGCCCGTGCCCCGGTGCGGTCGCTCTCGGGCGGGGAGAAGGCGCGGCTGATCCTGGCCAAGATCATGGCGCGTCCGTCGAACCTGCTGGTGCTCGACGAGCCGACCAACGACCTCGATGTCGAGACGCTGGACCTGTTGCAGGAACTGGTGTCGGATTTCGACGGGACCGTGCTGCTCGTCAGCCACGACCGCGATTTCCTCGACCGGACCGTGTCGACCACCGTCGCGATGGAAGGCGACGGGCGCGCGACGGTCTATGCAGGCGGCTGGTCCGACTACCTTGCGCAGCGCGGCCCGCGCGAGCCGGTGGCGGAGCGGCCGGCGGAAAAGCCGAAGCCCGCCGCGCCCAAGCCCCGCGCATCGGCGCCAAAGGACGGGCTGTCGTTCACCGAGAAGCATCGGCTGGAAGCGCTGCCGGGCGAGATCGACCGGCTGGAAGCGGAGATCGCCAAGCTCGAGGAGCTGCTGTCGGACGCGGAGCTCTTCACCCGCGAGCCGGTGAAGTTCCGCAAGGCGACCGAGGCACTGGCCGAACGGCAGGAGAAGCTGGCGGCGGCGGAAGAGGAATGGCTCACCCTGGCCGAGAAGGAAGCCGGGTGACAGGTGCGCGTCGCGCAACCATCTGACGATTATGGATTTTATGGGTTGACCGGTGGGGGCTTGGGGAGTCCCGGCTTCACCGGAAAACCGGAAAACCGGAAAACCGGAAAACCGGAAAACCGGAAAACCGGAAAACCGGAAAACCGGAAAACCGGAAAACC
>NZ_WTUX01000011.1:237355-718962 GCF_009882975.1 Maritimibacter harenae
AANNNNGCCCGGATCGCGCTTGGCGGCTCGGCGCGCCCGCCGTGGCGCGCCTCAGGCCGTGGCCGGCGCGGCCCGCAGGGTGACCAGCGCCAGGGCGACCGAGGCGGTGGCGCACAACGCGATCGCGGCGAGCATGGGCAGCGCTGTCCCGTCGAAGAACGGCCCCGCTGCCACCACGGCCAACCCGCCCACCAGCATCTGGAGCGTGCCCCCGAGCGAACTCGCGAGCCCCGCGATCTCGCCGTGCTCCTCGAGCGCCATGACCATCGACGTCGGGATCACCAGCCCCATGAACCCGTTGCCCATGAACAGGAATGCCGTGATCGCCGCCAGCGTCGCCCCGCCGAGGCTGCCCACGACGAAGAGCGCCACGGTGAACGCCGCGAAACCCAGTGTGCCCCAGAGCATCACCCGGCGCGCCGTGAAACGCTGGCCCAGCGGGCCCGCCAGCTGCGAGGCGCCGAAGAAGCCGCCCGCGTTGATCGCGAAGAAGAGCGAAAACTGCGTCGGCGTCAGCCCGAAGGTCTCGACATAGACGAAGGGCGCGAAGGAGATGAAGACGAAGAAGCTCGCCATCCCGAAGGCCCCGATCAGCGTGAGGCCCAGGAACGGGCCCGAGCGCATCAGGGTCCGCGCCCCGGCCCAGAGCGCGCGCAGGTTGACCGGCACGCGGCGGTCGGCGGGCAGCGTTTCGGGTTGGAGCGTCGCGGCCATCGCGATGCAGGCGACCGAGGCCAGCGCCATGAACACGAACACGCCGCGCCAGCCCACCAGCGCGATGACGCCCGACCCGGCCAGCGGCGCGAGCATCGGAGAGACCGAGATCACCAGCATGATGAGCGACATGAGCCGCGTCGCCTCGTGCCCGGTGTACATGTCGCGGATGATCGCGCGCGGGATCACCATGACGGCCGCGCCCCCGATCCCCTGCACGAAACGCGCCGCGACCAGTGCCTCGATCGACCCGGCGAGTCCGGCCCAGACCGACCCGGCGGCGAAGATCGCGAGGCCTGCGAAGATCGGGGCCTTGCGTCCCACCATGTCCGACACCGGGCCATAAACCAGCTGCGACACGCCAAAGGCCAGGAAGTAGAAGGTGATCGTGTTCTGCGCCACCGGCTCCGCAACCCTCAGGTCGCCCGCGATGGCGGGCAGGGCGGGCAGGAACATGTCGATCGCGAAGGGCCCGACCATCGACATGAGCGCGAGGACGAGCGCCGTTCGAAAAAGGCTGGATTGCATGACGGATCTCCGGGCAGATGGGTGAACCGCGTCGCGGTCAGGCGCGCACCCTGTCCCCGCGCCGCGCCCCTGTCAACGCACCGCTGGCGCAGGTCCTGTGCATCGGCTAAGGGAGGGGCGAAAGGGGACGGGCATGGACATGGTGCAACTCGCCACGATGGGCGGTCTCTTGTTGGTGATCGGCGGCTTCGCGGGCATCCTCGCGGGGCTTCTGGGCGTGGGCGG
Source organism: Maritimibacter harenae (assembly GCF_009882975.1). Classification (GTDB taxonomy): domain Bacteria; phylum Pseudomonadota; class Alphaproteobacteria; order Rhodobacterales; family Rhodobacteraceae; genus Maritimibacter; species Maritimibacter harenae. Next base: position 238,823 of record NZ_WTUX01000011.1, read on the forward strand.
CGGGATCGTGCTGGTGCCCGCCTTCTACTACGCCTTCGCCGGGCTGGGCTACGGCGGGCCCGAGCTGATGCAGGTCTGTCTCGCCACCTCGCTCGCCACGATCATCGTCACCTCGATCCGCTCGGTCACCTCGCACAACAAGAAGGGTGCGGTCGAATGGCCGATCCTGCGCGCCTGGGCGCCGGGGATCATGATCGGCGCGGTGATCGGCGTGCTGGTGGCCTCGGGCCTGCGCACCCCGACGCTGCAGGCCATCTTCGGCACGATCGGCATCGTGATCAGCTTCTACATGCTGTTCTTCAAGTCCGAGTGGCAGATCGCCGACCAAATGCCGGGCCTTGTCGGCCGGTCGATCCTGTCCCCGCTCGTCGGGTTCCTGTCGGTCCTGATGGGGATCGGCGGCGGCAGCTTCGGCGTGCCGATCATGACGCTGCACGGCCTGCCGATCCATCGGGCCGTGGCGACCGCGGCGGGCTTCGGGCTGGTGATCGCCGTGCCCTCGGTCATCGCGTTCCTCTTCGTCGACGTGGCGGGCGCGCCGCCCTACACGCTGGGGGCGGTGAACGTGCCGGCCTTCCTGATCGTGATCTTCGCCACGACGCTCACGGCGCCTCTCGGGGTTCGAATCGCCCATGCGCTCGACCCCAAGCCACTCAAGCGCGCCTTCGGAGTGTTCCTGCTGCTGGTCGCGGGCAACATGCTGCGCAAGGCGCTTCTGGGCTGAGCCCCCGCGACCACGGGGCGCATGTTGGCGGGGCGCGCCGCGGGGCATAGCATCGCGAAGAAGGAGACCGCCCATGCAACCGCCCCGCTTCGGCCAACCCGCCCCGAAACCTGGCCTCTGGCGCCGCACGCCCCCGGCGCTTTTCACGCCCGTCTTCGGACTCTTCGGCCTCGCGGCGGCTTGGCGGCGCGCGGCGGACGCCTTCGCGGCGCCGCCCTGGCCGGGGGAGCTTCTCTTCGGCGCGGTGACGCTGCTCTACCTGTTCCTCCTGGTCGCCTACGGCGCCAAGGTCGTACGCCGCCCCGGCGTCGTGGTCGAGGACCTGCGGGTGCTGCCCGGACGCGCCGGATTGGCCGCGATGAGCCTGGGCGGCATGCTGATGGCGCTGGGGTTCATCCACCTGTCCCCGGCGCTCGCGCAGACGGTGCTGGCGCTCGCCATCGGTCTTCACGCGATCCTGCTGGTGCTGGTCCTGCGCGCGCTGCTCATGGGCCCGGCCGAGGCGCGGCGGGTCACGCCGGTCTGGCACCTGACCTTCGTGGGCTTCATCGTGAGCCCGCTGGCCGCCATGCCGCTGGGCTGGACGGCGTGGTCGCAGGCCGCCTTCTGGGGCTCGCTCGCCGCGGCGGTCGCGATCTGGGCCGTTTCCCTGGTGCAGTTCCTGCGCCAGGACGTGCCCGCGCCGCTGCGCCCGCTGCTGGCGATCCACCTTGCGCCCGCGAGCCTTCTGGGCACCGTCGCGCTGCTCATCGGGCAGGCGGAGATCGCGCAGGGGTTCGGCCTGTTCGCGGGGCTGCTGCTGGCGCTCCTCCTCCTGCGGGCCCGCTGGGTGACGGCGGCCGGGTTCTCGCCGCTCTGGGGGGCCTTCACCTTTCCGCTCGCGGCCTTCGCGGGGCTCTACCAGCTCCTGGGCGCGGCCGGGCAGGGCGAGGCGTTCCGGATCATCGGGGGCCTCGCGCTCGTGGCCGCGACGCTGATGATCCCGGTCATCGCGTGGAAGGTCGTCCAGATGTGGGGCAAGGGGACGCTGGCGGCCAAGACCAACGCCGCGCAGGTGTGAGAGCCGGGGCGTGGCGGGTGACGGCGAAGGGCAGGGCGGCCCGGCGCCGCAGCTCCACTTCTCTAGAATCCTAGGATTCCAGAGGACCATAGGCCCAAGACCCCGGCGCGCGCCCATAGAGCCTCCGTGGCGGCCAACCGCGGCAGCGATTTCACCCGGCGTCTCCGAGCTCCGCCTGCACCTTCTTGGGAAGCTTCGCGCGGATCGTGTCGTAGGACACCGTCAGCCGGTGGCGGAGCTCGTCCGCGTTCGTCGGTCCGAAGGGCAGCAGCACCCAGGAGCGATGAAAATACGCCGCCTTCTGCGCGACGCCCGCATCCTTGAGCATGTCGGCGGTCTCCACGTCGGGGCATTTCACCGCGACGCCTGCGCCCATCGCGCCGATGCAGGCGAACATCTTGCCGCCCACCTTCCACGCGTCATGTCCGCCGCCCCACGGGTCCGAGACTTCGGCTCCGGGAAACGTCCGGCAGATTTCGTTGACCAATGCGCGCGACATGGGCGAAGGCTATCACGCTTGGCAGAGCCGGCGAAGCCTGCTATCACGCCCCCATGAACGGAAACCGCAACATCATCATTGGCTGCATTACCCGCTGACATCGTCAGGCGGACCGTTCTTCTATTCCTCATCCAGATCGAAGCTGCTAGGTCCGCCGCGGGAGAATTGCGCGCGAGGACGAAATGGTCGAGATCAAGCTGCACAACACGGCGACGCGGAAGAAAGAGGTCTTCATCCCGGAGGTCCCGGACAACGTGCGCATGTATGTCTGCGGGCCCACCGTCTATGACCGCGCCCACCTGGGCAACGCGCGCCCGGTCGTGGTCTTCGACGTGCTTTACCGGCTCCTGCGCCATGTCTACGGCCCCGACCACGTCACCTATGTGCGCAACTTCACCGACGTCGATGACAAGATCATCAAGCGCGCCGAGGAGAGCGGGACGCCGATCGACCGGATCACGGCGGAAACGACGCAGTGGTATCTCGACGACATGGGCGCGCTCGGGGCGCTCGAGCCCACCGCGATGCCTCGCGCGACCCAGCACATCGACGACATGATCCGCATGATCGAGGGGCTGATCGAGAGCGGTCACGCCTATGCCGCCGAGGGCCACGTGCTCTTCGCCGTGGAGAGCTACGAGGAGTACGGCAAGCTTTCGGGCCGGTCGGTGGACGACATGATCGCGGGCGCCCGCGTCGAGGTGGCGCCCTACAAGAAGAACCCGATGGATTTCGTCCTGTGGAAGCCCGCCCAGGATGACGAACCGGGCTGGGACAGCCCCTGGGGCCGCGGGCGCCCGGGCTGGCATATCGAGTGCTCGGCGATGTCCTACGAGCTGCTGGGCGAGAGCTTCGACATCCACGGCGGCGGCAATGACCTGATGTTCCCGCACCACGAAAACGAGATCGCCCAGTCGAAATGCGCCCACCCCGGCGGCGGCTTCGCGCGCTACTGGCTGCACAACGAGATGCTGCAGGTCGAGGGCAAGAAGATGTCCAAGAGCCTGGGCAACTTCTTCACCGTGCATGATCTGCTGGAGCAGGGCGTTCCGGGCGAGGTGATCCGCTTCGTGTTCCTGGGCACGCATTATCGCAAGCCGATGGACTGGACCCAGAAGAAGCGGGAAGAGGCGGAGGCGACGCTCAGGAAGTGGTATGCGCAGGCCGCCCAGGGAACGGGACACGGCACGCCCCATGACGGGGTGGTCAACGCGTTGGCCGACGATCTGAATACCGCCGGGGCGATCGCCGAACTCCACCAGTTGTCGCTGGCCGACGATGTGGTCGGGCTTCGGCACGCCCTGCAGTTCCTTGGGCTCATGGGCGACGATGTGCCCGACTGGGCGCAGGTGGACCTGTCGGGGCTGGCGGGCAAGCTTTTCACGCTTCGGGAAGAGGCGAAGGCTTCGAAGGACTTCTCGCAGGTCGATGAGATGAAGGCGGCCCTGGTGGCGGCGGGCGTGGAAGTGCGCATGTCGAAGGACAACGTGGACCTCGTGCCCGGCAAGGGCTTCGATGCCGGCAAGCTGGAGGGGCTGCAATGACACGTGCAACCGAAACGGTGAGCGCGACGGTCGCGGGAGCGCGCGAGACAACATCCACGAACGGGGGCCGCCATGACTGAGCGCCTTTACCTCTTCGACACCACGCTGCGCGACGGGCAGCAGACGCAGGGCGTGCAGTTCTCGACGCCCGAGAAGATGGCCATTGCCAAGTCGCTCGACGAACTCGGCATCGACTACATCGAGGGCGGCTGGCCGGGCGCGAACCCGACCGACAGCGAATTCTTCCTGGCCCGCCCCGAAACCCGCGCGACCTTCACCGCCTTCGGGATGACCAAGCGCGCCGGGCGCTCGGCCGAGAACGACGACGTGCTCGCGCAGGTCTTCCAGGCGCAGACCCCCGCGGTCTGTCTCGTGGGCAAGACGCATGACTTCCACGTCACCACGGCGCTCGGCATCACGCTCGACGAGAACGTCGAGAACATCTCGGCCTCGATCGCCTACCTGGTGCGCGAGGGGCGCGAGGCGCTGTTCGATGCCGAGCATTTCTTCGACGGCTACAAGGCCAACCCCGACTACGCGTTGGCCTGCGTGAAAGCCGCCTACGACGCGGGCGTGCGCTGGGTGGTGCTGTGCGACACGAACGGCGGCACGCTGCCGCGCGAGGTCGAAGAGATCACGCGCGCGGTCGTCGCCTCCGGCATCCCCGGCGATCACGTCGGCATCCACACCCACAACGACACCGGCAACGCCGTGGCCAATTCGCTTGCCGCCGTCGACGCGGGCGCGCGCCAGATTCAGGGCACGCTCAACGGGCTGGGCGAACGCTGTGGCAACGCCAACCTCATCACGCTCATCCCGACGCTGATGCTGAAGGAACCCTACCGCAGCGAGTACGAGATCGGCGTGCCGCAGGAGGCGCTCGTCACGCTCACCCGCGTGTCGCGCCAGCTCGACGACATCCTCAACCGCGTGCCGGTCAAGAGCGCGCCCTACGTCGGTGGCTCTGCCTTCGTCCACAAGGCGGGGCTCCACGCGAGCGCGATCCTCAAGGACCCGACCACCTACGAACACATCGACCCGGCCATCGTGGGCAACGAACGGGTCGTGCCGATGTCGAACCAGGCCGGGCAATCGAACCTGCGCGCCCGGCTCGAGGCGGTGGGCATCTCGCTCGAAAAGGGCGACCCCCGGCTGGGCGAGATCCTCGACGCCGTGAAGGCGCGCGAGGACGAGGGCTATGCCTACGACAGCGCCGAGGCGTCGTTCGAGCTGGTGGCGCGGCGCATCCTGGGCACGTTGCCCAACTACTTCGACGTGGAGCGTTACCGCGTCATCTCCGAGCGCCGGCGCAACGCCAAGGGGCGCATCGTCGTCGAATCCGAGGCGATGGTGGCCGTGCGCTACCCCGACGGGGCGGAGCGCACCTCGTTCTTCAAGAACGAGCATGCCCATGAAATGTCCGACGACGGCCCCGTCAACGCGCTGTGGCAGGCGTTGCAGGCCGATCTCGGCCCCTACCAGGGGGCGATCGAGACCGTGAAGCTCACAGACTTCAAGGTCCGTATCACCCAGGGCGGGACCGAGGCCGTGACCCGCGTGATCATCGATTTCACCGACGGCGTGCAACAATGGTCCACCGTGGGCGTTTCCGCCAACATAGTGGATGCGAGCTTCGAGGCGCTGCTCGACGCGGTGGTCTGGAAGCTGTTGGACGACAAGACGAGTGTGGCATGACCGACGCCTTCTTCAGGCTGCATGAAGATCTGCCCCGCGAGGGGCCGGGGGACCGCGCGAGCCTCGACTGGGCGCTGAAGCTGGCCGGGGTGGCGCGGGAGGCCCGTGTGCTCGACGCGGGCTGTGGTCCCGGCGCCGACATCGCCGGACTTCTGGCCCATGTGCCCGAGGGCCACGTGACGGCGCTCGACGCCCATGCAGGCTTCGTGGCGCAGGCGCGCGCGCGCCTGCGCCACGAGCCTCGCTTGACGGTGCGCGAAGGCGACATGGCCCGGCCCGGCGGGCCCTACGACCTCATCTGGTCGGCCGGCGCGCTCTACTTCCTCGGGATCACGGACGGTCTCAAGACGTGGCGCGCCGCGCTCGCCCCCGGCGGCGCGGTGGCCTTCTCGGAGCTCGTCTTCCTCGTCGACACGCCCGCCCCGGAGCTCAGGGAGACGCTGGAGGCCGAGTATCCGCGCATCGGCGGGCCGATCACGCTCGAGGAGCGGATCGAGGCGGCCGGGTACGAGGTGCTGGGCGTGCGCATCCTGCCGGACGAGGCGTGGGAGGCCTATTACGGACCGCTCGAGGCACGCTGCGATGCGCTTGAGGCGGACGCGGACCCCGCGTTGCAGGAGGTGATCGACGCGGCGCGGGCCGAGATCGATCTCTGGCGCACCCATCGCAACCAGTTCGGCTATGCCCTGGCGGTGGCGCGCCCGGCATGAGCGTTTCGGCCTGTGCAGAAATCGTCCAGGAAGGCGATCCCGACCGCTTCCTCGCGACCATGACGGCCGACGTGCCGGGGCGCGAGGCGCTGTTCCCGCTCTTCGCCTTCAACCTGGAAATCGCGCGCGCCCCTTGGGTGACGGCCGAGCCGCTGATCGCGGAGATGCGGCTCCAGTTCTGGCGCGACGTGCTCGACGAGATCGAGCAGGGGGCCCAGCCGCGCGCGCACGAGGTGGCCGCGCCGCTCACGGCGGCCGTCCACGCCCGCGCCATCCCGCTGGCGCCACTGCGTGCACTCATCGACGCGCGCCGCGCGGACATCGCCCGCGAACCCTTCGCCACGCCCGCCGCGCTCTGGGATTACATCAATGAAGGCGCAGGAGGGCTGATGTTCGCCTCTGTCGCCGCACTTGGCGGGACGCGGGAATCCGAGGCGCGGGTGCTGGGACGGGTCCACGGGCTCGCCGCCTGGCTCGAGGCGCAGCCGGCGCTCGAGGCGCATGGCTGGCGCGCGGCCGACCTGTCGCTCTATCCCGAGATGATCGACACGGCGCTCTCCGAGCTGAAGGGCCTGCGTGGCACCCGGTTCGGTCCGGCCACGCCTGCCGCCCGTGTCGCGTGGCGTGCGAAGGGCATCCTCAAGCGGGCCAAGGCCGATCCGAACGCGATCGCCGAGGGGCGGCTCTCCGAAAGCGAATTCGCCCGCCGCGGCGGTCTTTTGTGGAAGACGCTGCGGGGGCGCTGGTAACGCTCAGTCCTCGCTCGGGCGCATCACCAGCCAGATCAGCGCGGCCCCGGCCAGCGCCAGGAACGGCACCATCGCCAGGTTGACCGCCATCCAGCCGTCCTGCGGCGAGCCGCCGGAGCAGTTCATCAGGCCGCCGGAGGCGAGCGAGGCGACGGTCACGCCGCCGAAGACGATCATGTCGTTCATGCCCTGGATGCGGCCACGCTCATGCGCTTCGTGGGCACCGGCGAGCATGGTGGTCGCCCCGATGAAGCCGAAGTTCCAGCCGATGCCGAGCAGCACGAGCGCGATGAAGAAATTCTCCAGGTCGACACCCTGGAGCGCCACCACGCCGGCCGCCGCGAGGATCGTGAGGCCGGTCGCCATGATCTTGCGCGTGCCGAAGCGCGCGATCAGGTGTCCGGTGAAGAAGGACGGGATGTACATCGCCAGCACGTGGGCCGAGACGATGTCGGCAGCGGTGGTCTTCTCGAACCCGCAGCCCACGACCGCGAGCGGGGTCGACGTCATCACGAGGTTCATCAACGCGTAGCTCACCATCGCCACGATGATCGCCACCGCGATGGTCGGGGTCGTCAGCATCTCCCACACCGTGCGCCCGCGCGGCGCGTCGACGCTGGGCTTGGGCGGCTTGGGGATGTCGAGCGCGAGGAAGAGGAGCGAGCCGACCACGTTCAGCACGATGATCGCCGCGTAGACGCCAAGGAAGGGGACCACGCTCACGTCCACGGTCGCCTTCACGAGCTGGGGGCCGATGATCGCGGCCGCCAGCCCGCCGGCCATGACGTAGGAGATCGCCTTGGGCCGGAAGCTCTCGGACGCCGTATCGGCAGCGGCGAAGCGGTAGAAACCCTGCGCGGACATGTACATGCCGGTGAACGCCGAGCCCGCGATGAAGATCGGAAAGCTCGCCTGGCTGAGGCCGTAGGCCGCGACGACCGCGCCGATCGTGCCGCCCAGCGTGCCCGTCCAGAACCCCGCGCGCCGGCCGAAGCGCTGCATGATCCACGACATCGGGTTGGCCGACAGCATGGAGACCAGCACGATCGCCGAAATCGCCAGCGTTGCGAGGCAGGGGTTGGGGGCGAGCGACTGCCCGGCCAGGCCGCCGACCGTGAAGATCATCGGCATCTGCGCGCCGAGAAGCGCCTGCGCGATTACGAGGATCGCCACGTTGCGTTTCGCCTTGCGGTCGTCGGGCTGTGTGTAGACGGCGTCAGTCATGGCAGCGGCTTACCCCGACATATTCAAAAAGGAAAGAGTGTTATGCGCGTTCGATCAGGTGCGCGAAGGATCCCGAGACGTTGTCGCGCACAAGGCCCATCGGGACAAGCGCCGCGCCTTCGGCGTCCGAGGCCGTGAAAAGCGGCGCGCCGGTTTCGGACACGGTCGTGGCGTAGTGGAATTCATGCGCGGCCCAGCGACCCGCGAAGGGGCCCTCGGTCGTGGTCACGCTCCGGTAGCCCAGGTGCAGCTTGCGGGTGGCGAAGCTCGTCTCGACGCCCAGCAGACCCAGCATCCGGTGGCGCGTGCCTTGCGCGTCCGTCAATGCCTCGCCCAGCACCATGTAGCCGCCGCATTCGCCGTAGACCGGGCAGGTGGCCGCCTCCATCCCGGCGCGGAAGCGCGCGGCGGCGGCGATCCGGCCCGCGTGAAGCTCTGGGTAGCCGCCGGGGAGGAAGACGATGTCGGCGCGCGGGTCGGGCGGTTCGTCGGCCAGCGGAGAGAACGGCAGCACCTCCGCCCCCGCCGCGCGCCAGTCGTGGATCATGTGCGGATAGGAGAAGGCGAAGGCCTCGTCACGCGCCAGCGCGATGCGCTGCCCCGGTGGGGCGGGCGGCGTGCCGGGTGCCGGGTCGGGCAGGGGCGCGGCCAGTGCCGAGAGCGTGTCGAGGTCGACGGCTCCCGCCACCTTGTCCGCCACGGCGTCGAGCCAGGTGTCGAGGTCGGCCCGCTCCTCCGCCTGCACAAGTCCGAGGTGGCGCGAGGGATGCGCCATGGTCCGGTCGCGGTGGAGCGCGCCCAGCACGGGCAGGCCGAGGGGGGCGAGGGCCGCGCGCAGCATCGCTTCGTGGCGCGGGGAGCCGACCATGTTCAGGATCACGCCCGCGATGCGCACCTCGGGATCGTGCCCCGCGAAGCCCGCGACCAGCGGCGCGATGCTCTGCGCGGTCTTGGCCGCGTCCACGATCAGCACCACGGGCAGGCGCAGGTGCCGGGCAAGGTCGGCCGTCGCGCCCCGGCCCTCGGGCGGCGCGCCGTCGAAAAGCCCCATCGCGCCTTCGATCAGCAAAAGCCCGTCACCGGCGGCGCGCGCGGCGATCCGCTCCGGCGACATCGCCCAGGCGTCGAGGTTCAGGCAGGGCGCGTGGCAGGCGGCGGCGTGAAAGCGCGGGTCGATGTAGTCCGGCCCGGACTTGGCCCCGCGCACCGGCGTGCCCCGCCGTGCGAGCGCACGCAAAAGCCCCAGCGTCACCGTCGTCTTGCCGCTGCCCGAGGCGGGGGCGGCGAGGATCAGGCCGCGCCCGCTCATCCGTCTTCGACGGGGCGGCCCAGCGACAGCGGGTCCGTGTTGCGCATCGGCGTGCCCATCGCGAGCGATTGCCAGTCCAGCGCCTGGCGCAGGAGCGCCGCGCGCCCGACGCAGATGACGGCGGGCGATCCCACACCCTGCGTCTCGGCGTCGGCCGCACAGGTGGCGAGCGTGGTTTCGAGCACCGTCTGGTGCGGCAGGGTCGCGTCCGAGACGATGGCGACCGGCTCTTCCGGCCCGCGCCCGGCGGCGATCAGGTCCTCGGCGATGGCGGCGAGGTGCTTCATCCCCATGTAGATCACGATCACGCCGGAGCCCTTGGCGACGGCGGCCCAGTCGACGCCCGTGACCTTGCCCTGCCGGTCATGGCCGGTGACGAAGGTCACGGCCTGGTTCACGTCGCGGTGGGTGACGGGGATGCCGGCATAGGCGAGCCCGCCGATCCCGGCGGAGATGCCGGGAATGATGCGGATCGGCACGCCGTGCTGCACGAGCGTCTGCCCCTCTTCGCCGCCGCGCCCGAAGACGAAGGGGTCGCCCCCCTTCAGCCTCAGAACCTTGCGCCCCTCGCGGGCGAGGTCGATCAGCTGGAGCGAGATGTCCTTCTGCTCGGCCGAAGGCTTGCCCCCGCGCTTGCCGGCATAGATCCGCTCGGCCGCCGGGTTGCCCCAGTCGAGGATGCGGTCGTCGACCAGCGCGTCATGCACGATCACGTCGGCCTGCATCAGCGCGTTCATCGCGTGGAGCGTCAGGAGCCCGGGGTCGCCGGGACCGGCGCCGCAGAGCCAGACCCAGCCGGGCTGCATCACCGGCCAGTCGCCGGGGGGGAGGTGCATCGAGTCGGTCATCCCGCGCGTTATGCACCCCCCCGGCCGCGATGAGAAGCCGCGGGGCGACGCATCGTTCCCCGCCTGCGGCGCGCGGGCCCTTTCGCCCTGGCGGATCGCGACTATAGTGCCCCCGATGGACGACACGCCCGCAAAGGAACTGCGCCGGGGCTGGACCACCGGGGCCTGTGCCACCGCCGCGACGCGGGCGGCGCTTCTGCGCCTTTGGGGCGGGGCCTTTCCCGAAACGGTGACGATCACGCTGCCCAAGGGCGAAACCCCGACCTTCGAACTGGCCCACCGCGCCGAGGGCGACGGCTGGGCCGAGGCGGGGATCGTGAAGGACGCGGGCGACGACCCGGACGTGACCCATGGCGCGCTCATCATCGCGCGGGTGGCGCCGGGGGGAACCGGCGTGCGCTTCGCGGCCGGGCCGGGCGTGGGGACCGTCACCAAGCCCGGGCTGCCGATCGCGCCCGGTGAGCCCGCGATCAATCCGGTGCCGCGCCAGATGATGCGCGGGCAGGTCAAGGAGCTCGCGCAGGTCCATGACCGGCCGGGCGACGCGCTCATCACCCTGTCCATTCCCGGTGGCGAAGAGATCGCGCAAAAGACCTGGAACCCGCGGCTCGGGATCACAGGCGGCCTCAGCGTGCTGGGCACCACCGGCGTGGTGCGCCCGTTTTCCTGCGCGGCCTGGATCGCGTCCATTCACCGCGGCATCGACGTGGCGCGCGCCGAGGGCCTGACCCACGTGGCGGGCTGTACCGGGGCGACCTCGGAGAAGGTGGTGCAGGCACTCCACGATCTGCCCGACAGCGCGATGCTCGACATGGGGGACTTCGTGGGCGGGATGATGAAATACCTCGTCCGCCACCCCGTGGAGCGGGTCACCATCGGGGGCGGCATCGGCAAGATCACGAAGCTGGCGCAGGGTGCGATGGATCTTCACTCCAAGCGCGCGCAGGTGGATTTCGACGTCTTGGCCGATTGGGTGGGCGATCCGCGCGTGCGCGACGCGAACACTGCGCTGGAAGCTTATGAAATCGTTGGACAACCTTTGGCACAGGCCGTGGCCGACCGGGCGCTCGGGGTGATCCGGGAGCGCTTCGGGAACGACCTTGCCGTCGACATCGTTGTCATTGACCGAGGGGGCACCATCATCGCACGGAGCGGACCATGAGAATCCTTCTCCTCGCAGGCACTTACGAGGCGCGCCAGATCGCGCAGCGGCTCGGACGGGATGGGCGGCTTGAGGTCACGGCCTCGCTCGCCGGTGCGACGCGGGTGCCACTGCCGCTCGACGGCGAGGTGCGCGTGGGTGGTTTCGGCGGACAGGTCGAACAGCAAAACTATATCATGAACAATGGCTTCGACGGCGTAATTGATGCAACGCATCCCTTCGCGGCCCGTATCTCGGCGCGCACGCAGATGATCTGCGCCGCCCTGAACGTGCCCTACGTGCAGGTTCTGCGTCCCGGCTGGGCGCCCGGGCCGGGCGACGACTGGCGCATGGTCACGTCCGAGGCGGGCGTGCCCGGCCAACTGGCCGCGAACATGCGCGTCTTCCTCGCCACCGGGCCGGGCTCGGTCGCGGCGATGGGGCGGCTGCCCGTGGCGCATGTGCTCTGCCGCCGCATCGACGCGGCCGAGACACCCTATCCGCACGACAACGGCGAATGGCTGATCGGCCGGCCCCCGTTCTCCGTCGAGGACGAGGTCGAGACGTTCCGGCAGGCAGGTGTGGATATCCTCGTGACCAAGAACGCCGGCGGCGCCGGCGGCTTCGCCAAGCTGGAGGCCGCGCGCGCCCTGGGCCTTCCGGTCGTGATGATCGACCGCCCCCCGCAACCGCCCGGCGAGAAGGCCGAGACGGTCGAGGCCGCGCTCGACTGGGTGGAGCGGCTATGAGCGTGGGGCGCATCATTCACGGCCCCGAGGACGTGGCCGAAGGGGCCGCGTGGCTGGCGAAGACCGAGCCACGCTTCGCCCATGCGCTCGAGCAGACCGGGCCTCTGCCGTTGCGGCGCAAGCCCGAAGGGTTCGACCAGCTCCTGTCGGCGATCGTGAGCCAGCAGCTCTCGGTCGCCGCGGCGGCCACGATCTGGGGCCGGATGGAGACGGCGGGGCTGGACGACGCGGCCGCGATCGCGGAGGCACCGGACGAGGTGCTGCGCGAGGTCGGCCTTTCGCGCCAGAAGATCCGCTATGCCCGCGCGCTGGCCGAGGCGGGCATCGATTTCGACGCGCTCGCGCATCTGCCGGACGACGAGGTGGTGGCGGAACTCACCGCCGTGCCGGGCATCGGGCGCTGGACGGCGGAGATCTACGCCATGTTCTCGCTTGGCCGCGCCGACATCTTCGCGCCCGCCGATCTGGCCCTCCAGGAATCCACGCGCATCCTCTTCGACCTGCACGAACGCCCGCGCGAAGCGGCGATGCGCAGCATGGCCGAGGAATGGTCCCCGTGGCGTGGCGTTGCGGCCCGGGCCTTGTGGGCCTATTACCGGGTGGCGAAGAACAGGGAAGGGGTGCGTTGATGGCACGGGAACTGGCCTACAAGAAAAAGGACGCGGCATCGGGCAAGACCGACTCGGTGGTGGTGTTCCTGCACGGCTACGGCGCGGATGGAGCGGACCTTCTGGGGCTCGCGGATCCACTGGCGCCGCACATGCCCGATACCGCCTTCTATGCCCCCGACGCGCCGGAGAAATGCTCCGGCAACCCGTTTGGCTTCCAGTGGTTCCCGATCCCGTGGCTCGATGGGTCGAGCGAGGAGGCCGCGCGCCAGGGTGCGGACGCGGCCCACGAGGACATCGACGCCTTCCTCGACATGGTGATCGCCGAAGAGGGGATCACGCCCGACCGGCTCATCGTCTTCGGGTTCAGCCAGGGCACGATGATGTCCCTGCGCGTGGTGCCCCGGCGCGATGCCGAGATCGCGGGGATCGTCGCGTTCTCGGGCCGAATCCTCGACACGGAGAACTACGCCGAGACCGTGAAAGTGCGCCCGCCGGTCCTGCTGGTGCACGGCGACGCCGACGACATGGTGCCGGTCGCGCATTTCCAGGAATCCGGGGACATCCTGACCGGCGCGGGTTTCACCGTCTACGGTCACGTCCAGGAGGGCACGGGCCACGGCATCGCGCCCGCCGGGCTGTCGGTGGCACTGTCGTTCATGGCCGACCGGCTGGGAATCGCCCTCGACCGCGGCTAGGGCGCGGGTCCCCGGTCTCGGGGTCGGGTCAGGCGTTGCGAATGTATCACTTTGGCGGGAGGCGGATGGGCGCCGGGTGCGCTGTCGTTTTCCCTTGCGGATATGGGCCTCGACGCGCGGCGGTTCAGCCGGGTGCCGTGCCCGGGGCCGCGAGGACAGCCGCAGGCAGCCTGGGAAAACGCTATACCTTTCAACGGATAAGCACGAACCGCGCAGCAGGCAGAGACGCGCGCCTTGGATCGCCAGCCTGTGCCGCGGGTCGCGCGCCCGCGGTTGGCATGCCGGGTCGCGATCGGACAAGCGGGGCGAACGGAAGGCGAACATTTCCGCAGCCGCCACGCCGTCACATGGCTGATACGCAACCGGGTCAGACTGCGCCCAGATCATGGGGCTTGTCAGGGGTTCTGACCCATATATAGTCCATGATGAGTATCAGACGGGGCGGGATGTCCCCGCCCTGCGATCGAGGCACAGGGCGAGGGCGGAGTCACTTCCGATGGACGGCGATTTCAGGACACATTTCGTAAGAGAACACAGTAACCCCAGGTCGCATCCGGCCCTGGTTCTGAACGCGGACTTCCGCCCCTTGTCATACTACCCCCTGTCACTGTGGCCCTGGCAGGAGGCGGTGAAGGCGGCCTTCCTGGACAGGGTCAACATCATCGCCGAGTACGAAGAGGTGGTCAGAAGCCCCAGCATGGAGCTCAGGATCCCCTCGGTCGTGGTTCTCAAGGATTACGTCAAACCCCAGAAGCGCGTGGCTTTCACGCGCTTCAATCTTTTTCTGAGGGATGAATTCCGCTGCCAATACTGCGGTTCGAAGGGCGATCTGACCTTCGACCACGTGGTGCCGCGCGCCCGGGGCGGGGTGACGAGCTGGGAGAACGTGGTCGCAGCCTGCTCGAAGTGCAACCTGCGCAAGGGCTCCAAGCATCTGCACCAGTCCGGGCTCAGCCTGCGCAAGCCGCCGCGGCAACCGGGGGCCGAGGAGCTGCGCAACATGGGGCGCAAGTTCCCGCCGGGCTACCTGCACGAAAGCTGGATGGACTTCCTCTACTGGGACGCCGAGCTGGAAGCCTGAGCCTGCGCGCCGCTCAGCCCGAGCAGGACGCCCCGCCCAGCACGCAGAACTTGGCGCAATGCGGGTGGTTGAGCGCGACCGGCCGCTCGGCGTCGGCAAGCGTCGGTCCCATGTCGAACGCGTCCTCGTAGGGCAGGAGCGTGCAGGACACGACCGAGGGCTGCGCGCCCTTGCGCTTGACCACCATCCGCGACGACGCGCACATCACGTCCTTCGGCGACTTGTCGAGGATGCCCCAGCACGAGGTGGTGATTTCCGGGACTTCCACGGAAAGGTCCATCTCGGGAAAGATGACCAGCGCGCCGGGGTCGTTCGCGTCGATCCGGTAGCCGCGCTCGGCGAAAAGCGCGCCGTAGCCCGCACGTGCCTCGGCCTCCGTCTCTTGCCACCGCGCGCGGCCCGCCACGGCGATGGTGGCGCCCTGGTCGCGCAGCCAGTCGAGGCCTTCGAGCGACCTGGCGAAGGCACCGGCCCCGCGCACGGCGTCATGGCCCCCGGCGGTCCAGTGATCCAGGGAGACGCGCAGGGTGATCCGCGCGCCATGCGCCTTGATGAGCTGGGCAAGCCGGGTGCGCACCTGCGGGCGCATCATCGGCGCCATCGCGTTCGTCAGGACCAGCACCTCGTGACCGGCCGAGAGCGCGTCACGCATCATCGCGATGAACTCCGGGTTCATGAAGGGCTCGCCCCCCGTGAACCCGATCTCCGTCACCGGCCAGCCGCGTTCGTTGATCTGGGCGAGGTAGCGCGCCACCTCGGCGGCCGTGAGGTACTCCAGCGCGTCGTTCGTGGGCGAGCTTTCGATGTAGCAGCCCTCGCAGGCGATGTTGCACAGCGTTCCCGTGTTGAACCACAGCGTCGTCGGCTGCGTCAGCGCCACGGTGGCGCGCGGGCTGCCGTCGGCGGTGGTCTGCGGGTCCCGGAACTTGCCCGCGTTGGCGATGGTCACGCGTTGGTTCATGTCGTCTCACTCCGTTTCATCGTGGCTAACCCACGGTGGCGCCGGGGGAAAGCCCGCGTGGCGCAGGCGTGACACGGTTGTGATGTAACCCGAGGATGCTAGACTCGGGCGGGGCGTCGCGATAACAAGGCGCCGCAGGTCGGTTAGCGCTAACAGACAGCGTCGCCACCCCCGGCCGGAACGGAGAGATAGATGGTTTCGCGCGTCATCCCGGTCGATCCATTCGACCTCGTCATTTTCGGCGGCACCGGCGACCTTGCCCGCCGCAAGATCCTGCCGGGCCTCTACCGGCGCTACTACGACGGCCAGATGCCGGAGGAGGCACGCATCATCGGCGCGGCACGCTCCGAGATGGACGCGGACGGGTTTCGCGACTTCGTGCGCGGCGCGCTGGACGAATTCGTGACGAAGCGCCACGACAAGAAGATGGTCGACGCCTTCCTGGCCAAGCTCGACTACGTCGCCGTGGACGCGAAGGGCACCGGGGGCTGGGATGCGCTGGCCAAGACGATGCGCGACGGGGTGGTGAAGGCCTATTACTTCTCCGTGGGTCCCGCGCTGTTCGGCGACATCGCCGACCGGCTTCACGAACACGGCATCACCGATGACGACGCGCGGATCGTCGTGGAGAAGCCCTTCGGCCACAATCTCGAAACCGCGCGCGCGCTCAACGCCACGCTGGCCGCGCATTTCGACGAAACGCAGATCTACCGGATCGACCATTACCTGGGTAAGGAGACGGTCCAGAACCTGATGGCCGTGCGTTTCGGCAACATGCTGTTCGAACCGCTCTGGAACGCGCAATACGTCGACCACATCCAGATCACGGTCTCCGAGACGGTGGGCGTCGGCGGGCGCGGGGAGTACTACGACAAATCCGGCGCGATGCGCGACATGGTACAGAACCACCTGATGCAGCTTCTGTGCCTGACGGCGATGGAACCGCCCTCGAGATACGATCCCGACGCGGTGCGGGACGAGAAGCTCAAGGTCATCCGCGCGCTCGAGACGACCGGGCACGACGACATCGTGCGCGGCCAGTACAAGTCGCGCGAGGAAAGCTATCTCGAGGACGTGGACAACCCCGGCTCGATCACCGAGAGCTTCATCGCGATGAAGGTGCGGATCGCCAACTGGCGCTGGAACGGCACACCCTTCTACCTGCGCACCGGCAAGCGGATGAAGGAACGCGTGTCGGAGATCGTCGTGCGCTTCAAGGAACCGCCGCACTCGATCTTCGAGGAAGACACGGGGCAGAGCGCCAACGAGCTCACCATCCGGCTCCAGCCCAACGAGGGCATGGACCTGACCGTCACCATCAAGGAACCGGGCCCGGGGGGCATGCGCCTGATCGACGTGCCGCTCGACATGACTTTCGCCGAAGCCCTGGGCGAAGAGGCCGCGGACGTGCCGGACGCCTACGAGCGTCTCATCATGGACGTGATCCGCGGCAACCAGACGCTCTTCATGCGCGGTGACGAGGTCGAGGCGGCCTGGGCCTGGACCGATCCGATCATCGAGGACTGGACCCGGCGGGAGGATCGGCCTTATCCCTATGAACCGGGATCCACCGGTCCGGAGGAAGCGATGATCCTGATGCATCGCGACCGGCGCCGGTGGCGGGAGTTGCGTGCATGACCTACGAGTTGAAGGAATACCCCGATCGCGAGCTGATGATGATGGATCTTGCCGATCTCATCGCATCGGAACTGCGCCGCGCGTTGTCGCAGGACGACCGCGCATCATTGGCCGTGCCGGGAGGATCCACTCCGGGGCCGATCTTCGACACGTTGTCGGCGGTGCACCTGGACTGGGACCGCGTCGACGTGATGCTGACCGACGAGCGCTGGGTGCCCGAGGACAGCGACCGCTCGAACACACGGCTTCTCAAGACGCGGCTCTTTCGCGACCGTGCGGAGGCCGCGCATCTCGTGCCGCTCTACGGGGACACGAAGACGCCCGAGGAATCGCTCGACCGGCTGAGCGAAGGGGTCGAGGCGGCGCTGCCGCTTTCCGTCGTTCTGCTGGGCATGGGGACGGACATGCACACGGCGAGCCTCTTTCCCGGGGCCGACCGTTTGGACGAGGCGCTGTCCGCGCGCGCCCCGGCCCTTGTGGCGATGCGGGCCGACGGGGCGCCGGAGCCGCGCGTGACGCTGAGCGCGCGCGTGCTGAACGACGCCATGTCCAAGCATCTCGTCATCACCGGCGCGGCCAAGCGCGAGGCGCTCGAACGGGCGGCTAAGACGAAAGACGCCCACGCCGCGCCCGTGCGCTCCGTGCTCAAGGATATTGTCGTCCACTGGGCCGAGTAGGGGCCATCCATCGTCCCGGTCCGGGTGGATCGGGACCAAGCCATCGCGAGCCAAGAGGGAAACCCGATGTCCTGGAATGCACTGACCGGGCACCGTGAACAGCAGGGCGACCTGCGCATCGCCGAACTGATGGAAGACGCGGGGCGCGCCGAGGCGTTCTCGGTCCGGATGGACGACATGGTGCTGGATTACTCCAAGACCCTTGTGGACCAGGGCGCGCGTGACCTGCTGCTCGAGCTTGCCGGGGAGGCGGGCGTGACCGCGCGGCGCGACGCGATGTTCTCGGGGCAACCGATCAACGAGACCGAGGGGCGGGCGGTGCTCCACACCGCGCTGCGCGATCCGGGACCGAGTGGCGCGCGCGTCGACGGGCAGGACGTGCTCCCCGAGGTGCACGCCACGCTCGACCGGATGGAGGAGTTCGCCAACGGCCTGCGCACCGGCAAGGTGCGCCCGGTGAACGGCGGGCGGTTCACCGACGTGGTCAACATCGGCATCGGCGGCTCCGACCTGGGCCCAGCGATGGCGACGCTGGCGCTGGCCCCGTGGCACGACGGGCCGCGGCTTCACTATGTCTCGAACGTGGACGGGGCGCATATCCACGACACGCTGGACGGGCTCGATCCGAAGACGACGCTGGTGATCGTGGCCTCCAAGACCTTCACCACCATCGAGACGATGACCAACGCGGACACCGCGCGCCGCTGGCTGGTGAACGCGATCGGGGATGACGAAGTGGGCCGCCATTTCGCCGCCGTCTCTTCCGCCGTGGACAAGACCGCCCAATGGGGCATCGACACGAGCCGGGTCTTCGGTTTCGCCGACTGGGTCGGGGGACGCTATTCGCTCTGGGGGCCCGTGGGCCTTGGGCTGATGATCGCCATCGGCCCCAAGCCCTTCCGCGAGATGCTGGCGGGCGGGCACGACATGGACGCCCATTTCCGCACGGCGGAGGGGGCCGAGAACATGCCGCTCATGCTGGCCCTCGTGGGGATCTGGCACCGGCAGGTCTGCGGCCACCCGACGCGCGCCGTGCTTCCCTACGACCAGCGCCTGTCGCGGCTTCCCGCCTACCTCCAGCAGCTGGAGATGGAGAGCAACGGCAAGTCGGTTGCGATGGACGGGTCCACGCTCACCGTTCCCTCCGGTCCCGTCGTCTGGGGCGAGCCGGGCACCAACGGCCAGCACGCCTTCTACCAGCTCATCCACCAGGGGACCGAGGTGGTGCCGTGCGAATTCCTTGTCGCCGCCCGTGGGCACGAGCCCGACCTCGCGCACCAGCACGCGCTGCTCGTGGCCAATTGCCTGGCCCAGTCCGAGGCGCTGATGAAGGGCCGCTCGCTGGACGAGGCACGCGCGATCATGGCGGAGGCCGGGCTCACCGGCGACGAGCTCGAGCGCCAGGCGCGCCACCGCGTCTTCCCGGGCAACCGTCCCTCCACGACGCTGGTCTACCCTCAGCTCACGCCGCGCATGCTGGGCCGGATCATCGCGCTCTACGAACATCGCGTCTTCGTGGAAGGGGTCGTTCTGGGCATCAATTCCTTCGACCAATGGGGCGTCGAACTGGGCAAGGAACTGGCCAAGGCGTTGGCCCCGGTGCTTGCGGGCGAGACGGACGGGGCGGACAAGGACCCGTCCACCCGGATGCTCGTCGATTACGTCCAGACCACGCGCGGCTGACGCCGGGGCAGGGCGTGCCGCAACGTCCGATGATGATACGCCATACCTTTCCGTTGCGCCCCGCCGAGGGTGCTGTTACCTCCACGGCAGGTTAACCGGGAGGACAGAATGCAGATTTCCAAGGACACCCCCGTCGTCGTCACCGGCGGCGCATCGGGCCTCGGCGCGGCCGTCGCGCGGGCGATGGCGGCTGAAGGGGCGCCGGTCGGGATCTTCGACCTGAACGAAGAGGCCGGCGAAGCGCTGGCCAAGGAGCTGGGTGGTGTTTTCGCCAAGGTCGACGTGTCCGATCCGGACAGCGTCACCGCGGGCTTCGAGACGGTGCGCGCCAAGAACGGCCAGGAGCGGATCATGGTCAACTGTGCCGGCATCGGCACGATCGGCAAGACCGTGTCGCGCGGCGAAGCGCTGGATCCGAAGCTCTTCGTCAAGACGCTCATGGTGAACACCGCGGGCACGTTCAACTGCGCTTCGCAATCCGCGCTGGGCATGACCGGGTCCGACCCCGTTACCGAGGACGGCGAACGCGGCGTGATCATCAACACCGCGTCCGTGGCGGCCTTCGACGGTCAGATCGGCCAGGTGTCCTACTCGGCGTCAAAGGGTGCCGTGGCCGGCATGACGCTGCCGATGGCGCGCGACCTGTCGAAGAACGGCATCCGCGTGATGACCATCGCGCCGGGCCTGTTCCTCACCCCGATGATGGAAGGTCTGCCCAAGGAAGCGCAGGAAAGCCTCGGCGCCCAGGTGCCGTTCCCCTCGCGCCTCGGCCGCCCCGACGAATACGCCGCGATGGCGCGCCACATCGTCGAGAACTCGATGCTGAACGGTGAAGTGATCCGCCTCGACGGCGCGATCCGCATGGCGCCGAAGTAAGCCTCGCCCATTGCGTGACCATGAAGGGCCGCCCTCCCGGGGGCGGCCTTTTTCATCGGGTCAGGATCAACTGGTCGTCCGCGATCTCGATCCGCTCGAACCGGCGCAGGTAGGACATGCCCAGGAGCGAGCGGTCCATCTGCCCTTCGTTCACGTAGACGCGCACGTTCGACATGGAGATGTCGCCCAGCGTGATCTCGTCCACCCGCGTGGGCGCGGTGCGCACCGACCCGTTCGCCGTCATCGCCGTTCCGATGAAATCCAGCCGGTCGAGGTCGATCCCCGCCCTCTCGGCATCCTCCGTGGTCAGCACGACTTCCGTCGCGCCCGTGTCGACAACGAACTCAACGGGCGTCCCGTTCACGCCGGCGGTGAGGTAGAAATGCCCGTCGGGGCGGCGCGGCACCTCGATCACGCCGCTGTCGATGACCGACTGGCGCGGCATGACATCGCGCTGGATGTCGGTCCAGAGGCCATAGGCCGCGATCGCGCCGACGAAGATCAGCGCCCAGATCGACGCCTGTTGCAGGCTGCGGCCAAGATTGGCCCTGTTCATCATGAAGAATGACGCGATGACCGCGGCCCCCAGAAGGACAAGGTAGGTCAGGCGTCCGAAATCATAAGCTTCCATGCCCAACAGATAGGCATCCCCGCCCGGGTTTTCCAACGCTCAGCCGAAGAGCCCTGTATCGGCCAGCCCGTCGATCATGAACTGGATCGCGAGTGCGGCCAGCAGCATGCCCAGGAGCCGGGTCACCACGTTGATGCCGCTTTCCTTGAGGTAACGCCCCAGCGTCCCGGCGGCCAGGAAGAAGGCGAAGACGCAGATGAGCACCGACACCATCACGCCGAGGATGGAGAGCTTCACCACCACCTCGTCGGCCTCGCCCATCAGCAGGATCATCGTCGCCATCGCGCCGGGGCCCGAGATGAGCGGCATGGCGAGGGGAAAGACGCTGGGGTCGTCGGCCGGGTCCAGCGCAGAGGCCGCGCTCTGGCTCTGGCGGCGCTGCTTGCGCCGCTCGAACAGCATGTCGAGCGCGGTCAGGAACAGAAGGGCGCCGCCCGCGATCCGGAACGCGGCCATCGAGATGCCGAACAGGTCGAGCACCCTCTGGCCCGCCAGCCCGAAGATCGTGAGGATCACCCCGGCCACCAGGACGGCGCGCAGCGCCACCGCGAAGCGGTGCCCGGCGGTCATGTCGCGGGTGAGGGCGAGGAACACCGGGGCCAGCCCGATCGGATCGATGATCACGAAGAGCGTGACGAAGGCGGGCAGCAGGGCCGCGGTGTCCATCATCGTGTCACATCCTCACGCCTGGGCCCGGTCGAGCTTGTCCTGCGCTGCCATCCACAGCGCCTCGGCCCGCTCGAGCCCGTCCATCACCTCGGCATACTTCTTCTGCCACACTTCCATCTCGCCCACCTTGTCCTTCTCGTACAAGTCCGGGTTGGCGAGTTTCCTGGCCAGCTTCTCGCGCATGTCCTCCAGCTTCTCGACCCGCGCCTCGCATTTGCGCAGTTCGGAGCGGAGGGCCTGGATCTCGTCCCGGCTGGCCTTCTTGGGCTTGGGGGCGGGTTTCGCGGGCTTCTGCGGCGCGTCGGAGGACAGGAGCAGCTTGCGATAGGCCTCGAGGTCCTCCTCGAACGCGGTCACCCGTCCGCCCTTCACCAGCCACAGCCGGTCCGCCACGAGGCTCAGAAGGTGCATGTCGTGGCTCACCAGCACGACCGCGCCGGTGTATTCGGTGAGCGCCTCGACGAGCGCCTCGCGGCTCTCGATGTCGAGGTGGTTGGTCGGTTCGTCGAGGATCAGCAGGTGCGGCGCGTCGATCGTGGCGATGAGCAGCGTGAGCCGCGCCTTCTGCCCGCCGGACAGCCGCGCCACCTCGGTCTCGGCCTGCTCGGCCATCAACCCGAAGCCCGACAGCCGCGCGCGCAGACGCGCCGGCGTCTCGTTCGGCCGCAGCCGGCGCAGGTGGTCGATCGGCGTCTCGTCCGGGTAGAGCTCGTCCATCTGGTGCTGGGCGAAATAGCCCACCCGCAACTTCGAGGACGTGGTCACCCGACCCCCCATCGCGGGCAGGCGCCCCGCGATCAGCTTGGACAACGTCGACTTGCCTTCGCCGTTCTTGCCCAGAAGGGCGATGCGGTCGTCCTGGTCGATGCGCAGGTCGAGCTTCTTGAGAACCGGCGTGCCGTCATACCCCACCGACCCGCTCTCGATCGCAACGATCGGCGGCGACAGCTCCTCGGGCTCGGGAAAGCTGAACTTGCGCAGCGCGGCTTCCTGCGGCGTTGCCGTGAACTTCAGCTTCTCGATCATCTTGAGCCGGCTCTGCGCCTGCCGCGCCTTGGTGGCCTTGGCGCGGAACCGGTCCACGAAGCTCTGCAGGTGCGCGCGCCGCGCCTCGTTCTTCTTGTTCTCGGCCTCGGCCACGGCGAGCCGCGCGGCCCGCGTTTCCGCGAAGGTGTCGTAATTGCCGCGATAGAGCGTGAGCTTGCGGTCCTCGAGATGCAGGATCGAGCCCACCGCCCGGTTCAGAAGACCCCGGTCGTGGGAGATCACGATCACCGTGTGCGGGTAGCGTGCGAGATAGCTTTCCAGCCACAGCGCCCCCTCGAGGTCGAGGTAGTTGGTCGGTTCGTCCAGAAGCAGCAGGTCGGGCTGCGAAAAGAGCACGGCGGCCAGCGCCACGCGCATCCGCCAGCCGCCGGAGAAATCCGAGCAGGGGCGGGCGTGATCCGGATCGTCGAACCCGAGCCCCTTGAGGATCGAGGCCGCGCGCGCCTCCGCGCTCCAGGCGTCGATGTCGGCCAGCCGCGTCTGGATCTCGGCGATCCGGCCCGCGTCCTCGGTCTCTTCGGCCATCAGGGCCGCGCGCTCGGTGTCGGCGGCCAGCACGGTCTCGAGCAGCGACACGTCGCTCGCCGGCGCCTCCTGCGCCACGCCCCCGATCTTGGCGCCCTTCGGCACGGACACGCGCCCGGTCTCGAGCGTGAGCTCGCCGCGGATGAGCCGAAAGAGCGTGGTCTTGCCGGTGCCGTTGCGGCCCACGAGGCCGACCTTGTGACCTTCCGGGATCACGCAGGAAGCGTGCTCGATCAGGGGCCGACCCTCGACCGAGTAGGATATATCGTCGATCTTCAACATGAGCGCCTGACTGCCCGAAGCCCCGCGCGAGGTCAATTCCAGCCCTTCTTCGGACCGCAAATATCCTCGGGGGTGGTCTGGAGGGGGCAGACAGCCCCCTCCAGCGGCTCGGCGTGCCGCGCACGACGAAACCCCTTTTCCCCATCGCACCCCCATGCTATCCGCCGCGCGACGTTTGCAACCGGGCGCAGGCCCGACGAAAACAGAGGGACCGACATGGCCATTCAACGCACTTTCTCGATCATCAAGCCCGACGCCACCAAGCGCAATCTGACCGGCGCCATCAACGCCAAGCTGGAGGCCGCCGGCCTGCGCATCGTGGCCCAGAAGCGCATCCAGCTCACGAAAGAGCAGGCCGGCGTCTTCTATGCCGTCCACAAGGAGCGTCCCTTCTATGACGAGCTGTGCGAATTCATGTCGTCCGAGCCGATCGTCGTGCAGGTTCTCGAGGGCGAGAACGCCATCGCGAAGAACCGCGAAGTGATGGGCGCGACCAACCCCGAGGAAGCCGCCGAGGGCACGATCCGCAAGGAATTCGCCCTCTCGATCGGCGAGAACTCGGTGCATGGCTCGGACGGTGAGGACACCGCCGCCGTCGAGATCGCCTACTTCTTCTCGGGCCTCGAGCTCGTCGGCTGAGCCAGCGCTCTCACCGCAAAAGACCGACAGGCCGCGCCCCCGGGGCGCGGCCTTTTTCATGCGCCGCCGCCCGTTTACCGGATCTCAATCTCTGCCCGGCAGCCTGGTGCGGCAACCGGGAGAGTTTTCATGCCTGATGTCGATGCGATTTCCGTCACCCGCGACGACCACGTCGCACGGATCGCCCAACACTTTGCCGTGCGGGAGGTGTCCACGGCCTTCGTGGAGCCGATGGTGATCCTGGAGCGCCCATTGCCGCTGGGCGACACGCTGGTCCGGCTGGAACAGATCGGGATGGAGGTCGCGGGCCGTGCCCGGCTCTGCGCCGATCCGGCCGCACCGACCTACTACGCCGTCTACGCCCAGGGGGCTGTCTGACCGGGCGGCGGCCTGCGCCGCCACCGGAACCGGATCAGATCGACGCCCAGTCGGTGATCACCGGCGCGGGGGCCGGGGGCGCCTTGGCCTCCGCCTTGGTCTGCGACGTGCGCTCGGTCGTTTTGGGAGTCGTCTCACGGCTCGCGGCTGACTCGCGCGACTCGTCGCGCGGATCCTTGTAACTTGCCATCTGCCTCGTCCTTCATGTGGTGGCGGTCCGTCTTCCGCGAACCACCGGTGGGTTGATCCACCCCGATCCCGTCTTGACGCGGGTCTGCCGGTCAGGGTCGACCGGGAATCGGGCGCGGGCAGGGCGCAAATGCGGCGAAAATGGGGCAGTCGGCAAGCGCGAATCCGTGGCCCCATGCGCGCCACACGGCGTTGGGCGGAGACCGGCCGATCGCGGCGCGGGGCCACCTGTTGCCAGCCCGCTGCCGATCGGGGAAGCTGGTGGTCCAGGGGGACCGGATGGACGACACACACGAGGGCGGCTGCCACTGCGGCGCCGTGCGCTACCGCACCACGGGGCAGCCCAACACGGCGGGCATCTGTCACTGCCGCTATTGCCAGACGCGCACCGGCAGCGCCTTCGGCATCTCGGTCTATTTCGACGCGGACCGGGTGGAGATCCTGTCGGGCCGGCTGACGGACTACAGCTTCACCACGGAAAGCGGCCGCAGCTTCACGACCCGGTTCTGCCCGATCTGCGGCACGACGCTGTTTTGGCAGATCGAGCTCTTCGATGACGCCATCGCCGTCGCCGGCGGCACCTTCGACCCGCCGACCTTCTGGTACGATATCGACCGGGACATCTTCACCCGCACGAAGGCCGGTTTCGTCCGGCTCGACACCCGCGAAAGCCACGACACGGCGCCCAGCCACGCCCCCGTCACGCCGGACCGCGAACATCTCAAGGGCGGGTAGGCGCACGCGCCAAGACCCCCTGCTGCCAAGCAGGCAGAAAGCCGATTCTATCGCTTTTCAGAGGAAGTTTTGGCTCCGGCGGTAGGGATCGAACCTACGACCAATTGATTAACAGTCAACTGCTCTACCGCTGAGCTACGCCGGAACACGGGGGGCGATATAGCAACGTGATTTTGCCCCGTCCAGAGGAAATCGACACAAATTTTTCGACCTAGGTCCGGGCGAAGGTGGCGTCGGGGGAAAGGGCGGGATCGGCGGTGACCTGGCCGCGCGTGGCAAGGTCGATGAGGTGGGCGAAGACGTTGCGCTCGGCGGCCGGCAGGAGCGCGGGGTCCACGTCCGTGTAGATTGCGCGGGTCAGTGCCTCGGCGGTGGCCGGACCGTTCGTGAGCGCTGCGAGAATCTGCGCCTCGCGCCCCTTGCGGTGCTCGATGAGCCAGGTGAGCCGTGCCTTGGGGTCCTCGATCGCGGGGCCATGGGCCGGGTAGTGGATACGCTCGTCCCGGGCCATCAGCCGGTCGCAGGACGCCATGAACGCGGTGAGGTCCCCGTCGGGCGGGGACACCAGCGACGAGGCCCAGGCCATCACATGATCGCCCACCAGCACCAGGTCGCCCATCGCGAAGCTCAGGTGGTTGGAATAGTGGCCCGGGGTCCAGATCGCCTCGACCGTCAGCCCGCCGCCGATGTCGAGCCGGTCCCCGTCGCCCAGGATCTCGTCCGGGACGAAATCGTGGTCAACGCCTTCACCGCCCGAGGTCATCCCCTGGGCCACGAGATCGGCCATCACCGGCGAGCGGCCCGCGGTCGCGTTCCCGAAGGCCAGGACCGGCGCGCCGGTGCGCTCGGCCAGCGGGCGGGCGAGGGGCGAGTGGTCCACGTGGCTGTGGGTCACGAGAATCCGGTCGATCGTTTCGCCTGGGGCGAGGCCCGCGAGGATCGCCTCGAGATGGTCGGGCAACATGGGGCCGGGGTCGACCACGGTCACACGGCCTTCGCCCAGCACGAAGGTGTTCGTGCCCCAGTAGGTCATGGGCGAGGGATTCGGGGCGATGA
Source organism: Maritimibacter harenae (assembly GCF_009882975.1). Classification (GTDB taxonomy): domain Bacteria; phylum Pseudomonadota; class Alphaproteobacteria; order Rhodobacterales; family Rhodobacteraceae; genus Maritimibacter; species Maritimibacter harenae. The sequence goes on from NZ_WTUX01000011.1 coordinate 265,448, forward strand.
TCCGGCGCAGGCCGGGTTCGAGCGGGACCATTTCCCCGTGGGCGGGCATGTCGGGCGGCATTTCCATGCGCGCACGAAACCCCCTTGCCGCGGCTTTGGCAAGCCCGAAGCCGCGGCGCCCGGAAAAGCGTGCGATGTCAAAGGCTTGTGCTGTCGCACGCCGCAGGTGGGGGGCGTTGGTAGGCCCGGCAGGACTTGAACCCGCAACCAAAGCGTTATGAGCGCTCTGCTCTAACCAATTGAGCTACAGGCCCACCGTGGCGATTTGAGTAGACGGGCGCTCGTGAGGCGTCAAGCGCCGTTGCCTTTCACCTGCCCTTGGGGTAGGCGCAGGCGCAACCACGCGAGGGGGCTGTTGCCATGACCGACAAGACGAACGGGATCACCTATGCCGACGCGGGCGTCGACATCGACGCAGGCAACGAACTGGTCGAACGGATCAAGCCGGCCGCCAAGCGCACCAACCGTCCCGGCGTGATGGCCGGGCTCGGGGGCTTCGGGGCGCTCTTCGACCTGAAGGCCGCGGGCTACACCGATCCGGTCCTGGTGGCCGCGACCGACGGCGTGGGCACCAAGCTGCGAATCGCGATCGACACGGGCAACGTGGACACGATCGGGATCGACCTCGTGGCCATGTGCGTGAACGACCTGGTCTGCCAGGGTGCCGAGCCGCTCTTCTTCCTCGACTACTTCGCCACCGGGAAGCTCGCCGTCTCCGATGCCGCGCGCATCGTGGAGGGGATCGCCGAGGGTTGCGCGCAGTCGGGCTGCGCACTGATCGGCGGTGAAACGGCGGAGATGCCGGGTATGTATGCCGACGGCGATTTCGACCTCGCGGGCTTCGCCGTGGGCGCGATGGAGCGGGGCGGGGCGCTGCCCGCCGACGTGGCCGAGGGCGACGTGCTCCTGGGACTTGCCTCCAGCGGCGTGCACTCGAACGGCTACAGCCTCGTGCGCAAGCTGGTCGAGGTGTCCGGGCTGGGCTGGGACGCGGACAGCCCCTTCGGCGACGGCACGCTGGGCGAGGCACTGCTGGCCCCGACGCGGCTCTACGTGAAGCCCGCGCTGGCGGCGATCGAGGCGGGGGGCGTGCACGCACTGGCTCACATCACCGGCGGCGGGCTGACCGAGAACCTGCCGCGCGTGCTGCCCGAGGGCGGCAAGGCGCTGGTCGATCTCGACGCCTGGACGCTGCCGCCGGTCTTCGACTGGCTCGCCACCACGGGCGGCATGGAGCAGGGCGAATTGCTCAAGACCTTCAACTGCGGGATCGGCATGGTGCTGGTCGTCGCCGCCGACAAGGTGCGTGACGTGACCGCCGCGCTCGAGGGCGCGGGCGAGACGGTCCATCAGATCGGGCGTATCGGGCTGGGCGAGGGTGTCGAATACCTCGGATCGCTCGGGTGAAACGCGTCGCGATCCTGATCTCCGGGTCCGGCTCCAACATGGTGGCGCTGGCCGACAGCATGACGGGCGACCATCCGGCGCGCCCCGTGCTGGTCCTGTCGAACGTGCCCGGCGCCGGGGGGCTTGCGAAGGCCGAGGCGCGGGGGATCGACACCGCCGTCGTGGATCACAAGGCCTATCCCGGCGACCGCGAGGCCTTCGAGGCGGCGCTGATCGAGCGGCTCGACGCGGCCGCACCGGACGTCATCTGCCTCGCGGGCTTCATGCGTATCCTCACGCCGCGTTTCATCAACCATTACGCGGGGCGGATCCTCAACATCCACCCCTCGCTCCTGCCGAAATACAAGGGGCTCGACACCCATGCCCGCGCGCTCTCCGCCGGGGATGCCGAGGCAGGCTGTTCGGTGCACGAGGTCACGGCGGAGCTCGACGGCGGGCCGATCCTGGGCCAGGCGCGCGTACCGGTGGAACCGGGCGACACGGCCGAAACGCTGGCCGCGCGGGTGCTTCCGATGGAGCATCGACTCTACCCCGCGGTGCTCGCGCGTTTCGTCACCGGCGACCGCACACCGGTGGCCTTGCCCTGACCCCTTCCTCTCGTCGTCAAATCCCGGTAGACGGGGCCGCGACGCGCAGAAAAGACGGCGACATGAAAACAATCACCACTACCGAAGCGCTTGCCGAATATTGCCGGCGGGCCGCCGAATTTCCCTACGTGACCGTGGACACGGAATTCCTGCGGGAGCGCACGTATTACTCGAAGCTCTGCCTCGTGCAGCTCGCCGTCGCGGGCGACGACGACGCAGAGGACGCGGTCCTCGTTGATCCGCTGGCCGAGGGCCTGTCGCTCGAGCCGCTCTACGAGCTCTTCCGCGACCAGGGCGTGGTCAAGGTGTTCCATGCCGCACGCCAGGATCTGGAGATCTTCTACGTCGACGCGGGCGTGATCCCCGAGCCGCTCTTCGACACGCAGGTCGCCGCCATGGTCTGCGGCTTCGGCGACCAGGCCGGCTACGAGACCCTGGTGCGCAAGATCGCCAAGGCGCAGCTCGACAAGTCGTCGCGCTTCACCGACTGGTCGCGCCGGCCGCTGACGGATGCGCAGAAGAAATACGCCATCGGCGACGTGACGCATCTCAGGGTGATCTACGAATACCTGAAGGCCGAGCTGGAACAGTCCGGCCGCCACAAGTGGGTGCGCGAAGAGCTGTCGGCGCTGACCGATCCGGCGACCTACGTGGTCGACCCGGACGAGGCCTGGAAGCGGGTCAAGACGCGCACGCATTCGGGCCGGTTCCTGGCCATCGTACGCGAACTGGCGCGGTTCCGCGAAGGCTATGCCCAGGCGCGAAACATTCCCCGCAGCCGCGTGTTCAAGGACGACGCGCTGATGGAGCTTGCGTCCACCAAGCCCAAGGACATGAGCGAGCTGTCACGCTCCCGCCTGCTCCTGCGCGAAGCGCGCAAGGGCGAGATCGCGGAAGGCATCCTCAAGGCCGTGCGCATCGGCCAGGAGGTCGCCCCCGAGGACATGCCGAAGGTGGACAAGCCGGGACGCGACAAGCTCCAGGTCAACCCGGCGCTCGCGGACCTGCTGCGCGTGCTCCTGAAGGCGCGTTGCGAACAGACCGGCGTGGCGCAGAAGCTGATCGCATCGGCCGCCGACCTCGACGTGCTGGCCGCCGGCAAGCGCGACGTGCCCGCGCTCAAGGGATGGCGGGCCGAGGTGTTCGGCAAGGACGCGCTGCGGCTGTGCGAGGGGCACCTGGCCCTTGGCGTGCAGGGTCAGAACGTGAAGGTCATCGAGATCTGAGGCGCGCCCCGGGCGCGTCAGCGCCCGGCGGTCAGGGTGTTGGTCGCGCCGATCACGCGGATGCGCGATGCGCTGCCCAACCGGATGTCGGACACGTAATGCGCCACGTGGATTTCACGCGCCCGCGGGCGCGACTGTGCCGTGGCCCAGAGCGGGGGCGCCACCACGAAGGTATAGCTCATGACGCCATCGACCGGCTTCTCGTCGTTCTCGGGCACGAGGTCGGCCTCCCAGTACCCCTGGCGGGGCGGCAGGCCCACGGCGCGGATCACGTACCCGCCCGAGGCACGTTCGACCGAGAGGCGCGTCACCTGGGCCACCGGGCCCCGGTAATCCTCGCCCGCGAAATCCCAGCCTTCTTCGGGTTCCAGCGTCACCATTTCGACCCCGTCGTCGGGCCCGAACCAGTTGAGGGGATTGAGGCTCACGCCGTTCGAACACCCCGACAGGCCCACCGTGAGTAGAATTGCGCCGAAGATGCGGAAAATCATGAGCGTCCCCCTGTGCTTGTCTTGGACTAGCTCATAGCGGCGGATTTGAAAACCCGGATCGTGATCGTGAGGCGCGCGGGGCTGGACGTTTGTTGCCCGTGCGCCTAGGTGGGAGCCAAAGGAGGGCAGCATGGCCACGGACGCATTCGAAGAGATCGTCGAAGATTTCGAATTCCTGGATGACTGGGAAGACCGCTACGCCCACGTGATCGACATGGGCAAGGCGATGGACCCGCTCGAGGACGCCTTCAAGGTGCCCGCGACCAAGGTCGAGGGCTGCGCCTCTCAGGTGTGGCTGCTGCCCGAGATCGAAGGCGGCACCTTCCGGTTCCGCGGCGACAGCGACGCGCTGATCGTGCGCGGGATCATCGCCGTGCTGGCCGCGCTCTACAACGGCGTGCCGGTCGACCAGGTCACGAAGATCGACGCGAAGGCCGAGCTCGGGCGCCTGTCGCTCGAGGATCACCTGTCCGCGCAGCGCTCGAACGGGCTCAAGGCCATGATCCAACGCATCAACAAGCTGGCCGTCGAAGCCGCCTGAGGCGTTTTTGACGAAAAGGGGCGGGCTGCACCCGCGCAGGTCTTGCGCCCGCGTTGTCACGCGGCGCGGGGGCGAGAGGGCTCTGCCCTCTCGCGCTCTCCCGAAGTACTTGGGGAACGATGAAGGTCAGAGGGCCGCGAGCGCCGTGGCGAGGTCGCCGTAGCCCGTCATCCGGCGCTCGTAGGCGAGCCCGAGGCGGTCGGCCGCCGCGCGCGCGCGGGCATCGAGCGCGGGGTCGTCGGTCTGGGCCAGGTAGACCAGCGTTTCGTAATTGCCGAAATAGGCGTCGCGCAGTTCCGGGTGCCGGTCGAGGCCCAGGGGTTCGGTCACGAAGGTATCGAATTGGCGCGCGAGGAAGTCGGTGAGGTAGAAGGCCGTCACCTCGCCACGGTCTGCGAATTCCGCGTTGCCCTCGAAGAAGCTGTAGCAATGGGGGCCGGGGATCATCTCGACCCCGTGGCGTTCGCAAACTGCGGCGACGGCGCCGCCGGAGCCGCAATCGGCATAGGCCACGAAGATCCGGTCGTAGGTCTCGGCGTGGCGGGTGATCGCCTCTTCCAGCGCCGGGGCGATGCGTTCGGGGCGGTTGTGCAGGATCGCGGGCAGGCAGGTGAGGTCCACGTGGGACAGCCCGTTGAGCTCGATCAACGCGAGGATTTCGCGCGCGAGCGCGCCGCAGCCGATGATCAGGATCCGGCCGCGCCCGCGGGGAGGCAGCCCGGAGCAGGTGAGGGCCGCGTCGTCCGGGGTCACGTGAGCTTCACCGCTGTGCCGTAGGCGAGGATTTCGCTCGCGCCCTGCGAGATGGTCGAGGTTTCCAGCCGCGCCCCGATGATCGCGTCGGCGCCGAGCGCGCGGGCCTCCTCGATCATGCGGTCGATGGCCTGTTCGCGCGCCCCGGCCAGGAGCGCCGCGTATTCGCGCACTTCGCCGCCCACCAGGTTTCGCAGGCTCGCCACGATGTCGGAGCCGATGTGCTTGGCGCGCACGGTGGAGCCGCGCACGAGCCCCAGCGGCTCGACGCTGCGCCCGGGCAGGGTGTCGGTGGTGAGCACGAGCATCACTTCTCGATCCGGTCGTAATGGTCGTCGTCGCGGTTCGACAGCCGTTCGGCCAGGACGCGCCAGGCGACGTTGAGGACGAGCACGACCGGGATCACGCCGGCCCAGCCCAGCGGCACGGACACCGAGGCGGCAATCCAGGTGCCCAGGGCGACGGTCACGCCGGCCGCGGCGATGACGACGACGAGGATCAGCACGAATCTGTCAAGCGGCATACGGGTCTCCTTCCATGCCGGAAAGATGGGGGCGCGGCGTGGGGCGCGCAAGCGCGGGTGCTTCAGTCCCGGGGCCGGGTGAGGCCGTTCCAGGCCAAGGTGAACAGGATCACCAGCGGCAGGACGGCCACGAACACCTGTCCGGTGAGCTTGCCGGCCACCAGGGCGCTGCCCAGCACGAAGAGGACGAGCCCGGCGGTCGCGGCGGCCATCAGGCCCAGCAGGATACGGCGCATCGTCATCTCGTCCCCGGTTCGGTCGGAGCCCGGAACGTGGATGTCCCGGGCGGCGCCGCGACCCGGATCAGCCGGCGGACGCCTGGTTGTGCTTGCGCGCCATGAACGCCTTGGCGGTTTCGACGGCCACCGCGGCGTCCCGGCAATAGGCATCGGCGCCGATCGCCTTGCCGAACTCCTCGTTCAGCGGCGCGCCGCCCACGAGGATGATGTAATCGTCGCGCATGCCCTTGGCCACCATCTCGTCGATGACGACCTTCATGTAGGGCATCGTGGTGGTCAGCAGGGCGGACATCCCAAGGATGTCGGCATTCTCGGCCTCGAGCGCGTTGAGGTATTTCTCCGCCTCGCAGTTGATGCCGAGGTCGACCACCTCGAACCCGGCGCCTTCCATCATCATGGAGACCAGGTTCTTGCCGATGTCGTGGATGTCGCCCTTCACGGTGCCCACCACCATGCGCCCGATCGTCGGGGCGCCGGTTTCGGCCAGAAGCGGCTTCAGGATCGACATGCCCGCCTTCATGGCGTTGGCGGCCAGAAGCACCTCGGGGACGAACAGGATGCCGTCGCGGAAATCGTGGCCCACGATGGTCATGCCCGCGACCAGCGCCTCGGTCAGGATCTGGTAGGGCTCCCACCCGCGTTCCAGCAGGATGTTGGTCGCTTCCTCGATCTCTTCGGCGAGCCCGTCGTAGAGATCGTCCATCATCTGGGCGACAAGCTCTTCGTCGTCGAGTTCGGAGAGGATGATGTCGTCTTCTTCCTCGGCCATTGGCTTGTCCTTTCAGGCGGTTCGCGCTTGGTTGACCTGTATATGCGGCAAATTGACCGCGCAATGCTGACAATTTGCGACATATCGAAATGTGAGAGCGACCTTTGCACGGCGGTGTAAATGTTCTATTAATGTTCTCATGTCCGACGAATTCATTCATATTGATCATGAGCGGCGTCGCGGACGCGCGGCATCGACCAACCGGGCGGGGCGGTTCGAGCGCTTCGACCGGGTGGACGTGTCGGACGGCTGGGCGCCTGATTCGCCCGCCACGATCCGCACCGAGGTGCGGCTGGAGGCCCCGCGCTCGGCGATCACGCGCAACAGTTCACCGGACGTGCCCTTCGACCGCTCCATCAATCCCTACCGGGGCTGCGAGCATGGCTGCATCTATTGCTTCGCGCGCCCGAGCCACGCCTGGCTGGGCATGTCCGCCGGGCTGGATTTCGAGACGCGGCTGGTGGCGCGGCCAGGGATCGGCAAGGTGCTGGCGCGCGAGCTCGCGCGGCGCTCCTACCGCCCCGCGACCATCGCGATCGGGACCAACACCGATCCCTACCAGCCGATAGAGGGGCGCCACCGCGTGATGCGCGAGGTGCTGGAGGTGCTGGCCGAGCACCGCCACCCGGTGGGCATCGTCACCAAGGGCACGCTGATCGAGCGTGACCTCGACATCCTGTCGGAGATGGCCGGGCAGGGGCTCGTGCATGTCGGGGTGTCGGTCACCACGCTGGATCCGGCGCTGTCACGGCGCATGGAGCCCCGGGTGCCAGCGCCCGCCCGCCGGATCGCCACGATCCGGGCGCTGGCGGAGGCCGGGGTGCCGGTGCGGGTCATGGCTTCGCCGATGGTGCCGGGGCTCACGGACAGCGAACTCGAGCGCATCCTGTCGGAGGCGGCCGAGGCCGGGGCGCAGGCGGCCAGCTGGATCATGCTGCGCCTGCCGCGCGAGGTGGCGGGGCTGTTCGAGGACTGGCTCAAGGAGCATTACCCGGACCGCGCGGGCCGCGTGCTGGGCCACCTGCGCGACATGCACGGGGGCGCCCTCTACGAGGCCGAGTGGGGCAAGCGGATGCGGGGCACGGGCCCCTATGCCGAGATGCTGGACATGCGCTTTCGGGTGGCGCTGAAACGGCTCGGGCTCAGCCGCGACCTGCCGGCGCTGCGCACCGACCTCTTTCGCGTGCCGCCGCGTGCGGGCGATCAGCTGTCACTTTTCTGAAGGGGGTTCAGCCCCGGCGGCGGCCGCGCCGTTCGCGCCGGGCCGGACCCTTGTCGTCGGTGCCGTCCGAGGCCGACGAGAAGCCGCCGAGTGCTTCCGCGATCGCCTCCAGAGTCGGCGCCGGGCCTTTCGGACGGGTTTCCAGCGCTTCGCGCATGTGGCGCAGGTGCTCGGGCGTGGTGCCGCAGCACCCGCCGATGATGCGTGCGCCGCAGTCGCGGGCCATGACGGCGTAGTCCGCCATGAGCTCGGGCGTGCCGTCGTAGTGGATGTGGCCCTCCACGTATTTCGGGATGCCGGCGTTGCCCTTGGCGATCAGCGTGCGTTCCGTCCCGGTCTGGGCGAAGCCCAGCACCGTGCGCAGGAGGTCCGAGGCGCCCACGCCGCAGTTCGCGCCGAAGGCGATGGGCGGGTTGGGCAGGCCGTCGACCAGCTTGACCATGTCGGCCGATGTCAGGCCCATCATCGTGCGCCCGGCGGTGTCGAAGCTCATCGTGCCGCACCAGGGCATGCCCGACAGTTCGGCGGCGCGTGCGGCGGCCTTGTATTCGTCGGGCGAGGAAATCGTCTCGACCCAGAGCACGTCGACGCCGCCGGCTTTCAGCGCGTCGGCCTGTTCGTGGAACATCTCGACCGCGCCGTCGAAGGAGAGCGGGCCCATGGGCTCCATGATCTCGCCGGTCGGGCCCATCGAGCCCGCGACGATGACCGGGCGACCGGCCTTGTCGGCGACCTCGCGCCCCAGTTCGGCGGCGACGCGGTTGAGCTCGCCCACGCGGTTCTGTGCCTCGTGCAGCTTCAGGCGCGAGGCATTGCCGCCGAAGGTATTGGTCAGGAACAGGTCCGAGCCCGCGTCAACCGGCCCCTGGTAGAGCGCGCGCACGCGGTCGGGGTGGTCGACGTTCCACATCTCCGGCGCGTCGCCCGAGGTGAGGCCCATGTTGAACAGGGTGGTGCCGGTGGCCCCGTCGGCCAGCAGCCATTCACGGGTGTCGAGAAGGGTCGAAAGCGCGTCTTGGGACATGGGGTCGGGTCTTTCCTGTGCGATCAACGGGTGATGTGACAGAAATCCGCCCGATGTGCAATTGACGGCCCCGCCGGCCCGTGTGCGTTGCCTACGCAACAGGGGCAAGGCGGCCCGGCGCAGGTGGCGCGGGCGGGCTTTAACGCATCTTGGCGGCGCCCCCGTGACGACAGTCCGGGATCAGCGCACCGCGTCCAGCGCGCCCGAGGTGCAGGGCGTCGCGTCGTCGTCGAGAAAGCCCATGAAGTCGTCGACGAAGGGCGCGACCTGATCGGGTTCCTCGCAATGGACCATGTGGCTGGCATAGGGCAGCACGCCCAGGTGCGCGTTCGGAACGGCGCGCCAGAGGTCGAGCGTCTCGTCGACCGAGACGAGGTGGTCGTGTTCACCGCCCAGCACGAGCGTCGGGCACTGGATCTCACGCACGCGCGGGCCCGGGTAGTTGGTGTCGGCCACGTTGCGCCACATGCCGGCGACCTGTCCGAAAAAGCGGTCGAAGTCGGGCTCGGGGTTGTGGGCCTCGAAAAGCGCCACGTCCTCGGGGAACCAGCTGCGCCAGAAGGAGGGGGTGGCCTTGCCGATATGGGTGGCGATCACCTGGTCGCTCGGGCGCCAGGCCCGGGCGGCGAGCGTGACGATGCCGCTGATCGGTGCGCGCCCGCGCGCGGCGACCTCGAGGGCGGCCGTGCCCCCGTCGGCGTGGCCCAGAAGCACGGGCGCGTCGATGTCGAGTTTGCCGATCACCGCCTCGATGTCGGCGGCGAGCCGGGGATAGCTCATCGTGTCGCGCCCCAGGGTGGATTGGCCGTGGCCGCGCAGGTCCAACAGCACGCAGCAATGCTGGTCGAGCTCGGGCAGCAGGTATTCGAAGTCCGCGAGGCTGCCCGCGCCGCGGTGCAGGAACAGTATCGGTCGGGCGGAGGCGTCACCCATGATCTGAACGTGCAACGCGGCTCCGCCGACATGGATTTTCATGCCGGTCTTGTGCATTTCTTCTCTCCGTTTCGGTCGTGTCTCCAACGCGGAAACGCCGTCCGGGTTTCACCAAAAACGCCTTTTGGTGATGGAAGACACACAAAAAGGCACCCGCAATGCGGGTGCCTTTCCGAAAAAAATGCTTTTGCAAGAGGGGCTTAGATTTCGCCCATCAGTTGCGCCTTGGCTTCGGCCAGAAGCGCCAGGCGCTGCGCCCGAACTTCGTCGGCCGAGCTCTTGTCGCCCAGGTCGCCGGCGACCTTGCGCACGACGTCCTCATGGCCGGCTTCCTCGAAATCGGCCTTGATGACGTCCTTGATGTAGGCGTCCAGGTCGCCCTCGGTCTTGCCCATCAGGCCGGCGGCCCAGATGGCGAGAAGCTTGTTCGCGCGGGCCTCGGCCTTGAACTTCATCTCTTCGTCGTGGGCGTACTTGTTTTCGAAGGCGTTTTCGCGATCGTCGAAGGTCGTCATGGTGCGTTGATCCCAGCTGTGGCCTGTTTGCTTCCATATGCCCCCTCGCGGCCCGTCAGGCAACCCCCGCGCGTCCTTGCGGGGGCGGGGGCAATGCACTATAGCGCGTGGAAATGGCGGGCAGGTGTCCGCCCACTCGAAAGGCCCATTTTTCATGGCACGACGCAAGAAGCTCTACGAGGGCAAGGCGAAGATTCTCTACGAAGGCCCGGAACCCGGGACCCTGGTGCAGTACTTCAAGGACGACGCGACCGCCTTCAACGCCCAGAAGAAGGACGTGATCGAGGGCAAGGGGGTTCTCAACAACCGCCTGTCCGAGTTCTTCATGACCGGGCTCAGCCGCATCGGCGTGCCCAACCACTTCATCAAGCGCCTCAACATGCGCGAGCAGCTGATCCGCCAGGTCGAGATCATCCCGCTCGAGGTGATCGTGCGCAACTTCGCCGCCGGCTCGATGGCCAAGCGCCTCGGGCTCGAGGAAGGGGCGACGCTGCCGCGCCCGATCGTCGAGTTCTCCTACAAGGACGACGCGCTCGGCGATCCGCTGGTGCCGGAAGAGTACATCATCGCCTTCGGCTGGGCGAGCCAGCAGGACCTCGACGACATCGTGGCGCTGGCGCTGCGCGTGAACGACTTCATGTCGGGCGTCATGCACGGCGTCGGCATCAAGCTGGTCGACTTCAAGATCGAGATCGGCCGGGTGTGGGAAGGCGACTACATGCGCCTGATCGTGGCCGACGAGATCAGCCCGGACAGCTGCCGGCTGTGGGACATCGAGACGGGCCAGAAGCTGGACAAGGACGTGTTCCGCCAGGACCTGGGCAGCCTGAACGACGCCTACACCGAGGTGGCCAAGCGCCTGGGCGTGCTGCCCTCGAACGTGACCCACGCCACCAAGCCGACGCTGATCAACTGAAAGGACCCCCGCGATGAAAGTGCGCGTTGACGTGATGCTGAAGACCGGCGTTCTGGACCCGCAAGGGGAGGCCGTGCGCCACGCCCTGGGCAGCCTCGGCTTCGACGGGGTCGAGGGTGTGCGCCAGGGCAAGGTGATCGAGCTGGAACTGGCCGACGGCACCACGGAGGACACCGTGAAGGAGATGTGCGAGAAGCTGCTCGCCAACACGGTGATCGAAAGTTACCGCATCCACATGGGCTGACCCGCCGGCCGAAAGAGATGTCAAAAGCCGCCCCCGGGGCGGCTTTTTTCGTCCAGGCGCGCGCGGGGGATGATCAGCCGCGCCGAAGTGCCGTGGTCCGCGACCAGCGGCTCCCAGGCCGCGCCGAGCTGGGCGACCGAGGCCTCGATCACGGCAAGCCCGAGGCCCGAGGTCTGCGACACCGCGCCCATGCCGACCCCGTCGTCGGCCAGCACGATCTCGAGCGTGCCGTCGTCGCGCTCGCGCCCCCGGAACGTCACCAGTCCCGCGCGCCCGTCCGGAAAGGCGTGCTTGATCGAGTTCGAGGCGAATTCGTTCATGATCACGCCGATGGCCGACGCCTGCTCGGCCGTGACGCGGCAATGGATGATATCGGTGGCGATGCGCACGTTCTTGGGGCTCGTCCCGTTCAGGATCGCGGCGACCTTGTCGGTGAAATCGGCCAGATCCACCGCGCGTGTCGCGGAGCTCCGGTAGAGCTGTTCGTGAAGGGCCGCCACCATCTCGACCCGCGCCTGCACCTGGCGCAGCGCGTCGCGCACGTTGTCGTCCTTGGCCTTGCGGGCCTGGATGCGGGTGAGGGCGGAGATGGATTGCAGCGAATTCTTCACCCGGTGGTCGATCTCCTTGCGCAGAAGCTCGGCCTGGGCGAGCGCCTGTTTCAGCTCCAGCTGGGCGACGACCTGGGCGGCGAGCACGGTCAGCGTTTCCCGCTCGAGCGGTGACAGCGTGCGCGGCCGCGTGTCGATCGCGCAGAGCGACCCCACCACGTGGCCCGAGGACAGGCGCAGCGGCGCGCCGGCGTAGAACCGGATGCCGCCGGGCTTGGCCACCAGCGGGTTGCGCGCGGTGCGCGGATCCTTGGAAAGGTCCGAGATCTCGATGAATTCATCGGCATGAACCACGTAGGCGCAGACCGAACTTTCGAGCCCCGTCTCCGGCGCGTCGAACCCGTCGGCGGACTTGAACCACTGCCGGTTCCGGTCGACCAGCGACACGAGCGAGGTGGGCACGTCGCACAGCTTGCGCACGAATGCGGTGACATCGTCGAAACCGGCCTCCGCCGGCGTGTCGAGGACGTCGAGCGCATGGAGCGCGGCAAGGCGCTCCTCGTTCCGGTCCGGCCGCGGCGGCAGCGGGGGCGTGTCGGTCATGTCGGGGGCCGTGGGGTGAGTGTGCAATCGGGCACGAGGGTAGAGACGGCCCCGCGCCCGTGCAATCGGGAAAAGGGCCGCGCGCTCCACTTGACCCTGTGGCACCCCGGCTCTAAGAGCGCGGTGGATCCACCCCACCGGAGTTTCGCCATGAAAGCCGCCGTCATCGTCTTCCCGGGTTCCAACTGCGACCGCGACATGGCCGTGGCCTTCGAGCGCGCCGGCGCGCAGGTCTCGATGGTCTGGCACAAGGACACCGCGCTCCCCGACGACGTGGATATCGTGGGCGTTCCGGGCGGCTTTTCCTTCGGTGACTACCTGCGCTGCGGCGCCATCGCCGCGAAATCGCCGATCTCGGCCTCGATCAAGGCCCATGCAGAGCGTGGGGGCTACGTGCTGGGCGTGTGCAACGGCTTCCAGGTGCTCACGGAGACCGGGCTTCTGCCGGGCGCGCTGATGCGCAACGCGAACCTCAAGTTCGTCTGCAAACCCGTTGATTTGAAAGTGGAAACCACGCAGTCCGACTTCACGTCCGACTATGACGCGGGGCAGGTCATCTCGATCCCGGTGGCCCACCACGACGGCAATTACACCGTCGACGACGCAACGCTTGCCACCCTGCGCGACCAGGACCGGATCGCTTTCAGCTATGTCGACAACCCCAACGGCTCGACCGCCGATATCGCGGGCGTCCTGTCGGAAAACCGCCGGGTGCTGGGCATGATGCCGCATCCCGAGCGCGCCGTTGACGCGGCCCATGGGGGCACCGACGGGGTGGCAATGTTCCGCTCGTTGGTCGCAAGTCTCGAAACCGCGTGACTTGAGCGCCGCGGCGCCGGCGCGTAAAACCGATCCATGACGGAGATCGACAACCCGAACGAGGGGCAGCGTCCGCCCCGGTCGCCGGCCTTCGGGCTGGTGGGCCGTGTCGTGCTCGTGCTCTTCATCGCGGCGGCCATCGCCGTGATCTGGATCTCCAACGAACTTCTCACCCAGCGCTACACCGAAAGCACCCGCTCGCGTGCCGAACTCAGGCTCGCCCTCTACTCGGGCAACCTGCAATCCGAACTGCAGAGAAGCTCGGTCGTCCCGCTGCTCCTGTCGCGCGATCCCGCTTTCATCTCGGCGCTGAACACGGAGGATTTCGTCAACTCCTCGCAGCGCCTGATTTCCTACCGCGACGAGATCGGGGCCCAGTCGCTCCTGCTTCTCGACCAGTCCGGGCGCGCGGTGGCCGCGACCGACCGCGAACGTCTGGGCTCCAACCACCGCTCCGCGCGGTATTTCGTGGATGCCCTGCGCTCCTCCGATACCGTCTTCACCACCGTCCAGACCGAGGCGGGCGGCTTCCAGTTCACCTATGCCCGCAAGATCCTGAACGGCTCCGAGCTGATCGGCGTGATCGTGGTCGAGGTGGACCTCGAAAAGTTCGAGCAAAGCTGGGCGGGCATTTCCGACGCGGTCTACGTCACGGACAGCGAGGGCCGGGTGATCCTGACCACCGAACCGCGCTGGCGCGGCCTGCCTGAAGGCGAGGCGATGGACACGCTGCCGCCGCCGACCGCGATCGAGCGCGCCCTGGAGCGCACGGCCGAATGGGCCGCGCTCCCGTCCGAGGCGTTCTTCGCCGGCGACGACGTGATCCGGCAGACCGCGCGCATCCCGTTCCAGGGCTGGCAGATGACCTCGTTCACCACCTACGGTTCCGTGCGCGAACGGGTGAACGGCGTGCTCGCGCTCGAAATCATGGGTTTCGCCATCCTGCTGACGCTCGGCTTCTACGTGGTCAGCCGTCGCGCCACGACCGCGAGCCGGTTCTTCCAGCTCGAAAGCGCGGAACTGCGCCAGCTCAACGACGCGCTCCAGCGCGAGGTGGCCGAACGCCAGAAGGCGGAAAAGAACCTCGAGGTGGCCGAGCAGACGCTGGCACAGAGCTCGAAGCTCGCGGCCCTGGGCGAAATGTCGGCCGCGGTGAGCCACGAGCTGAACCAGCCGCTCGCGGCGATGAAGACCTACCTTGCAGGCGCCAAGTTGCTTCTCCAGCGCAAGCGTTCGGAAGAGGCGCTGTCCTCCTTCCAGCGGATCGACGACCTGATCGAACGGATGGGGCTGATCACCAAGCAACTGAAATCCTATGCCCGCAAGGGCGGCGACGCCTTCCAGGCGATGGACGTGCGCCAGTCGGTGTCGATGGCGCTCTCCATGATGGAGCCGCAGCTCAAGCGCCGCCAGGTGCGCATCACCCGCAACATCCCGCGCGAGCCGGTGATGATCATGGGCGACAACGTGCGCCTCGAACAGGTTCTGATCAATCTGCTCAGAAACGCCATCGACGCGACCAAGTCGGTGGACGACCCGCAGGTGGACATCCTGCTCACCGGCGGCGAGCAGGTGGTCATCTCCGTGCGGGACAACGGGCCGGGTGTGGAAGACCTCGACCAGCTGTTCGAGCCTTTCTACACCACCAAGGCGCCCGGGGACGGGGTCGGGCTCGGCCTGGCGATCTCCTCGGGCATCGTGAACGACTTCGGCGGGCGCCTCACGGCGCGCAACGGAACCGCCGGGGGGGCTGTATTCGAGGTAGAACTTCCTATCTTGAAGAACAACGACAAGGATAACGCGGACGTTCAAGCAGCGGAATAAGCTGCGGGGCGGCCGGCCGGACGGGATGGGTCCGGTCATTTCAGGCCCGAAGGGGGCCGGAGGGTACAAGAAGAATGGCACAGGCAATGAAAATCGCGATCGTCGATGACGAACAGGATATGCGCCAGTCGATCAGCCAGTGGCTGGCCCTGTCAGGGTTCGACACCGAAACCTTCCCGTCGGCCGAAGAGGCCCTGAAGAACGTTGGCACCGATTACCCCGGTGTCGTGATCTCCGACATCCGCATGCCCGGCATGGACGGGATGCAGTTCCTCAAGAAGCTGATGAGCGTGGACAGCGCGCTCCCGGTCATCATGATCACGGGCCACGGCGACGTGCCGATGGCGGTCGAGGCGATGCGGGTCGGGGCCTACGATTTCCTCGAAAAGCCCTTCAATCCCGACAAGATGACGGCGCTCGCCAAGAAGGCGACGCAGAACCGGCGCATGACGCTCGACGCGCGCATCCTGCGCCGCGAACTGGGCGACGGCACGACCATCATGAAGAAGCTCGTGGGTGCCTCGCCACTCATGGAACGGTTGCGCGAGGATATCCTCGACATCGGCCAGGCCGACGGTCACGTGCTGATCGACGGCGAAACCGGGACCGGCAAGACGCTTGTGGCGCACGCGCTTCACGCGGTCGGGGCCAAGGCGGGCCGCAAGTTCGTCGTGGTGCGCTGCGCGGGCCAGGACGAGGACGAACTCGCCCGCAAGCTCTTCGGCCCGATGGACGAGGGCGGGCGCCTGCCGCTGGTGGAAGAGGCGCGTGGCGGCACGCTGGTGCTCGAGGACATCGAGGCGTTGCCCGACAGCGTCCAGGCCAAGCTCCTGGGCTGGATCAACGACCAGGGCACGCCGCCCGAGACCCGCGTGGTGGCGATCTCGAACCTGCAGGAGGCCGGCAAGACCTGCGAGGACATGCTGCGCCCGGACCTGTTCTACCGCCTCGCGACCATGACCATCACCCTGCCGCCGCTGCGCCAGCGCGGCGAGGACATCCTGATGCTCTTCACCCGCTTCGCCGACCAGTTCGCCGAGGAATACGGCTGCGCCGCCCCCAGCGTCACCGCCCAGGAAGCCGCCCAGCTCCTCCAGGCGCCGTGGCCGGGCAACATTCGCCAGCTGATCAACATCGCGGAGCGTGCCGTGCTGCAAAGTCGGCGGGGCACCGGCACCATCGCCTCGCTCCTGATGAACGACCACGATGACGTGCAGCCCGTGGTGACGACCGAGGGCAAGCCGCTCAAGGAATATGTCGAGGCCTTCGAGCGCATGCTGATCGACAACACGATGCGCCGCCACAAGGGTTCGATCGTGGGCGTGATGGAAGAACTCAGCCTGCCGCGGCGGACGCTGAACGAGAAGATGGCCAAGTACGGGTTGCAGCGCGCCGATTATCTCTGATGTCGCCCCGGGCGTGCGCCCGGGTCGACCCGCTGGAGGGGCTCTGCCCCTCCAGACCTCCCCGAGGTATTTCCGAAACGAAGAAGGGGCCCCCCTTCATCTTTCCCCAAATACGCACATCGCCCGGTGCGATCCGCAAGGATCGGGCCGGGCTCATCATGTGCGCGCCGCAGGCGCGCGCCGTTCAGGAGTGGCGGCGGGCGCGGCCGCCCTTGCGCTTGGCCAGCATGGGGGCGCGGGCGGGAAGGGCTTCCATGATCTCGCGTCGTTCCATGTCGGTGAAGCGCGACCATCGGGCGATCTCGTCGATCGTGCGGTAGCAGCCGATGCAGATCCGCATCTCCGGGTGGATCTGGCAGACCTTCGTGCAGGGCGAGAGGGGTTCGTCGCGGACCCAGACGTCGTCGATCATAGGTGCCTCATGCGGTCCAGCGCGCCCTGGAGGATGTAGCCCGCCGCCACGTGGTCGATGACGCCCGCGCGCTTGGCGCGCGACGTGTCGGCCTCGATCAGGGCGCGTTCGGCGGCGATGGTGGACAGGCGTTCGTCCCAGAAGGTGATCGGGCGTTCGGTGAGGCGCGCGAGGTTGCGCGCGAAGGCGCGGGTCTTCTGGCAGCGTGGGCCCTCGGAGCCGTCCATGTTGCGCGGTAGGCCTAGGACGATGCCGGAGATCCGGCGCGCCTCGAGGATGGCCAGGAGCTTCTCGGCGTCGGCGGTGAATTTCTTGCCGCGCCGGATCGTCTCGAGCGGCGTCGCCACCTGGCGCATCCCGTCGGAGACCGCCACGCCGATCGTCTTGTCGCCGTAGTCGAGTCCGGCGAGCGCCGTCATCGGCGGGAGGGCCGCGGCGAAGTCGGAGATCTCTTCGCAGATCACTGAGCCACCCCGGCATCGCGCGCCGCGCTTTCGACCAGCGCGTAGTCTTCCGGGTTCTCGGCGAAGAGCGCGCGCGCTTCGTCCCATATGGCCTGCGCCCTGTCGGTGTCCCCCATGACGCCCAGGGCGCGGATCAGGCGGGCCCAGTCGCTGGCCGGGCCGCCGGATTCGGCCAGGCGGTCGGACAGGCGCTGGACCATGCCCTCGATCATCGCCTGGCGGTCCTCGGCGCTCATGTCGGCCGCGTTCTCCATGTCCTCGGCCGAGGGGCCGGGGATGCCCGGCGCCGGGCGCTGCGGGGTGTAGTCGACGCCGGCCGCGCGGGCCAGTTCACCGATCTGGTTGCCGATCGCCTCCATCCACGGCGCGCTGTCCGGCGAGTTCTCGTAGAGCGTGCGCCAGAGGCGGAAGGCCAGGTCGGGGCGGCCGATCTGGGCGAAGAGCAGCCCCGAGTAATAGCGCGCGACGCCGTTCTGGGGATCGAGCCGGAGCGCGCGCTCGAGCGCCGCCTCAGCCTCGGGCGAGACATAGCCGTTGGCGGCCGATATCATCAGCTCGGCATGGTCGGCATGGTCCTGCGCGGTGGCCGCGTCGCCCTTCGCCGCGATCAGGCGGCCCTGCGCCCGGTAGGCGGCCCGGTAATTGCCGAGGGCGGCCTCGTGCTGGGCCAGGAGGGCGAGCCCCTGGGGGTCGTTCGGGCGCCGCGCCACGGCGGTGCGCAGTTGTTCGACCAGGTCGACGTAATCCTGCGGGACCGAGGCGTCGGGGCCGTCCCAGGCAGGCGTGCGCGCCTCGACCGTGGCCTGGTCGGGGCGGTTTTCGCGGGTTTCGGCGGCCAGTTCCTTGCGCAGGTCGAGCGGAAGGTCCGGGTAGCCGGGCGCGCCCAACCGTCCGTAGAGCAGGTAACCGCCGCCGGCCACGATCGCGGCGATTAAGGCCACCGCGGCGATGCTGGCCGCGCGCGGGGCGCGGTGGGCGCCGGTGCTGGTCTGCGCGGCCTTGTCGGCCTCGAGCAGGCGGCGCGAGATTTCGACGCGCGCGCGGGCTGCCTCGGCCTCGGTGATCACGCCGCGTGCCACGTCGCGGTCGAGCTCCTTCAACTGGTCGCGGTAGATCGCGACATCGAAGTCGGCGCTGGCCTGCGCCGTGCGATGCGCCGGGGCGAAGAGCGCGTAGCCCAGGATGAGCACGATGAAAAGCGCCGCCAGCGCCACCAGTATCCAAAAACCCATTGTTCCTCCGCGAAATGGTTCCCTCCATCTAGCGGTTCGCGGCACGGTGAAAAAGCCCCTGCGACAACGCCACGCTGGCTGCCCGCGACAAGTTGATGTCGCATTTGCATCGCGTGGTGCCGGTTGCCGCATTGGCCCCGGGGGCGGGCTTGATATGGTGCCTCCCGGAACCTGTCGTCGGGGAGTCGCATGAAACGGTATTCGGCCTTCGCCATCGCCCGCGAGGCGCTGCGCTACCACAGCGGGTGGGAGCGTGCCTGGGGCAACCCGGAGCCCAAGAAACGCTATGACGTGATCGTCGTGGGCGCGGGGGGCCACGGGCTCGCCACGGCCTTCTACCTGGGCAAGAACTTCGGAATCACCAACGTGGCGGTGATCGAGAAGGGCTGGCTGGGCGGCGGCAACACCGGACGCAACACCACGATCATCCGTTCGAACTACCTGCAGGACCCTTCGGCGGCGATCTACGAGAAGTCGCGGTCGCTCTACGAGACGATGAGCCAGGACCTGAACATGAACGTCATGTTCAGCCCGCGTGGCGTCATCATGCTGGCCCAGACCCATCACGAGGTCCGTGGCTACCAGCGCACGGCGCACGCGAATGCGCTGCAGGGCGTGGACACGACCTTCATCGGCCCCCAGGAGGTCAAGCGGCTGGTTCCGATCATCAACATCGAGGGGCCGCATTACCCGGTCCTGGGCGGCCTCTGGCAGGCGCGCGCGGGCACGGCGCGCCATGACGCGGTCGCCTGGGGCTATGCCCGGGCCTGCACGGACATGGGCATGGACATCATCCAGAACTGCGCCGTCGAGGGTGTCGAGACCGAGGGCGGACAGGTCAGGGCGGTGAACACGTCGAAGGGCCGGATCGAATGCGGCAAGCTCGCGCTGGTCGTGGCGGGTCACAGTTCGGACCTGGCCGAGATGGCGGGCTTCCGGCTTCCGATCGAAAGCGTGGCGCTCCAGGCGCTGGTGTCGGAGCCGATCAAGCCCTGCATGGACGTGGTCGTGATGGCCAACACCGTGCACGGTTACATGAGCCAGTCCGACAAGGGCGAGATGGTCATCGGCGGGGGCACCGACGGGTTCAACAACTACACCCAGCGCGGGTCGTTCCACCATATCGAGGAGACCGTGCGCGCGCTGGTGGAGACCTTCCCGATCATTTCGCGGCTCAAGATGCTGCGCCAGTGGGGCGGGATCGTTGACATGACCGGGGACCGATCCCCGATCATCTCGAAGACGCCCGTGGGCGGGATCTACGTGAACTGCGGCTGGGGCACGGGCGGGTTCAAGGCGATTCCCGGCTCCGGCTGGGCGATGGCCGAGCTCGTCGCCAAGGATGCGCCGGGGCCGCTCGCGGCGGCATTCGGAATGGAACGGTTCCGCGAAGGCCGCTTCATCGACGAAAGCGTGGCCGCAGGGGTGGCGCATTGATGGAACCCAAGCAATTTTCGCGGAACTCTTTCGGACGTATCGGCGTTGGCTGTGCAACTTGGATTTGCACGGGAGATCAACAATGGCTGAACACAGCTACGAACCGCCCCGCGCTCAGAACGAGCAATCCTCGGGCGGCAACACCGGACTGGCCGTCATCGTCGGCCTTCTCGTGGCGGCCGTGGCCGTCATCGGTTGGTTCGTCTTCGGCGAACAGACCGGCAATGCGAGCCAGAGCCTCAGCATCACGATCGGCGGCTCCGGGGGGGACACCGGACAGGCTGTCGAAGATGCGGCCACATCCATCGGCGAGGCGGCCCAGGCCGTCGAAGGCGCTGCTGAAGAGGCAGCCCAGTAACGCCGCACCACAACTTGAATTGACCGGCCTGCGTCCCTTCGGGGCGTGGGCCGGTCGCATGCGTGGCGCCTCCGCCACGGCAAACGGAGGCGCGCCATGCTGATCCTCACCTGTCCATATTGCGGCGTGGAGGCGGACGAGACCGAGCTCGCCCCCGGCGGCGAGGCGCATCTCAAGCGTGCCACCGTCGGCGACAGCGACGAAGCGTTCGAGGCCTACCTGTTCGCCCGCGAGAACCCCAAGGGCGTCCATTTCGAGCGCTGGCGGCATGCCTATGGCTGCGGCAAGTGGTTCCTGGCCGCGCGCCACACCGTCACGCTCGAGGTCTACGGCACGTATCCCGCCCAGACGCCCGAACCACCGAAAGACATCATTGCTGCCGTGAAGAAACGGTTGCCCGACTGGGAGGGCCGGGGATGAGCCACCGCATCGAGGGCAAGGGCCGGTTGATCGACCGGTCGAAAACGCTGCGCTACACCTTCAACGGCAAGCCGATGACCGGCTACGCGGGCGACACGCTCGCCTCCGCGCTGATGGGCGCGGGGCAGATGGTGATGGGCCGGAGCTTCAAGTACCACCGCCCGCGGGGCGCCGTCGCCTCGGGCGTGGAAGAGCCCAACGCGCTCATGGGGATCGGCGAGGGCGGGCGGTTCGAGCCGAACCAGCGCGCCACCACCACGGCCCTCTTCGACGGGCTCTCCGCGAAGACCCAGAACCACTGGCCGACGCTCGAATTCGACATCGGGGCGGTGAACGATCTGGGCGCGCGGTTCCTGCCGGCGGGCTTCTACTACAAGACCTTCATGTTCCCGCGCGTGGCGTGGAAACACCTGTTCGAACCTTTCATCCGCCAGTCCGCGGGGCTGGGCGCCGTGCCGAAGGAGCCGGACGCGGACCGCTACGAATACGCCTACCACCACACCGACGTGCTGGTGATCGGCGGCGGCGTGGCCGGGCTCGCCGCTGCGCGCGCCGCGGCGGCCGGCGGCGCCAGCGTCACCGTGCTCGAACAGACCCCGCACTGGGGCGGGCGGGCGCCGGTCGACGGGGGCGAGATCGACGGGACCGATCCCGATGCGTGGGTGAAGAGCGCCGTCGAAGAACTTGAAAAGGCGGAAAATGTCACCCTGCGCCTGAACTGCATGGGCGCGGGCGTCTACGACCACGGTTTCGTCCTGGGATACGAGCGCGTCGCCGACACGACCCCCGGCGACGACCGTCCGCGCCACCGCTTGTGGCGCATCCGGGCCAGGCAGATCGTGACCGCCACCGGCGCGATCGAGCGTCCGCTGTCCTTCCCGGGCAACGACCTGCCGGGCGTCATGCTCGCCTCCGCGGTGCGCGATTACGTCGAGAACTGGGGCGTGGCGCCGGGCAAGCGGGCGCTGATCGTGACCAACAACGATGACGCCTACCTCACCGCGCTGTCGCTCCATGCCGCGAAGGTCGAGGTCGCGGGGATCGTGGACGTTCGCCCGACCCTGACCGGCCCGCTGGCCGAGCGCGCGCGCAAGGCCGGGATCCGGCTCATGACCGGCAAGGCGCTGGCGGGCGTGAAGGGGCGCTCGGGCGTGAAGGCCGCGCTGGTGACGGATCTTGCGGGCAAGGGCACCGGCGAGGCGATCGAGTGCGACACCATCGCGATGTCGGGCGGATGGTCGCCGGTCGTGCACCTGTGGTCGCATTGCGGCGGAAAGCTTCTGTGGGACGAGGGCGAGGCGCTCTTCAAACCCGATCCCGAGCGCCCGCCGCTGGGCGCGGACGGGCAGGGGTTCGTGGCGACCGCCGGGGCCGCCTCCGGCGCGCTGGGGTTGGCCGAGGCGCTCGCGGATGCCCACGAGGCCGGACGCCGGGCCGCCAAGGCCGCGGGCGGCACGCTCACCCGCAAGGCCGCCCCCAAGGCGAACGAGACGGAGCGTCAGCCGCTCAAGCCCGTCTGGATCATGCCCGCCGGCGCCGGTCCGGAGAAGCGCATGAAGATGTGGCTCGACTACCAGAACGACGTGAAGGTGTCGGACGTCCAGCTGGCCGCCCGCGAGGGCTACCAGAGCGTGGAGCACGCCAAGCGCTATACCACGCTGGGCATGGCGACGGACCAGGGGAAGCTCAGCAATATCAACGGGCTGGCCGTGCTTTCCGATGCGTTGGGTCAACCGATCCCGCAGACCGGCACGACCACGTTCCGCCCGCCCTATACCCCGATCAGCATGGGCGCGATCGCGGGCGAAGCGCGCGGCGAACTCTTCCAGTCGATCCGGCGCACCCCGATGCACGCCATCCATGATGCGGCCGGCGCGGTGTGGGAGCCGGTGGGCCACTGGCGCCGCCCGTTCTGTTTCTCCGAAGCGGGCGAGAGCGACGAGGAGGCGGTCAACCGCGAGATCCTGAACACGCGCGAGAACGTCGGCATGCTCGACGCCTCGACGCTGGGCAAGATCCTCGTGAAAGGGCCGGACGCGGGCAAGTTCCTCGACATGCTCTACACGAACATGATGTCGACGATCCCGGTGGGCAAATGCCGTTACGGCCTGATGTGCTCGGAAAACGGGTTCGTCAGCGATGACGGCGTCGTCGTCCGGCTGGCCGAGGACACGTGGCTCTGCCACACCACCACCGGCGGGGCCGACCGCATCCACGGGCACATGGAGGACTGGCTCCAGTGCGAATGGTGGGACTGGAAGGTCTACACCGCCAGCCTGACCGAGGAATACGCGCAGGTCGCGGTCGCGGGGCCGAAGGCGCGCAAGGTGCTCGAAGCCCTGGGGGGCATGGACGTCTCAAAAGAGGCGATGCCCTTCATGACCTGGGCCGACGGCACGCTTGCCGACATCCCGGCGCGCGTCTACCGGATCAGCTTCACCGGCGAACTCAGCTACGAGATCGCGGTGCCGGCGAACCGGGGCGCGGAGTTGTGGGAGAAGGTGCGCGAAGCGGGCGCCGCGCACGGTATCCAGCCCTACGGCACGGAAGCGATGCACATCATGCGCGCCGAGAAGGGCTTCATCATGATCGGGGACGAGACCGACGGGACGGTGATTCCGCAGGATCTCGACATGTCCTGGGTCATTTCGAAGAAGAAAGAGGACTACCTGGGCAAACGCGCCCAGCAGCGTCCCGACATGGCGCGCGAGGATCGCTGGCGGCTGGTCGGGCTCGAAACGCTGGACGGCTCGGTGATCCCGGATGGCGCCTACGCGGTGGGCGAGGGGCTGAACGACAAGGGGCAGCGCAACATGATCGGGCGCGTGACCTCGACCTACTATTCGCCGACCCTGAAGAAGGGGATCGCGATGGGGCTGATCGAACGCGGACCCGAACGGCTGGGCGAGGTGGTGGATTTCGCCACGCTCGACGGCACCGGCACGGTGATCAAGGCGCGCCTGCGCGGCACCTGTTTCTATGACGAGGAAGGAGCCAAGGCCGATGTCTGATGCCGTCTCCCCGATGAATGGCGCGACCTTCGAGGGTTTCGTGACCGTCTCCGACACCGGTCCGCGCGGCATGATCACGCTGCGCGGCGCGCCCGAGGAGCTGGCCAGGATGGCCAAGGCGCTGGGACCGGACCTGCCGGAGCCGCTGTCGATGACCGCCAAGGGGCCGGTCACGCTGGCCTGGATGTCGCCGGACGAGCTCATGGTGCTCTGCGACTACGATGCGGCCCCCGGGCTGGCCGGGAAAGCCGAGGCAGCCGTGGCGGGCGCGCACGCGCTGGTGGCGGTCGTTTCGGATGCGCGCGCGATCTACCGGCTCGACGGACCGGACGCCGCCGACGTGCTGCGCAAGCTCACGCCCGCCCGGCTGGACGGGGCCCAGGTCGGCACGATCCGGCGCACGCGGCTGGCGCAATCCGCCGGGGCCTTCTGGATGACCGGGCCGGGACTTTTCGAGGTCATGTGTTTCCGCTCCGAGGGCCAGTATGTCTGGACCCTCCTGTGCAACGCGGCGCGGCCGGGCAGCGAACTGAACCTCTGAGAGGCGCGCGGTGCGCACATCCCCTGTGCCGGCAAATCGGTGAATAATAACAAAGCGGTGGTCCCAGCCCCTTGACCTTCACGGGGCTGACGGCCCATCTAAAGGCCAACCGACACGCAGAACAGGGGGATATCCCAATGGCTTTTGAACTTCCCGACCTTCCCTACGCACACGACGCTCTCGAGAGCCTCGGCATGTCGCGGGAGACGATGGAATACCACCACGACATCCACCACAAGGCCTACGTCGACAACGGCAACAAGGCGATTGCCGGGACCGAGTGGGAAGGCAAGTCGGTCGAAGAAATCATCAAGGGCACCTACGATGCCAACGCCGTTGCCCAGAACGGCATCTTCAACAACGCCTCGCAGTACTGGAACCACAACCAGTTCTGGGAAATGATGGGCCCGGGCGACAACAAGAAGATGCCCGGCGAGCTTGAAAAGGCGCTGACCGAGGCCTTCGGGTCGGTCGACAAGTTCAAGGAAGACTTCGCTGCCGCCGGCGCCGGCCAGTTCGGCTCGGGCTGGGCCTGGCTGGTCAAGGACACCGACGGGTCGCTCAAGGTCACCAAGACCGAGAACGGCGTGAACCCGCTGTGCTTCGGCCAGACCGCGCTTCTGGGCTGCGACGTGTGGGAGCACTCCTACTACATCGATTTCCGCAACAAGCGCCCGGCCTACCTGCAGAACTTCCTCGACAAGCTGGTGAACTGGGAAAACGTCGCCTCGCGCATGTGAGACCGACCTCAGCAAGATCCTGCGAACGGCCGTCCGAAGGGGCGGCCGTTTTGCGTTCCGGGCCGCGGATCGGTGGAACTGGCGGGGGCGGATCGGCGTTTTGTCCCAAAGAGATGAAAGGAGGCTTTTCATGGCCGAGAGACATCGTTCCAAGGACGGTCGCAGCGAAACCCGCGACATCCTCGGGGGGCGTCCCGAAAAGCTCGATGAGACCGCGCAGGAAGGCGCCAAGGGCGGCAACCTGCAACGCAAGGTCGGCACGCGCGACGAAGAGAAGCGCGTGGACGAGACATCGGCAGGCAACACCCGTCCGCTGGGCGGCGACGAGGATGACAGCGGCGACAAGGAGAAGGTGTGATGAACGAACTTCACAACGGAACCTGGGTGCTCGTGGCCGACAGCGAGAAGGCGTTGTTTCTCGAAAACGTCGCCGACGCGCAGAACCCGCATCTCGTGGTGATCCGCGAGGAAGAGCAGGAAAACCCTTCCGACAGGTCGCAATCGGCGAACCGTCCGGGCCGGATGCAGGACACCGGCGTGCAGCAGCGCTCGGCGCTGGATGACACCGACTGGCACGAGCTGGCCAAGGAACGCTTCGCGGCGGAGCTGTCCGAAATCCTCTACAAGAAGGCGCATCGCGGCGAATTCGACCGCATCATCATCGCCTGTCCGCCCCAGCTTCTGGGCGAGTTGCGCCGGGATCTGCACAAGGAAGTGTCGAGCCGCGTGGTGGGAGAGGTGCACAAGCTCCTGACCAACCATCCCCTCGACAAGATGGAAGCGATCCTGAAGGAAGAGCTGGAAGCGGCCTGACACCGCACGGCTTTTCCGACCAAGGCGGCCGCCATTCCGGCGGCCGTTTTCGTTTTGACCTCGGCTTGACCGCGCGGGCCCCGTCTGGCACCCGACGGGGGTTCACGAGTTGCGGAGTCAAGACATGGGCGAAACGGGGAAGGGGCTGGCGGCGATGACGGCGGCCTGCGTGATCTGGGGGCTGTCCTCGATCTTCTACAAGACGCTCTCGCATGTCCCGCCGCTCGAGGTCCTGTCCCACCGCACGCTCTGGTCGATGGTCTTCTTCGGCGCCATCATGGGTTTTCGCGGGCGCTTGGGCGAGATCCGGGGGCTTCTGCTCAGTCGCCGGGCGATCTTCGTGGCCTTGGCCGCGGTGACGATCTCGACCAACTGGTTTTTCTTCATCTTCTCGGTGCAGACGGGACGCGCGCTCGATGCGTCGCTGGGCTATTACATCTTCCCCCTCGTGGCCGTGCTACTGGGCGTGATCGTGTTTCGCGAAACCCTGGGCCTTCTGCGCGGCCTGGCGGTCGCGCTGGCCGGGGTGGCGGTGCTGGTCCTGACCATCGGGCTCGGGGCCGCGCCGTGGATTTCGCTCACGCTGGCCACGACCTTCGGGCTCTACGGTGTGGTCAAGAAAGGGCTCGACGCGGGGCCGGTGGCCAGTGTCACGGCGGAGGTGGTGCTGCTCGCGCCGCTCGCGCTGGGGTGGCTCGTCATGGTGCACCGCTTCGGGGCCGAAGGGCTTGTCGGCCGCAACCTGGGCGCGTTCGGGTCGAACTGGCGCGACACCGCGCTCCTGATGTTCTCGGGCCCGCTGACCGGGCTGCCCCTGATCCTGTTTTCCTACGCCGCGCGGCGGCTGGGCTACGGGCTCGTGGGGCTCCTGCAGTACATCAACCCGACGCTCCAGTTCCTGGTCGCCACCTTCCTGTTCCTCGAACCGGTGACGCGCTGGCACCTGGTGGCGCTGCCCCTGATCTGGATGGCGCTCGCGCTTTATTCCTGGGTGACGCTGCGCGAGGAGAGGGCGGCCTCGAGACTGCGCGCCATCGAGGCGACATCGTCGGCCACGATGACGTAGTCGAGCAGAGAGGCATCCGCGAACCCTTCGGAGATCACGTGCTGCATCAGCGCGAGGAGCGGCCCCCAGTAGCCGCCGGTGTTGAGCAGCACCACGGGCTTTTCGTGCAGGCCCAGCTGGCGCCAGGTCAGCACCTCGAAAAACTCGTCGAGCGATCCCGCACCGCCGGGCAGCACCACGACGGCGTCGGAATTCATGAACATGACCTTCTTGCGCTCGTGCATGTTCTCGGTGACGACGAAACTGCTGAGATCGCGTTTGCCGACCTCGAGCGACAGAAGGTGGGTCGGGATCACCCCGAAGGTCGCGCCGCCCGCGGCCTGCGCCGCGCGCGCGACCGTGCCCATGAGGCCGACATCGCCGGCCCCGTAGACGAGTTGCCAATCGCGTTCGGCCAGCAGCGTGCCGACCGCCTGTGCATCTGCCTCGTAGGCGGGGTCCTTTCCGGGGCGTGAGCCGCAAAAGACACAGACCGAGGCGTTGGGCGAAGTCATGGTTGCCCCTCCGGCAAAGTGTTTTGACCGCTGATACCCCGGTTGGTAAGGTCGCTCAAGCTCCGTGCACAAGGGGCTTTTGGGGGACGGTGAAAGGGTAAGGATGATCAGCTTGCTGAGAGGTTGGCTCGGCTGGGCGCTTGGTGCGGTCGGCGTCGGCATCGCGGCCGTGGTGGCCATCGTGTTGACCGGGCAGAACCCGGCCGACCGACAGGAGACATCGCCGGTCGAGGAAAGCGCGCAGGACAGCGCGGCACAGGGGGCGCAGGATACATCCGACGCCGCCCGGGAAGGGTCGGACGCTGCCACGTCAGATGCCGCGCAGCCCGAGCCGGAGCCCGCGCCCGAGACGGATGCCGCGCCCGAGACGGAGGCCGCCGAAGCCCCCAGCGAAGAGACGCAGGCGCCCGAGGACGAGGCCACCGAAACGGCGGAGCCCGCGCAAGAGCAGCCCGGGGACAACCAGGAGCAGGTCGCGCAGGCCCCCGACGCCACGGACGTGGACGGACAGGAGAGCGCCGAGGCGCCCGGTCCGATGACGCCGCCCGCGTTCGGCAACCTGCGCTTCCCGGCCGAGGGCATGGCGGTCGTGGCCGGCACGGCCGAACCCGGCGCGGTCGTCTCGATCCTCGTCGATGGCGAAACGGTCGCCGAGACCGAGGCCAATAGGGCCGGCGATTTCGCCGCCGTCTTCGAACTGGAGCTGTCCGAGAAGCCCCGCGTCCTGCGCCTCGCCGCGCGCCGGCCCGGGGAGGATGCGTTGGTCTATTCCGACGGCAGCCGGATCGTGGAGCCGCTGCGTACGCCCGCGCAGGTGGCCGAGGCCGAGGAAACGCCCGAACCCGCCGCGACGCCCGAACCCGCCGAGACAGCCGGGACCAGCGAGGCACCGGACACAACGGAGACCGCGGACGCGCAGGCCACGGACGAGCCCACCCGGCAGGACGAGCCGATTGATATGGCGCAGGCGGACGTGCCGAAGGCCGAGGCCCCGGCGACGACCCCGGAGCCGGAGGCGGCCACGTCGGACGACACGGACACCGGCGCGCCGCAGGTCGAGCCCGCCGAGGCGCCGGCACCCGTGCCGCAACCGGCGCCGGAGATCACGCGGGAGCCGGAGGCGGACGTGGCCGAGGCCCCGGCGGCTCCCGAACAGCTCGAACCCGCGCCCGTACCTTCAGAGCCCGCCCAGCCCGGATCGCCCGAACCCGCCCCCGAGGCGGACGTCGCCCAGGCCGCGCCGGAACCGGCACCCGCGCCGGAACCGCAGGTCGCGGAGGCGACGAAGCCCGAAGCGGAAGAGCCCGTCGCCAAGGACACGCCGGAGACCACGGGGCCGCGCGTCCTCGAGGCCGACAGCGAGGGCATCACGGTTGTCGAAGAGCCGCGCGCGCCCGACATGCCCGCGCTCTCGCTCGATGCCATCGCCTATGACGAAAACGGGGCGGTCACGATCTCGGGCCGGGGCGAACCCGGGCGCCAGGTGCGCCTCTACCTCGACAATGCGCTCATCGGCGATGCCGCGGTCGACGATGACGGCCAGTGGCGTCTGACCCTGCCGGGCAGCGTCGAGCCGGGCATCTACACGCTGCGCGTCGACGAGCTGGGCGAGGACGGCCAGGTCACCGCACGCGTCGAATCCCCGTTCAAGCGGGAAGCGCCGGAGGCGCTCGCCGCCGCGTTGGGGCAGGGCACGCCCGAGGTGCCCGAGCCCGAAGCGGAAGCGCCCGCCGAGGCCCCCGAGACGGGAGAGAGCGTCGAGGTCGCCGAGGCCGAGGTCCCGGAGGCGGTGGAGCCGCCCGCAGAGGACGCCGACGCCCCGCCGCGCCCGGAGAGCGACCCGGACACCACGACCGAGCCGGCCGCCGCGACGCCGCCCCAGCCGGCGCCGGAAGAGAGCGCGACGGATGCCACCCCGCCGATCGAGCCCGAAGTGGCCGAGACGCCGGGGATCGAGGCACCCGCACAGCCGGAACCGTCCGGGGACGCCGGCGTCGAGGTCGCCGGGGAAACGCCGGCCCCCGAAGGCCAGCCCGAACCGCCCGCGGGGGCGGACGCGCTCGAGAGCCCGGCGCCGGAGCCGATGATCTCGGCCATCACGGTGCAGCCCGGCTCGACCCTCTGGGCGATCTCGCGCGAGCGCTACGGGCAGGGCATCCTCTACGTCGAGGTGTTCGAAGCGAACCGCGACAAGATCCGCGACCCGGACCTGATCTACCCGGGACAGGTCTTCGCGCTGCCCGAGCTGGGGACCGTGAAAGGCCGCTAGCTCTGGTCATTTGGCGTCTCCGGCCTTAGGTGAAGGGCTCACGGACGCGGGGGACCAGGATGAGACAGGGCGGAAAGACGACGGTAAGCTCGGCACGGTTCGACGGCACGCAGGACGGCCGCGGGCTTGCCACGATCCGGCGCGTCGCGCCCTATCTCTGGCCGCGCGACAACCCCGAGGCCCGGTTCCGCGTCGTCGTGGCGATGGGGCTTCTGCTCTTCGCCAAGGTCGTCGCCGTCATCACGCCGGTCTTCTACAAGGCCGCCGTCGACGGGCTCACGGGCGAGGGCGGCGACAACGCGGCCTGGATGCTGGCCGTGGGGGCGATCGGGCTAACCGTCGCCTACGGCATGGCGCGCTTCTTCTCCGTCGGGTTCCAGCAGCTGCGCGATGCGGTCTTCGCCAAGGTGGCGCAGGGCGCGCTGCGTGCGCTTGCGCTCGAGACGTTCGGGCACATCCACGCGCTGTCGTTGCGCTACCACATCACGCGCAAGACCGGCGGGCTCAGCCGGATCATGGAGCGGGGCGTGAAGGGCGTGGAATTCCTGCTCCGGTTCCTTCTGTTCAACATCGTCCCGCTCTTCATCGAGCTTGCACTGGTGGCGGGCATCTTCCTCTTCGCCTTCGACGCCTGGTACTTCGCCGTCGTCGTTGGCACGATCCTTGTCTACGTGCGCTTCACCTACGCCGTGACCGAGTGGCGCGTGAAGATCCGCAAGCAGATGAACGACCAGGACACGGACGCGAACCAGAAGGCGATCGACAGCCTGCTGAACTTCGAGACCGTGAAGTACTTCGGCGCCGAGAAGCGCGAGGCGCGGCGTTACGACGGCGCGATGGAAGGCTACGAGGCCGCGGCGATCAAGACCTCGCAGTCGCTGGCCTTCCTCAACGCGGGCCAGAGTTTCATCATCACCGCCGGGCTCGTCGCCGTCATGGTCATGGCCGCCATCGGCGTGCAGAACGGCACGCTCACCACCGGCGATTTCGTCATGGTCAACGCCTACATGATCCAGATCACCATGCCGTTGAACTTCCTGGGCTCCGTCTACCGCGAGATCCGGCAGGCGCTGGTCGACATGGGCGAGATGTTCGACCTGCTCGAACAGCCCCCCGAGGTGAAGGACAAGCCCGGTGCGCCGGACCTCGAGATCAAGGGCGGCGAGGTCGAACTCGACGCCGTGGAATTCGGCTACGATCCCACGCGCCCGATCCTGCACGGCGTCTCGATCCGCGCCGCCGCCGGCGAGAAGGTGGCCATCGTCGGCCCGTCCGGCTCCGGCAAGTCGACCATCGGGCGGCTCCTGTTCCGGTTCTACGATGTCACCGGCGGCGCGATCCGCATCGACGGTCAGGACCTGCGCGACGTGGCGCAGGACAGCGTGCACGACGCGATCGGCGTGGTGCCGCAGGACACGGTGCTGTTCAACGACACGATCCGCTACAACATCGGCTACGGCAAGGAAGGGGCCACCTTCCAGGAGATCGAGGCGGTGGCCAGGGCCGCCCGCATCCACGACTTCATCATGTCGCTGCCCGAGGGCTACGACACCCAGGTGGGCGAGCGCGGGCTGAAGCTGTCGGGCGGTGAGAAACAGCGCGTGGGGATCGCGCGCACGCTTCTCAAGAACCCGCCGATCCTGCTGCTCGACGAGGCGACGAGCGCGCTCGACACCGAGACCGAACGCGACATCCAGGTGTCGCTGAAGGCGATGGGGGTGGGGCGCACGGTGCTGACAATCGCGCACCGCCTGTCCACCATCGCCGATTCCGACCGCATCGTCGTGCTCGAGGCGGGCCAGGTGATCGAGGAGGGGCGCCACGAAGAGCTCCTGTCGCGTGGCGGCAAGTACGCGGCGATGTGGGCGCGCCAGGCGGTCGAGGAAGACGAGGCGGCCTGATCGGGCCAAAGGTGCGCGGGCATCGCCCGCGCGCAGGTCTTGCGCCGCCCTGCCTGCGGCAGGCCGGCGCGGTGGCCGGGGGCCAGCGCCCCGAAGCACAGGCCAGATCGAGGGGCCAGCCCCCCGAACCACAGGCCAAATCGGGGGCCAGCCCCCCGAACCCCCCGGGCGTATTTCCGGAAAGATGAAACGGGTTACTCGGCCGCCTTGATGTGCGGGCCGGGCTTGTCGTCGTCGGTGGTGTCCGCGTCGATCCCGTCGCCTGCAGAGCGGCGCGTGGTGAGCAGGTAGTCGAGCTCGTCCGCCGTGGGCGCGTCATCGCCGTCGTCCGCTTCGATCGCCGGTTCCTCGAAGTCCCACTGCACCTCGTCCACCGGGGTGCGGCGCGCCTTCTTCTGGAGCGCGAGGTCGCGCGCGGCACGCGAGTCGCGGCCCAGCGTGAGCGACTTCAGCCCCGCGACCGAGCGGTAGGCGCCCGCGCCGACCCAGACCCGCAGCGCGAGCATGGAGGGGGTGAAGACGAGCGTCAGGATGGTGGCGATGCCGAGGCCGAAGACCACGGCTGTGGCGAGCTGGACCCACCACAGCGCCGTGGGCGCGTTGACCGAGTAGCCGCCGTTGATGAAGTCGAAGCTGAGTCCGAACATCATCGGCGCGAGCCCGGCCATCGTGGTGATCGTGGTCAGGAGCACCGGTCGGATGCGGCTTTCCGCGGTGCGCGTGATCGCCTCGAGCCGCGGCATGTACTGCGCGTACTCCTGGTAGGTGTCGATCAGGACGATGTTGTTGTTCACCACGATCCCGGCGAGCGCCACGACCCCGGTACCGGTCATGATCACCGAGAAGGGCTGACCCATCACGAGCATCCCGAAGAGGACGCCCGCGGACGACAGGACCACGGCCAGAAGCACCAGCACCGAGTTGTAGAAGCTGTTGAACTGCGCGAGCAGGATGATGAACATCAGGAAGAGCGCGCCCGCGAAGGCCTTGCCCAGGAAGGCGGTGGATTCGGACTGGTCGGCGAAGTCGCCGGCCCATTCGTAATCCACGCCCGTGGGGAGCACGCCCGAGTCGAGCCATTGCGTGATCGTGTTGATCCGCTCGGTCGAGGTCACGGGGGTCTTGGTGAAGGCTTCCGGGGTGTCCGCGCGCGCGATGATGCGGTCGGCCTCGGCGGCCGGCATGACGCCGCGGTCGCCCTCGGGCCCCGAGAGCTTGACCAGCCCCGGGTCGACGGCGGCTTTCACGTCGAAATAGCGGCTCTGGTCGATCCGGTCGATCTGGGCCAGCGTCGGCACCGGTTCGCGGGTCACGAAGTTCGACAGCGGGACGAGCCCCTGCTGGGTGCGCACCTTGAGCGTGTCGAGCGTGGAGAGCACGCGGTCCTCTTCGGGGAAGCGCACGCGGATCTCGACCTCTTCGTCGTTGCCCTCGATGCGCATGGTGTCGAGCAGGAGGCCGGTGGTGACGAGCTGCACCATGCCGCCCACGGTGGCGACGTCGGTGCCGTAGCGCCCGGCCTCTTCCACGTCGATGTTCACCTCCCAGTCGATGCCGGGCAGGGGGCGCGTGTCCTCGACCTGGGCGAGGCCCGGGAGGTCGTCGAAATACTGGCGCACCTCTTCGGTCGCGGCGAGCAGCGTGTCGCCGTCGTCGCCCTTCAGGCGCAGGTTCACGGGCTTGGTGGAGGCCGGGCCGCCGGCGATGGCGGCGACCTCGGTCGGGATGCCATCGACCTCGGCCAGGCGGTCCTTGAGCGCCTCGACCACGACCTTGCCGTCATAGCTGTCGTCGCGCACCGTGCGGGTGTAGGGGATGATGCCGAGCAGCCTGTCCTCGACCTCGTAGGCGGGGCGCTCCTCGAAGGTGGCGATCTCGATCTGGACCTGGCCGATGGTGTCGCGCGGGCCCGCCGCGCCGCCGGTGTTCTGGTTCAGCCCGCCGTCGCCGGCGAAGGAGAAGGCGTTCTTCACGCCGGGGACCGACATGACCACGTCTTCGATCCGGCGGACCATGTCGTCCTTTTCCTCGATCGACAGGTTGCCGCGCCCGCGCACGTAGACGATGGCCTGCTCCGGGGCGGTGTCCGCGAAGAACTCGACACCCCGGTTGTTCTGGCTGTAGTCCATCCCGATCCCGGCCACGAGCGCGATGACCGCGGCGATGGTGACGATCGGCATGACCGGGTTGCCGACGATCGCGTGGATGATCACGCCGAAGCCCGTGCGCCGGTACGTGACCTGGACCTTCTTCGGTTTGCGCTGCGGTTTGACGGCGTCCATGAGGATCGTGGTGATCATCGCCATGACGAGGAAGACCACCACGCCCGGGATCATCGCGACCGGCCCGTCGAGCGGGTTGGGGCCCAGGCCCGCCCGGTCGAAGAGGTAGTCGGGGTTTGCGATCTGCATCGCGGCGCCCAGGAGCAGGGCGAGGGCAGCCAGGAGCAGGACCGCGCGCAGGACCCAGGGCCAGGGGCGCAGGGTCTGCGCGGCCCGGTCGAGCGAGCGCGACAGGCGCCCCGCGACGCCGCCCATCACCGGCAGGTAGATCAGCGCCACGAGAAGCGAGGCGGTCAGAACGTAGATCAGCGTGCGCGGCAGCATCCCCATGAACTCGCCCGGGATCCCCGGCCAGAACAGCATGGGCAGGAAGGCGCAGAGCGTCGTGGCGGTGGACGAGATGATCGGCCAGAACATCCGCTTGGCGGCCTCGGTATAGGCCGACATGGGCCCCACGCCCTCGGAGATGCGCTTGTCGGCGTATTCGACGACGACGATGGCGCCGTCGACCAGCATCCCCACGGCGAGGATCAGGCCGAACATGACGATGTTGTTGATCGCCACCCCGAGCACGGCGAAGAGGGCGAAGGTGAGCAGGAACGAGGTCGGGATCGCGAAGCCCACGAGCAGGGCGGAGCGCATGCCGAGGGCGGCGAGCACCACGATCATCACCAGCGCGATCGCGGTGATCACCGAGCCTTCGAGCTGGCGCACCATCGAGTCGACCACGTGGCTCTGGTCGTTGGAGAACTCGAGCTGGACCGCCTGCTTGAGCTCGTCGGGCCACTCGGCCTGAACGGCGCGGGCGGTCTCCTTCACCTCGGCCACGGTGTCGATCAGGTTGAAGCCCTTGCGCTTGACCACCTGCAGCGACACCGTCGTGTCCCCGTTGAAGCGCGCGGTGCCGGCGCGGTCCTCGAAGGCCAGCCGGATCTCGGCGAGATCGCCCAGCGTCACGACGCGGTCGCCGTTCACCTTCACGGGCAGGGCGTAGATGTCCTGCACGTCGTTGAAGGACGAGGGGATCTTGATCGAGGTGGCGCCCGAGGGCGTGGTGATCTGGCCGGCCGCGATCAGCTGGTTGTTGTTGGTCACGACCTGGATCAGCTCCCCGGCCGTGACGTTGTAGGCCTCGAGCTTGAGGGGGTCGATCAGGACCTCCATCATCTCGTCGCGCGCGCCTGTGAGCTGGGCTTCGAGCACGGGTTCCAGCGCCTCGATCTCGTCCTGCATCTCGCGGGCGAGGCGCACGCGCGTGCGCTCGGGCACATCGCCGGTGAAGTTGACGACGACGATGGGGAATTCGGAGAAGTTGATCTCGTTGACCGAGTATTTCTCGTAGCCCTCGGGGAACTTCGCCTCGGCCGCGTTCATCGCGTCGCGCACGTCGGCGATGACCTTGGTGCGGTCCCAGCCGAATTCGAACTCGAGCGCGAGGCCCGCGTAGTTCTCGGCCGCCGTGCCGGTCATCTTCTTCAGCCCGTCGATGTCGGCGAGCTCCTGCTCCATCGGGCGCACGAGCAGGTTTTCACTGTCCTCCGCGGAGATGCCGGGGAAGGGGACCGACACGAAGAGGGCCGGGATCTCGATGTCCGGCTCACCCTCTTTCGGAAGGCCGACATAGGCCGCGATTCCTGCCACGAGCGACAGGGTGATGAAGGCCGCGACCATGCGCGCCCGCGCGGCGGCCCAGTCGACGACGCGGTTCATGTGCCCGGCTCCCGGTAGGAGGGCGCGATGGCCACGCCGTCGGTGACGTAATCCTGGCCGACGACGATGATCGCCACCTCGTCGGGCAGGCCCGCGACATAGACGCCCTGGGTGCTGTCGCGCACGAGCTCGACCGGCATGAAGCGTGCCACGTCGCCTTCGCCGACCACCCGAACGCCCAGGTCACCCGCGTTGTTGAGCGTGAGCGCCGATTGCGGCACCAGGTGCGCGGCGCGCCCGGCGGCGGCGATGTACATCTCGACGGTCTGACCGTCGCGGATCGCGAGGTCGGGGTTGGCGACCTCGGCCTCGACCCGGAACGTGCGGGTCACGGGGTCGGCGGCACGTCCGATGAAGGTGACTTCACCCATCAGCTGCTGGCCGGTCGTCAGGCGTGCGCCCACCTGCGCGCCAAGCTCGACGCGCGAAACGTCCATCTCGGGCACGTAGCCCACGAGCACGAGCGGATCGAGCTGGACGATGGTGGCGCAGAGCGCGCCGGGTTGAAGCAGTTGGCCGATCTCGGCGGTGTCGTCCTCGACCACGCCCCCGAACGGCGCTGTGATCTCGAGGTCGTCGAGCGCGGATCGGGCCTGTTCGACCGCCGCCTGGGCGGCTTCGAAGGCGGAACGCGCGGACAGCACGCGGGTTTCGCTGGCGAACCCGTCCTCGGACAGACGTTCGGCCGCGTCGAGGTTCTTGCGCGCCTCGGCAAGCTGGGCCTGGGCCTGTTTCAGGCTCACTTCACGCGTGCCCGGGTCGAGTTCGCACAGCACGTCGCCTTCGTCGACCTGGGTGCCCTTGGCGACCGGCGCGGCGATCACGCGGCCCGACGTCTCCGACATCAGGTTGACCTGGCGCGTGGCCTCCGTCTCGCCACGCAGGACCACGGCGCTGTCGATCTGGCGGGCGTTCGAGCGCTGCGCGATCACCGAGACGGCCGCATCTTCGTCCGTCGTGGTTTCGGCGGCTTCGTCCGCCTCGGCGGCGGGCCCTTCGACCCCGATGAAATCGCGCACGGTCTCGCGCTGGAAGACCAGCATGAAAAGGACCGCCACAGTGAGCAACGCCGTCAGGATCGGAATGGGCCGCATGTCTTAATCTCGCTGTCCCGGCTCGTTAATTAGCCGTCACATAGAACCGCATACCTTGCGCCACAAGATACGTTCACCACCTTATGCGGTATTGAAGAAGAATTGGATCACTTTTGCCGCGCCCCTTGGCAAAGCTTGCGGGTTTCCGGTAAAGAAGAGGTCAAAATGACGATACAGGCGCCTGGGGGCCGGCGAATTGAGCAATCCCGAAAGTTTCATCGACGAGGTCACCGAAGAAGTTCGCCGTGACCGGCTGTTCGCCTTCTTCCGCAAGTGGGGTTGGGTCGGGGCCGTCGCCGTGATCGCGATCGTCGGCGGCGCTGCCGTGAACGAATACCTGAAAGCCCGCGAGGCGCGCGAAGCGCAGGCCGCCGGTGACGCCGTGCTGGCCGCGATGGAGGCCGAGACACCCGAAGCCCGCATCGACGCGCTGGACGCAGCGCCGGCCAGCGGCGACGCCCAGGCGGCGCTCGCGCTGCTCAAGGCGGCCGAGGCCGAGGAGGCCGCCCGCGCCGACGAGATTCTCGCCGGTGTCGAGGGCAACGCCGAATTCCCGACCATCTACCGTGACCTCGCCACGATGAAGCGCGTGATGCTGCCCGAGACGCAGCTCAGCGCCGAGGAACGTCTTGCCGCGCTCGAGCCGCTGATGACGCCGGGCGCGCCATTCCGCGTTCTGGCCGAGGAACAGGCCGCACTTGCGGAAATTGCGATGGGCGACAACGACGCAGCCCTTGCACGTTTGCAGGGCTTGATGGACGATGCGGATGCCGGGCGTGCGCTGCGCGACCGTGCGGCGCAATTGATCGTGGCGCTTGGCGGCACGGTGGAGTGATCGGACGGGCGCGGCCGGGCCGCCCCTGACAGAAACGGGCACAGTTTGGGGGACACGCGCGTGACACGCAATGGATGGATCGGCCTCGCACTGATGGGCGTCGTGGCGACCGTGAGCGCCTGCGACCGGCGCGAAGTGATTTTTCAGGGCGAACGCTCGAGCATCTTCTCACCCGACCCCGAAGTGGTGGGCGAGGCGCAGGCCGCCAGCTTCTCCGAGACGAAGGAAAACGTGACGCGTGCCGTGTCGCTGCCGCGCCAGACCTCGCTCGGGTCCTGGTCGCAGGTCGCGGGCAACGCCCAAAACAACGCCCCGCATGTGCAGTTCTCGGCGTCGCCGCAGGTGATCTTCAACGTGCGCTTCGGCGCGGGCAACGACCGCAAGCACACCATCACCGCAGAGCCGGTCGTGGCCGGCGGCACCGTCTACGTGATGGATTCCGAACTCAGCCTGTCGGCCCTGACGACGTCGGGCGAGCGGCGCTGGACCACCGACCTCACGCCGCCGGGCGAACGCACGGGTGAGGCGTCGGGGGGCGGGCTGGCCTATGCCGACGGACTCGTCCTGGCCTCCACGGGCTTCGGCGAACTGGTCGCGCTCGACGCGTCCACGGGCGCGGTACGCTGGCGCCAGGACCTGGGCGCCCCGGGCTCGGGCGCGCCGACCGTATCGGGCGGCACCGTCTACGTGCTGTCGACCGACAACGTGGGCCACGCGGTCAATCTGGCGAACGGCCGCCTCAAGTGGAGACTGCCGGGCACGCCGCAGCAGCCGGGCGTTCTGGGGTCCTCGACCCCGGCCGTGACCGGCAACACCGTGGTGATGCCCTTCTCGCTGACCTCGCTCGTGGGCGTGGACATCAACGCGGGCGAACCGCGCTGGGTCCTGCCGATCAAGGGCGTGCGCCCCGGCGAAGCGCTGGCGCAGGTCTCCGAGATCACGGGCGCGCCGGTCGTGGACGGCCGCAGCATCTACGCGGGCACCATCGCGGGCCAGACCGTCGCCCTGAACACGAGCGGCCAGCAGCGCTGGAGCGCCGTTGAAGGCGCCGTGGGGCCGATGGTCGTGGCCGGCGGATCGCTTTTCATGGTGGGCGATGACCTCGAACTCGTGCGGCTTGACGCCGGGACCGGCGAACGCATCTGGGGCGTGCCGCTTCCGGGCTACGTCAAGGACCGCGTGCGCCGTCAGAGCGCCATCTACCCGAGCTATGGCCCGACGCTGGCCGGTGGCCGCCTCTGGGTTGCCTCGGGCGACAACATGCTGCGCGCCTTCGATCCGGCGAGCGGCGCGCTCGTCACGTCGGTCGAACTGCCCGCCGGTGCGGCCTCGCGCCCGGTGATCGTGGGCGGGGTCGCCTACATCGTGAGCGACGCGGGCACGCTGATGGCCTTGCGTTAAGGCGCGCTAATCTCTATGCGGGCGGCTTCACGTCCGGAGACATGAGATGACTTTCACCCTCGCCATCGTGGGCCGGCCCAATGTGGGCAAATCAACGCTGTTCAACCGTCTGGTGGGCAAGCGGCTGGCGCTGGTCGACAACCAGCCCGGCGTCACGCGCGACCTGCGCGAAGGCGACGCGCGCCTGGGCGAGCTGCGCTTCACCGTGATCGACACCGCCGGGCTCGAGGACGCGACCGACGATTCGCTCCCCGGCCGGATGCGGCGGCTGACCGAGCGCGCGGTGGAAATGGCCGATGCCTGCCTGTTCCTGATCGACGCGCGCGCCGGCGTTCTGCCGACGGACGAGATTTTCGCGGACATCCTGCGCAAGAAGAACGCGCATGTGATCCTCGCGGCCAACAAGGCCGAAGGCTCCGCCGGCGAGGCCGGCATGATCGAGGCCTGGGGGCTCGGGTTGGGCGAACCGATCGCGCTCTCGGCCGAGCATGGCGAGGGCATGGGCGATCTCGCCGCCGCCCTGGTCCCGGTGGCCGAGGCGACCGCCGACCGTCCGACGGGCGAGGCCGAGACGGATGTCGACGTGGAAGACGGCCAGCCGCGCGTGCCCACGCGTGAAAAGCCGCTCCAGGTCGCCGTGATCGGCCGGCCCAACGCCGGCAAGTCGACCCTGATCAACGCCCTGATCGGCGAAGAGCGGCTTCTGACGGGCCCCGAGGCCGGGATCACCCGCGATTCGATCTCGCTCGCCTTCGACTGGGACGGCACGCCCACGCGGATCTTCGACACCGCCGGCATGCGCAAGCGCGCCAAGGTGCAGGAAAAGCTCGAGAAGCTGTCGGTGGCCGACGGGCTGCGGGCCGTGAAGTTCGCCGAGGTCGTGGTGGTGCTGCTCGACGCCGCGATCCCGTTCGAACAGCAGGACCTGCGCATCGCCGACCTTGCCGAGCGCGAGGGCCGTGCGGTCGTGGTCGCGGTGAACAAGTGGGACGTGGAGCCCGAGAAGCAGCAGAAGCTCAAGCATCTGCGCAACGGGTTCGAAACGCTCTTGCCGCAGCTGCGCGGGGCGCCGCTGGTGACGATCTCGGCCAAGACGGGGCGCGGGCTCGACCGCCTGCACGCCGCCGTGGTGCGCGCCCACGAGGTGTGGAACCGCCGCATCCCGACCGCGAAGCTCAACGACTGGCTTGCCGAGATGGTCGCCCAGCACCCGCCGCCCGCGCCGTCGGGCCGGCGCATCAAGCTGCGCTACATGACGCAGGTGAAGACCCGGCCGCCGGGGTTCGTCGTGATGTGTTCGAATCCGGAGAAGCTGCCCGAAAGCTACACGCGCTACCTGGTCAACGGGCTGCGCGACGATTTCGACATGCCGGGAACGCCGATCCGGCTGCACATGCGCAGCCAGGCCGACAAGAACCCCTACAAGAACAAGACGAAGTCGACGCCTTCGCGGCTGCGAAAGCACCTGGGCAAGGGCCGGGCGGACAGCTGAGAACCGGGCAGGGGCCGCGTGGCCCCCGCCGCAGGCCTTTGCGTGCCTAGTTCAGGTATTCCATCGGATCGACGCTGGACGTGCCCTGGCGCACCTGGAAGTGCAGCGCCGGGTTGTCGCTCGCGCGGACCTTGGCGATCTGCTGGCCGCGCGCGACCGTGTCGCCCTTGGACACCGCGATATCGGAGATGCCCGCGTAGACGGTCAGCAGGTTGCCCTCGTGGCGCAGCACCAGGATCGGCACGTCGTTCGTGTCGCGGGTGATCGCGGCGACGGTTCCGGCCCGCGCGGCGCGCACCGTGGTGCCGGGGCTTGCGGAGATATCGATCCCGTCCGACTTCCCGCGCACGTAAGCGCCCACGATCCGCCCGTCGACCGGCATGGCCATCTGGGCGTTGCTCGTGCGCTCGTTGCCGAGGTTGGGCGATTGCGGGGTCTGGGTCGCCGTGTTGGCGGCCGTCTGCTGTTCTTCGGGCAGGGGGGCCGACGAGGAGGGCGGCAGTGGCGTGGGCGTGCCGACGCCGGGGGCCGAGTTCTCGCCGGTCCGCGTGTTGGCGGGCTGCGTGTCCGCGCTTTTCGGCGGGATCAGCAGGTACTGCCCCTCGCGCACCGTGAGCGACCCGTCGAGACCGTTCCATTCGGCCAGCGCCCGCACCGACACGCCGTAGAGGCGCGCGACCGAGTAGGCGGTTTCGCCGCGCACGACCTGGTGACGGATCGGCTCTTCGCCGCTCTGCGTGCCGGCGTTCTGTCCGGACTGGGTGTTGCCGACGCGGTCGAGCGCGTTGCCGGCGAGCGATTCCACGTCCACGCTGCCCGCGTTGCCCACCTTGCGGGGCAGGGCGACGATTTCGCCCTCGTGCAGGCGCGCGCCCGCGTTCAGGCCGTTGTAGCGGCTGAGCTCGGCCTCCGGCAGGCCGACGCGGTTGGCGAGCGACGTGAGCGTGTCGCCCTCGCGCGCCACGGCGACCTGGTAGGTGGGATACGAAATGATGCCGCGTGCGTCCGGCTCGGGCCGGGCCGCGCCGCGCGCCTGGCGCGCCGCGTCGGCGGTGGTGAACCCGTCCGACAGGCCGCGCAGGTCGGCGTCGAGGTCGAAGTCCAGCCACCCGTCGTCCGAGACCGTGCCGGAGCAGGCCCCCAGGGTCACGAGGGTGGTGCCGAGCACCAGGCTCCGCCTGATGCGCGCGCGGGTGTGCTGTGCGAATTCCATACTGCCGACCTCTTGTCCGACCCGTGTCCCCGGGTCTTTGCGCCTTTGCCGCCCTAGTCTTGTCCCAGACCTTCGACGAGCGGAACGAACCTGACCGGCAGGATTTCGTCGTAGTCGAACCCGCTTTCGCTGCGCGTCACCTTGATCAGGCTCTGCACGTGGTCCGACTGCCCCACCGGTAACACCATGATACCGCCGATCGCCAGTTGAGCCAATAGGGGCCCGGGCGGGTCCTCGGCCGCGGCGGTCACGATGATGCGGTCGAAGGGGGCCTGTTCGGGCAGGCCGAAGCTCCCGTCAG
This sequence comes from Maritimibacter harenae, assembly GCF_009882975.1. Lineage (GTDB taxonomy): Bacteria > Pseudomonadota > Alphaproteobacteria > Rhodobacterales > Rhodobacteraceae > Maritimibacter > Maritimibacter harenae. The sequence continues at coordinate 307,527 of NZ_WTUX01000011.1, forward strand.
CGGTGATCGCGGTGATCGTGTGCAGGCCCAGCTCTTCGAAGACGTCGCGCGCGGCGCGCACCAACTGGCGGTGGCGGTCGACGGTGTAGACCCGGCGCGCGAGCTTGGCGAGGATCGCGGCCTGGTAGCCGGAGCCGGTCCCGACCTCGAGCACCTTGTCGCGCGGCTGCACGTTCAACGCCTGGGTCATGAGCCCGACCACGGAGGGCTGGCTGATCGTCTGGCCGCTCGCGATGGGCAGCGGCATGTCCTCGTAGGCGCGGTCGGAAAAGACGCCGCGCACGAACCGCCCCCGGTCGATGGTCTCCATCGCGTTCAAAACACGGGTGTCGGTGACCCCCTTGGAGCGCAGGTGGAACAGGAACTGCATCTTGCGTGCGGCGATGGGGTCGTTCGGGTCGCTCATTCCAGAGCCTGTTCGAGGTCGGACAGCATGTCGTGCGCGGTGAGATCGGCCCGCATCGGGGTCACCGCGATGTAACCGTCGAGGTTCAGGGCGGCGTCCGTGCCGGGCGCCGTCGGCTTGTGCTGCCGGCCGCCCTTGATCCAGATGAAGCGCCGCCCGGAGGGCGACGTCGTGGGCTCGGTGCCGAAGAACGTGTCCTCCCGCCAGCCTTGCGCGCCGGCGCGCATGCCCTTCACGCGGGATGCGGGGACGGGCGGGAAATTGACGTTGTAGAACAGCCGGTAGTCGGCGGTTTCCTGCCAAGGGGCCGCGTCGAGGAGCCGTTTGACCGTGGCCGCGCCGTGTTCGGCCGCGGCTTCGAAGAGGTTTTCGAGGTCGTAGTTCTCGGGCCCGATGAACTGCGACATGGCGATGGCCGGCAGGCCCTGGAGCGCGGCTTCCATCGCGCCGCCGATGGTGCCGGAATAGAGCACGTTCTCGGCCGCGTTGTTGCCACGGTTCACGCCGGAGAGGACCAGGTCGGGCGGCTCGGGAAGGATGTCGCCAATGCCCGCCAGCACGCAGTCGGCGGGGCTGCCTTCGGCGGCGAAACGGCGGGGGCCGAGCTCGGCCACCAGCATGGGGCGCGAATAGCTGATGCAATGGCCGACGCCGGATTGCTCGAAGGCGGGCGCGACGGTCCAGACCTCGCCCCCGGCTCCCGCGACCTCGGTGGCGATCGCCTCGAGCACGGCAAGCCCCGGTGCGTTGATGCCGTCGTCGTTCGTGATGAGAATGCGCATGGTGCCCCCGTTAGCCCTGATCTCTCAATAGGTCAGGCTTGGAACGGTCACAAGACAGGTGCGCAATGCGTGATCAGGCGAGGAGCTCGGGCAACAGCCTTTTGGCCTCGTCGGCCGGTTTCGTGAGCGTGTCGCGGTCCTCGCCGGGGTGGAAACGCGCGCGCATGGCGGTGGCGAGCGGCGCGGGTTCCAGGATGCGCACGGAGGGTCCGATATTCTCGCGCTCCGCCTGCCAGCTGCGCGCCAGCGCCATCTGCCCGGCCTTGGTCGCCCCGTAGGCACCGAAGAACTTCTCGCCCGCGTGGTTGTCGTGGAAGAAGGCCGCGGTGCCCTGTTCGCCAAGGAGCGGCGAGACGAAGGCGATCAGCCGCGCGGTGGCGTCGAGGTTGACCGCCACGGATTTCTCCCAGTCCTTCTCGGCCAGTGCGACGTGATCGGTGGGCATGAGCTGCTGCGCTTCGATCGCCGTGTGCGCCCAGAGGTCGACCCGGCCCCAGCGATCGTGGATCGCGCGGCAGAGCTGGGCCATCGCTTCGCCGTTCGTGACGTCCATCGGCGCCAGCGTCGCCTCGCCCCCGGCCGCCTTGATGCGGTCGTCGAGTTCCTCGAGCGCGCCGGTGGTGCGCGCCACGGCGACGACGTGGTGGGTGGGGGCCAGTTCCAGCGCCAGGGCGGCGCCAAGGCCGCGCGAGGCGCCGGTGATGAGGGCGATCTTGTCGGGCATGCGTCACTCCGTTGACGTTTGCCCGCGGTATCTCATTCGTGTTGGAGGCTGTCCAGTGCGTGGCAGGGCCGCAGGTGTGAATTCCTGCGGCCCCAGCGCGACCCCCAAAGGGGTCAGCCCACCGGGATCGGCGGGATGAAGATGGAATTGCCGTTCGACCGGGTGACGACGACGCCCGCATCGCTGATCTCGTGGATGCTGCCGATGGGGCTTTCATCGCCCTCGGACACGCGCATGATGTCGCCTTTCGTCATGCGAAAGAGCGCGGTCATCTCACCGGGCTTGCCCGCGATGCCGATCAGCTGGATCTGGTCGAGCCGAAGTTCGCCCGCCTTGGTCGCATGTTGCGCCACGAGGGGAGCGGTCCCGTCCCCGGTGTGGGACGCGGTGGTGTTTGCCATCTTTGTACCTCTGGTTCTGCGAGGGAGTGGATCTCGCTCGAAACTAGCGGCGTGGGGTAAACACCACGTTCACGCCGGAGAAAAGGGGGGCTTCGGCGGATGGGCTGCAATTGGCCCATCCCGTCCATTCGCATGCGCAGAAAGATGCCGACAGGGCACCGTCATGCCGTTGTTTTGAAGGTTATTCGGCGGCTTTCAGTTCGAAACCCTTGGCCAGCATGTCGCGCGGCGCGACCGGGTATTCTCCCGAGAAGCAGGCGTCGCAATAGGCCGGCGATGCCGGGTCACGCCCCTGCGCCTCGCCCACGGCCCGGTAGAGCCCGTCAAGCGAGATGAAACGCAGGCTGTCGACGCCCAGGTAGTCGCACATCTCGTCTTCCGACATGTTGGCGGCCAGGAGCTTTTCGCGCTGCGGCGTGTCGACGCCGTAGAAGCACGGCCAAGCGGTCGGCGGGCTCGCGATGCGGAAATGCACCTCCTTCGCCCCGGCATCGAGGATCATGTCCTTGATCTTGCGGCTGGTGGTGCCGCGCACGACCGAGTCGTCGACCAGGATCACGCGTTTGCCGCGGATCAGGGCGCGGTTCACGTTGAGCTTGAGGCGCACACCCATGTTACGGATCTGCTCGGTCGGCTCGATGAAGGTCCGGCCCATGTACTGGTTGCGGATGATCCCCATCGCGTAGGGAATGCCCGATTCCTGGCTGAAGCCGATGGCCGCCGGCGTGCCGCTGTCGGGCACGGGGCAGACGAGGTCGGCATCCACCGGGTTCTCTCGTGCGAGCTCCACGCCGATCTGGCGGCGCGTCTCATAGACCGAGCGGCCCCCGATGATCGAGTCGGGGCGCGAGAAATAGACGTGTTCGAAGATGCAGAAGCGCGACTTCTGCGGCCGGAAGGGGTGGCGGCTTTCCACGCCCTTGTCGGTGATGACGACCATCTCGCCCGGCTCGATCTCGCGCTCGAACTCGGCGCCGATGATGTCGAGGGCGCAGGTTTCCGACGACAGGACCCAGCCGTCGCCGAGCCGGCCCAGCACCAGCGGGCGCACGCCCAACGGGTCGCGTACGCCGATCAGCTTGGTGCGCGTCATGGCCACGACGGAGAACGCCCCCTCGACCCGGCGCAGCGCGTCCTCGAGCCGCTCGGCGGCATGTTTCTGCAGGCTGCGCGCCATCAGGTGGATGATGCATTCCGAGTCGCTGGAGGACTGGAAGATCGAGCCGCGCTCGATCAGCTCGCGGCGCAGCTCCTCGGCATTGGTGATGTTGCCGTTGTGCGCGATCGCGGCGCCGCCCATCGAAAACTCGCCGAAGAACGGCTGCACGTCACGGATGACGGCGCCTTTCGACCCGGCGGTGGAGTAGCGCACGTGACCGATCGAAAGCGGTCCCGGCAGCGTTTCCATGAGCGATTGCTTGGTGAAGTTGTCGCGGACGTAGCCGAAGCGGCGGGCCGAGTTGAACCCCTGTTCGGGGTCATGCGCGACAATCCCGCCGGCTTCCTGCCCGCGGTGTTGCAATGCGTGAAGGCCGAGGGCCACGAAGTTCGCGGCATCGGTAAGGCCGATCACACCGAAAACGCCACATTCTTCCTTGAGCTTGTCGTCATCGAAGGGATGGGCGGGCGGCATGGCGGGCTGGCGGGCAGCAGACATGGGCGAGAGATCCGAATCCGTGTGCGGAGTGACCCCTACTTAGAGCAGGGTTGCCGTAGTGTCACGGGGCGTGGGGTGATTTGTAACGGATTTATGTCCGCAGGCGAGAAAACAGGCCCCGGAGGGCGTGTCGCGCGCGCCTCACTCGCTCGTGGCGGGAGTGGTGCAGGTCGACACCAGTTCCTCGTAACGCGCCACGATCCAGCCGGGGGCATCCTCGGGGATCTGGTTGTCGAGGTTGTCGGTGGTGCGGGCGAAGATCTTGGCGGAGCGCGAATTGTCCACCGCCGCGATCGTGTCCGCCGTCACCACGTTGTCGTAGACGATGAGCGCCACGGCCACGAGCAGGATGCCACGCAGCACGCCGAAGACGAATCCCAGTGCCTGGTCGACGCCGCCAAGCGCCGAGCGTTGCACGACGCTGGAGAAGAGCGGCGTGAAGAGCGAAACCACGACGAGGGCGAGCGCAAGGACGCCCGCGAAGCTCGCGATCACGGACAGCTCGCAGCTTTCGGCGATGAAATCGCGCAGGACCGGGATTTCCTTGATCAGCGGCACGAACTTGGGCGCGAAGAGGTAGGCGACGATGGCCGCGACCACCCAGCCGACGATCGCCATGCCCTCGCGCACGAAGCCGCGGGAATAGGCGAGGACGGCCGAGACGAGGATGACCAGTGCGACGATACCGTCGACAATCGTGAAGCCGTCCATGATGTGTCCCCTATCCCTCGCGCTCAACCCGCGCCGAACATGTCGCCAACGTAACCGGCCAGATCCGGATACGATTTCAATGCCAGGCCGGGCTTGTCGCCGGCCTTGGACCGCGCGGGCGCGATCGCCGTTGTGAAACCAAGTTTTTGCGCTTCTTTCAACCTGTTTTCCGTCTGGCCCACCGGGCGCAGGGCCCCGGAGAGCGAGATTTCACCGAAAACGACCATATCGCGCGCGATCGCCACGTCCTCGCGCGCCGACAGGAGCGCGGTGGCCACGGCGAGGTCGGCGGCCGGTTCCGACACGCGCAGGCCCCCGGCCACGTTGAGGTAGACGTCGAGGCCGGCGAAGGGGATTCCGCAGCGCGCCTCCAGCACGGCAAGGATCATCGCCAGCCGTCCGCCGTCCCATCCCAGCACCGATCGTCTTGGCTGGCTGAGTGAAGATGGCGCCACAAGGCACTGGAATTCCACGAGAACGGGCCGCGTCCCCTCGATTCCGGCGAAGACCGCCGCACCCGGCGCCGGCTCTTCGCGGTCCGACAGGAACAGGGCCGAGGGGTTGGCGACCTGGGAAAGCCCGCCGCCGGTCATCTCGAACACCCCGATCTCGTCGGCCGGGCCGAAGCGGTTCTTGACCGCGCGCAGGATGCGGAACTGGTGACCGCGCTCGCCCTCAAAATAAAGCACGGTGTCGACCATGTGCTCGACCACGCGGGGGCCGGCGATCTGGCCCTCCTTCGTGACGTGGCCCACCAGGATCACGGCCATTCCCCGCCGCTTGGCGAAGGTGACGAGCTCGTGGGCCGCCGCGCGCACCTGGCTCACGCTGCCCGGGGCGCTGTCCACGTTGTCGGCCCACATGGTCTGGATCGAGTCGATGATGGCCAGTCCGGGCCGCTCTTCCTCGAGCGTGGTGAGGATATCGCGCAGGTTGGTTTCCGCGGCGAGCTTCACCGGCGCGTCCGACAGGCCGAGCCGTTGGGCGCGCATCCGGACCTGGGCCGAGGCTTCCTCGCCCGAAACGTAAAGCGTTTTCAGCCCGCTTCGCGCGAATTGCGCGGCCGCCTGCAGGAGCAGCGTGGATTTGCCGATACCGGGATCGCCGCCCACCAGGACGGCGGAGGCGGGGACGAGCCCGCCGCCCAGCACCCGGTCGAATTCATCGAGCCCCGACAGCGTGCGCGGCGGCGGCGTTTCCTCGGTCGAGAGGTCCGTGAGCGGGGCGGTGCGCCCGCGCGCGGCCCCCAACGATTTCGACGCGGGACCCGCCGAGAGCGGCTTTTCCTCCACGATGGAGTTCCATTCCCCGCAGGAATCGCAACGCCCGGACCATTTGGATGTGGTCGCGCCGCAGGCTTGGCAGACGAAGGTGGTCGTGGATTTGGCCATGCGGTCGTTTTGCCTTGGGCGGGCAGGGGGCGCAAGCTAGGTTCCGGATATCGGAGGCATTCCATGACGCAGACAACCAAACGCCTGTCGGGCGGCAACCCCCGGATCGCCAAGGGCGAGGGCGCGGCGGTGGTCGAGGCCTACCTGGCGGCGATGCCCGGGTGGAAGCAGGATGTCGGGCGACAGCTCGACCGGCTGATCTGCGCGGAGGTGCCGGAGGTCCACAAGGCGGTGAAGTGGAACACGCCGTTCTACGGCTTTGCGGGCGACGGCTGGTTCACCGCCTTCCACTGCATGACGCGCTACGTGAAGGTGACTTTCTTCCAGGGGGCCGCGCTGGACCCACTGCCGCCCGTCGGCTCGAAACAGCCCGACGTGCGCTACCTGCATGTGTTCGAGGCCGAACCGCTGGACGAGGCGCGGTTTCGGGACTGGATCCGGCAGGCGCGGGCCTTGCCCCTGGCGAAGCTCTGAGGCTCAGCCCCGGCGCGCGCCGAACGACAGGGCGAGGGAGGCCAGGACGCAGAAGGTGAAGAGGTAGAGCCCCCAGCCCACCTCGACCCGGGTCATGGCCACGCCCTTGATGACGACCACGTAGAGCGCGATCAGGAAGATGTCGGCCATCGCGAGCTTGCCGAGCCAGTGCAGCACGGGCAGGGCGCGCGGCCCCAGCCTGCCGGCCTGCACGGCCACCAGCAGCGCGATCTTGGCGACGGGGGCCACGACGGCGAAGAGCGCGACGAGAAGGGCCAGGAGCCGGTCGGTGTCCCACAGCGCCACGAGACCCGAGATCACGCTGATCTCGTCGAGACCCAGAAGCGGTAGTTTAAGCCCCGCCCGCAGGAGCGGCGCGACCCAGGCAATGGGGAAAAGCACGAGAAGGGCGAGGTTGAGGGCGAGGGTCCAGCGCATCGGGGTCAGATAGGCGCGGGGCGGCGCGTTTGCGAGAGCCTCAGCGTGCCAGGAAGCGCGCCAGCAGCTCGTCCTGGGCACCCTCGAGGTCGGCCACCGGCCCGTGCCAGCGTGCGCGGCTCGCGTCGAGCAGCAGCACCTCGTCGGCGATGGCCCGGATCGAGGCCATGTCGTGCGTGATCGTGATCGCGGTGGCGCCGAGGTCGGTCACCAGTTCGCGGATCAGCGCGTCGATGTCGGTTGCCGTCACCGGGTCGAGGCCCGAGTTCGGCTCGTCGAAGAACAGGTATTTCGGCTCACCCACGATGGCCCGGGCGAGCCCCACGCGTTTCTGCATGCCCCCCGACAGGTCGGCGGGGTAGAGATCGGCGACGCGCTCCTCGAGCCCGACCCGTGCGAGTGCGGCGACCGCGCGGTCGCGCGCCTCGGCCCGGCCCGTCCGCTTGCGGCCGTTGCGCAGGCGGAAGGCCACGTTGTCCCAGACCTTCATGCTGTCGAAAAGTGCCGCGCCCTGGAACAGCACGCCGGTCTGTTCGAGGAATGTCGCCCGGCGTCGGCGGGTAAGCTTCTGCCCGTCGATGGTGACCCGCCCCGTGTCCGGCGCGATGAGGCCCAGGATGATGCGCGTCAGCACCGATTTGCCGGTGCCCGAACGCCCCAGCACCGCAAGGCTCCGTCCGTCGGCCAACTCGAACGAGATGTCGTCGAGCACCTGCTTCTCGCCGAAGCGCTTGGAGATATGCTCGAGCGCGATCATTGGCCGAAGAACGCCCCGGTGAGCGCCACGTTGGCCGCGAGCACGAGGATCGCGGCGGCTTGCACGGCGGATTTCGTGGCGAGCCCCACGCCCTGCGCCCCGCGGCCCGCGTTCAGACCGGCGTGGCAGGCGAGCGTCACGGCGATGGCCCCGAACACGGCGCCCTTGGTGAGAGACAGGACCATGTCGATCGGGTCGAGAAAATTCCAGCTGGTGGTGACGTAGGACGGCCCCGAGAAGCCGAGCTGCCCGGTGGCCACCGCGAAGCCGCCGAACAGCCCCAGCACGTCGCCGATGGCCACGAGGATCGGCACGGTGACGAGGCCCGCGAGCAGGCGGGGCGCGGTAAGGTAGGTCATCGGGTCGGTGGACAGCGTGGTTAGCGCGTCGACCTGTTCGGACACCTTCATCGTGGCGATCTCGGCGGCGATGGAGGAGGTGACGCGCGCCGCGATCATCAGGCCGACCATGACGGGGCCCAGTTCGCGAACGATCCCGATCGCCACGATCTGGGGCACCACCGCCTCGGCCGAGATGCGCGCGCCACCGGCGTAGATCTGGAGCGCGAGCGCGGCGCCGGTGAAGACCGCCGTCAGCCCGACGACGGGCAGCGACAGCCAGCCCACCTGGAGGAAGGCGCGCGCCAGTTCGCGCGGGTAGCGCACCGTGGCGGGAATGCGGACGAGGGCGGCGAGGAAGAAGAGGGTGACCGATCCGATGCGGCGCGTGATCCCGAGGGCCGCGCGCCCGATCCATGCAAGGGGCAGGAGCCCCCGGGTCACGATTGCCCTCTGTGGTAGCTGCGGGCATAGCGGTGCCCCAGCTCGGTCAGGATCTCGTAGCCGATGGTGCCGGTCGTGTCGGCGATGTCGTCCACGGTCTGGTGCGGTCCCAGCAGCGTCAGCGCCTCGGGCGTGTCCTCGAGATGGGTGATGTCCACGCCGATCAGGTCCATCGACACACGGCCCACGATCGGGCAGGGCACGTCGCCGTGGAAGAACACGCCCGTGTTGGACAGGTGACGCGTGATCCCGTCGGCATAGCCGCCCGCGACCGTGGCGATGCGCCGGCGCCCGTCGGCGGTCCAGCTGTTGCCGTAGCCGACGGTTTCCCCGGCGACGAGGTCGCGGACCTGGATCACCGGGATATCGAGGTAGACTACGAGCTGCGCGTCCTCGAAGGGGCGCGCGCCGTAAAGACCGATCCCCGGGCGTGTCAGGTCGAAATGGTAGTCGGGGCCCAAGAGGATGCCACCGGTCGCCGCCAGCGACAGCGGCACGCCGGTCTCCGCCGTCATCTCGATGAAAGCCTGCAGCTGTTGCGGGTTCATGTCGTGTCCCGGCTCGTCCGAGCAGGCGAGGTGCGACATGATCAGCCGGGGCTGCGCGGCCAGCGCGATGTCGCGCACCGCGGCCCATTCGGCGGGCTCCATGCCCAGCCGGTTCATGCCCGAGTCGAGCTGGATGCCGAACGGGTGGTTCGGAAGCGCCTCGAAATGCCGGGTCAGCTGGTCGACCGAGTTCAGCATCGGGATCAGGCCGAGGTCCGCGATCATCTGCGCGTCGCCGGCCATGTGGCCGCCGAAGACCGAGATCTCGGGGCCGGGTCCCAGCGCTTCGCGCACCTTGGCGCCTTCCTCGGCGACGGCCACGAAGAAACGCCGTGCGCCGGCAGCCGCCAGTGTGCGCGCAACGCGGTCCGCGCCCAGACCGTAGCCGTCCGCCTTGATCACGGCGGCGGTCTGCACGTTCGTCGCGGTTTTCGCGTCCAGCGAACGCCAATTGGCGGCCAGCGCGTCGAGGTCGATTGTCAGTCTTCCGGTGCCCATGCGCGGTGGTTTGTCCGCGCCGCGCGGCAAGGTCAAGCTGAAAGCGCGAGCAGCCGGGGGACCGGCTATTCCACGGTCTCGGTGATGATCCGGTTGCCCTGGTGCAGGGTCTTGTGAACCGGGCATTTGTCGGCGATCTCGATCAGCCGGTCGCGCTGCTCATTGGTCAGGTCGCCCGACAGCCGGATCTCGCGCCGGAAGGTGTCGACCTTCTGCGACGCGCTGCCCTCTTCGGCGTCCTTGGCATGCACCTTCGCGTGGCTCACGTCGACCTGGATGTCGGTGACGGGCCAGCCCTTGCGCCGCGCATACATCCGCATCGTCATTGAGGTGCAGGCCCCGAGCCCGGCCGACAGGAAACCGTAGGGCGACAGGCCCCGGTCGGTGCCGCCGAAATCCACAGGTTCGTCGGCCAGCAGGTGATGTGGCCCGTGAGTCACGTCCTGCAGGAACCCGTCCGGGTCGGCCTCGCGCACCCGCACCACGCCCTCGGGCACGGTCTCGGAGGTGTCGGTCTCCGGGGCGCCAAGGTAGCGCGCCGACCAGGCCGCGATCACCGAGGCCGCGTATTCCGCGTCGTCCCCGCGCGAGATCAGGTGATCGGCGTCGTCGAGCGTCACGAAGCTTTTCGGATGCATCGCGGCGCGGAAGATCGCCTCGGCATTTTCGATGCCCACCACCTCGTCCCGCGGCGCGTGCATGATGAGAAGCGCGGCCTTCAGGTCGCGGATCGCGGGCGTGAGTTTCTCGGCCCGGATGTCCTCGACGAAGTCGTGACCGATGGTGAAGGTGCGCCCGCCCAGGTCGACTTCCGCCTTGCCGTGGCGGGTGATCTCGTCGAGCTTGTCGGCGAAGTTGTGGGTCACGTGGTCCGGCGCGAAGGGCGCGCCCAGCGTGACCACGGCACGCACGCCGCCGATGTCGTGCGCAGCCTTCAGGACCGCCGCACCGCCCAGCGAGTGCCCGATGAGCATCGTGGGGGCGAGGTCACGCTCCCCCAACGCCTGCGCGGCTTTCACGAGATCGCTCACATTCGAGGTGAAGGTGGTGTTGGCGAACTCCCCCTCGCTGTGGCCCAGCCCGGTGAAATCGAAACGCAGCACGGCGATGCCGGCTGCGGTCAGGCGGCGCGCGATGCGGCGAGCGGGCAGGATATCCTTCGAGCAGGTGAAACAATGCGCGAAAAGCGCGGTGGCACGGACCTTGCCCGCGGGCAGGTCGAGCCGGGCGGCCAGCTGCGATCCGTCATGGCCCTCGAAGGTGAATTTCTCGGTCGTCACGGGCGCCTCCCTGCGGTGTCGTGTCGGGCGCAGCGTGCCGGGCGGCGCGCCGATGCGCAAGCCGCGCCGCCATCACGCGATTTCGCGTTTTCTTGGGGCAGGGGGCGTCGTATTCAAAGACCATGAAAGGTTCATGGCATATCGTGCCGCGCGCGGTCGCCGGGGTTTGCCTGGTGCTGATCCTCGCGGGCTACCTGGGACGGTTGCACCCCGTGGGCGACACCATCGCGGTGTTTCGGCTCTACTTCGCCGGCCCGCTCATCGTGCTGGGCGCGGCGATGCTCTATTTCGGGCAACGCCAGGCCGGGGGCCTGAACCTCGTGGTCGGGCTCGGCGTGGTCGCGACCGCCGGAATCCTGCCGGTGATCGACCAGGACGCCGCCGCGCTCGACGGCGCCGGTCCGGTCGTGACCCATTACCAGAAGAACCTGCAATTCCATAACGACGACCCTTCCGAGGTGCTCGACGACGTGCGCGCCCGCAAGCCCGACATCATCACCTTCCAGGAGGCGAAGGGACGCTCCGCCAACATCCTCGATGAACTCGCCCGCGATTACCCGGCCCATGTGCATTGCGCCGACGGCGTCGGGATCGCCGCCTACGCGCGCTGGCCGATGATCGAGGGCACGGCGTTCTGCGACGGGCAGCTGGGCGGGATGCAGGTCGAGGGGCCTGACGGGCCGCTCTGGGTACTCACCGTGCATCTTCGGTGGGTCTATCCCTACCCGAACGCCCGGCAGGTGGAGGCGATGGCCCCGAAACTGGCCGCTCTGGAGGGGCCCAAGGCGGTGGGCGGCGACTTCAACGTGGTGCCCTGGGCCGAAAGCGTGGACGTCTTCGCGCGCGCGGCCGACGTGCGCCGGGTGGGCCGCAGCTTCGTGACCTTCGCGGCCGTGGGCGGGCTCCTGCGCGTGCAGATCGACCACGTGCTCGCCTCCGGAGCCGCGGGCGTGACCGAGCGCCTGCCCAGGCTCGGCTCCGACCACTGGGGCGTCTGGGCGCGCTACACCTTTTCCGACGACTGAAAAAAAGGGGCGATCCAGCGCTGTCCGCGCGGATCGCCCAAGAAATGAGGGTGCGTCGACCAAGGCCCTGTGGATTGCCTGGTCGGACGTTGCGCCCTCCTGACCATGTTCTCTCGAACAAGACCTTTATCGGATTTCAATGCGGTTGCGAGACGGTGGAAACTTGGCGGAAACGGATTGTTGCCGCCCATATTCAGACACAGGTGGGGATAACCCTACCGTCTTTCGGCGGGGAGACGCGGCGTCAACTGCCTTAATTCGCCACATTTCATCGCGCGTGGGCCGGTCCTTTCGCCGCCTGTGAGGCCCCGGACGAGAGCCGGGAATCGCTTCGGGCGGCGGCCGGTCAGCCGGGCGCGGTGGCGCTGCGCGCGGGGGCGCTGTGCGGGGTCTTGATCATGCCTGTTCTGCTCGTGTCGCGGCCTTGTGGCCTGTTCTATGGCCCGGACCCTGCCGCGCGACCGTGGCGCCAGTGGGGAGACATTCGGCACGCTTGCGGGCCTTTTCGCGCCACGCCTGACACATTCCGCGCGCCCGCGGGCACGAAAAAAGGGCGCCCCGACGGGGGCGCCCTTCGAATTTTCGCTGATACCCGAATGGGTTAGCAGCTGTAGTACATCTTGTACTCGATCGGGTGCGGGGTGTGCTCGAACTCGTAGACTTCTTCCCACTTGAGCTCGAGGTAGCCCTCGATCTGGTCCTTGGTGAAGACGTCGCCGGCCAGCAGGAAGTCGTGGTCGTCGGCCAGCGATTCCAGCGCCTCGCGCAGCGAGCCGCAGACCGTCGGGATGCCCTGCAGCTCTTCCGGCGGAAGATCGTACAGGTTCTTGTCCGAGGACGGGCCCGGGTCGATCTTGTTCTTGATGCCGTCGAGGCCGGCCATCAGGAGAGCGGCGAAGCACAGGTAGGGGTTCGCGGCCGGGTCCGGGAAGCGGGCTTCCACGCGCTTGGCCTTCGGCGATTCCGTCCACGGGATCCGCACGCAGCCCGAACGGTTGCGGGCCGAGTAGGCGCGCAGGACCGGGGCTTCGAAGCCCGGGATCAGGCGCTTGTAGGAGTTGGTCGACGGGTTGGTGAAGGCGTTCAGCGTCTTGGCGTGCTTCAGGATGCCGCCAATGAAGTAGAGCGCCTCCTGGCTCAGGTCGGCGTACTTGTCACCGGCGAAGAGCGGCTTGTTGTCCTTCCAGATCGACATGTTCACGTGCATGCCGGACCCGTTGTCGCCCTTGATCGGCTTCGGCATGAAGGTCGCCGAACGGCCATAGGACAGGGCCACGTTGTGGATGACGTACTTGTACTTCTGAAGCTCGTCGGCCTGCTTGGTCAGCGAGTCGAAGATCAGGCCCAGCTCGTGCTGGGTCGTCGCGACCTCGTGGTGGTGCTTGTCCACCTTCATGCCGATCATCTTCATCGTGGTCAGCATTTCCGAGCGGATGTCCTGGCCGTCATCGGACGGGTTCACCGGGAAGTAGCCGCCCTTGTAGTCGGGGCGATGGCCCAGGTTGCCCATCTCGAAGTCGGTGTCGGTGTTCCAGGCGGCGCCGTCGGCGTCGATCTCGTAGCCGACCTTGTTCGGGGCGACCGAGTATTTCACGTCGTCGAACAGGAAGAATTCGGCTTCCGGGCCGAAGAACGCGGCGTCGCCGATGCCCGAGGACTTCAGGTAGGCTTCGGCCTTCTCGGCGGTGCCGCGCGGGTCGCGCTCGTAGGGTTCGCCGGTGTCGGGCTCGACGATCGAGCAGTGCACGGCGAGCGTCTTCTCGGCGTAGAACGGGTCGATGTACACGCTTTCGGAATCGGGCATGAGTTTCATGTCCGAGGCTTCGATCGACTTCCAGCCGGCGACGGACGAACCGTCGAACATGAAGCCTTCTTCGAGGAAGTCTTCGTCGACCTGGTCGGACATCACGGTCACGTGCTGCAGCTTGCCGCGCGGATCGGTGAAGCGGATGTCGACGTAGGCGATATCCTCGTCCTTGATGAGTTTGAGAACGTCAGCGTTGCTCATAGTGGTTCTCTTTCCCCTGTGTTGAGTTGTTGAGAAATTCAGCGGGTTAGATGGCGTCGTGGCCGGTTTCGCCGGTGCGGATGCGGATCGTCTGCTCGACGGGCGAGACGAAGATCTTGCCGTCGCCGATCTTGTCGGTCTTGGCGGCGCCGACGATGGCCTCGATGGCGCTGTCGACCTGATCGGTGGGAAGCACCACTTCGATCTTCACTTTCGGCAGGAAATCCACGACGTATTCGGCACCGCGGTAGAGCTCCGTGTGCCCTTTCTGCCGACCGAAGCCCTTCACCTCGATCACCGAAAGACCTTGTACGCCGATCTCCTGGAGCGCTTCTTTCACTTCGTCGAGCTTGAAGGGTTTGATGATGGCTTCGATTTTTTTCATGGGCTCCCCCTCCGGAAATCAGGTTCGACGCCCACTGACCACTTCTCACTGTGGGCGACAATTGGATAGGCTCGGGGTAAACCAAGCGCGGAGCGGATTCCAGTGCAGTTGCACAATATTTGTGCAATCTGCTCCATCTCCGGGCGATCTGCAAACAATACGGGCGCCTGCCATGTACGAGACCCTGACCGCTGCCCAAATGCGCGCCATCGAAGCCGAGGCGATCGAGGCCGGTTCGGTCACCGGACTCACGCTCATGGAACGGGCCGGGCAGGGCGTGGTGGACGCGATCCGCGCACGCTGGCCGGACCGTGCGGCCGCGCCGGGGCGTGCGCTCGTTCTGGCGGGGCCGGGCAACAACGGGGGCGACGGGTTCGTCATCGCCCGGCTGCTGAAGACGGCCGGATGGCAGGTCGACCTGTTCCTCTTCGGCAGTCCCGAGAAGCTGCCGCCGGATGCGAAGGCGAACGCGCAGCGCTGGTCGGAGCTGGGCGAGACGCATGACCTCGAACAGGCGCTGGAGCGCGGCCTCGACGTCGCGCGCTACGAGCTCGCCATCGATGCGCTTTTCGGCACCGGGCTCACGCGCCCCGTTGCCCTGCCGCTGCCCGACCTCTCCGATGGGCCGGCTGTCGTCGCGGTGGACATTCCCACGGGGCTCTGCGCCGACTCGGGCCGCCGGATCGGGCAGGGCGCGCTGATGCGTGCCGACCTCACGGTGACCTTCCACGCCCGCAAGCTGGGCCATGTTCTGGCAGAGGGGCCGGCCGCCTGCGGCGCGCTTGTGGTCCACGACATAGGCCTGCCGTCGGGCGGCGGGGAGACCGGGCTCGTCACCCCCGACCCGCGGGCGTTTCAGAAACACCAGGGCCACAAGTACGGCCACGGCCACGCGCTGGTCCTTTCCGGTCCGGCGACCCGCACGGGCGCCGCCCGCCTGGCCGCGCGGGCCGCGCTGCGCGTGGGGGCGGGCCTGGTCACGCTGGGCGCGCCACGCGACGCGATGGCAGAATGCGCGGCGCAGCTCACCGCGATCATGCTCAGGGACGTGGAAGACGGCGCGGCCCTCACCGAGATGCTCGGCGACGACCGTCTGAACGCGCTCGCGCTCGGCCCCGGCCTTGGTCCCGACCGCGCCCGCGACCTCGCCATCGCCGCGCTGGAGGCGCGGCGCGCCACCGTCCTGGACGCCGACGCGCTCACGGCCTTCGCGGACGACCCCGACGCGCTCTTCGCGCAGCTTCACCCGGCCTGCGTGCTCACGCCGCACGGGGGCGAGTTCGCGCGGCTCTTCCCGGACCTTGCCGACAGGCTTTCTGCGCCTGCGGAACGCGGCCCGGCCTATTCCAAGCTCGATGCCACGCGCGAGGCGGCGGCGCGGGCCGGGTGCACCGTGCTATACAAGGGGATGGACACCGTGATCGCGTCCCAAACCGGGGCCGCGCGCATCCATTGCGCCGCCTATGACCGCGCGGCGCCCTGGCTTGCCACCGCCGGGGCGGGTGACGTTCTGACGGGGCTCATCGCGGGTCTCCTCGCGCGGGGTCTCTTCCCGCTCACGGCCGCCTCGCAGGCCGCCTGGCTGCATGTCGAGGCCGCGCGCCGCTTCGGCCCCGGCCTCATCGCCGAGGACCTTCCCGAAACCCTCCCGGCAGTCCTGCGCGCTCAGGGCGCATGATCTTTCCGATCCCGTTCACGCCGGGATTGCGGGGGCAACGCCCCCGCCCGGGTCGCCTGCGTCAGCGGACGATCGCCCTCAGGTCTTCATCTTGCAGGTCGAGATGCCCAGCACCGAATAGATCGCGCACCATCCGGTCACCCCGGTGAAAAGTGCCACGACCCCCACGACAAGGGCCACCCATCCCAGCGTGGTGCCCTGGTAGGCGATGAAGACACCGACAAGGATGACACCCAGCGCCACCCGGATGATCCGGTCCAGCGATCCCTCATTGGTCTTGAACATGAACAGGTCCTTTCCTGAAAACGCCCGCGCGTCTTCAGGATAGCACGATAATTCATGATCCTGCATGTGTTATCTGCGCGCAGGCTCAGCCATGTCCGCGTTTTTCGAACCGGGGCAGCATGGCGGAGAAATCCGTGCCCGCGCCGTCTTCCTGCTCCACGAACCGCGCGTAGAGCTCCATCGCTGCTTCGCCCAGCGGCGTGTCGGCATCGGCGCTCTCGGCGGCCTGCATGGCAAGGCGCAGGTCCTTGAGCATGAGATCGGAGGCGAAGCCCGGCTTGTAGTCGTTGTCGGCGGGGCTTTTCGGTCCGACGCCCGGGGCCGGGCAGTAGGTGTTCATCGACCAGCTCTGGCCGGACGAGGTCGAGACCACGTCGAACATCGCCTGCCGGTCGAGGCCCAGCTTGTCGGCCAGCGCGAAGGCCTCGCAGGTGACGATCATGGTCGCGCCCAGGATCATGTTGTTGCAGATCTTCGCGGCCTGGCCGTTGCCCGAAGGGCCGCAATGCACGGCTTTCTGGCCCATGATGTCGAAGAGCGGCTTGACCTTGTCGAACGCCTCCTCGGAGCCGCCCGCCATGAAAGTGAGCGTGCCGCCGGCCGCGCCGCCGACACCGCCGGAGACGGGCGCGTCGACGGCCAGGAGCCCGGCCTCTATCGCCTGGTCGGCCACGGCGCGCGCGCTGTCCACGTCGACGGTCGAGCAATCGGCGTGGCAGGCGCCCTTGTCCATCACCGGGATGATCTCGGCCGCGACCTTGCGCAGGATGTCGCCGTTGGGGAGCATCGTGATCACCACCTCGGCGCCCTTGGCGGCATCCGCCGCGGTGTCCGCCTTGGTCACGCCCTCGGGCATGGGGGCGGCGAGGTCGAAGCCCGTCACCTCGTGTCCGGCGGCGGCCAGGTTGGCGGCCATCGGGCCGCCCATGTTGCCCAGTCCGATAAATCCGATCTTCATGTCATCCTCCCTCAGATGCTGAGTGCGTCCTCGCCGAGCGGGGCGAGCATGCGGGCCACGTCCTCCTCGCTCACGTCCTCGATGCGCGCGTGGCGCCACTTTGGATCGCGGTCCTTGTCGATGATCTGGGCGCGGATTCCTTCCAGGAAGTCGCCGTGTTCCATCGAGCGGTAGGTGTATTCGTATTCGAAGGCCAGGACCTGGCGCACCGTGTCCACGTTACGTGCGCGCGCGATGTTGGCCAGCGTGCAGCACACCGACAACGGCGAGGCACGGCGCAGCGCCTTGGCGGCGGACTGGCCGAACTCGGTGTCGGCGGCGTCGACCTTGGCGGCGATCTCGACGGGGGTGCCGTCGAAGAGCCGGTCGATCTCTTCCTGCGCGCGCTTGAGGGGCGCCTCGGGCGGGGTGGTCGCGGCCGGGGCCACGAGGCCCGCGTCCCCGGTCTCCTCGAGCTGCGCGATCAGGTCGAGCCAGAACTCGCGCTCGATGTAGTGGTCGGCGAAGCCCGCGTGGATCGCGTCGCCTGCGTTCATGCGCAGGGACGTGGCGCCCAGGTATTCGCCCAGCTTGCCCGGCGCGCGCGACAACAGGTAGGTGCCGCCCACGTCGGGGGCGAGCCCGATGCCGGTTTCGGGCATCGCGACCTGTGTCGTCTCACCCACCACGCGGATGCGGGCATGGCCGCCCACGCCGACCCCGCCGCCCATGACGAAGCCCTGCATGAAGGCGACGATGGGTTTCGGGTATTCCGCGATCTTGGCATTCATCCGGTACTCGTCACGCCAGAACGTGCGGCCGAACGCATAGTCGCCCTTGAGCCCGTGTTCGTACATCGCCTGGATGTCACCGCCCGCGCAGAACGCCTTGTCGCTCTCGGCGTCGATCACCACGAGGTCGACCGCGTCGTCTTCGCGCCAGTCGTCGAGCGCCGCCTCGATGTCGAGGCACATCTGGTAGCTCAGCGAATTCAGCGCCTTGGGGCGGGTCAGGGTGATCCGGCCGGCGCGGCCCATCTTGCGGATGGATACTTCGGTCATATTACCCCCGGTCGGCCAGCATCTGGCGGCTGACGATGAGCCGCATGATCTCGTTCGTGCCCTCGAGGATCTGGTGCACCCGCAGGTCACGCACGATCTTCTCGATCCCGTAGTCGGCCAGGTAGCCGTAGCCGCCGTGAAGCTGGAGGCAGTCATTGGCCACGTCGAAGGCTGCGTCGGTCACGAACATCTTGGCCATCGCGCAGAACTTGGTCGCGTCGCGCGTGCCCTGGTCGAGCTTCCAGGCGGCCTGGCGCAGGAAGGTGCGCGCGGACTGGAGCTTGATCTCGTTCTCGGCAAGCCGGAACTGGAGCGCCTGGAACTGGTCGATGGTCTTTCCGAAGGCCTTGCGCTCGCCCATGTAGGCCAGCGTCATGTCGAGCGCCGCCTGCGCGCCGCCCAAGGCGGACGCCGCGATGTTCAGGCGCCCGCCGTCGAGCCCGGCCATCGCGTAGGAAAAGCCGCGTCCTTCTTCGCCCATGAGGTTCTCGTGCGGCACGAGGCAGTCGTCGAACTGCACCTGCGCGGTGGGCTGGGAACGCCAGCCCATCTTCGACTCGAGCCCGCCGAAGGACAGCCCCGGCGCACCGTCCTCGATCACCATCGCCGAGATCCCCTTGGGGCTGTCGTCGCCGGTGCGCACCATGCTGAGGTAGCAGTCGGAATAGGAGCCGCCGGAGATGAACGCCTTGGTGCCGTTGAGCTTCCAGCCTTCGTTCGTCTTCTCGGCCTTCGTGCGCAGCGCGGCCGCGTCGGAGCCCGAACCGGGTTCGGTCAGGCAATAGGAGAAGACCTTGGTCATCGCGCACAGGTCGGGCAGCCACCGGGCCTTGTCCTCGTCCGTGCCGAACTTGTCGATCATGCCGCCGCACATGTTGTGGATCGACAGGAACGAGCCGACCGAGGGGCAGGACATCGCGAGCGCTTCGAAGACGAGCGTCGCGTCGAGCCGGCTCAGGCCCGAGCCGCCGTGCTCCTCGGAGACGTAGATGCCGCCCAGCCCGAGCTCGGCCACCTTGGGCCACAGATCCTTCGGAATGGTGCCTTGCTGTTCCCATTCCTGGGCATGGGGTGCGATGTTGTCCTGGCCGAAGCCGTGGGCCATTTCGAAAATGGCCTCCTGCTCTTCCGTGAGCGCGAAATCCATCCTCTCCTCCCGGCTGGAAATGAACACTGGTTCAATTGCGGAGTGTGCCAAGACTTTCGCAAAGCACAAGGGTCATTTCCCCAAAGGGCCTTTGCATCAGTGCAAAGCGGTGGGGCCCTCAGAGCCCCTCGTGAAACTCCTCCGTCAGCGACCGGACCACTTCGCGCAAGGCTTCCTCGCGCGTCAGCCCGGCCTCCACGGAGTCGGCGAAGACCCGGCGCTGGCGGGTGGCCGAGGTGCCCTTGGCCAGGATCGCGCGGGCGGCTTCGAGCTCGGTCAGGCATCCCAGCGCCTCGGCGTCCTCGGTGAGCAATTCGATCAGCTCTTCGACGAGGTCGGGCAGGGGGACGATCTCGCGCCGGCCGAAGTCGATCAGGCCCCCCGACGCGCCGTAGCGCTGCGCCATCCAGCGGTTCTCGGAAATCAGGAAATTGTCGTAGATGCGCCAGCGCTGGTTGCGCTCCTTCATGCGCCACAGGTACCGCGCGAGGCTCTGGACGATCGCGGCCAGCGTCAGCGCGGTCTCGATGTCGGGGCAGACATCGCAGATCCGCGTCTCGATCGTGGGAAATTTGGCCGAGGGCCGCAGGTCCCACCAGATCTTCGAGGCGTCCTCGATCAGCTCAAGCTCGACGATGGCATCGACCGTGCGCTGGAACTCCGCCCAGCTCCACAGCTTGGGCGGCAGGCCGGTGCGGGGCAGGTTGTCGAAGACGGTGAGCCGGTAGGAGGCAAGCCCCGTATCCTCACCCTGCCAGTAGGGGGAGGAGGCCGACAGAGCCAGGATGTGGGGCAGGAAGTAGGACAGCTGGTTCATCACGTCGATCCGGTCCTCGGGGTCCGGGATGCCGACGTGGACATGCATGCCGCAGATGAGGAGACGGCGCGCGACACCGCCCAGGTCACGGCGCAGGTCGTTGTAGCGTTCCTTGTCGGTGTGATGCTGGCGCTTCCAGTCCGAGAACGGGTGACAACCGGACGCGATCGGGGCGAGCCCGTGGTCGGCGGCGTGCTTGGCCACCACCTGCCGCAGGTGGCGCAGGTCGTCGCGCGCCTCAGACACGCCCGCGCAGACATGGGTGCCGATCTCGATCTGGCATTGCAGGAATTCGGGGCTGACCTGGTCGTCGAGCTCGTCCTCGCAGGCCGCCATCAGGGCGCGGGGCGGTTCGGCCAGGTCGAAGGTGGCGGTATCGACCAGCAGGTATTCCTCTTCGATACCGATGCTGAAGCTTGGCAGTTCCTTCGCCATCCGCCCCTCCCGATCTCCGACGCTCCAAGCCTGCGCGCAAACGGCATTTGCCGCAAGCCGCGATCACTCGACCGTGGCGAGAAGATCGTCGAAGGAGGTTTCGTTCAGCCCCAGGATCGACAGCGCGTCTTCCTGCGTGGTCTGGAAGGTCACCATGGTCTCGGGAACGCCCTCCCAGGTCTGGGTCATGTGGCGCGCGAGGTCCATCGACGGCCCCGGGCGCACGTAGAAGACCATCATCATCGCCGCATCCTGCCCCACGACGAGTTCACGGGCGGTCGCGGCCTGGAATTTCATCAGGCCCAGGAAATCGCGTTCCCAGTCGGTGATCGGGGACAGGTCGATGAGGTAGCGCTGACCGGCGCGCCGGTCGGGGTCGTTCACGTAGCGGGTCTGGAGCATCTCGGCCTGCGCAAGCGTGGCGACACCGTCGTAGCGCACGTAGACCAGGTTGCGCGCGGCGATGATCCGGTAATGGGCCGGCATGGCTCCCCCTTGAAGAACGAACGCCCGGCGCACCAGATCGGCTGCCGGGCGTCCATGATACCGAAGCGGGGCGTAACCTCCACCCCCGACGAAAGGGTCAGACCAGCCGCACCTGCGTGCCGATCTCGGTCAGCTCGAAGAGCTCGGCGATCTTCTCGTTGTAAAGCCCGATGCAGCCGTCCGACGACCGGCGCCCGATCTTGCGCGTGTCGTGGGTGCCGTGGATCAGGTAGGCCGGCCAGGCCAGGTACATCGCGTGTGTGCCCAGCGGGTTGTCGGGGCCGGCGGGCATGACGTCGGGCAGGTCGGGGAAGCGCTCGTGCATCGAGGGCGTGGGCGTCCAGGTCGGGCCGACCTTCTTGCGCACCACCTCGGTGTAGCCGCGCTTGGTCAGCTCGTCGGTGCGCGGCACGGAGGTCGGGTAGAGCTTGTAGATCGAGGCGTCCGAATTCCAGAAATGCAGCGCGCGCGAAACCGTGTCACAGACGATCGCGCCCTTGCCGAGCGTCTCGAAATGATCGCGCCAGTCCATCGTGCGGAACGAGGAGGCGTTGCGGCGGACCACGGTGTTCGTGGTTTCGTCGTCGGCCCCGACGATCTCGGCCTCGGCCGATTGCGCGCGCAGGATCGCGGGGGCGACGAACGGGAGTGCGGAGGCGGCGGCCAGAAGCCCCCGGCGGGTCAGCGTGCGTGTCATGGTGAAACCTGTATTCTGCCTGTGTCCGCCCGTTCTAGCGCAGGCGCGCCGTCGATCAATTGAACTTTGCGGACGTATCGGCAGGATCAAGCCGATGTGATCAGCTCGCGTCGAGCCAGACGCGGTCCGTCAGGTCGCGCCGGGACATGCCGACGGCACGGATCGCGGCGGGCACCGTGCGGTGGGCCGTCACGGTGATGTTCGGGTCGCGTCGGGTGAGGATCTGGAAGACCATCGAGATCGCCCGCGCCGCCGCCCGCGGCGAGACGAGCGCCAGGTCGAGCGTCGCGGCGTTCGAGCGCGCGAGGCGTTGCAGGTAGGGCAGGAAACGCTGGATGTCCGCGAAGGTGAGGTCGAAGTCGACCACCGGGCTCAGGTCCACGACGCAGCGCATCGTGGCATTGTCGACGGGGTCGTCCAGGAACCGCGAGACCTGGGTGACCATCTCTTCGAGGGTGAGGACGTCGGAGCAGCGCACGAACTGCGCGTGGCTCTGGGGAGAGGTGAAGATGCTGATCGACATGTTCGCGCGCTTTCAAATATCGGTTGCGAACTCGTACCCAACGTCGTTCCGGAAAGAATGCCCGAAAAAAATCCTGCGCCCCGGACGGCCGGGGCGCAGGGTCAGACTACATCGTCAGTCCATCGCTTTGAAAGCGAATTCTCCGCCTTCCTTGATGCCCGAGAACCAGCGCTCGGTCACGGTCTTGGTCCGGGTGTAGAAGCGGAACGCATCGGGGCCGTACTGGTTGAGGTCGCCGAAGGCCGACTTCTTCCAGCCGCCGAAGGTGAAGTAGGACAGCGGAACCGGGATCGGGAAGTTGATGCCCACCATGCCCACGTTCACGCGGCTGGCGAAGTCGCGCGCCGTGTCGCCGTCGGAGGTGAAGATCGCCGTGCCGTTGCCGTACTGGTTCTTCATGACGAGCTCGAGCGCGTCCTCGTAGCTGTCCTTGCGCACGGTCGAGAGCACCGGGCCGAAGATCTCTTCCTGGTAGATGTCCATGTCTTCGGTCACGTTGTCGAAGAGCGTCGGGCCCACGTAGAAGCCGTCCTCGTAGCCCTGGAGCGAGAAGCCGCGGCCGTCCGTGACGAGCGTCGCGCCCTGTTTCTCGCCCGAGGAGATCAGCCCCTCGATCCGCTCCTTGGCCTGCGCGGTGATGACGGGGCCGTAGTCCACGTCCTCTTCCGAGGTGTAGGGACCGACCTTCAGCGCCTCGACCTTGGGGGTGAGCTTTTCGATCAGGCGGTCGGCGGTTTCCTTGCCCACCGGCACCGCGACCGAGATCGCCATGCAGCGTTCGCCGGCCGCGCCGAAGCCCGCCCCGACCAGCGCGTCGGCGGCCTTGTCGAGGTCCGCGTCGGGCATGACGATCATGTGGTTCTTGGCGCCGCCGAAGCACTGGGCGCGCTTGCCGTTGGTGGCCGCGCGGCCATAGATGTACTGCGCGATCGGGGTGGAGCCCACGAAGCCCACGCCCTGGATCGTCTCGTTGTCCAGGATCGCGTCGACCACTTCCTTGTCGCCGTTCACGACCTGGAGCACGCCGTCGGGCAGGCCCGCTTCCTGCAAAAGCTCGGCCAGCATCATCGACGTGGTCGGGCAGCGCTCGGACGGCTTGAGGATCATGGCGTTCCCCGACACCAGCGCGGGGCCCATCTTCCACAGCGGGATCATGGCCGGGAAGTTGAACGGCGTGATGCCCGCGACCACGCCCAGCGGCTGGCGCATGGAGTAGAGGTCGATGCCCGGGCCGCCGGAATCCATGAACTCGCCCTTGAGCATGTTGGGCGCGCCCATGCACACCTCGATCACCTCGAGCCCGCGCTGCACGTCGCCGCGCCCGTCGGGCAGGGTCTTGCCGTGCTCGCGGCTCACCGCCTCGGCCAGCTTGTCCATGTCGCGGTTGATGAGCTCGGCGAATTTCATCATCACGCGCGCCCGGCGCTGCGGGTTGGTCGCGGCCCAGGCTTTCTGTGCTTCGGCGGCCTTCGCGACCGCTTCGTCCAGCTCCGCCGCGCTCGACAGCGCGACCTTGCCCTGGAGCTCGCCCGTGGCGGGGTTGAAGATGTCGCTCGACCGGCTGGAGGCGCTCGCCACCTTCTTGCCGTCGATCCAGTTCGTCACTTCGTACATGGTGATCCTCCTCATAGGTCCTCCCCACAATACTCTTGCAAATTTGCGGCTGAAAGCGGCAACCTTTCAAAACGCATTGCGAAAATGCAATACGGGAGGCAGCGGAGGGGGCGCGGCGTGATGGAACTCGACTGGGACGATCTGAAGATCTTTCTCGCCGTGGCGCGGGGCGAAAGCCTCTCGGCGGCCGGGCGGGTGCTGAAACGCGATCCGGCCACGGTCGGGCGGCGGGTGTCGCGGCTCGAGGAGGTGGTGGGGGCGCCGCTCTTCGCGCGCTCGCCGCAGGGCTACGGGCTCACGGACGCGGGCGCGCGGCTGATGGCCCATGCCGAGGAGGCCGAGCAGGCGGTGACGCGCGGGACCGAGGAGCTCGCGGGCACCACCGGCGGGCTGTCGGGGCAGGTGCGTATCGGCGCGCCGGACGGTTGTGCGAACTTCCTGCTGCCACAGGTCTGCGCCCGGATCGCGGCCGAGCATCCCGAGCTCGAACTTCAGATCGTCGCGCTGCCGCGCGTCATCAACCTGTCCAAGCGCGAGGCCGACCTTGCCATCGCGGTGTCGCCGCCGGCGACCGGGCGGCTGACCGTGCAGAAGATCACCGATTATCACCTGCATTTGGTGGCCGCGCGCGACTACCTCGACCAGAACCCGCCGATCCGGACGCTGGACGATCTCTCGGGCCATTCCATCGTGGGCTACATCCCCGACATGATCTTCGACAAGGAACTCGACTACCTCTCCGAGATCGGGGCCGAGGCGGTGTCGCTCGCCTCCAATTCCGTCTCGGTCCAGCTGGGCTTCCTGCGCGAAGGCGCGGGGCTTGGCATCGCGCATGATTTCGCGCTGCCCTACGCGCCCAACCTCGAAAAGGTGCTGCCCGGCGACGTTTCGCTCACGCGCAGCTTCTACCTCGTGCGGCACGCGGGCGATGCGCGCATCGAACGCATGACGCGGGTGGCCGACATGTTGATGGCGGGGCTCAAGGCCGAGATCGCACGGCTGGAAGGTCTGACTTGACAGCGCGTCGCCGTTGGAGTGACGCTGAACTTGCGCGTCGTGGAGTTAGCGCCAACAAGGAGGAAAACCATGCTCGTCAGCCAGATCCTGAAAGAGAAGGCCACCCAGGGCGTTCTGACGGTGACCAAGGACACCACCGTTGCCGATGCCGCCGCGCTCCTGTCGAAGGAGAAGGTGGGCGCGGTCATCGTGTCGGAGGATGGCGTGCATGTGCAGGGGATCGTCTCGGAGCGCGACATCGTGCGTGAACTGGGCGCCCGTGGCACCGGGTGCCTCACCGACCCCGTGTCGGCGCTCATGACCGAGAAGCTGATCGGCTGCGAACCGGGCGACCGGGCGATTTCGGTGCTTCAGAAGATGACCGAAGGGCGCTTCCGCCACATGCCGGTCATGGAAGGCGACAAGATGGTCGGACTGGTGTCGATCGGCGACGTGGTCAAGGCGCGCCTCGAAGAGCTGAGCCAGCAGGCCGAGTCCCTCAAGTCGATGATCATGGGCTACTGAGCGGCGCGCCGGTCGCGCGCGTCTGCGTGCTCGGCGTGCAAAATCCGCACCGATCCGGTTGCATTTGCCGACGCAATATTGTTGCGTGCGCCGGAATGAGGAGGGCAGGGCATGCGCGTCGCACTTTATCCCGGGACGTTCGATCCCATCACCATCGGCCATATCGACATCATCAAGCGCGCCTGCGCCCTGGTCGACCGGCTTGTCATCGGCGTCGCGATCAACCGCGACAAGGGGCCGATGTTCACGCTTGAGGAGCGCAAGGAGATGGTCGAGGCGGAATGTGCCGCCCTGTCGGCCCAGACGGGAACCGAGATCGTCGCGCACCCGTTCGAGAACCTGCTGATCGACTGCGCCCATGACGTGGGCGCCTCGATCATCGTGCGCGGCCTGCGCGCGGTCACGGATTTCGAGTACGAATACCAGATGGTCGGCATGAACCGGGCGCTCGACAGCTCGGTCGAGACCGTGTTCCTGATGGCCGACCTCAAGCACCAGGCGATCGCCTCGAAGCTGGTCAAGGAAATCGCCCGGCTGGGCGGGGACGTGTCGAAATTCGTCACGCCCGAGGTCAAGGACCAGCTCTACGAAAAGCTTGGCCGGTCCTGAGCGCGGTCAGCCATAGACCGCGCGGCGCGCGATGGTCTTTGCGTCGTAGGGGTTGAGGCCCAGGTCCTCGATCGCAAGCTCCGGCGGCAGCGCGGCCAGGGCCCGGCGGGTGCGGGTGTATTGGGCGCGTTTCGCGAGCGCGGTCCGCAGTTTCGTGTAGGCAGCCATGTCAGCCTCCTGTTCCGTTCGTTTCAGGACGGAACATAGGGATGCTGCGTTGCAGCACAATTGACGGTTAGCGATAACCGCCATGCGGTCGATGCAAAGCGGTCAGAGGGCGCGCGCCACGCCGTGGACGAGCTCGATCACGCGGTCGGGCCGCGTGAGCGGCAGCATGTGACCGGCCCCTTCTACCGTCTCCAGGTGGATATGCGGATAGCGCTCGGCGATGGCCGTGCCCTGTTCGCGGTAGTCGAGGATGCGGTCCTCGGTCCCGTAGAGCACGTGGATCGGGCAGGTGATCTCGTCGTAGCGGTCGGACTGTTTCCGGATCACCTCGTTCACCGCGCAATAGTCACGCGAGGCGTTGAGATAGGCGTTCGGGCGCAGGGACATGAGCCCGCCGCCGGCGACCGCGTAGCCGTCCGGCACCGCCTCGGGCCCGAAGACCTCGGCCAGCGTCTGTTCCGAGTTCCTGGCGCTCGCGGGCACCGCCAGCGTGTGGGCGATGAAGCGACGGCGCCCCGGGTCGGTGACGCCCAGGGGCGCGAAGCTGTCGACGGAGCGGGTGGACCGTTGCAGCAGGGGCGCGACCAGCGCGAGGCCCGCGACCTTGTCCGGTGCGCGCAGGGCGAGCGCGGCGGCGATGGCCCCGCCCAGGGAATGGCCCAGCACGATGGGGCGCTCCAGCCCCAGCGCGTCGATCACCTCTTCGACGTAGCCCGCCTGGTCGTCGATCCGGGCCGACGCGCTTTCGGGGCGGTCGGAATAGCCCATGCCGGGCCGGTCGATGGCGATCACGCGGAAGTCCTTCGACAGCGGTTCGAGCAGCGCCATCGTGAGCGAACGCATCTGCGCCCCCAGTCCGTGCACCATCACGATCGGCTGACCTTCGCCCTTGTCGATGTAGTGAAGCCGGCCCGTGGAGATGTCGAGGAACCGTCCCAACGGGGGCACGGCGGCCTCGGCCCGGGCCGCGAGCGTTCTGGTCTTCTTCTTCTGCACGAGCAGGTAGATCCCGATGCCCGCAAGCGCGAGCAGGACGACGATGACGATAACCTGAAAAACCATGAAAAAACCTCCCCGGCCGAGACTAGGGCGCGGGGAGGTTTTGCGGAACGGCGTTTCGCTATCTCTGACGCGACGTCAGAGGTCTGGCTCAGATGTGCTTGCCGATCTCGGCGGCCGTGTCGAGCATCCGGTTCGAGAAGCCCCACTCGTTGTCGTACCAGCTCAGGATCCGCACGAAATTCCCGTCCATCACCTTGGTCTGGTCGGTGGCGAAGGTGGAACTGTGCGGGTCGTGGTTGAAGTCCATCGAAACGAGCTTGCGGTCGGTGATGCCGAGGATGCCCTTGAGCGGGCCTTCGGCGGCGGCTTTCATGGCCGCGTTGATCTCGTCCACCGTCACGTCTCGGTCGAGCTCGGCGGTCAGGTCGACGCACGACACGTTGGGCGTGGGCACGCGGATCGCGACACCGTCGAGTTTCCCGTTGAGTTCGGGCAGGACGAGCCCCACGGCCTTGGCCGCACCCGTCGAGGTCGGAATCATGCTCATCGCCGCCGCGCGGGCGCGGTAGAGATCCTTGTGCATCGTGTCGAGCGTCGGCTGATCGCCCGTGTAGGAATGGATCGTCGTCATGAACCCGCGCTTCAGGCCGAAGCTGTCCTGCAGGACCTTCGCCACGGGGGCGAGGCAGTTCGTGGTGCACGACGCGTTCGAGACGTGCAGGTCGTCCGAGGTCAGCGTGTCGTGGTTCACGCCGTAGACGATGGTCTTGTCGGCGCCCGAGGAGGGGGCCGAGACCAGGACGCGCGAGGCGCCGTTGTCGAGGTGCACCTTGGCCTTGTCGCCGGTGAAGATGCCGGTGCATTCGAGCACGACGTCGACATCGCCCCAGGGCAGCTCGGCGGGGTCGCGGATCGCCGTGACCTCGATCGGGCCGCGGCCCGCGTCGATGGTCGAGCCCGAGGCGATCACCTCGTTCATGAAACGCCCGTGGACGCTGTCGAACTGGAGGAGGTGGGCGTTGGTCTCCACCGGACCGAGGTCGTTGATCGCGACCACCTCGATATCCGTGCGGCCCTGTTCGTAGAGGGCGCGCAGGACGTTGCGGCCGATGCGGCCAAATCCGTTGATGGCGAGTTTCACGGTCATGGGGTGCTCCCTTGTGCGCGTGTGGCAGGACACGATGCGACATTCTGGACGCTACCGCGGCGTTAACGCTAACATCAACATCATGCGCTGAACGTCAAGGGGTGGCCCGTCTTTTCAGCGCCAGAAGGCCAGCCAGTGGAGGAATTCGAACAGTTCCTTGGCCAGAAACAGCGACGCGCGCCCCGCGTTCACCGCGAAGTCGGCCGCGAAGGCGGCCACGATGAGGACAAAGAGGATCAGCGCAAGCCGGTTCGTCATGCCGGGTTTGTTGCCGATCCGGGGGAGGCGGGCAAGAAAAAAGCCCCGCCGGCGGCGGGGCTTCGATCCGTCTCGGGGCGGCTTGGCTCAGGCCTGGCCCATCGCCGCGGCCACGTCGGCCATGCGCGCCGAGAAGCCCCATTCGTTGTCGTACCAGGCCAGCACGCGCACCGTGCGACCCACGACGCGGGTCTGGTCCGGGGCGAAGATCGAGCTGTACTCGGTGTGGTTGAAGTCGACCGACACCTTGGGCTCGGGGTCGTAGGCCAGCACCTTCTTCATGTTGCCCGCGGCCGCTTCGCGCATGATCTCGTTCACGTCGTCGACGGTCACGTCCTTGCCCGCCTCGAAGGTCAGGTCGATGCACGACACGTTCGGCGTCGGCACGCGCAGCGCGGTGCCGTCGAGCTTGCCGGCGAGTTCGGGGAGCACTTCGCCGAGCGCCTTGGCCGCACCGGTGGTGGTGGGGATCATCGCCATCGCGGCGGCGCGGGCGCGGTAGAGGTCGTCATGGCGGCGGTCCAGCGTGGGCTGGTCGCCGGTGTAGCTGTGGATCGTCGTCATCACGCCGCGCTCGATGCCGATCGCGTCGTTCAGGACCTTGGCGATCGGGGCAAGACCGTTGGTGGTGCACGAGCCGTTCGAGACCATGTAGTCGGACGACGCCAGCATCTCGTCGTTGACGCCGAAGACGATGGTCTTCTGCACGTTCTTGGCGGGGGCCGAGATCAGGACCTTCTTCGCGCCGCGCCCGAGGTGGGCCTTGGCCTTCTCGCCGTCGTTGAACTTGCCGGTGCACTCCAGAACGACGTCGCAGCCGGACCAGTCGAGCTCGTCCATGTCGTAGGTCGACATCATCTCCATCGGGCCGCGGCCCACGTCCATCGTGTTGCCGGCGATCTTGATCTCGTCCGGGTAGCGACCGTGGACGGAGTCGTACTTCAGCAGGTGCGCGGTCGTTTCGAGCGGCCCGGTGGCGTTCACCTTGACCACTTGGATGTCGTTGCGCCCGGATTGCGCGATGTGGGACAGCGTGCAACGCCCGATGCGCCCAAAGCCGTTGATGCCGACGGTGACGGTCATGTCCGATCCCCCTTCACGGTCTCTCATGTCTTGCGCACCACCCGCGCGCCTGTTTCGATGATGCCTGTCCTATACGGACTTGCGCCGGAAGGGGCCACTGAAATTCGTGTTAGCTGACAACATGTTAGCGAAAACATGCGGCAAAACTGGGCGTTAGCGCCAACGCTATCGGTAACGCAGTGTGCGGATGTATGCCGATTGCGCGCGGGGGATTCGCGGCTTGCCTTGGCGGGTGGGTCCACTACGCTCCCCCGGAACAGGAAGCGGAGACAGCATGAGCGGACTTCTGGCGCTACTCGACGACGTGGCGGCGATTGCCAAGGTGGCGGCGACGTCGGTGGACGATATCGCGGCCCAGGCCTTCAAGGCCGGGTCGAAGGCGGCGGGCGCGGTGATCGACGATGCCGCGGTGACGCCCAAGTATCTCACCGGCTTCGACGCGAGCCGCGAGCTGCCCATCGTGGGCAAGATCGCGCTGGGGTCGATTCGCAACAAGCTGATCATCCTGCTGCCCGCGGGGCTGCTGCTGGCCAATTTCGCGCCCTGGCTGATACCGCCGCTGTTGATGCTGGGCGGCGGCTACCTCTGTTTCGAAGGGGCCGAGAAGATCTGGCACGCGCTGTTCCCGGGCGAGCACACGTTCGACGCGGCCGAGCATTCGGTGGGCGACCCGGCCCACCTGGAGACGCAGAAGGTGCAGGGCGCCATCAAGACCGACTTCATCCTCTCCGCCGAGATCATGACCATCGCGCTCTCGGCGCTGCCGGCCTCCACCGTCTGGATGGAGGCCGCCTCTCTCGCGTTGGTGGCGTTGGGGATCACCGTGGCGGTCTATGGTTCCGTTGCGCTGATCGTGAAGGCGGACGACGTGGGCCTGCGCATGGCCACCGCCGGACGGCTCTCGATCACCCGCGCGGCGGGCCGGGGGCTCGTGAAGGGGATGCCGGGGTTCATGAAGCTGCTGACGATCGTGGGCACCGCCGCGATGCTCTGGGTCGGGGGCAACATCATCGTGCACGGGCTGCACGAGATGGGCTGGGACCCGATCTATGACTTCGTGCATCACAACGCGGTCGCGTTGGGCGAGATGGTGGGCCCGGCCTGGCGCGGGACGGTCGAATGGACCGCCACCGCCGCGCAGGACGGCGTCTTGGGTTTCGCGCTGGGGCTCGTGCTGATCCCGATCGGCACGCGCCTCATCGGGCCGGCCATCGCGGCCGTCACCGGCGGCGACAAGGAGGCGCACTGACATGATCATGATCGGGCTCGGGGCGATCTTCGCCTATGTCGTGGCGCTGCCCTTCGTCTTCGCCTACCTCGGCTGGCGCAAGCTGGGACAGAACACGGGCATGGCCGCCGCGCTCATCGCCGCCGCCGTGCTCTTCGTGGGGCAGGGGTTGCTCTTCGGTCCGCTCCAGATGACCGACCGGCTGGGCGTCGACAGCGCGCGCATGGTGATGCTCATCATCGGCACCTTCGGCCTGGTCGCGCTCCTGTGGCGGATGTTCGAGAAACGCGAGGGGCCGGACCCGCGTGGCGAACGCGCGGCGCTGATCTTCGGGCTGGCGACCTACCTTCTGGTGATCGTGTCGATCCCCGCGATCCTGTCGCTCGCCTCCGCCTGATCCGCGGACACGACCAAAAGAAAAAGGGCGCCGCGACGGGCGCCCTTTTCATGTCTCGTCCCGGGGCGATCAGCCCAGCAGGTCGCGGACGGTCTTGGCGACGTTGTCCGCCGTGATGCCCATCTCTTCGTAGATCTTCGGGGCCGGTGCGGAGGCGCCGAAGCTCTCCATGCCCACGAAGGCCTGGCGGGCGTCGCGCCCGCGCTCGCCCAGGAGCCAGCGGTCCCAGCCGCCGGCGCGCAGCGCCGCCTCGATGCCCACGCGCACGGGGCCGGCCGGCAGCACCTTGCGGCGATAGCTTTCGTCCTGCGCCGCGAAGAGCTCCATGCAGGGCATGGAGACGACGCGGGTGCCGATACCGGCTTCCTGCAGGATGTCGCGCGCGGCCATCGCGATCTCGACCTCCGAGCCGGTGGCGATCAGGATCGCCTGGCGCTTGCCCTCGGCCTCGGCCAGCACGTAGGCGCCCTTGGCGGTGAGGTTGGAGTTCTTGTGCTCACGGCGCAGCGTCGGCAGGCCCTGGCGGCTGAGCGCGAGGCAGGACGGGCGGTCCGTCGAGGTCAGCGCCAGTTCCCAGGCTTCGGCCGTCTCGACGGTGTCGCAGGGGCGGAAGGTCCAGGTGTTGGGCGTCGCGCGCCAGATCGCCAGGTGCTCGACCGGCTGGTGCGTCGGGCCGTCTTCGCCGAGCCCGATGGAATCGTGGGTCATCACGTAGGTGACCGGGATGCCCATGAGCGACGACAGGCGGATCGCGCCGCGCGCGTAGTCGGTGAAGCACATGAACGTGCCGCCGTAGGGGCGGATGCCGCCGTGCAGGACGAGCCCGTTCATCGCGGCGGCCATGCCGTGCTCGCGGATGCCGTAATGGACGTAGCGGCCCTTGCGGTTCTTGTCGTCGAAGATGCCCAGGTCCGCGGTCAGCGTGTTGTTGGACCCGGTGAGGTCCGCCGAGCCGCCGATGTTTTCCGGCATGATCGGGTTCACCACCTCGAGCACCATCTCGGAGGCCTTGCGGGTCGCGACCTTCGGCTGTTCTTCGCTGATCTGCTTCTTCAGCGCCTTGATGCGCGCCGACAGCTTCTTCGGCGCCTCGCGGGCGAAGATGCGCGCGATTTCCTTCTGGCGCTGCTCGGAAAGCTCCGAGACGCGGCCTTCCCAGGCCGCGCGATCCTCGGCCCCGCGTTCGCCGATGGCCTTCCACTGGGCGGCCACGGCGTTGGGGATCACGAAGGGCTGGTGCGGCCAGCCATAGGTTTCGCGCAGCTTGGCGATCTCGTCCTCGCCCAGCGGCGAGCCGTGCGCCTTGGCGGTGTCCTGCTTGGAGGACCCGAAGCCGATGTGCGTCTTGCAGTCGATCATCGTGGGCTTCTTCGAGCGCTTCGCCTCGGTCAGCGCGCGGTCGATGTCCTCGGGGTCGTGGCCGTCACAGGCGAGAACCTGCCAACCCGACGCCTGGAAACGCTTCTTCTGATCGGTGATGTCCGACAGTTTCACGTCACCGTCGATGGAGATCGAGTTGTTGTCCCACATCACGATCAGCTTCGAGAGCTTCAGCTTGCCGGCGAGCCCGATGGCTTCCTGGCTGATGCCTTCCATGAGGCAGCCGTCGCCCGCGATGACGTAGGTGTAGTGGTCCTGCACCTTGCGGCCCAGGCGCGCGCGCAGCATTTCCTCGGCCATCGCCATGCCCACGGCGGTCGAGATGCCCTGGCCCAGCGGGCCGGTCGTCGTCTCGATCCCCTCGGCATGGCCGAATTCCGGGTGCCCGGCGGTTTTCGAGCCCCACTGGCGGAAGTTCTCGATCTCCTCGATCGTCATGTCGGCATAGCCGGTCAGGTGCAGAAGCGCGTAGAGCAGCATCGAGCCGTGGCCGGCCGACAGCACGAACCGGTCGCGGTCGGGCCAGTCGGGGCGGGAGGGGTCGAACTTGAGGTGCTTCTCGAAGAGCACGGTCGCCACGTCCGCCATGCCCATCGGCATGCCGGGATGTCCCGAGTTCGCCGCCTGCACGGCGTCGACGGCGAGCATCCGGATCGCGGCGGCTTTCATCCAGTGTTCGGGGTGCGTGTCGCGAAGGGCCTGAAGTTCCACGTGGGCCGTCCTTTTCGTGATGTTTGCGCTCCCGGGTCTCTTAACAGCCATCCCGGCAAGATCAAGCACGCAAGCCAAGTGGTTGAGTGCAAAGGGGGCGCAATCGGCCAAGGCATGGGATAGGATCGGTCCGAGGGCGCGTCACGGGCGATTCGTGGTGAGGTTGCACAACCCGCGGCGCGCAGGCAAAGTCCGCAAAAGGACAATGAAGGACAGGCGGAGCATGAGCGATATTTCCGAGCTTCAGGCGCGCATCGCCAACGCGCTCGACCGGATCGGGTCCGGGATCGAGCACCTGGAACGACCCGCGCCCGAGGAAGCGGCCGGCGACACGGCCGAGGTCGTCGCCCTGCGCACCCAGCTGGAAGAAGAGCGCACGGCGAATGCCCAGCTCGAGGACCGCGTGCGCACGATCAAGGAGAAACAGGATTCCACCGTCGAACGGCTGGCGGGCGAGGTCGACCGGCTGACGCGGCTCCTGGCCACGCAGGAAGAGACCGTCGCGCGGCTCGCGCGGGTGAACGCGGAGCTGCGCTCCAACAACACCGCGCTGCGCGACGCGATTTCCGAAGGGGTGGCCGAACCGCATCTCGTGAACAAGTCGATGATGGCCGAGCTTGACGCCCTGCGCGCGGCACAGGCCGCAGACCGGGCCGAGATCGACGCGGTGCTGGGCGAACTCGACCAGATGATCGACGCGGTCGAACAGGGAGGTGCCGGGGATGCCTGACGTGAAGATCACCATCGGCAACCGCGAATTCGAAGTGGCCTGCGCCGAGGGCGAGGAGCACTTCCTTCAATCGGCCGCCGCGATGCTCGACAACGAGGCCCAGGTGCTGGTCGACCAGATCCGCCACCTGACCGAAAGCCGGATGCTGCTCATGGCCGGGCTGATGCTCGCCGACAAGACCGCCGGCATGGAGGACAACCTCAAGATCGCCGACAAGAAGATCGCGCAGCTCGAGGCCGAACTGGCCGAGGCGCGCGCCGCCGCGAACGAGGCCCCGCCGGGCGTCAGCGACACGCTGTCGGAACTGGCCGCCCGGGCCGAGGCGATCGCCGACCAGGTGGACGGCAAGACCGGCTGAGCGCCCCGAGGGCTCCAGGAAAAGGAAAACGCGCGGAAGGTCGCCCTCCCGCGCGTTTTTTCATGTGCCGTCGCGGCGTCGGGTCAGCCGTTGGCTTCCCGGATCTTCTCCGCCGCGTCCTTGGAATAGGTGATGCCCTGGTCGTCGAACAGCTGGTCGAGCTCGCCCGAGAGCGTCATCTCGGTGATGATGTCGCAGCCGCCCACGAATTCGCCCTTCACGTAGAGCTGCGGGATCGTCGGCCAGTCCGAGTAATCCTTGATGCCCTGGCGGATCGAGTCGTCGGCCAGCACGTTCACGTCGGTGAAGTCGACGCCCATGAAGTTCAGCACGCCGGCCACGCGCGAGGAGAACCCGCACTGCGGCATTTCCTTCGTGCCCTTCATGTAGAGCACCACGTCGTTCGAGGTGACGGTTTCCTTGATGGTCTGTTCTGCGGTCATTGGTCTTTCCTTGTCGCGCCGCTCAGGCGGGCGCCTTGGTGGTCAGGGCAAGCGCGTGCAGGTCGCCGTGCGGGCCATCCATCTTGCCCTTGAGCGAGGCATAGACAGCGCGCTGCTGTTGCACCCGGTTCATCCCCTTGAAACTCTCGTCGATCACCTCGGCCGCCCAATGATTGCCGTCCCCGGCAAGGTCGGTGATGGTGATCTGGGCGTTCGGAAAGCTCTCGCGGATGAGCGCTTCGATTTCCGATCCTTCCATGGCCATGAACACGTGTCTCCCGTCTGATCTTTCCCCAGATGTAGAGGGGGGAGCGGGTGGCCGCAAGGGCAGGTGGCTACACGAAATCGCGCAGTCGGGGCAGGAACGCGGCGAAGCGGGACTGCGCGTCCGAGGCGGTGAAGGCGGCGAGGCGGTCCTCGGTCCACGGCTCTTCGGGCGCGTAGAGCTCGAGCAGCGCCAGGCGCTCTTCCTCGTAGCTGTCGGGCAGGTCGAGACGCTCGGCGGTCAGCAGGAGCTCGATCCCGTCGTGCACCTTGCGCATCGTCGAGAAGGCGTCGAGCATCGGGCCCGTGATGTCGGGGTGACGCCGCCAGGTACGCCCTTCGAAGATTTCCTGTGTCACCCGCTGCCCGGCGCCGCGGCATTCGTAGGTGACGCAGCCCGAAAACCCCTCGTCCTCGAGCCGGCTGTAGATCGAGCAGCCCATGTCGGGTGCGAGGTTGGGGCAGGGCAGCCCCGCCGGCTTGTCGATGGCGAATTCGTCGCCCGCGTCGAAGGCGAGGGCGATGCAGCACAGGGCGGCGCAATTGGCGCAATCGGAGGTCATGTCGGGGATTCGGGCCATGCGCGATATGTGCGCGCGGCGGGCGCGCGAGGCAAGGGGGATGGACGGCACAATGTGCGGGCTGCGCCCGCGCAGGTCTTGCGCCGCGCTGTCACGCGGCGCGGGGGGCGAGAGGGCTCTGCCCTCTCGCGCTCTCCCGAAGTATTTCGGGAACGATGAAGCCGGTCAGGTCGCGGTGGCCTCGAAGCTCGTGCGGTAGATGCCCGCGAGTTCGGCCAGCGGGGCCTCGGAGGCGCCGAAACGCACGATGTCGCCGGTGAAGCGCCCGACCGTCTGGATCGGCACGCCCGCGCGCCCGGCCTCGATCATCAGCGCCTCGGCCTGATCGAAGTTGCAGGCGACGAGGTAGCGCGCCTGGTCTTCACCGAAGAGGTAGGCGGTCTCGTCGCTGTCGAGATGGACGCCCACGCCCGCGGCCTCGGCCATCTCGAAGGCGGCGAGCGCGAGGCCGCCGTCGGAAAGGTCGGTGCAGGCCTTGATCATCTCGCGGTTGGCGCGGATGAAGTCGCCGTTGCGTTTCTCCGCGGCGAGATCCACGTGCGGCGCGTCGCCGTCCTCGCGATTGAAGACCTCGTAGAGAAGCGCGGACTGGCCCAGGTGGCCGTCGGTTTCGCCCACCAGGAGGGCGACGTGACCGTCGCGCGCCTCGCCCCCGATCAGGTCGGTCTCGAGGTTCCGGAGCAGGCCCACCGCGCCGATGGTCGGCGTGGGCAGGATCGCGACACCGTCGGTTTCATTGTAGAGCGAGACGTTGCCCGACACGATCGGCATGTCGAGCGCGGAGACCGCTTCGCCGATCCCTTTGATCGCACCCACGAACTGGCCCATGATCTCGGGCTTTTCCGGGTTGCCGAAGTTCATGTTGTCGGTCGTGGCGAGGGGCGTGGCGCCCACGGCCGTCAGGTTGCGGTAGGCTTCCGCCACCGCCTGCCGGCCGCCCTGGAGCGGGTTGGCGCGCACGTAGCGCGGCGTCACGTCCGAGGTGAAGGCGACGGCCTTGTCGGTGCCGTGGACGCGCACGATCCCGGCGCCCAGCCCCGGGCGGCGCACCGTGTCGGCCATGACCATGTGGTCGTATTGTTCGTAGACCCACTGCTTCGCGGCGTAGTTGGGCGAGGAGATGAGCCCCTTCAGCCCGTCGATCGCGTCGATCTGCGGCACGTCGGCGAGCGGTTCGGCCTCGGGCGTTTCCTCCCACGGCCGGTCGTATTCGGGCGCGTTGCCCGAGAGCGCGCGCAGCGGCAGGTCGGCGCGGCAGGTGCCCTGGTGCATGATGACGAAGCGGTCCTCTGGCAGGGTCTCGCCCACGATGGCAAAGTCGAGGTCCCATTTCTCGAACACCGCGCGCGCCTCGGCCTCTTTCTCAGGGTTGAGGACCATGAGCATGCGCTCCTGGCTTTCCGAGAGCATCATCTCGTAGGCCGTCATGTTCTCTTCGCGCTGCGGCACGGCGTCGAGGTCGAGCCGGATGCCGAGCTCGCCCTTGTCGCCCATCTCGACCGCCGAACAGGTGAGGCCCGCGGCCCCCATGTCCTGGATCGAGATGACGGCGCCGGTGGCCATGAGCTCCAGCGTCGCCTCCATCAGGCGCTTTTCCGTGAACGGGTCGCCGACCTGCACCGTGGGGCGCTTTTCCTCGATCGTGTCGTCGAACTCGGCCGAGGCCATCGTCGCGCCGCCCACGCCATCACGGCCCGTCTTGGCGCCGAGGTAGACCACCGGCATGCCCACGCCGGAGGCGGCGGAGTAGAAGATCTTGTCGGTCTCCGCGAGCCCCGCCGCGAAGGCGTTCACCAGGCAGTTGCCGTTGTAGGCGGGGTGAAAACGCACTTCGCCGCCCACGTTGGGCACGCCGAAGCAGTTGCCGTAGCCGCCGATCCCTTCGACCACGCCGTGGACGAGGCGCTTGGTCTTGGGATGCGAGGTTTCGCCGAAGGACAGCGCGTTCATCGCCGCGATGGGCCGTGCGCCCATCGTGAACACGTCGCGCAGGATGCCGCCCACGCCCGTCGCCGCGCCCTGGTAGGGTTCGATGTAGGAGGGGTGGTTGTGGCTTTCCATCTTGAACACGACGCACTGGCCGTCGCCGATGTCGACGATGCCCGCGTTCTCGCCCGGCCCGCAGATCACCTGTGGCCCCTCGGTGGGCAGCGTGCGCAGCCATTTCTTGGAGGACTTGTAGGAGCAGTGCTCGTTCCACATCGCCGAGAAGATGCCGAGTTCCGTGAAATTCGGCGCCCGGTTCAGAATCCGCAGGATGTCGGCGTATTCATCGGGTTTGATCCCGTGTGCCTCGATGATCTCTTCGGTGATCTCAGGCTCGGTGGTCATGCGCGGGTCCCCTCGTGGCATTTGTCCGCCTCATAAGGGATGCGATGGCCGGAGGGAAGGGGCGAGGCGCGCCCGGGACCGGGCAAAAAAAAGCCGGGCACGAGGCCCGGCCTAAGTCCAACAGGGAGGTGAAGACGATCAGACTGTGTGTCGACCGGCTTCGAGGCGGCATTTATGGGCAAAGTGCCTGTCGCGCAAGCAATGCGTGAACATGTCTGGTATGCGCGCGGCGCATGGCTGTGGTCAGGCGTTGTTTTCGCTTTGCCTCTCGAGGTGCCGCAGGTGCAGGCGCAAGCGCCACATTGGGCTTTTCCCGTGCGATTGCGCGAAGACGGTCGCCAGCGCCTTGAGCGTGTTGATCTCGTCGGCCGCGATCCATTCGCCGGGTCGCAGGGACAACGGGGTGTCCACCGCCCGGGCCCGCTCGCGCGCGAGCGCGTCCGAGAAGACCGGCTCCCCGTCGAAGACCTCGCGGTCCACTCGCGCGGCGTCCGGCGCGTAGCGCGTGGCAAGCGTGTCGGCCAGCCCATGGTGGAGTTGCAGTTTCACCGTGTCGCGTGGTGCGCCGGGCGAGATCAGGTCGGCGAGCGGCCAGCCCAGGTGGTGACGGGCGCCGATGCCGTGGCGCGCCAGTGTCCGGTGGAACACCTTGAGACGCATGAGGTCATGCATGCCGAGGGCCACGTTCTTCTCCGGCGCGCCGTGATGGCGCGCGGTGGTGTCCGGGAAGGCCTGGGCGAGGAAATCCTCGATCACGGACCCGCCCGACAGCCGGTCGCGGATGAACGGGCGCACGGTGAGCCGGTCGCCGAAGGCGTCGCGCCAGCGCGCGAGCTTGCCGGCATATTCGAAGCGGTCGCCCTCGAGCTCGGCGTACTTTTCGAGGCCGCAGAAAAGGGTGCCCATCTTGACGTGTTCGACGAAGAGAGAGGTGAAGGCCCCGAGATGGGGGCGAACGTAGAGCAACACGCGCGTCTCATCGAACCTGCGCATGAGTGGGGCGAGGGCCCGAGCCAGGTGGCGTGGCGGCAGTTCGGAGAAGCTTTCGGCCGACAGGATGACGGTATCGCCACGCTGCCCCGCGATCCAGGCGCGCATGCCGGCGACCCCGGCACGTGCGAACGGGTTGGACTTGCCGTAGCCGTGTTCGATCATGCGGTAGAGCGCATGGTGATCCTGCGTACGGGGCAGGGTCGCGTAGCGCCAGGATTGCCCCGCGACCTCAAGGTCGGGACGAAAAAGCGCGTTCTGGATCGATGTGCTGCCGGTCTTGTGTTGGCCGGCATGGATGATCAGTCGTCGTTTCGTCGCCATGCTCATGAAATCCGCCCGATGCCGTCGCGGGGCCCGCAGGGCCCGGGGGCCTTATTGCCGGTTTGGGTGGGAGAGTCGACGGATGGGGGCACGCGTCAGCTGAGTTGCGCGCGCGTTGTTATACGGTCGATTTGCGTTATCCACCGTCCGGTACCATCCGCCAGTTCTCCGAGCGACTTCGCAAACGCCCGGATCGTGCGGATCTCCTCGCTTGACAGCCAATCCTCTGGAAAGAGGGATTGCGTCTCTGTCGGAGCTTTCTCGACGGCTCGGTCCAATGCATCTTCCATGATCTTCCGCCCGTCGAACCATTCCACGTCGACACGGCGTGCATCTTCGAGGCACGTCTTATGTGTTCTTTCGGCCATCTCTTTCGGCAATTGGAGACGCGCCGGCGTTTCATTCGCCGGTCCGGAAACAGGGAACAGGGAAGACAATGCCCAGCCCAACGCGAGATGTTGATGCTTGCTCAGCTCCGGCAGCGCGTGATGCATCACGTGAAGGCGCATCAGGTCCTGAATGGAGAGGGATTCGTTTGCACGGGTCGTGTCGGTGAAGCTTATTCTGTCAGGGCCCAGGGTGCAGGCAAAGAAGTCGGTCAGCAGATCACCGTCGTGAAGTTCGCGCCGCACCATCGGTCTAACGATGTAGCTGTCTCCCAACGCATTTCGTGCGGCGGCCAGACGGTCCGCGTACAGGATAAGCTTGCCGGGAAATTCGTCAAAGTTATCGGCATAATGGGACCTTATATCCCAAGGCAGCCACCCGATCTTGATCCGCTCGGCAAGCGTGGACTGGAAGCGTTCGAAATGTGGCCGTAGGTATGTAACGAACTGGATCTGATCCGGTGTCGCGCCAAACGTTTTCTCGATCTTCTCCAACAACCTGGACTTGTCGATATATTCCAGCGCCTCGGCCGACAATATCGTCACGTCGGCGTTTTCTTTCCGAGCGATCATGCTGAGCTGACGAAACCGGTCCAGGTGCATCTTCGGAGGACCGCCGGTTCGCATCTCTGCGCGTAATGAAGGCTGCAGACCATTGTGGTGCCACATGTCTTCAACAAGGGGATAACAGATCGTCCCATCCTTCAGCGTCACGTCGCCTCGGCCGAGTGCGCGCTGAATCGTGGAGGATCCGGCTTTGTGGTCGCCGATGTGAACGATCAGCCGTCCGGGGAACTTCTTTTGCCGTTTCAGAAACTTCATGCCGCTCGCCCTGTTTTCCGGACGATGTCACGTGGCAGACGCTTTGCCGTCAAGCAGTTCCCCTAATCCGCGCCGGTTTCGGCGGCGCGTTTGCGGTGGTTCATGATTTCCTCGGTCACGAAATCGCGGAAGGCGGCGATGCGCTTGGAGTGGCGCAGTTCCTCGGGGTAGGCGAGGAAGACGGGGATTTCGCGGCTTTCCTCTTCCGGCAGCACGCGCTCGACCTCGGGGAAGTCCTGCAGGATGTAGTCGGGCAGGATGCCGATGCCGAGGCCGTTGAGCACCGCCTGGAGCACGCCGAAGTAGTTGTTCACGGTCAGAAGCGAGGCGACGTTGTTCGTCAGGATGTCCTGCGTGAAGGTGGCCCCCGCGCTCACCTGTGCTGAGTTCGTGTTCTGGCAGATGATGCGGTGGTTGCTGAGATCGGCCAGCGTTTCGGGCCGTCCGTAGGTGTCGAGGTAGCTGGGGCTGGCGTAGAGGCGCATGTTCACGCCCATCAGCCGTTTGCGGATCAGGTCGGCCTGGGACGGCTCCTTGAGCCGAATCGCGACGTCGGCTTCGCGCATCGGCAGGTCGAGCACGCGCTCCTCGAGCATCAGGTCGATCTTGAGCTCGGGGTGCTGCTCGTAGAGCTTGGGCAGGCGCGGGGCGAGCCAGAGCGAGCCGAAGCCGGTCGTGGTGGTGACGCGCAGTTCGCCGAACACCTCTTCCTTGGAATCGCGGATGCGTGCCACGGCGGCGTCGAGGCGCTGGACCATCGCGCGGGTCGCGTCGAACAGCAGTTCGCCCTGCTCGGTGAGGATCAGGCCGCGCGCGTGGCGGTGGAAGAGGGTGGCATTCAGGCTCTCCTCCAGCCCGCGAATCTGGCGGGAGACCGCCGATTGGCTGAGGTTGAGCGCCTCCCCGGCATGGGTGAGGCTGCCCGCATCCGCCACGGCGTGAAAGATTCTGAGCTTGTCCCAGTCCATCCCGGTCACATCTTATCCTGTTTCGCGCAAATTCGAGCGCTTCTTATCATCATGTAGTCGTGAAATGCCAAGGAAGTGTTTCACGAGGTTTGTCTTTTACAGGTCAATCAATTTGACCTAACCTCGAGATGCCCAAAAGCTAGCCACAGGAGCGCGCCAATGCGGCAGGATGTTTCACTGCACGATCGATTCGACCTGGCCAAGAGCCCGGTTCTTCTGAACGGCACGCAGGCGCTGGTGCGCCTGATGCTCATCCAGTCGGCACGCGACCGGGCGGCGGGGTTGAATACGGCAGGCTACGTCACGGGCTACCGCGGCTCGCCGCTGGGCGGTGTCGACAGCTGGATGATGCGCGCGGCCAAGGACCTCGAGGCCGCGAACGTGCGCTTCGAACCCGGGCTGAACGAAGACCTGGCGGCCACCGCGCTCTGGGGCGCCCAGCAGGCCGAACTGCGCGGCGAGGGCAAGTACGACGGGGTCTTCGGGCTCTGGTACGGCAAGGGGCCGGGCGTGGACCGCTCCGGCGACGTGATGCGCCATGCCAACATGGCCGGGTCCAGCCCGAACGGCGGCGTGCTGATGGCGATGGGCGACGACCACACCGGCGAAAGCTCGACCGTGCTGCACCAGTCCGA
Source organism: Maritimibacter harenae (assembly GCF_009882975.1). Lineage (GTDB taxonomy): Bacteria > Pseudomonadota > Alphaproteobacteria > Rhodobacterales > Rhodobacteraceae > Maritimibacter > Maritimibacter harenae. The sequence goes on from NZ_WTUX01000011.1 coordinate 349,810, forward strand.
CTGGGCGATGGTCGATGCCTACATGCCGGTGCTGTCGCCGGCGGGCGTGCAGGAAATCATCGACCTCGGCGTCTACGGCTACGGCCTGTCGCGCTTTTCCGGGCTCTGGGCGGGCCTGAAGCTGATGAAGGACACGGTCGAGGCGACCGCGGTGGTCGATGGCGATCCCGCGCGCATGTCGCTGGTCACGCCCGAGGATTTCGTGATGCCCGACGGTGGGCTCAACATCCGGCTGATCGACGACCGGATAGCGCAGGAAGCGCGGATGATCGACTACAAGCGCTTCGCGGCCGAGGCCTATGCCCGCGCGAACCGGATCGACCGGCGCATGTGGGGCAAGCCGGGGGCCAAGATCGGCCTTGTGGCGGCCGGCAAGAACTGGCTCGACCTGACCCACGCGCTGAGCCTTCTGGGCATCGACGAGGCCGAGGCGGAACGCCTTGGCATCACCACCTACAAGGTTGCCCAGACCTGGCCGCTCGACATGACGAGCTTCCACGAGTTCGCCGAGGGCCTCGATCTCGTGATCGTGGTCGAGGAGAAGCGCAAGCTGATCGAGGTGCAGATCAAGGAGGCGATCTTCGACGACCGGCGCGGCCGCCGCGTCTATGGCTGGCACAAGGGCGACACCTGGGAGCACGGGCGCCAGCTCGAGCTGTTTCCCACGCGCTACGCGCTCGACCCCGTGATGATCGCCGAGAAGCTGGGCGAGATCTTCATCGAGGAGGGCCGTGACACGGATGCGATCCGGGGCGGGCTCGCCAAGGTGGCCGAGGCCAAGAAGGCCGACAATGCCGAGCAGATCGCGGCACGGCTGCCGTATTTCTGCGCGGGCTGCCCGCACAACACCTCGACCAAGCTGCCCGAGGGCTCGCGCGGTTATGCCGGGATCGGCTGCCACTACATGGTGCAGTGGATGGACCGCGACACCGTCGGCTTCACCCACATGGGTGGCGAGGGCGTGAACTGGATCGGGGAGGCCCCGTTCTCCACCCGCCAGCACGTGTTTCAGAACCTGGGCGACGGGACCTACAACCATTCCGGCATCCAGGCGATCCGCGCGGCCATCGCGGCGGGCACCAACATCACCTTCAAGATCCTCTACAACGACGCCGTCGCCATGACCGGCGGCCAGCCCAACGAGGGCGGGCTCGATCCCTACCGGATCGCGGCCGAGATGAAGGCGGCGGGTGTCGAGAAGCTCGTGGTCGTCCACGATCCCAAGGAGGGCGTGGACCCGGCGAAGATGCCGGCGGGCGTGAGCGTTCATGACCGCGACGAGCTGATCAACATCGAAGAGGAATTGCGCGAAATCAAGGGCGTATCCGTCCTTCTTTACGTGCAGACCTGTGCGGCGGAGAAGCGGCGGCGGCGCAAGAAGGGCGCGTTTCCGGACCCCGACAAGCGCATCCTCATCAACACCGACATCTGCGAGGGCTGCGGCGATTGCGGGGTGCAGTCGAACTGCGTCGCGATCACGCCCGTGGAGACGGAACTGGGGCGCAAGCGCGCCATTGACCAGTCGGCCTGCAACAAGGATTACTCCTGCCTCAAGGGCTTCTGCCCGAGCTTCATCGAGGTCGAGGGCGGCACGCCGAAGAAGCGCGCGGCCTCGGATGTCGCGCTGCCGGAAATGCCGGCCCCGGCGCTTCCAGCGATCGACGGCACCTGGAACATGGTGATCACCGGCGTGGGCGGCACGGGCGTCGTGACCATCGGCGCGATCCTGGCGCAGGCCGCGCATATCGACGGCAAGGGCGCGGGGATGATGGAGATGGCCGGGCTTGCCCAGAAGGGCGGTGCCGTGCTGGTCCACCTGCGCGTGGCCGAGACGCCGGAGGACATCTCGGCGATCCGGGTCGCGACCGGGGAATGCGACGCTCTGATCGGCGGTGAACTGGTGGTGTCGGCGGATGCCAAGACGCTCGGGCTGATGACCACCGGGCGCACCGGCGGCGTGGTGGACAGCCACGAGACCGTCACCGGCGATTTCACCCGCGACACGGAATTCCGTATTCCGGGCGACCGTTTGGAGCTGTCTCTTGAGGCACGGCTTAAGGAAAGGCTGACGCTGTTCGACGCGACCGAACTGGCCGAGGCGCTCATGGGCGACTCGATCTATTCCAACATGATGGTGCTGGGCGCCGCCTGGCAGGCAGGGCTCGTTCCGATCAGCGGTGAGGCCATCGACCGGGCGATCGAGCTCAACGGTCAGGCCGTGGAGCGCAACCGCCGCGCCTTCGACATCGGCCGCTGGGTGGTCATCGACCGCGACGCGGCACTTCGCGCCGGCGGATCGAAAGTGGTCGACAAGCCCCTGACATTGGACGAGAAAATCGCGTTCCGCGAGGATCACCTTACGGCCTACCAGAACAAGCGGCTGGCCAAGCGGTACCGCAAGCTCGTGGACCGGGCGCCGGACGAGGCGATGCGCGAGGCAATCGCGCTCGGCTACCACAAGCTCCTGTCCTACAAGGACGAGTACGAGGTCGCCCGCCTGATGCGCGACACCCGGGCCAAGGCCGAGGCGGCGTTCGACGGCGACCTGAAGCTGAAGGTCCATCTCGCGCCGCCGATCATGAACGGCACAGCCCCGGACGGGCGCCCGAAGAAGCGCGCCTTCGGCGAGGGCGCGGTCAAGGCGATGGGCATCCTGCCGCGCATGAAGGTGCTGCGCGGCACGCCGTTCGACCCGTTCGGGCGCTCCGAGGAGCGGCGCATGGAGCGGGCGCTGATCGCGGAATACGAGGCCGACATGAAGGCCGTGATCGACGGTTACGACAAAGGCAACCACGAGGCCGCCGTCGAGCTTGCGCACCTGCCGCTCACCATCCGGGGCTTCGGGCCGGTGAAGGCGGAAAACGCCGAGAAGGCCGCGAAGCGCCGTGAAGAGCTCCTGGCAGCCTTCCACGCGGGCGATGCACCGGCGGCCCAGGCGGCCGAGTGAGCAAAAGGAGCGCGCTGGCGCGCGCGCTTGCCTGAGCCGCGCGGCCGGGCTGCGCCCGCCCGCGCGGCGGCAGGGGGACCCGTCCCCCGTCGCGCCGTGGCGCGACCCCCCCCTGAGGTATTTTCGAAACAGAGAAGGGACCCGCTGTCGGGGACCGTCACCGTCGGGGCCTGCAATTTCGTGCCGAGCCCGATTCCATGATGGATTTCCTGCGGGAACAAACATATGCCTTGTCGCCGATACCCGTGGCGCGTGGCGTCACGGGGCATGACTTCGAGGAACGGCACAAGGCGTGATCGCCCATGGCGGTAGGGATTTTCGACTCGGGGCTCGGCGGGCTCACGGTTCTGGACGCGGTGACGAAGCGGCTGCCCGACGTGCCGTTCGTCTATTTCGGTGACAACGCCCACGCACCCTACGGGGTGCGGGATGCGGAAGACGTCTACCAGCTCACCACCAGCGCGGTGTCGCGGCTGTGGGAGGAGGGCTGCGACCTCGTGATCCTGGCGTGCAACACGGCCTCCGCCGCGGCCCTGCGCCGGATGCAGGAGAGCTGGATTCCGGCCGACAAGCGCGTGCTGGGCGTCTTCGTGCCGCTGATCGAGGCGCTGACCGAGCGCAAGTGGGGCGACAACAGCCCGCCGCGCGAAGTGGCGGTGAAGCACGTGGCGCTCTTCGCGACGCCGGCGACCGTGGCGAGCCGCGCGTTCCAGCGGGAACTGGCCTTCCGCGCCATCGGGGTCGATGTCGAGGCGCAGGCCTGCGGCGGCGTTGTGGACGCGATCGAGGAGGGGGACATGATCCTCGCCGAGGCGCTGGTGCGCAGCCACGTGGAGGCGCTCAAGCGCAAGATGCCCACGCCGGAGGCCGCGATCCTGGGCTGCACGCATTACCCGTTGATGGAAGACGTGTTCCAGGATGCGCTGGGGCCCGACGTGGCGGTCTACAGCCAGGCGAACCTCGTGGCCGAGAGCCTGGCCGACTATCTCGAGCGTCACCCGAAGATGATCGGGCCGGGGACCGAGACAAAGTTCCTGACCACCGGCAACCCGGTCAAGGTGTCGGGCGGCGCGACGCGCTTCCTGCGACGTAAGATCACCTTCGAGTCGGCGTGAATTGAACGCCGGGGCGAAAAGCCCTACATCCTTTCCAACTTATTCCGAGGTTTGAATGACCCATAAAATCGCCATTCTCGGTGCGTCCGGCTACACCGGCGCGGAGCTCGTCCGGCTGATCGCGACCCATCCGTCGATGGAGATCGTGGCGCTGTCGGCGGACCGCAAGGCCGGGATGGAGATGGCGGAGGTCTATCCGCAGCTGCGCCACCTCGACCTGCCGCGGCTGGTGACGATGGACGAGATCGACTTCGACCAGGTCGACCTGTGCTTCGCCGCGCTGCCCCACGGGCTGTCCCAGGCGCTGGTGCGCGATCTGCCGGAGCGGGTGAAGGTCGTGGATCTCGGCGCCGATTTCCGGCTGGCCGATCCGGACGACTACACCAAGTGGTACGGCAACGCGCACGAGGCCACGGAGCTTCAGAAAACCGCCGTCTACGGGCTGACCGAGTTCAACCGCGACCGCATCCGGGACGCGCGTCTCGTGGCCGGGACCGGCTGCAATGCCGCCACCGTGCAGTTCGCGCTGCGTCCGCTGATCGAGGAGGGGTTGATCGACCTCGACCGGATCATCTGCGACCTCAAGAACGGGGTGTCGGGGGCGGGGCGCAGCCTGAAGGAAAACATGCTTTTCGCCGAGCGTTCGACCGATGTCCAGGGCTATGCCCAGGGCGGCAAGCACCGCCACCTGGGCGAGTTCGACCAGGAGTTCAGCCGGATCGCGGGCCGCAAGGTGGAGATCATGTTCACCCCGCATCTCGTGCCGGTGAACCGCGGGATCCTCGCCGACTGCTATGTCGAGGGGGACCCCAAGGCGATCCACAACGCGCTGGTCGCACGTTACGAGGCCGAGCCGTTCATCGAGGTGCTGCCCTTCGGGCAGGCGCCCGGCATGGGACATGTCATGGGATCGAATTTCTGCCATATCGGCGTGATCGGGGACCGGGTGCCGGGCCGCGCGCTGGTGGTCTCCACGCTCGACAACCTGTGCAAGGGGTCGAGCGGGCAGGCGATGCAGAACGCGAACCTCATGCTCGGGGAAGACGAGACGACGGGGCTGATGCTGGCCCCCGTCTTTCCTTGACGGGGATCAAGGTTGCCGGCGCGGCGCCCTGTTAGGGTCCGCGCATCTTTAAGGAGGGCCACGCGATGGCGGGCATGAAAGGGTTGAAGAAACGCAGGCGGGTCCAGATCATCCTGGTCACCTTCGCCGCGCTGATACTGGCCACCGGTCTGATCGGCTACGCGTTCCGCGACGGGATCAACTATTTCCGCTCGCCCACGCAGGTGGCCGAGGAGCCGCCGGCGCCGAACGAGGTGTTCCGGATCGGCGGGCTCGTCGAAGAAGGCTCGATCGTGCGCGGGCAGGGCGAAACCGTGACCTTCGCCGTGACCGACGGGGCGAACCGGGTGCCGGTGTCCTACACGGGCGTTCTGCCGGACCTGTTCGGCGAGAACCAGGGCATGGTCGGCACCGGAAGCTACGTCGACGGCGTGTTCAGGGCGACCGAGATCCTGGCCAAGCACGACGAGGAATACATGCCCAAGGAAGTGCTCGACACGCTGAAGGAACAGGGCGTCTACGTCGAGCCGAACTCCTGATTACCGGCTCCTTAACGCTTTGAACCGAGCCTCGTCTTCGCATTCCAGGTGCGGAGGTCGAGAGCATGCAGAGCGTTCGGGAGATCGCCGAAAGCATCGTGGCGCGCGAAGGCGGCTACGTGAACGACCCGGACGATCCGGGCGGGGCGACGAAACATGGGGTCACCATCGGGACGATGCGCCGGTTGGGCCGGGATCTCGATGGGGACGGGGCGGTGACGGTGGAGGATGTCCACGCGCTCACCCCCGGTCTCGCCACCGACATCTTCATTGAGCACTACTTCGAGGCACCGGGGATCTCTGGTCTTCCGGAGGTGCTCCAGCCCTCGGTCTTCGACATGTACGTCAACGCCGGGGGCGAGGCGGTGCGCATTCTCCAGCGGCTCCTGGGGCGGATGGGCTTCGGCTGTGCCGTCGACGGGGTCATTGGGCCGCAGACACGGGCGGCCGCGGCTGCCGCGGCGGAGCGCGGACCCGGACACCTGGCCGATGCCTACGGTATCGCGCGGCGCAACTACTACTACCGCCTTGCCGACCGGCGCCCGGCCAGCCGCAAGTACGCGCGCAGGCGGGACGGGGGCAAGGGCGGCTGGATCCGGCGCGCCGAGGCGTTCATCTCCGGGACATACCACCTCACGGAGGCCGAGCATCGCGCCCGGGTGGCCGCATGGGACTGATCGACGGGACCCTGCGGCTTCTGTTCGGCGAGGGGCGCAACGTGCTGCGCGACACCGCCGGGGCGTTCTGGGAAAGCCCCGAGGCGGAGGCGGCGCGCGACGCGGCGCGCCAGCGGGCCGCCCTGGACCAGTTCGCCGCGGAGTTCGCGGGGGCGCGGCGCAGCGCCTTCGACCGGCTGATCGACGGGGTGAACCGGCTGCCGCGTCCTGCATTGGCGCTTGGCACGTTGGGGCTTTTCGTCGCGGCGATGGTCGACCCGGTCTGGTTCGCGGCCCGCATGAACGGGATCGCGCTGGTGCCGGAGCCGCTCTGGTGGCTCATGGGCGCGATCGTGAGCTTCTATTTCGGCGCGCGCCACCAGGCGAAGGCACATGACTTCCGTCGGGCGCTGGCCAGGACCACGGTCGCGACCGGGACGGTCCTGCGCAACATCGCGTCGTTGGACGCGCTCGAGGCCGGACGGCGTGCGGCAGGCGACGCCAACCCGGCCCTCGAGGCATGGGTGCGCAATGAGGGCTGAGCTTTTCGTCCGGCTGCTGGCCGATCACGGTCCCTGGGTGCTGCTCGTTTTCTACCTGCTGTGGCGTGACCTGCAGAAGGACCAGGCGACGCGCGCGGTGCTCGACAAGAATTCCGCCGTGCTGATCGAGATCACCACCATCATCCGTGAGCGGCTGCCCGGCCGGGGCGGGGCGCCATGACGGCGGGCGTGGCAACGGGGCTGGTCCGGGTCAGGGACTGGCTGGCGGGACGGCGTCTCTTCCGTGCGCTGGAGCGGCATCAGCGGGCGGCGGATCTTCTGGATCATGCCGTGCGAGAGGTTCTTGGGCATGAAACAGGCGATCCTCCTCACCGGTCTGACGATTCTGGCGCTTGAGGCGGGGTTCCAGGTCGCGGGCGTGCGCCCCGTGGCGACCGTGGTCTATGGCGCGATCGCGCTCATGGCGGCGATGATTGCGGGAACCTTCCTGTGGCTCTGGATCGAGCGGACGACGCCGCTGGCCACGGGCATGGTGATGAGTTGGGCGGGCATGGCCGCGCTCGCCGCCGGGTGGTGGCGTGAGATGCTGGGCGACGGCACGCAGCCCGAGGCGGGCGGTCCGGTGATTTTCGGGGTGCTGGCGCTGCCGATCGTGGGGTCGATCCTGCACTTCGCCGTGATGCAACGCAGCCTCGGCTGCCACGGTCCGCACTTCTTATGGCCGCCGGTGGCGGCGCTCGTCGTGTCGGGAGCCGTTTACGGGGTGGTTGCGTGAGGCCCGGCGGGCCCCACGCGAAGCCGGATCAGAATTGGTAGCCGACGCCGAATTTGAAATCGGTGCGCGAACGCGCCATGCCGGTGCCGCTGACGCGCATGATCTCACCGCGCAGCAGGTACTTGTCGGAAACGCTCAGGTCGCCGCCGATGCCGTAGTTGTAGATGAACCCGGCGCCGGTCATCACGCCCGCGCCGACCTTGCCGTAGAGCAGGAAGTCGTTGCCCAGGGCGTAGCCCGCGCGCACGTTGGCGAGGCCCGTGAAGGCGGAGCCGGCCGGAACCACATTGGTGGCCCAGTCGTACTGCGCTTCGACTTCCGCGCCGAGCACGAAGCCCGAGCTGACGCCGTAGTTGTAACCGGCGAAGACGCCGAGCGCGCCGTCGAGGTAGGGCACGCTGAAATCGTTCTGGATCAGCGCACCGGCGTAGAAACCGTCGTGCGACTGTGCGGTGGCGGTGGTGGCCGCACCCGCGAAAAGGGCGAAAGTCGCTGCGGTGGCGAATTTACGAAGATTGCTGCTCATCGTCGTCTCCTAAATCAATGTCGTGACGTTGCACGTTTTTCCGAACCCTGCCGAATTCAGGAGTCCTTCGGCAAGGTTCTAGCGTCCAAACGAGACGGATGACACCAAATGGTTGTTAATTCGCTACAGTTTCACACGTTTTTGGCCGCCTTTTTCGCAATATATTCCCATTCTCATGTTGTTATTCGGGTGATCTCGGCGCTCAAAACCGCAGTCCGATGCCCACCACCGCGTTCGTGCGCGGCGCGCTTGGGGCCGTGAAAGGCGCCTGGCGGGTGAGTTCGGTGCGCAGGAACCGCCCTTGGCCAAGCCCGATGTCGAACCCCGCGCCCAGTTCCCATACCGGGCCGACGCCGCCCGTTTCGAACCCGAAGCCGCCGGTGCCGTAGAGCAGGGCGCCCGGCCCCGTGTCGACGCCGGCACGCAGGCGGGCCGTGCCGGTCACGGTGCGGGTGGCCGGGGTGAGGTTGGTGTTGCGCCAGTCGTAGGTGATGTCGCCCTCGACGCCGACGACCATATGGTCTCCAAAGCGCTCGGCGTAGCCCGCGAAGCCGCCCGCGGCACCGTCGATGCGCCGCGTGATGGCGTAAGGGGCGAGGTCGAGGCGCAGGTAGAGCCCGCCAAAGGGGCCGGACAAGTCCTGCGCTGCGGCGGCAGAGGCCGTCAGTGCGACCAGCACGGCTGCAAGAATTTTTTTTCGCATGGCGCCATCCTCCCGGGATGCGCCCTCGCCCCAAGCAATGGCCCAGGGTGTGCTCAAAGGAGTTAATTTCGGGTTAAGACAAGATGGCCGCGACGTTTCAGAATTTCACGACCACGCCGGTCCAGATTTCGCCGGATATGCCGATTTCCAGATCCGGGGCCTCGCGCGGCGTCTTCGAGGCCGGGGTGCGCGCGGCGCTGCGCGGGCGCAGGTCCTCGCGCCGGTCTTCACGGCCCGCGTCACGCGCCATGATCGAGGGACGCGCGGGCCAGCCGAACAGGTTCGGCTGTTCTTTTCCGCCCGAAACCGTTTGCGCGGTGGCCGGGACGGGAAGCGCCAGGAGCGCGGCGAGAGCGAATTGCCTGATCATGCGGTGAGAATGACGCGTACGGCGCGGCGGGGCCAGCCCGCCGCGCCACGCTCCATCAGAAGCGGTAGTTCAGGCCGACCTTGGCCACGTAGTTCGCCGGACCGCCCGAGAAGGGCTGGTAGCGATCGACCCCGAGCCGGACCGAGGTGTTGCCGCCGACGGCATATTCGCCGCCCGCGCCGACGGTCCACAGGCTCGCGCCCGTGCTGTCCATGCCGGCGCCGACCTGGCCGTAGACCATGAACGGCGTGCCGAAGTCATAGCCCAGCCGCGCCGAGGCGGTGTAGATGTTCGGGTTCGACATCGGGAAGTAGGCGTCGCCCTCGACGCCGACGTAGCCGCCCGGTGTGAATTCATAGAGATAACCGGCGTTCGCGCCGAAGCCGTAGGTGTTCGGCGACGTCGTGAAATCGCCCGAGCCGTAGGCGCCAAGGTAGAAGCCGTCGAAATCCTGCGCGGCGGCAGTTCCGGCGGCGGCCATGGCGAGCCCGAGGCCGAGTGCGATGGTCTTGAGTGAGCGGTTCATGTGACCTCCTCTTGGTGTTTCGGCGCACGGCGCCGGCCCGCCCCGGGACCGTGCGCGCTCATGCAACATCCCCTCAATGCACAATGCAAAGCACTGTTCCGTGTGCGCTATGACGATCGGCAATGCATCGCGCGCACCGGCACCATTCTGCCGACGTTTACAATTGCGCGACATCGGGGCGCACGCCATTGGCGGACGCGGTCAAAGGGTCTAGAAGATGAGGCATGATTGCTGAGCTTGGACATGTGGCGCTGGTACTGGCGCTCGGGGTCGCGGTGGTGCAGACCATCGTACCCTTCATCGGGGCGCAAAAGCGCTGGTCGGGATGGATGGCAACGGCGGTGCCCGCGGCCACCCTTCAATTCCTGCTGGTCGGGGCGGCCTTCGCGGCGCTCATGCACGCCTTCGTGACATCGGACTTCTCGCTCCGGCTCGTGACGATGAACTCGCACAGCGCGAAACCGATGCTCTACAAGATTTCCGGCACCTGGGGGAATCACGAAGGGTCCATGCTCCTGTGGATCCTGATCGTGTCGCTCTTCGGCGCCATGGTCGCGTGGTTCGGCGAAGGACTCCCGCCACGATTGAAGGCGCGGGTGCTATCGGTGCAGGCCTCGATCGGCGTGGCCTTCCTGCTTTTCATCCTGCTCACCTCGAACCCGTTCCTGCGCCTCGCGCAGCCGCCGTTCGACGGGCAGGACCTGAACCCGCTCCTGCAGGACCCGGGGCTCGCCTTCCACCCACCGTTTCTCTACCTAGGCTACGTCGGGCTCTCGATGTCCTTCTCCTTCGCGGTCGCCGCCCTGATCGAGGGGCGGGTCGACGCGGCCTGGGCACGCTGGGTGCGGCCGTGGACGCTGGCGGCCTGGATCTTCCTCACCATCGGCATCGCGCTGGGGTCCTGGTGGGCCTACTACGAGCTGGGCTGGGGCGGCTTCTGGTTCTGGGACCCGGTCGAGAACGCGTCCTTCATGCCCTGGCTCTTCGCCGCCGCGCTCCTGCACTCGGCCATCGTGGTCGAGAAGCGCGAGGCGCTGAAGAGCTGGACCATCCTGCTCGCCATCCTTGCCTTCGGCTTCTCGCTGATCGGCACGTTCCTGGTGCGCTCGGGCGTGATCACCTCGGTCCATGCCTTCGCCAACGACCCGGAGCGCGGAGTGTTCATCCTGCTCATCCTGGGGATCTTCACCGGCGGCGCGCTCATGCTCTACGCGGCGCGCGCCCACGCGATGGAAGCCAAGGGCGTCTTTTCCATGTTCAGCCGTGAATCGGCGTTGGTGTTCAACAACATCCTGCTCGCGGTGTCGGCCATCGTGGTCTTCATCGGCACCATCTGGCCGCTCGTGGCCGAGATGGTCTTCGACCGGAAGCTCTCGGTCGGGGCGCCCTTCTTCGAGGCGGCCTTCACGCCCTTCATGGTCGTGCTCGCCATCGCCCTGCCGTTCGGCGCGATGATCCCGTGGAAGCGCGGCAAGGTCGGGCGGCTCGTGCGCCCGCTGGTGCCCGCGATGATCCTGGCACTCGTCGTGGCGCTGCTGGCCTGGACCATCCAGACCGAGCGCACGATCCTCGGACCCATCGGGTTCCTGCTGGGCGCCTGGCTCGTGGGCGGTGCGCTCACCGACCTGTGGAGCCGGCTGGGGCGCGGTGCGATCTCGGGCCGTCTGGGCCGCCTGGCGCGCCTGCCGCGCGCCGACCTGGGTCGCGTGACGGCGCATGCCGGGCTCGGCATCATCTTCATGGGGATTTCCGGGCTGATGGCCTGGCAGATCGAGGATATCCGCGTGGCCCAGACCGGCGAGGCGTACCAGGTCGCCGACATCCAGGTCGTGATGAACGAAGTCCGCCAGGAAGAAGGACCGAACTATCTGACCACCATGGCCGATGTCGTCGTCAGCGACGAAAACGGTGAGCGGATCGCCTTGCTCCAGCCCGAAAAGCGCGTCTACCCGGTGCAGGCGATGCCGACGACCGAGGCCGCGATCCACAGCGGGTTCTGGCGCGACATCTACGTCGTGATCGGCGACCCGCAGGACAACGGCGGCTATGCCGTGCGCACCTTCATCAAGCCCTTTGCCAACTGGATCTGGGCCGGCGCGATCATCATGGCGCTTGGCGGGCTTCTGAGCCTGTCGGACCGCCGCTACCGCGTCGCCGCCGGTGCCGCGCGCCAGCGCGCCGGTGGGCAGGGGCAACAGGGGGTGCCGGCGGAATGAAACGGCTTCTCCTCGCGCTTCTCCTGCTGCTCGCCCCCATCGGACCCTCGGTCGCGGTGACCCCGGACGAGGTGCTCGACAACCCGGCGCTCGAGGCCCGGGCGCGCGAGATCTCGACGGGCCTGCGCTGCGTCGTGTGCCAGGGCGAGACGATCGACGAATCCAACGCTTCGATCGCGCGCGACCTGCGGCTTCTGGTGCGCGAGCGTCTGGTGGCGGGCGACACGGACGAGGAGGTCGTGCAATTCATCGTGGATCGCTACGGCGAATACGTCCTGATGAAGCCCCGTACCGGGGGCGCGAACCTGATCCTGTGGGGCGCGGGCCCGGCGCTGTTCCTGATCGCGGCCATCGGTGCGCTGGTCTACCTGCGCCGCCGGTCGCAGGCGCAATCCGAGGGTGAGAAGCTCAGCCCGGAGGAGCAGGCCCGGCTCGACGAGCTTCTGGGGGACCGCGGCTGACGGAGCGTTTCGCTTTCCTTCCCCGCCGCGCCCCTTAGGGTCGGCGCAAACAGCGGGAGGCCCCATGCGCTACGACACGATTCTCTACGATCTCGACGCCGGGATCGCGACCATCACCCTGAACCGCCCCGAGAAGATGAACGCGCTCACGCCCCAGATGCGGGCCGAGTTGACCGACGCGCTCAAACGGGCGGCGGGCGAGGCGCGGGTGATCGTGCTCACGGGCGCCGGACAGGCCTTCTGCAGCGGCCAGGACCTGGGCGAGGGGATGACGGCGGCTGCGGTCGACCTCGAGCGGGTGCTGCGTGACGAATACGCCCCGATCATCCGCTGGATCACCGAGGCGCCTGTGCCGGTCATCGCGGCCGTGAACGGCCCCGCGGCCGGGGCGGGCGCCAACATCGCGCTCATGGCCGACATCGTGATCGCTACGCGGTCGGCCTATTTCCTGCAGGCGTTCGGGCGCATCGGGCTCATGCCGGATGCCGGCGGGACCTACACGCTCCCGCGCACCGTCGGGCTCCAGCGCGCGATGGGCGCGGCGCTCTTTGCGGAGAAGATCGAAGCCGACCAGGCGCTCGACTGGGGCATGATCTGGGAAGTCTACGACGACGAGGTCTTCGAGGCCGGTTGGCGCGCCCGGGCCGAGGCCCTGGCCCACGGCCCCACGCAGGCCTATGGCGCCATGAAGCAAGCCCTGCGCGCCTCTCTCGACAACGATCTCGACGAACAACTCAACCTCGAAGCGCGCCTCCAGGGCACCTGCGGCAATACCCGCGACTTCAAGGAAGGCGTGCTGGCCTTCCGCGAGAAACGCCGGGCCTCATTCGAGGGGCGGTGAGGGGGCCTCTTCAGCTTGGGTGGCAAGCGCCGCCCGGTATTCTTCGAGTTTCTGGTTGATCAGTGGGCCTTCCGGTCGCAGCCAGGCAGCGACCTTCATCAGTTTTAATGCCAATTCCACTTCCCCGGCCGCCTCGGCATTGAGGGCCAGGTCGCGCATCCTGTCCGCCCCCGGAGACCGCCTGTCCTGGGTGTTGAGCGCGTCCAGAAGGCCGCCAATCGCGGCGTTGGCCTGGTCTTCGCTCCAAAGTTCCCGCGGCTCGTCTGAATACGAGGAAAAATCAACCTGGAACAGGTCGCTGCCGTCGGTCGCGCCCATGCGCCTTTTGAGCGCGATGTTCCCGTCGCGATATTTCTCGTAGAAAGCTTCCGCTTCCTGGCGTGAAGGCAACTGGCGACTGTCGTCAGGCACGGCTTCGAGAACGTCGTGTTTCAGAGAGGTTCGAAGGCCTCTCTGGTTCATCAGGTGCCCGACCTTGGATTTGCTCAGTCCGAACGACGTGTTCTGTTCCTCGATTGCCCGCATACCGGTGCTGTCCAACCCGACCGTTTCAAGGAAATCCGGCCATACGTCCCCGCCCGCAAGTTTGGCGCGGTCGAAGATGCGGACCTCGACGTTCTCGTCGCCGAAGCGATCCATCCAGCGACCGATGCGGGTTTCATAGTCGAGGTAGAGGTCAAGGTTGCGCGCACTGTGCGGCATGGCCGTGGTGTCGTAGCCGAAAAGCCGCTCTTCCGCCAAACGGTTGGGCTTTGCCCCTTCCTGGTGGTGCGACACCGCGTGGGAGTCCTGGCGTCGCAGATAGGTCACGATCTTAATCTTGGAAAAAAGAGGCTCAACGACCTCCGCGAGTTCGTCGATCCGCGCGGGATCCGTGAAGAACGAAAAGTTTTCTGACGATGCGATGACTCGATCGGTCGTGGCCGCCGACAGCGCCTCACGGAACGTGTCCGGGTCGAGCAGGGCAAATCCATCGGGAACGAATTCGAAATCGTCGCGGGCGAAGCCCAGCACCGTGTGGAGATTTGGAAGGTGACCGGTCCGCACGTAGGTCACGCCCTGAGCGTTCAGAGCGTCCTGGTTCTGAAACAGCGCCATCTGTATGGTCGTCGTCCCGGTCTTGTGCGCACCGATATGAAGGACGAGTTCCTTGCGCTTGCGTCGATTTCCGGAAAGACGGAGAAATTTCAAGATCGCACCTTCCTGGAGGGAATTCTGGCTCGGAACATGACTGGAAGAGTATTTGACGGCCCATACGCCGAAGCAAGGCGGAATTTTCCGGGACTTCGAAATGGACCTGAAAAGAAACGACCGCCAAGCGTCGCCGGCGGTCGTCAATTCTTTTCCACTGGCTCACATGCTCAGCGGTCCTCGACGTCCACGTAGTCACGCAGCGTCTCGCCCATGTAGAGCTGGCGCGGGCGGCCGATCTTCTGGCCCGGGTCGCCGATCATCTCTTTCCACTGCGAGATCCAGCCGACGGTGCGCGAGAGCGCGAAGATCGGGGTGAACATCGAGGTGGGGAAGCCCATCGCCTCGAGGATGATGCCCGAGTAGAAGTCGACGTTCGGGAACAGCTTCTTGTCGGTGAAGTAGGGGTCCTCGAGCGCCTGCTTTTCCAGCTCCTTGGCGACCTGGAGCGTCGGGTTGTCCTCGATCCCCATGAGATCGAGCACCTCGTCGGCCGACTGCTTCATCACCTTCGCGCGCGGGTCGAAGTTCTTGTAGACGCGGTGACCGAAGCCCATCAGGCGGAACGGGTCGTCCTTGTCCTTGGCGCGCGCGATGAATTCCGGAATGCGGTCGACGGTGCCGATTTCCTTGAGCATCTCGAGGCAGGCCTGGTTCGCCCCGCCATGCGCCGGGCCCCACAGGCAGGCGATGCCGGCCGCGATACAGGCGAAGGGGTTCGCACCCGACGAGCCCGCAAGACGCACGGTCGAGGTCGAGGCGTTCTGCTCGTGGTCCGCGTGCAGCGTGAAGATCCGGTCCATCGCGCGGCTCAGGATCGGGTTCACCTCGTAGTTCTCGGCCGGGACCGAGAAGCACATGTGCAGGAAGTTCGAGGCGTAATCCAGGTCGTTGCGCGGATACACGAAAGGCTGGCCGATCGTGTACTTGTAGGCCATCGCGGCAATGGTCGGCATCTTCGCGATCATGCGGATCGAGGCGACTTCGCGCTGCCACGGGTCCGAGATGTCCGTCGAGTCGTGGTAGAAGGCCGACATCGCGCCGACCACGCCCACCATGATCGCCATCGGGTGTGCGTCACGGCGGAAGCCCGAGTAGAACTTGGTCATCTGCTCGTGCACCATGGTGTGGCGCGTCACGCGGAATTCGAAATCGTCGATCTCGTCCGCGGTCGGCAGGTGGCCGTAGAGCAGCAGGAAGCAGACCTCGAGGAAATGCGACTTCGCGGCCAGCTGGTCGATGGGGTAGCCGCGGTGCAGAAGCTCGCCCTTGTTGCCGTCGATGAAGGTGATCGTCGAATCGCAGGACGCGGTCGAGGTGAACCCGGGGTCGTAGGTGAACACGCCGCCCTGCGCGTAGAGCTTGGTGATGTCGATCACGTCCGGGCCGGCGGTCGGGGAGTAGATCGGCAGTTCGAGTTCCTTGTCACCGAAACTCAGCTTCGCCGTACCTGTCTGGTTCGCCATTCATCATATCCCTCTGTTGGGGCCCGCCACTGGCTGGGCTGGTTACTGGCTGGCCTCTTCGAGGCGGGCGATGGTTTCGTCCCGCCCGAGGACCAGCATCATGTCAAACACACTGGGGCTCGCAGCCCGCCCGGCGAGCGCGGCACGCAAAGGTGCGGCGAGCTTGCCGAATTTCATGCCGTGGGCGTCCGCCGCTGTGTTGAGAATAGTCTCCAAATCTTCGCGCTTCCAGCTAGCAGTTTGCAACTGCGGCGTCAATTCAGACAGTATACCACGGGATACATCATCGAGCGCCTTGGCGGCTTTTTCTTCCACGTCAAGCGGGCGGGAGGCCAGAATAAAGCGCGCCTTTTCAATGAGATGGGGCAGGGTCTTGGCGCCGGTGCGCACGAAGGGCAGCGCGGCGCGCAGGCCGTCCATCTGTGCATCCGTCAACATTGGCTGCGACGTCGCGTCAAGAAATTCCTGCACCTGCGAAAGGAGCGTCTCGTCCTCCATCATGGCGATGTGCTGGGCCGACACGTGGTCCAGCTTCTTGAAGTCCAGACGGGCCGCGCCCTTGCCGATCCCGTCGAGGTCGAACCACGCGATCGCCTGCTCGTCGGTGAAGACCTCGTCGTCCCCGTGGCTCCAGCCCAGCCGGGCCAGGTAGTTGCGCATCGCGGGCGCCGGGTACCCCAGCGCGCGGTATTCCTCGACCCCGGCCGCGCCGTGGCGTTTGGACAGCTTCTTGCCGTCCGGCCCGTGAATCAGGGGGATGTGGGCAAAGACCGGCAGGTCCCAGCCCATCGCGCGGTAGACAAGCATCTGGCGGGCCGCGTTGTTGAGATGGTCGTCGCCCCGGATCACGTGGGTCACGCCCATGTCGAAATCGTCCACCACGACGGCCAGCATGTAGGTGGGCGTGCCGTCCGAACGCAGGCAGATCATGTCGTCGAGCTGGTCGTTGCGGATCGTGACCTTGCCCTGCACCTTGTCCTCGATCACCGTGTCGCCGTCGCGCGGCGCCTTCACGCGCACCACGTAGGGCGCGTCCGGATGGGTCGCGGGATCGGCGTCGCGCCAGGGCGACTGGAACAGGGTGGAGCGGCCCTCGGCGCGCGCGGCCTCGCGGAACGCCTCGATCTCCTCCTGGGTCGAAAAGCACTTGTAGGCGGTCCCGGCCGCCAGCATTTCCTCGGCCACTTCGACGTGTCGCTCGGCCCGGGCCGCCTGGCTCACCGGCTCGCCGTCATAATCGAGACCCAGCCATTCCATCGCGTCGAAAATCGCAGCCGTGGCCTCGGGCGTCGAGCGCGCGCGGTCGGTGTCTTCGATCCTCAGCAGGAATTTGCCGCCCCGGCCGCGGGCGTAGAGCCAGTTGAACAGGGCCGTACGGGCACCGCCGATATGCAGATATCCGGTGGGCGAAGGGGCGAAACGGGTGACGACGGGAGGGTGGGACATGCGCGCGTTAACCTTTCGGAAACCATTGGAAGCCTAGCTTCGCCGGGAGGGATAGACGGGTCGGGGTTGGAGGACAAGAGTGGCCTTGGCCAACGCCATCTCGGACCGGCTGGAGCGTCTGCGCGGGCGGCTGATCCTGTTCGCGCCGGTGGGCCTCGGGGCCGGGATCGGCCTTTACTTCGCTTTGATGCAGGAGCCCGGGCCAATCGGCTGGGCGGTGATCGCGGGCGTCGCATTCCTGTCGCTGGGTTCGGGCCTCTGCTTGGGCCGCACGCGGTGGCCGGGTCTCGGACTGCCGGTCCTCGCCGCGGGTGCCGTGGCCGCAGGGCTTTGCGTCGCGGGTGCGCGCAGCGCCCGGGTCGCCGCACCGGTTCTGCCATTCCACTATTTCGGGGCGGTCGAGGGGCGGGTCGTCATCATCGACCGGAGCCAGTCGGACGCGGTGCGGCTCACGCTGGACGAGGTGCGCCTCGACGATGTGGCGCCGTGGAAGGTGCCGGACCGGGTGCGTGTGTCGCTTCACGCGGACGATCCGGTGCTCGACCCCGTGCCGGGGATGCGCATCGCCGTGACCGCCTACCTGTCCGGGCCCTCCGGACCGGTGGAGCCGGGCGGGTTCGACTTCCGGCGCATGGCGTGGTTTCGCGGCATCGGCGCGGTGGGGTATGCCCGCACGCCCGCGCTGCCGTTGGCCCGACCCGAGGGGGCGCTGCCGCTCAACCGTTTGCGCAAGGCGATCTCGGCGGCGGTGCAGGACGAGATCCCGGGCGAGGCGGGCGCCTTCGCCGCCGCGATCACCACGGGCGACCGTGCGGCGATGGGGCGCGACACGCTGGAGGCGCTCAGGGCCTCCAACCTCGCGCATCTGCTGGCCATTTCCGGGCTGCACATGGGGCTTCTCGTCGGCTTCGTCTTCGGCAGCGTCCGGCTCGGGCTCGCCATGATCCCGGCGGTGGGCGCGGCGACGGACGTGCGCAAGATCGCGGCACTGGTCGCGCTTGTCGCGGGGGCCTCCTACCTCGCCCTGTCGGGCGGCACCGTGTCGACGTCGCGCGCCTTCGCGATGGTCGGCGTGATGCTGGTCGCGATCCTCGTGGGGCGGCGGGCGCTGACGTTGCGCGCGGTCGCGGTGGCCGCGCTCATCCTGCTTCTGCTCAAGCCCGAGACGCTGGTCGAGGCGGGCTTCCAGATGTCCTTCGCCGCGACCACCGCGCTCGTCGCCGTCTTCGGCGCGCTGCGCGATGTGCAGGGGCGGCGACTGCCGAAATGGGCGCGCCCGGTCTTCGCGGTGGTCCTGTCGTCGCTTGTCGCCGGGCTCGCGACCGCACCGTTCTCGGCCGCGATCTTCAACCGGGTGGCGCATTACGGGCTGATCGCGAACGTGGTGTCGGTGCCCGTGATGGGGCTGCTCGTGATGCCGCTGGCGGTACTGGCCGCACTGCTCGCTCCCCTGGGCCTCAGCGGCGTGGCGCTGGACCTGATGCGCTGGCCGATCGAGTGGATCCTGTGGGTCGCGCGCTCCGTGGCGGCGCTCGACGGGGCGGTGGGCCACGTGATCGCACCGCAGCCGGGGGTGCTGCCGATGGTGGCGCTGGGTGGCCTGGCGATGGTGCTCCTGCGCGGCGCCGGGCGGATCGGTGGCGGCGTCGCGCTGCTGGGCGCCCTGGCGCTTTGGTCGCAGGCGGAGCGCCCCGACATGCTGATCTCGCCGTCCGGGGGGCTGATCGGCGTGATGGGGCCCGAGGGTCGCGCCCTCACCAAGGCGCGGGGCGAATCCTTCGCGGCTCGGAGCTGGTTGGAGAACTATGGTGACGCGGCGGACCAGCCGGCCGCGGCCGCGCGGCTGGCGAGCGGGCGCGACCCGGTGTTCGAGTTGGGAGGCGTGACGCTGGTGCAGGTGGCAGGGCGCGGCGCGTCGGATCGGGTGGCCGCGGCCTGCGGGCGGGCCGACGTGATCCTCTATTCCGCCCCGGTGCTGGAAAGTTACCCGGAGCACTGCCATGTGATCGACCGCGGGCTTCTGGCGCAGACCGGCCCGCTTGCGCTTCATGTCGAGGGGGAGGGGCTGCGCGTCGTCACCACCGCACAGCGGTCAGGACACCGGCCCTGGACGGGAATACGGCGCGACCACGTCGCGCCGGTTCCGGTTCTCGAGGCCCTTGGCGGGTTTCAGTAGGTGCGGATCAGCCCGACGAGCTTGCCCTGCACCTTCACCTGGCCCTGCGGCAGGATGCGGGTCTCGAACGCCGGGTTGGCGGCTTCGAGCGAGATCATCTCGCCCGCGCGGCGGAAGCGCTTGAGCGTTGCCTCGTAACCATCGACCTGTGCCACCACGATGTCGCCGTTGTCGGCCTGCGAGGTTTCGCGGATGATCACCACGTCGCCGGAATTGATCCCGGCGTTGATCATCGAGTCGCCCTTCACCTCCAGCGCATAGTGACGCCCCTTGCCGACCATCGCGCCGGGTACGGACACTTGGGTCTGCCCGTCCTCGATCGCCTCGATCGGGGTGCCGGCGGCGATGCGGCCCAGGAGCGGCAGGTCCATCGCGGCGCCTTCGAGCGGCATCGCGGTGCCCGGGCGCTCGTCCGGCCGATCGCCGTCGATGACGCGCGGTTCGAAGCCAGCCTTGCCGGAACTGTCGAGCGAGTCGGGCAGGCGCGTGATCTCGATCGCGCGGGCCCGGTGGGCCAGGCGGCGGATGTATCCGCGTTCTTCGAGTGCCGTGATGAGGCGGTGGATGCCGGACTTGGAGCGCAGGTTCAGCGCTTCCTTCATCTCGTCGAAACTGGGCGGCACCCCGTCGCGCTGAATGCGCTTGTGGATGAATTCCAGCAGGTCCAGTTGCTTCTTCGTCAGCATCGCTCGCCCTCCGGCTGCCCGTTATGTTCCCGACCACGACCGGGTCTGTTCGGGTAAAGTTCTACCCGTGTTCCCGTTTCGTGTCAACGCGTGCGTCAGAGGGGCAGAACGTCCACGGGGTCGCCCACGCGCCGCGCGGGGTCGTCGGGCGGGCGCACGATGAGCGCGTCGGCCTTGGCGAGAATCGACAGGAGCGAGCTGTCCTGGCGGTCCATCGGCGCGACGCCGTCCGCGCTGCGCACGGCGCGCATGTAATGCTGGCGCGGCCCGTTCCGGGGCAGGTCGACGGTCAGCGACACCTGTTCGGGTGCGGCCGGGTCGCTGTCGTCGCCCAGCATCCGGGCGAGTGCGGGCAAGATGAAGATCTTTCCGCAGATCATCGCCGACACCGGGTTGCCCGGCAGGCCGATCAGCGGCGCGCGGCCCAGCCGGCCGGCCATCAGCGGTTTGCCGGGGCGCATCGCGACCTTGTAGAAGCTCTGATCGAGCCCCAGCTCGCCCGCCACGGCACCGACGATGTCGTGGTCCCCGACGGACGCGCCGCCCACGGTCACGATCAAGTCGGCATCGGCCGCGAGCCCCAGGACGAAGCGCAGGCTGTCGGGATTGTCGCGTGCGATGGGCAGTAGCCGCGCGCGCGCGCCGGCGGCATCGAACATCGCCTTCAGCCCGAAGGTGTTGGACGCGATGATCTGGTCTTCGCCCGGTGTTTCGCCGGGCATCACGAGCTCGTCGCCCGTGGCGATCACGGCGACGTCAGGCTGGCGGTAGACCGGCACCTGCGGCACGTTCATCGCGGCCAGAAGCGCCACGTCCTTGGACGAGATGCGTCCCATCTCGTGCACCTGGCCCGCGCGGAAATCGTTGCCCGCCGCGCGGATGTTGTCGCCCGAGGACAGGTCGCGGCCCAGGGTGATGAGATCGCCGCTGCGCGTCACGTCCTCCTGGATGATCACGCGGTCGGCGCCCTCGGGCACCGGCGCGCCGGTGAAGATGCGCACGGCTTGCCCCGCGCCGACGCGGCCCGCGAAGCGCTCGCCCGCCTTGGCCTCGCCGATCACCTTGAACATCGCGTCCGCTTCGGCCTCGACCCCCTTGAGCGCGTAGCCGTCCATCGCGGAGGCCGCGAAGGGCGGCTGGTCGCGCGTGGCGGTGGCCGGGGCGGCCGCGAAGCGGCCGGCGGCCTGGGCCAGCGGCACGGTTTCGGTGTCCATGCGTTCGACCAGGTCGAGTATCCGGGCCTGCGCCTCTTCCACCGAAATCACGGCTTCGCCTCGTAACTGCCCGATTTTCCACCGGTCTTTGCGAGAAGCTTGATCCCCTCGATCTGCATGCCCTTCTCGGCGGCCTTGAGCATGTCGTAGACCGTGAGCGCGGCGGTGGAAACGGCAGTGAGCGCCTCCATCTCGACCCCGGTCTGGCCCGAGGTCTTGACCGTCGCGGTGATGCGCACGCCGGGCAGGTCCGCGTCCGGCTCGAGATCCAGCGAAACCTTGGTGACGGGGAGCGGATGGCACAGCGGGATCAGGTCGGAGGTCTTCTTCGCTCCCATGATGCCCGCAAGCCGCGCCACGCCCAGCACGTCGCCCTTCTTCGCCGTCCCCTCGGTCACGAGGGCCAGCGTTTCGGGGGTCATGATGACCTGGCCGGTGGCGATGGCGGTGCGGTCGGTGACGTCTTTGTCGGACACGTCGACCATGTGGGCCTGCCCGTCGGCGTCGAAATGGGTCAGCTTTCCGCTCATGCCGGGACCGGGTCCTTGAGGATCGCGCGGGTGGCGGCGGCCACGTCGTCCTGGCGCATCAGGCTTTCGCCGATGAGGAAAGCGCGCGCGCCGACGGCGGCCATCTCGGCGAGGTCGGCGGCGGTGAAGAGACCGGATTCGCAGACGAGAAGCCGGTCCTTCGGAGCCAGTTTGGACAGCTCGCGCGTCGTGTCGAGCGTGGTCTCGAAGGTCTTGAGGTTCCGGTTGTTGATGCCGAGCAGGGGCGATTTCAACGCGGTGGCGCGCTCCAGCTCCTCGGCGTCGTGCACCTCGACCAGCACGTCCATGCCCCAGCCGAAGGCGGCCTGTTCAAGCTCGGCGGCCTGCGCGTCGGACACGCTCGCCATGATGATCAGGATGCAGTCCGCGCCCAGCGCGCGCGCCTCGGCCACCTGGTAGGGGTCGTACATGAAATCCTTGCGCAGCGCGGGCAGGGTGGTCGCCGCGCGGGCCGCCACGAGGAATTCGTCGGCGCCCTGGAACGAGGGCGTGTCGGTCAGCACCGACAGGCAGGTCGCGCCGCCCTCCTGATAGGCTTTCGCAAGCGCCGGCGGATCGAAATCCGGGCGGATCAGCCCCTTGGACGGGGAGGCCTTCTTGATCTCGGCGATGAGGCCGTAGCCGGTTTCCGCAGCCTGGGTCAGACGGGTGGCGAAGCCGCGCGTCGGGCTTGCCTCGCGGGCGGCGGCCTCGACCTCGGAAAGCGGCCGGCGCGCCTTGCGCGCGGCCACGTCTTCGAGCTTGTAGGCCTTGATCTTGTCGAGCACGTTGGTCATGCGCCCGGTTTACGCGCGGGCGTTGGCTTGGGCAAGCGAGCATGGGCAAATTGTGCACGGACCGGCGCATGGCTCATACTTTGGTGTGAGGGCGTGAAGGACAGAGGGACTTGCCCTCGGCGCGGCACGGGTTCAGGCTCCGCTGGCGGAGGAACATCATGTCAGAGCGGTTCGACAACATCCCCGAAATGGCGCTGGACTGGCACCGGGCCGGAAAGGGCGCCGTGCTGGCCACGGTCGTGCAGACCTGGGGCTCGGCGCCCCGGCCGGTGGGCAGCCAGTTGGCAGTCTCCGGTGACGGTGAAATCCAGGGGTCCGTGTCGGGCGGCTGCGTGGAAGGCGCGGTGATCGTCGAGGCGCTTGAAGCGGTCGAGGACGGCGAAAGCCGGCTTCTGACCTTCGGCGTTTCGGATGACGAGGCCTTCGCGGTCGGGCTGGCCTGCGGCGGCACCATACGCGTGCTGGTGGAGCCGGTGGGCAAGGCGATCCCCGAAGACATGCTGGCCGAGCTAGTCGACAAGCGCGCTGCGCGTGCCCCCGTGGCCTACGTGGTGAACGTTGGGAGCTGGACGCGCCGGCTGGCCGGGCGCGCGGACTTCGCCGACCGTTTCCGCGGCGACCGCTCCGGGTTCGAGGAAGACGAGGAAACCTTCGTCGCGATCCACAACCCGCCGCTGCGCATGGTCGTGGTGGGGGCCGTCCACATCGCCCAGGCGTTGGTCCCGATGGCGCGGCTCGCGGGCTATGACCCGCTGATCATCGACCCGCGCGGCGCCTTCGCGCAGGATCACCGTTTCCCCGGCGAGGACATCCGCGAGGATTACCCGGACGAGGTGTTGCCCGAGGTCGGGCTCGACGCGCGCACCGCCGTCGTCACGCTGTCGCACGACCCCAAGATCGACGATCCGGCGATCGAGGCGGCGCTGGCCTCCGAATGCTTCTACCTTGGCTGCCTCGGCTCCACCCGCACGCACGCCAAGCGCGTCGATCGGCTGAAGGAGCGCGGCTATACCGAAAAGCAGATCGCGCGCATCCATGCGCCCGTCGGGCTCGATATCGGGTCGAAGTCGCCCGCCGAGATCGCGATTTCGGTCATGGCGCAGGTCACGCAGGCGTTGAGGCAGGGCTGATGGAGTTCGGCGCGGTCCCCGTGACGCAGGCGGCCGGGGCGGTGCTGGCCCATTCCGTCGCGCTGCCCGACGGCAAGCTCAAGAAGGGTCGCGTCCTTTCGCCCGACGAGGTCGCGCGCCTGGAGGCGGCCGGGATCACCCGCGTGACCGTCGCGCGGCTCGGTCCCGACGACATGGGCGAGGACGAGGCGGCACTGATGCTGGCCCGGGCGCTGGTCGAGGGGGGGCAGGGCCTCCGGCTCTCCAAGCCCTTCACCGGCCGGGTCAACATCCACGCGACCGGCGTCGGTCTTGCCCGTCTCGACGTGGAGCGGCTGCACGCCGTCAACGCGGTCGACGAGATGGTGACGCTCGCCACGGTGCCGGCGTGGCACCGGATGGGCGAGGGGGGCATGGTCGGCACGGTCAAGGTCATCTCCTACGGGGCGCCGCGCGCCTCGGTGGAAAAGGCGGCCGAGATCGGGCGTGGCGCAGTGACACTGGCGCCGGTGGTGACGCCCGACGCGACGCTCATCGTGACGACCCATGACGCCGGGTCGAGCGAAGAGACCGGCAAGGGTCTGAAGGCCATCGAAGGGCGGCTCGACGCGCTCGGGATGCAGCTTCGTGCGACCGAACGCGTGGCCCATGATGCGGACGCGGTGGCAGAGGCGATCGGGCGTGCCATCGGTGCGATGGTCCTGATCCTCACCGCCTCGGCCACCTCCGACCCGCGCGACGTGGGGCCGGACGCGGTGCGCCTTGCGGGAGGGCAGGTCACGCGCTTCGGCATGCCGGTCGACCCCGGCAACCTGCTGTTCTACGGCACGCTGGGCGACGGGCGCCCGGTGATCGGCCTTCCCGGCTGTGCGCGCTCGCCCGCGCTCAACGGCGCGGACTGGGTGCTCGAACGGCTTGCCGCCGGCCACCCGCCCGACCGGACCGAGATCGGCCGGATGGGTGTGGGCGGGCTGCTCAAGGAAATCCCGACGCGCAAGCAGCCAAGGGCGGGGTGACACCAAAGGACTATAGCCGGTGCTCACGGAATCTTGCCTACTCGGGGCCAAACGACACGCGGAGCGGTGCTTCCCAGGCGCCCCGTCCGGTGCTCTACTGAAAGACAGAACAAGGGAGGATCACATGACGAACGTAACCATGACGATCAATGGGCGGTCCGTGTCCGGCACGGTCGAGGGCCGCACGTTGCTGTCGTCGTTCATCCGCGAACAGGCGGGGCTGACAGGCACGCACGTGGGCTGCGACACCGCGCAATGCGGGGCCTGCACGCTTCACGTGAACGGCGAGTCGGTCAAAAGCTGCAACATGTTCGCGCTGGAAGCCGACGGGGCCGAGGTCACGACGATCGAGGGCATGGCCAACGACGACGGGTCGCTGTCGACGATCCAGCAGGCGTTCCAGGACCATCACGGGCTTCAGTGCGGCTTCTGCACCCCGGGCATGGTGATGACCGCGGCCGCGCTTCTGAAGGAGAACCCGACGCCCACCGAGGAGGAGGTGCGCGGTTACCTGTCGGGCAACCTGTGCCGCTGCACGGGCTACCACAACATCGTCAAGGCGATCATGGCGGCGTCCGGGCAGGACGTGAGCCGCATCGCCGCCGAATAAGCAGGCCCAAGCCAGCACATATCCAGGGAGGATAGACATGCCAGCAGATGGAGGTATCGGCGCACCGATGAAGCGCCGCGAGGACATTCGGTTCCTGACGGGGACCGGCCGCTACACGGACGATCTCAACCGGCCCGGCCAGGCCTATGTTCATTTCCTGCGCTCCAACGTGGCGCATGGACGGCTCAAGTCGGTGAACACCGAGGAGGCCGCGAAGATGCCCGGCGTCGTGCGGATCTTCACCGGGGCCGATTTCGAAGGCGTCGGCAGCATCCCCTGCGGCTGGCAGGTGACCGACAAGCACGGTCAGCCGATGCAGGAGCCCGCCCACCCGGTGCTGGCCCAGGGCAAGGTGCGCCACGTGGGCGACCCGATCGCTGCGGTCGTGGCCGAGACGCCGGACCAGGCGCGTGATGCGGCCGAGGCCATCGAGGTCGACATCGAGGATCTGCCGGCCGTGGTCGACATGAAGAAAGCCGTCGAAGAGGGCGCGCCGAAGGTCCATGACGACCTGACGTCGAACCTCTGCTACGACTGGGGCTTCGTGGAGGAGAACAAGGCCGCCGTGGACGAGGCGTTCGAAAAGGCCGCCCATGTCACCCGGCTGGAGCTCAAGAACAACCGTCTGGTGGCCAACCCGATGGAGCCGCGCGTCGCGATCGGGGATTACGACCCGGCCGGCGACAACTCCACGCTCTACACCACCAGCCAGAACCCGCACGTGATCCGGCTCCTGATGGGCGCCTTCGTGCTGGGCATCCCGGAGCACAAGCTGCGCGTGGTCGCACCGGACGTGGGCGGCGGTTTCGGCACCAAGATCTTCCACTACGCCGAGGAAGCGTTCTGCACCTTCGCGGCCAAGCAGCTCAAGCGCCCGGTGAAATGGACCTCGAGCCGCTCGGAAGCCTTCATGTCCGACGCCCACGGCCGTGACCACGTCACGACCATCGAACTGGCGCTCGACGGCGACAACAACTTCACCGCGCTGCGCACGGAAACCTTCGCGAACATGGGGGCGTATCTCTCCACCTTCGCGCCGTCGGTGCCGACGTGGCTTCACGGCACGCTGATGGCCGGCAACTACAAGACGCCGCTCATCTACGTGAACGTGAAGGCCGTCTTCACCAACACGGTGCCGGTGGACGCCTACCGGGGCGCCGGGCGGCCCGAGGCGACCTACCAGCTGGAGCGCGTGATCGACAAGGCGGCGCGCGAGCTGGGCGTCGACCCGATCGACCTGCGCCGGCAGAACTTCGTCACGGAGTTCCCCTATGCCACGCCGGTCGCGGTGGAATACGACACCGGCGACTACAACGCCACGATGGACAAGCTGTCCGAGATCGCCGACCTGTCCGGCTTCGAGGCGCGTCTGGCGGAGTCCAAGAAGAACGGCAAGCTGCGTGGTCTGGGCGTGAACTGCTACATCGAGGCCTGCGGCATCGCGCCGTCGAACCTCGTCGGTCAGCTCGGCGCGCGGGCGGGGCTTTACGAAAGCGCCACCGTGCGGGTGAACGCCACCGGCGGGCTCACCGTGATGACCGGTTCGCACAGCCACGGGCAGGGGCACGAGACCGCCTTCCCGCAGGTGATCGCGGAAATGATCGGGATCGACCCCTCGATGGTCGAGATCGTCCACGGCGACACCGCCAACACCCCGATGGGCATGGGCACCTACGGCTCGCGCTCCCTCGCGGTCGGCGGCTCGGCGATGGTGCGGGCGACCGAGAAGATCATCAACAAGGCCAAGAAGATCGCGGCGCACCTGCTCGAAGCCTCGGAAGGGGACATCGAGCTCAAGGACGGCGCGTTCAGTGTGGCGGGCACCGACAAGTCGGTCGCCTGGGGCGACGTGACGCTCGCCGCCTACGTGCCGCACAACTACCCGCTCGAGGAGATCGAGCCGGGTCTCGAGGAAACGGCCTTCTACGATCCGGCCAACTTCACCTACCCGGCGGGCGCCTATGCCTGCGAGGTCGAGGTGGACCCCGAGACCGGCAAGGTCACGATCGAACGCTTCGCCGCCGCCGACGACTTCGGCAACGTGGTGAACCCGATGATCGTCGAGGGGCAGGTGCACGGGGGGCTTGCCCAGGGCATCGGGCAGGCGCTGCTCGAGGGCTGCGCCTACGACGAGGACGGCCAGCTTCTCACCGGCTCCTACATGGATTACGCCATGCCGCGCGCCGATGACGTGCCGTATTACGACGTGGACCATTCCTGCCAGACGCCGTGCACCCACAACCCGCTCGGGGTGAAGGGCTGCGGCGAGGCCGGGGCCATCGGCTCGCCGCCGGCGGTGGTCAATGCCGTGGTCGACGCGCTCCAGCGCGCCGGCAAGGACGTGACTCACATCGACATGCCGCTCAGCCCGTCGCGGGTCTGGGCCGCGATGAACCAGTAAGGAGGACGCGCTATGTACGCATTCGAACTGACACGGCCGACCTCGCTGGCCGATGCGATCAAGGCCCTGGGCGAAGAAGACGCCCAGCCGCTCTCGGGCGGGCAGACCCTGATCCCGACGCTGAAACAGCGGCTCGCCATGCCCTCGACCCTCGTTTCCCTGTCCGGGATCGAGGAGCTCAAGGGCATCAAGAACGAGGGCGGCACGCTCTCCATCGGGGCGGCGACCACCCACGCAGCGGTCGCGCGGGACGGCTCCTACCCGGCGCTGTCGGACCTGGCCGGCCATATCGGCGACCCGCACGTGCGCAATCGCGGCACCATCGGCGGTTCGATCGCCAACAACGACCCCTCGGCCTGCTACCCCGCGGCCGCGCTCGGGTCGGGCGCGACGATCGTGACCAACAACCGCGAAATCGGGGCCGACGACTTCTTCACCGGCCTGTTCGAGACGGCGCTGGACGAGGGCGAGATCGTGACCGCGGTCAAGTTCCCGATCCCCGAGAAGGCGGCCTACGTGAAATTCGAGCAGCCCGCGTCGCGCTTCGCGCTGGTGGGCGTGTTCGTGGCCAAGACCGCTGACGGCGTGCGCGTGGCGGTGACGGGCGCCTCCGAGGGCGGCGTGTTCCGCTGGAGCGAGGCGGAAAAGGCGCTGGACGGCAACTTCTCGCCCGACGCGGTCGACGGGCTCACGCTGCCCGCCGACGACATGATCGGCGACCTGCACGGAAGCCCGGAATACCGGGCCCACCTCGTGGGCGTGATCACCAAGCGAGCGGTGGCCAAGGCCGGCTGAGCCCCGCCAGACCCTATCCTCCTGGCCGCGTCCCTTCGGGGGCGCGGTTTTTCTTTGGATTGCGGTGCTGCGCGATTGGCGGGGAGGATACCCGCCCCGCGTGCATTTCTCCTTGTGGTCGGAACCGGGAGCGCCGGCGGGGCGTTCTGCGACCAACGTTGCCCAAAGAATGGGCGGAAATTGGAGATCTGTTCGATGCTGAAAAACGCGATGAAATCGACCTCGGTCCTGGCGCTGTGCACCGCGCTTATGACGCCGCCGGTGTTTGCCCAGAACGAGGAGGAGAACCTCGAGGAATGCGGTGTCACCGGCCCGTTTCCCTGCGTGACCGAAGACGGCACGCGGGTCGAGAACGCCGTGGAGCTGGCCCGCGAAACGCTGCTGCCGGGTGAAGACGGCGAGCAGGAAGAGGCGCAAGGCAACGGCCAGGGCAATGGCCAGGGGCCCAGTGAGAACGCGAACGAGAACGCCCGGGACAACGCGCAGGGCGAAGCGAACGCGAATGCCGAGGCCAATGCCAATGCCGACGCGAACGCCGAGGCCAGCGACGACGATGAGGACGGCCTGGTCGAGAACCTTGCCGAAGACCTGACCGAAACCGGCGAGAATGCCGCCGAGCAGGTCGAGGAAACCGTCGACGCGATCGGTGACGCGGCCGAGGAACAGGTCGACGAGACGGAAGAGACTGCCGAAGACGCTGCCGATGCGGCCGAGGAACAGGTCGATGAGACCGCAGAGACCGCCGAGGAAGCCGCCGATACGGCCGAAGAGCAGGTCGAGGACACCGCCGAAGACGCGGCCGAGGCCACCGAAGAGACGGCCGAGGACCTTGCGGACACGCTCCCGGAAGAAGCCGCTGAAGAGGCCGAGGCGAACGCCGAAGCCGACGCGCAAGCCGAAGCCGAAGCGCAGGCTGAAGCCGAAGCTGCCGCCGAGGCCGAAGCCGAAGCTGCCGCGGAAGCCGAGGTGACCGAAGAGGAAGACAACCAGACCGCGGCCGATGCCGTCGAAGAGACGACCGAGGACCTCGCCGACGCGCTTGACGGCGAGACCGAGGAAGAGATGACCGCGGGCGAGCGGGTCGAGGCGGAAACCTCGGCTGAAACCGCTCAGGCGCCGGCGATGCCGGACGAGCCGACCGAGGACGAAGCACCGGAAGCCGCCGCGGCCGCCGATGCCGAGGTCACCGTCGAAGAGGAAATGCCGGAAGGCGAGAACGTGACCGTCGAACGCGTCACCGAAGCCGAGGCGCGCTCCTCGAACGAAGAGTTCGAAACCGAAGTCACCGTCACCGGCGAAGCCGAAGCTGAAGCCCAGGCGGAGACGCGCGAAGCGGGTGACGGCGAGAACAACACCGGCTTCAACCGTCAGCTGACCGACTTCGAGAAGCTGGTCCTGGCCGGCCTTGGCGGTATTGCCGTGGGCACCATTCTCGCCAATGGCGACGAGATCGTGTCGAACACCGGTGATCGCATCGTGGTCCAGAACCCCGATGGCAGCTACAGCGTGCTCAAGAACGATGACGAGATCCTGCGCCGCCCCGGCTCGGTCGTCTCGACCAAGAGCTACGATGACGGTTCGACCCGCACCGTGGTCGAACGTGAAAACGGCGTGCGCATCGTGACCATCCGGGCGGCGGACGGCACCGTTCTCAAGCGGACGCGCGTGCTGCCGAACGGCGACCGCTACGTGCTCTTCGACGACACGCAGACCGCTGAACCGGTGAGCCGCGAAGACGTGGCGGATTACGAGCCGATCCAAGACATCGAAACCGACACGTCGGACGAACGCGCGCTGCGCCAGGCGCTGCTTGCGTCGATGGACCGTGATCCGGGCCGCACCTATTCGCTGCGCCAGGTGCGCCAGTATTCCGGCGTGCGTGATCTGGCCCCGGTGATCGAGGTCGACAACATCACCTTCAACACCGGCTCGGCCGTCATCACGGCGAGCCAGGCGGAAGAGCTCACGGCCCTTGGCCAGGCGATCCGAGAGGTGATCGAGGAGCGGCCCGACGCGGTCTTCCTCGTCGAAGGTCACACCGACACCGTCGGCAGCGCGGCCTACAACCTCGCCCTGTCGGACCGGCGCGCCGAAAGCGTGGCGCTGGCGCTGACCGAGTACTTCGACGTGCCGCCCGAAAACCTGATCACGCAAGGCTACGGCGAGAGCGAGCTCAAGGTCATGACCACCGGGCCCGAGCGTGCCAACCGCCGCGCCAACGTGCGCAACATCACGCCGCTCCTGCAATAAGCGGCTGAAAAACAAAGAGATTGGGCGCGAAGAGATGATCTTCGCGCCCTTTTTGTGCGTAAGCTGTTAGAACGGACAAAAGGAAAGGAGATCCAGATGGCCAAGGACGAGGTCCCCATCATCGCCGCCAAGTCGCCCGCCGGTGTCGAGCTCGAAGAAGGCGAAACCTACCTTTGGTGCCGATGCGGACGCTCCTCGAACCAGCCGTTCTGCGACGGCTCCCACAAGGGCACCGGGATCACGCCGGTGAAGTTCACCGCCGAGGAAAGCGGGACCGCCTATCTCTGCCGCTGCAAGGCGACCCATGATCAGCCCTATTGCGACGGCACCCATTCCAAGATCGGCGACGACCGGAAGGTGGGGGATCCGTCCCCCGTGCCGGACGAAGAAGACCGGAACGAAGCGCCCGAGGCCGAGGCGACGCCGGAGGAGCCCAACGTCGCGCGCATCCACGAGATCGCGAAGAACGGGCTTGCCGGCGCGCATGGCGAGATGGACGCGATGGGCGTGCCGCGCGACCAGCTGCCCAAGTGGGACGACATCCTTCTTCTGCCCGCACAGGTGGCGCGCAGGCCGCTGATGGACGATGCGGAGGTCGACACCGAAACCGTGATCGGCCCGCAGGCGAAGAAACCGCTCACCCTGTCGATCCCGCTCTTCGTGACAGACATGAGCTTCGGTGCGCTGTCGCCCGAGGCCAAGATCGCGCTCGCCAAGGGGGCCGAGGCCGCCGGGACGGGCATCTGTTCGGGCGAGGGCGGCATGCTGCCCGAGGAGCAGGCGGAGAACTCGCGTTACTTCTACGAGCTCGCCTCGGGCAAGTTCGGTTGGCGCCCGGAGATCGTGGAGAAGGTGCAGGCCTTCCACTTCAAGGGCGGGCAGGCGGCCAAGACCGGCATCGGGGGCCACCTTCCGGCCAACAAGGTCACCGACAAGATCGCCGAGGTGCGCGGACTGAAGGAAGGCGAGGACGCCGTTTCGCCGGCGGCCTTCCCGGATCTCGAGACGCCCGCGGATTTCGCGAAGCTCGCCGACGAGGTGCGCGAACGCACGGGCGGCATCCCGATCGGGTTCAAGCTCTCGGCCAACCACATCGAGGACGACATCGACTTCGCGCTCGAAGCGGGGGCGGATTACATCATCCTCGACGGGCGCGGGGGCGGCACCGGCGCGGCTCCGCTGGCGTTCCGCAACCACATCTCGATCCCCACGATCCCGGCGCTGGCGCGGGCGCGGGCGCATCTCGACCGGCGCGCCGGGCGCGACGTCTCGCTCGTCATCACAGGCGGGCTGCGCATGCCGGAGGATTTCGTGAAGGCCCTGGCGCTGGGGGCGGACGCGATCGCGCTCGGCAATACCGCGATCCAGGCGGTGGGCTGCGTGGCGGCACGCATGTGCCACACCAACAACTGCCCCAG
The DNA here is from genome assembly GCF_009882975.1 of Maritimibacter harenae. Lineage (GTDB taxonomy): Bacteria > Pseudomonadota > Alphaproteobacteria > Rhodobacterales > Rhodobacteraceae > Maritimibacter > Maritimibacter harenae. The sequence goes on from NZ_WTUX01000011.1 coordinate 382,156, forward strand.
CGGGGTCGCGACCCAGAAAGAGCACCTGCGCAAGCGGCTCGACGTCGAGGTCGGGGCCACCCGGCTTGCCACCTTCTTCGGGGCGAGCACGCAGCTCATGCAGGCGCTGGCGCGGGCCTGCGGGCATGACGCGCTGTCGAAGTTCTCGCAGCGCGACATCACGACCTGGAGCCGCGACATGGCCGACCTGACGCGGATCCGCTACGCCGGGCTCTCCGGCGAGGCGGAATAACCCGCGGACATCAAAAAAGCCCCGCCGAACCGGCGGGGCTTTCGTTTGCGCGCTGGGGCGCGGATCACTTGGTCAGCGGCCCGATCATCATGACCATCTGGCGGCCTTCCATCTTGGGCATGTTCTCGACCTTGCCCAGTTCCTTGACGTCCTCCGCCACGCGCTCGAGCAGCTCGCGGCCCAGGTTCTGGTGGGCCATCTCGCGGCCGCGGAACCGCAGCGTGACCTTCACCTTGTCGCCCTTCTCGAGGAACTTCACGACGTTCTTCATCTTCACTTCGTAGTCGTGCACGTCGGTGTTCGGCCGGAACTTGACCTCTTTGACCTCGATGGTCTTCTGTTTCTTCTTCGCCTCGGATTCCCGCTTCTGCTGTTCGTACTTGAACTTGCCGAAATCCATGATCTTGCAGACCGGCGGTGTCGCGTTGGGCGAGATCTCGACCAGGTCGAGGCCGGCCTGTTCGGCCAGTTCACGCCCGCGTTCGGGGGTGACGACGCCGACGTTTTCGCCTTCTGCGCCGATCAGCCGGATTTCAGGGGCCCGGATCTTTTCGTTAACACGGGGGCCGGTATCGCGCGTCGGGGGCGCGTTGTGGGGTCTGCGAGCTATGGTTGCATTCCTTCGGTTGTTGGCTTGGAAGTTTGGCTCCGGAACGTAAAGCCCGCCCGGGGTGCTTTCAAGCCAATATCTGCCGTGTTCGGGCCAAATCGGCGTTATGGTTGAAGTTTTCCGGACAGGTCCCCTTATCATGGAGAGGGGCGTGTTGCCCCGCCACAACTGGGAGAATGACATGCGCGGAGTATTGGCAATCATCGTGATCGCCGTTCTGGCGGTCGGTGGATATTATCTTTTCATAAATGACGGCGACCCCGAGGCGGCGCTCGACGACGCGAGCGAAGCGGCCTCGGACGTGGGCGACGCGGTGTCCGACACGATGGACGGCGTCGAGGAAGACGCGGACGCGGCCGCGACCGAGGCGGACACGGCCGAGGCCGACATGTCCGCGGAGGCGGAGGCCGACATGGACGCGGCCGCCGAGGATCTCGATGCCGCCGCCGAGGACATGGACCGGGCCGCCGGCGAGATGGCCGACCAGGCGAGCGAGACCGTGGAATCGATGGCCGAGAGCACGGAAGAGGCCGCAGCGGCCGCCGGCGAGGCGCTCGACCAGGCCGCCGAGGACTTGGGCCAGATGGCCGAGGACGGGGCCGACGCGGTCGAAGCGGGCACCGAAGAGGCCGCCCAGACGATGGAGGATGCGGCCGAAAGCGACATGGCGGCAGAGGATCGACCGCTCGACTACTACCTGACGCCGGAAACCTTCGATGCGGAGGTGGTCGCCGAACGGATCGAGGAGTCCGACCTCGACGAGGTTCAGAAAGCCTCGCTCAAGGCCAAGATCGAAGCCGCGTCGCGCGACGACAGCCTCGTACCGGACGTGATCGCGGATATCGAAGCGGCGATGAACGAGTAAAGCGAAACGCCGCCGCAGAAGCTGCGGCGGCGTTCAAATCCAGGGGTGTGGGCCCCGTTCAGTCGAGGAAGGCCTTCTCGACCACGTAGTGTTTCGGGTCCGAATTGGCACCTTCTTCGAGCCCGGCCTCTTCCAGCAATTCCTTGAGTTCCAAGTTGAACGCCAGGTTGCCGCAGATCATCGCGCGGTCGGTTTCCGGCGACAGCGGCTCGACGCCCAGGTCCTTGTAGAGCTCGCCCGAGCGGATCAGGTCGGTGATCCGGCCCATCTTGGGGCTCTCCTCGCGGGTGGTGGTCGGGTAATAACGCAGCTTGGCGAGGTTCTCGTCCCCGATCAGCTCGCGCAGCAGTTCGTCCGACTTGATGTTCTCAATCAGCTCGGCGCCGTATTGCAGTTCGCCCGCTTCGCGGCAGGTGTGCGTGATGATGACCTCCTCGTAATCCTCGTAGGTCTGCGGGTCGCGCAGGAGCGAGGCGAAGGGGGCGATGCCGGTGCCGGTGGCGAAGAACCACACGCGCTTGCCGGGCAGCAGGGCGTCATGCACCAGCGTGCCCACGGGCTTGGGGCGCAGGATGATCTCGTCACCCGGCTGGATGTGCTGGAGCTTCGAGGTGAGCGGGCCGTCCTGCACCTTGATCGAGTAGAACTCGAGCTCTTCGTCCCAGGAGGGCGAGGCGATGGAATAGGCCCGCAGAAGCGGCTTCTGCTTGCCGGTCTTGGGGTCCGGATCGCCCATCAGCCCGATCATGACGAATTCGCCCGAGCGGAAGCGCAGGGATGCGGGCCGGGTCACGCGGAACGAGAACAGCCGGTCGGTCCAGTGCTTGACCTCGGTCACGGTCTGGGCGTCGGGCAGGGTGGGAACGGGGCGGATTTTCTGTGCTTCGGTCACGGGGGCCTGGTCATTCATGAACATTCACAGGGGCCACGGCCCCCGTCCTCTGATCTGGCGTATACAGGAGGTCGCGGCGCGGGGCTACCCACGCAGGCGCGACTGATGGTCGTAGGATTGCCAATCGGCGCGGAAGAGCCATTGCTCCTCCGGCTGACGGCGCGCGAGGTCCTCGGTGATCTCGACCTCGTCGAAGCCCGCGCGGCGCGCCATTGCGTATTGGTCCGCGATGAGCCCGGCACCGGCGCGCAGGCGGCCGGTGTAGCCCATGAGCCGGAGCGACTTGGCCGTGGTGAAGCCGCGCCCGTCGGCGAAGGAGCCGAAGGAGATGCGGATCGCCGGGGCGGCCAGCAGAAGCTCGCGGTGGGCGTTGAGGTCGTCCGAGGGGGACACGTCGATCCCGCAATCGTCGCAGCCCGCGCCCGCGGAGATGCCTTCCAGCGCCACGAAGCCGCCGGTGAAATCGTCGGGGCCGAAGCCCGTGTCGGTCACGAGGGTCGTCATCCGCGCACCACCTTTCCGTCGATGAAATGAATGCCGCATTCTTCCTTGTCCTGCCCGCGCCAGCGTCCGGCACGGGGGTCTTCGCCCGCCTTCGTGGGCGAGGTGCAGGGCGCGCAGCCGACCGAGGCATAGCCCTGGGTCACGAGCGGGTGCTTGGGCAGCTCGAAGAAGTCCATGTAGCCACGCACCTCTTCGCCGGTCCAATGCGCCAGCGGGTTGATCTTGAGCCGCGGCCCCTCGACCTCGGCCAGGTCCAGCGCCTTGCGCTGACCGCCGTGGATGCGCTTGCGTCCGGTGATCCAGCCCGCGAACGGCGTCAGCGCGCGCTCGAGCGGGAGCACCTTGCGGATGTCGCAGCATCCATCGGTGTCGGTCTGGTGCAGCACGCCCCGGGGGTCGCGCGCGGCCAGGTCCTCGGCCGCCGGGCGTACGACCTGGATGTTGGTGAGCCCCAGCTCGCCCGCCAGCGTACGCTGGTACTCCAGCGTTTCCGGGAAGAGCATCCCGGTTTCGAGGAACAGGACCGGCGCGTTCCGGTCGATCTTCGAGATCATGTGCAACAGCACCACCGATTCCGTCCCGAAGGACGACACCAGCGCGATATTGCCATACTCGGTCAGCGCGTGTTTCAGCAGGCCCGGCGCGTCCTTGTCGTCGAAGCCGTCATTCAGCGTGGCTGCGATATCCTCGGGGCGGGGCACCTTGTAGGCTTCAAGCGGCATCTCGGTTCGCCTCTTCGTCGTAGAGCGCGGATTTGAAGGGCTCGGCCCCGGTGCGCGCGATCGTGTCGCGGAACCGTTCGCCGTCCTCGCGCAGGTCCAGGTAGGCGTGGATCAGGCGTTCGACCGCGCCCACGACCTCGTCGTAGCCGAAGCCCGGGCCGGTCTTCTCGCCGATCTTCATGTCGGACCCGGCGTCGCCGCCCAGCGTGATCTGGTAGTTCTCCACGCCGGCCCGGTCGAGGCCGAGGATTCCGATGTCGCCCAGGTGATGGTGACCGCAGGCGTTGATGCAGCCGGAGATCTTGATGGCCATCTCGCCCACCTCGACCTCGTAGTCGGCCAGCGCCTCGGCGATCTGCTGGGCGATCGGGATCGAGCGGGCGGTCGCCAGCGCGCAGTAATCCATGCCGGGGCAGGCGATGATGTCGGAGGCGAGCCCCGCGTTCGCGGTGGCCAGCCCGTGGGCCTTCAGCACCCCGAAGACCGCCGGCAGGTCCGCCTTGGCGACATGGGGCAGAACCAGGTTCTGCTCCTGCGTCACGCGGATTTCGTCGTTGCCGTAGATGCGCGCGAGGTCGGCCACGATGCGCATCTGGTCCGCGCTCGCGTCACCCGGCACGCCGCCATGCGGCTTGAGCGAGATCATCGCGATCGCGTGGTCGTCGCGGAAATGCGGGCGCAGGTTGATGTCGGCCCAGCTGCGGAAGACCGGATCCTCGGCCAGGGCGGCGTCGAAGGCGGCCGTGTCGCGCGCCTCGAGCGCCGGCGGCTCGAACCCGGCCTGAAGCTCGGCCAGCAGGTCCTGGTCGGCGCCGGTGAATTCGGGACGGATGCGGGCGAAGGCTTCGTCGACGCGGGCCGAGAATTCCTCGAGCCCCATCTCGTTCACCGTGATCTTGATGCGCGCCTTGTACTTGTTGTCGCGCCGGCCGGCGAGGTTGTAGACGCTCAGCACCGCTTCGAGGTAGGGCAGCAGGTCCGCCTGCGGCAGGAAATCCCGGATCACGCGGCCCACGACCGGCGTGCGGCCCAGGCCGCCGCCCACGAGGATCTGGTACCCGATCTCTCCATCGCGCTCGACGATGCGCACCGCGAGGTCATGTGCCTTGGTCACGGCGCGGTCGGCGGGCGACCCGGTGACGGCGATTTTGAACTTGCGGCCGAGGAACTGGTACTCCGGATGGTCGGTCGACCAGATCCGGATCAGCTCGGCCACCGGGCGCGGGTCCAGAAGCTCGTCGGCATGGGCGCCGGCCAGCGGATCGGCGGTCACGTTGCGGATCGTGTTGCCCGAGGTCTGGATCGCGTGGAGGTTCACGTCGGCCAGGCGGGCGAGCATGTCCGGCACGTCCGGCAGCTTGGGCCAGTTGTACTGGAGGTTCTGGCGCGTCGTGAAGTGGCCGTAACCGCGGTCCCAGCGCTCCGAGATCTCTGCCAGCACGTCCAGCTGGTCGGGATTCAGCGTGCCATAGGGGATCGCCACGCGCAGCATGTAGGCGTGCAGTTGCAGGTAGAGCCCGTTCATCAGGCGCAGCGGGCGGAACTCGTCCTCGGTGAGAGAGCCGTCGATGCGGCGGTTCACCTGCGCGCGGAACTCCTCGACCCGGCGGTCGAGATAGGTGCGGGTGACGTTGGTCTGTGCATCAAGCATTGGCGCCGCCCCAGGATTTGCGCGCCGGGGCCGAGGGGCCCTGGGCACGGAAGGTTTCGCGGAAATGGTTCGGAACCGGGCCGGCGTCGGTGTTGTCGGCGGGGGCGATGTACGGGCCCACGGCGATTTCCGGCTGGCGCTCGGCGAAGCTCAGGCGCTCCTCGGCGCGGTCCGCGTCGGTGATGAATTCGGCCTCGGACATGGTCGAGACCCAGTTGCCGTTCTCGGCGAGATAGATCACGGCGCCCGACAGGAGGTCGTTCGCGCTGACGATCCCGGGCTGGAAGCGTTTGGCCATTGTTCTTGCCTCTTCTCGACTTGGCTTTCGTTGGGCATAGATATAGGACATTGTCCCGAAACCGGGCTAGGTGGCCGGGGAAATAAGGAAAAACGTTCCACTCTTCCCGCCGAACCGGATAATCTGTCTGCGTGAACGGAGGCTAACAGGATGGCGTTACGGCTGGATGACATAGACCGGAAGATCCTCAACGAATTGCAGGCCGACGCGAGCCAGTCGTTGGACGTGATCGCGGGCAAGGTGGGGTCTTCGAAGACCCCGGTCTGGAACAGGATTCGCAAGATGCGGGAGGCGGGCGTGATCGGCGCGCAGACCGTGATCGTGGACGCCGAGAAGCTGGGGTTCGAGGCGTGCTTCTTCGTGCTGATCCGCACGTCCGAACACGAGGCCGATTGGCAGGACCGGTTCCTGCGCACGCTGCGGGCCCGTCCCGAGGTGCTCGAGGCGCACCGGCTGGCCGGCGAGATCGACTACATCCTCAAGGTGCGCGTGGCCAATGCCCGCGCCTACGACGAGTTCTACCAGGCGCTGATTTCCGAGGTGAAGATCTTCAACGTGACCGCGCTGCTGTCGATGGAGGAGATCAAGTTCACCACCCAGCTGCCGCTGGTGTGACGCCCCGGCTGGCCGAGGCGACCCTCGCATCAGGGCAGGGCGTCAACCCTTTGAAACGGATGCGCTTTTGTCGATCTTGGCCGAGGTGACGGTCAGCCCGCCGCCGATCTGCACGAGGTGCCGTCCATCCGCGAAGGTCAGCTGGAAGACCCGCATCGGCGCGCGCCCGCCCAGCCGGGTGACGTAGGCCCCGTCGGCCATGCGCCGGGCCTCGACCAGGGCGGCCCGGGTGCCGAACATCGCCCGCGCCCGCCAGTCCCGGATCAGGAGCTTCTGGCGCGCCGCCAGCACGATGTCGCGCCCGTCGCCGAGCTCGTCGAGCACGGAGGGCCGCACGCGCACCAGCTGCGCCATCGGGAGCGTGCGCACCGCGATGTCCTTCAGCCGCATGACGCCCGCGTCGCGGGTGACGATCCCGTCGCCGGGGCAGAGGAATTCGACGGGAATGGCCCCGTCCGTGGTCATCACCTGTGTGCCGATGCCAAGCCCGGACGGGCACAAGGGGATCGTGACGCGCACGGACTGGCCCGGCGCGACCCGCGACATGATCTGGGTCATTGGTTAACCTGCTCTGGTTGCCTGCTTTTTATTTTGTCCCAGCATACCCGTTCGGGGCCCAAATCACCAAGGAATTTGTTGTTCGGGCGCCTTTCTCCCCTCGCCACCGTCCGCCCGTGGTGCTAAATCGGCCATCGTGCGGGTGTGGCGGAACTGGTAGACGCACCAGATTTAGGTTCTGGCGCCGCGAGGCGTGGAGGTTCGAGTCCTCTCACCCGCACCATGTCCCGACCACGATCACTCCACCGACCGCGGCGCGGCTGCCGCGATGACTCTCGAGGGGGAGCGCGAACGGATGGTGGCCCCTTCGGGCAAGAACCTGTCGATCGAATGGCTCAGGCTGCTCCTCGCCGCGGGCGTGGTGGTGTATCACTTCTTCTGGTACCTGCCGCTGCGCGGCGTCGCTGGGGCGGGCCCGATGGGGCCCGACTGGCTGATGTATGGCCGGTTCGGCGTCGAGGCGTTCTTCATCATCAGCGGCTACGTCATCGCGTTTTCGATGGTGGGCCGGAGCGCGGCGGACTTCGTGGCGAGCCGCGTATCGCGGCTCTACCCTGCGCTGGTGCTCTGTGCCTCGCTCACCTTCCTGGCGATCCTCGCGCGCGACGACATGCAGGCCGTGCCGGGGGCGATCAACCTGGTGGCCGACTGGCTTTTCGTGCCGCTGGTCGCGGGGATCGGGCAGATCGACCCGGCCTACTGGTCGATCGTGGTGGAGCTGCGCTTCTACCTGCTGGTTCTCGTCCTGCTGCTCCTGGGCGTGTCCCACCGCCTGCTGCTTCTGCTCACGGTCTTCTCCGTATCCGCGACGTCGCTTGCGCTTTTCGGGCTGGGCGATCCGTGGTTGGGCTGGCTCCTGTTTCCGCATGCCAGCTACTTCGCCCTCGGGGTGCTCCTGCGCCATGTCCGCACCCGGGGGGTCAGCGCCTTCGCGGTCGCCGTGGCCGCGCTGCATCTCTACTGTGCGGGCATCGGGACATGGTACGGCATGGCCATCATCGACTTGCAGGACGGGGTCCGCTCTCCGGTCTGGGTCGGCGGCCTCATCCCGTCCGGCTGCTTCGCGCTGGTCGGTCTCGCCGTTTTCCTGCCGATGTCGCGTGGATCGCGTAAGATGGCGCGCGCGGCGATTTTCGCCGGCGGGGTGAGCTACCCGCTCTACCTCGTCCACCAGGTCGTGGGGCTCACGCTCAGCGATCTCTTCGCTGCGCGCCTGCCGGACACTATGGCGGTGATGCTCGCGCTCCTGTGCATCGGCGCGATCGCGGCCAGCGTCCATGTCGCCGTCGAACGTCGCACCCGGCCGCGCCTGCGCGCTGCGGTCGCGCGCCGTCTCGGGGCGGGGTGAGCGCTCGCATCGGGCCATCGCGTGCCGCTGGGCCGGAAATCCCCGGCAAAGCGCTTGCACCGACGCCATCGCGCAAATAGAAGGGCGTGAAAATTTGCCGGGGTGCGTTTCGCGCGCCCTCGACCCCGTATGAAGGAAGCGAAAATGAGCGTTACCGAGACCCTGAACGAAGGCCTCAAGCGCGGCTACAAGATCGTGGTGCCTGCCTCCGATCTGGACGCGAAGGTGAACGAGAAACTGGCCGAGGCCCAGCCCGAAGTCGAAATGAAGGGCTTTCGCAAGGGCAAGGTGCCGATGGCGCTCCTGAAGAAGCAGTTCGGCCAGCGCCTGATGGGCGAGGCCATGCAGGAAGCCGTCGACGGCGCCATGAACGACCACTTCGAGCAGACCGGCGACCGCCCCGCGATGCAGCCCGAGGTCAAGATGACCAACGAGGACTGGAAAGAGGGTGACGACGTCGAGGTCGAGATGTCCTACGAGGCGCTGCCGGAGATCCCCGACATCGACCTGTCCGATCTCAAGCTCGAGAAGATGGTCGTCAAGGCCTCGGACGAAGAAGTGCAGGAAGCGCTTCAGAGCCTCGCCGAGAACGCCCAGAACTTCGAGGACCGCAAGAAGGGTTCCAAGGCCAAGGACGGCGACCAGGTCGTGCTCGATTTCGTCGGCCGCGTGGACGGCGAGGCGTTCGAGGGCGGTGCGGCCGAGGATTTCCCGCTCGTGCTGGGTTCGGGCCAGTTCATCCCCGGCTTCGAGGAGCAGCTCGTCGGCGTGAAGGCGGGTGAAGAAAAGGACGTCACCGTGACCTTCCCCGAGGAATACGGCGCCGAGAACCTCGCGGGCAAGGAAGCCGTCTTCTCCTGCACCATCAAGGAAGTGAAGGAGCCGAAGCCGGCCGAGATCGACGACGACCTCGCCCAGAAATACGGCGCCGAGAACCTCGACGCGCTGAAGGAGCAGGTCACCGAGCGGCTCGAGGCCGAGTACAACGGCGCCGCCCGCCAGGTGATGAAGCGCGGCCTGCTGGACGAGCTCGACGGCAAGGTCTCCTTCGACCTGCCGCCCTCGCTCGTCGACGCCGAGGCCAAGCAGATCGCCCACCAGCTGTGGCACGAGGAGAACCCCGACGTAGAAGGCCACGATCACCCCGAGATCGAGGTGACGGACGACGCCCGCAAGCTCGCCGAGCGCCGCGTGCGCCTGGGCCTGCTGCTGGCCGACATCGGCCAGAAGGCCGAGGTCGAGGTGACGGACGCCGAGTTCACCCAGGCGGTGATGAACCAGGCGCGCCAGTACCCGGGGCAGGAGCGCCAGTTCTTCGACTTCGTCCAGCAGAACCCGCAGATGCGCCAGCAGATCCAGGCGCCGCTGTTCGAGGACAAGGTGGTCGACCACATCGCCGAGAAGGCCGACGTGACCGAGAAGGAAGTCTCGAAGGAAGAGCTCCAGAAAGCCGTGGACGCGCTCGACGACGCGTGAGCCGTCCCCGCATGACGTTGCGTGAAAGGCCGCCTTCCGGGGCGGCCTTTTTCCTGCCCGGTGCTAGGGTCGGAGCAGGGAGGACACCATGACCGACTACACCGGCTTCGAGGGCGACGCTTTCGCCCAGTTCCGCGCCATCGACCGCGATGGCCCGATCCACATGCTCAACCTCGTGAAGGTGAAGGACACGGCCACCTACCCGGACGGGCGCACCTGCCCGGGGGTCGAGGCCTATCACGCCTACGGCCGCGACAGCGCGCCCGTGTTCACGCGCGTGGGCGGGCGGATCGTCTGGTCCGGCACGATGGAGTTCATGCTGATCGGCCCGTCGGACGAGCAGTGGGATTTCTGCTTCATCGCCGAATACCCCTCGGTCGACGCCTTCGTCGAGATGATCAAGGACCCGGTCTACCGCGACGCGATGGTCCACCGGCAGGCCGCCGTGCAGACCTCTCGCCTCATCCGCACCGCCCCGGGCGACCCCGGCCACGGGTTCGGCTGAAGGCCGCAGCCCCTTACATCTTTCGCGAAATACGCCGGGGGTGCAGGTGCGCGCACCCGCGCTTGGCGCCGGCCTGCCGGAAGCGGGACGGCGCAGGACCGGTGCGCGCCCGGGGCGCGCACCGGCTGCCATCAGCCGCGGCGCCGGTTGCGCCCGCCGCGCCGCCCGCCGGCCGCGCCCGCGGCGCCCTGGTTGGCGGAGTTGAATTTGATCCACTCCGCGCCGTGCGGGTCGTTGTCGAGCAGCATGTTGGCCGCGCGGATCGCTTCCATCTCCTTGCCCGGCTTGTACTTCGTGGACCCCAGTCCGAAGAGCGTGACGAAGGTCTCGTCGTCCATCCCTTCGGGCAGGACGATCCCGGCGGCCTCCACCTCGGCCTTCTTCTCGGCGATCTTTGCCTGCGGAACGGGCAGGGCGAGCGGGTTCATGATCGCCGAGGTCATCCCGGCGGCGGCGGCCATCGGCAGGAAGGCGTTGTTGATCCCGTGCCGGTTGGGCAGGCCGAAGGAGATGTTCGAGGCGCCGCAGGTGGTGTTCACGCCCAGCTCGTCGCGCAGGCGGCGCACCAGCGTGAAGACCTGTTTGCCGGCGGTCGCCATCGCGCCGATCGGCATGACCAGCGGGTCGACCACGATGTCATGCGCCGGGATGCCGAAGTCGGCGGCCCGTTCCACGATCTTCTTGGCCACCGCGAAGCGCACGTCCGGGTCCTCGGAGATCCCCGTGTCATCGTTCGAGATCGCCACCACCGGCACGTTGTATTTCGCGATGAGCGGCAGGACGAAATCGAGCCGCTCCTCCTCGCCGGTGACCGAGTTCACCAGCGGGCGGCCCTTTGTGACCTTGAGGCCGGCCTCGAGGGCGGCGGGCACGGAGGAGTCGATGCAGAGCGGCACGTCCACCAGCCCCTGCACGAGCTCCAGGATCGCCGTCATCAGCGGCGGCTCGGTCTCGTTCGGGTTGGGGTTGGAGTTGTAGACGACGCCCGCGTTCACGTCGAGCACGGTCGCCCCGCAGGCCACCTGCGCCACCGCGTCGCGCTCGACGGTCGAGTAATCTCCCGCCTCCAGCTCGGCGGCGAGCTTCTTGCGCCCCGTGGGGTTGATGCGTTCGCCGATCACGCAGAACGGCTCGTCGAAGCCGATCGTGACGGTCTTGGTGGCGCTCTCGAGCACGGTACGTGTCATGGTCTGTCCTTTTCCTGTCCGCGTCTCAGGCGCGGCCTCCGTTTGAAATCAATGCCTTGAGGCGATCCTTGTCGTATTCCGCGTCGATGCGGGCGGCTTCCGCCTCGGCCACGGCCCGGTCCTCGCCCTCCACCTCGTAGGGCGCCGCGCGCCGCCATTCGGCGAGGTAGGCGTCGGTACCCGACAGGCCCGTGGTCATCGCGGCCCGGTCGATCGCCTGCTCGAAGCGCTCGGGCAGGGGCTGCTTGGCCGCCTTGCGGCCGCGGCCGACGATGACCTGCGCGGGGATGTCGCGCCAGTAGACGATGGTAACCTGAGCCATGTGCCCTCCGTTTGACCTCCCATATCGCATTCGGAGGCCCATGCGGGCCGGATTGCGACATCTTCGCGCGTGATAGCGGCCCATCGTGCGCCGGGCCAGCCTGCCGAGATGAAAGTTTCGCATGATCATCTTCGCATCCGACAGAGCTTGCCAGATCACCGGGGCGGCACTACCTTTGAAGCAACTCGAAATGGAGGGCGTGTCTCATGGCGCCCAGGCGTCCGAAAGGTGCGGGCGCGTTCCCCAAGGCGGTTGAGCCCCCCGCGCCGGTCAAGCCGGATCCAGACAGCCTCTATGCCGCGCTGGATCTCGGCACCAACAGTTGTCGCATGCTGATCGCCCAACCCAAGGGCAATCAGTTTCACGTGGTCGACAGCTTCTCGAAGTCTGTCCAGCTGGGCCAGGGCCTCGGCGGGTCCGGGCGGCTGTCGCGCGCCTCGATGGCGCGCACCGTGCAGGCGCTCCGGATCTGCCAGCGCAAGCTGCAGAAACATGACGTGAGCCGCATGCGGCTGGTTGCGACCGAGGCCTGCCGGCGGGCGGCCAATTCCCGCGATTTCATGCGCTTCGTCGAACGCGAAACGGGCCTCGGGCTCGAGATCATCAAGCCCGAGGAAGAAGCCCGGCTCGCGGTCATCTCCTGCGCGCCGCTGGTGTCGAAGAAGACCGAGCAGCTGCTCGTGGTGGACATCGGCGGCGGCTCGACCGAACTGGTCTGGCTCGACCTGTCCAAGGTCCCGCCCCAGGACCGGCAGAAGTCCATCATGCGGCTCCACGCGGGCTTCGCGGGCGACCCCGGGCCGTTCCCCGTGGCGCGGGTGGTCGACTGGATCTCGGTGCCGCTGGGCGTGGCCACGCTGCGCGAGCAATTCGACGACGTGGACGACGACAGCGCGCGCTTCGCGCTCATGAGCTGGTATTTCGAGGAACAACTCGGCGAATTCAGCCCGTTCCACAAGGAACAGGCGCGCGAGGGGTTCCAGATCATCGGCACCTCCGGCACCGTCACGACGGTCGCGGCCACCCACCTGGGCCTGCGCCGTTACGACCGCAACAAGGTCGACGGCCTGCGTATGACCACGGACCAGATCGACACGGTGATCCGCGGCTACCTGGCGGCCGGGCCCGAGGGGCGGCGGCGCGACCCGCGCATCGGCAAGGACCGCCAGGCGCTCATCATGTCGGGCGCCGCGATCCTGCAGGCGCTATTGCGCGTCTGGCCCACCGATCGGCTTTCCGTGGCAGACCGGGGGTTGCGCGAGGGGCTCCTCTACGCGCAGATGTCGTCCGACGGCGTATTGGAAGACTCGATCTGAGGTCATGGCGAAGAAACCCGGCAACAAAGGCAGCTCCGGACGGGGCCAGCGCGACCTTCGCGTGAAGGTGAAGACGGCGCGGGGGCGCAAGCTCTCCTCGACCCGTTGGCTCGAACGGCAGCTCAACGACCCCTACGTGAAGCGGGCCCGCGACGAGGGCTACCGCGGGCGGGCGGCGTTCAAGATCTTGGAGATCGACGACAAGTTCCGCTTCCTCGTCCCCGGCGCGCGCGTCGTGGACCTGGGCTGCGCGCCGGGCGGCTGGCTCCAGGTCGCGGTGAAACGCGTCAACGCGCTCGGCGAGAAGAAGGGCAAGGCGATCGGCACGGTGCTGGGCGTCGACCTGCAGGAGGTCGAGCCGGTGGCGGGCGCCGAGGCCTACCAGCTCGACTTCATGGAGGATGACGCCGACGAGAAGGTGAAGGGCTGGCTCGGCGGCAAGGCCGACGTGGTGATGTCCGACATGGCCGCGGCGTCTTCGGGCCACAAGCAGACCGACCACCTGCGCATCGTCGCACTCTGTGAAACCGCGGCCCATTTCGCCTTCGACGTGCTCGAAGAGGGCGGCACCTTCGTGGCCAAGGTGCTCGCGGGCGGGGCCGAAGGCGACCTTCAGAAACTGCTCAAGCAGAAGTTCACCAAGGTCGTGAACATGAAGCCGCCCGCGTCGCGCTCGGATTCCTCCGAGAAATTCGTGGTCGCCACGGGCTTTCGCGGCTGACCCTTTCATCTTTCCGGAAATACGCCGGGGGTGCGGGGGCAGCGCCCCCGCGTCGCGTGCTTTGTCTTACTCGACCTGGTCGGTATAGGCGCCGTAGCCCTCGGCCTCCATCTCCTCGAGGGGGATGAAGCGCAGGGCGGCGGAGTTGATGCAGTAGCGCAGCCCCCCGCGGTCGGGCGGGCCGTCGGGGAAGACGTGACCCAGGTGGCTGTCGCCGTGGGCCGAGCGCACCTCGGTGCGGATCATCCCGTGGGAGCGGTCCTGAAGCTCGGTCACGTGGGCGGGTTCGATGGGCTTGGTGAAGCTCGGCCAGCCGCACCCCGACTCGTACTTGTCGGATGACGCGAAAAGCGGCTCGCCGGAGACGATGTCGACGTAGATCCCGCGATCCTTGTTGTCGAGATACTTGCCCGTGCCCGGCCGTTCGGTGCCCGATTGCTGGGTGACGTAGTAGGACATCTCGTCCAGCGCGGCCACGACGTCGGGGTTCTTTTCGTATTTCGCCATAGTGTCCTCCGGTTTTGCGCCAGATGTGGGGCGTTCGGGCCGGATGTCCAGCCGTCGGGGCCGAACTCGCGCAATCGTGCGGGGGACTTAGTGGCGGAGAGACAGGGATTCGAACCCTGGGATCCCGTGAAGGATCAACGGTTTTCGAGACCGCCCCGTTCGACCACTCCGGCACCTCTCCGCGGGGGTCGACGGGCGATTTAGTGGAAGCCGCGGGCGGGTGCAACCCATCGTTTGAAGAAATTGCAGGCGCCCCTTCGCCGGTGCCCGGCCGGTCACGGGAGCGTTCCTTGTGGGGCAGCCTTCGAAAGCATAGAGTTCGGGGTGTTGCCATAACCGGAAAGGACAGCATCGCATGACCTTCCAACGTCTCATGACCGGCGGCGCGGTCGCCGTGGCCGCCCTGTGTTTCGGCGCCGCGCTCGTCGCGGCGGACCGCGACACCTCGCGCGAATTCCTCGAGGTGACCGGGTTCGACGTCGCCATCACCTCGATGCAGGAGTCGGCGATGAACGGGCCGGGAATCGCCGGGGCGGATCCGGACCAGTTCGGCTACCAATGGGAACGCCTCGCCGAAGAGGTGTTCGAGCCCGAGGCGATGATCGACCAGACGCTCGACATGATGGAAGCCATCATGCCGCAGGAGTTGGTCGACCACGGTATCGCGTTCTACGGCTCGCCCCTGGGCCAGCGGCTGGTCGCCGCCGAGAATGCCGCGCAGGGCGTGGCCGGCGACGAACAGTTGGCCGAGGGAGAGCTGATCGTCACGGAGCTCGTCGACGAAAACCCGGCGCGGCTGAACGAGTACCGGCTGATGAACGAGGCGATCGGCGGGCCCGAGCAATCGGCGCGCGCGATCATCGAGGTCCAGGTGCGCTACCTGATGGCCTCGGCGAACGCGGGTGCCTCGGATATCCGCTTCTCCGAAAGCGAGCTGCGCGAGATTCTCAACCGCCAGTCCGACAGGCTCGAGCAATCCATCGAAACGAGCTCGGTGCTCGCCGCCGCCTACGTCTACCGCGATTTCGAGGATTCCGAGATCGTGGCCTACCGCGAGGCGCTTGAAGCGCCGGAGATGCAGCAGGTCTACGAGATCCTGAACGGCATCCAGAACGAGATCATGGGCGAGCGTTATGCCGAGCTCGCCACCCGCCTGGCCGACGTGGCGCCCCAGACCGATATCTGAGGCGCCCGCCCGTCAGGCGTAGAGGTCTTCGTGCATGTCGCGCAGGCTTCGCTTGAGAATCTTGCCGGCGGTGTTGCGCGGCAGCTCGTCGGCGAAGAGCACCCGCTTGGGCCGTTTGAAGGCGGCGAGTTCGCCCTTTGCGAAGTCCAGGATGTCGTCCTCGCTCGCCTGCGCGCCCTCGCGCAGCACGACCACGGCCGTAACCGCCTCCACCCATTTCGGATGGGGCAGGGCGATCACCGCCACCTCGCTCACCGCCGGGTGGGTGAAGAGAACTTCCTCGACCTCGCGACTGGCGACCATCGTGCCGCCGGTCTTGATGATGTCCTTCGTGCGGTCGACCACGGTGATGTAGCCCGCCTCGTCCATCACGCCCACGTCGCCCGAATGGAACCAGCCGCCGGCGAAGGCCTCTTCCGTCGCCTCGGCCTTGTCCCAGTAGCCCGACAGGAGCTGCGGGGAGCGGTGGACGATCTCGCCTTGCTCGCCCGGAGCCACGTCGTTCATCTCCTCGTCCACGAGCCGGGTTTCCACGTTGTAGATTGGCCGCCCGCAGGACGCCGGGCGCGCGTCGTGCTCATGCGGGTAGAGCACGGTGGCCAGCGGCCCGATCTCGCTCTGCCCGTAACAGTTGAAGGGGCGCGCGCCCGGAAGGCGCTCGCGCAGTTCGTGCAGGACCGGCACCGGCATGATCGAGGCGCCGTAGTAGATGTATTCGAGGCTCGACAGGTCGTGCGCGTCGAAGGCGGGGCTGCGCAGGAAACTGATCCAGACCGTCGGCGGCGCGAAGAACGAGGTGATGCCCTCGCGTTCCATCAGGCCGAGGCAATGCTCGGGCGCCGGGGCCTCGATCAGCCACGTCGTCGCACCGACCAGGAACTGCGGCACCGTGAAGACATGCATCTGGGCGGAATGGTACAGAGGCAGCCCCGCGAGGGCGCGGTCCCTGGACGACAGCTCAAGCTCGACGATGCAGCTCGTGTATTCCGCCAGCAGCGCCCGGTGGCTCATCATCGCGCCCTTGGGGGCGGCGGTGGTGCCGGAGGTGTAAAGAAGCTGGACCAGGTCCTCGGGGTCGATCCCTTCGCCCAGGTCGCCGGGCACCGCCTGGCCCGCGTCGCGTGCGACCGTGAGGATGTCGAGCCCGTCGCCCGAATGGGTGGAACCCACGACGCGCGGGCCCTCCATCTCCGCCAGCACCGGGTCGGCCATTTCGCGCAGCGCGGGGTCGACGAACAATGCGTCCGCCCCGCAATTGTCGAGGATATAGCCAAGCTCACGCCCCACCAGCGCATAGTTGATCGGCACGTGGATGAACCCGCCCCGGCAGCAGGCGAGGTAGAGGAGCAGGTAGGCGTCCGAGTTGCGCCCGTAGGCGGCCACCCGGTCGCCCGGGGCGAGTCCTTCGTCCAGGAGCCGCGCGGCGATGCGCCCGGCGCCCTCGTGGATTTCCTCGAACGTCCAGGCGCGGTCCGCGAAATGAAGCGCCGTGCGGCTGCCGTAGCGGCGCGCGGCCCGGGTCAGCGCGTCCGCGATCGTGTTGCGCCCGGCGCGCGAAATGTTCTTCTGTGTCTGTGTGCTCATCCGGTCCTCCCTCGGGCCGGAGACTTCCCCGGATCGCGGGGACGGGCAAGGGGGACGTGGCGTTTTCGCTCATGCGGGTCAAAGCCGCGTGCAGAGCCGTGAGAAACCCGGCGCCGGGGCCATTTCCCGGCATTGTTTTCCTTGACTTGCAGGGCGAATACCCCGATATACGCGGCTCTTGCGGAGGGGATTCCCTTTCGCGGGGCAAAATCCATGTAATGACGCCCGTGACAGGGCGCGCTGTTCGAGGCCGGGGGACACCCCGCCAACGCCGGCAGGGTCGGGGCCACAGAACGCGGGAAACGAAGGAAGACCATATGTTTGCGGTCATGAAGACCGGTGGCAAGCAATACAAGGTCCAGGCGGGCGACGTGCTCCGTGTGGAGAAGCTTGCGGCTGAAGCCGGTGAAAAAGTTCAGTTCAACGATGTCCTGATGGTCGGCACGACCCTTGGCACCCCGCTCGTGGAAGGTGCCGGTGTGCAGGCCGAGGTCATCGACCAGATCAAGGGTGAGAAGGTCATCCACTTCGTCAAGCGCCGCCGGAAGCACGGTTCGCAGCGCACGAAGGGCCACCGCCAGCAGCTCACGCTGCTCCGCGTGACCGACATCCTCGAGAAGGGCGCCGACAAGTCGGGCGTCAAGGCCGCCGTGGGCGCGGGCTCCGTCGCCGGTGCACCGGCTGCGGCGAAGCCGGCCAAGAAGGCCGCCGCCCCGAAGAAAACCGAAGCCAAGGCCGAGGCCGCCGCGCCGAAAGCCGACGCGGGCGCTGCCGACGACCTGACGCAGATCAACGGCGTGGGCCCGGCGATGCAGAAGAAGCTGGTCGAGGCCGGCATCACCACCTTCGCCGCTCTGGCGAAAGTGGACCCCGAAACCTTCGACGCGGTCAACGTGAAGCCCGAATGGGTGGAAGAAGCCGCGAAACTGGCGAAGTAAGGAGAGAGCGAAATGGCACACAAAAAAGCTGGTGGTAGCTCCCGTAACGGCCGCGACTCAGCCGGTCGTCGCCTTGGCGTCAAGAAATTCGGTGGCCAGGAAGTCATTCCGGGCAACATCATCGTGCGTCAGCGCGGCACCAAGGTTTGGCCGGGCGAAGGCGTCGGCATGGGCCGCGATCACACGATCTTCGCGACTGCCGAAGGCCGCGTGACCTTCGCCAAGGGCCTCAAGGGCCGCACCTTCGTATCGGTACTCCCGATGGCGGAGGCCGCAGAGTAAGCCGATACCCGGCAATGCAAGATAGAGGGGGATCGGCGCGGCCGGTCCCCCTTCGTCTTTTTCGGCGTGGGGGAGGATTGCGCCGAAGCCCTGACCAGATCGGGTCCGAGCCACGTGGCCGATGTGCCGGCGCAAGGGGACCCGCGCTTTCGAGGAGGGAAGCGAATGACGGCCGAACAAGCATTCGACACGAACCAGGCAGTGATCGAGACCGAGCGGTTCATCCTGCGACCGCCCAAGGGCTCGGACGTGGGTCTTCTGGCCCATTACTCCGGCGACCGGCGCGTGGCCGAGGAAACCCGCTCGATCCCGCACCCGCTGCCGCCCGGCGTGACAGAGGATTTCGTGCGCCGCGCGATGAAGGCGGACCGGATCGAGGACGTCTGGATCATGGACGGCTCCACGGTCGAGGGCGGCGACGGCGGGCACGAGGTGCTGGGCGTCATCAGCCTGACCCGGATGGACCGCAACCAGTCCCAGCTGGGCTACTGGGTCGCGCCGCCGTTCTGGAACACCGGGCTCGCCTCGGAAGCCGTGCAGGCGCTGGTGCAGGCCAACCCGATGGGCAACGACACGCTCTTCGCCGAGGTCTTCCAGGACAACCCGGCGAGCGCCCGGGTGCTCACCAACGCGGGCTTCGCCTATGTCGGCGACAGCGAGGCATTCTGCCTTGCGCGCAACGCCACGGTGCCGACGTGGACCTATTCCCGCCGCATGCGCTGAAGCGCCTGCGGCCCTGACCCCTTCGGCGACCGGCATGCCCGGTCGCCGTCTTGCGACTTGAGCGCGCCGCGAATCCGCTCTAGGCAACCCCAAAGCGAACGAAAGCCAGAGCCATGAAATTCCTCGATCTCGCCAAAGTCTATGTCCGGTCCGGAAGCGGCGGGAACGGGTGCATCTCGTTCCGACGCGAGAAGTTCATCGAATACGGCGGCCCCGACGGCGGCGACGGCGGGCGCGGCGGCGACGTGGTGATCGAGGTCGTGGACGGGCTGAACACCCTCATCGACTTCCGCTACCAGCAGCATTTCTTTGCCAAGAACGGCCAGCCGGGGCAGGGCAGCCAGCGCACCGGCCGCTCGGGCGAGGACATCGTCCTGCGCGTGCCCGTGGGCACCGAGGTGCTCGACGAGGACGAGGAAACCGTGATCGCGGACCTCACCGAGGTGGGCGAACGGCTCGTGCTCGCGCGTGGCGGTAACGGCGGCTTCGGTAACCTGCACTTCAAGACCGCCACCAACCAGGCCCCGCGCCATGCCAACCCCGGCCAGCCGGGGATCGAGCGCACGATCTGGCTGCGCCTGAAGCTGATCGCGGACGTGGGCCTGCTGGGCCTGCCCAACGCGGGCAAATCCACGTTCCTCGCCGCCACGTCCAACGCGCGGCCGAAGATTGCGGATTATCCCTTCACCACGCTGGTTCCGAACCTGGGTGTCGTGGGCGTCGACAATGTCGAATTCGTGGTGGCCGACATCCCGGGCCTCATCGAGGGCGCGCACGAGGGGCGGGGGCTGGGCGACCAGTTCCTGGGCCACGTGGAGCGCTGCGCGGTGCTTCTGCACCTCGTCGACGGCACCGCCGAGGACGTGGTCGCCGATTACGAGACCATCGTTCACGAGCTCGAGGCCTATGGCGGCATCCTTGCGGGCAAGCCGCGCGTGACCGTGCTGAACAAGGTCGATGCGCTTCTGGACGAGGAGCGCGCCGAGAAGCGCGCGGCGCTCGAGGAAGCCTCGGGCGGCACGATCTACGAGATGTCGGGGGTCGCGAAGGAGGGGGTCACGCAGGTTCTGCGCGCGCTCAAGGCCGAGATCGGGGCGGACCGCTACCGGCGCAAGAAGGCCGACGAGGCGGACGAGGAGCAGGCGCCTTGGCAACCCTGAAGCTGTCGGATGCGCGTCGGCTGGTCGTGAAGATCGGCTCGGCGCTCCTGGTGGACGGCGCGACGGGCGCGCTGCGCTCGGACTGGCTCATGGGGCTCGCCGAAGACGTGGCACGGCTGAAGGCGCGCGGGACGGACGTGGTGCTGGTGTCCTCCGGCTCGATCGCGCTGGGGCGCGGCGTGCTGGGCCTGCCGGCCGGCGGGCTCGCGCTCGAGCAATCGCAGGCGGCCGCGGCCGTCGGGCAGATCCGGCTCGCGCGTGCCTATGAAGAGGTGCTGGCACCCAAGGGGATCACCACCGCGCAGGTGCTGGTCACGCTCGAGGACAGCGCCGACCGGCGCCGTTACCTCAATTCGCGCGCCACGCTGGAGCAGCTTCTGACCTTCGGCGTGGTGCCGATCGTGAACGAGAACGATACGGTGGCCACCGACGAGATCCGGTACGGCGACAATGACCGGCTGGCCGCCCAGGTGGCGGTGACGATCGGTGCGGACATGACCGTGCTCCTGTCGGACGTCGACGGGTTCTATTCCGGCAACCCCAAGCTCGACCCCACGGCCACGCATTACCCGGTGATCGAGGAGATCACGCCGGAAATGATGGCGATGGCGGGCGATGCGGGCACCGGCCTGTCGAAGGGCGGGATGAAGACAAAGCTCATGGCCGCCCAGACCGCGATGGCGGCGGGCTGTTCGCTGATCATCACCGAGGGCAGCCCCGTCTCGCCGCTCTCCGCACTCGAGGCCGGGGCCAGGGCCACGCTCTTCGTGGCGCGCGAGGATCCGAAGGCCGCGCGCAAGCACTGGATCGGGTCGATGAAGCCGAAAGGCGCCGTGACGCTCGACGCCGGGGCCCAGGCGGCGCTGGGGCGCGGGAAGTCGCTGCTGCCGGCCGGGGTGACGGCGGTCACGGGGCGCTTCGGGCGCGGCGATCCGGTCGAGATCCTGGGGCCCAAAGGGGCGCATATCGGGGCAGGGCTCAGCCGCTACACGTCCGAGGAGGCCCGGCAACTCGTCGGCAAACGATCGGACCAGATCGAGGCGACGCTGGGGTACCCGGGGCGCGCGGCACTCATCCACCGGGATGACATGGCGCTCTGAGCGGGCGCCGGACATGGTTGCCAAAGGGTGAATTCCGGGTGGCCGGGCGAGCCAAGTGCTTGTTTGTGCTGCGGGTCCGTGGCTCCACTTTTCTAGGATTCTAGGATTCTAGGATTCTAGGATTCTAGGATTCTAGGATTCTAGGATTCTAGGATTCTAGAGTTCCCGAGGGCCGCCGCGCCGCATGGCGACCCTGCGCGATTTGTGCACCGCTCCGCACATCAGGTTTTGACGGCGCACCGCCTTGGGCGTATCACTCGCGCACCCGAAATGGAGGCACCGATGAAAGACGCTGAGACCATCCACGAGCTGATGCAGGACCTGGGCCGGAAGGCCAAGGCGGCCGCTCAGGAGCTGGCCTTCGCGCCATCGGAAGCCAAGACCCGCGCGCTCGAGGCGGCTGCGGACGCCGTGTGGGCGCGCCGGGACGAGATCATCGCGGCCAATGCCAAGGATCTCGACTTCGGGCGCGACAAGGGCCTGAGCCCGGCGATGATGGACCGGCTCATGCTTGACGAGACGCGCATCCAGGGCATCTGCGACGGGCTGCGCGCCGTGGCCGCGCAGGACGATCCCGTGGGCGCCGTGATGGCGGAATGGGACCGCCCGACGGGGCTGCACATCAAGCGCGTGCGCACACCCCTGGGGGTGATCGGCGTGATCTACGAGAGCCGCCCGAACGTGACGGCGGATGCGGGGGCGCTGTGCCTGAAATCCGGCAACGCAGTCATCCTGCGCGGGGGCTCGGAGAGCTTCCACTCCTCCGGCGCGATCCATGGCTGCCTCGTCGAAGGGCTGAAGGCCGCGGGCCTGCCCGCGGACGCGATCCAGCTCGTCCCCACCCGCGACCGGGACGCGGTGCGCGAATTGCTCACCATGACCGACTACGTCGACGTGATCGTGCCGCGCGGTGGCAAGGGGCTCGTCGGGCTCGTCCAGCGCGAGGCCCGTGTGCCGGTCTTCGCCCATCTCGAGGGCATCGTGCACATCTACATCGACAAGGCGGCCGATCCGCAGAAGACGATGGACGTGGTGCTGAACGCCAAGACCCGGCGCACCGGCATCTGCGGTGCCGCCGAATGCCTGCTGATCCACCGCGACGCGTTGGAGCTCGGCCAGGCGGTGATCGATGCGCTCACGGCGGCAGGTGTCGAGGTGCGCGCGGGCGAGGGGCTTGCCGGGAGCGTGCCGGCGACGGAGGCCGATTGGGGGACCGAGTACCTCGATTCCATCATCGCGGCGAAGGTCGTCGACGATCTCGACGCGGCGATCGACCATATCCGGACCTATTCGTCCTCCCACACCGATGCGATCATGACCGAGGACGATGCGGCCGCCGCGCGCTTCTTCGAGCGGATCGACAGCGCGATCCTGATGCGCAACGCCTCGACCCAGTTCGCCGATGGCGGCGAATTCGGGATGGGCGCCGAGATCGGGATCGCCACCGGCAAGATGCACGCGCGGGGGCCGGTGGGCGCCGAGCAGCTGACCTCGTTCAAGTATATCGTCGAGGGTGACGGGACGACGCGGACCTGAACGCAGGTTGCGCGGGCGGACCCCGCGCGGCAGGTGGAGGGGCGCTGCCCCTCCACACCTCCCCGAAGTATTTCCGGAACGATGAAGGTCAGAGCCGCATGCGGATGCGGCCCGGGTCACGCGTGATGCCGAGGGTCCGACCCGCGGCCGCGGCGGCGCGTGGCAGGAGTGCGAATTGCACGGTGTCGGGCGTGGCCGGGGCGTGCGGGGTGTCGAGCAGGCGCCAGGCGGCCTCGTCGAGCCGGAGCCTCTCGGCCGTGCCGGTGATCTCGAGGCACTCCGAGGTGGTGACGCGAACGGTTCCGCCGAAGGGCATGGCCGCGTCCAGGCAAGCGAGCGCGAGGAGGGCGAGCTTCGCCTCCATGCGCGGGAGGTGGTCGGGCAGGGGCCAATCGAGCGCGGCGCGCCGTTCGCCGGCCGCGAGCGCTTCGGCCAGTTCGGCCCGGCGTACCACGGCTTCGGGCGGTGCGGCGCCGAAGGCGATGCGGAAGAACCGGATGCGTGCACGGGCGTTGGCGAGGCTTTCCTGCACCAGGTCCAACTCCGGGGTTTCCTCGCCCCCGGTCAGCGTCATAAGCTCCACCCCATTGCCGATCGCGCCCAACGGGCTCACCAGATCGTGGCAAATCCGCGAGCCGACCAGGGCGACGAGATCGTCGTCGCGGCTCACCGACCCGGACCTTGACCGAGGAGTTCCATCATGGACCCGATTGCTTCCCTGCTCGAACCCGGCATGCTCGTGCGCCTGCCCAGCCAGCCCGACTGGGGCACCGGCCAGGTCCAGTCCAACATCGGGGGCAAGGTCACGGTGAATTTCCGGGAGGCAGGCAAGAAGGTCATCGATGTCTCACAGGTCGAAATCATGCCGGTCTTCGACGACGAATGACCGCGATACGTGTAGACTGATGCATAACACAACCGAAGGGAGATCGGAAGTGCGCCGTTGTTGCCAATCGACGCACGGCCCCCTAGAACCGCGAAAAAGTCAGGAGCGGGTCCGACCCATGCCAAAGAGCAGTCCATGCTACGAGTTGCGGATCGCCGAGACCGACGACGACATTCGCGACGCGCAGCGGCTGCGCTACACGGTGTTCGTGGAAGAGCTCGGGGCCGACGGCGCGAACGTGGACCATGCCGCGCGGCTGGAATGCGATGCTTATGACCCGTTCTGCGATCACCTGATCCTCTACGACCGGAACCGGCCCGCGGGCGACCAGGCGGTGGGCGCCTACCGCGTGATGCGCGAGGACCAGGCGGCCGCCTTCGGCAACTACTACACCGAGACGGAATTCGACCTCACCGCGCTCAAGACCTCGGGGCGCAAGCTGCTCGAACTCGGGCGCTCTTGCGTTCACGCCGATTACCGTGGCGGCTCGGCCCTGTCGCAGCTCTGGGTGGGGCTGATGAAGTATTCCGACGCGCTGGAGATCGACATCCTGTTCGGGGTGGCGAGCTT
Source organism: Maritimibacter harenae (assembly GCF_009882975.1). Classification (GTDB taxonomy): domain Bacteria; phylum Pseudomonadota; class Alphaproteobacteria; order Rhodobacterales; family Rhodobacteraceae; genus Maritimibacter; species Maritimibacter harenae. The sequence continues at coordinate 406,450 of NZ_WTUX01000011.1, forward strand.
TCACGGCACCGATCCGGATGCCATCGCGCTGCCCCTGTCGCACCTGCATCATTCCCATCTCGCGCCCGAGGAGCTGCGCACCCGCGTGCTGCCCGCGCATTTCACCTCGGCCGACCGGATGCCGGCGGACCGGATCGACCCGCGCGCCGCCATGCGCGAGATGCCGCCCCTGATCCGGGCCTACCTGCGGCTCAACGGCAAGATCGGCGAGGGCGCGTTCATCGACCACGCGTTCAACACGGTCGATGTCTGCATCATCGTGGACCTGCACCAGGTGCCCCCGAAACAGCGCGCGACCTATGAAAAGCTCGCCCTGCGGGAGGGGCGCGGGTGAGCGCGACCTGGGATGACGACCGGCCCAAGCCGGACCTGCGGATCGGGCCGGGGGCCCGGGTCCTGGCCACACTGCGCGCCATCGGTATCGTACTTGTGCTCGTCCTCGCGGTGATCGTCGTCGGGATCGTGCGGCTGATCGAACGGGCCGGCGGGCCGCTGTTTCGCCCCGTGTCGCCCGGGCTCAACCGTCTCACCCTGCGCACCGCGCTTCTCATCACCGGGGTGCGGCTGAAGCAACGCGGCCGGCCGATGCGCGGCGGCGGGGCGCTGGTGTCGAACCATGTCTCGTGGCTCGACATCCTGGTGCTGAATTCCCTCATGCGCGTGACCTTCGTCGCCAAGGACGAGGTATCGCGCTGGCCCGGCGTGGGCATCGTGGTCCGGCTGGCCGGAACCGTCTTCATCAAGCGCGACCGGCGCGAGGCACGCGCCCAGATCGACCTGTTCCTGGGCCACCTGCAGTCCGGCCACAAGCTGATGTTCTTTCCCGAGGGCACATCGACCGACGGACAGCGGGTGGTACCGTTCAAGACCACGCTCTTCGCTGCCTATTTCGACGACAGCCTGCGCGACGTGATGAAGGTGCAGCCTGTCACCATCCTCTACCACGCGCCCGAGGGGCATGATCCGCGTTTCTACGGCTGGTGGGGCGACATGGACCTGGGCCCGCACCTCATGGCCGTGCTGGGCACGATGCCGCAGGGCACCGCCGAGGTCGTGTTCCACGCGCCCGTGCGGGTCGCCGATTTCAAGGATCGCAAGGCGCTTGCCGCCTATTGCGAGGCGGCCGTGCGCGGGCCGGTCGAGGCGGCGCTGGCGGATTAACCGCGCGCGGCCGCGAGGCGTTCCAGCGTGGCGACCGGGTTCTCGGCGGACCAGATCTCATCGCGCAGCGAGAAGAAATCCGTGACCGGCGCTAGGTCGGCCACCAGCGCCGCGGTCAGCCCGCCTTCGGCCACCACCGGCACCTCGATCATTTCGCTCCACCAGGCGAAAAGGTCCCGCTCGGCCACGCTGCCGTCGCCCAGGTTGCTCTCGCCCACCGGGCCGAAGGACACGTAATCCGCGCCCTGTTCGCCGGCAGTCATCCCGTCGTGACGCGAGGTGCCGCAGAACGCCCCCACGATCGCGTCCCCGCCCAGGTCGGCGCGCGTCTTGCGCACCTGGCGGGCGCCGTCGGTGAAATGCACCCCGTCGAGTCCGAGCCGTTCCACCATCAGCACGTGATCGGCGATCACGATGGCGATGTCGCGGGCATGGGCCACCTCGCGGCAGGCATCAGCGGCGCGCGCGATCTCGTCCTCGTCGCGCGTGGCGAGCTCCAGCCGCAGGCAGGCGATCTCGACCGCGTCCAGCGCGCGGGCGAGCTGGTCGGGGAAGCTCGAAAGCTCCACCTTCGGCGGGGTGACGAGATAAAGCTGGGGCAGGTCTGTGTCGGCCATGGCACGTCCTCGGTTGCGAGTCGCGGTCTTCTACAAGTCTTTGGGCCAAAAGGCTATGTCGCGGTGATGCGCTCCCCGCTTGCCCGCCCGCGCCGGGCGGAGTAACAGGGCCGCCATGTTGGACGACGATCACACCGGACCGCAGCCCGCCTTCGTGCTGGTCAGGCCCCAGATGGGCGAGAACATCGGCGCGGCCGCGCGCGCGATGCTGAACTTCGGGCTCGAGCGGATGCGCGTGGTGGGCCCGCGTGACGGCTGGCCCAATCCCAAGGCCGTAGCGATGGCCTCGGGCGCGGGGCGGGTGCTGGACGGGGCCGCGGTCTATGACGACCTGCCTGCCGCGCTCGAGGATTGCGATTACGTCTATGCCACCACCGCGCGTTCGCGCGAGCTTGCCAAGCCCGTGCGTACGCCGGAACGCGCGATGGCCGAAGCGCGGGCGATGCGCGAAGAGGGCAAGCGCGTGGCGGTGCTCTTCGGTCCCGAACGCGCGGGACTCGAGAACGATGACGTGGCGCGCGCCAACGCGATCATCACGGTGCCGGTGAATCCGGAGTTCGCATCGCTGAACCTCGCCCAGTCGGTGCTGCTCACCGCCTACGAATACGGCCGCCAGACGATCGACGCGGCGCCCGAGGTCGTGAACCTCGCCAAGACCGAGTTCGCCACGCAGGTGGAGGTCGAGGCGCTCGCCCGCCATTACGAGGAACGGCTCGACGAGGTGGGCTACTTCTTCCCCGAGGACAAGGCGCCCGGCATGAAGCTCGTGCTGCGCAACGCGTGGAGCCGTCTCCAGCTCACCCGCGCGGACGTGCAGATGTTCCACGGCATGCTGCGCCAGATCTTCCGCAGACGCGGCTGATCCTTGCCTCGGTGATGTCGTCCGGGACCGGACGGGGCGCCGGGCCCTTTCGGGATCAGCCCCGCGCCAGGCGCCGGGCAGCCAGCACCCAGATCACCGCGAGGCCGAGCGAGAACACGGCGTTCAGGTTCGCCATCGTCACCCCGAACATCTCCCACGGGATCTCGTCGCAGCGGATGAGCGGCGCGGTCATGATCTGGTCCAGCAGCTGGTCGGTCGACAAGCCGGAGGTGGAGCCGCCCGTACAGCTCGACGGACCTTCCCAGAGCATTCGCTCCACGCCGGAGTGATAGATCCCGATGGCCCCGGTGGTCGCGGCCGCAATCGCACCGAGCCAGGCCAGGAAACGGCGCGGGACCGCGAGCGCGACAAGCCCGATGGCGATGGCCACGGCATGCGGGTAGCGCTGCCAGTAGCACAGCTTGCAGGGCGCGTAGCCGAGGGCCTGGAACACGAAGGCCCCGGCCAGGAGCGCGAGCGACCCGCCGGCCGCGATCAGGACGTAGTGTCGGAACGTAAGCGTCATAGGTATTTCACCGCGTAGAAGCCGCCGATCAGCAGGATCACGAACAGCACGAACATGAGGCCAAGGCGCCGTTCGATGAAGTCGCGGATCGGTTCGCCGAATTTCCAAAGAAGCGCGGCCACGACGTAGAAGCGCAGCCCGCGCGCGATCAGGGAGGCCACCATGAAGACCCAGAAGTTGAGCCCGGTGGAGCCCGACAGGATGGTGATGACCTTGTAGGGGAAGGGCGTGACGCCCGCGATCAGGACGGCCCAGGGTCCGAACTCGTTGTAGCGTTCGGCGAAGGCGCCGAACTTGTCGGTCATGTGGTAGAACTCGAGCACGGGGCGCCCGACGCTCTCGAACAGCCCCCAGCCGATCACGTACCCCAGAGCCCCGCCCGCGACCGATGAGGCCAGGGCCACGGTCGCGATCAGGAAGGCGCGGTGCGGCATGGCGATGATCATCGGGATCATCAGGATGTCGGGCGGGATCGGGAAGACCGAGCTCTCCACGAAAGCCACGAAGGCCAGCCCCCACATCGCGTAGGGCGAGCGCGCCAGCCCCAAGGTCCAGTCGTAAAGTTTCTTCAGCATGGCCTGTTTCCCGTCTCGGGGCCACAAGCACCGAAAACGCCGCGACGGTCAAGTCGAAGCCCGGACCGGGCGCCGTCACAAGCGCTTGTGTCGCGCAAGTCCGCGCGGCGTTGACGGCATCGCCCGGCGCGGCTACAGGAAACGCTGTGCCCGAGTGGCGGAATGGTAGACGCAGGGGATTCAAAATCCCCCGGTAGCAATACCGTGTCGGTTCGAGTCCGACCTCGGGCACCACCCACGCCTTGATCCCCGATGCAACCTGCGCGCGCGGGCCGTGCGTGCCATTTGGTCGCGCGGATGCCCGTTTCCCGGGCCTTGATTCGGCCCACTGCCGTTCGGGTGGGCAACGAATCCGAATAGGTGGCCGCGGAATCCGCGGATTGATAACCAGTTGTAAACTTTCGCACGTTCGGCTGGCATGGCCCGTGCAAGGGCCGGAAATCCTTCCCGTCGACGCGCCGCGGGGCTCCAAGTGTTGCGAAAAGTGAAACAATCGGGCGGGTGCGGTTCCTGTGCGGGATGGCCCGAATTTCAACAATCACTGTGAAAAGTGGGGTATGCCGCGCCGGCTGCCCCCACACGTGAAGGTAGAATTTTGTGCGCAACGGGAAACAACGGTCCCGCGCGCCGCTCTGCCTCGATCACGCCGCCGAGAGCTGCATTCACCGTTTCGTCCAATGCTCCGTGAAAGCCGCGTGAGAATTCCCTTTTTCGGTCACGGGGTTGGGGCTACCGTCAAGAAGCCCAACTGGGGGGCGATGTCTGCAAGGCCACGGGGGCGGCCGCACACGAAATCCACGGTTCGCCGTGGGGTGAAGGTGTGCGCCGATCGTCCTTCGACGGTCAGCGAGCAGGGCGGACGCGCGTGCGGGATCGGGGGGTTTCGTCACACACGTCAGGTCCTGCCAGGTTCCGAAAGGGCCTGATCTTTCCCCATTACGGCAGGGTGGCCAAGGGTGTGCGGTTCAATCCGTGGCTCCGCGATGTCGCACGTCGCTTGGGCGGGTAGGAACGCCATTGGTAAGGGGACATAGAAGACAATGCTGTCTTTGACGGAAGTGATTTTGATCGCCCGCGCAACGCGTGCCGGTTCACCCGGCCCGCGTTTCCCGAGTCTCCGACATTTTAATGGTTTCGGCACTGCCGCGAACATCAACGCGCCGACGGCCTGCCACGCCCGCCGCGGATTTGAGCAAGGGGAATACTGAAATGACCAACTACAGCCAAACCACCTGGCAACCGACCGGTGATTATCTTCTCGACTGGGATCTCACCGGTTCGGACGGGTCCGCAACCCTTGTCTCGTCCACCGCGGACGGGGACGTGGAGGTCACCGTCTCGACCCCGCAGAACGGGGCGGGGCAGGAATTCTCGCTCACCGGCGGCAAGCTCGAAAGCCGCGACAACGGGTCCGAAGAGGCGCGCACGGAAATCACCTTCGACACCGGCGTGACGGACGTGAACTTCCAGATCGAGGACGTCGACAGCAGCATCAGCGGCGGGTCGGGCGATTTCGACGACAAGATCACGATCCTGGCCTACGACGCGCAGGGCAACCTGGTTCCGGTCACCTTCGACACGACCTGGGCGCACGAGGTGGACGGTAATTCGGTCGAGGGCGACGGCAACCCGGACGCCTACTGCGGCACCGACGGCGACAACGTGACGGTCCACATCGCCGGCCCGATCGTGAAGCTGGTCATCCTGCACGACAACGGCTCGGACGCGCCGGAAAGCGGCAAGATCCTGGTCACGGACCTGGGCTTCAACGCACCGGATGCCTGCGAGACCGTCCCCGACGGGATCGTGCAGAACGATGACGACGGCGACGTGATCGACGAATCCTACGATGGCGATCCGGACGGCGACTTCATCGACAACGATGATGCGCTCCTGCCCGGCGAGGTGGGGGACGACGACATCGTCTACGCGATGGGCGGCGATGACGAAATCTATGCGGGCGCGGGCGACGACGAGGTCTACGCCGGCGCGGGCGACGACTACGCCGAGGGTGGCGCGGGCGACGACCTGATCCGCGGCGACAGCGAAACGCGCGAGGGCGACGTGGGCGGCGATGGCTGCGAAGTCACCTCGAACGCCGGCAACGACGTGCTTCTCGGCGGCGACGGCGAGGACACGATCTACGGCGAAGGCGGCGACGACTACATCGACGGCGGCGCGGACGACGACATCCTCTACGGTGACAATGGCGGGCCCGGCGGCGGCACGCCCGAGACGATCACGATCGATTTCAACGACCTGTCCTCCGGCGACCTGGTGTCGAACCAGTATGACGGGCTCACCATCTCGAGCACGTCGGGCGCCAACCCGGCGATGATCTTCGACACCGACAACGCGACGGGCGGCGACGAGGACCTGGCGACGGACAACCTGGGCAACGTGCTCATCCTGTCGGAGGACGGCGATTCCAGCGATCCGGACGACAACCAGGGCGGCGGCACGCTGGTCTTCGAATTCGACGGCCCCGTGACCGTCGACAGCCTGACCTTCCTCGACAACGACGAGGGCCCGGCAATCATCGAGTTCTACGATGCCGACGGCAACGTGGTGGCGCCCGCGATCTCTTCGGGCCCGACCGCGCCCGAGGCGCAGCTCGTGCAGACCATCGGCGTCTCCGGCGTGACGAAGATGACGGTGACGCTCGAGGGCTCCGCCGCGCTCGACAACCTGGTCTACACCACCGACGGCGACGATTGCGAAGCCGGCCCGGACGGCGATGACACGATCCTCGGCGGCACCGGTGACGACCTGATCTACGGCGAAGGCGGCAATGACACGATCATCGGCGGCGAGGGCGTGGACACCGCCTATGGCGGCGCGGATCGCGACACGTTCATCGGCGGCAACGATGGCGACTACGTCCACGGCAACACCGAGGGCGACGACTTCGACACGCTCGACCTGTCCGACAGCGGCCCGGCGCGCTTCAAGGACGGCACCGTCACGAACGACGCGGACGGCGACTCCATCTCCGGCACGATCGAATTCCTCGACGGCGACGGCAATGTCACCGGCGAAATGGAGTTCGAGGAGATCGAAGAGGTCATCTTCGGCAATTACAACGAGGACCCGGACGCGGTGGACGACACCGCGACCACGACCGAGGACAACGCGGTCGAGATCGACCTGCTCGCCAACGACAGCGACCCGGACAACGACACGCTGACCGTCATCGACAACAGCGACCCGTCGAACGGGAGCGTCACGGACAACGGTGACGGAACCTTCACCTACACGCCCGACGGCGGCTTCACCGGGACCGACACCTTCACCTACACGGTGAGCGATGGAAACGGCGGCACCGACACGGCGACCGTCACGGTCGTCGTGAACGAGGGCGAGACCCCCAACACGGTGAACGCGGTCGACGACAATTACGAGATCGACGAGGATACGACGCTGATCGTGGACCTGACCGCGAACGACTCGGACCCAGAGGGCGACGATTTCGAGGTCACCTCGGTCGGCACCCCGTCGAACGGCACCGCGACGCTGAACGCGGACGGGACGGTGACCTACAAGCCGAACCCGGATTACACCGGCACCGACAGCTTCACCTACACCGTGACCGACGAGAACGGGGCGACAGATACCGCCACCGTGACCCTGTCGATGGAGCCGGTGAACGATCGGCCGGACGCGGAAGACGACGTGCGCGTCACCGACAGCACCGATCCGCTTGTGATCGACGTGATCGCCAACGACAAGGATGCGGACGGCGACACGCTGACCGTGACCGATGTCACCACGCCGAGCTTCGGCACCGTGGTCGACAACGGCGACGGCACCGTGACCTACGATCCGGACGAGGACTTCGTCGGGACCGACACGTTCGAATACTCGATCACCGACGGCAACGGCGGCACCGACACGGCGACCGTCACGGTGGTGGTGAACGGCGACGGCGGCATGAACTCGGTCGTCGCGCGCAACGACAGCGACGAGACGGTCGAGACCGACCCGGTCGTCATCGACGTGCTGGCCAACGATACGGACCCGCAGGGTGACACGTTCAGCGTGGTCTCGAACACCGATCCGTCCAACGGCTCGGTGACCGACAACGGGGACGGCACCTTCACCTACACGGCCGACGAGGGCTTCACCGGCACCGACCAGTTCACCTACACGATCCAGGACGATCAGGGCGCGACCGATACCGCCACCGTGACGGTCGAGGTGACGGCCGACGGCGTGAACACCGTCGATGCGATCAACGACACGGCGACGACCACCCAGGACACCGACGTGGTCGTGAACGTGCTGGCCAACGATACGGACCCGGACGGCGACAGCTTCGGCGTGATCGCGAACACCGACCCGTCCAACGGCACGGTCGTGGACAATGGCGACGGGACGTTCACCTACACGCCCGACGCGGGCTACACCGGGACCGACAGCTTCACCTACACGATCGAGGACGATCGCGGGGCGACGGACACGGCGACGGTCACCGTCTCGGTCGACATGGGCGCGCCCAACTCGGTCGACGCGGTCGATGACAGCTATGGCATCGACGAGGACACGACGCTGATCGTGGACCTGCGCGCCAACGACTCCGACCCCGAGGGCGACGACTTCGACGTGATCTCGGTCGGCACGCCCGCCAACGGCACGGCGACGCTCCTGGCCGACGGCACGGTGAAATACATGCCGAACCCGGACTTCAGCGGCACCGACACCTTCACCTACACGGTCGAGGACGCCCAGGGGGCGACCGACACGGCCACGGTGACGATCGACGTGGCCCCGGTGAACGACGACCCGGATGCGGAGGATGACGTGCGCGTCACCGACGCGGACACGCCCGTGACCTTCGATCCCAGGGTGAACGACACCGATGCCGACGGGGACACGCTCACGGTCACGACGATCGGCACGCCGACGAACGGCTCGCTCACCGACAACGGGGACGGTACCTACACCTACGCGCCGGATACCGATTTCGAAGGCACCGACACGTTCGACTACACGATCACCGATGGCAACGGCGGCACGGACACCGCGACCGTCACCATCGTGGTGCGCCCGGACGGCGGCGGCGAGGATCAGCCGCCGGTGGCCCGTGACGACACCGCGAAGACGCCGATCAACGCCTCGGTCGTGATCCCGGTGCTCGCCAACGACAGCGACCCGGACGGCGACGACGCCAACCTCGTGGTCACCGATGCGACCGCGTCGGAAGGCTCCGTCGTGGTCAACTCGGACGGCACGCTGACCTATACGCCCACGGTGGATGGCTACGTGACCATCGACTACACGATCGAGGACGAGGACGGGCTGACCGACACGGCGACCGTCACCGTGCTGGTCAACGACGGCATCGTCGAGGGCACGGCCGGCGACGACGACATCGACACCACCTACACAGGTGATCCGGAGGGCGACATGGTCGACGCCGGGGACAACATCTTCCCGGGCAAGGCCGAAGACGACGACATCATCGAGGCCTACGGCGGCGACGACACGATCCACGCCGGGGAGGGCGATGACGAGGTCTACGCCGGCGACGGGGACGACGTGGTCTTCGGCGAAGCCGGCGACGATGAAATCTACGGCGGCAACGGGTCGGACACGGTAAGCGGTGGCGACGGCAACGACGTCATCGACACCTCGGCGGCCACAGAGGCTTCCGATTACGGCTTCGCCCCCGGCGAGACGGTCGACAACTGGCCGTTCAGCCCGCTCACCCCGGCGCAGCTCGTGCCGGTGGACGACGATCCCGACAACGACAAGGACGTGGTCGATGGCGGCGCGGGGGATGACCTCATCCGCACCGGCGACGACGCGGACATCATCAAGGGCGGGACCGGCAACGACAACATCGACGGTGGCCTCGACGACGACGACATCGAAGGCAACGAGGGCGACGATTACATCATCGGCGGCCACGGTTCGGACACCATCGATGGCGGCGCGGGCAACGACGAGATCTACGGCGGACTCGGCCCCTCGACGCCGGACATCCTCAACCTCGAGGACGACGCCTACCCGGTTGACGATTACGGCGACGCGGACGCCAACGATCCGACCAGCCCGATCCCGTCCTTCCTGGACCCGCGGCCGAACAACGGCATCGACGTGATCCACGGCGGCGACGGCAACGACGTGATCTACGGCCAGGACGACGATGACGTGCTCTACGGCGATGCCGGCAACGACTTCATCGATGGCGGGATCGACGACGACGAGATCTACGGCGGCGAAGGGGACGATGTCCTCTACGGCAACAAGGGCCAGGATCTCATCGACGGCGGGGCCGGGGCCGACGAGGCGTTCGGTGGCGACGATCGGGACCTCTTCATCAACGTCAACCCGGACGACTTCGTCGACGGCGGCGAGGGTGGCGACGACTGGGATACGCTGGACCTGCGCGGCTCGCGGCCCGAGGACGGGCGCCTCGAGATCACCAAGGATGCCGACAACGAGGAAAACGGCTACGTCGAGTTCTTCAACGCGGCCGGCGAATCCACGGGCACGATGCGCTTCGTCAACATCGAGGACGTGGTGCCCTGCTTCACACCCGGCACGCTGATCGCGACGCCGAAGGGCGAAGTGCCGGTGGAAGAGCTGCGCGAGGGCGACCGGATCATCACCCGTGACAACGGCATCCAGGCGATCCGCTGGATCGGTCACAAGACGATGGACTGGAAGCTCCTCAACCGCCACCAGCATCTCAAGCCGGTGCTGATCAAGGCCGGCAGCCTGGGCAACAACCTGCCCGAGCGCGACATGCTCGTGTCGCCCAACCACCGGATGCTGGTCGCCAACGACCGCACCGCGCTCTACTTCGACGAGCGCGAGGTCCTGGCGTCTGCCAAGCACCTGGTGGACAACAAGGGCGTCCAGACCGTCGACGTCCGGGACGTGACCTACATCCACTTCCTGTTCGATCACCACGAGGTCGTGCTGTCGGACGGCACGTGGTCGGAGAGCTTCCAGCCGGGCGACTACTCGCTGAAGGGGATCGGCAACGCGCAGCGCCAGGAGCTGTTCGAGCTGTTCCCCGAACTGGAAACGCGCGAGGGGATCGATGATTTCACTGCCGCGCGTCGGATCCTGAAAAAGCACGAAGCGAAAATGCTTCGCGGCTGAGGCAGCGGTCGGCCGGGGAAGGGAGGCCCCGGCCGGCGCCTAACCTGAAAGGGGAGGGGCTGCCCCCGGTCCATGTCGGATCGCGGTCGAGCATTGTTAACAAGTTCGTCGTTTCAGGGTTCAACGGACAACCCCGTGGCAGCGCCGCGGGGTTGTTCTTGTCGCGGGGGCCATTGTCGCGGTGCAGGCTACGCCCGTGGGCGCCCGCCCGGTTCGCGTTGCGCGTCTGGCAACGGGACACCGTCGGTATTGGTGCCTAAACGTGATCAATGAGCGTCAAGTAGGCGCATTATATATTGAAAACAAAAGGAAAATTCCGTTTGATCGCCCTGTTCGGAGACTGCCGCGAGCGGGGCGTAATTCGGGCGAAAATGCGGCAAAAGCGTGGCGAGCCGCGCCGTGTGCCCTGTGAAACAAGGGGTTTCCCCAAGGGTAGTCCCGCATAATTTTCCCATTTTGCATCATATTTCGGGCACCATTCGCGGGTAGCGTGGATCAAAAGAATACCCCCTGACCCGTTCCTCAACCCAAGGACGCCCCATGCTGTATTTCCGCTCTCCTGCCGCAGACAGCGACACGGATCTGGGCCTTGGCCTGACCGAGGCCCGGGACGGCCGCAGCACATCACCCCTGTCTACCTTTTCGACCACCGGCTTCGCGCCGTCCGTGGTGATCGACACCGCGCGCGGCAGCGTGCTGGCACGGGATCTGGAGCCGGGGGACAAGATCATCACCCGCGACCACGGGCTGGTGCCGGTGCGCTGGGTTGGCGAGAGCATGGAAGTCTACGACGGCGACGCGGCCGAGGACGGCTCGCCGCGCGGCCCCGTTCGGGTGAAGGCCGGCGCGCTCGGGACCGATCCCGATGCTGGCAACGTCGTCCTGAACGCCGGACACCGCGTGCTCGTGCGCAACCCGCTCAACGAACTCTACTTCGGCACCGACGAGGTGATCGCGGCCATCGGCGACCTGACGCACCTCGATGGTGTCGACGTCGTCCCGCGCTCGGTCATGCGCTTCCGTCACGTGCTGCTCGACACGCACGAACTGGTGCGCGCGAACGGCATCTGGGTGGAAAGCTTTGCGCCGGACATGTGGGCCATGCGCATCGGGTTTCCCGAGCAATGGGCGGACATCACCGAATGCCTGCCGCGCCTGCGTTACGAGAACGGTGAAGCGAACTACATCACGCCGCGCATGACGCTGGACGCCCGCGAAGCGCGCATGATGGACGCCGCCTGAGCCGACGGTTCAGCTTGGCTGGCCCGCGCGCCAGTTTTTCCAATCTTCAGGTGTATCGAGGTCCGTGCGTGCATGGGCATAGGGCAGGCTGATCGGTCGGATCCGGTCCTGGTTGTCCTCGATGAGCGTGCGCGCCCCTTCGTCCCCTTCCAGTGACCGCAGCGCCGCGAAGTCGCGCGCCGGGAACACGACCGGGTGGCCCAGCTTCCCGTCCGCCGTGGCGCCCCGCAGGATCATGTCCCCGTCGAATTCGGCAAGCACGCGGCGCATGTCGTCGGTGGTTACGTCCGGCATGTCGGCCAAGACCACCATCACCGCCATCGCGCCCTCCGGCAGCGCCGTGATCCCGGCGGCGAGCGAGCGGGCCATGCCCTGGTCCGCGTCCGGCACCTCGACGGCCGCGATCGGCAGCGCGTCGATCAGGTCCCAGCGGGCCGGTGCGGCTTCGCGCGGCGGCAGGGTGACCAGCACCGGCTGCCCGGTGGCCAGCGCCGCCTCGATCCTGTCGCGCAGGAGCGGAACGCCGTCGACCTCTTCCATCAGCTTGTCACGCCCACCCATCCGCGACGACGCGCCCGCCGCCAGGATCAGGACCGGGAGCGCGACCGGCGTCATTTTTCCGGGATCAGCCCGCGTGGGCTGAATCTCAGGACCAGGAGCATGATGAGCCCCATCGTGAGCAGACGCATGTGCGCGGCGGAGTCGAGCAGGTGATCCTTCAGGTCACCGTCGGGCATGCCGGAGGTGATGGTCTCCATCAGAACGCCGCCCAGCGGCTCCACCTGCACCCAGCAGAACCAGATCAGGAAACCGCCCAGCACCGCGCCCCAGTTGTTGCCGGAGCCGCCGACGATCACCATCACCCATACGAGGAAGGTGTAGCGCAGCGGCTGGTAGGAGGCCGGGGTGAGCTGGCCGTCGAGCGTGGTCATCATCGCGCCGCCCAGGCCCACGACGGCCGAGCCGATGATGAACACCTGAAGGTGGCGGCGCGTCACGTCCTTGCCCATCGCCTCGGCAGCGACTTCGTTGTCGCGGATCGCGCGCATCATCCGGCCCCAGGGCGACTTGAGCGCCATCTCGGACATCCAGATGAGGATCAGCAGGACCACGACGAAGAAGCCCGCGTAGCCCAGCTTGACCACGACCGAGGACATGGTGACCGGGTCGAAGCCCCAGTTCTGCGCCCAGGTGACGAAGCTTTCCGATTGCTGCAGGTCGATCTCGTAGGGCACCGGCCGGGGCAGGCCGACCACGTTCTTCACGCCGCGGCCCAGCCATTCCTCGTTCTTGAGCATGGCGATGACGATTTCCGAAATCCCCAGCGTCGCGATGGCGAGGTAGTCCGAGCGCAGCCCCAGCGCGGTCTTGCCGATCGCCCAGGCCGCCGCGGCGGCCAGCAGCCCGCCCATCGGCCAGGCCAGCACCACCGGCAGGCCGAGCCCGCCGAGGAAGCCGGTCGACGCGGGGTTCACCGCCTCGATCGAGTCGACGGCCGGGTCGAACAGCGCGCGGTAGATGAAGAAGCCTGCCACGAGGAAGGCGATCAGCGCGAGCGTGCGCATCCGTCCGGGCGCCATGCGCTTGTAGATCTGGACGCCGCCCAGGATCACGCCGATCCCCACGAGGAGCGCGAAGATCACCTGCAGGCCGCCGGCCTGCCAGGCCTCGCCCACCGGCGGGACCGAGGTGATGACGACCGCGAGGCCGCCCAGGCCGATGAAGCCCATCACACCGACGTTGAAGAGGCCGGCATAGCCCCATTGCATGTTCACGCCGAGCGCCATGATCGCCGAGACGAGGCCCATGTTCACGATCGTGAGCGCCAGGTTCCAGCTTTGCAGCATCCCCGTGCCCAGGATCAGGACGGCCATCAGGGCAAAGAGGCCGATGTTGCGCCAGTTCACACTCATACCGATTTCCCCCGGAAAAGACCCGTTGGCCGGAACAGAAGCACGATCACCAGGATCGCGAACGAAACCGCGAACTTGTAGTCGGTCGACAGAAGCTGCAGCAGGCCGGAGGGCTCGAGGTTCTCCGGCACGAGGTAGGTGACGACCTTCTTCCAGGCATAGGTGACCATGACCTCGGAAAAGGCGATCACGAAACCGCCCGCGATGGCCCCCAGCGGCGAGCCCAGCCCGCCCACGATGGCGGCGGCGAAGATCGGCAGCAGGAGCTGGAAGTAGGTGAAGGGCTTGAACACCTTGTCGAGCCCGTAGAGCGTGCCCGCGATGGTCGCGAGGGCGGCCACGATGATCCAGGTGATCATCACGACGCGCTCGGGATTGATGCCCGACAGGAGCGCCAGATCCTCGTTGTCCGAATAGGCGCGCATCGACTTGCCGGTGCGGGTGCGGTTGAGGAACCAGAACAGGATCGCCACGACGATGGCCGCGGTGACAACCGTGATCCCCTGCGTCGTCTTGAGCGCGAGCCCTTCGGCCAGCCCCGACCATTCCTTGAATTCACGCGCGTTGATGATGAAGCGCTCGCCGTCCGCGAAGCGCTGGTCGCTGGGACCGATGATCAGGCGCACGACCCCGTTCAGCACGAACATGACGCCGATCGACGCCATGACGAGCACGATGGGCTTGGCCTTCACCCGCCGGTAATAGGAATAGACCACCTTGTCCGACGCCAGCACCATCAACGCGGTGATCACGATGCCCAGCGGGAGCGCGAGCAGCGCGACGGGCAGGGGACCAAGGCTGATGCCCCAGCTCTGGAATGCCCATGTGAACAGGATCACCACCATCGTCCCGAAGGACATCGTGTCGCCGTGGGCGAAGTTCGAGAACCGCAGGATCCCGTAGATCAGCGTGACCCCGAGCGCGCCCAGGGCGAGCTGGCTGCCATAGGCGGCGGCCGGGATGAAGACGAAATTCAAAAACGCGACGATCGCGTTCAGCACATCGATCAAAACGGGGCCTCGCAGGTCATGTTTTCAAGGGTTGATGTGAAGGGCGCCGATGTCGTGTCGAGCGCGTGAAGAAGCATCGGGACGCCCGCGTCGGTGGCATCGCCATCGACCATGAGCGTGTATTTCACCTCGTCCCGGATCCAGCTCCAGGGGCCGAAGAAGCCGCCCGCGATCCCCGGCGTGGCGTCGTCGCCCACGGTGACCAGCCCCATGCCGGTGTCATCGGTCTCGACGGGGGCGAAAAGGAAGCTGTGGGTCGCGCCGTCCGGGCCCGTGCAATCGAGCGCGAGCTTCGCGCCCTCGGCCTGGGCGGTGATCGGCGCGGCGAGCGCGAACGGGAGGAGCGCGGTTCGCATCCTCAGCCCCCCAGGAAGCTCTGGCGCACTTCGGGATCGGCGAGAAGCTCCTTGCCGGTGCCGGTATGCGCGTTGCGGCCCTGCACGAGCACGTAGCCCTTGTCGGCGATCTCGAGCGCCTGGCGCGCGTTCTGCTCGACCATGAGGACCGGAAGGCCGGTGCGCGCGACCTCGATGATCCGATCGAAGAGCTCGTCCATCACGATGGGCGACACGCCCGCGGTGGGCTCGTCGAGCATCAGGACCTTGGGACGCGTCATGAGCGCGCGGCCCACGGCGACCTGCTGGCGCTGGCCGCCGGACAGCTCGCCGGCCGCCTGGTAGCGCTTTTCCTTCAGGATCGGGAACAGGTCGTAGACCTGCTCCATCGTCGGGCGGATGTCGTCGGTGCGGATGAAGGCCCCCATCTCGAGGTTCTCTTCCACCGTCATCGACGTGAAGATGTTCTGCGTCTGGGGTACGAAGCCCATGCCCTGTTTCACGCGGTCCTGGGGCGTGAGCTCGGTGATGTCCTGGCCCGCGAGCCGCACGTGGCCCGCGCGCACGTCGAGCATGCCGAAGAGCGCCTTCATGGCGGTCGACTTGCCCGCGCCGTTGGGGCCGACGATCACCGCGATCTCGCCTTCGTCCACGGCGATGGTGCATTCATGCAGGATGTCGGGGCCGCTGCCGTAGCCGCCGGTCATCGTGTCGCCGATCAGGAAGGGGCCACCGGGGGCCGGGTGCGCCTCGCCGTGCTGCGGGCCCGGCTGCATCGACGCCTTGCTTTCCTTGGTGATCGAGCGGTCCTTGTTGCCGCGGTCGCCGTACGCGTCGCTCATGCGCCCACCTGCTCCTTGTTCTTGAGGCCCGTGCCCAGATATGCCTCGATCACGTGCTCGTTGGCCTTGATCTCGGACAGCGTGCCCTCGGCGAGCACCTTGCCCTCGGCCATGCAGATGACCGGGTCGCACAGGCGCTCGATGAAATCCATGTCGTGCTCGATGACGACGAAGGTATAGCCGCGCTCCTCGTTGAGGCGCTTGATCGCGTCGGCGATGGTGTAGAGAAGCGTGCGGTTCACGCCCGCGCCGACCTCGTCGAGGAAGACGATCTTCGCGTCGACCATCATGGTGCGGCCCAGTTCCAGCAGCTTCTTCTGCCCGCCCGACACCTGCGCGGCGCGTTCGTCGGCGATATGCTCGATGGTGAGGAACTCCATCACCTCGTCGGCCTTGGCGCGCAGCGCGCGCTCCTGTTCGGCGATCCGCTTGCGGCCGAACCAGGTATCCCAGAGCCGTTCGCCGGCCTGGTCCCCGGGAACCATCATCAGGTTCTCGCGGCAGGTCATGGAGCCGAATTCATGCGCGATCTGGAACGTGCGCAGAAGGCCCTTGTGGAAAAGCTCGTGCGGCGGAAGGCCGGTGATGTCCTCGCCTTCCATCGTCACGCGGCCCGAGGTGGGGTCGAGCACCCCGGCGATGACGTTGAAGAGCGTCGTCTTCCCGGCGCCGTTCGGGCCGATCAGCCCGGTGATCGAGCCGGCCTCGATCGTCAGGCTGGCCCCGTCCACGGCGTGAAAGCCGCCGAAATGCTTGTGCAGGTTGTCGACCGTGATCACGCGAAATCCCCCAAGACTGTCCGGACGCCCCGATAGTGTGCAGCCCGGGGGAATGCCCCCGGGCCGCGTTCTTGTCAATCCGTGATGGCGGATATCACCGGAACTGAACGGTCTCGTAGCCGTCCTCGGTGATCTCGTACTCGCGGTACGAGCCCGCGGCTTCACCCGGGCCGACCAGCTCGACGCCCGTGGCGCCGACGTAGTCCACGTCACCACCGTCAGCGAGGATTTCGAGCGCCTTGCCCAGTTCGCCCGGCAGGATCTTCTCGCCCGGCGCGTTGGCCACGTCCATGATGTTGGCGGCGATCGCTTCCGACGTGGCTTCGCCACCGGCCATCGCGGCCATCGCGAGCAGCGCCATCGCGTCGTAGCTCTCGCGGGTGAACGAGCTTTCGCCGTTGATGCCGGCCGCCGAGGTGATCTCGGCGAACGCGTCCGCCCCTTCGCCTTCGGACCACGGCACGGTGCCGTAGGAGCCGACCATGCTGCTGCCGAGATCGGCGACGAGCGAGTCGGCGTACATGCCGTCACCCATGACGAAGGTGTCGAAAGCGCCGGTGTCGAGAGCCGACTGGATCACGCCCTTGCCGCCGGAGTCCGCGTAGCCCAGCACGACGAGCGCGTCGCCGCCGGCCGAGGCGAGCGAGCCGACTTCGGCCGAGTAGTCGCCCTTGTCGTCCTCGTGCGGGACGTTGGCGGTGATGGAGCCGCCCATGCCCTCGTAGGAGGCCGCGAAGGCATCCGAGAAACCCTTGCCGTAGTCGTTGTTGGTGTAGGTCACGGCGACCGATTCCACGCCCTTGTCCATCAGGACCTGGGCGAGAACCTCACCCTGGCGGGCATCGGACGGCGCGGTGCGGAAGAACAGGTCGTTGTCTTCGACCGTCGACAGAGCCGGCGAGGTCGAGGAGGGCGAGATCATCGGCACGCCGTTCGGCATCGCCACGTTGGCGAGCACGGCGGTCGAGGCGCCCGAGCAGGCCGCGCCCATGATGGCGATCGCGCCTTCGGAAACCAGCTGTTCGGCGGCGGCGGTCGCGGCCGAGGCGTCCACGCAGGTGGTGTCGCCGCGTACGGCCGACAGGGTCACGCCTTCGAGGAAGTTGCCGGACTCGTTGACCTCGCTCAGGGCGAGCTCGGCGCTGTCGGCCATCATCGGCGTGAGCGATTCGATCGGGCCGGTGAAGCCGAGAAGGATGCCGAACTTGACCTCCGACATGTGGCTTTCAGCCGACGCAGCCGAGGCGACCAGCGCGGTCGCGGCGGATGCAAGTAGAAGTTTTTTCATTGGTAATCTCCCTGTTGGAACGTTGTCCTGATCCGTACCCTAGCGCGGTTTGCGGGAATGAAAAGGGGGGCAAGGCCGGCAATCCGGGCCCGGTGCCTGCCTGACGCCAAGTCACGTTCGCGTGGGGACGATTGCCGCGGCGCGTGGTGGACCGCATCCTCGGGTCCATGAAACAAGCGCTCACAGCCCCCCGCCTCGCCGCCCTCCTGTGCCTCGTCGCGGCGCCCCTCGCGGCCGCGACGGTCGAGACCAACGCCGGGCCCATGTCGATCACGGAGATCACGGACGACCTGGATGGTCCATGGGCGGTCGACGTGCTGCCCGGGGGCGGCTTCGTGGTCACGGAGATCGGCGGACGGCTTTGGCATTACGGTCCCGACGGCGCGCGCATCGAGGTATCCGGCGTGCCCGAGGTGGTGGCCCAGGGGCAGGGCGGGCTGCTCGATGTGACCGTGGCACGCGATTTCGCTAACAGCCGCGAGATCTTCTTCACCTATTCGAAGGCGCAGCCCGGCGGCGCGGGCACCGCGCTGGGGGCGGCCCGGCTGAACGAGGCGGGTGACGCGCTCACCGATGTTCGGCTTCTCTTCGAGATGCGCGAGGGCGGCAACACCACGCGCCACTATGGCTCCCGGGTGGTCGAGGCACCCGACGGCACGCTTTTCGTCACGGTGGGCGAACGGGGCCGGGCACCGCTCGCCCAGGCGCTCGACCACCACAACGGCACAGTGGTGCGCGTGAACCGCGACGGATCGGTGCCGGACGATAACCCCTTCGCGGAGCGCGAGGACGCGCTGCCCGAGATCTGGTCCTACGGTCATCGCAACCCGCAGGGCGCAGCGCTGGACAACGCGGGCCAGCTCTGGACCGTCGAACACGGCGCGCGCGGCGGGGACGAGATCAACCGGATCGAACCCGGCACGAACTACGGCTGGCCGGAAATCTCCTATGGCACGAACTACGACGGCTCGAAGATCGGGCAGGGGACCGAGGCTCCGGGCATGGCGCAGCCGGAATACTACTGGGACCCGTCGATCGCGCCGTCGGGCATGGCGATCCACTCCGGGGAAATGATCCCGGAGTGGGAGGGGCATTTCTTCGTGGGATCGCTCAAGTTCGACTACCTCTCGGTGCTCGATCCGTCGGACTGGACGGAAGAACGCATCCGCACCCGCGAAACGGCCCGCGTCCGCGACGTGATCGAGGCGCCGGACGGCGCGATCTGGTTCATCTCCGAGGATCGGGGCGCGATCTACCGGCTCGCCCCGGCCGAGTGAGCCTCAGCCGGTCGCCTTCTCGCCCGGCTGGCTGCCCCGTTCGCGGTAGGGCGTCGTGCCGTACTGGGTGCGGTAGCATTTCGAGAAGTGCGAGGGGCTCGTGAAGCCACAGGCCAACGCCACGTTGATCACGTTCATGTCGGTCTGCATCAGCAAATTGCGCGCCCGCGACAGGCGCAGTTCCATGTAGTAGCGCTTGGGCGAGCGGTTGAGGTAGCGGCGGAACAGCCGTTCGAGCTGCCGGGTCGAGAGCCCCACCTCCTGCGCCAGCGTCGCCGGGCTGATCGGGTCCTCGATATGCGATTCCATCTTCTGGATCACTGCGGCGAGCTTGGGGTGACGCACCCCGATGCGGGTGGGCACCGACAGGCGCTGCGTGTCGCGGTCGGTGCGGATCGAGGTGTAGATCTGCTGGTCGGCCACCGCGTTGGCGACCTCGGAACCGTGGTCGCGCGCGAGCAGGTTCAGCATGAGGTCCATCGAGGCCGTGCCACCCGCGGTGGTGATCACCTTGCCGTCGATCACGTAGACCGACTTGGTGAGGTCGATCTCCGGGAAATCCTCGAGGAAGCCGTCGTGGTTCTCCCAGTGGATCGTTGCGCGCTTGCCGTCGAGAAGCCCGGCCCTGGCCAGCACCTGGGCGGCGGTGCAAAGCCCCGCGATCGTCACGCCGCGTCGCGCTTCGCGCCGGAGCCATGAGATCAGCTTGGGCGTCGCGTGACGGCTGACATTGGTGCCCGCGCACAGGATCACCGTGTCGTCATGGTGCAGGTCCTCGAGATCCCCGTCGAGCTGGAAACGCGAGCCTGCCGAACATTCGGCCGTGCCGCCGCCTTCGCCCAGCAGGCGCCAGGAATAGGCCTCGAATCCGAGCTGCCGGTTGGCGAGCCGAAGCGCGTCGAGCGCGCCTGCGAAACTCAGGAGCGTGAACTCCGGCATCAGGACGAAAACGAAGCGCCGGGAAAGGGCCTTTTCGGGGGACGGTGCGGGCATGGAAGCCTCTGACTTTACGCGGGGTCCGCTGGTTGACGCATTTGGAGCATTTTTGCCCAGTGGCGGCAAGCGATCCGGGGCAAGTTTGTTTTGCCAACCTTGGCCCCGGCAGCTATACCGCCCCTGTTTCCCGGACATGGTGACGCTAACATGAAGCCCGGGACACCGAGCGATGGAGAGAAAGATGACGGAATGGAGCAAATCGGCCTGGCGCGCGAAACCGCGGGTGCAGATGCCGGACTACACCGATGCGGCCGGTCTGGCCGAGGTGGAGGCGCAGCTTTCGAAGTATCCGCCGCTCGTCTTTGCGGGCGAGGCCCGGCGCCTGAAGGCCGAACTCGGCGCGGTGTCGCGCGGCGAGGGGTTCCTGCTCCAGGGCGGTGATTGTGCCGAAAGCTTCTCGGAGTTCTCCGCCGACAATATCCGCGACACGTTCAAGGTCATGCTACAGATGGCGATGGTGCTCACCTACGGCGCGAAGGTGCCGGTGGTGAAGGTCGGCCGCATGGCGGGCCAGTTCGCCAAGCCGCGCTCGGCCCCGACCGAGACGGTGGGCGGCGTCGAGCTGCCCAGCTACCGCGGCGACATCATCAACGAGCTCGACTTCTCCGAAAGCGCCCGCATCCCGGACCCGCGCAAGATGCTTCAGGCCTACACCCAGTCGGCCGCGACGCTGAACCTGCTGCGCGCCTTTTCCACGGGTGGTTTCGCGGACATTCACCGGGTCCATTCCTGGACGCTCGGGTTCACGGAAAGCGACGAGGCCGAGAAATACCGCGACCTGGCCAACCGGATCCAGGACGCGCTCGACTTCATGGGGGCCGCGGGCCTGACGTCCGACGTGAACCACGAACTGTCCACCGTGGATTTCTACACCTCGCACGAGGCGCTCCTGCTCGAATACGAAGAAGCGCTCGCGCGGCTCGATTCGACCTCCGGCCAGTGGGTCGCGGGCTCAGGCCACATGATCTGGATCGGCGATCGCACCCGTCAGCCCGACGGCGCGCATGTGGAGTTCGCCCGCGGCGTGCTCAACCCGATCGGGCTCAAGTGCGGCCCCAGCATGGATACGGAAGACCTCAAGGTGCTGATGTCCAAGCTGAACCCGGAGAACGAGGCCGGGCGCCTCACGCTCATCGCGCGCTTCGGCGCGGGCAACGTGGCCGAACACCTGCCGCGCCTCATCGAGACGGTGAAATCCGAGGGCGCCAACGTGGTATGGTCCTGCGACCCGATGCACGGCAACACGATCAAGTCGGATTCGGGCTACAAGACCCGTCCGTTCGAGCGCGTGCTGGCGGAAGTGCAGGAATTCTTCGCGGTCCACCGCGACCAGGGCACGATCCCCGGCGGCGTGCATTTCGAGATGACCGGCCAGGACGTGACCGAGTGCACGGGCGGCCTGCGCGCCGTGACGGACGAGAACCTGTCGGACCGCTACCACACCGCCTGCGACCCGCGCCTCAACGCCTCGCAGTCGCTGGAACTCGCATTCCTCGTGGCCGAGGAGCTGTCGAACCGGGGCCGCTCGGACGCGGCGGCCGCCACGGCCTGACGCCGATCCAAGCCGGAACGATGAAAGCCCCGGGCCGCTGGTCCGGGGTTTTTCCGTTGGCAGGGTCAATCGTCCGCGTCGTGGACCAGCCTGAGATGCGGAACGAAGGGCGCCTGGTCCTCGGCCGCCGCGACAGGCGCGGGGGGCACGTCCTCGGGCAAGGGATAGGTCGTTTCCTGCGCCGCGCGGATCGGCTCGATCGCCTCGTCGAGGCAGCGAAACCGGCGCGGTCCGCGCCCGATGGTGCCGCGTGACTGGAGCGCGCCGAGAATGCGCGTCGGCCGGCCCCGGTCATCCCTGAGCGGCAAAAGCAGCATCTGCGCCGACAGCCGAGGCAAGGTGGTGCTGCTGTCGGTGCCAAGAGTCAGGTGGGCCTTCGCGGGGCTATCAAGAACGGCGTCGAGCACGCCCTCCAGGTCGGCCCGCGTTGCCGGCAGGAACATCGCGCTGACCGGCATGCCGCGCACGTCCATGCCCATGAGGTCGTTGAGATGCATCCCGGCAATCCGCATCCGCGCCACGCCGGGGGCGACGGTCTCGAGGATGCAGGCGTATTCGAGCACATCCGCGATGCCGCGCGGATCGACTTCGGCGCGCGCGGGCATCCTGCGACCATCGCGCAGCGCCTCCCAGTACGTCTCAACCCGCGCGATGGCCGGAAACCGCATTTCGGCCCGGCTTGTCGCAAGCGGAATGACGTTGGACGGCTCATCATGCCCGATGTTCATGCCAACCCCCTTGGTCCGGCTTTGTTGCCCAGCACGGAAACCCCTGTTAACGAATGAGCGATGTTCCTTAACGAGTTCTTAATCTGCCACATTCGATGCGAATTTGGCGAAAAACCTGAAGAAAGGGTTAACGCTTGAGCAACTCCATGACGGGATTCGCGACGCTCAAGGGTGAACTGGCGCCGTGGAGCTGGAGCTGGGACATCCGGTCGGTGAACGCCCGCGGGCTCGACATGCGCATTCGTGTGCCGGACTGGATCGAGGGACTGGAACCGGCCGTGCGCAAGGCGGTGTCCGACGCGGTGGCGCGCGGCAACGTGACCGTGTCGCTGCGCGTGTCGCGCGAAACCGACGAGGGCAACGTCGCGGTGAACCCCGCGGCCCTCGAGCACGCCGTTCGCATGCTGGCCGAGATCAACGCGACCGCCGCGCGCAACGGGCTGCCGCTGGCGCATGTGTCGGCGGCCGAGATCGCCTCCATGCGCGGGGTGATCGACACGGCGCAGGGCGATGCGGATACCGCGCCGCTGGCCAAGGCGCTGATCGCCGACCTGCCGGGGCTCCTTGCCGCCTTCAACGACATGCGCGCCCATGAAGGGCAGGCACTGCGCGAGGTGATAGAAGCCCAGCTCGCCGAGCTCGCATCGCTCGTGGAACAGGCCGAAGGCCTGATGGAGGCGCGCGGCGAGGCACAGCGCGAAACGCTGCGCGCCGCGCTCGCGCGGGTCACGGACAACACCGACGGGATCGACGCCGACCGGGTCGAGCAGGAGCTCGCCCTGATCGCCGTGAAATCGGACGTGCGCGAAGAGCTCGACCGCCTGGCGGCGCACGTGGACCAGGCGCGCAGCCTGTTGGCGGGGGACGAACCGCGCGGCCGCAAGTTGGATTTCCTGATGCAGGAGTTCAACCGCGAGGCCAATACGCTGTGCTCCAAGGCCGGGTTCCAGCCGCTCACGCGGATTGGGCTGGACCTCAAGGCGCTGATCGACCAGATGCGTGAGCAGGTTCAGAATATCGAATAAGGTGGTTCCCATGCAGCGTCGCGGTCTTCTCATCATCCTGTCCTCGCCCTCGGGTGCGGGGAAATCCACGCTGGCGCACAGGCTGATGGACTGGGATCCGACGCTGGCCTTTTCCGTCTCCGCCACCACGCGCGCCCCGCGCGAGGGCGAGGTGGATGGCAAGGATTACCGCTTCATGGACGACGCCTCGTTCCGCGCGCTCGTGAACGACGGCAAGATGCTCGAACATGCCCATGTCTTCGGCCATTTCTACGGTTCGCCCGAAGAACCCGTGCGCGAGGCGATCGAGGCGGGGCGCGACGTGCTTTTCGACATCGACTGGCAGGGCGCCGAGCAGATCAAGATGTCGGCGCTCAAGGACCACGTCCTGTCGATCTTCGTGCTCCCGCCCTCGATCGCGGAGCTGCACCGCCGGCTCGTGAGCCGGGGCAAGGACACGCCCGAGACGATCACCAAGCGGATGCAGAAGAGCTGGGACGAGATCAGCCACTGGCACGGCTATGATTACGTGCTGGTCAACGACGACCTCGACGTCACCTTCGAGAAGCTCAAGACCATCATCGAGGCCGAGCGCCTGCGCCAGGCGCAGCAGCCGGACCTCTTTCCCTTCATCCGCCGCCTGCAGACCGAATTCGAAGAGGCCGACACATGATCTACGAACTCGACGGGATTTCTCCGACGATCCACGAAGACACCTGGGTCGCCCCGGACGCGAACCTCATCGGCGACGTGAAGCTCGAGGAGGGGGCGAGCGTCTGGTTCGGCTGCACCCTGCGCGGGGACAACGAACGGCTGACCGTGGGGCGCGGCTCCAACGTGCAGGAGAACTGCGTCTTCCACACCGACCCGGGCTTTCCGCTCACGCTGGGCGAGAACGTGACCGTCGGTCACAAGGCGATGTTGCACGGCTGTGCCGTGGGGGACGGGTCGCTCATCGGGATGGGGGCCACGATCCTCAACGGCGCGAAGATCGGCAAGGGCTGCCTGATCGGGGCGGGCGCGCTGGTCACCGAAGGCAAGGAGATCCCGGACGGTGCGATGGTTCTGGGCGCGCCGGGCAAGGTGGTGCGCGAGCTGGACGAGGCGGCGAAGCAGGGCCTCATCGCCTCGGCCGAGCATTACCAGCACAACATGCGCCGGTTCAGGTCGGGTCTGAAGAAGATCGGCTAAGCGCCTGAAGCAAAACGCGAAATTCTATTTCTGAGCCCGCGCTCAGTCCGTTCCGCGGTAGGGCTCGACGTATTGCAGCGCCATGTCCCAGGGGAAGAAGATCCAGGTGTCCTGGCTCACTTCCGTGATGTAGCTTTCCACCATCGGCTTGCCCTTGGGCTTGGCATAGACGGTGGCGAAATGGGCCTTCGGCATCAGCGCGCGCACGACCTCTAGGGTCTTGCCGGTGTCCACCAGGTCGTCGATGACCAGAACCCCGGTGCCGTCGCCGACCACGTCCATGTCCGGCGACTTGATGACCTGTGGCTCGGTCTGGGTCTGGTGGTTGTAGCTTTTCACGCTGATCGTATCGACCATGCGGATGTCCAGTTCGCGCGCGATGATCATCGCCGGGGCGAGCCCGCCGCGCGTGATCGCGACCACTGCCGTCCAGCCGCCGTCTTCGGGCCCCTGTCCGTCCAGCCGCCAGGCCAGCGCCCGGCTGTCGCGGTGCAGCTGGTCCCAGCTCACGTGGAACCCTTTTTCGTGCGGCAGTTGGTTGTCGATCATGTGTCTGGGGGTCCTGTCCGTCAGTTGGTGGCGTCGATGTCGGGGGCGTCCACGGCCTTCATGCCGACCACGTGGTAGCCCGCGTCGACATGGTGCGTCTCGCCCGTCACGCCCGAGCCCAGGTCGGACAGAAGGTAGAGCGCCGATTTGCCCACGTCGTCGGTCGTCACGTTGCGCCGGAGCGGCGAGTTCAGTTCGTTCCACTTCAGGATGTAGCGGAAATCGCCGATGCCGGAGGCGGCGAGCGTGCGGATCGGGCCGGCGGAGATCGCGTTCACGCGGATGCCGTCCTTGCCGAAATCCTCGGCCAGGTAGCGCACCGAGGCCTCGAGCGCGGCCTTGGCGACACCCATGACGTTGTAGTGCGGCATGACCTGTTCGGCGCCGTAGTAGGTGAGCGTCACCATCGAGCCGCCGTTGGGCATGAGGGCGGCCGCCCGGCGCGCCACGGCGGTGAAGGAATAGACCGAGATGTCCATCGTCATGGTGAAATTGTCGCGCGTCGTGTCGGCGTAGCGGCCGCGCAGCTGCGACTTGTCGGAGAAGCCGATGGCGTGGACGATGAAGTCGATCGTGCCCCATTCCTCTTCGAGCTTGGCGAAGAGCGCGTCGATCGACTCCTCCTCGCTCACGTCGCAGGGCACCACGAAGCTCGAACCCAGCTGCTCGGCCAGCGGCAGCACGCGCTTCTTCATCTGCTCGCCCTGGTAGGAAAAGGCGAGCTCTGCGCCCGCCTCCGCACAGGCCCGGGCGATCCCCCAGGCGATGGACTTGTCGTTCGCGAGCCCCATGATCAGCCCGCGCTTGCCTTCCATCAATCCAGCCGCCATTGCCTGTTCCCCGTCCCTTGGAAATCGTGTTAGCCCCGTTTATGAGATTGCCAAGGGCGCTTCAAGCCTGCTGACCGGGCGCTCTGCCCGCAAGACGGGCGCGATCGACACGCAGACAGGACGGGGGCAGGATGTCGGACAGGGGTGAACTTTTCGCGGGCGACGACCCGTTCGCCATCACGCGGGCCTGGCTGGCCGAGGCGGAAGCGAGCGAGCCCAACGACCCGAACGCCATCGCGCTGTCCACGGTGGACGCGAACGGCCTGCCCAACGTGCGGATGGTGCTTCTCAAGGACATCGAGCCCGACGGGTTCGTCTTCTACACCAACTACGGCTCCGTGAAGGCGCAGGAAATCGACGCGGCCGGCGGCGCGGCCTTCGTGATGCACTGGAAAAGCCTGCGCCGGCAGGTGCGCGTGCGCGGGCTCGTGGAACGGGCCGCGGGGCCGGAGGCGGACGCCTACTACGAATCGCGCTCTCTCAAGAGCCGGCTGGGGGCCTGGGCGTCGCACCAGAGCCAGCCGCTCGAAAGCCGGGCCACGCTCATGGCCGAGGTAGCGCGCGTCACTGCCCGTCACGGCACCCACCCGGAGCGTCCGCCGTTCTGGGGCGGCTACCGCATTCGGCCGCTCGAAATCGAGTTCTGGGCCGACGGCGCGTTCCGCCTTCACGACCGCTTCCGCTGGACGCGCGAGAAGCTGACGGACCCGTGGTCGGTCCAGCGCCTCTATCCCTGAGCCGGTTGTTGCTGACGTTCTTGTGACGGACGGGTCATCGTGCCTTGTGTGAAAAGGCATGATCGGTAAGACTTGTGGATGAATGTTGTCCATGAAGGCGTTCGAATGACTGACGATCAGGGGACGTCGGACCGGTGTGTACAGCGTGGCTTCGTCAAGTGGTTTGACCCCGCAAAGGGGTTCGGGTTCGTCGTGGCGGAAAACGGAGGTCCGGATATTCTGCTACACGCGAACGTGCTGCGGAATTTCGGACAGGGATCGGTCGCGGATCGCGCGGAGATCGAGGTGGTCGTCCAGACCACCCCGCGCGGGATGCAGGCGGTCGAGGTGCTGCGTATCGCGGCGCCCGTCGAAGACGTGCCCGTCATGTCGAATTTCACCGAGGACCTGGACCTGACTCGCGCCGACCCATTGGAGCCTGCCCGGGTGAAGTGGTTCGACAAGACAAAGGGGTTCGGCTTCGCCAATGCCTTCGGTCGTCCCGAGGACGTGTTCATCCACATCGAGGTGCTGCGCCGTTCCGGACTGGCCGACCTCCAGGCGGGCGAGGCGATCGGCCTGCGCGCAGCCGATGGCGAACGCGGGCGCATGGCGTTATTGGTGACCGCGTGGGACGCGGCATTGAACGGAGAGTGATCTTGAAAGTAACGAGTTTCGTCCTGGCCCTGGTGTTGGCCGGACCCGCCGTCGCGCAAGTCTGCGACGAAGCACGGGTCGACATCCGCGGCGACTTCGGGACCGCGCGGTTCGGGGTCGAGATCGCCGATGATGATGCGGAGCGCGCCAAGGGGCTGATGTTCCGCGAAAGCCTGCCGTCCGGGCAGGGGATGCTCTTCGTCTACGATGCGCCGCGCGTGGCCTCGTTCTGGATGAAGAACACGCTCATTCCACTCGACATGATCTTCGTGGGGCCCGACGGGGTGGTCGACACCGTCCATGCCAACGCCGTGCCCGGCGACCTGACCCCGATCCGGGGCGGCGATGACATCCTCGCCGTGCTCGAAATCCGCGGCGGGCTGGCCGGGGCTATCGGGATTGAGGCGGGGGCGGAGATGCGCCATCCCGCCTTCGGGGATGAGGCCGCCTGGCCCTGCGCCGCGCAATAGGACTTTCCATCATCCGCCGCTCTTTGTAGAGAGGCCCTCGTCGGGGCGTAGCGCAGCCTGGTAGCGCGTCTGTTTTGGGTACAGAAGGTCGTGAGTTCGAATCTCGCCGCCCCGACCATCACGCCAAATCTCATCCAGATGTGGTGAGCGTGCCCCTCCGAACCCAATATATGTGGTGCGCGTTCGGCGCGAAATTTGTGCGATTCGATCCGGATTCGAACATCGGGGTCTGGACTGTGTCTTTCGGGCCATAACCCCGCCCGGGCCCCCGCGCGTCGGCCGCGTCTCAACCTCTTTGACAGTTTGATGACGGAAAAGCCTGAAAAAACGTGCCCTTTTTTCTCGGACGGAATCGTCCATTCCCGGGGGGCGACTCGGGGGTGCACCTGTCAACGGAAAAAACAGCGTTCGGGGGCCTGAAATCCCGTTGACCGATATGGGTTCACGCGTCACTTTGTTGGTGCTGGTCGGGAAGCCACAACATATAGTGGCGGTCGACAGGTAGGGATAGTTAACCACAGTTCGGACCCCAATCCAGGGACCGCGTGTCCTGTCGGGCAACTCGTTTGGCCGATCGGGCGGGTTTTTGTCTCCGTCGCCCCCACCAGCACGAATTGAACCGCGGGCCCGCGTGAGCAGGGGCCCGCACGAATACCGGGCGAATTAGACGTAGGGGCCAAAATGAAGATCGACCGCAAGTTCACCGAGGCAGGTAAAGACGCGTACGACACGATCGCGTTCACGCGCACGACTTCCGAGATCCGCAATCCGGACGGCACGATCGTGTTCAAGCTGGACGACATCGAAATCCCCGAAAGCTGGAGCCAGGTGGCCTCCGACGTCATCGCGCAGAAGTACTTCCGCAAGGCCGGCGTCCCCGCCGCGCTCAAGCCCGTCAAGGAAGACGGCGTGCCGGAATTCCTGTGGCGCCACGTGGCCGACGAGAAAGCGCTCGCCAAACTCCCCGAGGACGAGCGCATCGGCGGCGAGACCTCGTCCAAGCAGGTGTTCGACCGGCTCGCCGGCGCCTGGGCCTACTGGGGCTGGAAGGGTGGCTACTTCTCGACCGAGGAGGACGCGCGCGCCTACTACGACGAAATGCGCTACATGCTGGCCCGCCAGATGACCGCGCCGAACTCGCCCCAGTGGTTCAACACCGGCCTGCACTGGGCCTACGGCATCGACGGGCCGAGCCAGGGCCACTACTACGTCGATCACGAAACGAAGGAGCTGACCAAGTCGGCCTCCGCCTACGAGCACCCGCAGCCGCACGCCTGCTTCATCCAGTCGGTCGGCGACGACCTGGTGGGTGACGGCGGCATCATGGACCTCTGGGTCCGCGAAGCGCGCCTGTTTAAGTACGGCTCCGGCACCGGCACCAACTTCTCGAGCCTGCGCGCCGAGGGCGAGAAGCTCTCGGGCGGCGGCAAGTCGTCGGGCCTCATGGGCTTCCTCAAGATCGGCGACCGGGCGGCCGGGGCGATCAAGTCGGGCGGCACCACGCGGCGCGCGGCCAAGATGGTCATCGTCGACGCCGATCACCCGGACGTCGAGGAATACATCAACTGGAAGGTCAAGGAAGAGCAGAAGGTCGCCTCGCTGGTGGCCGGCTCGAAGATGCACGAGCGTCACCTCAACGACATCTTCACCGCGATCCACGGCTGGGACGGCGACATTGCCGCGGCCACCGACCCGAAGGAGAACCCGCAGCTGAAGGAAGCCGTGCGCGCCGCCAAGAAGGTCGCGATCCCGGAGACCTACATCAAGCGCGTTCTCGACTACGCCCGCCAAGGCTATGCGTCCATTGAGTTTCCCACCTACGACACCGACTGGGACTCGGAAGCCTACGCCTCGGTTTCGGGTCAGA
This sequence comes from Maritimibacter harenae, assembly GCF_009882975.1. Taxonomy (GTDB): domain Bacteria; phylum Pseudomonadota; class Alphaproteobacteria; order Rhodobacterales; family Rhodobacteraceae; genus Maritimibacter; species Maritimibacter harenae. The sequence continues at coordinate 436,550 of NZ_WTUX01000011.1, forward strand.
ACTCGAACAACTCCGTGCGCGTCACCGACGCCTTCCTGAAGGCGGTCGAGGAAGATGCCGACTGGGAGCTGATCCGGCGCACCGACGGCTCCGTCGCCAAGACCATCAAGGCGCGCGACCTGTGGGAAACCATCGGGCACGCCGCCTGGGCCTGTGCCGATCCGGGCATCCAGTACCACGACACCGTCAACGCCTGGCACACCTGCCCGGAAGACGGCCCGATCCGCGGTTCCAACCCGTGCTCGGAGTACATGTTCCTGGACGACACCGCCTGTAACCTGGCCTCGATGAACCTGCTGTCCTTCCTCAAGGACGGCGAGTTCCAGGCCGAGGAATACATGCACGCCACCCGCCTGTGGACCGTGACGCTGGAAATCTCGGTCATGATGGCGCAGTTCCCGTCCAAGGAGATCGCGCAGCTCTCCTACGACTTCCGCACGCTGGGCCTGGGCTACGCCAACATCGGCGGCCTGCTGATGAACATGGGCTTCGGCTACGACTCCAAGGAGGGCCGGGCGCTCACCGGCGCGCTGACCGCGATCCTGTCGGGCGTGGCCTATGCCACCTCGGCCGAGATGGCCGGCGAGCTCGGCGCCTTCGACGGTTACAAGCGCAACGCCGATCACATGCTGCGCGTGATCCGCAACCACCGCACCGCGGCCTACGGCGCGGCGGACGGCTACGAAGGGCTGGACATCAAGCCGGTGCCGCTCGACCACGCCAACTGCCCGGACCCCAAGCTCGTCGACATCGCGATGTCGAGCTGGGACGAGGCGCTGGCGCTGGGTGAGAAGCACGGCTACCGCAACGCGCAGGTCTCGGTCATCGCGCCCACCGGCACGATCGGCCTGGTGATGGATTGCGACACGACGGGCATCGAGCCGGACTTCGCGCTGGTGAAGTTCAAGAAGCTCGCCGGTGGCGGCTACTTCAAGATCATCAACCGCTCAGTTCCGGCAGCGCTCGAGAAGCTCGGCTATTCCTCGGCCCAGATCGAGGAAATCATCGCCTACGCGGTGGGCCACGGCAGCCTGGGCAATGCGCCGGGGATCAACACCCAGTCGCTGATGAACAAGGGCTTCGGCAATGCCGAGATCCAGAAGCTGGAGAAGGGCCTCGCCTCGGCCTTCGACATCCGCTTCCTGTTCAACCAGTGGTCGCTGGGCGAAGAGTTCTGCAAGGACGACCTCGGTCTCACCGACGCGCAGCTCAACGACCCGACCTTCGACATGCTCAAGCACCTGGGCTTCTCGAAGGGCGACATCGACGCGGCCAACGACCACGTCCTGGGCACCATGACGCTGGAAGGCGCGCCGCACCTGAAGGAAGAGCACTACCACGTGTTCGACTGCGCCAACCCCTGCGGCAAGAAGGGCAAGCGCTTCCTGTCGACCGATGCGCACATCTACATGATGGCCGCGGCGCAGAGCTTCATCTCGGGCGCGATCTCCAAGACGATCAACATGCCCAACGATGCCACCATCGAGGATTGCCAGCGCGCCTACGAACTGTCCTGGTCGCTCGGCATCAAGGCCAACGCGCTCTACCGTGACGGCTCCAAGCTGAGCCAGCCGCTCGCCGCCGCCCTCGTCGAGGACGACGAGGAGGCCGAAGAGGTGCTCGCCACCGGCACGCCGCAGGAAAAGGCGGAAGTGCTGGCCGAGAAGATCATCGAAAAGGTGGTCATCAAGGAAGTGGCGCGTGCGGGCCGCGAGAAGATGCCGGAGCGCCGCAAGGGCTACACCCAGAAGGCGGTCGTCGGCGGTCACAAGGTCTACCTGCGCACCGGCGAATACGGCGACGGCACGCTGGGCGAGATCTTCATCGACATGCACAAGGAAGGCGCGGGCTTCCGCGCGATGATGAACAACTTCGCCATCGCCGTGTCCGTGGGGCTCCAGTACGGCGTGCCGCTCGAGGAGTTCGTGGACGCGTTCACCTTCACCAAGTTCGAGCCCGCCGGCATGGTCCAGGGCAACGACTCGATCAAGAACGCGACCTCGATCCTCGACTACATCTTCCGCGAGCTGGCGGTGAGCTACCTCGACCGGACGGACCTGGCCCACGTGAAGCCCGAAGGCGCCGCCTTCGACGACATCGGGCGCGGACAGGACGAGGGCGTGGCCAACGTGCGCGAGATGTCCGAGAGCGCCGCGAACCGGTCGCTCGAGGTGCTCAAGCAGGTCTCCTCGACCGGCTACCTGCGCAAGCGTCTGCCGCAGGAGCTGGTGGTGCTGCAGGGCGGGGCGGAAGCCACCGGAACCGACCCGATGAGCGCGCTCAGCACCCTGGTGCCCGAGACGGCGGGCAACATGGCGGGCGGCACGATGGTCGCCGAGCCGGCCTCGACCACGACCGCCACCGGATCGGTCGCGCCGATGGACGCGCGCGCCAAGGCCCGGATGCAGGGCTATGAGGGCGAAGCCTGCGGCGAGTGCGGCAACTACACGCTGGTGCGCAACGGCACCTGCATGAAGTGCAACACCTGCGGCTCGACGAGCGGCTGCAGCTGAGGAGCGGGCGATGGAGCTGAGAGATTTCCGCGGGTCGTTCCGGATCGACGGTCGCCAGACCGACCGGATGGACCTGCGGATCCTGCTCACCGTCGGGGGTGGTGAAACCCACGGGTCGGGCGCGTTCCGCGTGCCCCCCGCGATGATCGGGATCGAGACCGACGGGCCGCTTACCTTCGTCACGGACGCGGGCGAGGAGATCACGATGGTGGTGCGGGAATTCGACCTTGCGCAGGGGGTGGCCTACTTCCTGACCGAGGGCGAGGTGCCGGCACTTCGCAAGAGAGCATAGAGACACGGGGCGGGTGCGCTCGCCCCTGACGCGGATAGGGCCGCAGGCAGAAAACAAACCGGGCGGTACAATGACGAGCCCTATCAGCGAAACTGGGGCGCCTGCGGGCGCCCCATTTTCTTTCGTGGGTCCGCGCCAAAGTCCATCGTACTCGGGGCGAGGGAGCTGAAAATTTCTCCATAATTCCAAGTGTTTGGGCGAGGAGGCTCGTGCGATGCGCGAGGTGCGCTAGCGGCGCGTCGCGCGGATCTCGGAGCGGATCGCGCCGGGCGGGCGTCCGTAGAGGCGCTTGAAGTGGCGCGACAGGTGGCTCTGGTCGGCGAAGCCCGTGGCCAGCGCGATCTCCCCGATGGATGCGTCCGTTGTTCTCAGCAGCGTCATCGCGCGCTCCAGCCGCAGGTGACGCAGCCGCGCCATCGGCGTCTCGCCGAACCGGGCCTTGTAGGCCCGCAGGAAATGCGACCGGGACAGTCCGGCGGCGCCGGCCATGTCGTCGAGCGTGATCGCTTCGCCCAACCGCGCGGCGACCAGCGCCTCGACACGCCGTGCGCGCGGCCCGGTCAGGGTTTCGGGTCCGCTCGGGGCGCCTGCGTCCTCGGCGAAGAGCGCAACCATGTCGGCGACCAGCGCCTGCGCCATCCGGTCGCGCGACAGTCGCGCCAGCGCGTCGCTCTCGATCGCGGCCCCGCTGTCGATGCGCTGGCAGGTGGCCGCCAGCGTGTGCTGATCGAACCGGCCGGTGCGGCATTCGTCCATGCGGGCGGGCGAAAGGTCGATGTCGTACTCCGCCGCCACGTCGCGCAGAAGGCCGCGCGAGACGTAGAGATGGAGAAGCGAGAACACCCCCTCGGTCAGCGCCTCGGGCGCGCCGGAGGAGGGCACCACCATCCAGGAGCCGGCCGCGAGGCGCCCGTTGTGGCAGGGCGCACCGTCGAGCCGGACCTCGACGCAATCCACGGGCGTGCGGTGGAGCGAGACGACGAGCAGGTCGTCGGGCAGGTTCGAGGGCAGGTGGCGCAGGTCGGGCCGCGCGCAGTCCCAGACCACGCCGCAAATGCCGTTGGCCGCGCCGAATTCCCAGCGCGTGTCCATGTGCCACACCTGCCGCATCGCCTCGACGGGCGCCAGCCGGGCCTGAGCGACCTCCTCCTCCATGCGCAGATCATCGCAACGCCGTTCCTGTTTGGCAATCACGTTCAAGACCGGGCACGGGCCGCGCCCTAGCGTAGTGGGGCACACAAGGGAGGACGACATGGACGACCATGCGAACACCGGCGACTATGCCACGCTGACGATCACCAAGCACGAGCGCCCGGGTTTCATCGACCCGGAGACCATTCCGTGGAACCCCTGGGTGATGGAGGGCACCCATTTCCGGCTCATGGACGTGGACGTGCGCTCGGGCGGGTTCACGCTCTTTCTCAAGGTGGACCCGGGCACCGAGGCACCGCCGCACGGCCACATCGGGGGCGTGCAGGGCGTGATCCTCGAGGGCGGCTTCGGCTACGATGACGATGTCGGCAAGAAGGGCGACTACATCCGCGAAGAGCCGGCCGCGATCCACAAGCCCGACAGCCCCAACGGCTGCGTCATGTTCGCGATCACGCACGGGCCCATCGTGGGCTACAACCCCGACGGCACCATCGCGGCCGTGGTCGACGCCAAGATGATGTACGACATGGCCGTGGAGGCCGGGGCCGCCGACCACATCGAGGCCCACTGGACCTGAGACAGGGGGCGCTCAGCCCTTGCGGATGAAATACAGGGTCGCGCCCGCTTGTTCGGCGGTCGCGACCAGGTCGTGGCCCTGCTCGGCGCAGAAATGCGGCACGTCGACCACCGCCACCGGGTCGGTCGCCGCGAGGCGCAGCACCTGGCCCGCGCGCATGCCGCGCAGCGCCTTGCCCGCCTTCAGCACAGGCCACGGGCACAGAAGCCCGATCGCGTCGATCTCAACGTCGAAATCCATGGGACAGGCCAGTAGCGCGCCGCGTGTTACATGTCCATCGCCCGGATGTGACGCTTTGGCACGTGACCCTGCGCGCGCCCCGCGTTAGAGGGAAGACATGTTCGGGATAGACCTCATCGACGCGAGCCTTCTGCCCGCGCTTTTCATCGCGCTGGCCGCGGGCCTTCTGAGTTTCCTCAGCCCCTGCGTGCTGCCGATCGTGCCGCCGTACCTGGCCTACATGTCCGGGGTTTCCGTCACCGAGCTTTCCGCCGGACGGGAGGCGGCACGCAAGGCGACGCTTTCCGCGGTCTTCTTCGTGCTGGGCCTGTCGACGGTGTTCCTGTTCATGGGATTCGCGGCCTCGGCCTTCGGGGCGTTCTTTTTGCAGAACCAGACCGTGTTCAACGCGGTGGCCGGCATCGTGGTGATGGTCTTCGGCGCGCATTTCCTTGGCATCTTCACCATTCCCTTCCTCAACCGCGAGGCGCGGCTCGACGCGGGCGACCAGGGGGGCTCGGCCTTCGGCGCCTACCTCCTGGGCCTCGCCTTCGCCTTCGGCTGGACCCCCTGCATCGGCCCGCAGCTGGGTGCGATCCTGTCGCTCGCGGCCTCGGAGGCGAACGTGGCGCGGGGCACCTTCCTGCTCGCCGTCTATGCCGCGGGCCTGGGCATCCCCTTCCTGCTGGTCGCGGCCTTCCTGCCGCGCCTGGGCGGGCTCATGGGCTGGATGAAGCGGCACATGGACCGGATCGAGCGGATCATGGGGCTGCTGCTGTGGACCATCGGGCTGTTGATGCTGACCGGCGGCTTCTCGGCCTTCTCCTACTGGCTGCTCGAGACCTTCCCCGGTCTCGCGGTCCTGGGCTGAGCGCTGTCGCCGCGCCGGGGGCGCGGCGACCCGTCGGGGGGCCAGCCCCCCGAACCCCCCGAAGTATTTGCGGAACGATGAAGGGCCGGGTGGCCCCAGTGTTTGCTTAATGTTGCCCGAAATTGCCTGTAGGCTTTCGTCGAAGGGCAGGACGAGATGGCAGACGGGCAGGGACAGGAGGTCAGGCGGCGCCGGGTATTCTACATCCCCGGCTATGACCCGATTCATCCGCGGCGCTACCGCGAGCTCTACCGCGCCGAAGGGGCGGCGCAGGCGGAGATCTCGGGCTACGAGGTCGCGCTGCGCGGTCGGCAGGGCGGTGGCACCTACGGGTGGCAGGTCACGGGCGCGATCGAGGGCGGCAAGGTCGAGGCGGAGTTCGACGTGCTCGTCTGGTCGGACATCGTGCGCGGTTCGATGGAACTGGGGATCGCGCAGACCTACCTGCTGATGGCGCGCACCGCCTGGACCTATATCGCCACGGGCACGCTCGGCCGGCTCATGCGGCTGCGCAAGGGGCCGGTGATTGCGGCGCTCTACCCGGTCGGGATGCTGATCGTGCAGGCACTGGTCGCGGGGCTCCTGGGCTGGGCGTCGGGTGCGCTTCTGGCCTGGGCCGTGGCGTTGGTCCTGCCTGCCTTGGGGCTGGCGGTTTTCTGGGCCGCGTTCGTGACGGTGGCCGTCGTCGTGCTGCGCGCGTTCCGCCGGATCGACAACAGGCTTTTCGTCTACTACCTGATGCACGACTACGCCTATTCGGCGCGCTCACGCGGGGCCAATCCGCCCGAGCTCGAGGCGCGGATGGCCGACTTCGCGGACGCGATCGCGCAGGCTCTGCGCGGCGACGTGGACGAGGTGCTCGTGGTGGGCCATTCCTCCGGCGCGCATATCGGCGTGTCCGTGCTGGCCGACCTGGCGCGCGCGGGTCGCATTCCGGAGACGGGGCCCGCGCTGGGGTTTCTCACGTTGGGGCAGGTGGTGCCGATGGTGTCCTTCCTGCCCGACGCGGGCCGGTTGCGGCGCGACCTGCGCGCGCTTTCGGTGAGCGACCGGATCTTCTGGCTCGACGTGACGGCCCCCGGTGACGGCTGCGCCTTCGCGCTCTGTGACCCCGTGGCGGTCTCCGGCGTGGCGCCCGAGGGGCAACGCTGGCCGCTGGTGATCTCGGCCGCCTTCACGCAGACCCTGAGCCCCGAGCGGTGGGCGGCACTCCGGTGGCGGTTCTTCCGGCTGCATTTCCAGTACCTGTGCGCCTTCGACCGGCCGGGAGATTACGACTATTTCCGCATCACGGCGGGGCCGAAGACGCTGGCCGCGCGTTTCGCGGGCCGCCGGGCTTCGAAGAGCCGGATCACCCGGGCGGCGTCGAAATACACCGACACGGCGCCATGACCCGGCCGCCGAAGCCCACGCCGCGCCCGGACCGGGTGAGCCTGCGCCGCTACCTGCGGCTGTTCCGCCGCGACATCCTGTCGGCCCAGCCCGCACGGCTCTACCGGGCCTGGATGGCCGAGTTCCGCACGCCCTTCTTCAGCTCCTACCTGTGCAACGACCCGGCCCTCACGAAGCTGGTGTTGAAGGAGCGGCCCGACGATTTCCCGAAATCGGCGCGGGCGCGCGAGGGGCTGGCGCCGCTCCTGGGCAATTCCGTGTTCCTGACCAACGGCGAGACCTGGAAGCGGCAGCGCCGCATCATCGACCCGGCGTTCGAGGGAGGGCGATTGCGCGACACCTTCCCGGCGATGTGGGCGGCGGGCGAGGCGGCGGCGGCGCGCATGGCCGCGCGCGATGGCGATACGCTCGACGTGGAGCCCGAGACGTCGCACGCCGCGGCGGACGTGATCTTCCGCACGTTGTTCTCGATCCCGATCGAGGACGACATCGCCCGGCAGGTCTTCGACAGGTTCCGTGATCACCAGCGTGCGCAGCCGCTTCTGAACCTGGGCGCGCTTCTGCCGCTGCCCGCGTGGTTTCCACGCTTTCACCGGCGCTCGACCCGGCGCACGGCGCGCGAGATCCGGACGCTGATCACCCGGCTGACCGCGGACCGGCAGGCGGCGATCGCGGCGGGCACCGCGCCCGACGACCTTGCCACCAAGATCATGACGACGCGCGACCCGGTGACGGGCGCGGGGTTCGACACCGAGGAGATGGTGGACCAGGTCGCGATCTTCTTTCTCGCGGGTCATGAGACTTCGGCCTCGGCGCTGGCCTGGACGCTCTACCTTCTTGCCATGTTTCCCGAGTGGCAGGAGCGGGTCGCCGAAGAGGCGGCCGAGCTGGGCGAACGGCCGGACTTCGCCGTGGTCTCGAAGCTCACCGTGGCGCGCGACGTGTTCCGGGAGGCGCTCCGGCTCTACCCGCCGGTCCCGATGATGGTACGCGAGGCGCGTTGCCCGGAGCAATTCCGCGACCGCGACGTGAAGCCCGGCAGCCCCATCGTGCTCAGCCCCTGGCACCAGCACCGGCACGAACGGCTCTGGGAGCGGCCCGACGATTTCGACCCGGGGCGGTTTGCGGGCGAGAACGGCAAGCGTTGCCTGCGCGAGGCCTACATGCCGTTCTCGGCGGGTCCGCGGGTCTGCACCGGGGCCGGGTTCGCGATGGTGGAGGGGCCGCTGCTCCTTGCCATGCTGGTGCGCGCCTGCCGGTTCGATCTGGTGGCCGACAAACCGGCGGTGCCGGTGGCGCACCTGACCGTGCGCGGGCGCGACGGGATCTGGCTCAAGGTCTCGGCACGGCAGACATGAAAAGCGCCGCCCCCCGGGCGGGGAGCGGCGCCTGACCGGTCGTGCGGCTCTTACGAGACGATGTCGTAGGCCCGTTCGCCGTGGACGGTGAGGTCGAGGCCGTTCGTCTCGGTCTCGGCATCCACGCGCAGGTGGGTGACGAGCGAGATCGCCTTGATCAGCACGTAGGTGACGACCACCGTGAAGACGCCGACGATGGCGAGCGAGCCCAGCTGCGCGGCCCAGCTTCCGGCGCCGAAGACGGCGATCATGATCGTGCCGAAGATGCCGCCCACGCCGTGCACCGCGAAGACGTCGAGCGTGTCGTCGATTTTCAGGCGGTTGCGGATGAAGTTCACCGCTTCCTGGCACAGGATGCCCGCGACGCCGCCGATCACCAGCGCCTCGAGGGGGCCGACGAAACCGGAGGCCGGGGTGATCGATGCGAGGCCCGCGATGGTCCCCGTCACGATGCCCACGAGCGAGGCGCGGCCGAACTTGATCTTCTCCCACAGCGCCCAGGTGAGCGATGCGGCCGCGGCCGAGATGTGCGTCACGGTGATCGCCATCGCGGCCCCGCCATCGGCGGCAAGCTGCGAGCCGCCGTTGAAGCCGAACCAGCCGACCCAGAGCATCGAGGCGCCGATCATCACGAAACCGGGCGAATGCGGCGGTTTCTTCTGGTCGCGGCGCGGGCCGAGGAAGACCGAGATCAGGATCGCGGCGAGACCGGCGGTCTGGTGCACCACGATGCCGCCCGCGAAGTCGCGCGCGCCGATCTCACCGAAAATGCCGCCGTCGGACAGGAAGCCGCCGCCCCAGATCCAGTGGACCACCGGCGCGTAGCACAGGAGCATCCAGAGGCCCGAGAAGGTGAGCACGAAGCCGAAGCCGATGCGCTCCACGTAGGCGCCGACGATAAGCGCCGGGGTGATGATCGCGAATGTCATCTGGAAGGCGAAGAAGAGAACCTCGGGCAGGGTGCCCGCCAGCGTCTCGGCGTCGATGCCGATGAGGAACATCTTGCCCAGTCCGCCCCAGACGGAATTCGCGTCGCCGAACGCGATGGTATAGCCGAAGGCGAGCCACAGGATGCTCATCAAGGCGGCGATCGCGTAGACATGCATGAAGACCGAGAGCACGTTGCGTGCGCGCACGAGGCCCCCGTAGAAAAGCGCGAGCCCCGGCAGTGTCATGAAAAGCACGAGTGCGGTCGCGACGATGATCCAGGCTGTATCTGCCCCGTTCATGTTCCCCTCCTCTTGAATGGTTGGGCGGGGTTTAGGGGGCTCAGGGCAGGGCGCAAGCCTACGGGCTGTGCGGCTTGCGCAAAAAGCGCGCAGTTCCCGAACGGGACATTAAATGGGCGCGGATTCCGGAAAGCTGCCCCAAAAAGCGGCAGTTTGCGAACTCAGGCGCTGGCGCGGATCGCGAGGAGCGCGATGGCGTGATCGGTGGCCGCCCGGCGCACCTTGGTGCGCCCCAGCGCGCCGAAGTCGACGGTCTCGGTGAGTGTCGCGCCCTGGCCCGCGATGGCGAAGCAGACGCGGCCCTCGGGCTTGTGCTCGGACCCGCCGGGGCCCGCGATCCCGGTGATCGACACGGCGACCTGGGCCGGCGAATGGGTGAGCGCCCCCTCGGCCATTTCGCGTGCGACCTCTTCCGAGACCGCGCCGTGGGCTTGAAGCGTGTCGGCACCGACCCCGAGCATTTCGGTCTTGGCCGCGTTGGAATAGGTGACGAAGCCGCGCTCGAACACGTCCGAGGACCCGGCGATGTCGGTGAGCGCGGCGCCCACCATGCCGCCGGTGCAGCTTTCGGCCGTGGCGATGGTCCAGCCCTTGGCGCGGTAGAGGTCGAGAACGGCCGCAGGTCCCATTGTCACACCATCACGATCAGGTGGGCGAGGGCGGCGAGCGCGATCACCCCGATGCCCGCGAAGATGCCCGCGATCACGTCGTCGAGCATCACGCCCAACGCGCCGCCGCGCCGGTCGGCCCAGCCCACGAGCCACGGTTTCCAGATGTCGAAGAGCCGGAAGAGCGCGAAGCCAAGGATCCAGCCCGGGTAGAGTTTCAGCACGTCCACGCCGACCCCGTAGGCGCCGACCGAGACGGGCAGGATGGCAAGCGCCTGGCCCACCACCTCGTCGATGACGATCTCGGAGGGGTCGTGGTCGTCGCCGTCGCGGATGACGTCCGCCGTGGCCCATGTGCCCACCGCGAAGAGCGCGACGATCCCGGCAAGGACGAGCCACGGGCCGCCCAGCTGGTGCAGCGCCCAGATCAGCGGCAGGGCCGCGAGCGAGCCCCAGGTGCCGGGGGCGGGGCGGAGGTAGCCCACGAAGAGGAAGGTGGCGATGATCCGGCTCATGGGCGCACCAGCGTGGCCACGGCCTGCGCCGCGATGCCTTCTTCGCGCCCGGTGAAGCCGAGCCGTTCGGACGTGGTCGCCTTCACGCTCACCCGGTCCGGGTCGACGTTCATGATCCGGGCAAGCTCGGCGCGCATGGCGCCGGCGTGGGGCCCGATCTTGGGGCGTTCGCAGATCAGCGTCACGTCGCAATTCGACAGCGTATAGCCTTTGGACCCTGCGAGCTCGATGGCGTGGTGCAGGAAGATGTCGCTGGCCGCGCCCTTCCATTTTGGATCGGACGGCGGGAAATGCTGGCCGATGTCGCCGTCGGCCAGCGCGCCGTAGATCGCGTCGGTCAGCGCGTGCATTCCGACATCGGCGTCGGAATGGCCCTTGAGCGCGCGGTCATGCGCCACCGTCACGCCGCAAAGCGTCACGGCGTCACCGTCGGTGAAGGCGTGCACGTCGAATCCCGTGCCGGTGCGTATGTCCACGCGGCCTCCCATAAGCTGCTCGGCGCGGGCGAAGTCGTCCGGGCCGGTGATTTTCAGGTTGCGTTCGTCGCCCGCGACGATGGCAACGTCAAGCCCGGCCGCGCGGGCGACCTCAACGTCATCCGCGGCCTCGCCGGGATGGGCGCGGTGGGCGTCGCGGTAGGCCTTGAAGCGGAAGCCCTGCGGGGTCTGGGCGCGGAAAAGCCCGGTGCGGTCCTGCGTGCCGGTGACGCGGCCCTCGGCCCCGGTCCAGAGCGCATCGGTCACGGCAAGGGCCGGGGCGGCGCCCGCGGCATGGTCGAGCGCGTCGATCACGCCGTCGAGGATCGCGGGCGTCACCAGCGGGCGCGCCACGTCATGAATCAGCACCTTGTCCGGCGGATCGCCCGCCAGCGCCTCGAGCCCGGCGGCCACGCTCGCATGGCGGCTCGCGCCACCGGTGGCGATCAGGCACGACTCGAAGGCATCCGCCTGGCCCAGGTCGTCGGGGTGCAGCACCACCACGATCCGGCCCACGCGGGGGTGCGCGGCGAAGGCGGCGAGCGTCCAGTCGGCGACCCGGCGTCCGGCGAGCATGCGCCACTGCTTGGGCACGTCACCGCCCGCGCGGGTGCCGCGTCCGGCGGCGACGATGATGGCTGCGATATCCATGAAGATCGTTTACGCTTTGCCCGATTGGAGGACAATGGCGGGCTTCCCTGTCCGCGAAACTGCACAAAAAGCAGGCAAACAGTGATTTCGCACCGTCGCGGGCGCCACTTATTTGCGCTCTTTTCCAGTGCGTCCTATATCGAGGGCAAATGCACAAGGATTAAGCAGTGGCCATTCGCCTCGCCGACAACCTGACGTTGGACCCGCCCGTCTTCCTCGCGCCCATGGCGGGCATCACCGATCTGCCGTTCCGCGACCTCGTCTCCTCCTTCGGGGCCGGGCTGGTCGTGTCCGAGATGGTCGCGAGCCAGGAAATGGTGCAGGCCAAGCCCGGCACGCGCGAGCGCGCGGAACTGGGCATCGGGCTTGCCAATACCTCGGTCCAGCTTGCCGGCCGCGATCCCTACTGGATCGGGGAAGCCGCGCGGATGGTCGAGGCGAACGGCGCGCGCATGATCGACATCAACATGGGCTGTCCTGCCAAGAAGGTGGTGGGCGGGCTGTCCGGCTCTGCACTTCTGCGCGACCTGCCGCTGGCGCTGTCGCTGATCGAAGCGGTCGTCGAAGCGGTCGACGTGCCGGTGACGCTGAAGACGCGGCTGGGTTGGGACGACGACCTGATGAACGCGCCCGAGCTTGCGCGGCGCGCCGAAGGGGCGGGCATCCGCATGATCACGATCCACGGCCGCACCCGCTGCCAGTTCTACAAGGGCTGCGCCGACTGGGCCGCGATCCGGGCGGTGAAAGAGGCCGTGTCGATCCCGGTGGTCGCCAACGGCGACATCTGCTCGGTCGATGATGCGCGCGCCGCGCTCGCCGCCTCGGGTGCCGACGGCGTCATGGTCGGGCGCGGCACCGGCGGGCGCCCCTGGCTCATCGCCGAGATCGCGGCGGCGCTGCACGGCCACGCGGCGCCGGTGATCCCCGAGGGTGACGACCTGGCCGACATGGTGCGCGGACATTACGAGGCGTCCCTGCGTTTCTACGGCGATGACCTGGGCAAGCGCGTGATCCGCAAGCACCTGGGCTGGTACATGGACGAGGCGGGCACGCCTCCCGACATGCGCAAGCGCGTGCTGTCGGAGCCCGATCCGGCGCGCGTCATCGACCTCATCCCCCATGCGCTCGACCCCGTTGAGGAGGCCGCCTGATGGACACGGACACGCTGTGGAACTCGCTGCCCGTGCCGGCGCTCATCATCGACGGGAACGACGTGATCGAGGACGCGAACTCGGCGGCCGAGGCGTTCCTGAACGCCTCCACCAAGAGCCTCGTGGGCAAGCCGATCCTCGACCAGCTGGCGATCGCCACCAACATGGAAGGCGCATTCGAGCGGGTGCGCCGCGACCAGGGTGCGATGTTCATCAACTCGGTCGACGTGGGCACCGGCAGCCGCGCGCCGGCCGAGTGCAACATCCAGCTCTCCCCGATCATGCACGCGCGCGAGAAGCTCCTGATGCTGATGGAACCGCGCAAGCTGGCCGACCGGATGGGCAAGGCGCAGGGCGTGAAATCCGCCGCGCGCTCGGCCATCGGCATGGCCGAGATGCTGGCCCACGAGATCAAGAATCCGCTGGCGGGCATCACCGGGGCCGCTCAGCTCTTGTCGATGAACCTCTCGTCCGAGGATCTCGAACTCACCGACCTGATCGTGGCCGAAAGCCGCCGGATCGTCGCGCTTCTCGAACAAGTCGAACAGTTCGGCAACCTGCGCCCGCCGGAGAAGAAAGAGGTCAACGTGCACGACCTTCTGGACCGCGCGCAGAAGTCGGCGGAGCTCGGGTTCGCGGCCAAGATGAAGATCACCGAGGATTACGACCCCTCGCTGCCGCCCACCTACGTGGACCCGGACCAGTTGATGCAGGTCTTCCTCAACCTCTTCAAGAACGCGGCCCAGGTGGCCGATGACGACGGCGGCACGATCCGCATCCGTACGTTCTACGACCACGGCCTGCGCCTGCGCCGGTCGGACGGCACGGGCAACCAGCTGCCGCTGCAGGTCGAGATCATCGACAACGGCCCGGGCATCCCGCCGGAGATCATCGACCAGATCTTCGAGCCCTTCGTGTCCGGCCGGGAGAACGGGACGGGGCTCGGTCTCGCGCTCGTGTCGAAAATCATTTCCGACCACGACGGTTGGGTGTCGGTGGATTCGGTCCCCGGCAAGACGGTGTTCCGGATCTCGCTCCCGGTCGCCCCGAAAGAGAAGGAGTAAGGCCCAATGGACGGCACGGTTCTGGTCGCGGACGACGACCGCACGATCCGCACGGTTCTGACCCAGGCGCTCACGCGGGCAGGCTGCCGGGTGCACGCCACGTCTTCGCTCGTGACGCTCAAGCGCTGGGTCGAGGAGGGGCGCGGGGACCTGGTGATCTCGGACGTGATGATGCCCGACGGCAACGGGCTCGACGCGCTGCCGGAGATTGCCGAGATGCGGCCCGATCTGCCGGTCATCGTGATCTCGGCGCAGAACACGATCATGACCGCGATCCAGGCGGCCGAGGCGGAGGCGTTCGACTACCTGCCGAAACCCTTCGACCTTCCGGACCTGATGAAACGCGCCGCGCGCGCGCTGGAACAGAAACGCCGCGCGCCGGCCCCGCGCAACGAGGCGCCCGAAGGGGGCAGCGACCTGCCGCTCGTGGGTCACACACCGGCGATGCAATCGCTCTACCGGCTTGTCGCGCGGGTGATGAACACCGAGCTTCCGGTGCTGATCACCGGCGAAAGCGGCACCGGTAAAAGCCTGATCGCGCGGGCGATCCACGACTTCTCGGATCGGCGCAACCTGCCGTTCGTGGTGGTGACACCGGACGACCTGACACCCATCGACGGACCGAGCCGCGTGCTGTCGAAGGCCGGGCAGGGCACGGTGCTGTTCGACGAGATCGGCGATCTCGACCTCGAGGCGCAGGCGCGGATCACCCGGATGCTCGACAGCCTCACCGACCCGGCGCCGCGCATCATTGCCACGTCGCAGGGCGACCTGTCGGGGCGCATCAAGGAGGGCGGGTTCCGCCAGGATCTTTACTACCGCCTCGGGGGTGTCACGATCCCGGTGCCCGCGCTGCGCGAGCGGCTCGAGGACATCCCCTCGCTCGCCGAGCATTTCCTGGCGCGCGCCGAGCGTGACGGGATGACCCCGCGCGTGCTGTCGAAGGAAGCGACCGAGGTCCTGCGCGCCTATCCGTGGCCGGGCAACGTGCGCCAGCTGGAGAATACCGTGCAGCGGCTCATGGTCACGGGGTCCGAGGCGGAGATCAGCCGGGCGGAGGTCGAGGCGACGCTGGGCGCGCCTGCCGGCGGTCCCGTGCCGGCCGCGGACGAGGGCGAGAAGTTGTCGTCGTCGGTCGCGCGCCATCTGCGCCGGTATTTCGACCTGCACGGCGGCACGCTGCCGCCCCCCGGCCTCTACCAGCGTGTGCTCAAGGAAATCGAGGTTCCGCTGATCGAGATCGCGCTCGATGCCACCGGAGGCAACCAGGCGAAATGCGCCGACCTGCTGGGCATCAACCGGAACACACTGCGAAAGAAGATTACCGAATTGGGAATCGAGGTGACACGGCGGCGCAAGTTGATGTAAAACTGCCACAGCCGCGGCGGTCCTGGTGTCCATTCGGGCACAGTCCCGGCGCGGGACGGGCGAAGTGGACCAGTTCAAGGTCCTGCCCGATTTCGGAGCAGTGAAGCGATGGCCCCGCGTGGCGCAAAGCGAAAATGGACCTGGGACCGGCTCGCCCGGCTGCGTCGGCTGCGGCGGATGCAGTCTTTCGCGACGATCGGCGTGGTCATCCTCGGCCCCGTCCTCGCCGTTGCGACCTACCTTGTGCTCGGCCCCCTCGACCAGGGGGCGACCAGCAACGCGCTCCGCCTGATTCTGCTTGCCGATTTCGTCTACGTGCTGGCCGTGGCCGCGCTGGTGCTCTCCGGCGTCATGCGGATGGTGGCCGCGCGGCGCAAGAAGTCGGCCGGCTCCCGCCTGCACCTGCGCCTGACCGGCGTCTTCGCGATCATCGCGCTCATTCCCACCGTGCTCGTCGCAGTCTTCGCCGTGCTCACGGTGAACGTCGGGCTCGAGGGCTGGTTTTCCGACCGGGTGAGCCGGGTGGTCGGCAACTCGCTCGAGGCCGCCGAGGCCTATGAGCAGGAGCACCGGCAGGGGCTGATCGAGGATGCGGATGCGCTCGCGGCCTATCTCGACCTCGCGCGTGCAGCCAACCGGTTCCTGACCGGCGCCCAGCTCCGTCAGGCGCTGCAATCGGCGCAGACCCAGATCCAGCGCGGCCTGCGCGAAGCCTTCGTGATCGACAGCGACGGAGAGATCCGGGTGAGGGGCGAACGCTCCTACCTCTTCGATTACGAAGAACCCAGCCAGGCCGAGATCGAGCGCGCGATGAACGGCGAGACGGTCGTGATCGAGGATTGGGACATCAACGAGTTCCGCGCGCTCGTGCGGCTCGAGGATTTTCCCGATCACCTTCTCTACGTCTCGCGCACCGTCGACGGAGAGGTTCTGAGCCTTCTCGACGAAACGCAGGAAACCGTGCGCTTCTACCAACAGCTGGAGAACCAGCGCGGCCGCGTGCTGTTCGAGTTCGGCCTCGTCTATCTCGGCTTCGCCGCGATCCTGATCCTGGCCGCGACCTGGCTCGGCATGTGGTTCGCCGAACGCCTGTCGCGCCCCGTGGGCCGGCTCGCGGGCGCCGCGCAGCGGGTGGGCGAAGGGGACCTGGATGTCCAGGTTCTGGAAGAGGACGGCGACGACGAGATCGCCACGCTGGGCCGCCAGTTCAACGCGATGACCCGCCAGCTCAAGGCGCAGCGCGACACCCTGGTGCATTCCGCCGACCAGATCGAGACGCGCCGCCGGCTCTTCGACAGCGTGCTGTCCTCGGTCACGGCGGGGGTCGTGGGGCTCGACGCGGAAGGAAAGGTGACCTTCCTCAACCGCGCGGCGGCGAAGCTTCTGGACCTCGCGGGGCCGGATCCGTCCAACGTGCCGCTCTCGCTTCTTGTGCCGGAGTTCGGCCCGCTCTTCGACCGCCTGCGCAACGAGGCGCGCAGCCAGGTGCAGGAAGAACTGGGGCTGACCCGGATGGGCAAGGGCGAGCGGCTTCTGGTGCGCATCGCACGCCGGTATTCGGACGACGGCGAACTCGAGGGGTTCGTGATCGCCTTCGACGACGTGACCGACCTTGTCTCCGCCCAACGCCTTGCGGCCTGGGGGGACGTTGCGCGCCGGATCGCGCACGAGATCAAGAACCCGCTCACCCCGATCAAGCTTTCGGCCGAACGCATCAACCGCAAGTTCGGGCGCCAGATGGACGACGCGGCGGCGGCCGACCTCGAAAGCCTCACCGGCGTGATCATCCGCCAGACCGAGGACCTGCGCCGCATCGTGGACGAGTTCTCGAAATTCGCGCGCATGCCGGAACCCGAGAAGCGGCCCACCAACCTAGCCAAGCTGCTGCGTGATTCCGTGACCCTGCAGGAGGCCGGGCAGGACGGCGTGACCTTCACCGCCGACATCACCACCGAGGCGGTCGAGGCCGAGCTCGATGAGACGATGATCGGGCAGGCGTTCACCAACCTCATGAAAAATGCGGGTGAAGCCATTGAAAGTCTTCGTGAAAAAGGTGCGCCGGAGGGGTTCCGTCCCGAAATCCGCGTCGCCCTGTCGGTGGACGAAGAAGAGGCGCGCATCACCATCGCGGACAACGGTATCGGCCTGCCGGAGGACCGCGCGCGGCTCTTCGAGCCTTACGTGACGACGCGCGACAAGGGCACCGGGCTGGGCCTGCCCATCGTGAAGAAGATCATCGAGGAGCACGGCGGCAGCCTTGTCCTCACCGACGCGCCGGATTTCGGCACGGGTCATCGCGGCGCGATGGCTGTCATCACATTACCTGTACCGACCGCGGCGGGCGCATCCCGCGCGGCGGAATGACCAGATTGAGGACCCCATGACCGATATTCTGATCGTTGACGACGAACGCGACATCCGCGAATTGATCGCGGACATTCTCGAAGACGAAGGCTACACCACCCGCAAGGCGGGCACGTCGGACGAGGCGATGGCGGAGGTCTCCAGCCAGCCGCCGGCGCTGATGATCCTCGACATCTGGCTCAAGGACAGCTCGATGGACGGGATCGACATCCTGAAGGCCGTGAAGCGTGAGCACCCGGAGGTGCCGGTGGTCATCATTTCGGGCCACGGCAACATCGAGATCGCGGTCGCGGCCATCAAGCAGGGCGCCTACGACTTCATCGAGAAGCCCTTCAACATCGACCAGCTCATGGTCGTGATCGGGCGCGCGATGGAGACCTCGCGCCTGCGCCGCGAAAACGTGGAGCTCAAGCGCCAGGGCAGCGGGCCGGTTGAGATGATCGGGCAAAGCGCGGCGTTCAAGTCCTTGAAATCGAACCTCGAAAAGGTCATGCGCTCGAACGGCCGGGTGCTTCTCACGGGGCCTGCGGGATCCGGCAAGGAGCTGGCCGCGCGCACGATCCACGCCGGATCGGACCGTGCGGGCGCGCCCTTCGTCATCGTCAATTCGGCGGCCGTCGAGCCCGACCAGATGGAAGAGGTGCTCTTCGGGCGCGAAAGCAGCGAACGCGGCGTCGAGGAAGGGCTTCTCGAACAGGCCAACGGGGGCGTCATCTACTTCGACGAGGTGGCCGACATGCCGCCCGGCACGCAGTCCAAGATCCTGCGCGTTCTGGTCGAACAGAGCTTCACCCGCGTCGGTGGCGGCGACAAGATCGAGGTGGACGTGCGCGTGATCTCGTCGACGACCCGCGATCTCATGGCCGAGATCGAGGCCAAGCGTTTCCGCGAAGAACTCTACCATCGCCTCAACGTGGTGCCGATCAACGTGCCACCGCTGGCCGACCGGCGCGAGGACATTCCGGCGCTCGTCGGGCATTTCGTGAAGGTCTTCAACGCCACGCAGGGGCTGCCGCTGCGCGACATGTCGGACGAGGCGGTCGCGGTGCTGCAATCCATGACGTGGCCGGGCAACGTGCGCCAGCTCAAGAACATGGTCGAACGGGTGCTGATCCTGGGCGATGGCACCGGACCGATCGAGGCGACGGAGCTTCCGGGTGCGGAAGGCGGCGACGGCGGCGTCGGGCCGGGTGGTGGGATCGTCCTGCCCACGGCGCTTGCGACCCTGCCGCTGCGCGAGGCGCGCGAGGCGTTCGAACGCGAATACCTGATGACGCAGATCAACCGCTTCGGGGGCAACATCTCGCGCACCGCGAACTTCGTCGGGATGGAGCGCTCCGCGCTCCACCGCAAGCTCAAGTCGCTGGGTATCGTGACCGGCAACAAGTCGGGCGCGCGGGTGGCTTACGTCTCGGACGAGGATGCCGAGGCCTCCTGATTGACGGGCCCGCGCAATGCTGCCAAGGGTTGACGGACGGCAACCGGGAAAGACGGTATGAAGGTCATCATATGCGGCGCAGGTCAGGTCGGCTGGCAGATCGCGCGCCACCTGTCGGGGGAAAAGAACGACGTCACGGTCGTCGACAACAATCCCGATCTCGTCGCCCGCGCGACGGAAACACTGGATGTTCAGGGGATTACCGGCTTCGCCTCATACCCCGACGTGCTTGACAACGCGGGGGCGCGCGATGCCGACATGGTGATCGCGGCGACCCACTCGGACGAGGTCAACATGGTCACCTGCCAGGTGGCCCACTCGGTCTTCGCCGTGCCGCGCAAGATCGCGCGCCTGCGCGCGCAGAGCTACCTCAACGCGATCTACCGTGATCTCTACCGGCAGGATCACCTGCCGATCGACGTCGTCATCAGCCCCGAACGGGAAGTGGCCGAGGCTGCGCTGCGCCGCCTCCAGGCTCCGACGGCCTTCGACACGGAACGGTTCCTGAATGACCGCGCGACGCTTCTGGGCATCGCGCTGGAGGAAGACTGTCCGGTGGTGAATACGCCGCTGCGCCAGCTCACCGACCTGTTCTCGACCCTGTCCGCTCTCGTCGTGGGCGTGCGCCGCGAGGGCACGCTCTTCGCACCGGAGCCCAACGACCAGCTCTTCCCGGGTGACCAGATCTACGTCTTCTCGGAAACCAAGGACGTGAACCGCACTCTGGAGATCTTCGGCAAGCAGGTGCGCCGGCAGGACCGCGTGGTGATCCTGGGCGGGGGCAACGTGGGCCTTGCGGTGGCCGAGGCGCTGGAGACGCGGACCGACCGGGTGCGCGCCAAGATCATCGAGCTCGACCGTGCCGTGGCCGAACGCGCGGCGGACGCACTGGAGCGGACCGTGGTTCTGCACGGCAACGGTATGGACCGGGAGATTCTGAAAGAGGCCGGGATCGGGCGTGCCGATGCGGTGCTCGCCGTGACCTCGGACGACAAGGTCAACATGCTGGCCGCCGTGCGCGCCCACAACATGGGTTGCCCGATGTCGATCTGCCTGGTGAACGACCCGTCGCTCGTGCCCCTGATGGACCCGCTCGGGATCGACGCCTACATCAACCCGCGCCAGACCACCGTGTCCTCGATCCTGCGCCACATCCGCCACGGGCGGGTGCGCGGCGTCTATTCGGTGGGCGACGCCGAGGCCGAGGTGATCGAGGCGCAGGTTCTGTCCACGAGCCCCATCGCGGGCCAGCGCATCCGCGATATCGACTTCCCCGAGGGCGTTCTGGTCGGCGGTATCCTGAAGGGCGACACCTACGTCAAACCCGAGGGCTCGACGCGGATCGACGAAGACGACGTGGTCGTGATGTTCGCGATGTCCGGCGACGTGCCCGAGGTCGAGCGCCTGCTTCAGGTCTCGATCGACTACTTCTAGGCCGGATCGCGACCCGTGCTGGACGCGCTCGCCAAGCTTCCCCTCCTGGTCATAGTGATCGGCCTGTCCGCGCTCGCGATGTTGTTGCCGGGCGCCCATGCCTTGGCCATCGGGGACAGCTGGGTGGCGGGCACGTTCTTTCTCTGGGCGCTCCTGTCCGCGATCCTCGCGCTGCTCCTTGCGGTCGCGATGGCCGGGCGCACGCGCGCCGACCGGCCGCGCCGCCATATCGCTGGGCTTTTCTTCATCTTCGTGGTGCTGCCGCTGCTGCTTGCGATCCCGTTCCAGCAGGCCGTGCGCAACACGACGTTCCTCAACGCCTACGTGGAAATGGTCTCGGCGCTCACGACCACGGGGGCCACGCTCTTTCCCGAGCCCGGGCGGCTCGCCCCCTCGATCCACCTGTGGCGCGCCACGGTGGGGTGGATCGGCGGGCTCATCATGTGGGTGAGCGCCATCGCCGTGCTCGCGCCGATGGCGCTTGGCGGCTTCGAGGTGCGCGCGCGCCGGATCGCGACCGCGGGCGCGCAGATCACCCAGATCGAGAAGGTGGCCGACCTGTCGTCGCGGGTGCGCACCTACGCGGTCGGTCTCCTGCCGATCTACGCGGGGCTCACGGCGATGCTCTGGCTCGGGCAGATCCTGGTGGGCGAGACGCCCTTCGTGGCGATCTGTCACGCCATGTCGACCATGTCGACCTCCGGCATCACGCCGGTGGGCGGCCCGTCGGGCGGCAGCGGCGGCTATGGCGGCGAGGTGATGATCGCGGTGTTCCTGATCTTCGCGGTCTCGCGCCTGTCGTTCTCGCGCGAAGGGCAGGGCGCGGAGATGGTCAAGTTCACCCGCGACCCCGAGGTGCGGCTCGCGGGCTTCATCGTGTGCACCGTGCCGCTCTTTCTGTTCCTGCGCCACTTCGTCGGCGCGGTCGAGGTGTCGAGCGACATGACCATCTGGTCCGGGCTCGCCTCGCTCTGGGGGTCGGTCTTCACGGTGCTGTCGTTCCTCACCACCACCGGGTTCGTGAGCTCGGCCTGGGACGCGAGCCAGGCGTGGTCGGGCCTGTCCACCCCGGGGCTCATCCTCATGGGCCTCGCGCTCGTCGGCGGGGGCGTGGCGACCACGGCCGGGGGTGCGAAGCTTCTGCGGGTCTGGGCGCTGTTCCAGCACGGACGCCGCGAGCTCGACAAGCTCGTGCACCCGAACTCGGTCGCGGGGTCGGGCAGCGAAGCGCGCCACATCCGGCGCGGGGGCGCCTACATGGCCTGGGTGTTCTTCATGCTGATGACGCTGTCGGTGGCGGTGATCATGATGGCGTTCTCCTTCACGGGCGAAACCTTCGAGGAGGCGGTCGTGCTCACCGTCGCCTCGCTCACCACCACCGGGCCGCTCGCGGATCTCGCGGCGGCCGAGCCGATCCGCTACAACGCGCTGACGACCTCCGGCAAGCTCGTGCTGACCGCCGCGATGGTGCTGGGGCGGCTGGAACTCCTGGCCATCGTCGCGCTCCTGTCGCCCGACGTGTGGCGCCGCCGGCCGCGCTGAGCGGGCAGTCCCTTGAAAGAGGATAGGAAAAATCGCGCCCGGTCCGGGGAATCGGGGGTTTTAATTCCTTATACCTTCATTACAATTGACACCGATTTGGATTTCTGCCGGGTTTGGCAGCACGATAAAACAAGGGCAATAAGCGATGGCTGCTGATAAGCAAAACCTTCAGGACGCATTTCTCAACCACGTCCGCAAGGCCAAGGTGCCGGTGACGATTTTCCTCATCAACGGCGTGAAGCTGCAGGGCGTGATTTCGTGGTTCGACAATTTCTGCGTGCTTCTCAAGCGCGACGGGCAGAGCCAGCTGGTCTACAAGCATGCCATCTCCACGATCATGCCGTCGCAGCCGATCAACCTCTACGACGGCGACGATAACTGATCTTGGAACATCCCGAAGAGCCGGGCACGACGCGTGCCTGGGTCATCCATCCGGAGCTGACATCCGACCCTGAACGCCGGGACGCGGGCCCGGCGCTCGAAGAAGCCGTCGCCCTGGCCGCCGCGCTGCCGGGCATGGAGGTCGTGGGCAGCCAGATCGTGCGCCTGCAACGCCCGCATCCCGGCCAGCTTTTCGGCACCGGCAAGACCGAGGAGATCGCGGCCACGTTGAAGGCCCGCGAAGTCGAGCTTCTACTGATCGACGGACCGGTGAGCCCGGTCCAGCAACGCAACCTCGAGAAGGCGCTGGGGTGCAAGATCCTCGACCGGACCGGGCTGATCCTCGAGATCTTCTCGGACCGTGCGGCCACCCGCGAGGGCGTTCTGCAGGTCGAGATGGCCGCGCTCAGCTACCAGCGCACGCGGCTGGTGCGCGCCTGGACCCACCTGGAGCGGCAGCGCGGCGGGCTCGGCTTCGTCGGCGGCCCCGGCGAAACGCAGATCGAGGCGGACCGGCGCGCCATCGACGAACAGCTCACGCGGCTGCGCAAGCAGCTCGACAAGGTGGTGAAGACCCGCGAGCTGCATCGCGCCGCGCGCGCCAAGGTGCCGTTTCCGGTCGTGGCGCTTGTGGGCTACACCAACGCGGGCAAATCCACGCTCTTCAACCGCATGACCGGGGCCGAGGTGATGGCCAAGGACATGCTGTTCGCCACGCTGGACCCAACGATGCGCGGCATCGACCTGCCGGGCGGGCGCACGGTGATCCTATCGGACACGGTGGGCTTCATCTCTGATCTGCCCACGCAGCTTGTCGCGGCCTTCCGCGCCACGCTCGAAGAGGTGTTGGGGGCCGACCTGATCCTGCACGTGCGCGACATCAGCCACGCCGAGACGGAGGAGCAGGCCGAGGACGTGCATGCCATCATGGCCGACCTCGGGGTTGACGAGGACGTGCCGCAGATCGAGGTCTGGAACAAGGTCGACCAGCTCGATCCCGACAGGCGCGCGGCTTTCGAGACGCAGGCGGAACGCAGCAACGACGTGGTCGCGATCTCCGCACTTACCGGCGAGGGGCTCGACCGGCTCTACGACGCGATCGACACGGCGCTCACGCAGGACACCACGGACGAGGTGATCGAGCTGGCCTTCGCGGACGGGCGCAAGCGCGCCTGGCTGCACGAGGCGGGGGTCGTCCAGTCCGAGACGCAGTCCGAGGACGGGTGGCGGATCGAGGTGCGCTGGAACGCCAAGCAGGCGGCCCAGTATCGCAAGGCCCACGCGTAGGCCGACCGCCGCGAGAGGGCAATCTGCGATGGCCGACCTACTGCCGTGAGTGACGGCTAGCTGTTCGCGCGTATGTAGTGCCCGTTACAGCCGCGCGGTCTGTGAACCTTTGTTTCCCACTTGGCAACCCGCGCCCCGGCCGCGAATCGGCCTGTTTTTGCTGATTGAAACGGGCTTGTTCTGACCGACCGGTCGGAAAAGTTTGGTTATCAGGGAGTTACCTGACGTGGGTGTCGTCGGGTCCGAATTCGTGACGTCGCGTTACCGAAATCCCGGTCGGCGGATTACCGCGTAACGGGTCGCAGGATCGTCGTCCCCACCGATGCGGCCCGCGCAAGCTCGGGGTCGAGCGACATGGGCACGTATTCGCCCCGGCGCCACAACTCGCCCAGGTCGTCGTAGTGACGCGACAGGAAATGTCCCGACTGGCCGGTCGCGGTGACGAAGAGCGACGAGTTCGGATCGGCGAAATCGTAGACCCCGCGATAGCCCGCGCCATGCACGTTGAGGAACGGGTCGGGGTCGCGCCCGGAGGTGAGGCCCCGCATCAGCGTGTTGTCCCCGCCGGACGTGGACTGCCGGATGTTCACGAACCAGCGCAGCACGGGGATCGTGCCCAGCACCGGGTGATCATGCGTCGCCTCGTGGGCGTCGCCCCAGCGCAGGCTTTCGTCCGAGCCGCCATAGACCTCGTCGATCCACAAGAGCGCGTCGTCGAGCGCGAGGCGGGCCATGTCCGTGCAGGTTTCGGTCGGGGCAGACTGAACCACGTCGCACCACACGCCGGCCCCGTCGATGTCGCGGAAGACGCGTTCCACGAAGATCGGCTCGAGATGCGGAAAGGCCGCCGTGAGCGGGCCAAGCTCGTCGCGGATCAGCCGGTTCTGGAGCGCGCGCATCCAGGCCATGTAGATCAGCGGCTCCGGCAGGTGCTCGTTCATTTCGCCATTCCAGTTGGCGAGAAGGTCGAGTGCGATCTGGCGCCGCCGTTCCGGCGTGCCGTCGGGCGCGGCTTCGCCGGTGTACCAAAGGTCCGCGCCGACCAGCGGCAGCAGGTTGCGCGCGGTGACCGAGACGGTGTCGAGCTGGGCTTCCATGAAGCTTTCGCGGGTGTGCACCTCGCGGTTCTGCATCAGGAACTCCCAGCGCTGGATGCGCTGGGTGTCGCCCCAGTCATAGCTGACGTGGAGCGGGAAGGGCCGGTCGAGCAGCTTGTTGTTCGTGTTGCCCACGATCCCGCCGGAGGGCGAGACGAACTGCGGGTTCGCCGCGTAGGTTTCGCGCCCGAGCCAGCGGTTCTCGGCGCGCCAGCCGGGGGCGGGCAGGCGGCCGTAGGTCATGTGGTCGGCATCACGGCGCGGCGCGTAACCGATGGTCTTGAGCGCGATGGCGTTCTCGTCGACCATCGTAACGTTCATCGACGGGGCGATGAAATCGGCGCCCGCCGCGATCCCTTCCGTGATCGACCCCGCCTGCATCAGCTTCATCGCCGCGCTCATCGAGGTGTCGCGGTCGCGCAGAAGCGTCCAGCTCACGGCGGCGATGTGCCCCGGCGGCGTCACGGCGCCGAGGTTGAAATGGTTGGGCGGCAGGATCGGGCCGTTCGCCGACCAGCGCAGCTTGACCGTGACCGGCGCCTTGTCCTTCACGCGGATGATCGAGGACCGGGTGGTGAGCGGCGTCCAGCCGTCCAGCCCGCGCACCTCGTCCGGGTTGTCCGGGTTCACCTCTTCGATCATCACGTCCTGGTCGTCGAGGTAGGAGGCCGTGAGCCCCCAGGCGAAATCGGCGGAGCGGCCCAGGAGCATGAGCGGCATGCCCGGGATCGTGCCGCCGATCACGTCGCCCGACGACAGCTCCAGCCGCGCGAGATACCACAGCGTGGGCGCCGAGAAGCCCAGGTGCGGGTCGTTGGCCAGCAGCGTGCCACCGGCGGCCGACCGGTCCGGCGCGGCTGCCCAGGCGTTGGAGGCGCCGGCAAAGGCCTGCTCCGGCACCGGGTAGAAAGGCGTCTCTTCGGGCCCTGCGTCGTAGGCCGCAAAATCCGTGGCCCCGCGCACCCCGTCGAAAAGCGCCGCGTAGTCGGGCAGGGCGGCCAGCCCGTCGCCGGGGGCGTCGGGCAGGATGTCGGCCACGCGCTCGGGTTCCAGCACCAGCGACGTGCGGGCGCGCAGCACCTCGGCGCTCAGGTGCGTGGACAGGCGCAGCCCCATGAGTTTCAGGATCGCGATGCTGTCGGCGGGCACCCAGGGCGAGATCGCGTTGTCGAACAGGAAGAACTCCGGCGCCCCGCGCCCCAGCGCTTCGTTGTTGACCCGATCGAGCCAGGCGTTCACGCCGCGCGCATACGCTTCGAGCGCGGCGCGTGTCTGGGCATCCTGCGCCTCGACCGAGGCTTGGGCGAGCCGGTAGATGTCGAGCCGCCGCATGAGTTCGTCCGACTTCAGCGTCCGCTCCCCGAACATCTCCGACAGCCGCCCCTGCGCGGTGCGCCGCATGGTCACCATCTGCCACAGCCGGTCCTGGGCGTGGGCGTAACCCAGGCCGAAGAACACGTCGCGATCGGATTCGCCGAAGATATGCGGGACGTTCACGTTGTTGCGCACGATTTCGACCGGCGCGGTGAGCCCGTTCACGCTGCGCGTCGCGTCGTAATCCGGCAGGGACCGCGAGGCGAGGTAATAGGTGAAAGCCAGGGCAATGCCCGCCAAAACGAGCGCGGCGCTCACCAGCCGGACCGTCCATTTGAAGAGAGACGCCATGGGACCCTTTATTGACCTGCTCGCTGCCCCCGTTCATTAAAGGCTCCACCGAACCAGTGCAATCAAGGGAGAGTAAGATGGCCAAATGCGCATTCCTGGGGCTTGGCGTGATGGGATACCCGATGGCAGGCCATCTTGCCGCGAAAGGGCACGAGGTGACGGTCTACAACCGCACCGGTGCCAAGGCCGAGGCCTGGGTCAAGGAACACGGGGGCACGGCCGCCGCGACCCCGCGCGAGGCCGCCGAGGGCGCCGCGTTCGTGATGGCCTGCGTCGGCAACGACGACGACCTGCGCGCGATCTGCACGGGCGACGACGGGGCCTTCGCCGGGATGGGCGACGGATCCACCTTCATCGACCACACCACGGTGTCGGCGATGGTGACGCGCGACATGGCCGCGATCGCGGGTGACAAGGGCGTGGGCTATGTCGACGCGCCCGTCTCCGGCGGGCAGGCCGGGGCGGAGAACGGCGTGCTGGCCATAATGTGCGGCGGCGACGAAGCGGTCTTCGCCAAGGCCGTGCCGGTGATGGAGGCCTACGGCAAGTCGATCAAGCGGCTCGGCGACACCGGCGCCGGTCAGCTCACCAAGATGGTGAACCAGATCTGCATCGCCGGGCTCGTGCAGGGGCTGTCCGAAGGGCTGGCCTTCGCCGAGAAGGCCGGGCTCGACGGGCGCTCGGTGGTCGAGGCGATCTCCGGCGGAGCGGCCGGAAGCTGGCAGATGGTCAATCGGCACGACACCATGCTCAAGGACGAGTTCGACCACGGCTTCGCGGTCGACTGGATGCGCAAGGACCTTGCGATCTGCCTGGCCGAGGCCGAGCAGACCGGGGCGGCGCTGCCGGTCACGGCGTTGGTCGACCAGTTCTACAAGGACGTGCAGAACATGGGCGGCAAGCGCTGGGATACCTCGTCGCTCATCAAGCGGCTGCGCTGAGGGCGCGACCTCTCACGGAAATTCATATCGCGGCGAAACGCGCGGCCGTCCGAGCCCCAGATTTTCGGGCTCGGCATCGGGGCCGATGCGGCTCGGTCTTGTCGTGGGGGTGAGCGTTGCCAGCGCGGCAATGGCCGGGATGGCACGTGACATGCGCGATTAGGGTGATGTCCTGCGCATCGCGTGGCGGGCCGCGGCCTCATGGCTGGCCGCGATCCTTGTTCTCTAGCTGGCCTTCGCCCTTGCGGGCCGCAGGCTCAGGGGATGATGCGGCTGTACTTGGTGCCTTCGATCGTCGCGCCGACGATCAGGCCCGAGGTGCCGAACACCGTCGCGATCACCGGCGAGGTGGTCGAGAGCGTGTCGGCCGAGAACCGGTCGCCCTCGTTCAGCACGGCGTATTTCACGTCCGCACCCGCGACCCAGCCCGGCGAATAACGGAACTCGCCAAGCGCGTCCTCGGTCATGAAGAAGAGGACGTGGGCGTATTGCTGGGCGCCGAACTGGATGCCGACGCTCGCCTTGGTCTGCGAGTAGTAATCCACCGTCGCCCCGCCGACCCGCAGCGCGCCGCGGCCATAGGCGCCGCCAACGACGACCCCGGCCTCGGTCACCAGCGGCATGACCAGCATGCCCACCGCCTTGTCGGCCAGGTCGCGTGAGCCCGGGTAGTTGGAATAGAGGTAATTCAGCGTCGTATCGACCCGCGCGTCGATGGTGCCCGCGCCCGTCGAGGCCATGCCGTTGTCGCAGGCCGCAAGCGCGGTCGCCGCGCCCCCGGCCGCGAGAAGAAGAAATCCGCGTCTGGAATAATTGTTCATGCCCGTCGCCTCTTGTTGGTTCATGCCGGGTCTGTGCCCGGATTATCGGCGATTCTACGCGAAGAGCGGCAAGCTGTCACGCCACGGTGATCCACAGGCGAAAATCCGCGCGGCGTTTTGTCAGCCCAGCCGCGCGACCACGAGGACGGCGGCATAGTGAGTCGCGGCGGCGGCCAGCACGTGGCCGTGCCAGATCGCGCGCGCGAAGGGCAGCGCCTTGTGAAAGAAGATCGTCCCCACCGTGTAGACCACGCCGCCGATCACCAGCAGGATCAGCGCGGCGAGCGGCAGCGCGGCGACCAGCGGGCCCGCCGCGGCCAGGCAGAGCCAGCCCTGGGCGATGTAGAGCCAGAAGCCGAGCTTCTCGATCCGGTCGAACCACACGACCTTCAGAAGCACGCCCACCAGCGCGATGCTCCAGCTCGCCACGGCCAGCGCGATGCCGTAGCCGCCGCCGACCCCGATCAGCGCGACCGGCGTGTAGGTGCCCGCGATCATCAGGTAGATCGCGGCGTGGTCGAACCGGCGCAGAACGGCCCGGATCGGCGCGTGCAGCGTCATGTTGTAGGCGGCCGAGAAGGCGAAGGTGGCGATCAGCCCCACCGCGTAGGGCACGAGCGCGGCGACATGCACCCCGTCGATCGACAGCGCCGCCCAGGTCAGCAGCACGCTGGCCCCGGTGACGGCCGCCACCACGCCGATGACGTGGAGAACCCCGTCGGCGATGTGTTCGGCAAGTGTTTCTGTCAGTTCGAAGCGGCTCATGGTGTTATAGTAACGCGCGAGCGGGCGAAGGTTGCATTGACGTGGCGGCCGCGGCGTTCACGATCGGCGGAGCACCGCCTACCAGCTGCCCGAGGCGCCGCCGCCCGAGCTCGACCCGCCGCCGAAGGATCCGCCGCCGGAGCTGGAGGAGGAGGTGATCATCGGGATCGTGTAGGGGATCACCGCGTGGTAGCCGCAGTGCGGGCAATCGGTGATCTTCTGACCCTTGCCGGTCCGGTGCCGCGTCGGCGCTTCGATCCGGTGGCGCTTGGTGTGGATGCCACGCTCGTCGCACTCCGGACAGCGCGACAGGCGATCGCGGATCTTGCGCGAAAACGCGATGAGGATGCCGCCGATGATCGCGATCCCCGCGAAGAGCCAGCCGATCCCGCCGCCGGAGCCGCCATCGCGCTCCGGTGCGGGGGTGCCTGCGGCGTGGGGCCGCGCGATCCGGTCGATGACAGCGTCGGTCCCGTCCTCGATCCCCTCGGCATAGCCCTCCTTGCGGAAGGCGGGCAGGAAGACCCTGTCGATGATGTCCTGCGCCTCGCGGTTGTAGCCGGTCCCGTAGCCCGACCCGAGCTCGATGCGCATCTGCCGGTCGTCGCGCAGGACGAGGATCAGGATACCGTCACTGCGACCGGCGTCCCCGATGCCCCATTCGTTGAACAGGCCGGTGGCGAACTCTTCCATCGTGTCGGTGGGCGTGAAGCCGCGCCGTGAGCCCAGCGTGAGCACCGTCGCCTCGACCCCGGTGTCCTCGCGCAGCACCTCGAGCTGACGCGTGACGCGGGTTTCCACGTCGTCGGGCAGGAGGTTGGCGTAGTCGTTGACGTAGGTCGTTTCATGCACCGGCCAGCTCTGCGCCAGCGCCATTGCGGGCCAGAGCAGGGCGAGAAGGGCAAGAAGGCGCAGCATCATGAAGCCTTGGCGATTTCCTCGAGAACGTCGGGAACCATCATGACATCGTCGCGGGTCACGTCAAACTGTCCCACCTGCATGCGGATCACGTAGGCGCCGTCATGGCTGGTCTGGGTCAGGTAGATGCGTCCGTCCCGGTTCACGGCCTCGAGCAGCTGCGCGGTGGCCGCGTCGTCCCGGTAGCGGAAGGTGAAGAGCGACAGGATCGGTTCGGTCACGATCTCGAACCCGTCGAGCCCGGCGATGGCGTCCCGCGCCTCGCGCGCCCAGGCGACGTGGTTGCGGATACGTGCACGAAGTCCCGCAAGTCCCTCGGATCGCAGAAGAAACCACAGCTTGAGGGCGCGGAACCGGCGGCCGAGCGGCAGGGTCCATTCGTTGTAGTTGACGATCTCGTCGGTGCCCGGGGTCTGAAGGTAGTCGGGGCGCAGGCCCATCGACTGGATCTGCGGACCGGGGTCGCGCAGGAACTGGATCGAGCAGTCGAACTGCGCGCCCAGCCACTTGTGCGGGTTGAAGACGACCGAATCGGCCTCTTCAACGCCGGCCCACAAGTCCCTGAATTCAGGGCAGATCATCGCCGAGCCCGCCCAGGCCGCGTCGACATGGGTGGGCAGGCCGTGCGCCTTCGCGACCGCGATACAGGCGGCAACGTCGTCGCAGGCCCCGATGGAGGTGCCGCCGGTCGCCAGCACCACGCCCGCGGGCCTGAACCCGGCCTCGATGTCCGCGCGGATCGCGGCGTCGAGCGCGGCGGGATCCATCGAAAAGAGCGGATCGTCCGCCTTGCCGGGGATCTTCACCAGGTTGTTCTGCCCGATGCCGGACAGGCGCACCGCCTTGTCGACCGACGAATGGGTCTGCGCCGACGCGTAGATCCGCAGGCGCGGGGCGCCGGAAAGTCCTTCGCCAATGCCTTGGAAACCCAACGCTTTTTCGCGCATCGTGGTCACGGCCGAGAAGGTTGCGGTGGTCGCGCTGTCGTGGATCGTTCCGGTGAACGTCTCCGGCAGGCCCAGGCCGTCACGCATCCAGTCGATGACCAGCGCTTCCATTTCGTTCGCCGCCGGCGCGGTCTGCCAGAGCATGGCCTGGCTCGCCATCGCGTTGGCCAGTTGCTCGGCCAGCATGGACACGGGCGCGGCGTTGGCCGGGAAGTAGGCGAAGAAGCGCGGGTGCTGCCAATGGGTCATGGCGTCCGGCACGAGGCGGGCGAAGTCGTCGAAGATCGCCTCGATCGGTTCGGGCTCTTCGGGGACGGGGCCTTCGATGCGGGCGCGAAACGCGCCGGGTTCGATGTCGGGCCGGACCGGGCGCTCACGCAGGGTGGCGTGGTAGTCGCGCGCCCAGTCGGCGGCACGTTTCGACCAATGGTTCAGCTCGTCGTGGTCCACGCCGGTCTCCTTTTCATTAACTTGTTAAGGATTAGGGCCGGTGTCAGGCTTTCTCAAGGGCCTCGACGACCGGAGAGAAATCCTCGGCCTTGAGGCTGGCCCCGCCCACGAGCGCGCCGTCGACGTTGGAGACCGCGAAGATCTCGCCCGCGTTGCCGGGTTTGACCGAACCACCGTAGAGGATGCGCGTGGAGCGGCCGACGCCCGCGCCGAAGCGGCGCTCGAGCTCGGCGCGGATGAAATCGTGCACCTCGCCGATCTGGTCGAGGGTGGGGGTCTTGCCGGTGCCGATGGCCCAGATCGGTTCATAGGCGATCACCAGCGACTCGCCGGTCACCGTGTCGGGCACGGAGCCCGCAAGTTGGCCCGCGATGATATCGAGCGTGTTCGACGCCTCGCGCTCGTCCAGGGATTCGCCCACGCAGATGATGGTCTTGAGCCCCGCCTGCATCGCTGCGCGCGCCTTTTCGCGGACCTCGAGGTCGCTCTCGCCGTGATCCTGGCGGCGTTCCGAGTGGCCGAGGATGACATAGGTCGCCCCGGTCTCGGCCAGCATGGCGGCGGAGATGTCGCCGGTGTGGGCACCGGAGTCGGCCGCGTGGCAATCCTGCCCCCCGGTCGCGATGGCGCCGTCCGCGGTTTCCGAGACGCGGTGGAGCAGGGTGGCGGGGGGACAGATCAGGACATCGACGGCGGCGTCGCCATGCGCCTGGCTGATCGCAGTGATTTCCGGCAGCGCGGCGCCGGTCCCGTTCATCTTCCAGTTTCCTGCCGCTAGTTTGCGCCGCATCAGCCTCTCCCGTCTGTTCAACGGGGCGAGGGTAGCGTCACGGGCGTCAGGGGCAAGGGGTCAGAGTGCTTCAATCGCGCGCCGGGCCCAGTCGCAGGCCAGGTCGGGGTCGTCCAGGGCCGCGTCGGGCAGGGTCCAGTAGCCCATGCTGCGCCCGTCGGCCATCTCGAACTTCTCGCAGCCCTCGGCGGCGAGCGTGTCGGCGAATGCGCCTTTTGCCTTGAGGAAGATCTGGCCGTCCGACGACAGGATCGCGAAGATCTGACCGTCGGTATAGAAGGACGCGCCGCCCATCATCTTGCGGTGGGAGAGGCCGCCCAGACCCTCGAATAGCTCGTGAACCCGGGCGATCTCGGCGTCCGAGACGCTCACTCGGCGCCCAGGGATTCGTCGAACTTGATGGATTCGCCGCAGCCGCAGGCATCCACCACGTTCGGATTGCGGAACTTGAAGCCGCTCTCCAGCAGCGAGACCTCGTAATCGATCTCGGTGCCGAAGAGGAACATCTGCGCCATCGGGGCAATCATCACCCGCGCGCCGTCCTGTTCGACGACCTCGTCGTTCTGGTCGATCTCGTCGACGTAATCCATCGTGTATTCCATGCCCGCGCAGCCGCCCTTCTTGACGCCGATGCGCAGGCCCTTGTGGCCGCCCTTGTCCATCAGCTTGGCGATCTGGGACGCCGCCGCGTCGGTCATGCTGACCGCTTGCTTGCCGGGAATGCCGAACATGGATGACTCCTTTTCCTTAGCGCTAAACTAAGGATTACTGCGCGCGATCTCAAGCGGGGCCGTGAGATCGGCGTGCACGATTTCGTAAGACGCGGGGCCAAAGAAAAAAGGCTGCGACACGGGTCGCAACCTTCCCTCTGTCCGTCGGATCACATGAAGCCCAGCTCCAAGCGGGCCTCGTCCGACATCATGTCCATGCCCCAGGGCGGATCCCAGGTCAGCTCGACCTCGACGTTCTGCACGCCGTCCACCGGGCTCACCGCGTCTATGATCCAGCCCGGCATTTCACCGGCGACCGGGCAGCCCGGCGCGGTGAGAGTCATCTGGATGAAAACTTCGTTCTGGTCCGAGATATCGATCGTGTAGACAAGGCCGAGGTCATAGATGTTCACCGGGATTTCCGGGTCATAGACCGTGCGGCACGCTTCCACGATCTTCTCGTAGAGCGGATGATCGGTGCTCGAAGGCTTGATGAGGGGCGCGCCCTCCATCGGCTCTGCGCTTTCGCTGTTCATCACGGGTCCTTTGAATTCCTGACCAAACATATAGGATTTCAGCGCGACGAGGTCTAGGGGGCGGATGCACCCCTGCGGCCGACGAAAACGTGAACCCGAGCGTGGCTTGGTGCGTTGGTCCGGTTCTGGTATCCATAATTCAACAATTGGAGGTTTCATGACCGATCTGACCGCGAAAAGCTGCACCGACCTTCCCAAGGGCACGCCCTCGCTCGACGATGATGCCGTCGCGCGCCTGAAGGGCGAGATCAGCGGCGATTGGACGGTCGACGGCGGATCGCTGACGCGGCGCTACAAGACCAAGAACTTCGCGCAGGCGCTGATGCTCGTGAACGCGGTCGGCTACCTGGCCGAGCAGGAAGGCCACCATCCCGACATCTCGCTGGGCTGGGGATACGCCGAGGTGAGCTTCACCACGCACTCCGTGGAGGGGCTTTCCGAGAACGACTTCATCTGCGCGGCCAAGCTCGACGCGATGGGGCTTGGATAGTGGGCGCATGGCGCCCGCTTCTTGCGGGTCTGGCCCTTCTCCTCGTCACGGGCTGCGAGCTGCGTGAAACGGTCACGCATCCCGCGACGAAAGGCACGTTGAGCCCGTTCGAGGCGCCGGAATGGCCCGAGTACCTCGAACGCCTCGCGCTGGGGCGCGAGCGGGACTACGTCATCCTCGCCTACGTCCCGCCGGCCAATCCCATCGACCTCTCGACGCCGGAACGGTCGCGCGCGACGCTGTCCAACCTCGTCTTCGATCAGCTGGGCGCGCTTCAGGCGGGCACCACCATCGGGCACTTGATCGTGGGCTGGCAATGCGGCGGGCGGCGCGGCATGACCTCGATGACCGGAGAGCTGAGCGGGCAGGGCAAGAGCATGGTTCTGGGCGGCTGGGGGGTCACGCCGATCCTGTCCACCTTCCTCGATGGCGAAATCGTTTCGCTGGCCGATTTCCCCGAACACCAGAACCGTGCGCTGGTCGAGGGGCGCGGCGTGGTCGTGGCGAGCGAGGTGGACCGCGCAGACTGCCTTGCCGCGCGCGAGGAAGTTGTGCGGTTCGAAACGCATCCCAACGAGCCCCACCGGAAATACAGCCTGATCCTGCGCCCCGACCGCTACGAGGGCGGCGGGTGCCTGTCGTTCGCCGCGCATATCGCGGGCGAGGCGGGGGTCATGCCCCGGCTTCTGGAGCTTGCACGCCGCGACGTGCCGCTGCGCGCGGCCCAGCTGGGCGTGCAGACGGAGGCGCCCGCGGGGGTCGAGGTCTACACGCCGCCCGGCGGGCTCACCGGGCCCGCGCCCCTCGCGCGGCTTCTGACCGAGCCGTGGGGAGATGGCCCCGTGGTCGACGAGGTGACGGTCTTCGACGGCGAGGCGATGATGGCCGCGCTCGTCTTCGCGGGCGTTGGCGTGCAGGCGCCGAACGACCCGCGCTACAGCCGTATCCTCGACCGCGAAGATCCCGTGATCGGCGCCGCGGCGCGCTATGGCCTGCGCTGGGGCTACAGCTACCCGGTCCGGCGGCTGGCCGATCCGGATGGCGTGCGCGCCGTTATCCTGGAGAAGGGCTGAGCCGTGGTCAGTCCGCCGCGTTCTTGCGCCGCCGCTTCGGCACGGGCCGGGCGCGCCGCTCGATCTCTTCGAACAGAAGCCCGGTCAGGTTCTTTCCGGTCGCCGTCTCGATCCCTTCGAAGCCCGGCGAGGAATTGACCTCGAGCACCTTGGGCCCGCTTTCCGAGCGCAGCAGGTCCACGCCTGCCACCGACAGGCCGAAGGCCCGCGCCGCGCGCAGCGCCGTGCGCCTTTCCTCGGCGGTGATGCGCACCTTCTTGGCCGAGCCGCCCCGGTGCAGGTTCGAGCGGAAATCGCCGTCCGCCCCGGTGCGCTTCATCGCCGCCACCACCTTTGCCCCGATCACCAGGCAGCGGATGTCTTCGCCCGCGGCCTCTTTCACGAAGTGCTGGACCAGGAAGTTGGCCTTGAGCCCCCGGAACGCGTCGATGACCGACTCGGCAGCCTTGCGAGTCTCGGCCAACACCACGCCGCGCCCCTGCGTCGACTCGAGCAGTTTCACGATCATCGGCGCGCCGCCCACGAGCCCCACGAGGTTCGCGTTGTCCTTGGGAGAAGCCGCGAAGGCGGTGTCGGGCATGCCGATGCCGGCCTTTGCCATCTGCTGATGCGCGAAAAGCTTGTCGCGCGAGCCGGCGATGCCCGCCGAACCGTTGAGGCAGAACGTGCCGATGGTTTCGAATTGGCGCACCACGGCGGTGCCGTAGGGCGTGATCGAGGCGCCGATGCGCGGCACGACCGCGTCGTAGACCGGCAGGCGCTTGCCGTCGTAATGCACCTCGGGGGCCAGCGCGTTGATCGCCATGTAGCAGCGGGTGGTGTCGATCACCTCGACCGCGTGCCCGCGCGCTTCACCCTCTTCAACGAGCCGCCGGGTGGTGTAATTGTTTTCGCGCGAGAGCACGCAGACGCGCAGCGCGCGGCGCGGCTGGGCCTTGGCCACGGCCGACGTGTGGTAGACGTCGTAGCCCAGCTCCGGCTGAAGCATCCGCTCGTGCGCCGAGATCGTGATGTGGTCGAGAAGCGCCTGGCGCCCCAGGAGCATGCGCGAGGCCATCGTTTCACGGTTGGTGAGCGTCACCTCGATCGGCCAGCTCTGGCCGCCGACCGAAAGTGTCGTCTGGATCACGACCCGGTTCTCGCTTTCCCCGTTGGACGAGGTCACCTCGCGCCGGTCCACGACCGGGGCGGAGCAGGGGATCACGATGTCGTTGCGCCCCGGTACGGGCCGCACGGTGAAGCGCACCTTGGGTTTCGAGGACGGGCCGAAGGTTTCGATGTCGTCGGCATGCAGTGCAGAGGTGCGCGCGCCGGTGTCGACCTTGGCCTTGATCGAAGGGATGCCGAGGTCGGGAAGCGAAAGCCATTCCTCCCAACCGAAGTGTAGCGGTGTCGTGGTCATTCCGTCTCCCTGCCGTCCCGTGCGATTCTCGCCTCTCGGACCACCACGCATAGCACGCAGGCGCGCTTTGGCGACACCGCCCGCTTGCCGGGGCGGACGCGCAGCGCTATGCGAACGGCCATGACAGAGCGCTTCTCCTTTTCTCTCGACGCCACCGACGGCAAGGCCCGGACCGGCGTGATTTCGACCCCGCGCGGAGCGATCCGCACGCCGGCTTTCATGCCGGTGGGCACGGCCGCGACCGTGAAGGCGATGATGCCCGAAAGCGTGGCGGCCACCGGGGCCGACATCCTTCTGGGCAACACCTATCACCTGATGCTGCGCCCGACGGCCGAGCGCGTGGCGCGGCTGGGCGGGCTGCACAAGTTCATGAACTGGTCGAAGCCGATCCTGACGGACAGCGGCGGCTTCCAGGTGATGAGCCTGGCGGAGCTTCGCAAGCTCACCGAAGAGGGCGTGTCGTTCCGCTCGCACATCGACGGCTCGAAGCACATGCTGACGCCGGAGCGGTCGATGGAGATCCAGCGGCTCCTGGGATCGGACATCGTGATGGCCTTCGACGAATGCCCCGCGCTGCCCGCGACCGAGGACGAGGTGGCGCGCGCCATGCGCCTGTCGATGCGGTGGGCGCAACGGTCGCGCGATGCTTTCGGCGACCGTCCCGGCCACGCGCTCTTCGGCATCCAGCAGGGCGGCGTGACCGAAGACCTGCGCGGCGAAAGCGCGGAGGCGCTCACGGCGATCGGCTTCGACGGCTACGCGATCGGCGGTCTGGCCGTGGGCGAAGGGCAGGAGGCGATGTTCGGCGTGCTGGACTATGCCCCCGACATGCTGCCCGCGGACAAGCCGCGCTACCTCATGGGCGTGGGCAAACCCGACGACATCGTGGGCGCCGTGAAGCGCGGCGTCGACATGATGGATTGCGTGCTGCCCTCGCGCTCGGGGCGCACCGGCCAGGCCTGGACGCGGCGCGGGCAGGTCAACATCAAGAACGCGCGCCACGCGGACGATCCCCGGCCGCTCGACGAACATTGCAGCTGCCCGGCCTGCACCGGCTATTCGCGCGCCTACCTGCACCACGTGTTCCGGGCGGGAGAGATGATCTCGGGGATGCTCCTGACCTGGCACAACCTGCACTATTACCAGGAGCTGATGGGGGGCCTGCGCGCGGCCATCGCGGAAAGCCGGTTCGACGCCTTCGAGGCCGAGTTCCACGCGACCCGGGCCGCGGGGGATATCGCGCCGCTCTGAGGCCCGGAAAGGTTCAAGGGCGGCATGTCCCCCATGCCGCCCTCTCGCGTCTCAAGTCTTCTGCCTGTGACCAGAAGTGCCTAATCGTGGGCCAGGACGCGAACCCTGTGAGATGTCGTCTGCCCGTCGCGGGGGCGCAGGACGCCGCCCACCGACAGCTCTTCCTGGCGCGAAGGCCCACGCGGCTGGCTGGCGTTCGCCGCGGCCTCCAGATGGGCCAGGCGGCGGTCCTCGGCGCGGCCGAGACTGTCGTCGAGCCAGTCGAAGAGCACCTTGCGCAGGGGCCGGTTGTGGGAGAACTCGGTGACGTAGATCACGCGCTTGTCGATCATGTCGATCATCTTGACCGCGCGCAGGCCGCGCACGAGCTGGCCCTTCTTCTCGCCCGTCTCACGCACCCAGCGATAGACGATGTAAGCGCCGGGCAGGTAATCCTCGATCTGCAGGAATTCCTCGATCTTGCGGGCCGGCGGGGTCCAGCGGATCACGCGCACCCGGCTGCGCTCGCGGTCGACCCAGTCGACGGAGAGCACGTCACGGTCATGCAGCGCTTCGCGGCGGCCCGGCGTGGGCACGAAGCCATGCCAAAGCTGGTCCGCGTCCAGCTGGGTGGAGGTCAGCCGCGTCGTGTTGCGCGAGCGGCGCATGACGAAAAACTTGTCGGACCAGCGCCCGTAGAAGATGAAATGAACGGCCAGGCCCGTGATGACCAGCGCGACGAGCGAGCTCAGGCCCGCGTCGGGGATCGTCTTCAGGGAAAAGGCGGAGCCGGGAAAGATGCGTCCGAGCACGGCCGCGCCGAACAGCGTGAAGCCGATCGGCGCATAGGCGTGGCGAAGGCTCGGCAGGGCCAGGCCGGCGGCAATCAGGAAAGATCCGAAGAAGGCGAGCATCCCGAGACCCGCGGTGACTTCCACCACGCCCGGCGGGAAGACGTCGGAGGTGTTCCACGTCTCCACCACGCCTGCCGCGAAGAGCAGGGCGAAGGATACGCCGATCCGGCGTCGGTCTCTGTGCAATCGACGTTTCAGTCGGGTGAACATGGTCAGTGTCCGTTTATTGTTAACCTTGTTATCAACGGCAAAACTGGCCGGACTGGGGCGAAATGGGTCGATTTTGTGAAATTGGGGGGGATTTTGTTTGTTGGCCGCCCTCAAAACGGTCAGGGAGTCCGTACTGTTGCGCGCTGCGCCAACGGAGACCTCGAATTGAGGCGAAATAGAGGACACCAGCCCTTGTCGTCGGTCTGCACCGCAGGCACTATCTCTGGAACGAGGCACCAACGAACGCGCTTGAATACGGGGACGGGACACCCCAAATCAAGGTGCATAAAGGGGATGGCACGCGCTGCCGATGAGCGGGGCCGGGCCGTCCTGCTGAAAAAGGAACTGTCATGACCGAGCAACCAACCCAGATCCATCCCGTTCTGCCGCTGCGCGACATCGTGGTCTTTCCCCACATGATCGTGCCGCTCTTCGTCGGTCGCGAGAAGAGTGTGAAGGCGTTGGAAGAGGTGATGGCGGACGACAAGCAGATCCTGCTGTCGAGCCAGATCGACCCGGCTGTCGATGACCCGGACGAGGACGGTATCTACCGTGTCGGCGTCCTGGCCAACGTGCTGCAGCTTCTCAAGCTGCCCGACGGCACCGTGAAGGTGCTTGTAGAAGGGCAGGCGCGGGTCAAGATCAAGACCTTCCTCGAGAACCCCGACTTCTTCGAAGCCGAGGCCGAGATCCTTGTCGAAACCGTCGGTGACCAGGCCGCCGCGGACGCGCTCGTGCGCTCCGTGGGCGAGGAGTTCGAGCGTTACGCGAAGGTCAAGAAGAACATCCCCGAAGAGGCGCTCGCCGCCGTGTCCGACACCCGCGAGGCCGCGAAACTCGCCGACCTCGTCGCCGGGCACCTGGGCGTCGAGGTGGAGCAGAAACAGGATCTCCTGGAAACGCTGCCCATCGACGAGCGGCTCGAGAAGGTCTTCGGCCTGATGCAGGGCGAAATGTCCGTCCTTCAGGTCGAGAAGAAGATCAAGACGCGCGTCAAGAGCCAGATGGAGCGCACCCAGCGCGAGTACTATTTGAATGAGCAGATGAAGGCCATTCAGAAGGAGCTGGGCGAGGACGGCGAAGGTCAGGACGAACTGGCCGAGCTGGAACGTCGGATCGAAGAGACCAAGCTGTCGAAAGAGGCGCGCGAGAAGGCCGAGGCCGAGCTCAAGAAGCTCAAGAACATGAGCCCAATGAGCGCCGAGGCGACGGTCGTGCGCAACTACCTCGACTGGATGCTGTCGATCCCGTGGGGCGTGAAGTCGCGCGTGAAGAAGAACCTCGACAACGCCCAGAAGGTGCTCGACCACGATCACTATGGCCTCGAGAAGGTCAAGGAACGGATCGTCGAATACCTTGCGGTTCAGCAGCGTTCGAAGAAGCTCAAGGGGCCGATCATGTGCCTCGTGGGCCCGCCGGGCGTCGGCAAGACCTCGCTCGGGCAGTCGGTGGCCAAGGCCACGGGCCGTGAATTCATCCGCATCTCGCTGGGTGGCGTTCGCGACGAATCCGAGATCCGCGGTCACCGCCGGACCTACATCGGCTCGATGCCGGGCAAGATCATCCAGGCGCTGAAGAAGGCCAAGACCACGAACCCGCTCATCCTGCTCGACGAGATCGACAAGATGGGTCAGGACTTCCGTGGCGACCCGGCCTCGGCGATGCTGGAGGTGCTGGACCCCGAGCAGAACTCGACCTTCGTGGATCACTATCTCGAAGTGGAATACGACCTGTCGAACGTGATGTTCCTGACGACCGCGAACTCCTACAACATGCCGGGCCCGCTTCTGGACCGGATGGAGATCATCTCGCTCGCCGGGTACACCGAGGACGAGAAGCGCGAGATCGCCAAGCAGCACCTCGTGGACAAGCAGGTCAAGAACCACGGCCTGCGCAAGGGCGAGTTCACCATCTCCGACGAGGCGCTGACCGACATCGTGCGCTACTACACGCGTGAGGCCGGTGTGCGGAACCTCGAGCGCGAGATCGCGAAGCTGTCGCGCAAGGCCGTGACCAAGATCGTGCGCAAGCAGGAGGAAAAGATCGAGATCGGCCCCGAGCAGATCGAGGACTACCTCGGCGTGCGCAAGTTCCGCTACGGGCTGGCCGAGAAGGAAGACCAGATCGGCGTCGTGACGGGCCTGGCCTGGACCAGCGTCGGCGGTGACCTTCTATCGATCGAGGCGCTGCGCCTTCCGGGCAAGGGCAAGATGAAGACGACCGGGAAACTGGGCGACGTGATGAAGGAATCGATCGACGCCGCCAGTTCCTATGTCCGCTCCATCGCGCCCGAGATCGGGGTGAAGCCGCCGCAGTTCGACCGTTGGGACATCCACGTCCACGTGCCGGACGGGGCGACGCCCAAGGACGGGCCGTCCGCGGGCCTCGCGATGGTGACCTCCATCGTGTCCGTGCTGACGCAGATCCCGGTGCGCAAGGACGTCGCCATGACCGGCGAAGTGTCCCTGCGGGGCAACGCCATGCCGATCGGCGGCCTCAAGGAGAAGCTCCTGGCCGCGCTGCGCGGTGGCATCAAGACGGTGTTCATCCCCGAGGAGAACGTGAAGGACCTCGCGGATATCCCGGACAACGTGAAGGATGGTCTGGAGATCATCCCGGTCACCCACGTCCGCGACGTGCTGAAGGCCGCGCTCACGCGTGAGCCGGAGCCGGTCGAATGGGACGAAGCGGCGGAAGAAGCCGCGGCCGCGGCAGCCGCCAAGGCCGCCCGCGAAGCGCCCCAGATCGCGCACTGAGCGCGATCGGCGCAACGCCGCAGAATCGGGGCGGGCACTTCCGGGTGCCCGCCCTTTTTCGTGGGCCGGTCTGCTGGGACCTTGCCCCCGTCCGGGGCGCTGCGCGCAGGCGGGCAGGGCGCGTCACGGGCCATCGCGGGGCACGGGCGAAAAAAGCCCGCCGATGAGGCCAACGACCCTCTTGCAGCCCGCGCCGAGTGACGCTAAAGAACGCGCCACGGCGGGTGATTAGCTCAGTGGTAGAGCGCTTCGTTCACATCGAAGATGTCAGGAGTTCGAATCTCTTATCACCCACCATTTCCTCCCCGAGAGGTTCCGAAGCGCGGCCCGGGCCGCGCTTTTGCTTTTGGGAAGGGTCCGGGGGGCTTGCCACGTGGCGAGCCGCATTATAATTCGTCCCCCGCGGGTGGTTAGCTCAGTTGGTAGAGCGTCTCGTTTACACCGAGAATGTCGGGGGTTCGAATCCCTCACCACCCACCATCCTTCCCCCTCGATCCCCTGTTTTTCAGCCTCCCGAACCGGGCCGAAAATGCCCTTTCGCGGGTCGCCGAAAAAAATCGCAAATTAGCCTGTCGGAAGCGCTTGACGCCCCCCGCGTCGCAACGTAGAAGCCCCCCACGCAGCGGGCGGTTGTAGCTCAGTTGGTTAGAGTGCCGGCCTGTCACGC
Organism: Maritimibacter harenae; assembly: GCF_009882975.1. Classification (GTDB taxonomy): domain Bacteria; phylum Pseudomonadota; class Alphaproteobacteria; order Rhodobacterales; family Rhodobacteraceae; genus Maritimibacter; species Maritimibacter harenae. Next base: position 478,754 of record NZ_WTUX01000011.1, read on the forward strand.
CGGAGGTCGCGGGTTCGAGCCCCGTCAACCGCGCCACTGCTGCGTTGCCGGAAATCCGGCGAAAAAGGCCTCCTTCGGGGGGCCTTTTTCGCGTCCGGGGCCCCGGAGTCGCTGCGCCATTATGGCCCATTGTTCCGGCGCGCCGCGCTCGCGAAGATGCAGTCTTTCAGGGAGAATGCCGTGAAGCTCATCGACTCGATTTCCATCGGAATGATCCTCCTGTTCTGCGCGACGCTCGGGCTCGCCCCGTTCACCCCGCCGCATGTCTGGGAAAAACTCGTCATGCTCGCCAACGGGACGCTGAGCGCACCGATCGACATCTTCGACCTGATGATGCACGGCGCGCCCTGGCTGGTGCTCCTGGTGAAGCTGGGCCGCGTGGGACAGCTGGCGCTCCGAGGCTAGGCGAGGGACGCGACTCCCGGCGGGTTTCGCCGGGCTGCGCCCGTCGACGCGGGCGGGGGAGGCGCTGCCTCCCCCGCACCCCCTCCGAAGTATTTACGGAACGATGAAGGGGATCAGGCGAAGAAGTCGCCCAGGGCGCGGGCCACCTCGTCCGGGTGGCTGTCGATGAGGAAATGCCCGCCCGGGAGCGGGGCCGGCGTGATCGTATCGATCCGGTCGGCCCAGGTCGCGGCCACGTCGTAGGCGCGCCCCATCGCGCCGTCGCGGCCCCAGCCGATCAGCGTGGGAGCGGTGACGCGCCGGCCCAGGTCGGCCTCGTCGAGCGGCAGGTCCAGGTCGATCGCCGCGCGGTAGTCGTGGCACATCGCCGCGATGCAGGCCGGGTCGCGCCAGGCCGCGCGGTAGGCGTCGAGCTGGGCGGGGTCGAAATCGGTGATCCGCGCCGCGCCCCAACCGAGGAGGCCGGATTCGTAGTAATAGTCCGGGTCGGCGCCGATGAGCGTTTCGGGGAACGGGGCCGGCTGGGACAGGAAGAACCAGTGGTAATAGGCGCGCGCCACCGGGTGGGTGAGGCGGTTCAGGATCAGCTCGGTCGGCACGATGTCGAGGAGCGCCATGCGGGTGATCCGCTCCGGCGCGTCGAGCGAAATGCGATGGGCCGTGCGCCCGCCGCGGTCATGGCCTGCGAGCGCGAAGCTTTCGAAGCCCAGGTGGGTCATCAGCGCGAGCATGTCGCCGCCCATGTGCCGGAACGAATAGAGCGCGGGGTCGTCGGGCTTCGAGGAGGCGCCGTAACCGCGCAGGTCGGCCGCGATGACCGTGTGGTTTCGCGCGAGTTTCGGCCCCACGTGCCACCAGAGCGCACGGGTCTGCGGAAACCCATGCAGGAGGAGGAGCGGCGGACCGCTCCCCCCGATGTCATAGGCGATCTCGACCCCGTCGTGATCGAAGCGCGCCGTGCGGAACCCGTCCGGGGTCATGCCGCCTCGGACAGGGCCGAGAGGATGCGCGCCCAGCTGCGGATCCCCTTGTGGAAGCTCTGGACGTCGTATTTCTCGTTCGGCGAATGGATCGCGTCGTCTTCCTTGGCGAAGCCGATCAGCATCGCGTCCATCCCGAGGATCTCCTTGAAGTGTCCCGCGACGGGGATCGAACCGCCGGCGCCCACGAAGGCCGCCTCGACCGCCCATTCGTCCGAGAGCGCGCCGCGCGCCACTTCGAAGGCCGGGTCCTCGGTCGACATCACGGAGGCGGGCGCGCCGTGGCCGTTGGAGAAGATGCACGACACGTCCTCGGGCAGGCGCGCGTTCACGAAATCGACGAAGGCCGCGTGGATCTTCTCCGGGTCCTGCTGGCCCACGAGCCGGAAGCTGATCTTGGCATGCGCCTCGGCCGGAAGGACGGTCTTGAAGCCGTCGCCGGTGTAGCCGCCCCAGATCCCGTTCACCTCGCAGGTCGGGCGCGACCAGACCTTTTCGAGCGCGGTGCGGTCCTGTTCGCCGGCGGGCACCGACAGGCCCACGTCCTCGAGCATCCGGTCCGCGTCGAAGCCGAGCCCGTCCCATTGGGCGCGCAGTTCGTCCGAAAGCTCCGGCACGTCGTCGTAGAAACCGGGGAGCGTGACGTGACCCTCGTCGTCGCGCAGGTCGGCCACGATCTTCGTGAGCAGGTGGATTGGGTTCTGCGCGAGCCCGCCGTAGAAGCCCGAGTGCAGGTCGCGCGTCGCGGCCTTGAGCGTGATCTCCTCGGCCAGGAGGCCGCGCAGCTGGGTGACGATGGCAGGCACGCGGCCGTCGAACATGCCGGTGTCGCAGATCATCGCGATATCCGCCTTCAGCTCTTCGGCGTTGTCCTGGAGGAAGGGCACGAGCGAGGGCGAACCCGATTCCTCTTCGCCCTCGAGGAAGATCGTGATGCGGCAGGGCAGGGCGCCGTTCACCGCCTCCCAGGCGCGCATCGCCTCGATGAAGGTCATGAGCTGGCCCTTGTCGTCGGACGCGCCGCGCCCGCGGATCACCTTGCCCTTGTCGGTGTCCTCGATGGCCGGTTCGAACGGGGGCGAATCCCACAGCTCCAGCGGGTCGACCGGCTGCACGTCGTAGTGGCCGTAGAACAGCAGGTGCGGCACGCCCTCGACCGCGTCGGGCCCGCCATGCGCCACCACCATCGGATGGCCCGGGGTGTCGCGCAGGCCCGCGTCGAAGCCGATGCTCTTCAGATCGTTGACGAGGAACTCCGCGGCATTGCGGCACTCGTCCTTGTAGGCCGGGTCGGTCGAGATGGAGGGGATCTTCAGAAGAGCGATGAGACGATCGAGCGCGAGGTCGATTTCGCCGTCGATCTTCACGAGAACGGTATCGAGGGACATGGTAACTCCTGATCTGGTAGGCGGCGACCGTAGCATTGTTGTGAGCGGCGTCCAGCCGCACTGGCCACTGGCGGGGTGAACCCCTATGGTCCGCGCCAACGAGTAGTCAGACAAGGATTTCACATGATGCGCAACGCGATCGCGGGCATCGCCCTGGCATTGGCAACGGTCGGACCGGCCCAGGCCGATCCCATCAGCAGTGCGGACGCGCAGGACCTTCTGTTCACGACCGAGGAGATGGTGCTGGAGCCGCGTGACCTGGACGCGTTCTCGCGCGGGATGCGTATGGGCGTGCGCCAGATGATGCAGCAGTTGAACGCGCCGAGCACGCTCAAGAAATTCCTCGCAGCCGGCCACGGCTATTACGGGGCGCTGGTCTTTCCCAAGGAGGGCGTGGTCGCCGATTATCCGACCTACAGCCCGATGATCGTGAAGCTGCATTCGCCCGAAGCGGCCGAGAAGGCGGCGGTCGAGTATTGCCAGTCCACGCTGGGTGTCGAATGCGCGGTGGCCGCCCTTCTGTTGCCGGCGGGTTACGAGGAGCGTGACCTGACGTTGAACTTCGAGGTGACCGAGCGCGTTGAGGAAGAATGGAGCGAGTCCGAGCTTCCGCGGTACCTTGCCATTTCGCCCTCGACGTCGAACTGGGGTGTGGCGAATGGTCCTCTGGCCAGCGCGCGCACGGCGATAGAGAGCTGCAAGGAGGCCGATTGCGTCGTCGTGATCGCCGACAAGGACAAGGACGAGTAAGAACGGGAAAAAGAATTTCCGGCCGCTTGATTTGCGTCAACGCGCCGTATGCGACAGAGTGTATCACGAAAACTGCATATGTTTACCGACCCGAAATATGTATGGTGCCACGGTGAACCGGAGATTCGACCCCGGGAGGGAAGCGCGTGAACTACGAAACCAAGCTGGATGCTGCGCTCAAGGCGCTGCATGACGAGGGGCGCTACCGCGTCTTCATCGATGTCGAGCGGGCGAAGGGCAATTTTCCGCACGCCACGTGGCACAAGGAAGACGGTAGCGAGCAACCTGTCACGATCTGGTGCGGCAACGATTACCTCGGGATGGGTCAGCACCCCGTCGTGCTGAACGCCATGCACGAGGCGATCGATTCCACCGGGGCGGGGTCCGGCGGCACGCGCAATATTTCCGGCACGACCGTCTACCACAAGGAACTGGAAGCCGAGATCGCGGACCTGCACCGCAAGGAAGCGGCGCTTCTCTTCACCTCGGCCTACATCGCCAATGATGCGACCCTGTCGACGCTGCCCAAGCTGTTCCCGGGGCTCATCATCTATTCCGACGCGCTCAACCACGCCTCGATGATTGAGGGCGTGCGCCGTAACGGGGGCGCGAAGCGGATCTTCCGTCACAACGACGTGGAGCACCTGCGCGAGCTTCTGGAAGCCGACGACCCGGATGCACCGAAGCTGATCGCCTTCGAATCGGTCTACTCGATGGACGGCGATTTCGGCCGGATCGAGGAGATCTGCGACCTGGCCGACGAATTCGGCGCGCTGACCTATATCGACGAGGTGCACGCGGTCGGCATGTACGGCCCGCGCGGGGCGGGCGTGTGCGAGCGTGACGGGCTCATGGGCCGTCTCGACATCATCAACGGCACGCTGGCGAAGGCCTACGGCGTGATGGGCGGCTACATCGCGGCGAGCGCGAAGATGGTCGACGCGATCCGGTCCTACGCCCCGGGCTTCATCTTCACCACGTCGCTTGCGCCCGCGATCGCGGCGGGGGCGGCGGCCTCGGTGCGTCACCTGAAGACCGACCAGGAGCTGCGCGACAAGCACCAGACCCAGGCGAAGATCCTCAAGACCCGCCTCAAGGGGCTGGGCCTGCCGATCATCGACCACGGGTCGCACATCGTGCCCGTCATCGTGGGCGACCCCGTGCACACCAAGAAACTGTCGGACATGCTGCTCGACGGGTTCGGGATCTACGTGCAGCCGATCAACTATCCCACCGTGCCGCGCGGCACCGAACGGCTGCGTTTCACGCCGTCGCCGGTGCACGGTCCGAAGGAAATGGACGCCCTCGTGCACGCGCTGGATGAGCTCTGGTCGCACTGTGCGCTGAATCGCGCCGAGCTCTCTGCCTAAGTACTTATCTCCGTGCGAGAATCGTTGCGGCGTGTTAAAAACCCCCTAAGAGAAAGGTGACGAACTCGAATCGTCACATCTGGGGACAACAGCCGCACGACGGCATCGAATTTCAGGGGCAGGCTGCATGATCAGGCGTTGGATCACGCCTCCGGTCAAGGAAGAAGAGCAACCTTCAGGGTTCGACTCCTTCGAACTGCGCCTGGGGGACGTGATGCGTGGCGAACGGGCCACGCTGGGCAAGTCGCTCCTGGATGTCGAGCGTGAGCTCAAGATCCGCGCCACCTATATCGCCGCCATCGAAAACGCCGACGTGACCGCGTTCGAAACCCCCGGTTTCATCGCGGGCTACGTGCGCTCCTATTCGCGCTACCTCGGGCTCGACCCGGAATGGGCGTTCCGCGTCTTCTGCACGGAAAGCGGCTTCGAGACGGCGCACGGCCTGTCACCCTCGGCCTCGTCGCAGATGAAGGTCGAGAAGGTGCGCGATCCCGAGATCGACCCGCTCGCCAATCCCAACGCCAGCTTCGTGCCGCGCCCGGCTTCCGTCTTCGACGGGATCGAACCGCGTGCCGTCGGCTCGGTCGCCGTACTGCTGGGGATCGTCGGGCTTCTGGGCTTCGGTGGTTACTCGCTTCTCCAGGAAATACAGCGCGTCGACTTCGCCCCGGTGGAGCAGAGCGTCGCCGTGCTCGAGGACCTGCCGGATCTCGACGCGGCCGCGGGCGCCTCTCCGGAAGGGGACGGCACCCGGGCCGCGGGCCTGACCTCGCCGCCCTCTGTCGAGGCGATGGGGCGCATGTACCGGCCCGAGGCGCTTGATGTTCCCGTGCTCATCGCGCGCGACGGCCCGATCTCGACCCTCGATCCGCGCGAAGTGGGCGCCTTGCCGGAAGCCGGCGCGCGCCAGGCCCCGCGCATGGCCGAGGCCACGCAGGCCGACCCGGTCGACCGCGCCGTGGAGGAAGCCGTCGCCGATGCGGGCGACACCGTCCGCGTCTTCGGCCCGGAAGCCCCCGACGTGGCGATCTTCGCCGTGCGCCCGAGCTGGGTGCGCGTGCAGGCCGCCGACGGGTCCATCCTCTTCGAGAAGATCCTCGACGCGGGCGAACGCTACGTGCTGCCGAAGACGGAAAACCCGCCGCTTCTGCGCACGGGCAATGCCGGTTCCGTCTACTTCGCGGTCAACGGTGAGGCCTATGGCCCGGCCGGCGAAGGGGCGAGCGTGGTGTCCGACGTGGCGCTTGCGCCCACCGCGATCCACGAAAGCTTCGCGGTCGCCGACGTGGGGGCCGACCAGGCGCTGGCCGACTTCATCGCCGTCGCCGACGCCAGCCAGTAAGGCCCCGCGCAGTCACACTCTCTTGCCTTGCCGGTCCGCGATGCAGCCTGTATCCGTCGGTCAACGCGTAAGCTGCGAGGCCCCATGTCGCACAATCCGATCCGTCCGTGGCGTTCCATCGAACGCCGGAAATCCCGCCAGATCATGGTCGGCAACGTGCCGGTCGGGGGCGATGCCCCGATCTCGGTCCAGACCATGACGAACACCGTCACCACCGACGTGGCCGGAACCATCGCTCAGGTGCAGGCCGCTGCCGAGGCGGGGGCCGACATCGTGCGCGTCTCCGTCCCGGACGAGGCGTCGTCGAAGGCATTGAAGGAGATCGTGGCGGAAAGCCCGGTCCCGATCGTCGCGGACATCCATTTCCACTACAAGCGCGGCATCGAAGCGGCCGAGGCGGGCGCGGCCTGCCTGCGCATCAATCCCGGCAACATCGGATCGCAGGACCGCGTGCGCGAGGTCATCGCGGCCGCCCGCGATCACGGCTGTTCCATGCGCATCGGCGTGAACGCCGGGTCGCTCGAAAAGCACCTGCTCGAGAAATACGGCGAGCCGTGCCCGGAAGCGATGGTGGAAAGCGGGCTCGAGCATATCCGCATTCTCGAGGACAACGATTTCTTCAACTTCAAGATCAGCGTGAAGGCCTCCGACGTCTTCCTGTCGGCCGCGGCCTACCACGCGCTGGCGGATGCGACGGATGCGCCGCTCCATCTGGGGATCACCGAGGCGGGGGGGCTCACCTCCGGGACGATCAAGTCGTCCATCGGTCTGGGCAACCTGCTCTGGGCCGGGATCGGCGACACGATCCGGGTGTCGCTGTCCGCCGACCCCGTGGAAGAGGTGAAGGTCGGCTACGAGATCCTGAAATCGCTGGGCCTGCGCCACCGCGGCGTGAACATCATTTCCTGCCCGTCCTGCGCGCGCCAGGGCTTCGACGTGATCAAGACCGTCGAGGTGCTGGAAGAACGGCTCGCCCATATCCACACGCCCATGAGCCTGTCGATCATCGGCTGCGTGGTGAACGGGCCGGGCGAGGCGCTGATGACGGACGTGGGCTTCACCGGCGGGGGTGCCGGGCACGGCATGGTCTACATGGCGGGCAAGCAGGACCACCGCATCGGCAACGAAGGCATGATCGACCACATCGTCGAGCTGGTCGAGAAGAGGGCCGCCGAGATCGAGGCGGAAGCCGAAGCGGCCGAGGAAGCCGCCGAATGAAAAGGGGCGCCGCAAGGCGCCCCGTTCATTTCAACCGAAGGGATCGGGATCAGCTGTCCTGTTCGCGGACCTGTTCCACCACGTCGCGCATCCCGTCGAGCGGCACGTAGCCGCGCAGCATCTGGTCGCCGATCACGAAGGTCGGGGTGCCGGAAATCTGGAGCCGCTGGGCCAGCCCGTGGTTCTCTCCGATCCGGCGGTCGACCTCGGGGTCGTCCATCTTGGCCAGGATTTCCTGGGAATCGTAGCCCATGTCATCGGCCAGCCGCGCCAGCACCTCTTCGGTCGCGTTCGCGCGCAGGGTCATCAGCGCGTCGTGCATCTCGCCGTAGGCCTCTTCCCCGTGGGCGAGCTGCGTGGCGATGGCGAAGCGCGACGAGGTCACGCTTTCTTCACCCAGGATCGGGAATTCCTTGTAGATGATGCGGATGTTGCCGTCGCTCTCGATCAGCTCGTTGAGCTCGGGGAAGGCCTTTCGGCAGTAGCCGCAGCGGTAGTCGACGAATTCGACCATCGTCACGTCGCCGTCCGGGTTGCCGCCCACGTGGCTGTAGCCGTCGTTGAAGAGCGCGTCGCTGTTGGCGGCGACGAGCGCCACGTCATTGGCTTCCGCCTGCGCCGCCTGGCGGGACTCCAACACCTGAATGGCTTCCATCAACACTTCGGGGTTGTCGAGCAGGTAGGCCCGCACCTCGTCCCGGAACATGGTGCGTTCGTCCTCGGTCATCGCGCCGATGTCGAAGGCGATGGCGGGTGTGGCAAGGCCCATTGCGAGGGCGGCGGCGGTTACGAGGCGGGTCATGAGCTCTCCCTGAATTGGTTGCGGCGACGCTAGAGGGGCAGGGGGAGGGGCGCAATCCCTTGCGGCCATGTGACCCGCATGGTTGACCTTTGCCCGCCGAAACGGCACCTCCCGATGACGTAAACCGCGAGGCGAGCATGCGCAAATCAAACCGAAGCGAGGTCGATCCGTTCATCGTCATGGACGTGATGGAGGCGGCACGCGCGGCCGAAGAGGCCGGGCGCCACATCATCCACATGGAAGTGGGCCAGCCGTCCACCCCGGCGCCCGAGGCCGCGCGCCGCGCGGTGGAGACGGCGATGGAGGCGGACTCGCTGGGTTACACGGTCGCGCTCGGGCTCCCTGCGCTGCGCCGGGGCATCGCGCAGCTCTATGACCGCTGGTACGGCGTGGACCTGGACCCGGCGCGTGTCGTCGTGACCTCCGGCTCCTCGGCTGCCTTCCTTCTGTCCTTCACGACGCTCTTCGACAGCGGCGACCGTGTGGGGCTGGGCGACCCCGGCTATCCGTCCTATCGCCAGATCCTGAAGGCACTCGGCCTCACGCCTGTCGGCCTGCCGACGTCGCCCGGGAACCGGTTCCAACCGGTGCCGGACGATCTGCCCGACGATCTTGCCGGGCTCATGGTCGCATCGCCCGCCAACCCGTCGGGCACGATGCTGGACAAGGACGCGCTTTCCGATCTCGCCTCGGCCTGCCGGGCGCGCGACATGTCCTTCATCTCCGACGAGATCTACCACGGGCTTCACTACGAAGACCGGGCGGTGAGCGCGTTGGAGATCACCGACGAAGTCCACGTGATCAATTCGTTCTCCAAGTATTTCTCGATGACCGGCTGGCGCGTGGGCTGGATGGTGGTGCCCGACGACCACGTCCGCACGGTCGAACGGCTGGCCCAGAACATGTTCATCTGCCCCCCGCACGTGAGCCAGGTCGCCGCGCTCGCGGCCCTCGACGCGGTGGACGAGCTGGAGGCGAACCGGCAGGTCTACGTGAAGAACCGCGAGCTGATGCTCGACGGGCTGCCCAAGGCCGGGTTCGACAAGATCGCGCCGCCGGACGGGGCGTTCTACGTCTACGCGGACGTGTCCGAACACACCGACGACAGCCGGGCGTTCGCCGCCGAGATCCTGCGCGAGGCGGGCGTCGCGGTCACGCCGGGGCTGGATTTCGACCCGGACCGGGGCGCCACGACGCTCCGCTTCTCCTACGCCCGTTCGACCGCGGATATCGAGGAAGGGTTGCGCCGGTTGCGCGACTTCATGGCCGCGCGCGCTTGAGGCGCACGTATCGCTGGACCGGCGGGCCCGCGCACGCTAGGCCGGAACGGAACGAGAATGGCAGGTTGAGCGCTTCATGATCCGGGTGTTTTTGACGCTGGTGCTGGTGGCCTGGTCCACGGGGGCCTGGGCGCAGGGGCAATTGTCGGCGCTCGCACGCCTTTCGGGTGACGGCGTCACGCTCGAGGAACGCGGCGAGGGCTACGACCTTGCGATCGAGATGACCCGGTCGGTGCCCTGGCGCGTCTTCTCGTTGGCCGACCCCGCCCGCCTGGTGGTGGATTTCGCCGAACTCGACTGGAGTGCGATCGACGAGGACGCGATCACGTCGGTGCCGGGCGTTGCCGCGCTGCGCACCGGGCTCTTCCGCCCCGGCTGGTCGCGCATGGTGCTCACGCTGGAGGCTCCGTTCCTGGTCGATGCGGCCGGGATGCGGGGCACGCAGGACGCGGGCGCCCGGGTCGCGCTGACGCTTGTGCCCACCGATGCCGCGACGTTCGCGGAGGCCGTCGGCGCGCCCGAAAGCGCCGTCTTCGACCTGGCCCAGCCGCCCCGGTTCAAGGGGCACGACGACGGGCGTTTCATCGTGGTTCTCGACCCGGGACACGGCGGCATCGACCCGGGGGCGGAGCGCGAAGGGGTGCGCGAGGCGGACCTGATGCTGACCTTCGCGCGCGAGCTGAAGGACGTGCTCCTGCGCCAGGACGGGATCGAGGTCGTGCTGACACGCGACGAGGACGTGTTCGTGCCGCTGGAAGAGCGCGTCTCGCTGGCCCGGGCCGCGGGCGCCGACATTTTCCTGTCTCTGCATGCCGACGCGCTGGCCGAGGGGCGGGCGAACGGTGCCACGGTCTACACGCTGGCCGAGGAAGCGACCGACATCGCCTCGCAGACGCTGGCCGAACGCCACGACCGGGCGGACCTGCTGGCGGGGGTGGATCTGGAGGAGACCGAGGATTCGGTCGCGCTGGTGCTCATGGACCTCGCGCGCACCGAAACCCAGCCGCGTTCCGAGAAGCTCGCCGACGCGCTGGTGGACGGCATCCGCGACGCGACCGGCGCCACCTACAAGACGCCCCGCCTCAAGGCCGGTTTTTCCGTACTGAAGGCGCCGGACATCCCCTCCGCGCTGATCGAGCTGGGTTTCCTGTCGTCGCGCAGGGATCGTGAGAAGATGACGGACCCGGCGTGGCGCCTGAAGGCGGCCGAGGGCATCCGGGACGGCATCCTCACCTGGTCGCTCGAGGACGAGGCGGCGCGCGACCGGCTGCGCCGCTAGGAGGCCCGCCCGTATTGCGCGAGCCACACGGTGTGGCCGTTGCAGGTGGGGTCGTTGGGCACGAAATCGACCGTGAGGAACCCGTTCTCGTTCAGAAGCCCGCGATATTCCTCGGGGTCGAGCGAGGCGTGGTAGACGGTTTCCCCCTCGACGTTCCCGAACGCTTCGCCCGCGTTGGGCCCGGTCGTGAAGAGGATGGTCGTGCGGTGGTGGGCGTGGGCCGCGAAGGTCGCGAACATCGCGCGCTGATCGTCGACCGACAGGTGAAACATCGAGTTCCACGCGAGGATCAGGTCGAAGGTTTCGCCGAGCTCGAGCCCGCGCATGTCGGCATGCACCGCCCGCGCACGCGGCAGGTTCTCACGGAACAGGACCAGCATCGAACCCGCGCCGTCGACCCCGGTGATGTCGCAATTGCGTTCCTGCAGGTATGACCCGATCGGCTTGCCCGGCCCGCAGCCCAGGTCGAGCACCTTGCGGCCCGGCGCGTGGTTCAGCGCCCGGTCCAGCCAGCGACGTTCGAACAGCGTCCGGTCCCGGCGTTTCGCGAATCCGCGAGCGACGCGGTCGTATGTGGGGAGAATGTCGTCAGGCCTCATGACAGCGACATGGGGGCCAATTCCCCGACTTGTCCAGCGCCCTGAAAACAAACGGGCAAATTCCCGCGCATGTGACCGGGCGAGAGGCCGGCGGACGCCGATGTGTTTTGACCCATCATGGGGAAGGGCCTATACCCTTTGGTTCAACTCCCGGAGGCGGTCTTGACCCGATTCATTCTTGGTTTCTTCGGCGCGATCTTCTCGTGGCTGACGCTCGGCGCCTTCATGGCGGCGCTGGGGATCGGTGGCATCTTCTGGATGTACGGGCGCGATCTGCCCTCGACCGAGCAGCTGGAGAACTACCAGCCGCCGACGATTTCGCGGATCTATTCCGGCGAAGGGCAGCTGATGGACGAGTTCGCGCGCGAACGCCGCCTCTACACCCCGCCCGAGCAGATTCCCGAGCTGGTGAAGCACGCCTTCATCTCGGCCGAGGACAAGAACTTCTACAGCCACAAGGGCTATGACCCGCGCGGCATGCTGGCCGCCGCGATCGAAGCGGCGCGCGGCGGGCGTCTGCGCGGCGCCTCGACCATCACGCAGCAGGTGATGAAGAACTTCCTTCTGTCCTCCGACCGGTCGGCCGAGCGCAAGATCAAGGAACTGATCCTCGCCTCGCGGCTCGAAAAGACGCTGAACAAGGAGGACATCCTCGCCCTCTACCTCAACGAGATCTTCCTCGGTCAGAACTCGTTCGGCGTGACGGCGGCGGCGCAGACCTATTTCAACAAGACGCTCGACGAGCTCGCCCCGCACGAGGCGGCAATGCTGGCAGCAATGCCCAAGGCGCCGTCGGACTACCACCCGGTGCGCAACGAAGAGCGTCTGATGAACCGCCGCAACTTCATCCTCAAGGAGATGTACGAGAACGGGTATCTCACCGAGGCGGAATACCTCGCCGAGCGCGAGGAACCGATCCGCTCGGTCCAGGGGGACGACTTCGAAAGCTTCCGCTCGGCCATGCCGCGCCGCGACTACTTCACCGACGAGATCCGCCGCCAGTTGAGCCGTGATTTCGGGGAAGAGGAATTCTTCGGCGGCGGCCTGTCGATCCGCGCCACCGTCGATCCGGAGATGCAGGATGTCGCTGCCTGGTCGCTGCGCAAGGCGCTCGAGGATTACGACCGCTCGCGCTCCGGCTGGCGCGGCACGGGCAAGTCGATCGACCCCGCGACCCTCGATGACGGCACCTGGGAAGAGGCGCTGGCCGAGGTCCGCGTCGCCCGCGACATCGTGCTCGAAACCGAGTGGCACGTGGCCGTGGTCGACCAGATCGGCGATCAGGAGATGACGATCAAGATCGAGGGGAACCCGGAGCCCAAGCCCTGGGTCATCCCCCGTAGCGACACGTCGTGGTTCTCCGGCAGCCTGAAGGAGAATTTCGAACGCGGCGACGTGGTCCACGTGCGCGCCATCACCTCGGGCGAGGGCAACGAGGGCGAGTTCGTGCGCTGGTCGCTGCGCCAGGTGCCGCAGGTGCAGGGCGCCTTCATGGCGATGGACGTGAACACCGGGCGGGTGCTCGCGATGCAGGGCGGCTTCTCCTACGAGAATTCGACCTTCAACCGTGCGACCCAGGCGACCCGCCAGCCCGGGTCGTCCTTCAAGCCCTTCGTCTATGCCGCCGCGCTGTCGACGGGCTTCTCGCCCGCCTCGATCATCATCGACGCCCCGATCGAGATCGACACGGGCAACGAGATCTGGCGGCCCAAGAACGCCTCGAACCAGTTCTACGGCCCCACGCCGCTGCGCACGGGCATCGAACGCTCGCGTAACCTGATGACCGTGCGCCTGGCCCAGGAAATCGGCATGCACACGGTCGCGCGCTACGCCGAACGTTTCGGCGTCTACGACGATCTCGACCCCTATCTCGCCAACGCGCTCGGGTCGGCGGAGACGACGCTGTTCAAGATGGTCGGCGCCTACGCGATGTTCGCCAACGGCGGCGAGCGGGTGGAACCCACGCTCGTCGACCGCGTCCAGGACCGCTGGGGGCGCACGATCTATCGCCACGACCAGCGCAACTGCGAGGACTGCAAGGCCGCGCGCCTGCCGGCCGGCGAAGCGCCCGAGATCACGTCGAACCGCGAGCGCGTGATGGATGCCATCACCGCCTACCAGCTCACTTCGATGATGCAGGGCGTCGTGCAGCGCGGCACGGCCTCGGGCGCGGTGAGCCTGCCGGTGCCCACGGCGGGCAAAACCGGCACGACCAACGATTCGAAGGACGTCTGGTTCATCGGCTTCACGTCGAACGTGGTGGCCGGCTGCTACATCGGCTTCGACCGGCCCAAGCCGCTGGGCGGCGCCTCGGGCGGCGGCACCTGCGGCCCGGTGTTCCAGCGCTTCATGACCGAGGCGGTCAAGAAATACGGGGGCGGCAAGTTCAAACTGCCGCCGGGCGGGCATTTCGTGAAGATCGACCGCTTCTCCGGTGCGCGTCTCCCCGACGCGGCCTCGGGTCCCAACGTGGTGGCGGAATACTTCCGCGACGGCGAAGAGCCGGTGTTCGGTATCGTCTTCGACGGCGGCTTCGCGATGGGCTCGAACCTGCCGCTCTTCGGCCGCGAGGACGGCGAGGCCGGCGACGGCACGCAGCAGGTGACGACCTCGACCGGCGAAACGGTGGTCATCCCCGACAAGGCGAATTTCGGAGCCCTGTCTTCGGGCGGGCTCTACTGAGGAAAAACAGGGGTCCGGCGGGACCTGCGGCGGCCGGCGGCACAAAGCCGCGCGGCATTCGCGCATTTTCGCCATTGTCACCGCACCCCGGCAGACACTATGTTACACGAGCGGCGGTCCGCTTGCCGAACCGCCCGAAAGTTTCGCTGCACTCCAGCCGCACCGCGCCACCTACAGGCGCAGGAGGCGGAGGCAGACCGAGTTGGCCGAAAGGCCAGGGCAGGCGGGCACGACAAAACCCGAACGCCAGACATTCGTCCGGGGGCCAAGGCCCTGCCGGACCGCAACGGGCCCAGCAAATGGGTCGGAGAAGAAACGCGATGAGGCGCGACGCGGCACTGATGGGAGATGACGTGGGGCAGAAACCCCCGCGCAGCCTGCGTGCAGCCGCGCCATTGCTCGCCCAGACAAGTCACCCTTTATCCGCGACCGCTCCCCCCGGGGCGGCGATCGCGCGTGCGGGTGCAATGAGATACAATGGCAAAGAAAATGCTTATCGATGCGACCCATGCGGAAGAAACCCGCGTGGTGGTCGTGGACGGCAACAAGGTCGAAGAGTTTGACTTTGAGTCGGAGAACAAACGCCAGCTTGCTGGCAACATCTACCTTGCAAAAGTAACCCGGGTCGAACCGTCGCTTCAGGCGGCCTTCGTCGATTACGGCGGGAACCGTCACGGCTTCCTGGCCTTCTCGGAAATCCACCCGGACTACTACCAGATCCCGGTCGCGGACCGCGAAGCGCTGCTCGAGGAAGAGCGCGCCTATGCCGAGGCGCTGGATGCCAAGGACGACGAGGACAAGAAACCGTCGCGGTCGCGCCGCCGCTCCTCCTCGCGCGCCGAGAAGACGAACTCGGACGACGAGGTGGCGACGAAGGATGTCGAACCCGCCGGGATGGACGTGATCGACCTCGACGAGGGCGACGGCGACGAGGGCTCTTCCCCGATGGAACGGGTCGGAGAGACCCCGGTCGAGGAACCCGAGAACGGTGCGACCTCCGAGGAGGAGGGCGACCAGTCCGAAGACGCGTCGCAGGACGACGGCGAGACGGCGGAAGAGGACACCAAGCCGCGCGGCCGGTCGCGCCGTGGCCGGGGCCGGTCCCGCAAGTCCGCCGACGAGCACGACGACGAGGACGCGCAGGTCGACGCCTCGGCGCGTGACGAGACGATCGAATCCGTGGCCGACGATGACGACCACGAAGAGCTGCGGATGCCGCGCAAGCCGCGCCCGCGCAAATACAAGATCCAGGAAGTCATCAAGGTCCGCCAGATCCTGCTCGTGCAGGTCGTGAAGGAGGAACGCGGCAACAAGGGCGCCGCGCTCACCACCTATCTCAGCCTCGCGGGCCGCTACTGCGTCCTGATGCCCAACACCGCGCGTGGCGGTGGTATCAGCCGCAAGATCACCAACGCCGCCGACCGCAAGAAGCTCAAGGAAATCGCGACCTCGCTCGACGTGCCGAAGGGCGCGGGGCTGATCGTGCGCACGGCGGGCGCCAAGCGCACCAAGACCGAGATCAAGCGCGATTACGAATACCTGCAGCGCATGTGGGAGCAGATCCGCGAACTCACGCTGCAATCCACGGCGCCGGCGAAGATCTACGAGGAAGGCGACCTGATCAAACGGTCGATCCGTGACCTCTACAACAAGGACATCGACGAGGTGCTCGTCGAGGGCGAGGGCGGTTACCGGATCGCCAAGGACTTCATGAAGATGATCATGCCGTCCCACGCCAAGAACGTGAAGAACTACCACGACCAGCTGCCGCTCTTCGCGCGCTACCAGGTCGAGAGCTACCTCAGCTCGATGTTCAACCCGACCGTTCAGCTCAAGTCCGGCGGCTACATCGTGATCGGCGTGACCGAGGCGCTCGTCGCCATCGACGTGAACTCGGGCCGGGCCACGAAAGAGGGCTCGATCGAGGAAACGGCGCTCAAGACCAACCTCGAGGCCGCCGAGGAGGTGGCCCGCCAGCTGCGCCTGCGCGACCTGGCCGGTCTGATCGTCATCGACTTCATCGACATGGAAGAGCGCAAGAACAACAACGCGGTCGAGAAGAAGCTGAAGGACAAGCTCAAGACCGACCGCGCGCGCATCCAGGTGGGCCGCATCTCGGGCTTCGGCCTGTTGGAGATGAGCCGCCAGCGCCTGCGCCCCGGCATGATCGAGGCGACGACGCAGCCCTGCGCGCATTGCCACGGCACCGGCCTGATCCGCTCCGACGACAACCTTGCGCTCAACATCCTGCGCCAGCTTGAGGAAGAGGGTACGCGCGGCCGGTCGAAGGAAGTGCTGCTGAAGGCCCCGGTGGGCATCATCAACTTCCTGATGAACAACAAGCGTGAACACATCGCCCAGATCGAGGCGCGTTACGGCCTGTCGGTCCGGCTCGAAGCCGATCCGTTCCTGATCTCGCCCGATTTCGAGATCGAGAAGTTCAAGACGGCCAGCCGCAAGGTGGCCGAGGTCACGACGCCCGTCGTGTCGGTCGATGCCTCGCTCATGGACGACTGGGACGACTCGGACGCCGAGGCGGAGGCCGAGGACGAGAGCACCGACCAGGACGACCAGCAGTCGCAGGACAACGGCGCGAACGGCGAGGATGACGACCAGCCGAAGAAGAAGCGTCGCCGGCGCCGGCGTCGCGGCGGGCGTGGTCGCAACAAGAACAAGTCGGGTGAGGGCGAGGACCAGTCGCAGTCCGAAAGCGAAGGCGCCGAGGCGCAGACGCAGTCGGACGACGGCGAAGCCAAGACCGAGACCCCGGCGGAAACCCCGGCAGATGCCGAAGCCCAGGCCGAGACCGTGAAGGCCGAGCCCGAGGCGGAGCCGGCGGCGGAAGAGAAGCCCAAGCGGAAGCGTGCACCGCGCAAGAAGAAGGCCGACGCCGAGCCCGCACCGGAAGAGGCCAAGGAAGAGCCTGCCTCCGAGCCGGAGCAGGCCGAGGCCGAACCGGCCGCCGAGGAAAAGCCCAAGCGCAAGCGGGCGCCGCGCAAGACCGCCGCGCAGAAGAAGGCCGAGGCGGAAGCCGCCGAAGCCGAAGCGGCGGGCGAGGCCCCGGCCGAGGCCGAGGCCCCTGCGGAACCGGTTGCCGAGGAGAAGCCCAAGCGCAAGCGGGCCCCGCGCAAGACCGCCGCGCAGAAAAAGGCCGAAGCGGAGGCCGCCGAGGCCGAAGCGGCCGCCGAGGCCGCGCCGGAGACCCCGGCCGAGCCTGAGGCGGAAGCTCCCGCGCAGCCCGCGCCGGAAGCCCCGGCGCCTGAGGCGGAAAAAGAGCCCGCCCTGGCGAACGGTGAGCCGGAAGAGGCGAAGGCCGAGGAGCCGAAGCCCAAGCGGCGCGGCTGGTGGAACCGGGGCTGAGGCCCCGGTCACCCGGACAAACGAAAAGGCGGGCCCGAAAGCCCGCCTTTTTTCTTGCCGTGATCCGGTGTGGTCAGGTCGCGCCGCGCGACAGCGCCGCGACGCCCGTGCGCGCGATCTCCACGAGCCCCAGGGGCCGCATCAGGTCGGCGAAGGCGTCGATCTTCTCCGGCGTGCCGGTGATCTCGAACACGAAGCTCTCCAGCGTCGAATCCACCGCGTTGGCACGGAAGATGTCGGCCAGGCGCAGCGCCTCGACCCGTTTCTCGCCGGCGCCCGCGACCTTCATCAGTGCGAGTTCGCGCTCCACCGATTGCCCCTCGACCGTCAGGTCGTGGACCCGGTGGACCGGCACGATCCGGCCCAGCTGCGCCTTGATCTGTTCGATGACGGCGGGCGTGCCGCCGGTCACGA
This sequence comes from Maritimibacter harenae, assembly GCF_009882975.1. GTDB lineage: Bacteria > Pseudomonadota > Alphaproteobacteria > Rhodobacterales > Rhodobacteraceae > Maritimibacter > Maritimibacter harenae. The sequence goes on from NZ_WTUX01000011.1 coordinate 496,623, forward strand.
TGGTGATGCGCGACTGGTGGCCGGTGTGGTCCACCTCGGCCACGGTGAGCGAGTCGATGTTGTAGCCACGGCCCGAGAACAGGCCGATGACCCGCGCCAGCACGCCGGGTTCGTTGTCCACGATCACCGCGAGCGTGTGCGTCTCCACGATATCCGCGTTCGGATCGCGCAGGTCATAGGCCGACTTGCGGGACGAGCCCTTCTTGATCTTGAGAGCATTCATCGCCTGTCCTCCTTACACCAGCACGGCGCCGGAAGCGCCGATCGCGTCGTCGGTGGTTGCTTCGCCCAGAAGCATCTTGTTGTGCGGTTCACCCGACGGGATCATCGGGAAGCAGTTCTCGTGCTTCTCGACCAGGACGTCGAGGATGAAGGGCCCGTCGTACTCGATCATCTCGCGGATCGCGTCGTCGAGGTCCGCCGGATCCTTCACCACGCGGCCCTTGCAGCCAAAGGCCTCGGCGAGCTTGACGAAGTCGGGCAGGGCCTCGGACCAGGAATGCGAATACCGCTCGCCGTGCAGAAGCTCCTGCCACTGTCGGACCATGCCGAGGCGTTCGTTGTTCAGGATGAACTGCTTGATCGGCAGGCGGAACTGCACCGCGGTACCCATCTCCTGCATGTTCATCAGCCACGAGGCTTCGCCGGCCACGTTCACGACCAAGCTGTCGGGATGCGCCATCTGCACGCCCACGCTCGCCGGCAGGCCGTAGCCCATCGTGCCGAGACCGCCGGAGGTCATCCAGCGCCCCGGCTCATCGAAGCCCATGAACTGCGCCGCCCACATCTGGTGCTGGCCCACCTCGGTGGTCACGTAGCGATCCATGCTGCGCGTCATCGCCTCGAGCCGCTCGACGGCGTATTGCGGTTTGATCGTCTGGGTCGAGTTCTTGTAGGTGAGGCACTTCACCTCTCTCCAAGCCTCGATCTGCTTCCACCAGTTCTTGAGCCCTTCGGTGTTCGTCTTGCGCCCGCGGGACTTCCAGATGCGCAGCAGGTCCTCCAGCACGTGGCCCACGTCGCCGACGATCGGCAGGTCGACATGGATGACCTTGTTGATCGAAGAGGGGTCGATGTCGATGTGCGCCTTCTTCGAGCCCGGGCTGAAAGCGTCGATGCGCCCGGTGATCCGGTCGTCGAACCGCGCGCCGATGTTGATCATCAGGTCGCAGTCGTGCATCGCCATGTTGGCCTCGTAAAGGCCGTGCATCCCCAGCATCCCGAGCCAGTTCTTGCCCGACGCGGGATAGGCGCCCAGGCCCATCAGCGTGGAGGTGATCGGGAAGTTCGTCGCCTCGACCATTTCGCGCAGGAGCTGGCTTGCCGCCGTGCCGGAGTTGATCACGCCGCCGCCGGTGTAGAAGACCGGGCGTTCGGCCTTCTCGATCATGTCGGCCAGCTGCGTGATCGCATCGATGTCGCCCTTGACGGTCGGCGCGTAATGCTCGGTCCGGGCCTTCTGCGGGGTGGTGTAGTCGCCCTGGGCGAACTGCACGTCCTTCGGGATGTCGATCAGCGTCGGCCCGGGCCGGCCCGTCGTCGCCACGTGGAAGGCCTGGTGGATCGTGTCGGCCAGCTTGTTCGTGTCCTTCACCAGCCAGTTGTGCTTCGTGCAGGGGCGGGTGATGCCGACCGTGTCGGCCTCCTGGAACCCGTCGGTGCCGATCATGAAGGTCGGGACCTGGCCCGTGAGCACGACGATCGGGATCGAGTCGAGCAGGGCGTCCGTCAGCCCCGTCACCGCGTTGGTCGCGCCCGGGCCCGAGGTGACGAGCACGACGCCCGGCTTGCCGGTCGAGCGGGCATAGCCTTCGGCGGCATGCACCGCACCCTGTTCGTGGCGCACCAGCACGTGACGGATGTCGTTCTGCTGGAAGATCTCGTCATAAATCGGAAGCACGGCGCCGCCGGGATAGCCGAATACCGTGTCCACACCCTGATCCTTCAGGGCCTGAACAACCATTTTTGCGCCGGTCATCTGACGTGTCATGTCTCTCTCCGTCTCGGGCGGGCCCATCCTCGGGTCATAAAAAAGCCCCCGATCCTGATCGGGGGCGCATGGGGAACCAACAGGGGTCCGTTACCGTCCCATGCGCCGATGCCTTACGATGACTACGAGGTGCGTCACGACCCTGTCTCCTTAGTGGTGCAAGCCTTTTAGGAGGGCCAAGACACAGCGTCAACGTCAAATGGCTTCACAAAGTGTCGCGGGGCGGGATTTGGGCGACATTTTCTTTCGAAAAACGCGGGCCGGCGACGGAATCGAAAAATCCGGGGGCTGATCCGTGCGCGATTCGACCGCGCAGGCGCCCGTGCGGCGCGCCACGGGGCCGGGCGCCTGTGCATGAAAACTCCGCAAGAGAGGTGGGATCAGCGCTTGCGCACGGGCTGCGCGTTGGGCAGCGAGATCTGGGCGACCTGCTCGGCGATCGGGTCGTTGGACAGCGGATGCGGGCGGTTGTCGAAATCCGCCGGGTTCTCCATCCGCTCCCAGGTGCCTCCGATATAGACTTCGAGCGCCGAGAACTTCGACTTGTATTCCATCTTCGGCGACCCCGGTACCCAGTAACCCAGGTAGACGTAAGGCAGCCCCGCTTCACGCGCGAGCCGGATGTGATCGAGGATCACGTAGGTTCCGAGGCTCTGCGAATGGCGGTCGGGATCGTAGAAGCTGTAGACCATCGACAGCCCGTCATCGAGCACGTCGGTCAGGCAGACCGCCGCCAGTTCCCGCGTGCGGCCATCGTCGGCCCGCGCGGAATACTCGATGACGCGCGACTTGACCGGGGTCTCCTCGATCATCGCGGCGAATTCGAACACGTCCATGTCGGCCATGCCGCCATCGGCGTGGCGCGCGTCGAGGTACTTGCGGAAAAGCTCGTACTGCTCCTCGGTCGCCCAAGGCGCGCGGGTGCGGCGCGCGAGCTGCGCGTTCTTCTTCTCGGTGCGTTTCTGGCTCTTCGACGGGGCGAAGTCCGCCACGCGGATGCGCGCGGACAGGCAGGCGTTGCAGTCGGAACAGGACGGGCGATAGAGCACGTTCTGGGACCGGCGGAAGCCTTGCTTCGACAACGTGTCGTTCAGGTCCTCGGCCTGTTCTCCCTGGAGCGCAGTGAACAGCTTACGCTCCAGCCGCCCTTCGAGATAAGGGCAGGGCTGCGGCGCAGTTACATAGAACTGCGGGGCGAGAGGAAGCGTATGGCGCATGGAAACTGTTGGTTTTCAGTGGTTCTTGACCGGGGTTTACGAAAACTTATCAACGAAACCTTAACACGCCAAGCCCCCCGGGTCGGATCAGGTAAACGCCGCCTACATCCGGGCGGCGCGGTTGAGGGCGGCGGTGCCGAGCACGAGGTCGGTCAGACCCTGTCCCCGTTCGTTGGTCAGCATGAGGATAATCGAGGCCACCTGGGGCAGCACGAAGGACATCGACAGGCTGTAGCCCAGCGTATGAAGCACGGCCGTGCCGAGGTCGAACCGGCGTCCGTCGCCCCGGCGAAGCTCGATCGAGGTCATGCGCATGCCCAGCGTGGCCGAGCCGTTGGCCAGGGTCACCACCCGGTAGACGAAACCCACGACAAGCCACAGGAAACCCGCGAAGAACAGGCCGATGCCCACCGTGATCACCACGATGAACGCGACCATCGCCAGGACGATCAGCGTGTCGATCACCCAGGCGATGCCCCGCTTGATGGGGACATCGGCATAGAATTCGCCCTGGTAGTCCGGATCGGGCAGGCCCGAGTAGCTCGCGTAGGTCATCATGCTTTCCATATGGACAGGCGCGCGGCCCCGACAAGCGGGGCCGCGTGGAATTATTTGGGTTCGCGGGCCACGACGGCGTCGCCGTCATCGTCCGTGTCGTCGTCGATCCGGCCGTTGCGCGCGGCTTCCGCGCGTTCTGTCATGAACTGGTCGAACTCCGACTTGTCCTTCGCCTGGCGCAGCCGCTCGAGGAAGGCTTCGAACTGTTCCTGCTCGTCCATCAGGCGTTGCAGGGTCTCGGCCTTGTAGGCGTCGAAGGCGGTGTTGCCGGTCGGGCGGAAGCCGTGACGGCGCGCCATGTGATCGTGGCGGGCGTGTTTCCAGTGGGCCCGGCCACCGCTGCAGGATTTCGAAAACATGCGTTTGCTCCAGATCATGTACATCAGAAGGGCAAGGCCCACGGGCCAGAAGAACACGAAGCCCAGCACCATGAGCGCGATCCACGCGCCCTTGCCCTTGTCGTCGAGCCAGGCCTCGGTCTTGGTGAACCAGCTTTCGGCGCGGGCCGGGCCGGATTCGGTGATCGTGGTCATTCTCTGTCCTTTCTCAAAGCGACGCGGGAGCCGCGTCCGATGCGATGTGAATTCCTTTCACATTGAAGAAGATCGGATCGGGCCGGCGCCTTTTCAAGGAAAAATGTGAAACCTTTTCACATTATTTTCGATTATTCCGTGAAATCAGCCGTTTGCGCGCCGCTGACCCGTGCGATATCGCGCGGATTGGCCGCGAAAACATGGCGCGGCGTGCCGGCTGCGGCCCAGATCACCTCGAATTCCATGAGCCTCGGGTCGATGAAGGCACGGATGGGGTTCAGGTGGCCGATGGGGGCGATGCCGCCTATGGCGAAGCCCGTCTGCCCGCGGATGAGCGCCGCGTCGGCCTTGCCCAGCGGTTCGCCCGCCACCGCGCTGGCCTTCCGGTCGTCCACCCGGTTGCCGCCCGCGGTGAGAAACAGAAGCACCTGGCCGTCATCCTCGCCGCGAAAGACGATGCTCTTGACGATCTGGTCGATCTCGCAGCCCGCCGCGGCCGCCGCGTCGGCGGCCGTGCGGGTGCCCTCGGCCATCTCCAGGATCTCGATCTCGAGGCCGGCCTCTTCGGCGGCCCGTTTGACGCGTTTCAAAGACTTGCTCATGGCCGCACTATGCATGCGCGCACGGCCTTGACCACCCCAAGGCGTGCGGCCACTCTCCGCGCCATGTCATTTGCCTCCAAGATCACCCGCACACCACGCCCGTTCGAGCCCGACGCCGCCCAGGACGTGTCGGAGAGATTCTCCGACCTCGCCCCCGAGCTGGTCGAGGTGCTGTCGGGCACCGCCGGGTGTTCGCCCTATCTCAAGGGCCTGATGGAGACCGAGGAAGACTGGCTGCGCGCGGCGCTGACCGAGGCGCCCGACACGGCGATGGAGCGTGCGATGGAGGTGTCGGGCGACACGTCGTCCGAGCTGTCGGCATCCCTGAGGGCGGCCAAGCGGCGCGTGGCGCTCTACGCGGGGCTTGCCGACCTCGCCGGCGTCTTCGCGCTCGAGGATGTGACCGGGGCGCTCACGCGCTTCGCCGATCTTGCCACCGAGCGCGCGCTGACCTTCCAGGTGGCGCAGGAAATCCGGCGCGGCAAGCTGCCGGGGGCGACCGAGGACGACATCGCCTCCGCCGGGGGCGCGATGGCGCTCGCGATGGGCAAGATGGGGGCGGGGGAGCTCAATTACTCCTCCGACATCGACCTCATCATGCTGTTCGACGACAGCCGCTACGACGAGGACGATTTCCACGAGGCCCGGGCGAGCCTGATCCGCGCGGTGCGCCGCATGTCCGCGATGCTGTCGGAGAACACCGCCGACGGCTATGTCTTCCGCACCGACCTGCGCCTGCGCCCCGATCCGTCCGTGACCCCGGTCATCATCTCCATGGAGGCGGCCGAAAGGTACTATGAGAGCCTCGGGCGCACGTGGGAACGCGCGGCACATATCAAGGCGCGGCCCTGCGCGGGCGCGATCGAGGCGGGCTGGGCCTATCTCGACCGGCTGCGCCCCTTCGTCTACCGCAAGCACCTCGATTTCGCGGCCATCCAGGATGCCCACGACATGCGGCTCCGGATTCGCGAGCACAAGGGGCTGGGCGGGCCGATCACGCTGCCGGGGCACGACATGAAACTCGGGCGTGGCGGCATCCGCGAGATCGAGTTCTTCACCCAGACACGCCAGCTCATCGCGGGCGGGCGCGACCCGGACCTGCGCCTGCGCGGCACGGTCGAAGGCCTCACCGCACTGGCCGACAAGGACTGGGTTCCGCGCGACGTGGCCGACACGCTGATCGACCATTACCGCTTTCACCGGGAGGTCGAACACCGCGTCCAGATGGTGCGCGATGCCCAGACCCACCAGCTGCCCAATTCCCCGCAAGGTTTCGAGCGGCTGGCAGCGATGATGGACGAGGACCGCGACGCGCTGGAGAAGAAGCTCACCGACGCGCTGACCGAGGTTCACGACCTGACCGAGGGCTTCTTCGCCCCCGGCTCGAGCGACGAGGGCGGGGTGGAACTCGAGCAGGACGAGGCGGAGATCGTGGAGGGCTGGAAGGCCTATCCGGCGCTGCGCTCATCGCGGGCCGTGACGATCTTCGACCGGCTGAAGCCCGACCTGCTGGCGCGGCTGAAGGGCGCGGCCCGCCCGCGCGAGGCATTGATCAATTTCGACAAGTTCCTCAGGGGTTTGCCGGCGGGTGTTCAACTTTTCTCCTTGTTCGACGCGAACCCGCCGTTGGTCGACCTGATCGTCGACATCACCGCGACCGCTCCGGCCCTGTCGGTCTACCTCGGCCGGAATGCGCAGGTGCTCGACGCGGTGCTGGGTGGCGACTTCTTCACCGACTGGCCGGGCGAGGACGGGCTGATGGAGGACCTTGCAGAGACCCTGGAGGCGCTGCCCGATTACGAGACGCAGCTCGACGGGGCGCGGCGCTGGATGAAGGAATGGCATTTCCGCATCGGCGTGCACCTTCTGCGCGGCATCGTGTCCGCCGACGAGGCGGGGCGCGAATACGCAGACCTCGCCGACGCGGTGGTGCAGACGCTCTGGCCCATCGTGCTCGAGGAATTCGCGCGCAAGCACGGCGATCCGCCGGGCCGGGGTGCGGTACTGATCGGCATGGGCTCGCTCGGGGCGCATTCGGTGACGGCTGCTTCGGACCTCGACCTTATCGTGATCTACGATGCGCCCGGCGACGCGATGTCGGAGGGGCGCAAGCCCCTGGGTGCGCGCGCCTATTATTCGCGGCTGACGCAGGCGATGGTCACGGCGCTGTCGGCCCAGATGCCCGAGGGGCGGCTCTACGAGGTCGACATGCGCCTGCGCCCCTCCGGGCGGCAGGGGCCGGTGGCCACCTCGCTCACCGCCTTCGGCACCTACCAGCGTGAAGAAGCCTGGACCTGGGAACACCTGGCCCTGACGCGCGCGCGGCCCGTGGTGGGGGAAGACGCCATCGCGGCCGAGGTCGAGGCGATCCGCACCGAGGTGCTGGAGCGCACCCGCGACCCGGCGACGACCATCGCGGACGTGAACGACATGCGCGCGCGCATCGCCGAGGCGAAGGGCCAGCGCGGGCTGCTCGACCCCAAGATCGGCCCGGGCCGGTTGCAGGACATCGAGCTTGTCGCCCAATGCGCCGCGGTCCTGTCGCCCGAAACGCCGCGCGCGACGCTGGACCAGATCGCGGCGGGGCAGGACATCGGGTGGATTACGGCGGACGAGGCCGAGGCGCTGTCCACCGCCTACGGCACCTTCCGCCGGCTTCAGAGCGCGGCCAAGCTTCTGACCGACGAGACGCTGGACCTGGACGCGATCGGGCAGGGCGGGCGCGACTTCCTGTTCCGGACGATGAAGGTGGACGATGGCGAGGCGCTGCTCGAGACGGTCTCGGGCTGCGCCGAACGGGCCCAACGCGCGGTCGAGGCGATCCTCGCGCGCACGCCGGGGGAGGCTGCGGCATGAACGACAAGGATCTCGACCCGCGCGGTCTGATTTCAGAGGCCTACCGGATGGAGGACGTGACCGAGGCGGATTGCCGGGTCATCTTCCTCGACTGGGTCATGGGCGCGCGCGACCGGCGCATCGGCCCGCCCGAGATCGCGCGGCTTCTCGAATTGCACGCCGAAAGCGCGCCCGATCACCCGATGACCAAGGTGCTGCGGGAAGGGATGACCTCGATCTCCGTCGCACCCGGCCGCAAGGGCGGCTCGCGCGCCCGGCGTTAGCGCGGCAACGCGGCCGCCTCGGCCGCCAGCCGCTCGATGCCCGCCCAGTCGCCGGAGGCGACCATTTCCTTCGGTGCGACCCACGATCCGCCGGCGCAGACCACGTTGGGCAGCGACAGGTAGTCGCGCGCGTTCTTCGGGCTCACGCCGCCCGTGGGGCAGAACCGGATCAGGGGCAGGGGCGAGGACAGCGACTTGAGGAAGGACGCACCGCCCGCGGCCTCGGCCGGGAAGAACTTCTGCACGGTGTAGCCGCGTTCGAAAAGCCGCATCGCCTCGGATGCCGTGGCGGCCCCCGGCAGAAGCGGCAGGTCCGCCTCCTCGCAGGCGTCGAGCAACCGGTCGGTCGCGCCCGGCGATACGCCGAAGGTCGCGCCCGCGTCCTTCGCGCGCTTGACGTCCTCGGGGGTGAGGAGCGTTCCGGCCCCCACCACGCCGCCTTCGATCCTGGCCATCTCCGCGATCACCTCGAGCGCCGCATCGGTGCGCAGCGTCACTTCGAGCGCGGGAAGGCCACCGGCCACCAGCGCGGCGGCGAGCGGTCCGGCATGGGCCACGTCCTCGACCACGAGCACCGGGACGATGGGCGCGAGCTGGCAGATTTCGAGGGCCTTTTCGCTGGCTTCGGTCGGGGTCATGGCTTTCTCCTCACACGACGACGCCGGCGCCGTCCACGGCAAGACCGACATTCTGGCGGAACACGTCGAACAATTCGCGGCCCAGGCCCCGCGCGTTGGCGCTGAGGTCCATCGTGACGGGCGCACGGTCCTCGAAGCCTTCTTCGAGCACCGCGATGGTCCCGGCGGTCGCGTCAACGCGCACCCGGTCCCCGTCGCGCACCTTGGCGATCGGCCCGCCGTCGACGGCCTCGGGCGACACGTGGATCGCCGCGGGTACCTTGCCCGAGGCCCCGGACATGCGCCCGTCGGTCACAAGCGCCACCTTGAGCCCGCGATCCTGCAGCACGGCAAGCGTCGGGGTCAGGCCGTGAAGTTCCGGCATCCCGTTGGCCTTGGGCCCCTGGAAGCGGACGACGACCACCGTGTCCTCGGTGAATTCCCCGGCCTTGAAGGCGGCCTTCACGGCCTCCTGGTCGGTGAAGACCCGCGCGCGCGCCTCGATCACGTGGCGCTCGGGATCGACCGCGGAGACCTTGATCACCGCGTGCCCGAGGTTGCCGGTCAGCTGCGCCAGCCCGCCCGTCTTCTGGAACGGGTCCGAGGCGGGGCGCACGATCTTGTCGTTCAGGCTTTCGCGCGGCCCGGGTTCATAGACGACGCGGTCCCCGTCGATCTTCGGGTCGCGGGTGTACACGTCGAGCCCGCCACCGGCCACGGTACGGGTGTCGGGGTGCAGAAGCCCCTCCTCGAGGAGCGATCCGATCAGGAAGCCAAGCCCGCCCGCGGCATGGAAATGGTTCACGTCGGCGAGCCCGTTGGGATAGACGCGTGCCATCAGCGGCGTCACGGCCGAGATGTCCGCGAAGTCCTCCATCGTAAGCTCGACGCCGGCGGCGCGCGCCATTGCGGGCAGGTGGATGAGCAGGTTGGTCGAACCGCCGGTCGCCATCAGCCCCACCATGCCGTTCACGAAGGCCTTCTCGTCGAGCACGGCCGACACCGGGGTGAAGGCGTTGCCGAGCGCCGTGATCTCGGTCGCGCGGCGCGCGCCTTCCATCGTCAGCGCGTCGCGCAGCGGCGTGTTCGGGTTCACGAAGGAGGCACCGGGCAGGTGCAGCCCCATGAATTCCATCAGCATCTGGTTCGAGTTCGCCGTGCCGTAGAAGGTGCAGGTGCCGGGGCCGTGGTAGGCCTCCATTTCGGCCTTCATGAGCGCGTCGCGTCCCACTTCGCCCGCGGCGAACTTCTGGCGCACCTTGGCCTTCTCGTCGTTGGGCAGGCCCGAGGTCATGGGGCCGGCCGGCATGAAGATGCCGGGGATGTGCCCGAAGGTGGCCGCCGCGATCACGAGGCCCGGCACGATCTTGTCGCAGACGCCCAGGTAGAGCGCGGCGTCGAAGGTGTTGTGGCTCAGCGCCACGCCGGAGGCGAGCGCGATCACGTCGCGCGAGAAAAGGCTAAGCTCCATCCCCGTCTCGCCCTGGGTGACGCCGTCGCACATCGCGGGCACGCCACCGGCGACCTGCGCGGTCGCCCCCGCCGAGCGCGCGGCGCGCTTGATGAGGTCGGGGAAGCGCTCGAACGGCTGATGGGCCGAGAGCATGTCGTTGTAGGCGCTGACGATCCCGATGTTGGGCGCGTCCTTGGTGGAGAGCGCGTGCTGGTCGGGACCGGCCCCCGCATAGGCATGGGCCTGGCCCGAACAGCTCAGGTGGCCGCGCTTCGGCCCCTTGTCGATCTGGGCCTGGATGCCGTCGAGGTAGCGTTTGCGCCGGTCCTCGCTGCGCTTGATGATGCGCTCGGTGATGCGGTCGATCTCGGAATGGAGTGCCATGAGGGTACCTGTCGTGTCGCGCGGAAGGTGTCGGGCTTGCCTTTACCACGTTCGGTTAGCGCTAACAACCTGCCGTTCGCCGGCAAACGGTCGCACCTTCAACATAGGGTGAAATGCACGCGGGTGAAACGGTTCGGCCCGCCGGCGGTCTCAGGCGCGCGATTTGCCCCTTCCGGCGCATTCGCGGAGGGGGTAGGCACGGGGCATGACAGATACCCGCCCCGTGATCCGCCTGAAGCCCAAGGCCAACGCCCGCGCCATCCGCCACGGCGCGCCGTGGGTCTTTGACAACGAAATGGTGACCGACCGGCGCAGCCGCGCCATCGCGCCCGGCACCGTGGCCCGGCTCGAAGATGGCGACCGGAACCCGTTGGGCACGGTCGCGGTCAACCCGACGTCGCGCATCTTCGCGCGCATGCTCGACCGCGACCCGGAGGCCGAGATCGACCACGCCTGGCTCTCGGCGAAACTGCGCACCGCGCTCGATCATCGCGCACGGCTCTACGACGCGCCGTTCTACCGGCTGGTGCATGCCGAGGCGGACGGGCTGCCGGGCGTCGTGATCGACAGGTTCGGCGATGTTGCGGCGATCCAGCCCAACGCGGCCTGGGCCGAGGTGTTGTTCGACACGCTGGCCCTCTCCGTGGTCGAGGTCACGGGCGTCACGACGGTGGTCAAGAACGCCTCGGGCCGATCCCGCGCGCTCGAAGGTCTGGAGGAGGGTGTCGAGGTGACGCAGGGCGCGCTCGACGGCCCGGTGCCGGTGCCGATGAACGGGGCCACCTACATGGCCGACCTGCTGGGTGGGCAGAAGACGGGCCTGTTCTTCGACCAGCGCCCCAACCACGCCTTCGCTGCCGAGCTTTCGCGCGGGGGCCGGGTGCTCGACGTGTTCTCGCACGTTGGCGGCTTCGCCCTGGCCTGCCTGGCGGGCGGGGCGACGCATGCACTGTCGGTCGACGGATCGGCCCCCGCGCTGGATCTCGCACGCCAGGGGGCCGAGGCCGGCGGCATGGCCGACCGGTTCGAAGCCCGCCAGGGCGACGCCTTCGACACGCTCGCCGCCCTCGGCGAGGCAGGCGAGACCTTCGACGTGGTGATCTGCGATCCGCCCGCCTTCGCGCCCAACAAGCAGGCGCTCGAGGCCGGGCTGCGCGCCTACGAACGCATCGCGCGGCTGGCCGCCCCGCTGGTCGCGCCGGGCGGATACCTGGGGCTGTGCTCCTGTTCCCATGCCGCCGACCTCGACCGGTTCCGCCGCGCCTCGACCCGCGGGATCGGGCGCGCGGGCCGCGCGGGCCAGTTGATCCACACGGGTTTCGCGGGCCCCGACCATCCGCAGCACCCGGCGCTGGCCGAGAGCGGGTACCTCAAGGCGCTGTTCTACAGGCTGACGGCGTGAAGGTCCTGATCGACGCCTGCGTGCTCTACCCGACGGTGATGCGCGAAGTCGTCCTCGGGGTGGCGCGCGCGGGGCTTTTCGAGCCGCAATGGAGCCGCCGGATCCTCGAGGAATGGGCGCGTGCGGCCGCCAAGCTCGGCCCCGGGCAGGAGGCGCTGGCGCGGGGCGAAATCGCGCTGGTCGAGGAGACCTGGCCGCGCGCCTCGGTCGAGCCGCGCAAGGGCGACCTGTCGCGGCTCTACCTGCCGGACCCCGACGACGTCCACGTGCTGGCCGCCGCCATCGCGGGTTCGGCCGACATCCTGCTCACGCTCAACATGAAGGATTTTCCCCGCCAGATCGTGGGCGAGGAGGGGCTGGCGCTGGCGAGCCCCGATCCGTTCCTCACCGGCCTTTACGCCGAGGACCCGGAGGCGGTCATGCGCGTGGCGCGGATGGTACGCGGCGAGGCCGAGCGGCTTTCGGGCGAGGCCTGGCCGATCCGCCGGCTCATGAAGAAGGCGCGTCTGCCACGGCTGGGCAAGGCGCTGGAGGCGGCCGGGGTCTGAAGGCGCGCGCATTCGCGCGCACAGGTCTGGCGTCCCATCGGGCTGCGCCCGTCGGGACGCGGCCGGGGGCCAGCCCCCGGACCCCCGGCGTATTTTGGGAAAGATGAAAGGGCGGGTCAGCCCGACCACTTCGCCTCGTTCGTTTCGATCGCCTTGATGCGCTGGTCGGTCTTGGGGTGGCTGAGGAGCCAGGCCGGCTGGCCCGAGGCGCGGCTCCTGGTCAGCTCCTCGAGCTTGCCGAAGAGCGATTTCTGCGGGCCGGTTCCGATCCCCGACTTCATCAGGAGCGCGGTGGCGTAGGCGTCGGCCTCGTATTCGTCCGAACGCGACAGGCGCGCGGCGACCATCGAGGTGAGCACGCCCGCGATCATCTGGCCGATGCCGGGGATGATGCGCCCCAGGATCATGATGAGCGCCGTGCGCAGGGCGTTCTGGCCCGAGAAGTCGATCATCCGGCGTCGGGCGTGGCCCAGCGCCACGTGGCCCAGTTCATGCGCGATGACGCTGGCCAGTTCTTCGGCGCTGACGCGGCCCTGGCGATATTGCTCGTAGAAGCCACGGGTGATGAAGATCCGCCCGTCGGGGGAGGCCAGGCCGTTGACCTGGTCGATCTCGTAGATGTTCACCCGGATGCGCGGCAGGTCCAGCGCACCGGCCATCCGGTCCGTGAGCGCCTTGAGGCGCGCGTCGGCGAGCTCGGTCGACTTGGCGTCGAGCTCATGGCGCAGGCGCCAGGCCGAGAACCACCACAGGACGAAACCGTAGAGGAGCGCGATGAGGATCGGGGTGAACTTGAGCATGGCTTGATATGGTGTGTACGGGGGGCTTCGATCAAGAGGGATGGGGCCCGTGTCGCGACCATATGATCCGGGCGAGCACGACCGCGAGGACCAGGGCCGCGAGCAGGCCCACGATGTTGCCGGCGACCTCGGCGATCTGGGCAATGTAGCCGGAGAAGGCGTAACCCAGCCCGACGTAGATCGAGACCCAGACGATTTCGCCGGTCACGCTCCAGAAGGTGAAGGTGGCGCGGTGGGCGCGGGCGGCCCCGAAAAGCAGGTTCACGTAAGGGCCCAACGGGCTAACCAGCCAGCGCGAGAAGAAGACGCCGGGCGCGCCCCAGCGGATCGAGAAGCGGCGGGCCCGCGCGATGAGCCGGGCGCGGGCGCGTGAGCTGGCTTCGATCCGGTCGATGAGCCCGGCCCCCCGTGCCCCGATCGCGTAGCCCGCCTGGTCGCCGGTCACCGCGCCCAGAAGGCAGGCGGCATAGGTCGGCCCCACGTCGAGGTCGCCGCCCGCCGCGAAGGCGCCGCCGGCCAGCATGATGAGCGAGGCGGGGATCGGCATCGCGATGCAGGACAGGAAGGTGGCGATCCCGAGGGTCAGGACACCGTAGGCCGGAACCAGTTCCAGGAAGAGCGCGCTCATGGCTGCGCCTCGATCCATGCGGAAAGGTCGCGCTCGAGGGCGTCCGCGAGGGTTGCCGCCGGTTGGCCGCGTTCCGCCGCGAGCTCGGCGATGGTGGTGCGCCGTCCGTCGCCGGGGTCGAGCCCCAGCGCGTCCTGCACGACCTCGGGCGGCACCTGCCAGCTGCGCGCCACGTAGCGCGGGGTCATCCAGCCGGCCACCTCGGGGGCATGGGCGAAACGCTGGTCCCAGCCCATCGCGTCGCGCGCCGTGCGGGCGGCGAAGATCAGGGCGGCGAGGAGCGCGAGTACGAAGAGCGTGGAGAGCACCGGGTGCCGCCTGAAACCGGCGCGCAGGTGGCTCATCTCACGAGCTCGCGCATGCCGCGGTCGATGCCCTCGAGCGTCATCGGCACCATGCGCCCTTCGAAAAGCTCGTCGATCATCTGGATCGACTGGGTGTAGCGCCAGTGGCTTTCGCGCAGCGGGTTGATCCAGAGGTTGTCGGGCCACTGGTCGCGGGCGCGCTGCAGCCAGGTCGCGCCGGATTCGGGATTCCAGTGCTCGTTCGCGCCGCCGGGCATGGCGATCTCGTAGGGCGACATGGAGGCGTCGCCCACGAAGATGCACTTGTAGTCGGAGCCGTAGGTGTGGAGCACGTCCCAGGTCGGCGTCTGCTCGGACCAGCGCCGGCGGTTGTCGCGCCAGACGCCTTCGTAGAGGCAGTTGTGGAAGTAGTAGTATTCCAGGTGCTTGAATTCGGCCCGCGCGGCCGAGAACAGCTCTTCCACCACCTTGATGTGCGGGTCCATCGAGCCGCCCACGTCGAGAAACAGGAGCACCTTCACCGCGTTGCGCCGTTCGGGCCGGGTCTTCACGTCGAGGTAGCCGTGTTCGGCGGTGGAGCGGATCGTGTTGTCGAGGTCGAGCTCTTCGTGCGCCCCGTCGCGCGCCCAGTTGCGCAGGCGTTTGAGGGCCACCTTGATGTTGCGCGTCCCCAGTTCGACCGAGTCGTCGAGGTTCTTGAATTCGCGCTTGTCCCAGACCTTCACCGCGCGCTGGTGGCGGCTTTCCTTCTGGCCGATGCGCACGCCCTCGGGGTTGTAGCCGTAGGCGCCGAACGGCGAAGTGCCGGCGGTGCCGACCCACTTGGAGCCGCCCTGGTGGCGCTCGGTCTGTTCCTCGAGCCGTTCCTTCAGCGTTTCCATCAGCTTGTCGAAACCGCCCAGCGCCTCGATCTCGGCCTTTTCCTCTTCGCTGAGGTGCTTCTCGGCCATCTTCTCCAGCCAGTCGCCGGGGATGTCGACGGCCTCGAGCACCTGGTCGAAGGTGATCGCCTCGAGCCCTTCGAAGGTCTGCGCGAAGGCCCGGTCGAACTTGTCGAGGTTGCGTTCGTCCTTCACCATCGCGGCGCGCGCGAGGTAGTAGAAGGCTTCCACGTCATAGGTGGCCAGTCCCGCCTTCATGCCCTCGAGGAAGGTGAGGTATTCACGCAGGCTGACCGGCACCTTGTTGGCGCGCAGCGTTTCGAAGAAGGGGATGAACACGGGGAGGAACGCTCCTGTTACAGGCCTCGGCTGAGGAAGACGGTAACAAAGAGGCCGAGGATTGCAAAAGCCAACCCGTAGGCCGTCGCGTATTGCGCGAGGTCGAGCCGCTGGCCGCCGCGCTTGCGCGCCTGGTAGGCCCCCAGAAGGGCTCCGAAGATGGCGAAGGCTATGACGATCATGCATCCTCCCGGGGCTGGGCCGCCCCGGTCGGGGTCAGCTTCGGTTGACCGGCGAAATGGCGGCGATTTCCATGAGCCGCGCCCCCACCTCGTCGTCGGAACCGAAGCCATATCGCGCCCAGCCCAGACTGTCGAGACGGACGAGCTGCGCTTCAGCGTCGCGCCCGAGGAGCGCCAGCGCCTCGGCCTTGATCATCAGAAGCGTGGCGAGGAGGGCGGCGTTCTGCGCCGATTGCACGGCGGCCAGATGCTTGTCCACGATGGCCATCGCCCGTTCTCCGCGGCCCAGCGACAGCGCGTGGGCCGCCAGCTGCACGCCCATGTGCGCGGCCTGGAGCCGCGTGTCGGGCAGGCTGTCGTAGATCGCCTCGGCCTCGCGGAACGCCGCGAGCGCGAGGTCTGAGTTGATGCCAAGGTTCAGCCGGCCCAGCGCGAAGAGCGAGAAGGCGAGGCGGGTGTCGTGCCAGCCGTTGGCGCGCGCCATGTCGACGGCGCGGGTGGCGGCGGCGCGGCGCACCGACGTGGGGCTCCCGCCTGCCAGCGCGGTCTCGATCGCGTCCTTCCAGGCGCGGGGCGAGGGCGCGCGGTCGGTGGGCGTGCCGGTCCCCCCGGCCGGGTTGAGCCGGGCCAGCACTTCGGGCAGGCGCGCGGCGACCGTTTCGCGGCTCATGCCCGAATGCAGCTCGGGCGCGTAGACGGCGCGCAGGATCAGCATGTCGAAGCCGGTCAGAACGGTGTGGAAGTTGTCGTCGTTGAAGACGCTGTCGGAGAGCCGGTAGAGGTCGTTCACCGGGCCCAGCGCCTGGGCCACCTCCTCATGCAGGCAATCGCGCATCTCCTGGGGCGCCACGTCGCCCGGGATGAAGACGGCCATGCGGCGGCGCGTGGTGAGCTGGGTCCAGTCGGTTTCTGGCCGATTGCGCTTGGCGCGGTACTCCGACCAGCCCGACACGTTGGGCGCGACGAAGCAGGCGGCCCCCGGAACCAGGGCCTGCAAGCTGCGCTTCGGGACCACTTCGAGCGTGATGGAGGCGGGCTGACGGCCGGCGACGCGGCTGATGTCGATCTGCGCCTCCTCGCGCAGGCGCGCCAGCAGGCGGTCGAGCTCGGCGTCGAGCAGTTGGGGGCGCGCACCCACCACGCGCACCGATACCGGCCCCTCGAAGCGTGACAGGACGGGCAGGGACCGGCCGCTTTCCAGTTCGAACACGAGGTCGAGGAAATCCGTGGCGATCTGCCCGTTGGGCCGCTCCGGCGCGGGGCGGGCAGCGGCGTGGAAGGCCTTCATCGGCGGCAGGTCCGTCGGCATGTTGAACTGGCGCGCGGCCACCTCGAGCGGTGCGCCCGGGGCGGGCGACTGCAACGCGCCGGTGCAGCCGGCCAAGACCAGCGCCGCCCCGACGACGGTCCCCACGATCACCCTGTGTCCGATCATTCGCCTACCCCCGCTGATACTTGATGAACGGCGTCACTTCGCCGATCCGATCGTAAAGAAGCCTGGCCCGGGCGTTGTTGTCCGTCGTCATCCAGTAGACCGAGGGCGTCCCGTTGCGATCGGCGGCGGCATAGACCGCCTCGATCAACGCCCGTCCCACGCCGCGCCCGCGCATGGCAGGGTCGGCATAGAGGTCCTGCAGGTAGCAGACATCCTCGATGCGCCAGTTGTGCCGGTGATAGAGGAAGTGGACCAGTCCCACGAGGCGCCCGTCGGCCTCGGCGATCAGGGCATGCTGTGGTTCATCGTCGGAGAGCAGCCGGGCGAAGGTGGTGGCATACACCTCTTCCGACACCGCGCTCTCGTAGAACCGCAGGTAATCTGACCAGAGGCTGCGCCACTGGGGCTCGTCCGCACGCGTCAACGATCGGACGGCGAATGTCGTATTGTCTCCCAACACAATACACGCACACCGTTCTGCGCCCCCCCAGGCCCTTCAAGGAGTAGGGCATGGGGATGGATTCTCCAAAGCGGAAAGTGGCGAAATTGGGGCGGAAAACGGGTTGTCGCGTGGCGCGAAACAGTGGTGTCTCAAGATATTGGGGCGCTTTCGCGCCCTTTCCACAACACGCGGACGCGAAAATCGGGCGCCAATGTGGCGTGGCCTTCCCGAATCGAAAACGCCCGCACCGGGGCGCGGGCGTCGTCGAAGTGGCGCGGTCAGGGCCGGCTCAGCGCCCCTCGCGGCGGGCGAGGAAGGCCAGGCGCTCGAACAGGTGCACGTCCTGCTCGTTCTTGAGAAGCGCGCCGTGGAGCTTGGGAAGCGCCGTCGCCCCGTCGCGCTGGAGATCTTCGGGCGACATGTCCTCGGCCAAGAGCAGCTTGAGCCAGTCGAGCACTTCGGACGTCGAGGGCTTCTTCTTCAGCCCCGCCTGTTCGCGGATCTCGTAGAACTGCGTGAGCGCGGTGGTCAGGAGCTGTTCCTTGATGCCCGGGTGGTGGACCTCGACGATCTCGCGCATCGTGTCCATGTCGGGGAATTTGATATAATGGAAGAAACAGCGGCGCAGGAAGGCGTCCGGCAGTTCCTTTTCATTGTTCGAGGTGATGATGACCACGGGGCGGTTCTTGGCCCGGATCGTCTCGCCGGTCTCGTAGACGTGGAACTCCATCTTGTCGAGCTCCTGGAGCAGGTCGTTGGGGAACTCGATGTCCGCCTTGTCGACCTCGTCGATCAGGAGCACGACTTTCTCCTCGGCCTCGAAGGCCTGCCAGAGCTTGCCCTTCTTGATGTAGTTGGCCACGTCGTGCACGCGCTCGTCGCCCAGCTGGCTGTCGCGCAGGCGGCTGACGGCGTCGTATTCGTAAAGGCCCTGCTGGGCGCGGGTGGTGGACTTGATGTTCCACTCGATCATCGGCAGGCCCAGCGAGGCGGCGACCTGCTTGGCAAGCTCGGTCTTGCCCGTGCCCGGTTCGCCCTTCACCAGCAGCGGACGCTCCAGCGCGACCGCCGCGTTCACGGCGATGGCGAGGTCCTCGGTGGCGACGTAATCCTTGGTGCTTTCAAAACGCATGGTTCTCTCCGGCAGCTTCGCCTACCTGCTATCCGGGCGGGGCGGGGACATGCAAGCCGGTTGCGCGCGAACGTGACGGCACGGGGGCGAGTCGCGCATCCTCCCGTGGTCCGGATCGTCCATTTCGCGGGCCCGGCAACGCGGGCGCAGACCACGGTCCTGCCGTCCGAACGGGCGTTTTAGCCACACACGGGCAAATTCCTGCCACGATCCGAGGCGCTTAGGCCGAAACGTGAACAACGCCATTGGTTTGTGTAGTGACATCGTCCCGACGCTGGGATACACGGCACGCAGGAGACCGCGAGATGGTAAACAGTTCTGATAATATCGAGGCCTCCGGGGTTGAAGAGGAGAGTGGGATGAAGGCGGAAACCTTCCTGCCGGACGATTACAAGCCGGCTGAAGACGAACCTTTCATGAATGAACGGCAACTGGAATACTTCCGCGTCAAGCTGTTGAACTGGAAAGCCGAACTTCTGGGCGACAGCAAGAACACGATCGAAGGTCTCCAGGACAGCACCCGCAACATACCCGACATCGCCGACCGTGCATCCGAGGAAACCGACAGGGCCCTCGAACTGCGCACCCGTGACCGCCAACGCAAGCTCGTCGCCAAGATCGACGCTGCGCTGCGCCGGATCGAGGAAGGCGAATACGGCTATTGCGAGGAGACCGGGGAACCGATCTCGCTCAAGCGGCTGGATGCCCGCCCGATCGCGACGTTGAGCCTTGAGGCTCAGGAACGTCACGAGCGGCGTGAAAAGGTTCATCGCGACGATTGAACGCCCGCGATGGGAGGAGGAGTTGAACCGGCACCGTGGCGGCAACGCCCCGGTGCCTTTTTTGTGGAGTTTCCATGCTGATCGGGCAGTCGATTTGCGTTCTGGGCGCCGGTGTCGGCGGGCTCGCCACTGCCTGTGCGCTCGCGATGCGCGGTGCACGGGTGCGTGTTCTGGAGCAGGCCGACGCGGTGCGCGAGGTGGGCGCGGGAATCCAGGTCAGCCCCAACGGGTTGCGCGTGCTCGACGCGATCGGGGCCGGTGACGCGCTGCGTGCCATGAGCCCGCGCTCGCGCGCCGTGCACCTGATCGACGGCCTGTCCGACCGCAGCGTCCTGCGCATGGATCTCGCCGGCCTTCGCCCGCGCCAGGAATTCCTCCTGGTTCACCGCGCCGACATCATCTCCGTGCTGCTCGAGCGCGCGCAGGAGCTGGGCGTCGTGGTCGAGACGGGCGTCCATGTCACCGACATCACGCTTGGCGATACGCATGCGACCCTGGCGATCGAGGGGCAGGCGGATCGGGACGTGCCCTTCCTCGTCGGCGCCGACGGGCTCCATTCCCGCCTGCGCCACGTGCTGAACGGCAAACGCACGCCCTTCTTCACCGGACAGGTCGCCTGGCGCGCGATCGTGCCTGCCACGGGCGACGAGCCGGTCGAGGCGCGCGTTTTCATGGGGCCGGGCCGCCATCTTGTCACCTATCCGCTGCGCGACCGTAGCCAGGTCAACATCGTCGCGGTCGAAGAGCGCGGCGGCTGGGCCGAGGAGGGGTGGCACCACGAGGACGACCCGGCCAACCTGCGCCGCGCCTTCGCGGGTTTCGCCCCGACGACGCGCGCGCATCTCGACCGGGTCGACCGGGTGAACATTTGGGGGCTCTTCCGCCACGCGGTCGCCGACCAGTGGCACAAGGGTCCGGCGGTCATGCTGGGGGACGCGGCGCACCCGACGCTGCCCTTCATGGCCCAGGGCGCGGTCATGGCGCTGGAAGACGCCTGGGTGCTGGGCGACAGCCTGGCCTTGGCCGGGCTCGACGAGGGCCCGGCACTCTTCCAGGCCCGCCGCCGCCACCGCGCCGCGCGGGTGATCGAGGCGGCCAATGCGAACGCCCGCAACTACCACTACGCCAACCCGCTTTTGCGGTTCGTGGGTCACGGCGCGCTCAGGCTCGCCGGCCGCGTCTCGCCGGAGACCGTGCTCGGGCGCTACGACTGGATCTACGACGAGGACGTGACGGCCTCCTGACGCCCCAAAGGGGCCCGGAGGCGCTCACGACTGCGTATTTCGCCCCATGCCCCCTTTCCATTCCCGCGCACGCGTGAAATAGGGAAGTGCCAAACGATCCCTCCAAAGGAGACCTCTCATGGAGATTCGCGAGGCGCTGACCTTCGATGATGTTCTACTGGTTCCTGCCGAAAGCACGGTGCTGCCCTCCACGGCGGACACCTCGACCTACGTGACCAAGTCCATCAAGATGAACATCCCGCTCCTGTCCTCGGCGATGGACACGGTGACCGAGGCCCGCATGGCCATCGCAATGGCGCAGGTCGGGGGGATCGGTGTGATCCACAAGAACCTTTCGGTCGAAGAGCAATCCCGCGAAGTGCGGCGCGTGAAGCGTTTCGAAAGCGGGATCGTCTACAACCCGGTGACGCTGACCCCGAACCAGACGCTGGCCGACGCCAAGGCGCTCACGGAACGCTACGGCTTCACCGGCTTCCCGGTGGTCGACGAAGAACGCCGGGTGGTCGGGATCGTCACCAACCGCGACATGCGCTTCGCCCAGCACGAAGACACGCCGGTGCGCGTGATGATGACCTCCGAGAACCTGGCCATCCTGAAGGAGCCCGCCGACCGCGACGAGGCGATCAGCCTGATGAAGTCGCGCCGGATCGAGAAGCTTTTGGTCACCGACGCCGCGGGCAAGCTCACCGGGCTGCTCACGCTGCGCGACACGGAGCAGGCCGTGCTGAACCCCACCGCCTGCAAGGACGACCTGGGCCGCCTGCGCGTCGCGGCCGCCACCAGCGTGGGGGACGCGGGCTTCGAACGGACCGAGGCGCTGGTCGACGCGGGCGCCGACATCGTCGTGATCGACACCGCCCACGGCCATTCGCGCGGTGTGCTCGAGGCTGTGACGCGGGCCAAGCGCATCTCGAACGAGGTGCAGGTCATCGCGGGCAACGTGGCCACCGCCGCGGCCACCCGCGCACTTATCGACGCGGGTGCGGATGCCGTGAAGGTGGGGATCGGCCCTGGCTCGATCTGCACCACCCGCATGGTCGCGGGCGTCGGCGTGCCGCAGCTCACCGCCATCATGGACAGCGTGGCCGAGGCCGACAAGTCCGGCGTGCCGATCATCGCCGACGGCGGCATCAAGTTTTCCGGCGACTTCGCCAAGGCGATCGCCGCCGGCGCGTCCTGCGCGATGGTCGGTTCGATGATCGCGGGGACCGACGAAAGCCCGGGCGAGGTGATCCTCTACCAGGGCCGCTCGTTCAAGAGCTACCGGGGCATGGGCAGCATGGGCGCGATGGCACGCGGCTCGGCGGACCGGTATTTCCAGAAGGACGCCGCCTCCGACAAGCTCGTGCCCGAAGGGATCGAGGGGCAGGTGCCCTACAAGGGTCCGGCCGGCGCGGTGGTCCACCAGCTCGTCGGCGGTCTGCGGGCCGCAATGGGATACACCGGCAACGCCACCGTGGACGAGATGCGCAAATACGCGAATTTCGTGCGCATCACCGGCGCCGGGCTCAAGGAAAGCCACGTCCACGACGTGGCCATCACCCGCGAAAGCCCGAACTACCGGGCCGGCTGATATTTGAGGGGCTTGCGGGCATATCTTTATCCGATGGGTGAGGCATGACGCCCGCCGCGCGGCAGGCGGCCGCGATCGAGGTGCTCGATGCCTGGCTGGGCGGCGATGCGCTCGAGGCCGTTCTGACCCGCTGGGCGCGCCAGAACCGCTATGCCGGGTCGAAGGACCGGGCCGCGATCCGCGACATCGTCTATGACGCCGCGCGTTGCCGCCGCTCGTTCGCCGCCCTCGGCGGGAGCGAGACCGGGCGCGGGCTTGTGCTGGGCGGTCTGCGGGCCGCCGGCGTGGACCCGGACACGATCTTCACCGGGGAACGCTTCGCGCCCGCGCCGCTTGCGGACAGCGAACGCGACACGGTCGATCTTGCCACGCAGCCGGACCCCGTGCGTCACGACATGCCGGACTGGCTCTGGCCCCATCTTTCCGAAAGTCTTGGTCCCGACGCGGGCCCCATTACCGACGCGCTGCGTGACCGCGCCCCGGTCTTCCTGCGCGCGAACCTCGCCCGCACCACCCGCGATGCGGCGCGCGCTGCGCTGGCGGAAGAGGGCATCGAAACCCGGCCGCATACCCTGTCCGACACGGCGCTCGAGGTCACGACCGGCGCCCGGCGCGTGGCGCGAAGCAAGGCCTTCCAAGAGGGGCTGGTGGAATTGCAGGACGCCGCGAGCCAGGCGGTCGTCGACGCGCTTCACGTCACGCCGGGGCTGCGTGTGCTGGATTACTGCGCCGGGGGCGGGGGCAAGGCGCTCGCCCTCGCTGCGCGCGGGGCGGAGGTCACGGCCCATGACATCGACGGCCGGCGCATGTCCGACCTGCCGGAGCGCGCCCGGCGCGCGGGTGTCGATATCGCGCGGATCGCGCCGGGGACGGCCGGGCGCGGCTTCGACCTCGTCTTCGCCGACGCGCCGTGTTCAGGCTCGGGAAGCTGGCGGCGCAACCCGCAGGGGAAGTGGAGCCTCAGTGAAACGGGCCTTGCCGAGCTCTGCCGGACCCAGGCCGAAATCCTCGACGAGATCGCGCCGCGCGTCGCCCCCGGCGGGCGGCTGGCCTATGCCACCTGTTCCCTGCTCGATGCGGAAAATGGGAGGCAGATCAAGCACTTCATCGAACGGACCCCGGGTTGGCGCGGGGTCGCCGAGCATCGGTTCACCCCGCTCGACGGTGGCGACGGGTTCTACCTTGCCGTGCTTGAGCGTGAACCATCCGGTTCACAACCGTAGATTGCAGGCCGATCTTCGCTTAAGCTGCTGTTAACGTTGAAGCGTCCAAAGTTGGGGCGCACGAATCAACCTTGGTGGCCTCTTGTCCCTGACGCTCCTGACACCCGGCCCTGTGACCCGCGTTGCGCAGACGCTGGCGCCGCGGTTGTGGATTCTGCCGGGGCTCGGGGCCATTGCGCTCCTGGCCGCGCTGGTGTCCGGATCGCCCGCTGCCGCGCTCTTCCTCGTCACCCTGGGCGCGACCTTCTGGGCTGTGGCCGGGATCGTGGCCGGTCTGCTCTGGCACCACCGGCAACGCCACAGGTTGCTGGAAAACGTCCTGCGCAGCTTCACACGCGACGACCGGACGCCCACGTTGATCGCCGACGGGGACGGGGCGGTCGACCTGGCCAACGATGCGGCGCGCGATGCGCTGGACGCCCGGCCAGGGCGCGCGCTGGCCGACGTCCTGGCGCCCCTGTGCCTCGAACCCGCCACCATCCTCTACCGCATGCAGAACCGCGCACAGGCGCTCGGCGCCGCCCGGGAGGGTGTGCCGATTCCCGGCGGGCGCCTTGACCTGTCCGTGCACCAGGTGGGTGCGGCGCGTTTCATGTGGCGTATCGACGAGGTGCGGGGTGCACCGGAACCGGCCCGGGCCGGTGAGGACATCGCGATGCCGATGATGCGCGTGTCTGGCGCGGGCACGATCCTTGACATGAACGAGGCGCTGCGCCGCCTTT
Source organism: Maritimibacter harenae (assembly GCF_009882975.1). Classification (GTDB taxonomy): domain Bacteria; phylum Pseudomonadota; class Alphaproteobacteria; order Rhodobacterales; family Rhodobacteraceae; genus Maritimibacter; species Maritimibacter harenae. The sequence goes on from NZ_WTUX01000011.1 coordinate 520,734, forward strand.
TGGGCGGGGCGGAGACAACGCTGGACCGCGTGTTCACCGACCTGCCGCTCCGACCGGGCCACATCCACGTGCTCCAGGGCGCGCGCGGCCCGGTGAGCGTGCGGGTTGCAGAGATGGCGCGCGGAGCGGATGAACGGGAAATTTACCTCGTCCCCGACCACGCGCCCACGACGATCGACGCGGGCGGCTGGCCTTTGATCGAGGCCTTGCCGATTCCGCTGCTGAAGCTCGACCGGTCCGGCGAGGTCGCCGCCGCCAATGCACATGCCCGGCGGCTCCTGGGCTGTGAAGAAGCGGTCGGACGGCCCCTCGCGGCGTTGGTGGAGGGGTTGGGGCGGCCCGTGGGCGACTGGCTGGAAGAGGCGTGGCGGGGGCGCAATCTTGGGCGTACCGAAACGGTGCGCGCTGTGCTGCCCGATGAAGAACGGTTCCTTCAAATCGCGCTGGAACGGATGCAGGTGGCCGGGACGGACGTTCTGATCGTCGTGCTGAACGACGCCACCGAGTTCAAATCGCTCGAGCACCAGTTCGTCCAGAGCCAGAAGATGCAGGCGATCGGCCAGCTGGCCGGGGGCGTGGCGCATGATTTCAACAACCTGCTGACCGCGATCACCGGCCATTGCGATCTGCTCCTCCTGCGCCATGAAGAGGAAGACCCCGATTACGCGGACCTCAAGCAGATCTCGCAGAACACCAACCGGGCCGCGGCGCTCGTTGGCCAGCTCCTGGCGTTTTCGCGCAAGCAGACGCTGCGCCCGGACGTGATCGACCTGTCAGACAGCATGGCCGACCTCGTGCATCTGCTGGGCCGGCTGGTGGGCGAGACGGTCCAGCTCGACTATGTCCATGACGCGGACGTGCACCCGGTGCGCGCCGACGTGCGCCAGCTGGAACAGGTGGTGATGAACCTGGTGGTGAACGCGCGCGACGCGATGCCCGAGGGCGGCACGGTGCGGCTCGAGGTGCATAACGTCACGCTTGCCGAGCCGCTCGAGCGCGACCGGGTGCGGGTTCCCCGCGGCGATTACGTGACGATCCGCGTGATCGACACGGGCGTCGGCATTGCGCCATCGCGCCTCAACAAGATCTTCGAACCCTTCCACACCACCAAGCTGGCGGGGAAGGGGACCGGGCTTGGTCTGTCGATGGCCTATGGCATCGTGAAGCAGTCGGGCGGCTTCATCTTCGTCGATTCCGTCGAAGGGGCCGGCACGACCTTCACGCTCTATTTCCCGGTTCACGACCTGCCGCAGGGGGCCGGCGAGTCGCGGGAGGATGCCCCCGCGGCGTCCCTGCCGCAGCCCACCCACGGGGGCGGGGGCGACGATCCGGCGGGCACCGTGCTCCTGGTCGAGGACGAGGGGCCGGTGCGCGCCTTCGCTTCGCGCGCCTTGTCCCTGCGCGGTCACACCGTGCTCGAGGCGGACAACGCCGAAACCGCGCTCGCGCTGCTCGAGGACCCGGAGCTTGCCGTGGACGTGGTCGTGACCGACGTGATCATGCCCGGCATGGACGGGCCGACCTGGGTGAGCCGCGCGCTGGAAGACCGACCCGGCGTGAAGGTGGTGTTCGTTTCCGGCTACGCGGAGGAATCGGTCGCCGACCACCAGATGCGGATCCCGAACGCGGTCTTTCTGCCCAAACCGTTCTCGCTCAAGGCGCTTGCCGCCACGGTCGCCGACCAGCTCCACTGAGCCAAGCACCTGTTTTCCGGCCGTAAAATCGGCACCCCGCCGACGTAAAAGGTTTCTTAACCCTCCGCTGGTCACAGTGGAAGGGTAGAATTTTCTTGAAATGTTCTCTTTTGTTCCGCATGAAGGTCGCAAGAACAAGAGGCGAACAAGAGCACAATTGCTGCCCGGCACCGGGTGTGGAATAAGGATCGGAAACATGGCAACCGCAAACCTCCTGGATCTCGATATGAAACGCGACAGCGAGAAGCAGAAAGCGCTCGATTCGGCCCTGGCCCAGATCGAGCGGCAGTTCGGCAAGGGCTCGATCATGAAGCTCGGCGCCGACAACCCGGTGGCCGAGATCGCCTCGACCTCGACCGGGTCGCTGGGGCTCGACATCGCCCTGGGGATCGGCGGCCTGCCGAAGGGCCGGATCATCGAGGTCTATGGTCCCGAAAGCTCCGGCAAGACGACGCTGACGCTTCATTGCGTGGCCGAGGAACAGAAGAAGGGCGGCGTCTGCGCCTTCGTCGACGCCGAACATGCGCTCGACCCGCAATACGCCAAGCGCCTTGGCGTGGATCTCGACGAACTCCTGATCTCGCAGCCCGACACCGGCGAACAGGCGCTCGAAATCGTCGATACGCTGGTGCGTTCGGGTGCGGTGAACATGGTCGTGGTCGACTCGGTCGCCGCGCTCACCCCGAAATCCGAGCTCGAGGGCGACATGGGTGATTCCAGCGTCGGCGTTCAGGCCCGGCTGATGAGCCAGGCGATGCGCAAACTCACCGGCTCCATTTCGCGCTCGAACTGCATGGTGGTCTTCATCAACCAGATCCGGATGAAGATCGGCGTGATGTTCGGCTCGCCCGAAACCACCACCGGGGGCAACGCGCTCAAGTTCTATTCCTCCGTGCGCCTCGACATCCGGCGCATCGGCGCGATCAAGGACCGCGACGAGGTCGTGGGCAACGCCACCCGCGTGAAGGTCGTGAAGAACAAGGTCGCGCCGCCGTTCAAGCAGGTCGAGTTCGACATCATGTACGGCGAGGGCATCTCGAAGACCGGCGAACTGCTGGATCTCGGGGTGAAGGCCGGCGTGGTCGAGAAATCGGGTGCATGGTTCAGCTACGGTGACGAACGCATCGGGCAGGGGCGTGAGAATTCCAAGACGTTCCTCAAGGAAAACCCCTCGATCGCGCTCGAGATCGAAGACAAGATCCGTGCCGCCCACGGGCTCGACTTCGACATGAGGGGCGGTGATTTCGACGACGCGGACGTCGTCGAGGAATAGGCGCGTCCGGCGGCGACGCCCAAGGAAATACCTCGGAGAAGGCGGGCCGCGGCCCGCCTTTTTTCGTCGTGGTGGACACTTGGCCGAGCCGCCGATAAACCGGGCGAACCGAAACCTTCGAACGCCCGGACCGCACCAATGGCCAGCCTGAACGATATCCGCTCCACCTTCCTCGGCTACTTCGAGAAAAACGGCCACCGGGTCGTGGACAGCAGCCCGCTTGTCCCCCGCAACGACCCGACGCTGATGTTCACCAACTCCGGCATGGTTCAGTTCAAGAACCTGTTCACCGGGGTCGAGCACCGCGACTACACCCGCGCGACCACCGCGCAGAAATGCGTGCGCGCCGGCGGCAAGCACAACGACCTCGACAACGTGGGCTACACCGCGCGCCACCACACGTTCTTCGAGATGCTCGGCAACTTCTCTTTCGGGGACTACTTCAAGAAAGAGGCGATCCCGTTCGCCTGGGAGCTGATCACCAAGGAATTCGGCATTCCGAAGGACAAGCTCTACGCCACCGTCTTCCACACCGACGACGAGGCGTTCGAGATCTGGAAGAAGGTCGGCGTGCCGGAGGACCGGATCATCCGCATCGCGACCTCCGACAACTTCTGGCAGATGGGGCCGACCGGCCCCTGTGGCCCCTGCACCGAGATCTTCTACGACCACGGCGATCACATCTGGGGTGGCCCTCCGGGCTCGCCCGAAGAGGACGGGGACCGGTTCATCGAGATCTGGAACATCGTCTTCATGCAGAACGAGCAGTTCGAGGACGGCTCGATGCGCGAACTCGACATGCAGTCGATCGACACCGGCATGGGGCTGGAGCGGATCGGGGCACTGCTCCAGGGCAGCCACGACAACTACGACACCGACCTCTTCAAGGCGCTGATCGAATCCTCGGCGCACCAGACCGGGGTCGACCCGTATGGCGACCACAACGTCCACCACCGGGTGATCGCCGATCACCTGCGCTCGACTTCGTTCCTGATCGCCGACGGCGTGATGCCCTCGAACGAAGGCCGGGGTTACGTGCTGCGCCGGATCATGCGCCGCGCGATGCGTCACGCGCACCTGCTGGGCGCGCAGGACCCGGTGATGCACCGGCTCGTGCCGACGCTCGTGGGCCTTATGGGGCAGGCATACCCGGAGCTGGGGCGCGCCCAGTCGCTGATCGAGGAGACGCTCCTGACCGAGGAAACCCGGTTCAAGGCGACGCTCGACCGGGGCCTGAAGCTGCTCGACGAAGAGCTGGGCAAGCTGCCCGAGGGCGCCGCACTGCCGGGCGAGGCGGCGTTCAAGCTCTACGACACCTACGGCTTCCCCCTCGACCTCACGCAGGACGCGCTGCGCGAGCGTGAGCGCATCGTGGATACCGAGGGCTTCGATGCGGCGATGGCGGAGCAGAAGGCCAAGGCACGCGCGGCCTGGTCCGGTTCCGGCGAGGCCGCGGATGCGACCATCTGGTTCGACATCGCCGAGGAGAAGGGCACGACCGAGTTCCTGGGCTACGACACGGAACATGCCGAGGGCCAGATCATGGCGCTCGTCCATGACGGCGCGCGCGTCGACCGCGTGGGCAAGGGCGAAGAGGTCCAGCTGGTCGTGAACCAGACCCCGTTCTACGCGGAAGCTGGCGGCCAGGTGGGCGACACCGGCCTGATCGCGTCCGAGACGGGCAAGGCACGCGTGCGCGACACCAAGAAGGTCGCGGGCGTCTTCATCCATTTCGCCACCGTCGAGGACGGCGAGCTCTCCGTGGGACAGGGCGCCGAGCTGTCGGTCGACCACCTGCGCCGCACCGCGATCCGCGCCAACCACTCCGCCACGCACCTCATCCACGAGGCGCTGCGCGAGGAGCTGGGCGATCACGTGGCGCAGCGCGGCTCGCTCAACGCGCCCGACCGGCTGCGTTTCGACTTCAGCCACACCAAGGCGCTCACCGCGCAGGAGATGGCGAACGTCAGCCGCGAGGTGAATGCCTACATCCGCCAGAACGCGCCGGTCGAGACCCGCATCATGACGCCGGACGATGCCCGCGAGATCGGGGCGCAGGCGCTTTTCGGCGAGAAATACGGTGACGAGGTGCGCGTGGTGTCGATGGGCAAGTCGCCGACCGGCAAGGGGACCGACGGCAACACCTACTCGATCGAGCTGTGCGGCGGTACCCACGTGAACCGCACCGGCGACATCGGGTTGTGCGTGATCCTGGGCGACAGCGCGTCGTCGGCCGGCGTGCGCCGGATCGAGGCGCTGACGGGGAAAGAGGCCTTCGCCTACCTCCAGGAGGAAGCCCAGCGCATGGCCGAGGTGGCCGGTACGCTCAAGACCCAGCCGGCCGAGGTCGTGGACCGCGTGAAGACGCTGATGGACGAGCGCCGCAAGCTCGAGGACGAAGTGGCCAAACTGCGCCGCGAGCTCGCCATGTCCGGCGGCGGCGCTGCCGCACCCGAGGCGGAAGAGGTGAACGGCGTGCCGTTCTTCGCCCAGGTCCTGTCCGGCGTGTCCGGGCGTGACCTGCCGCCGCTGATCGACGAGCACAAGACGCGGCTCGGGACCGGCGCCGTGCTTCTCGTCGCCGACGTGGACGGCAAGGCGGCCGTGGCCGCCGGCGTGACCGACGACCTGACCGACAAGGTATCGGCCGTGGACCTCGTGCGCGCGGCGGTGGCCGAGCTGGGCGGCAAGGGCGGCGGCGGCCGTCCCGACATGGCCCAGGGTGGCGGCAAGGATCCGTCCAACGCCGACGCCGCCATCCAAGCCGCGAAAACAATCATCGGAGGATAAGATGCCCGCACTCTGGATCGCCCACGTCACCGTCACGGACGCCGACGCCTATGGCAAATACGCCGAACTCGCCGGTCCCGCGATCGCCAAGCACGGCGGCAAGTTCATCGCCCGCGGCGGCCGCTTCGTGCAACTGGAGGGCAAGGAGCGCCCGCGCAACGTGGTCGCGAAGTTCGACAGCGTGGAGGCGGCCGAGGCCTGCTATCACTCGCCGGAATACCAGGAGGCCCTGAGCCACGCGAAGGGTGCATCCGAGCGCGAACTGATGATCGTGGAGACGAGCGAGTAAGCCGGTCCCGCATCGCCGCCCATCCGGCGTCCCGACATGAAAACACCGGCGTCCATCGGGCGCCGGTGTTTTCGTTTCAATGGGTGGGCGCGGGGCCTCAGCCGTTCGCCTTGGCCGCCCGCTTGCGCTCGTGCGGGTCCAGGTGGCGCTTGCGCAGCCGGATCGCGTTCGGTGTGACCTCGACCAGCTCGTCGTCGTTGATGTAGGCGATGGCCTCTTCCAGCGACAGGATGGTCGGCGGGGTCAGGCGCACCGCGTCGTCGGTGCCCGAGGCACGGACGTTGGTGAGCTTCTTGCCCTTGAGCGGGTTCACCTCGAGGTCGTTTTCCCGGCTGTGCTCACCGATGATCATGCCCTGGTACACCTTCTCCTGCGGCGAAACGAACATCTTGCCGCGCTCCTCGAGGTTCCACAGGGCATAGGCCACGGCCTCGCCATCCTCCATCGAGATCAGAACGCCCGCGCGCCGGCCCGGGATCGCGCCCTTGTGCGGGGTCCAGCCGTGGAAGACGCGGTTCAGCACGCCGGTGCCGCGCGTGTCGGTGAGGAATTCGCCGTGGTAGCCGATGAGACCGCGCGACGGCACGTGGGCCACGATGCGCGTCTTGCCGGCACCCGCCGGCTTCATCTCGACCAGTTCGCCCTTGCGGGTGCCGGTGAGCTTCTCGATCACGGCGCCGGAATATTCGTCGTCCACGTCGATGGTGGCTTCCTCGACCGGCTCCATCGTCTGGCCATCCTGTTCGCGCATGATGACCTGCGGGCGCGAGATCGACAGTTCGAATCCCTCGCGGCGCATGTTCTCGATCAGGACGCCCATCTGGAGTTCGCCGCGACCCGAGACCTCGAAGGCCTCGCCGCCCGGCGTGTCGGCGATCTTGATCGCCACGTTGGATTCGGCTTCCTTCATCAAGCGGTCGCGGATGACGCGGCTCTGCACCTTCTTGCCATCGCGGCCCGCGAGGGGGCTGTCGTTGATGCCGAAGGTGACGGTGATGGTCGGCGGGTCGATCGGCTGGGCTTCCAGCGGCTCGTCGACCGCCAGCGCGCAGATCGTGTCCGACACGGTCGCCTTGGCCATCCCGGCGAGCGAGACGATGTCGCCCGCGACCGCCTCTTCGATCTCGGTCTGGCCGAGGCCGCGGAAGGCGAGGATCTTGGAGACCCGGAATTGTTCGATCTTCTGCCCGATGCGGCTGATCGCCTGCACCGTGGCCCCGGCCTTGAGCCGGCCGCTCTCGACCCGGCCCGTGAGGATGCGGCCCAGGAACGGATCCGCGCCGAGCGTGGTCGCCAGCATCGAGAAATCCTCGTCCTGGTGGGCGATCTGGCGCGGCTTGGGTACGTGGTTCACGATCAGGTTGAAGAGCGCCTCGAGGTTCTTGCGCGGCCCGTCGAGCTCGGCATCCGCCCAGCCGGCACGGCCCGAGGCGTACATGTGCGGGAAGTCGAGCTGGTCGTCGTCCGCACCGAGGTTCGCGAAGAGGTCGAAGACCTCGTCGAGCGCGCGGTCGGGCTCCGCGTCCGGCTTGTCGACCTTGTTGAGCACCACGATCGGGCGCAGGCCCAGTGCCAGCGCCTTGGAGGTGACGAACTTGGTCTGCGGCATGGGGCCTTCGGCCGCGTCCACCAGCAGCACGACGCCGTCGACCATCGAAAGGATGCGCTCGACCTCGCCGCCGAAGTCGGCGTGGCCCGGCGTGTCCACGATGTTGATGCGCGTGCTCTTCCATTCCACGCTCGTCGCCTTGGCGAGGATGGTGATCCCGCGCTCGCGTTCGAGATCGTTGGAATCCATCGCCCGTTCGGCGACCGCCTGGTTTTCGCGGAAAGCCCCCGACTGTTTCAGAAGCTCGTCCACGAGCGTGGTCTTGCCGTGGTCCACGTGGGCGATGATGGCGATGTTGCGAAGGTCCATTCGTTGCGTCCTTAGTCCTGCTCAGGCGGGCCATACAGGGGGACGGGCGGAATGGCTAGGCCCAAAGGGTCAAAGCGTGGCGAGCCAGTCGATCAACAGGCGATTGACCGCCTCGGGGGCCTCCTGCTGGGTCCAGTGCCCGACGCCGGGCAACGTGTGACAGCCGCGCAGATCGGCAAGCCCGCGCGACAGGATCTCGGCCGTGTCGCCCCGGAACATGGTCAGGACCGGATCGCGGTCGCCCCCGATGAAGAGGCTTGGCTGCTGGATCACCGGGTTCGATGGATGGGCTTTCAGGAACGCATGGTCCCGGCGCGAATTGCGGTAGCGGTTGAGCGGGCCGCGAAAACCCGACCGCTCGAAATCGGCCGTGTAGGTGTCGAGGTCTTCCTGGGTGAGCCACGACAACGGCATCTCGGGGCGCGCGATCCCTTCGAGGACGCCCGCGCCATGCGGCTTGTCCGTGGGCCACCCGCCGGGGCCGACTTCGCCCGACCAGGCGGAGTAGAACTTGATGAGACTGTCCTCCGGGTCGGCTTCGAGCTCGGCTTCGGCCACGCCCTCGTCCTGGAAGTAGACCTGGTAGAAGAACCGGCCCTTGTCGGTGAAAAGCTTGCGGAAGAGGTCGATGGGCGCCTGGTCGCCCGGCGCGGTATAGGGGACCGACAATCCCGCGACGGCGCGGAAGGTGTCCGGGTGAAGCCGGGCCGCGTTCCACGCAAGCGGCGCGCCCCAATCATGGCCGATTATGATGGCGGGTTCATCCGACAACGCGCGTGCGAGCCCGGCGAGATCGGCTGTCATGGTCTCCATGTCGTAGGCTTCGACCGGCATGGGGCGGTCCGACCCGCCGTAGCCGCGCATGTCGGGGACCGCCACACGGAAACCCGCGGCGGTGAGCGCCGGGATCTGGTGGCGCCAGGAATACCAGGTTTCGGGGAACCCGTGGACGAGCACGACGAGCGGCCCGTCCCCCTCGACCATCGCGCGCAGGGTGATCCCGTTGGTCTCGATCCGTTCGAATGGCATTGGCTTTCCTCCCTTCCGCGATCAGGACGGGCGCGCGGCGCCCTGTCAATCGGAGCGCAGCGTCAGGAGCGCGCGACGTAGCGGTCGCGCCGGTGATTGAGCGCGATGATCACGTTCAGGAAGGCCGCGCCCAGAAGGGACCAGAGCACCGTCATCGGGTCGAACAGGAAGAAGGCGACGATGAAGACGCCCGCGTCGAAGATGAGCTGGGTGACGCCCGCACGGAAGTCGAACCGGTCCTGAAGATAGAGCGCCAGCATCCCGATCCCACCCAGCGACGCCCCGTGGCGGAAGAAGGACAGAAGGCCGAGGCCCGCGCAGACCGACCCGATGATCGCGCCGTAGACCGGGTGCGGCATGTCGATCGTCAGGGTGGCGGCGAAGAACTCGGTGCAGCTCGACATCATCATGACGGCGATGAAGCTCTTGATCGTGAACATCCAGCCCATGCGCAGGGCGGCGAAGACATAGAAGGGCAGGTTGAGAAGGAAGAAGACCAGGCCGAAGGGCCAGCCGCCCAGGTAGGACCCGATGAGCGCCGCCCCGGCGATCTGGCCGGTGAAGAGCCCGGCCGTCTGGAGGAACACGATGCCCAGCGCCACGAGCGTGGTGGCGATCACGAACGCGACCGCGTCCTCGACAAGGCTGTGGCGGTCGGGCGGGGCGGAAAGGAGCAGCATCTAGTGCGGCGCCGTGCGCGAGAACAGGTGGATCACGAGGATTCCCGCGAGGATCATCGCCATGCCCGCGAGCGCGGGCAGGTCGAGCTTCTGGCCGAAGACGAGGAAACCGATGATCGCGATCAGGACGATCCCCAGCCCCGACCAGATGGCATAGGCGATGCCCACCGGCAGGAACTTGAGTGCCCAGCCCAGGAGCACGAAGGAAATCGCGTAGGCCACTACCACGATCAGCGACGGGCCCAGGCGCGAGAACTGCTGGCTGGCCTGGAGCGCGGTGGTGCCGATGGTCTCGGCGACCACGGCGAAGAACAGGATGAGGTAGGGCATCAGGCGTCCACGCTTTCTGCGATCCAGGCAAGGTAGTCGGGCGTGCTCCAGGCGACGGGCAGCGCCGTGATCTGCGGCACGTCGTAGGGGTGGCTGGCGCGCACGCGTTCGGCCAGGGCCGGCAGGGCGGCATGCAACGTCTTCGCGGTCAGGAGCCATTCCGGCTCGTCCTCGACCGCGCCCTCCCAGGTGTAGACCGAGGTCACGCGCCCGACCTGGCCGCAGGCGATCAGCCGCGCCTCGACCAGCATAGCGGCCGCGCCGTGGGCGGCGGCTTCGTCCGGGTAGGTGATCTGCACTTCGACAGCATCGGTCATGGGCGGGCTCCTTTCACGGGCGACGCTACGCCCGGGCGCGTGCGAAGGGAAGGGAGGTGATCTCGGGGCCGTCCGGCCTCCGCTCACTCCTCAGCCCAGCGCCTTCTGAAGGTTCCGGTCCACAGCGTCGAGGAAACCGGTGGTGGTGAGCCAGCCCTGGTCCGGACCCACGAGAAGCGCCAAGTCCTTGGTCATCTGCCCGCCCTCGACCGTGTCGATCACCGTCTGCTCCAGCGTCTCCGCGAACGCCTTCAGACGGTCGTTGCCATCGAGCTTAGCCCGGTGCTTGAGTGCACCGGTCCAGGCGTAGATCGAGGCGATCGAATTCGTCGAGGTCGCCTCGCCCTTCTGGTGCTGTCGGTAGTGACGGGTGACGGTGCCGTGCGCGGCCTCGGCCTCGACGATCTGCCCGTCGGGCGTCATCAGCTGGCTCGTCATGAGTCCCAGGGAGCCGTAGCCCTGGGCCACGGTGTCCGACTGCACGTCACCGTCGTAGTTCTTGCAGGCCCAGACGTAGCCCCCCGACCACTTGAGCGAGGAGGCGACCATGTCGTCGATCAGCCGGTGTTCGTACCAGAGCCCGGCGGCCTTGAACCTGTCCTCGAACTCCTCTTCGTAGACCTTTTGGAACAGGTCCTTGAAGCGCCCGTCATAGGCCTTGATGATCGTGTTCTTGGTGGACAGGTAGACCGGCCAGCCCAGGTTCAGCCCGTAATTGAAGCTCGCGCGCGCGAAATCGATGATCGAGGCGTCGAGGTTGTACATCGCCATCGTGACGCCGGGTCCGGGCGCGTCGTAGACTTCGCGCTCGATGACCGTGCCGTCCTCGCCCTCGAACTTGAGCGTGATCTTGCCCTTGCCGGGGAAGGTGAAGTCGGTGGCCTTGTACTGATCGCCGAAGGCGTGACGCCCGACGACGACCGGTTTCGTCCAGCCGGGCACGAGCCGGGGGACGTTGCGGCAGATGATCGGCTGGCGGAAGACGACGCCCCCGAGGATGTTGCGGATCGTCCCGTTTGGCGACTTCCACATCTTCTTCAGCCCGAATTCCTCGACCCGGGCCTCGTCCGGGGTGATCGTGGCGCATTTGACGCCCACCCCCACCTCCTTGATCTTCTCGGCGGCGTCGACCGTGATCCGGTCGTCCGTGCGGTCGCGCTCCTGGATCGAGAGGTCGTAGTAGAGCAGGTCGATGTCGAGGTAGGGCTCGATCAGCTGTCGCTTGATCAGGTCCCAGATGATGCGCGTCATCTCGTCGCCGTCGATATCGACGATGGGGTTGTCGACCTTGATCCTGTCCATCGGGCAGCCTCCTGGGGTTCGTTCGCCCCGACCCTAGCGGTTCTGCACCTGCAGCAAAAGGCGGGGTCGCGCCATGCACCGGGCAGGCGGCTGCGCCGCCTCAGGAGGACCAGTCCTCCTGACCTCCTGAAGTATTTGTCGAACGATGAAGGATCACGAAGGCCAGTCGGGCTTTCGTTTCTCGATGAAGGCCTGGATGCCCTCGGAGGTGTCCTCGTTCATCATGTTGTGGGTCATCACGTCGCCGGTGAAGGCGTAGGCCGCGTCGAGCGGCATCTGGATCTGTTCGTAGAACGCCTGCTTGCCGATGCGCACGGCGGAGGCCAGCTTGCTTGCCACGGTTTCGGCGAGGGCGCGGGTTTCGGCTTCCTGATCCTCCGGGGCGACGACGCGGTTCACGAGACCGATCTCGCGCGCCCGGGTCGCGTCGATGAATTCGCCGGTGGTCAGCATCTCGAACGCCTGCTTGCGCGGCACGTTGCGGCTCAGCGCCACCATCGGCGTCGAGCAGAAGAGACCGATGTTGACCCCGTTCACACCGAAGCGCGTGCCCTCGGCCGCCACGGCCATGTCACAGGAGGCGACGAGCTGGCAGCCGGCGGCGGTCGCGATCCCGTGGGGGCGCGCGATCACCGGTTGGGGCAGGGTGGGGATGAGCTGCATCACCTCGCCGCAGCGGGTGAAGAGATCGGCGAAATAGGCGCGCCCGCCGTTCTCGGCCTGGCGCCCGGCCTGCATTTCCTTGAGGTCGTGGCCGGCGCAGAATGCCTTGCCGGCGCCCGCCAGGATCACCGCCTTGATCGAGCGGTCGTCGCGCAGGCGCGTGAACTCGGCCTTGAGCGCGGCCAGCATGTCGTCGGAGAGCGCGTTCAGCGCGCCCGGGTTGTTCATCGTCAGCGTCGCGATTGACGCGGCGTCCTCGCGCAGAAGCAGCTCGGCCATCTTGTCCTCCTCTAGCCTTTGGCCAACGATAGGCGTCCAGAGAGGGAGGATAAAGATGCAGTTGAAGATGTCGCTTGACGAGTTGAACAGGTTCCTCGACGAGCATTTCCCCCAGGTGGCCGATGATTTCGAGGTGCTCGACGTGGCCCCGATGCGGATCACGACGCGTGCCCTGGTCGACGACAAGCACCTGCGCCCGGGCAACACGGTGTCGGGGCCCACGATGTTCGCGCTGGCCGACGTGTCGGTCTATCTCGGGATTCTCGCGATGATCGGGCCCAAGGCGCTCGCCGTCACCACGAATTGCGCGATCGACTTCATGCGCAAGCCGGCCGCGGGCGCGAACCTGCGGGCCGAGACGCGGATCCTGAAGCTGGGCAAGGTTCTGGCCGTGGGCGACGTGCTGCTTTATTCCGAAGGGACGGAGGCGCCGGTGGGACGCGCCTCGCTCACCTATTCGATCCCGCCGGAGCGGTGAGGCGTTTCGGTCCGGGGACCGTTCGAGACCGGGGAGGCACAGGATGACCGAGGCAGGCAGCGACATCGAGGGCGGGCGGCTGGCCCATTTTCCCGTGAGCTTCTTTTCCGTGGCGATGGGCCTCCTGGGGCTCGTGCTGGCCTTGCGGGCCGCGGCGCCGTTCCTGGGCTGGACGGCGGTTCTGGCGGAAGGGGTCCTCTGGGTCACGATCGTCGTCTTCGCCGTCATCGCGGCGGTCTATTTCGCCAAGCTCCTGCGTCACCCGGGCGCCGTGATCGCCGAGTGGCAGCATCCCGTGACGCTGGCCTTCTTCCCGACGATGACCATTTCGCTGCTCCTGCTGGCCACGGCGCTGCGGCTGGACATCCCGGCGCTGGCCGAGCCGCTCTGGATCGCGGGTGTCGCGGGGCAGGGGGTTCTCACCATCGCGGTGGTTACCGGCTGGATCAGCCACCGGTCGTTCGAGGTGGGCCACGTGACGCCGGCCTGGTTCATCCCGGCCGTCGGCAACGTGATCGTCCCGATCGCGGGCGCGCGCATGGGATACATCGAGATCAGCTGGCTTTTCTTCTCGGTGGGCATGCTCTTCTGGGGCGTGCTCCTGTCGATGATCATGAACCGGCTGGTGTTCCACGACCCGATCCCCGCGCGGCTCTTCCCGACGATGGTGATCCTGATCGCGCCGCCCTCGGTCGCCTTCGTGGCCTATGTCGCGATGATGGGGGTGATCGACGGGTTCGCGCGGGCGCTGATCTACATCGGGTACATGTTCGCGGCCCTCGTGCTAGCGCAGCTCCCACGGCTGGTGCGCATTCCCTTCGCGATCAGCTGGTGGGCGCTGTCCTTCCCGCTGGCCGCGCTCGCCGTGGCCTCGTTCCTGTTCGCGCGGCTCGAGGGGACGCAGGCGCACCTGTCGATCGGATTGGGCGTCCTGATGATCCTGGGTCTGGTCGTGGCCGGGCTGGTCCTGCGCACGGCGGTCGCGATCGGGCGGGGCGAGATCGGCCGGCCCGAATGAGGTGCGGCGCGCCGCCCCGGCGCACCGCGTTTCGTGTCCCGGTTCAGGGAATCAGCTTGGAGACATAGCCCGGCAGGGCGAAGGCGGCCGCGTGGACCTCGGGCGTGTAATACGCCGTGGTGATCCCGGTCGCCTCGAACCGGCCGCGCAGGACCTCCGGCGGGGTGGACCGCGCCGGGCCGTCCGTGCCCCAGCCGAAGGCCATCGGGCCGCCAGCGTAGGTCGGGATCGTGGCGAGGTAGCAGGTCGCGTCGGTAAAGAGCGCGCGGAAGGCGCGCATCGTGTTGGTCAGCTCCTCGCCCTGCATGAAGGGCACGCCGTTCTGGGTCACGAGGATACCGTCGTCCGTCAGCGCCCGCTTGGCATGGCCGTAGAACGTATCGGAGAACAGCACTTCGCCCGGGCCGATCGGGTCGGTGGAATCGACGATGATGACGTCGTAGCCGCCCGCCGTCTGCCGGATGAAGTCGGCCCCGTCGGCGATCACGAGCTCGAGGCGCGGGTCGTCGAAGGCGCCCGCCGAGATGCCGGGGAGGTATTCCTTCGAGAACTCGACCACGCCCGCGTCGATCTCGACCATCGTGACATGGGTGACGTCCCGGTGCTTGAGCACCTCGCGCGCCATGCCGCCGTCGCCGCCGCCGATGATCAGCACGCGCCGGGCCGCGCCGTGGGCGATGATCGGCACATGGGCCATCATCTCGTGGTAGATGAAGTTGTCGCCCTCGGTGACCTGAACCACACCGTCGAGCGTCAGAACACGCCCGAAGGTGCCGTTCTCGAACACGCGCAGCCGCTGGTGCTCGGTCTCGCTGTCGTAGATCAGCGTCCCGACCTTGAGCGACTGCGCGTAGTCCGCGTGCAGCGTTTCGGTCGACCAGTCGGTCATTGCGCCGCCACCGCGTCGCCTTCGGTGACGAGTCCTTCGCCGCGCAGAAGCTCCTTCATGCGCACGTCGTCCGTGTCGAAAGCGCGCTTGAGCACGTCGACGGCCAGCCAGGGCTGGGCATCGCCACACATGAACACGTCGAAGGCGCCGTAGCCGATTTCCGGCCAGGTGTGCACGGAGATATGGCTTTCGGCCAGCACGGCCACGCCGGACACGCCCTGGGGCGAGAATTTGTGCGTGTGGATGTGCAGGAGCGTGGCCCCGCAGGTATCCACGATCTCGCGGAACGCGTTCTGGATGCGGGTCTCGTCATCCAGCCCGAAGCCGTCCACGACCTCTAGGATGAGGTGCGTGCCGGCATAGACCTTGCCGTCGCGGCGGATGAAGTGATCCTCGCGGTCCTCGTCGAACACGTCGCGAGTCACGGTGTTTGCATTGGCAGGGCAAAAGCCCACCTCGATGGTGTCTTCCTCTTGGGCGCCTGTCTCCAGACCGATCCCCAGTTGGAAGAGGTTGGCGTCTTTCATGGCGCTCCCCTTCGTTCCAGTAGATTTAGGATGGTTGCCCACCCGCGGTTCCAGTCGGTCCCTTAGCGCCCCCCCGAAGACATTCGAAGTTGGGATCGGTTCCGAAAGTGAGGCGCATCTAGGGGGCATGGAGGATTCGGTCAACCCTTGTCTTTGCATGGCTGCCCAGCGTTTGTCGTACAGGGCGGAGGCGGGGCCATTGTCGCCGAAATGTCACTGAATTGCGGGCCGCGCGCCGGATTGTTCCCGGTTCCGCGCGCCGCACCGCAAGGAGGTGGCCCGTCCCCATGTTTTCTTAGCTCTGTTGCGCTTTTCCGCTATGCTCGAAGCGCAAGGGAAAGAGCCGCCGACGATGAAGGAACACACGAAAGCGGTGCTGGAGGCCTGTACGGGTCAGCTTGTCGCGCTGGGGTTGCTCCGGCGGCGGCGCGGGCTTGCCGTGTGGCAGATGAACGAGGAGATGTGGGGCGGGGTCGGCATGCAGGTGCAGCTGACCCGCCACGGCGCCACGCGCATCCTGCCGGTGGCGCAGCTTGTCTGGGATCCCGTCGAACGGCTCGTGGCACATGGCAAGGGGACGGGATACCGGCCCTGGAGCCCGGCGGCCATCACGCGGGCGCGCGTGGTCCTGCCCGCGCCTGACACCGGGCCGATCGAGTTCATCTCCCCCGAGGTGCGCGGCGACATGCTCGACCGGTTCGCGCGCCTCGTGCAGTCGGACATCGTGCCCACCATCCTCAACATGGCGGACGAGGGCGAGATCCTGCGCCACTACCGGGCCGGGGCGGGCGAGGGGGTCGGGCGCGCCGAGCACGCTCTGGCGATCCTGGCCTGGGTGACCAAGAGCCTCGACCTGGGCGCGGACTACGGCTCGCTCCTGTCGGTCCAGACGCAGGACGAGACGCGTTCGCGCCTGCAGGCGTTTCACCACCGGCTCACCGGGTCGCGCGAGGCGCGGGTGCTGATTGGCGCGAAAACCGCGGATTGATGGTGGGGTAAAATAATACCGAAAACGCAAGGCATTGTTTTTGCGACATAAATCCAAGAACAACGCTCTTGACCGTGCGCCGGAAATCTCTAGAAACGCGCCATCCGAAACCCATCAAGGGCCGAATGACATGAAAACCTTTTCTGCAACCCCTGCAGATATCGAGAAGAAGTGGGTCGTGATCGACGCCGAGGGCGTTGTTCTGGGCCGGCTCGCCTCGATCATCGCCACGCGTCTGCGCGGCAAGCACAAGCCGAGCTTCACCCCGAACATGGATTGCGGCGACAACGTCATCGTGATCAACGCCGACAAGGTCCAGCTGACCGGCAAGAAGCGGGCCGACAAGATCCATTACTGGCACACCGGCTTCCCGGGCGGGATCAAGAACCGCACCGCGGGCCAGATCCTCGACGGCGAATACCCCGAGCGCCTGCTGACCCTCGCGGTCAAGCGCATGCTCCCGGGCAACCGCCTGGCGCGTCAGCAGATGACCAACCTGCGTATCTACGCCGGGGCCGAGCATCCGCATGAGGCGCAGTCGCCGGAAGTGCTGGATGTCAAATCCATGAACAAGAAAAACACGCGTGAGGGCTGATCATGGCTGAAGAAGTTAAATCGCTTGATGAGCTGAACGCGGTCGTCGAAGGCGCCGATGCGCCGGTCGCCGAGGACATCATCAACCGTGAGCCGGTCCGCGACGAGCTGGGCCGTTCCTACGCCACCGGCAAGCGCAAGGATGCGGTCGCCCGCGTCTGGATCAAGCCGGGCTCCGGCAAGGTCACCGTCAACGGTCGAGAAATGAACAAGTATTTCGCGCGCCCGGTGCTCCAGATGATCCTCGCCCAGCCGTTCACCGTGGCCGGCGTCGAAGGTGAATTCGACGTCTACGCGACGGTCACCGGCGGCGGTCTCTCGGGCCAGGCCGGTGCGGTCAAGCACGGCATCTCGAAGGCGCTGCAGCTCTACGAACCGTCGCTGCGCCCGGCGCTGAAGGCCGCGGGCTTCCTGACCCGCGACAGCCGCGTGGTGGAACGCAAGAAGTACGGCCGCCGCAAGGCCCGCCGGAGCTTCCAGTTCTCCAAGCGCTGATCCGAACCGGATCACACGACATTCGAACGGGGTCGCCACATCGGCGGCCCCGTTTTTTCGTGCCGGTCCCCGGTCATTCGAGTTTTAAGCATTGTGCCCGCGCCAGCGTTAAGGGTGCGGAAAGGGAGGGGCGTTAGGGTCGCCGCGGACAGCCCGATGATGGGACGTGTCCTTTGACCGGAGACCCGACATGAAGACCCTGCTTGCCTCGACCCTGATCCTCGGCCTCGCCGCGCCCGCGACAGCGCAGGATTTCGCTGCCGCGATGGGCGACTTTCTCGACCAGCACGTGGTCGGTTGGGCTTCCGACCCGGTGCTGCTCGACGCGATCCGTGACAAGAACGCCGCCCATGAATGGATCGATCAATCCCGCATCGATGCGCTCGACCGGGCCTGGCAGGACGAGATCGGGCGCAGCGTGACGCCCACGATCTCGACCGTGATGGAAAACCCCGCATCCGATTTCCTGCGCGCCCGCGTCAACGCCCTGGGCGGTGCGGTGACGGAGGTCTTCGTGGTGGACGCGCATGGCCTGAACGTCGCGGCCTCGGCCCCGACCTCGGATTACTGGCAGGGGGACGAGGCGAAGTTCACGGAAACCTTCGCCGTCGGGCCCAGGGCGCGCCATTTCTCCGAGATCGAAAGGGACGCCTCCACCAGCACCTACCAGGGTCAGGCCTCCTTCACCATCGTCGACCCGGAGACCGGCGCGCCCATCGGCGCGATGACCGTCGGCATCAATGCCGAAGCCCTGTTCTGAGCCCCTGACGGTTCAAGCATCATCTCAACAGGAGCGTGCAAGTTTATGCAATTCATCAATAAAGACATTCTCCCGCGGCGCATCCGGGTGAACTCGATCTTCGTGAAGCTTGCCGCGGTGATCTTCGCGATGTCGGCCCTGCTCGCGGCCGGCGTCTCCTGGTTCTACACCGACGTGTCCCGTTCTCACCTCGAAAACGCGCTGCGCCGCTCGGGGCTGGAAATCACCACCGTCACCGCCGAAACCCTCGACGGCGCGATGGCGTTCGGTGATACCGATGCCATTCTCGACCGGATCACGCCGCTGGTCGACCACGAAGATTCGGAAACCGTGCACGGCCTCGCGCTTGGCGCCGACGGCGACCTCATCGCCTCGGCCGGCCGCGCGCCGGGGCTGGAACCGGCGCTGGCCGCGCTTGCCCGCACGGCGCTCGCCGAGGGCGCGGTCACGTTGTCCGAAGACGGATTCAGCGTCGCGGCGCCCGTGTTCTACGGCGACCGTGCCGATCCGGTCGGTGTGCTCGTTCTGGCCTGGACCGCCGAATACCTCGTCGCCGATGCGATGGCGGCCCAGGACACCGCGATCCTCGTCGCTTCCCTCGGTGTGCTTGCCGGCGTTCTCGTGATGATCTTCCTCGTACGCGGCATGGTCACGCGCCCCCTCGTCACCTCCACCGAGGTTCTCAACGAGGTGGCCGACGAACGCTACGACGTGGACATTCCGCCCACGGACCGGGGCGACGAGATCGGCGATCTCGGCCGCGCGATCGAGGACTTGCGCCAGAAGCTTCTCGCGGGCGCCGAAACCGCCCGGGAAAACCGCTTTCGCGGCGAGGCCTTCAAGGCCTCCGCATCCGCGGTGATGATGGCCGACAGCGAGATGCGGATTTTCGGCGCGAACAATGCGGTGCTGGAGCTCATGCGCCACTACGAGCCGGAATTCCGAAAGACCTGTGACGGGTTCGACCCGGACAATGTCATCGGCCAGGACATGGATTTCTTTCATGCCGGTGCGCTCAAATCCCGCGTGCGCCAGATCCTCGCAGATCCCGCGAACCTGCCCTACGACGCGAACATCAGCGTCGGCGACGCCCGCTTTCGCCTCCTGATCACCCCGGTCCGTTCTGACGAAGGTGCGCTTGACGGCTACGTCGTGGAATGGACCGACAAGACCAGCGAATACATGAACGAGGCGATCCTGGCGGCCATCGAGAACAACCAGATCAAGGCCGAATTCTCGCTCGATGGAAACCTGAAAGCCGCGAACGCCATGTTCTACGATGCCTGCGGCGCGTCCCCGGCTTCTCTTGGCGAGGTGAACTTGGATCGCTTGATCGATTTGGACGAAGGCCTCGAAGGCGGTCTCGGCAGCATATTTGACCGGCTGCGCCAGGGAACCGCTGTCTACGGCGAGTTCAGGATCAAGCGCCGGTCCGGCGGACATGCGGTCATCGATGGCGGCTTCACCCCGGTACAGGACGTGAAAGGCAACCTCCTGCGCATGGTGCTGGTGGGGCGCGACGTCAGCGAAGACCGCGCGCGCATCGCCGAAGCCGAAGCGGAGAAGCAGGCTGCGAAAGCGACCCAGGACAAGGTTGTCGACGCCCTGAAGCACGGTCTGGAATCCCTGGCGAACGGCGACCTGATGACCCGGATCGACGAGGTCTTTACGCCTGATTACGAACAGTTGCGCACGGACTTCAACCTCGCCGCGGACAAGCTGTTGGACGCGATGCGCGGCGTGATCGAGAACGCCGATCTCATCACCGGCGAGGCCGCGGAAATTTCGTCGGCCGCCGACGACCTCTCGGCCCGGACCGAGAAACAGGCCGCCACCCTGGAAGAGACCGCCTCGGCACTGGACGAGCTCACCTCTTCGGTAAAATCCGCCGCGGACGGCGCGACCCATGCCAATGACATCGTGGAAAAGGCCCGCGACAACGCCGAAGCCTCGGGCACGGTCGTGCGCGAAGCGGTGACGGCGATGGGCGAGATCGAAACGAGTTCGACCCAGATCTCCAAGATCACCGGCGTCATCGATGACATCGCTTTCCAGACCAACCTCCTGGCCCTCAACGCGGGCGTCGAGGCCGCACGCGCGGGCGAAGCCGGACGGGGCTTCGCCGTGGTCGCCTCGGAGGTGCGTGCCCTCGCGCAACGCTCCTCCGAAGCGGCACGCGAAATCAACGCGCTCATTTCCGCCTCCGGCGGCCAGGTCAAGCGCGGCGTGGATCTGGTCGGGCAGGCGGGCGACGCGCTCAAGGGCATCGTCGAGAGCGTCTCGGAGATCAGCCGTCACGTCTCGGAGATCGCGGTCAGCGCGCGTGAACAGAGCGCAGGGCTCGCCGAGATCAACGCGGCGGTGAACCAACTCGACCAGGTGACCCAGCAGAACGCGGCCATGTTCGAGGAAACCACTGCCGCGAGCCACGCGCTCACGCGCGAGGCAGAGACACTGGCCCAGACGATGGGCCGGTTCCAAACCGGCCCGCGCGACGCGGGGAACGAAGCGCATGCGCCCGTCCCCTTCACCACCCGCCGCGATCCCGTACGCGACACGGCGTCCCAACCTGCGCTTCACGCAGGTGCGGCCGCTGTCGCCGTCGCGGAGGTTCCCGATGACGATGACGGTTGGGACGAATTCTGAGCGGAGGTCGAGCCATGAAGAAGGCCTGCCGCGTCTTGGTGGTGGACGACTCGTCCACCATGCGAAAACTCATCCGCCACGGACTTGGTCGCGATCCCCGTTTGCGGGTCGTGGGTGAAGCTGGGACGGCCCGACAGGCACGCGAATTGGTCAAGACGCTCGAACCGGATATCATGACGCTAGATGTCGAAATGCCCGGAATGGACGGTCTCGAGTTCCTGTCGCGCCTGATGATCGCACGCCCCATGCCCGTGGTGATGGTTTCGTCCCTGACCGGCCGCGGCAGTGACGCCGCAATCCGGGCTTTGTCCCTCGGGGCGATGGAGTGCATCGAGAAACCGCGCTTCGGCACCGCCCAGGAAACGTTCTCCCAACTCGCCGATCTTCTTGTAACCCTGTCCGCCGCAAAGCCCTCCACACGACCAGGTCGATCGCCCGCCAGCCGTGAACGCGAATACGACCCGCCCTTTCAGTGGAATGGCAGATTCCTTCTCATCGGTGCATCGACAGGCGGGGTCGACGCGCTTGAAACCATCTTTTCAGCTTTTCCCAACGACGCGCCGCCGACGCTAGTGACCCAGCATATGCCGGCACCGTTCCTTGCGAGCTTCGCAGAGCGTCTCAATTCGAACATGTGCCCCAACATACGCCTCGCGTCCGACGGTGATGTACTGACGCAGGGCAACATCCTGATCGCGCCAGGGGGCCGATACCATCTTCGGCTTTCGCATGATGGGGCGGCACAGGTGACACTTTGGGAGGGGCCCAAACGAAATGGGCATCGACCATCGGTCGATGAAATGTTTCTTTCCGCATTGCCGGTGGCGCAGCGATCGGTGGCGGCGCTCCTCACCGGTATGGGCCGGGATGGAGCCGCCGGACTGCTGCAACTCAGATCCGCCGGTGCCCGAACCTTCGCACAGGACGCCGCATCCAGCATCGTTTACGGGATGCCTCGCGTGGCGACCGAAATCGGGGCCGCAGGAGAAGTCGTTCCACTTGCTCAAATGGCGTCGGCTTTGTTGGGTGCTTGCGCGTACCAGGTTCCGATGGGTGCAGGGGCTTGATATGAGCAGTCTTGAAGCGCGGAAATCCGGCCGGACCTACATCGCGCAAGGCGAACACGCCATCGATGGAGGTCCGGACGCTGTCATCGCGACGCTTCTGGGGTCATGCGTTGCCGCCTGCATATGGGATCCAGGCCGCGGGATCGGCGGCATGAATCATGTATTGTTCGTTGACGCGACCGCGTCGTCCTCCATGACGTATGGATATGGCGTCAATGCGATGGAACTCTTGATCAACGGCTTGTTGCGCCTGGGCGCAGAGCGGCGCGCCCTGCGAGCCAAGGTTTTCGGGGGCGCGCGCATGATAGATGGGCTATCGGATGGTGGATCCCGGAATGCGGAGTTCGTTCAACACTTCCTGGCCCGGGAAGGGATCAGCGAAGTCGGGTCTGACATCGGCGGAACCAAGGCGCGACGGGTGGAATTCTGGCCGGGCACCGGGCGCGCGCGTTTGAAATATGTTCGGCAAACTGTCCCTGTCGTCTCGAGTAGCCTCCACCGCAAGACAAGTCGAGATATCGAATTGTTCTGACCAGGTCCCCCGGACGCCCATTCCTGGCACAGTGCGAGCGGTCATAGCCAGGTCAGCGTATTGTCCGGGACCGTTGTCTCGTCGGGGGTCAACTCCGGAAAAAGGCGATGCCTTAGGCTGGTAAGTTTCAGTAACTCTGCGACACCACGGGCGTTATTGAACTGGACATCCAAAGCACGAGTGAGCTTTGCCAGATCATCGAGAGTTTGATGGAGGCGATCAAGCTCCTGAAGCATGTGGTAATCCACGACCTGCTGCGGGTTGTCGAGCTTCTCCAACATCGCCGAGACGACGAGCTGCAAATGTTTGCAGGTCTCTGCAGATGATTGAAGTTCGCCGGACAGCCGCTCGGCCAGATGCTGGCGCGGTGGCCCCCCGGAATCTTTGGCTTTGGGGCCGTCATTTTGCGGATCGACCATCTCAGAGGCGTCCCACGATCGCTTCGATTGCCTTGCGCAGGTCAGCCGGCTGAAATGGCTTCGCGAGAAAGTTGTTCATACCGAGCTTCTTACCGGTTTCGATGATATTTCTATCAGCTTTGCCCGTTATCAGTAGAAAACCGACCTTGCCCGTGCGCGCGTTGGAGCGCAGTGCGTGCAAGAGTTGCAGGCCGTTCATCCCGGGCATGTTCATGTCGGATATGACCAGGTGGACTGGCCATTGCGCGAGCTTGTTCAAGGCAGATTCACCGTCGGCCGCGCTTTCCACCTGCCTGATTCCGAAACCGTCGAGCGCCTGGGTAATGAGCCCGCGACTCGTCGACATATCATCCACGACCATGATGCGAAGCTGTTCGCGCAAAGACATGTCAGACCGCCTCTTTCAATTCTGAGTTTTCAAGGGCCGTTCGACGATAGGCCGTGACCCCCGCTTTTTCGAAGTATGGCTCGACCTCGGGGCTAATCCGCTCGCTGTGCCCAAGGAACAGATGGCCGCCGGGCTCCAGGATTTTGGCGAACCTCCTCCAAAGCCTTGTCTGGGTTGGCTGGTCGAAGTAGATGACGACATTCCGGCAAAAGATCGCGTCGAATTTCCCGCGCATTGGCCAGTCACGCAGCAGGTTGAGGATACGAAAGGTTGTCAGGTCGCGAAGCGTATCCGCGATTAGCAGTTGGCCATCTGTTTTTCTGAAATGATCTGCGCGCATTTGAGGTGCGAGGCCGGACAGCATGTGTTCGGGGTACTGCCCGGATCGCGCGAAGACGACAACGGCCGGGTCGATGTCCGTGGCAAGGATGCGGCAATCCTTTTGCGACGTCAGTCCGGCTTCCGCGAGAACCATCGCGATCGAATAGGGCTCTTGTCCATTCGCGCATCCCGCCGACCATATGCGGACCGGATGGCCACGTTCGATCTGTTGCCTGAATGCAGGAATGAGCGTGGAGCGAAGCAGTTCAAAGTGGTGCGCTTCGCGGAAAAAGTGCGAGACGTTGGTGGTCAGTGCGGAGATGAACCTGGGTATTTCCTCGGCCCCGTGTGGACCCTCGATGAGCGCGCAATACGCGTCGAAGTCGGCAAGCCCCAGCTGGCGAAGGCGGCGGGCGAGGCGGGTTCGGACCATGTCGGATTTGGAGGCCCCAATCGCAAGCCCGGCTTCGCGTCGCGCAAGGGCGGTTATGCGACGGAACGCGGCATCCGACAATGTCGGGCCGTGCAGGCCCACCGGTGCTTTGGCTTCGGGCTTGGGATGTGGCTTCATGTCGATCACGCGACATCCTCGTCGGCGACGGGGAGGATCGCCCCGAGGTCCAGAAGGCGGATCATGCGGTTTTCCTTGATCGTCAACGCGGATATGAAACTGCGCTGCTGGTCGGCCGGCAGGTCCGGCGGCGCTTGCAGATCATCCGGCGAGATGGCCAGGATGTCCGAGACCGCGTCGACCATCAGACCGACCACCCGCGCGCCGTTCGCCACGACGATGATCACGTTGCGCAGGCCGTTGGTGTCGACGGTGAGGTCCAGGCGCCCGGCGAGGTCCATGATTGGAAGGACGGTGCCGCGCAGGTTGATGACCCCACGCATGTAGCTGGGGGAATGCGGCAGCGGGGTCGCTTTCGCGCCACCGCGGATTTCGCGCACCTGCATGATGTCGATGCAGTAATCCTGGCCGCCGACCAGAAAGGACAGGTATTCCCGCGCAGCTGTATCGCCGGTCCTGTCTTGCGCGGTGTCCGGGTCGATCATGACGAAACTCCAATCTTTTGGGGAGAGACGGGCTTCGCAGGCTGGGTGTGGCCCGAGGCTTGGGCGACAAGGTCGATCGGGTCGAGGATGAGTGCGATCTGGCCATCGCCCAGTATTGTGGCCGCAGCGATGCCGGGCACGCGCCCATAGGCTTCCTGAAGCCCTTTTATCACCACCTGCCGTTGATCCTCGATCGCGTCGACCACCACAGCCGCGGCGAGCCCGTCCTCCTGCCCGATGAGCAGGACGACGCTGCCGGTGTAATCCTGGAGAGGGTGCCGGTAGCCCAATTCAGCGCCCAGGTCGATGAGCGGCACGAAGGTGTCGCGGATGTTGATGACGTGTGTGTTCGGTCCGAAGGCGCGCAGATCGTCCGGGGTGACCGCAAGGGTTTCGAAAATCGCATTGAGCGGCACGACCAGCGTTTCGCGCGCGACGCGCACGACCATGCCGTCGAGCACCGCGAGGGTGAGGGGGAGGGAGATCGAGAAGGTGGTTCCCTGGCCCGGCTCCGACTGGATCGTCACGCGTCCGCCCAAGGCCTGGATCGCATTGCGCACCACGTCCATGCCGACGCCGCGGCCGGAGAGGTTGGAGATCCTGTCGGCGGTCGAGAAGCCGGGCAGGAAGAGGAGGTTGTCGATCTCGCTGTCGGTGAGCTGGCTGTCGGCCGGTATGAGCTCCTTCTCGATCGCCTTGGCCAGCACCTTCGGACGGTTGATGCCAGCGCCGTCGTCGGCCACCTCGATCACAACCCGGCCCGAGCGGTGGAGCGCGGTCAGCTGGACGGTGCCTTCGCGCGGTTTGCCCGCAGCCTCGCGCGCGTCGCCGGGTTCGAGCCCGTGGTCGACCGCGTTGCGGATCATGTGGGTGAGCGGATCGGCGAGGCGTTCGATCACCGTCTTGTCGACCTCGGTGTTCTCGCCTTCGGTGCGCAGGCGCACGTCCTTTCCGATCGCGGCAGACGCTTCGCGCACGATGCGCGACATGCGCTGGAACAGGGATTTCACCGGCTGGGCGCGGATCATCATCACGCTTTCCTGGATGTCGCGGGTGAGTTGCTGGAATTCCTCGAGCCCCGTGCGCACGGGCGAGTTCGGCGGCACGCCGGCCGCATCCACGCTCTGGCTCAGCATCGCCTGGTTGATCACGATTTCACCCACCAGGTTCACGAGCCGGTCGATCCGGTCGAGGTCCACGCGCACCGTGGCGCGCGGCGTGGCCGCCGCCGGGGCGGGGCGCGGAGAGGGCTCCGGAGACGGCGCGGTTTCAGACGTTGGGCGAACCGGCTCCGGTATCGGCTTTTCGGGATCCGGCGTCTCGCCGGACAGTGCAGCCAGATCATCGAGTTCGGCGAGATCGGGGAGATCGGCCGGTGGGGGCGGCGCGTCATCTGCCCGCATGATGTCGAGGCTGCACAGCCCCTCGACGAAATCGAAGGCATCGGCGATCGCCCCGCGCCCTTCCGGTGTGGTGAGCCGCAGGGTCCACCCCAGGTGGGCGTGTTCGCAGTCCAGCGCCTCGAGCGGGGGCAGGTCGTTGTCGTGGCAGGTGACCGTCAGGTCGCCCAGATCGCGCAGGGCCCGGAACAGGAATTGTGGCTCGTTGCCGTTGGCATAGAGCAGCGGGCCCGGCGTGAACGTGATGTCCCAGGTCGGGTCTTCCGTCTCGCCGGGGGCGTCGAGGTCGAGGTCGAGCGAGAGGGTCGTGACCTCGAAGTCGATCGGGTCGTCCTCGGCAACGTCATCCGCGGGCGTCGCGCCCAGGAGCGTGTCGAGCTCGGCGAGGATCGGGTCCGTCCTGGTGGGGTCGTGGGGGATGTCGTCGCGCGCTTCACGCACGAGATCGGTCAGGATATCGCTGCAGGTGAAGAAGAGTTTCAGCACGTCGGGCGACGCGGACAAGTGCCCGCTGCGCACGAGGTCCAGCGCGGTTTCGAACCGGTGGGCGAAAGCGACCAGCGTGTCGAGCCCGAACGCCCCCGCACCGCCCTTGATGGAATGCACAGCGCGGAAGACCACGTTCACGGTCTCGCCGTCGCCCATCTCGTCGTAGAGCGTCTGAAGCCCATCCTGCAATGCCTCCAGGAGTTCCTCGCATTCCACGAAGAACGAGGCGCGGATTTCGGCCATCGGATCGGACATCACGTCACCCCGCCACCATTCTGAGCGCTTTCACGAGGCGGGCAGGCTCGAACGGTTTCACGATCCATCCCGTGGCGCCGGCGTCGCGTGCGCGCGCCTTCATCTCGGCCGCGCTTTCGGTGGTCAGCACGAGGATCGGGATCGCCCGGAATTCCTCCCGCGCGCGGACCCCATCGATGAAGCCGAACCCATCCATGCGGGGCATGTTGATGTCGGTGATGATCGCGTCCGGGGCGGGGATCTCGTCCAGCAGTTCGAGACCATGAAGCCCGTCCTCCGCCAGGTGCGCGCCGATCCCTTCGGCTGTGAGGGCGAGGCGGACCATGTCGCGCATGGTGCGGCTGTCGTCGACGGCGAGGACCTGCATCGTCATGGCTGCGCCTCCCACCGCGTGACGCTGTCCGCGCTGAAGCCCAGGAGGGCGAGCTGATCGGCGAGGTCGGTGGACACGTTGCTGATGGTGAGGGACCGCCCGGCCACCGCCCAGCTCCGGGCAGCCGCGCGGATGACCTGGAGCGACAGGGCGCCCAGGTGCGTGACCGCGCCCGCGTCGAGCGTCAGATCCTGGCCCGAGTGCGACAGGATTTCATCCCTGAGCGGGCCCGCCGCGCGCAGGTCGAGCTTCGGTGGCAGGGTGATCGCACCGCTCATCGCGCGACCATCGCGCCAAGGCGTTCATCCAGCATGGGCCGTGACCCCTTTCCTCATCCGGTTTCGCGACCGGCATAAGGCAGGGGGCGTTAAGATTGGCTTACCCGGAGACGGAAATTCGCGCGCCCAGCTTCTGGGCCATGTGGCGCGCGCAGCCGGTCAGCGCGGCATAATCGTCGTCGACCAGCGTGACCGAGAAATTCTTCATGAAACCGGCGAAGCGCCCCTTGTCGCGCATGGCGTCGTCGAAGCCCATCTCGATCAGCCAGGGGCTGACCGCGCGGGCCACGCCGCCGACCAGGAAGACGCCGCCGAAGGGCAGGTGGATCAGCGACAGGTTGCCCGTGACCGTGCCCATGATGCGCACGAAGAAGGCGAGGGCCGCGCGCGCGGTTTCGTTGCCCGCTTCCACCGCCTCCATAACCTGCGCGGCGGAATATTCGCGGGTCTCCCCGGCGCGCGCGCTCATCCACGTCGCGACATGGGCGAGCCCGCGGCCCGACAGCACGTCCTCGACCGCGGGAAAACCGTGGGCGGTCTCGAAATCGCGGCACAGCTCCAGCTCCTCGACCGAGCGGATCGGCAGGTTGGCGTGCCCGGCCTCGGACGGCACCACCAGCCGCCCGGCGGGCGTGTCGTGGACCGGGGCGCAGTTGAAGCCGGTGCCGATCCCGATCACCAGCTTGGAGGCGTGGCCCTTGGGTGCCGGCCCAGGCACGATGCGGGTGAGGCAGCCTTCCTCGATATGGTCGAGCGCGTGGCCCTGGGCCTGCAGATCGTTGATCACGTCGACCACGTCGGTGCCCGTTGCGCGCGCCACGGTGGCCGCGTCGATCGTCCAGTCGAGGTTGGTCATGTCCCCCACGCCGTCGCGCACCGGCCCCGCGAGCGCCACGCAGGCGCCGGCGCAGCCGGGATGGCCCTGGCCTTCGAGGTAGCGGGTGAGGACGGTCTCGAGCCCCGGGTATTCCGCGTTGCGGAACCGTTCGATCGTGTCGGGGATGAGCGTCGTGCCCTCGGCCAGCGCGACGCGGGTGTTGGTGCCGCCGATATCGGCGACGAGGGTCAGGGCGGTCTGGGTCATGGGCGCGTCCGTCCGGCTGTCAGCTGTGGGCAAGCGCCCGTTGCATGGCGTGGTAGGACGCTTTCGGCGTCCGTTCAAGGCTGTCGAAATCCACGTGGACCAGGCCGAAGCGTTTGTCGTAGCCGAAGGCCCATTCGTAATTGTCCAGGAGCGACCAGGCGAAATACCCCTTCACGGGGGCACCCGCTTCCATCGCGGCGCGCAGGGCGGCGAGGTGGGCGTCGAGATAGGCGATGCGGTCCTCGTCGGCGACCTGGCCATGGCGCAGCACGTCCGGCGCGGCCATCCCGTTCTCGGTCACGTAGAGCGGCAGGTCGCCGGAATACCGCTCCGACACCCGCGTCAGGAAATGGGTGAGGCCATCGGGAAAGATCTCCCATCCCATGTCGGTCTTCGGCAGGTTGCCCGACAGCTCCTCGAGCGACGGGTAGGGACCTTGGGCCGGGCCGATGATCTTGCGCGTGTAGTAATTGATGCCGACCCAGTCGAGCGGTTCGGCGATCACGTGCATGTCGCCTTCCCAGAAGCGGGGCAGGTGGGCGTTGATTCCCTCGAGCAGCTCGGTCGGGTACTGGCTCTGGAATATCGGCTCGAGGAACGCACGGTTGTAGATCGCGTCATAGGTGGCCGCGGCGCGCCGGGCGGCTTCGCTGCCATCGACAGGCTGAGCGTATTCGAGGTTGAAGACCGCGCCGAGGTTGTCGTGCCCCTCGGCCCGCAGCGCCTGGAGCGCGGTGCCGTGGGCGAGCAGCGTGTGGTGGATCGCGCGCGCGGCCGCCCGGATGTCGCGCAGGCCGGGTGCGTGGGCGCCCACGAAATGGCTCAGCCAGCTCACGCACCAGAATTCGTTGATCGTTGCGGTCGACCAGACACGGTCCCCGATGCGGTCCATCAGGGTCACGGCATAATCGGCGAACCACTTGGCCACGTCCGGATTGGTCCAGCCGCCCAGATCGGCAAGCGCGGAGGGCATTTCCCAGTGGTAGAGCGTGAGCGCCGGCTTGATCCCGCGCTCGAGCATCCCGTCGACGAGGCGGTCGTAGAAGTCGAGCCCGTCGGGGTTCGGCGTGCCGCGCCCCTCGGGCAGAACGCGCGCCCAGCTGGCCGAGAAGCGGTAGACGTCGAAATTGCCGTCTCGGATCAGGTCGAGATCGGCGGGCCAACGGTTGTAGTGGTCGCAGGCAATGCGCCCGTCCTCGGCGTTCTCGACGTTGCCGGGGGTGGCGGCGAAGGTGTCCCAGTGGGTGGAGCCTGCGCCGCCGAAGCCGTGCCCCTCGATCTGGTAGGCCGAGGTCGAGACGCCGAAGAGGAAGTCTTCGGGGAAATCCGCGCGGGAGAGGGTCAGGGTCATGAGATATCCGTCATACGGGCTGCGACCGGGGCCGGGCCAGTGGAGGGGCCGAGGATCAGCTCGGCTTCGAGCAGGTCGGTGCGCGGCGTGGTGTCGCCGCTCGTGATGATGTCGAGAAGCATGCGCGCCGCCCGCCGGCCCGCGTCGCGCACGGACGAGCGGGTTGCGGTGAAAAGCGGCTCGTCGCCCCCGTTGGGCAGGTAGGACAGGTCGTCGTCGTGGATGATGACCGACACGTCGCGCCCCATCTCGAGCCCCGCTTCGCGGATCGCGCGGCGGATGCCGATGCCGGGGATCATGGAGGACGAGATGATCGCGGTCGGCGCGTCCGGCCGGGCCAGGAGCGCGCGGGTCGTGTCGTGGCCGAATTGCTCGGTCATCTCGCCCGAGAACTTGAGGCTGTCGTCGTGGGGCACGCCCCGCGCCTCGTGCGCCGCCTCGAAGCCGCGCCGGCGCCGGATGGCGAAATCCATGTTCTCGAGCCCGTTGACCAGCGCGATGCGCCGATGACCGAGATCCAACAGGTGCGTGGTGGCACGCTGGAAGGCGCGCTGGTTGTTCATGTCGACCCAGCTGTAGGGCACGTCGCTCTGCGATGCACGGCCGTGGACCACGAAGGGGATGTCGACCTCGGTGATCAGGTTGATGCGCGGGTCGCCCATGCGCGGCGCGTGCACGATGATACCGTCGACCGACCCCTTGTGCTTGAACTCCTCGTAGGCGCGGGCCTGCTCGGCCTCCGCCACGATCGAGATCAGCATGTCGTAACCCGCCTTGGCGTAGATCTCGCCCGCCCCCGCGACGAAATCGGCGAAGACCGGGTTCATCATCTCGTGTTCCGAGGACAGGGGCAGAACATGCCCGATCGCCATCGCCCGGCCGGTGGCCAGGGAACGGGCCCGCATGTTGGGGCGGTAGCCATAGGCGTCGGCGGCGGCCACGACCCGCTTGCGCGTCGCCTCGGACACCTCGGGAAACCCGTTCAGCGCGCGGCTGACGGTGGTCGGGGACAGCCCGAGTTCTTTAGCGAGGTCCTTGAGGGTCATGGAATCCAAACCGTTTTGAATGGGGGCACCGTATCGGCCGCGTGCCGCATCGTCAAAGCCCTGATGAATTCGCAGGCATTTTTCAATAATGCCCGTGTATTCAGCAGGCAGAATATGAAACGTGCATTGACTCGTTGCCATGCTTCGTCAAATTTGAGGCATCCAAAGCGGTTTGGGTGTGGTGACTCGTTGCCGTATCCGACCGGCAAGAAACGACAATTCAACGCCTTGGGAGGACTTCATGAAATTCAAACTCATCAGCAGTGCTGCGACACTCGCGCTTGTCGCGGGCATGGCGCAGGCCGAAAGCCACATGGACGAGACCTTGTTCACGCCGGGCGAGGGCCCGTACCTGTGGGAAGAGCTCGAGAAATTCGCTGCCGAACACGACTACGAGGGGCAGGAGGTCACGATCCTCGGCCCCTGGCTCGCCGGTGAGCAGGAAAGCTTCGAGAACCTGCTGGCGTTCTTCGAAGAGGCGACCGGGGCGAGCGTGTCCTACGTCGGCTCGGACTCGATGGAACAGCAGATCGTCATCGACGCCGAGGCGGGTTCGGCCCCCAACATCGCGGTGTTCCCGCAGCCGGGGCTCGCGGCCAACATGGCCTCGCGCGGGTTCCTCGAGCCGCTGTCGGACGACACCGCCGACTGGATCGAGGCGAACTACGCCGCCGGCGAATCCTGGGTCGACCTGGGCACCTACGAAAACGAGAGCGGCGAAGAGAACCTCTACGGCTTCTTCTTCAACGTGAACGTCAAGTCGCTCGTTTGGTACATCCCGGAGAACTTCGAGGACTTCGGCTACGAAGTGCCGGAGACGATGGAAGAGCTGAAGGCGCTGACCGAGCAGATGGTCGAGGACGGGGAGACACCCTGGTGCATCGGCCTGGGCTCCGGCGGGGCGACCGGCTGGCCGGCCACCGACTGGGTCGAGGACCTGATGCTGCGCACGCAGCCGCCGTCGGTCTACGACCAGTGGGTCAACCACGAGATTCCGTTCGACGACCCGGCCGTGGTCAACGCGATCGAGGAATTCGGCTGGTTCCTTCAGGACGGGCGCGTGTCCGGCGGGCGCGAGGCCGTGGCCTCGGTCGACTTCCGCGACTCGCCCAAGGGTCTCTTCGACGTGCCGGCGCAGTGCATGATGCACCGCCAGGCGTCGTTCATCCCGGCCTATTTCCCGGAAGGCACCGAAGTGGGCGAGGACGTCGACTTCTTCTACTTCCCGGCCTACGCGGACAAGGACCTGGGCACCCCGGTGCTGGGCGCGGGCACGCTGATGTCGATCACCGACGACAGCGAAGCCACCCGTGGCCTGATGCAGTTCTTCCAGACCGCGTTCGCCAACGAGATCATGATGGCACAGGACGCCTTCCTGACCCCGCACACCGGCGCCAACCCGGAAGCCTACGCGGATGACACGCTGCGCGCACAGGGCGAGATCCTGACCAACGCGACCACGTTCCGCTTCGACGGCTCCGACCTGATGCCGGGCGCGGTCGGCGCGGGTTCGTTCTGGACCGCGATGGTCGACTACGCCGGCGGCGCCTCGGCCGAAGAGGTCGCCGAGGCGGTCGAGAACAGCTGGCCGGAAGAGTGATCTGAGGCCACGCACATCGGGGCGGGCCGCCACGCGCGGCCCGTCTTCACCACCCAGCGAAATTCCGGGGAAGACAGATGCATCCAGCCATCCAGGCCGTTCTGACCGTCGGCATCGCCGTGATCGCGGCCATCGGTTACTTCTATCTGTCCAACCTGCTGCTGGACCGGGTGCTTTTCCCGGCGCGCGGCAAGAACGCCGGGCGCAACATCAACCGGGCCAACATGATCCGGCCCTGGATCTTCCTGTTTCCCGCGCTCTTCGCGCTTGGCCTGTACCTCGCATACCCGGTGATCGAGACGATCCGCCTGTCTCTCACCGACCGCGTCCCCGGCGGCTACGAATGGGCCGGGGTCGACAATTACGTGCAGATGACCGGCGACCCGAAATTCTGGGAGGCGCTGCGCAACAACTTCTTCTGGCTGCTGGTGGTCCCGGGGCTGTCCACGCTCTTCGGCCTGATCATCGCCCAGCTCACCGACCGGCTGAAATGGGGCAGCGTCGCCAAGTCGATCATCTTCATGCCGATGGCAATCAGCTTCGTCGGCGCCTCGGTCATCTTCAAGCTCGTCTACGACTACCGCCCGGCCGGTGAAGAGCAGATCGGCATCCTGAACGCCGTCTACCTCGCGCTCGGGGGCTCCGAGCCGCAGGCCTGGCTCACCATTCCCGGGCTGAACTCGTTCCTGCTCATGGTGGTCCTGATCTGGATCCAGACCGGCTTCGCGATGGTGATCCTGTCGGCCGCCCTGCGGGGCATCCCCGAAGAGACGATCGAGGCGGCCATCGTGGACGGGGCCAACCCGTTCCAGATCTTCTTCAAGATCAAGGTGCCGCAGATCATGCCGACGATCATGGTGGTCTGGACCACGATCACGATCCTCGTGCTCAAGATCTTCGACATCGTCTTCGCCATGACCAACGGCCAATGGGGCACGCAGGTCCTGGCCAACTACATGTACGACAAGCTGTTCCGCTCGAACGACTGGGGCGTCGGTTCGGCCAGCGCGATGGTGATCATGCTGCTGGTGCTGCCGATCCTGATCTGGAACGTGCGCCAGGCCCGCAAGGAGATGCGCTGATGGACAATATCGCAGGCCGCAAACCGGCGCTTGGCTGGGCCGTCAACATCAGCGTCATCCTGATCGTGGCGCTGTGGATCTTCCCCACGCTCGGGCTTCTCGTGTCCTCGTTCCGCACCGCCGACCAGATTTCGTCGTCCGGCTGGTGGAAGGCGTTCTTCCCGACCGAGCAGACGGACCGCTACCGCACAGCCGATCCGGACGAAGCGCGCGTCGCCGAAGGGGACCTCTACGTGGTCGAGGGCCGCATCTTCGAGGCCGACCAGGGGATCGAGCTGTCGAGCTGGGGCACCTCGGCGCGCGACGTGTCGGCGTATGCCCCCGGCGATACCGCCGACCTGGGCGACGACGGGCAGATCACCGTCGAGGCCGACGGCAGCTACCGCTGGAGCGGCACTGACGAGCAGGTCTCGGGCCGGGGCGAGCGCATCTTCGCGACCGCGCTGATCCCGCCGGAGTTCACCTTGCGCAACTACGACAACATGCTTTTCGGGGGCACGTCGGACAGCATCACCAAGGCGTTCTTCAACACGGTCACTGTGACGATCCCGGCGACGATCATCCCGATCCTCTTCGCCGCCTTCGCAGCCTACGCGCTCGCCTGGATGAACTTCCCGGGCCGGGCGATCCTGATCGCCGCCATCGTGGCGCTCCTGGTCGTGCCATTGCAGCTCGCGCTCATCCCGCTTCTCAAGCTCCACCTGTCGATCGGCATCGGGAAGGGGTATCTCGGGGTCTGGCTCGCCCATACCGGCTTCGGCCTGCCATTGGCGATCTATCTCCTGCGCAACTACATGGCCGGGCTGCCGCGCGACATCATCGAGAACGCGCGCGTGGACGGTGCCACGGATTTCCAGATCTTCGTGCGCATCATCCTGCCCTTGTCCTTCCCGGCGCTCGCCAGCTTCGCGATCTTCCAGTTCCTGTGGACCTGGAACGACCTGCTGGTCGCGATCGTCTTCCTCGTCGACTCCTCGGGCGACACGACCGTGATGACCCGTCACATCGTGGAACTCCTGGGCACTCGCGGCGGCAACTGGGAGGTGCTGGCCACGGCGGCCTTCGTCTCCATGGCTGTCCCGCTCGCCGTCTTCTTCTTCATGCAACGCTACCTGGTCCGCGGCCTCCTGGCCGGATCGGTCAAATGAGGCCCTCGTGAACGTCAACGTCCAGAACGCACCCCAGCACACCCATCTCGAGAAAGACCCCGATTGGTGGCGCGGCGCGGTGATCTACCAGATCTACCCGCGCAGCTTCCAGGATTCCAACGGGGACGGGATCGGGGATCTCCTCGGTATCGTCGGGCGCATTCCCTACATCGCGTCGCTCGGAGTCGACGCGATCTGGATCTCGCCTTTCTTCACCTCGCCGATGAAGGACTTCGGTTACGACGTGTCCGATTACTGCGACGTCGACCCGATGTTCGGTTCGCTTGCCGATTTCGACGCGGTGATCGAGGCGGCGCACATGTGGGGGCTCAAGGTCATGATCGACCTCGTGCTGTCGCACACCTCGGACGAGCATCCCTGGTTCGTGGAAAGCCGCGCCTCGCGCGACAACAAGCGGGCCGACTGGTACGTCTGGGCGGACGCCAAGCCCGACGGGACGCCGCCCAACAACTGGCTGTCGATCTTCGGCGGCAGCGCCTGGCAGTGGGACGGGGCGCGGCTCCAGTACTACATGCACAACTTTCTGACCTCGCAGCCCGATCTCAACTTCCACAACGAAGAGGTGCAGCAGGCGCTCCTGGGGGTGGCGAAGTTCTGGCTCGACCGGGGCGTGGACGGCTTCCGGCTGGACACGATCAACTTCTACACCCACGACGCGAAGCTTCGGGACAACCCGCCGCTGCGGCCCGAGGAGCGGCAGGCCAAGATCGCGCCCGCGGTGAACCCCTACACCTGGCAGAACCACCTCTACGACAAGTCGCGGCCCGAGAACCTGGAGTTCCTCAAGCGCTTGCGCGCGGTGATGAAACCCTACAACGCGGCCGCCGTCGGCGAGGTCGGCGACGACCAGCGCGGGCTCGAGATCCTCGGCGAATACACGCGCGGCGACGATGCCATGCACATGTGCTATGCGTTCGAGCTCCTCTCGGGCTCGACCCCGACGGCCGAGTACGTGGCGCAGGTGATGCGCGACATCGAGCGAGTGGCGGGTGACGGCTGGGCCTGCTGGGCCTATTCCAACCACGACGTGGAGCGCCACGTGTCACGCTGGAACCTATCGCCGGCGGCCGCGCGCGGCTTCGTCACGCTGATGATGTGCCTCAAGGGTTCGGCCTGCATCTACCAGGGCGAAGAGTTGGGCCTGCCGGAGGCCGACATCGCCTTCGAGGATCTTCAGGATCCCTACGGGATCGAGTTCTGGCCCGACTTCAAGGGCCGCGACGGCTGTCGCACGCCGATGGTCTGGGACAGCCACGAGGCGCTTGGCGGCTTCACCCCCGGCGGGCGGCCGTGGCTGCCGGTCCCGGCCGAGCACCTCGGGCTCGCCGTCGACGCGGCCGAGGAGGACCCCGGCGCGCTCATCCACCATTACCGGCGTGCGATCGCCTTCCGGCATACGCACCAGGCGCTCAAGTACGGGTCGATCGAGGATATCGCGGTCGACGGCACCGTGCTGAGCTTCCGCCGCCGCACCGAGACCGAGGACGTCTTCTTCGCCATGAACATGGGCGAGGAGCCGGTCACGATCGCGCCGCCGGAGGGCGACTGGATGGCGGTGGGCGCCGAACTCAACGCCGCGCACCCGCGGCTCGAAGGACAGATCTATCTGGCACACTGGCAACCCTCGATCCTGCTTCAGCGGTTCGAGGACGAAGCGGCCTGAACAACAGAACAAGGGGCCCGGGGAGGACACATGGCGGAACTCAAACTGACCAATGTCGGCAAGACGTATGGCGGCAAGGTCGAGGTGCTGAAGGACATCAACCTCGACATCAAGACGGGCGAGCTGATCGTCTTCGTCGGCCCCTCGGGCTGCGGGAAATCCACGCTCCTGCGCATGATCGCGGGGCTGGAGAAGATCACCGCGGGCACGCTGGAGATCGACGGGTTCAAGGTCAACGACGTGCCGCCCTCCGAGCGCGGCATCGCCATGGTGTTCCAGAGCTACGCGCTCTACCCGCACATGACGGTCTACGACAACATGTCCTTCGCGCTGAAGATCGCGAAGAAGTCGAAGGAGGAGATCGACGAGGCGGTGCGCCGGGCCGCGGGCATCCTTCAACTCGACAACCTCCTCGACCGGCTTCCGAAGGAGCTGTCGGGCGGCCAGCGCCAGCGCGTGGCCATCGGGCGCGCCATCGTGCGCGATCCCAAGGTCTATCTCTTCGACGAACCGCTCTCCAACCTCGACGCCGCCCTGCGCGTGGCCACCCGGATCGAGATCGCCCAGCTGAAGGAGGCGATGCCGAACTCCACCATGATCTACGTGACCCACGACCAGGTCGAGGCGATGACACTTGCCGACAAGATCGTGGTGCTGGCCGACAAGGGGATCGCCCAGGTGGGCAGCCCGCTCGACCTCTACGAAACGCCGGACAACGAATTCGTGGCGCAGTTCATCGGCTCGCCCTCGATGAACCTGCTGCCGGGCAAGATTTCGGGCACGGGCGCGCGCACGGAGGTCGACATCACCGGCCACGGCACCGCCTACAGCGACATTGCCACGCAGGACGCCGACAAGGGGCGCGACGTGAAGGCCGGCATCCGGCCGGAGGATTTCCGCATCGCGGAGGAGGGCGAGGATTACATCCTCCATGCCACCGTCGATTACGTGGAACGGCTGGGCGAGGTGACGCTGCTCTACTTCGTGCCCGAAGGCGATGCCGATCCGCTGATCGCGAAGCTGCCCGGCATCCACCAGGGCCTGCGCGGGGAAATCGTGCGCCTGACCGCGGACCCCTCCAAGGTCCATCTCTTCGCCAACGGGCAGTCGCTGCGCCGCTAGGGCTGGACGGGACGCGCGCCGGGGATTAGACGGGGCGCTTTCCCTCGGAGGCCCCATGCGCGACCAGCTTCAATCGACGCTCGCCATCGACTTCGGCACGTCCAATTCCGCAGCCGCGGTGCTGGACGGCGACCGCGTGCTGCGCGTGCCGCTGGAGGGCGGGGCCGACACGCTGCCCACGGCCGTGTTCTTTCCCACCGGCGGCCGGATGCGGATCGGGACGGAAGCCGGCGACGCGCTGATCGCGGGCACCGAAGGGCGTTACATGCGCGCGCTGAAAAGCGTGCTGGGCACGGCTCTGTTTCACGAAAGCCGGCTGATCGGTGGCCGCCGGCGCACGCTGGCCGACATCGTGACGGCGTTCCTTGGCGAGGTGAAGGACCGGGCCGAGCACATGACCGGGCAGACCTTCACCGGGGCGGTGTCGGGGCGGCCGGTCCATTTCCATTCCGCCGACCCGGAGCGCGACGCGCGCGCGGCCGACGACCTGGCCGCCTGCTACCGTGCCGCCGGCTTCGAGCGCCTGCGCGTCGTGCGCGAACCCGAGGCCGCGGCCATCGCCGCGGGGCCGGGCGCCGGGATCGGGCTGGTCGTCGACATCGGCGGCGGCACATCGGATTTCTCTGTCTTTCGCTCGGGCGATGCGGGGGCCGAGATCCTGTCGTCGCACGGCATCCGGCTGGGCGGCACGGATTTCGACCAGGCGATCTCGCTCGACCGGGTGATGCCGCTCCTGGGTCACGGCAGCGAGCTGACCCGCGACTTCGGCGACGGGCGCCTCCCGATGCCGCGTGCGCTGTTCGTCGACCTCGCCACCTGGGCGCGCATCCCGTTCCTCTACGCCCCCGAAACCCGGCGCACGATCCGTGACTACGCCCGTCACGCGGTGGAGCCCCGGCTCATCGAACGGCTCGAGACGGTCATCGAGGAGGAACTGGGCCACGACCTGGCCTTTGCCGTGGAGCGCGCCAAGATCGCGGCCAACGGCCCGGACGGGGCAGGGCGCGTGGCGATGGGGCTGGTGGAGCCGGGGCTTGCCGCCGACATCACCCGCCCGGCGATGGACGCCGCGTTGGCCCGCCATGCCGACAAGATCACGGCCGCGATCCGCGAGACCCTGGCGCGCGCCACGGTCCCGGGCGAAGCGGTGGACCGGGTGGTGCTGGTCGGGGGTTCGTCGCTCATGACGCTGGTGTCGGACGCGGCCCGCGCGGTCTGCCCCAACGCCGCGCTCGAACGCTCCGAGGCCTTCACCGCGGTGGTCGACGGGCTGGCGCTGGCCATCGACCGGCGCATCGGAACGCCCGTGTGACCTTGCCCGTGGCGGGTGGCGTTGCTAGGTAGACCCGGATAACGCGCAGAGGAACGAACATGCGGGCAGAGGCACAGAACAACGTCGAGGCCATCGAGAAATCGCTGGCGCTCCTGCGGCAACGGATCGGCTGGGACACCGCCGAACACCGGCTGGAGGAACTCAACGCGATGACCGAGGACCCGGAGCTCTGGAACGACCCGGACCGGGCGCAGAAGCTCATGCGCGAACGCCAGGCGCTCGTCGCCGCGATGGACGGCTACAAGGCGATGGAGCAGGACAAGAACGACAGCGTGGAGCTGATCGAACTTGGCGAGATGGAAGGTGACGAAGAGGTCATCAAGGATGCCGAGGAGACGTTGAAGGCGCTGCGCGAAAAGGCCGCCCAGGCCGAGATCGAGGCGCTGCTCGACGGCGAGGCGGACGCCAACGACACCTATCTCGAGGTCCATTCCGGCGCCGGCGGGACCGAAAGCTGCGACTGGGCCTCGATGCTTGCGCGGATGTACGTCCGGTGGGCCGAGGCGCATGGTTACAAGGTGGAGCTGCAATCCACGACCCCGGGCGAAGAAGCGGGGATCAAGTCGGCCACCTACAAGATTTCCGGGCACAACGCCTATGGCTGGCTGAAGTCCGAGTCCGGCGTGCACCGGCTGGTGCGCATTTCGCCCTACGACAGTTCGGCGCGCCGCCATACCTCGTTCTCCTCGGTCTGGGTCTACCCGGTGGTGGACGACAACATCGAGATCGAGGTGCAGCCCAACGACATCCGCATCGACACGTTCCGCTCCTCCGGTGCGGGCGGGCAGCACGTGAACACCACGGACTCGGCCGTGCGGATCACGCACATCCCGACCGGCATCGTCGTGACCAGTTCCGAGAAGTCGCAGCACCAGAACCGCGACATCGCCATGAAGGCGCTGAAATCGCGGCTCTACCAGATGGAGCTCGACCGCCGGAACGAGGCGATCAACGAGGCGCACGAGAACAAGGGCGATGCGGGCTGGGGCAACCAGATCCGGTCCTACGTGCTGCAGCCCTACCAGATGGTGAAGGACCTGCGCACGGGGTTCGAGACTTCGGACACCTCGGGCGTGCTTGACGGGGACCTCGACGGCCTGATGGGCGCGACGCTGGCGATGGACGTGGCCGGCAAGAGCCGGGCCGAGGCCAACGCCGAAGACTGACGCGGGCGCTGTGCCGCGTCTGGTCGCCGGAAATCTTCAGATTTCACATCAGGTGAGCCTGGTAAGGTCTTGATTTCAGGGGGCGTGCGAATCTTTCTTTTCTAGGATTCTAGGATTCTAGGATTCTAGGATTCTAGGATTCTAGGATTCTAGGATTCTAGGATTCTAGGATTCTAGGATTCTAGNAGCCGGGCTGCGCAGGACGTATCCGCTCGGATCAGTCCCGGGGAACCGGAAAGCAGCCACGGCTCCCCGCGCCGCCACCATCAACGGACTTGACGACAACGACCTGTCTCGCCCAGATTCATCGCGCGCGAACGATTTTTCGTGCGGGAGGACCCTTTGACGGACATTTCAGCGACCCAGCCGTCGCCGACGCCGG
Source organism: Maritimibacter harenae (assembly GCF_009882975.1). Lineage (GTDB taxonomy): Bacteria > Pseudomonadota > Alphaproteobacteria > Rhodobacterales > Rhodobacteraceae > Maritimibacter > Maritimibacter harenae. Next base: position 561,269 of record NZ_WTUX01000011.1, read on the forward strand.
ACGTCGGCACCGTGCGCATGAGCGTCATCCCCGAGATCCTGCGTCTCGGCTGGCGCGACTTCACGCGCGCGCCTTTGATGGGGCTGTTCTTCGCCGCCTTCTACGTGATCGGCGGGCTCATCCTGTACTTCCAGCTGCGGCATGCCGACCAGAGCTATTCGATCATCCCGGTCGCCCTGGGTTTCCCGCTCCTGGCCCCGTTCCTGGCGGTGGGACTCTACGAGCTTTCACATCGGCTCGAGCGCGGGGACAAGACGATCCCCTGGGGCGAGGTGCTGGGCGTCGTGTTTCGCCAGAAGGACCGCCAGATCCCGTCGATGGCGGTCGTCATCATCATGATCTTCCTGTTCTGGGTGTTCATCGCGCACATGATCTTCGCGCTGTTTCTCGGGCTGATGCCCATGACGAACATCCTGTCGGACTGGCAGCACACGATCTTTTCCTTCAACGGGATCAAGATGCTGGCGGTCGGCTCCCTGGTGGGGGCGGCGACGGCCTACGTGCTGTTTTCGCTGACCGTGGTGAGCCTGCCGCTGCTGCTCGACAAGGAGCTCGATTTCATCACGGCGATGATCGTGTCGTGGCAGTTCGTGGCCACGAACCGGGCCGTGATGCTGGTCTGGGGCCTGCTGATCGGGGTGCTGCTCTTCGTGGCGATGATCCCGGCGTTCCTGGGGCTCTTCATCGTGATGCCGGTGCTCGGTCACGCGACCTGGCATCTCTATCGCCGCGCGCTCGTCCACCCGGAATGAAAAAGGCCGCCCCGAAGGCGGCCTTTGAAAAGCAGGTCCAAGATCGGATCAGCTCTGCGACGAGCTCTTCGGCGCCGGCTGGGCCGGGGCCTGTTGCTGCGGCTTGGCCTGCTGCGGGGCCGCCTGTTGCGGCTTCGCGGCGGCACGGCCCCCGTTCAGCGGGTCTTCCTGGCGCTGCACGGAGCCTTCGAAATGGGCGCCGCTCTCGATCGCGATGGTCTTGTGGATGATGTCGCCTTCGACGCGCGCGGTCGAGGTGAGGCGCACCTTGAGGCCGCGCAGGCGGCCCACGATCCGGCCGTTGACGACGACGTCATCGGCCACGACCTCACCCTTGACCGTGGCGGTTTCGCCCACGGTCAGCATGTGGGCGCGGATGTCGCCTTCGATGGTGCCTTCGACCAGGATGTCGCCGGTCGATTTCAGGTTGCCGACGATCGTGAGGTCCGAGGACAGGGTCGAGGCGGGCGCTTTCGCCTTGGCCGGGGCGGCGCTGGCGGTCGCGCTGTTGCCGGAGCTGGCCGGGGCCGCGGGCTTCGGTGCGCTGCCTTCGGGCCTGGTTTCGCTCTCGCCCGCCTTGGGGCCCGGTTCGTTGATACGGCTCTTAGAAAACATCTCGTCCTGCCTTGATGTATGTCATTGGATTGACGGCCTTCCCACCCACGCGCACCTCGTAGTGGAGGTGGGGGCCGGTGGAGCGTCCGGAATTGCCCATATCACCAATCCGGTCCCCGCGCGAGACCCTTTGCCCTTTCTTGACCCGAATGCGCGACATATGGGCATAGCGGGTCTCGATCCCGAACTCGTGCTGGATCTTCACGAGCCGGCCGTAACCGGATTGCCAGTCGGCGTGGATGACCACGCCTTCGGCGGTGGCGTAGATGGGGGTGCCCACGGGGCCGGCCATGTCGGTGCCGGCATGGAGCCGGCCCCAGCGCTGGCCGAAGCCGGAGGTGAAACGGTAGGATCCGGGCCGCACGGGCATGTCGAAGGGCAGCTTCTCGGCCGCGATCCGGTAAAGGTTCATGCGGTCCAGCTCGTTCAGGATCTGGTTCGCGCGCTGCATGTCCGCGTCGGGCTCCTCGCCCTTGGTGGACAGGATCATCGGCATCAGCGGGCCGCCTTGTCCCGAATAACCGCGGCGCACCTGGGCCAGGATGTTGTCGGTCGACATGCCGGCGGCGGAGAACATCTTGTCCAGCGGCTCGAGCGACACGGTCACCGCCTCTTCGAGCTGGGTGAAGATCTGGTTGTTGCGCTCGTCGCGCAGCCGCGCCTCGTAGACAAGGTCGTCGGCCGTGGCCTTGGCTTCCTGTGCCTCCGTGCGCGCCGCGTCACGTTCGGCCGCGGTCGCCTCGAGTGCTGAGGTCAGGACCGCCACGGTCCGGTTCAGGTCGTCGCCCATGATCGGCGCAGGGCCATCGCCCGACGCGCCTTCGCCACGCGCGCTCGCAAGCATCGCCTCGAGCGATCCGCGCGCCTCGTCGCGTTCGTTCATCGTGCGCCGGAGTGTCGACTGGATCACGTTGATCCCGGTCTCGAGCTCGCGGCGCCGCTCCTCGGAGGCCAGAAGCTCGGATTGCATCTCGGAAATCTGCGCCAGCGCCAGGTTGAAGCGCTCCTGCGCCTGCGCGGCTTCCAGTGCGCGCGCATCACGCTGCTCGGACACCGTCCGCAGCCGTTCCTGGTAGAGCCTCTGTTCGCGCTCGGATTGCTCGCGTGCATTGCCGGAGGACACCGAGTCCATCAGCAGCACGGCAGTGGCGATGATCGCCCAGGCCACGAAGGCCGCGCTGACGGTCCAGGCAATGAGCTGGGTGAGTGGGGGCAGGATGACGAAACGCGTGCCCTGTTCGGATCGCAGAAACAGGCGTTGTTCCGGAAAGCTTCGCTCGAGCCGACGGTTGAACCTCAAGGCCAGATTTTTCAGCACGTCTCCACCGTCTGATTGCCCCATCCCAACATGCGCATTCTTTCCCCTTCGGCGCGCTTGGGCCGTGATTAACGCGCGTTCATGCTTAAGTGCAAGGAAATATCACCCTTTCTGCATGGGCCCGCGGCCCGCGCGCAGGATCCCGCCGATGTGAGCGCTACCGGGCGTTCTGCTCCACGAGAGGCCAGTAGAAATCGGGGGCGAGACCGGCCTCGGCGCGCTTTTCCTCGTTGAACGGCGGCTTCAGGGGGCCGTGGAAATATCGCCGCACCAGGTCGTGGAACGCTTCTTTCGGGTCGATGTCGTGGCGCCCGCACAGGAAGTGGAACCACTTGGAGCCATAGGCGACATGCCCGACCTCCTCGGCATAGATGACTTCGAGCGCGGCAAGCGCGCCTTCGTCGCCCGCCTTGCGGAAGATCTCGATCATGCCCGGCGTGACATCCAGCCCGCGCGCCTCCAGCACCATCGGCACCACGGCGAGCCGGCCCATGAAATCGTCGACCGTGTCGGCCGCTGCGCGCCACATGCCGGCATGGGCGGGCAGGGCGCCGTAATGGCTGCCGTTGGCCTCGAGCGCGTCGCAGACCAGGTTGAAGTGCTTCGATTCCTCGTCGGCCGCCTTCACCCAGTCGTCGTAGAAACCGATCGGCATCGGCACGTGGGCGAAGCGCGGGATGATGTCCCAGTGCAGGTCCACAGCGTTCAGCTCGATATGCGCGATGGCATGGAGCAGTGCGTTGCGCCCTTCCGGCGAGCCGGGGCGGCGGCGCGGCACATCGCGCGGGTCGCGCAACTCCGGCTTGGCGGGCCGGGCCGGGGCGTTCGGCGGATCGGCCCGGCCGATCGGGATCTCTTCGCCCGCCGTGCGCGCCGCGAACCAGGTCGCGGCGTGGCGGCGCGACAGCGCCGTCTTTTCGCGTCCGTCGGCGGTCGAGAGCACCTCGACCGCCATTTCGGCCAGCGTCAGGGTCAAAGCGCCTTCACCGCCGCGAGCACCTCGTCGGCGTGGCCCGGCACCTTCACCTGCGGCCAGACCTTCGCGATCTTGCCGTCGGCGTCGATCAGGTACGTGGTGCGCACGATCCCCATGAAGGACTTGCCGTACATCTTCTTTTCCGCCCAGACGCCGTAATCCTCGCACAGCGTGCCCTCGGCATCGGACAGGAGCGGCACTTCAAGCTCCTGCTTGGCGGCGAAGTTCTCCTGACGCTTCACGGTGTCCTTGGAGGCACCGAGCACGGCCGCGCCCGCGGCTTCGAAGTCCGGCAGCAGGCGGGTGAAATCACGCGCCTCGTTGGTGCAGCCCGGCGTCGATGCCTTGGGGTAGAAAAACAGCACGACGGGCTTGCCGGCGTAGTCGGACAGCGAGACGGTGTCGCCGCCATCGCGGGGGAGGCTGAACTCTGGCGCTTTGGCGCCGACCTCGAGAACGGTATCTGCCATGTTCTTCCCTTCTTCTGGCTCTTGCCCTAATCACGGTCTACGCATTCAGAACCCGGATGGAAAGCACCGGCCCGCATGACCGCCCCGCCGCCTGAACGGCACGCCGAGACGTCACAGGATACCGCCCCGCGCAAACGCGGATGGCGGCCGCGCCGTTTGCATTTTCACCTCGGGATCTGGTCCATCCTCGCCATCGCCGCGGTCGGGCTGTTTCTGCTTCTGGCCTCCATGTCGCTGACCGGCCGGGCGATCGTGCTGCCCAACTGGGTGGCCGAGCGGGTGGAGACCGAGATGAATACGGCCATGCCGCAGGGATCGATCACCCTGCGCCGGATCGAGTTCGGGGTCACGCCCAAGGGCTGGCCGCGCCTGCGGCTGGTGGACGTCGGGCTTCGCGATGCCTCGGGGCTGGATATCGCGCAGCTCAACTCCATCGAGGGGGGCGTGCGCGTCGGCCCACTGCTGCGTGGCGAGTTGGTGCCGCGCACGGCGATCCTGTCGGGCGCCCAGATCACATTCCGACGACTGTCCGACGGCACTTTCGCGCTTCAGTTCGGGCGCGGCGGCACGGCCACCGGCAACCTTGCCGACATGCTCGACGCGATGGACGCGGTCTTCGTGGGCGGCATCCTCGAGGACGCGAGCCGGGTCGAGGCGCTGGGGCTCACCATCACGCTCGAAGACGCGCGTTCGGGCCGGCTCTGGCAGGTGACCGACGGGCGCCTGTCGGTGCACCAGACCGACCAGATCATCGAGACCCAGGTCACCTTCGACGTGTTCAACCAGACCGACGAACTGGCCGAGGTCGAGCTCAACCTGCGCTCGTCCAAGGCCGACAGCGCCGCCTCCCTGTCGGTCGACTTCTCCAATGCGGCCGCCCAGGACATCGGGGCGCAGACTCCGGCGCTGTCGTTCCTCAGCGTCGTCGACGCGCCCATCGACGGGGCCCTGCGCACCACGATCTCGGCCGATGGCAAGATCTCGGATCTCGCGGGTGCGCTGGAGATCAATGAAGGCGCGATCAAGCCGGAACCGGGCGCGACGCCGGTCGCCTTCGGCGGCGCGCGCGGCTACGTCGACTATGACCCGCAGAAGGATTCCCTGGAACTCTCCGGCCTGACCTTCACCTCCGAACTGGGCGAGATCGCGCTCGACGGCCAACTCCTGTTCACGAACTACCACAAGGACTGGCCGCAATCGATCCTGGCGCAGCTTCGCCTGAACGAGGCACGGCTGGTGACGCCGGAGCTCTTCGATGCCCCCGTGGTCATCGACCAGGGCTTCGCCGACATGCGCATCAACTTGTCGCCGTTCTCGATCGACTTCGGGCAGACCGTGCTCTTTCGCGGCGACACGCGCTACGAGATGACCGGCGGCGTGAGCGCGAAGGGCGACGACTGGAAATACGACATCGACCTGCGCTCGCCCGATTTCACGGTCGAGGAACTCAAGAAGGTGTGGCCCAAGACCGCCGGCAAACTCACCCGCGAATGGGTGGTGAAGAACCTGAACGGCGGGCGGGCCGAGGACGCCCATTTCGTGCTCTTCGGCAATTCCGCCGACAAGATGAACATGGTGCTGAGCGTGCACGTGGTGGACACGAACGTGCGGATGAGCCCGGACCTGCCGGTGGCCGAGGATGCGACGGGGACCGTGACGCTCGTGCGTGACCGGCTGGCCGTCGACATCTCGTCCGGCACGCTCACGGCGCCCAACGGGGTGGCGATGGACGCCTCCGGGACGACCTTCGTGATACCCGACGTCTTCGTCGAACCCGCCCCGGCCGAGGCCCGGATCGTCATGGAAGGTCCCGCGGATGGCGCGTTCTCGCTGCTCGAGGCCGAGCCTTTCACGGTGTTCGAGGGGACGGGCTACGGACCGGACGTGGCCGACGGCTACATGCAGATGCGCGCCGACGTGCGCTTCCTGCTGCTCGACCAACTGCCTTGGGAAGAGATCGACTTCGCCGTCGAGGGCGAGATGCGCGACGTGACCTCGGATCAGCTGGTCGCGGGCAGCACGCTGGCCGCCGACAAGCTGGACTTTACCGTCTCCCCGACGGAGCTCACGATCAAGGGGGCCGGCCGGCTCGGCGAGGTGGACATCTACGACGCCACCTGGACGCACCCGTTCGGCCCCGGCGCGGAAGAACGCAAGTCGATCATCACGGGCTCCGCGGCCTTCGGCGAGGCGTTGGTGCGCGAGCTCGACCTTGGTCTCGACCGTTCGATGGTGGTGGGCGACGCGCCGGCGGAGTTCACGCTGGAACTGCCCGAAGACGCTTCACCCATCCTGACCGCGCGCACCGACCTCGTGGGCGTGGGGCTGACGATCGCGGCGGTGGACTGGTCCAAGCCGCGCACCACGCCCGGTGACTTGACGCTGACCGCGACGCTGGGGCTCGACCCCTCGATCGACGCGATGCGACTGGAAGCGCCCGGCATGCTCGCCGAAGGCTCGCTCACGACCGCCGGCGGCGACCTTGAGCGCGTGGCGCTGAGCCGCGTGAGGGTGGGTGACTGGCTGGACGCGCCGGTGACGATGACCGGGCGGCCGGGCGCTCCGGTGGTCATTTCACTGGACGGCGGCCGGGTGGACCTGCGCAACGCGGGCTTCTCGATGAACGGTGACGGCGGGCCGAACCCGGACGCCTCGCCGCTCCTGCTCCGCCTCGACGAGGTGGTCGTCTCGGACGGCATCGCGCTTCAGAATTTCGCGGGCGAATTCGACCGCCGCAACGGCATGCGCGGTCCGTTCACCGCGCAGGTCTCGAACGGGGCGCCGATCTCGGGCAGCATCGCACCGGGCGAGCGGGGCGCGGTCTACCGCATCCGCGCCGATGACGGGGGCGCCGTGCTCAAGGGCCTGGGCGTCTTCAGCATGGCGCAGGGCGGCGACCTCCAGGTGCTTCTGCGCGCCAACGGGTCGTCGGGCAATTTCGAAGGCCAGCTCCAGATGAACGACACGCGGCTCGTCGATGCCCCGGTCGTGGCCGAGATGCTGTCGGCGATTTCCGTGATCGGCCTGCTCGACCAGCTCAATGGCCCGGGCATCGGCTTCACGGAGGTGAAGGCGCGCTTCAACCTGTCCGAAGAACGCCTGACGCTCTACTCGTCCTCGGCGGTGTCGGCCTCGCTCGGGCTGGCGATGGACGGCTATTACGATTTCGACACGAGCTCGCTCGACATGCAGGGCACGCTGTCGCCCTTCTACCTGATCAACTCGCTGGGCCGGGTGATGAGCCTGCGCGATGGCGAAGGGCTGGTGGGCTTCAACTTCACGCTCATCGGCCCGGACGACGACGTGGAGGTGGGGGTGAACCCGCTGTCGCTGCTGACCCCGGGGATGTTCCGGGAGATCTTCCGGCGCGAGGCCCCGCAACAAGTCACCGAAGAATGAGGCACGCATGACACAGGCAGAGGTGGGAACCCGGCTGTCGGAGTATGATTTCGACCTGCCGGAAGAGTTGATCGCGACCCGGCCCGCGCGCCCGCGCTCCTCCGCGCGCATGCTCGTGGCCGGGCCCGACACGATCACCGATGCCGGGGTGACGGACCTTGTCGAATGGCTGCATCCCGGCGACCGGCTGGTCCTGAACGACACCCGCGTGATCCCCGCGCGGCTCGAGGGCGTGCGACGGCGCGAGGGGGCCGAGGCGCGGATCGAGGTCACGCTGCTTGCCCCCGATGCCATGCCGGGCGCGTGGCAGGCGCTGGTGAAGCCGCTGCGCAAGGTGCGCGACGGCGAGACGGTGGAATTTGCCGGCGGGCTCGAAGCCACGCTCCTGGAGCGGCGCGAGGGGCAGGCGGTGCTGTCCTTCAACCTCACCGGAGAGGCCTTCGACGCGGCGCTGGCCGAGGCCGGGCGCATGCCGCTGCCGCCCTACATCGAGGCGCGGCGCAAGGCGGACGAGCAGGACCGCGAGGACTACCAGACCGTCTGGGCGCGCGAGACGGGGGCGGTGGCCGCGCCCACGGCGTCGCTCCACTTCGATGACGCGCTGCTGGCCGCGCTGGACAAGCGCGGGGTCGAGCGCACGCACGTCACGCTCCACGTCGGCGCGGGGACATTTCTGCCGGTGAAGGTGGATGACGTGCGCGCCCACAAGATGCATGCCGAATGGGGCGAGGTGACCGAGGCGGCGGCGGCTGAAATCAACGCCACCCGCGCGGCTGGCGGGCGGATCATCCCCGTGGGCACCACCGCGCTGCGCCTGATCGAAAGCGCCGCGTCCGGCCCGGGCGAGATCGCGCCGTGGCGCGGGCCCACCGACATCTTCATCCGGCCGGGGTTCGAGTTCCGCATCACAGACGGGCTGATGACGAATTTCCACCTGCCGAAATCGACTCTGATGATGCTGGTTTCCGCCCTCATGGGGATGGAGCGGGTGCGCGAAATCTACGCCCACGCGATCGAGGAGCGCTACCGCTTCTTCAGCTACGGCGATTCCTCGCTTCTGCTGCCCAACGGCTGAGCGGACCCGGGGCCGGGGCCCCGGGTCTTCGGCTCATTCTTCCTCGTACCACCACACGTCCGGCAGGAAGCCCTGCCAGTCGCCGTACATCGGCAGACGTTCCGGGTAGTGAAGTTCCTTGCGGTGGGCGATGCGCGAGACATCCGAATACCAGATCGGGATCACGTAACGGCCCGCGGTCAGGATCCGGTCGAGCGCCTTGGTGGCCGCGCGGCTGTCCTCGCGGCTGCGCGCCGACAGCATCTCGTCGATCATCGCGTCGATGGCGGGGCTTTCCACGCCCATCCAGTTGCGGCTGCCTTCCTGGTCGGCGGCCTCGGACCCCCAGTAGAGGCGCTGTTCGTTGCCCGGCGACAGCGAAACGGCACGCCAGAAGGACGTCATGTCGAAGTCGAAGCTGTTCGTGCGGTCCGTGTATTGCGCCGTGTCGACCGAGGTCACGGTCACGTCGATCCCGGCCTTGGCAAGCGCGCCCCGGTATATCTGAACGATCTTGCGATCACGTGCCGGGTTGCGGGTCGCGGTGGAGCTGATCAGGATTTCGAAGGTCAAAGGCTCGCCCTCGGCATTCGTCATCACGCCTTCCTTGGGCGTCCAGCCGGCTTCGGCCAGCAGGTCGAGCGCACGTGCAAGCCCTTCGCGGTTGCGCTCGGACCCGTCGGTTTCGGGCAGGGCGTAGCCGTCGATCGTGCCGGGCAGCACCTCGTCCTCGAACGGGGCGAGGAGTTCGGCCACACGGCCCTCGGCCGGTTCACCCACGTCCATGCCCAACACGGAGTTGGAGAAATACGACTGGATGCGCGGCTCGCGCCCGCCGTTCAGGGTCTGGTTGATGAACTCGAAGTTGAAGAGCTCGATCATCGCCTGGCGCACGCGCCAGTCGTCGAACGGCGCGCGGCGCGTGTTCATCACCAGCCCCTCGATCCCCGTGGGCCGCTGGTGCGGAATCTCCGACATCACAACGTCACCGTCCTGGACGGCCGGGAAGTCGTACTGCGTGGCCCAGCGTTCCGGGTTGCTCTCACGGTAGGTGTCGGCTTCGCCCGCCTTGAAGGCTTCGAAGATCACGTCGCTGTCGGTGTAGAAATCGTACCGGATCAGGTCGAAATTCGCCTGGCCCTTCATGAACGGCAAGTCCTTGCCCCAGTAGTCGGGGTTGCGTTCGAGTTCCAGGTAGCGGCCCTGTTCGAAGTCGCCGATCACGTAGGGGGCGCTGCCGATCGGTTTCACGGTGACACCGGAGCGCTCGAAATCCTCGCCCTCCCACTGGGCCTTCTTCAGGATGGGGCGCAGGCCCATGATGAGGGCGAGTTCGCGGTTGTCGGTGTTGAAGGTGAACCGGACCGAGCGCGGGCCGGTCTGTTCCATGCTCTCCACCGCGTTCCACGTGCCGCGGTAGCGCGGGTGGCCGCGCGTGCCCAGCGTCTCGAAGGTCCACATCACGTCCTCGATCGTCACCGGCGAGCCGTCCGAGAAGCGCGCTTCCTCGCGCAGGGTGAATTCGACCCATTCGCGGTTCGGCCCCGTCTCGACGGATTCGGCCAGAAGCCCGTAGAGCGTGAAGGGTTCGTCGTAGTTCCGGCCCAGGAGGGACTCGAAGATCATGAACCGCAACTGCCACGGCGCGGAGCCCTTGGTGATGACCGGGTGCAGCGAATCGTAACTCCCCGATTCGGCGAAGGTAATCTGCCCGCCCTTGGGCGCATCCGGGTTCGCCTGGGGCAGATGTTCGTAGTCGGGGGGCAGGGCCGGGTCGCCGTACATGGCGATGCCGTGCATCGGCTCGGCAAGACCTGGCGCACCCGCGACGCCGACGGCGAAGGCAAGGGCGAAACCCCGCATATGTTGGGTGAATCGGCGGATATCTGCGACTGTCATGGAATTGGGTTCCTCTCTGCGCCTGCGCTTTTGGCCGAGACTAGAGGCCGACCCGTGACTTTTCAAACTTTTAGCTTGGACTCTGAAGTCGTGCGTTCTATATTGAGGGCACTGCTCGATAGGTTTCTTGCCTGTATGAAACCTGCCTCAATGACTGAACGCCGGCCTCTGTGCCGGCGTTTTTTTTGGCCACGCGGCGTGCACCGTCACAGGACGCCGGCCACCAGGCTCCAGGCGATCGCCAGCATCGTGAGGCCGATGACAAGGTCGAGCACTTGCCAGGCCCGCGCCGAACGCATGAGGGGCGCGAGAAGCCGCGCGCCGTAGCCCAGCCCGAAGAAGAACACGAAGCTCGCCGTGACCGCACCGGCCCCGAAGACGATGCGCGCCGACCAGTCCGCGTATTGCGTGGACACCGCGCCGATGAGGCCCAGCGTGTCGAGGTAGACATGCGGGTTGGCCCAGGTGAAGGCCGCGGCGATGGCCAGCGTGCGCATGAGCGAATGATCGCGGCCCGCGATCTCCATCGCCTCGCCGCCGCGCCAGGCCGCGACCAGGCGGGTGATCCCGTAGACGGTGAGAAAGGCCGCGCCGCCCAGGCTCATGACGAGGGGCAGGGCGGGCAATGCCTCGACCAGGGCGCCGAAGCCCGCGACCCCGGCGGTGATCAGGACCGCGTCGGAGGCCGCGCAGAACAGGCACAACCAGAAGACGTGGCTTTGCAGAAGCCCCTGGCGCAGCACGAACGCGTTCTGCGCCCCGATGGCGAGGATCAGCGAAAAACCCGTGGCAAATCCCGTGAGGGCGGGCGTCATGCCTGCCCGGGTTTGGGTAGGGGCGTGCCGCCCTCGTCGCTCGCCGTGTCCTTCTTGTTCGGATAGACGAGCCCGGCCGAGATCACGAGCTTCGCGGCGTCCTCGACGCTCATGTCGAGCAGGATGACCGAGTGGCGCGGCACGAAGAGCAGGAAGCCCGAGGTCGGGTTCGGCGTGGTCGGCAGGAAGACCGAGATCAGGTCTTCATCGACCGGGATCTTCTTGTCGATCTCGCCCTTGGCGGTGGTCGAGATGAAGGCGATCGCCCAGATGCCCTTGCGCGGATACTCGACGAGGCAGGCCTTGTCGAACTTGGTGTCCGATTGCGCGAAGACGGTTTCTGCGATCTGCTTCAGACCATTGTAGAGCGAGCGCAGGACCGGGATGCGGTCCACGATCTGTTCGCCCCAGGTGATGAACTGACGGCCGATGAGGCCCTTGGCGATCCAACCCACGAGCACCGTGAACATCAGGAAGATGATCACGCCCAGCCCGCGCACGTTCACCGTCACGTTTTCGCCGAAGACGGCGATGAACCACTCCTTGTCGCCGAAGTAGCGCTGGATCAGCATGTCCGGGTGGTAGCTCTTCGGCACGAAGGGCAGGACCCAGCTGTCGATCCAGCCGACGAAGGACCAGATCAGCCAAAGGGTGATCGCGATCGGGGCGACCACGATCAAGCCGGTGAGGAAATTGTTGCGAAGCCCCGCGAAGGGCCGCCAGCGGCGGCGGGAATCGCCGGGGAAATTGTCTTTCGTCATTCGATGCCGGGCCCTGATGTTCTTGACATATCTATGCGCCGCAGCGCGGCGCGGCAATGCCAAGTGACCCGGGGTGCTTCACATTTCTGCGCCGTGCCCGTCACGCGGGCAAAGTGGTGAGCGCCTTGGCGATCTCAGCGCCCAGGCGCGCGTTGTTGAGGACCAGCGCGATGTTGGACTCGAGCGAGCGGCCCTCGGTCGCGGTGAAGATGTGGTCGAGCAGGAAGGGCGTCACGTCCTTGCCGCGCACACCGGCCGCCTCCGCGGCTTCCAGGGCTGCCCGGATGATCGGGTCGACCACGTCGCGGGGGATTTCGGCGGCCTCGGGGATCGGGTTGGCGACAAGCTGCCCGCCCGACAGACCCATCGCCCGGCGGGTGCGCGCCGCACGCGCGATCTGCTCCGCGGTGTCCATGCTGAGGGGGGCGGCAAGACCGGATTCCCGCGACCAGAAGGCCGGAAACTCGTCCTGGCCCACCGCGATCACCGGGACGCCTTGCGTTTCAAGCACCTCGAGCGTCTTGGGCAGGTCGAGGATCGCCTTGGCGCCCGCCGCCACGACCGTAACCGGCGTGGTGGCCAGTTCCGCGAGGTCGGCCGAGATGTCGAAGCTCGTCTCGGCCCCCCGGTGGACGCCGCCGATTCCGCCGGTGGCGAAGACCTCGATCCCGGCAAGGTGCGCGGCGATCATGGTGGCCGCGACCGTGGTGGCCCCGGTCCCGCCAGTTGCGATGCAGGCGGACAGGTCGGCGCGCGACAGCTTTGCCACGTCGCGCGCCCGGGCGAGCCTGTCGAGTTCCTCGTCGCTCAGCCCGACGTGCAGGCGTCCCGCGATCACCGCGATGGTGGCCGGCACCGCGCCCGCCGCGCGGATCTCGGCCTCGACGCGGCGCGCGGTCTCGACGTTCTGGGGGAAGGGCATCCCGTGGGTGATGATGGTGCTCTCGAGCGCCACGAGCGGCGCGCCGCTTTCGCGGGCGCGGGCGACCTCGTCGGAATAGGTGATGTCGATCATGTCGCGTCTTCTCCGGATACGTAGCGCGCGGCGGCTGCCAGGGCGGCCCGGAGCGCGGGGGCCCCGGTCTCGCCGCGCAGTTCGGCGGCGATATGGGCCGCCATGAAGGTGTCGCCCGCGCCGGTGACGCGCTTTTGCGGCACGCGGGGCGGGGTTTCGCTCATCGTGCCCGCCTGGTCGCCAAGGGCCGCGGGGCGCGACCCGTCGGTGACGAGCGCGCGCGTCGCCCCGGCTTCCACAAGCGCCTGCGCGGCGCCGTGGGCGGTGTCGAAACGGCGGTCCAGGATCAGCCCGGCCTCTTCGAGGTTGACGTAGAGCGTGGCGCCGGGGTGGTCGAGCAGGGGAGCAAGCCGCGTGGCCTTGCCCGGGCTCGCAGGCGCGATGCGCAGGTCGGCGTCACGAAACGCGGGGTGACGGGCGAGGTCCGTCAGAAGCGCCGCCGTCAGGTTCCCGTCGAGCGCCACGGCGCCCCGGTAGGGCGCGTCCTCCGAGCCCAGCCGACCGTCGAAGAGCGGCGCGAGGATGCGGTCCCCGGCCTCTTCCAGCGAATGCGCATCGCAGAGCGCGGCGACAAGCCCGCCCCGGTCCTCGATCGCGAGATAGCTGTCGGTGGGCAGGCGCGCGTCGCGGAGCAGATACTCGGTGAAGAGCCCCATGTCGTCGCAGGCCACGATCAGCTCTTCGCCCTCGGGGTCGGTCCCGACGGCGGACAGAAGCGCGGGGGCCAGCCCGAAGCGCTTCAGCGTCATCGCGATGTTCAGCGCCACGCCGCCGGGCAGGCGCACGATGCGCCCCGGCATGTCGTTGCCCGGCCGCATCGCGGCCCCGGTGCGACCGACCACGTCCCACAGGACGCTGCCGATGCAGAGAATATCAGGGGAGTCGCTCATGAACGGCTTTTGGCAACCCGGCGGGAAAACCGCAAGCGGGCAGGGCGCGTGTCAGGACTTGATGGGATAGCGGTCCGGCTCCTCGAACACGTCGATCACAACCGCGCCCGCCTTGATCCGCGCGCTGTGCGGCACGCCCGAGGGCAGGTCCCAGCTGTCGCCGGGGCTGTAGGTGCGGGTGTCGCCCCCGATGGTCATCTCGAGCTCGCCCGACACCAGCGTGCCCCATTGCGCCTTGTGGCTGTGTTCGGGCAGGTCGAAATCCTGGTGAAAGGTGAAGAACACGACCAAACCGGCGTCGGAGCGGATCGCGCGCGCCTCGACCACGTCTTCGGGAAAGGGTATGTCGAGCGCGGGAAACGCGCGGATGAAGTGCGGGTAATCCATCTGAGTCCTCCGGGAATGCACCGTCGGCGGGCCCTTGGGCCGGGCCGCCCGACCCGATCATACCCGACACTCGGCGAAAACAAGCGCAAATGCGTCGAAAACCCTTGCGTTCGCGCCCGAAGAGCCGTAATGGCCCGACTACTTCACAGGCGGGGTTTGGGCCTTGCGGGGAGAAATCCCGTCAGGTCCGCCGGTTGGGAACGTCATGCACGCATGGCGAACCCTCAAGACCCCGCTCAGGCGCAAACCGGAAAGGACCAAGGACATGGCGCTCCCTGAATTTTCTCTGCGTCAGCTGCTCGAAGCTGGCGTTCACTTCGGCCACCAGACTCAGCGTTGGAACCCCCGCATGGGCGAGTTCATCTACGGTGAGCGTAACGGCATCCACATCTTCGACCTGACGCAGACCGTCCCGATGCTGGACGCCGCGCTCAACGTGATCCGCGAAACCGTGGCGAAGAACGGCCGCATCCTCTTCGTCGGTACCAAGCGTCAGGCCTCCGCGCCGATCGCCGAAGCCGCCGAGAAGTCGGCCCAGTATTACATGAACCACCGCTGGCTGGGTGGCACGCTGACCAACTGGCAGACCGTGTCGCAGTCGATCAACCGCCTGAAAGAGTACGACGAGCGTCTCGCCGGCGGTGCCGAGGGTCTCACCAAGCGTGAGCGCCTGGGCATGGAACGCGACCAGGCCAAGCTGCAGGCGTCGCTCGGCGGCATCCGCGAAATGGGCGGCCGTCCCGACCTTCTCTTCGTCATCGACGTGAAGAAGGAAGACCTGGCCGTCAAGGAAGCCAACAAGCTGGGCATCCCGGTCGTGGCCGTGGTCGACTCCAACTGCTCGCCGGAAGGCATCGACTACATCATCCCGGGCAACGACGACGCCGCCCGCGCCATCGCGCTTTACTGCGACCTGGCCGCGCGCGCCGCGCTCGACGGCATGGCCGGTCAGCTGGAACAGGCCGGCATCGACGTTGGCGCGCTTGAAGAAGCGCCCACCGAAGAGGCCGTGGCAGAGAACGCATCGGCCGAAAGCTGAGCCCTGTCACAATCCTGATACCGGGGGCGGGCAGACCGCCCTCGGACCCGTTTCGTCGGGTCCCCGAATTCTACGAAGGAGAGCCAAGATGGCGATCACAGCCGCACAAGTGAAAGAACTCCGCGAAATGACCGGCGCGGGCATGATGGATGCCAAGAAAGCGCTGACCGAGAACGACGGCGACATGGATGCCGCGGTCGACTGGCTGCGCACCAAGGGTCTCGCCAAGGCCGCCAAGAAATCCGGCCGCACCGCCGCCGAAGGCCTCGTGGCCGTCGCCGTCGAGGGCAACACCGGGATCGCGGTCGAGGTGAACTCGGAAACCGACTTCGTCGCCAAGAACGCCGAATTCCAGGGCATGGTCGCCAAGATCGCGAATGCCGCCCTGAAGCTCGACGACGTGGAAGCGCTCAAGAACGCCGACGTGGACGGCAAGGCCGTGGCCGACATGATCACCGACGCGGTCGCCAAGATCGGCGAGAACATGGGCGTGCGCCGCATGGAGAAGCTGACCGGCGAAACCATCGTGTCCTACGTTCACAACGCCGCCACCGACGGCATGGGCAAGATCGGCGTTCTCGTCGCCATGAACGGCGGTGACGAAGCCTTCGGCAAGCAGGTCGCCATGCACGTGGCCGCCGCCAACCCGGCCGCGCTGAACGAAGCCGAGCTGGACGCCTCCGTGGTCGAGAAAGAGCGCCAGATCCAGATCGACATCGCCCGTGAATCCGGCAAGCCGGAGCAGGTGATCGAGAAGATGATCGAAGGCCGCATGAAGAAGTTCCTGAGCGAAGTGACGCTCCTGGGCCAGAACTTCGTCGTGAACCCCGACCTGACCGTCGAGGAAGCCGCCAAGGAAGCCGGCGCCGAGATCACCGGCTTCATCCGCATGGAAGTCGGCGAAGGCATCGAGAAAGAAGAAGAGGATTTCGCTGCCGAAGTGGCCAAGGCCGCGGGCGCGTAATCTTTCGGATAGGCCGGGCAGGGGTCCGGCCCATACCAGTCAAACCCGGTGCTTCGGCGCCGGGTTTTTCTTTTTTATCAGCAACTTGTTTGGCTTTTTTTAAGGTGGGACAGGGTGGCCCTGTAATCGCAGGGACCCTATCCCGTGTTCCAACGGCAATAATGCCACCACTCACGGAACGGAGACACACTCTCGCATTTGAGGCCGGGACTCCAGTAAGGTTAACCGTACCTTATCCGAAGGTGTGGGTATGACCGGACGTCCTCAGTGGGCGCCGGAAGACGTGTATTCGTTGGACCGAAGCCGGCGGCTCACGGCCGAACCTTCGTCGGCCTCGTCGTTGAGCTTCATCGACCCGCTGTCGTTCGAACTGCGCACGTGGAACTGGTTGAGGAAGGTGATCTTCGCGATCGCCTGCGCGGTGGTGTCCACGCCCAGCTTTTCACGCGCAAGGCGCAGGTGCTTCTCGATCGTGGGCACGGAGACGCCCATGATCGTGGCGACGTCCTGGTTCGATTTGCCCTCGGCGACCCATTCCAGCACCTCGAGTTGCCGGCGCGACAGCTTCGGGCGGTTCGTTTCAATGGGAAGCGAAGCGATCTTGAGGTGCGTGAGATTGCACATCACCTCGATCTCCTTGCCCTTGTCCGCCCAGATCACGTCCAGGTCGCCCTGGGTGAGATCCGGCTGGCCGGTCAGCGCGAAGAGCGCGTGGGACCGGTCGGACGGCGTCGGAACGGCGACCGTGTAGCCGGCCGTCACGCCCATCTGGCGGTTGAAGGCGATCACCTCGAGCTCTTTTTGCGTCAACTCTTCCGGGTGCTGCCACAGCGCGCCCCAGGAGCAATAGCCGCTGTCGTTTTCACGGGCCCAGCGGGTGAGGGGGGCGTGCAGGAACATCCGCTCTTCGATGAACTGCGCGAAGTAGCCCGGATCGTGGTTCGTGAGGAACACGGCATCCATCAGCTCGCCGACCGAATTCGGCGTGGCGAACCGTGTGTAGCCATAGATCAGCCGGTCGAACCCGAAGGTCGCCATGCGATTACAATGAAGCTGCCAGACCTGCTGAAGCGTGTTTGCCTTCACCAGCTGCTCGAGTACTTCAAGCATTTGATCCTCTTCCCGTCGCGAACGAGGCGGCACAGCGCCGCAACCCGATGCAAGATGACCGTGTCATCTGCCGTTTGAAAAAGCCACCTCTGGGCGCATCTTTTTACGAAGCGTGCACTACAAAATGCAAAAGTGTTGCTATTTGCAATGGGTTACGCCGGGTTACTGGGCACCTTATATTACATAATACTGATTATACGCGTAACGTATGGTGGAATCCCATACCTCCGGTTCAGGCGTTCAGCCGAGCGCGTAGCCGGTGCCGCGCACCGTGCGGACCGGGTCTTCCCCACCGCTCTTGCACAGCGCCTTGCGCAGCCGCCCGACGTGGACGTCCACGGTGCGCGTGTCGACGTAGACGTCGCGCCCCCAGACCCGGTCGAGAAGCTGCTCCCGGCTCCACACGCGACCGGGTTTCTCCATGAAGGTCGTCAGAAGCCGGAACTCCGTAGGCCCCAGCTTCACGGGATCGCCGCCGCGCGTGACCCGGTGGGTTTCGCCGTCGAGGATGATGTCGTCGTATTCGAGCTGCTGGCCCACGGCCGCCGGCCGCGTGCGCCGAAGCTGCGTGCGGATGCGCGCCATGAGCTCCTGCACCGAGAACGGTTTGACCATGTAGTCGTCCGCCCCGGTTTCGAGCCCCCTCACCCGGTCCATCTCGTCAGAGCGCGCCGAGAGCATGATCACGGGTATGTCCGAGGTGTCGCGCCGCGTCTTCACGCGCCGGCAGATCTCGATCCCCGAGACGCCCGGAAGCATCCAGTCGAGCAGGATCAGGTCGGGCCCGATCTCGTCGACCAGCACCATTGCGTCGTCACCGTTCTCGGCAATCGACACGTCATAGCCCTCGGACGACAGGTTGTAGCGCAGGATCTCCCGTTGTGCCGGCTCATCCTCGACGAGCAGCACCAGGGGTTTGTCGCTCGTCATTCGTCAGCCTCTTCGAACCCCTCGACCCGGTAGATGGCCTTGTTGTCCTTCGGACGCGGGTCGTCGGGCATCTCGCCGGTGGCGAGATAGACGGCCTGGTCGGCGATCGAGGTGACGTGGTCGCCCATGCGTTCGACGTTCTTGGCGATGAAATGCAGGTGCATGCAGGCCGTGATGTTGCGCGGGTCTTCCATCATGAAGGTGAGGAATTCGCGAAACAGCGCGTTGTACATCTGGTCGACCTCGAGGTCGCGGTGACGCACGTCCTCGGCCAGTTCCGCGTCGCGGCGCACGTAGGCGTCGAGCGCGTCCGACAGCATCGACCCCACCTCTTTCGACATGCGGCGGATGGCGCTCGAGGCACCTTCGACCGGCTGCATCTGCGACAGCACCTCGGTGCGCTTGGCCATGTTCTTGGCGTAGTCGCCGATGCGCTCCAGGTTGCCGGCGATCTTCATCACCGTCAGCACGGTGCGCAGGTCCGTCGCGGCCGGTTGCCGGATGGCAAGCACCTGGGCGCATTGCGTGTTGATCAGGTCTTCCAGCTCGTCGATCTGGCGGTCGCCGCGGCGCACCTTCTCGGCCAGTTCCACGTCGCGGCTCTTGAGCGACTTGGACCCTTCGCGGATCGCCTCTTCGACGAGCCCGCCCATCTTCATGACCTGCGCCTGGATGGCTTCGAGGTCGCGGTCGAAGGCTTTTGCAATATGCGGATCGTTCATCTCTGTGCCCTCCTCAGCCGATACGGCCGGTGATGTAGCTTTCCGTCCGCGTATCCTGCGGATTGGTGAAAATGTTCGTCGTGTCGTCGTATTCCACGAGATTGCCCAGGTGGAAGAACGCGGTCTTCTGGCTCACGCGGGCGGCCTGCTGCATCGAGTGGGTCACGATCACGACCGAATAGTCCTGCCGCAGCTCGTCGATCAGCTCTTCGACCTGCGCGGTGGCGATCGGGTCGAGCGCGGAGCACGGCTCGTCCATCAGAAGCACCTCCGGTTCGGTCGCGACGGCGCGCGCGATGCACAGGCGCTGCTGCTGGCCGCCCGAGAGCCCCGTGCCGGGCGCGTCGAGGCGGTCCTTCACCTCGTCCCAGATCGCGCCGCGCCGCAGGCTCTTCTCGACGATCTCGTCGAGGTCGGCCTTGTTCTTGGCCAGCCCGTGGATGCGCGGGCCGTAGGCGATGTTGTCGTAGATCGACTTGGGGAACGGGTTGGGTTTCTGGAACACCATCCCGACTTTCGCGCGCAGCTGGACCGGGTCCACCTGGGGCGCGTTGATGTCCTCGCCGTCGAGCCGGATGTCACCCTCGACCCGCGCGATGGGGATCGTGTCGTTCATCCGGTTGAGGCAGCGCAGGAAGGTCGACTTGCCGCAGCCCGACGGGCCGATGAAGGCGGTCACGGTCTTGTCGAGGATGTCGACCGACACGTCCTTGATCGCGTGATTGTCGCCGTAATAGACTTGAACGTCCTTGGCGGTGAATTTCACGTCCATCGCATTGACCCCGACTTTTGCGTCCACGTTGTCTTTCATCATAGTGTCCTCCACGCTCGAGTTACCAGCGGCGCTCAAATCGGCGGCGCAGGATGACCGCCAGGATGTTCATGAACATGAGGAAGATCAGCAGGATGATGATCCCGCCCCATGCCTTGTCGTAGAAGGCGGAATCCGCGCGCGCGGCCCAGGTGTAGATCTGGGCGGGCATCGCCGAGTTGGGCTCCACGAAGCCCTGCAGGAAGCCATCCGGATAGCCGCGCGCCACGAAGCCGACCATGCCGATCAGAAGCAGCGGCGCGGTTTCGCCAAGCGCCTGCGCCAGGCCGATGATCGTGCCCGTCAGGATGCCCGGCATCGCCAGCGGCAGGACGTGGTGGAACACCGTCTGCATGCGTGAGGCGCCGATGCCGAGGGCGGCTTCGCGGATCGAGGGCGGCACGGCTTTCAGTGCGGCGCGCGTCGAGATGATGATGGTGGGCAGCGTCATCAGCGTGAGAACCAGGCCGCCCACGAGCGGCGCGGATTGCGGCAGGTGCATGAACTGGATGAACACCGCGAGGCCCAGGATACCGAAGACGATCGACGGCACTGCCGCGAGGTTCGAGATGTTCACCTCGATCAGGTCGGTGAAGCGGTTCTGCGGCGCGAATTCCTCGAGATAGATCGAGGCAGCCACGCCGATGGGCAACGCCAGCGCGAGCACCACGAGCATCATGAAGAACGACCCCACGACCGAAGCCCCGATCCCTGCCCCGCCCGGGTTGTCCACGCCGGAATCCGCGCCGGTGATGAAGGGCCAGTTGAATTCGCTCGTGATGATCCCGGCCTCTTCGAGCGCGTCGACCAGGTCGAGATCCGCGGCCATCAGGAACCGGCTGTCCTCGAGCCCGTCGCGCGTCACGCGGCCGTTGAAATACCCGTCGACCCGCGACGACGTGGCGAGGCTGAAGGTCACGGGCTCGCCCAACTTGTCCTCGTTCGCGCGGTAGTACTCGCGCAGCGTGCCGCCGACCTTGCCCAGGATACGCTCGATCGTGTCCGCGTCGAACTCGACGGACATGCCGTCGGCGGTCAGCGTCTCTTCGAGCTCGGCGATGAAGAAGTCGGAATAGGCGGCCGTCTTGAAGAGCTGGCCTTCCGCCTCTTCGTACTGCGCCTGGGTCAGCGTGAAGTCGACCTCGAGCACGGTCCGCGTGAAGGCGGGCGCGCCCGAGCGGATGATCGACGTGAAGAGCACGATCAGGAAGAACAGCCCGATGCCGATGGCCGCCATGCCGTAGGCCTTGAACCGCTTCTCCGCCGCGTTGCGCTTCTTGGTGAGCGCGTCGATCTGGTGGATCGACGTCTTCGCGCGGGGGGCGTCCTTCGGAATGCTTGTGTCGGTCATTCGTACTGCTCCCGGTATTTGCGCACGATGAAGAGCGCCAGGACGTTGAGCCCCAGCGTGATGACGAAGAGCGTCATGCCCAGGGCGAAGGCGACCAGCGCTTCGGGCGAAGCGAAGTCGGCGTCGCCGGTGAGCTGGCTCACGATCTTGGCGGTGACGGTGGTCATCGCTTCGAACGGGTTGAGGCTGAGCCGGGCCGCGGCCCCTGCCCCGAGCACCACGATCATGGTTTCGCCGATCGCGCGCGAGGCGGCCAGAAGGATCGCCCCCACGATGCCCGGCAGCGCGGCCGGCAGAACGACCTGGCGGATGGTCTCGGATTGCGTGGCACCCAGCCCGTAGGAGCCGTCACGCATCGCCTGCGGTACGGCGTTGATGATGTCGTCGGACAGCGACGAGACGAACGGGATCAGCATGATCCCCATGACCAGCCCCGCGGTCATCACCGCCGTGCCGGCCTGCATCCAGCCCAGCCCGTCCTTGCCGAAGATCTCGAGCAGGAGCGGCCCGACCGTCAGGAGCGCGAAGAGGCCGTAGACGATGGTCGGGATGCCCGCGAGCACTTCGAGGAGCGGCTTGGCGACCGAGCGCACGCGCTTGGAGGCGTATTCCGACAGGTAGATCGCGGCGAAAAGCCCGATGGGGACCGCGACGGCCAGCGCCACGATGGAGACGTAGAACGTGCCCCATAGGAGCGGTAGAACGCCCAGCTCGGACGACCCGCCCCGGCCAGAGAAGCTCGGCGCCCACTCGGTGCCGAAGAAGAAGTCGGCCGCCGGGTAGAGCCGGAAGAATTCGATGGTGTTAAAGACGAGCGACAGCACGATGCCAAGCGTCGTCAGGATCGCGATCGAGGCGGCCCCGATCAGGAGAGAGCGCAGGCCGTTCTCGACGGTGTTGCGGGCGCGGAAATCGCCGCGGCTTTCACGGATGCCCCAGAGCGCACCGATGACCGAAAGAAGGATCACGAGGCCGGTCATCAGCAGATGGCCCGTGGCATTGAGCGCCCGGTAGCGCTGCGCGGCACGCAGGATCGGCTCGGTCAGCTCGGAGGTGACGACCGCGCCAGAGTCCTTGAGAACCTGCGAAATCTCGGCGGCCTCGGCCGCGTCGCTCCTGGCGTCCTCCGGGCTGATCGAGCCGGTCTCGACCGCCATGTCGAGCCCGTCGGCCGCCCGCCGCACCTCGGCCATGATGAGCCCGCGCGACGAATTTTCGGGGATCGCACCCTCCGGCAGCATGCCCGAGACGGACGAGCTGACCACGAGCGGCTGGATCAGGAGCCATGCCACGGCCAGGATGAAGGCCGGCACGATCGCCTTCAGCGCGACGTTCCAGCCGTAATAGCTGGGCAGAGAGTGGAGCTTGCGGTGATCGCCCTCCACGCTTCTCATGGCGCGGGCGCGGCCGGCGACGTAACCGGCACCCGCGATCGCCGCCACGATCAAGACGAGCCAGATGATAGGCATGGGACCCCGTGTCTCCCTCTGAGGATCTGTATGGGAACGTCCTAAAAGAAAATCGGGGGCGGCGAAACAGGCCGCCCCCGGTAATCGGGTCTTCGGACCGGATTACATGGTTTCTTCGTTCGCAACCTTCTCCTGCGTCGCGGCAAGCTCGGGGTCGGACACGAGGCCGTAGTTGGCCAGCGGGCCGTTCGGGCCGGCCAGCTCGTCGGCAACGAAGAACTGGGCGTATTCCTTGAGGCCCGGGATCACGCCGATGTGGGCTTTCTTGACGTAGAAGTAGAGCGGACGCGACACCGGGTATTCGCCGGAGGCGATGGTCTCGGTGGTCGGCTCGACGCCCGACATGGTCGCCACTTTCAGCTTGTCGGTGTTGTTCTCGTAGAACGCGAGGCCGAACACGCCGATGCCGTTCGGGTTGGCGTCGATGCGCGCCAGGGTCTCGGTGTAGTCGCCGTCGATGTCGACCGACTTGCCGTCGGTGCGCACGTCGAGGCAGGCGTCCTCGGCGTCGTCTTCCGACATGCCGCCTTCGATCATGGCTTCCATCGCGCCGGTGGCTTCGCAGCCTTCGAGCAGAACCTTGTCCTCGAACACTTCACGCGTGCCGTGCTTGGTGCCGGGGATGAACATGGCGATCTCGACGTCCGGCAGGTCGGCGTTGAACTCGGACCAGTTGGTGTAGGGATTCTCGACGATCTCGCCGTCGACCAGAACCTGGGCGCCGATGGCGTTGAAGATGTCGGCGGGCACGAAGGCGTCGAAGGCCGGGCCGTCCTGCTGGCTGGCGAAGACGATGCCGTCATAGCCGATGCGCACTTCGATGATGTCGGTCACGCCGTTCTCGGCACAGGTCTCGATTTCGGATTCGCGGATGGCACGCGACGCGTTGGCCACGTCGATGGTGTTCTCGCCCACGCCTTCGCAGAAGCGCTTGAGACCCGCGGAGGAGCCGCCCGATTCCACGACCGGGGTCGGGAAGTCGGTGTTCTCGCCGAAGGCTTCCGCCACGATCGACGCGTAGGGAAGAACGGTCGACGAGCCGGCAACCTGCACGTTGTCGCGAGACTGGGCGACGGCGGCGGTTGCGGATACGGCGGCGATCGCCAGCGAGGAGGCGGTCAGTTTCGCAAAGGACATGCATGTCTCCTGGTTTGGTTTGCAGCAGGCGCCACACCCCGTGACGCACTGGGCGCCTGCCTAGGGTGAGTCCTCAATGGTTTTGTGACAGGCTTGTAACAGTCTTGTAACAACGCCCGGGAAATTTCCCCGGTTCCGTCAACCGGTCGGCAGGGCCACGCTGAACCGGCTCCCCTGCCCCGGCGTGCTCTCGATGCGCAGCCGACCGCGGTGACGGTTGAGAATGTGCTTCACGATGGCAAGGCCCAGCCCCGTGCCGCCCATCCCGCGCGAACGGTGGTCGTCCACCCGGTAGAAGCGTTCGGTAAGCCGCCCCAGGTGGCGCTCGTCGATCCCCTCGCCGGTATCCGAGACGGCAATGATCAGCCCGGGGCCCCGCAGCCGCGGGTCGCGTTCGACCCTGGTCAGCGTCACCGTCACCTTGCCATCCTTGCCGCCGTACTTGATCGCGTTCTCGATCAGGTTGGTGAAGACCTGGGTGATCTGGTCCGGGTCCGCGGGCGCCAGCGCGGGCGCATCGCAGCCCTCGAGCGTCAGCGACACGTCCCGTTCCGCGGCCAGGCCGCTGAGATTGTCGGCCGCGTGGCGCACGAGATCCGCGATGTCCTGTTTCTCGGTCGGTCGCATACGCTCGGTGTCCTCGACCTTCGCCAGAGACAACAGGTCGTCGACCAGCCGGTGCATGCGCCGCGCCTCGCTCTCCATGATCTCGAGGAAATGGTCGCGCGCCGCCGCATCCTCGCGTGCGGGGCCGCGCAGGGTTTCGATGAACCCGCTGATCGCGGTGAGCGGCGTGCGCAGTTCATGGCTCACGTTCGCCACGAATTCCGAGCGCATTTCGCCCGCTTCCTCGAGCGCGGTGACATCGTTGAAGGCGAGGATCGCGCCCCGGCTGTCCTCGAGCGGCGTGATCGTGACGTCGAACATCCGGTCGCGCGCCTGGTTCGACGAGACGTGGCGCGCCTGCGCGGGCCGTCTTGATGCAAGCGCGGATTCGATCCGTGCAAGGAGCGCGGGCTGACGGAACACCGCCGCGTAATGGCGTCCGAGCAGCCCGGTGCCGAACAGGGATTCCGCGGCCGCATTGAGCGCCGAGACCCGCGCGTCGTTGCCGATCACCGCGCAGGGCATCGGGATCGCGCGAATGAAGCTTTCCGGTCCCGTCGCATGCATCATGTCACCTTATCCCCTTGCGACGCCGCGTTCTTTTCCCGACGCCCGCGTTCTTTTTCGCGCCGAACCTTGGCAATCGGATTAAAATCCGCTCATACTACAAATGCGTGACATGGATAGATGACTCCCCGGAAATTAGCGACGGGGTTTTCGACCGGATTATGGGAAAACTACTCAAAGCGAAGACGGACGATTGGGTCTCAACTTCGGAACAGACATTGAAAACCAGCCTGCGTGTGCTCGCCATCGGCGCCGCACCATTCGAGCAGGACGAAGAAACGGTACAGGAAGTCCCCGGGACACATTTCATAGACTTCCAGGGGCTGACATCGGATTTCCTCGACAATTACCAGCCCGACGTCGTGCTGTCGCCGCTGGTCACTCCCGGCTTCGACTGTGTCGAGGTGGCCCAGCTCTTGACCGCGGGCGGCTTCAATGGCCGCTACCGGGTCTTCGCCGAGGATATCCCGCGCCCCGAAATGGTGATCAGCGAAATCGGCCGGTCCTACCCGGAGCTCGATTTCGATGTGCTGGTTGTGACACCCACGCGCGACGATCACGCAAACTGAGCCCACCGGGCTCAGTAGATCATGTCCTGACCTTCGTCGCCCACCCGGGCGTAGTGGCGCACGAGCGTCGCCAACGCGATGCGCAACACGATCTTGCCGGAGCGCGCGGGGAATTCGAGCCGGCTTTCGATGTCTTCCATCCCCGTCTCGTTGCAGCAGGCGAGGATCGCGACCTCGCCCAGGTCCGGGCCGAGCGTCCGGAGCGCCTTCAACAGGCTTTCGAGCGCGGCGTGCTGCCTGGGCCTGACCGCGCCTGTTCCATCCGGATCGGGCGTGGGCACATGAACCCGTCCCGCGAGCAGCGCTTGCGCGTCATCGCCCAGCACGCCCCCGGCCCGCGCGATTTCGTGGCTTTCGCGAAACCGCTCAGCCGCGCGCACCATCTCAGGCGTCAGGAACGCCGCACCGTCGTTTCTCTTGCGCCGGGCCAGAACCCTGAGCGGTGCCTCAGCCCCCGCGCTGCGCATCCGCGGCCGCACCCCGCACGGGCCGTCGACCCCACCCTCGTTGAGCGCGACCTGGCGCGACTCCGAGCGTGCCACCAGCCGGCCCAGTTCGGTCCGCCCCGCCGGCGTGATCGTGTACCGGGCCAGCTTTCCCTTCGTGCGCCCCTCGATCCATTCCTTGAGCGCGAGGATCTCGGCCACGTCGCGCGACACCACCGCGCGCCGCACCGGCCGGTCGTCCGGCCCCGACTTCACGATCACGGCCTCCTCGATCCCGTCGGCGATGACCAGCATCGCCCCCGGCTCGGTCAACGCGCGCAGCGCCCTGAGCGTGTCGCGGTCCAGTTTCTCCTGATCTCTCGGTGTGCGATCCATCCGTGCGATGCCTCCGTCCCGGCGTGACCCGCCCGGACGGCCTTGGCCGCGCCAGAGCGTTTCAAGTGACCTGAGAGCCGCATCTGCCAGGGGATCGTCGCGCAGACATTCGGTGCGCTGCACCTGGCGCATCACGGTGGACGCGTGCACCCCGTGCTGCCGGGCGACATGGCGATAGGACTGCCCGCCCTCGACATGGTCGAGATAGGCGCGAATGCCGAGCGGCACCCAGTCCGGGACCCGATCCTGCCCTCCGGAGGTGCGCGGTGCTGAACTCTGCATGACATCTCCTTTTGCCGGGATTGTTTCCTTAACGGAAACACCACAACCTTAGAGCGAGTCTTTATCCACAGGCAACGATCAAATGGCGAATTTATCCACAGGCTCTCATCTGTCCTGCCACCATCAACCCTTTCAGGATAATGGGCGCCAAACGCAGCGCGCGGTGATCGGACCGCGCACGCAACACCCGCTTGGGTTGTGTGACAAACGGGCGAATCGCAACCGAAGGAGGTTCCATGACCTGCGAAACGCCCATCTTGCCGCCCCTGCGCCGCCCCCGCATCCTGGTCACGGCCGCGCGCCATGCCTGCGCAGACTACCGGCGTGACCGTGACCTGAAACGCATTCTCGGGGATACGCCGCCGCCTGCCGTGCACCGCCTCATCGCCGAACTCGTCGCGCAGGAGGCCGTGCTGGACGCGGTGCGCCGGGCGCAGGACGGGACCTACGCCCCGGCGCGTCACGTGGAGGTGCTTGCCGCGCTGATGGTGGAAACCGCCCTCGCGCGGGCCGACGCAGCTTACGTGTAGGCGTCCGGCATCTCTTCCTTGCGCTTGGCGACGAAGGCGTTCAACGCCTCGCGGATACCGGGGTCGATGGCCGGCTCCACGTATTTCGAGAGCATCGAACGCACCTTCTCGGCCGCCAGCACGGCGGTGTCGCGCGCGCCCTCCTCGGACCAGGTCTCGAACGGCTTGTAGTCGAGAAGCTCCGAACGCCAGAAGGCCGTCTTGAAGTTCGCCTGCGTATGGGCGCAGCCCAGGTAATGCCCGCCCGGCCCCACTTCGCGGATCGCGTCCATCGCCTGGGCGTTCTCGTCGTCGGGCACCCCGGCCGCGAACTTGTGGATCGTGCCCAGCTGGTCGGCATCCATGACGAATTTCTCGAAACTCGCCACAAGCCCGCCTTCAAGCCAGCCGCAGGCATGCAGCATGAAGTTCACGCCCGCGTTCATCCCCATCTGGAGGCTGTTGGCGCTCTCGTAGCCGGCCTGCGCATCGGGCAGCTTCGCGCCGGTGAACCCCCCGGCGGACCGGAACGGCAGCCCCATCCGGCGGGCCAGTTGACCGGCCCCCATCGTGATCTGGCTCGCCTCCGGCGTGCCGAAGGTGGGCGCGCCCGAGTTCATGTCGATCGAGGTCACGAAGGCCCCGAAGATGACCGGTGCGCCGGGTCGGACGAGCTGGGAATAGGCGACACCCGCCATCACCTCGGCCAGCACCTGCGTGAGCGTGCCCACGACCGACACCGGCGCCATCGCGCCGCCCACGATGAAGGGCGAGATGATGCAGGCCTGGTTGGCGGCGGCATAGACCTCGAGCGTGCCCATCATCACGGAATCGAACGTGAGCGGCGAGTTGATATTGATGAGCGAGGTCATCACGGCGTTCTGGTCGACGAACGCGTCCCCGAAGAGCACCTTGGACATCGACACGCAGTCCTTGGCCCAGTCCTTGTCGGTCACGGCGCCCATGTAGGGTTTGTCCGACAGCGTCATGTGCGCCATCAGCATGTCGAGGTGCCGCTTGTTCACCGGCACGTCGGTGGGCTCGCAAACCGTGCCGCCCGACAGGTGGAGCCATTTCGACATGTAGCCCAGTTTCACGAAGGTGCGGAAATCCTCGATGGTGCCGTAGCGGCGTCCGCCGTCGAGGTCGCGCACGAAGGGCGGGCCATAGACCGGGGCGAAGACCAGGTTGTTGCCGCCGATCTCGACCGAACGCTCCGGGTTGCGGGCGTGGTGGGTGAAGTTCGAGGGCGCCGCTTCACACAGCTTGCGCGCCAGCCCTTTCGGGATATGGACCCGCTCGCCGCGCACATCCGCCCCGGCCTCGCGCCAGCGCGCCAGGGCGCCGGGGTTCTCCGGGAAGCTCACCCCGATCTCCTCGAGCACCGTCTCGGCGTTCGCCTCGATCAGCGCCAGCGTCTCCTCGCTCAGGATATCGAGCGTCGGCGTCCTGCGCCGGATCGTCGGGGCCGTGTCGAAACTCGTCGCGGTGCGTTCGGCCCGGCGCGCCGCGCCGCCGCCTCCCCGCGCCCGCCGACGCTTACCATCGGTCGCTGCTGCTTCGCCCATCCTGCATCTCCGTGCGCGTGTTCCTGCCATCTGATAACGCGCGTGTGTGCAGCGGTGCGGAGGATTTACGACCTTTTGCGCCTGAAACCGACGCCGGGAAGACGGCTCATTTCTTCCCCGCCCCGGTCGGCTCCCGGATGTCGTCGAAGTCGACCACGTTCCACGGCCGGCCCGCGTTGCGGAACATCCGCTTGCCCCGGCGCGGGTAATCGCCCACGTCGTGATCGTTGCGTTCGCCCGCCACGATGCAGCGCAGGACCTCGTCCCCGCTGTTCTCGATCGAATGCGCGAGTCCGGCCTTGCGGTAGCCCAGGAAATCGCCCGGCCCGATCGGCAGCGCCTTGTCGCCGATATGCGCGGTACCCTGGCCCGCCAGCACGTAGACGCATTCGTCCTCGTAGTAATGTACGTGATGCTCCGTCGTCTCGTGACCCGGCTGAACCTCGATGATGTGGAAGCCCAGGCCGGTGAGCCCGGTGAGGTCGCCGAGCGACTTGTTCACCCGTTTCGCGTTGTCGTTGAGAAAGTGGGACTTCGAGAGCCCCTCCATCGCCGCGATCTCCTCGGCGGGGACAAGATAGACGTCGTCACTCATGACATGCTCCCTTCTTCGTTTCCCAAGTACCTTCGGGGGGAGACGACAAATCCGCAAGGATTTGCCGTCAGGGGGGCAGACAGCCCCCCTTTGGCGCTTGCCAGCCCGCGATCACGGGAATAATCACGCCCCATGATCGAGACATCCGCCCACGACCGCCTCCTTATCATCGATTTCGGCAGCCAGGTGACGCAGCTGATCGCGCGCCGCCTGCGCGAGCTGAACGTGTATTGCGAAATCCACCCCTACCAGAACGTGACCGACGCGTTCCTAAAGGACTTCGCGCCGAAAGCCGTGATCTTCTCCGGGGGACCGGCCAGCGTCATCGACGAAGGCTCGCCCCGGCCGCCCGAGAGCGTCTTCGACCTCGGCGTGCCGATCCTGGGGATCTGCTACGGCCAGCAGGTCATGATGCACATGCTGGGGGGCGAGGTTCTGCGCGGCCACGGCACCGCCGAATTCGGCCGCGCCTGGGTCACGCCGACCGAAGAGCGCATCGACGTGCTGAACGGCTGGTTCATGGACGGGACCGGGCGCGAACAGGTCTGGATGAGCCACGGCGACCACGTCTCGAAGATCGCGCCAGGCTTCAAGGTCTTCGGCACTTCGCCGAACGCCCCCTTCGCGATTACCGCCGATCTGGAGCGCCGCTTCTACGCCGTGCAGTTCCACCCCGAGGTGCACCACACCCCGAACGGCAAGACGCTCTACGAGAACTTCGTGCGCGATGCGGGCTTCAAGGGCGACTGGACGATGGACGCCTACCGCGATGAGGCGATCAAGAAGATTCGCGAACAGGTGGGCGATGCGCACGTGATCTGCGGCCTGTCGGGCGGCGTGGACAGCTCGGTGACGGCGGTCCTGCTCCACGAAGCGATCGGCGACCAGCTGACCTGCGTCTTCGTCGACCACGGGCTTCTCCGGCTCCACGAAGCCGAGGAAGTGGTCACGATGTTCCGCGACCATTACAACATGAAGCTGATCCACGCCGACGAGAGCGATCTCTTCCTGGGCGAACTCGAAGGCGTTTCGGACCCCGAGGAGAAGCGCAAGACGATCGGACGCCTCTTCATCGACGTGTTCCAGAAATACGCGAGTGAGATCGATGACGCCGATTTCCTGGCCCAGGGTACGCTCTACCCGGACGTGATCGAATCCGTCTCTTTCTCGGGCGGCCCGTCGGTCACGATCAAGAGCCACCACAACGTGGGCGGCCTGCCTGAGAAGATGGGGCTCAAGCTGGTCGAACCGCTGCGCGAGCTTTTCAAGGACGAGGTGCGCGCGCTGGGCCACGAACTGGGCCTGCCGGCGAGCTTCATCGGCCGCCATCCCTTCCCCGGCCCCGGCCTCGCCATCCGCTGCCCCGGCGAGATCACGCGCGACAAGCTCGACATCCTGCGCAAGGCGGATGCGGTCTACATCGACCAGATCCGCAAGCACGGGCTCTACGACGAGATCTGGCAGGCCTTCGTGGCGATCCTGCCGGTGCGCACGGTGGGCGTCATGGGCGACGGCCGGACCTACGACTACGCCTGCGCGCTGCGCGCGGTGACAAGCGTCGACGGCATGACGGCGGATTATTATCCGTTCAGCCACGATTTCCTTGGCGAGACCGCCACGCGGATCATCAACGAGGTGCAGGGCATCAACCGCGTGACCTACGACATCACCTCGAAACCCCCGGGAACCATCGAGTGGGAGTGATCCACGCCCCAGCGTGATGCCCCTTCTCTTTCGGATCTTGGAATGCGGCCAATGATTGATTTCATTGGCCGTTCGCCTTTAACGTGTGCTCATGGGCCAATCGTTTCGCGCTTGCGTTGATCCGGCTTGGCCGTCGGCAACCCGTGAAGGGCATCGTATGGCATCCCTCGACCCGCCTCTGAAACGCGTCTGGACGACCCTTCCGCCAGGATTGAGGGCAGCGCTCCGCCCTGCCCTCAAGGGCGCTGCCACCACGCTTCGAACGCTGGTCGGCGCGCAGGCCCTTGACCATGCGATCGGCCGGGTGTCCGTCCCGCATCTCACCAAGGCGAAGCTGAAACGCTCCTTCGCCCAGCAAGGTGAAGACCTGATCCTCGACCGGATTCTCACGCGTGTGCTGGGCCGGGATGTGCGGGAGCCGGGCGTCTATGTCGACGTGGGCGCCTTCGATGCCGTCGATCATTCCGTCACCTACCTGCTCTACCGCCGCGGCTGGTCGGGCGTCGTCTTCGATCCCTCGACCCGCACCCAACGGTCCTTTCGCCGCCGGCGCCCGCGCGACACCTTCGTAAACGCGGTGGTCGGGGCCGAGGACGGTGTCGAAGTCGATTTCTTCATCCCGGCGGCGTCCACCGGCGACCAGTCCCTGGTCAGCACCAAGTATCCGGATGACGCGGGCGGGTTCGACAAGGTCACCCACCGGCAAGTGAACCTGAACCATGCACTGTCGCGGGCCGGGGTGGAGAAGATCGACGTCCTCAATGTCGACGTGGAGGGCGCCGAGCTTGAAATCCTCGAAACCCTCGACTTCGACCGCTTCCGGCCCTCCGTGATCGCCGTGGAAATCCACGGTAACGACCTGGCGCGATGCCTTGAGAGCCCGGAGGCGCGGCTGATCCTGAAGCACGGCTACCAGGCCGTCGGTTCGGCCGTCATCACGCAGTTCTTCGTCCGGCGGGACGAGGTGGCATCCGACAACTGAGTCGCGGCGTTCGACGATTCGTCGACGCGCGGATTGCGCCGGACCCTCTTAGCGGTCTTGTGATTTCGCCCCGCAACCCCCGGTAGTAATCGGCAAATCACCCGACGTTCGAAAGGATATCCAGATCGGACAAATGTACAAAACTGCACAATAAATCGTCGGCCCAATAACCCATTGAGCTTTCGAAAGAAAAACGAACCAGCTATTTTGAATATATTGCGAGGTGAATTTTGGGGGCCACTCAGCCACCGCTTGAAAGCGGCATCGACGAGAGTGGCAAGCTTGGGGTCAGGACCATGGTGGTCAGAGTATTCAGGTGCCGCGCCTGCGGTCACCGCATGCGTTTGTACGGGGATCAATGCGGCGCTTGCTACGCGTTGAAGAAGCCTTATCAGAAAGTCGGACCGCTTACCGCGATGCTGGTCATCCCGGCCGTGGCCGTTCTGGGTGCGTGGATGGTCATCTGACTTGCCGCCCCGGCGCGCCCGGGGCAATGTCGCGCGCATGTCGTCTTACGAGTCCCGCAAGACCGGACCCAAGTCCGCGCCGGTCAATCCCGTCCTCGCCGCCGCCTTGTGGATGCTGGGGGCGCTCGCCTGTTTCTCGACGATGGCCGTGGCGGGGCGCGAGATCAGCCTCGACCACGACACGTTCGAGATCATGTTCTACCGCTCCTGCGTCGGCATCCTGATCGTCGCAGGCGCCATCACCGCGACCCGCCGCTGGGGCGAGATCGGGACCGGGCAGATCGGCCTGCATTTCGTGCGCAACGTGGCGCATTTTACCGGCCAGAACCTGTGGTTCTTCGCGGTGAGCGTGATCCCCCTGGCCCAGGTCTTCGCGCTCGAGTTCACCTCGCCGCTCTGGGTGCTGGCGATGTCGCCCATCTTCCTGGGCGAACGCATCACGCGGCCCCGCGCCTTCGCGGCCTTCGTGGGATTCGTGGGCATCCTCGTCGTCACGCGCCCCTTCGCGGTGACGCTGACGCCCGGCGTGCTCGCGGCCCTCGGTGCGGCCATCGGGTTCGCCGGCTCTGCCGTCTTCACGCGCAGGCTCACGCGGACCCAGACCCTTGCCGCGATCCTTTTCTTCCTCACCACGATGCAGGCGGCCTTCGGGCTCGTCATGGCCGCGATGGATGGGGACATGGCACTTCCGACCGCCGTGTCGGCCCCCTGGCTCGTCATCATCGGGTTCGCGGGGCTCATGGCCCACTTCTGCCTGACCAGCGCGCTGCGGCTCGCCCCGGCGACCGTGGTGATGCCCATCGACTTCGCGCGTCTGCCGCTCATCGCCGCGATCGGGTGGTTGCTCTACAGCGAAAAGCTTGAACTCGCGGTGGTCGCGGGGGCTGCGCTGATCCTCACGGCGAACTGGATCAACATCCGCGCCAGCGTGCGCGAAGCGCGTTGATCTTGCCCCGCCTCCGCCTGCCCGCTACCAAGCGCTGCGACCAACGAGGGACGGCATGATCTACGACACCGCACAGGACTGGCGCGCGGCCCATGCGAAGAAGGTGCTCTTCTTCGGCATGTCGGGCCTTGGCAAGACGCACCTGTCCAACATGCTGCGCGACGAGGGGGAGTGGTTCCACTACTCCGTCGACTACCGTATCGGCACCCGTTACATGGGCGAGTTGATCTCGGACAACTTCAAGCGCGAGGCGATGAAGAACCCTTTCCTGCGGGAGCTTCTGCTGACCGACAGCGTCTACATCGCCTCCAACATCACGTTCGAGAACCTCGCGCCGCTGTCGACCTACCTGGGCAAGCCCGGCGACCCGGCCAAGGGCGGCCTGCCCTTCGAGGAATACATGGAGCGCCAGGTCCAGCACCGCGATGCCGAGATCGCGGCGCTCCTCGACACCGTGCGCTTCATCGCGCGCGCCAAGTCGCTTTACGGTTACGAGAACTTCGTGTGCGATTCCGGCGGCTCGATCTGCGAGGTGGTGAATCCGGACGATCCCGACGACCCGGTGCTCACCGCGCTCTCCGACAACCTTCTCATGGTCTGGATCGAGGGCTCCGAGGCGCATACCGAAGAGCTCATCCGTCGCTTCATCCGGGCGCCCAAGCCGATGTATTACCAGCCCGAATTCCTTCAGGCCTGCTGGGACGCGTACCTCGCGGAAAAGGACGTGGCCCCCGATGCGGTCGACCCCGACGATTTCATGCGCGCGACCTATGCCAAGGCGCTGCATCACCGCCAGCCGCTCTATGCCGCGATGGCGCGCAACTGGGGCGTCACCGTCCGGGCCGACGACGTGGCCCGGGTGAAGACGCCGGCCGATGTCGAAGACCTGATCGCCAACGCCCTTGAGGCGCGCTGACCCACGGACTAAATCGAAACTTCCCGAACCGGAGCCTTACGATGCCCATCAAGATCCCCGCCGACCTGCCTGCCGCCGACGTGCTCACGCACGAGGGCGTCATGGTCATGCGGGAGAACGAGGCATCGCGCCAGGACATCCGGCCGCTGCGCATCGGGCTTCTCAACCTGATGCCCAAGAAGATCCAGACCGAGACGCAGTTCGCGCGCCTGATCGGGGCGACGCCGCTCCAGATCGAGCTCACGCTGATCCGCATGACCGAACACGCCTCGAAGAACACGCCCGAGGAGCATCTCGGCACCTTCTACCGCACCTTCCAGGAGGTGAAGGACGAGAAGTTCGACGGGCTCGTCATCACCGGCGCCCCGATCGAGCACCTGCCCTTCGAGGAAGTCACCTACTGGGACGAAATGGTCGAGGTCATGAACTGGACCCAGACCCACGTGCATTCCACCTTCGGCGTGTGCTGGGGCGGCATGGCGATGATCTATCACTTCCACGGCGTGAACAAACACATGCTGGGCGAAAAGAGCTTCGGCTGTTTTCCGCAGGAGAACCTGAAACCGAATTCGCCCTACCTGCGTGGCTTCTCGGACAGCTTCGTCATTCCCGTGAGCCGATGGACCGAGATGAAACAGGACGAAATCGACGCCGCCCCCGGCCTGACCACCCTGCTCGGCTCGCCCGAGACGGGGCCCTGCCTCGTCGAGGATCCGGGGCACCGCGCGCTCTACATCTTCAATCACTTCGAGTACGACTCGGACACGCTGAAGCAGGAATACGACCGCGACGTCGAGGCGGGCACGCCCATCGAGGTGCCGATCAACTACTATCCCGACGACGATCCCACGAAACCGCCCAAGAACCGGTGGCGCAGCCATGCCCATCTGCTCTACGGCAACTGGATCAACATGATCTACCAGTCGACGCCCTTCGATCTCGATGAAATTGGCACTTAGCGTTCTCGTCATCATCGCCGTGGCAGGCTTCGCCACGATGATCCGCGTCGAGGACCGCCGGCGCGCCGCCCATCGGGACTACCCGCCGCAGGGCCAGTTCGTCGAGGTCGACGACCATCCCGTCCATTACGTCCAGATCGGCGCCGGCCCGGACCTCGTGCTGCTGCACGGCGCCTCCGGGTCGACCCGCGACTGGATGTTCGACATCGCGCCGAAGCTGGCCGAGCGCTACCGCGTCACCATCTTCGACCGCCCCGGTCTTGGCTACACGCCGCCGCTGGCCCCCAACGACGTGACGCTGAGCGCGCAGACCGCGCTCCTGGTCGCGGCCGCCGCCAAGCTGGGCGTCGAGGCGCCGGTGGTCGCGGGCCAGAGCTTCGGCGGGGCCGTGGCGATGAACTGGGCGGTGAACCACCCCGACGCGCTCTCCGCCGTCGTCTCGATCGCGGGCGCGACGCATCCCTGGCCGGGTCCGCGCGACAAGCTCTACGCTGCACTCGCCCAACCCGTGATCGGCCCGGTGTTGTCGCACCTGATCTCGGCCTGGCTGCCCAGGAACTACTTGGCCCGGCAAATCGACGCGGTCTTCGCCCCGAACCCGATGCCTGACGGGTATGCCCGCGCCATCGCGCCCGGGATCATCCTGCTGCCCGAGCAGTTCAAGGCCAACGCCCAGCAGCGCCACGAGCTTCTTCACCACCTCGAAGAGCAGCAGAAGCGCTATGGCGAGGTCTCGGTCCCCGTCGAGGTGATCCACGGCACCGCCGATACCACCGTGGGCCTGTCCATCCACTCCGAGCCCTTGGTCGACGAGGTGCAGAACGGCAACCTCACCGTGCTGGACGGCGTGGGCCACATGCCCCACCACGTGGCACGCGACGAAACCATCGCCGCCATCGACCGCGCGGCGTTGCGCGCCGGGGTCAAATAGCCATACTGGCCGGACAGGCAACGGAGGTGCGCATGGAGCTTCCCCACAACGGGGCGATCTCGACGTTCTACAAGGAGAGCGCCCCCAAGGAGATCCGCGCGGCGATCGAGACCGCCGACAAGAATGTCGTGCTCGACCCGTCCTATCCCTACGACGACCGCATGGACAAGGACGACTACGAGGATACGCTCTACGCGCTGCAACTGGAGCTCGCCAAGCTGCAGGCGGACGTGAAGGCCACGGGCAAGCGCGTCGTGGTGGTCTTCGAGGGGCGCGACGCGGCCGGCAAGGGCGGCACGATCAAGCGCATCCGCGAGAACCTGAACCCCCGCGTCGCGCGCGTCGTGGCGCTGCCCAAACCGTCCGACCGGGAGGCCGGCGAATGGTATTTCCAACGCTATGTCAGGCACTTGCCCACCGCGGGTGAGATGGTCCTGTTCGACCGCTCCTGGTACAACCGCGGCGTGGTCGAGAAGGTCTTCGACTTCTGCACCGGCCCGCAGCGCGCCGCCTTCTTTCGCCAGTTGCCGGAGTTCGAGCACATGCTGGTCGACGAGGGCATCCACCTCGTGAAGATCTGGCTCAACGTCGGGCGTGCCGAGCAACTGCGCCGTTTCCTGAAACGTGAACATGACCCCCTAAAGCACTGGAAACTCTCGTGGATCGACGTCGAAGGGCTGAACCGCTGGCAGGCCTATTCCGACGCCATCGCGGAAACCTTCGCCAATTCGCACTTTCCCTATGCCCCCTGGACGATCATCCGGTCGGACGACAAGCGCCGCGCACGGCTCGCGGCCATCAAGACCGTCCTGCAAGGCATTGATTACCAAGGCAAACGCCACGACGTGGCCTGCGCCCCCGACCCGAAGATCGCGGGCGGGCTCGACACCTGGGAGCGCTGACTTGCCCGCAAAGAAACGCGGATATCACCATGGCAACCTGCGCCAGGCGCTGGTCGAGGCGGCCCTGACGCTGATCGAGGAAAAGGGCCCCACCGGCTTCACCCTGTCGGAGGCCGCCAAGCAGGCCGGCGTCACCCCGGCGGCGGTCTACCGCCATTTCGACGGGCGCGACGCGCTCATCGCCGAGGCCGCGCGCCAGGGCTACGAGATCTTCGCGGACCTGATGGAACATGCCTATGCCAAGGGCCAGCCCTCGGCCCTGGCCAGCTTCGAGGCCACCGGGCGCGCCTACCTGGCCTTCGCCCGCCGCTTCCCGGGCCATTACATCTCGATGTTCGAAAGCGGCATCTCGATCAATCGCTCGCCCGAACTCGCCCACGTGGCCAACCGCGCGCTCGGGGTACTCGACAAGGCGGCCAACGACCTCATGGCCGAACTGCCGCCCGAAAGGCGCCCGCCCGCGCGCATGGTCTCGGCCCATGTCTGGGCGATGAGCCACGGCGTGGTGGAACTCTTCGCCCGCGGCTCTCCCGGCACCAAGTCGCCCTTCCCGCCCGAAGACCTGCTCGAATCCGGGATCGGCGTCTACCTGCGCGGCCTCGGCCTCATCCGTTCGGACAGCTGACCGCCTTTCATCTTTCCGAAAATACGCCGGGGGGTTCGGGGGGCTGGCCCCCCGATCTTGCGTGCCGTTCGCGGGCTGGCCGCCAGCGGGACGCAGCGCGTCAAACGCGCGCTGCGAAACCCCTCACCCGAAAAGCTTGTGGCAGAGCTCGAGACCCTCGACCAACCGGTCGACCTCGGCCTCGGTGTTGTACATTCCGAAGCTCGCGCGCGCCGTGGCCGGCACACCCAGGTGTTCCATCAGCGGCTGGGCGCAATGGTGGCCCGCGCGCACCGCGATGCCCTTCTTGTCTAGGATCGTCGAGATGTCATGCGCATGGGCGCCGCCTTCGACGGTGAACGAGAAGATCGCGGCCTTGCCGGGCGCGTGGCCCTGCACGTGGAGCCAGTTGAGCCCCGCGAAGCGTTCTGCGGCGTAGCCCGCGAGCGCCTGTTCATGGGCCGCGATCCGGTCCATGCCGATGTCCATGAGGTACTCGAGCGCCGCGCCCAGCCCGATCATCTGCACGATGCCGGGGGTGCCCGCTTCGAATTTCATCGGCGGATCGTTGTAGCTCACCTCGTCGCGCGACACCTCGCGGATCATGTCGCCGCCGCCCATGAAGGGACGCATCTCGTCCATCCGGGCCCGCTTGGCGAAGATCGCGCCGGAGGCGGAGGGGCCGTAAAGCTTGTGGCCGGTGATCGCGTAGAAGTCGCAGTCGAGGTCGCTCACGTCGACCGGCATGTGCACCGCGCCCTGGCTCCCGTCGACCAGCACGGGCACGTCGCCTGCGCCCGCCTTGATGGCCTTCACGTCCACGACAGTGCCCAGCACGTTCGAGCAGTGGGTCACGGCGATCAGCTTGGTGCGCTCGGTCACGGCGGCCAGCACCTTCTCGGGCGGGATCGACCCGTCGAGATCCGGCTCCACCCAGACCAGCTTCACCCCCTGGCGTTCGCGAAGGAAGTGCCAGGGCACGATGTTGGCGTGGTGTTCGGCGACGGTGAGGACGATCTCGTCGCCCTCGCCCATCCGCGGCGCGGCCCAGCCGTAGGCGACCATGTTGATCCCCTCGGTGGTGCCGGTGTTCATGATGATCTCGTCGGCCGACGGGGCGTTGAGGAACCGCGCGATCGTCTCCCGCACCCCTTCGTAGCGCTCCGTCGACAGGTTCGACAGGAAGTGCAGGCCCCGGTGGACGTTGGAATATTCCTCGGCGTAGCCGCGCGTGACGGCGTCGATCACCGCCTTGGGCTTCTGGGCCGAAGCCCCGTTGTCGAGATAGGTGAGCGGCTGCCCGTTCACCTCCCGCGCAAGGATCGGGAAATCGGCGCGGATCTTGTCGACATCATACATCTCAAAGCTCTCCCGAAGTGAAGGCGGCGCCGACCCCGGCCAGTGCGAGCACGACCGACAGGATCGCGACCGCCACGAAACTGGTCAAAAGGATGCCCAGGAACACGCGCATGGCCGATGCGAACCCGTGCAGCTCGGCGATGAAGTGGCTCATGATCCAGAAGCCCGCAAGCCCGCCGGCCATCCACAGAAGTGCAGCCAGGCCGGGGGCGAAAAGGCTCAGGATCAGCACGCCCGACTGCACGATCAGCAGCACGAAGTTGAGCCAGATGACGGTCATGAGCCCGTCTTCGAACCGCCCGGTGCCGCCCGCGGCGCGCCCCAGCCAGTAGATCAGCAGCACGGTGATCACCGCCACCGCGGATTCGGCCAGCGCCACCGCCATCGGCATGGCGAAGACCGTGCCCTGAAGCTCCGGCGCCGGCGGAAAGATCATCGAGGACCCCACGCCGATCATCGCGCCGAAGACGAGAAGCAGGATCAGCAGTTGCCACAGGACGGCCCGCGGCAGGTCCAGCGCGAAAAGCTCGCGTGCGATCTTGCGCGGTTCGGCGATGGTCTGAAGCGCCATGCCGAACAGGTATCCGAATTCCATCTTCACGCCGCCGCCCCCGCACCGCGTTCGGCCGTCAGGAGATTGACGACCCAGTGAACCAGAAACGCCCCCAGCGCCACGGCGCCGACGGCGGTTTCGGCCGCGCCCGCGCCCACGAAGCCCGAGACCAGCCCCCAGAAAAGCCAGAGCGGCGAGGCCACGAGAAGCGCCCAGAAAAGCGCGAAACGGGCACCGAACCAGCTGCCCTGCCCGCCCATGAGGCGCGCGATCATGTGGCTGATCGCGGCGATCGCGTAGGCGGTGAGCGGCACGATGAAGAGCCAACCAAAAAGGGCCCCGCCCAGAAGCGGGTTCAGGTCCTGCCCGGTCTCCAGCGCCACGCGTTGCAGCCGGGGCGCCTGGGCCACGAAGATCAGGATACAGGCGACCATGAGAACGGCCAGCGCGCGATCCTCGCGCGCCGTATCGCCCAGGCGCCGCGCAAACACCTCGCGCGGCGCCCGGTAGGCGCGCATCATGTCACGCGCGACGGACATTTTCAGCCACGCCGCCGCAACAGCCAGCCTTCCAGCCGCTCGACCAGTTCTTCGCGGAAGCGCTCGTCCTCGACCTCTTCCATCGCCTCGGCGACGAAGGCGATGACCAGGAGGTCCATCGCGGTCTTCTCGTCGATGCCGCGGGCGCGCAGGTAGAACAGCATGTCCTTGTCGATCGCGCCGGAGGTCGACCCGTGCGAACAGGCAACGTCGTCGGCGTAGATTTCGAGCTCGGGCTTGGCGAGGAAGTTGGCCCCGTCATCCAGCAGGAGCGATTGCGATTTCTGGTAGCCGTCGGTCTTCTGCGCCCCGCGCTCCACGAGGATCTTGCCCTGGAACGTGCCGATGGCACCTTCCTGGAGCACTTTCTTGAACACCTGCCGGCTTTCGCAATTCTCCGCATCATGGCGAATGAAGACCGTATCGTCGTGGTGGAAGTCACCGTGACCAAGCGCCGCGCCGGCGACGTGGGCCGAGGCGTTGGGGCCTTCGAGGTCGACGTAGATCTCGTTGCGCGTCAGGCGGCCGTTCACCGTCAGGGTGAAGGACTTGAACAGGCTGTCTTCGTCCTGACGCACGAACATGCCGGTGACGGCGCGCCGTTCGTGGTCGCGGCCCTGCGCGCGGATATGGTGCAGGCGTCCGCCCGCGGCGATGTCGACTTCGAGCACCTTGTTGAAGCGCGCGGCGGCCGGGCCGTTCTCGAGCAGCGTCAGCTCCCCGCCCGCCTCGACGCGCACCACGTTGTGCAGGAACGCGTCCGAGGTCTCGTTCTTGTGCTGGTAGATCAGCGACACGGGCTTTTCCGCCTTGCCGGTCACTCGGATCAGCACACCGTCCGTGGCGAAAGCCGTGTTGAGCGCCGCATGCGGGCGCTCGACCGGGGTCTGGCCCCGCGTCTCGATCGCGCCGTAGATGTCCTTGGCCCAGTGGATGTCGGCCCTGGCCGCATCCTCCAGCCGCTCGATCTCGATCCCATCGACCGAGAGGTCGTCGGATTGCGCCGCGTCGAACACACCGTCGACGAAGACGATGCGCGTGCGCTCGACCGCGTCGAACACCGGGGTTTCTTCGCCGTGGTCGAAGACCGCGGCGGGTTCCGGCTCGGCCGCGTTCAGGCTCTCGGGCTTGGTGAAGCGCCAGTACTCGTCGCGGCCCGTGGGCAGGCCCATCGTCTCGAGCCGCGCGAGCGCGGTCTTGCGCGCCTCGGTGATCCAGGCGCCGCCTTCGGGCAGCGTCAGGGTCTCGAGCCGCGCGGAGAGCGCGTCACGCCGCCGGGCGAGCAGTTTTTCCTTCGCGATCGCCATCAGGCGGTCTCCATCAGGTCTGCATAACCGTTCTTCTCGACCTCGAGCGCCAGCTCGGGCCCGCCGGATTTGACGATCCGACCACCGGCCATGATGTGCACGACGTCGGGGACGATGTGGTCGAGCAGGCGCTGGTAGTGGGTGATGACGAGGAACCCGCGGTTCTCGTCACGCAGCGCGTTCACGCCGTCCGAGACAAGCTTCATCGCGTCCACGTCGAGGCCGGAGTCGGTCTCGTCGAGGATGCACATCTTGGGCTCGAGCATCGCCATCTGCAGGATCTCGTTGCGCTTCTTCTCGCCACCCGAGAAGCCCACGTTCACGGGGCGTTTCAGCATGTCGGCGTCGATCTTGAGGTCCTTGGCCTTCGCGCGCACGAACTTGAGGAAGTCGGCAGCGGACATTTCCTCCTGCCCGCGCGCCTTGCGCTGTGCGTTCACCGCGGTACGCAGGAAGGTCATGTTGCCGACGCCGGGGATTTCCACCGGGTACTGGAACGCCAGGAACATGCCCGCGGCGGCGCGCTCTTCCGGCTCGAGCTCGAGCAGGTCGATGTCGCCGAGCATCGCGGAGCCTTCCGTCACCTCGTAGCCGTCGCGACCCGACAGGACGTAGGACAGGGTCGACTTGCCCGACCCGTTGGGCCCCATGATCGCGTGGACTTCGCCCGCGGGCACCTCGAGCGTGACGCCCTTGAGGATCTGCTTGTCCTCTTCTTCCAGTTTGACGTGCAGGTTATCGATCTTAAGCATTTCCTGATCCTTATCTCGGCGCGACCGGGCCTCAGCCCACGCTGCCTTCAAGAGAGATGGCGACGAGCTGCTGCGCTTCCATCGCGAATTCCATCGGCAGCGCCTGGAGCACTTCCTTGGCAAAGCCGTTGACGATGAGCGCGACCGCTTCTTCTTCGTCCATGCCGCGCTGGCGGCAATAGAACATCTGGTCGTCGTCCACCTTGGACGTCGTCGCCTCGTGCTCGACCCGCGAGGATTGGTTCTTCACCTCGATGTAGGGCACGGTATGCGCCCCGCACTGGTCACCGATCAACAGGCTGTCGCACTGGGTGTAGTTGCGGCTGTTGGTCGCCTTCGGGTGCATCGAGACGAGCCCCCGGTAGGTGTTGTTCGACCGCCCCGCGCTGATCCCCTTGGACACGATGCGCGAACGCGTGTTCTTGCCCAGGTGGGTCATCTTGGTGCCGGTGTCGGCCTGCTGCATGTTGTTGGTGATGGCGATCGAGTAGAACTCGCCCTGGCTTTCGTCACCGCGCAGCACGCAGGACGGGTATTTCCACGTCACCGCCGAGCCGGTTTCCACCTGGGTCCACATCACCTTGGACCGGTCGCCCCGGCAATCGGCGCGCTTGGTCACGAAGTTGTAGATGCCGCCCTTGCCGTTCTCGTCACCGGGATACCAGTTCTGGACGGTGGAGTACTTCACCTCGGCATCGTCGAGGATCACGATCTCGACCACGGCCGCGTGGAGCTGCGCGATGTCGCGCTGCGGCGCCGTGCAGCCCTCGAGGTAGCTCACGTAGGCCTCGCGGTCCGCGATGATCAGCGTGCGCTCGAACTGGCCGGTGTTCTCCGCGTTGATGCGGAAATAGGTCGACAGCTCCATCGGGCAGCGCACCCCCGGCGGGATGTAGACGAAGGAGCCGTCCGAGAAGACCGCGCTGTTGAGCGTGGCATAGAAGTTGTCGGTGGGCGGAACCACGGAGCCGAGGTACTTCTTCACGAGCTCGGGATGCTCGCGGATCGCCTCGGAGATCGAGCAGAAGATGACGCCCGCTTCCTTGAGCTCCTTCTGGAAGGTCGTGCCCACGGAGACGGAGTCGAACACGGCGTCGACCGCGACCTTGCGGTCCGAATTGTCGCCGTCCGCCGGCACCTCGCCCGCGCCTTCGACACCCGCGAGGATCATCTGTTCCTTGAGCGGGATACCCAGCTTTTCATAGGTGGCGAGCAGCTTGGGATCGACCTCGTCCAGCGACTTGGGCTTGGTCTCCATGCTCTTGGGACGGGCGTAGTAGTACTGGTCCTGGAAGTCGATCTCGGGATAGTCGACCATCGCCCAGTCCGGCTCTTCCATCTGGAGCCAGCGACGATAGGCGTTCAGGCGCC
Source organism: Maritimibacter harenae (assembly GCF_009882975.1). Classification (GTDB taxonomy): domain Bacteria; phylum Pseudomonadota; class Alphaproteobacteria; order Rhodobacterales; family Rhodobacteraceae; genus Maritimibacter; species Maritimibacter harenae. The sequence continues at coordinate 604,962 of NZ_WTUX01000011.1, forward strand.
ACTCGGTCATCCACTCGGGCTCTTCGTTCTTCTGGCTGATGAGCCGCACGATATCTTCGGTCAGCCCCTTCGGGGCGTAATCCATCTCGATATCGGTTTCCCAGCCGTACTTGTACTTGTCGCCCAGCGATTTGACCGCATCCACGGTCTCTTTCTCGACGCCTTCCTTGACGATCGTGTGTTCGTCTTGGGCCATCCTCGCCTCTCAATCCCCGCGCCGTGCGCGGAATTTCTCGTATTCGCGAAGCCATGCATCGGCGAAGGCCGAAACATCCTCCTCTGTCGTGTCGGGCCCGAGGGACACCCGCAGCGCGCTGGCCGCTTCCGTGTCATCGTACCCCATCGCGCGAAGCACTCGGCTGGCCCGGACCTTGCCCGATGAGCAGGCAGAGCCCGCGGACACCGCAAACCCGGCCAGGTCCATCACCATCACCTGCGTCTCCCCTTTCCAGCCCGGCGTGATGAAACAGGACGTGTTGGGGAGCCTGTTCGCGTCTTTCCCGACAAAAATAGTCTCTCTTGCGGATTCTGAAAGTCTTTTTTCTAGAATATTTCTAAGTTTTGCGATCTCGGCCCATCGTCCGGCCTCCATATCGCGTGTCGCGGCCTCCGCGGCCGCACCGAAACCGGCGATTCCGACCACGTTCTCGGTCCCCGACCGACGTCCCATTTCCTGTCCGCCGCCCTTGATGCGCGCCTCCACGTCGAGCCCCCGCTTCAAAACGAGCGCGCCGATCCCTTTCGGCCCGCCGATCTTGTGCGCTGATACGAAGGCCATGTCCGCTTCGGACCAATTGAAGGCGAAGGGCAGCTTGCCGAAGGCCTGCGTGGCGTCCGTGACGGCGAGCCCGGTTGGCAGATCCTGGATCACCCCGGTCTCGGAATTGGCCACTTGCAGCGTGCTGGTGCGGGGGTCGGTGACGCTCACGCGCCCGTCGCGGTCCACCGGCAGCACCGGGTCGCACCAGGCAGATACCGCTTCGTGCTCCACGTCCGCGCAGACCATGTCGCGGCCCGCGAGCGCGAGCGCCGCGGCTTCCGTGGCAGAGGAGACGAAGACCACGTCCGCGCCTTCCGCGCCCAGGGCCGCCGCCACCTGCCGGCGCGCGCGTTCGACCAGCCCCTTGGCCGCGCGCCCCTCGCTGTGGACGGAGGACGGGTTGCCGACGAGGTCCATCGCCTCGAGCATCGCCGCCCGCGCCGGGGGCCTGAGCGGCGTCGTTGCATTGTAATCGAGATAGGTGCGCCCCACGGGCACCCCCTTTCCGCTGTCTTTGGTGTTCTGAGCGGCCTTGTTACTCTTCGTCCACCACCTGGAACAAGCTCGGAACCGCCGGACAGGGGGCCAATTCGTTCTGCACCACGTCCGAAAGCCGCGTCTGGTGCAGGAAAACATAGACATTCGCCGAGAGGCTTTCCCACAGCCGGTTGGTCATCGACTGCGCCCGCGTGCCCGATACCGCGCCCGAGGCGCCCGCCCCGGTGTGCATCGCGCTCACGGTTTCGTCGACGGCGGCAAGAATCTCGGCCACCCGAATCTCGCTCGCCGGCCGGGCCAGCACGTAGCCGCCGCCGGGTCCGCGCACGGATTTCACGAGCTCCGCGCGGCGCAGTTTCACGAACAGCTGTTCCAGATAGGCCAGCGAGATCTTCTGACGCTCGGCCAGTTCCGCCAGCGACAGGCGGGTGCCGTCGGGCTGGAGCGCGAGCTCGGCGAGCGCTACCATCGCGTAGCGCCCCTTGGTCGAAAGCTTCATTCGTCCCCCCGAAACATTGACGAAACCGCCCGGCGGCTATAGGTGACTTTTAGCCCAGTGCCGCGGCGTTCGTGCCGGGCCGTATCGCTTGTAATTTGCCCGGAAATTTCCGTCAAGAAAACCGGGTCCGTGGGAGAGTTGGACCGTCTATGCCCGAGGTGATTTTTCCCGGCCCCGAGGGCCGGCTTGAAGGCCGCTACCATCCGCAGAAGGACCGGGACGCCCCGATCGCCATCGTGCTTCATCCGCATCCGCAGTTCGGCGGGACGATGAACAACAAGGTCGTCTACAACCTGCACTACACGTTCTTCAACATGGGCTTCACCGTGCTCCGGTTCAATTTCCGGGGCGTGGGGCGCAGCCAGGGGGAATACGACCAGGGCGTGGGCGAGCTGTCCGATGCGGCCTCCGCGCTCGATTACCTCCAGTCGATGAACCAGAACGCGAAGCATTGCTGGGTCGCCGGCTTCAGCTTCGGCGCTTGGATCGGGATGCAGCTTCTCATGCGTCGCCCCGAGATCACCGGCTTCGTGTCTGTGAGCCCGCCGGCGAACATGTACGACTTCTCGTTCCTCGCCCCCTGCCCGTCTTCTGGCCTGATCATCAACGGCAGCGGCGACCGGGTCGCCCCGCCGGCCGATACCCACGCGCTCGTCGACAAGCTGCACGAGCAGAAGGGCATCACCATCACCCATAACGAGATCGAGGGCGCCGGACACTTCTACGAAGGCGATCACATGGACACCATGCTTGCCTCCGTGGACGAATACGTCCGCCGCCGCCTGACGGAATCCACGCGCTGAGGATCACATCATGCAACTCATCGACGACGTCGCGGACCGGGTCGCCATCGAGGTTCTGAAACTCGTGGACGAGACCGGCAACCAGGACATCATCGAAGAGGTGAAGAAGGTGATCGGCACTTCGTCCCAGACGCTCGAAGAGGCCTACATGACCGCCGTGCGCGTGCGTCGGGCCGAGGCGCGGGCGATGGACCTGCTGGAGACTCTGCGCGCCGGACGGGGCTGAGACGATGGCGCGCCGCGGTGCGCTCGCCCGGATTTTCCTGCGCCAGCTCACCTACGGGGGCAACGACGGCATCGTCACCACCTTTGCCATCGTCGCCGGCTTCGCCGGGGCCGAGGCGCAGGGGACCGCAGGCATCGCTTCGGTCGCCGTGCTGGTCTTCGGGGTGGCGAACCTGATCGCCGACGCGGCCTCGATGGGGCTTGGCGAGTTTCTCTCCGACCGCTCCACCCGCGCGCTCTACCGTGACCGCACCGCGAAGCTGCGCGACGAAGGCCCGGCCGTGGCGGAGCGCGAACTGGTCGCGACGCTCACCGCGCAGGGGCTTGATACCGAGACCGCCCAACGCGCGGCGGCGGCCATCGCGACAGATCCGCATCTCGCCGCCGACGTGACCTTGCGTTACAGCGCCGAGGCCGAGGCGCCGGGCGCGGCACGCCCGCTTCTGCGCGGCACGGTGACCTTCTCGTCCTTCGTGGTGTTCGGACTGATCCCGATCATCCCCTTCTTCGTGGCCCCCGATCACCCGTCGACCTTCATGGTCTCGGCCGTGGCGACGCTCGCCGCGCTCACCCTGCTGGGGGCCCTGCGCTGGCGCACCACGCACGAGCACGCGCTGCGTGCCATCGGCGAAACCGTCATCCTGGGCGGCTTCTGCGCCGCGCTCGCCTATGGGGCGGGCAACGTGATGGCCGGTTTCGGCGGCGGCTGAAACGGGCTCAGAGCTTGTAGACCTCGGAAAACTTGGCCTCGAGATAATCGAGCAGCGGCCCCTCGCTTGGCGCGACGCCGCCACAGGCACGGGTGATCACCTCGCGCGGCTCGTAGAGCCCGCCATGACGCTGGAGGTTCTCGGCCAGCCAGCCCGTCGCGGGGCGCGGGTTTCCTTCCGCCAGCGAGGCGTCCACGTCCGGCACCGCGTTGCGCAGGGCTTTCATGAGGCAGCCGGCATAGACGTTGCCCAGGCTGTAGGTCGGGAAGTAGCCGAACAGCCCCACCGACCAGTGCACATCCTGCAGGCAGCCGTTCGCGGGCTTGTCGACCTTCACGCCGAAATCCGCCTCGAACCGGGCATTCCACGCCTCTTCGAGGTCCGCAGGCGCGAGCTTGCCGGCGATCATGTCGCGCTCCAGGTCGAAGCGCAGAAGGACGTGGAGGTTATATTGCACCTCGTCCGATTCCGTCCGGATGAACCCCTGCGTGACACGGTTCACCGCGCCGTGGAACGCATCGGCATCGGCCACGGGCAACGGGCCGAACACCTCCTGCATCCGGCCGTGCAGCCAGCCCGTGAAGGCGCGCGAGCGGCCAAGCTGGTTCTCGAAGATCCGGCTCTGGCTTTCGTGCACGCCCATCGACACGCCCTGGCCCAGCGGCGTGAGCAGGTAGTCGCGGTCGATATTCTGCTCGCAGCAGGCATGCCCGACCTCGTGGACCGTCGAGTAGATCGATCCGAAGGGGTCGGTGGCACTGGTGCGCGTGGTGATGCGCACGTCGAGCCCGGAGCCCGACGAGAACGGATGAACCGCCTTGTCGATGCGCCCGTGTTCCATGTCGTAGCCGAACGCCCGCGCGATTTCCTGCGTGAGCTCCATCTGGCGCGACTCGTCGAACGTGCCGCTGAGCGGCGCGGGCTGATGATCGGCCCCCATCACCCGGTCGCGCAGCGCGACAAGCCGGGGACGCAGCGCGTCGAACATCGCCTCGAGCTCGGTCGCCGTGGCGCCCGGCTCGAAATCGTCGAGCAGCGCGTCGTAGGGGTCGCCACCCGAGGCAAGCGCCTGCGCCTCGGCGCGCTTGAGCTCCACCACTTTCGCAAGAACCGGCGCGAAGGCCTTGAAATCGTTGGCTGCGCGGGCTTCGGCCCAGCTGCGCTGCGCTGACGAGGTGACGCGCGCGATTTCACCGGCGAGCTTCACGGGCACGCGGTTCGTGCGGTCGAACGCGCGCTGGATGTGGCGCAGGTTCGCACGTCCCACCGGGTCGAGCGTCTCGGCGTCGATCTCTGCCAGCCATTCTCCGACGCGCGGATCGGTGCGCCGGGCGTGGAGCACGTGCTCCATCGCTTCGCTTTCCTCGGCACGCTGGGGACTCGCCCCGCGCGGCATCACCGTTTCCTGGTCCCAGCTCAGGCGCCCGGCCACCTGGGCCAGCGCCTGGGTCTGGCGTTCGTAGTCCATCAGGTCATCGAAATGCGACATGTCAGCCCCGCACCGATTGCGCCGTCGGGTAGCCCGCGCGGTAGCGGGCCATGATGATCAGCGCGAAGGTCAGGATCGCGCCGGCCTGGTGCACGATGGCGTATTCAAGCTGGGCGCCCTGCATCACCGTCACGATGCCGATCACCATCTGCACCAGCACCATCGCGCTGGCGAGCGTGAAGGCGGTCCGGGTCGTGCGGTTGGCCGCGCGCCGGCCGCGGAAGAACGCCCCGATTGCGAAGAGCGCCAGCAGGTAGCCCGCGATCCGGTGCATGAACTGCACGAGCCCCGGGTTCTCGAAGAAGTTGCGCCAGGCGGGCTCCAGGTCGAAGGCATAGGGCGGGAAGAACTGCCCCGCCATCAGCGGCCAGTCGATATAGCTGCGCCCCGCGTCGATCCCGGCGACAAGCGCGCCGAGGATGATCTGCAGGAACGCAAGATGCATGAGCCCGGTGCCCATTCCGAACAGAGACCGCTCGCGCAGGCGCCGCGCCTGCATGACGTCCGCCTCTGACCGGCTCAGAAGCAGGATGCACCATAGAATGAGCCCCAGTATCGAGAAGGCGAGACCGAGGTGCGTGGCAAGGCGGTAGGAGGCCACGTCGACCCGGTCGCCCTGCAGGCCCGAGTGCACCATCCACCAGCCGACCGCGCCCTGCACGCCGATGAGCGCGCCGATCGTGAAAAGCCGGCCGGTCCAGCCGCCCGGGATGCGCTTGGACAGCCAGAAATAGAGGAAGCCCGCGATCCAGAAGAGACCGATGAACCGGCCCAGCTGCCGGTGGCCCCATTCCCACCAGTAGATCGTCTTGAACTCCGACAGGCTCATCCCCTCGTTCTGGAGGCGATATTCCGGGCTTGCGCGGTACTTCTCGAACTCTGTCGCCCAATCCTCGGCGTTCATCGGGGGAACGGTGCCCGACACCAGGTTCCATTCGGTGATCGACAGACCGCTGTCGGTGAGCCGGGTGAGCCCGCCCACCAGGACCATCACGCAGACCAAAGCGAAGAGCCCGATCAGCCACGCCCGGATCGCCCGGCGTGCGCCGCGTCCGGCGCCCTTCTCGATCATCCCCGTGGCCCGGGCTTTCCTGGGCCCCGCGCCCTCTTCGACCTCTTCGAAAATACTGCGACCTGGCTGGGCCATTCCTATCCTCATGCGTGGTTTCGCCGGACTATCGGGGAACACCCGGAAAATGCCAAGGCGGAATGCCTCTTTTCCGAGCGTCAAAAGGACGCTTCCGATTGCACCCAATAGCTGGTTGTTGGTATAGGTAACGAAACAAAATGTGGTGAACGCATCACAGGCGCAAAACACAGAAAAAACGAACGGCGGACGACTTGAACGACACCCCGGAACCCCCTGAAAACGAAGGCGGAATGCCGCCCGAACGCCCGGAGTATTCCGGCCCCTCGATCACGATCGAGGAGGAAATGCGGAATTCCTATCTCGATTACGCGATGAGCGTGATCGTGAGCCGGGCGATTCCGGACCTGCGCGACGGGCTCAAACCGGTGCATCGGCGGATTCTCTACGCCATGCACGAGGTCGGCAACACGCACGACAAACCCTACCGCAAGTCCTCGCGCCCCGTGGCCGACACGATGGGTCAGTACCACCCGCACGGCGACGCCGCGATCTACGACGCGCTGGCGCGGATGACGCAGGACTTCTCGATGTCGCTGCCGCTCCTCGACGGCCAGGGCAACTTCGGCTCGATGGACGGGGACAAGCCCGCGGCCTTCCGCTACACCGAAGTGCGCATGGCCAAGGCGGCGCAATCGCTGCTCGAGGACATCGACAAGGACACGGTCGATTTCCAGGACAACTACGACGGCAAGCAGACCGAGCCGACGGTGCTTCCCGCACGCTATCCCAACATGCTGGTCAACGGTGCCGGCGGGATCGCGGTGGGCATGGCCACGAACATCCCGCCCCACAACCTGGGCGAGGTGGTCGATGCCACGCTGGCGATGATCGACAACCCGGACATCTCGGACGAGTCGCTGATGCAGATCGTGCCCGGGCCGGATTTCCCCACCGGCGGCATCCTTCTGGGACGCTCCGGCGCGCGCAAGGCCTATCTCGAGGGCCGCGGCAGCGTCATCATCCGCGCCAAGACCCGGATCGAGGAGATCCGCAAGGACCGCTATGCTATCGTCGTCGACGAGGTGCCCTACCAGGTCAACAAGGCGATGATGATCGAGAAGATCGCCGATCTCGTGCGCGAAAAGCGTCTCGAGGGCATCTCGGGCATCCAGGACGAAAGCGACCGGTTCGGCGTGCGCGTCGTGATCGAGCTCAAGCGCGACGCGACCCCGGACGTGGTGCTCAACCAGCTGTTCCGCTTCACGCAGCTTCAGACCTCGTTCGGCTGCAACATGCTGGCGCTGAACGGCGGCCGGCCCGAGCAGCTTACGCTGCGCGATTTCCTGCGCCATTTCATCAGCTTCCGTGAAGATGTCGTCGCACGACGCACGGCCTATCTCCTGCGCAAGGCGCGCGAACGGAGCCACGTGCTCTGTGGTCTGGCGGTCGCGGTCTCCAACGTGGACGAGGTGGTCGCGACCATCCGCTCCTCCGCCGATGGCGCCGAGGCGCGCCGCAAGCTGATGGAACGCCGCTGGCCCGCCGCGGACATCGCGGACTACATCCGCCTGATCGACGATCCGACGCACAAGATGAACGACGACGGGACCTACAACCTGTCGGAGACGCAGGCGCGCGCGATCCTCGACCTGCGCCTGCAGCGCCTGACCCAGATCGGGGTCAAGGAAGTCACCGACGAACTGCAGGAACTGGCGGGCAAGATCCGCGAATACCTCGACATCCTGCGGTCGCGTGAGCGGATCATGTCGATCATCTCGGGCGAGCTCACCGCGGTGAAGGACGAATTCGCCGTCCCGCGCCGCACCGAGATCGTCGAATGGTCCGGCGACATGGACGACGAGGACCTGATCGAGCGCGAGGACATGGTCGTCACGATCACCCAGTCGGGCTGGGCCAAGCGCACGCCGCTGGCGGACTACCGCGAGCAGAAGCGCGGCGGCAAGGGCCTGTCGGGCATGGCGACCAAGGACGACGACGCGATCACCACGCTCTTCGTCGCCAACACGCATACGCAGCTTCTGTTCTTCACCACCGACGGGATGGTCTACAAGCTCAAGACGTGGCGACTGCCCCTGGGCGGGCGCACGTCGAAGGGCAAGGCGATCGTCAACATCCTGCCAATCCCCACGGGCGTGGGCATCGCGGCGATCATGCCGGTGGACCGGGACGAGGCGGAATGGGACGATCTCCAGATCGTCTTCGCCACCTCCAAGGGCTCGGTACGCCGCAACCGCCTGTCGGATTTCACCAACGTCATGCGCAACGGCAAGATCGCGATGAAATTCGAGGGCGACGACGAAGGCACGCGCCTGATCAACGCCCGGATCTGCGACGAGAACGACGACGTCATGCTGGTGACCAACAAGGGCCGCGCGATCCGCTTCCCGGTCACCGACGTGCGGGTGTTCAACTCGCGCTCCTCGTTGGGTGTGCGCGGCATCAAGCTGCTCTCGGACGATGCCGAGGTCGTGTCGATGTCGGTCATCAAGCACTTCGAGGCCACGTCCGAGGAACGGACCGCCTACCTCAAGATGCGCCGCCAGATGGCCGGCGCGGAAGAGAGCGAGAGCGACGAGGACGACGAGGAGCAGCAGGTCGAGGGCGCGATTTCGCCCGAACGGTTCGAAGAGATGCAGGCGGCCGAGGAATTGATCCTCACGATCACCGAGACCGGGCTGGGCAAGCTTTCGTCCTCGCACGACTACCCGGTGCGCGGCCGTGGCGGCCAGGGTGTCACCGCCTTCGCCAAGGCGATGCCCGGCGGCGACCTCGTGGCCTGCTTCCCGGTCGGGATGGAGGACCAGGTGATGCTCGCCACAACCAAGGGCCAGTCGATCCGCTGCCCGGTGAATGGCATCTCGTTCCGCTCGCGTTCCGCCGGCGGTGTGAAGGTGTTCAACACCGGCAAGGGCGAACGGGTCGTCTCGGTCGCGTGGATCGCCGAATCCTCGGACGAGGACGAGACCGAAGAGCTCGGCGATGCCTGATAGGACGGTCGGATAGCAATGTTTCCGACCGTCACGCTCGACGCGGCACGCGCCCGGCACTGGGACATGATCATCGCGGGGAGTTCCTTCTCCGCGATGTTCTTTCTCAAGGGCCTGCCCCGCGACCTCGACGTGCTCATCCTCGAGAAGGGTCGTCACATCACCCACGCGGACCAGATCGCCACCGGGTTTCGCAACCGCGAAGAGCTCCCGCAGATCAACACGTCGGACCATCCGAAGGACTGGGTGTTCCACAGCCTTCTGGGCGGGAATTCGAACTGCTGGTGGGCCTGCACGCCGCGCTTTCATCCGTCGGACTTCCGCATGAACACGCTCTACGGCGTGGGCGAGGACTGGCCCGTGGACTACGACACGCTGGAGCCCTTCTACCTCGAGGTCGAGCGCGCGATGGACATCAACGGGGGCGGCTCCGACGCCCACCTGCCCCGCAGCGCGCCATTTCCCTACCCCGCGCACCTGCCCACGCGGTCGGACCGCAAGATGCGCGCGCATTCGGACATGTGGTGGGCTCAGCCGTCGGCGCGGGCCAACGGGGGCGACCGGCCCTGGTGCTGCTCGAACGGGGTCTGCGACGAATGCCCGATCGATTCCAAGTACACGGTGATCAACAGCATCGAACGCCTCGCCCATCCCGGTGCGCATCTCCTGATGGAGACCGAAGTGCGCGCGGTCCGCACCGAGGCGGGACGCGCCACCGGTGTGCGGGTGCGCTCGGCAGGCGCCGAGGCCGAGATCGCGGGCAGTGCCGTGGCGCTCGGCGCCAACGCCGTCTTCAACGCTGCGATCCTGATGCGCTCGGGCCTCGACCATCCGCGACTTGGGCGCGGGCTCAACGAACAGCTCGCACAGACCATCGTGGTCGATGGCCCCGGGCTGGGGTACTTCGGCGGCACCTCCGTCACCGGGCACGGCTACGCCCTTTATGACGGGGCGCATCGCGCCGATCATTCCGGCGTCCTGATGGAGATCCACAACGCCCCGCCGCTTCTGCGCAAGGAGCCCGGGAAATGGACCGACCGCATGATCATCAAGCTCATCGCCGAGGACCTGCCACGTGACGAGAACCGCGTGACGCTGGTCGATGACGAGGTGCAGATCGAATGGGCCGGGCACGACCCTTACGCCTGGGACGGGATCGCCTGGGGGATGGAGACGGCCCCGTCAATCCTGCCCGACGATCTCGAGGTCAGGGGATTCTTCCCGCCGGTCGACTCCGAAAAACACGCGATGGGCACGCATCCCTTCGGACCCGACCCGGCACGCCACCTGTGCGACGACACGCACCGCGTGCACGGGACCGACAACCTCTTCGCCCTGGGCTCCGGCGCGTTTCCGACCACGAGCCCCGCCAACCCGACGCTGACCCTCTCCGCGCTCGCCCTGCGTGCGGGACGGAGCGTGACATGAAGCGGCGCGGCGTGCTCAAACTCGGGGCCGGCGTGCTGGCGCTGGGTGCGGCGGGCGGCGCGTACCGGTTCGTGGCGACCACCCACCACCGGTCGGTCGCCGCCGCCTGCCGCGCAGCCCTGGCCGAAAGCTTTTCCAAGGACATCCTGCGCAAGCCCGCCGCACGCGCCTTCCTCAAGCGATATGTCTCGTTCTCGGAGGCGGCCGGGGACACCTACCCGCCCGAGGACGCCTATATCCACTTCCTCACCTCGACGAACGTGATCGCGCATATCGAGACCGGCGACGAGCTGGATTTCAACGACATCTACTACGCGCAGCGAACGCCCTGCGGAAACCGGCTGTCGGCCTTGCATGCGCCCGCGGGCGAGCACGACCTGTAGCCGTTGCGCGTCCCGGAACAATAATGGGTCACGCCGCGATTTTCCGCCATTGCCGAACAAACACCCCGTCCTGCCCATCATCCGGCCGCAATTTCCGGGCCATATGAGCATGACGCGACCACAGGGGTGCTGCGCTCCGCACATCGCGTCATCCTTTCAGCCGCCCTCAAGGTGCAACTGGGCCCGCTCTCGCAGCGGGCCTTTTCTTTTGCATGCACCTCGCCTAAATCCTCCCCATGTCAAACACGCTTCATATCGTCGGCGGCGGCATGGCCGGGTCCGAGGCCGCCTGGCAGGCCGCCAACGCGGGGCTCGACGTGGTCATCCACGAAATGCGCCCCAAGGTCGAAACCTTCGCCCACCATACCGGCAAGCTGGCCGAGATGGTCTGTTCCAACTCGTTCCGGTCGGACGACCACGAACAGAACGCCGTCGGGCTTCTGCATTGGGAAATGCGGCAGGCCAATTCGATCATCATGGCCGCGGCCGACCAGCACCGGCTGCCCGCCGGCGGCGCGCTCGCGGTGGACCGCGAACCGTTCTCGGCCCAGATCACCGATACGCTGCGTGGCCTCGACAACGTCACCATCGTCGAGGAAGAGGTCGATCACCTGCCCGGCGAGGGCAACTGGCTCTTCACCACCGGCCCCCTCACCTCGCCCACCCTCGGCGAAGCGATCGCGCACGAAACCGGGGCCGACCGGCTGGCCTTCTTCGACGCGATCGCCCCCATCGTCTATGCCGACACGATCGACATGGACGTGGTCTGGGCCCAGTCGCGCTACGACAAGGGCGAGACCGAGGACGAGCGCAAGGCCTACCTCAACTGCCCGATGACCAAGGACCAGTACGAGGCCTTCATCGACGCGCTGCTGGCCGCCGACAAGACCGAGTTCCACGAGGGCGAGACGGCCACCTATTTCGACGGCTGCCTGCCGATCGAGGTGATGGCCGAGCGCGGGCGCGAAACGCTGCGCCACGGGCCGATGAAACCGGTGGGGCTGACCAACGCCCACAAGCCCGATGAAAAGGCCTATGCCGTCGTGCAGCTGCGCCGGGACAACGCGCTGGGGACGCTCTTCAACATGGTCGGCTTCCAGACCAAGATGAAATACGGCGCCCAGACCGAGGTCTTCCGCATGATCCCGGGGCTCGAGAACGCCTCATTCGCGCGGCTGGGCGGCATCCACCGCAACACCTTCATGAACTCGCCCACGCTGCTCGATGGCGAAATGCGCCTGCGCACGCGTCCCAACATCCGCTTCGCGGGCCAGGTGACGGGCGTCGAGGGCTACGTGGAAAGCGCCGCGATGGGGCTCCTGGCCGCGCGCTACGCGATCGCCGAACTCACGGGCGCCACGCTGCCCCCCGTCCCGGCCACTACCGCGATGGGCGCGCTGGTGACGCATATCTCCGGCGGGGCGGAGGCGAAGACGTTCCAGCCGATGAACGTGAACTTCGGCCTGTTCCCGCCCGTGGACCTGAAGGGCGGGCGCAAGAACCGCCCGGCGCGCTACAAGGCCTATACCGACCGGGCCAAGGCCGACTGGCAGGCCTGGCTCTCGGCCTTCGACACCGAACCGGCCTGACCCGTCCCCCGCGCCGGTGGACGCCGGCGCGCGGGGGCACTAGGCTTGCGCGCATGAGCAATTCCTATCTCGACAAGGTCTACGGCACGAAGCCCGAAAACCTCACCGGTCTCTACGACGACTGGGCCGGCGATTACGACGGCGACCTGACGGGGCATGGCTATGCCACCCCCGGCCGTCTCGCCCGCCTTCTGGCCAGCGTCGCCCCGGACCGCTCCGCCCCGCTTCTCGACTTCGGCTGCGGCACCGGCCTTTCCGGCGCCGCACTGGCCGCGGTCGGCTTCACCACCATCGACGGCTGCGACGTGTCGCAGGGCATGCTGGAAGAGGCCCAGGCCAAGCGCATCTACCGCAATCTCTGGCAGACGCGCGAAGACGCGCCGCTGCCCTTCCGGCTGTCGGACTACCGCCTCATCGCGGCGGTCGGCGTCATCTCGACCGGCGCGGCCCCGCCCGAGGTCCTAGAGCAGGTGACCGCCGACATGGCGCCGGGCACGCTGTTCGCGTTTTCCTACAACGATCACACGCTCTCCGACCCCAGCTACATGGACGCGCTCGACGAGGTCACCGAAAGCCGCGCGCATATCGTGACCGAGGAGCTCGGCGACCACATCCCCGGGCTCGGCTCGCAATCGCGGGTCTACGTGCTGGAGATCGCCTGAGTGCTCACCCGCTTCGCGCCGTCGCCGACGGGGCTTCTGCACCTCGGGCATGCCTTCTCGGCACTGACCGTATGGCGCGTGGCCGAGGAGCTTGGCGGGACCGCGCTCCTGCGCATCGAGGACACCGACAGCACCCGCTGCCGCCCCGACTTCGAGGACGCGATCCACGAGGATCTGCACTGGCTCGGTCTCGACTGGCCCCGGCCCGTCCGGCGCCAGTCGGAGCACCTGGCGGACTACGCCGATACGCTCGACACGCTCGCCGCGCGCGGTCTGCTCTACCCGTGCTCCTGTTCGCGCAAGCAGATCGCGCAGGCCGGGGCGCAGCCGGGATGGGACGGGCTCGTCTACCCGGGCACCTGCCGCCACCGCCCGATGGCGGACGCGCGACCCGGCGACGCCCTGCGCCTGAACCTCGCGGCCGCGCTCGACGCCGCCGGCCCGCCGCCCGCCTTCACGGAAACCGGGCCGCTCCGTCCCGGCAGCCACCGCCCGGACCCGCAGGCCCTGCTCTCCGGGGTCGGCGACCCGGTGCTCAGGCGCAAACAGACCGGCGATCCGGCCTACCACCTCGCCTGCCCGCAGGACGACGCCGCACAGCAGATCACCCACGTGGTGCGCGGCGCGGACCTGTGGAACGCCACCTTCCTTCACGTGGTGCTGCAAACGCTCATGGGCTGGCCGGTCCCGACCTACCACCACCACGATCTCGTCCGCGACGAGGGCGGCACGCGGCTCGCCAAGATCGCCCACAGCCGCGCGATCCGCGCCTACCGCGAAGACGGGCTCACCCCCCGGCAGGTCAAAGCCCTCGTCGGTTTCTGACCTTCATCGTTCGACAAATACTTCGGGAGGTCAGGAGGGCTGGCCCTCCTGAGGCGGCGCAGCCGCCTCCCCGCCGCGACGGATGCCGCAGGCAGGCCGGCGCAACCCTCACGCCATCGGCGTCAGGATCTCGACCTCGTCCCCGTCGCGCACCGCCGTGTAGAAGCACGACCGCCGGTTCGTGTGGCAGGCCGGCCCGGCCTGCTCGACGAGCGCCAGCAGGCAATCGCGGTCGCAATCGACGCGCAGCTCGATAAGCGTCTGGACATGGCCCGAGCTTTCGCCCTTCACCCAGAAGCTCTGGCGCGAACGGCTCCAGTAGGTCACGCGCCCGGTCTCGAGGGTCCGGGCCACGGCCTCCTCGTTCATCCAGGCGACCATCAGGACCTCCCCCGAGACGGCGTCCTGCGCCACGCAGGGGATCAAACCCTTGTGATCATAGACCAAGGTCGAGGGATCGAAGGCCATGCCGGTTCCTTTCCAAACGCGTTTGCCTGCCCTATCTAGGAGGGACGCGACCAAAGGGAAAGCCATGTCCGACGCCGACCTGATCAAGCTCTATTCCAAGCGCATCCTCGCGCTTGCCGCCGATATCCCGCATCACGGCCGGCTCGAGGCGCCGCAGGGCACGTCCAAGAAGCGCTCGCCGCTGTGCGGGTCGACCGTCACGGCCGACGTGCGGATGGAGAACGGCCGCATCGCGGATTTCGCCCAGAACGTGAAGGCCTGCGCGCTCGGACAGGCCTCGTCGGCCATTCTCGGCGCGCATGTGCTGGGCCAGGACCGGGCGTCGATCCAGGCTGCCCGCGATGCGCTGGTCACGATGCTCAAGGAAGACGGGCCGACACCGCCCGCCCCCTTCGACGATCTCGAGGTCCTGCGACCGGCGCGGGAGTTCAAGAACCGCCATCCTTCGATCCTGCTCGCCTGGGACGCGACGCTCGCGGCCATGGACGAGGCGCAGGAAGCGGCCTGATCCCCGGAACAATCGGCACAAAAAAACCGCCGCCTCGGGACGAGGCGGCGGCAGTTGTGCGGTGTGGGTCGGACCCGGGGAATGAGGCAGAAACCGGGTTGGGACAGGCGACGTGGGGAACGTCTGGCATGGACTGTGGGACAGGATGCCGGGACCCTTTGACCGCAGGCAGAAACTCGGGTGTCAGATGAAGCTGGGCAGGTAGAGCACCGCGACAAGACCGATCATCAGCGCGGCGGCCCCTGCCATGTCCTGCCAGATGGTGGCGCGGGACCGGTTCAGCACGTGGCGGATCTCGTTCAGCATGGTGGGCTCCTGCTCTGTCGTGTTCTCTTCGCGTTCTGTGTTAACCTTTTGTTCTCATATCGACGCCCGTTCTGTAAAGAACTTTTTGAGAACATATGAGAACTTTTAGGAACGCACCCGGAGAATGGCGCTCTAACCCACTGAAATCAAACGGATCGCTTCGTCCTGCCGCATGAGCCAGAGGAGAACACGCGCGGCTTCCCCGCGCGGGCTGGTGAGGTCCGGGTCGTCCGACAGGAGCTTGCGCGCGTCCTTCTGGGCCACCGCCATCAGCCCCGCCTGGTGTTCGAGGTCGCCCACCATGAACACCGGGATCCCGGATTGCGCGGTGCCGATCAGGTCGCCCGCGCCGCGCATCTCGAGGTCGGCCTCGGCGATGCGGAAACCGTCCTCTGTCTCGCGCATGATCCCGAGCCGCCGTTCCCCGCTTTCGGACAGCGGCGCCTGGTAGAGCAGGAGACAGGTCGAGGCCGCCGTGCCGCGCCCGACCCGGCCGCGCAGTTGGTGCAGCTGGGCCAGCCCGAAATGCTCGGCGCGTTCGATCACCATGATCGTGGCGTTGGGCACGTCGACGCCCACCTCGATCACCGTGGTGGCCACGAGGACCTTGGTCTCGCCGCGCTGGAAGGCCGCCATCGCCGCGTCCTTCTCGGCCGGGGGCATCTGGCCGTGCACCAGCCCCACGACGCCCTCGCCAAGCGCCGCGCGCAGCTGCTTGAACCGTTCCTCCGCCGCGATGAGTTCGCTCACCTCGCTCTCGCCCACGAGCGGGCAGACCCAGTAGGCCTGCCCCCCGGCCTGCGCCACGTCGCGCAGGCGCTGGACCACGTCGTCGAGACGTGTGGTCGGAAGCACCGAGGTGCGGATGGGCTGGCGACCCGGCGGCTTTTCGTCGAGCACGGAGACATCCATGTCGCCGTATTGCGCTAGGGACAGGGAGCGCGGGATCGGGGTCGCGGTCATCACCAGCACGTCCGCCGCCTGCCCCTTGCGCCCCAAGCGCATCCGTTCCGTGACGCCGAACCGGTGTTGTTCGTCCACCACGGCAAGGCGCAGGTCGTGGTAGGTCACGTCGTCCTGGAACACCGCATGCGTGCCCACGAGCACGTGAATGTCACCGCGCGCCAGCGCCTCGAGCTTCGCACGCCGCTCGGCCCCCTTGTCGCGCCCCGTCAGCAGCTCCACCACCACGCCCGCGGCTTCGGCCATCGGGCGCAGGCTTTCGAGGTGCTGGCGCGCAAGGATCTCGGTCGGGGCCATCATGACGCCCTGCCCGCCCGCCTCCACCGCGATCAGCAGCGCGAGGAAGGCCACCAGCGTCTTGCCCGCGCCCACGTCACCCTGCAGGAGCCGGTTCATCCGCTGACCGGCGGCCATGTCGGCGGCGATGTCGGCGACCGCCCGCTCTTGCGCCCCGGTGGGCTGGTAGGGCAGCGCGGCGCGCACCCGGTCCTGAAGATCGCCGGTACCGACCGAGGCCCGTCCCTTGCCGCGCCTCAGCCGGGCGCGCGCAAGCGCGAGCGTCAACTGGTGCGCGAAGAATTCGTCGTAGGCCAGACGCCGGCGCGCGGGCGCCTGGGGCGAGATGTCGTCGGGCCCCTCGGGCGCATGGGCGATCCGAACCGCCTCGTGCCAGTCCGGCCAATGCTCCTGCGCCTTGAGGTTGCCGTCCACCCATTCCGTGAGGGGCTGCACCCGCGCCAGGACCTCGCCCACCGCGCGGAACATCAGCTTCTGCGTCACGCCCTGCGCCAGGTGATAGACCGGCTCGTACTCCGGGATCTGGTCGGCCTCCCCGGGCCGCAGGATGTGGTCGGGATGCGCGATCTGCCGGATGCCGTCGTATTCCTCGACCCGGCCCGACACGATCCGGCGCTGGCCGCTGGGCAGCTGGCGCGAGATCCAGTCGGGATTGCCGTGAAAGAAGACCAGGTGGAACGTGGTCAGCGCGTCGGTCATCTCGACCTTGTAGGGCCGGTTGCGCGCGGACGGTGGCAGGTGGCGGCCGACCTCGGCCTCGACCGTCACGGTCGCGGGTGGGCGCACCTCGGCGACCGATGCGCGAAAGGACCGGTCGATGCCGGAATACGGCAGGGAAAACAACAGGTCGCGGGGCTTCGTGATGTTGAGCGCCGCCATCGACTTGGCCGATTTCGGCCCCACCCCGCCCAGCGTCTCGAGCTCGGCGAAAAGCGGGAACAGGATTTCCGGCCGGGTGCTCATGCGTCCCCGATGAGGGCGAGCCAGCCGTCTTCGTCGACGATCTCGACCCCCAGCTCCTCGGCCTTCTTGGCCTTCGACCCGGCACCGGGGCCCGCGATCACGAGGTCCGTCTTGGCGCTCACGGACCCCGACACCTTGGCGCCCAGGCTTTCGGCGCGCGCCTTTGCCTCGGCCCGGGTCATCTTCTCGAGCGTGCCTGTGAAGACGACCGTCTTGCCCGCGACCGGGCTTCCCTCGGTCGACGGCGCCTCGACGGGTTCGATGTCGAGCTCGGCCACCAGACGGTCGATCGAGGCGCGCTCGGCCTCCTGGTGGAACGTGGTGACAAGCGATGTGGCCATCGTCTCACCAACCCCGTCGATCGACAGAAGCTCATCCCAGTCCGCGCCGCCGTCGGTCGACGCGCCGGTCATCGCAGCCTCGAACGTGGGCCAATCGCCGTAATGGCGGGCCAAGAGGTTCGCCGCGTTCTCGCCCACGTGGCGGATGCCGAGCGCGAAGATCACCCGGTTGAGCGGAATGTGGCGCCGTTCCTCGATCGCGGCGAAGAGGTTGGCGGCCGATTTCTCGCCCCAGCCCTCGCGGTTCTTGAGTCGCGCCAGTCCCTCCCCGTCGCGCGCGGCGAAGGTGAAGATGTCGGCGGGTTCGCGGATCGGCAGGCTCTCGTCGTAATAGAAGGCCTCGACCTGTTTCGCGCCGAGACCCTCGATGTCGAAGGCCGCGCGCGACACGAAATGCTTGAGCTTCTCGACCGCCTGGGCCGGGCATACCATGCCGCCGGTGCAACGGCGCACGGCGTCGCCGTCCTCGCGGATCGCTTCGGACCCGCATTCGGGGCAGGTTTCCGGGAAGCGGTAGGGTTCGGCGTCGTCGGGGCGTTTCGACAGGTCGACGTCGGCGACCTTCGGGATCACGTCACCGGCGCGGTAGACCTGCACCCAGTCGCCGACGCGGATGTCCTTGCCGCCCCGGATTTCCTCGCCCCTCGAATCGCGGCCCGCGATGTAATCCTCGTTGTGAAGCGTTGCGTTCGACACCACGACGCCCCCCACCGTGACGGGTGTAAGCCGCGCCACGGGCGACAGCGCACCGGTGCGTCCGACCTGGATGTCGATGGCTTCCAGCCGCGTCCAGGCAAGCTCGGCCGGGAACTTGTGGGCGATGGCCCACCGCGGCGTGGTCGAGCGGTAGCCAAGCCGGTGCTGCAGGGCGAGGTCGTTGACCTTGTAGACGACCCCGTCGATGTCATAGTCGAGCGTGGCGCGGCTCTCTTCGATTGCGTGGTAATGCTCGAGCATCGCCTTGGGCGTCTCGACGATCCGGGTCAGCGGGTTGGTGGAAAATCCCAGGCTTTCAAGCCGCTCGATCGCGGCCATCTGCGTGTCGGCCAGGGGTTCCGAATGCTCGCCCCAGGCATATGCGAAGAAGCGCAGCGGGCGCGCCGCGGTGATCCGGCTGTCGAGCTGGCGCAGGGACCCTGCTGCCGCGTTGCGCGGGTTGGCGAAGGTCTTGCCGCCCGCCTCGGCCTGCGTTTCGTTCAGCCGGGCGAAGTCGGCATGGCTCATGTAGACCTCGCCGCGCACCTCCAGCACGTCGGGCGCATCCTCGATCTCCTGCGGGATGTCCTCGATGGTGCGCGCGTTGGCGGTGACGTTTTCGCCCTCCGCACCATCCCCGCGCGTCGCGGCCTGCACCAGCGTGCCGTTCTCGTAACGCAAGGAAAGCGACAGCCCGTCGATCTTGGGCTCGGCGGTGTAAGCGAGCGGGTCTTCGGCCCCGAGCCCCAGGAAGGAGCGCACGCGCCCATCGAAATCGCGGATGTCGTCATCCTCGAACGCGTTGGCGAGCGACAGCATCCGCACCCGGTGGCGCACCTTCGCGAAGCCTTCGGCCGGGGCGGCGCCCACCTGTTCGCTCGGGCTGTCGGCGCGTTTCAGGGCGGGGAAGCGGTCTTCGATCGCGGCGTTGCGGCGTTTCGCGGCGTCATAGGCGGCATCCGAGATCTCCGGCGCATCCTCGG
This sequence comes from Maritimibacter harenae, assembly GCF_009882975.1. Taxonomy (GTDB): domain Bacteria; phylum Pseudomonadota; class Alphaproteobacteria; order Rhodobacterales; family Rhodobacteraceae; genus Maritimibacter; species Maritimibacter harenae. The sequence continues at coordinate 624,456 of NZ_WTUX01000011.1, forward strand.
TATGGTAGGCGCGGTTGGCCCGCGACAGCAGGTCGGCCAGGCGCGACAGCTCCGCCTCCGCCTCGGCTTCGCTGAGCTCGGATACATCCTTGTCCTGCGCGTCCATCCCGGTGGCTCCCTGTCACTTGGTCCGACCACAGATAGAGCCGCCTCGCCTGCCCGTCCAGCCACCGGTTGACCCGGAAAAGGCCCGGCCGGGGGTGCCGGCCGGGTCGAGGTGGGAGGGTCGAAATGAAAGCGCCGGGGTACACCCGGCGCCCGGGGTCACGCTCAGGCGCCCAAGGCCACCTTGTCATCCATCTCCGCCGGTTCGGGATCGCGCAGCACGTAGCCGCGGCCCCAAACGGTTTCGATGTAGTTCTCGCCATCCGTGGCCTCGGCGAGTTTCTTGCGCAGCTTGCAGATGAACACGTCGATGATCTTGAGTTCCGGTTCGTCCATGCCGCCGTAGAGATGGTTGAGAAACATCTCCTTGGTGAGCGTCGTGCCCTTGCGCAGGCTCAGAAGCTCCAGCATCTGGTATTCCTTGCCCGTCAGGTGCACGGGGCGCCCGTCCACCTCCACCGATTTGGCGTCCAGGTTGACCGCCACGCGCCCTGTCTCGATCACCGACTGGGAATGCCCCTTCGAGCGGCGGATGATCGCGTGGATGCGCGCCACCAGTTCGTCGCGGTGGAACGGCTTGGTCATGTAATCGTCCGCCCCGAACCCGAAACCCTTGAGCTTGGCATCCGTGTCATCATTGCCCGACAGGATCAGGATCGGCGTCTCGATGCGCGCCAGGCGCAGCTGGCGCAGGACGTCGTGTCCCGTCATGTCCGGCAGCGCGAGATCGAGAAGAATCAGGTCGTAGTCGTAGAGCTTGGCCAGGTCGACGCCCTCTTCACCAAGGTCGGTCGAATAGACGTTGAGGTTGGCGTGACTCAGCATGAGCTCGATCGAGCGCGATGTGGTCGGGTCGTCTTCGACAAGCAGAATTCTCATCGGTCAATCTCCCAAAAAAGGTCCCGTACGGTTCCGAAATATCTTTGTCTCAAATGGTTAATGTGGCGTTACGCCCGCGGACCTTTCTACATTCACAACCTAAGGTTGTCTATACCGTTGCAACGCCGTGGCCTTGAGCGCGGCCTCGCCGTGCGCCTCAACCGCTTGTTGCCATTGGCAAAACTCCTCCTCCGACAGGGCATACATGTCCAACGCTTCGCCCATCGGCAGAAGCCCGTACTTGACCGCGCGCACCACCGCGGCCTTGCGTGACGCCACCCAGCGGCGCGTGTCGGCCGGCGGCAGGTCCGCCCGGGTCATGAAGCTGCCGTCCGGCAAACGCACGGCGCGGGGTCCATCGACTTTCTTCAGGTACATGCGGCTCGTCCTCGCACTCTGGCCCGAGCACAATCGCGCGACTGCCTTAAGGATGGGTGAAACCCGGCCTTGTTGTTACGTCCAATTTTCATATATTCCGCGCTTCCAAGGAGCCTGCCATGAGCCTCGATACCCAAGTGAACTCGCTCGGTTTCGCGAAACCGGAATCGGAAACCCGCGTGGTGGTCGCCATGTCGGGCGGCGTCGATTCATCGGTCGTCGCCGCGAAGCTCGCGCGCGAAGGCTACGACGTGGTCGGCGTGACGCTGCAGCTCTACGACCACGGCGCCGCGCTCGCGAAGAAGGGCGCCTGCTGCGCGGGGATCGACATCCACGACGCGCGCCGGGTGGCCGAGGAGATGGGCTTTCCCCATTACGTCCTCGATTACGAGAACATCTTCCGCGAAGCCGTGATCGACGAATTCGCCGACAGCTACCTGGGCGGCGCCACGCCGGTGCCCTGCATCCGCTGCAACGAACGGGTGAAGTTCAAGGACCTGCTGGCCACCGCCAAGGACCTGGACGCCGACTGCATGGCCACCGGCCATTACATCCAGCGCTTCGAGGGCGACGCAGGGCCCGAGCTTCACCGCGCGGCCGACCCGAACCGGGACCAGAGCTATTTCCTGTTCTCGACCACCCCGGAACAGCTGGGCTTCCTGCGCTTCCCGCTGGGCCACCTGCGCACCAAGGACGAAACCCGCGCGCTCGCCCGCGAATTCGGGCTCGAGGTCGCGGACAAGCCCGACAGCCAGGACATCTGCTTCGTGCCGGACGGCGACTACGCCAAGGTGATCGAGAAGCTGCGCCCGGGTGCTGCGGAACCGGGCGAGATCGTCCACGCGGACGGCCGGGTCCTGGGCAGCCACGACGGCGTCATCCACTACACGATCGGCCAGCGCCGCGGCCTCGGCATCGGCGGGTTGGCCGAACCGCTCTACGTCGTGAAGCTCGACACCGAGACGCGCCAGGTCGTCGTCGGCCCGAAAGAGATGCTCGCCACCCGGACCATCCCGGTGCGCGAGATCAACTGGCTCGGCGACGAACCCTTCACGTCCCGCGACGAATGGCACCTGTCGGTGAAAGTCCGATCGACCCGCCCGCCGCGCGAGGCGATCATACGTCCGCTCTCGGACACCGAGGCCGAGGTGGAACTCCTGACGCCCGAGGAAGGCGTCTCGCCCGGACAGGCCTGCGTGTTCTACGCGCCCGACAGCAGCCGCATTCACGGCGGCGGCTGGATCTGGCGCGGCCACTGACCCCTTCTCCGGTCCTCAAATATCCCGGGGGCGTGGGGGCCGGCCCCCACGATCGTGCCGGCCCGCGCCAGCGGGACGGCGCAAGACCTGCGCGCGCGTGGGCGCGCTCCGTCGGCTCAGGCTTCGGTGGATTGGCTGAGGTCGATCATCGCCGAGAACTCGGCCGAGCACGCCACTTCGCCGTCCACGGTCGCTTCGCCCTGGAAGCGCCAGATCTTCGAGCCGCCGCGCAGCGTGGTGATGGCGAGCTTCAGCACGTCGCCCGGCACCACCTTGCGGCGGAACTTCACCTTGTCGATGCCCATGAAATAGACCAACGGGTTGCGGTCCACGAGATCGAGCGACAGCGACACCATAACCGCCGAGGTCTGCGCCATCGCTTCCACGATGGTCACGCCCGGCATCACCGGCATCTGCGGGAAATGGCCCTGGAAATGCGGCTCGTTGTAGGTGACGTTCTTCACGCCGACCGCGCTTTCGCCCTTCACGATATCTTCCACCTTGTCGATCAGGAGGAAGGGATAACGGTGCGGAATGCAGCGCTGGATCATCTGCAGATCGGCGGTGGTCGGCACGTCGGTCATGGGTCGGTCCTTCAGAATTGTCGCACGCCTTTTGCCCTGCCCTGCGTCCAAGGGCAAGGGTGAACGGCCGGTGTCTCAGTTGTCGGAGCCGCGCTGCGTGGCCTCCGGGGCCGGTGCCGCGGGGGCATCGTCGCCCAGGTCGGAGCCGTCACCCAGCACCTCGTCGATGCGCGCGATCGCCTCTTCGGTGACGTCGATCGCATTCACGGAAAGGAAGACCGAGCGCTTCTCGAGCACCGCGACCGCACCGCGTTCCTGCATCAGGCGGCCGAGGATCGGCACGATCCGGTTGTAGAAGTCGCGCTGCGCGGCATCGAGCCGGTCGAGGAAGTCGGATTGCGCGGCATCGCGGTCCTCGCGCAGGTTCACGACCTTCTCGTCGAAGGCATCGGCCGCGGCGCGGAAATCCTCCGGCGACATCGAGGGGCGGCGTTCGGTGAGCGCCTGTTCCTCGTCCTCCAGCTCCTGCTCGATCTTGCGCGTCTCCTCCGCCAGCGCAGCCGATTCCGCCTCGAGATCGTCCGACACGCGCTGCCCGAACTGGCTGCGCTCGAACAGGGCCTCGCGGTCCACCGTCAGGATCGGGGACACGAGCTGGCCCAGGTTCTGCGCCGGGGCCGGCGCGCCGGCGGTGCCGAGCACCGCCAGTGTGGCAAGCAGGATCAGGATGTGGCGCATGGGGCTCTCCGCCCGGCGCGGCTGCGCGCCGGGATCAGAAGGAACTCTGGATCGTGACCTCGAACCGGCTCTCCCGGTCGTAGCCCTGGCTCACCACCGGGATCGAGTAGTTGAACCGCAGCGGGCCCACCGGGCTTTCCCAGAACAACGATGCACCGACGACCGAGCGCAGGTAGAACGAGTCGTCGATCAGCCCGCCCCCGGTGTTGTCGAGCCCCCAGAGCGAGCCCACGTCGGCGAACACGCCGCCCGAGATACCGTAATCCTCCGGCAGACCGATCGGGAACTGCGCTTCGACGCGGGCCGCGACGAAGTAGTTGCCGCCAAGGCCGTCGAGGTTCGGGACGGACAGGTCGCGCGGACCCACGCCGTAGTTGGCGAAGCCGCGCAGCTTGTCGGTGCCGAGCGCGAAGCGGTCGGTGATCCGCGTCCCGTTGCCCGAGATCGAGTAGATCGCGCCGCCTTCGACGGCCCCGCGCAGCGTGACCTGGTCGTTGAAGAGCTTGGTCTGGGCACGCGCCAGCGCGGTCGCCTTGAGGTACTGGTTATCGGCGCCGAGGCCGCCCACATCGCCCGAGAACTGCAGGAAGTAACGGGTGCGGTCATCCAGCGCGGTGCGCGCCGAATCGAAGGTGAACGTGAACCCGGCACCCGCGCCGACCTGCCAGCCGCGCGCGGCTTCGGCCTTGAGGATGTTCGAGCTGTTGGCGGCCACGTTGTACATGTTCGCGCCCTGCACCGTGCCGCGCACGCTGATCCGGCTCGACGGGCTGACCGGGAAGGACAGGTAGGGTTCGACGAAGAGGCCCGTGGTGGCATAGTTCGCCGACGACGTGGCCGAGGTCGTGCGGTAGTAGGCGCTCACCCCGAGTTCCAGGTCGCGACCGAACAGGCTCGGCTCCGAGAAGGAGAAGGAGTAATTGCGCGCGTTGCGCCCGCCCGAGAACTCGGCGGACAGGTACTGCCCGCGGCCCAGGAAGTTGCGCTCCGTGAACGACGCGTTGAGGCCGAAGCCGGCCGTCGTCGAGTAGGACGCGCCGAAGGACAGCGAGCCGGTCCCTTGCTCTTCCACGTCGACGTCGACGATCACCCGGTCACGGGCCGAGCCTTCGCGCGCTTCGACGGCCACGTCGGAGAAGTAGCCGAGCGCGCGGATGCGTTCGGCGGCGGCGCGGATCTGGCGCGGGTTGAACGGGTCGCCCTCGACCGTCTGGAACTGCGCACGCACCACGCGGTCGAGCGTGGTCTGGTTGCCCTCGATGTCGATGCGCTCGACGATCACGCGCGGTCCGCGCACGATGGCGAGCGTCAGGTCGAGCGTGCCGGCGCGATCGTTGCGCTCGATGCGCGGCTCGACCGTGATGAAGTTGAGGCCCTTCTGCACCGCCAGCCGTTCCATGCGTGCGATCGCACGGTCCACGTCGGCGGGGTTGTAGACGTTGCCCGAGCGGATGCGGGACTCGCGGTCGAACTCGGCCACGTCGATACCGGCCACTTCGGAGATCGTGTTTATCTCGCCGAAACGGTACTGCTGGCCCTCGGTGATACGGAAGGTGACCTGGTAGCCGTCGCGCGACTGCGGCACTTCGGCGGCGACCGCCGTGGCCTCGAAGTCGATGTAACCGCGCGAGTTGTAATAGTCGGTCAGCACCTGCCGGTCGAAGGCGATCCGTTCCGGGTCATAGGTGTCGGAGCGCACGAAGCGGCGCAGGAGCCCGGCCTGCTTGGAGCTCAGGACCCGGCGCAGGCGGCCATCGGAATAGGCCCGGTTGCCGGTGAAGCTGATGCGCTCGATCTCGGCGTTGTCGCGCTCGGTCACCTCGAACACGAGGTCCACGCGCCCGCCACCGCGGCGGATGATCTTCGGCGTCACTTCCGCGGCGATGCGCCCCTCGGCGGCATAGGCTTCAGCGATGAGCTGCGCGTCACGCTGGGCAGTCGCGGGCGAGAACACCTGGTTGGGGCGCGACTGGATCAGCGCGGTCAGGTCTTCGTCGTCCTGGCGCCGGTTGCCCTCGATGTTGATGCGGCTGATGATCGACTGCTCCTGCACGCGCACGACCAGCGTGCGGCCCCGCGGCTGAAGCTCGACCGTGTCGAAAAGTCCCGATCCCTGAAGACGTTGGTAGGCGTCGTTCAACTCCGCCGCGGTCACCGTCTCGTTCTTGCCGAATCCCAGGTAGGCGAGGATCGTGGCGGCTTCGATCTTTTCGGTGCCGACGATCTGGACGGACGAGAAGTTGTAGGACTGTGCCTGCGCCGCAGCCGGCGCGATCACGGAAGCCCCTGAAACCCCGATGAAAAGCGCCGTGGCAGCCGGCACAATCAAGGATCGGCGCAGCCCTTTTGCGCGGGCGGCACGCTGCTCGTCATACGTCATCTTGTTATCATCCGCTCAGACATCCCAGTCCCTAGTGTGCTAGCCGGTTTGGGTGGCTCTGTCAAAGCGTCAGAAATGCTAAGGGCCGCACTATGGCGGCCCGGGAACAGGTGTGGTTTTTCGCCGACATCACGGGGTGCGGCGCGCCCCCGCTCTCATTGGAGGATCGCACCGACCAGGGCGCCGCAGCCAAGCGCGGCTGCAATCGTGCCGACATAGAGCAGGCGGTCCCAGTTCAGGTCCATGAGAAGGTGCAGCCCGCGATAGCGTTGTTGGGTATGTTCCATGGCTCGATCCTCTACCGATACGGCGCCACATTCCCATCGAATTCGGGCATGATAAGCCCCGATTTGGGGCAAAAAGTGGGCATTCCGCCCGGCGGCGTCAGGGGCAGAAGAGGTCGTTCGTCACGCCCAGAACCATGATGGACAGGATCAACGCAAGCCCCACGGTCAGGAGGATTCGCATCGCCCGGTCCGAAGGCGGCTTGCCGGCCACTGCTTCGTAGGCGTGGAAGACCAGGTGCCCGCCGTCGAGCACGGGAATCGGGAAGAGGTTCAGAAGACCCACGGCCGTTGACAGCACCGCGATGAACCAGATGAAGCTGTCGACCCCCTGGCTCGCCGCCGCGCCGGAGGTCTCGGCGATCCCGATGGGCCCGCGCAGGTTGCACGAGGAAATCGCGCCGGTGATCATGTGCCACAGGCCCGAGATCGAGGACGAGATGATGTAGCCCACCTGCCCCACGCCGGTTGAGATCGCCTCGCCCACCGTCGGCGACCGGGTTTCCGGATCGAAGATCAGGCCGCCGGAGACGCCGATGAGCCAGCGGGTTTCGAACCCGCCGTCGGGCAGTGGCAGGTCCACGCGGCGCGGCGTGAGCGTCACGTCCCGGATCTCGCCGTCGCGCGCGACGCCCAGCGTGAGCGTTTCGCCATCGCCGTTCCCGACGATCTGGCGCAATTGTTCGAACGTGGCGACGGGATCGCCGTTCACCGTCTCGATCAGGTCGCCCTCCTGGAGCCCCGCGTCCGCGGCCGCCGACTGCGGCGTCACGGAACTCACGTAGGGCGGGTACGGGTGGATCGCCTCGAGCGTGACCTCGCGCCCGTCGCGCAGCACCGTGTAGGTGACCGGGCTTTCCTGCGGCAGCGTTTCGACATAGCCCGCCATGCTGTCGAGCGGCGGGGTCTCCTGCCCGCCGATGGACAGGATCTGGTCGCCCGGCTGAAGCTCCTCGAGCCCCGGCACCGGGGCAAGGTCCTCGACCGTCAGCGGATCGGTGGCAATCCCGGTATAGAACGCCATCGCGAAGAAGATGATCGCGGAGAGCACGAAGTTGAAGATCGGCCCCGCCGCCACCGTCGCGGCCCGCGCCCAGAGCGGCGCGCCGTGCATGGTGTGGCGCTTCTCTTCCGGCGACAGCTCTTCCATCGCCTCTTCGTCGACGCCGGCCGAGGCCGCGTTGGCGTCACCCCGGAATTTCACGAACCCGCCGACGGGCAACGCCGCGATCTGCCATTGCGTGCCGTGGCGGTCGGTCTTCTTGGCCAGCACGGGCCCGATCCCGATCGAGAACACGTCCGCCTTGATGCCGGAAATCCGGCCGATGATGTAGTGACCGTATTCGTGGATCGCGACGATGATGGTCAGCGCGACGACGAAGGCGATCAGGGTGAAGGCGACATTTCCGAAGGACGGGATCAGCCCGGTCAGGTCCACGTGTTGCTCCTTTGCGGGGTGCGTGCCCCGGCCATTATCTCGTCTGCTCGCATGCGTGCCATCTGGTCGGCGGCACGCACGTTATCAAGTGTAAATGCGGCAGACATGAGGGTCTTGTCACCTGACACTTGAGTGAGCGTGTCCTCGACGACGCCCGCCATGTCCATGAAACCGATGCGTCCGGCGATGAACCCGTCGAGCGCGGTTTCCTTCGCCGCGTTGAAGACCGCCCCCGCCATGCCGCCAGCTTCCATCACCTCGCGCGCCAGCCGCAGGGCCGGATAACGCGCGTCTTCCGGCGCGCGGAAGTCGAGCTGGCCGATCTTGGCCAGGTCCAGCCGTTCGACCGGAAGAATCTTGCGGTGCGGCCAGTTCAGGGCATAGCCGATGGCGTGGCGCATGTCGGCGGGCCCGACGTGGGCCATCAGGGCCCCGTCGTTGAAGCCCACAAGCGCGTGGACCAGGCTCTGAGGATGCACGATCACCTCGATCTGGTCGGGGCGCACGCCGAAGAATTCCTTGGTCTCGATGAGCTCCAGCGCCTTGTTGAACATGGAGGCGGAGTCGATCGTGATGCGCTGCCCCATGTCCCAGTTCGGGTGGCTGGAGGCCTGTTCCAGGGTCGCGCCGGCCAGCTTCTCGAGCGGCCAGTCGCGGAACGCGCCGCCCGAGGCGGTGATGATCACGCGTTCGACCGCGTCCATCTCCTCGCCAACGAGCGCCTGGAAAACGGCCGAATGTTCGCTGTCCACGGGCAGGACGCGGGCCTCGTATTCCTCGGCGGTGCCCAGGATGAGCGGCCCGGCGGTGACGAGGCTTTCCTTGTTGGCCAGCGCGAGGCAGGTCCCCTCCTCGAGCGCGGCCAGTCCCGGCGGCAGGCCGGCCGCCCCCACGATCGCGGACATGACCCAGTCGGCCGGGCGCCGGGCAGCGTCACACAGGGCCGCCTCGCCCGCCGCCGCCTCGATCCCGGTTCCCGAAAGTGCCTCGCGCAGGTCGGCAAGGCTGTCCTCATGTGCGGTCACCGCGATCTCGGCGCCAAGGGCGATCGCCTGCTCGGCCAGCAGTGTAACGTTGTGCCCGCCGGTCAGCGCAACCACGTCGTAGGCCTCGGGATCGCGGGCAATGAGGTCGATGGTCGAGCAGCCGATGGAGCCGGTCGACCCAAGGATCGTCACGCGCCGGGTCATGCGGGCAGCCCCGCGATCCAGGCGCCGACGCCTGCAAGCGCCGCCACGGCCACGAGTGCATCGAGCCGGTCGAGCACGCCGCCATGTCCCGGGATCAGCGACGAGCTGTCCTTCACCCCGGCGCGCCGTTTCATCCAGCTCTCCGCGATATCGCCCATCTGTCCGGCGAAGGCGAGCACGACGGCGCCGATCGCGCAGAGCCACCACGTGGCGCCCGTCAGGTCGGGCCCGATCAGCGCGCCGAAAATGGCCGCCCCGATCCAGCCCGCGACCGTGCCCGACCACGTCTTCTTCGGGCTGATCTTCGGCCAGAACTTGGGGCCGCCGAGGGCGCGACCCGCGAAATACCCGCCGATGTCGGAAATCACGACGATTCCAACCAGAGCGAGGATCGCGCCCGGTCCAGCGAGCACCTGCCCGAAGCTCAGCGACAGCGCGGCGGTGGCCAGAAGCAGGCCGTAGGCGAGCCAGATCCGCTGACTGCCCCGGATCAGAAACAGGCCGACGGCGATGGGGACGACGGCGACCAGCAGGCTCGCAAGGAACCCGAGCCGCGCGACCGACCAGGCGAGCGCGACCACGTCGCCCTCCGGCGCGTCGGCCCCGAGCGTCAGCATCACCACGGCCAGCACGGCGACCGGCAGGCACGCGATCACCCAGCGCCGTGCAGTCGGGATGTCGGGTTCACAGAGCTTGGCCAGCTCGCGCAGCATGAGCACGTAGATCGCGAGGACGAAGATCGACCAGGTCAGCGCGCCGCCGAAGAGCGCCCCCAGTGCCAGAAGCACGATCACGCCTGCCGAAATCATCCGCGTCGACAGGTCGGACCACTTCGACGGTATGCCCGTCTCAGCCATTCGACACGGCACCGAAACGCCGGTCGCGCAGCGCGAACTTGTCCAGGATGGCCGCGAAGGTCGCGCGGTCGAAGTCGGGCCACAGCGTGTCGACAAATTCGTATTCCGCGTAGGCCGACTGCCACAGCAGGAAGTTCGAGACCCGCGCCTCACCACTCGTGCGGATCACGAGGTCCGGGTCGGGCAGCATGCAGGTGTCCAGATACTTGGGCAGCGTTTCCTCGTCGATCTCCTCGGGATCGAGGTTGCCTGCCTTCACGTCGCGCGCAAGGCGCTGGGTGGCGCGCGCCACCTCGTCGCGCCCACCGTAGTTCAGCGCGACGGTGACATGGACCCGGTCATTGTCCTTCGTCAGGTCCTCGAGGTCGTCCATCAGCTTGCGCAGCTTGGGGTCGAGCTTGATGCGGTCCCCGATGAAGCGCACGCAGGCGCCCTCGGCGTCGAGCTCGTGGGCCGTCTTGTTGATGTAGCGGCGAAAGAGGCTCATGAGCCCCGCGACCTCGGCCTGGGTCCGCTTCCAGTTCTCCGTCGAGAAGGCGAAGAGCGTGATGTGCGTCACGCCCAGGTCGGGGCAGCTTTCCACGATCTCGCGCGCCCGCTTGGCGCCCGCGTGGTGGCCGAAAAGGCGCGGCCGCCGGCGTTCCTTCGCCCAGCGGCCGTTGCCGTCCATGATGATGGCGACATGAAGACCCTTGGCGGGCACCTCCGGAATGTTGGCCTGTTCGTACACGTCACGCTCCTTGGCCCGCAGGGCCGCGGGGGCAGGCTCAGACCTGCATGATCTCTTCCTGCTTGGACTCCAGCGCCTTGTCGACGCTCGCGATGTAGCGGTCGGTCAGCTCCTGCACCTCGTCGTGCCAGATCTTGTTGTCGTCTTCCGACATTCCGGCGTTCTTGGCTTTCTTGAGCTGTTCCATCCCGTCGCGGCGCACGTTGCGGATCGCGACACGCGCGCTTTCGGCGTATTGCGCGGCCACGCGGGCCAGTTCCTTGCGCCGCTCCTCGTTGAGCTCGGGGATCGGGAGCATGACGATGGTGCCGTTGGTCTGGGGGTTGATGCCCAGCCCGGATTCCATGATCGCCTTCTCGACCGCGCGCACGAGGTTCTTGTCCCAGACGTTGATCGTGACCATCCGCGGCTCCGGCACGTTCACGGTGCCGACCTGGTTGATCGGCGTGCGTTGCCCGTAGGCCTCGACATGGACCGGCTCGAGCATGGACGCCGAGGCTCGCCCCGTCCTGAGCGACGCGAATTCGGTGCGCAGCGCCGCCATCGCCCCGTCCATCCGACGTTCAAGGTCGTCGGTGTCGATCTCGAAATCCTCGTCAGCCATGCCTCAATCCTCCTGCATAGGGCCCGTGGCCCGTCGTTTGGCGCTGTATAATCCCATTTTCGATGGGTTGTATAGGGTCGCGGGCGCTCTCTAAAGGCTGCGCCCGTGGGTTGGAACCACCCTTGCGCGGGCGCCCCAACGGTGTGCCCGGCGGGTGGCCGGGCCGGTCGAAATTCTGCGGTCAGGAGACGGACTTGCCGCCGTGGACCTTGGTGTAGGTGCCCTGCCCCGACAGGATGCCGCGGAAACCGCCCGGCTCGTCGAGCGAGAACACGATGATCGGCATGTTGTTGTCGCGCGCCAGCGCGATGGCGGAGGCGTCCATGACGCCGAGCCGCTTGGCCAGCGCCTCGTCGTAGCTGACTTCCTCGTAGCGCGTGGCGTCGGGATACTTGTTGGGATCCTTGTCGTAGACACCGTCCACCTTCGTGCCCTTGAAGATCGCTTCGCAGGCCATCTCGTTCGCGCGCAGCGTGGCCGCGGTGTCCGTGGTGAAATACGGGTTGCCGGTGCCGGCCGCGAAGATGCAGACGCGCTTCTTCTCGAGGTGGCGCACCGCGCGGCGCCGGATGTAGGGTTCGCAGACCTGGTCCATCGGGATCGCGCTGATCACGCGGGTATAGACCCCGAGCGCTTCGAGCGCGGATTGCATCGCCAGCGCGTTCATCACGGTGGCGAGCATGCCCATGTAGTCGGCCGTGGTGCGCTCCATGCCCTGGGCGGAGCCCGCGAGGCCGCGGAAGATGTTGCCCCCGCCGATCACCATGCAGATCTCGACACCCATGTCGTGAACCGATTTCACCTCGCGCGCTATACGCGCGACCGTGGGCGGGTTCAGCCCGTAGCCCGCGTCCCCCATCAGCGCCTCGCCCGAGATTTTCAGCATGACGCGCTTGTATTTCGGCTCAAGCGTGTCGGCGGCGGGGGCGTCGGTGGCGGCCTCGGTCATATCTCTTTCACAGTCCTTGGGGCTCTTGTATGGATCGCACGCAAAATGTCGGAAATCGCGGTCGGGCGCAATGCGCGAAAACCGGCCGTGCGACCGGGACCGGGCGAAATGGTGAACGATCTCATAACCCCATACCTCGAAGGGCTCGCGCCGAACCGGCCGGTGCTGATCGCGGGCCCCACGGCCAGCGGGAAGTCGGCGCTCGCGCTGGCGATCGCCCGGCGCGCGGGCGGCGTGGTGGTCAATGCCGACGCGCTCCAGGTTTTCGAGAACTGGCAGGTGCTGACCGCGCGCCCCACCGCCTCGGAAGAGGAAGTCGCGCCCCACCGGCTTTACGGACATGTACCGGGCGACCAGCCCTATTCCGTCGGGCACTGGCTGCGCGACCTCACGCCTTTGCTTGCCGGCCCAGACCGGCCGATCATCGTCGGCGGCACCGGGCTTTATTTCACGGCCCTCACCGAGGGGCTCGCCGACATTCCGCTCACCCCGCCCGGGGTGCGCGCGGAAGGCGAAGCGCTTCTGGCCGAGCGCGGGATCGAGGCGATGCTCGCGGAGATCGACCCCGAAACGCGGTCGCGCATCGACACCCGCAACCCCGCGCGGGTGGCCCGGGCGTGGGAGGTGCAACGCACCACCGGGCGCGGGCTCGCGGCCTGGCAGGACGACACGCCTCCGCCGCTCCTGCCCCGGCCGGACACCCTGCCCCTCGTCCTCGACCCGGACCGCGAATGGCTTGCCGACCGGATCGCGCGGCGCTTCGACGCGATGCTGGCGCAGGGCGCGCTGGACGAGGCGCGGCGCAACCTGCCCGGCTGGTCCGACGACCTGCCGTCTGCCAAGGCGATCGGGGCGCGCGAACTCATCGCGCACCTGCGCGGCGAAATGAGCCTCGAGGCCGCACGTGAGGCCGCCATCATCGCCACCCGGCAATATGCCAAGCGCCAGCGCACATGGTTCCGATCGCGCATGGGCGCGTGGGAGCGAGTCGCGATACCCGCCGTCTCGTAACCGCCCGGATGTGTGGCCCGGGGGAAACAGCCCACGGCTCACCTTCGAGTTATCCACAGGAAAACCACCTGCCTGTGGATAGCCAGCGCGACAGAATTGTTGGAATCGTCTAGGTCTGAGGGGTCGCGACGCCGGGCCGCCTGCACCCGGTAGAACGAATCGAACAAAATTCGTGCGACGGACCGGGGATAGATTGGGAGTTGTCGTAGAAAATGGACCAACAGAATTCGCTGAGCTCGCCCTTCCGTGTCATCCCCCTTGCCCGCCTTGCCAGCGGTGGCCGTTGGCGCACGGAGGCGATGCGAAGCTACGGCGCGCCCGTCCTTCTGTGGTTCACGCGCGGCCAGGGCCGCATCACGGTCAACGGCAAGACCTCCGGTTACACGGCCCACAACGCCGTCTACGTGCCCGCCGGCACGATGCACGGCTTCGAGATGAACTCCACCGTCCACGGCATGATCGTGGTCTTCCCCGTCGGCGTGGAAGACGAACTGTCGCTGCCCGAAGATCCGGTGCACCTGCGCCTTCAGGAAGCCGACCAGCACATCGAGCTCAACCGGCTGATCGACAACCTGCAGACCGAGCTGGAAAGCGGCAACCTCGCCTCCGACCGCGCTATGCTGTGTCACGCCGGTCTTCTGTCCGTCTGGATGGAGCGCCAGATGCGCGCGCTCGAGATCGAGGAACCCGATGGCGACGCCTCCTCGCGCCTGGCCGCGGCCTATACGGCGCTGGTGGAACAGGATTTCCATTCGCCCAAGACAGTGCGCGACTATGCCAAGGAACTGGGCGTCACGCCGACGCACCTGAGCCGCGTGTGCAACAAGGCCTGCGGGCGCCCCGCGTCCTCGATCCTGGCCGACCGTGTCCATTACGAGGCGCGCCGGCTCCTGACCGAGACGCACATGCCCATCAAGGACATCGCGAGCTCGCTGGGCTTCGCCTCGGCCGCCTATTTCACGCGCGCGTTCCAGAACCACACCGGGCGCACGCCCTCGCAGTTCCGCCGCGGCGCCTGAGCCCTCCACGCCCGTTGATCACACGCAATGCGCCCGCACGCCGGGCCTGAGACCGTGCGGGTCCGGGTCACAGGAGGAGCGGCGGCATGGGGCGATCGAGTACGGGACTTTTCATCCTTCTCGCCTTCGCGACGAGCTGGTCCTACTGGGGCTGGATGATCCTGACCGGCCGCGTGGTCGGCCCGGACAGCCCCGCGACCCACCTGCCCGGCCTTGCCGGTCCTGCCATCGCCGCGTTGATCGTCACCTCGGGCGCGCCGGACCGCCTGCGGCCGCTCCTGCGCAGCGCCGTCACCATACCGCGCCGCGCCGGTCTTGCAGCGCTCGCCATCCTCGCGCCGCTCGTCATCGCCGTGCTGGTCCTGGCAATCCGGCCACCGGGCGAGCTGTCAGACCTCTTCGCCTATCCCGGCGTGCCCGGGGACTGGTCGCCCCTTGCCGTCGTCGCGGTGGCCCTGCTTCTCAACGGCCTGGGCGAAGAGATGGGCTGGCGCGGGTTCCTGTTTCCGCAACTGCGCCGCCGCTTCGCGCCCATACCCGCGACGCTCATCGTCGCTGCGATCTGGGCCGTGTGGCATGCACCGCTTTTCGTCGTGAACCTCAACATGGCGGCGATGCTCGGGATCGGCCTTTTCGGCTGGCTGATCGGCCTCACGCTCGGGGCGTTCGTATTGGGGTATCTCTACGAATTCACGGGCGGGTCGGTGCTCGCCGTCGCGCTCTGGCACACGAGCTACAATTTCGCCGTGGCGACCGAGGCGATGCAGGGCCTGCCGGCGGCCGTCGTGTCGACCGCCGTAATGATCGCGGGGGTCGCCGTCTTCATGGCGTGGTGGCGGCAGGGGCGCTGAGCCTCAGCCGCCCATGATCGCCTTCACGTATCCTTCGGTCTCCGCGTAGGGCGGGATGCCGTCGTATTCCACGACCGCCTCGGGCCCGGCGTTGTAGGCCGCAAGCGCCAGGCGCCACGACTTGAAGCGTTTGAACTGCTGAGCAAGGTAGCGCGCACCCCCGTCGAGGTTCTGCTCCGGGTCTTCCGGGTCGACGCCCAGGCGGAGCGCGGTGTCGGGCATGAGCTGGGCCAGCCCGATCGCGCCCTTCACGGAGATCGCGTCGACTTTCCAGCCGGATTCCTGCTGCACGAGGCGCAGGAAGAGATCGGCGGGCACCCCGTGGCGCGCCGCCGCGGCCTTGGCGACGGCGAGGAATTCGCCACGGTACTTGCCACGGTAGGTGGGCACGGTGTCGTCGGGGCGCGGACGATAGCGCGCGGAGCCGGAGTATTGCTCGGAGGCCCGGCCATCGAGCAATTTCAACGCGTTCTCGAAATTCGACCGTCCGTTCGACGAGGAAAACAAGGTCTCGGCCCCGGCCGGTACCGCCAGCACGACCGCGAGCGCCAGTGTGGTTGCGAAACGTCCCATCATCACTGTCCTGGTCCCTGAATAATGCACGACGATAGCGCGAAACGGCCCCTGAGACCACCCTGACCGATGGTCGGCCAAGGGCCGCTCGCGCGGATTTTAACCTTTCCTTCACCGAGCCCGGATGATGTAACGGTTGAAGCAAATTTTCCAGATTCGGGAGGTCTCATGGCTGGGTCCGTCAACAAGGTCATTCTGATCGGCAACCTCGGTGCCGACCCGGAAGTTCGCAACTTCCCGAACGGCGGCAAGGTCTGTTCGCTCCGGCTTGCCACGTCCGACACGTGGAAGGACCGCAACACCGGCGAACGCCGTGAACGGACCGAATGGCACCGGGTCGAGATCTACGCGGAACCGCTGGTGCGCGTGGCCGAGCAGTACCTGCGCAAGGGCTCGAAAGTCTATATCGAGGGCAAGCTCGAGACCCGCAAATGGCAGGACCAGTCCGGCCAGGACCGCTACACGACCGAGGTCGCGCTGCGCCCCTACAGCTCCGAGCTGACCATGCTCGACTCCCGCAACGGCGGTGGTGACGGCGGCGGCGGTTACGGCGGTGGATCGTCCTCCGGCGGCGGCTACCGCGACGACCGCGGCGGCGGCTACGAAAGCGGCCCGGGCCCGGCGCCCGCGGGCGGCGGCTTCGACGACGAGATCCCGTTCTGAGGCACTGACGGCGGGGGGAGCGTTCGCGACACATGTCCTGGTCCTTTCCCATCGGCCGCCTGCTTGGCTCGGAACTCCGGGTCCATGCCACGTTCTTCCTGCTTCTGATCTGGATCGGCGGCGTCGCCTGGGCCCAGTCGGGCCCGATGGCGGCGCTGGTGAACGTCGTCTACATCCTGCTCCTCTTCGTCTGCGTGATTGCGCACGAATACGGTCACGCGTTGATGGCGCGCCGCTTCGGGATCAAGACACCCGACATCACGCTCCTGCCCATCGGCGGGCTCGCCCGCCTGATGAAGATGCCCGACAAACCCGCGCAGGAAATCCTTGTCGCGCTCGCAGGCCCTGCCGTGAACGTGGTGATCTTCTTCGTGCTCTGGGCCGTCGTCGGGCTCAACGTCTCGGACGCGCCGCTGACCGGCGAGATGGGCTTTGCCGACCTGCCCGGCCAGATCGCTGTGCTCAACCTCATCCTGGCGGTCTTCAACATGATCCCCGCCTTCCCGATGGATGGCGGCCGGGTCCTGCGCGCGGCGCTGAGCTTCTTCATGGACCGGGTGAAGGCCACGCGGATCGCGGCGATGGTCGGCCAGGGGGCCGCGATCGCCCTGGGCCTCTTCGCCCTGATTTCCGGCAACATCTTCCTCGTGCTGATCGCGGTGTTCGTCTTCATGGCCGCCGGGGCCGAAAGCTCGGACACGCAACTCACGTCGCGCGCGCGCCGCTTCAAGGCCCGTGACGCGATGATCGTGGAATACGAACCACTCGCCCCGTCCGACAGCCTCGAGGCCGCGAGCGCAGCGCTCATCCGCACCACCCAGCACGAGTTTCCCGTGATCGACCCCGCCACGCGGCGGCTCGAGGGCGTGCTGACCCGGCGCGCGCTCTACCAGGCGCTGGGGGCCGAGGACCGGCCCCGGACCGTGGCGCAGGTGATGGTGCGCGACATTCCCTCGGTGCCGCTGACCGCAGGTCTGGAGCAGGTGCTCGACCGCATGATGGGCCCGGTTCCGGCGGTGGCCGTTACCGGCACCGACGGCAGCATGGTGGGTTACATCACCCGCGAGAACATCGGGGAGCTGATGGTCGTGGCCAACGCGCGCCGTTAACCGCGCGTCGCAAGCGCCTCTTCCAAGACCCGGTGCACGACCGACAGGTCGACATCGTCGGCCACGAACGCCTCGCCGATGGCACGGGCGAGGATGAAGCGAAGGCGCCCCGCCTCCACCTTCTTGTCCTGCCCCATGAGATCGAGCAGCCCGTTCGCATCCGGCAGATCACCCGGAATGTCCGCAAGATCGCGCTTCATCCCCATCTTCGCCAAGTGTTCGCGCAGCCGAGACGGCGCTTCCTGCGACATGAGGCCGAGGCGCGCGGAGGTCTCGAAGGCCAGCGCACAGCCGATGGCCACGCCTTCACCGTGCAGGAGCCGGTCGGAATACCCCGTCGCCGCCTCCAGCGCGTGCCCGAAGGTATGGCCGAGGTTCAGAAGCGCCCGGTCCCCCTGCTCCGTCTCGTCAAGCGCGACGATGTCGGCCTTCATCTGCACCGACCGGCGCACGGCCTCGGTCCGAAGCGCCACGTCACCGGCGGCGAGCGCCGGGCCGTTGTCCTCGAGCCATTCGAAGAAGGCGAGCGAACCAAGTCCACCGTATTTCACCACCTCGCCGTAGCCCGCGAGGAAATCACGCGGCTTCAGCGTGCCCAGAACGTCGATGTCGGCCAGCACCAGGGACGGCTGGTGAAATGCGCCGACAAGGTTCTTGCCGTGGGGCGAGTTGATCCCGGTCTTGCCGCCCACCGAGCTGTCGACCTGCGCCAGAAGCGAGGTCGGCATCTGCACGAAGCGCACGCCCCGGCGCAGGATCGCGGCAGAAAAGCCCACGAGATCGCCGATCACGCCGCCCCCCAGCGCCACGACGACGTCCTTGCGCTCGACTTTCTGCTCGAGCAGCCATTCGACGGTCTGCGTCAGATGGGCCCAGCTCTTCGTCGCCTCGCCGGGCGGCAGGATCAGCGCTTCGCTCTCGATCCCCGCCGCTTGGAGCGCGGTCTCCAGAGCCGCCAGGTGCAGGGCGGCCACGTTCTCTTCCGTGACGATGACGACCCGCGGCCGGTTCAGGAGCGGCGTGATCTCGTCGCCGGCCCGCGCCAGAAGCCCCGGCCCGATCCGCACGTCGTAGGATCGCGTGCCAAGCTCGACATGAACGGTTTCCATGTCACTCCTCCTCGAGAACATCGGGCCGGGTGAGAAGCACCCGGATCACGTGGTCGGTCATGGTCGCGATGGAATAGCCCGGGTCGGCATCGACCGCCAGATCGGCCAGCGCGTAGATCGGTTCGCGCGCCGCGTATATCTCGGCAAGCGTGCGTTTCGGGTCGGGCGTGCGCAGAAGCGGCCGCGTCGACTTGTGGCGCACGCGCTGCCACAGAAGCTCCAGGTCCGCGCGCAGCCAGACGGACACCCCGGCCTCGGAGATCGCGCGCCGGTTGCGTTCGGCCAGGAAGGCGCCGCCGCCCGTCGACAGGATCATCGGCCCGGTGGCCAGCAGACGGGCGATTACCTCGGCCTCCCGGTCCCGGAAGAACGCCTCCCCGTCCCGCGCGAACACCTCGGCGATGGACATGTTCGCCGCCGCCTCGATCTCGGCATCGGAGTCGAGGAAGGGCACACCCAGGCGCGCGGCGAGCGCGCGGCCCACGGCCGTCTTGCCGGCTCCCATCATGCCGATCACGGTCACCGGTTTATGCAGCCTGTAGGCCAAGATGCGCGAAGCCCCGCCGAATGAATTGTAACCCCGCCTGCATGGCGTGATCTTGCCGAACATGCCATATAGAACTTGTGCGCGGTGCAAAACCCTGCGCACGAGCACAGGCGCGCGCAGGACAAGAAAGAGGGGGCAGGATGCTCTGGAGGCTGGTGAAATTCGTCTTCGTGGTGGCGTTTCTCGGCGCGGTCGGCATTGCCGGCTACGCGCTCGTGGGTGACCTGACTCCGCCGCCTTCCGAGCATTCGATCTCGGTGACGCTGGATGACGGCTAAACGCCTCGTCACGCTGGTCTTTCTCGCCTGGCCGGGACTGGCCGCGGCGCAGGACCCGGGCACGCCCATGTCGGCGATCAACTGGTTGTCCGACAGCCTGGCGGAGCCACCGGAAAGCACGCTCGGCCCGGTGGGCGAGGAGAACGCTTCGGACGGCGCCGAGATTTCCGAGGTGCTGGTCGAACCGCTCGACGACACCGAAGGGCCCCGGGCCGATGCGATCGGGCTCGTCCCCCCGCATGCGACCGGGCTGCCTGCCGATCTGTGGGGCGCATCCGACACGGCGACGCTCGCGCGCCGGATCACCGAAGAACGGCCCGACATGCTTCCGGCGCTGCAATCGCTCGTGAAGCAGATCCTGCTCGCCGAGCTGGACCCGCCCGAGGCCAGCGGTCCGGACGGTCAGCAGCTGTTCCTCGCCCGTGTCGACAAGCTGCTCGACATGGGCGCGGTGGAAGAGGCGCATGCGCTCCTCGACCTGGCCGGGGCCGCATCGCCCAAGATCGTGCGCCGCTGGTTCGACGCCGCCCTGCTTCTCGGGCAGGAGGACGCGGTCTGCGACGCGATGGAGAGTGCGCCGGACCTGTCGCCCACCTACCCCGCCCGGGTCTTCTGCCTCGCGCGCGGTGGCGACTGGGAAGGCGCCGTGATCGTGATGGCGAACGCGCTCGCGCTCGACGAGATCACGGAGAACGAGGATCGGCTGCTGTCGCGTTTCCTCGACCCCGACCTGTTCGAGGACCGCCCGCCGCCCGAGCCCCCGCGCCCGCTCACGCCGCTCACCTTCCGGCTGTTCGAAGCGATCGGGGAACCGATCCCGACGAACGGCCTGCCCGCCGCCTTCGCGCAGGCCGACCTGCGTTCGAACATCGGCTGGAAGGCCCGGGTCGAGGCCGGTGAACGGCTGGCGCGTTACGGCGCGGTGACCGACAACCAGCTCGTTGGGCTCTACACGGAACGCGAACCGGCCGCCTCCGGCGGGGTCTGGAGCCGGGTGCGCGTGGTCCAGGCGCTCGACGCCGCGCTCGAAACGAACGACACCGAGACGCTCGCCACGCTGCTCCCCGATGTGTGGGCCGAGCTCATGGCGGCCGAGGTCGAGGTGCCGATTTCCCGCGTCTACGGCCCCGCGCTTGCCGGGCTGGAGATCGACGGCGAGGCCGGGCGGATCGCGTTCCACATGGGCCTTCTCTCCGAGCGCTACGAGATGACCGCGATGACCGGTGTCGCAGAGACGCCCGAGGACCGCTTCCTCGCGGGTGTCGCGCAGGGCAACGTGGCCGATCTCACGCCCCCGAGCGCCGAGGCGCGCGCGGTGGCCGACGGGTTCAACGCGACAGGCATCCCGGCCCGCTTTGCCGACCTGGTCGAGGGCGACCGGCTGGGCGAGGCGATCCTGCGCGCCGTCACGCTTCTCACCAACGGCGCACGCGGCAACTACGACGACGTGGCCGACGGGATCGCCCTGCTGCGGGCCGTCGGGCTCGAAGACGCGGCCCGGCGCACGGCGCTGGAATTCCTGATCCTGGAGCGGCGGGGATGAGCGCGGCCGGTGCGGACCGCTGGATTTCCGCCTTTCTCGAGGCGCAGGCGGCCGAGCTCGACGCGGCGCAGAACACCCTTCTGGCCTATGGCCGGGACCTCAAGGATTTCGGGGCCTTCCTCGAGCGCAAGGGCAAGACCTTCGCGGGCGCCGACCGGGAGGCGATCGAAGCCTATCTCGTGGATTGCGAGGCGCAGGGCCTGGCGGTCTCCACGCGGGCCCGCCGCCTGTCGGCGATCAAGCAGATCTACCGCTTCGCCTTCGAGGAAGGCTGGCGCGACGACAACCCGTCCCTGCGCATCAGCGGACCCGGCAAGTCCAAGCGCCTGCCCAAGACGCTGAGCGAGGCCGAGGTCGACGCGCTTCTGGCGGCCGCGCGACGGCACGGACGCACCGAACAGGACCGCGCGCGCAACACCTGCCTCATGGAACTGCTCTATGCCACCGGCATGCGGGTGAGCGAACTCGTCTCGCTCCCCGTCTCCGCCGCGCGGGGCGACCCCCGGATGTTGCTCGTCATGGGCAAGGGCGGGAAGGAGCGGATGGTGCCGCTGTCCACGCCGGCGCGCGCCGCGCTGGCCGATTGGCTGACCGCCCGCGACGCCGCCGAAGACACCGCGCGCGCCAAGGGCGCCCGGCCCTCGCGCTTCCTGTTTCCGTCGACGGGCAAGTCCGGGCACCTGACGCGGCACCGCTTTCACGGGATGATCAAGGACATCGCGGTGGCCGCCGGCATCTCGCCCGACGCGGTGACGCCCCACCGGCTGCGTCACGCCTTCGCCACCCACCTTCTGGCGGGCGGCGCGGACCTGCGCGCGATCCAGACGCTCCTGGGGCATGCGGACGTGTCCACGACCGAGATCTACACGCATGTGCTGGACGAACGCCTGCGCGAACTGGTGCTGGAACATCACCCGCTGGCGGGCAAGTCGTAGCCCTCAGCCGTAGAGGTCGTGTGCGCGATCCTCGAACGCTTTCACGATCCGGTGCATCGCCTGGTTGAACACCGCCCCGATCAGGCTGCGCAGCATGGCGTTGCGGAATTCGAAGTCCACGAAGAACTCGACCTCGCAGCGCCCGTCCTCGAGGTCGGTGAACTGCCAGTAGCTCTTCATGTGGTGGAACGGCCCGTCGAGGTATTCCGTGTCGATCCGCTTCGTGGCGGGATCGAGCACGACGCGGCTGCCGAACCGTTCCCGGAAGACGCGGAACGAAATGACGAGATCCGCCTCCATCACCTCGGTCCCGTCGGGCTGCGGCGTGACCTTGCGCACGCGCGCGGCGGAGTTCCACGGCAGGAATTCGGGGTAGCGGCCGACGTCGGCGACGAGCGCATACATCTGGTCCGCCGTGTACGGCATCACCCGCTTGTCGCTATGTGTCGGCATGTCGCCCTTTCGCCTCGTGACTCGGGGCGCAAATTCCATAAGGTGGGCCCGGGATGCAAGAGGGCGAGAGATGACGCGGCCTTATGTCATAGACGAAATGATCTCGGCCAAGGCCATCGCGGCCCGAATCGAGGCACTGGCGAACGAAATCCAGGCGAAGTTCAAAGGCACCGACAAGCTCGTCGTGGTCGGGCTTCTGCGCGGGTCGTTCGTGTTCATCGCGGACCTCGTGCGCGAGCTCGACCTGCCGGTGGAGGTCGATTTCCTCGAAGCCTCCTCCTACGGCAATTCGACGGAATCGAGCCGGGAGGTGCGAATCCTCAAGGACCTGCGGGGTGAGATCGCCGGGCGCGACGTGCTGGTGGTCGAGGATATCGTCGACACCGGCCACACGCTCAAACACGTCACGTCGCTGCTCACCTCGCGCGAACCCAAGCGGCTGGCCTGCATCGCGCTGCTCGACAAACCGACACGGCGCGAAGTGGACGTGAAGGCGGACTGGACCGGGTTCGAGATCCCGGACGAGTTCGTCGTCGGCTATGGCATCGATTTCGCCCAGCGAAACCGCAATCTGCCCTTCATCGGCTCGGTCCGCTTCACCGACGACGCGCAGGGCTGATCCTCAGATCGCGCCCAGGAGCCGCGGCGCTTCGCGTTCCAGGCCCGCGATGATCAGGTCGCGCACCGCGCGGATACGCGGCACCTCGGCCAGGTCCACGTGCGAGGCGACCCAGACATCGACCGCGCTGTCCGGGATCAGCCCGTCGATACGCACGAGCCGCGGATCGGGATCGCCCAGGATGCAGGGCAGGATCGCGCGCCCCTGCCCGGCCGCCGCCATTTCGCGCAGGACCGGGAAGGAATCGCTGCGCGACCCGATGGGCGCGTCGCCGGTGATCTCGGCGATCCGTTCGCCCAGCGTGGCCTGTGCGAGGCTTCCCGACAGGCCCAGCCAGCTGTCGTCACCGTCGGGCGCGGCATAGACCGACAGGCCCAGCTTTGCCGCCACCACGCCGGTCAGCTCGGGCGGAAGCTTCGCGGAGGGCCGCACGGCGATGTCGGCGTCGAGGCGGGCAAGGTCGGCGTGCTGGTTCTGGGAGCTGAGCTCGATCTCCAGCCCCTCGGCCTCGTGCTGCAACCCGGCGATGATCCCCGGCAGAACACCCAGGCAGAGGGTGTCGGTCGAGGTCACGCGCACGACACCGGCAAGCGGAGATCGCGCCGCCGTGATCGCCCGTTCGACCCCGAGTGCCGCCTCTTCCACGTCTCGCATCGCGTCGAGCACCCGGCGCCGGCGCGGCGCGATCCGGTACCCCCGGGCGGTGCGGTCGAACACCGAAAGGCCCATGTTTTCCTCGAAGGCGTTGACCCGCCGGAGCACCGTCGCGTGGTTCACGCCCAGCTGGCGCGCCGCACCCGAGAGCGAGCCCCGGTCCGCAACGGCCAGGACGTAGCGCAGGTCATCCCAGTCCATCTGTTTCATTTTGCACAGAGCCTTTGCAATATTCCGGACTTCATCTTGGTTTCTTAACAGATACCGTGGCTGCAACGAGCAATCCACAGGGAGACAGACGTGATGAAGAAGATTCGCACCATGCTCATGGGACTTGCAGCGACCGGTGCGCTCGCAGGCAGCGCACTTGCGGAAAGCCACGGGGGCGAGTTGCCCATGTCGGTGAAGGCACGCCAGTCCACGATGACGCTCTACGCCTTCAACCTGGGCACGCTGGGTGCGATGGCGCAGGAGAAGATCCCCTACGACGCCGAGGCCGCCAGCGCCGCGGCCGCGAACCTCGCCGCCCTCACCTCGATGAACCAGGGGCCCATGTGGGCGCCGGGCACCTCCACCGAGGACCTGGAGGGCACGCGCGCGCTGCCGGAGATCTGGACCGACATGGAAGGCGTGATCGAAAACGCGGTCGCGCTGAATGAGGCCGCCGCGGCGATGGAGGCGGCCGCGGGCGAAGGCCCCGACTCGCTCAAGGCGGCGATGGGCCCCCTTGGATCGGCCTGCGGGGACTGCCACAAGGCCTACAGGGAACCGGACTAAGCCCGCGCCAAGAGACGCGGAGAGAGAACCGGGGTGTCACCGCCCCGGTTTTGCTGTGTGTCGCGGACCTGTTGGACATAAGGGGTAACCATGCGCTGGATCATCCGTCTCGCCGTTCTTGCCGTCATCGTCGTGGCCGCGGGCCTCTGGCTCACCCGGCCGCAAAGTGACGCGCCCGATGTGCTCGCCGGGCTCACGCCCGACCCGGTGCACGGCGAAACGGTCTTCGCGGCGGCCGGCTGCGCCTCCTGCCACATGGCGCCGGAGGCCGAGGACGACGCGAAGCTGGTGCTGGCGGGCGGGCAATCCTTCCCGTCGCCCTTCGGGACCTTCAAGGCGCCCAACATCTCCACCGACCCGGAGGCGGGCATCGGGGACTGGGCGGCGATCGACCTGTGGAACGCGCTGCATCACGGCACCTCGCCCGAGGGTCAGCATTACTATCCCGTCCTGCCATACGGGGCCTACATCCACATGGAGCCACAGGATGTCGTCGACCTGCACGCCTACATGCAGACGCTGCCTGCGGACCCGACGCCGTCGCAGGCGCATGAGGTGGCCTTCCCCTACAACCTGCGCGCCGGTGTGGGCGCGTGGAAGATGCTGTTTCACGATGAGGAATGGGTGATGGACGGCGACTTGTCGCCGGAGCTCGTGCGCGGGCGCATGCTGGTCGAAGGCATGGGCCACTGCGCCGAATGCCACACGCCGCGCAACGCGCTGGGCGGGCTCGAGACGGGCGCGGCCTGGCTCTCCGGCGCGCCGAACCCGGCCGGGCGCGGCAGCTTTCCGGACCTTACACCGCCCGAGATGTCATGGTCCGAGGACGAGTTGGTGGAGTACTTCACCTCCGGCTTCACGCCCGAATTCGACACCGCCGGCGGTCACATGGCGCTGGTGGTCGAAAACCTCGCCACTCTGCCCGAGGACGACCGCGCGGCCATCGCGGCGTACATCAAGGCACTGCCGATTTCCGAGTGATCGACAGATTGTTGCGCCAGGCGGCACAATGCGCCGCTTGGCGCCGTCCATTGCCGATGCAACAACGCACCGACACGTGAGCGCCGCATTGACGGGCTCTCGCCACGTCAGCGCCGTCGTATCGCCCGCACAAACCCGCCAACAGGCCCCTATTCCGTGCAATTTCCGCCTGTTTTCACCATCAGGTTGTGTCTCAGGGTCCCGTTTGCCCTGAAAGCGATAGATGGTGTGAAATCAAATGACCAATTTCCTGCGTTTCCTGCGATCCGAGGACGGCGCCGCGGTCGTTGACTGGATGATCCTGACCGCCGCGGCCACCAGCCTGTGCCTGACCACGTTCAGCGTGGTCTCGGGCGGTGCCACGTCCGTGGCGTCATCCACGGCAAGCACCATCGAAAGCGTCGGTGAGCCCAGCGAAGAGGACGAAGACGACGCGGGCGACGACAGCGCCGATGCGGAGGAAGAAGCCTCCAACAAGCCCGGCAAGCGCGTGGGTCAGTCCGGGATCGAGCATGGCGCGGCCCGCGTGGGCGCCGGAAACTCCAACCGCTCCCGCTCCGCGCGGTTCTGACCGATCAGCGCGCCCCGCGCGCGATCGTGCCCTGCGCAGTGGCGCAGAGCTTTTCTTCGCCGTCCCTGATCACGAAGACATCCGACCGCACGACCGCCTGGCTCCGGCCGGAGCCGACCACCTCGGCCCGCGCGACCAGCGCATCGCCCGTGCCCGGACGTAGGAAGTTGATCTTGAACTCCTGGGTCACGGCCCCGTCGCCCATCATCGGACCCCCCGCGAACGCGAGCGCCATGTCCGCGAGCGACGAGATCACCCCGCCATGCGCCATCCCGAGATGCTGGGTGTGGCGCTCCTCAAGCGCCATGCGCAACTCCGAACGCCCGAGCGCGAGCGACAAGAGCTCGGCCCCGAGCATCTGGGAAAACGGCTGACGCGCGAGGATATCGCGCCCCATCGCCTCGACCTCGTCGTCCGTCATGCGCGGCCGAGCTTGGCGTCGCGCGCGGCCTTGAGCCGGGCGAAATCGTCCCCGGCGTGGTAGGAAGAGCGGGTCAGCGGCGTCGCGGAGACCATCAGGAAGCCCTTGCCGTAGGCCGCGTTCTCGTAGGCCTTGAACTCGTCGGGCGGGACGAAGCGGTCCACCGCGTGGTGCTTGGGCGTCGGCTGCAGGTATTGCCCGATGGTCAGGAAATCGATGTCGGCGGCGCGCATGTCGTCCATGACCTGCATGACACCCTGCCGGTCTTCGCCCAGGCCCACCATGATGCCCGACTTCGTGAACATGCCGGGATCGAGCTCCTTCACCCGCTGAAGCAGGCGCAGGGAGTGGAAGTAGCGCGCGCCGGGACGCACAGAGGGGTAGAGACCCGGCACGGTCTCGAGGTTGTGGTTGAACACGTCGGGCTTGGCCGCGACCACCGTTTCCAGCGCGTCGGGCGTGGATTTCAGGAAGTCGGGCGTCAGGATCTCGATCGTCGTGTCGGGCGCATGGCGACGGATCGCGCGGATCGTCATCGCGAAATGCTCGGCCCCGCCGTCGGCCACGTCGTCGCGGTCTACGCTGGTGATGACCACGTGGTTGAGCCCCAGCTTCTTCACCGCGTCGGCCACCCGGCCCGGTTCGAACGCGTCGAGCGCCTCGGGACGGCCGGTGGCCACGTTGCAGAAGGTGCAGCCGCGCGTGCAGATCTCGCCCATGATCATCATGGTGGCGTGGCCCTGCGACCAGCACTCGCCCACGTTGGGGCAGCCGGCCTCTTCGCAGACCGTGGAGAGCTTGTGCTCACGCATGATCTTGTGGGTTTCGGCATACCCCTGCCCGCCCGGCGCGCGCACGCGGATCCAGTCGGGTTTCTTGGGCTGGGCATTGTCCGGGCGATGGGCTTTCTCGGGGTGGCGGCTCGCCGGGATTGTCAGGTCACGCATGATGTCCTCCGTTGCCCATCACATACAGCCTTTCGCCCTTGTTTGTCACCGCGAAATCATGTCACCCGCCATGCAAGCCGTTCATGGCTGGCGATTTTCTGCGCCCCGCGCCGCCGCACCCGGCCAAGTTGTTGCGCCGCAGCATTGTCTCCGCCGGCGCGGTATGATTTTAGAACCGTTGTAAACACGGCCGATTCCCGACCGAAAGAATCAACCAAACCCAGGAGATGACCATGAACGTTGGTGACCGCGTCCCCGCCTGCACCTTCAAGACCCGCGTCCGCGACGAATCCGTCGGCGGCCCGAACCCCTTCCGCTGGCAGGACATGACCTCGGACGACTACTTCAAAGGCAAGCGCGTCGTCCTGTTCTCGCTCCCCGGCGCCTTCACGCCGACCTGCTCGACCTACCAGCTGCCCGGCTTCGAAAAGGGCTTTGCCGACTTCCAGGCCGAAGGGATCGACGACATCTACTGCATGTCCGTCAACGACAGCTTCGTGATGAACAAGTGGGCCGCCGACCAGGGTCTCGAGAACGTCAAGGTGATCCCGGACGGCTCCGGTGAGTTCACCAAGGCGATGGGCATGCTCGTGGCCAAGGACAACCTCGGCTTCGGCGCGCGCTCCTGGCGCTATGCCGCCGTCGTCAACGACGGCGTGATCGAAGCGCTGTTCGTCGAGCCGGGCAAGGACGACAACCACCCGGAAGACCCCTACGGCGAGAGCTCGCCGGAGAACGTGCTGAAGTGGCTCAAGGAAAACGCGAAGGCGACCGCCTGAGCACCGCTCGCATGATGGATCGGGAAGGCCGCCTTTGGGCGGCCTTTCTTTTTTGCCGGGCGTGCGCCCGCTGCCCCCGAAACGAAAAGGCCGCCCGAGGGGCGGCCTTTCGATCAGGTCTGGCGAAGGATCACTCCGCCGCTTCGGTGGTGCCACCGTCGGGCGTGTCCGCTTGCGGCTTCGCCTCACCCGCATCGTCGGACTTCTTCGCCCGGGGCTTGCGCGGCGCGCGCGGCTTTTTCGCCTTGGGCGCCTCGTCCTCGGACTTGGAGCCGCTCTCCGGCGTCTCGACGAGACCGCTTTCCGATTCCGTGTCGATCACGTCGGGCTGCGGGGCCGAGCCGGGATCGTCGGAAGACTTCGACCGATTCTGCTTTTCCTCGCGACGCTGGGCATCGCGATCCTTGCGCGGCGCACCGTCCTGGCCCTGGTCGGACCCGTTGTCGTCACGCTTGTTCTTGTTGCCACCCTGCTGCTGGCCGCCGCCGCCCTGCTGGTTCTGCTGGCGCTTCGCCTCGGCGTCCTTCTGGGCTTCGCTGAGCAGACGCGCGTAGTGTTCGGCGTGCTGCTGGAAGTTCTCTCCGGCCACACGGTCGTTGGCCAGGAACGCGTCGCGCGAGAGCTGGGTGTATTTGTCGATGATTTGCTGCGGGGTCCCGCGCACCTTGCCTTCCGGCCCCGAAGAATCGAAGACCCGGTTGATGTTGTTCGAAGGCGAGCGGTTACGGTTATTCTTCCCGCGCGAACGTGATTTCGAAGATCTCATATGGTCCTGTATCCAGCCTGTTTCTGGCTCTCGGTCCGCGCAGCTCCTCCGCTGCGACTATGCGGTCCGGCTTTTCGGCTTATCGCACCGAGAGGCATACGCTTCATCAGGTGCTAGCCCTGAGTAAACACGCAGATCTGCGCGTGACAAGGGGCATTCGGGTGTTTTTCCATGCTAACCGGGGATTTTTGCCACTTTGTGGCGCAAAAACCCTGCGAAAAGGTTAGGGCGCGGGCGCAACGGCACCGACGACCCTGTCCCTTCCATCCATGTCGGGATGGCAGCGGACATCTTCAAGACCTGCCGCGGCGAATATGGCCTGGACGTCCGCCCCCTGCCCGTTCCCGATCTCGACCAGAAGCCGGCCGCCCGGCGCGAGGTGGTCGCCCGCACCGGCAGCGATGACGCGATACGGGTCGAGCCCGTCGCCCCCCGGCGTGAGCGCCATGTGCGGGTCGTGACGCCGCACTTCCGGCGCGAGCCCGGGCATCTCGGCCTCGGAGATATAGGGCGGGTTGGAGACGATGAGGTCGAAAGTCCCGTGCACCTCGGCGAACCAGTCCGACCGGACGAGCGTCAGCCGGTCCGCCACCCCGTGCCGCGCCGCGTTTCGCGCCGCGACGTCCAGCGCCGCCTGCGACAGGTCCGTGGCCACGCCACGTGCCTCCGGCCATTCTGCCAGCAGCGTGACGGCGAGGATGCCGGTCCCCGTGCCCAGGTCCAGAAGCCGCGCGGGCGCCGGGCCCGCCAGCGCCTCCGCGATGAGCGTCTCGGTCTCGGGACGCGGGTCGAGAACGTCCGCGGTCACGATGAAATCGCGCCCCCAGAAGCCGCGTTGACCGATGATCTTCGACACGGGTTCGCGTGCCACGCGGCGCTCGAGCGCAGCCTCGAAGGCCGCCATCTCGGAGGCGCCGACCGCTTCCCCGCGTTCGAGCGACAGGCGCATCACCTCGACCCCGAGCACGTGGGCCAGCAGCAACTGGGCATCGCGCGCCGCCCCCTCGATCCCGCCTGCACGCAGCCGGGATACGCCCAGGGCCAGCGCGTCGCCGCGCGTCACGCGTCGAGCTCCGCGAGCTTCGCCGCCTGGTCGGCTTCGATCAGCGCGTCGATGATTTCGTCGAGATCGCCCGCCATCACGTCCGCGAGCTTGTAGAGCGTCAGGTTGATCCGGTGGTCGGTCATGCGCCCCTGCGGGAAATTGTAGGTGCGGATGCGTTCGGACCGGTCGCCGGTGCCCACCTGCGCCTTGCGGCTCGCGGCGCGTTCGTCATGGGCGCGCTGGCGTTCGGCATCGAAGAGCCGGGTCTTGAGCACCTGCATCGCGATTTCGCGGTTGCGGTGCTGGCTCTTCTCGGAGCTCGTCACCACGATGCCGGTCGGAACGTGGGTGATGCGCACCGCGCTGTCCGTGGTGTTCACGTGCTGCCCGCCCGCTCCGGAGGCGCGCATCGTGTCGATGCGGATGTCGGCCGGGTCGATGTGGATGTCGACGTCCTCGGCCTCCGGCAGCACCGCCACGGTGGCCGCCGAGGTGTGGATGCGCCC
The DNA here is from genome assembly GCF_009882975.1 of Maritimibacter harenae. Taxonomy (GTDB): domain Bacteria; phylum Pseudomonadota; class Alphaproteobacteria; order Rhodobacterales; family Rhodobacteraceae; genus Maritimibacter; species Maritimibacter harenae. Next base: position 654,928 of record NZ_WTUX01000011.1, read on the forward strand.
GCCGCTTTCGGTTTCCGGGACGCGCTGGACGCGGTGGACGCCGGATTCGTACTTGAGCCGCGCGAAGACGCCGTCGCCGGTGACGCGCGCCACCACTTCCTTGACGCCGCCCACTTCGGTCAGGCTCTGCTCGAGGATGTCGAGCTTCCAGCCCTTCGTCTCGGCGTAACGCTGGTACATGCGCAGCAGGTCCCCCGCGAAGAGAGAGGCTTCGTCGCCCCCGGTCCCGGGCCGGATCTCGATCATCGCCGGACGCGCATCGGCCGCGTCACGGGGCAGAAGCGCCAGGCGCATGGCCTGCTCCATCTGGGGGAGGCGCTCGCGCAGCGCGGGAAGCTCGTCCTCCGCCAGTTCCCGCATCTCTGGGTCATCGAGCATCGCCTCGGCATCGGCGATGTCGTCGAGCAGTTGGCGGTAGGAGGCGATCTCCTCGACCACCGGCTTCAGCTCGGCGTATTCGCGTCCGACCTCGGCGATCTCGTCGCCGGACAGCCCCTCGGACATCTTGGCCTCAAGGAACTGGAATCGTTCGGTGATCGCGTTGAGTTTGTCGAGGGGCACCATCCGCGTCTCGTCGCCCAAAGCGCGGGCCCGGTCAAGAGGGCACGGCGCCTGCGGCCCTCAGCCCTGCGCCTCCAGTCGGTCGAACCAGCGCGTGACCTTGGCCGCGTTCACGCCCATGTCGCCGCGCCCGAAGACGAGGTGCGACTGCACGTGCAGGTTGCCGTCCTCGACCCAGATCACCGCGATGTCGGGAAAGGCCCAGAGCTTCGAGCGCGTTACGAAGGCCGCGGGATCTGTCCCCTCGCCCACCCTTTCGGTGCGCGGCGTGGCCGCGGCGATGTCGAGCATCTTGTCGAACGCCCCCTCGGGCAGCGTGTCGAGCGGGCGCACCACCTTGATCCCGCCCATCGAGGGATGGACGCCCGGCTCGTCCGGCCCCGGCTTGCCGGTGAGGCGGTCTTCGGGAAGGGGCGAGACACGGACCCATATGCCGAAGACGACGATGAAGGCGACGATGACGGCGATGATCTTGAGAAGCATGAGGCCTCCGGACAGTTACGGTTTGGCCGAGGATAGAGGGATTTCAGCGGATGGAAACGGGGGACTGCCGCATATCCCCGTGAGCCGGCTCACGGTTGACCCGAAGGGGGCATGTATGTCAGGCGCGCGGCGATCAAGATGCACCCCCGGCGCATCCGTGCCGGGCCAAGCCGAAGGAAGGACCCATGGCACTCACCCTGCGTCGCAACCGCGACGGCGATCTGGCCCCGTTGGCCGCGATGCTGACGGACGCGGAAATCCCGCTGCTCAATCCCAATGCGAAAGTCCCCTTCGACGAGATCGAATGGCATCGCAAGTGGCTGGGCGAGCGCGAGGATGTCTCCTTCTACCTCGAGGATGCGGCCGGACGGGACGTCGGGTTCTTCGCGCTCCGTGAAGGCGCCGGGCCCGAAATGCGCCACCTCACCTACGTCTATCTCGTCGAGGAGGCACGCGGCGGAGCGGCCGCGGAGTTGACGGAACGCATCGAGGAAGCGGCGCTGGAGCTGGGCGCGCTCACCCTGACATTGAAGGTCGAGCTCGACAACGCGCCGGCACTCAACGCCTATATTTCCGCCGGGTACGAGGAACTGTCGCGCCGCCAGGGCATGGCCACGATGCGGCTGGACCTCGAAGAGCGGCTGGCGGCCTGAACGGGGCGTCTGCGTCAGCGCCCCGCCCCGGCCGCGCGCCAGCGGCCGGTCAGCCCTGTTCCCGCGCGAGCACGCGGATGCGGCTGTCCCACTCGCCCCGGTCGACGTAGCAGCCGTGCAGGTGGCGAAAGCCGGTGGCGGGATCGAACGCCTCGCGGCCATGAAGGACGCGGCGATTGTCGAAGACCACCATCTCCCCGGCGCCGAGCCTCAACGCGATGCCGTAGGCCGGGTCGCGGGTCATTTCCATCAACAGCCGATAGGCCCGGTAGAAGGGCGTCATGATGCCGGGGTCCAGGTCGAGAATATCCGCCAGGTGAGCGTTGAAGCAGATCTCGGACACCTCCCCCCGGGTATCGAGCGCAATGACGGTCTTGCGTGAACGGATGTCGGTATGGCGGTCGTGGAACCGGAAGGGAACGGTCACGGTCGACAGCACCTCGAACGCCTCCGGATCGCGCGCCCGCAGGTCCCGGGCGACGGCGACCCCATCGCAGAAAGTGGACCCGCCGCCCCGCGCCTCGTTCGCGAGACAGTGCAGGAACTGGTAGCCCGGCGGCAATTCCTGGTTGGTCAGGTCGGTGTGCAGCGGCAGCGCGTCGGAGGTGTAGGCGAGGTTGTTGGGATCGGGCTTGGACACGACCTCGAAAGTCAGGCCGAAGTTCGTCTCGCGCAGGTGGCCCACACGGCGCGCGACCGCCAGGCCGGCCTCGGTGGTGTCGGCGAGCCCCGTGACGATGGAAAGCCCGTAGCGCTTGGTATCGGCCAGCCAGCGCGCCAGCGCCGTATCCGAGGTCGCGATCCCGTCGGCTTCGTGGCGGGGCACGCCCGCACCGCCAAGCTCGGCGCGCCATGCCACGGGCGCGATGTCCGCCGGGTCATGGCGCCGCTGGCCCGGCCGGTGGGTCTTGATCCAGTCCAGGTCGAAGCGGCTCGGCTCAACCTGGCCCTCCCACGTGACGAGGAGCGCCTCCGGCGTGACCCGCGCCTCGCGCGGCCTGACGTCGAGCGGCACGGTCGTGAGGTCGAACGTGCGCTCGCCCGTCTTCGGATGGAACCCCGCAGGGTCGGTGTCGCGCAGCCAGATATAGGGAAAGGCGCCGACGGTCCCGTCGGCCCAACGGATCTCGAGGCCCTCGGCCCCGGTGGTGAGGGTGGGTTGCATGGATGTCTCCGAAAATGTCTTGAACGGGCGTGACGGGTCAGCCGCCCCGCGGGGGCGGCCACCATTCGTGGGCCTTCGCGTGAGGATGGCCCGGACATCTTCCCAGGACGGTGCACATGTCTTGCGGTCCCTCGGTTCCCGGATGTCACCAAACCATGCTCACGCCGATCGGCGCAAGCGGGCACGCCCCTTGCATTCCGGCCGCGGTTCGCGAGATAGGGCGCACGACCACCTTTCTCCGGGCGAAAGCGTATCGATGGCCGCAATGACACAGACCGATCACCTCAAGACCGATTGCTCGAAATGCGCCGCGCTCTGTTGCCTCGCGCTGGCCTTCGACAAGGGCAAGGACTTCGCGTTCGACAAGAACCCCGGGGAACCGTGCCGCAACCTGTCGGGGCACGATTGTTCCATCCACGACAGGCTGACCCAGGAGGGCTTTCCCGGCTGTGTCGCCTACGATTGCCTGGGTGCCGGCAACCGGGTCGTGCAGGAGGTGTTCGACGGCCGCTCCTGGCAGAGCGACCCGCGCCTGACGCGCCCGATGATGGAAGCCTTCTCGGCCATGCGGGAGGTGCACAAGCGCATCGATTTCCTGCGGGCCGCCGCAACCCGGCCGCTGAAAACACACGACGAACAGGCGCGGCAGGACTTCCTCGCCCGCCTCGAACAGGCCCGCTGGAGCGGCCCGGATCTGAACGACTTCGAGGTGGGCCTGGCGCTGGAGATCGATATCTTCTTCCACACGATCAGGGAATACGTGGACTTCGCCGACCTTGACGAATGGTGAGCATTCGCGCCGGGGTGGTCCACGCCCGGGGCGCAGACCCCCGCGTGAATTTTCCGGTGTGAAGGACGGGTTGCCAGAACCTGCCAGCGGGGGCGCTGCCCCCGCACCCCCGAAGTATTTCCGGAACGATGAAAGGGCGCGTCAGCGGCGGGTCCAGCCCCACAGGCTGAGGAGTTCGACCGCGACGTGAGCGGCCGCGACGGCCGTGGTGCCGGCCGGATCGAAGGGGGGCGAGACCTCGACGACGTCGCCGCCGACGATGTTGGCGCCCCTGAGCCCGCGCAGGATGGCGGCGGCCTGGGCCGAGGTGAGGCCGCCCCAGACCGGCGTGCCGGTGCCCGGCGCATAGGCCGGGTCCAGCGCGTCGATGTCGAAGCTGAGGTAGGCCCGGCGTTCGCCGACGATGGAATGCACGCGCTCGATCACGGCGCGCGGGCCGTGTTCATGGACCTCGGGCGCCTCGATCACCGTGATGCCGAGCGGGTCCTCGTTCACCGTGCGGATGCCGATCTGCACGGAATGCGCGGTGTCGATCAGACCCTCCTGCACGGCCGTGTAGACGAAGGTGCCGTGATCGACGCGGGTCGGGTCGGGATTTTCCCAGCTGTCGGTGTGGGCGTCGAACTGGATCAGCGCGAGGGGGCCGTGCCTGGCCACGTGCGCGCGCAGGATCGGAAGCGTGATCGAATGATCGCCGCCCAGCGTCACGACCGCGCAATCCTGGTCGAGGATGCCTGCCACGTGGCTCTCGATACGCTCGCGGATGGTGGCGGGCGCGGCATAGTCGAAGGCCATGTCGCCGTAGTCGGCGATCGCGAAGGTCGACATCACGTCGTAGTCCCAGCCGAAGGGCGGCTCCGGCGTCTGGAGCGCGGAGGCCTCGCGGATCGCGCGGGGACCGAGCCGCGTGCCGGGCCGGTTCGTCACCGCCTGGTCGAAGGGGATGCCGGTCACCGCCACGTCCGCATGGGTCAGGTCCTTGGTGTAGCGGCGGCGCAGGAAACTGGTCGCGCCCGCGAAGGTGTTCTCGAAGGCGAGCCCCTTCATCTCTTCGCGGGTGAATGCCACGTCCACTTCGTTCTGTGCGTCTTCGAGCGACATGATGCCTCCAAGCTGGTTCGCGCCACGTTGCCATCGCCCCACGCGCCCCGCAAGCGCTGGCGGTCGCCGGGGCGCTTTGCTAGGGCTTGGCCCGAAGGAGAGCGCCATGACCAAGACATCCGACGAGATCGTGCATGACCCCAGGGGCGGCATGCCCCGGCTGATCGAGATCATGCGCCGGCTGCGCGACCCCGAGACGGGGTGCCCCTGGGACATCGAGCAGGATTTCGGCACCATCGCGCCCTACACGATCGAGGAAGCCTACGAAGTGGCCGACGCGATCGAACGGGAGGCCTGGGACGAGCTCAAGGGCGAGCTCGGGGATCTCCTGTTCCAGTCGGTGTTTCACGCCCAGATGGCCGACGAGCGTGGCCTGTTCGATTTCGACGACGTGGCCGACCACATGTCCGACAAGATGGTCGCGCGCCATCCGCATGTCTTCGGCGACGAGAGCCGCGACAAGTCCGCCGACCAGCAGACGCGGGACTGGGAGACGATCAAGGCCGCCGAGCGGGCCGCGAAGGAACGCGGCGGCGTGCTCGATGACGTGGCGCTGGGCCTGCCCGCGCTCCTGCGCGCGGTGAAGCTTCAGAAACGCGCGGCACGGGTGGGATTCGACTGGCCCGACATCGCCCCCGTGCTCGACAAGGTGGCCGAGGAGGCGCGCGAGGTGGTCGAGGCGCGCGATCACCTGAGCCACGAGGCGCTGACCGATGAAATGGGCGACCTGTTCTTCGTGCTGGCCAACGTGGCGCGCCACCTGGGCGTCGACCCCGAGGCCGCGCTGCGCGGGACCAACGCGAAATTCGTGCGCCGCTTCCGGATGATCGAGGCGGAGCTGGAAAAGCGCGGCAAGCGACCCGAGGACAGCGACCTCGCGGAAATGGACGCGCTGTGGGATGCAGCGAAGGCTCGCGAGAAGGCCGGAACTTAACCTGATCTTTTTGGTCAGCTATTGACCCGACAGAAATACTCGGATTTAAGACCGCCAGAGATCGCAATCGAAGGAGGATTTCATGCGTCTGTCCACACCGCTCGCCGTCGCGCTGAGCGTTTCCACCGCCCTGCCCGCGCTGGCCGAGGTGAACGTCTATTCCTACCGCCAGCCCGAGCTCATCGCCCCGCTGGTCGACGCCTTCACCGACGAGACCGGGATCGAGGTCAACGTGGCCTTCCTCAACACCGGCATGGTCGAACGGCTCCAGGCCGAGGGTGACCGTTCGCCGGCCGACGTGGTCCTGACCACCGACATCTCGCGCTTGGCCGAGCTCGTGGAAGCCGGCGTGACCCAGCCGGTCGACAGCGACGTGCTCGCCGACCAGATCCCGGCGGAATACCGCGACCCGGGCAACGAGTGGTTCGGCCTGACGAGCCGCGCGCGCGTCGTCTATGCTTCCAAGGAACGCGTGGAAGAAGGCGCCGTCACCACCTACGAGGATCTTGCCGACCCGAAGTGGGAAGGCCGCATCTGCACCCGCTCCGGCACGCATGCCTACATGGTCGCGCTGACCTCGGCGGCGATCCACCACATGGGCGAAGAGGGTGCGAAGGAATGGCTCGAGGGCCTGAAGTCGAACCTCGCCCAGAAGCCGCAGGGCAATGACCGCGCACAGGTGAAATCCATCTGGTCCGGGGAATGCGACATCTCGATCGGCAACACCTATTACATGGGTGCGATGCTCGAGGACGAGGAGCAGACCGAGTGGGCCAATTCCGTGCGCATCGAGTTCCCGGAATTCGAGAACGGCGGCACCCACGTGAACGTCTCGGGCATGGCGCTGACCAAGGCCGCGCCGCACCGCGAGGACGCGGTGGCGTTCATGGAGTTCCTCGCCTCCGACACGGCGCAGGAAATCTACGCGGAGTCGGTCTACGAATACCCCGTGAACCCCGACGTTCCGAACTCGGACCTCGTCGACAGCTGGGGTGAATTCACCGCCGACGACGTGAACCTGATGGAACTGGCCCGCATGCGCCCCGATGCGCTGCGCATCACGCAGGAAGTCGACTACGACGGCTGAGCCGACCGATCCTGACGAAACACGGGGACCCGGAGGGCTATCCTTCCGGGTCCTTTTTTCGTCTCCCCGCGACCTTCCCCTCGCGCGCGCTTCCCGATACGCAGGCACGGGGCCCCTCGCCCCGGAGACAGGCACATGGACAATATCCGCGGCGCGCTTCTCATGGTTCTGGCCATGGGTTTCTTCGCTTCCGAAGACGTTTTCGTGAAGATCGTGACGGAGCGCGTGCCGCTGGGCGTGGTGCTGATCGCGTTGGGCCTTCTGGGCGGCGCGGTCTTCGGCCTGATCGCGGCGGCACGCGGGCATTCGCCGTTCACGCGCCAGTTCTTTCACCCGATCATCCTGCTGCGCAACGCGGGCGAGCTCATGGGGACCACCTGCTTCGTGCTGGGTCTCACGCTGGTGCCACTGGGGCTTCTGTCCGCGCTCCTCCAAGCCAATCCGCTTTTCGTGAACATCGGGGCGATCCTGTTTCTGGGCATGAGCGTGGGGTGGCGGCGCTGGCTTGCCATTTCCATCGGGCTCGTCGGCGTGCTGGTGATCCTGCGCCCCGGGGCCGAGGCGTTCCGGCCCGAGGCGCTCCTGGGGCTCGGCGCGGCAATCGGGCTCGCGGTGCGCGACGTGGCCACGCGGGTGACGCCCGCGGGCATCCACCCGCTTCAGACCTCGGCCTGGGGCTTCGTCATGGCGGCGGTGTCGGGGGCGGTGCTCCTGGCGTTCGAACCCTTCGCCCTGCCCGCCCCCGGCGATGCCGGGCTGATCGTGATCGCGACCGCGCTGGGCATGTCGGGCTATTACGCGCTCACCCGTGCCATGCAGACCGGCGACGTGCCGGCCGTCACGCCGTTCCGGTACACGCGCCTCGTCTATGCCATCGTCTTCGCGCTGGTGTTCTTCGACGAGGTGCCGGATGCCTGGACGCTGGTGGGCGCGGCGCTGATCGTGGGCGCGGGCGTCTACACCATCGTGCGGGAGGCGCGGGTCAGCCGGGCGGCGCGGCGCGCGGCGCTGGCCGCCTCGCCGGTGCGCCCGGGCTGATCACTCCGCTGGCGTCAGGTCGGCGGCCCTGGCCCCGGCCGGGATGGTCCGCGGCGCCGCGTTCAACGTGTCGCGCGCGAAGCCCGCGGCGGCCTGGTACTTGGCCATGAAGTCGCGCCGCTCGTCCGCCGGGATCACCGCGTCGATGTCGTCGAACTCGCCACCGCAGCGCTCGTCCACCATGTTGAGAAGCCCGAAGGGGCCGGCGCCCCGGTTGCGCAGCACGACCTCGCCGATGGGACCGGCAAGCTGGGCGTCGTAGGCCTCGATCGCCGCGCGGGTCACGCCGTGCTCGACCATCCGCGCCCCCAGCGTGCGGGCGTCGACGATGGCCTGGCTCGCGCCGTTTGAGCCGGTGGGATACATCGCATGGGCCGCGTCCCCCATCAGCGCGACGGAGCCATCGATCCAGGTGTCGATCGGGTCGCGGTCGATCATCGGGTTCTCATAGGCCACGTCGGCCGCGCGCAGCATCGCGGGCACGTCGAGCCAGTCGTAGGTGAAGCCGTTGAAATTGTCCGCGAATTCCTCGATCTCGACCGGGCGGAACCAGCCGGATTTCTCCCAGCCGTCGGCGGGATCGACCGTCATCTCGGCGATCCAGTTGATGAGCGCGAGGCCGGTCTCCGGGTCCGGGTGGCTGATCGGGTAGATCACCATGCGGTGCTTGTGGGTGCCGAGTCCCACGAAGGACGACCCGGTGCGGATGGGCTTGGCCACCGTGGTGCCACGCCACATGATCGCGCCGCCCCAGTTGATCGGCGGCTGCTCCGGGTGCATCTGCGCGCGGATCGCCGAATGGATGCCGTCGGCCGCGATGAGAAGCGTGCCGGTTTCCTCGCGCGTCCCCTCGGCGGTTTCGACGAAGGCGGCGACGCTGCCGTCGGGGTTGTTGCGATAGCCCGTGACGCGCGATCCCAGCTTCAGGGCCTCCGGCCCGGCGCGCTCCATGAAGGTGTCGGCCAGCAGCATGTGGAACTGCCCGCGATGCACGGCATATTGCGGCCAGTCGTAGCCTGCGTGGGTGCCGCGCGCCTCGGAGTAGATGTCATTGCCGTTCAGCCCGACGAGCGCCCATTCCCGGGCCGGCACGCCGACGCGGTCGAGCGCCTCCTGACCGATCCCGAGATCGTAGAGTTCGCGCACCGCGTTGGGCTGCAGGTTGATGCCCACGCCGAGCGGCTTCAGCTCGCGCACGCTTTCGAACACCACGCATTCGACGCCGATCTGCTGGAGCGTCAGCGCGGTCGCCAGCCCCCCGATGCCGCCGCCCGCGATCAATACCTTCTGAGCCGCCATGACCCCCTCCGCAACGTAAAGCCCGGGTTGTGTAGCACGGTCGTGAAAATTGACAACGGTTCACCCCGCGAACCGTTGGCGCAACCGGCCTTTTCCTCGGGCTCTGTCACCGCTAGAACGCGGTCGAGCAAGATATTCAGCCGGGGACAGCCAATGAGCACCATCATCGACATTTTCGCCCGCGAAATCCTCGACAGCCGGGGCAACCCGACGGTCGAGGTGGACGTGGTCCTTGAAGACGGCACCATGGGCCGGGCCGCCGTGCCTTCGGGGGCCTCCACCGGCGCGCACGAGGCGGTCGAGCGCCGCGACGGCGACAAGAGCCGCTACATGGGCAAGGGCGTGCTGGAAGCGGTCGCCGCCGTGAACGGCGAAATCGCCGAAGAGCTGGTCGGCATGGACGCGACCGAGCAGGAGATGATCGACCGCGCGATGATCGAGCTCGACGGGACCGAGAACAAGGGCCGGCTGGGTGCGAACGCGATCCTCGGCGTGTCGCTGGCCACCGCCAAGGCGGCCGCCGATTTCTCGATGCTGCCGCTCTACCGCTACGTCGGAGGCTCTTCGGCCCGCGTGCTGCCGGTCCCGATGATGAACATCATCAACGGTGGCGAGCATGCCGACAACCCGATCGACATCCAGGAATTCATGATCATGCCGGTGAGTGCGGGCAACATCCGCGACGCCGTGCGCATGGGCTCGGAAGTGTTCCACACGCTCAAGAAAGAGCTGTCGGCGGCCGGCATGTCGACGGGCCTGGGCGACGAAGGCGGCTTCGCGCCGGAACTGGGCTCGACCAATGAAGCGCTCGATTTCATCCTGAAGTCGATCGAGAAGGCCGGATACAAGCCCGGCGAGGACATCTTCCTTGCCCTCGATTGCGCCTCGACCGAGTACTACAAGGACGGCAAGTACGAGATGAAGGGCGAAGGCAAGTCGCTCACCTCCGCCGAGAATGCCGACTACCTCGCAGCGCTCTGCGACGCCTATCCGATCATCTCGATCGAGGATGGCATGTCCGAGGACGACTGGGAGGGCTGGAAGCTTCTCACCGACAAGATCGGCGACAAGGTGCAGCTCGTGGGCGACGACCTCTTCGTGACCAACCCCGTGCGGCTTGCCGACGGGATCGCGCAGGGCGTGGCCAACTCCATGCTCGTGAAGGTGAACCAGATCGGGTCGCTGTCCGAGACGCTCAAGGCCGTCGATATGGCCCACCGCGCGCGTTACACCAACGTGATGTCCCACCGTTCGGGCGAAACCGAGGACGCGACCATCGCCGACCTCGCCGTCGCGACGAACTGCGGTCAGATCAAGACCGGGTCGCTGGCGCGCTCCGACCGGCTCGCGAAATACAATCAGCTGATCCGCATCGAGGAGCAGCTGGGCGAGACGGCCGAATATGCCGGGCGCTCGATCCTGAAGTGATCGAGGTTCCATGAACCGCGAAAGGCCCGCCTCCCCGGCGGGCCTTTTCGTTTCCGCCATGCCCCCACGGTCGCCCGTCGACGCGCGGCTCGTTTTCCACAGCGCTTTCCCTGTCGGGGTTTTCGTGGCTAACTGCCTCCATGACCGCAGACGATATCATTGCCGCCCTCGACCTGTCTCCGCATCCCGAAGGCGGCTGGTTTCGCGAAACCTTCCGGGCCGAGGCGCCGGAGGGTGGACGCAGCCCGGGGACCGCGATCTATTTCCTGTTGAAGGCCGGGGAAAGCAGCCATTGGCACCGGGTCGACGCGGCAGAGACCTGGCATTTCTACGCGGGCAGCCCTCTCACCCTGTCGATCGCCTCCTCCGAGGCGGGACCGGCCGTGCACCACAAGCTGGGACCCGGGCTCGCGCTGGGCGAAGCGCCGCAGATCACGGTGCCGCCGCACCACTGGCAATCGGCCGAGACGACCGGGGAATACACGCTGGTCGGCTGCACGGTGAGCCCCGGTTTCGAGTTCGAAGGCTTCACGCTGGCCCCCGAGGGCTTCTCCATCCCCTGACCGGCACATGAAAAAGGCCCGGTCGCGGGGACCGGGCCTCTGGCGTGGGAACAGGGAGCGATTAGTTCCAGAAGCCTTCATCGAGGTCTTCCAGCGCCTGGAGATCGTCCAGGCTGGCGCGCGTCACGACACTGTATTCGGTGTCGTCGACCGGCACCAGTTTCAGGCCGTCGATCGGCAGCATCACGTGCTTGTCGCCAAGATCCCAGATGCCGCCAATTTCGGCCACGACGCCGGCGATCTTGCCGTTCTGGTCCAGAACGACGTCCTCGATCTCACCGATGTCGGTCCAGCCGTCTTCGACGGCGTTGTAGGTCAGACCGTCTTCCCAGTTCATGCCCATGTCTTCTTCGGCGAGCGTGTAGATGTCGCCGCCCGTGATGTCACGGGTGCGGATGAGCTGCGGATTCGCGTTCACCATCGCTTCGCTGGCTTCCGCGATGGTCACATCGACATCCACGTCCGCATCTTCGGACATGTCCTCGTCCGACATCGCCTGCTCGTCCTGCATGTCCTCGGACTGCATGGAGTCCTGGTTTTCCATGTTGCCGTCGGAGTCGCCCTCGGTGTGCGACGCGGCGAGCGCGGGGCCGGTGGCGAGAATCAGTGCAAGTGCAGTTGTCGTAAGGCGGGTCATGTAACCTCCTTCGGTTCGTGTTGCCTTGTTATCGACACAACACGAACCCCCGGGGCTACGTTCCGGATTTTTTCGTGACTTTTCCTCGGCCTAAGCCTATTCGCTCGCGCGCTGCGCCTCGATCTCGCGCCAGCGCGACACGTTGCGGGTGTGCTCTTCCAGCGTTTTGGCAAAGGCGTGACCGCCCGAGCCGTCGGCCACGAAGAACAGGTAATCCGTCTCCGCCGGGTTCAACGCCGCCTCGATCGAAGCGAGCCCCGGGTTGGCGATGGGCGTGGGCGGCAGGCCCGAGATCACGTAGGTGTTGTAGGGCGTGTCGGCCCGGAGCTCGGACTGGCGTATGCCGCGGCCCAGGACACCCTGCCCGTTCGTGATGCCGTAGATCACCGTCGGGTCCGTCTGAAGCCGCATCCCCTGCTCCAGCCGGTTGACGAAGACGCTCGCCACCTGCGGGCGTTCCTCCGGCTGGCCTGTCTCCTTCTCGATGATCGAAGCCATGATGAGCGCCTCGCCGGGGCTTTCGTAGGGCAGTCCCTCGGCCCGGTTCTCCCACGCGGTGGCGAGCCGTTCGTCCTGCTTGGTCTGCATCCGGTCGATCAGCTCCGCCCGGTCGTCGCCCGGCCGCAGCTCGTAGCTGTCGGGTGCGAGCGAGCCTTCGGCGGGCTGGGCCGCGATTTCGCCGGACAGGAACTCGGCCTTCCTGAGCGCGTCCACGATCTGCCACGACGTCGCCCCTTCGGCGATGGCCACGCGGTAACGTGTGTCGGCCAGGTCGCGCACGCGGGCGTATTCCGCCGGCACGTCGTCCTCGGGCGTGAACTCGGCCACGACGAGGAAGGTCTGGGTGGCCGGGTCGAGCTCGCGCACCCGGTATTCGGCCGCGTTGATGCCGATGCGGTAGACCACCTCGGTCCCGCAGGTCGACGCCCCACCACGGGTGACGATGTCGACGATCTGGCGCATCGAGGCGTGTTCTTCCACGAGGAAGGACCCGGCCTTGAGCTCGGTCGACTTGCCGGAATACTCGGCCCCCATGCGGAAGATCGCGGTGCTGTCGATCGCACCCTGCGTTTCCAGCGCCTCGGAGACGCGGGTGAAATTCGACCCCTGCTCGACACGCAGGCAGATCGCGGTTTCAAGCGGACCTTCGGCCTCGTACTGGCGCTTGCCCCACCCGATCACGCCGGCAATCACGACCAGCGCGATGATCGACAGGGACAGCGCGTTGGACGCGATGTTTTTCCACATCAATCGCGGACCTTGCCCATGATCAACGTGGCATTGGTGCCGCCGAAGCCGAACGAGTTGGACAGGGCCACCTCGATTTCACGCTCCTCGGCCTTGTTGGCCGCAAGCGACAGGGTCGATTCCACGGCCGGGTTGTCGAGGTTGATGGTGGGCGGGGCCACCTGGTCACGGATCGCGAGCAGCGAGAAGATCGCCTCGACCGACCCGGCCGCGCCCAGGAGGTGCCCGATCGACGACTTGGTCGAGGACATGGTCGCATTCGCGGCATGATCGCCCAGGAACCGCTCGACGGCGGCCAGCTCGATCACGTCGGCCATCGTCGAGGTGCCGTGCGCGTTGATGTAGTCGATGTCGCTCGTCTCGAGGCCCGAATTCTTCAGGGCCGCCTGCATCGCGCGGAAACCGCCGTCACCGTCCTCGGACGGCGCGGTGATGTGGTAGGCGTCGCCCGACATGCCGTAGCCCAGGATCTCGCCGTAGATCTTCGCACCGCGCGCCTTGGCGTGCTCGTATTCCTCGAGCACGACCACGCCGGCGCCTTCGCCCATCACGAAGCCGTCGCGGTCCTCGTCATAGGGGCGCGAGGCGGTTTCCGGGCTGTCCGGCCGCTTCGTGGAGAGCGCCTTGCAGGCGTTGAAGCCGGCGATCCCGATTTCCGAGATGGCGGCTTCTGCGCCGCCGGCGACCATAACGTCCGCATCGCCGTGCTGGATCAGGCGCGAGGCGTCACCGATCGCGTGCGCGCCTGTGGAACAGGCGGTGACGACGGCGTGGTTCGGACCCTTGAAGCCGTACTTGATCGACACCTGGCCCGAGATCAGGTTGATCAGCGCGCCGGGGATGAAGAAGGGCGACACGCGACGCGGGCCCTTTTCCTTGATCAGGAGCGCGGTATCGGCGATCGAGTTCAGCCCGCCGATGCCGGAGCCGATCATCACGCCGGTGCGCAGGCGGTCTTCCTCGTCCTCCGGGGTCCAGCCCGCGTCTTCGCAGGCCTGGGTCGCGGCGGCGAGACCGTAGAGAATGAAATCGTCCACCTTGCGGCGGTCGCGCGGGGCCATCCAGTCGTCCGGGTTGAAGGTCCCGTCCGATCCGTCGCCGTAGGGGATTTCACAGGCATAGGGCGTGGCGACGTTCGAGGCATCGAAGCGGGTGATCGCTCCGGCCCCGGATTTGCCTGCCAGAATCCGCTTCCAGCTTTCCTCAACCCCGCATGCCAGCGGCGATACCATGCCGAGACCCGTGACGACGACGCGACGCTTCTCCATCGAGACAGCCCTTTTTCTCTTGTGTTTCGCAGGGGTGGATACCCGTTCACGCCCCCATGTGGCAAGCGCGAAACGGCATTCGCGACCGGTTCGGAGTCAAGCCGCCGCAGCACCGGCCCCAAAGCAAAACGGCGCCCGAAGGGGCGCCGCTTCCGGAAGTGTCGATCCGTTGGGGATCAGGACGCTTCGCTGATGAACTTGACCGCGTCGCCGAAGGTCTGGATCGTTTCGGCGGCGTCATCGGGGATCTCGATGCCGAACTCTTCTTCGAAGGCCATGACGAGTTCCACGGTGTCCAGCGAGTCAGCGCCGAGGTCATCGATGAACGAGGCCGATTCCGTGACCTTGTCTTCTTCCACGCCGAGATGCTCGACAACGATTTTCTTCACGCGATCTGCGACGTCGCTCATATCAAATCCTCACAGTTTTCAGGCCTTTGGCCTGTTTGTTTACTCCGACTGGAGCCTCTTAGACTGTCCCCGTTCAAGCGAGGCTGTACCCCGGATCACAATGTCCCCGGGGCGAAAACTGCGCCCCCTTTAGCACACCGGACCGGCGGGGCAAACGATTTCTCCCGCCCGTGCCGGGCAGCGTGTCGGTGCTGCGAAAGCCACAACCTGAAGGTGCAGCGTCACAGCATCGCCATGCCGCCGTTGACGTGCAGCGTGGCGCCCGTGACGTAGGCGGCCTCGGGGCTCGACAGGTAGAGCACGGCGGCCGCGATCTCCTCGGGCGTGCCCATGCGGCCGGCCGGAATCTGCGCGTCGATCTTCTGTTTCTGATCGTCGGTGAGCTTGTCGGTCATCGCGGTGGCGATGAAGCCCGGGGCCACGCAGTTGGCCGTGATCCCGCGCGTGGCGACCTCGGCCGCGATCGACTTGGTCATGCCGACCATGCCCGCCTTGGAGGCGGCGTAGTTCACCTGCCCCGCGTTGCCGGTCGCGCCGACGATGGACGAGATGTTCACGATGCGGCCCCAGCGCGCCTTCATCATCGGGCGCATCACGGCGCGGCACAGCCGCATGGTGGCGGTCAGGTTCACGTCGATGACGCTCTGCCAGTCCTCGTCGGACATGCGCATGAAGATCTGGTCGCGGGTGATGCCCGCGTTGTTGACCAGGATGTCGAGCCCGCCCATCGCGTCCGCGGCCGCCTTCGGCAGCGCGTCGACCGCCTCCGGATCGGAGAGGTTGCAGGGCACCACGTGAGCGCGCTCGCCCAATTCTCCGGCCAGCGCCTTGAGCGGTTCCTCGCGGGTGCCCGACAGGGCAACGGTCGCGCCCGCATCATGGAGCGCCTTGGCGATGGCACCGCCGATGCCGCCCGAAGCGCCGGTCACCAGCGCGCGTTTTCCAGTCAGATCAAACATCTTACGTCCCTTGTTCCTGTGGCCGTTCAGCCGGCCAGCGTTTCAGCGGCCGCCTTCACCTCGTCCGGCGTTCCCACCGTCCGGGTGGCGAGGCTCTTGTCGATCCGGCGGATCATCCCGGTGAGCGCCTTGCCCGCGCCCACTTCCCAGGTCTCCGTGACGCCCTGCCCGGCCATCCAGGCCACGCTTTCGCGCCAGCGCACCGATCCGGTCACCTGGTCCACCAGGAGCTGGCGGATCGTGTCCGGATCGCTCACCGCCTCGGCGCGCACGTTGGCGACCAGCGGCACGGCCGGCGCCTTGATGGCGACCTCGGCCAGCGCCTCGGCCATCACGTCCGCGGCGGGTTGCATGAGGGCGCAATGGAAAGGTGCGGAGACCGGCAGCAGCACCGCACGGCGCGCGCCCTTTTCCTTGGCGAGTTCGACGGCCCGTTCGACCGCGGCCTTGTGGCCCGACACCACCACCTGCGCGGGGTCGTTGTCGTTGGCGGCCTGGCAGACCTCGCCCTGGGCGGCGTCTTCGGCCACCGTCTGCGCGGTGGCGAAATCGAGCCCGAGAAGCGCGGCCATCGCGCCTTCGCCCACCGGCACGGCCTTCTGCATGGCCGCGCCACGGGTGCGCAGGAGGCGCGCGGTGTCGGCGACGCTGAGTGCCCCGGCCGCGGCCAGCGCGGAATATTCGCCCAGCGAATGGCCGGCGACGAAGGCCGCGGTGTCGACGGCGACGCCTTCCGCTTCGAGCGCGCGCATCGCGGCGAGCGAGGTGGCCATCAGGGCGGGTTGTGCGTTCTGGGTGAGGGTCAGGTCGTCCTGCGCGCCCTCCCAGATCAGGGCGGACAGCTTTTCGCCCAGGGCCTCGTCGACCTCGTCGAAGATGGCGCGGGCCTCGGGATAGGCCTCGGCCAGGTCGCGGCCCATGCCGATCGTCTGGGCGCCCTGTCCGGGGAATACGAATGCGCGGGTCATGGTCCCTCCCTGCTCTATAGTTGTCGTGGGGGATAGCGCGAGCCGCGCCCGGGCGCAACGCCCGGACGCGGTTCGGAGGGTCAGGAGGAGAGGTCGGGAGAAGTCAGTGGATACCGCGGGTCAGGTCGTAGGACAGACGCTGACGCAGGCTTTCCATCCGCTCGAGATCCCCGTGCGCGACTTCGACCGCGATGGTCTCGTCAAGGCGCAGGTAGAGATAGGCGGCTTTCTTGCCCTTCGGTTCGCGATACAGGAAGACCGAGTGAATGTCGGAGAAGCGCAGCATGTCGGACATCTTGAACGCGCCCGTGATGTCGCGGCCCCCGAGGCGCAGCACGTTGTTGTGCAGATCCACGTGGCATTCGGTGCCGGGACGCTGGCGTCCGGCCCAGAGGAGGACGCCGCCGAAGAGCATGAACATGACCATGCCGCCGAGCTTCATGGCGATCATGCCGGTCGCGGCGCCCCCTTCGGGCAACAGCCCCAGCGTCAGGCCCGAGAGAAACAGTATGGTTCCGAAGAACCGGGCGAGTGCGAAGCGAAGCGTCGAGACCCCATCGGGTTGGTTCCCGATGATGTAGCCCCAGGAGGTCGGCGTTGTGCCGAGCCGGTCGACGGCTTCCTTCGGAAGTGTGTCGGTCAGGTCCAGACCGAATTGTCCTGAAAGAGCAGACATTGTTCTCTTCCCATTCCCACAGTTGTTATGAGGATCACGTTCGTTAGGAAATGAGGCGCAAATGGGGCGCGCCGCAGGACATTTAGCGGCCTTATCCCTTTGTTTTATAGAAAAATGTACGGTTTCCCCTACCTTTGAACTTCAACGGTAAGGGCCTCCATACCCTTTTCGTTTTCCTTGCATTCGGGGGCGAGACGTGTAGAAGGGCGCTTCCTTCCGCGCAGCTGACTGAACCGCGTGGCCTCTCGTGACCGGGAGCGGAAGGAAACCCGGTCTTTGAAGCGCGCCTGAAAAACTGGAGAACCCATGCCGCTTTATGAGCATGTGATGATTGCGCGTCAGGACCTGTCCAACGCGCAGGCCGAGGGTCTGGTCGAACACTTCTCGACCGTGCTGGCTGACAACGGCGGGAAAGTCGTGGACAGCGAGTACTGGGGCGTGAAGACCATGGCCTACAAGATCAACAAGAACCGCAAGGGCCACTACGCCTTCCTGAAGACCGACGCTCCGTCGGACGCCGTTCAGGAAATGGAACGCCTGATGCGCCTGCATGACGACGTGATGCGCGTGCTCACCATCAAGGTGAAAGAGCACGACGAAGGTCCGTCGATCCAGATGCAGAAGAAAGACGAACGCGACAACCGTCGCGAACGTCGTGACCGCTGAGCCGAGAAGGAGCTAAACCATGGCTGCGAAACCGTTTTTCCGCCGTCGCAAGGTCTGCCCGTTCTCCGGCGACAATGCACCCAAGATCGATTACAAGGACACGAAGCTCCTGCAGCGCTACATTTCCGAGCGCGGCAAGATCGTGCCGTCCCGCATCACGGCCGTTTCGTCCAAGAAGCAGCGTGAGCTGGCCCGCGCAATCAAGCGTGCCCGTTTCCTCGCCCTGCTCCCCTACGCCGTGAAGTAAGGAGAGATCCCATGGAAGTCATCCTACTCGAACGCGTGGCCAAGCTGGGCCAGATGGGCGAAGTCGTCGACGTGAAGCCGGGCTTCGCGCGCAACTACCTTCTGCCCCAGGGCAAGGCGCTGACCGCTTCGAAGGCGAACATCGCCCAGTTCGAAGAGCAGAAAGCCCACCTCGAGGCGCGCAACCTGGAAACCCGCAAGGAAGCCGAAGCGCTCGCCGAAAAGCTGGGTGGCCAGCAGTTCGTCGTGATTCGCGCGGCCTCCGACGGCGGCAACCTGTACGGCTCCGTCACCACCCGTGACGCCGCCGACGTCGCCACCGAAGAAGGCTACTCGGTCGATCGCAAGCAGGTCCTCATCCGTGAGCCGATCAAGACGCTGGGTCTGCACGAGGTGGAAATCCACCTGCACCCGGAAGTCATGATCACGATCGAGCTGAACGTCGCCCGCTCGCCCGAAGAGGCCGAGCTGCAGGCGTCGGGCAAGTCGATCCAGGAACTGGCCGCCGAAGAAGAAGCGCAGGCCGAGTTCGAAATCTCGGAACTGTTCGACGACATCGGCGCCGCCACCTCGGAGGACGAGGAACTGGCCGAGACCGTCGAAGAGACGACCGAAGACGAGAAGTCGGAAGACGAAGAGTAATCTTCGCCCCACGACATGCGAGGGCCGCGCAGGGACACCCTGCGCGGCCCTTTTCTTTTGCCGCGGCGCATGGCTGTCAGCGCGGTTCGAAGAGGCCCACCGGCACCTTGAGATAGTTGCGCCCGTCCGCCTCCGGTTCCGGCAGGCGCCCGCCGCGCATGTTCACCTGGAGCGCGTAGAGCATCAGGTCCGGGAGCGGCAGCGTGGCGTCACGCGCATCGCGGGTCTCGCGGAAATCGTCCAGGCTCACACCGCCACCCAGGTGCGCGTTGTGCGCCTTGTGATCGGCCACCGTCGCCTCGCAGGCGGCGTCGCGCCCTTCCGGTGCGTAATCATGGCCCACGTAGACGCGGGTGTTCTCGGGCAGCGACAGGATGCGCTGAAGGCTGTCGTAGAGATCGGCCGTGCTGCCGCCCGGGAAGTCCGCGCGGCTGGTGCCCACGTCCGGCATCATCAGCGTGTCGGCCACGAACACCGCGTCGCCGGCCCGGTAGCTCACGGAGGCGAGCGTGTGGCCCGGGGTGAACATCACCTCGACCTCGATCTCGCCCACCTCGAACCGGTCGCCATCGGCGAACAGCCGATCCCATTGGTGGCCGTCCACCGGGAAATCCGGCAGGTGGTAATAGTCGCGCCAGAGCCGCTGCACCCCGACCACGTGCTCTCCGATCCCCTGCGGCGCGCCCAGTTTTTCCTT
This sequence comes from Maritimibacter harenae, assembly GCF_009882975.1. Classification (GTDB taxonomy): domain Bacteria; phylum Pseudomonadota; class Alphaproteobacteria; order Rhodobacterales; family Rhodobacteraceae; genus Maritimibacter; species Maritimibacter harenae. The sequence goes on from NZ_WTUX01000011.1 coordinate 674,447, forward strand.
GAGCCAGGCCGCGGCCGAGAAGTGGTCGGCATGCGGATGCGTGTCTAGGATCCAGACCACCTCGATCCCCATTTCGTCGACGTAGTCGAGGATCCGCTGGGCGTTCGTGGTCATCACGGCCCCCGCGTTCGGGTCGAAATCGAGAACCGGGTCGACGACCGCGCCCTTCATCGTGGCCGGGTCGTGGAACACGTATTGCCAGCTCCCGGTCGTTTCGTCCCAGAATGATTTGACGGTCGGATGGGTCATCTTGCCTCCTTGGATGTGCTTTCCCCCGCAACACGCGGAAATTCATTCTGTTCCATGAATATGTTTCGCGCCGCCCCCTTGAAGCCGCCCGGCCGCTCGGCATAGGTTGCGGCGCTAGCCAAGGGAGGATGCGATGGATGGCGACGTGAAGGGGTTCGACCTCAACCGGATCGACGAGGCGTTCATCGCCGATCCCTACCCCACCCTCGCGCGGCTGCGCGAAACCGACCCGATCCACGAGAACCCGGACGGCTCGGTCTTTCTCACGCGCTACGCGGACGTGCTGAAGGTCTACCAGTCGCGCGACATGCTGTCGGACAAGACCGAGGAATTCGGCCGCAAGTTCGGCGAGTGCCCGCTCGCGCGCCATCACACCACATCGCTCGTCTTCAACGACCCGCCCAAGCACACGTTGGTGCGCAAGCTGCTGTCGGGCGCCTTCACGCCCCGCAAGCTGGGGGAGTTCGAGCCGCTCATCGACGACATCGTGGACCGGCTTCTGAACCGCGTCGAGGACATGGGGTCGTTCGACATGATCGATGATTTCGCGAAGGTTCTGCCCACCGAGATCATCTCGTTCATGCTGGGGGTGCCGGAAGAGATCCGGCCGCAACTGCGCGGCTATTCCCTCGCCATCCTGGGGGCGCTCGACCCGGTGGTGCCGCCCGACCGGATGGAGGCGGGCAACCGCGCCGTCGAGGAATTCTCGGAAGTGCTGGACGACCTGATCAACCATCGCCGGGCGAACCCGGACGGGGCCGCGCAGGGCGAGGTGCTGGAGGCGCTGATTTTCGGGGAACACGACGGACAGAGGTTGAGCCAGGAAGAACTGATCCAGAACTGCATCTTCCTGCTGAACGCGGGGCACGAGACGACGACCTCCTTCGCCGGCAACGCGGTGGGCACGCTTCTGGACAATCCGGGCGAACATCGCCGGCTGCTGGACGATCCCGGCCTCATCACGACGGCGGTCGAGGAGTTCCTGCGCGTGGAAAGCCCACTTCAGATCGGCAACCGGCGCGCGGGCGAGGACATCACGCTCGACAGCGGCGTCGTGCGCAAGGGGACCTACATCCACACCTCGATCGCGGGGGCGAACCGCGACCCCGCCCAGTTCGAGGACCCCGAGCGGGTGGACCTGGGGCGCAAGCCCAACCGCCAGATCGCCTTCATCACGGGCATTCACGTGTGCCTCGGGGCCACGTTGGCACGGATCGAGGGGCGCATCGCCATCGGCAAGCTCGTCGACCGTTTTCCCAAGCTCGCCGCCGACGGGCCGCGCGAACGCCTGCCGCTCGCCCGCTTTCGCGGTTTCACCCGGCTGCCCGTCACCGTGCGCTGATCGGCGCCCGCCCGCCGAGGCACTCCCGCCTGTCTTCCCGTGCGCTCCAATTCGCGGCACGGTGGAACAGGACAGTGGGGAGAGCTTGCATGAAGACCTTGTCACGGCGCGCGGTTTTGAGCGGCGGGTTGGTCGCGCTGGCCGGCTGCGGACAGTTGAACCTGACGGCGGCCACGAAGTCACGCGGCCGGTTCGATCCGCCGCTCTACCCCAACGAGACGCCGGAACTGCGCACGCTGATCAACAAGTGGGCGGACCATTACGAGATCCCCCGCGAGCTGGTCCACCGCCAGGCGATCCGCGAAAGCACGCACAAGCCGGCCGCGCGCAACGGCCCGTATTTCGGGCTGTTGCAGATCCATCCGCGCACTGCGCGCACGATGGGGCACCGCGGCCCGGCGTCGGAGCTTCTCGATCCGGACGTGAACCTGCGCTACGCGGGCAAGTACCTGCGCGGGGCCTACATGGTGGCGGATGGCGACATGGACGCGGCGATGGGGTGGTACGCGCAGGGGTATTACTACGAGGCGAAACGGCTGGGGCTTCTGAAGGCCACCGGCCTGCGCAGTTGAGCCTGCGCCGGGCCGTCCAAGGCCAAGGTGCCGCGCAACACCCTGTTTCATAGCATGATTTCACTTTTCCGGTTTTCCGGTTTTCCGGTTTTCCGGTTTTCCGGTTTTCCGGTTTTCCGGTGAAAGCCGGGCCAGCGTCCGGCCTGTGCGTCAAGGCCCGATCGCGTCGCGCGCTTCGGGTTGCCGGCGCATCTGCGGGGGCAGGATGTCCTCGCTGGGCCAGAGCCCCGTCTCAAGTGTCCGGTCATACCCCTGGGTGAGACCCGCCGCGCGCATCGCAGCCAGGCTCGGTGCCGGGTCGTAGGACAGGCGTAGGATATGCGCGCCAGCGTCGTCGAGCCGCACGTACTGCCCGCCCGGCACACCGTTGTTGGGCGGCATCCCGATCGCCCCCGCGTTGATCCACCGCCGCCCGGCCACGACCCGCTGGAACGCCTGCCCGCAATGCCCGGCGATTACGCCGTCGACGGGCCCCACAGCCGCCTCGAGCGCGCCGATCTCTTCCGCGAATTCCGGCTGGCGCGACACGGGCCACAGGAACCGGGAGATGGCCGTCACGCCGCCGTGGATCACCGCGTAGCGGCGCGGGCCGTGCTGGAACACCGCCACGTCCGGCAACCCGGCCGCCCAGTCGCGCGTGGCCTGCGACACGGTCCGTCGTGCGTGAGCCCACCAGGCCTCGGACAGCGCCGCGCAGGTCGACCCGGCATCGAAGCCGCAGCCGCACTCGGCCGCGTCCCGCGCCAAGCTGCGCTCCACGTTTCCGGCGATGCTCGCCCAACCCAGGCGGCGGACCGCGTCCGCGCAGGCTTCACCTTCCGCGCAGTAGCCCGCGTGGTCCCCGGTGGCGATCACCCGGTCGCGCGGGATGCCGGCCTCCTCGATCACCGCGCGCAGCGCCTGCAGCGCCGATAGATTGCCGAGCGCCCCGCCCCAAAGGATCACGGGGCCCTCCAGACGGCCCAGATCGGCGATTTTCATTGTGTCCTCCCTGTCGCGCCCACTTGAAACGGGTGCAGGGCACGACCATAACACGGTCATTCCAAAGAGATGCAATCACGATGACACCAGCCGACACCGGCACGCTGCTCGACACCGCTTTCTGGACAAGCGCCGGCGCGATCCTCCTTCTCCTCGTCCTCTCCGGGTTCTTCTCGGGCTCCGAGACCGCGCTGACCGCGGCCTCGCGCGGCAAGCTGCGCGCGAAGGCCGACAAGGGCGACAAGTCGGCCGAACGGGCGCTGACGATCACCGAGGACAACGAACGCCTGATCGGCTCGGTGCTCCTGGGCAACAACTTCGTCAACATCCTGGCCTCCGCGCTCGCCACCGCGCTTTTCACCCGGCTCTTCGGGGAAAGCGGCATCGCGCTGGCCACGCTGGTGATGACGCTCCTCGTCCTGATCTTCGCCGAGGTGCTGCCCAAGACCTACGCGATCACCCGGCCCGAAACGGCCGCGGCCTGGGTCTCGGCCCCGATCCGGATCGTCATCCTCGCCCTGTCGCCGATCGTGAGCATCGTGCGCGTGCTCACCCGGCTCATCCTGCGCGCCTTCGGGGTGCAGACCGACCCGGACAGCCAGATCCTCGCCGTGCGCGAAGAGATCGCCGGGGCCATCACGCTGGGCCACCACGAAGGCGCGGTGGAGAAGGAAGACCGCGACCGGCTGCTGGGCGCGCTGGACCTGGGCGACCGGACGGTGGAAGAGATCATGCTTCACCGCTCGCAGATCGAGATGATCGACGCGGCCCGGCCCGCGACCGAGATCCTGGAACAGGCGCTCGCCTCGCCCCATACGCGGCTGCCGATCTACCGCGACGACCACGAGAACATCATCGGGGTCATTCACGCCAAGGACCTGAGCCGCGCGATGTACGCGGCCGGCCAGGCGGCCGGTGAGACCGGGCGCACGGAGGCGTTCGAGACCTTCGACATCCTGTCGGTCGCAATGGAGCCCTACTTCATCCCCGAGACCACGACGCTCGACGACCAGATGCGCGAATTCCTCAAGCGCCACACGCACTTCGCACTGGTCGTGGACGAATACGGCGCCCTGCAAGGGCTGATCACGCTCGAGGACATCCTCGAGGAGATCGTGGGCGAGATCACGGACGAGTTCGACACCTCGGACGCGGGCGACCTGCGGTTGCTGCCGGACGGCGCCTACTCGGTCGACGGCGGCATGACGATCCGCGACCTCAACCGCGCGAACGACTGGTCGCTGCCGGACGACGAAGCGAACACCATCGCCGGGCTCGTGATCCACGAGGCGCAGACCATCCCGGCCGAGGGCCAGGTCTTCTCGTTCCACGGCTTCCGCTTCGAAGTGCTCAAGCGCGAGGAGAACCGCATCGCGCGGCTCCGGATCCGGGCGCTCGAGCCGCAAACAACGGTCACGGATCGGTGAATTGACGCGGGGGCCGGGTTTCACGCCGGCCCCGCACCGCTACGCTGCCCGGAAACGGAGGACAGCATGCGCGAACGGATCATCGACCTCGGCGACGGCTTCTGGAACATCCGGGGCTCCTTCAAGATCGGCGGGCTGATCGAGATCGGCACCCAGGCCTCGCTCGTCCGTCTGGGGCCGGAACGCTTCGTCATCCTGGACAGCTACACCCTGTCCGACGGGCTTCTTGAACAGCTCGATGCGATCACGGGCGGGCGCGAGAACGTGGCGGCGGTCCTGAACCTGCACCCGTTCCACACGCTGCACACGGAAGCGATGCACGCCGCCTTCCCGGCCGCCAGCCATTACGGGACGCCGCGGCACCTGCGGCTCTTTCCCGCGCTGGACTGGGGCGATCTGACGATCGATGACCCAGCACTGTGGGCGCAATTCGCCCCGGCACTCGACTTCGCCTGCCCGGACGGGGTCACGCTCATCCCCTCGAACGAGAAGATCCATTGCGGCTCGATCCTCGCCTTCCACCCGGCGAGCGGCACGATCCACGTGGACGACACGTTCAACTACCGTCCACCCAAGAAGGCGGGCAAGACCGGCAAGCTCGGCGTGCACCCCACGTTGTCGATGGCGCTCGAGAAGCGGCCGGGTGCGGCCGCGGCGTTTCGCGACTGGAGCGCAGAGTTGGTGGCGCGTTGGGGCGATGCCCGCCAGCTCTGCGCGGCACATTCAGGCGTGCTCACGCCCGACCGGCTGGGCCACGACACGCTGGCAGATGCCCTGTCGGCCGCGCTTCGGGCGGCGGAACCGAAAATCGCGCGCCACGCCCGGAGACACGGCTAGCGCGATTGCCCATACCCCGTCCCGGCGCTAGGATTGCGCAGACCACACGGGGATGTCGCATGGGGCTTCTGACACGCATCGCAACCGGCGCGCTGGCCCTGTCGCTCGCCGGCTGCGTGACCGGCGGCTACGGCACCGCCGTGGAATACCGTCCTCATGTCGAGCCGAAGATTCCCCTGAGCCTGCCTGCGAACGCGCCCCCCATCGCGCAACAGTTCATGCCCTTCACGCCGGACGGCGAGCTGGGCCATCGCGGCATCGATGTGGCGGCCGTCACCGGCACGCCGGTCCTTGCCGCCGCGCCGGGCGTCGTGACCATCAGCCTCTATGAACCGATGTACGGCAACCGCGTGGTGATCGAACATGGCAAGGATTCCGCCGGGCGGCGCGTCCAGACGCTCTATTTCCACCTCGATGACCGAATGGTGGAGGTCGGCGACACGGTGGCGCGCGGACAGCAGATCGGCACGCTCGGCGCCTCGGGGCTTCTGTCCTCCTACCCGCACCTGCATTTCGAGTATCACCGCGAAACCGCCCCCGGCGCGCGGCGGCGGGGTGGCACGAATTACTGGCAGGGGATGGCGCAGGAGGATCCGAACCACAACTGGGCCGCGGGCCCGGGCCGGATCACGTGTTACACCGGCCAGCCGGCACAGCGCGACAGGATCACCTACCCGGTGGCCTGCCGTTAACGCCCCTTGAACATCGTGCCGAAGATGCCGCGCACGATGCGCCGGCCGGTCGTTCCCTTCAGCTCCTTGATGACGACCTTGGCAACCTCTTCACCGAACCTGGAGCCGAGCGATCGCTCCTCGCCGCCCAGGCGCCGCGACCCGCCGCGCCCGCCGTCATACCGCCGGGCGTTGTTGAACTCCCGCGCGGCCGGCTCGGCTTTGTCATCGGGCGGAATCGCCCGGGCGGCCTCTTCGGCGGCCGCCGCGGCCCGCGCGGCCAGCATTTCCGCGGCGGAATGGCGGTCGAGCTCGGTGTCGTACTTGCCGTAGACCGGGCTGGACTCGATCACGGCCTGCCGGGTTTCCGTGTCGATCGCGCCCAGGTGCGAAGATGGCGGGCGGATGAGCGTGCGCTCCACGATCCCCGGTGCGCCCTTGGCCTCGAGGAACGACGTCACCGCCTCGCCCACACCGACATCGCGGATCGCCTCTTCGGTCGAGAAGCGGGGATTGGGGCGGTAGGTCTCGGCCGCCCGGCGCAGGTCGCGCTGGTCACGTGCCGTGAAAGCGCGCAGCGCGTGCTGGACCCGGTTGCCCAGCTGGCCCAGCACGTCGTCGGGGACATCGGCCGGGTTCTGCGTGACGAAGTAGACACCCACCCCCTTCGACCGGATGAGGCGCGCGACCTGTTCCACCTTGTCGATCAAGGCCTTGGGCGCGTCGTCGAAAAGCAGGTGCGCCTCGTCGAAGAAGAAGACGAGCCGGGGTTTGTCCGGATCGCCCACTTCCGGCAGTTCCTCGAAGAGCTCGGAGAGGAGCCAGAGCAGGAAAGTCGCGTAGAGCTTGGGTGAAGCCATCAGCCGGTCGGCGGCGAGGATCGAGATCCGCCCCTGCCCGTCCGGCTCGGTGCGCATGATGTCGGAAAGCTCCAGCGCGGGCTCGCCGAAAAGCCGCTCGCCCCCCTGGTTCTCGAGCACCAGAAGCGCGCGCTGGATCGCCCCGACCGAGGACGCGGCCACGTTCCCGTAGCGCAGCGACAACTCGTCGGCGTTCTGCCCGACCCAGACCAGGAGCGCCTGGAGATCCTCGAGATCCAGAAGCGGCATCCCCTGCTCGTCCGCCACCCGGAAGGCGATGTTGAGCACGCCTTCCTGCACGTCCGTGAGGTCGAGCAGCCGCGACAGGAGCAGCGGACCCATCTCGCTCACGGTGGTGCGGATCGGGTGCCCCTGTTCGCCGTAGATATCCCAGAAGGTGACCGGGAACGCCTCGTAGACGTAATCGTCGAAGTCTATGGTGGCGGCGCGCTTCTCGAATGCGCCGTGCAGCTTGTGCTCACGCGTCATGGATTTGGCGAGCCCGGAGAGGTCGCCCTTCACGTCCGACACGAAGACCGGAACGCCGGCTTTCGAGAAGCCTTCCGACAGGATCTGAAGCGTCACGGTCTTGCCGGTGCCGGTGGCCCCGGCCACCAGCCCGTGGCGGTTGGCGTATTTCAGGAGCAAGCCCTGCTTGGTGCCATGGCCTTCGCCGCCGCCCCCGACAAAGACCGCGCCCTGCAACTCATCCGTCATGCCCGTATCGCCTCCCGTTCACGCCCCGTCCGCTGCCGACAATACAATGTTAACCCTTCCCTGCCAGAGTGAAGCATGCTCCGGCACATGTCCTTGTTCAGCCGGAGCATTCCCTCCCTGTCAGACTGCCGCGCCCCTCGGGGCGCGGTTTTTTTCGGTCCGCAACTGGCAAGTTGACCGAACGTCCGGACCTTCAAAAACAGGGATTTGCGCCCCCGATCACGTTTTGACGGGACCGCCATCACGGATCTTGAACTGGCTGTTGACGGGTCACTTCTTTCATCGTAGCGTCCGTTCCATAAGTCGGCCAGTCCGACAGGGAGATACAAAAAATGGAAAGGGGTCTGCGTCTTGCAGGCCCTTTTTCTATGGCGCACGCGGCGGCGCGGACCGCAAGTGATTGGCCAATTCCCGCCGCAGGTGAAATGGGGGCTGACCTCGTCCCGTGTGCGTGCTAGTCCATCCGACGAATAAATTCGCAAGGAAACAGGGAAATTATCATGGCAAAGTTCCTGACACCCCTCGGCCTCGCCGCGCTGATCGCACTGGGTGGTGCGGCCTACGCGCAGGACACGACCGAGGATGCGGCACCGGCCGAAGAGGGCCAGACGGCCGTCCCCGAGCTGGACATGGGCGAACCGGCGACGCCGGAAGGCCAGCCGCGGGTCGAAACCTACGTCGACGAGGTCTTCGGGGACTGGCAGCGCGAATGCCTGCGCATCCCGGGCGACGAGAACCCGCCGCCGTGCCAGATCACGCAATTCCTGCGGGAAGAGCCCGACGCCCAGCCCGTGGGCAAGGTGTCGATCGGCAAGCTGCCGGAAGGCGCCGAGGCGTCTGCGGGCTCGATGATCATCGTCCCGCTCGGCGTGCTCCTGACCCAGCAGATGACCATCGGCGTCGACAGCGCCGCGCCGCGCCGCTACCCGTTCCGCTACTGTGATCCGAACGGCTGCGTCGCGCAGATCGGCTACACCTCGGCCGAGGTCGAGGCGTTCAAGGCCGGCAGCCAGGCGACGCTGACCGTGGTGCCCGTCGCGGCTCCGGACCAACAGGTCGAGCTGCCGCTGTCGCTGAACGGCTTCACCGACGCCTGGAACTCGCTCGAGGTGCCGGAACTGCCCGAGGATGCGGCACCCGCCGCCCAGTAAGCCGGGCACGGAAAGAACAAGCCGCCGCGCTCCACCCGGGGCGCGGCGGTTTTCGTTTCAGGGGGCCGTGAGCGCCAGCACCGCGTTCATGCCGCCGAACGCGAAGGCATTCGACAGCGTCGCCGTGACCCGTGCCGGGCGCGCCGCGTTGGTGACGATGTCGAGGTCGCAATCGGGATCGGGCGCCCGCCACCCTGCCGTGGGGGCGATCACGCCCTCCTCCAGCGCCATGAGACAGGCGATCAGCTCCACCGCGCTCGCCGCCCCGATCAGGTGCCCATGCATCGACTTGGTCGAGGAAATGGCCACGTCCCCCGCAGCAGGCCCGAAGGCCGCCCGGATCGCGGCGCATTCCGTCCGGTCGTTGGCCGCCGTCCCGGTGCCGTGCGCGTTGACGTATCCCACGTCGCCCGCCGACAGCCCCGCATCCGACAGGGCCCCGGTCATCGCCGCGGCCGCCCCCTGCGCGTCCGGCATGACGATGTCGGCTGCGTCCGAAGACATGGCATAGCCCGCCACCCGCGCGAGGATCGGCGCCCCGCGGGCGCGCGCGTGCTCTTCCGCCTCGAAGACGAAGATCGCCGCCCCCTCGCCCTGCACCATCCCGTCGCGCGTGGCGCAGAACGGGCGGCAGCCGGTGGGGGACATGACGCGCAGCCCCTCCCAGGCCTTGAGTCCGCCGAAGGTCAGCATCGCCTCCGCGCCGCCGGTCAGCATCACGTCGGCCATCCCGGCACGGATCATCGACAGCGCCTGCCCCATCGCGTGGTTCGATGACGCGCAGGCGGAGGACACCGTGAAGGATGGTCCGCGCAGCCCGTAGGCCATCGTCAGTTGTGCGGCTGGCGCGTTGCCCATGAGGCGCGGGACGGTGAAGGGGTGCACGCGCGACTTGCCATCCTCGTAGACCGCGCGGAAGCCGTCGTCCTGCGTCGTCATCCCGCCGCCGGAATTGCCCAGCACGGCACCGGCACGTGGCGCGAGCGCGTCATCCACCGTCAGCCCGGCCTGCGCCATCGCCTCTTGGGCGGCGGCAAGCGCGAAAAGGGAAAAGCGATCGCAGATCGAAAGGGTCTGCCGATCGAAGCGCGCGTCCGGGTCGAACCCCGTCACCTGCGCACCGATCTTCTGGCTGAGCCGGTCCACGTCGCGGATGTCGAGCGGGCCGATGGCCGAGCGCCCGGCCCGCATCGCCGCTTTCGTATCCGCCACGCTGTGGCCAAGCGGATTGATCGTCCCGGCCCCGGTTATCACCACCTGTCGCATGTCGTGCCGTCAGGCGGCCTTCTGAGAGAGCAGCGTGCGCACCGCTTCGACGACGCTTCCGACCGTGGAGAGATCGACGGGCGCGGCCCCGGGGTCATTGGCGTTGAAAGGCACGGACACGTCGAAGGTTTCCTCGATGGCGAAGATCCCCTCGACCATGCACAGGCTGTCGACCCCCAGGGCTTCCATAGTATCGCCAGACCCGATCGTGGCCGGGTCGCGCTGCGTCAGGGAGGCGAAGATTTCGACCACCTGCCGCTCGATTTCGTCGCTCGCCGTCGTCATTGCGCCCCTCCTTGCCGGACCGGTCCCCACTCGCATCGGATTGAATCATACTGATGACACGTGGTCACGCAAAAACCGGCGCGGACGAAGGCCCGCGCCGGTGAACTTGAACATGGTCTGGATCAGCTTTCGAACGACCGCAGATCGACCCCGGCATTCTGCAGGGCCGCCCAGATCTTGCCGTCACGCCCGTACATGTCGTTGCGATAGTTCATCTCGCCCCGCGTGTCGGTGAACGCGGTCCGGTAGACGAGATGCACGGGCACCGGCGTCTCGAGATCCACCTGGGTCTCCTGCCCGGTGTTCAGCACGCTGTGGAAGAACGACTCGGGGTTCTCCTCCTGCGGGGCCAGCATGGTGTAGGCGAACTCGAACGGCTCCTGCAGGCGCACGCAGCCGTGGCTGAACGTCCGGGTCTCACGGTTGAACAGGCTCTTGGCCGGCGTGTCGTGCAGGTAGATGTTGTAGCGGTTCGGGAACATGAACTTCACGAGCCCCAGCGCGTTGCCGTTGCCCGGCGGCTGCTTGAGGTTGAACGGGAAGTTGCGGCCCGAATAACGGGTGAAGTCCACCGCGCCGCGCGGCACGACGCGCCCCGATCCGTCGATCAGCTGCAGGTGGCCCGCCGCGGCCGGGTTGGCCTTCATCTGCGGCAGATATTCCGCCGCCATGATCGACCGCGGCACGTACCACGACGGGTTGATGACCATGTGCTCCATCCGGTCGGAGAACTCGGGCGTGCGGTGCGTGGACAGGTTCTGACCGATGACCGAACGCGTCTCGAACGTCACCTTCCCCTCGTCGACCACGCGGGCCGAGAAGGTGGTGAGGTTGACCCAGATGTGCCGCTCGCCGCGGTCGAAGTTCATCCAGCGCTCACGTTCCATCGCGACGATGACCGACTTCAGACGGTCCTCGACCGATGCGTTGATGGCGCGGATCGTGTCGTTGCCCGCGACGCCATCGGTGGTCAGGCCGTGGGTGGACTGGAAATTCTGCACGGCGCGCTGAATCTCGCCATCGTAGATACGGGTCGCGGAGCGGTCCATGTAACCCATCGCCACGAGCCGGTTGCGCAACTGGATGACGCCCGGCCCCTTGTTGCCCGGGCGCAGCGACCCGGCCTGGATGACCGGACCCCAGCCGCCCTTGGCGCGCACCCGCTCAAGCCGCAGCTTTTCGCGCATGAGACGGGTATACTCGGGCGAAGTCGGCGGCAGCGTGCGCAGGAACGGCGCCGGCTCGGCCTTCGAGAAGTCCTGGAGCAGCTCCGTCCGGTCGCGCAGCGGCACCTCGCGCTTGATGCCTTCCGCGATATCGGACGGGGTGAGAACCCCGCTCTGGATGTTGCGGGCGTAAGTCAGGAAGAGCCTTGAGAGCGCCACTTCGACCCGGCCCATGTCGCGCGGGCTGTCGATCGACCGCATGTCGTCCATCAGCGCCGTCGTGTCGAAGGCACTGCGGGGCAGCCCGTGGTCGTCGGCGTGCTGGATAGCCTGGAACAGCGCCTCGATACGCGCACGGTGCGCCTCCGACCCGCCGGTCCAGATCGGCTGATAGCCGTTCTGCGAATAGAACGCGCCGATATCGGCGTCGCTGGCGGCCGCTTCGGCGATCGCCTGCGCAAAGGTGGGTATCTCGATCTGGGCTTCGGCAGGCGTCACCCCGACCGTGGTGACGGCAGGCGCGGCAAGCGCAACGGAAAGCAGCAGCGGACGCAGCAGGCGCGGCAATGTCATCGTTTTAAGGTCCCTCAAGTCAAACATCGGTTTCTTCCCCATAATCAAAGTGTGCCACAGGCCCCCGGGCGAAGAAATCACAAACGCGACAGCCGCAGGGTTGTGCCCTGCGCCATCCGGGGGTGCGACATCCAGACCACGCATTAAGACTGTGTTTGCTCTTTTCAGCGATATTTTGCCCAAACCCCTTGATTCGTTCCCGTAGGCAACAAAGCGGGGTTGGCCCACGAATCGAGTTGTGCAATATTCCGGCCATCGCCTGGGGACGAATGGCGAAATCGCCCGCTGAACCGAGCGGGCATAGGCAAGAACTGGGACTGTGGACCAATGACGATGTCGAACTCCAATGGCATGAGCCGTCGTGCTCTGCTGGGTGTTTTCGCGGCGACGGCCGTTTCCGCTGCACCAACGTTTTCCAACGCAGCTGGGTTCCTTCGCGGTGCGGGCGACGTGCGGCGGTTGGCGATGTATGCGGGACGGACAGGCGAAAGCATCAACACGATCTACTGGATCGAGGGTGAATACATTCCCGAAGCCCTCGCCGAGATCAATTACTTCATGCGGGACGCGCGGGTGGATCAGCAGAAGGCGATCGACACGCGCACGCTGGATATCGCGGCCGCGGCACATACGCTGCTCGATTCCTCCGAGCCCTACATGCTGCTGTCGGGTTACCGCTCGCCGCAGACGAACGCGATGCTGCGCGCCCGCTCCGGGGGTGTGGCCAAGAACTCGCTTCACCTTCGCGGCCAGGCCGCCGACCTGCGGCTCAACTCGCGCTCGGTGAACCAGATCTACAAGGCCGCCAAGGCCTGCAAGGCCGGTGGCGTGGGCAAGTACAGCCGCTCGAACTTCGTGCACATGGATTGCGGCAACGTCCGCAGCTGGGGCAGCTGAGCCACGCGGCACGGCACTGACATGATCGACGCGCGCGGACCTATGGCCTGCGCGCGTTCGCTTTTGTAAGACAACATCATGTCGACCCAAGCGCTCCTGAGAAAAGCCCGCAAGCTTGCCGATGCCGGCGACGTGGCAGCCGCCGCGGCGATCTTCGAAGACGTCCTGGCGAAATTCCCGTCGAACAAGGTGGCCCGGCAGGGCCTCGCCGCGCTGAAGGCCGGCAGTGGCCCCGGGGCGGAGCCACCGCAAGCCGCGATGGCGCAGCTGCAAGCGCTGGCGCAGCGCGGAGCGTTCGCGGACCTGGTCGCGCGTGCACGACCGCTGACGCAGGCCCATCCGACCTCGCTCGGCCCATGGATGATGCTGGCCCAGGGCTTCCACGCCACGGGTCAACTCGACAACGCGCTGAAGGCCATCGACCGGGCCGCAGCGCTCGCCCCGAAGGACCCACGCCCCCTGGCAGCGCGGGCACAAGCGCTTCTGGACAAGGGCGAGGCGCAGGCCGCAGCGGAAGCTGCCGCGCGCGCCCGGGCGCTGCCCGGGGCGCCGGCCGCCCTCGCGCTGCTCGAAGCACGGGCCCTGAGCGAAGCGGGGTTTGGGGAGGCGGCGCTCGCGATGCTCGACACGCTCCCGACCGGCGACGCCCTGCCCGGCTTCCACATCGCGCGCGGAAATGTCCTGTCCACGCTCGCACGCGGGCGCGAAGCGATCGAGGCATTTGAGACAGCGCGGGACAAGACACCCGGCAGCCCGGATCCGCTCGTGAACCTCGCCAACGAATATGCCAAGCTCGAATGGTTCCGCGCCGCCATACCGGCGTACGAAGCCGCCCTCGAACGCGGTGGTTCGCCCCGCCACATCCGCCTGAATCTCGCCATCGCCCGGATGCACGCGGGCGCGCCCGACGGCGCGATCGAAATCCTCGAGGACCTGCGCACCGCCGCGCCGGGCGACGAGGACATCATCCTCGCGCTGGCCGACGCGCACTGGCAGGCCGGAAACATGGACGCGGCGCTGGCCGCGCTCGACGCCTTTCTCACCCAAGACCCCGCGAACCTGCGGGTGCGGCTGAAGCGCGGGGAACTGTCACCTCCGGCCCCCGATACCGACGCCTTCCGGGAGATCGAGCGGATCGCGAACAGCTCCGCACCGCCCGGCGCGCCGCGACCCGCCGGCGCGAACCTCATCCTGTTCCAGTCGCTCGACAAGGCCGGTGCGCCCGCCCGCGCCTTCGAGCACCTCGCCCGTGCGAAGGCCATGCGCGAGGCGGATCATCCGTATTACATCGAGGCGCTCACGGGCGTGGTGCGCGAGGTTCTGTCGCTCTTCGACAAAGGCCGCGTGCCCCGGATCGACGCCACGCCGGGTGGCCCGCGTCCCCTGTTCGTCGTTGGCATGCCCCGATCCGGCACGACACTCGTCGAGCAGATCCTGTCGGCCCACCCCGAGGTTCACGGCGCCGGCGAACTCATCGCCCTGCAACGCGCGATGGCCGAGATCGGCTGGCACAATTACGAGATCGGCCAGGAGGTGACGGAGCCCGCGCTGGCCCAGGTCGCCTCTTTCTACCGTGCCGCGCAGGCGCAGGTTCCGACCGATCGCCCCGTGATCGTGAACAAGACACCGCTCAACTTTCTCTGGGCCGGCTTCGCACTGGCGGCCATGCCGGAGGCCCGGGTGCTCTTCATGGTGCGCGAACCGATGGCGACATGCTGGTCGAACTTCTCGCGCGATTTCCAGGGGCCCGCCAACGGGTTCGGCAACGACATCGGCAACCTCGTGCGCGTCTTCCGGATGCACGAGGTGCTGCGCGACCTCTGGCGCGAGCACTTCCCGGACCGCGTTCACCTTGTGGATTACGACGCCCTGACGGAAGACCCCGAGCCGCACATCCGCGCCATGCTCGAGGCCGCCGGGCTTGCTTTCGACCCGGCCTGCCTGTCGCCGGAGAAGAACGTGCGCGCGGTGCGCACGGCCTCGGCCCAGCAGGTCAGGCGGGGGATCTACACCGGCAGTTCGCAGGCCTGGCGTGCCTACGAGTCCCAGCTCGCGCCGCTGCGCGCGGCATTGGCCCGCCGCGATGAGACATTCTGAGCTTGCGTCACGGGCCGGGCGCGCTAAAGCGGAACGTATGAAGCCGTTCCTGATCCTCCAGCTGCGCCCCGAGACCCCGGCGGCCGACGATGAATTCGCCGCGATGCTGGCCAAAGGCGGCTTGTCGCACGCCGACACGCACCGCGTGCGGCTCGACCAGGAGGACCTGCCGACGGGGTTCGACCTGGCGGATTACGCGGGCGTGATCGTGGGCGGGGGCCCCGGCTGCGTCTCCGACCCGCGCGAAACCAAGGACCCGGTCGAAGCGAAGATCGAGGACACGATCCTGGGCCTCATGCCCGAGATCACCGATCGCGACATGCCGTTTCTCGGCTGCTGCTACGGGATCGGTATCCTGGGCCACCACCTCGCCCCCGGCTCGGTCTCGAAGGCGCGTTACGGCGAACCCGTGGGTGCGACGACCTGCACCCTCACGCCCGAGGGCCGGGCCGACCCGTTGCTCGACGGTCTGCCCGACACCTTCAAGGCGTTCGTGGGCCACAAGGAGGCGTTGCAAGAACTGCCCGAGGGCGTCGTCCACCTTGCCCGGTCCGGCCCCTGCCCGTTCCAGATGGTCCGCTATCGGCGCAACGTGTACGCCACCCAATTCCATCCGGAGCTCGACAGCCACGGGCTCGAAACCCGGATCAACATCTACCGCAACCGCGGCTATTTCCCGCCCGACGACGCCGAGGCCCTGATCGCCAAGGGCCACGCGGAGCGGGTGCATGCCCCGGCGCGGGTTCTGGCCAATTTCGTCACACGCTACCGCGATGGCCACGCGAGACAAGCCGGCTGAACCCCTGCGAGAGCGGCGTGGTTTCGTCCATCTTGGGGAAGTGGCGCACCCGAAAGGATTCGAACCTTTGGCCTCTGCCTTCGGAGGGCAGCGCTCTATCCAGCTGAGCTACGGGTGCGTGCCGGGGCGGTATAGGGCAAGGCAATCGACGCCGCAACAGGGATTTGACCCCGCACACCAGGATATCGGCCTGCCCCTTCGGTCACACGGCGCGCAGGTGCGCGCTGTCCACGGCGACGCGGGTCTGGGCCCCCATGAGTTCCATCAGCACCCAGACGCGACGGTCGGGCGCGATCTTTTCGACCTTGGCCACGAAGTTCGCGAAGGGTCCCTGGGTCACGGTCACCGCGTCCCCCGGTTCCGGAAGGTCGTCGGCGACGAAAAGGCCGCTGTCGTCGCAGCGCGTGCGCAATTCATGCACCAGCCCGTGGGGCACCGGCGCGGGCTCCTTGCCGAAGCTCACGAGCCGGGTGATCCCGTAAGTCGAATTCACGCTGCGCCACAGCCCGCGCGCCGCGTCGAAGGCCACGAAGATGTAGCCCGGGAACATCGGCCGCGAGGCGGTGATGAATTTCCCCTTGCGCGTGCGGGTCTCTTCTTCCATCGGGAGGAAGGTCTCGAACCCCTGCCGGCCGAGGTTCCGTTCGGCGATGTGGGCGCAATTCGGTTTCAGCTGTGCCAGAAACCAGTGCCTGTCGCGGTCCTGTCCCGTCATGATCTATCCCCGTTTGTCCCGGGAAAAGGTTAACGTTCAAGTTTGAACGATTGCAAGAGACCCTTTCGAAGGTGTGCTCAGGCGAGCACCCTGGCGAGTCCCGCCTGCACCTTCTCGAGCGGCGCGAGGTAGCGGGTCACGAGCTCGTCCGCATCCGCCTGCGTGGCCGCGACACCCGTGTTGAGCGCGGCGACCACCTGCCCGTGGACATTGAAGAGCGGCACGGCCAGAGAGCGCAGCCCGAGCTCGACCTCCTGGTCGATCAACGCGAAACCCTGCTGCCGACAACGCGCGACCTCGGCCATGATCTCGTCGGGGTCCGTAAGGCTCATAGGCGTGCGCGGGGTGAGATCGCTCGCGTCGAGGACCGCACGCGCCTCCTCCTCCTGCAGCGCGGCCAGGAGGACCCGGCCCATCGAGGTGCAGTGGGCCGGCAGGCGCGACCCCGGCATCAACCCGATCGCCATCACCCGGCGCTGCGCCGCGCGGGCGAGGTAGACCACCTCGCTCCCGTCGAGGATCGACACCGAGGTCGATTGCCCGATCTGTTCGGACAGCTGATCGAGCCACGGCTGCACGAGTTGCGGAAGCGGCAGTGCCGCGAGCGCCCCCATCCCGAGGCGCAGGATGCGCGGCGTGACCGTGAAGAACTTGCCGTCGTAATCGGCGTAGCCCTGCGCGTGCAGCGTCAGAAGGCAACGTCGCGCGGTCGCGCGATCAAGCCCCGTGCGCTGCGCCACGTCGGTGATCGTGAGACGCGGCGTTTCGGCCCCGAAGCACTCGATGACCTGCAGCCCCTTGGCGAGCGAGGCGATGAAATCCGTCGGTTTGTTCACCATGCGCACAGGAAAAGCCGCCTATTGAACAAAGGTCAAGCTGTGAACGAAAGCGCTGGCAAGCCCCCGGCCCGCGCCTCTATCCCGAGGGCTGAAGGAGGAGCGGACATGGACAAGACCACCCCGAGCGCCGCCGAGGCGGTCGCGGACATTGCGGACGGCGCGACGGTGATGATCGGGGGCTTCGGCGGCGCCGGTTCTCCCATCGAGCTGATCCACGCGCTGATCGACCAGGGCGCGCGCCACCTGACGGTGATCAACAACAACGCCGGCAACGGCCACGTGGGTCTCGCCGCGCTCATCGAGCAGGGCCGCGTCGACAAGCTGATCTGTTCCTTCCCCCGCTCCGCCGACCCGACGGTTTTCGTGGAACGCTACAAGGCCGGCAGGANGCGCTCCTACGTGCAGGAGCGTTGGCTCAAGGCGGATTTCGCGCTGATCAAGGGCGAGCTCGGCGATCCGCACGGGAACCTGACCTACCGGATGGCCGCGCGGAACTTCAATCCGCTGATGGCGACGGCCGCCGCCACGACCATCGCTCAAGTGACGCGGATCGCCCCCCTGGGCGGGATCGCGCCCGAGCATGTCGTAACACCCGGCATCTACGTCGACCACCTGGTCGAGATCTCCGATCCCGCGCAGGAAGAAGCGCTCAACCGGGCGGAGGCCGTCTATCCATGACCGACATCGCCGACATCAAGCTTTCCAACGCCCAGATCGCCTGGCGCGCCGCGCAGGACATCGANTTTCCACTCCGAGAACGGCGTGCTGGATTTCGGCCGCGCGCCGGAGCCCGGGGACGAGGACTGGGACCTGATCAACGCCGGCAAGAAGGCGATCACCCTGAAGCCCGGCACGTCCTTTTTCGACCAGGCCGAAAGCTTCGCGATGGTGCGCGNCAACTGGTCGACCGGCAAGGGCGGCATCCCGGCCGTGGGCGGCGCGATGGACCTGGTACAGTCGGCCAAACGCATCGCGGTGCTCACCGACCACGTGACCAAGACCGGGGCGCCCAAGCTGGTCGAGGCCTGCACCCTGCCCCTCACCGGGGTTGGCTGCGTGACCCGCGTCTATACCTCGCTCGCCGTCACCGACGTGGCGGACGGGCGTTTCATCCTGCGCGAGAAGATCCCCGCGATCTCTCTCGACGACCTCCGGGCGCTGACCGGCGCCCCGCTTCACACCGACGGCCACGTGGCCGACCTCACCTGCCCAAAGGAGCTGGCATGACCGACGTCTACATCTGCGACTACATCCGCACCCCAATCGGCCGCTTCGGCGGCGCGCTCGCCCCGGTGCGCGCCGACGATCTCGGCGCGATCCCGATCCGGGCGCTGATGGAGCGCCATGACATCGACTGGGCGTCGGTCGACGAGGTCTACTACGGCTGCGCCAACCAGGCCGGTGAAGACAACCGCAACGTGGCCCGCATGGTCGCGCTCCTGGCGGGCCTGCCGGTCGACGTGCCGGGGACGACGATGAACCGGCTGTGCGGCTCCGGCATGGATGCCGTCATCACCGCGGCCCGCGCCATCAAGGCGGGCGAGATCGACCTGGCCATCGCGGGCGGCGTGGAGAGCATGAGCCGCGCGCCCTTCGTCATGCCCAAGGCGGAAAGCGCCTTCTCGCGTGCCAACGCGGTCTATGACACGACCATCGGCTGGCGTTTCATCAACCCGGTGCTCAAGGCCCAGTACGGCGTCGACTCCATGCCCGAGACGGCCGAGAACGTGGCGGACGACTTCGGCGTGAGCCGCGACGACCAGGACGCCTTCGCGCTCCGGTCACAGGAGAAGGCCGCGGCCGCCATCGCCTCGGGTCGGCTCGCGCAGGAAATCACGCCGGTCACGATCCCGCAGCGCAAGGGCGACCCGGTCGTGGTCGACACCGACGAGCACCCGCGCGCCACGTCGCTCGAAGCGCTCGGCAAGCTGCGTCCCATCGTGCGCGCGGACGGCACCATCACGGCGGGCAATGCTTCGGGCGTGAACGACGGCGCAGCCGCGCTCATCATCGCCTCGGAGGCGGCTGTGAAGGCGCACGGCCTGACGCCCCTCGCCCGTGTCGAGGGCGGCGCGACGGCGGGCGTGGCGCCCCGGATCATGGGCTTCGGCCCGGCCCCGGCCTCGAAGAAACTGATGGCGCGGCTCGGGCGCACGCCGGACGACTTCGCGGTGATCGAGCTGAACGAGGCGTTCGCGAGCCAGGGCCTTGCCACCCTGCGCGACCTCGGCATCGCCGACGACGACCCGCGCGTGAACCCCAATGGCGGCGCGATCGCGCTGGGTCATCCGCTGGGCATGTCGGGCGCGCGCATCACCGGGACCGCGATGCTTCAACTGAAGCCGGGCGAGCGGAGTCTGTCGACGATGTGCATCGGCGTGGGCCAGGGCATCGCGGTCGCGCTCGAACGCGTCTGAGAAGACGTACGGCCGGGCGGGTTCGACCTGCCCGGCCGTATCCCGCCCTTCAGGCCCGGGCGCGCGGGCGCACAAGGCGCAGCAGCAAGACCCCCGCGAGTGTCCCGACCGCGACGCCGAGACCGTCGAAGACGAGGTCCAGCCACTCCGCATCGCGCCCGAAGAGCGGCTGCACCAGCTCGATCAGCGCCCCGTAACCGATTGCCAGGACCGCCATACGCCCCCACCAGCGCGGGCGCAGGATCGTGGTCGGAAACACGAGCGCCGCGAAGGCCAGCGCGTGGTAGAGCTTGTCGACATGCGGGAACTGCACCGGCGACGGCGGGCGCGGCACGAGCGTGAGATAGGCGATCGCGGCCGCCAGAGCGACGGTGATCGCGGCCCAGATCGTGCGCCGGGTTCTGGTGGAAAGTCGGGTCAAATCAATCGGTCTTCGGTGAACGTGGGTCGCGTGTGGATCGGGCCAAAGGGCTTGGTTTCAAACGTGTCGGTCCCGCACGAGGTTTCACGGCATTTGCACGCGAGATCAAGGGGACCATTCGGATGGACCGGAGCCTGCGCCGGCCTCGACCGGCGCCACGACCGCGTGGACGCCCTGCCGCGCGGGGTGCGCGGCCTACTCGGCGGCGGTCCGGTCGCGCCGGCGTGCCAGCTTGGCCGCCAGCGTCTGCCCGACGCCCGGACGTGACCAGGGGCAGACCGCGATGCAGACCGCGCAGCCTTGCGTTTCATTGAAGAACGGCAGGCAGCGGTCGAAGTCGACGTACCACTTCTCCTCCCCGCGGACCGTCTGCTTTTCCTGGGAGATCGCCTCCGGCGGGCAGGCATCCTCGCAGATCCGGCAGTTGAGGCAGAAATCGTCCACCCCGGGCTTGCGCGGCGGGGTCGGCGCGAAGGGCGCGTCGGTCAACACCGCGGCGAGCCGGAAATTCGACCCGAGTTCGGCGTTGATGAGCGAGCCGTGCTTGCCCAGCTCGCCCAACCCGCAGGCGATCGCAGGCGGGATCAATGCCAGGGCGCCGGTCATCGGTCCGGTAACGGGCTGCGCCTCCCATCCGCGGGCCCGCAGCCAGGAGGCGACGCTCTTCGCGGCACCGGCCGCGCGGCCATATTGGCGCACGACCTCCGCCCCCGCCTCGGGCTCGGGCGCTTGCGACAACCGCTCGTGATCGTGGCGCACCGCCAGCATGATGACCCGGCTCTGTGAAATCTCGTGGCCTTCGAAGACCCACTCCGGCGACATCTCGGCCACGCCGGTCATTTCGCAGTGCCCGTCCCGCACGAAATCGTCGAGCGCGGCCGTCCAAGCCTCGGGCGCGCGGTCTTCGCGCGTCTTCGCGAGGTCGGCCAGCGGGGCATCGAGAACCTTCTGCCGATCACGCCGCGCGGCATGCAAGGCCGGATGGTCGGGGGCCGCGGCATAGAACCAGCGCTGCATCGCCCCGTGCGGGATCGTATCCGGGTCGGGCGCCCAGTAGACCAGCCTGGGCCGCCGCCGCGTCGTCTCGCCCAGCCCGTTGATCCGGTTGCCCGAAACATCGGGCCACAATTGCATCTGGTCGGGATCGGGGGTGAACGGGCGGTACGGTGAAATTCTAGGCATGATGCCCGAAGCCTAGGCAAGGCATATCGAGAAGTCATGCCTTTTCGCGATCATTCGGGCTAGCCGACCTTGTCGGCCGCCTGCGGCGCCGTGTCGACGGGGACGGGAACGGGGGCCGGGGTCGGCGCCACCTCCACGAGCCCCTCGATGAAGTGTCCAAGCAGCTGGCTGCGCCCGTTCACCCCGGCCTTGCGGTAGATCGCGTTGGTCTGCGCCTTCACCGTCCCCTCCGAGGTGCTGCGCAGCGCGGCGATCTCGGGCACGGAGAACCCCTTGATCGAAAACAGCGCCACGTCGCGCTCGGCCGGGGTCAGCCCCCAGTCGTCGAACGCGTCCTCCACCATTTCCATGAACGCGCCGGACGCCGCCCGCAGCTTTGCTTCCGCTTGCCTGTGACGCTGCTGCGCGCGGTAGAGCGCGACCGCCCCCAGCACGAAGCCGAGCACCAGCCCGAACGCCGCACCGATCTCGATGATCTCGCGCAACCGCCACGAGATCGGTTCGGCGCGGAACCCGATATGGGCCGAGAGGATGTCGCTGATGAAGAAGAACGCGCAGACCGCCTGGATCACCAGGGCGATGAATATGATGCGACGGTCAAACACGGCGCGTCGTCCCGGGCGACCCCGGGAACCGGGTGCTGCGCCTCGGGGCGAACGAACCGTGCGTCACAAGCATCAGTCGTCGTCCCCGCCGTCGTCGCCGCCGCTGTCACCGTGATCGTCGCCGCCGTCGTCGTCCGGCGCGTCCGGTGCGTCGTGTCCATCGTCGCCCGGATCGTCCGACGCGCCATCATCGTCGTCGTCCGTGGTCACGGAGCCGCCCGACGACCCATCGGAAGGCAAGACGAGCCGCACACCGTGGTCGTCGTCATCGAGATCGTCCCAGTAATCGCGCAGGATCTCGCCAGTGCGCGGGTTGAAGATGATCTCGCGGCTCTTCGACGGCGACGTGGCCACGATCCGCGTCCGGCCCAGCAGCGTGGTGCTGATCCGGATCTTGCCGAAGCCCTGGTCGACGAGTTGGTCGACGATGATCTCCTGCATGCTCTGTGCCGCCACGGGCGACCCCGCGACGGTGAAGGCGACAAGCCATGCAAATGCGAATTTCCGGATCATCATGTTCCTCTTGAAGCAGACCTTAGCCTGCGCGGCGCCGAACCGGCAAGCTGCCGGTCCGGGCCTGGGCGGACGACGGTCTCAGTCGTCATCCCCGCCGTCATCGCCACCGTCGTGATCATCACCTCCATGATCATCGCCGTGATCGTCATCGCCGTCGTCGCCGCTGTCGTGATCGTCGCTGCCAGAGTCGTGGTCGTCGTCTTCCCCGTCATCGTACATGTCGTCGTTGCCATCGTCGTCGTGCTCTTCCGAGGCGATCGTCCCGTCCGAATTGAAGGTGCGCTCGACCGTGCCATCCGGCCTCGTCACCTCTTCCTTCACCTTGTTGCCGGCGGCGTCGTAGACGAATTCATACGTGGTGTCCGGCCCGACGGCCTCGACTTCGACCCGGCTGTCCGAATGGGTGATGTGCACGTTGGTCACGCCGGCCGGAAGCTGCGCGATGATGTCGTCGATCACTGCCTGATCGACGGCGAGCGCGGTGGACCCGATCACCGCGGCCGCGGTGGAGGCAAAGAAAAATCGCTTGATATGCATTGTCTTGTTCCTTGGACATGTTCTGGTTCTGGGCATGCCGGACAAGCCGACAGACCCCACGATCCGGAAAACACGCCCGGCCACCATCGGCCCGGGGTTTAGGACGGCCCCCGTAAGCCTGATGCATAGGGCCATAAACCTCAGTTTATGACGCCACGCGCCCCACTGGCGTGACGCGCCTGTTCCGAGGTTTGTGGTTTCAAAGGGGAATCACGCGGAAGAGCGAACGCTCTCAGGGGGGCGGCGCGGGACTCTTCATGAACCGCGCCAAGGCACACGCGCCGCCGGCCGCCCTAACCGACGACGTTGCGCGCGATCTCGCGCAGGTGACGTTCGTCCGTGCCGCAGCATCCGCCGAGCACGTTCAGGTGCGGGAACCGCTCGTGCAGCTCGCCAAGCTGCTTTCCGAGCTCGACCGGGTCCCCGTCCTCGAGGTGGCCGAGCTTGCAGAGCGCAATCTTCTCCATCTTGGACGCATTCGGCCGAACGGACCGCATCCGCGCCATCCAGTCGCCCGTGTCGATCGCGGGTTCGAATTCGACCGGGTGAGAACAATTGAGCCCGTAGAAAGCGGCATATCCCCCGGTCTCCGCTTCCGTGGTTTCCACGGCCTCGCGCAGGCTGGGTCCGGAGTTCAGGCGGCTCTTGCTGTCGAGCGAGAAGTAGACCGCTATGGGAAGGCCGATGCGTTCTGCCGCACGGGTGACGCCAATCGCCTCAGGGATGTTATTGAAGGTCATGGCACAGGCGATGTCGGCACCGGCCGCCCTGAGCGCGGCGAGCTGCGTCATGTGGTAGGCCTCCGCCTCGTCCGCGGTCATCGTTCCACCCGTGCCATAGGCATCGCCCCGCGGCCCGATGCAGCCACCGACGAGGATGTGCGGAATCCGATCGGAATACGGAGCTGACACCTCTCGCAAAAGCTCGATGCACCGCAACTGGATATCGGCCAACGCCGTCTCGTCATGGCCCAGGAGCCCTGCCCAGTCCGGGCTCAGCCGGTAGTCGAGCCCGCAGATCATCGCCCCTGCCCCGGCCTCCGCCATCACGTCCAGGTAGCGGCCATACATCGCCTTGATGTCTTCCATCGCTTTGGGGTCGTCCAACAGCGTGAACATCGCGAAATGCGGCAGTTCATGTCCGTGCTTGTAGAGCACCTCGGTTTCGGTGCCCGCTTCCGTGAGGTAGATCAGGTCATCGCGCAGCGGAGAGTTGGCCATGATGCCTCCGTCGATGGAGATGGCCAAGTGTATCATAATTCCGAAAACATGTCGCTGGGCGCCGCCGCACCGCGCGACCTGTACGATTTTCCTTTCCACATTCAATTTTATGCATTTATTATCCGGAAGGTGACCCGGGTCCTTTTCCCGGCCTCTGCCGGCGAACGGCTTTGGCACAGCCCGGCTGACCGCCCATCCCGGCCATGAGCGAGGAACACACATGCCGAACCTGATGATCAACGCGGACGAGGCGATCAACGCCATCTGCCGGGACATTGTCCGCCATGTCGACCGCGCGGGAACTGAAGGGGTGGTTCTGGGCCTCAGCGGAGGACTGGACTCTTCCGTACTCGCGGCCCTGGCCGTGCGCGCCGTGGGTCCGGACCGCGTGACCCTGATCTACCTCTTCGATCATGACAGCGACCGGGAGATCGCCGCGAACGCCAGCCTCCTGGCCGAACACCTCGGGCTCGACCTCGAGATCCGTGACATATCCGGCGAAATGCGAAAGCGCGGCGTCTACAAGCCGCTCTTCATCAGGATGCTCAGGCTTTCATCCGTCGTCGCAAGGATCAGCGCAGGCAGTTACCGCCTCATCTGCGGCGAGACACCCTTCAAGACGACGCTGCGCGTGGGGCGCGGAGAGGCCATACACCCCTGGTACAAGAAGCTTCTCTTCGGGCTGACCATGCACCATGTCGATTTCGGCTTCTCGCAACGCCACCAGTTCCGCCGTGCGATCCTCGAAAAGGTGGCGCGGGAGCGGAACCTATCGCTCATCGGTGCGGCGAACATGTCGGAAGCCAGGGTGGGATGGTTCGTGAAGGATGGTATCGACGATCTGCCCTACCAACCGATGACTGCCCTCTACAAAACGCAGGTCAGGCAACTGTCACACGCCCTGGGACTGCCCCCTTCGGTGTGCAACCAGCGTCCGTCCCCCGACATGGCGAAGGGCGTCTCCGACGAGTTCGGGATCGGGCATGACTACCAGGATCTCGACATCGTGGTCGATGCCTTCGACCGTGGTCTGTCCGATAGCGACATCGCCGCCTTGGGCTTCGCGCGAGCCGACATCGATGACATCCGCGACCTGATGACGCTTTCCGACTGGAAGCGCCGGTCAGAGCATGAAGACCCGCCCGTGAGCGGCCGGTTCGGTAGCGATCTGCGTGAGATCGCCAGTTGATGCGTCACACCCGCCTGGTGCGTCTTCGCCGCAACACGGCCAAGACCACGCCGATCACCCCGCCCAGAAGGCCCGCGCCCCCGATCACGCCGATCATGAAACCCAACATTTCGGACGACCCGCCGAGCAGTTCGTTGACGAGGCCCAGCAGAATGAGAAACGCGAACGGATAGACGAACAGGGCCAAGAGCGCGGCGACAAGCGGCCCGACCCAACGTGGCGCGGCTTTCCGATCCATCAGCCACAGGAAACGGTCCGCCAGGACGAACGCCAGCGCCGCCGCAAACAGGGTATAGAAAGCAAAAAGCCACATTGCCGCAGCCCCTGATGCGTCGAGGATAGGCCAATCCGGTGACCATGCTGTCCTCGACCTCCCGTAGGGTGCGACCCGGGCACCCTGCCCCGAACCATAGCGCCCTAATCACCCCTGACACCAGCGTTATGAGACAACGCGTGCGGCGCGGCGATCAACGGGCGCCGATCATACCGACCATGTGTTGCGCAACATCGTGGCGCGCGATCGTCCGCCCATCCTGCGGGTCCGGATCAGGCCCCGGGGGCAGCCCCATTATCCTCGCCTTCACGCCGAATGTCCGCGTCGCCCCGAAACCGTGCTATATTGGAGCCCACAACGGAGTCCGCCATGCCGCTCACGGACGGAACGCATCACCTCACGCTCTTCACCAGGGACATGGACCGCCTGATCCGGTTCTACGAGGAGATGTTCGACGCCGAAACGCGCTACGACCTGAGAGAGCCCGGCCCCGGCGGGGGCACGCTGCGCCACGCGCTCATCGACCTTGGCGGCGGGTTTTCCCTACACCCGTTCGAAATGTCGGAACTCACGGGGCACGAGGCAGGTTCGACGCGCATGGGCGCGCGCGGCCACATCGACCATTTCGCCCTGAAAGTCCCCGACGAAGCGACGCTGCAATTGGTACGCCGGCGCCTGTTCGACGCCGGTGCCTCGGACGGGATCATCACCGATTTCGGCGCGGTCCGCCTCATCACCTTCGAAGACCCGGACGGGATGGAAGGCGAAGTCGCGGTCTGGACGGGGACGGACCGGGTTCTCACCTTCGCCGACCGCACGCGCGAGCATTTCGAACGGAAAACGTGATCGCCCGCCCGGGACTTGGCGTTTCGCGCGGCGGGGAAATGCGTGCTAGGCTGCCTGCATTTCACGATAAGGCACAGAGATAACCCATGTTCAAACCCTTGCCCCTCCTGTTCCTCGCCTGTTCGGTGGGCGCAGCCCAGGCCGAAGAGCGCGGCGACCTCGCATTGACGATCGACGGAGAAACCTACGCCTACGACCTCTGGGCCAGCCAGAGCGATTGGTCCGGGTCGGCGGATTACGGAAGCCTCAGCATCAACGCACGACCCGTCGACGATGCATCGCCCTACGGGGCCCTCTCGCTGGGCTTCAGCTTCGCCGGCACCAACGCGGACCTCGGCGAACTCAGGGTGAGCAGCGTGACCGACGGGGAAACCACGCGCCACTACGCCGGCGAGGATGCCGAAGACGGCGCCCTCACCGTGACGCTCGCCAGTTCCTCCGTCTCCGGCGAAGAGCTTTCCGTGGCCGGCAGTTTCGAAGGCCGCGCCGGTCCGAGCGACAATTTCGGCCGCGACATCGATCTGGCAGCCGGGATGGACATCGAAGGCACCTTCGACGTCGTTCTCGCGCCGTACGAGTGAGCCTGTTTTCCGAGGACTTGGCGGCTGGCGTGGCCGGGGATCACCGAGAGGCGTGATCCGGGGATGAGAGCTTGGGCGTTGTCTGGGGGGGTGAAAGGCCAAGCTAGGCGTTATCGGGGGTTTGCCACCCAAGACGAACCGTTATTGCCGGTTTGCCTGGTAACAAGGGGTAACCTTTAAATCCGTATGACGCCCTGATGCCCCCTGGGGGGACTCTAAATTTTACTTAAATAAACCAGTAACTTACATTAAATCGCCGCGCAAAAAGACAACTACTGCGTGCAAATGGGTTCGTTTCGGGATTTTGGTGAAGCGTCCCCGTCTCTCCTTGGGCTTGATGTACCAGGGCCCCCATGCATCACCCTCCGACAGCCGTCGTTGCCGTTGCCGAGTTGCCCTGCCCGCCGGAAACCATCAGCCATTGCTTCAGGGCCTTGCGGCGACGGGCTTCTGCTTCTCGGCGGTAGCGCCGCAGCGATCTCAGGCGACGATACAACCGCGCCGGGCCATCCGGGTCCGTCTCTTGCAGCTTTTCAACATCCGACCCATGACCGGATCCTCCGATTCCGAGAGCAATTCCACCAGCGCGGCCATGTGTTCATGGGCTGGATCCATCTTCATAGCGACTTCCGGAGATCCCACCTCTACACCGTTGTCCGACCCCTCCGTGAATTGAAGAATGGTAATGTGCTCAACGGTCGTGCACTGGGCAAGTCGGGCCTCCGCCTCAGCAAGCGCAAGGGCCGCGCGTGCCCATTCACTGTGCGCCATCGGATCAGGACGCGCCGATGCGTCATCCACGATGATACGGTAATAGCGGGTCACGTCTTCCCAGGCTGGAGGAGAATTGAGGCCGTGCTTGCGCGCGTTGCGGGACGAGATGGCACGACCTCGGGCCGTTTTTGGTCCGGTCGATTTCCGAGCATTCGCTTGGTTCGCCCGACTTTGGCGGGCCGACGTCACTCCGAGACCTCCTCCGCATCCTCAACGAGGACAGCGTTCGCGGACTTCAATCGATCGAAGTCCTCGCGGAGCTTGCGACGGCGGGTCTCGATCTCTGCGATCTGACGCTCGTGCGGCTCAAGGTCCTTCGCGAGGCTCGTGTACGTTCTGGCCATGATCTCTTCGACCGAAATCTCAAGTTCAGCGAGGGCCGCCAGGGCCGTCTCCCGTCTCTCCGGGTCGGAAGCTACGAGATCGAACGCGAGGTCTTTCGACTCCGGAGTTTGTTCGAAATCGTGGACAGCTTCGACTATGCCTTTCGCGAACACCCCCTCGGCTTGGACACGAAACTCTGCTCTCAGAAGACTGTCACGGAGCCGGCGATGGCGCAGTGCCTCCCACTCAAGTGCAATAAGGTGCTCGGCGAGAAGTGTTTCGTAAGGCGTGGCCGGCGCCAGATCACTGAGCAACGCTTGACGCAGTGTTTCATGGGTCTCGGCGTTCTCGCCCGGCAGAATATGCGGTGCACAGATCTCGCGAAGCAGCTCTCGTGGTGATTGAACCTTGGGCGCCCTCGACCTTGTCCGAACCATCAATCTTACCCTCCTCGTTACCCACTGTTGGCCAATGCTTGGCGCGCTCAACGCCACGGCAAATGCAAGTCGTCTAGGCTTTGTACGTTCCTGCAGGCACTGGAAACCGAGAAGGGCTGATTGGCAAGCGTTGATCCGTGACCAACAAGTTGTGGGGTCGTCGAGAGCCGGAATGCCCGGAGCGATTCCTTGGAAACTGTATCTATCAGGTGGCCTGGTCGGCCCCAAGCGACGGTAACCGGAGGGCTTTGTCTTGGGCTTGAAGGCCAACACCAACGTTATCGCCGGTGAACAGCGAACATGGGTGATGCCGCGTTCTGGACGGCAACCAAGAGAATTGTCCCTCTGCCCTTGCCAATGCGCCGGACCGAGCCCATTTCTAATTCGCTAAGATACTTCCCCCGACCTTCTGTCTCCTAACGGCCTCAGTTGTTCTCGTGACGACACTGAGCCGGGCTATCGCATCCCGCGGATGGCACCAATTAGGAGAACGCACGATGGCTAATGGCACCGTGAAATGGTTCAACAAGACAAAAGGGTTCGGGTTCATCGAACCGGAAAGCGGCTCGAACGACGTCTTCGTTCACGTGACCGCACTCGAGCGCGCCGGCATCGAGATCCTCGATGAGGGGCAACCTCTGACATTCGATGTCGAAAGCGGCGGCGACGGTCGGGAATTCGCCATCAACATCGTCCTCACCTGACCGATACAACTGGTGGATGCAGGAGCGACCCGCCCCCGCCGATCCTTACACCGACCTTGTTCAGCCTCCGCCACGATTACATCTGCGGAGCTTCGCCGGAAGCAGATCGCCCCAGGCACACAGGCCCTTGAGCCGTGTGGCCGGCGACACCTCAAGGCCCCGCGCAAAGGAGCGCGACACATGACGAAACTCAACGAACACACCCTCTTCAAACCCGTAGCCCCCGTTGCAAGGACTTTGATGGACAAAACCACCCAGGTGGCGCGCGAGATCGTGACGACGGAAACGGCGGCACGGACCAGCAAAACCGATCGCCTGCGAAAGGCGCGTCTGGCCAAGATCCTGAATGATCAACGCGAACACGCCTGAACGGCCCGTCTGGGGACCGGGAAAGGAACGAATGGGACAAGCACCGCAACAAGCCGATCGCACCGCCGCCGTCACTCCATCGGACTGGGCGCGCGCCCTCATGCGCTACCGCGAGCCGATTGCCGCGCGCAGCTGGTTCGAGCTTGGGATCACGCTGATCCCGTTCACCGCAATCTGGGGGCTGGCTTGGGGCTTGATATCCTTCAGCCCGGTGCTTGCCTTCGCCCTCGCGGTCGGGAATACGGCCTTCCTCGTGCGGCTCTTCATGATCCAGCACGATTGTGGCCACGGCGCCTTCTTCAAGAGCCGCACACTGAGTGACTGGATCGGGCGCGGGATCGGCGTGCTCACGCTCACGCCCTACGACGTGTGGCGCCGAAACCATGCTATCCATCATTCAACCACCGGCAATCTCGACAAGCGCGGCGTCGGCGACATACCGACCCTGACCGTGCGCGAATACGAGGCCAAGGGTCGGCTGGGCAGAGGGCTCTACCGGCTACTGCGTCATCCCGCCTTCTTGTTCGTCGTCGTTCCCTTTTACACCTTCTTCCTGCAGAACCGGGTTCCGGTTGGACAGATGCGCTCGGGCTGGCAATACTGGTTCAGCGCAATGGCCACGAATGCCGCGATCGGCACGGGGCTCTGCATGGTGGCGTGGTTCGGCGGCCCCGAGGTCGTGTTTGTCGTCATCCTTCCGACCCTCTTCCTGGCGGCCATGACGGGCATGTGGCTTTTCTACGTGCAGCACCAGTTCGAAGATACGGTGTGGGACAGAAACTGCGACTGGAACATCCAGAGCGCGGCTTTTCACGGCAGCTCGCACTATGTCCTGCCGGGAATTCTGCGCTGGATCACGGCCAATATCGGGGTCCACCACGTCCACCACCTGGCAAGCCGCATTCCGTTCTACCGATTGAACGAGGTGCTTCGCGACCACGCGCCTCTTGCGGACGCACAGCGGATCACGCTCAAGGACAGTCTACAGTGCGCCCGCCTCAGGCTTTGGGACGAAAACAGCCGCAGGCTCGTCTTCTACAAGGACGCAAGAGGGCGCCTGTCGAATTGAACCGACCGGCCCAACGGCCGCTGCGATGGCCGCAAGCCGGCGCCGGCAACTGCGGGCCTCGTTGCAAATTAGCCTGCCACCGCCCATATGTATGTAGCTTCGTTGTTCAAAGCGCACACTGTTTCCTTCACCGGCGCCAGATTGCTTTTAGACCCGACTTGCCGGGCTGTCGCATATTGCGGACAGCAACCACAGGAAAGTCCCTCGACATGACACATGGCACCGTCAAATGGTTCAACACCCAGAATGGCTTCGGCTTCATTCAGCCGGAGAACGGCGAAAACGAGGTGTACCTACCCGGCTCGGCGATCGAGGACGCGGGCTTGGAGCGCGTCGAGATCGGCCAGAACGTCAGCTTTGAAATCGAAGCTGACAGTGACGGTCGCAACACGGCCGGCGACCTGGAAGTCAGGTAACATATCCGCCAGG
This sequence comes from Maritimibacter harenae, assembly GCF_009882975.1. Classification (GTDB taxonomy): domain Bacteria; phylum Pseudomonadota; class Alphaproteobacteria; order Rhodobacterales; family Rhodobacteraceae; genus Maritimibacter; species Maritimibacter harenae. The sequence goes on from NZ_WTUX01000011.1 coordinate 705,785, forward strand.
GCGCCCCGCCTCCGCGTAAAGGAACACAGCCGGAATTGGGACCGGCGCGTCGGACACCCGTGGACGTTTCGCGCCGGGCCAGCTTGACGCGTCCCGACCGGAAGACCGCGTAACCATGAAAGGACCATTACCCATGGGATACTCACCGATGAAAAAGCAGCTCGACCTCAACGAATTCCTCAGTCGGCCGCCAAAGCAGTTTCCGAAAAAGAGATTTGGCTATGGCCGACCTTTGCAGACCCCCGCCGCCCAGAAAGCGCAGGAGACGCACAAGGACGACGCCACATCATCGTGAACCCTGATCCAGGCTCTGCCACGGTCGCCTCGCCCCGCCAAGAGACGCAGTGACGATCGCCGCCGACAAAGGCTCAGAACACCGAGCGAAAACGCCGTATTGAGGCGACGACGTCTGGATGCGGTCACCGAGTACCAGGGCGACATTGAGCTCGCAGGTGACCTTATTGGATTGACTGTTGGCCGCGAGAGGGCGATAATATCAAGGTGGTTTGGATCCCTGTCGCAGTGCTGCCGACAGTGAAATAACCGCAAGCCTTCAAGTCCAGTAGCATGTCATCCACATCCAGGTGTGGCAGCGGAGGTCTTGCAGTCATCAGACCCATTCCAAATTACCCGAAACTCACGTCGCGTACCTTCCTTGAGTTGGTCACCATGATCCGCAGCAGCAGCCTGATTGGACGAGGGTCTCGCCTTGCGCCGGCTTACGCGATCGCCTTCATGGGCTTTTTGGCGGTCGCTCCCCTCACGGCAACGGCCCAGTCCTCACCCGAAGCCGTCCCATCAAACGCGCACCAACGGAGTTTTGGCGACGAGTGGGCATGCGACGACGGCTTTCGCGAAAACGCGGGCGACTGCGTCGCCCTTTCGATCCCTGACAATGCATACGCCACCGGACGCACATACGGGACCGGATGGGTTTGCGCCCATGGATTCGTGGAACGGGATGGTGAGTGCCTCGAAATTCCGGTTCCGACCAACGCCTACCTGAATGCGCGCGGGAACGGATGGGAATGCGATCGGACGTTCCGGCGCTCAGGCGACAAATGCGAGCCCATAGACGTTCCCGAGAACGGCTATCTCGTCCAGCAATACAGCAGCGCCATGATCGCGTGCGACTGGGGATACAGGTTGGAGCGTCGCGCCTGCGTCAAGATCGAGGTGCCCGACAACGCCCGTCTGACGGATGACTTCAGCGCCACGGGATGGGTCTGTCTGAGAGGCTATCGTGCCTCCGGTGATACGTGCGTCGCCCTCAAGATCCCCGCGAACGCCCATTTGACAGGCGGCCCGTCCAGCGCTGACTGGAAATGCGATCGCGGCTTTCGAGCCAAGCGTGACCAATGTGAAGAGGTCCTCATCCCGGACTTCGCGCATCTGAACCGTCGCGGCGATGACTGGGAATGCGACAGACCCTATTTGCGCCGGAGCGGCGCGTGCATCCTTGAGTGACCCACGCAGCACTCGGGCTTTTTTTATGGAAGAACGGCCACATGGATGAGCCCAGTTTCAACGACAGGTTCGGCGCGAAACTGAAAGCGGACGCGGCACCGGCCCTACGGCGGAGAAACAGGCTTCGCCTCCTGGCCGCCGCCTTGGCCCTATTTGTCCTGGCCTTCGCGGTGGTGTCTTCGAACACATGGATAGGAAGCTGAACATGAATAGGAACACAGCGGCAGGCCGCGCTTTGGCCGTCATCGCGACGCCGCCCAAGACCGCGGTCGCGAGACCGATTAGGAGCGCCGATGTCTCCGACATCTTCGAGCAAGATCATGCCAAGTACCGGATCAAGGCTGGTCGGTTGGCCGGTGTATGCATTGCAAGGGCCTTCCCTAAGCCTCCGTCCAAGGCACAGGGCCTGATCGCACAGGCCGAGGGCGACACAGAGGGCGAAGCCATCGCGGCCCTGATGACCAAGATCGCCGCGCGCGATGTTGAAAGAAAGAGCGTGCGGCGTTGGGAGGAGCGCGTGTCGCTCTTCGTGCCAAGCGAGGAGGAATTCGTCGAAGCCCTCTTTCAAACGCCCATATCACGCGGCCAGACCGCCATACTGAGAGCCCAGGCGATCGCGCGCGAAGATGGAAGCACGATCGACCAGATGGGCCGGGCCGCCGGCTACAAGTCGTCCGACACGGTCATGAAGGTGCTCTGCAAGGTTGGCGACCTCCTCGCGGATTACCTCGGCATCGATATCGAAGAGGGCAAGGGAGAGGACGGCGACCGCGCCGTGGGCATATTCGCCGTCAGGACAGTCCCGGAGGCCGATCAGCCGTCGGTCTGGATCATGCACCCTGAGCTGCGCAACGCGGTCTACCGGGTCATGCAATGAGCCCGCCGCGTCCCGGGATCGATTCCGTGCGGAAACCGGCGGGCCGGTCTCCCAGGAGTGTCCGGCCTGGCGCGAGTCGGCGATCCGGAATCAGCGCTGCGGGCGCATTCCTGACGCCCGAACGACCGAAGGAGCACCCGGGCTTCCGTGGATTTGACCGCGGGAAGGCCGGTTGATCTTTGCCACGGTCTGTCCGCTTGATCGCGATTTATTGACGCCCGTCGCGTCAACCATCCCGTCAGGAAGTGGTGATCGCACGCCTTTCGCGATTGCGAGCAGGTTGTGGCAGCTCTGAACCACGACCAGGTCCGGTGTCGGCATCCGGATCGCGCCCATGCCAATGATCGTGTGAAGAACCCGGCAGAGTGTTTCGGGCGACATGTCGAGCAGCGACGCAATGTCGCGCCGCGAGAGCGAAAGCGGCAACAGCGTTTCGGTCAGGCCTCTGTCCGGCGGGACCTGAACGAACAGCCAGCTCGCAACGCGCTGCAGTGTTCCCCTGCTCCGCATGGATGACGTCCAGAGACGCTCCTTCTCCAGCTGCCGGACGATCGCGGCCAGATAACCCTTCTGCAACGACGCGTGGTCGGCCAGCAATCGCTCGAAACTGGCACGCGTGAGCCAGCACATCATCACGTCCGTCGCGGCTTCCCAGCCGAGCTGGTTCTCGGGCGACCCAATATCTCCGATGATGTCCCCGGCCGACAGCAGGCTCAGGATGTGCGCCACGCCATTTTCTGTCAGGTCGACAACCTTCACGGTTCCCGATGTCAGTATCCCGATCCTGTCGGCGGGCTCACCTTGTGCAAAGATCGTGGAACCGCCCGCAAAGCGCGCGACGCGTGTCTGGGAGGCCAATGCGCGTGCCGCGCTCTTGTCAGCAACCTTGCACAGACTGAAGCCACGTTCCGCGTATTCCCGGCAGACCGTTGACGTTTCGGAGGTCGTTCGACTGTCAGCTAGCATAATGGCCTCGCCTGCTTGGAAAGGACGGTTTTCTCGTCAGCTCAATGATGTCCGCACAAATACCTTCGACAACCACTACCACGTTCTGGGGGATTGCCGCTGACATGGATTAGCGCGACGCGCTTCTCGATATGCTTGGCGCACCGATGTTTGAACCAATGACAATAGTCCAAGGACAGCAGCGCGCAGTACATTCGCGAAACGACCCCTAATCCGAGCATCGCTCGGCTCCCGCCGTCCGGTGGTCGGCTCAAATCACTTGAGGAGTGGCCCGGCGTGGTCCAAGTATGCCGGATCGAAGTCAGCCAGCTTAACCAGCCGGTCAAGGTCGTGAAAACGCACATGGCCCTCGCGGAACGTCACGAGGCCTGCCTCACGAAGCTGCCGCAGGACGCGGTTCACATGAACGGCGCTCAGCCCCAGCGCATCGGCAAGATGGTATTGCGTGAGCGGGCAGTCGTAGCCCTTCGTGTCGCCCAAGCCGACCAGGGCAAGCCGCGATCCAAGCTCCAGAAGGAAATGTGCGATCCGAACGACCGCATCGCGTCGACCGATCCCGACGAGATGCTCCACGACCATTGCTTCGTCCCGCGACGCGGCCCAGAGGATGGCGGTCGCGAGGCGAGGCGTCTGGGCGAACGCCTCGAGCAGGTCTTCCGTCAGCACCTCCGCGGCCTCGATGTCCACGATCGGTTCGAAACTGTGATCCGATGTACGCAAGAGAACGCTACGCAATCCGAGGAAATCACCCGGAATCTGGAAGTCGACGATCTGGCGCGTTCCGTCGGGCTGAAGCTTGTAGGAACAGACCCAGCCTGACATGAGTACGTAGGCGGCCTGCCCCGATTGCCCTTGATGCACCATATCCCTACCGGCGCTGAAGAACCGGTTGCGCTGATGCAAATGATCCAGAAGCGCCAACTCGGCCTTCGACAGTGCTACGAAGGTGGAGAGCTTGCGGGTGAGCGGTAGGTTTACAGGGATGTTCATGCGCCCCCTCGCGGTGCGGGCAGATCCGACGGACGACATTACTCGAAAAACTTCGCCTGCCGACTGCTTCATGTCAGTCATGCATAGCACATTTCATGCAACAGTGAACGAACCACTCCGGCGCGTCACGGCCTTTTGCGCCTGATAGCAACGAGGATTGTCCACAATGCCCGACCACACAGATCTCGCCGGCATGGCGGCCCTGTCGATCTGCGAGGCACTTCTGCTCGCGATGAACGACCACGAAGTGCTTCCGCAACACGAGATTGTGGGAGTTCTGCGCGATGCTGCGGCGACGCACGAAAATACCGATGGCCCGGATGCCGAAACACACCAGGCCGTCGCGGCGCTCATCAACCGGATCATCGCCGGCGGCAACTCCGTCCGGAGGCCGTAAGTGCGCCGGGCCCCGACAAGGAAGACCCGCGACAGCACGTGACAACGGACGGATCTCCAGACGGTGTCGCCCCCAGGACGAGAAGGAGGAAGAACGACATGCCAACACCGTTGCCAGAGACAACCGATCTCGAACGGCGCGTGCGCGCCCTTGAGCGGATCCTTCAAACATTGATCGCCTACATGGCCCAAACGGAGCCTCGCTTCATCGACCACCTGCGGGCGCGCTTCGTCGAACCGATGAGAATGACCCAGCATGAGCATGACTTCCGCAGTTCTGACGAATATGCGGAAGAATTCATACGTGCCGTCATGCTGCTCGAAGATGCATGGCGCGTCGAACAGACCGAGGCTGCGACGGCCGCGAAGAGACCCGTCACCATGACGCATGAAACGGTCCGGCCGGAAACGAAAAAACAAAAAGACCGTATCCAGCTCCGGCTGCGGAACGGAATTTGGGAGGTCAAGCTCGACGGTCATTTCCTTGGAGATTATCACAAGAAAGAATACGCCTTGGCCGCTGTGGCTTTGTTGAAGTTGTCCTTGTCATGACACCTCACCCCCCTTCCACGGGTCCTGACGGATTTCCGCTTCAAGTGGCAGAAAACGAAGGCATGCCCTCACGCCCCGAGGCCGATGCCCCCCTGCCAGCGGCCGGGACCACGAAATCCGATCCCCCGCGCCTACAGACGAGACCACCAATTGATCCCGCAAAGACTGATTTGCCGGATCGAGACGGAGCCAAGACGGTGGACACCAATACCGTGCCGCATTCCTCGTCACTCAAGACCATCCTAGCGCGTGTGGGGCGCTTGGCAGGCATGCTCGCCTTGCTGGCTTTTCCGGTTCTGGCCTGACACCATGGTGACCGTTTCACCTCCCACACCGGCCAGTGAAGCGCGTGGTATCCGCATGCGGATCGGGTGCCGCTTGCGTTACCGTCTGACGCAGCCAACGCCGCTTATTGCCATCCTGAACGTCCATGGCTCGCGCAGTGGCGACCTGGAGCGGAAAGACCATCTCACGACATCGCCCGATGTACCGCTTGCAGGCTACTACGACGGTTTCGGGAATTGGTGCACACGGATGATAGCACCGGCAGGAGAGTTCACCTTGTCCTGCGACGGCATTCTGCGCGACACCGGTCAGCGCGATCCGATCGCGCACGACGCAGCGCAGTTCAAGGTTGAAGACCTACCCTCCGAGACCCTCGTTTACCTCCTTGGCAGCCGCTATTGCGACACGGATCTCCTGTCCAACCAGGCCTGGAATTTGTTCGAACACACAGCGTCCGGATGGCCACGCGTGCAAGCAATCTGCGACTTCGTTCATGACTATGTCAGCTTCGACTACATGAAAGCTGACGCCACACGAACCGCATCAATGACGTTGAGCGTGCGCCACGGCGTCTGTCGCGACTTCGCGCATCTGGCGATCGCCTTTTGCCGCTGCATGAACATTCCAGCGCGTTACTGCACCGGTTATCTCAGCGAAATCGGACAAAAGGAGCCCGAGACCCCGGATGACTTCGCGGCATGGGTGGAGGTTTTTCTCGGCGGGGCCTGGCAGGTCTTTGACCCCCGAAACAACACGCGGCGTATCGGACGCGTCCTGATTGCACGCGGACGCGACGCGGCCGATGTGCCGTTGACGCAAACATTCGGGCCTGTCGACCTGACGGATTTCGAGGTCTGGACCCGCGAGATCGCGCCACAGGCGTGCTGGGAGCCTTCTTGAGGGAACCCTGGATGGCATATATCTAACCACGGCAAGCGGCGGGCTCCGAAAAAGACAAGCTGCGCACTGCCTGGAACGTCGCGTGTTCCTGGCCGCATTCGCAAGACCGCCCGGCGGCCCAAAGTTTCTGTTGGGGCGGGCCTTGGCACGCATAACCCGGGAGGATCGACATGAGTGTTGCAATCAAGACGACTGCTGTTTTTCTTCGGCCATTCGAACTCGACGGTTTCGACGAGGTGCTTCCGGCCGGGGAATACGAAATCGAAACGGAAATTCCCGTTCCGGAGAACCTCCATGAACCGCGCCATTGGACACCCCATGTGCTGCTGCGGCTTCCAACGCGGTCATCCCATCCCGGCCTTGCCAGAACGCTGACGGTCCCGCTTGCGGCCTTCGAACACGCGGCTGCAAAGGACAAGCTCACGGGCGTCGCTCTAAAGGATTACTTCGTCGAAGAGATGTTGGCTGATCCGATGATCCGCCTTGTCATGGAAGCGGATGGCGTGACGGAGCGCGAGCTGCGCGACCTGTATTCAGTCATGGCGCGAAACCGCCCCGATACAGAGGACGATGAGCGAGACAAACCCGCAGACCGCGATGGCGAGGCGACGGATCATACGGGCCCCGGCCGGGGCCGCGAGGCATGAACGGAGGCGTATGCTCCGGCCGACCGTTTCACGGTGTGGTCGCACACACGCCGCCACAGATCGAGCGCCAATCGGGACAAGCGCATCCCCTGCGAATGAAAGCACCGGGCCGACTTCGCGGGCCACGGGCGCGGGCGCGGGGTTCATTGTCGGCACTTATGCCCTGAGCGGAACGCCGATGACGGGCTATGGCGACGTGAACACCAACGGCGTGATCCTGGAGGCTGCGGCCTACCTGCTGGGCGGTCGGAGGCCGTTGGTGGCGCCATGAGCCGCGTTTGAATTGGCCGGTGGACACCGTGGTGGGGCTGCCTGCGGCCGCAAGGCGGGCGGGCTGGTGGGGCGGTAGGTCCGCTGTGGAACGTTATCGGGGGTTTGCCCTCCGAGAGATGCAGTTAAGGTTAAGATCGAGGGTGTTTTGACGGGCACCCACTCCTTCGAAGCGCCCCGCCCCACACACAACCCCAAGATGAACTCTGGCTTTGTTTCGGTAAATCGGCCTTATCAGGCCTCCTCTCCCGGGCTGTTCACCTCGATCCAGGCCTCGAAGGCGCGGCGCCTGCGCGACCGCGCCTCGCGATGGTAGCGCTGAAGGAGCCTGTGGCGCTTTCCGCCGATGGCCGTGTCGTTTTCCTCGTGGCGCCTGATCTTGTCGAGGAGCACCATGGCGCGGCGCATGTCGCGTGTCGTGACATCGTGTTCCAACAACACCTCGCGTATGTGGTCACGCATGTTGCGCAGGTCTTCAAGCGACTCACAGGGCGCCTCCCACCCCTCCTCGAAATCAATGAGGGACTGCTTCGCCTGGGCGAGCGCAGCCTCGGACTGCGCGAGCGTGAGGGCCGCAACCTCGCGATCACTCCGCGGGATCACGGAGCCTGAAGAGAAGACGTCAGGCTCGTCGAGGATTATGGCGTACCAGGTCATGACCGCCCACGGGTCAGGCTTTGCCGTTGCGCCGTGGCGGCGGGCGTTGCCCGCCACCACGGCCTTGCCACGGTTCGTCCTGGGACCGGTGCTCTTCTGCGCGTTCGCGCGGTTCCGGTCACCAATATCTTCATGTCTCATCCGTCAATCACCTTGCCGTCGATTGGACGAGACCTCTGAAGCTGGTCGTAGTCGCGCTTTGCGTCACGACGCCTCCGCTCAAGCTCGATGATTTCCTGCTGGTGATGCGTGACCGACCTCTGAGCCGACCGATAGGCTTCCGCCATCAGCTCCATGGGCTCCATGCCGAGCTTGGTGATCTCCTTTTGCGCCTTTGCCTGGACCTCCGCGTCCGTAGAGACAGCACGTTTCGCCAGGTCCGTACCGAACGATTTTGCCTCGTGTTGGTCGAACTCGTAGGGCTCAAGCCACTCTTCTCGTTTGCCGCCTCTCACAAGGTGACGTTGAAGTGCCGTTTGCATGTCTCGTTTGTAGTCCGCTCTTCGTTTTGCCGTGACGGCGTCGACAATCGAGCCGCGGATTTGGCTGCGAATGCCTGCGTCGCGCATGCGGCGCTGTTGCAGCAGCTCCCACTCGATCGAGACGACGTTTTCGGCAGAAACCCATTCGTGCGGCGTCATGGGCAAGAGAGACGCCATCATGCCTTCACGAAAGACTTCGAAAGACCCTGGGTCCTCGCCTAGCAAGGGGTCCCGCTTTGGCAGGACATCGGCGAAACGGCGGAGCCCGAACCGGCCCGGGTCATGGGCGCTCATTTCATTCGGCATCAGAAACCTCCTGGTTCATTGGTTAGGGCCACTCGCCCGGTTGGTGTCGTTTGACGCATCAATCTTCTCCTTTGCCGACGCGACTTTGGTTCCTTCTGCTGATGCGCCGAGTATAGCGGGAATCCCCGACCACTTTTATGGAGTAGATTTGCCCTCCTCTGGCGCGCCCGGATGAACGAATTTTCGCGGTTATTTCAAAGGCGTAGCGAAGACGTGATGGCGCTTCAGCGCCCGTGGAGAACAAAAAAATCACACACCGACCGCGTCCGGAGTGGACACAGATGCGAGGAGATTCGCCCGCGACCACATACACATCGCATCAAGCGACGCACGCGCATCGGACGCCCGGTCAAGCACGAGCCGGCGCCACGTCTTGAGCGCCGTCTCCAGGCACTCGTGGGGCGACGATGTCTGCCCCTCCGTCAGCCCGGCCGAGACACGTCACGCAGTACCGCGCTGACCGCCTCAACCGTCGGGTTTGGCCGCTTGACACCGCACGTGCTCGGTGCGCTATTTCGCGCATGCCGGATCCCATCGACGTGTTCATCGGAAAGAGAATTCGCAAAGAACGTCTCAATGCGGGCCTCACCCAGGTCGCGCTGGCAGAGCGCATCGGCGTGAAGTTCCAACAGCTTCAGAAGTACGAAAGCGCTCAGAACCGGGTCTCCGGGTCCAGGCTCTGGAGGATCGCACAAGCCCTCGAAGTTCCCGTGTCAGCCCTCTTTCCTGCGGAGCAGCCGAACGAGCACGGGCCCTCGGAGATCGACAGACCTGATTGACCTTGACGGAATAAATGCTTGGCGGCCAGAAAGACCGAACTGCTTATGAAAAGCAAGGTCTATGCGCTGACAGCAGACCTGACCACCGTCAGGCTGATCAAGATAGTCCAAACAGAAAAATGCATTGGAGACCACGCAGCGATTGCGCTGCGCGTCTTGAATATGGCAATAACCTCAATTCCCCATCGTTCCCCGATTGATACCGCAGTCTGATCCTGCGGCGACCGCTACCACAGAAGCAGCCCGGTGCGTTGCTCGGACGCGAACGGTCATGGATCCCGCGAAACATCGCCTAGATGCATAACGAAGATCGCGAACCAACCGACCACCGACGCCCTCTCCAGTTTTCGACGAAGTACTAGGTATTGGTTACTCACGGAGCCCAAAGCCTCGATCGCAATCTTTACAGGCCTGAACCGCTTGCGGCCCAAATGAACCTTTGCGTAAGTTGCAAACAAGAACAGCCAGCACATCGCCCTTTCGCCATCGCGACGTAGCGCGACATGAAGCAATCAAGAGCCCATGGTCAAGCTGCGCTCACCGAACAGGTTAAAAATGAACACATCGAGCGCAAAAAATATTGAGAATGTCTTTGTACTCTGCACTGGCCGCTGCGGCTCGCAAACGTTCATTCGCGCATGTGAGCATTTCACGAATTACACAGCTGGACATGAAACGCGAACCCGTATGCTGGGCACGGAAAGATTTGCTTATCCAAAGGGCCATATCGAAGCTGACAATAGGCTCTCCTGGATGCTTGGAAGATTGCAGGACGCGTATGGAGACAGGGCGCTATACGTACACCTCACGCGCGATAGACAAAAAGTTGCCGAAAGTTATGACCGGCGGTGGCACCACAGGTATTCGATACTGGATGGCTACAACAGATCTATTCTGATGCAAGATCGCGACAATGAATGTGCGTCAGAAGATATGGTCAATACCATCGAAGAAAACATCACATATTTTCTTGAAAATAAATCAAATGTAATAGAAATAGATATAGACGACCCTCAAGAGAGCTTCTTGGAGTTTGTCAGCGCAATCTCCGCAACCGGCGACATCGAAAGCGCCGTCGCTGAATTCTTTGTTCGCCACAACCAAAGCGCACAAGTAGACAGCAATAATGTCGAAGCGCAACTTTCGGTAGGCCTTCGCACAGCCCATGAAGCATTGAGAAGCCAGCATGCGAATGCAATATCCGAAAACAAGGAGCTCAAAAGACTACTTTCACGTGAAGTGACCCTTAGGCGAAAAGAAGCGTTGACTTGGGAGAGAACCCAAAAGAGAGAAGAAAAAAAGAGAAAAACTGCATATATCCTTGCTGCGCCGACATTGGCAGTCTTGGCGCCATTCTGGGCGCCGTGGGCTCTATATCGCCGTACCAAGCGCCCGAAGAAAAGCTTGAACCCATCAAGCAACCTGGTTTTGCGAGCGTTCCGAACATTCAAACGAGAAGGCGCCGATGCCGCGTTTTCCGTTCTCGATAACCCTGAAGCATCGCCGCCGTCCGGGACCAGGGAGCTATTCCAAGCAATCGATGCCGAGACAGACGACGACTGGCTCATTTCCATGAAGCAATGGGCGATGTACTACGACGTCCCCGAATTCAGCCTAGAAGCCGGGTCCGCGCCCAGGTTCCAGCGCATCACATTTGACGAGCCGAAACACGTTGAGGCACCCCTCCTCGTGACCGTGATAATTCCATGCTTCAACTCCGAGGAAACAGTTGAAAAGTCCATCAATTCAATACTTCGCCAAACCTGGCACAACGTCGAGGTGATCGCCGTTAATGATGCATCCACCGACCGCACCGGTGAGATTATTGAGTTAATCGCCTCGAGAGATGCGCGCGTGCGCGTCCTTCACAATCCGATCAACGTAGGACCATACGTGTCCAAAAACCGTGCATTGCTGGAAGCCAAAGGCGTCTATACGACCGGTCACGACGCCGACGACATTGCTTTTCCAAATCGCATAGAGCGTCAAGTTCACTGGCTCCAAAGCTTCCCGGGGCGCAAGGCAACCATTGGCTACATGGTACGCCTGGATGACGAGGGGCGCTTTTCTCATGCTTCACCGATTGGTCGCCTTAGTTTTGATGGTGTCGCGCGTTTTTGTCCGATTTCGATGATGTGTGAGACCAAGACGCTCCGCGACACCCTTGGAGGATGGGATTGCGTCAGGTTCGGGGCCGACAGCGAGCTGATAGAACGTATGGAAAAGGTACTTGGCGACTCACTCGTAAGACAAAAACGGGTCTTGATGTTTTGCCTGGACGGTGCAGCGGGCTTGACCAACGACCCGAAGACCGGAACCCGAACATCTTCTGGATTGTCCCAGGAGCGACGTGACTATATCGATGCTTTTCGCAATTGGCACCAGACTACGCCCGCAACGGACCTGTATATGCCCTTCCCACACACTGCTCGGCATTTTCCGGCTCCAGACCTTATGAAGATAGCCACTGCCGACATTGAGCGAGTGGTCAAGGCAGATTGATCGCCGAAATTTCCGAGTACGTGACAGGTCCGAGTATTCTCCACACGAGATGTCAATCTCGTCGCTGACGTCGGGCGCTGCGAGCGGTTAAAGAATTCCAGGCCGCTCCTTGTGGAAATCGACCAACGGTGTCGCGGCTCAGAACCTGCACCCAACAGACGACAGCCTCGGCGTCTTGCGCCGGCACGAGCCGCGGTAATTGGTGGGACGACCGGCCTTGGAACGCGCCGAGCCACTGCATGACCTTCACTCGGAAATTTTAGGTTATTGATAACAAGTGGTGGCATGCACGACCCATTCAAACTAATCTGAGTAGACCTCGCACCATTCGTTTTCTTGCTCAAAAGCATGCCATCCACAGAAAGCCAGGGAGGCCTGGGTGTGGTACCAACAGATCTTGCGGACAATGTTTAGACACACAAAGTCACGTGCTTGCAGAAGCTCGTACAGAAAAATCCTTACTGAGGCTGATAAGCAGGCAACCGAAAGCGCCACAGATCGCCGAGCGCCTTGTCCCACCCGCGACTTGAGACAGGACCAAATCCTCCCTGATGAAAAGGGCTGAACTCACCAAAATAGATCCGCCCTCCTACATTATAGAGATCTACCCTTATATAATCGAAACCCTCGGCGAGAGACTTCGCAACCGCGAACATTTCATGAATGTTTTCCGGCAATTGCGGCGTCACGTCATGCCGCTCGCCCCTTCCGATGCCGAGGCTTACAGGAGTGCCCCCTTCATCAAAGTAGCTATGCCTGCGCGCAACAAATCGCCCTGTGGTAAGCTGAAGAAATATTGCGCCCCCCGGTTGACCTCCGGAAAAGCAATGAAACTTGTAATCGACCGGGACAGCTTGTCCATGTCCGGCAAGTAGTTCCTCGATGATCGCAACGTTGTTTTTTTCGCGAACTCCCTGCGCATTCCTAATCAATGGCAAACGCTCATTGAAATGGGCGCACAACTCCGGGATATCGACATCTCTCAGGTCATGAATTATCCGGTTAAGGCCGGTGACCTGCCCCTGAACTTTCATCCAGCCGCGACCGGAGCCCGGTTGGTGTTTACGCCGATTGGCGCAGGTTGAGCAATCGCCCGACGCGC
>NZ_WTUX01000012.1 GCF_009882975.1 Maritimibacter harenae
TACGACAGGTGCCCGAAGGTCTTTCTGTCCGCCGTCGCACTCGCCGCAACTGTCATCTTCTGGCTTTGAAAATTAACGAGTCTGGAGCCTAGGTCACCGGCCAGCGGTCTTCTAATGACTTCAAGGGGCATTGCTGGCCGAAGCCGCACTTCAAACGAACCGAGTTCCATAGCTTGCGAAGGTAATCGGGGTCACGACGCTAGCACCCTCGTCCTCGTTGAAGAGTCCGCGCGGGTCGTCCGGACCCATAGCCCCAGGTGGCGTCGCGCCCGCGCTCGGCGAGACGCGACGTCATATCCTTTCTGACATGTACGCCGTGCGGCTTTCTGCGTCTCACGCCCAGGCGTAGGGCAACGGCGCGGTTTCACTGGGAGGAGCGTAATGTGCTTACACGGTTCTCACCGCGGTCGTTGGCTACGGGTCGTCCAGCCCAAAATCGAACTCCTCGAGATCGAGCTCTCGTTCGGATTTGTCGTTTTCAGGTTCCTCGCCGGGCAGGCGCACACTATGCGCCGGTACAGTCAACGGGCCGGGCTCCTCCGAGGTGCCAGCTCCCGGGCCGTCGTCCCGCGTATACCACCGTTTTTTTAGGCCATGCCGCCGAAGCTGCCTATCGTCGTAGGTCCAGCCCGGCAGGAATTTTTGCATCGCCTTGCCGTAGGTCATTGCGTTGGCATCGCGAAAGCCGCCGAGTACCGGGTCGCTGGAATACTTCTCGAACACCATATCGGCCGAAATCATGTTCCAGACCATAGGCGTATGGTCATTGTCGCACTGGTCAAACAGGTCGTCGTCAATGTGGACCCATTCGGATGCGGCCGCCGGCTCATCGAGGAGTTCGCCAATCCGTCCAGCCATGATCTCGGCAGGGGTCAGCTTGCGACTGCCAAACGCAATCTCGTCGCGAATCTGCGTCGCTTCTTTCGAGTGCAGGTCGAGGTGGAGTTCGCCCTTGGGCTGCTTGTCCCGCCAGTCAATGTACCGCTGGTAGGCTTCGCCCCAGATCATCCACAAGCTGTCCTTGAGGTGGTCCCGGTCAATTTGATCCTTCTCGCTCTTCTCGGTCCTCCAGACCCAATACCGCCGAGTCGAAGTGGGATCCGTAAGATAGTCGGACTCGTTTGACGTACCCACGAACACCGATTGCCGATCGAAAGTCGCTTCGCGCTTGGCGTAGGCGAGCCGGTGCGTGTCCGACGAGGAGGAGAGCTGCATCTTGAGCGTGTTGGAGTCCGCTTTCTTCGCAGCAGTCATTTCGGCCATCTCGACGGCCCAACGGCCACGCAGTTGCTCGATCACCCGGTCGGTCTGGTGCAGGTCGCACTTCAACTCGTCAATGAAGCCGAGAAAGAGGTAGGACCAGAATGTGGACTTCCCAGAGCCAGTCGGCCCTTCGATGATAGCCATTTGGTCGAACTTGCAGCCCGGTTCGAAAATGCGGGCAATCGCAGCGATGCAGAACATCGCCGAGGACTCGCGATGGAACTCATCATCCGGGCAACCCAGGAACTCCTGCGGAAGCCGGTCGAGGAGCCCAGTCGGCTGTCCCTTCTTGAGCCACTTCCGATGCAGTGCCTTGATCTTCTCTTTGACCGGGTGGATCGTGTTGCGCTTCGCCCCCGCGATCACAGCAGCTTCGATGTTCTGCTTGGAAAAATCGACCTCGTAGCCGCCTTCGCTTTTGGGCGCCGAGCACATGAGCAGAATCGACTGATCATCCGAGTCCTCCCAACGCCGCCCATAGGCGCGCTGGCTCTTGCGGACGGGCGTGGACGGCAGGTGCAACCCCTTGGAGCGCAGCCCAATCAAGCACACCGGGTCAAAGGTGAACTCGTTATAGGCGATAGCCTGCGTGATCCGGCTATCGTTCTGGCAGATAAGGGAGATATTATGCGCTACTTGCTTGATCTCGCCAGTCGGGCTCCCGCCTTTGCGCAAGAAACGAGTCTGCCAAGCATCCGGGTCGTCCTCCTCGACGTCTTCCTCCTCGTCCCCGGCGTCCGGCTCATCCGGGTCGTCACCGTCGTCGTCCGGCAGATCATCGAACATGTCAGCGAGGTGCCGCGCCGTCTCGTCGTGAACGGTTCTTTCCTCCTCCGGTTTCTCATCCTCGTCGTCGTCCTCGAAGTCATCTTCATTGTAGTCCACGAACTGGTCGATCAACGGGGCGGTGACTTCTTTCGCAACAGCCGGGATCGATTCGGCGAGTTCCATCATTTTCTTTGAGGACGGCAGATTGCCGATCGCGGTGTTGCCGTGTGCTTCCGCGTCGAGGTGCCCGTACTTGTGCAGACGGACCATGTCCCACGCGTTCGCGGCCCCCTGAAGCGGGTCGGTGCTATGGTTCGAGTAAATGAACGTGTCGCCGTCGTAGACGACTGCACCGTTCGACGCGGAGCCTGCGGTGTAGGTGTAGCGAGCTTCGTCCGTCCCCGCTTCGCCTTCGACGTAGACGTCGGGCAGGAAGGCATCGATGGCCGCGGAGATGGAGTAGGTCCGGCAGAAGGCCCCGATCCAACCCGGCTTTTCGCGCGGATCCTCCATCTTCACGTTCGGATCGGGCAGCCCGGCAGACGTCTCTCCCCGTTGCTTGGGCAGGTTGTAATGGTCCGTCCAATCCACGTTCTGCGCGTCCAAGAAATCCATGCCGTCGAGGACTTCGCCGTCGCTGAAGTGGACGAGGTATTCCTGATCCCGACAATGTGCGGGCCTATAGGCGATCTGGTTGTTACGAAAAGAGACCCGATCAGGGATTTCGATGGCCTCTTCCGGATCGTCGGCCAGCATGAGGGCAAGGGAGCGGGCAATCGCGTGCGCCTCCTCAAGCCCGACCGGTTCTGCAAGCGGCACAATGATCCGCCAGCGCGGGCTATCGGGCGAGTGCGACCGAGTGGTGTGTGCGAAATACCGAAACTTGTTAATCTCGGCCTCGCCGTTGATGATGAACGCAATCTGTTCGTGGCTCACGTTGTCGAGATCGAAGGCAATAGCCGAGATGTTCTTCAGATGCGTGATCTTGCGAACACCGCGTTCGTAGTGCCCGAATTTGTAGTAGCCCGAGGACGCCTTCACGTTGGCCTTCTGATCTACGTCCATCTTTTTGTAGGAGCCGAACGAGCGGTCATCGACCATGGGGTTTTTGAGCACCCAGTAAAGCTTGGAGTCCGGCCAGACTTCGTTCTTGCACTCGCCACGGTGCGTGCCATGGGCGACGTTGAGTTTGACCCGAGGTTTGACCTTTTCCGGGCTGTGGATTTCCAGGTTCGCCATTTAGTCTCTCCAGTCTCGTGTTTCTGCGTGATGCGGCGGGCCTTACGAGCCCAGGCTGATATTGTGAGCGCCAAGCCCCCCGAACCAATGCCCGTTGCAGTGGCGCGGGCCTCCAAGATCAGGGCTGAAGAAACGCGCTCACGCTGCAAGGTTGAGGTCGAGCAACGATGAACGAATGCACTCAACGCGGTCGCGCCCGCGTTCCAGATGCGTCTTCGGGCTGCCAGAACGGCTTTCCCGGCCAACCTGTCCCCGCACCACCGTGCGACTGCATTGAGAGGCCGGCAGAGCAAATTCTCCTTTGGTGGAGTAGACCGCGGCGCGAGTGCTGGAATTGCTTCGCGCGTCGGTGTCGGTCGTCAGGGCGACTTTGGGTTGCATGTCTCTTCTCCCTTCAGATGGGCCCCATTTGCGTATCAACATCTCTCACTCAGGTACATAAATATTTTCACTTGAAAGATGAAAACTTAGCCGGTAAGAAAGTGGAGCAACGGCAGATTCGCCGCTCACACACCAAACACACGGAGGTGCCCCTACGATGCCCAAAGACCCGCACGCCAATCGTCAGGCCGACCTGTTTGCCAGGACCTGCGAGGTCCCCGGTGCGCGTCAGAGGGAGGCGGCCACCAGACAAGCGGAGGTCCCTGAGGGATGTGAAGTAGCGTCAGGCGCCCGGCTGGCACCTCGAAGACCTACAGAAACCAGAAAGGAACCAGAATGACGGACATGGCGCTAGAGGACCTCATTGCAGAGCAGCTTGAGGCTATAAGCAGACTCACCCACGCAGTCGAAGAAAACACGAAGCAGCACGCGCACTTCGCTCGCGTGGCAGAAAAAGCCCGCCGGGCTTCTGAGGCGTCCCCTGCCGAGAGATGGGCAGATATCATAGTCGAACGGGATACGACGGGCTCTGCTGTGCCGACGACTTCGACAGACGACACCGACGGCCCTTATTTTTACTTCGAGCTGACCCCTTGTCAGGCCGATGCCTTGGTCGAATCGTTTCTTGCCACCGACGATGAAGAAGCCTTGCAGCTCGAGCGGCAGCAGTTCTTGAAAGAGCTGGTTGCGCAATTTCGGGTCGAGTCCCACGCAGACATTCGCACGGACCTTGACCGTGGGATTTTTGGGAGCTTTCTCGTGAACTGGGCCCCCGGCCGTGACAATCTGGACTTCCACGTCGTGTTCCCAGACGGATTGCCAGAAACGCCGAGCACGCCGCCCCAGGTGTAGGAACCCGACGAGCTCGGTCACGACTTGGGAGCGAGAGAGGGACGCGAACCTACCTTGCACTGACCTGCAGAAGCATGTGGCGCAAGCTCTCGCTGCCCGCAGGATGTTCTTCCTGCGGGCGACAGCCTTGACCGTTTTTCGGGGCGCCACCAGGCGTTTCCGGCGAGGGAGATAGGCCCTTTGCACCGGCCTTCTTTTTTCATTGAGGATGTGTATCTCTTCTCCTAAAAGGTGAAGCTTCACGGGCGCTGTTATGTGTGGAGGGCGACATGGTTCAGGAAACGACAGAACAGTTCGGACGAAGACTCGCGCAAGCACTCGAAGCTTTCCCAGAAGCGCCACCGACGTCTCATGGCAGACTCACTTGGCTTAAACGTGCGCTTGAGAAGAAAGCCGGCGTCAAGGTTAGTGTGAATACGGTCCACAAATGGGTGAACGGCGTGTCGCGCCCGAGAGAGGATAACATGCGGGCATTGGCCCGTGTGCTAATGGTTGATGAGCTATGGCTCGCCATGGGGCGGCGCCCCGTCGATCATGGGGAAGCCGCGCCGCCTACGCCTGAGCGCGCGCACGGGGTCGTGCTCCTTGTCGCGGGCATGGTGGAGGTCAACGGCGGCCGCGTTACTTTCCCGGACGCAGAAGCGGAGGGCACGCCACATTTGCATGTGAATTGGAACGGCGAGCAGTTCGGGGTAGTCGCGGTCCTACCGCAAGCGAAAGATGGATCATCCATCTCCTTCGTTATCCCCGAGCCCGTTGGAGACGCGCGCGTTGTGGCGGTCATTCAAGATGGAGACACCCGCCTCCTTGACCTCACAGAGGTCCCCCGTCGCACCTTCGGTGGTTTCTCGGTTACGAAGATCAACGCCGTTGGGGCGGGCCAATACGAGACGGAGGCGGGGGAGGAGATCCCAACCTTCTTCCAGACCAAGATCGTGAGCTGACCAAGAGCGGGCACAAAGCCTGCAACTTGCAAGTCGCGTTGTGGCTTGTCCGACAGCCAGTCTGTGCGACACTGACCCTATGCGGAGCGCGCGCCAGCACACCCGATGCGCGCGCATATGGGGAGTTGCCGCGTATGGTCGTGTGCCTCCAGAAAGTCGATCCCAGCCGCAACCAGGCGCGCTTCTACGTCCTGGAAGTGAGCCGGACGCTATTTGAAGAATGGACCCTCACGCACCGGTGGGGCCGGATAGGATCTTCCGGTGGCCAGTCGTTGACCGTGAATTACGGATCAGAACTGGAAGCGTTGGCTGCTTTGGCCCGGGGTAAGCAAGCTAAGATCAGACGTAACTACGCCGAATTTGCGTAGGCGAGACTTCGAAAAAGCCTGCCGCACAATAAAGATTGTGTAATGGGCGTGTTATATCCATTTCCAACAGTGCCGCCGATCCATTTAACTCAGCCGGTTTGTTCACCATGCGCACAGGAAAAGCCGCCAATTGAACAAAGGTCAAGCTGCGAACGAAACCGCTGGCAAGCCCCGGCCCGCGCCTCTATCCCAAGGGCTGAAGGAGGAGCGGACATGGACAAGACCACCCCGAGCACCGCCGAGGCGGTCGCGGGCATTGCGGACGGCGCGACGGTGATGATCGGGGGCTTCGGCGGTGCCGGTTCTCCCATCGAGCTGATCCACGCGCTGATCGACCAGGGCGCGCGCCACCTGACGGTGATCAACAACAACGCCGGCAACGGCCACGTGGGGCTCGCCGCGCTGATCGAGCAGGGCCGCGTCGACAAGCTGATCTGTTCCTTCCCCCGCTCCGCCGACCCGACGGTTTTCGTGGAACGCTACAAGGCCGGCAGGANACGCTCCTACGTGCAGGAGCGTTGGCTCAAGGCGGATTTCGCGCTGATCAAGGGCGAGCTCGGCGATCCACACGGGAACCTGACCTACCGGATGGCCGCGCGGAACTTCAATCCGCTGATGGCGACGGCCGCCGCCACGACCATCGCTCAAGTGACGCGGATCGTCCCCCTGGGCGGGATCGCGCCCGAGCATGTCGTAACACCCGGCATCTACGTCGACCATGTGGTCGAGATCTCCGATCCCGCGCAGGAAGAAGCACTGAACCGGGCGGAGGCCGTCTATCCATGACCGACATCGCCGACATCAAGCTTTCCAACGCCCAGATCGCCTGGCGCGCCGCGCAGGACATCGANCTTCCACTCCGAGAACGGCGTGCTGGATTTCGGCCGCGCGCCGGAGCCCGGGGACGAGGATTGGGACCTGATCAACGCCGGCAAGAAGGCGATCACCCTGAAGCCCGGCACGTCCTTTTTCGACCAGGCCGAAAGCTTCGCGATGGTGCGCGNGAACTGGTCGACCGGCAAGGGCGGCATCCCGGCCGTGGGCGGCGCGATGGACCTGGTACAGTCCGCCAAACGCATCGCGGTGCTCACCGACCACGTGACCAAGACCGGGGCGTCCAAGCTGGTCGAAGCCTGCACCCTGCCCCTCACCGGGGTTGGCTGCGTGACCCGCGTCTATACCTCGCTCGCCGTCATCGACGTGGCGGACGGGCGCTTCATCCTACGCGAGAAGATCCCCGCGCTCTCTCTCGACGACCTCCGGGCGCTGACCGGCGCCCCGCTTCACACCGACGGCCCCGTGGCCGACCTCACCTGCCCAAAGGAGCTGGCATGAACGACGTCTGTGGTTATGTCGACATTCTGTTCGCACATGCGCCCAACCGCACAACCGAATCTCGGATAGTTCAAAGAAGACCCTGATGCCGCTTGATATCGTGAGCGATCCAGCTTCATGGACGCTGACAAAAAAACCGATTGAGCGACAACAAAAGCGCTGTCAACCTACAAACTCCGAAAATGAAGCCCATTGCGCCGGATGAGTTCAGGCAGAATCCTCGTGGTGTGGCGCCGCGCACAAAACAATGCAAAACGATCCAGAAACTTGTCTTCGCCTGGCATCTCTAACGCGTCGACGTACAGCCTTCAAACTGCTGCGATGTCATCGACATAGCCTTCGCGCCCACCAGCATAAATTAATTCAGTACGTGGCTGTTTGAGCGGCGCTCCTGATTTCAGGCGCTCGACGAGGTCAGGGTTGGCGAGAAATGGCCGTCCGAAGGCGATGATGTCGCACTTCCCTGCCGCCAGTTCCGCCTCGGACTCGGCACGGTCGAATTGGCCCGCCGCGATCAGGAGGCCCGAGAAATACTCGCGCGCAATTGCCACGACATCTGCCTTTGGCATCGGAGCGTCGCTGTCGACGTTACCGGACACGCTCGGGCGTATCACGTGGACATAGCCCACACCGCTGCGCTCGGCATGTTTTAACTTGGCGATGTAGATGCCGAGAGGATCGTCGTCATGGATGTCGTTGAACGTGCCGAAAGGCGAAAACCGAATGCCGACGCGATCATGGCCGAAAACCTCTGCCACCACCGCGATTACGCGATCTTGCAACCTGAGCCTGTTTTCGACCGACCCGCCCCACGCGTCGGTGCGAAGATTGGTGTTGGACGAGGCGAATTGTTCCAACAGGTACCCGTTCGCGGCATGTATCTCCAACCCGTCAAATCCGGCCGCCTTCGCATAGCGCGCGCATTGAGCATATTCGGCGATCACCTGTTCGATGGCGGCCTCCGACATTTCCATGGGAACCGGCATCTGGACCTGCACGCCGCCCTGTTTGTCAGAGATATTGAACGCGTCGGCCGCAACCGGCGACGGCCCGATGACGTCATGCCCAGTGGGAAGATTGTCTGGATGCGAGATACGCCCGCAATGCCAGACCTGAAGAACCGCCTTGGCCCCGCCTGCCTGAATGGCGGCGACAACCTTGGTCCAGACATCGAGGTGACGGTCACACCACAGCCCCGGCGTGCGGGGATACCCTGCCGCGCCCGCGCTGCATTGGGTGGCCTCCGTAATGATCAGCCCAGCCGAGCTGCGAGCACCATAATAGTCCGGCGCATAATCTGCGGGCGTCCACCCACCATCGAGCGCGCGGTGCCGCGTCATTGGCGCCATGGCAACCCGGTTTTGCAGGTCGAAAGCGCCCAGCTTCGCTGGTCCGAAAAGATCGGTTCCGGTCATGATAATACCTCCCTCGCCCGGCGCCCGCGGCGGCATCCGGAAATGTCGCATGTGAATTCGCCCGGTTGGACCGGACAAAGCCGGTCCACCACGCCCAGACGTGGATCGAGCGTCCGCCGATCCCGTTTCAGGGATCGCGCGGCGTCACCGGTTGCGGGACGAAACGATAGGTCCCGTCTTTGGCATCCACGATCGTTCCGACGCCCGGAAACGCAAAGTGATAGCCGTGAAAGGTGATGTCCTCCGCGACGACCTTGTCGAAAATGTCTGCCTTCGCTTTCGCCCCCATATCGGGGTCGGAATCGTAATCCATGTGGAAGTACCATTCCGGATGGTGCGGGTCGTAGACCTCGTGGTGTGCCAGATCGCCCGTGAACACCATCTTCTCCCCGTCGCTTTCGAACAGGAAAGCCGTCTGACCCAACGCATGACCTGCGACCGAGAAGGTCGTGATACCCGGCGCGATCTCGTCCCCCATCTTGAACAGCTTCAGCCGATCCCGATAGGGCGCGACCGCGTCCAGCGCCACCTGCGTCCACGGCCCGAGATGCGTATTGGTCTCTTTGAGGTTGTCCTCGTTGGTCCACTCTTCCCAATCCGTCTCGCAGACATAGAGATCGGCGTTTGGAAAGACCGCCGTGCCGTCGGGATTGATCAGGCCACAGGCATGGTCCGGGTGAAGGTGCGTCATCAGAACCGCGTCGACATCTTCCGGCGCATAGCCCGAGGCCCTCAGGTTTTCGACCATCCGGCCCATCATGTCGCCGAACCAGTCAATCGAACGTCCCATCCCGGCGTCGATCACGTACACCTTGTCGCCCGTGTTCATGAGCACCGGATTCAGGTCCATCGGGATGTAATCGGCAGGAAGAAGGTATTGCGCCTTGAGCCGGTCCATTTCTTGCGCATCGGCGTTCGGATAGATCCCTTCATAGCTGTGATGAATCCAGCCGTCCCAGATAACCGTGCCTTCGAAAGCCCCGATGCTGAACCGATACCAGCCGGCATTCTGATCCTTTTTCAGTGGCGCTGCCATGATGTTCCTCCCCTATTGCCCTAAGAATTCGCGACGCTTGTCGGGCGCGTCGCAGACTCTGCATTCGTGCCGGGTTCTTCGCCAAACGCGAAGCCTTTGTAGCCCGCATCGGTAATATCCTTCACGTCGCTCATGTATTGGGCCATGCCTGCCATGTAGAAATAGTTCTGGCGCGACTTGCCTTCGACGTTGGAGCCGTTGATCCAGCTATCGGTTTTGGAGAAAAGCGTCATGGCTGCAACTTCGTCACACGCTTTGACCCACTCATCCTCGGCCTTCTGCGTGACCTCGAAACTTCCAGCGCCGCGGTCCAGCGTTTCCTTGATGGCTCCGGCGATCCAGTTCACCTGCCATTCGTGTACCAGCGGCTGGCTCGTGAAAGGGCTAAACGGTCCAAAGATCATGAACATGTTCGGAAACCCGGAAATGCACAGGCCCATCATTGCGGTCGGGTGGTCTTTCCACTTGTCCGCCAGGGCAAGCCCGTCGCGTCCCGTCGTGTCGATCTTCAGGTAATTGCCGGTTATGGCGTCAAACCCGGTGGCGTAGATGATCACATCGACCTCGATCACGCGGCCCGACTGGAGCTTGAGACCCTCCGCCAAAATCCGGTCGATCCGATCTTCCTTCACGTCGACAAGGGTGACGTTGTCCTTGTTGAAGGTCTCGTAATAGTCGTCTGTCGCGAGCGGCCGTTTGGCATAGAAATCGCTCGGCATCAGCTTTTCCGCGGTCTCGGGATCGTCGACGATCTCGGAGATCTTCTTGCGCACGAAATCGGTGGCGGCCTTGTTGGCGGCTTCATCCACGATGATGTCCGAGAACGTGTTCAACATGAAGGCAAAGCCGTTGCCGTTTTGCCAGGCGTCTTCGAACACGCGCTCGCGCTCTTCTGCCGTTACGTCATGCGCCGAGATGGTGGCTTCCTTAAACCCAAAGACGGCAGCCGTATCCAGTTGCCAGTCCCGGAAGGCAGCCGGGTCTTCCTTGATCCGGGCGCGTTCGTGTTCGGGGAACGGGCCACAGCCAAGGGGCACGACGTATTGTGGCGTCCGTTGCAGGACAAAAAGCTCGTCCACACTTTTGGAAAGCTCTACGATCATCTGCGTCCCAGTCGAGCCGGTGCCGATCACGGCCACCCGCTTGCCGGAGAGGTCTGCGTCGTCGGGCCAACGGGCGGCGTGGTGAACGATGCCCTTGAAGTCGGCTTCGCCCGGAAAAGAGGGGACTTTGGTAGAGGACAAAAGCCCCACGCCCTCGATCACGAATTTCGCGCGGAAGGTCTGGCCACCGGCTGTTGTTAACTCCCACTTGGCCAAGTCTTCGATCCATTCCGCTTTCACGATGCGGGTTGAGAAATTGATAGACCGTTTCAGATCGTGCTTGTCCGCAACCGCGTTCATATAGGACAGCACTTCAGGCTGAAGCGGATACCGTTCGCTCCACTCCCATTCCTTCATCAGGGTTTCATCGAACGAGTACTGATAAACATGCGCTTCCGTGTCGACGCGGCAGCCGGGGTAACGGTTCCAGTACCAGGTACCGCCCACGCCGCCAGCGTCGTCGAAGGCCTGCGCGTTGAGGTCAAGATCGTCGCGCACCTTCTTCAGTGCATACAGCCCGGCAAACCCCGCGCCGATAACGGCCACGTCTAGTTCGAGACCGTTAAGTCCTTGTGCCTCTCGTGTCATGTCTCACTCCCTTTTTAATTCTCACCGATCGTATCGGTGTCAGGACTGCGTCGTCCCTTTTTCCAAATCTTGCTTGCTGGCAGCGACGCTTGCGCCTGCCGCCAGTCGTGGGTTGCGTTTAAGAAGGCGAAGAATATCGTCGAAATTCCGAAGCGCGGTGGCCACAACGACTGCAACCGCCTGAACCAACAACTGCCCTGCCGTGCCGGCCCCCATGGCCAGAACAAGCTGGCCAAGCTGGACCATGAAGAGCGCTGCGACCGCGCTTGCCAGAACGCTCCCCGTGCCACCGCCGAAAGCTGTGCCCCCGACCACCACAGCGGCGATCCCCGGCAGCAGGTATTCGGGCCCGGCGATATGCGAGGCCGAGCCAATCACGCCGGACAGCAGGATACCCGTGACGGCGAAACAGGCGCTCGCAAAGGCATAGGTCCCGATGATGTACGCATTCACATTGATCCCGGCGGCCAGCGCCATACGCGGCGCGGCGCCGACAAACCGATATTCGCGACCAAGCCTCGTGCGGTTCATGACAAACGCGACGACAGCGATAAAAGCCACGGCGACCCAAAGTGTCGCGGGCAGACCGAGCAGCTTGCTCGACGCGAACGCCTCGATCCCCGGTGGCGTCACGCTGACCCGGTTCCCGGAAATCATCCGGACCAGACCAAGGAAAATGGCATTGGAGGCAAGCGTCGCGACAATCGGCATAATGTTGATACGCGACACGAGGACGCCGTTGAACGCCCCAAGAACAAGGGCCGCCAGCAGCGTGACCGCCACACCAAGACCGTCCATGCCTAAATCGGCACCGAACCGAGCCGCCATGACGCCTCCGAGGGCCACAAGCGCTACCACCGACATGTCCAACCCGCGCAACTGAATAACGACGGTTTGCCCGATCGCGACAATGGCCAATAGGGACGCGAAGGGCAGCATCGCCATAAGTGAGGTGGGGCGCATGGTGCCGGGTGCAATGACCAGCGACACCAAAAACAGCGCCACCGTCGCGATCCAAATCCACCCGAAATCACCGACCTTAAAGGACCGGTGTCGGGTCCTCGAACCCGAAGTCGCTGCAGGCATGTTTTCAGTATTCCGCGCATCCGACATCATGACGCCAACACCCTCTTCCGGCTGAACGAATAAAGCGCGACCGAGGCCAGGATCATGACGCCAAGGAGGTAAGAACTCCACGCGCTGTCGAGCCTGATAAACGATGCGACCTGATTGACCTGCACGATCAGCACCGCGCCCAGGAACGCGCCGAAAAATGACCCCCGCCCGCCAAACAGCGACGCACCACCGATAACAGCCGCCGCGATCGAGGACAGGGTGTAGCCAAGCCCGGCCCGCGCGTCGCCGATCCCGACCTGCGCGATCAAGGTGATCCCCGCGATGCCCGCAAGCATGGAACAGCCGA
The DNA here is from genome assembly GCF_009882975.1 of Maritimibacter harenae. Classification (GTDB taxonomy): domain Bacteria; phylum Pseudomonadota; class Alphaproteobacteria; order Rhodobacterales; family Rhodobacteraceae; genus Maritimibacter; species Maritimibacter harenae. The sequence goes on from NZ_WTUX01000012.1 coordinate 12,716, forward strand.
CATAGGCCAGCAGCCGCATGGCGCGCGGAGACACGCCCATGACCCGCGCCACTTCGGGCGCCGATCCATGTGCGCGTAGCCGAAGCCCGGTCGGCGCTCCTTTGGAGATGCGTTCCAGCAGCAGACCCAACGCAACGGCCACCAGAAAACCGATCGGAATGAACCAGACGCGTGCTGCGATCCCGTCGAGAATATCGAAATCCGTCATGCCGCCCGGCATCGGTCGCAGCAGAAGCGATACGGCCTGCAACCCCAAATAGGTTGACAAAGTCGCGATCAGCGGATGTAGCCTTACGATATCGGTCAGGGCGAAGTTCAAGACGCCGACGCCGACGGCGGTCGCAAGGATTGCGCCCCATCCAAGCATCTGCATCGCGGTAGACGCATCATCAAACAAGAAGAACGATCCGACGACGCCAACCAGACCCATCAGCGGACCGACGGACAGATCGATGCCGCCGACAAGCATCAGCATCTGCTGCCCGTACGATACGAACGCCAGCGTCGCGACCAGCGTCATCATCGCCGCAAGTCCGCGCGGGGTCAGGTAGGTCGGATTGATCGATACGGCCACGATTCCCAGCAAAAGGATCGCGACACCGACAATCGCAGCCGGAGCCCAGTCGCCAGCCGCCCAGTGCACGAGAGGCGACACCCGTTTTTCGCTCCGCTTGCGTTCGCTCGTGGCGCGCAGGATCGCGCCGGTGATCGCATTGTCGCTCAGTCCCTCGCCGTCCAAACGCTCAAGGATCATCCCGCGCGAGAACACGTTCACCCGGTCACACAGACCGGCAAGTTCGCTTGAATCCGAAGACAGCACGATGACCGCGACGCCCGAGGCCGCGATCTGCCTCAGAATGCCGTAGATTTCGGATCTGGCTCCCACATCCACACCCTGCGTCGGCTCATCGACCAAAAGGACCGAAGGTCTGCGCGCGATGACGCTCGCCAGAATGACTTTCTGCTGATTGCCGCCAGACAGGTTCCCGATCAGCGTTTCAACGTCGGGCGTCTTGACGGAATACGCCCGGATCGCCTCTTGCGCCCGTTCGACTTCCCGCTGCGAATGCAGGATCGGACCCGCTGCGTTCTGGCCAATCGACCGGATCGAAAAATTCTCGCGCACGGACAGGGTTGGCGCCATGCCTTCGCGCAACCGGTCATCGGGCAGGAAAGAAAACCCGGCGCGCAGCGCGGCTTTCGGCGATGAAACTGACACCTTCTTGCCGCCAATGACGACCTGACCACCCGACGGCGCGTTCAGACCGGCAAGCGCCCGCAGGAATTCGCGTTGTCCGTTTGCATCGATCCCGGCAAGCCCGACGATTTCGCCCTGCCGTACGAACATCGATACGTCATGAAACCCACGACCAGTCAACCCCTGAACGTCCAGCACGTGTGGCGCGTCAACCTCGATGTCGACCTTGGCCGGAAATTCCTCGTCCAGAGGCATTCCGACAATCTTTTCAATGATATCCGCCTCAGACAGCCCATTGGCGTCGCAGGTGTCAATCGTCTGGCCATCGCGCAGGATCGTCAGGCGATCGGCGATGGCCTGAACCTCTTTGATCCGGTGCGAGATATAAACAATCGCGCAGCCCGACGCGGCAAGCGCACGGATTTTTTCGAACAGCAGCGCCACGTCTTCGGCGACAAGATGCTCCGTCGGTTCATCCAGAACCAGCACGCGAACGTCGCCGGACAGCGCCTTGACGATCTCAACGATGAACCGCTTTTCTGGATTGAGCGTTTCGATCCGCGTATCCACATCGATGTCGCAATGCTCGCTCCATGACGCGATTGCGTCCCGTGCGAAGTCACGCATTTTTCGGACCGGGGGCCGTGCATCCTGCGGCAAGGCCAGAAAGATGTTCTCGGCAACAGTCAGGTCGGGCAAGAGGTGCGGCTCCTGCCGCACGATGGTCAAACCGAGTTTGCGGCAAAGCTCCGGGTTGCCCGCCACATCCTGACCGAGAAGGGACACACGCCCCTCCTCTGCCAACGTAGCGCCAGAGGCGACTCCCATCAGGGTGGACTTGCCGGCGCCATTTTCGCCGACAAGTCCGTGTACCTCACCGGCGAGGACAGAAAAGCTCACGCCATCTAGGGCCTTAACACCCGGATAGAATTTGCTCACATCCTTGAGTTCAAGGCATGTTTCCTGCGCATTCGACATGACTCGCCGTTCCTTGAGTGCCCGATTACCGGTTGAAGATTTCCTGAAGCTGCTCTTCAGTCAGAGCGGCAGACAGGTCGGCATCCGGCGGCGCATTGGGATCACAGGCAGGCGTCAGACCGCCAAAACTGTCGGCAAAGGCCGGGAACGAAACCGACACAGACTCGTCGTTCTCTGTGCCCTGGTGGATGGCCATCGCCTTGCGCAGACCATACCGCGCCAGACGGTTGAGACCGTCGACCGAGAAGTATTCCCATTCGGCGTCGGTGCCTTCGTCTTCGACGAACATGCAGTTCAGTTCGTTGTTGCTTGCAACCGTCGCGATAGCCGGAACATCAAGGCCCGCCTGTTTGAACGCACGAACGGCAGCCACGGCAGTCACGCCATAGTCGGTCACCACCACGTCAATATCGTCAAACTGCGAAATCGCGCCCGATACGGCCTGCTGGGCATCCGTCGCGGACCAGTTGGTGACGACGTAATTGTCCTGAAGCAGGCTGACACCCTCATAGGACTCCAACCCCGCCTTGAACCCGTCAAGGAAACCCTGGGACGACGCCGAACCGGCGAGACCGCCAAGGAACAGCACGTTGGCATCGGGGATGTTGTTCCCGACCCAATCGGCCCAGAGCTTGCCGGTTTCTTGTTGGTCGATGTAAATGTTTTCCGAGAAGTCGCGACCGGCTTCACCGTTGATCTTTGAGAAATACGGCACCACGGTAACACCGTCGCGCATTGCGGAACGGTAGGCCGGAATGGACGCTTCGCCGAAATCGGTGAAGGTGACGATGATATCGACGCCCTGTGCGACCAGGCTGGAAATGTCGCCATTGTATTTCTGCGCGTCACCGGACGCATCCATATAGATGACGTCTTCGATGTTGGCGCATTTAGACGCTTCGTGCCGGAATTCGGCCAAGCTCGTCAGACGCCAGGTGTTGCCGCCGAACCCGTCGGTCAGTGCGACGGTGACCGGCTTGTCTCCACACATTGGGGCAATATCTGCGCCGATGTCGGCCTGCACGTCCTGCGCCAAGGCGCCGGATGAAATGCAGCCCATTGCAAGGCCGGCCACAAGACCAGCGTATTGTTTGGGGTTCTTCATCTCTTTCCTCCTTTTTGCCAGGTCAAAGCCGTGCGAACGGAACAAGCTTACCGGGCCTACAAGCAGCGAATGCTTGCGGCTGCCCGCCCATGGACGGGGCTGCATGTTCCAATTCCAAGGCCTCCTAGCCCTCCCAAAGCGCTCATCCGGCGTACCGATCTGAAGGCGCTGAAACGAGCCGACCATGACGCTACGTTTGAGTCAAATTTGCGGTTGCGCAGAGCGGTACAGAACGATTCTTTTGGATTTTTTTCATTCTTTTCTTAGTGATTCCTATTCTCCATCGCGCAACACATGGGTGCGAACTTGAAGCTCGGCGCGTCCGGAACATGCCCGGCTCGCCCGCGTCCGTCAGGGCATCAACACGGCGCGACCGACGATTTTCCCCTCGACCAGCCGGTCCAGCGCGGCGTTGGCGCTGTCCAGGTCAAAGGTGATGGTTGGAAGCGATGGAACCGATTTGCTCGTCACCAGCTCCATCAACTCGCGAAATTCAGGAAGCGAGCCCATGTAACTGCCACGGATCGTCACGCTCTTGATCGCGATCATCACCAATTGCCATGGGCTGGCCCCGCCGAAGAGGCCGACGACAACCATCGTGCCATCCTTGCCAAGGCACTCGAACCCCAGCTTCGTCGTCGCCTCGGCACCGACGAAATCGACAACGGCTTCGGGCGTTTTGCCCACGGCTTTCGTGATCTGATCCTGTGCATCGAGCGCGGCCCCATCGATGGCCGCCGCGGCGCCAGCATCCAACGCTGCCTGCCGCTTAGCCGGATCGATATCGACGACGACCGGGGGCAACCCGCCCATGGCCTTGACCAGCCCGACCGCCATCAGGCCAAGCCCACCAGCGCCGATCAGAACCGCAGGCGTCCGGTCCAGCAGGTGCTCGACTTTCTTAAGGGCGCTGTAGGTGGTCAGCCCCGAACAGGCAAGCGGCGCGGCGTGTTCCGGGGCCATGTCGCCGATGGGGAAGAGATACCGTTCATGCGGCACGCGAACTTGCGTGGAATAGGCGCCGTCCACGTGCACACCAAGAAACCGAGGCGTCGCACAGAAATTCTCTTTGCCCTCACGGCACAGGTCGCAATCGCCGCAGCCGTTCCACGGATAGACAAGGTAATTGGCGTCCCGGTTAAGATCGCCCGGCACATCCGGGCCCACCCGCGCGATCCGCGCAACGGGTTCGTGCCCCATGATATGCGGCAAGTGCATCCCGCGCTCTTCGAACGACAAGCGCTCGCCATGCCCAAGGTCATAGCCGCCATCGCGGATATGCAGGTCCGAATGGCACACCCCGGCGGCCAAGACATCCATGATAATCTCGGACCCCTCGGGGACCATGTCTTCCCGATCTTCCGGCACGAGTGGCGTACCGAATTTCACAACACACTGACAATGCATCGAAACCTCCCTACTTGAGACTGACGAATTTGGGGATGCAATAGGCCGCCAGCCCCTCCGGCCCGCCTTCGCTGCCCCAGCCAGACTGACGGCGCCCGCCGATAGGGCTGTCTTCGAAAACGATACTGAAACTGTTGATCCCGACCATCCCGGCATCCAACCGGTTCGACAGGTCATTGGCGGTCTCGTCCGACGCGGTGAACGCATAGGCGCCCAAGGCGAAAGGGGTCGCATTCGCCACTTCAATCGCATCGTCGAGATTGCGGAACCTGTTTATGATCGCCAGCGGGCCAAAGGGTTCGACCGACATCACGTCCGCACTGTCGGGAACGTCCGTGACCACCGTCGGCTCATAGAAAAAGCCGTCGCGGTTCAGCCTGCGCCCCCCCAGACGAATGGTGCCGCCCTTCGCTTCCGCGTCGCGCACAAGGCCCTCGATCGCATCGACGCGCGCCTTATTGGCCAGCGGACCCATCGTCACGTCCGGATCGAGGCCGTCACCGATGGACACGTCTTTTGCCTGCGCCACGAAGCTGTCGATGAACCGGTCGGCGATGCTGTCATGCACGAGAAACCGGGTGGGCGACACACAGACCTGGCCGCTGTTGCGAAACTTCGACTGAACCGAGGCCGACACCGCTTCGTCAATGCCCGCGTCCTCGCAGACGATGACAGGTGCGTGGCCGCCCAGTTCCATGACGCATGGCTTGGCCAGACGCCCTGCCCGTTCGGCGAGCAAGGCCCCAACGCGGGTCGAACCTGTAAAGGCGACCTTGCGGATGACCGGGCTGTCGATCAGCGGATATACGCTCTCGTCCGGATCGCCATAGACGACCTGAACGACACCCGCGGGGAGACCCGCCATGTCCAGCGCACGCACGACGTATCCAAAGGCCGAGGGCGTCTCCGGCGCGGGCCGCACCACGACCGAACATCCGACAGCAAGGGCCGAGATCATCTTGCGGGCGGCCAGCGACGTCGGGAAATTCCACGGCGCGATGGCCAAGACCGGGCCGACCGGTTCATGTTTCACGCGCAAATCGCGAAATCCGTCGCGCGCCGGAAGGAGCCGGTCGGCAATGTCGCGTGCGGCATTCGGCGCCCATTCGAACATCGCGATGCAATTGCCGATCTCGGTCATCGCTTCGGCGCGCGGTTTGCCCATCTCAAGCACAAGTTGGGTTGCCGCTTCTTCCTGCATCGTGCGCAGATGATCCGCCGCTTTCGACATCAGAGCCGCGCGCTCATTCAGGCTCCATGCCTTCCAGATCGCAAACCCGGTCTCGGCGGCGCTCAACACCTCGTCGATGATGGCCGGGGTCGCTGCCGGGCAGGCGCCGATCTGTTCACCGGTCGCAGGGTTCCAGACCGGAGACGAAGCGTCGGTGGCGCTCACCCACCGTCCGTTCACAAAGAGTTCCGGGTTCTTGTATGTCGTCATTTTCACAAGATCCTCCAATTTCAGGTCTCGCGCCTTGATCCGTCAGATCGGCGTACGTTGTTCGACCAGCGCGTCGGCGGCGATGGCACCTTGGGGCGTCGTTATCAGCGGGTTGATATCCACGGACTGCACCGATCCTTCGGTCAACAATTCGGCCACGCCACGCGCTGCCGCGAAAACGGCCTCAGTGTTCAGTGGTGCCGCGCCGCGCACACCGGCAAAAAGCGGCCCGATCCGCAGCTTTGACAGGGCGCTCGCGACATCGTTTTCGTCGAAGGGCGTCAGGAGCAAACGGTTGTCTGGCATCGCTTCGACCGCGATCCCGCCTTCGCCGACGACAACCACGGGGCCGAAGACGGGGTCGAGGTATCCGCCGACCACCATCTCGTGCCCCGAGGGTACCATCTCGGCCGCCAAGATGCCTTCGAATGGCACGTTCATGTCCGCGAGCTTGTCTTGAATTGCGCGGAAATTGCTTTCCACCTGGTCCGCTGTGTTCAGCCCGACGCGCACCAACCCATGCTCAGACTTGTGCGGAACGAGCGACGAGTTCGCCTTCAATACGATACCGTTTGGCGCGACCTCGAGGAACGCAAGCGCCTGCGCAACATCCTTACAGATTTCGCGGTTCGCGACCGCGACACCCCGCTGGGCGATTCTATCCAACGACCGGTTCTCGTCCAGTGTTTCGCCAGCCTTTCCGGGGGTCATGACGACAATGTCGCCCCCTGCGGCTTTTTGCATAAGCGACCGATGATTTGAAAACTGGGCCAGCGCACGTACGGCAGCGTCCTCGGTCTCGAACGTGGGGATCCCGTAGGCGGCAAAAGCCTTTCTCACTTTGTCCTGTGGGGCGGCAAGAACGACGGGTTTTTTCGCCTTCTTTGCAAAAGCAGCGGTGTCACGCGCGAAACTGTCCACATCATATCCCTCTCCACTGACTGGGATCCCGATGATGATCATATCCACGCCATCGTCTCCCCCGGCGTGAGGAAGGACTTTACCCAGCAGACCGCTGTCGGTCAGCAAGGCCGCCGTGATGTCGATCGGGTTCCGGCTGGCCGCGAAATCGGGAAGTACGTCGCGCACCGCCGCCTCGGTCTCGGACGAGAAGACGGCCAGTTCAAGCCCATATCGTTCGATTGCATCAGCCGACAGAACGCAGGTCGCCCCGCTGTTCGACACCACCGCAACACGGCGTCCACCTGCGGCCCACCCTTGCAGGTAAATCTCAGCTGCCTCCACCAGGGCTTCGGTGCCTTCTGCACGCCAGATCCCGTGGCGCTCGAAAAACGCGTCAACGATCCGGTCTTCACTTGCAATGGCTCCGGTATGCGACTGCGCCGCGCGTTGCCCATCCGGGGACCGGCCCGACTTCAACGCGATGATCGGCACGCCACGCTCGCGCGCGATCTTGGCGGCGCGGGCAAGGTGTGTGGGGTCTTGAAGTTTTTCAAGGTAGATCAGGCAAAGCTTCACGCTTGGGTCAGCGACCACTTCCGCCGCAAGTTCCCCGACCGTGACGTCCGCGTCGTTCCCCGTCGCGTGGCAATGCCCGATGCCCAGCCCACGCTGGCGCAGCATGTGATACGGCACCACGCTCATCCCGCCGCTTTGGCTGATGCAGGCAATAGGCCCCGTCTCGGGCGGGATTTCCACGAACATCGTCGAAAAGTTCAGGATGGCGCCGTTGTTGAAGTTCGCAAGCCCTTGACTGTTCGGCCCCACGATCCGCATCCCCGCGGCCCGTGCGACCTCCAGCATTTCGGCCTGCGCGGCGCGCCCCGCCTCGCCCGTCTCGCCAAAACCGCTGGCCATGACGATACAGGCTTTGACCCCCCGATCCGCGCAATCCCTGATCGTGCCAAGCACAAGATCCTGCCCTACCGCAACGATGGCGACATCCGGCACCGTCGGGACTGAGGCGAGATCAGGATAACAGGTCAGTCCCTGCACGACCTCGCGGCCCGGATTGATCGGATAGATATCGCCCTTGAACCCCTGCTCCAGCATAAAGCGGATCGGTCGCCCGCCGACCTTTTTGGGGTTCTGAGACGCGCCGAAAATCGCGACGCTGGATGGATTCAAAAGGGCCTGCAACGACATAGCCTCACCTTTCTTTCATGAAGTACGGAAGCCCGTATTGGCCATCCGGCAGCAAACAGACGCGGTCACCGACCCGTAACTCGGTCTCGCACCCCGACATGATGCGCGGACCATCGTCCAGATCGATCAGGGCGATGGCGTAGGGCAGTCTGCTTTTCCACTCGGGCGTGGGCGCACGATGCATGATCGTCACCGCAGCCACACGCCCCGTGGTGGCGGTCCGCCAGTCCAGTGTGTCCGCTTGGCAGACCACGCAGAACGGCCTCGCAAAGGCCTGATTGCTGCCGCAGGACGTACAATGCTGGAATGCGACGTCACCACACGCAAACACCTCGCCAACGTGTTCGAAAATAGCCTTCATCTCGCCCCCTGGTCCGCTCGAAGCACGAGGCCGACATGGGCCGACAGCACGCCGCCATCAGCGTGGACGTACCCGACCTCTGGCGCGTTGCGGACCTGACGGTCGCCCGCGCGGCCCTGTAGCTGCCGCGTCGTTTCGACCAGATGCGCCATCCCGCCCGCAACGCCGCAATGGCCGTAACTCAAAAGCCCGCCATGCGTGTTAATCGGAAGTCCATCATCGTCGTGCGCGCCTTCGGCGATCTGCCGCCCGGCCGTCCCAGGCGCAGCGAATCCGCAGGCTTCCAGCAGGATCGCGAAGGTAACCGTAAAACTGTCGTAGATGCCCAGAATGCCGACATCAGGTCGCGTAATCTTAGCTTCGGCGAATGCACGATCCGCCGCTTCGCGGGCACCGAAGCCGCTCCAGTCCTTGATCGCCGTCACGTGCTGATGACGATGGGCTTGCCCGGCGCCGGCCAGCCGCACCGCGCCCTGCGCAGACGGCTTGGCCGAAATCAGCAAGGCCGCCGCGCCGTCGGAAATCGGACAGCAATCGGCAAGCCGCAAGGGGTCGGCGATCACGCGCGTGTCCATCGCCTCCTCGACCGTGATCGGGTCAGGAACATGCGCACCTTCGGTCATGCCGCCGTGACGGCGCATGTAGGCCGCGATGTGGGCAAGCTCCTCGCGCGTGGCTCCACTGTGAGCAAGGTAGTGGGACGCGAGCAAAGCGTAGTAACCGGGAACCGTCGCACCAAAAGGCACCTCGTGATCCGCATGTCCGACCTGCGCCAGCGTCTTGATCGCCTGATCCCGACCGCCTTCATTCGTCAATCTGTTTTCGCCCGCAACGACCAGCACATTCCGGTACCGACCGGCTTCAACCAAGAGCTTTGCATGCATGACCATGCCCGCGCCCGTCGCACCGCCAAGCTGAAGCGATACGGCATAGGCCGGGTCCAACCCGAAATGTTCGCAAAAGCGCGTCGCCATCATAAGATGCGGCATTGCTGTCGAATAGCCGGTCACCAGCCCATCGACATCGGCGCGCTTAACGCTCGCGTCGTCCAGCGCCTGCCCTGCCGCGCGGGTCATCAGATCCAGACTGTCGAGGCCTTCGTGGCGCCCAAACGCCGTCAGTCCGACACCAGAAATGTAGGCAGCGCCCATTGCGACACACCTCTCCCATTCGCCCGCACGGCTGGGCGCGCGGCACGTCATTCGTCCAGACACGAAGCCCGGACATTCGCAATTCGGATCCGTGAAGATCCCTCCCTCAAACAGAGCGGTCGTTGCCGCACTGCCCTTTTACTTACGCAATCGCGTCCGCCACTTGAGCGGCCGGCAGTCTGAGACGTTTCTCCACTTCGTCTCGGGCGCTGCGCAGCGCCTTTATTGCCAAATCGCGGCGTTCGCCGGACAGGCGGTCCGATATGGCCGCAACCGACAGAGACGCAAGAACTTCGCCAGCCGGGTTGCGTATCGCGATGCCCATGCCGGACATGCCCTTGGCCACGAAGCCGGGCAAATCGGTAAATCCTAGCTCGCGCGACCGCTCGACCTCGGTCGCAATTTCCTCGACCGTCGGCCGGTAGAGCGACAACCGATCGCGCTGAAGCTCAATCAAGCGTGGCCGTTCTTCGTCCGAACTCCAAGCGAGAAGAGCCATGCTCCCCGCACCCACGCCAAGCGGACGACGCCCGCCCACGTTCAGCGACAGCGCCTGCACCGGATAGGTGCCAATGTTGCGCTCGACACACAACGAATCGAGCCCGTTCGGCACGGACATGAAGGACACGTCCTCCAGCTTTTCGGTCAGAACCCCCAACACAGGCCGCACAATCTGCTGCAGGTATCGCGTCGATGGCGGCACCCCCAGGCTTGCACGGAAGTCATCGGACACGCGGTAGCACATACTCCGATCCCGGCTGATGGCGCCCAGCGAACACAAGGTCGAAAGCATGCGCGACGTCGTCGTCTTGTGCAAGTCCAGCGCTTCCGAAATATCCCGCGACCGCAAACCGGGCTCAGGCGCAGAGCCGATCAACCGCAAGACGGTAATCGCCCGCCCAACGCTGTGGAGAGGGCCCGCCTCGGCACCCCGAGATGTCAGCTTATCGTCTTCCATTTCGATCATGTCCCCCAGAATGAAACACAAGGATGCGTCCCAATAAACATGAAATCATGGTTTTTTGAAACGGATTGCACTTCTGTTTCGCTCTCCGCAACACAGTGACGCCGGGTGTCATTCGAGGGAATCACACCCATCAACGCAGATGAAAACGAGTGCGCGCGGAGCGTCCAGCGCGCGGGAATCTCCCAAAACACAGAGATGTCTCGCGTGGTTTGGAGGCGGCTTGGACACAAAGGTCCACGCGAATGAGGGCAAACAAATGCCGTCCGTCCAATCAGGAAAGACCAGCGGCTTCCAACGCCCGCTCTGCAAACCGCTCTGCGAGAGGCCCCAACTCGCTCGCTTCCGAAGATGCCGCACTGCCTGACCGCACCCGGTCCGCGATCCCGACGAATATAACCGAGAACCGGAAGAGCGCGAAGGCGACGTGGAACGGCCGAAGCGGGGACGTCGGCAAAGCGTGCTGCATGTATTCTTCAACGAACGTCTGTTCCGTTGGAATTCCGGCCGCCTTCCAATCAGTGTCCCGCACCCCGCCGTATTCGTCCGTGGCTGTCCGCCACGGCATCACGGCATAGCCAAGATCTGCCAGCGGGTGGCCCAGCGTCGCAAGCTCCCAATCGAGCACCGCGATCACCCGTGGTTCGGTCGGGTGGAACATAAGATTGCCAAGCCGGAAATCGCCGTGCGCGATGGACGTCGCGCCATCGTCCGGCGGCATGTTTTCCGGCAGCCAGTCGATCAGACGGTCAAGCGCCGGAATGCGCGGCCCGTCCGACTGCGCGTATTGCTTCGACCAGCGCGCAATCTGCCGCTCGAAATAATTTCCCGGACGACCGAAGTCGCCAAGGCCCACCTCATCGGGCCGAACCACATGTAGCCGGGCAAGCGTTCGCGCGGCATCCAGGTACATCTCGCGGCGATCCGTCTGGGATACGCCCGACAGGCTGTTGGTTTCGAACACCCGCCCGTCGAGCCGCTCCATGACGTAAAACGGCGTGCCCAGAATGCTGTCATCTTCTTCCAGCCAAAGTGCGCGCGGGACTGGAACCGCCGTGTCCGCCAGCGCCCGCAAAACCCTGAACTCCCGCTCGATCGCATGAGCGCCTTTCAGGATCGGTCCGTCCGGCTTTTTACGCAGGACCATCCGCGTGCCCCCAAAATCGACGAACCAAGTCGGGTTCGATTGCCCGCCGCCGATCCGTTCGGTCGTCAGGCCGGAATGACCCGGCAATTTAACAGAAAGCCAACGCTCCAGCACCGGAAGGTCGAGCGCACTCATAGCGTGTCCTTTGCTTGTTCACGAAGCACGAATTTCTGGATTTTGCCCGTCGCTGTTTTGGGCAACTCTCCAAAAACGTAGTGCTTGGGTCGTTTGAACCCGCTGAGATGGCCCCGGCAAAAGGCATCCAGATCGGCGGGTATCACGGTTGCGCCGGTCCGGGTCTCGACGAAAGCGCAGGGCGTTTCGCCCCATTTCTCGTCCGGTACGGCCACCACGGCGGCCAACAACACATCCGGATGGGCATGGAGCACATTCTCGATCTCAATCGATGACACGTTTTCGCCACCCGTGATAATCACGTCCTTGGCCCGGTCGCGGATCTCGATCTGACCGTCGGGGTGTTTCACAGCCAGATCACCGGTGTGGAAATGACCCCCGGCGAATGCCGCTTCGGTGGCCTCCGGATCGCGGTAATATCCCGCCATAATGGTGTTGCCGGTCAAAACGATCTCACCCATCGTCGCACCGTCCGCAGGCACGTCCGCGCCTGTCTCATCCACGACGCGTGCGCGTCCGGCAAGGATGTGGCCGTGGCCCTGCCGGGCCAGATAGGCGGCCTTGTCTTCGGTCGAACCGAACGCTTTGTCCATCGGATCGTTCAACGTGTTCGGACCGTAGCTTTCGGTCAGACCATAGAGATGAACAAGCTCGAACCCGCGCGCGCCAAGCCCGGCGATCAGTGTTGGCGTTGGCGCCGCCCCACCCGTGGCCACCTTGACCGAGACGCGCATATCCTCGGGCGCCGTGTTCAGAAGCATATAGAGAACGACCGGCGCGCAACTCATGTGAGTCACGCCGTGCCGCCCGATCTCCTCTAGGATGAGTGCCGGGTCCGCCCTGTCGAGGCATACGCTAAGCCCGCCCGCCGCAACAATGGCCCATGTCTGGCTCCACCCGTTGCAGTGGAACATCGGCAGGGTCCAGAGCAGCCTGCTGTCCGGCCCGAACCCCATGGCCAGAACATTGCCAAGCGCATTCAGCGCGGCCCCTCGATGCGTATAAACAACGCCCTTTGGCCGTCCCGTAGTCCCGGAGGTGTAGTTCAACGCGAGGGCGTCGGTTTCTGCATGTGGAAAGCGCGTAAGATCGAGCGGCGACGTTGCCCCCGAGAACAGGTTTAGCCCCTCGCCCGACTCCGGATCCTGCGACAGCGTATGAACGGGAACGTCCACGGTTACCTTGGGATCGGTCGATGCCTCTACGATGAGCAGCTTCGATCCGGCGTGATCCAGAATATACCCAACCTCCTCCGCCGTTATCCGCGTGTTGATCGCGTTCAGAACCGCACCGACCGCCGGAACCGCGAAATGGGCTGCCAGAAGCTCGGGGCGGTTGGTCAGCATCATGGACACGACATCACCGGGTCCGACCCCTTGCCCGGTCAACCAATCCGCCAGACGGGCGACGAGTTCGCCAAACTCTCGATACGTCCACCTATCTTGCCGCCAAGCGACTGCGGGACGGTCCGGATGCACTTCCAACGTCCGTTCCAGAAACCGAAGCGGCGTAAGGGGCGTGGTATTCGCCTTGCACGGCGCGAGATGGGCAACAGTGAACATGGCCTTTTCTCCGTTATGATCTCTCAGGACACGGCCCACTTCCAAAAATCACGATCTGCATCGTTGAAGTGCCGGTTCAGCACCATCTGATGAACTTCGTCCGCACCATCCACCAGACGCGCCTGCCGGGCATAACGGTAGATCCATTCCAGAACCGTATCCTGTGAATACCCTCGCGCGCCGTTGATTTGGATTGCGACATCGGCAGCTTTGTGCAGCAGGTTCGCGACGTGGATCTTTGCCATCGAGATTTCTTTCTTGGCGAACTGGCCGCGCTCGATTTCCCACGCCGCCTTCATCACCAAAAGACGACCGACCTCGATGCCCATGGCAAGATCGCCCAGCTTGATCTGGATGCTCTCACGATCCGCCAGCCTGACTCCAAAGCCATACCTGTTCGCAGCATATTCCTTGGCGATCTCCATGCACCGCTTGGATAGGCCCAACCATCGCATACAATGCGTCAAACGCGCCGGTCCCAATCGAGTTTGAGTCAGCTTCAACCCAAAACCCTCGCCCATCAGCACCCGGTCAGCGGGCAGTTCCATATCCTCATAGACCAGTTCGCAATGGCCGCCATGTTCTTCCGGCCCCATGATCCGGATGCGCCGCTCGATACGAAAGCCAGGCTCGTTTGCGGAATGAAGGAACGCGGTTAGTCCGCGACGGGGATCGTCTGAAGTGCGGGCAACTAAGATGAAATGCTGAGCGTCCTCTGCGCCTGTGATAAACCATTTGCGCCCCCGCACGACATAGTTCTCACCAACCTTCTTCGCTGTGGTCAGCATCATCCCGGGGTCCGATCCTCCCCCGGGATGTGGTTCTGTCATGACGAAGGCAGACCGAACCTTACCCTCGACGACCGGAGCCAACCAACGCGCCTTTTGCGCCTCAGACGCCGCCTGCGACATCAACCGCATGTTCCCGTCATCGGGGGCCGCGCCATGGAAGACGACCGGTCCAAAGATTGAACGATTCATCTCTTCATACAGCAGCGCAAGTGTCGTAAATGGCAGCCCCGCCCCGCCATCCTCTCTCGGCACCTGAAGCGCCCAAAGGCACTCGGCCTTTGCCTTCTCACGCAAGGGCGTCAACGCATGTTCCGCGATGTTTTCGTGCTCGTTCCAGTTGGACCGATCAGCTTCAACCGGCAAGATCTCGTCCTCGACGAACCGGGCGATGCGCGCGCGGTAATCCTCGACCTCGGGTGTGATGGTGAAATCCATATCGGGCCTTTTCAGATAGATGCTACTAGGTGGCCGCCATCCGCGACGATCTCGGAGCCGGTCATGAAGCCGCCGAGAGAGGACAACAAAAGAAGAAGCGGACCATCGAGGTCGGAAGGCTGCCCAAGCCGGCGTTGAGGCACACGCCGGATCAGCGCCTCTCCAGCCTCGGTCGCGAAGAAATCGCGATTCAGGTCAGTTTCGATGTAGCCCGGACAGAGCGCGTTCACGCGGATACCGTGGCGGGCCCATTCAAGGGCGAGCGACCGGGTCAGCTGCATGAGCCCCGCTTTCGAAGCGGCATAG
Source organism: Maritimibacter harenae (assembly GCF_009882975.1). GTDB lineage: Bacteria > Pseudomonadota > Alphaproteobacteria > Rhodobacterales > Rhodobacteraceae > Maritimibacter > Maritimibacter harenae. Next base: position 27,803 of record NZ_WTUX01000012.1, read on the forward strand.
GCCGACACATGGCTCGCAACACGGATGCCCAGGATCGAGGCGACATTGACGATGCTGCCAGGCGCCTTGGCCGCGATCATGGCCGAAGCGGTCACGCGCGAGACGTGGAACGCTCCCTTGAGGTTGGTATCGATGATGGCGTCAATGTCGGCCGCTCTGTGCTCGAACGCAGGAGCGGAAACCGTAGACCCAGCATTGTTGATGACCATGTCGAATACGCGCCCTTCCTGCGCGTTCGCTACTGACGCCGGATTGGCTACATCCATCTCGATTGCGGTGACATCTCCTCCATCGCCAACGATCCGCTCGGAAAGAGCGGCGAGCCGGTCTACACGCCGCGCAGCAATCGTGACCGCGACGCCCTGCCCCGCCAGCAGTTCGGCAAAATGTGCGCCAAGACCCGACGAGGCTCCAGTGACTAGGGCGGTCTTTCCCGCGAGTCCGGGCCAATTCATGGGCTGCACCCGGGCTGCATTATCCATATCCATCATTCGACATTCCATTTTTCGAGCGTCCGCTCGAAAAATTGATATACGATACCGGTTTCCGTTACAAGCCGGATTGCGACAAAGTGCCCGGTGCAGTAAAAAAGCTGTCATGTTGGACACTGATCGGTTCACGGCCGAAGCGCTTTGCGCCGAAATTCTTGAACGGCACCGCTCGACCATCGCAGTCAAGAAGCCGGCCTTTGCGGTCAGAAAGCTCAGTTTGATCGTTACCGCCGCTCTGGAGCTGTCCAACCAGAAAGGGTTTCAAGCCATGTCGCTTAGAGACCTGTCCGCAAAGTCCGGCGTATCGATGGGCGGGCTATATGCCTACTTCGACTCAAAGACCACGCTACTCGGTATGATACTAGGTGAAGTCACCGAACAGGTTCGGACCGTCCTTTCCGAGGCGTCGCCAGACGTGACCGAAACGCCGGCCGCGCATCTCGATTGGCTGATCGAGACACATATTCGGCTAACTGAGGCGATGCTGCCGTGGTTCACTTTTGCCTTCATCGAAGCCAAAAATTTTCCCCTTGCCGAACGCCGCATGGCCACAGATAGTGAAAAGCTAACCGAAGCGATCTTTGCCGACGTAATTTCGGCCGGGATGAAATCTGGGGATTTCGGGCCGGATACTTCGCCGTTACTACCCGCGCTGATCAAACCACTTTTGCAGGATTGGTACGTCAAACGCGCGAAATACCGCCGCCGGGGTGTCAAGATCGATGTTTACATCGAGACAGTCCAAAGACTGGTACGCAGCGCTTGCACTCCTTGCGACGACATCCGATCCACGCAAGGGTAGCGCATTTCACCTCCAGATTTCATCCGCAACTCCTTGCCCACGACGGACAGCGCTGATCTCCAATTGTGCTAGTTTTAGTGTTGCTCTACCTGTGAGGGACCACACGTGCCTGATTTTTTCCCTTGGGGCAAAGGGCGGAAAACTAGTCCCCACCAAAATCCGCTACATTGTCATCCAGTCAAGTCTAGCCGCTCCCGCGCATCTTCGGCACTGGCAATCGACCCGCCAAGCTCCCTAACAAGCCAGGCGGCCTTGTCCACCAGTTCAGCGTTCCCTGCCGCAAGTTGCCCCTTTCCTACGTGGACGGTATCTTCCATGCCAATCCGCAGGTTACCCCCGAGGAGCCATGACTGCACAAGCATCGGAAACGCGGTCTTGCCAACACCGAACCCGGTCCATTCGACATTCCGCGGAAGAAGCGAGGACGCGTAGGCCATAGTTTGCGGCGTCGCAGGAAAACCATACTTCACGCCAAGCACTAGGCACGCGACCGCAGGAATGGACAGCGTCCCATCCGCGAACAAATCGGCGGCTAGATGTAGATCACTGGAATTGAAGAGCTCAAGCTCCGGCTTAACCCCCGCAGAATAGATCGCTTCCGCCATCGTTCTAACACTCTGAGGCGTATTGATCACGACTTCACTGCCAAAGGTCATCGTGTTTAAATCCAGAGTGGCAACGTCTGGACGAAGCTCTAGAATGTGCTCGACCCGTTTAAGTGGCGGAAGTAGGTTCGTACGCGGCCCTGCGATAGCTGGATCCTCCTCACCAGGCTGGAAGCGGCCTCCGGGGCCGGTGGTAAGATTAATGATCACAGCGGTGTTTCGAGCTCGGATGCGCTCGACCACATCCCGATAATATCTCATCTCCATTGAAGGCGTACCGTTCTTGGGATCGCGAACATGGATATGAACCATAGCTGCCCCAGCTTCGGCTGCCTCCAGTGCAGAGTCAGCAATCTGATCGGGTGTAACCGGTAAGTTCGGGTTCATTTTTGGGCTGGTGAGGTTTCCGGTTATCGCGCAGGACAAAATGGCTGAAGCATGCTTCATCGCACTTAACCTCCAACTTTCACCAGGAAAAAGTCTTTTAAAGCATCACCTTTTTGGAGATCAATCCAACAGGATGAATGAAGAGGACTTGGTTGAATTCGCACGTTGCGGCATTTCATCGTTTCCGGCCCTCAAAGAAGCTTGAAAGAAACATTCCAACTGCAATAGCGACCCCCTGGATGATCATCTGATACGAGGTCTCGAGACCAATCAACTTCAGCATCTGCCCGAGATGCGTCAAGAATAGCGCACCACCCAATACAGCGATCATAGAGCCAATTCCCCCATTTATTGAGGTTGCAGCAAGTACCGCTGCCGCGATAGGCGCAAGGAGATATGGCTGGCCGACTTCGAGCGTCGGATTGCGGATGAATGCCGACAGAATAATGCCGACTATACCGTAGAGCACTGCTGCAGCTACAAAAGCACCGGCCTGATAGCTCGCACTGCGTACTCCGGTGGCGTGTGCAGCATCGGGATTGGAACCCACGGTCTCGAATTGGCGCCCTATCAAAGTCCTCCGGAGGACGATGGTAATAACACAAGTCAAAATCAGAGCTATCCATACGGAAGTATTTATCCCAAGGTACGTTTGACTTCCGAACTTTGAAAGGCTTTGCGGTACTGACGCTTCTGCTGGCAAACCTTGGCGGTACCAAAGCGTCAGACCGGCAACCACGGAACCCACCGCCATCGTAACGATCAGAGCGTTCAAACGGAATACAGCAACCAAGATTCCGTTTACCATCCCTACTCCTGCAGCGCCCAGAAGGCCAATTATCACGCCGGCGGCCATCATTTCGTCCGCGCCGCGGGAAATGCCGAGAAGCAGTGTACTTGACAGGGTCACGATCGCGGGCACTGAAAGATCGATGCCCCGAACCATGATTACAAGCGACTGACCCATCGACGCGATGGCCAGAAAGGCCGCAAAAGGAAGTACGGATTGTAGAGCCGAAGGTTGAATGCTTCGCGGTAAAAATACCGCGCCGATTAGCACCAATACCACGAACGCAATCCAAATTGCCGCAAAGCGCATCTGAATAGTGGGAACCCTCAGTCCCGGCTTCTCGGAAGGATGCCGTGTTACGGTTTCGCTAGCATGACTTTGCATATCGCGAACCTTTCGCTATTGGGCTGCGCGGACATGGAATGCCCGGCGCCGCTTGAAGTTATGAGCGATGTGTTCGATCTGGGACACACCGGTATAAAGGAACACCGCCAAAAGGGTCATAAGCCCGCTTGCGATGACACCGACCGAGGCGCTCAACCCAAGGATTGAAATGACGTTGATTGTCAGCGTGAAGAAAAATGCGCCGAACAGAGCCCCAGAAAACGAGCCTCGTCCACCGGACAAAGCGGCACCACCTAGAACGGCCGCGGCGATACTAGTCAGAGCATAGTTCTGGCCGACGGTCGGGTGACCGACACCGACTTCCGATCCCAAGAAGAAACCCGCGACGGTCGCAAGTAGAGCAGCGAACACATATGCTCGCACTTGAACGCGGTCTACTCGAACCCCATTGCGCCGCGCGGCTTCTTCCCGAAACCCGCAGGCCTTGGCTTCCAAACCAGAGCGAGTGCGATGCAACCAAATATCGTGTAGGAAAGCGACGGCGAGCAAGAAAAACACCGACACTGGGAGAAACCCGACACGTGTACGCAGGAGCTCGGTAAAGTCCTGACTGATCAGGCCGCCGGGTGTTGGGCGAAAGATCAATGCGATGCCTTGCAGAACGCTGAGCATTGCGATCGTAGTGATGATCGCATTGATGTGCGCGAAACGCACCAATGCGCCATTAACAAGCCCGACAACAATGCCAAGTAAAAGGCACAAAGCAACTCCCAGTACAAGTGAAGTCAGAGGGGCCTGGAATGCAATCAGGAATGAAGACGCCACGACCGTCAGGCTCATGATTGAGCCCACCGACACATCCAGCCCCCTGACCAAAAGTACATGAAGTTGCGCCATCGCGACCATTCCAGCTGGCGCCACGGCAAGCAAAATATGGCGGATGTTCACCGTTTTCAAAAACACGTCACTTTGCGATGCAGCATAGGTGCCAACTGCCAAAGTCAGTATCGCCAGGAACACCAATGGCACCCACCAGGTGGTGGCGCCACTGAAAAGCGTGCGCAATAATTTCGCGCCAGCACCAGTGTCACTGCTCGTATCGCTAGAAGTTTCGTTCACTTGCCGATCCGTCAAGAAACTCCCGACGATCGCGCTTTCAGTGACATCATCACCCTCCAACTCACGGACTATACGTCCGCGCGAAAAAACGAGTACCCGATCGCATATGCCGGCCAGTTCCATCGCGTCCGACGAGTTAACAATGCACGTGCCGTCGTCGCGGATATTTTCGCGCACGGCTTGGTAGATTTCGAACCGCGCGCCGGCATCCACCCCTTGCGTAGGCTCGTCGATCAGCACCGCCTTGGCACCCGAGCGAAACGAACGCGCCAGCGCCGCTTTTTGTTGGTTTCCTCCCGACAAACGGTTAATCGGCTTGTCAAGGGAGGCGGTAACGACTCCAAAGTCGTCGACCATTTTTGACGCGTTCTCATTTTCAGCTCGAGTACGTAGAAACCCGCCTTTGACGAATTCGCGTAAGCGCGTCAGCGTCATATTTTTTTGAACACTCAGCTCCGGATAAACCGCTTCACCCATGCGATCGGAGCTTAGAAAGAGCACATCTGACTCCAGCGCCTCGCGCGGGGTCAGGAAGTTGACTTGGGTGCCGTTGCACGAGACCGATCCGGTCGCATCTTCAAGCCCGACTAATGCACGCAGCGCTTCCCGCTGACCGTTCCCTTCCGCTCCGGCGAAACCAAGAATTTCGCCGCGATAAGCTGAAAACGAGACGTTACGAAAATGCGTGCCGCTAAAATCATTGACTTCCAACACTGGAACTTTATCGCCAATCTGCGGCTTTGGAGGATATTCGCCTTCGATATCACGCCCGATCATCAATTCCACAAGCCGATGCTCAGATAACTCTTTCTCCACAGGATATGTGCCGCGGAAGACGCCATCGCGTAAGATCGTAACTCTGTCAGCAAGATCGAGAATTTCAGGGAGCCGGTGGCTTACGTAGATAATGCCCGTACCGCCTTCTTTCAGATCCCGGATCATCGCCGATAGCTTTTTTACCCCTTCGAGATCGAGCGTTGAAGTTGGTTCGTCCAGAAGCAGAACGCGCGGCTGGTGCAAGAGCGCTTTCACGATCTCGACGAATTGCCGGTGCGCTGGCGTCAATGCGGCGACTGCGGTGTCGGCTTTCAACGGCAGTTCAAATCGATCGAGCTGTTCCTGCGCCCAACTTAACATCGCGCCGTACGGCACGTCTCCTTGCTTCGTTCCAAGATAGAGATTTTGCGCGATCGACAGCTCGCGTACTAGTGAGTCGTCCTGGTACACTGTCGCCAGGCCAAGGTCACGCGCCGCGCGCGCGTCTCCATGTTGCAACGAAGTTCCATCAACTTCCACGGTTCCCTTATCAGGCATTACCGTGCCGCTCGCGATCTTCATGAGCGTGCTTTTGCCCGACCCATTCTCTCCAAGAATTGCGTGAACTTCGCCAGCGTTACAGGAAAAACTGACGTCATCCAGCGCTCGAACCGGACCATAGGTTTTTGATACGTTTTCAATTGTCAGAACGGGATTGGACATTTCGCTCTCCTGTAAATGGATGCAGCCGATTACTCGGCTGCATCCCGAGATCAATAGATCTATTTAGCCGCCGAACATCGCCTTGAGAGTTTCCTCGTCGACAAGAGTGGAAACCGAGACTTCCATCGGAAGTTCGCGGTTACAAAGACCTTCCTCGACGGGGCTCATCGCAAACGGCACATCGACGTGCGCATCGACGGCTTCTCCCGCTGCTGCACGCATTGCGGCCGTCAGTGCGATCCGCGACTGGTAGTTCTGACCGGACGCGTAGAAGATCTGGAACGACTTGCCCGAATCTTCCCATTCGCAGAAGAGGCCCTGCTCGTCAGTACGCACCGAAAGAGTGAAATCCATCGGACGATCGGCAGATTCATAGGCACGCAGTGCACCACGGAAGCCGTCGGCATACTCAGAAATGTATGCGTCGATGTCGTCGAACCGCGAAAGAAGCGCTGATGTTGCCGAGAACGTGCCTTCCTGCGTCCAGTTGGTGTCTTCAGCGGCAACGAGCTCAAGCCCATCGATTTCTTCCGTCCGCTCCGTGGCACAACGCTGAACGGTGGCGCTCAGTGGGTTGCCTGGCGTGCCGCCAAGAGCGACGACATTTTGAGCGTCGGGGTTACTCTCTTCAATCGCATCGATGAATGCGGCGCCAAGTTCGCAAATGTCTTCCGTGACGTTAGCCACGTAGTCTTCGCCGGCGGTCCCAACCTCAGTACCGCCATAAACTGCGACCTGAATTCCGGCCTCTTGAGCCTCACGCACCGTCGGACCAAGCGCTTCACCGTGGTCTGCAAAGATTACGATCACATCCACGCCTTGGGCCACGTAGGAACGCAGATCCGAAATAGCCTTGGCTGCGTCACCCCGAGCCGATGAGTACAAAATGCGCCCGATTTCGGGATAGGTCAGCGCTTGCTGTACATATTCCATTGCCGTCACACGGCGCCACACATTCTCGCCAAATCCGTCGGCAAGCGCGACGGTCATTTCGCCCCCCGTTCCCGTATCGCAGGACCCTTCGTTCCAACATTCGAGCGCCTTTTCACGAAGCTCGGGTGTCACCTCCCGAGCGGCGCGCTCAAAGGCGTCAACAATCGCCGGGTTGGCATCTGTCGTACCAAGCCGGCTTTCCATCAGGTCTTCGCCTGATTGTGCGAGCACCGACAACGGCAGCATGGTAGCGAGCGCGATTGCACTCATATTTTTTAGTGTCTTCCTCATTTCAGTCTCTCCTCTCCTGATTTTGATTTCCAATTTTGATTTCTTTAGGCACAGCTTCTCCGTCTGAGCTATTGCCAGCTCAGCTAAGCAAAACCAAAAATTGGCCTACTTCACTGGGCGAGATACCCGCCGTCGATCACCAACTCAGCGCCGGTCATGAAGCTCGCTTCGTCACTCGCGAGAAATAAGGCACCATTTGCGATTTCGCGGGGTGTTCCCGCCCTTCCCATTGGCGTGATCGAAACGACATACTCGTTGATTTCTGCGTCCTGACTTTGGGTCAGCGGCGTGTCGATGAAACCAGGCGAAAGAGTGTTAACGCGAACACCGTCGCCCACGTATGTGATCGCTGCGTTTTTGGACATCATAACGACAGCGCCTTTTGTTGCATGATAGGCATGACCGCCCGGAACTGCTGCGTTACCCCAAATAGAAGCCACGTTAACGATCGACCCAGACTTTTGCTTCTGCATTTCCGGAATCACCGCCTTCATGCCTAGCCAAACTCCTGTTTGGTTGACGGCCACAACCTTGTTCCAACCGTCCATATCGAGTTCACAGACAGGATCATAAACAATGATGCCAGCATTATTTACAAGCACGTCGATCCGTCCGTGATCCGCGAGAGCCTGCGCCACCACGCGATCCCAATGCTCAGGTTTGGTCACGTCAAGCTCAACTCCGATCACGCCCTCGGGGTAGACGCCTTCGGGATTACTAGAACTCCCGGCGTAAACATGAGCCCCCTCTTCGGCGAACCTCTCCACCATGCCGAGGCCGATTCCACGAGAACTACCCGTTACGATGGCTACTTTTCCTTTAAGGCGCATATCGCTCCCCCCTGTTTTTTTGACGGATCGCCTCCACGATTCCATCGTCTAATCATAATACCGTATTACAGCGCGTGAATCAATCTTGTTTGAGTGATCTCAGCCGACTGTCACGCCGCCGCAAACGAAGAGCGTCTGACCCGTCACGAAGCTCGCGCGGTCATCCAAAAAGAAACTGACAGCATTCGCGACGTCGTCCGGTTCCCCCATCCTGCCGACAGGTATCCCGTCAATAATGTCCCTTGTTTTGGGCGCATCGGGTGGATTATTGCTCCAGAATGCTGTCGTTCCGATCGGGCCTGGAGCGACACAGTTTACGGTGATCTTGTCTTTTCCGAGTTCGAGCGCCCAAGTCCGAGCCATCGATTGCGCGGCACCTTTCGTCGCGGAGTACAAAGTGCGATCCACCTTACCCCTTGTAACGCGGCTCGTGTTGAACACGATCCGCCCCTGTCCCTGCTCACGCATTAAGGGCACCAACTTCTTCGCGCATAGTAGCGAAGTCCGCAGATTCAGATGAAACATTTGATCAAAATCCTCTGGGTCCACGTCTTCGAAGCTAGCGGGCTTCACGATGCCGACGTTGTTCACCAGTCCGGACACAGGATATTCGCCTGCTATTTCGGACAATACTCGTTGGGTCGCACCTGCATCTGAAAGGTCGACTTGAAAGTACCGCTCAACGAAGTCTGCTTCCTTTGGCTCAGCCACATCAAGCACCAGCACGCGCCAGCCATCCTCTGACATCCGCTTGGAAATGGCGCGGCCAATATTTTGGCCGCCGCCAGTGACGACAACAAACCTTTCGCTCAACACGAAGCCCTCCTAAAGACCATGGTTTAGCGGTTCCGGTTTGCGCTTAGGCGAGGCGTAAACTGATCGCCGATCCACCGATAAGTACCATCCCCTGCAGGTACGATCTCACCGAGCCCTGGGAAGGGAAAATGGTAGCCATGATAGAGAATGCCATCATCGCAAACTCGCTCAAAAATGTCGGCTTTGGCCTGCGCGCCACGCTCCGGATCCGTGTCGAAATCCATATGGAAGTACCATTCTGGATGGATGGGATCGAAGATGTGGTGGTGCGCAGCGTCGCCAGTGAACACGACCTGGTCCCCTTTGCTCTCAAAGATGAAGGCAGCCTGCCCTGAGCTGTGGCCAACGACTGACATCGTGGTAACGCCGGGAAGCACCTCTTCTCCAAGTTCAAATAGTTTGATCTTTCCCTCGTATGGTTTGAGCGCCTGTATCGTACCTTCCGTCCACGGCTTCTTATGGTCGTTCCGGTCCAAGTTTGCAGGATCGGTCCATTCTTCGTGATCCAACCGGCTGACATGAACTTCCGCGTTCGGGAAGACAGCGGAGCCGTCGGACTTGATCAAGCCAAAGCTATGATCTGGATGCAGGTGAGTCATAAGAACAATATCAACGTCCGCCGGATCCAATCCGGCCGCCGCCATGTTCTCTTCCAAGAGACCCATGGTTTCCCCGAACATGTCAGAGTACTTCCCCATACCAGCATCGATCAGTACAAGCTTGTCTCCCATGTTCACGACCACTGGGTTCAAATCCATCGGGATAAAATCCTGCGGCAAGCGGTATTCCGCCTTCAGACGCTCCATTTCTTCAGAATCTGCGTTCGGGAAGATGCCCTCATAACCATGGTGAATGTATCCGTCCCAGAGTGAGGTGCATTCAAAATCCCCAATCAAGAAACGGTACCAGCCAGCATTTTGCGTGTTTAGCCTTTTCGCAACCATTGTTTCCCTCCTCCTTGAGCGCGCGGTTCGGCAGCATGCACAGCACCACAGCGATTGTATCGCGCGAGTTTGGTCATACCGTAATACAGGATGACAGCATTCGTCTACAGATAATCTTTGGCAGTTCTGATGCTATGGCCGATATCCACGCTTGCGATTTCAGTTGGCCAGTTTCTGCGACAACATAGCGGCGCCCCAACGCCTTATGGTGAGAAGCTCAGTCCCAATTTGATGCCGCGATCAATTGCCGTTACGTCACACGCCATCAACTACTGCAGAAATGGAATGATGAGGGGTGCTAAAGTTGATTGTATTACGGTATCATCATATGATTGGCAGCATAGTGGCGTTATGTGCGGCATCGCACTTGCCCGCCGATAGGAAATATGAATGGAATATGTAGGTTTTTGGGAGAACTCCATGCCGAATCAACGCGCGATCTCTAGAACGGCGGCGCCGCTGCGACAGCAAGTCGTGCAGTTCATTCGCGAAGACATCCTGCAAGAAAACTTGAAGCCCGGGCAGCGCCTCGTCGAAAGCGCGTTGTGCCAAGCGTACGATGTTTCCCGCACTGTCGTGCGGGAAGCACTACGCCAGCTAGAGTCCGAGCATTTGATTACAGTTGTGCCAAATTCCGGCCCTGTAGTAACCGTCCTGACGGAACAGGACATCCAAGCCATCTACGTAGTTCGCGCTAACCTCGAAGGCCTTGCAGCGCGCCTTTTCGCCGAAAACGCCACCGACGCCGAGTGCAAAAAGCTGCTAAAGATCGCCTCCCGCCTGGATCAAGAATACCGCCACGGAACGATCCAAAGCCGCGAAATCATCAAGGCGGAATTCTACGACGTGTTGATAAGCGGCGCGAACAATAACGTGCTACGCGAAACACTCGCCTTGATCCATGCGCGCATCGCGATCTTTCGCCGTTACGCATTCATCGACGAAAGCAGAACTGAAGAGTCCATTTCGGAGCTTGAAGCGATCATAGACTTCGCAGCCAACAAGCGTGATGGAGATGCGGCAGAGAAGGCTTGCCGCCACCACATTGATCTCGCCGCGATCTATGCGAAAAAAGAATATGTGAGCCGCAACAAGGACGTAATCGACCCATGAGGCCGCGCAAACTGCGCGGCCCCCAAATGCTTTTCAGATTGTAGACCACTAGCTCCTGTCGCCGGCGACCCCCTTCTTGAGTACCTCTTTGACCAGATCTTCTGTCAGGTCCGCCGGGTTATTTAGAACGAGCCTACGCGCGGACACGGCAGATTTGGCTATCTGATCAAAATGCTCTTCCCGGACGCCTAGGGATGCAAGCTCCAATGGCGCTCCAACCGCCCCCAAAAGCTCCTCAATGCGCTCAATCGCGGCCATTCCATTGGTATCGTCCGTTGCACCTTTGCTGGACACGCCAAGAATCTCCGCCATCCTGGCAAATTCTTCACGAGCATACGGCTGATTAGCCCGCATGACGTATGGCAACAGAGCACCGACACCAAACCCATGCGGCGTGTGGTCAATGGCCGCCATCGGGCTCTGAATTGCGTGCGCTGCAGCAGTCCCTGTCGTGTTTATGACCATACCCGCGCAATAGGCCGCGAACATCACGTCCGAACGCGCACTCAGATCCTCAGGAGCTTCGACCACCCGCGCCAATGACCGGTTCATTAGCCGCAAGCCCTCTTCGCAAAACACGTCAGTAATTCGGTTTTTGCCTACATAGACCTCAGATGCTAGCTGGTCGGCGCTCGGGTTCTTCGGTCGCGCCGTGTAACCTTCAACAAGATGTGAAAGCGCATCGGCCGCCGTCGCTGCAGTTAGCGAAGGTGGACACGTCACTGTGAGTTCCGGATCGATGATAGCGACATTCGGCACAATATGCGTGTCCGCGATAGCCATTTTCATCTGCTTTTCTTCATCGAACACAATAGCCAAGTTTGTAACCTCGGCCCCAGTGCCGCCCGTGGTCGGAACTGCAATGGTAGGTACTGTCGGACCAGGCACGGCGAATTCCCCAAAATAGTCGCGGACGTCTCCACCATAGCGCAACACCGCCGAACATGCCTTCGCTAGGTCCATGCAGGACCCACCACCAAGCCCGACGATCAAATCTGGCGCGGGGTCGGAGAAGCGCGCGACTACTTCGGTCACATTCGACCGGGGGAGTTCGGGCAGCGCATTTGTGAACGCGCTCACCCGAAGGCCTTGGTCTTCAAGATCGGCCTTCAGCTCAGCGAAGATTTGGGTACTGGCCATCCGCTCGTCCGTTACGATCAAAACGGTATTACCCATACGCCTTGCGAGTCGCCCGAGCTGTCGCCTTTGCCCGGGACCGAAAAGTACTGTGGTCGGCTGACGCACGAGCCCGAGCCCCAGAGCGTTAGTCATTATATCTGCCATCATGCAACTCCCGCATCCTCATCGACGGTGAGAGCAATGTACTTGTCCTCCATGAACTCATAAATGCCATCGTGACCGGCTTCACGCCCGATACCCGAGGCCTTGGTTCCACCAAACGGTGCGGCTGGGTCCGCCATGATGCCGCGGTTCACACCAACCATTCCGAACTCGAGACGTTCACCGAAAGTGATCGCCCGGGACACGTTCTGCGTGAACACATATGATGCAAGACCGAAGTCACTCGTGTTGGCAAAGGTGAGCGCCTCGAGTGTATCTTTCACCGGAAAGATTGTTGCGATCGGCGCAAACAGCTCGTTCGAACACATGACATCATTGGGCCCCTCAAACCGCACCACGGTCGGATTGAAGAAATAGCCGGCCCCATCCACAGGGGTCCCGCCTATCATTACCTCCCCACCCGCAGATGTCAGCGAAGCAATTGTGTCGCCAAGGCGGTCGCGCTGCCGGGCCGAAATCATCGGGCCAACATCTACATTCGTCATTCCGTCGCCCACTTTGAGCTCACGGACAGCAGCGAGAAATTTCTCTGTGAATTCCCCCTCCACTTTCTTGTCTACGATTATCCGGTTTGCGGCCACGCAGGCCTGTCCGGCATTCCGGAATTTACAGATTACCGCCTGTTCAACTGCAAGGTCGACATCTGCGTCATCCAACACAATAAACGGACCATCACCTCCGAGCTCCATAGAGCAATCGGTGATGTTCTTTGCCGCGAGCTCCATTAGGATGCTGCCAACACGCGTCGAGCCAGTGAAAGACACCTTCTTGATCCGCTTATCGGCCATAAGCGGCCCCGAGATCGATGAAGAATCTGTTGTGTGCAAGAGGTTCATCACACCATCCGGGAAGCCGGCCTGCTGCACCAACTCAGCGAATAGCCCGCAGGTCAATGGCGTCTCTTGTGCAGATTTCACGACCAACGTGCAGCCCGCCGCCAGAGCCGCACCACCCTTACGCACAATCATGAGCAGCGGGAAGTTCCAAGGCGTGATCAGAAGGCAAGGACCAATCGGCTGTTTGGCCACCATAATCCGAAAGCCGCCATTCGACGCAGCTGAATAACTTCCGTGGACATGTGCGCTTTGCTCTGCAAACCAGCGCAGGAAATCACAGGACAGTTTGAATTCGGCGCGCGATTCGGTCAGGGGCTTGCCGCTCTCCATGGTCATTATCCGCGCAAAATCGTCTTCCCGCTCAAGCATCAAATCATGAAGCCGATGCATCAGTTCAGCACGCTTGCGCGGCGAGACAGAACGCCAACCGTCTTGAGCCGCGACGGCTGCCCCGAGCGCCTCAAGCGCCTCGTTTTCCCCGGAGTTCGAGACTCTCGCAAATTCTGCGCCATTCGCCGGGTTCGACACGCCGAAGCTCGATGGTCCGTCACGCCATTGCCCCGCAATGAACAAGCGGCCTTCAGGTTGCTTGAAATTGAGCGCCGTCTGGTCCGGCTGCGGCGAGTTGTTAGTCATGACTTCCTCCTGTGCCCTGAGACCCTACGGGCTCGATCTAGATTTCAATGTTATGATAATATCGTAATACGATACTCTAGGATTCGCAAGATAGCTCTATCAAGCTGCATGGAACAAAAATGAGAACTTCAGCTTATTGACGCGACTTCGTCATACCGTAATACTGTATGAGGAACAAGATTCGAGACTCGCCGTTTTCGGTCAAGCTTTGCCCAAGCCAAGCATCCTTGGTTGCCTACGGAGCATGCAGAGGCCGGAAGTGGAGTTGCCAGATGACTTTCGGCGTCGCCGAAGGAAGACAAAGTGGGAGGCTTTACTATGAATGATTCGAATTCCGCAGCACTTGACGGGTTGCAGCTTGATGTGGCTGTGATCGGCGCTGGCGTAGGAGGATTGTACGCACTTCACGTCATGAAAAATGAGCTTGGCATGAAAGCTCAGGGCTTCGATGAAGCGGACGATGTCGGCGGTACATGGTACTGGAATCGCTATCCAGGCTGTCGCGTCGACACTGAGTCTACAGTATACACTTATTCCTTCGACCTGGACATGTTCCAAAACTGGAATTGGTCGGAGCGCTACGCCAAACAAGAAGAAGTGCAAGGCTACCTGAGCGCGGTCGCAGACAAGCATGATCTGAAATCTGCCATCAACTTTGGCACCCGGATTGAGAAGGCCGACTGGCTCGAAGACGAAGGCCGGTGGCTGCTGACGACTAAGAACGGCGAGAGGATTACCGCTCGCTATGTAATTGAATCGGTTGGCCTTCTATCGTCGACATATGCGCCGGAGTTCCCCGATCAGGACAAATTCAAAGGCGACGTTCTGGTCTCCTCCAAGTGGCCGAAAGATGACCCGGACCTGTCTGACAAGCGCGTTGCGGTGATCGGCACAGGGTCCACGGGCATCCAGATCATAACGGAACTTGCTGGCAAAGTCGGCCACCTGCACGTTCTCCAGCGCACGCCACAATGGGTCGTGCCGCTTGGAATCGGGCCTTTCCCGCAGAAAACCCGTGAACGGATCAAGAAGGATCCTAAAGGCTTCCGTGACTGGGCCCTCGACACTGGCACGGTGTTCGGCTTCCAAGAAAGCACTACGTCTGCCCTAGAGGTTTCCGAGGAGGAGCGCCAGCGCATCTACGAAGCAGCTTGGCAAAAAGGGAACGGCTTCGAGTTTCTTCTCGGAACATTTTCCGACCTGACAGTCACGCCGGAAGCCAACAAAACCGCGACTGACTTCATCAAATCCAAGATCGATTCGATCGTGAAGGACCCTGAGACTGCAAAAAAATTGACGCCAACTGACTACTACGCCAAGCGTCCATTGGCCGCAGATAACTACTACGAGGTGTACAATCGGGACGATGTCTCCCTGCACGATGTAAAGACCAACAAAATCGAACGCTTCACTGAGAAAGGGCTCATTATCGGTGGCGAGGAAGTCGAATTGGACGTGGTCATCATGGCGACGGGCTTCGATGCTATGACCGGCAACTATCTCAAAATTGATACAACCGGACGTGACGGGAAGAAGCTTAGGGATGCTTGGTCAGACGGCCCCCATACCTACGCGGGCCTTGCCGTGTCCGGCTTCCCAAATCTTCTTATGGTTTTCGGCCCGTTCAGCCCTTTCACAAGCCAGCCGCTAGTTCACGAGTGGCAAGTCGACTACTTCACTGACTTGGTCAAAAAGGCCGAAGAAGTGGGTGGCGTAATCGACGTGGACGAAGAAGCCCAAGAAAATTGGGTCAAAATTTGTCAGGAGGGCATGGCGGGGACGCTTTTCGAGGTCACTGATAGTTGGATCAATGGTGCCAACATTCCAGGCAAACCGCGGACGTCAATGTGGTATATGGGTGGTATGTCCAGCTACATGGTCGAAATGAATAAGATCCGCGACGAAGACTATCGCGGGTTCAAGATCTCGCCAATCGAAGAAACCCGCGGATCCAAGATCGCTTGATCCAAATACTGCCTGCCGCTAACGCGTTGGCATAAATTGACAAGACGGGGCAGATAGCCTTTCTTAGGCTTCTGTCCCGTTACTTTTCGCAAGATGACAATGCGCACACGATCCAATTTTTTGAAAGGCGACCCGCGCCAGCTGAAGTTTTCAGTGTCGCCTGAATGGTCTTACGGGATCGGTGTGGAGGCAGCATGGTCCGACCTCGATAAACTAGGACATGTCACCAACTCCGCTTTTTGGCGTTGGAGTGACGATGTAAGAGTTCAATACGTTATCGATATGGGCTTGCCAGTTCCCGCCCGAGACGCTCCATCAGTAGTGGTAGTCCAAGC
The DNA here is from genome assembly GCF_009882975.1 of Maritimibacter harenae. Classification (GTDB taxonomy): domain Bacteria; phylum Pseudomonadota; class Alphaproteobacteria; order Rhodobacterales; family Rhodobacteraceae; genus Maritimibacter; species Maritimibacter harenae. Next base: position 43,822 of record NZ_WTUX01000012.1, read on the forward strand.
GGCAGGCGAGTTCCATAAGGCGATGGAGTACAGACAAGTCGGTTTGATGACTTGCCGTACGACACGACTCGGCAATTCCAGTTTTGATACCGAACATGCGCTTTGGCTAGAGAGCGGAAAAGCATTCACTGCAACTTTCACTTTGGTTTTGAGCAATATCAGCATCGGCGGCTCCATTCAATTGCCGATAGCCTTCAAAGAACGGATCGCGGCCCTGGACGGCCTGTGAGTGGCTGCTTCATGGTCGACTGAGTCCTTAAAGCTGAAGCCGCCTAGGGTTGCATGATCAGACCCACCTGAGTGGTCCGGTTTGATTGTTAGTGCATGACCGGTCTCGGGTCCATCGGGACGATGGTTTCCGGGGCGGGAGGACGATAGCCCAAGGCACTATGTGGTCGTTTGGTATTGTATTATTTCCTCCATTTTTCGATCAGGATTTCCGCTTCCCGAACGCTGTAGAAGACTTCTCCGTTGAGCAGTTCATCGCGGAACCTGGCATTGAAGCTTTCGCAGTAGCCGTTCTCCCAAGGTGACCCGGGCGCGATGTAGGCGGTCTTGGCGCCGACGGCCCTGATCCAATCTTGAACGGCCTGAGCCACGAACTCCGGGCCGTTGTCAGACCGGATGTAATCCGGCACACCCCGCATGATGAACAGGTCGCTCAAGGCATCGATCACGTCACCCGAGTTTAGCTTGCGCTTCACCTTGATCGCCAGGCATTCCCGGCTGTGCTCGTCCAGGATGTTGAGCGTCCGGAAGACCTTTCCGTCCTCCGTCCGGCAGTGGACAAAGTCATAGCTCCAGACGTGGTTCCGATACTCCGGCCGAAGCCGGACGCACGATCCATCGTTCAGCCAAAGCCGTCCCTTCTTTGGTTGCCTCATCGGTATCTTCAGCCCCTCTCGCCGCCAAAGCCGTTCCACACGCTTGTCGTTGACCTCCCAGCCGGCATCTCTCAGCAGAGCCGCGATCCGACGATAGCCGTAGCGGCCATACTGCCTCGCTAGCTCGATCATGTCCGCGACCAGACGCTCCTCATCGGCACGGCCATGCGGCACCTTCCTCTGCGTGGATCGGTGCTGACCCAGGACACGGCAGGCGCGTCTCTCGGAGAGATGGAACCGGGTGCGAACGTGATCGATGCAGGCACGGCGGCGAGCGGGGCTCAGAAGTTTCCCTTTGCCGCCTCCGCCAGGATCAGCTTGTCCAAAGTCAGATCCGAGACGGCTTTTCTCAACCGTTCGTTCTCTTTCTGGAGGCGCTTCAGTTCCCTGAGTTGGTCGGTTCCCATACCGCCGTATTGCTTGCGCCAGCGATAATAGGTCTGCTCAGTAATGCGAACCTCGCGGATCGCATCCACCCGCGCCATGCCTTGCCCGACAAGCACTTCAACCTGCCGCAGCTTCGTGACAATCTCTTCCGGCTTGTGTCTCTTCGTAGCCATTCTAATCCTCCGTTTTCCTAAACATAACGGCGGACCACTATAGTGGGGGAGGATCATCCGGCGGTCGGCGTCACTTTGCGTGGGCGTGCGCGCGTCGACCAGCGCCTTGATCCGGGCCAGACGCCGGGCCCGGTCGCTCGACGGCGCGGGCGCGGCTTCGCCCTGCACCGCCCGCCTTGATCGCAGCCGACAGGTAACTCACCGGATTGCGCACGCCATTCTGGCCCGACACATAGTCGACCTTGCGGGCGACATAGGCCTCGCCGTGCTCGGTGATCCACTGGCGGTCAAGCCGGTCGCTCACCCCCAACTTGCGCAGCCGCGCACAGACGGCGCCATTGCGCAGTCCCTCGCCGTCGTCGAGGTCGAGGATCGCCAGTTGCGGGTTTTCCTCGATCCGGAACCAGATGTCGGTCACTTGCCGGCCCATCTTCTTCACCTCAGGGGTCACGATGATGTTCGAGGTCTTGTCCACCTCCGCAACCGCCGTCTTGATGATCTTGGCGTTCAGATGCTTGTAGCTCTCGTAATAGGCGCTGTCGGCCACACCCATCAAACGACGGAACAGGTCGAGCGACCACCACCCCGTGCTCCCCGTGCGCACGAAGCGGTAGCAATTCTCGTAGAGCGCCAGCGCATACCCACTCGTGAACCGGCGCTCCCAGTAGTCAGTGGAACCGTGCACTTATTTCGAGCCAAAAACATTTCTTTGCCGCATCAAAGCCTTGAAGTCACCTCAACGCGCCCGCCGAGAGCATTCAATAAACACGCCCTGAGCGGCTCTTCATTGCGTTGGTACGAATGTTGGCTTTTGGAAATGTTCTTGACTTAAATATCTGGAAAATATTGGAATTTGATTCCCGCTACCCGCTCCACTCCAACATGCAAGAGACAGCAACGGCGCGAAATAACGCTCTGTTCTTCCGCCCATGGCGCGCAGCCTCATGGGTCACGTCTCGCGCATCGGTCCGGTCTCCGGCGATGACGGGACGTACATGCAACGCTAGAGGCCCCGACGGGCCTGGTATCGCTGCATGCACGGCTGCAGGGGTCTAGGCCCCCGGCTTGACCAGACGATTGCGCAGGATACCGATGCCCTGCACCTCGAGCTCGACCACGTCGCCGGGGCTCAGGAAGCGCATGTGTTCCAGCCCGCAGCCGTTGCCCACGGTGCCCGAACCCAGGAACTCGCCCGAGTGGAGTGTTTCCGAGGCCGAGATGTGTTCGATCAGGTCCGCGAACGACCAGTGCATGGTCGCGGTCGACCCCCGACCCCATTCCTCGCCGTTCACGCGGCAGATCATGACCTTGTCGTAGGGATCGCCGAACTCGTCGGCCGTCACGAGGCACGGGCCCATCGGGTTCGCGGTGTCGAAGTCCTTGCCCTTCGCCGGCCCCAGCGAGCCACCCATTTCGGCGGTCTGGGCGTCGCGGGCGGTGAAATCGTTGAAGATCGTGTAGCCGAAGACGTGGTCCATCGCGTCGGCCTTCTTCACGTCCTTGGCGGGCTTGCCGATATAGACGCCGAACTCCAGCTCGAAATCCATGAAGTTGGAGTAGCCCGGCCAGATCACGTCGTGCTCGTGGCCCACGACCGAGAACCGGTTGGCCTTGTAGTAGATCGGTTGGTCGTAGAACGTCTGGGGCACCGAAAGGATGCCCTTCTCCTCCATTTCGCGCTCGGCGGCCTCGGGGTCGTCGAACTGCTGGGCGCGCAGCTTGCGGGCTTGCTGGAACGCCTGCACCAGGTGCGTTTCGAAACACAGGCAGTCGCGCATCTGCGGCGGCGGCGCGATGGGGGCCATGAGTTTGACCGAGGCCCGGTCGATCACCGCGTCGCACTTGGCGCCCTCGACCGCTTCCCGGGCCCGCGCCAGCGCCTCGTCGCCGCCTTCCGCGATCCACAGGACCGACGGCACCGTCCCGCCGGAGGCCGCGGCCAGATCCACGATCCGCTTGTCGTCCGAGACGAGCGCGCCGGGGCGGCCGATGCCGTTGCCGGTGTCGTAGGTTACCAGTTTCATCCCAATTCCTCCCTGTGGGTGCCCGCGTTCAGCCGCGCGTCTGCGACCGGTCGCGGTATTTCAATCCGGCCGACAGGATCGAGCAGACGTGCACCGCCGCCTCTTCCCACCGGTCCGAGCTGACTTCGCCATCGGACAGGCGCCCGATGCGGCCGTTGTCGGTGAGGACGATCGTCATCGCCCCCAACATCGTGTGATAGGCCCAGTGCACCTCGGCCTTGGTCCAGTCGGGGAAGCACTCCCCGATCGCCGCGATCAGCATGTCCGCGACCGGGTCGAACATCTCCTTGAAGACGCCGCGCGCCTCCGCCTGCGGATCGGACATCTCGCGGGTGACGATCCGCCCGAAATCCGCCGAGGGGTCGTCGCCGCGCAGCGCGAACATGGGCCAGATCAGCGCGCGCACCACCAGGTCGACGCGCCGGTCGAGGTCCGGCTCGGCGCGCGCCATCTGAAGGCCCGCGACCCGCTTGTCGATCACCGTCGGCGTGCGCTTCTCGAAGATCGCGCGGTAGAGCCCCAGCTTGGACCCGAAGTGATAGTTCACGAGCGCCACCGGCACCCCGGCCGCCTGCGAGATCCGGCGCACCGTGGCGCCGTCATAGCCGAACTGGGCGAAGACCGATTCGGCCGCGGAGAGGATTCGCTCCCGCGTCGGCTCAACCGGATCGGTCTTGTTTTTATGGGCTTTCGCCGACATGCGGGCTCCTTGTTGATCATGATGATAATAATCTTGAACGGTTGTTCAATCCCCACTACCGTCGAGATCGGAGGAAATCGGCGAAAGCCATTAGGGAGGAAAACATGAAAACCATTCGGATGAATATGTCCGCGCTCGCCTTCGCGGCGGCGGCGGTCGGGACCTCGGCCCCGGCGCTGGCCCAGGAGACCCTGAACCTGACCATCGCGACAGGTCACCCCGCGGTCTTCCTGTGGGTGAAGCACATCGGGGAGACCTTCATCCCGACCCTTAACGAGGAGCTCGCCAAGACCGGCGAGGTCGAGGTCAACTGGACCGAGGCCTACGGCGGCACGCTCGTGAAACTGGGCGGTGAAGCACAGGCGATGCAGGACGGGCTGATGGATGTCGGCCAGGCGATGGGCGTCTTCGACCCGGCGAACATGGGCATCCTCAACATGACCTACGCCATGCCCTTCGGCCCGACCGATCCGCGGCTCGTGACCGAGGCGGCCGAGCACGCGCTGATGTCGACCGAGGGCTTCCTCGACCAGCTCGCGGATGCGACCGGCGTAGTCTACATCGGCGGCGGGATCGCCATCGACGGCTACAACATCGCGACCACCATGCCGCTCGAGACGCGCGCCGACATGGCGGGCGTGAAGATCTCCGGTGCCGGTCCGAACCTGTCCTGGCTCGACGGGACCGACGCCGTGGGCGTGCAAGGCAGCTACGTGAGCTTCTACAACGACATCAAGACCGGCGTGTCGGACGGCGCGATCGGCTGGATCACGGCGAACGCGCCGGCGAAGCTCTGGGAGGTCGCGCCCTACTACAACAAGGTCGAGTTCGGCGCGATGTACGTGGGCGGCCTCGCCGTGGCGCAGGACCGCTGGGAGAGCTTCTCGGACAGCACGAAAGAGGCGTTCCGCGTGGCCGCCAAGGCTTACCAGGATGCCTATTTCGACGAGCAGGCGGCCAACATCGAGGCCGCGACGCAGGCGATGCTGGATGGCGGCGGCGAGATCGTCGAATTCGACGATGCCGAGCGCGACGCCTGGATCGAGAGCATGGCGAACCCGGCGACGGCCTGGAGCGAAGCGGCCGCCGCACGCGGTGAGCCGGTCGACGAGATCCTGTCGTCCTACGTGGACTACCTCGCGGACGCGGGCTTCACGTTCCCGCGCAACTACCTCGAAGACTGACCGACCGGCCCCGGCGCGCACCCGTGCCGGGGCCGAAAGGACCCCCCGGAATGACACAAGAACCTGACGCCAATCCCACGCCGCCCTGGCGGCGCGCGGGACGAGGGGACGGACCATTGGGGCCCGTGGTGGCCGGGCTGAACGCACTGGGTTCGGTCTGGATCATCGCGCTGATGCTCCTCGTCTGTGCCGACATCACCATGCGCACCCTGTTCAACGCCCCGATCGCGGGTGTCGCCGAGATGGTCGCCTTCTCCATCGTGGGGATCGTGTTCCTCCAGTTGGCCCATACGCTGCGCTCCGGCGCGATGACGCGCTCGGACCTGCTGCTCACGCTGGTCGCGCGCCGCTCTCCCCGGGCCGCGCGGATCATGCTGGCGGTGTTCAACCTGGTGGGCGCCGTGCTTCTGGCGCTGACGGTCTGGTACTTCCTGCCGTCGCTGACGAAGGCTTGGACCCACCCGGAGCGCAACTTCATGGGCAACCCGGGCTTCTTCCGCATCCCCACCTGGCCGCTCTACCTGTTGATGGCGATGGGCATGGTAGCGACGCTGTTTCAGTACCTCGCTTCGGCGTGGCAGAACCTGCGGGGTGAGAACGCATGAGCGGGCTGGAGATCGGCTTCGCCTCGATCGCCGCGATGCTGGTCCTGATCTACTCGGGCCTGCATGTCGCGATCACCCTGATCCTCGTCAGCTTCGTCGGCGTCTGGCTGATGCGGGGCAATTTCGACCTGGCCGCGAACCTGATGGTGGCGGCCTTCAAGGATTCGATCTCGGACTACCTGTTCGGCGTGGTGCCGCTCTTCGTGCTCATGGGGCTCGTGGTGTCGGTGGCCGGGATCGGGCGCGACACGTTCGACGTGGCCCAACAGGCGTTCCGCAAGATCCTGGGCGGGCTGGGCGTGGCCACGGTGGCCGCCAACGCGATCTTCGCGGCCATCACCGGCATCTCCATCGCCTCGGCCGCCGTCTTCACCAAGGTCGCCGTGCCCGAGATGCGCCGCCACGGCTACACGCCCCACTTCTCGGTGGGCGTGGTCGCGGGATCGGCGGTGCTGGGCATGCTGATCCCGCCCTCGCTTCTGTTCATCCTCTACGGCGTACTGACCGAGCAATCGGTGGGCGACCTGTTCATCGCCGGGGTGATCCCGGGGCTCCTCCTATCGGCGACCTATGCCTTCGGCATCGTCGCGATGGGCAAGTGGGCACCCGGCTTCATCGGCGGACAGGACAGGTCCACCGCCGATCTGCCCCTCATGTCGGCGGGCCAGATGCTGGCGAAGCTCGCCCCCATCGTGATCCTCGTCACGCTTGTGCTGGGCGGCATCTACGGCGGCGTCTTCACACCGACCGAGGCGGGCGCCGCCGGGGCCGCCGGGGCGCTGGTCATCGCGATCGTGAAACGCCGGCTGGGCTGGCGCGACTTCTGGCAGGTGCTGGTCCAGACCGGGCACACCACCGCCTCGATCTGTTTCCTGATCATGGGAGCGACGCTCTATTCCCGGATGCTCGCCCTGTCGGGCATGCCGGGCTGGCTGGGCGACTCAGTGCTGGGCGCGGGCTTCGGGATCAACGGCGTGGTGATCTCCATGATCGTGGTGATGGTCATCCTCGGCACGATCCTCGACAGCGCGTCGATCATGCTTCTGGTGCTGCCCATCGCGGTGCCGATCCTGACCGGGCTCCAGGTCGACCTGATCTGGCTCGGCGTGATCGCGATCCTGGCCGTCGAGATCGGGCTGCTGACCCCGCCCTTCGGGCTGGCGGTCTATGTCATCAAGTCAACTCTCGGGCCGGACAGCGACATCACGCTCGGCCAGATCTTCAAGGGCGCCGCCCCCTTCGCGTTGATGATGGTCCTCGTCCTGGTCCTCGTCTTCATGTTCCCGGCGCTCGCCACCACCCTGCTCTGACGGAGGAAAACCAATGCGGAACTGGAAAAACCAAAAGGGCCTTCAGGAAGTTGCCAACGGCGTCTGGGCCTACCTGCAACCGGACGGGTCCTGGGGCTGGTCGAACGCGGGGATCATCGCGGACGGCGAGGCGAACCTGCTGGTCGATACCCTGTTCGACCTGAAATACACGCGCGAGATGCTGGACGACATCAAGGCGAACGTCCCCGGCGGCGACAAGATCGGTATTCTCGTCAATACCCACGCCGACGGCGACCACACGTTCGGCAACCAGCTGGTCAAGGGCGCGCGCATCATCGGGACGGAAGGCACGGTCAGCGATTTCGACCGCTTCGACCCGGCCTTCCTGGACCAGGTGATGAAGGATCCCGGCCAGTTCGGGCGCGCCGGCGCCTTCATGGCCGAGTGTTTCCGGCCCTTCGATTTCTCCGACATCGAGCTCACCCCGCCGACCGAGACCTTCCGCGACCGGATGACGATCAAGGTGGGCGACAAGACGGTGGAGTTGATCGAGGTCGGGCCGGCGCACTCGCTGGGCGACGCGCTGATCTACGTGCCCGAGGACAAGGTCGTCTATACCGGCGACATCCTGTTCAACGAGGGCACGCCCATCGCCTGGTACGGCCCCATCGCGCGCTGGGTGAATGCCTGCAACATCATCCTCGACATGGATGTCGACGTCGTGGTGCCCGGCCACGGGCCGATCGCCACGAAGGAAGACGTGCGCCGGATGCGCGACTACCTGCTCGACGTGACCGAGATGGCCCGCCCGCTCTACGAGCAGGGCATGGACTTCCTCGACGCCGCTTACAAGATCGACCTGGGCGAATACCGCGACTGGCCGGATGCCGAGCGGGTCATCGTGACCATGCGCACGCTGTTCGACGATTTCGAAGCGGCGGACGAGCGGCCGGTCCACGTGCCGGTCCCGTTCTTCGAGATGATGCAGGACATGCGCAACCACCTGGGCAAGCCGCGGGTGCACGACGAATGGTGCCAGGCGCACGATCACTGACACCCGCACCTTCGCGTGACAAAGGCGGCGTGATCCCACGCCGCCTTTGCTTGTTCTTCCCGGACTGGCCCCTCAGCGCACGCGCAGGATCACCGCCATCGCGCTGTCGCCCGCCGCGCAGCCCTGGAACAGCCCGGTGCCGCCGCCGCGGATTTGGAGTTCCTCGATCATCTCGATGATCGCGCGCAGCCCGGTCGGCCCCTGCGGGTGTCCCCAGACCAGCGACGAGCCGTAGTTGTTCATCGTCTTCCAGTCGATGTCGAAAGCACGCGCGAAGGCGATGTCGTTCACCGCGAAGGGATTGTGCGACTTCAGCACGTCGATGTCACCGATGCCCAAGCCGGCCAGCTCAAGCGCCCGGTTCGCCGCGCGGATCGGGGCGGCGGGCATGTGGGCGATCTCGTCACGCCCCTGGGCGACGGCGAGCACCTCGACCACCGGGCCGTCCTTCCTCGGCGACAGCGCGCGCGCCCGGTCCTCGGTCGCGCACATCACGATGGCGGCAGAGCCGTCGGCGGGATGCGTCTGGCCCGCGAAGGTGACGGACCCCTCGGGCATCACCGGCTTGAGGGCCGCCATCTTTTCGGGCGAGGACGGGTAGATCCCTTCGTCGCCCGTGAGCGTCTTGACGGTCTTGCGGAACCGGCCGTCCGGCACCTCGAACTCGGCCGCCATGTAGCGTTTCTGGAAAGCCCGGTCGTCGGCCAGGGCAGCGGCGTATTGCTCCGAGCGGAAGGCCGCGACCTCGTGCTGCTCCTCGGTGGAGATGCCCACCTTGCGCGCGACGTTGTCGGCGGTGTCCACCATCGCGCACTTGGCGAAGGGATCCTTGTTGAAGCTCTCGAGCACGATGTTCTCGCCCAAACCCGTGCCGCCCGGCGCGTCGGGGGCCGGGTAGTAGGCATGCGGGCCGTTCGACGTGCGATCGCCCGAAGCGATGAGCGCGGTCTGCACGCCCGAGGTCGCCATCTCGCCCATCGCCGTGGCCACGAGCCGCGCGCCGGTGGCGCAGGCCTGGTTCACGGTGGGACCCGCCAGGTGCTCGGCGCCGATCATCGCGGTGAACCACGGGGTGCCGTAGAAGCTGCGGTATTGCGGGACGGTCATGCCGTAGGCGGCGAAATCGAAATCCTCGACCGAAAGGTCACGCTCTGCCAGGGCCGACTTGGCCACGTGCGCGGCGAACTCGATCGAATGCAGGTGGGCGAAGGACCCCTGCCAGCGGGCGAAGGGTGTCGACCAATAGGCCCCGTAGGGAATGAATGCTGTCATGTCGCTCTCTGTCTGTGGGTCCGCGTGCGTGACCGCCGGTGTTCAACGTGACGCGCAGGATCACGGCACAGGGCCGTGCAAGGGATCTGCCCCTCATCCTCCCGTCCGGCACATCGCCGGATGCGCCGCGGGCGCACATTGTTTGAGAGCCAACATTAATGTCAAGCCGATGCCGGCCCGACCGGGACGCGTGGCCCCGAAAAAGCAAAAAGCCGGGCATCATGCCCGGCCATCGCTTCACCGTCCGATCAGGGATCAGAGGTAGTAGGTGTCCGCGAACACGTGGCGGACGATGCCGTCACGGGTCAGACCGCGTTCGGCCAGCTGGTCGTCGGTCATAGCTTCGAGAGCGGCGATCTCGGCCTGGCGCGAGCGCGCCTCGACGTAGGCTTTGCCAAACGCTTTCAGGCGGTCGGCGATGCGCGCAAAGATCGGATGCGACGCGGCGAAATCGGAGTTGGTTGCAGTATAGGCCATCTTGGGAACCTCAGATTAGTGTTGCTCAGGGTTTCCCCCCTCGCCGAACTAACTAGGTCAGCACGCGTTCCCGAAAAACAGACACTTCGGCAATGCCGCTATGCAGCATTTGCAGACCCCTCCGGACGCAACCTCAATCCCCCAATGTTTTCAATATGCTGGACGATTTCCGCAACACCCTCGCCATGCCGCAGCGCGGAAAATACGAAGGGTTTGCCGTGCCGCATCCGGGTCGCGTCGCGCTCCATCACCCCGAGATCGGCCCCCACGTGGGGCGCCAGGTCGCGCTTGTTGATGATCAGAAGGTCGCTCCGCGTGATCGCCGGACCCCCTTTGCGGGGAATCTCTTCCCCGGCTGCCACGTCGATGACGTAGAGGGTGATGTCGGCCAGTTCCGGGCTGAAGGTGGCCGACAGGTTGTCTCCCCCGCTTTCGATCAGCACCAGGTCGAGATCCGGGTGCCGATCGGTCAGGTCCGCGACGGCGGCGAGGTTGATCGAGGCATCCTCGCGGATCGCGGTATGCGGGCAGCCGCCCGTCTCCACCCCCACCACGCGGTCGGCGGGCAGGATCTGCATCCGGGTCAACGCCTCGGCATCTTCCCGCGTATAGATGTCGTTGGTGATCACGGCCATCGAACATCGATCCTTGAGCGCGCGGGCGAGCTCTGCGGTCAGGGTGGTCTTTCCGGCCCCGACCGGGCCACCGATGCCTACTCTGAGCGGTCCATTCATGTGCGGAAGATCCTCGATCTCTGGGTTTCGTGCTTCATCGCCGCGATGTCCGACAGGAACGACGACGACGCGATATGCGTGAGCTCGCCATCCGCAGCCTCGGCGGCCGTCTCCGCGCAGACGGGGGCGAGCGCCCGGATCACCGTCTGTGCTTCGGTCTGCCCGATCGGACCCAACCGCTGGGCGGCGGAAACGAGGTTCGACACGAACGCCTGCAGGTAGAGCGTCAGGGCAAGATCGAGCGGCAGCTCCTCGATCGCCGCCGCGCGGCCCAGCGCCACCGGGTAGGTGAGACCGGCAAGGTCGGCATCCCAGACATGGCCCACCACGTCGCAGAACGCCCGCCCCTGTGCCTCGGCCTCCAGCAACCGCTCGCGGCAGGGGGCGAAGGCGCGCGCGGCCGCGTCGATTTCGGAGAGGGCCGCGCGACCATGATAGGCGGCGGCCACGAAATGCGCGTCCGCGTTGGCGCTTCCCAGCGTCAGCAGATCGGTGAGCCACGTCTCCAGATCGGCGGCCGAGGTGATCCACCCGGCCTCGAACGCCGCTTCCAGCCCGTGGGAATAGGTGAAGGCTCCCACCGGAAAGGCCGGAGACAGCCATTGGTTCAGCGTCAGAACGGCATCAGTGCGCATGTTCGTGCCCTCCGTGCGAATGCGAATGATCGTGCCCGTGCGTGCGCCCGTGCCCGTAGGCCCCGCCTTCCGGCGTGAACGGTTCCACCACCTCGCGCGTGGTCGCCCCCAGCCGGGCGAGCATGTCCGCCATCACGTGGTCCCGCTGGATCAGGATGCGCCCCGGCGCGATCTGCGCCGGCGTGTGGCGGTTGCCGATGTGCCAGGCGAGCCGTACCAGGTCCGGCCCCGTCACCTCGAGCAGCGCCTCCTCGGCCGGGGCCACGCCCACGGTGCGCCCATCCTCCAGAACGAAGGCATCGCCCGCGTTCACGCTTGTGGTCTGCGCCAGGTCGACGAGGAACCGCTCGCCCGACGCAGCGATCAGCACCTTCCGCCGCAGGAACCGCTCGTCATAGGTCAGAACCACCGTTAGGTCCGGGTGGTGCTCGTGCACCGTGGTCTGGGCTATCGGCAGGGTCATCTCACACCTCAGAACAGGAAGTACCGCTGCGCCATCGGCAGTTCGGTCGCCGGTTCGCAGGTCAGGAGTTCGCCGTTGGCGCGCACCTCGTAGGTCTCCGGGTGAACCTCGATCTCGGGCGTGGCGTCGTTCAGGACGAGGTCCTTCTTGCCGATCCCGCGCGTGTTGGTCACCGGCACCGTGTTCTTCATCAGCCCCAGCGTCTTGGCGATGGACGAGCCATGCGCGCTCGCGCTCACGAAGGTCACGGCGGAGTTCTCCACGGCGCGGCCCATCGACCCGAACATCGGGCGGGAATAGACCGGCTGTGGCGTCGGGATCGACGCGTTCGGGTCGCCCATCTGGGCCACGGCGATCATGCCGCCGATCAGCACCATCTCGGGCTTCACGCCGAAGGTCGCCGTGTTCCACAGCACCAGGTCGGCGCGCTTGCCCACCTCGATCGACCCGATTTCATGGCTCATTCCGTGGGCGATGGCGGGGTTCATCGTGTATTTCGCGATGTAACGGCGCACCCGGAAGTTGTCGTTGTCGCCGGTCTCCTCGGCCAGTTTCCCGCGCTGCTTCTTCATCTTGTCGGCGGTCTGCCAGGTACGGATGATGACCTCGCCCACGCGCCCCATCGCCTGGCTGTCGGACGCGATGATCGAGAACGCGCCCATGTCGTGCAGGATGTCCTCGGCCGCGATGGTCTCGCGACGGATGCGGGACTCCGCGAAGGCCACGTCCTCGGGGATCGACTTGTCGAGGTGGTGGCACACCATGAGCATGTCGAGGTGCTCTTCGAGCGTGTTCACCGTGAAGGGCCGCGTCGGGTTGGTGGACGAGGGCAGCACGTGCTCCTCGCCGCAGATCTTGATGATGTCCGGCGCATGGCCGCCCCCGGCCCCTTCCGTGTGAAAGGCGTGGATCGTGCGGCCTTTCATCGAAGCGACCGTGTTCTCCACGAAGCCGCTCTCGTTCAGCGTGTCGGTGTGGATCATCACCTGCACGTCGAGGTCGTCGGCCACCGACAGGCAGCAGTCGATCGCGCCCGGCGTGGTCCCCCAATCCTCGTGCAGCTTGAGCGAACAGGCCCCGGCCATCACCTGCTCTTCCAGCGCGGCGGGGAGCGAGGCGTTGCCCTTGCCCGCGAAGCCGATGTTCATCGGCACCCCGTCCACCGCCTGGAGCATCCGGCCGATGTTCCACGGCCCCGGCGTGCAGGTGGTGGCGAGCGTGCCGTGCGCGGGCCCCGTGCCGCCGCCCAACATCGTCGTCAGACCCGAGTGCAGCGCGTCCTCGATCTGCTGCGGACAGATGAAGTGGATGTGGCTGTCGAAGCCCCCGGCGGTCAGGATGCGCCCCTCGCCCGCGATCACCTCGGTGCCCGGGCCGATGATGATCGTCACGCCGCCCTGCGTGTCCGGGTTGCCCGCCTTGCCGATCCCGGCGATCCGCCCGTCCTTGAGCCCCACGTCGGCCTTGTAGATGCCGGTATGGTCCACGATCAGCGCGTTGGTGATGACCGTGTCGACCGCACCGCCCGCACGCGGATGCTGGCTCTGCCCCATCCCGTCGCGGATCACCTTGCCACCGCCGAACTTCACCTGGTCGCCGTAGCCGTCGGCATCGGCCGTGAGGTCGCGCTCGACCTCGATGATGAGGTCGGTGTCGGCCAGCCGCACCTTGTCGCCGGTGGTGGGGCCGAACATCGCGGCATAGTCGGATCGTTTGATGGTTGCTGGCATCACTCTGTCCCCTCGGACCTGAAAATCTCGTTCGTCCCGGCCGCCGTTCCCCGCGAGGTCGCGGCCCTGTCAGTCATTGCGTCCATCACGCCACCCAGCACCCGTTGGCCTCGTGCCAGTCGGCGAGCGACAGCTCCGGGTAGGCGTCGAATACCTCGTCCCAGGCGCCGATCTCCGGCGTGACCCAGTGGGGTTTGTCGGCCATGAAGATGTGCGTCAGCTTCGGCGGCACCGGCAGCGGCGTGTCGATCACGCTCGCCACCGGATGGACAAGCTCGGGCCAGCGCGGGTCGAAGAGCCACAGCTGCGACCCACAGGACGTGCAGAAGTAGCGCTCCGCCTCGGAATGGGACCCGTCGTCGCGCGTCGCGTGGAACAGGCCCAGCTGGTCCCAGTCGTTGACGCTGAGCGTGTCGGTCACCGCCCCGATGTTGACCGAATACCCGCCGCCCGCGGCGCTCTTGCGGCAGATCGAGCAATAGCAGCGCTGATAGGGCACCGGCGTGTGGCTCTCGACGGAAAACCGCACCGCGCCGCACTGGCAGGACCCGTCGAGCGTCATGGGCATCGCGACACCCTCCCCGGCCGGGATGGACCCGGCGGACATATGCCCGACAGCCTTCTCAAAGCGCCCCCATGACCTTCTGGTTGAAGCCGAAGACCTTGCGGTCGCCACCGATCGGGATCAGCGATACCTCGCGCGACTGGCCCGGTTCGAAACGCACGGCGGTGCCCGGCGCGATGTCGAGCCGTTTGCCCCGCGCCGCCTCGCGGTCGAATTCGAGCGCGCTGTTCGTCTCGAAGAAATGGTAGTGCGAGCCGACCTGAACCGGGCGGTCGCCGGTGTTGGCCACCATCAGCGTGGTCACCTCGGCGCCGGCGTTCAGGACGATCTCACCCTCGGCCGCGATGATCTCACCGGGGATCATGCCCGGGCCTTCACGGCACGCAGGACGGCGACCGCCGACAGGGTCATGGCGATGACGAAGGCGATGCCCGCGATCAGCAGGCCGTCCTTTTCATGAAGGTGCAGCGTGACGCCGTGACCGGGATGGGCGAGCGCGGGGGCCGTGGTGGCCAGAAGGGCGATCAGGTAACGCATGTGTTTCTCCTCAGCGGATCGGGTTGTGAACGGTGACAAGCTTGGTGCCGTCCGGAAAGGTGGCCTCGACCTGGACCTCGTGGATCATCTCGGGCACCCCCGACATGCACTGGTCGCGGGTGATGACGGTCGCCCCGGCCTGCATCATCTCGGACACGCTGCGCCCGTCGCGCGCGCCCTCGACCACCGCGTCGGTGATCAGCGCGATCGCTTCCGGGTGGTTCAGCTTCACGCCGCGTTCGAGCCGCTTTCGCGCCACCTCTGCCGCCATCGCGACCAGCAGCTTGTCTTTTTCTCTCGGGGTCAGGTTCATGTCACAGCATCCAGGGTCTTGGTATGTCGTTGTCGTTGAGCGCCCGGATCGCGGGCACAAGCGCGCGCCTGAGGGCGAAAGCATCGGGGGCCACGATGCGGCAGGTCAGGAGATCGGGCGACTGAAGGCTCACGCCGCCGGTCGCGGGCATCAGGCCGCGCAGGCGGTCGACCCAGGCTTCCGCATCCGCCCCGGCATAGACCAGCGCGGCCAGCGCGCGGTGGCCGGCCATCGTGCTCGCCCGCGTCATCTGCGCGTCGATGTTCCCCGACAGCGCCACGCCATCGAGATAGACGGGCCGGCCCGCGCGCCGGATCTCGACCCGGTCGCGGAAATGCCCGGCGCGCAGCCGCTCGCCCATCGCGACGCGGCCGAAGATCAGGGGCTCGACCATGAGAAACCGCGCGTCGGCGGCGAGGTCGACGGCCAGCCGGCGCTCGAAGTTCAGCTTGTCGTACAGGATGGTTTCCTGTGGCAGCCAGTTCACGCGTCCGCCCGCCGCCACCGAAAGATGCGTCTCGATCCGCCCCGCGGTCTTGCCACGCGCCGCGTACGCACGTTCGCAGGCCTGCGTCGTCAACGTGACCGTCGTGTGGGGCCCGGCCTCCGCCTCGACGAAGAAGCGGTCCCCGCCGGTGACGCCGCCGGCCGTGTTGATGAGCATGACATCCAGCGCCGGACCCGCCGGGCGCGGGAAGAGGGCTTTCATGGAGCCCGCCATCGACAATCCGTCGATCACGCTCGCCCCCGCCCGAAGCTTGGAACTGACCCGCACCTGCCCGCGTGCGCGCGGCTGGTGTGCCTCGTGCTCCAACGTGGCCCCGGGGTGCAGGTTCATGATTCCTCCGCCTGTCTCCGCGCCACCTTGGGGCCGGGGCGGCGGGGAGTCAGCGGGCGGGCCCGCGCGGGGGCCGGATTTGGCAGGTCCGCGCAGGCGCATGGCGCGAAATTACGCGCTG
The DNA here is from genome assembly GCF_009882975.1 of Maritimibacter harenae. Lineage (GTDB taxonomy): Bacteria > Pseudomonadota > Alphaproteobacteria > Rhodobacterales > Rhodobacteraceae > Maritimibacter > Maritimibacter harenae. Next base: position 59,789 of record NZ_WTUX01000012.1, read on the forward strand.
TGCCCGTTTCTTGAGCACCAATTGAAAGGCGCGGCGCGGACGCCCGGCCGGCCCTCAGTCTTCGGGCGGCGCGTCGTCGTAGACCCCCGACAGGATGCGCTGCGCATCGCCCTCGGGGTCGTCGTACTGGCGGGTCTTCATCGTCCAGAAGAAGAACCCGAGCCCCAGCGCGCCAAGGAAGATCGAGATCGGGATGAGATAGACGAGGACGTTCATTTCGAGGCCTTCAGTCTGAGCGCGTTGAGCGTGACCATAATGGACGAGGCCGACATGGCCAAGGCGGCGGCGAGCGGCGTGGCGAAGCCCAGCAACGCCACCGGGATGGCCACGGCGTTGTAGCTGGCCGCGATGCCGAAGTTCTCCTTGATCCGCCGCGTCGCCTTGCGCGACGTGACGAGCGCGTCGCCCAGGGGGGCGAGCGACTTGCCCAGAAGCACGATGTCGGACACCACCCGCGCCGCTTCGAGCGCGGAGGCGGGGCTGATCGAGACATGGGCGGCGGCCAGCGCGGCCGTGTCGTTCAGGCCATCCCCGACCATCAGAACACGCTTGCCCCGGGCCGCGAGCGCCTCGACCTCGGCCACCTTGCCGTCGGGGAGCATGCCCGCGCGGTAATCCTCGATCCCGAGCCGGAACGCCACGTCGCGCACCGCGTCCTCGGCATCGCCGGAGATCAGCGTGACCGCGCAACCGGCCGCTTTCAGGTCGGACACCGCCTGTTTCGCCCCCTCGCGCAGGGCGTCGGTGAAGGTGAAGGCGATCGCCGGGCGTTTGCCGATCTTCAGATAGGTGGCGGTCCGGCCGAGCGTATGGGCCCCAACCCATTCCGCACGCCCGAGCCGGACGGCCTGCCCGTCCCAACCTGCTTCGACGCCGTATCCGGGCACCTCCCGCACATCCGTGAGCGCGGCGGGTGCGATACCTTCCGCATGCCCGGCACGCGCGATGGCCTGGGCCAGCGGGTGCGACGACCCCTGCCCCAGCGCCACGGCGATGGCCAGGTCCTCGTCCATGTGATCGCCCAGGTTGTCGAGCTTCGGGTTGCCCTCGGTCAGCGTGCCGGTCTTGTCGAAGACCACGTGGTCGACCTCAGCCAGCCGTTCCATCGCGGTCGCGGATTTCAGGAGCATGCCCTTCTTGAACAGGCGCCCCGATGCCGCCGTCGTCACCGCCGGCACCGCGAGGCCCAGCGCACAGGGGCAAGTGATGATCAGCGTCGCGACGGCGATGTTGAGGGCAAGGCGCACGTCGCCCCCGGAGATGACCATCCAGCCGATGAAGGCGGCCAGCGCCAGGAGGTGCACCACCGGCGCATAGATGCCGGCGGCCTTGTCGGCAAGCGAGGTGTACTTGTTGCGCGCGGTCTCGGCGATGGCGACGAGGTCGGCCATGCGATGGAGCGCCGTGTCCTGCCCGGCGGCCGCGACCCGCAGGGTGAGCGGGCCGGTCAGGTTCACTTCGCCGGCGTTCAGCATGTCGCCGGGTCCCGCGAAGACGGGAAGCGACTCCCCGGTCAGGACCGACCGGTCCACTTCGCTTTCCCCGGTCTCGACCATCCCGTCCACCGGCACCCGGTTGCCCGGCGTGACGCGGACCACATCACCGATGGCCAGGTCGCTGACCGCAACCACCTCGTCCGCCCCGGTCGCCGTGACCCGGTGCGCACGCGGCACTTCCAGCGCCGCCAGTTCCTCGGCCGCCGAACGCGCGACGGCGCGGGTGCGGTGATCGAGATACCGCCCTGCCAGCAGGAAGAAGGTCAGCGACAGGGCCGCGTCGAAATAGGCGTGTTCGCCGGAATGCATCGTCTCGTAGACGGACATGCCGGCCGCTAGCAGGATAGCGAGAGAGATCGGCACATCCATGTTCAGCCGCCGCACGCGCAGCGCGCTCCAGGCGCTGGTGAAGAAAGGTTGGGCCGAGAAGGCGACGATCGGCAGCGCGATCCCGGCGCTCACCCAGTGGAACATGTCGCGCGTCGCGTCCGAGGCGCCGGACCAGACCGCCACCGACAGGAGCATCACGTTCATCATGCCGAAGAACGCCACGCCCAGCCGCATCAGGAGCTCACGCGACCGCTTGTCGGTGTCGGTCGCGGTCAGCGCGCCCGCGTCCATCTCGTAAGCCTCGAAGCCGATACCGGTGAGGTAGCTTGCGAGCGCTTCCGCCTCGACGCCCTGGTCGGCTTCGACCGTCGCGCGCTTGAGCGTCAGGTTGACCCGTGCAGAGCGAACGCCCGGCTGCGAGGACAGCCCGTTCTCGACGCCGACGATGCACGCCGCGCAATGGACCTTGGGCAGCGACAGGATGATGCGCTGCGCCTCGCCGCCGTTCCCGGCATAACCCCGGGCCGCGGTCGCTTCGGACAGCGCGGCCGCGTCACAGGCGGGACAGGCGGAGACGGGGGCGGCCACGGGTCAGCCTTTCGGAACGTGGAGTTCGATGAGCTGGCTGAACGGCGTGCCGTCCTCGGCCACTGCCTCGAGCCGAAGCTCCCACTTGCCGTAGTCGAGATCGCCGATATTCGCCACGTAGGCGCCGGTCATGGAGCGCGTGAAGAACGGTTCCTGGTCGTCGGCCACGTGCGTGGCACGGCCCAGCACGCCGCCGATGTCCTTGACCCTGACCGGCTGCCCGGAGGCGTCCGTGATCATCAGGAGGAGCGACTCGTCCACGATCGACGGGTCCACGGTCCAGCCCAGCCCTTCCTGCGCCGCGCGCTTCTCGTCGAAGACCTGGCTTGCGACATAGGAATTGGGCGTTTCGAGACCCGGGAAGGTGCCGACGGCCTTCACGGCCATGAACACGTTCACGCCGATGATGATGCCGAAGGCGGTGACGAAGATGGCCAGCACGTGCCAGCCGGTGAGCTTGCGGCCCGTGTCGTGGGCGTCCTGGGTCATGCTCATTGTCCTCTCCCGTTGAAGACGGTGTCGTGGTAGGCGCGGTCGCCGGTGACGCCGTCGATCACCCAGATGCGGATCTCGGTGCGGTCGTCATGGGCGGCTTCGCTGTCGTCGGGCGCGGTGACATAGAGCCGCGTGTCGCCCTGGGTATCGGCATCGACGACCAGCATCGGCTCGTCCGCCCCCTCCACGTTCACTGTGAACGGGCTATCATACCCGAGCGAGAAGTAGAACGGACGCGCCTCGCCATTCTTGTTGCGCACGCCCACCTCGTAGGTGTTGCGCACCGCCCCGTCCGACAGGGTCACGAAGGTCGGGTTGCGCACCGGGTGAACGGTCATCTGCAGGTCGGGGCGCACGAAGAGCGCCACGGTCAGACCGACCCCGACCGCCGCCCAGAGCGCGGTGTAGAGGATCGTGCGCGGGCGCAGGATGTGCTTGATCAGGGGCTTCTTGTGCCCGCCGGCCCGTTCGTGCGCCTCGTCCTTGAGCGCAATGTAGTCGATCAGGCCGCGCGGCTTTCCGATCTTGGCCATAACCTCGTCGCAGGCGTCGATGCAGAGCGCGCAGGTGATGCATTCCATCTGCTGGCCGTCGCGGATGTCGATGCCCATCGGGCAGACGTTCACGCAGGCCATGCAGTCGATGCAATCGCCCAGTTGTTCGGCCTCGGGCCCCTTGCGGTGCTTGCCGCGCGGCTCGCCGCGCCATTCGCGGTAGGCGACCGTGATCGTGTCCTCGTCCATCATCGCCGCCTGGATGCGCGGCCACGGGCAGGCGTAGATGCAGATCTGTTCGCGGGCGATGCCGCCGAAGAAGAAGGTCGTGAAGGTCAGGATGCCCATCGTCGTGTAGGCGATCGGGTGGGCGTTCAGCGTCACCAGGTCACGCAGAAGCGTCGGCGCGTCCATGAAGTAGAAGATCCAGGCGCCGCCCGTGGCGAGCCCGATCAGGAGCCAGACGAACCACTTCGACAGCCTCAGCCGCCACTTGCGCAGGTCCCACTTCGACTTCCAAAGACGCACGCGGGCATTGCGGTCGCCCTCGATCCAGCGCTCGACCAGGATGAAGAGGTCGGTCCAGACCGTCTGCGGGCAGGCATAACCGCACCAAACCCGGCCCAGCGCGGAGGTGAACAGGAAAAGCCCGAGCCCGGCCATGATGAGAAGCCCCGCGACGAAGTAGAACTCGTGCGGCCAAATCTCGATCCAGAAGAAGAAGAACCGCCGGTTTGCCATGTCCACCAGCACCGCCTGGTCGGGCAGATTCGGGCCGCGGTCCCAACGGATCCACGGGGTGAGGTAGTAGATGCCCAGCGTGATCGCCATGATCCACCACTTCAGCGCGCGGAAGTTGCCGCGCACGCGGCGCGGAAACACCGGCTCGCGCGCGGCATAGAGTTGTTGCGGCGGTTCGGGGGTTTCGCTGGAAGACATGAGAATCCGATCCTGGTTTTCGCGTTGCGTAGGTTCTAGGCCCCAGGACCCGTTTTCAACCTTGACTTGGATCAACATTCGCGACCGCACCCGGGGCGTTTACGCAAGGTAATCCTAGTTTCGAGTGTATATTTTAAAGGCTTGTAAAAAAGGGTGATCGTGATCCGCGACGGTTTGGCGCAGGTCGCCGCCGACCTGCCGGGCGGGTGCGCACCCCGTCCCGGAACGGCAGGCACGCAAAAGGGCCGGAGGCAGCCCTCCGACCCTTCTGTAAGTTGGCACCGACCCCGGAGAAACGCGCGAACAGGATCAGGGGTCGGTGCCTTAAACCGGGGAGTGAGGCCCCGGAGCTTGTGCCAGCCGGCGGTTACTCGCCGCCGCCCAGCTGGTGTACGTAGGCCGCAACGGCCTTGATCTCGGCTTCGTCGAGGCGGGTGTTCCAGTTCGGCATCACGCCGAAGGGTCCGCGCCGTACCGAGGTCTCGATGGCCTCTTCCGACGATCCGTAGAGCCAGATTGCATCGGAAAGATTCGGCGCGCCTTGATCTGGATCACCCAAGGCATTTTCTCCGTGGCACGCCGCGCAATTGTCGAGATAGAGCGTCTCGCCTTCCGACGGGTTGCCCTGGCTGGCCTCCATGCCCGACAGGGACATGACATAGGCCACCACGTTGGAGATCTCCTCGTCCGAGAGGTAGTCGTCACCGAAGGCCGGCATCTGCGACCAGCGTGCGTCGGGGTCGTCCTCGTTCCGGATGCCGTGGGTCACCGTGTAGACGATATTGTCCATGTCACCGCCCCAGAGCCAGGCATCGTCGAGCAGGTTCGGATAACCGTTCCCCTCCTCGATGCCGTTGGCGCCCGAACCGTGGCACTGCGAACAGTAGGTGGCGAAGGTCGCCCGGCCCGACTGGATCGCGTAGTTGTAGACGGCCTCGTTCGCGGCGATCTCGGTCGGCTCCGTGGCGGCGAGCTCCGCGCGGACCTCGGCGTTCATCTCCTCGAACCGGTTGATCTCGGCGGCCACCTCCGTGCGGGTCGAGTACCCCAGGAGACCGGCCGTCGCCCGGTTCACCAGCGGCCATGCCGGGTAGGCGATGGTGTAGCCGATGCCCCAGATGATGGTGGCGTAGAAGACCCAGACCCACCAGCGCGGCAACGGGTTGTTGTATTCCTCGATGCCGTCCCACTCGTGGCCGGTGGTTTCGACTTCTTTCTTGTCGCTCATTGCCGCGCCTCCTTGTGATAAGCGCCGCGGGTTTCCCCGTCAGTGGCAGGTTGGTCGTTGCGGAAAGGCGCTTGTGCCGCATCCTTGTGGAGCTCCCGCGAGCCTGGGCGGAACACCCAGAGCACGGTCCCAACGAAGAACATGAACATGGCGAGGAGCACCCAGCTGTCCGCGATTTGCCGGAATATCGAATAGGTATCCATCATCGCCTCCCGTTACCGGATCCAGTCTTCGGGCGTCTGCTCGAAGGTCGAGAAATCGACGAGCGTGCCCAGCATCTGCATGTAGGCGATGAGCGCGTCCATTTCGGTCACTTCGGGCTGCCCGTCGAAGTTGCGGACCTGTGCCCCCGGGTAGCGATCGACGACCGCGCCGGGATCGGCATCGGCGAAGACGACGCCGTCCGGGTCCGCCTGCGACTTGAAGTCGGCCACGGCGTTTTCAAGCTGCTCGTCGGTGTAGGGAACGCCGACGAAGGCGTTGGTGCGCAGCACGTCCTCGATGTATTCGCCGTCGAGCGGGCGATCGAGCAGGTAGGCGTATTTCGGCATAACCGATTCCGGCACCACCGACTGCGGATCCACCATGTGGTCGACGTGCCACTCGTCCGAGTAGCGGCCGCCAACGCGCGCCAGGTCGGGCCCGGTGCGCTTGGAGCCCCACTGGAACGGGTGGTCGTATTTCGACTCCGCTGCCAGCGAGTAGTGCCCGTAGCGCTCGACCTCGTCCCGCATCGGCCGGATCATCTGGGAGTGGCAGACGTAGCAGCCCTCGCGGATGTAGATGTTCCGGCCTTCCATCTCGAGCGGGGAGTAGGGGCGCACGCCCTCCACGTCCTCGATCGTGTTCTCGAGATAGAACAGCGGTGCGATTTCGACGATGCCGCCGACGGTGACGACAAGGAGAGAGCCGACCAGCAGGAGCGTGGCGTTCTTCTCCAGAACCTTGTGTTTATCAAGGATACCCATCTGTCCGGTCCTCCTTATTCGGCCGGGGCCGCGGCAGGCGTGGCTTCCGCCAGCGGTGCCCTGCGCACGGTCATCCAGAGGTTGTAGGCCATGATCAGCGCACCGGTGAGGTAGAGCACCCCGCCGAAACCGCGGACCAGATACATCGGGAACTTGGCGGCGACCGTGTCGGCGAAGGAGTTCACGAGGAAACCCTGCGCATCGACTTCACGCCACATCAGCCCTTCCATGATGCCCGTGACCCACATCGACGCGGCGTAGAGCACGATGCCGATGGTGGCGAGCCAGAAGTGCCAGCTGACCAGGCGCAGGCTGTAGAGGCCGGCCTTGTTCCACAGTTTCGGGAACAGGAAGTAGAGCATCCCGAAGGTGATCATCCCGTTCCAGCCGAGCGCACCGGAGTGCACGTGGCCGATGGTCCAGTCGGTGTAGTGGCTGAGCGAGTTCACGGCCTTGATCGACATCATCGGCCCTTCGAAGGTGGACATGCCGTAGAAGCCGACCGAGACGACCATCATGCGGATGATCGGGTCGGTGCGCAGCTTGTCCCAGGCCCCCGACAGCGTCATCAGGCCGTTGATCATGCCGCCCCAGCTGGGCATCCAGAGCACGACCGAGAACACCATGCCGAGCGTCGAGGCCCAGTCGGGCAGAGCGGTGTAGTGCAGGTGGTGCGGACCGGCCCAGATGTACAGGAAGATCAGCGCCCAGAAGTGGATGATCGACAGCTTGTAGGAAAAGACGGGACGTTCGGCCTGCTTCGGGATGAAGTAGTACATCATGCCCAGGAAGCCCGCGGTCAGGAAGAAGCCCACGGCGTTGTGGCCGTACCACCACTGCGTCATTGCGTCCTGCACGCCGGCGAAGACCTGCACCGACTTCGAGCCGAAGATCGACACCGGGATCGACAGGTTGTTGACCACGTGGAGCAGCGCGATGGTGACGATGAAGGACAGGTAGAACCAGTTGGCCACGTAGATGTGCGGTTCCTTCCGCTTCATCAGCGTGCCCATGAACAGCACCAGGTAGCCCACCCAGACGATGGTCAGCCACAGGTCCGTGTACCACTCCGGCTCGGCGTATTCCTTGCCCTGCGTGGAGCCGAGGATGTAGCCGGTCGCGGCCAGCAGAATCACGATCTGGTAGCCCCAGAACACGAACCAGGCGAGCCCGTCGTTGAACAGCCGGGCGCCCGAGGTGCGCTGGACGACATAGAAGGACGATGTGATGAGCGCCGTGCCCCCGAAGGCGAAGATCACCGCCGACGTGTGCAGCGGACGCAGTCGCCCGAAGTTGAGATACCCCTCCGCCCAGGCGAAGTTCATCTCGGGAAAGGCCAGCATGAAGGCGATGTAGGTTCCGACTAGGAACCCGACGACGCCCCAGAAGGCGGTGAGGGCGACGCCGATACGGATCGGCCCGTCCAGATATCCGGTTTTCGGCGCCGGCTCATACCCCATACGCCGCAGCGTATAGATGAACAGGCCACCCGCGATCGCCACGACCAGGACGGCGTGAACAAGATATGCGATATCGCGGGCATAGGTGGTGGCAATCGCGGCCAGGATTGCAATCAGGCCGTAGATCACCAGTTTTAGGTAGTCCCACATGTTACGTCCCTTCGTCTGTGTCCGCGCCCGTAGTCCGGACAGAGTCCGATTCCTCGGGCGCTTTTGACTGGAGGCGGTTTGGACCCATCCCGGGCCCGTCGCCTTGATCCAAATCAAGGCCAGGTTGTGTCGGTCGACCGTTTCTTGACCTTGACCCAAATCAAGGACTCGCGTGGCCTGCCTGTACAATGTGACCCCGAAGCCGCAGCGGCGGCGCTCCGACATGAGAGACACCAATGGCGTACAAGACGATCACGACCGTATTGACGGATTTCGATACCTGTAAAGACTCCTTTTCGGCGGCCCAGAAACTGGCGCGGCAGACCGATGCGCATCTCGACGTGCTGTGCCTCGGCCTCGACATGACGCAGCCCGGTTTCTACTACGCGGGGGCGACCGCCGTGGTCATGCAGGACACGCTCGACCAGGCGCGCGAAGCGGCCCTGGCGCTTGAAAACAAGGCGCGCGAGGTGCTGGAAGGATCGGATTTCAACTGGTCGGCCACGGGCCTTACCGCCCAGATGGTCGCGGTGAACAACCTGGTCTCGCACCGCACGCGCTTCTCCGATCTCGTCGTCCTTCCCCGCCCCTATGGCGAAGGCCGCGGGCATGAGATGGAGGCGATCACCGAGGCGGCCATGTTCGAAGGTGACGTGCCGGTGGTAGTGCAGCCCGACGGGGCCGAGATGCCGGACAAGATCGACCGTATCCTGATCGGCTGGAACGAAAGCCGCGAGGCGCTTCGCGCCGTGCGCGCCGCGATGCCGTTCCTGCAGGCCGCGAGCACCGTCAACATCGCCATCATCGACCCGCCGAAGCATGGCCCCGAACGCTCGGACCCGGGCGGACAGCTGAGCCAGTTCCTGTCACGTCACGGCGTGCGCGCCGAATTGTCGGTGCTGTCCAAGACCATGCCGCGCGTCTCGGACGTGCTGGCGCGCCAGGTCGAGGATGTCGACGCGGACATGGTGGTGATGGGCGCCTACAGCCACTCGCGCTTCCGCGAATCCATCCTGGGCGGTGCGACCCGCAGCATGCTCGAAATGACCGAGACGCCCCTGCTTCTCGCGCACTGAACGAACACGTTTCTCCCTGAAGGACTGACCGGCGCCCTGCGCCGGTCTTTTTTTTGGAATTCGGGACGCAGGCGGCCCGTGATCAGGCGATCACGCCGCCATCCATGTCGTCGCCGGTCTCGGCCACGAGCCCTTCGAGATCCGGGATCACGACCCGGCGCTTGCCTTCGAGCACGATGATGCCGGCCTTCTTGAGCGCCGACATCTGGCGGCTCACCGTTTCCAGCGTGAGGCCAAGGTAGTCCGACATCGCCTCCCGCGTGAGCGGCAGGTCGAAGGACATGCCGTCGCCCGGCAGCTTCTGGCGCAGCGACGCATCGCGGCGGGCAACGATCAGCAGGAGACTCGCGATCTTCTCGCGCGCCGTCTTGCGTCCCAGCACGGTCATCCATTCGCGGGCCGAGTCGAGCTCGTCCAGCGTCATCTCGAGCAGCCGCTGACCGATGTGCGGCGTGCGCGTCATCAGGTCCTCGAACGGGCGGCGGCGGAAGCAGCACAGCGTCACGTCGGACACCGCCACGACGTCGAACTGCGCGATGTCGCGGCCGGGGCGGCCGATGAAATCGGACGGCAGCAGAAGTCCGACCATCTGGGTGCGGCCGTCCTCCATCGTCTGGCTGAGCGTGGCGATCCCGGTCACGACCGAGGCCACGAATTCCATGTGGTCGCCGGACCATAGGATCGGTTGCCCGGCCTCGTAGCTGCGGTAATACTTGATGTCCTCGAGAACCTCGAGTTCATCGGCTTCACAGCGCGAACACACCGCGCGGTGGCGGATCGGGCAATTGCCACAATCCTTCAAATCAAGGTGGAGAGAGCCCATAGCTGAGGCCATTTGATCCTGGTCAAAGTCGCGCGCGTTAACTGCCTCTAAGGCTACCGGAATGGACAACCTCACGCAACTTCGCAAACTCGGTCTTTTTGACGCGCGTGTTCCCCGGTACACGAGCTATCCCACGGCGCCCCATTTCGCGGGCGGTGTCGGCGAAGAGACCGTAAGTCGCTGGATCGACGCGATTCCCGCCGGTTCACAGATTTCCCTCTACCTGCACGTGCCGTTCTGCCGGAGACTGTGCTGGTTCTGCGCCTGCCGCACGCAGGGCACCAGCACGCTGAGCCCCGTCGCGGCCTATGTTGATTCGCTGACGCAGGAATTGCAGACGCTGAAATCGCGCCTCGCAGACGGCATCACGATCAGCCATCTGCACTGGGGCGGTGGGACGCCCACGCTCCTCGCACCGGACATGATCGAACGACTGGCCGCGGCGATCTTCGACACCGCGCCGCTGGGCGAGAATGCCCAGTTCTCGGTCGAGATCGACCCGAACGAGATCGACGGGCCGCGCATGGATGCGCTTGTCGCCGCCGGGCTGAACCGCGCCTCGCTGGGCGTGCAGGATTTCGACCCGATGATCCAGGAAGTGATCGGGCGGCCGCAGAGCTTCGAAATCACCCGTGAAGCGGTCGACGGGCTGCGCGAGCGCGGCGTCGAATCGCTCAACATCGACCTGCTCTACGGCCTGCCGCACCAGACGAAGGCACGCATGGCCAACTCGGTCGAGAAGGTGCTCGCCCTGGAACCCGATCGCGTTGCGCTCTTCGGTTACGCGCACGTGCCGTGGATGGCGCGGCGCCAGGGCCTGATCCCGACCGAGGCGCTGCCCTCGCCGGAGGAAAGGCTCGAACTCTTCAACCTGTCGAGCGAACTATTCACCGCGGACGGGTTCGAGGCGATCGGCATCGACCATTTCGCCCTGCCCGGTGACGGGCTGTCGCGGGCTCACCGCGCGGGCACCATGCGGCGCAACTTCCAGGGCTACACCGAGGACAGCGCCGAGGTGCTGATCGGGCTCGGGGCCTCGTCGATTTCGCGCTACCCGCAGGGCTACGCGCAGAACGCGCCGGCCACCTCGGCCTACCAGGAGCGGGTGCGCGCCGGGATGATCCCGGTGTCGCGCGGTCACGCCTTCGCGGGCGACGACATCCTGCGCGGCCGCGCGGTCGAAGCGCTCCTGTGCGATTTCCGCGTCGACCTGCCCGCCATCGCGCGCAAGGTCGGGGCCGAACCCGAGGCGGCGCTTGCACTGGCCGACGGATTGCAGGAAACCTTGCCCGGCACGGTGTCGATCGAGAACGGCGTGGTCAGCATCCGGCCCGAGGCCCGGCCTCTCGCCCGGATGATCGCGCGCTACTTCGACGCTTACGAAATGGACGAATCCGGGCATAGCCAGGCGGTCTGACCCGTCCTGCCCGGGCGGGGAGGACAGATGGATTTCATGACACGCGCCGCCGAGATCATCGGCGAGGCACAGGTGCTGACCGGGTCGGACATGGCCCGTTACACGACCGATCCGACCGGTCAGTTCCACTCCACGCCGCTTTGCGTGCTGCGCCCCGGCTCGACCCAAGAGGTCGCCGCGCTGATGGCCCTGGCCGACGAGGCGGGCCAGGTCGTGGTCCCCGTGTCGGGCAATTCCGGCGTTTCGGGCGGCACCCACAACGAAGGCGCCGCGATGCTGTCGGTGGAGCGGCTGAACCGCGTGCGTGCGATCGACACCGTGGCCCGCACCGCCGAGGTCGAGGCGGGCGTGATCCTCGACGCCCTGCGCGAGGCGGCGGATGCCGAGGGGCTGGTCTTCCCCGTGGTCTTCGGCGCGCGCGGATCGGCGATGGTGGGCGGCATCCTGTCCACGAACGCCGGCGGCTCCAACGTCCTGCGCTACGGCAACACGCGCGCCCAGTGCCTCGGGCTTGAGGTGGTGCTGGCCGACGGGCGGGTGATGGACCTCATGACAGCGCTCCACAAGGACAACTCCGGTTATGACCTGCGCGACCTGATGATCGGGGCCGAGGGCACGCTGGGCATCATCACCGCGGCGGTGATGAAGCTCGCCCCGAAACCGGCGCACGCCGTGACCGCCATGATCGCCCCGGTGTCGTTGCCCGCCGCGCTCACGGTCCTGAACAGGCTCCAGGCCGCGACCGGCGGCGCGGTCGAGGCATTCGAATACATGCCGCGCAGTTTCGTCGAGATGCACCTGGCGCGCATAGAGGGCGCGCGCGAACCCTTCGACGACCCGCATGACGTCAACGTGCTGATGGAGCTCGCGGGCGACGCGGCCCTGGGGGACGTGGCCGAGCAGGTGTTGGGCGAAGCGATGGAGGACGGGCTCGTCGCAGACGCGCTCATCGCCCAGAACGAAACCCAGCGCGAAGCGATGTGGGGGCGCCGCGAAGCCGCCGCCGAGGTCATGCTGCCCGCCGGCCCGGCCTTCACCGGCGACATCTCCCTGCCCGTGGGCGGGCTGGCCGATTTCTTCGACCGGATGGCGGGTCGCCTCGAAGAGGTCATGCCCGGGGCCACCGACACCTGCGTCGCCCACCTGGGCGACGGCAACGTGCATTACGGCGCGTACCTGGAGGGCGCGACGGAGGAGCAGAAAACGGCCGGGATCGCCGCGCTCGACGCTCTGGTGGCCGAGATGGGCGGCTCGTTCTCCGCCGAACACGGGATCGGGTCCTACAAGCTGGGCTCGATGGCGCGCCACAAGAACCCGGTGGCGCTCGACGTGATGCGCGCGATCAAGACCGCGCTCGACCCCAAGGGTCTCCTAAACCCCGGCAAGGTGATCCCGGCCTAGGCCGGGCCACCCTCAGCCCCAGTCGAAGAAATCCGGTCCGGCGCGCGACAGAAGCCGCTGTGCCAGTGCGCGGCCAAGATCGGCGCCTTCCGAGACGGGGCCGGAGATCTCGCCCGACAACGATTCGGACCCGTCGGTGCGCAGGATCTCGCCCCGCAGGCGCAGCGTGTCGCCGTCGATCTCGGCCAACCCCGCGATGGGCGTTTCGCAGGACCCGTCCAGCGTGGCGAGGAACGACCGCTCGGCCGCCAGTCGGTGCGCCGTCACGTCGTCGTGGATCGCGCCCAGCATCTCGGCCGTGTTCGTGTCATGGGACCGGCGCTCGATGCCAATCGCGCCCTGCGCAAGGGCGGGGAGCATGTCGTCGGGTCCGATCGCGCCGTGCGGCACCTCGTCCAGCATGCCAAGGCGCGTGAGCCCTGCCATCGCGAGGAACGTGGCTTCCGCCACCCCGTCGCGCAGTTTGCCCAGACGCGTCTGCACGTTGCCGCGGAATTCGACCACCTTCAGGTCGGGGCGCCGGTAGAGAAGCTGGGCCTTGCGGCGCAGCGAAGAGGTGCCGACGACGGCGCCCTCCGGCAGTTGCGAAATCGCGGTCATCTCGAGCGCCACGAAGGCATCGCGCGAATCCTCCCGCGGGAGGTAGCAATCGAGCGTGAGTCCCGGGGGCTGCTCGGTCGGCATGTCCTTCATCGAGTGGACGGCGATGTCGATCTCGCCGTTCAGGAGCTGATCCTCGATCTCGCGGGTGAACAGCCCCTTGTTCCCGATCTCCTTGAGCGGCCGGTCGGCGGCGATCATCGCACGGTCGTCGCCGGTCGTCTTGATCACCACGACCTCGAAGGCCGCCTCGGGCAGGTCGAAGGCGGCGGCCAGCCGGTCGCGGGTTTCATATGCCTGCGCCAGCGCCAGCGGCGAGCCGCGGGTGCCGATCTTCATCGGTTTGGTCGGGTCGGGAAGCGTGGTCGTCATGCCCTTCGTTTAGACCCGCCCAGAAGGGGTGTCCACCGCCCCCGACGCTTGACATGGGCGCGCGGACGGGGGACGCACGCGGGTGACTGCGAAAGGACCCAAGATGACCAAGCTCCTCATGCGCGCCCTTGCCGGTGAAACGCTCCCCACCCCGCCGATCTGGATGATGCGGCAGGCCGGGCGCTACCTTCCCGAATACCGCGCGACACGCGAGAAGGCGGGGGATTTCCTGTCGCTGTGCTACACGCCAGAACTGGCCGCCGAGGTCACTTTGCAGCCGATCCGCCGCTTCGGTTTCGACGCGGCAATCCTCTTCGCCGACATCCTGCTGGTGCCGCAGGCACTGGGGGCCGACCTGTGGTTCGTGAAGGGCGAAGGCCCGCGTCTGTCGACGATCGACGGGCAGGCCGACTTCGACAAGCTGGGCCCCGTGGACGAGATCCACGAAACGCTCGGCCCGATCTACGAAACGGTCTCGATCCTGTCGCGCGAACTGCCCGAGGACGTGCCGCTGATCGGCTTCGCGGGCGCGCCCTGGACCGTCGCGACCTACATGATCGCCGGGCGCGGCACACCCGACCAGGGACCGGCGCACGCGCTCAAGGCAGAGAACCGCGAGCTCTTCGCGGCGCTGATCGACCGGATCACCGAGGCGACGATCGAATACCTCTCGCGCCAGGTCGCCGCCGGCGCGGAATGCGTCAAGATCTTCGACAGCTGGGCCGGCTCGCTTCAGGGCCACGACTTCGACGAGTTCTGCATCGGCCCCATCGCGCGCATCATCGCCGAGCTCAAGGAACGCCATCCGGGAATTCCCGTCATCGCCTTCCCGCGCGAGGCAGGCGATCGCTACATCGGGTTCCACAAGGCTACCGGCGCCGATTGCGTGGCGCTGGACAATTCCGTTTCGGCGGAATGGGCCGCGAAATACGTGCAGGTCGATGGCTGCGTGCAGGGCAACATGGACCCGCGCCACATGGTCACGGGCGGACAGGCCCTGGTCGACGAGGCGCAGGCCATCACCCGCGCGCTGCGCGGCGGGCCGCACATCTTCAACCTGGGCCACGGGATCACGCCGGACGCGGATCCGGACAACGTGGCGAAGATGATCGAGGCGGTGCGAAGCGCCTGATGCCCGCCCTTCTGTCCTATCGCGCCGTGGTCGCCCCCGCGGATTGCGACATACTGGGCCACATGAACGTGGCCCGGTACTTCGATGCCTGCTCGGACGCGGGCTTCACGATGCAATCCATGCTGGGAATCACCGCCGACGACATGACGGGCGGTCGCCGCATCTCGGGGGCGGTCGTGCATACCGAGGCGACCTTCAAGGCCGAGGTGCTCGCGGGCGAAGCCATCCACATGATGACCGACATTCTCGCGATCGGCACGAAGTCGATCACCTACCGGCACCGGCTCTACCGCTCCGCTCGTGATGAGCACGCCTTCACCGCGGTCTTCAGGAATGCGATCCTGTCGCTCACAGAACGGCGCGCGGTGACGGTGCCGGACGACATGCGCGCGGCGGCGCAGGCTTACCTAGCTGAAGGAGAATAGGTGAGAGGCTGGACAACGACCCAAGCGGGACTCGTTACGGCTGCTTCCTTCCGGACCTGACCGGGTTGGCGAGGCGCTTGCCCGCGCCAACCTCTCGAGGCGCTACATAGGTGACTCGCCTGCCCGGATCAAGGGATGGGTTTGACACCGACACGGTCCCTCCGCATACCCGGAACGACCGAAACGGAGGGCAGGCATGGATCTCAGCGAACTGGCATTCGGCGGCGGCGGACTGGACCGCGCCGACCACCTGCGCGGCGAAGCCGACGCCCTGCGTGCCGACCCCGGGTCACGGGCCCTGCCGATCTGGCGCGGGCGCCCCCTGATGGCCGGCACGTCGGGCCCCGGCGGCGACCTGCACCTCGAACTCCTCGCCCCGGATCACCCTTTGATCACGGAGCACGATCCCCAGTGGATCTTCCTGGGCAAACAGGGAGACACGCCGCTCTTCGCCGCCGACATCTCGGTCATGCCCGCCTACAGCCACGCGGCCGACGGGGGGCCGGGCGATCCGGGGATGGACATGCCGGCCCCACCGGTGGGCACCCTGCCCGGGGATGCACGCTTTCCCGACCTGCGCGCCGCGCTCGCGGGTCTGACGCCCTTCGAAAGCGAACTCGCCGCCACCGCACGCGGCATCCTTGAATGGCACCGTTCACACCCCTTCTGCGCGGCCTGCGGGGCGCAATCCGCGATGGATCAGGCTGGCTGGCGCCGCCTGTGCGACGCCTGCGGCCGGATGCACTTCCCGCGCACGGACCCGGTGGTGATCATGCTCGTGACCTCCGGCAACTCGGTCCTGCTCGGCCGCTCGCCGGGCTGGCCCGAGGGCATGTATTCGCTGCTCGCGGGCTTCATGGAACCCGGCGAGACGGTGTCGGCGGCCGTGGCGCGCGAAGTGGCCGAGGAAACCGGCGTGCGCGTCGGCCCGGCCCAGATCCTCGCGACCCAGCCCTGGCCCTTTCCCGCCTCCCTGATGATCGGCTGCTGGGCCGAGGCCGAAAGCCTCGAGATGACGATCGACCCGGCCGAGATCGAGGACGCGCTGTGGATCAGCCGCGAGGATCTGGCCGACGTCTTCGCTGGCACGCACCCGTTGATCCGCCGCCCGCGCCGGGGCGCGATCGCCCAGGTTCTCATGAAGAATTGGCTTGCCGGAACGCTGCCCCTCGGCCAGACTCCCGCCAAGGGAACGGGACACGGCTGACAAGGCCGCCGGGGGCAGAGCGGACGAGGGTACAGGCATGGAACTCACCACGCGCGAGGATATCGCGGCGCCGATCGAAGCGGTGTTCGCCAACGTGGCCGATTTCGGCTGGTTCGAACGCGCGGCGATGCGTCGCGGGGCCGAGGTGGTGCGCACCGACAGTCTGGACACCCCCGGCCCCGGCATGGCCTGGCACGGGGCCTTCGAATACCGCGGCCGCCCGCGCAAGGCCGACGTGGAGCTCGTCGAATACGATCCGCCCAATGGCATGCGCTACGTGATGCGGGCCGCCGGGCTCGAGGTGGCGCTGGTCGTGGAGCTCATGGAGATGTCCGACAGCCGCACGCGGATGAACGTCACGACGGAATCGACGCCGCGCACGATCCCGGCCCGGCTCATGGTCCAGTCGGCCAAACTCGCGCGCACGACGATCGAGAAGCGGTATCGCCGCCGGATCGCCCGGTACTGCGCCGAGCTCGAGGAACGCTGCCAGGCGGCCGGGGCCTGACCGACGCGCTCAGCCGTCGCGGCGCGGATCGGCGGGATAAACGCCCAGGATGTCGAGGTTGTTGGTGAAATACCCGAGCTCGTCCAGCGCGCGCGCCACGGCCGCGTCGTCCGGATGCCCCTCGATGTCCGCGTAGAAACGCGTCGCTGTGAACGACCCGTCGATCATGTAGCTTTCCAGCTTGGTCATGTTCACGCCATTGGTCGCGAAGCCGCCCATCGCCTTGTAGAGCGCGGCGGGAATGTTGCGCACCTCGAAGACGAAGGTGGTCATCATCTTGTCGCCGCGCCGCGTCAGGTCGGGCTCGCGCCCCATGATGACGAAACGGGTCGTGTTGTGGCCGTGATCCTCGATGTCGCGCGCAAGCACCTCGAGCCCGTAGATCTCGGCGGCGAGCGTCGAGGCGAGCACCCCCTCGCCCGGCGTCTTGTGCTGGGCGAGCTCGGCCGCCGCCCCCGCGCTGTCGGCCGCCGCATGGCCGGTGATCCCGTGGGTCTTCAGGAAATGCGCCGATTGCGGCAGCAGCACCAGGTGGGCACGCACGTCAGTGATGTCCGACAACTTGCGCCCCGGAACCGACATGAGCGAGATTCGCACCCGAACGAAGGCCTCGTCGAGGATGTGCAGACCGCTTTCGGGCAGCAGGCGGTGAATGTCGGCCACGCGCCCGTAGGTCGAGTTCTCGACCGGGAGCATCGCCTCGTCCGCCTCACCCGCACGCACCGCGCCGATCACGTCTTCGAAAGTGGCGCAGGGAACCGCTTCCATGTCCGGGCGGGCGTCCTTGCAGGCTTCGTGGGAATAGGCTCCGGGTTCGCCCTGGAACGCGATCTTTCTGGTCACCTGCAACCCCCTGTCCGTTCTCCTTACCCGCCGGAATGGCTGGCACATTTCGTCGCGCCTCATACCGCTTGATATCGGCCAGTTAAAGCGTGTAGACACCCGCCAGACCCGGCTTCAGATGGAACGCGACATGTTCGACACAATGACCTTCACCAAGGCCGGCGCCGCTGTGTGTGCCGCCCTTCTGATCTTTCTTTTCGCCAACTGGGGCGCCGAGGCGCTTTACGTGACCGAGACCGAAGCCCACGGCGAGGGCCATGGCGAAGAAGCGGGCCACGACAAGGGCTACGTTATCGCCTCGCTCGAAGAAGGCAACGAGGAGCCGGAAGAAGAGGTCGAGCAGGCCAGCTTCGAAGAGGTCTACGCTTCGGCCGACGCCGGCGCGGGCGAGCGCGTGTACAACAAGTGCCGCTCCTGCCACAAGCTCGACGGTTCCAACGGCACCGGGCCGCACCTGGACGGCGTCGTGGGCCGCGAAGTCGCCGCGGTGGATGGCTTCGCCTATTCCGACGCGATGGCCTCGCACGGCGGCGACTGGACCCCGGAAGAGCTGAGCCACTTCCTCGAAGATCCGCGCGGCTACATCCCCGGTACGAAGATGAGCTTCTCGGGCCTCGACGACATCGAGGATCGCGCCAACATCATCGCCTACCTGGCGGAACAGACCGGCGGCTGATCCGCCCTGTTCAACGCATGTTTCGAAAGGCCGTCGCGGGGAACCGCGGCGGCCTTTCCGCGTTGTCCTGTAATGCTCCTGCAACCTATCTCACGAATTCTCGCCTTGAAGTTCAGGCGGCCGCGCGCATAGCCTTTTTGACGACCACCCGCTCCAGCGTGACAAGAGGGACCGACATGATGCATCGCCAGCCGCGCGCCGTCGCACAAGCCAAAGCCGCTTACCGTCCAGCCGCGTTCCTGACCGCGTTGGGCCTTTCCGGGGCCATCGTCATCGCGGGCGCACAGATCGCGCGGGGGCAGGAGATCACGGAAACCCACGCCTTCTCGAACTTCGGCGAAGTGAAGTACGGGCCGGACATGGAGCACCTCGGCTACGTCAACCCGGACGCGCCGAAGGGGGGCGAGATCTCGATCTCGGCGATGGGCACCTTCGACAGCTTCAACAACTACTCGCGCAAGGGCGTGACGGCGGCGCTGTCGACCATCGGGTCGGAAAGCATCCTCGCCAGCACGGCGGACGACCCCTACGGCCTCTACTGCTTCATGTGCACCACGATGGAGTATCCGCAGGACCTCAAGTACGTCACCTTCAACCTGCGCGATGACGTGACATTCGCGGACGGCACGCCGATGACCGCGGCGGACGTGGAGTTTTCCTTC
Organism: Maritimibacter harenae; assembly: GCF_009882975.1. GTDB lineage: Bacteria > Pseudomonadota > Alphaproteobacteria > Rhodobacterales > Rhodobacteraceae > Maritimibacter > Maritimibacter harenae. The sequence goes on from NZ_WTUX01000012.1 coordinate 79,079, forward strand.
AACCTGTTCCTCGAACAGGGCATCGCCGAATACCGGCGCATCGTCGAGGGGTTCATCGAGGACGTCGAGGTCATCGACGAGCACACGATCAAGTTCACCTTCACCGACGAGGCGCCGATCCGCGAACGCATCGGCTTCGCCGGCGGCACGCCGGTGTTCTCGAAGGCCTGGTTCGAGGAAACCGGCGCGCGGCTCGACGACAGCTCTGAAGAACCTTTCATGTCGACCGGCGCCTACGTGCTGGAAAGCAAGGACTTCAACCGCCAGATCGTCTATGCCCGCAATCCCGACTACTGGGCGGCGGACCATCCCTTCCAGATCGGGCGCAACAACTTCGACCGCATACGGGTCGAATATTTCGCCGACAGCCAGGCTGCCTTCGAGGCCTTCAAGGCCGGGGCATTCACCTACCGGATCGAGAATTCCTCGCTCATCTGGGCGACGGGCTACGATTTCCCGAACCTCAACGACGGATACGTCGTGAAGGAAGAGCTCCCCGACGGCACGGTGGGCACCGCCCAGAGCTTCATCTTCAACCTCGAGCGCGAGAACTGGCAGGACCCCCGGGTGCGCGACGCGATCTCGATGGTGTTCAACTTCGAATGGTCGAACGAGGCGCTGTTCTACGGCCTCTATGACCGCGTCTATTCGTTCTGGCCGGGGACCGACCTGGCCGCCGAGGGCACGCCCAGCGAAGGCGAGGTGGAGATCCTGCAGCCGCTCGTGGACGAAGGCCTTCTCGACCCGTCGATACTGACGGAACCGGCCCCCCTGCCGCAGGTGAACGAAGCCGCGCAGAACACGCCCTCGCGCTCCGTGCGCCGCGCGGCCGGGCAGCTTCTGGAAGAAGCCGGCTGGGTCTTCGGCGACGGGCGCTACCGGGAAAAGGACGGGCAGACCCTGACGCTCGAGATCCTGTCCTATGACCCGAACTTCGACCGCATCCTGAACCCCTATATCGAGAACCTCGAACAGCTGGGCATCCAGGCCGAGCTCAACCGGGTGGACACGGCGCAATACGTCGAAAGCCGCCGCGCCGGCGACTTCGACATGGTCAGCCACAGCTTCTCGATGGGATTCGAGCCGGGCATCGGGCTGGAACAATGGTTCCACTCGAAGACCGCCGACAACAGCTCGCGCAACCTGATGCGCCTGCGCAACGAAGCGGTCGACCGGATCATCCCGTCCGTCGTGGCCGCCGACACGCTCGAAGAGCTCCAGACCTCGGTCCACGCCTTCGACCGCACGCTGCGCACGATCGGCTTCATGGTGCCGCAATGGTACAAGCCGGTGCACACGGTCGCCTATTACGACATGTACGGCAAACCCGAGACGATCCCGCCGCTCGACCTCGGCTACCTCGATTTCTGGTGGTACGACGCAGACAAGCACGAGGCGTTGAAAGACGCAGGCGTGCTGCGTTAAGGCCGACCACATGGGCGCCTATATCCTCCGCAGGTTGCTGCTCATCATCCCGACGCTCTTCGGGATCATGGTCATCAACTTCACGCTGACGCAATTCGTCCCCGGCGGGCCGATCGAGCAGATCATCGCCCGCATGGAGGGTGGCGGCGACGTGTTCGGCGCGATCTCGGGCAGCGCCAGCGATTTCGCGTCCGAAGGGGCCACCTCGACCGGCCAGGGCTCCAGCGAATATGCCGGCGCCCGTGGCCTGCCCCCGGAATTCATCGAGGAACTCGAGCGGGAGTTCGGCTTCGACAAACCGCCGATCGAACGCTTCTTCACGATGATCTGGAATTACATGCGGCTTGATTTCGGCGAGAGCTACTTCCGCTCCATCGGTGTCTTCGAACTGGTGGCCGAGAAATTGCCGGTGTCGATCTCGCTCGGCCTGTGGTCGACCGTGATCGCCTACCTCGTGTCGATCCCGTTGGGCATCCGCAAGGCGGTACGCGACGGCTCCACCTTCGACACCTGGACCTCGGGCGCGATCATCGTGGCCTACGCGATCCCCGGCTTCCTGTTCGCGATCCTGCTGCTCGTGCTCTTCGCCGGCGGCACCTATTGGCAGATCTTCCCGCTGAGGGGGCTGACCTCGGACAACTGGGAAAGCCTCAGCCTGGTGGGCAAGATCCTCGATTACTTCTGGCACATCGCGCTGCCGGTCTTCGCCACCACCATCGCCAGCTTCGCGACGCTCACGCTTCTGACCAAGAACAGCTTCCTGGACGAGATCAAGAAGCAGTACGTCATAACGGCGCGCGCCAAGGGCGTCAGCGAACGCCGCGTGCTTTATGGCCACGTCTTCCGCAACGCGATGCTGATCGTGATCGCGGGCTTCCCCGGCCTCTTCGTGCAGGTCTTCTTCACGGGCTCGCTCATCATCGAGACGATCTTCTCGCTCGACGGGCTCGGGCGGCTCGGCTTCGAGGCCGCGGTCGCGCGGGACTACCCGGTGATCTTCGGCACGCTCTTCGTCTTCGGGCTCGTCGGCCTGCTCATCGGCATCCTGTCGGACCTGATGTACGTGCTGGTCGACCCGCGCATCGACTTCGAGAAGCGGGAGGCGTGAGGATGGACCAGATGCGCGCCAACGACGCCGAACCTGGGCAGACCGCGCCGCCGCCGGTCACACGGCAGAAGAAACCGTTCCTGTCGCCGCTGAACCAGCGCCGGTGGCGCAATTTCAAACGCAATCGCCGGGCTTTCTGGTCGCTGGTGCTGTTCTCGGTGCTCTTCGGCCTGTCGCTGTTCGCCGAGTTCATCGCCAACGACAAGCCGATCCTCGTGAGCTACCAGGGCGAACTGAAGATGCCGATCTTCCAGTTCTACCCGGAGACCGCCTTCGGCGGCGATTTCCGCACCGAGGCGGTCTATGGCGATGTCGAGGTCGAATGCCTCATCGTCGCGGCCGGCTCCGAACTGTGCTGGGACGACCCCCGGGGTACGATCGAGGACGCGCAGGACGGCGTGCTTGCCGACAACACCGAGATCACGACCGGCTGGATGCTCTGGCCCCCGATCCCCTACAGCTACGACACGATCAACGATATCGGCACCGCCGCGCCCTCGGCCCCGGATGCGGACCACTGGCTCGGCACCGACGACACCGCGCGCGACGTGATGGCGCGGGTGATCTACGGCTTCCGGCTGTCGGTGTTCTTCACCATAATCGTGACGGTCGCCACGTCGCTCATCGGGATCGCGGCGGGCGCGGTGCAGGGGTATTTCGGCGGCTGGCTCGACCTTATCTTCCAGCGCATCCTCGAGATCTGGGCCTCGACCCCGTCGCTCTACGTGATCATCATTCTGTTCGCGATCCTGGGGCGAAGTTTCTGGCTTCTGGTCTTCGTGACCGTGCTCTTCGGCTGGCCTGCGCTTGTGGGCGTGGTCCGGGCCGAGTTCCTGCGCGCGCGCAACTTCGAATACGTGCGCGCAGCCAAGGCGCTGGGTGTCTCGAACCGCACGATCATGTTCCGCCATATGCTGCCCAACGCGATGGTGGCGACGCTGACCATGCTTCCCTTCATCATCACCGGCACGATCGGCACGCTCGCCGCGCTCGATTTCCTGGGTTACGGCCTGCCGTCGTCGGCCCCGTCGCTGGGTGAACTGACCCGCCAGGCCAAGCAGAACCTGCAGGCGCCGTGGCTGGCCTTCACCGCTTTCATCACCTTCACCGTGCTGCTCTCGCTCCTCGTCTTCATCTTCGAGGGGGTGCGCGACGCGTTCGATCCGAGGAAGACGTTCGCATGACCATCCTGAACGTCGAGAACCTGAAGGTCTCCTTCACCCAGGACGGCCAGACCATCGAGGCGGTCCGGGGCGTGAGCTACGACGTGAAGCGCGGCGAAACGGTCGCGCTGGTGGGCGAGTCGGGATCGGGCAAGTCCGTCACGGCGCTCTCGACCGTGTCGCTCCTGCCCGAAAGCGCGACGGTCGAAGGCTCGATCACCTACGAGGGGCGCGAAATGGTCGGCGCTTCGGACAAGGAGCTGCGGCGCACGCGCGGCAACGACATCAGCTTCATCTTCCAGGAGCCGATGACATCGCTCAACCCGTTGCACACGCTGGAAAAGCAACTTCGCGAAACCATCGAGCTGCACCAGGGGCTCGAGGGCGACGCGGCGCATGCCAAGATCATCGAGCTTCTCGAAAAGGTCGGCATCCCCGACCCGGAAACGCGGCTGAAGAGTTATCCGCACCAGCTGTCGGGGGGCCAGCGCCAACGCGTGATGATCGCGATGGCGCTGTCGAACGACCCCGACCTCCTGATCGCGGACGAGCCCACCACCGCGCTCGACGTGACGATCCAGGCGCAGATCCTCGACCTGCTGGCCGACCTGATCCGGTCGGAGGGGATGAGCCTGCTCTTCATCACCCACGACCTGACCATCGTGCGCAAGTTCGCCGACCGGGTGAACGTGATGAAGGATGGCGAGATCGTCGAGGCGGGCAAGACCGAGGACATCTTCAGGGATCCGCAGCACGCCTATACCCGCAAGCTGCTCTCGGCCGAGGCGACGGGCAAGCCGCTGCCGGTTCCTGCCGACGCCAAGGAAGTCGCGAGCGCCAAGGACCTGCGGATCTGGTTCCCGATCCAGCGCGGGCTGCTGCGCCGCACCGTCGGCCACATCAAGGCCGTGAACGCCGCCAGCTTCTCGGTTCGCGCGGGCGAGACCGTGGGAATCGTGGGCGAATCCGGTTCGGGCAAGACCACCCTCGCCCTCGCCGTCATGCGGCTGATCTCGTCGGAGGGGCCGGTCGTGTTCCTGGGCGACAACATCCAGGGCTGGAAATCCAAGGAACTGCGGCGCCTGCGCCGCGACATGCAGATCGTGTTCCAGGACCCCTACGGCTCGCTCTCGCCGCGCATGACCTGCGAAGAGATCATCGCCGAGGGGCTTGCCGTCCACGGGCTCGAGCCCGGCCGCAACCGGCGCGAGATGGTCGCGGAAATCATGTCCGAGGTCGGGCTGAACCCCGAAACGATGCACCGCTACCCGCACGAGTTCTCCGGCGGCCAACGGCAGCGGATCGCCATCGCCCGCGCCATGATCCTGCGGCCCAGGCTTCTCGTGCTGGACGAGCCGACCTCGGCGCTCGACATGACCGTGCAGGTGCAGATCGTCGACCTCTTGCGCGACCTGCAGCAGAAATACGGGCTGGCCTATCTCTTCATCAGCCACGACCTGAAAGTGGTGCGCGCGCTCAGCCACAAGGTGCTGGTGATGAAGTCCGGCGACGTGGTGGAACAGGGCGACGCGGCGCAGATCTTCGACAGCCCGAAGACGGATTACACCCGTGCGCTCATGGCGGCGGCGTTCGAGATCAAGGCGGCGGACGGCGCGGCGATGTAGTCAGCCGCCCCCGCCGGTCGTGGCCCCGTCAGCTCGCTCCGACCTCGATCACCGTGCAGGCGGTGTTGCGTGCCGACAGGCGGCGGCAGGCCAGTTCGGCCCCCTCGCGCGTCATGCCCACGAAGTTCGCGTTGAAGCCCTGGCGGGAGCGCGCGACCTTGCGCAGCGCATCGCCCAGCGTCGTCAGCTCGTTCAGCGCCGTGCGCAGGAGGACGCGCTCGGCCTCGTACTCGGTATTGTAGCTGCCCACGTTGATCCCCCAGTGGCGCCCGCCCGAGGTGGACATGCGGGTGACGAACTCCGTGGCCGGTGTCGCGCTGGCCGAGCTTTCGACCTTGGTCAGGATCATCTCGTCCGGGCGCGGCGGCGGCGAAGGCGCGGCCTTCGGCGCGGCGAGCGAGGCGTTGACCAGCGGCGTGGACGTGGGCACCGTTTCGGCGGCCGCCACGATTGTCTCGTCCCCGGTCTCCTCGGTCTCGGTCTGGGCCGGGGTTTCTTCGGGCGGATTGGCCAGGATATCGGCGATCACGTCCGACACGACTTCGGCGCTCTCCGGGTCGAGGGCCTGGCCCGGACGCGGGCGCGGGCGGATACTCTCCTGCGGCGCGCCCACAAGCCGGATGGTCTTGCCGGCGCCGCCGGATCCCTCGACGAATTGCGACGGGGTGCTGCCCGGGCCGACGTAGGCCGGGCGCTGGGACGGGCGCACCGCCACATTGTTGGCGGCTTCGCGAAAGCCCATGTCCATCAGCTCGGCCATCTTGGCGTCGCGGGACGGGCCGGACTGGCCGCCGAAGATCGTCGCGATGATGTGCTTGTTGCCGCGGCGCGCGCTGGCGGTCAGGTTCGAGCCCGAGGCGCTGGTATAGCCGGTCTTGATGCCGTCCGCGCCCTCGTAGGTGTTGAGAAACCGCCGGTTGGTGCTGGGCACCGTCTTCACGCCGACGTCGGCGCGGGTGCGCGAGAACAGGTTGTAATAGGCCGGGTAGTCGAAGAACAGGTGCCGGCCCAACGTGGTCATGTCGCGCGCGGTGGACAGGTGACCATCGGCCGTCAGCCCGTGCATGTTCACGAAATTGGTGTTGTTCATGCCCAGCGCCTTGGCCGTGCGGTTCATCCGCGCTGCGAAGGCCTCCTCGGACCCGGCGATCGCTTCGCCCAGCGCGGTCGCGGCGTCGTTGGCCGACTTCACGGCGGCCGCCCGGATCAGGTGACGCAGGCGCACCTTCTGCCCGGCGTGGAACCCGATCTTCGAAGGCGGCTCGGCCGCGGCATTGCGCGAGATCGTGACCAGGGAGTCGAGCGAGATTTCCCCGTGCTCGACCGCTTCGAACACGATGTAGAGCGTCATCATCTTGGTCAGGGACGCCGGGTGCAGCGGCGTGTCCGCGTTGCGCGAATGGATCACGCGACCGTTGCGTGCATCGACCACCATCGCGGCATAGGGCGCCGCGAAGGATATGGTGGGTGCGACCACCAGGACGAAAAGCATGGATACGACCATCAGACGGGCGACCTGCCCGACGCGACGAAACGCGGCGCTTGCCATCACTGCCTCTTTTCCCGGACGTTTGTTTTTTTGTGTCCGGTGTTTCTGCTTCGAAAAAATCGTAGCACGGCCCGGTGCACGGGAAAATAGCTAAATATCAGTGGTTTTTACGTTGTTACCAAGGCGCCCGACCACATTTCGCATGTCCGGTTCGGTACACCGCAACATAGGTGATTGCGGCAAAATCCGGGCGCCCGAAAAATCAACCAAGCTGGTCGACAAGCGCCGGCAATCCCGTCAGCGACTGCAATTTCACGAAGCGTGGATGGGCCGTGGGTGCCTCGGCATGTTCGAGCGCCCAGGTCAGGTCATGGGGCACGTAGACGCCCCAGGCCCCCGCCCCGATCGCCGGGATCACGTCGGACTTGAGCGAATTGCCCACCATCATAGCGGCCTCCGGGGACACGCCGCGGCGCGCGAAGATTTCGCCGTAGACCGCCTCGGTCTTGTCCGACACGATCTCGACCCCGTCGAAAAGATCTCCCAGCCCCGATTGCGCCAGCTTGCGCTCCTGGTCCAGCAGATCGCCCTTGGTGATGAGCAGGATGTGATGCGCTTCGGCCAGTTGGCCCACGGTTTCCTCGACCCCCTCGAGCAGCTCGATCGGATGGGACAGCATGTCCTGCCCGGCCGCGATGATCTCGGAGATGACCGAAGCGGGCACGCGCTGCTCCGTCACCTCGATCGCGGTTTCGATCATCGACAGGATGAACCCCTTGATGCCGAAGCCGTAGTGCCCAAGATTGCGTCGCTCGGCGTCCAACAGCCGCTCTTCCAAGTGGGCGCGCTCGGCATGATCCGACAGGAGGGAGACGAATCGTTCCTGCGTCAGGCGGAAGAATTGTTCGTTCTGCCAGAGCGTGTCGTCGGCATCGAAGGCGATTGTCCTGATTTTTCCGGTCATTGTGATGCGCCGCCGCGCTGCCCCCCTTTATTTGCCTGCTCCACCCATTATATTGTCGCCCTCACCCGGGCAACGTGCGAACCAACGGAGAGCGGATTGCGGACCGAACCCATCATCATGGCAGGCAAGGCAGGCGACCCGCCCGCCGACGTCGATCTGAAGACGAAGCCGAAGGCCAAGACGAAGCGCCCGCCGCTCTACAAGGTGCTGCTCATCAACGACGATTTCACGCCGATGGAATTCGTCGTGATGGTGCTTGAGCGCTTCTTCGGCATGAACCACGCCCAGGCGTTCGAGATCATGCTGACGGTGCACAAGAAGGGGCTCGCGGTCGTCGGCGTGTTTTCCTACGAGATCGCCGAAACCAAGGTGAACCAGGTGATGGAAATGGCCCGCCAGCACCAGCATCCGCTGCAATGCACGATGGAACGGGAATAACCCCCCTCCCATGGCACACTCCCGCCTGACCCACGCGCTGGACACCGGCGCGCTGTTGCTGCCCGAGGGCCGCATCGCGGTGTTCGGCGCGCCCGCCGACACCGACCTCACCGCGCTGGAAGCCGACAGGGTCGAGGTGATCAGCCGTCACTACCCTGACGTGGTCCACTGGCAGGATCGCGGCTACCGCGTGCTCCAGGCGCCCGAGGGGCATTACGCCACCGCGCTTGTCCACCTGCCCCGCGCCAAGGATGCCGCGCGCGCCCGCCTGGCCGAGGCCGCGGCATGCTGCGACTTGCTGCTTGTCGACGGGGCCAAGACCGACGGCGTGGATTCGATCCTGAAGTCCGTCAAGAAGATCGCGCCGGTCGATCACGTGCTGGCCAAGGCGCACGGCAAGCTCTTCTGGCTCGCCGCCCCCGACCTGTCCGACTGGGCCGCCGCCCCGCGCGAGGTCGCGGGGTTCGTCACGCGCCCCGGCGTCTTCTCCGCCGACGGCCCCGACAAGGGCTCGGTCGCGCTGGCCGAGGCCCTGCCGCCGCTCGCGGGCCACGTGGTCGATCTGGGCGCGGGCTGGGGCTTTCTCGCCCGCACGATCCTCGCCTCAGACAAGGTGAGCGCGCTCGACCTCGTGGAGGCCGACCTCGATGCGCTCGATTGCGCGCGCAAGAACATCGACGACCCGCGCGCCCGGTTCCACTGGGCCGACGCGGCCACCTTCGCGCCGAAGGCACCGGTCGACGTGGTCGTGAGCAACCCGCCCTTCCACACCGGCCGCGCGGGCACGCCCGCGTTGGGCCAAGCCTTCATCCGGGCGGCCGCCCGGATGCTTGCCCCCTCCGGCAAGTTCTGGATGGTCGCCAACCGTCACCTGCCCTATGAAGACACACTCGCCGCCGTCTTCCGCCAGGTCGACGACATGGGTGGGACGCCGGGGTTCAAGGTGATCCGGGCGACGAAACCCCTTCGCCAGGCCGGCTGATCCGCCCTAGGCTCATTTCCGACGAATCAGGAGAGACGCATGTCCTTTTCCATCGCGGGCAAGACCGCCATCGTCACCGGCGCCGCGAACGGCGTCGGCCTCGCCATTGCCCGCCATTTCGCCGATGCCGGCGCCCGCGTGATGTGCGCCGACATGGACGAGGTGAAGCTCGCCCGCGAATTCGGCGCGAACCCGGACATGGACGTGCTGCCCGACGCGGGCGAAGACGCTGTGGACGAGGACGCCTCGACCGTGCGCATCTTCGCCGGCGACCTGCGCGAAAAGCTCACCATCGCGAACCTGCTCTCGGCCACGATCGACGCCTTCGACCGGGTCGACATCCTGGTCAACGCGTCGCGCCAGGTGATCGGGATGGACCCGCTCGACAGCGACGACAAGACCGTCGAGACGCTTATGGAGCAGAACCTTATGACCGCGCTCAAGCTGAGCCAGGCGGTCGCCAAGCGCATGATCCAGCAGGCCGAGGACGAAGACGTGGAGCCCGAGCCGCAATCCATCGGCGCCATCGTGAACCTGACCTCGATCGCCGCGATCCGCACCCGTCCGCAGCTCATGGGGTTTTCCATCGCCTCGGCCGCACTCGAGCAGATGACCCGCTCGCTCGCCGTCGCGCTGGCGCCCAACCGCATCCGGGTGAACGCGGTCGGCTTCGGCTCGGTCATGTCGGCCAGCCTGCGCGAGGCCTGCGCGGCCGAACCGGGTCTGCGCGACGAGGTGATCACGGGCACGCCACTGGGCCGGATCGCCGAAGCCGGCGAAGTGGCCGAGGCGGTGCATTTCCTCGCCTCCGACGCCTCGCGCTTCATGACCGGTCAGGTGGTGATGGTCGATGGTGGGCGCACGGTGATCGACGTGGTCGACACCGACACGCACTGAGCCCTCTCCCCGCGCACGGCATGTTCACTTCCGCCCTGCCGTCCGCTAGTCAGGGCCAACCGGAATGGGGAGGGTGCCGATGACCGACATGATGGACGACCAGAAGACCCGGGCCTCGGCCTGGTTCCGCGACCTCCGCGACCAGATCGTCGCCGCTTTCGAGGACCTCGAGGACACCCAGGAGACCGGCCCCTTCGCCCAGGCGCCGGCCGGCCGGTTCGAGGTGACGCCGACCACGCGGACCTCGGATGACGGATCGGACGCCGGCGGCGGGCTGATGTCCGTGATGCGCGGCGGCCGGGTGTTCGAAAAGGTCGGCGTGAACGTCTCGACCGTCTACGGCACCCTGGGCGAGCCCGCGCAGAAGGCGATGGCGGCGCGCGGCGTGCCGGGGATCGAGACGGACCCGCGTTTCTGGGCCTCCGGCATATCGCTCGTCGCCCACATGCAGAACCCGCATACCCCGGCGGTCCACATGAACACGCGCATGTTCTGGACCCCCAACACCTGGTGGTTCGGTGGCGGCGCCGATCTCAACCCCTGTATCGAGTACCCGGAGGACACGGCCCATTTCCACGCCGAGATGGAGACCGGCTGCGCCCCGCACGGGCCCGACTACTACGCGCGCTACAAGGCCTGGGCCGACGAGTATTTCTACATCCCGCACCGCAAGCGCGCCCGCGGCGTGGGCGGCATCTTCTACGACGACCACAACACCGGCGACTGGGAGGCGGATTTCGCCTTCACCCAGGACGTCGGCCGCGCCTTCCTGCCCGCCTTCCTGCCGATCACGGAAAAACGCCGCGACACGCCCTGGGACGCGACGGACAAGGACACGCAGCTGATCCACCGCGGTCTCTACGCCGAGTACAACCTGGTCTACGACCGCGGCACGAAATTCGGCCTCGCCACCGGCCATGACGCCAACGCCGTCCTGATGAGCCTGCCCCCGCTCGCGAAGTGGGTCTGAAAGGCCGCCGGGGGGCTGTCTGCCCCCCGCGGCGCTGGCGCGCCGCTCCCCCCGAAGGTATTTCGAAAACGAAGAAGGGTCCCTTTCTCTGTTTCCCAAATACCTCGGGGGTTCGGGGGCAGCGCCCCCGATGCCGGCGCAGCCGGCACCTGTCGGTGGACGGCACCGGGGCCAGCCACTAGATTTGACAAGACTCATCCGGAGGTCCGATGTCCGACAGCCCCGAATACCAGGTTCTCGCCCGCAAGTACCGGCCCGAGACCTTCGCCGACCTGATCGGCCAGGATGCGATGGTGCGCACCCTGAAGAACGCCTTCGCGGCCGACCGGATCGCGCAGGCCTTCATCATGACCGGCATCCGGGGGATCGGGAAGACCACTACCGCGCGCATCATCGCCAAGGGGATGAACTGCATCGGCCCCGACGGCACCGGCGGGCCCACGGTCGAGCCCTGCGGGCAATGCGAGCATTGCGTCGCGATCGCCGAGGGGCGGCACGTGGACGTGATGGAGATGGACGCGGCCTCGCGCACCGGCGTGGGCGACATCCGCGAGATCATCGACAGCGTGCATTACCGGGCGGCCTCGGCGCGCTACAAGATCTACATCATCGACGAGGTTCACATGCTGTCGACGAGCGCGTTCAACGCGCTTCTGAAGACGCTTGAGGAACCGCCGGCCCACGTGAAGTTCATCTTCGCCACGACCGAGATCCGGAAAGTGCCGGTCACGGTGCTCAGCCGCTGCCAGCGCTTCGACCTGCGCCGGATCGAGCCCGAGGACATGATCCGGATGCTGCGCCGGATCGCGGATGCCGAGGGCGCGCAGATCGCGGATGACGCGCTCGCGCTCATCACGCGCTCGGCCGAAGGCTCGGCGCGGGACGCGCAGTCGCTTCTCGACCAGGCGATTTCGCACGGGGCCGGCGAGACCACCGCGGACCAGGTCCGCGCCATGCTGGGGCTGGCCGACCGGGGCCGCGTGCTCGACCTCATGGACATGATCCTGACCGGCGATGCGGCCGGCGCGCTGACGGAGCTGTCGGCGCAATACGCCGACGGGGCGGACCCGATGGCGGTTCTGCGCGACCTCGCCGAGGTCACGCACTGGGTGAGCGTCATCAAGATCACGCCGGAAGCGGTCGAGGATCCTACCGTCGCGCCGGACGAGCGCGCCCGCGGGCAGGCGATGGCGCAAGGCCTGTCGCAGCGCGTGCTCGCACGCATGTGGCAGATGCTGCTCAAGGCGATCGAGGAGGTGGGCCAGGCCCCGAACGCGATGATGGCCGCCGAGATGGCGGTGATCCGGCTCACCCATGTCTCGGAACTGCCGAGCCCCGAAGAGCTGGTCCGCAAGCTCCAGGACACGCCACCGCCACCCCCGCCGGGGCCGCAGAACGGCGGCGCGAGCCCGACCGGCGGCGGTCCGTCCGCCCATGCCGGGCGCCCGGCACCCTCCGGTGGCGGAGGCGGCGGCACTGTCACCGCGCTGGCGACCGACAGCGAACACGCGCTGGCGCATTACGCGACGTTCCAGAACGTCATCAACCTGATCCGCTCGAACCGCGACGTGAAGCTGCTGGTCGAGGTCGAAACCTGCCTGCGCCTGGCCTCCTACCAGCCCGGCCGGATCGAGTTCACCCCGACCCCGGACGCCCCGCGCGACCTGGCCGCACGGCTGGCCCAGCGCTTGCAGGGCTGGACCGGGGTGCGCTGGGGCGTGAGCGTGGTCAACACCTCGGAGGCGCCGACCATCGCCGAGACCCGCGACGCCGAGGAGCTGTCGCTGCGCGAGGAGGCGAGCACCCATCCGCTGGTGCAGGCCGTCATCGCGGCCTTCCCGCAAGCCAAGATCACCGGCATCCGCACGCCCGAGGCGCTCGAGGCCGAAGCCGAGGCCGAAGCGCTGCCCGAAGTTGACGAGGAATGGGATCCGTTCGAGGACGGCTGAACCCTTGTCGCCGGCCTTGCCGGTTGCGATATAGAGAACAACACCCGAACGCATAGGAGAGACCGATGCTCAAAGGACTCGGCGGCCTTGGCGACATGTCCAAGATGATGAAAGCCGCGCAGGAAATGCAGACCAAGATGGCGGAGATGCAGGAAAGCCTCGACTCGATCGAGGTCGTCGGCGAATCCGGCGCGGGCCTCGTGAAGGCGACCGCGACCGCCAAGGGCGAACTCACCGGGCTCGACATCGACCCGAAGATCTTCGACCCGAACGAGAAGGAAGTCGTCGAGGACCTGATCCTGGCCGCGATCAAGGACGCGCAGGTGAAAGCGTCCGAGCGGTCCTCGGAAGAGATGCAGAAGATCACCGAGGAGCTCGGGCTGCCCGCCGGCATGGCCAACCCGTTCGGGGGCTGAGACTTGGCCGAAGTCCCGCGCGACATCGAGAACCTGATCGAGATGATGGCGAAGCTGCCGGGGCTCGGGCCGCGCTCGGCCAGGCGTGCCGTGCTGCATCTGATCCGGAAGCGCGGGCTCCTGCTCACGCCGCTCGCCGACGCGATGCACGCGGTGGCGGCCAGCGCGCGCGAATGCATCACCTGCGGGAACATCGGCACGACCGAGGTCTGCGAAATCTGCACCTCGGAAAAGCGCGCGACCGGCGAGATCTGCGTGGTCGAGGACGTGGCCGACCTCTGGGCGATGGAGCGCTCCGGCACCTTCAAGGGCCGCTACCACGTGCTGGGCGGCACGCTCTCCGCGCTCGACGCCGTCGGGCCGGAGGATCTGCGCATCCCGAAGCTCGTGCAGCGGATCGGGGACGAGAACGTGAGCGAGGTGATCCTCGCCCTCAACGCCACCGTCGACGGCCAGACGACCGCGCATTACATCGCCGAAGAGCTCGAAGGCCGCTGCGAGGTGACGTCACTGGCGCAGGGCGTCCCGATCGGCGGCGAGCTCGATTACCTCGACGACGGGACGATCACGGCCGCCCTTCGCGCGCGCAAGCGGGTCTAGCGCTTCTTCGGCTCCTGCCGGTGGCAGGTGAGCTTCCAGTCGCCCGCATCCTTCTCGTAGATGCTTTCGCATTGCGCGACGTAGGAGCGTCCGCCGATCTGCGACGCCTCGGCGCGGTAGACCAGTCGCACCTTGTCCGCGGCCGTCTCGATCGACCGGTTGAAGAAGATCACGTTGTCCCAGCGCGGCGCGTTTTCGAGCGCGTCGAGAATCTGGGTGCCGCGGAGCATCCCGGTCGGTTCGGGGAAATACATCACCGCGTCACGGTCCATGTGGGCCCGGAAGTAATCCGGACCCTCCAGCCAGAAGTTCTCTTCTTCCGCCCAAAGGCTCTGAGTCGTGTTGATGTCATCCATTGTGATCATGACACTGTATCAACACATGAAATGCAAATTGGTTCAGTGCGGATGCGCCCACGTCCCTGTGCGGCGCGCCGCGCGGAAACCACTGGCGATCCGGGGAACGAGCCCTTAGGTTCCGCTAGCGCAAACAGGAGGGGCTCGTGGCACCAATCATCAAGATCGAAGATCTGGAAAAGACCTACGAGAACGGGTTTCAGGCGCTCAAGGGCGTTGACCTGGACATCGAGGAAGGCGAGGTTCTGGCGCTTCTCGGCCCCAACGGGGCGGGCAAGACGACGCTGATCTCGATCATCTGCGGACTGGCCAAGGCCACCAAGGGCAAGGTCACGGTCGGCGGGCATGACATCTCGCACGACTTCCGCAAGGCGCGCGAAATGATCGGACTCGTGCCGCAGGAAATGTCGATCGAGATCTTCGAGCGGGTTCAGGCCAACGTGCGCCATTCGCGCGGGTTGTTCGGCAAGCCCCGCAACGACGAATACATCGAGCGTGTCCTCAAGGACCTGACGCTGTGGGACAAGAAGGACAACCGCATCCGCGAACTGTCCGGCGGCATGAAGCGCCGCGTGATGATCGCCAAGGCGCTGTCCCACGAACCGCGCATCCTGTTCCTCGACGAACCCACCGCGGGCGTCGACGTGGAGCTGCGCAAGGAAATGTGGGACGTCATGACGGAACTGAAGAAGTCCGGCGTGACGATCATCCTGACCACCCATTACATCGAAGAGGCCGAGGCGATGGCCGACCGGGTCGGCGTCATCTCGAAGGGTGAGCTGCTGCTGGTCGAAGAGACCGACACGCTCATGAAAAGCCTGGGCAAGAAGATGCTCGAGATCGAGCTGGACGAGCCCATCGATGCGCTGCCCGAGGCGCTGGCGGCGCGCGGCGTGGCACTGGGCGAAGGTGGCGCGACGCTTGAATACTACTACGACACCGCGGCCGAAAAGACGGGGATCACCGACCTCCTGGCCGAGGTGCGCAAGGCCGGGCTCACCATGTCCGACCTGTCGACGCGGCAAAGTTCGCTCGAAGACATCTTCGTGGATCTCGTCGCACAGCAGAAAGAGAAAGACGAGGAGACGGCAGCATGAATTTCCGAGCCATCGCGGCCATCTACAAGTTCGAAATGGCGCGCACCTTTCGCTCGATCGGGCAATCGGTGATCAGCCCGGTCGTCTCGACCTCGCTCTACTTCGTGGTCTTCGGCACCGCCATCGGCAGCCGGATCGACACGGTCGAAGGCATCGCCTACGGCGCATTCATCGTACCCGGCCTCATGATGCTTCAGATGCTGATGCAATCGGTGTCGAACGCGGCGCTGGGGATCTACTTTCCGAAATTCGTCGGCACGATCTACGAGGTGCTGTCGGCCCCGATCTCGGTCCCCGAGATCGTGATGGGATACGTGGGGGCGGCCGCAACGAAGGCGTTGATGATTGGCCTGATCATCCTGGGGACGGCATCGTTCTTCGTCGACCTCCAGATCGCGCACCCCTTGGCGATGCTCGCCTTCATGGTCCTGACCTGCGTCACCTTCGCGATGTTCGGGTTCATCATCGGCATCTGGGCGGACAACTTCGAACAGGTGAACCTGATCCCGATGCTGGTGATCACGCCGCTCGTGTTCCTGGGCGGGGCGTTCTACTCGATCTCGATGCTGCCCGAAGCCTGGCAGACGGTGGCGCTGTTCAACCCGGTGGTCTACCTCGTCTCGGGGTTCCGCTGGTCGTTCTTCGCCATGTCGGACGTGCCCGTTGGCATCTCTCTCGTGGCCATCGCGGTGGTGCTGGTGCTCTGCCTCACGGCGATCACGGCCATCTTCCGGACCGGCTGGAAATTGCGGTCCTGACGCGCTGACACGACGTCACGGCCACAGGGGGGGCACAATCGCCCGGCGCGGCCTTGTAGCCCCCCTGCCCCGCCTCTACATCCAAGCTCATGAAACGCTGGATCCCTTTCATGAAGCCCGACCCCGTGGTCGCGGTCATCCGGTTGCACGGGACGATCGCCACGGGCCCCCGCGGGCAGCTCAACGACATCGTCATGGCAAGCCCGATCGAACGGGCCTTTCGCAGGGGCCGCCCCGCGGCAGTCGCGCTGTCGATCAACTCGCCCGGCGGCAGCCCGGTGCAATCCTCTCTCATCGCCGCGCGCATCCGCCGGCTGGCGGACGAGAAGAAGGTGCCAGTCTATGCCTTCGTGGAGGACGCAGCGGCGTCCGGGGGTTACTGGCTCGCCTGTGCCGGGGACGAAATCTACGCCGACCGGTCGTCGATCGTGGGCTCCATCGGCGTGATCATGGCCAGCTTCGGCGCGCACGAATTCATCGCGCGCCACGGGATCGAGCGCCGCGTCTACACGTCGGGCGAGTCGAAATCCCAGCTCGATCCGTTCAAGCCGGAAGACCCCAAGGACGTTGAACGGATCAAGGCGATCGGCGGCGACATCCACGAGGCCTTCATCGAGCACGTGAAGCAGGCGCGCGGCGACAAGCTCGCCGACGACGCCGCGCTGTTTTCCGGCGAATTCTGGGTCGGTCAGAAAGCGGTCGACCTCGGGCTCGCCGACGGCCTCGGGCACCTGGTGCCCTTCATGAAGGACAAGTTCGGCAAGGACGTGAAATTCCAGGTTTTCGGCCCCAAGAAATCCCTGTTCAAACGCTTCGGCGCCCAGATGGCGGGCGAGGCGCTGGCGGCAGTGGAAGACCGGGTCCTCTGGTCGCGGTTCGGGCTCTGATCCATGGTCAAGATCGTCTCGCTCTTCCTGATCGGCATGCTGGTGCTCGCCATGTTCGGGCGCCTGCGCATTCCCGGCGCAAAGAAGCTTTCCAACGCGAAATGCCCGAAATGCGGCCGTTTCAGGCTTGGCAAAGGGCCCTGCGAGTGCGGTCATAAATGATCGCAGACCTGCTTTACGCCGCGCTCGGCCTGGTGATCCTTCTTCTGGCCGGTGACAGCCTTGTCAAAGGGGCGGTGAACCTGGCCCTGCGGCTGGGCATCCCCGCCCTCATCGTTTCGCTGACCATCGTGGCCTTCGGCACCTCGGCGCCCGAGCTTCTGATCTCGGTGCAGGCAGTGCTTGAAGGCGTGCCCGGCCTGGCGCTCGGCAACGTCGTCGGATCGAACACGGCGAACATCCTGCTGGTGCTCGGCGTGCCCGCGCTCCTCAAGGGGCTGGACACGCGCGACTGCGACACCCGGCAGAACTACGTGATGATGCTCGCCGCGACCGTGCTGTTCATGGCGCTGGGGACGACCGGCGCCTACACCTGGTGGCAGGGCACGCTGCTGCTCGCCGGTCTGGTCGCCATGTTGACCTTCGCCGGCCGGCAGGCCGCCGCGCACCGGCGCGAGGTGATCGCCGAGGCCGAGGCGAAGGGCCAGGAACTCGACGAGGAAGAGCTGGCCGAGGAGGAAGACCTCGAAGGCGTCGACCCGGACCTCCCGGGCTGGAAGATCGCACTGTTTCTCGTCCTGGGCCTCGTGGGCCTGCCGCTGGGCGCCGACCTCCTGGTCGACAGCTCAACCAACATCGCCCGCGCGATGGGCGTGTCGGAGACCGTGATCGGGCTCACTCTCGTGGCGCTCGGCACCTCCCTGCCCGAGCTCGCGACCACGGTAATGGCCGCCTACCGTCGGCAGGCCGACGTGGCGATCGGCAACGTCATCGGGTCGAACATGTTCAACCTTTTGGGCATCATCGGCGTCGCGGCCTTCGTCGGCCCGCTCCCGGTCGACCCCGAGATGTTGCGCTTCGATTTCTGGGTGATGCTCGCCGCGTCGCTCCTGATCGCCCCCTTCGTTTTCCTCAGCTGGCACATGGGAAGGATCTGGGGCGCCGCCTTCTGCGTAATGTACGTATTCTATGTCTGGATGGTGCTTGGATCATGAGCGGTGCATTGGTGACAGGAGCCGGAGGACGGCTCGGACAAGCGATGGCGATCTACCTCGCGGGGCGCGGATACGACGTGGCGGTGCATTACGGCGGCTCGCGCGAGGGCGCTGAGACCACCGCCGAGGCCTGCCGCGCCCAGGGCGTGCGCGCCGAGACGGTGCAGGCGGACCTGCTCGACCACGACGCGCTCAGCCGGCTGGTGCCCGACGCGGCGAAAGCCGTGGGCCCCCTCAGCGTGCTCGTGAACAACGCCTCGATCTTCGACTACGACGCGATCGACACGCTGTCGCCGGACAGCTGGGACCGCAACATCGGCTCCAACCTGCGTGCCCCTGTCTTCCTGACCCAGGCCTTCGCCGATCAGGCTCCCGACCACGAAGAGGACGACAACGGCGAACCGGTGGCGTCCGGACTGGTGGTCAACATGCTCGATCAGCGGGTGAAGAAGCTCACCCCGCACTTCACCACCTACACGATCGCGAAGATGGGGCTGTGGGCCTTCACGCAGACCGCCGCCCGCGCGCTCGCCCCCCGCATCCGCGTAAACGGGATCGGCCCGGGCCCCACGCTGCAGGGCGCGAACCAGTCCGACGACGACTACGATCACCAGCGCCGCAACACCGTTCTGGGCCGGGGATCGAACCCCGAGGACATCACCGCCGCGCTTGGCTATTTCCTCGACGCGAAAGCGGTGTCGGGGCAGATGCTTGCAGTCGACGGGGGGCAGCACCTTGGCTGGCGGACCCCGGAAAACCCGGGTCGGGACTGAGGCTGGGAGTCCCACTCGGACAGGGTCCCGATGAAAGTTGTGCACGCTGCTGGTGAGTTGCAGTAAACGCACCTGGAAAACGGTGTATTTTCATGGATTTACCTTTTCGTCATATTTTTATCTCGCAATTTCAATACGTTAAATTTGCGCCTAATTTTTGAGCAGCCCAAGGGAACGCCCGTGAAACAAGGGAAAATCGCTGTCCAGCGCTTTTCATCCACGAAGTTATCCCCAGATTCTGTGGACGTGTTTTCTCTTGTCCCTGCAACGCTATCATTGCAGCCAAAACGGGAATCAGCGAGCAGCCCTGATGAGTGAGTCCAAACCGACCGAAACCGGCGAACGCCCCTTGCGCGGACACGCCCTGATCGCGCGTTACGTGCGCCAGCTGGACAACTCTCCGGGCGTCTACCGCATGCTCGACGAAGCGGGGCGCGTGCTCTACGTCGGCAAGGCAAAGAGCCTGAAGAACCGGGTGTCGAACTACGCCAATCCGAACGGCCATTCCGCCCGGATCGCGCGCATGATCTCGCAGACGGCGAGCATGATGTTCCTGACCACCAACACGGAGTCCGAGGCGCTTCTGCTCGAGCAGAACCTCATCAAGCAACTCAAACCGCATTTCAACGTGCTGCTGCGCGACGACAAGTCGTTCCCCAACATCCTGGTGACCAAGGACCACGCCTACCCGCAGATCCGCAAGCACCGCGGCGCGAAGAAGATCAAGGGCGCCTATTACGGCCCCTTCGCGAGCGCGGACGCCGTGAACCGGACGCTGAACCAGCTGCAGAAGGTATTCCTCCTGCGCAACTGCTCGGACAGCATGTTCGCAAGCCGCACCCGGCCCTGCCTGCTCTACCAGATCAAGCGTTGCGCGGGGCCCTGCGTGGGCAAGATCGGCGAAGCGGATTACGCCGATCTCGTGAAGGACGCCGAACGCTTCCTGTCCGGGCGCACCACCAAGGTGCAGTCCGAGCTCGCCGAGGAGATGCAGGCGGCCTCGGAAGCGATGGAGTTCGAACGCGCAGCCGTCCTGCGCGACCGCATCCAGGCGCTCACCAAGGTGCAGTCGAGCCAGGGCATCAACCCGCGCGGCGTGACCGAGGCGGACGTGATCGCGCTCCACATGGAAGGCGGACAGGCCTGCGTGCAGGTCTTCTTCATCCGCGCGAACCAGAACTGGGGCAACCGCGACTTCTACCCCCGCACCGGCGCGGGCGCGGACGAGGCCGAGGTGCTGCGCGGCTTCATCGGCCAGTTCTACGACCAGAAGGAACCGGCCCGCCTCCTGCTCCTGTCCCACGACATCGAGGAGCGCGACCTGATGGCCGAGGCACTGGGCGGCAAGCTCGGGCGCAAAGTCGCCATCGAGGTGCCCCAGCGCGGCGAGAAGATGGAGCTCGTATCGAACGCCGCGCGCAACGCGCGCGAAAGCCTCGGCCGCAAGATGGCCGAAACCGCGACCCAGGCGAAGCTGCTCAACGGGATCGCGGAAGCGTTCGAGCTGGACGAGGCACCGAAACGGATCGAGGTCTACGACAACTCCCACATCCAGGGCGCGCACGCGGTGGGCGCGATGATCGTCGCCGGGCCCGAGGGCTTCATGAAAAGCCAGTACCGCAAGTTCAACATCAAGGGCGACGCGCTGACGCCGGGTGACGATTTCGGCATGATGAAAGAGGTGCTCACCCGCCGCTTCAAACGCCTGCTGAAGGAAGACCCGGACCGCGAAAGCGAAGCCTGGCCCGACCTTCTCCTGATCGACGGCGGCGCCGGGCAGGTCTCGGCGGTGAACGAGATCATGGAAGACCTGGGGGTCGAGGACATCGCGATGGTCGGGGTCGCCAAGGGCGTCGACCGCGATCACGGGAAAGAGGAATTCCACCGCCCCGGCCAGCGCCCCTTCGCGCTCAAGCGCAACGACCCGGTGCTCTATTTCGTCCAGCGCATGCGCGACGAGGCGCACCGCTTCGCCATCGGCACCCACCGCGCGAAACGCACGAAGGCGATCAGCGCCTCCCCGCTCGACGACGTCCCCGGCGTGGGCGCGGGACGCAAGAAGGCGCTGCTGGCGCATTTCGGCTCGGCCAAGGCCGTGACCACCGCCTCGCTCGCCGACCTCAAGGCGGTCAAGGGCATCTCCGCCGCCCTGGCCGAAACGATCCACGGCCATTTCCACGAAAACGGATGACCGCCCGCCCTTTCATCTTTCCCGAAATACGCCGGGGGGTTTGGGGGGCTGGCCCCCCAAGCGGATCGGACGGGCGCCAGCCCGTTCGAAACCCTGTCTTCCCCCCGGACGCCGCCCACGATAGACCTGCACCATGAAATGGACGATCCCCAACATCCTCACCATCGGCCGGCTGATCGCGGTGCCGCTCCTGCCGATCGTGTTCCTGTTCTTCGCCCGCCCCTGGGCGGACTGGTACGCCCTGGTCGTCTTCATCGTGGCCGCCGTCACCGATTACGTCGACGGCTACCTTGCGCGGGCCTGGGCGCAGGAAAGCCGCTTCGGCGCGACGATGGACCCGATCGCGGACAAGGCGCTGGTTCTCACCGCGCTTCTCGTGATCGCCGCCTACTCGGGCCTCGCGATCTGGATCGTCCTGCCCTCCGGGATCATCATCTTCCGGGAGGTCTTCGTCTCGGGCCTGCGTGAAACGCTGGGCGACAAAGCCAAGGCGCTGAAGGTCACGCGGATCGGGAAATGGAAGACCACCGTGCAGATGGTCGCGCTCACGCTGCTTTTTGCAAAAGGCGTGTTCGAACATTACGTGGGCATGCAGAGCTTCGGCATGGATGACGCGCTCTTCGACCAGATCATCGAGGGCGAGGTGGCCGATCACCTCGGTCTCGGGTGGAAGACCACCGCGATGATCTGGACCGGCAATGCGGGCGTGGTGCTTCTGTGGGTCGCGGCACTTCTGACCGCGATCTCGGGCTGGGACTACTTCCGCAAGGCCTGGCCGTTCCTGAAGGAGGACACGGATGATTGACGTCATGTATTTCGCCTGGGTCCGCGAACGGATCGGAGAACCGCGCGAACGGGTCGAAACGGACGCCGCGACGGTCGCGGACCTCGTGGAAGAACTCAAGGCGCGCGAACCGCGCTACGAGGCGGCCTTCGCCGACCTGTCGGCCCTGCGCGTGGCGCTCGACCAGGAACTGTCCGATTTCGACGCGCCGCTCGCGGGCGTGCGCGAGGTGGCCTTCTTCCCGCCGATGACGGGGGGCTGAGATGCCGACGATCCGGGTCCAGTCCGCGCCCTTCTCGCTGGGCGAGGAATCCGAGGGCTTCGCCGCCGGCCGCACGGAAACCGGCGCTGTGGTGACCTTTACCGGACTTGTGCGCGACACCGGCGGCATCAGCCGGATGGAGATCGAGCATTATCCCGGCATGACCGAGAAGGCGATCGGCGACATCGTGGACGAGGCGATGGGGCGCTGGACCCTCGACGATGCGCTGGTGATCCACCGCCACGGCACCCTCGTACCGGGCGACCGGATCATGATGGTCGCCACCGCCGCACGCCACCGCGCCGCGGCCTTCGAAGCGGCCGAGTACCTTATGGATTACCTGAAATCCCGCGCACCGTTCTGGAAGAAGGAATACGGCCCGGACGGCGCGGAATGGGTCGCGGCCAAGGACGAGGACGAGGACGCGCTGTCGCGTTGGTAGGCCGGCTCAGGCCTGGTTCTGACGCTCGATATAGGCGCGCAGTTCCTCGGCTTCCTGCCGGGCCGCACGCAGCCCGTCCATCGCCGCGCGAAGCTCTGCCTCGGTCTGGTGCTGCTGGTTCGACAGCTCCGTCTCGCGCTGCTGGAGATACGTGATCGCCTGGTCCCGGGTCTCTTCCGCGTCATGCAGGGCCTGGGCCATGCGGTCGAGCTCGCCCATGTCCGCCCCTGACACCCGCGAGAACCTGTGGATCAGCCAATGGGCGAACCACCCGAGCGCAAATGCAATGAAAAGAATGATCGCCGTGACGATGATGAACTCGGCTCTGTTCATGTGTCCCTATCCCTCGCGATCCGGTCGCGGCGGGGCGCGCACGCCCTCGAGCTCCGGATCCACCACGACCGCCGGCGGCAGTTCTTCGCCGACTGTCCCAGTCTCGTTGGTTTCGTCAACCCCTTCCCCCGGGGTCTCGTCCGCCGCCGTTTGATCGGCGGTCGTATCTTCCGTCTCGTCCCCGGCCGCTGTGGCATCCGCGTCGGCCTCGGCAGTCGCCGTGTCTTCGGTGTCCTCGGCGGGGGCCTCTTCGGTCTCGGCAGTCGCATCCGACGCGGTTTCGTCGGCCGCCTCGGTCTCCCCGGCGCTCTCGTCCGACGCAGCGTCATCACCACTGCCTTCGTCACCGCTGCCGGTATCATCACCAGCCTCGTCGCCGCTGCCCTCGTCGGCATCCGCCTCCGGCTCGGCCTCCGCCGATGCTTCCATGAGGTCATCGGGGCGCGGGCGCGGGCGCAGCTCGGACAGGTCAAGGCCGGAAGGCTCGCCTTCGATCAGCGGCTCGCCCTTCAGTTCGCGTTCGGTGATCAGGCGGAACTCGATGCGGCGGTTCGCCTCGCGGCCCGCCTCGGTCTCGTTGCTCG
Organism: Maritimibacter harenae; assembly: GCF_009882975.1. Lineage (GTDB taxonomy): Bacteria > Pseudomonadota > Alphaproteobacteria > Rhodobacterales > Rhodobacteraceae > Maritimibacter > Maritimibacter harenae. The sequence goes on from NZ_WTUX01000012.1 coordinate 102,726, forward strand.
CGATCGGCTGCTCTTCGCCGTAGCCATGCGCAATCATGTTCGAGGTCAGGATGCGGCGCGCGAGCAGCGCGTTCAGGACCGAGTTGGCCCGTTGCTGCGACAGCGCCTTGTTCAGGTCCTCGCTGCCCTGGCTGTCGGTGTGGCCGCCGATCTCCATCGGCACGTCGGCGCAATCCTTGAGGATGTCGGCGATGGCGTCGATCGTGTTGCCCGCGCGCGCCTCGATCTCGACGGACCCGGGCGCAAAGGTGATCTTCTCCTCCGCGATCGTCTCGTTGATCATCGCGACACATTCCTCGGGTGACGGCAGCGATGCCTTCGGATCGAGCGCCTCGTCATAAGCGACGTTGACGCGGAAATCCTGCGCGTCGCCCAGCTGCTCGGAGAGCACGCGCGAAATCTCGGCGCTGGCGCCCTCGTCCCCGGTGCGCCCCCGCAGCTCCACGAGGTCGGGCTGGACCACGGCCACGCCATTGTCGAGATGCGACAGCGCCTCGATCGCGGCCAGCACGCGCACCGACCAGCCGGCGGGCAGCGAGTTGTCGAGCCGCGCGGCCATGTAGACGTTGCCGATCCCGAACCGGGCGCGCGCCACGCTTTCGGTGATGGACCGGTTCTGTTCGTCCGTCAGCCGGCCGCGGATCTGCACGAGCCCTTCCGGGCTGAGGGTGGCCATGAACTCCGGCGTGCCCTCGGCGGCTTCGCCCTCGGTCTTGGTCGAGTGGAGCGAGAAGACCTCGGGCAGGTCGGCTTCGAGCTCACCCACCACGCGGTCGAAATTCTGCTGCTCCACGCTGGCGGCCGCCACGAGCGTCACGTCGGCATCGGAGAAGGTGATCGTCCCCTCGCCCAGCTCGCGCACCGCCTGTACGCCACGCGCCACGGCATCGGGCCAGTCGGGCGAGGGCACACCCAAGCCGATGGTGCAGTTCGGTCGTCCCTTCACGCCGGCGGCGATCCCGGCGGCCACGATCTTGACCCGTCCCGGCTCGGTCCCCGCCGTGCAGGCATCGAAACGCGCACCCTCGTCGTCGATGACGAAACGCGCGGTGAATGGCGTGATGACGGGCCGGGGGGCCGAGATGTTCAGCGCGACGCGCAGACCGCCCGGCGCGCTGCGGGCAAGATCGCGTTCCCAGCCGTCCTTCTGCGCCGCGCTGTCCGCGATCGCCTCGATCGTGACCCGCCCGGTATCCATCGAGATCTTGGAGCGCGGCAGGTCCTCGAGCGCGGTCAGCGCGAAGTCGAGTGCCGCGGGCCAGCCGTCCGGCACATCGTAGTCGGCGGTCTCCAGCAGGTCCGCGACCTCTTGGTCGGGAGTGATCTTCTGGACACGGGAGAACAGAGCCTCGCGGTCCGTCGACGCCGGTATGAGCCCGATCATCGAGATTCCGCCGTCGTTGCGCAGGATTTCGACCGAGAAGCGCGGCGGTTCGATGCCTTCCGCGGTGGGCACGTCCATCTGGTCGATCACGCGGCTCGAATCCACCTCGCCCCCGGCCACGGACAGCGCGGCGAAGCGGTCGGTTTCCGTGGGCGCGGTGCCGGTCAGGATGAGTTGCAGACCGTCGGTGTGGACCTTGGCCCAGTCCTGCCCTTCGAGCATCAGTGCTTCTTCCACGGTGGACTTGGATACGCGTTCGATCACGCCGACCGAGCTGACCGCGGCGACCAGCGCAAGCAGGGCCGCAAGAACGAAAATCCCGGGAATCAGGAGGACTTTGGAAAACTTCATGCCGGTTGGAATTTGTCCGTGTTTCGGTCGCCTGTTTCCTTAAGTGGCTTTGTCACGAGGCGCAATCAAAGCAGGAGTGCGACGGCAAGAAACGGCACAGGCAGGAGGCCCGCGTTCCGGTTCGACCGAAAGAGCATGAGGCAGGTATCCGGATCGTCCATGTCGAGCGTGCGCAATTGCCACGACAGGTGCCATCCCATCGCCCAGGGTGCAGCCAGCGCCACGACCAGCGCGACCGGCGTGGCATTGGGCAGGAAGGCCAGGATCACGGCGAGCGTCATGAGCACGACGCAGCCGACGAGGAAGGCCAGAAGCCAGCGCGGCGTCGTGTCGCCGAACAGGCGCGCGGTGGACTTCACACCGATCAGCGCATCGTCCTCCTTGTCCTGGTGGGCATAGACGGTGTCGTAGAACAGCGTCCAGGACATGCCGGCGAGGTAGAGCACCACGGCAGGCCAGGCCAGCGTTCCGGTATGCGCCGTGAAGGCCAGGAGCGCACCCCAGTTGAACGCGATCCCGAGAAAGATCTGCGGCCACCAGGTGAAGCGCTTGGCAAAGGGATAGATGGCAACCGGGCCCAGCGCGATGATGCCCAGGAGAATGGCGGCCGGATCGAAGGTCAGAAGAATGCCCAGGGCGATCAGGCATTGGAGCACGAGCCACGCCATCGCCTGCGTGACGCTCACGGCGCCCGAAGGGATCGGGCGCGACCGCGTGCGCGCGACGGAGCCATCGATGTCGCGGTCGGTGATGTCGTTCCAGGTGCAGCCCGCCCCCCGCATCAGCGTTGCGCCGATGGCGCAGCCCACGAAGATCCACAGGTCGTGCCAGGACGCGCGGCCGTCGTATCCCATGCCAAGCAGCAGGCCCCACCAGCAGGGCAGAAGCAGAAGCCAGGTGCCGATCGGCCGGTCGGCGCGCGACAGGCGCAGGTAGGGTCGCAGGAACGCGGGGGCATAGCGGTCCACCCAGTTGCCGGTATAGGCATCGGCCACCTGCCCCGTCGCCTCTGGCGTCTCGCCGCCTGCCGCCATAACGTGCCCCCATGTTCGAACGTGCAAAGATCCGGCTCTTTGTAGAGCACCCGCTGGGCGAGGGGCAAACCATTCCTCTGGCCAAGGACCAGGCGCATTACCTCTTCGGCGTCATGCGGCGCGACCAGGGGGACCGCGTGGCCCTTTTCAACGGCCGTGACGGGGAATGGACGGCGGAGATCGTGGAGGCGGGAAAGCGCGCGGGGACGCTGTCGTGCCTCGGGCAGGCGGCCCCGCAGCTCGACCCGCCGGACCTCTGGCTACTCTTCGCCCCGATCAAGAAGCAGCGCACCGACTTCATCGTGGAGAAAGCGGCCGAGATGGGGGCGTCGCGCATCGTGCCGGTGCTGACCGAGTTCACCAATTCCGAGCGGGTCCGCGTGGACCGGTTGCAGGCGCACGCGGTCGAGGCGGCCGAGCAATGCGGCGGCACGTTCGTGCCCGAGGTGGCCGAGCCCGTGAAGCTCGATCGCCTGCTCGACGCGTGGGACGGCAGCCGCCACCTGATGTTCTGCGACGAAACCCGCGCGGGCGCCGCATCGGCCCTTTCGGGCGAGCGCGACCGACCCTGGGCGATCCTGATCGGCCCCGAGGGCGGTTTTTCGGAGACCGAGCGCAAGCGCCTCGCCGCGCTGGACGCCGCGGCGCCGGTGAGCCTCGGCCCCCGGATCCTGCGCGCCGACACGGCGGCGGTGGCAGCGATGACGCTGTGGCAATCGGCGCTGGGGGACTGGTGACATGACCGGGGGAACCGCGCCATGAGCTTCGTTCGACCCGAGGCCGCCGCCGGACTTGCCCGCTGGCGCGAGGCGCTGATCGGCGGCGCGGTCGCGGCGCTGGGGCTCTACTGGGCCATCGCGAGCCTCGGCGTAATCCGCTGGATCGGCGTGGTCGTCGCGCTCGCCGGTGCCGCGCTCCTGTGGTCCGGCGTTCAGCGCGCACGCTTCCGCACCGGCCAGGGGGGCCTCGGCGTGATCGAGTTGGACGAGCGCCAGATCACCTATCTCGCCCCCGTGGGGGGCGGCATGGCCTCGCTCGACAGCCTGACGCAGGTGTCGATCATCGCGAGCCGCGCGGGCGGCGCGTTCTGGCGGCTCGACACCGGCGGCGAGCGGCTTTCGGTTCCGGCCGCCGCCGAGGGCGCGCGGGCGCTCTTCGACGTGCTGACCGCCCTGCCCGGCGCCCGGATCGAGACCGCGATCCGCGCGCTCAACGACCCGCCCGAAACCCCCGTCACGATCTGGCGCAAGGGGCCGGGCTTGGTTGACACGCCCCCGTCAATCGCACACTCGTAACTCCCGAGACAGTCCAGAGGCGCGAACATGTCAATTCCCCAGTCCGGCGGTGGCCTGATCACCGACCATTCCCAGTTGGCCGGCTATCTCGAAGCAGGCTGCAAGCCGAAGGACGACTGGCGCATCGGCACCGAGCACGAGAAATTCGGCTACTGCAAGGATACGCTGAAGCCCCTGCCCTACGAAGGCCCCCGGTCGATCCGTGCGATGCTCGAAGGGCTCCGTGACGCCTATGGCTGGGCCCCGGTCGAGGAGGGCGGCAAGCTCATCGGCCTGGAAAAGGACGGCGCGAACGTGAGCCTCGAGCCGGGCGGGCAGCTGGAGCTTTCCGGCGCGCCGCTCGAAACGATCCACCAGACCTGCGACGAGTTGAACGAGCACCTGCGCGAAGTGCAGGACATCGCCGACAAGATCGGCGCGGGCTTCATCGGGCTGGGCGCCGCACCGATCTGGACCCATGACGACATGCCGGTCATGCCCAAGGGGCGCTACGCGCTGATGACCGATTACATGGGCAAGGTCGGCAATCTCGGCACGCAGATGATGTACCGGACCTGCACGGTGCAGGTGAACCTGGACTTCGCCTCCGAAGCGGACATGGTGCAGAAGTTCCGCGTGGCGCTGGCATTGCAGCCGATCGCCACCGCGCTCTTCGCCAATTCGCCCTTCCTCGAAGGCAAGCCCAACGGGCACAAGTCCTGGCGCTCGCGCATCTGGCGTGACCTCGATCCGGCGCGCACCGGGATGCTGCCCTTCGTGTTCGAGGACGGCATGGGGTTCGAACGCTACGTCGACTACGCGCTCGATGTGCCGATGTACTTCGTCTACCGCCACGGCAAGTACATCAACGCGCTCGGCCAGTCGTTCCGGGACTTCCTCAAGGGCGAGCTGCCCGCGCTGCCCGGCGAGAAGCCGACGCTCAGCGACTGGGCGGACCACCTGACGACCATCTTCCCGGAAGTGCGCATCAAGAAGTTCATGGAAATGCGCGGGGCCGATGCGGGCCCGTGGCGGCGCATCTGCGCCCTGCCGGCTTTCTGGGTCGGAATCCTGTACGACCAGTCCGCGCTCGACGCCGCGTGGGACATGGTGAAGGGTTGGGACGCTGAAACGCGCGAGGCGCTTCGCGTGGCCGCCAGCGTCGACGCGCTGGACGCCGAGATCGGTCCGCTCAAGATGCGAGACCTCGCCACCCAGGCCCTCGACATCTCGCGCTCGGGGCTGAAGGCGCGCGCCCGGCCCGGCTTCGGCGGCATGGTCCCGGATGAGCGGCACTTCCTGAACACGCTGGAGGACAGCGTCGAAGAGGGCCGCACGATGGCCGACGAGCTCCTGGAGAAATACCACGGGGAGTGGGCCGGCGACCTGTCCAGGATCTACGGCGAATACTCCTATTGAGCGCTCACGCGGGCGGCGGGCCGAACCGGTTCGCCCCAGGGCTGCCCGGGGCCAGCAGCCAGACCGCGAACCACAGCATGATCGGGGCCGAGACCGCGAAGATCGGGATCATCGGCCCGTAACCGCGCGTGACCCACAGGCGTTCGAACACGCTGATCGCCACCACGGCCCCGACCGGCAGCACGGCCCAGAGACCGGAGCGACCGGTGTCGTGCAGCCGGCGCGCCACGAACGCGGCCATCGGCGTGACCGTGGACAGGAAGAAAAGCCAGGACAGCCCGCCGACCAGGAGTGCGAGCGCCCCGCCGTCCCCCGCCACGGGGCGCGTGGCGTTCACCAGCACGTAGTTTCCAAGGCTGAAGACGAGCATGAACCACAGCGTCGGCGCCCGCGCGCTCCGGCCGGAGAAGGTGGCATAGTTCGCGAACCCGGCCCGCACGGCCGCGACCGGCCCGCGCGCCGTCATGGCTCAGGCGCCCGTGGCCAACGGGTCGGGCCCGTATTCGTTCGGGCCGTCGGTGCCCTTCTGGGCGGCCCAGTAGACGATCACGATGAACCCGATCAGCGGGATCAGGAACAGAAGCTGCCACCAGCCAGAGCGGCCGATGTCGTGCAACCGGCGCGCGGTCACCGCGATCGACGGGATGATCGTGATGAGCGAGAAGATCGCCGAGAGCGGCCCGATGTCCTGAAGCACGCCCTCGAACAGCGCCGTGTCGATCAGCGACAGGATCGCGGACACGATGACGACGAACAGGATGAACCACCAGAATTCCGACCGGCGCGCACGGCCATTGAACTCGACGTATTTCTCGCGAAGTACCGTCTGAACGGCGGTTTTCATGTCCATTGGGCAGCCTCCATCGCGCAGGGTCGCGCTCGTGAAATCAAGGGGCGGCAGATGCGCCGCCCCGTCTCTTTCGTACGTCCGGTATCAGACCTTCGGGATCGAGGTCTCGGCGTAGTCCGCCTCTCCGCCAGCGTCGCCGCCACCCGACCCGTCGATCGGGTCGTCGCCGAAGCGGTTGCGCCCGCGGTCGCCGCCGGTCGCGAACCACACGATCAGGATGATCGCGCCGATCAGCGGGATGAACCCCAGGAGCAGCCACCAGCCGGAGCGGTTGGTGTCGTGCAGGCGGCGCACGCCGACAGCGATGTAGGGAATGATCGTTGCCAGCCAGAAGATGCCGGACAGGATCGGCGTGTCGGTCTCGGCCGAGAAGCTGGTCTCGGTCGTCGTGGTGGTGCCGAACAGCACCGAATCGATCAGCCCGAGGATGAAGTTCACGATGATGTAGAAAAGTACGAACCACCAGAATTCCGCCCGCCGGGCCCGGCCGGTGAACGTGGCGTATTTGGAAAAGACGGTCCGGACCGCCTCCATCATGTTCATTGTCCCCAAGCTCCCTGTTTCAAATCCCTTTGCCCCTCAGTTTGCCTGACGAGTGGGAAAAATCAATGTTTCTGCACCATTACCGGGGTCATTTGCGTCCGATCCGGCTTTCGCTGCCATCGAGGATGCGGCGGATGTTCTCGTGGTGGCGCACGAAGATCAGCACGCCCAGCGCGACGAGGAGAACAACCATGCTGGGAAAGCCCAGGAGCCAGGCCCACAGCGGCGTGAGCAGCGCGGCGACGAGCGCGGCCAGGCTGGAGATGCGGAAGATCGCGGCGGTGGCGAGCCAGGTGGCCCCGGCGGCGAGAAAGACGGGCCAGGCCAGCCCCAGCAGCGTGCCGAGCCAGGTCGCGACGCCCTTGCCGCCCCGAAAGCCGAGGTAGACGGGGAAGCAATGGCCCAGGAAGGCCGCGAAACCGGCGATCTGCGCCGCGTCCTCGGCCAGCACCGCGCGCGCGATCACCACCGCGATGCCGCCCTTGCCCGCGTCCAGCACCAGCGTCAGGAACGCCGCGAGCTTGTTGCCCGTGCGCAGGACGTTCGTGGCCCCGATGTTGCCCGAGCCGATCTTGCGCAGGTCGCCCAGGCCGAAAAGACGTGCCATGACCATCCCGAACGGGATCGACCCGGCGAGGTAGGCCAGAAGCGCGGCCAGCGCGAGGAGAGGCAGGGATGTGACGATCTCGGGCATGATGTCTCCGTCAGAGGTCGATTTCCATTCGCGGCAGCATCCGGTCGGGCCAGGTCTGCGACGGCACCTCGCCCACCTGCCGCATTCCCATGCGCAGGTAGAAGTCCGTGGCGAACGGGTCCGCGTCCAGCCCGAGCACCTTGGCGCCGTGGCCGCGCGCATGGCCCTGCGCCCAGCCGAAGAGCGTGCGTCCGATCCCCCGCCCCATCGCCTCCGGCGCGATGAAGAGCAGGTAGAGCTCCGCCGCCTCGCCGTCGATGGTCACATGGGCGAACCCGCGCGGCGCGGTGTCCTCCCACATCACCAGCCCGGCGCCGATATCCGTTTCGGAGGGGCAAAGCTCGTCGCGGCAGGCGGCGAGGAAATCGGCCTCGTACCCCCAATGCGCCTTCGAACGCATGGCGATGTCGCCGAGTCGTGGAAGATCTCCGCGCCGCGCCTGCCGGATCATGGCGTGAATACCCGCTGTCCACCGACCCAGGTGCCCAGCACGCGGCCCTGCATCCGGGCCTCGTCGAACGGCGTGTTCTTGGACTTGCTCTCCAGCGTGAAGCGATTGAGCACGAAGGGCGCGTCGGGGTCGAAGAGGACAAGGTCGGCGCGCCGCCCCTCGGCCAGCGTGCCCCCCGGAAGGCCGAAGCGCTTGGCCGGGTTGGTCGACAATGCGCGCCACAGCGTCGGCAGGTCCATCGACCCATCATGCACCAGCCGCATCGCCGCCGGCAGGATCGTCTGAAGCCCCACCGCGCCGCTCGCCGCTTCCTCGAACGGCAGGCGCTTGGATTCCTCGTCCTGCGGCGTGTGCATGGAGCAGACGATGTCGATCAGGCCCGAGGCCACCGCCTCCACCATCGCCAGCCGGTCGTCCTCGGACCTGAGCGGCGGCTTCAGCTTGAAGAAGGTGCGGTAGTCGCCCACGTCGAGCTCGTTCAGCGTGAGGTGGTGGATGTTCGCCCCCGCGGTCACGTCGAGCCCCGCCTCCTTGGCCCGCTCCAACGCGGGCAGCGCGCGGGCGGTCGAGATGTTGTCGGCGTGGTAGCGCACGCCGGTCATCTCCACGAGCGCGAGGTCGCGCTCGAGCCCCATGCGTTCGGCCATCGGCGACACGGCCGGCAGGCCCCGGAGCGAAGCGAACTTGCCCGAGGTCACCGAGGATCCGGCGGTCAGCGTCGGATCCTGCGGGTGCGCCATGATCAGCGCGCCGACGGAGCGGGCATAGGTCATCGCCCGGCTGAACACCTTGTTGTCCGCGATCACGTGGTCGCAATCGGTGAAAGCCACCGCGCCCGCGTCCATGAGAAAGCCCATTTCGACCATCTCGCGCCCCTCGCGGCCCTTGGTCAGGGCAGCCATCGGGTGGACGCGCACCGGCGCGCGTTCCCGCGCGCGGCGTTTCACGAAGTCGAGCGTCTCGGGCGTATCGATGGCGGGCGTGGTGTCGGGCCGCGTGACCATCGTGGTCACGCCGCCGGCCGCGGCCGCGCGCCCGGCGGTGCGGAAGCCCTCCTTGTGGCGCTCCCCCGGCTCGCCGATCTTCACGCCGATGTCGATGATCCCCGGCGCGAGGCACTTGCCGTTGCAGTCGATCACCTCGCCCGCGGGCCGGCCGTCGCGGGCGATGATCGCCCCGTCCTCGATCGTGAGCGAGCCCATCGCGTCGGTGCCCGCCACGGGGTCGATCAGCCTTGCGTTGATGAAGGTGCGGATGGTCATGCGCTCTCCCGGATCATCGTCTCGTCCACTTCCTGCGCCCGGCGCACTTCTCGCATCACCTCGGCGCCGTTCTCCAGCCGCTCGAACCCGACCTTGACCTTGTAGCTGCGACCCTTGCTGCCGCGCTTGAACTCTTCCGCGAAATTGATCGTGGCCGGTGGCCCGGCCCGGTAATCGATCACGGTCGTGGGCCCGATCGGGTAGCTCTTCAGCGTCTTCCCCTTGAGCGGCATGTCGGTGGCGATGAAGGCGCGCCGGTCGGTCAGCGTGTACCAGCTGTGGCGCCGCTTCCAGGTGTTGCCGTAGATCGCCCAGGCCGACAGCGCGATGCCGACGCTGAAATGGATGAGTCCGAACATCCAGAACGGCCCGTCTGCCGAGGCCGCCATCACCATCCAGAAAAGCGCGAAACCTGCGAAGAAAAGGCCGAAGATCGCACTGACAACGTTGCCCGCCCCGAAATGGAACCCCTGCCCGGGGCGGCCCTGCCACAGGATTTCTTCACCCTCGTCGAGGATGCCCTCCCAGCCCGGCGGCGTGCTCATGCGCGCGCCTCCCGGATCGTGTCGGCGGTTGCGCCGGGGTCGGCCTGGTACTTGATCATGTACTTGTCGCCCGACCGGGTGATCACCTGGGCCGCGGAGAAGATGGTGCGCACGTTCTCGATCTCGGCGCGCGGGATGATCACGCCGGCGGGCGAAACCAGGTTGTGCTCGGTCAGGGTCCATTCCTGCCCGATCTGCTCCGAGGCCACGTAGACGCCGCGCACGCCGATCGCGGCCACAGCCCCCACGAGCCCGGTCCAGGGGTATTCGTTGCCCAGCGCCATCAGGATCGCCACCGCCGCCACGGCGCCCAGCGCGGCGAGCATCACGTGTTCCTTGATGTAGGTCGACCGGTTGCCCGAAAAGGTCGCGATCACCGCGTCGTTCATGCCAGCCCCCACAGGATCGCGGCCAGCACGATCAGGCCCAGCAGGCCGAAGCCGAGAATGCCCCAGGGAAAGCGGCGCGTCTCACGCCCCTCGGTCGTGCCGCCGGCCACCTGGCCGCGCGTCACCTCGCGCGCGGGCTGCGGGGTCGAGGCCGTGAGGCTCACTTTCTCGCTGTAGCGCCCGACGAAGCGGGCCGGGCCGGACGGCTCGAACTGCCCGTCGCGCCACGCGACCGCCTTGCCGTGCACCATGACGATCACGCCCGCCAGCGCGGACAGCACGGCTTCGTCCCGGGCCACGCTTTCCGCGCTCATGCCGTTCGCCTCGGTCAGGTAGCGCACCATGCCGTATTCCGCGATCGCCTCTTCGGCGAACACCTCGACCTGCGACGCGTCGAGCGCCTTGACCCCCAGCGCCTCGGGCAGCGGCCATTCGCCCTTCGCATCCGGCGCCTTCCAGCGGTCGATCCGGGCCGGGTCGATGTCCAGCTGGAACACGAAGATCGTTCGTGCGGCGCTTTCGGTCGGGAAGGTCAGGTCGTCCCGTTTCATGCCATCATCCCCGCTCCATCCGCCGTCTCGCGCAGGTTGCGCGCCAGCAGGTCCATCGCCGCCATGCGCACCGCGACGCCCATCTCGACCTGCTCCTGGATCACCGAGCGGTTGATGTCGTCGGCGATGGTGCCGTCGATCTCGACCCCCCGGTTCATCGGGCCGGGATGCATGACGATCGCGTCATCCTTGGCACAGGCGAGCTTCTCGGCATCCAGCCCGTAGCGGTGGTAGTATTCGCGCTCCGACGGGATGAACCCGCCATCCATCCGTTCGCGCTGAAGCCGCAACATCATCACCACGTCCGCGCCCTCGAGCCCCGCCTTCATGTCGTCGTAGACCTCGACCCCGAACTGGTCGATCTGGCTGGGCATGAGCGTGGGGGGGCCGACCAGCCGCACCCGGTTCTCCATCTTGCCCAGGAGGATCAGGTTCGAGCGCGCCACGCGGCTGTGGGCGATATCACCGCAGATCGCGATGGTCAGCCGGTGAAGCCGTCCCTTCGCACGCCGGATCGTGAGCGCATCCAGAAGCGCCTGCGTCGGATGTTCGTGCCGCCCGTCGCCCGCGTTCAGCACGGCGCAATTCACCTTCTCGGCCAAGAGATTCACCGCGCCGGAATGGGGATGGCGCACCACGATCAGGTCCGGGTGCATGGCATTCAGCGTCAGCGCCGTGTCGATCAGCGTCTCGCCCTTTTTGATCGACGAGGCCTGCATCGCCATGTTCATCACGTCAGCCCCCAGCCGCTTGCCCGCGATCTCGAAGCTCGCCTGCGTGCGGGTGGAGTTCTCGAAGAACATGTTGATCTGGGTGAGCCCGGCCAGAACCTCCCGCCGCTTGTTGGGCGAAGCGTTCAGGTCGACATAGGTATCGGCCAGATCCAGAAGCGTCGTGATCTCGGCCGGGTGAAGCGGCTCGATCCCCAACAGGTGACGGTGGCGAAATGTCATCGGCGGCCCCTTTCGCCCCTGCTTATAGGAAGGGGGCGGATAGGGAGCAATCCCCGGTGGCCCCGCAGGACCCGCGAAGCGGCATGGACGCCCCCCGCGCCCCGGCATACCTTGTGCGGCATGGAATCGGCTCTGGATTGGCATCAGGCGAAAGCGCTGCTCGAATGGTATGTCGAGCTGGGCGTGACCGACACGGTCGCGGAGGCGCCGATCAACCGCTACGAGGTGACGCCGGAGCCCGCGAAACCCGCGGCCCCCGCACCGACGGCCGCCAACGACGCGCCGCCGCCCGCGGCGACGCCGAGCGCGACCGACTGGGTCGCGCAGGCCAAGGCGCAGGCGGGGGCGGCCGCCGACCTCGACACGCTGGCAGAAACCCTGCGCGGCTTCGAGGGTTCGCCGCTCAGGAAGGGTGCGCGCTCCTTCGTCTTCGCCGACGGCAACCCCGCCGCGCGCGTCATGGTCGTGGGCGAAGGCCCCGGTGCCGAGGAAGACCGCGAAGGGCTGCCCTTCGTGGGGCGCGCGGGCCGGCTGCTCGACCAGATGTTCGCGGCCATCGGGCTCGACCGCCGCTCGCCGGATGCGCAATCCGCGATCTACATCACCAACGTCGTGCCGTGGCGCCCGCCCGGCAACCGCAATCCGACGGCGGACGAGATCGAGATGTTCACCCCGTTCCTGCTGCGTCACATCGAGCTGGCCGACCCGGACGTGATCGTGCCGATGGGCAACATCGCCCTCACCGCGCTTCTGGGGCGGCAGGGCATCACCCGGCTCAGGGGCCAGTGGCAGACGGTGCTCGACCGCCCCGCCATGCCGACGTTCCACCCGTCCTTCCTGCTGCGAAACCCGGTCGCCAAGCGCGAGGCATGGGCGGATCTCCTCGACATCCAGGCGAAATTGAGGGATCTCGCATGAGCGAAAAGAGTTTCATCCCGGTCCGCATCGCGGTGATGACGGTCTCCGACACCCGCACGAGGGACGACGACCGCTCCGGCGACACGCTGGTGGGCCGCATCGAGGCGGCGGGTCACGTTCTCGCCGACCGGACCATCGTGAAGGACGAGCGCGAGGTGATCGCGGCCAAGCTCCGCGACTGGTGCGCCAACCCGGACATCGACGTGGTCCTGAGCACCGGGGGCACCGGGCTGACGGGCCGCGACGTGACGGTGGAGGCGCATCGCGATGTCTACGAGAAGGAAATCGACGCCTTCGGGACCGTCTTCACCATCGTCTCGATGCAGAAGATCGGCACATCGGCGGTCCAGAGCCGCGCCACCGGCGGCGTGGCGAACGGCACCTACCTCTTCGCCCTGCCCGGCTCCACCGGGGCCTGCAAGGACGCGTGGGACGAAATCCTGGTGCACCAGTTCGACTACCGCCACGCGCCATGCAATTTCGTCGAGATATTTCCCCGTCTCGACGAACATCAGCGACGGAAATGAAGCCACCGGCCGTTTGAGCGCGTAACAGGCTTGTCAAAACTGCCCGATGGACTGTTTCACCGGGCACGGGCACAGTATTGCAGCAAAGCTGAACGGTTTCACATATGCGCTTTCTTCGCCGGTCGCTCGTCGGCCTCTTTCTCGTCTCGCTGACCGTCGCCGCGCTGGGTCTTGCCGCCTACGTGGTGCGCGATGCCGTGCAGACCCGCATGGCCCGCGACGGCGGCTCGATGCCCGCGCGTGAACGGGTCTACTCGGCGGACGTCGTGACGGTCACACCGGAAACCGTGGCCCCCGTCCTTGAAGCCTTTGGCGAGGTCATCTCGCGCCGCACCCTGGAAATCCGGGCGCGCACGACGGGCACCGTGGTCGACCTGGCCGACGCCTTCGTCGAGGGCGGGCGGGTTCAGGCGGGCCAGATGCTCGTCACCATCGACCCCACAGACCTCGAGGATGCCGTCGCGCTGGCCCGCGCCGACGTGGCCGAGGCCGAGGCGGAGGTCTCCGACGCCAAGGCCGCACTCGCACTGGAGCAGGACGACCTCGCAAGCGCCCGCCGGCAATACGAACTGCGCCAGACCGCGGCGAACCGCCAGCAGGACCTGCTCGACCGTGGCGTGGGGCTCGCGGCAGAGCTCGAAAACGCGCGGCTCGCGGAGAGCACCGCCGAGCAGGCCGTCCTCGCCGCGCGCTCCAACCTCAACGCCGCCCGCGCCCGCGTGTCGTCCGCCGAGATCGCGCTGGAACGCGCCCGCATCGCCCTGGCCGAGGCCGAGCGGCGTCGGGACGAAGCGACGATCACCGCCGATTTCACCGGCGCGCTGGCCGACGTGGCCGCGCTCGAGGGCCGACTCGTCACCGCCAACGAACAGCTCGCCACGCTGGTCGACCCCGACGCGCTCGAGGTCAACTTCCGCCTGTCCACCGCGCAATACACGCGGCTTCTGGACGAGGACGGCGACCTGATCCCCGCAGAGGTCACGGTCAGCCAGGATGTTTCCGGCATAGACCTGATCGCGACCGGCAGCATCGCGCGCGAAAGCGCGGCGGTCGGGGACGGCCAGACCGGCCGGCTCATCTTCGCGTCGCTGTCGAACCCGGCCGGCTTCCGCCCCGGCGATTTCGTGACCGTGCGCGTGCGCGAACCGGCGATTGCGGATGTGGCCGCGCTCCCGTCCTCCGCCGTGTCGTCAGGCTCCACCGTACTCGTGCTGGGCGACGAAGACCGGCTTGAAGAAGTCCCCGTCGACGTCGCGCGGCGGCAGGGCGAAACCGTGCTGATCCGGGTCGGCGACCTTGCGGGACGCGAGGTCGTGGCCGAACGCACCCCCACGCTGGGCGCGGGCATCCGCATCCGGCCGCAGCGTGCGCCCGCCGACGGTGCCGAGGCCGCGACGCCGGCCATTCCCCAGACCATCACGCTCGACGACGACCGGCGCGAGCGCCTGATCACCTTCATCGAACGCAACCAGATGATGCCGGACGAGGCCAAGGCACGCATCCTCACCCAGCTGCGCAAACCCGAGGTGCCCGCGAGCATGGTCGAGCGCATCGAAAGCCGCATGGGAGGCTGATCGATGGTGACGCGTCCCGGTTCCGGCGGCATCCTGTCCTACTTCACCCGGCACGCCACGGTCGCGAACCTGCTGTTCGTGCTCCTGATCGTGGCCGGGGCGATGGCGCTGCCCAATATGCGGGCGCAGTTCTTTCCCGACGTGATCGTCGACGACATCCGCGTGACCGTCGCATGGGAGGGCGCGGGCGCCGAGGACGTGGACGCGGGCATCATCCAGGTGCTGGAACCCACTCTCCTGACCGTGGACGGTGTCGACGAAAGCTCGTCCCGGGCGCGTGAAGGCAGCGCCTACATCCGGCTGGAATTCGAACCGGGCTGGGACATGGCCCAGGCGATGGACGACGTGCAGGGCGCCATCGACACGGTCACCAACCTGCCCGACGCGGCCGAGGATCCGAACGTCTCCGGCGGCGGCTGGTCAGACCGGGTTACGGACGTGGTCATCACCGGCCCGGTGGGCACCGACCAGCTCGCCCGGTTTTCCGACGAGATGGTCGCACGCCTCTTCCAGGAAGGCGTGACACGCACCGAGATAAACGGGGTCGTGGCGCCCCAGACCGTGGTCGAGGTCGAGACGGCCGACCTCGTGCGCTACGACGTGACGATGGCCGAGATCGCCCAGGCCATCGCGGGCGAGGCCGAGGCGAGCCCGGCGGGCAACGTGTCCTCCGGTGCGGCGCGGGTGCGGGCCGGGGTCGAGAAACGCAGTGCCGAGGAGATCGCGGCGATCGTCCTGCGCTCCGAGCTTGACGGGAGCACGCTCACCATCGGCGACGTGGCCGACATCCGCGTCGAGGGCATCGACCGCGAACGCGCCTTCTTCGTGGGCGACAACCCGGCCGTCACGATCCAGGTCAACCGCAACGAGGCGGGCGACGCCATCGGCATCCAGCGCACGGTCGAGGCTGTGGCGGCCGAGATGATGTCGACCCTGCCCGAAGGCGTGTCCATCGACCTGGTGCGCACCCGCGCGGAGCTCATCACCGGGCGCCTCAACATCCTGATGGACAACGGCCTGATGGGCCTCGGGCTGGTGCTCATCACGCTGTTTCTCTTCCTGAACGCGCGCACCGCGCTCTGGGTCGCGGCGGGCATCCCGGTGTCGATGCTTGCGGCGGTGGCGATCATGTATGCCTTCGGGCTGACGATAAACATGATCTCGCTCTTCGCGCTGATCATCACGCTGGGCATCGTGGTGGACGACGCCATCGTGGTGGGCGAACATGCCGACTTCCGCGCGCGACGGCGCGGCGAAGGCCCCGTCGAAGCGGCGGAGAACGCCGCGCGGCGCATGTTCTCGCCGGTCTTTTCTTCGACCCTGACCACCATCATCGCCTTCTTCGGCCTCGTGCTGATCGGGGGGCGTTTCGGTCAGTTCATCGCCGACGTGCCCTTCACCGTGATCGCGGTGCTCACCGCCTCGCTCGTCGAGTGCTTCCTGATCCTGCCCAACCACATGTCACACGCGCTGGCCCATGCCGCGAAGGAGCACTGGTACGACTGGCCTTCGCGACAGGTGAACAAGGGTTTCCGCTTCGTGCGCGACCGCCTGTTCCGGCCCTTCATGGGGCTGGTCGTGCGTGCCCGGTTCGCGGTGCTTGCCGCCGCGATCCTCGCGCTCGCCACGCAGGCGGCGCTCTTCATCCGGGGCGACGTGCCGTTCCGGTTCTTCAACGCACCGGAACGGGGCACCGTGACCGGCAACTTCGCGATGGTGAACGGCGCCACGCGCGAAGACACGCTCGATTTCCTGCGCAAGCTTCAGGCCGCGATCGATGCGACCGGGCAAGAGCTGGAGGAAGAGCACGGGCGCAACCCGATCACCTATGTCCTGGCCGAGATCGGCGGCTCTTCGGGCCGCGGACTCGCCAGCGCCGACGACAAGGAACCCGACCAGCTCGGCTCCGTCACGATCGAGCTGATCGACGCGGACCTGCGGCCCTATTCCTCGTTCGAATTCGTCTCGATCGTGCAGGACGCGGTGCCCCAGCACGCGCTGCTCGAGGAATTCACCTTCCGCGGCGGGCGCTTCGGGCCCGGCGGGGACGCGCTCGACATCCAGCTGATCGGGGCGGACAACGACACGCTGAAGGCCGCGGCCGAGGCGCTCAAGACCGCGCTGGGCGAATACCAGGAAACCTCGGCGCTCGAGGACAGCCTGTCCTACGACAAGGAAGAGCTCGTGCTGGAGCTCACCCCGCAGGGCCGCGCGCTGGGCTTCACCATCGACGAAGTGGGCCAGGTGCTGCGCAACCGGCTGTCGGGGATCGAGGCGGCGACCTACCCGGACGGCATGCGCTCGGCCGCGATCCGGGTCGAGCTGCCGGAGGACGAACTCACGCTCGCCTTCCTCGAACGTTCGCAGCTGCGTGCCGCGTCGGGCAGCTATGTAAACCTCGCCGACATCGTGTCGATCACCTCGCGCACGGGCTTTGCCAGCGTGAACCGCGAAAACGGGCTGCGCGTGGTCGAGGTGACGGGCGACCTGGACGAAGAGGACGCCGAACGCGCCGAGGATATCCGGCTGGCGCTGGAGCAGACCATCCTGCCCACCATCGCCGAGGATTTCGGCGTCGACTATGTCTTCGCGGGTCTGTCCGAACAGGAAGACGAGTTCCTGTCCGACGCGCTGGTCGGGCTGATCATCTGCCTCGTCGGCATCTTCATCGTGCTCGCCTGGATCTTCTCCAGCTGGACCCGGCCGCTCGTGGTGATGGCGATCATCCCCTTCGGCCTGATCGGCGCGATCTTCGGGCACAACGCCTGGGATATCCCCCTGTCGATGTTCTCCGTCGTCGGGCTGATCGGCATGGTGGGGATCATCATCAACGACTCGATCGTGCTGGTGTCGACCATCGACGAATACGCCGAAGAGCGGGGCATCATCCCGGCCATCATCGACGGCACCGCCGACCGCCTCCGCCCGGTGTTCCTGACCACCGCGACCACGGTGCTTGGGCTTCTGCCGCTCCTGTTCGAAGGCTCGCAACAGGCGCAGTTCCTCAAACCCACGGTGGTGACGCTGGTCTACGGCCTGGGTTTCGGCTTCGTGCTGGTGCTGCTGGTGGTGCCCGCGATCCTCGCCATGCAGGAGGATGTGCGCCGCCAGGTCAGCGCCCTGCGATACGCGCTGGCCGCGGGCCGGCGCGCACCGTGGCTCGCGCGCATCCTGGGCACCGCCGTGGCGGCGGTGGCAGCGCTGTTCGCCGTGACGATGGGCTGGGTGCTGGTCACCGGGCACCTGCCCGGCGGGGGTGGCAGCATCGGGCTGGCGGCGGCGCTGTTCGTGGCAGGCGCGGCGCTGGTGTCGCTCCTTGCCTACGCGGCCGCCTTCGTGATGCGGCCGCGCCGCGTCTAGTCGAGCGGACAGCCCCGGATGTCGACGGCCCGGCCATCGGCGAGCACGGTCAGGCGCACGTCGTCGCCCGCCACGTCGAACGGCTTGCCATCGGGGGGCACCATGTCGGCCGCAGCCACGAGCGCGCCGGAACCGGTGCGGTCGGTGGAGGCTTCGGAGACCCAGATCGCCGGGTCCGCGGCCTCGATCACGACGGTCTCGTCCGGCCCCAGCGCGGGCATCTCGATCCGCGCTGTCAGGCGGACGCCGTCGGCCAGGTCCTCGCTCTCGCAGGACGCGGTGACGACACCGGCGGCTTCACCCGATTCCGGCAGGTTGGCGAGCGCGGCCAGGATCGCAGGGTCTTGCCCCGCCGTGCCGCCGCCCAGCACCGCGTCGAGCTCGGCCTCGAGCGGCACGCAGATCTCTTCGCAGATCCCGACGAGCAGGTCGGCGTCGACCCGGATCGGCTCCCCGGGCCGGGTGGGCTCTAGCTCCATCGGCAGCACGAGTTCGTGCTTGTAGCCGACCGTGGTGACGTTGCCCTGGCGGATCACCTGCGGCACCGGCCAGTGGAACGTGACACCCGCGATATTGTCGGAGCGCGACCAGTCGACCTCGGGCGGGATGCCGCCATCGCCGGGCGCGCGCCAGTAGGTCTTCCACCCGTCCGACAGGGTGACGCGGATCGCGGCCATGTGGTTGCCGTTCTCCATGCGCCAGCCGGGCAGGAGCGTGACGTCCGCCGGCCGGGGCTGCGCGAAAGACGGGGCTGCAAGGGCGCACAGGAGCGCGAGGAGTGATGCTGATTTCATCGCCATGCCCCCCGATATAGCCGCTGCGGCATGAAGCAAAAGTCACATTCCTGCCAACCGTGCGCGATCGTCGCGGAGCACTTGCAAACCAGCATGGCCCATGCCCATCTGTGGAGCATGCCGAAGACCACTCAATACAACGACCTCGTGGGCAAACTGCTCGTCGCCATGCCCGGCATGGGCGATCCGCGCTTCGAGAACAGCGTGGTGTTCCTCTGCGCCTATTCCGACGAGGGCGCGATGGGGCTGATCGTCAACAAGACCGTGCCCGACATCAAGCTGGACGACGTGCTCGACCAGCTTGAGATCGTGCCGGGCCAGGGCAGCACCGGCATCGGCGTGCATTTCGGCGGTCCCGTCGAGGGCGGGCGCGGCTTCGTGCTGCACTCCGGCGACTACGCGGGAAGCGCGGGCACGCTGGCCGTGGACCAGAGCTTCGGCATGACCGCGACCAAGGACATCCTCGAGGATATCGCCAAGGGCGCCGGGCCCGAGCAGTCGCTGACCGCGCTCGGGTATGCCGGCTGGGGCCCCGGGCAGCTCGAGGAAGAATTGCAGGACAACGCCTGGCTCACCGTCGACGCGGATGCCGCGATCGTATTCGACCCGGACAACGCGTCGAAATGGTCGCGCGCGCTGAGCAAGCTGGGCATCGATCCTTCGCACCTGTCGGCCGGCGGCGGGCGCGCCTGAGCATTCTGCGAAGGACGCATGGGCGCGTCTCTTGCCGCAACGTCAACCTTTCAAGCGCCGGAACCACGCCAACCCGTTGAGATCATTGCCCACACGAATTCCACTTTTCCGGTTTTCCGGAAAAGTGATTTTCAAGGGCGGCGCGCAACCGCCCATGCCCCGCGGGGAACCGCCGCATGGGCGCGTGGACCCGACGGACCGCGCCCAACTCGTCCTTTTGGACCGCGAAAAAACGGATTATGGTCCGCGCGAGCCAACCGAGGGGGCCTTCATGCCAAATCCCACCGCCGCGATGCTCGTCATCGGCGATGAAATCCTGTCCGGCCGCACGCGCGACATCAACATGCACGTGCTGGCCCAGGCGCTCAACGCGCATGGCATCGACCTGAAGGAGGCGCGGGTGGTCTCGGACGACCGCGACGCGATCGTCTCCGCCGTCACCGCATTGTCGGACGCCTACGATCACGTGTTCACCTCGGGCGGCATCGGCCCCACCCATGACGACATCACCGCCGACTGCGTCGCCGCCGCCTTCGACACGCATATCGACGTGCGCGACGACGCCCGCGACCTTCTCCTGCGCCATTACGAAAGCCGCGGCGTGGAAGTGACCGAAGGGCGCCTGCGCATGGCGCGTATCCCCGATGGCGCGACCCTGATCGAGAACCCGGTGTCCGTGGCCCCCGGCTTCACGCTGGGCAACGTCCACGTCATGGCCGGTGTGCCCACGATCTTCGAGGCGATGGTCGCCTCGGTCCTGCCCGCGATCAAGGGCGGCGCGCCGCTTCTGAGCCAGTCGCTCCGCATCGACAAGCCCGAGGGCGAGCTGGCCGATCCGCTGCGCGAACTGGCCGCGGATTTCCCGGACCTCTCGATCGGCTCCTACCCGTTCCAGCAGAACGGGGCCTTCGGGTCAAACATCGTCATCCGGGGCGAGAACGGGGCCGACATCGACGCCGCGATGCTGCGCCTGTCCGAGCTTTTCCGCGGGGCCGGCGCGTGAACGTGCCCCCACTGCCCGACAGCCGCACGCTGGTCGATGCCCTGCTGGCCACCTGGCCGGCCGCCGACATCCGCCGCGCGGGCGCCTGGACGATCCGGACCGGCGAAGGTGGCGGCAACCGCGTCTCCTCGGCCACCGAGGACTGGCCGGTGACCGAGGCCGACCTGCCCACCGCCGAAGCCGCAATGCGCGAGCTGGGCCAGGTGCCGCAGTTCATGGTGCGCGACGGCGAGGAGCGCCTCGACAACCTGCTGGCCACCCACGGCTACGACCTGCTGGACCCGACCAACCTCTGGGCCATCGACGCCGCCACGCTGGCCGGGGACCGGGCGCTTCCGATGGGGGTCGGCTATGCCATGTGGCCGCCGCTCGCCATGATCCGCGACATCTGGACGGACGGCGGAATCGATGCGGCGCGGCAGGCGGTGATGGAGCGCGCCCCCGCGCCCAAGGCCGGCATCCTTCAACGCGCCGGCCAGGACGTGGGCGGGGCGGCCTTCGTCGCGGTCTCGGGCGATATCGCGATGATCCATGCCCTCCACGTCCTGCCCGACGTACGGCGCCGCGGCGTGGCCCGCCGGCTCCTCAAACATGCCGCGATCTGGGCCCAGGACCACGGGGCGTCTGTCGTCGGGCTCGCCGTCACGCAGGCCAACACCGCCGCCAACCCGCTCTACGCCGCGCTTGGCATGCGGTTGCGCGGACAATATCACTACCGGATCAAGCACGAGGAGGCTTCGACATGACGGACCGGATCATGGCCCTCGACCTGCCCCAGGTCGACCCGCTGCCCGAGGCGACGCAGAAATACTTCGACATCTGCGAGGAGAAGCTGGGCATGGTGCCCAACGTGCTGCGCGCCTATGCCTTCGACATCGACAAGCTCAACGCCTTCACGGCGATGTACAACGACCTGATGCTGGGCGACAGCGGCCTGTCCAAGCTCGAACGCGAAATGATCGCGGTCGTGGTGAGCAGCGTGAACAAGTGCTGGTACTGCCTTGTCGCCCACGGCGCGGCCGTGCGCCAGCTTTCGGGCGACCCGAAGCTCGGCGAAGCGATGGTGATGAACTTCCGCGCTGCCGATCTCGACGCGCGCCAGTCGGCGATGCTCCACTTCGCCGAGAAGCTGACGGAAAGCCCTGCCAAGATCGAGGAATCCGACCGCCAGGCGCTGCGCGACGCGGGTTTTTCCGACCGCGACATCTTCGACATCGCCTCGACCGCCGGTTTCTACAACATGTCCAACCGGGTCGCCGCGGCGACCGACATGCAGCCCAACGACGCCTATCACGCGCAGGCCCGATGATCCGACACCTCCTCCTGCCGGTGCTGCTGGCCGCGCTTGGCGTGCCGGCCCTGGCCAAGATTTCGCCCCCCGACGGGGCCGCCCTGCGCTTCGAGGCGCACGAGGACCTGGGCAGCTATGCCCTGCCCATCGGCCCGCATGACGGCGACCGCATGGCCACGGTGCGCGCGGAGGGGGAAATCGACGTGCGTGCCTACCGGCTTGGCGGCACCGGGCTGTCGAGCTACCAGATCATGCTGGGCTTCCGGCAGCAGCTGGAGGAGGCGGGCTACGACATCCTCTTCGAATGCGACGAGGAAAGCTGCGGCGGCTACGCCTTCCGGTTCGACACCCGGATCGTGCAGGAACCCGAGATGCACGTCGACCTGGGCGATTTCCATTTCCTGTCGGCCCATGTCCCCGGCGACAGCGGCCTGTTCGCCAGCGTGCTGGTCAGCCGCTCGCCCAGCGCCGGCTTCATCCAGGTGATCGAGGTCAGCCCGCCGGGCCAGGTGGAAACACCCGACGTGGACGTGAGC
Organism: Maritimibacter harenae; assembly: GCF_009882975.1. GTDB lineage: Bacteria > Pseudomonadota > Alphaproteobacteria > Rhodobacterales > Rhodobacteraceae > Maritimibacter > Maritimibacter harenae. Next base: position 125,122 of record NZ_WTUX01000012.1, read on the forward strand.
GAACCGGAGCTGCCTGCGGACACGGAGGTCGCCGTGCCCGAGGCCGCGTTGGGCGAGGTCGGCACGGCGATGGAAACCGTCGGGCGCTACGTGCTCACCGACCTCGAGTTCGAGACCGGCTCGACCACGCTGGGCGGCGGCACCTACGACAGCCTCGCCGACCTGGCGACCTATCTCGAGACCCACCCGGACGCCCGCGTGGCGCTCGTGGGACATACCGACGCGCAAGGGGGGCTTGCCCCGAACATTGCGATTTCCAAGGGGCGCGCCACCTCGGTCCGCGACAGGCTGGTCACCGATTACGGTGTCGACCCCGCGCGGCTGGAGGCCGAGGGGATCGGGTACCTGTCGCCGCTGGCCACGAACCAGACCGCCGAGGGGCGCACGCAGAACCGCCGCGTCGAGGCGATCCTCGTCACCACCCAGTGACGGCCGCTACTTCACCATCTTCGCCATCTGCTTCTGGATGAACCCGATCGCCCAGGCCGGGGCCAGCCGGACGAGCCGCCACAGCATCCGCGCGTCGGAGCCGATCAGGATGTGAAGCTTGCCCGCCTCCATCCCGTCGAGGATCGTCTTCGCCGCGTCAGGGGCCAGCGTCATCTTCGCGTTCGCGGCGGCCTCCGGGTCGCCGTGCATCTCGACGCCGGAATTCTCGGATATGTGCGTCTTAACGGCGCCGGGCATGACCACGGACACGTCGACGTTGGTGTTCATCAGCTCGGAATAGATCCCCTCGGTCGCCAGCTTCACGCCGGCCTTCGTGGCCGAGTACATGGTCTGTCCCGGGAACGGGATGAAGGCCCCCATCGAGGCCACGTTCACCAGGTGCGCGGCGGGTCGGGTCATCAGCCCCGGCAGGAACGCCTTGGTCATGTTGAGCGGGCCCATGAGGTTGATGTTCACCATCCGGTCGATCACGTCGAAATCGAGATCGTTGAAATCCTCGAACGGCTGGATCACGCCCGCGTTGTTGATCAGCCCGTCCACGGGACCGTGCACCGCCTCGATCGCCGACGGCAGCTTCAGGACCGCGTCGCGGTCCGCGATATTGCCCTCGTGAAGCGACAGACGGTCACCCGCATCGGCAAGCTTGGCTGTCTCTTCGAGCGTGTCCATGTGGATGTCGATCGCGGCGACCCGCGCACCCCGGGCCAGAAGGCCCAGCACCAGCTCGCGCCCGATCCCGCTGCCGCCGCCCGTGACGACCACGACCTTGTCGTTGAGTTTCATGTTCCCATCCTCATCCGGTCTTCGGCCCCATTCGATCAGCCCTGCGTGACCCGATCAATACCATGCCCAGGCGCCGGTCCTGTGACAGCCGACAATCCGCCGCACCCGGCTCAGGCCCGGGACATCCCGGCCATGTTGGCGGTCAGGCGCGCGGCGATCAGCCGGGTGAGGAACAGGCCGAAGCCCGGGTCGACCATCACCAGCTGCTCCACCCGTTTGCGCGACAGGGTCCGGATTTCGCCGCCCTCGACGCAGGTGGCAGTGGCCGTGCGCCCTTCGTCGTCGAGGAACACGCCCACTTCGCCGAAAACGGTGCCCGGGCCGATCTCCACGTCGACCTCGTCGAAGCGGATGCGACCCTCGGCAAGGTAGTAGAGCTCTTCCGCCGCGTCGCCCTTGCGGAACAGAACCTCGCCCTCGTCCACCCGGCGCCCGGTCATGAGGGGCACGATCTTCTCGACCTCCACCGTCCCCTGGGACGCGGCGCGCACCTTCCGTTCCAGCCGCTTGTACTCGATCACCCTCCAGATGTTCAGCGGCAGGAGGGCCGCGTCGAGGATCAGGATCGGCAGCAAACCGGCCCCGATCGCGTAGATCATGAAGAAGATGTTCGAAACGATGGCGATGAGGCGAAGGGGTACGATTTCCTTCATGAAGAAGGACAAGAACACCAGCGCCGAGGCGACGTAGGACGTGATTTCCAACCAGATCGGCACGTGTCCCTCCACAGGCAATGTCAGCTCACGCTAACGGCAAGACCCCTGCCAGCGGAAGGAAAACTGCGCCAAGACCGGGCAGGCGGCCCGGATCAGGCGCGCTGCGCCGCGTCCAGGTTGTCGGACATGCGCTGCGTGATCAGGCGCGTGAGAAACAGACCGAAGCCCGGGTCGACCATGACCAGCTGCTCCACGCGCCGGCGCGGCAGCGCGCGCAGCACGCAGGGCTCGAGGCAGGTTGCGGTCGCGGTGCGGCGGGCCTCCCCGAGGAACATGCCGATCTCCCCGAAGACCGTGCCCGGCCCGATCTCGGTGTCGACCTCCTCGAACCGGATGCGCCCCTCGACGAGGTAATAAAGCGCATCGGCGCGGTCGTCCTTGCGAAAGAGGGTCTCGCCCGCCCCGGCGCGCGCCTCGGACATGAGCGGCACGATCTTCTCCACCGCCGCCGCTCCCTGCGAGGCGTCGCGCACCTTCCGCTCCAGCCGCTTGTACTCGATCACACGCCACACGTTGAGCGGGAGAAGCACCGCATGCAGCACGACGATGGGGACGAGGCCCGCGCCGATCCCGTAGAGCGCGAAGGCCACGTTGCTGGCGATCGCGACCAGCCGGAGCGGCACGATCTCCTTCATGAAGAAGGACATGAACACCAGGACCGGTGCGATATAGGATGCCACGTCGACCCAGCTGACCATCGAAACCTCCCGCGCGTGTCGATGGTCCATGCTAGCGGCGCGCGGGCGCCCGGGAAACGTCTGTCGCGGCCGTGACGCAGTGAATACGAAACGCGCCGGCGGGTGGAGACCCCGCCGGCGCGTCGTTCAATCCGGACCTGTGGCCCCCGATCTTACCAGTTGTCGGGGCCTTTTTCGTTGAAGGCGGTGACGAGGAAATCGATGAATGCGCGGACCTTCGGCTGGGTGAACCGTCCCGGCGGATAGACCGCGTAGATGCCCTGAACGTCCTGCGGCAGATCGGGGATCGCATCCTCGACCAGCCCCTGCTCCATCGCGTCGGCGTAGAGGAAGCTGGGCAGGTAGGCGATGCCGAGCCCGGCGATGGCCGCGTTGAGCAGCGACTGGCCATCGTTGACCGACAACCACCCGGCGGTACGCACCTGGCGCACCTCGCCCGACGGGGCCGGCACCTTCCACACGTTGCCCGAGGATTGCGAACTGTAGTGCAGAAGCTTGTGCTCGTTCAGATCGTCGATGCGCATCGGGCGCCCGTATTTCTGGAAATACGCCGGGCTGCCCACCATGCGGCGGGTCGTTTCGGCGATCTTGCGTGCGCGCAGCGAGCTGTCCTCCATCTCGCCCACGCGGATCGCCATGTCGAAGCCCTCGGAAATCAGCTCGACGTAGCGGTTGTTGAGCACCATGTTCACGTTCACTTCCGGGAAATCCTGGAGAAACTTGCCCAGGACCGGCGACAGGTGGTTCACGCCGAAATCGGTGTTCACCGAGATCCGCAGAAGCCCCGACGGCGCGCTCTGCATCGAGGTGACCAGCGCGTCGGCCTCTCCTGCATCGTTGAGAACCCGGCGGGCGCGGTCGTAATAGGCCAACCCGATCTCGGTCGGCGACACGCGGCGCGTGGTGCGGTTGAGAAGACGGGCACCCAGGCGCGCCTCGAGCGAGGAAACGTGCTTGGATACGGCAGACTTGGAAATCCCCATCTTTTTCGCCGCGTCCGTGAAACCGCCCTGATCCACGACTGTGGCGAACGCCTCCATTTCGGTCAATCGGTCCATAATTGATCTTTCTACAGTCATCGCCCCAACACGGAATTGTATCGCCGTGAAATCGGGCAACACTGTGATCGGTTCCGGACAAAAGTTGGTTTTCTCGGCAATTGGTTTTCTCGCGGAAACGGCGTGCCCGCCCCGATGTCCCATTGCGGCGGCTGGCACAGGAAACACGACCGCACATCGATCCGCATTGATCGCGCGCAAGGGCCGGTGTAGGGCGTGCGTCGTTATCAGGAGGGCCCGGGATGGACCACTTTCTCTACAAGGATGGCGTTCTCCACGCCGAGGACGTGTCGGTCGCGGACATCGCCCGCAACGTCGGCACGCCGGTCTACGTCTATTCCGCCGCCACCCTGCGCCGCCATTACGAGGTGTTCGACGAGGCGCTCGCGGGCATGGATCACCTGATCTGTTTCGCGATGAAGGCCAATTCCAACCTCGCGGTGATCAAGCTTCTGGGCGACATGGGCGCCGGGGTCGACGTGGTGTCCGGCGGGGAATACCGCCGCGCGGTCGCCGCCGGCATTCCCGGCGAGCGGATCGTGTTCTCCGGTGTCGGCAAGACGCGCGAGGAGATGCGCCTGGCCCTGACCGGCGGCATCCGCCAGTTCAACCTCGAGAGCGAGCCCGAGATGCACGCGCTGTCCGAGGTCGCGACCGAGCTGGGCGTCACCGCGCCCGTCACCGTGCGCGTGAACCCGGACGTGGACGCCAAGACCCACGCGAAGATCGCCACCGGCAAGTCCGAGAACAAGTTCGGCATCCCGATCGCCCGGGCGCGCGAGGTCTATGCCGAGATTCGCGACCTTCCGGGGCTGAAGGTGGTGGGGATCGACGTCCACATCGGCTCCCAGCTGACCGATCTGGCACCTTTCCGCGCAGCCTACGAGAAGGTGGCCGCCCTCACTCACGCGCTGCGTGAGGACGGGCACGAGATCACCCGCCTCGACCTGGGCGGCGGGCTCGGCATCCCCTACGAACGCGACAACCAGGCGCCGCCGCTGCCGATCGAATACGGCCAGGTGATTCGCGAAACGGTCGGGGATCTCGGCTGCGAGATCGAGATCGAGCCGGGCCGGCTGATTGCGGGCAACGCCGGGATCATGGTGAGCTCGGTGATCTACCTGAAGCAGGGCGAGGGGCGCGATTTTCTCATTCTCGACAGTGCGATGAACGACCTCGTGCGCCCGTCGATGTACGACGCCTACCACGACATCGTGCCCGTGCAGGAACCCGCTCCGGGCGTCGAGCAGAGCCCCTACGACATCGTCGGCCCGGTCTGCGAAACCGGCGACACCTTCGCCAAGGCGCGCAACCTGCCGTCGCTCGCCGCGGGCGACCTGGTCGCCTTCCGCTCGGCCGGGGCCTACGGTGCCGTGATGGCCTCTGAATACAATTCCCGCCCGCTCATCCCCGAGGTGCTGGTGGACAGGGATCACTTCGCGGTTATCCGCGCGCGCCCGACCTTTGACGAGATGCTGGCCCGCGATACGATACCCGAGTGGCTCTGATCTGAGAGCGGGGCCGCGCAACCGCGAAAGGCCCCTATGGAGCGCTACGACAACCTTCCCGATGCCGCCGCCCGCCGGGTGAGACGCCCGCTTCGCCTGACCTGGGCGAGCCTCTTCGTCGAACGGCTGACACGGGCGTTCTGGCCGCTCGCGACGGTCATTTTCCTCGCGCTGGCCTGGGCGCTGTCCGGCCTGTCCGCCGTGACGCCGATCTGGACCACGCAGGTGGTTGGGGGCGTCGCGGCCGTCGCCGCGCTCGCCACGCTGATCTGGGGCTTCACCCGCTACCGCGCGCCGACACGGATGGAAGCCTTAGCGCGGCTCGATTCCACGCTGCCCGGGGCCCCCATCGCGGCCCTTTCGGACGCGCAGGCCATCGGCGCCGCCGACCCCGCCTCTCGCGCCGTGTGGGACGCCCACCTGGTGCGCATGGCCGCCAAGCTCGACGCGGCCAGGGCGCAGGCGCCGAAAGCCGACCTCGCCCCCCGCGACCCCTACGCGCTCCGCCTTGTCGCCCTCACGGCGCTGGCCGTCGCCGCCCTGTTCGGTGTGCGCGCCGCGGGGCCGGGCCTGACCGCGATGATCCCCGGCGGCGCGGGCGACCAGGTGGCCCAGGCCAGCTGGGAAGGCTGGGTGGAACCGCCCGCCTACACCGGCAAGCCGACGCTCTACCTCGCCGACCAGGACCCCGGCGCGCTCGCGGTGCCCGAAGGCTCGCGCGTCACGCTGCGCCTCTACGGCAAGGTCGACGAGATCGACATCAACGAGACATGGTCGGACGAGCCGCCGGCCGAGCCCGTGCCGACACGCCTCTTCACCATCGACGGGGACGGCACGCTGACCATCGGCGAGGACAGCTGGCAGGTCACCGCCATCGACGACGCCGACCCGGCGATCGAGGTGGCGGGCGAACTCAGCCGCACGCTCGTCGGAGAAATGCGCCAGGGCTTCCGCGCGACCGACGATTACGGCGTGGCCACCGGCACGGCCACGGTCGAACTCGACCTCGACCGGGTGGAGCGCGACCACGGCCTCGCGGCCGAGCCCGAACCGCGCGAACCCATCGTCGTCGACCTGCCGATGCCCTTCCGGGGTTCGCGCCAGGAGGTCGAGGAACTGCTGGTCGAGAACTTCGCCGAGCATCCCTGGGCCGAGATGCCCGTCTCGCTCACCTTCACCGCCGAGGACGCGGCGGGGCAGACCGGCACCTCCGATCCGGTCGAGATCACCCTGCCGGGGCGCCGGTTCCTCCACCCGATCGCGCAAGCGGTCATCGAGATGCGGCGCGACATCCTGTGGACCACGCAGAACGCCGAACGCGCCGCGCGCATCCTGCGTGCCGTGTCCCACGACCCGGAGGGATTCTTCCCGAAGACCGAACAGGCCGAGATGCTGCGCGCCTCCCTGGGCCCGCTGGAAGAGGACGACCTGAACCCGTCCGTGCGCGACGAGGTCGCCCAGGCGCTCTGGGATCTCGCGATCGAGCTTGAAGAAGGGGCGCTGTCGGACGCGCTGGAACGGCTGCGCCGGGCGCAGGAACGGCTCCAGGAAGCCATGCGCCAGGGCGCGACGCCCGATGAGCTGTCCGAACTGATGGACGAGCTGCGCGAGGCGATGCGCAACTACATGGAAGAGCTCGCCCGCAACGCCGAGCCGCAGAACCAGACGGACGAACCCAACTCCGGCGAACAGATGGAGATGACCCAGCAGGACCTGCAGGAGATGATGGACCGCATCGAGGAACTGATGCGGCAGGGGCGCACCGAGGAAGCCGCCCAGATGCTCCAGATGCTCCAGCAGATGATGGAGAACATGCAGGTCACGCAGGGCCAGGGGCAGCAGGGGCAGAACCCGGGCCAGGAGGCCATGCGCGGGCTCCAGGACACGCTGCGCAACCAGCGCGACCTGTCGGACGAGACGTTCCAGCAGCAACAGGGCCAGCAGCCCGGCCAGCAGGGTCAGCAAGGGCAGGAAGGCCAGCAGGGGCAACAGGGGCAGCAAGGTCAGCAACAGGGCCAACAGGGACAGCAGGGTGACGGCCAGCAGGGTCAGCAGCCCGGCCAGAACGGCACCCAGCCCGGACAGGGCGACCTTCCCGGCCAGCTGGCCCAGCGCCAGCGCCAGCTGGAGAACGAGCTCCAGCGCCAGCGCAACAACCTGCCCGGCGCCGGCACCGAAGAGGGCGAAGCGGCGCGCGGCGCGCTCGACCGGGCCGGGCGCGCGATGGACGACGCCGCCGAGGCGCTGGAACAGGGCGACACCTCCGAGGCGCTCGACCGGCAGGCCGACGCGATGGAGGAACTGCGCGAAGGCATGCGCAACCTCGAGGACGCGATGCGCCGCGAAGCCCAGGACCAGCAACAGCAGCAGGGCCAGCAGGGCGACCAGAGCGCCCAGCGCGGTGGACCGCAGGGCAGCGAACGCGACCCGCTGGGCCGCGAGGCCGGGGAACGCGGCGCGCTCGGCTCCGACAGCCCGCTGGCCGATGGCGAAGACGTCTATCGCCGGGCCGAGGAACTCATGGAAGAACTGCGCCGCCGCTCGGGCGAAACCGACCGGCCGGAGCTGGAACGGGAATACGTCGAGCGGCTGCTCGACCTGTTCTGATCCGGATGATGGGCGAAGGATGGCGCGGGCGGGTCACTGCCCGTCGCCCGCGGCCTCCTCGATCCGTTCGATGGCGGCCTGCATCAGGGCTTCGACCTCGGCGAACAGCCGGTTCACCGCGTCGACATAGATGACCATTTCGTCGGTCAGGCCGGGGAACAGCTCCACGATCTGCGGGGCGAGCAGGTAGACCCCGAAAGCCACGCCCACCACGATGACCACGAAGGAAAAGCCGCGCCGGAAACCGCCGCGCGGGGCCTCACGCTCCTCCGCGATGTCGTCGTCGATCGCATAGTCGACCGGCGCGCGATCGGCGCGCGGACCGTCCAGCGTGGAATTGATCTCCTCGATGTCCGGGAAAAGCTCGCGCCGGCTGGCCGGGTCGGCAGGCGTCGGGGCCAGATCGGGGTCGAAGCTTTCGTCTGAGTCGAAGGAGGGGGCCTTCGTCATCTGTTCGCGGGCGCGCCGGCGCCGGTCGGCCTCGGGGTCGGTGTAGTCGTCGATGCCCAGGTCGCCCTGCGTTTCGACCGGCTCGCCCTCGCGGGCCCGGGCCTGCATCTCGCGCTCCGCCTCTTCGGCGAGGATGCCACGCACGTTTTCATCAAGCGGCCGGCGCATGCGCTCCGGCTCCGCCCCGGGCGCTTCGCCCTCGTCCGCGTCTTCGGGGGTGGTCTCTTCGGAGGCCGCTTCGGCCGTGACGGCCCGCACCGGCACCTCCTCGATCTCGTCCCGGGAACCGTCCGCGTGGCGCTGAAACCATCCGTGACCGCAATTCGAGCACTGAACGTCGCGCCCGCCCTCGGGGATCACGCGATCGTCGACCTCGTACGTTGCACCACAATTCGGGCATACCAGCCGCATGTGACCTGTCACCTCGCCCTGTCTTTCACTCGCCCGGTTGTCCCGGCCCTACCCGATCGGGTCCACTATGGGAAGCAAAGCCCCGAAAATCAAACCTTTGCAATCGCGAGATTGCAACAATTCCCCGGCTGGGGCAAAAACGGGCGGCACGGACGAGAGGCTGAGCGGTGATCGAATTCGAGGAAGTCTCGTATGGCTACAGCGGCGGGGGCGCGCTGTTGTCCGACGTATCGCTGAAGCTCGCGCCCGGTTCCTTCCATTTCCTGACCGGCCCGTCGGGCGCCGGCAAGACCACGCTGCTCAAGCTGTGCTACGGCGCGCTTGTGCCCACGCAGGGGCGCGCGACGCTGTTCGGCGCCGACGTGCGCGCGATGACCCGCGACGACGTGGCCGAGGCGCGGCGCCGGATCGGCGTCGTGCACCAGGACGTGCAGTTCCTGGACCACATGAACGTGGTCGAGAACGTCGCACTTCCGCTCATGGTCTCCGGCCGCACCACGGATGTGCAGGATATCGCCGATCTGCTGGAGTGGGTCGGGCTTACCGGACAGACCGATGCCCTGCCCCCGGAGCTGTCGGGCGGGGAACGCCAGCGGGCCGCGCTCGCACGGGCGGTGATCCTGTCGCCAGAGGTGATCCTGGCGGACGAACCCACCGGCAACGTCGACTGGGAAATGTCGCTCCGGCTGCTCCAATTGCTGGTCGAGCTCAACCGCATGGGCAAGACCGTGCTCATCGCCACCCATGACATGAACCTCATCCGGCAGGCAAAGGCGCAGGTGCAGGCCCGCGTGCTGCGGATCTCCGGCGGCCGGGTGCTCCTGGCGGGGGCGGACCTGTGAGGGCGCGGCTCGCCCCCCTTTTCGCCCTGATCGGGGGCGATGCGCAGGCCGACCGGGTGGTGCCGCCCACCGGCTTCACGGCCAATCTCACCGTATTCTCCTCGGGCGCGATGGCGTTTCTCGCCGTCTTCGCGCTGGCCCTGTCGCTCGCCACCGGGCGGCTGGCCGAGCAGTGGGGCGACGCGCTCGCCCAAAGCTCCACGATCCGCGTCTCGGCGCCCGAAGGGCAGATGGACCAGCAGGTGATCGCGGTGATGGACGTGTTGCGCACCACGCCGGGGGTCGCGGATGCCAGGGTGCTCACGGACGAGGAACAGCGCGCGCTGCTCGAGCCGTGGTTCGGCCCGGACCTGCCGCTCGACACCCTGCCGATCCCGCGCCTGATCGAGGTGATCGAGGAGGGCGACGGTTACGACCCCGAGGGCCTGCGCCAACGCCTTGCGGGTGAAGCGCCGGGCGCGGTGCTGGACGACCACACGCGCTGGCGCGATCCGCTCGTGCGGGCGGCGAACCGGCTGCGCATGCTGGGGGCGATCTCCATCGTGCTCATCGCGGCGACCACGGGGACGATCATCACGCTCGCGGCCAACGCGGCACTCGCGGCCAATGCGCAGGTGATCCACGTGCTGCGGCTTGTGGGGGCGCGCGACAGCTACATCGCCGGAGCCTTCGTGCGCCGCTTCACGCTGCGCGCCCTGATCGGCGCCTTCGCGGGAATGCTGGCAGGGGTCATCGCGATCCTGCTTCTGCCCTCGGCCGACGTCGGCGGGGGCTTCCTCACCGGGCTCGGCTTCCAGGGCTGGCATTGGGCCCTGCCCTTCGCGATCCCGCTTCTCGCCGCGCTCGTCGCCTTCGCCGCGACCCGGCGCGCGGCCAACACCACGCTCAGGGAGCTGTCGTGATGCAATTGATCCGCTCGCTGATCTTCACCGGCCTCATCTACCTCGCGATGGGGGTGATGGGGGTGTTCTACTTCTTCCTGACGCTCATCAACCGCGACTACGCCTACACGGCCGTGTCGCATTACTGCGCGGTCGTGCGATTCCTCGCGCGCTGGCTGATCGGGCTGAAGACCGAGGTGCGGGGCGAGGTTCCGACGGGCGAGGTGCTCGTCTGCTCGAAACACCAGAGCTTTCTCGACATCATCCTGCTCGTCTCGGCCCTGCCCCGGCCGAAATTCATCATGAAGAAGCAGCTCGTCTACACCCCGGTGCTGGGCTACTTCGCGCGGGCCATCGGCTGCATCCCCGTCGATCGCGGCAAGCGCGGGGCGGCGGTGAAACAGATGATGGCCGACGTCGCCTCGGGCGCCTCGCGCCCCGGTCAGCTCATCATCTTCCCGCAAGGCACCCGCGTCGCCGCCGGGGCGACCAAGCCCTACAAGGTCGGCGCCGGCGTGATCTACACGGAGACCGGGCAGCGCTGCATCCCGGCGGCCACCAACGTGGGCGTATTCTGGCGCAAGCACGGGCTGACCCGGTATCCGGGCACGGCGGTGGTCGAATTCCTGCCGCCGATCGAACCGGGGCTCGACGTCGAAAGCTTCATGGCCGTGCTCAAGGACACGGTCGAGACGAACTCCGACCGGCTCATGCGGGAGGCGGGCTTCGACCCCGCGGCACATGCGAAAGATTGACAGCATCGAGGCGCTGGAGGCGCTGTATCCCCGCAAACCGTCGGAACCGGCCACGAAGAAGGTATCGGACGGTCTCATCCCGACGTACCTCGCCTGGATCGAACGGGCGCGGTTCTGCGTGGTCTCGACGGTCGGCCCCGAGGGCACCGACAGCAGCCCGCGCGGAGATGACGGCCCGGTGGCCCTGGTGCTCGATGCCCGCACGCTCGCGATTCCCGACTGGCGCGGCAACAACCGGCTCGACACCCTGCGCAACATCGTGCGCGACGGGCGCGTGTCGTTGATGTTCATGGTGCCGGGCTCGATGAACGTGATGCGCGTGAACGGCACGGCCGTGCTGACAGACGACCCGGCGCTGACCGAAAGGTTCGACCGGGCGGGCAAGTTGCCCAGATCGGTGATCGTGGTCACGGTCGCCGAGGTCTATGCCCAGTGCGCCCGTGCGATCCTGCGGGCGGGTTTGTGGGAGCGCGACGACGCGGACGGCCTGCCCAGCGTGGGCGACATGCTGCGCGACGTCACCGACGGAGCATTCGATGGCGAGGGCTACGACCTCGAATGGACCGCGCGCGCCCGCGACACGATGTGGTAAGACGGGCGCAGCGCCCGGTCAGGCGGCGAGGCCCTGCGACCCCATCTTGAGGTATTTCTGACGCCGGCTGTTGCGGAGTTCGTCGGGCTTTTTCTTGCCCAGCGCTTTCAGCTCGGCCTCGATCGCGTGGCCCACGGCCGAGATGGCCTGCCCGGCGCCGCGGTGCGCGCCGCCCACCGGCTCGCCGATGATCCGTTCGATCACGCCCAGCGCCTTGAGATCCTGCGCGGTCAGGCGCAGCGCCTCGGCGGCTTCGCGCATCTTGTCGGAATCCTTCCACAGGATCGACGCGCAGCCTTCCGGGCTGATCACGGAATAGATCGAGTGCTCCAGCATCATGACGCTGTTGCCCGTGGCGAACGCGACCGCGCCGCCCGAGCCGCCTTCGCCGATGATCACCGACACCAGCGGCACCTTGAGCGAAAGACACTTCTCGGTCGAACGCGCGATCGCCTCGGATTGCCCGCGCTCCTCGGCACCCTTGCCGGGATAGGCGCCCGGGGTATCGACCAGCGACACGACCGGCAGTCCGAAGCGGTCGGCGAGATCCATCAGCCGGATCGCCTTGCGGTAACCCTCGGGACGCGCCATGCCGAAATTGCGTTCGATCCGGCTCTTGGTGTCGTTGCCCTTCTCGTGGCCGATCACCATGACCGGCTGATCGCCCATCCGGGCCAACCCGCCCATCACGGCGTGGTCGTCGGCGAAGTTTCGGTCACCGGCAAGCGGCGTGTATTCCGTGAAAAGCGCGTCGATGTAATCCTTGCAGTGCGGGCGCTCCGGGTGGCGCGCCACCTGGCATTTGCGCCACGGCGTCAGGCCCTTGTAGAGGTCGACGAGCATCTGCTCGGCCTTCTTGTCGAGCGCCTTCGCTTCGCCCTCCACGTCCATCTCTTCATTGGCCCGCGCCATCGCGCGCAGTTCCTCGGCCTTGCCTTCGATTTCCGCCAGCGGTTTTTCGAAGTCGAGATAGTTCTTGGTCATGCGCGCCTCGCCGGGAAGTTTCGCCCGATATAAGGTTCCATGGACGCGGAATGCAACTCGCCAACACGTCCGCGCCCCGGTGCGGCCGGTCAGGACAGGCGGGCGGCGGCCGGTTCAGGCTCCGGTTGGACGTCCTCCGCGCGCGCCGCCGCGGCCTCGATGACCTCGATGGCGCGCGCAAGGCCATCCTCCGCGCGCACCTTGCGGCCGAGCGTTTCGGCGGCTTTCGCCACGGCCGGATCGGTCGTCACCTGCGTCAGCGCCCGCGACAGCTTCTCGGCCGTCAGCGATCTCTGCGCGATGGGGTCCGGGGCGACCCCGTGCTGCGCCATGATCTTCCCCCAGAACGGCTGATCGCCGAAGAAGGGCACGATCACCTGTGGCTTGCCCGCCCGGATCGCGGCGGCGGTCGTGCCCGCCCCGCCGTGGTGCACGATCGCCTCCATGCGCGGAAACAGCCACTCGTGCGGCGCACCTTCGATCTTGAGGATCGTGTCGGGCAGATCGCCCGGCTCCAGCCCGCCCCAGCCGGTCGCGATGATGCCACGCTTGCCGGTGCGCTCCAGCGCGTCGATCACCGTCTTGGCCAGCCGGTCGGGCGAACGGCCCGCCATCGACCCGAACCCGACGTAGACGGGCGGCGGCCCGGCCCCGATGAACGCCTCCAGGTCGGCGGGCGGCGTCCAGTCGCCGAGATCCGAGAACCAGTAACCGGTCATCACCGCCTCGTCGGGCCAGTCGCGCGGCGCGGGAAGGACGGACGGGCTTACCGCGTTGAGCACGGGCAGGATCCGCCCCGCACTGTCGCGCAGCAGATCGAACCGGCGTTGCTTCGGCAGCCCACGCTTTTCGCGCATCTCGCGCACGTGTCGCCCTGCGGAAAATGCCATCGTGCCGTTCACGAAGCGATAGGAGAACCGGTTCCACCATTCCCAGCCGGTGTCGGGAAAGCCCACGTTCGGACGTTCGCCCGTCGGCACCATCATCGGCACCAGCATGGCGAGCACCGCCGGAATCCCGCGCTTCTCGGCGATATGCGAGCCGGCATATGTCTTGGGGTGGAAAATGATCAGATCGGGATCCACCGCTTCGGCCGCGGCCCAGCTGTCGTTGATCAGCTCCGCCTGCGCGGGGCCCACCGTGCGCGCCATCATCACCGTCCACTTGAGCGACTGGAGCACGCCTTGCGTGGATTCCATCATGTCGCGCCCGGCGTCGGTGTCGAGGAGGTTGAGCATCGCGTCGGACATCGGCGCGAACCCCAGCCCGGCGTCGCGCACGAAGCTTTCGAACCGGCTGGCCGTGCCCAACGTCACGGTATGGCCACGCGCCTCGAGCGCACGGCCCAGGGCGACGAACGGCTGCACGTCACCGCGCGATCCGTAGGTGAGGATCAGAATCCGCATGGGAGCACCCTATCCCGGGCGATCCCACGCGGCTACCAGGTTACGCGCCCGCGATGAGCTCGGCCTGCGTGACGATGACTTCGGCCTGCTTGATCGAGGCGATGTCGACCAGCCGGCCCTTGTAGACGGTCGCCCCCGCGCCGGTCCGTTTGGCTTCTTCCATCGCCGCGAGGATCTCCCGCGCCTCGGCGACGGCTTCCTCGGAGGGGGTGAAGACCTTGTTCGCCAGTGCGATCTGTTTCGGGTGGATCGCCCACTTGCCGACCATGCCCAGCGTGGCCGAGCGCAGCGCCTGCGCGATGTAGCCGTCGTCGTCGGAAAAATCGCCGAAGGGCCCGTCGACAGGCAGAAGGCCGTGGGTTCGGCAGGCCGCGACGATCGCCGCCTGGGCCCAGTGCCACGGATCGGACCAGTGCTTCTGGCCGTCGTGCAACATGTAGTAGTTTTCCTGCGTGCCGCCGATGCCGGTGGTCGCCATGCCCATCGAGGCCGCGAAATCGGCCGCGCCCAGGCTCATCGCGACGAGCCGCGGGGAGGCCGAGGCGATCTCTTCGACATGCGCGATGCCAGCGGCGCTTTCGATGATCACCTCGAAGTCGATGCGCTTGGCGCGCCCCTTGGCGGCCTCGATCGCGGTCACCAGCGCGTCGACGGCATAGATGTCGCCCGCGCAGCCCACCTTTGGGATCATGATCTGGTCGAGCCGGTCGCCGGCCTGTTCGAGAATGTCGACCACGTCGCGGTACCAGTAGGGCGTGTCGAGCCCGTTGATACGCACCGACAGGGTCTTCTTGCCCCAATCGACGGTGTTAATCGCCTCGATCACGTTGGCCCGCGCGCTTTCCTTGTCGGAGGGCGACACGCTGTCCTCGAGGTCGAGGTTGATGACGTCCGCCTCGGAGGCCGCCATCTTCTCGAACAGCTTGGTGTTGGAGCCGGGGCCGAACAGCTGGCAGCGGTTCGGACGGGCGGGGGCCGCAGGCTGGATACGGAAGGACATGTGACCTCGCAGGATCGTTTCGTTTACGCTGGCCCTCGGGTTAGATTATTGCGCGACCGCCTTCAACCCGTTTTCTGCACATGCAGCATCCCGCCTCTCGCCGTCATGGGATCACGCCGGCGCGGAGGCCCCTTCGGCCTGCGCCGCGATCGCCTGCGCGAACTGCTCGAAGCTCGGGTTCAGGTCCGGCATGGTGCGCCAGATGAAGGGCAGCAGGAGGCCGGAGAACCGTTCGGTCATCTCGAACCGGGTGCCGTCTCCTTGCGGGGTGAGCGTGAAGACCCGTTCGCTGCGAAACACCCGCCCCACGCCGCTGGACCAGACCATCCGGCGCGGCGCGTCGAACTCGGTGACCACGAGGTTGAAGGTCCGCTCCTCGGACACCTCGGCCTGAAGGATGATGCGCTGCCCGTCGGCCAGGGCGCCGTTGAACCGGGTGATCCCGGTGTCGCGCGTCAGCGAGTCGGGATCCGTGAGTACGCGCCACACCGCCTTGGGCCGGGCCGCGATGTCGCGGGTGATGCTGACCTGTTTCATGCCGGGTCCTTCCGATTCGTGTCCCTCTGCGCCACGCGGCAAGCCTGCCATCCCGGGCACGGGAAGTGGAGCCGCCGCGCACGCACCGCGACCGAAGGCCCGACCGACATGGAGAATTCTTCGCCGAATTTTGCAGCAATTCGAAGAATCTTCACCTACGAGCACCACCGGCATGCCGATCTTTCGCAAAAAGGTCAGCACTGCGCCCATTTCGGGAACACCTTGTCCCGTGGGCGCTTAGGATTCCCCCGAACCGCAAACCGGAGCTGACACATGATCGAGACCCCGTACCTGCTTTTCCTGGGCGACGCCCCCGACCCGCTGGCCGCGAAGGTCGCGCAGGGCATCCGCGACTGGCGGCCCGAGAACGCCGTGGGGCAGCTGCGGCTCGAAGGCTGCCAGGCAGACATGAAGCTGCCCGACATGACCCTGGCCGAAGCCAAGGCGGCCGGCGCGAAGACGCTGGTGATCGGCGTCGCCAACCGCGGCGGCGTGATCAGCCAGGCCTGGAAGAAGGTGCTGATCGCGGCCCTCGAGGAGGGCTTCGACCTGGCCTCGGGCCTGCACAACCTCCTGCGCGACGAACCCGACCTCGCCGCGGTCGCCGAGGCCACCGGGCAGGCGCTCCACGACGTGCGGGTGCCGGAGGTCGACTATCCCATCGCCAACGGCGAGAAGCGGCGCGGCAAGCGCTGCCTCGCGGTGGGCACCGACTGCTCGGTCGGCAAGATGTACACGGCGATGGCGATGGACGGCGACATGCGCGAACGGGGGATGAAGGCCACCTTCCGCGCCACGGGGCAGACCGGGATCCTGATCACCGGCGACGGCGTCCCGCTCGACGCCGTGATCGCCGATTTCATGGCCGGCTCCGTCGAATGGCTGACCCCGGACAACGACGACGACCACTGGGACCTGATCGAGGGCCAGGGCAGCCTGTTCCACGTGTCCTACTCCGGCGTGACGATGGCGCTGATCCACGGCGGCCAGCCCGACGCGCTGATCCTGTGCCACGAACCGACGCGCCCGCACATGCGCGGCCTGCCGGGCTACACCCTGCCCACGCTCGAGACGCTGCGCGACACCGCGCTGCCGCTGGCGCGCATCGCCAACCCGGCCTGCGAGGTGGTCGGCATCTCGGTCAACACGCAGAACATGTCCGAGGACGAGGCCCGCGCCTATTGCGAAGAGACCGAGCAGCGCATGGGCCTGCCCACCACCGACCCCTACCGCTTCGGCGCGGCCAAGCTGGTGGATGCGCTCGCCGCGATGGGCTAGCGTCGCGCCTGCGGCACGGTCGTGAGCGAGGGGCTCTGCCCCTCGCGCTCCCCGAGGTATTTTTCAAACGAAGAAGGAGGACGCGATGCGCCTGTCGGTGACGTCCGAGAGTTTCAGGCTGGCCGAGGTCTTCACCATCGCGCGCGGCTCCAAGACGGCGGCGGAGGTACTGACCGTGCGCGCCGAGGCGGATGGCCACGCGGGCCGGGGCGAATGCGTGCCCTACGCGCGTTACGACGAGACGCTCGCGAGCGTGACCGCCGAGATCGAGGGGCTTCCGGCCGATATCGACCGCACCGCGCTCCAGGACCTGTTGGGGCCGGGGGCCGCGCGCAACGCCGTGGATTGCGCGCTGTGGGACCTGGAGGCCAAACGCGCGGGCAAGCGGGTCTGGGAGCTCGCGGGGCTCGCCGCACCGGGGCCCGAGATCACCGCCTTCACCCTGTCGCTGGGCGAACCCGCCGCGATGGAGGCGGCGGCCGCGAAGAACGCGCACCGCCCGCTTCTCAAGATCAAGCTGGGCACGCCCGACGACATGCCCCGGCTCGAGGCCGTGCGCCGCGGCGCGCCGAAGAGCCGGATCATCGTGGATGCGAACGAAGGCTGGAGCGCCGAGGTCTATTCCGAGCTCGCCCCCCACATGGTGCGCCTGGGCGTCGCGCTGGTCGAACAGCCCCTCCCCGCGGGCGCCGACGACATGCTGGCCGAGATCGAGCGCCCCCTGCCCGTCTGCGCCGACGAGAGCTGCCACGACAGGGCCTCTCTCCCCGCGCTGGCGGGCAAGTACGACGTGGTCAACATCAAGCTCGACAAGACCGGCGGGCTGACCGAGGCGTTGCAGCTGCGCGACGCGGCACGCGCGGCCGGCTACGACATCATGGTGGGCTGCATGGTGGGCACGTCGCTGGCGATGGCGCCCGCGACGCTGGTCGCGCAGGGGGCGATGGTGACGGACCTTGACGGCCCGCTGCTTCTCGCCCAAGACCGCGACCAACCGCTGGTGTTCGACGAGAAGGGCGTGCACCCGCCGACGCCGGCGCTCTGGGGATAGGAGACAGCACATGAGCCGCATCGTTTACGTGAACGGGGAATACCTGCCCGAGGAAGAGGCCACGGTGTCGATCTTCGACCGCGCGTTCCTGATGGCGGACGGCGTCTACGAGGTGACCAGCGTGCTCGACGGCAAGCTGATCGACTTCGACGGCCACAAGGCGCGGCTCGAGCGGTCGCTGGCCGAGCTCGACATGGACAAGCCCGAGGCGTTCGACGACCTGCTCGACATCCACCGCGAACTGGTGGAGCGCAACGGGATCGTCGAGGGGATGATCTATCTCCAGGTGAGCCGCGGGTCGGCGGGCGACCGCGATTTCGTCTTCCCGGACCCCGAGATCGTGAAACCGACCCTGGTGCTCTTCACCCAGAGCAAGCCCGGGCTTGCCGACAGCCCCGTGGCGAAGACCGGGATCAAGGTGATCTCGATCGACGACATCCGCTGGGGCCGGCGCGACATCAAGACGACGCAGCTCCTCTACCCGTCGATGGGCAAGATGATGGCCAAGAAGGCCGGGGCCGACGACGCCTGGCTGGTCGAGGACGGCAAGGTGACCGAGGGCACATCGAACAACGCCTACATCGTGAAGGGCGGCAGCATCATCACCCGCGAGCTGTCCAACGACATCCTGCACGGGATCACCCGCGCGGCCGTCCTGCGCTTCGCCAAGGAAGCCCAGATGAAGGTCGAGGAACGCAGTTTCACCATCGAAGAGGCGCAGGACGCGGACGAGGCTTTCGTCACCTCCGCCTCCACCTTCGTGATGCCCGTGGTCGAGATCGACGGCGCCCCGATCGGCGAAGGAACGCCGGGCCCGGTTGCGACACGGCTTCGCGAAATCTATCTGGAGGAGAGCCGCAAGGCTGCGATCTGACCCATTTTCCCTTGATGCGGGGGGTCGCTTTGCGGCCTCATGGATCCAAGGGAGATGTGACATGCGGTTTGTTCTGGGGCTTTTCGTGCTCCTGGCGGGTCTGTCCGCGCTCTTCGTTTGGGGTGTTCCCCAACGGGCAGCGGCGATCGAACGCCAGATCACCCGCGCCGCCGACGGCGTCGTCACCGGGGCGATCCATCCGATGGACGTCTCCGTCTCGGGCCGCGACATCCACCTTTCCGGGACCGCCGACAGCGACACGGAACTGGCGAGCCTGATCGCCTCGCTCGACGCGATCGACGGGCGGCGGGTCGTCTCCACCAGAGACGTGACCATTCTGCCCCTCGCCGATCCCTACGAGACCGCGCTCATCAAGGCCGCCGACGGCACGCTCGCGCTCACCGGCACGGCGCCCAGCACGGCGCAGGCCGAGGTGGCGCTGAACGGCGGTGTCTTCGGCGCCGAGGCCCTGCCGCTCGCCTCCGGGGCGCCGGAGGGGTGGAGCCGCATCCTGATTGCCGGGGGCGAAGCGCTGGCCCCGCTCGAGGAAGGCAGCTTCGCGCTCACCGGGTCGAGCGCGGTGCTCTCGGGCCGCGCCGGGACGCCCGCGGAGTCGAAACAGGCACGCGAAGCCCTGGATGCGCTGCCCGACGGGGTCGACCCCGTGATCTCCATCACGCTCGAAGACGCCGGGATCGTCTCGTTCCAACTGACCTACGACGCGGCCGAAGGGCTGAACGTCACGGGCACCGTCCCGGAAAGCTTCCCGCCCGAAGACATGGCCGAGGCGCTGGGGTTCGACAGCGTGGAGGCGGAGACCGAGACCACCTTCGGCCGCGCCCCCGAGCTCGAACCGTTCCTGGAGACGCTCGTGCCGCTCTTGACCGATCTCGACCGCCTGACCGTGCGGTGGGACGACGGCGACGTGACGCTCGAGGGCGTGGCGCTGCCCGGGCTCGACCCGGGCTACGTCGAAGGCCAGATGGCCGAGGTGCTGGGACCCGCGGCCGAGATCGCGGTCACGGCGGGGGCGGCGCCCGACAACTGGGTGACGCGCACGAACAGCGCGAGCGGCTCCGGCGAGGTGGCCCAGGCTGGCCACTGGCTGCCGCAATACGATTTCGAGGTCACGAAGCAGGCCTGCGCGGACGAGGCTGCGAAGATCCAGGCCGGGCGCGGGATCGAGTTCGTCACGGGCTCCGCGAACCTCGACGGGGCCTCGATGCGGGTCATCAACGAAATGGCGGGCCTGCTCCTCCACTGCACGGAAGAGGCCGAGATGCGCGTCATCATCGGCGGGCACACCGACAGCGAAGGCGACGAGAACGACAATTACCGCCTCTCGGTCGAACGGGCGAAGGCGGTGCGCGACGCGCTGGAACTGCGCGGCGTGCCGGAAGCACGCATGACGGCGATGGGCTATGGCGAGACCGAGCCGATCGCGGACAATGACACCGAAGAGGGACGCGCGGCGAACCGGCGCACGACCTTCGAATGGCCGGAGTGAACGATGGTCGTGATCGAAAACTGGGATTTCCTGATCACCGAGATGGCGGTGCTGCTGGGCCTTGCCGCGCTGGTGGGCCTGATCGCCGGGCTGATCATGGGCAGCGGCCGGCGCAAGGCGCGCCGCGAACTCGAGATCGCGCGCGCCGAACTGGCCGCCTGCCGCGAGGCCGGGCAGGAGCAGGCCGCCGAGATCGCCGACCTGGAAATCAAGCTCGCCGAGGCGCAACTGGTGGGCAAGGGAACCGAACCGAGCGGCGAGAAGGGCTGAACGGGGTCAGTCGAAGCGCCAGCTCGACGCCGTGACCCCGCCCATGATCCCGTCTTCGTGGTAGACGCGGGTGGCTGTGCCGCCTTCCGCCGCGCCCAGGGCCGCGAAGAGCGGGACCAGGTGATCCTCTTCGGCATGGCAGGTGCGCGCATGCGGCGCCTGTTCCCAGTGGATCAGCTTGTCGGTCCGGGTTTCCGGGTCCAGGTCCAGCACCTCGTTCAGCCAGGCGTCGAACGCCTTAGACGGCACTTCCGCCTGCGGTCCGAATTCGCGCAGGTTGTGGTAGCTCAGGCCCGATCCCACGATCAGCACGCCCTCGTCGCGCAGCGGCGCGAGCGCCCGGCCGATCCTGAAATGCGCCTCGGGATCGTAGCTCGACAGCATCGAGACCTGGAAGACCGGCACATCGGCGTCAGGGTAGATGACGGCGGCCGGCACGAAGGTGCCGTGGTCGAAGCCCCGGGTGTCGTCGAGCGTGGCCGGGATGCCGGCCGCGTCCAGCAGCGCCTGGGCCCGTTCGGCGATCTCCGGCGCGCCCGGGGCCGGGTAGACGACCTCGTAGGTGTGAGGCGGGAAATTGTAGTAGTCGTAGAGCATCGGCGGCTGCGCGGCATGCATGACGCGCACGCCATCCGCCTCCCAGTGGCCCGAGATCATCAGGACCGCCTTCGGCTTTTCCGGCAGCTCGTCCGGCATGGCCGCGAGGCTCGTCTCGAGCGCCGCGAACTGGCGGCGCATGTTCTCGATCCACGGCCAGGGGCCGCCACCGTGGGAAATGAAATAGGTCGGCATGCGGGTCATCGCAGAAACTCCTCTTCGTTGACCCCCATGTAGGACCTACCGGATGCGCACAGAAGTCGCGAAAAAATCACAGGTTCTGTGCGAAAAGCATCAGGACTTGTCGGTGACGTTTTCCTTGAACGCGGTCTTGAACGCCTCCTGCTTCTCCGGGCTCGCGTCCGTCTGGTACTTGGATTTCCACTCGTCCATCGTCATGCCGTAGAAGATTTCACGACCCTCTTCCTTGGTCATGTCGATGCCGCGCTCGTTCGCGGCCTCCTGGTACCAGCGGCTCAGGCAGTTCCGACAGAACCCGGCCAGGTTCATCATGTCGATGTTCTGCACGTCGGTGCGCTCTTCCATCAGGTGCTGGCGCAGGCGGCGGAAGGCGGCGGCTTCGAGTTCTATGCGGGTCTGGTCGTCCATGGGGTCCTCCTGTGTGTCAAACATCGGCCTTCGCGCGGGCCGCTTCAAGGATCGGGGCCAGCCGTCGGGCCCATTCGTATTGCTGCGCGTCGGTCTGGATCAGGTCGTTGCGGATCTCGATCAGCGCGTTCGCCCGGCCGTGCGCGATCGCGTGGCGGTCCACGCTGTCGCCGGGCAGATCACCCCGGTAGGGCTCGTTCGCGCCTACGACCAGGTCGCCCTCGCGCCGCAGCAGGTCGATCAGCGGGGCCGACAGCCGCTCGTCGTCGGCAAAGAGCACCGCGACGTGCCAGGGCCGCGGATCGCGCCCCTTGAACTGCGGCGTGAAGGAATGAACCGCAACGTAGAGCGTGTCGTCCTGGCGCGCGGCAAGGCGCGCGACCTCGCGATGATAGGGGCGGTAGCACAGGTTCAGCCGCCGCTCCCGCTCCGCCTGCCCGGCCTGCCGGTTGGCCGGGATGATCGAACCGTCGTAGAGCTTCATGAGCAGCGTCGGATCGTCCTCGCCCCGGTTCGGGTCGATCACCAGACGCGAGAAATTGGCGGTCACGCAGGGGCTGTCCAGCATCTCGGCGAGCGCCAACGTCACACCGGCCGCACCCGGATCATAGGCGATGTGGCGCGCCATGTCCGCCTCCGGCAGGCCGAGATCGCCGCCCGCGACCGACTCCGGCACCGCGTTGGTCGCGTGGTCGCAGGTGATCAGCCAGCGTCCGGGCCGATCCTCGCCGAAGGTGTGAAACGGATGATACGTCATGGGCCTGTCGTGAATGTCGCCAATCCTGCGTATCCGAGACGCACGAAAAGCAAAAGAGCCGCCTTTCGCATGGAATTTCGGCACTTGCCGTTGCGACAGGCACGCCCAAACGCTAGAGACGGCACGACTGTTATCGCAAACACCCGAGGCCACATGAACCGTTCCCGCAATATCAAGATCGTCGCGACGCTGGGTCCGGCATCGTCGGATTACAAGATGATCCGTGCGCTCAGCGAGGCGGGGGCGGACGTGTTCCGCCTGAACATGTCGCACGGCAGCCATGACGACCACCGCGAACGTCATGCCACGATCCGCCAGGTCGAGAAGGACACAGGCCGCCCGATCGCGATCCTCGCCGACCTGCAGGGCCCGAAGCTGCGCTGCGGCACCTTCGTGGCGGAGGCCGCCGATATCGAGGAAGGCGACATGTTCCGCTTCGACCTCGACCCCGCGCCCGGCAACAATCACCGCGTCTGCTTGCCTCACAGGGAGATCTTCGAGGCGCTGGAGCCCGGCTCCACGCTCCTCGTGAACGACGGCAAGATGCGCCTCAAGGTGAAGGAATGCGGCGACGATTTCGCGAATTGCGAGGTGATCGTGGGCGGCACGATATCGGACCGCAAGGGCGTGAACGTGCCCGACGTGGTGCTGCCGCTGAAGGCGCTGTCGCCCAAGGACCGCGAGGATCTTGAATTCGCCTGCCAGCTCGGCGTCGACTGGCTCGCCCTGTCCTTCGTGCAGCGCGCCGACGACGTGGAGGAGGCGCGCGCGCTGGCACAGGGCCGTGCCTCGGTGCTCTCGAAGATCGAGAAACCGGCGGCCGTGCGCGACTTCGACGCGATCCTCGCGGCCTCCGACGGAATCATGGTGGCGCGCGGCGACCTGGGCGTGGAGTTGCCGGTGCAGAACGTGCCGCCGATCCAGAAGCGGCTGGTCCACTCCTGCCGACGGGCCGGCAAGCCGGTGATCGTGGCGACCCAGATGATGGAATCGATGATCGACAGCCCGGTGCCGACCCGCGCCGAGGTGTCGGACGTGGCCAACGCGATCTACGAGGGCGCGGACGCGGTCATGCTCTCGGCCGAAAGCGCGGCGGGCAATTACCCGCGCGAAGCGGTGGCGACGATGAACGACGTGGCGATCGAGGTGGAAAGCGACCCGACCTACCGGCAAGTGCTGAACAACTCGCGCACCGTGGAGCGCAACACAATCGCCGACGGTATCGTCTCGGCCGCCCGCGAGATCGCCGAGGCGACCGAGATTCGCGCCATCGCCTGCTTCACGCAGTCGGGCACCACCGCCTCGCTCGTGGCCCGCGAACGGCCCGAGGTGCCGATCATCGCTCTGACCCCGCTGGTGGGCACGGCGCGCCGGCTGTGCCTGACCTGGGGCGTGCAGAGCTTCATGACCGGCCGCGTGGACCGCTTCAAGATGGCCGTGGTCGCGGCCGCGCGCGCCGCCCGCTCGACCGGGCTTGCGGGCGAGGACGACCAGATCGTCGTGACCGCCGGCGTGCCCTTCAACGTGCCCGGAACCACGAACATCCTGCGCGTCGCGCCCTGCGCCGAGCGCCTGATCTTCGCCACCGACCCGGAGTGAGCCGCACCGCCCCGCCGAAAAAATCCTGCCCCGCCCGCGTGTTTTGAGCTAGAACGGACGGAACGCCCGCGTGCGGGCCGGACAGCGGAACGGGACCGTGACATCATGACGGCAGGCAGGCCCTGACATGCCCTACGACCTCTACATGGTTGCCGGCGTGGTGATCCTCGCCCTGTCGCTCCCCTCGGCGCTGAGCGCGCTGATCGACTCGCGCACCCCGCGTGTCTCGGCGCTCCTGATCCTCGTGGGCGGCGGCCTCGTGGGCTACGCGCTGACCCGAAAACCGGGCGGCTACGGCTGGACCGACGTGCCCGAGGCCTTCGTCAACGTGATCGGGCATTATTTCTTCTGACAAGAGGCTTGCCACGCAGGCCTTTGCCCCTTATACGCCCGAGTTCCAAGCGCGGCCGGCTCGAGAGGCATGCCGAGTCGTGTGACACGTCACAGCAATACGGAGACGCAAATGCCCAAGATGAAGACAAAGTCGAGCTGCAAGAAGCGGTTCAAGGTGTCGGCCACCGGCAAGGTGATCACCGCACAGGCCGGCAAGCGCCACGGCATGATCAAGCGCTCGAAGAAGTTCATCCGCGACGCCCGCGGCACCACCGTCATGTCGGACCCTGATGCGAAAATCATCAAGTCCATGATGCCCTACGACCGCTAAGAGGAGTCTACGACATGTCCCGAGTCAAAGGTGGAACCACGACCCACGCCCGCCACAAGAAGGTCCTCGACCAGGCGAAAGGCTACTACGGTCGTCGCAAGTCGAACTTCAAGACTGCCACGCAGGCCGTCGACAAGGCGAACCAGTACGCCACGCGTGACCGCAAGAACCGCAAGCGCAACTTCCGTTCGCTGTGGATCCAGCGCATCAACGCCGCCGTGCGCGCGCACGACGAAGCGCTGACCTATTCGAAATTCATCAACGGCCTCTCGAACGCCGGGATCGAAGTCGACCGCAAGGTGCTGGCCGATCTCGCCGTCAACGAGCCGGACGCGTTCGGTGCCATCGTCGATAAGGCGAAGGCCGCGCTCGCGTAAGCTTTTCCCTCACCGGGAAGACAGGATCAGGAAGCCGCGGACCTCGCTGGGGTCTGCGGCTTCTTTCGTTTCAGGCGCCGCTCATCCGCCCGACGGGCGACTTCGCCGGGCCGCGCGACCGGGAAAGCGACGCCGCCCGCCGGGCGGAGGAGCGACTTGCAAACCACCCCCCCTGTGCTAGCAGGAGGGCGACGAAAACCAAGGGGGTCCGGGATGGACGATCTGAGGCAGAAATATCTGGATCTGGTGGCCGGGGCCGCCGACGAGGCCACGCTCGAGGACATCCGCCTGCAGGCGGTGGGCAAGAAGGGCGAAGTGGCGCTCAAGATGCGCGAGCTGGGCAAGATGACGCCGGAAGAGCGGCAGATCATGGGCCCCAAGCTCAACGCGCTGAAGGACGAGATCAACGCGGCGTTGGCCGCGAAGAAGGCCGCGCTCGCCGATGCCGCGCTCGAGGAGCGGCTGCGCGGCGAATGGCTCGACGTGACGCTGCCCGCCCGCAGCCGGCGGCTGGGCACGATCCACCCGGTGAGCCAGGTCACGGAAGAGGTCACGACGATCTTCGCCGACATGGGCTTCGCCGTGGCCGAGGGGCCGCAGATCGAGGACGATTTCCACAACTTCGACGCGCTCAACATCCCGCCGCACCATCCGGCCCGGCAGGAGCACGACACCTTCTTCATGCACCGCGACGAGGGCGACGACCGTCCGCCCCACGTGCTGCGCACCCACACCTCGCCGGTGCAGATCCGCGCGATGCTCAAGCAGGGCGCGCCGCTGCGCGTCATCGCCCCGGGCCGCGTCTACCGCTCGGATTACGACCAGACCCACACCCCGATGTTCCACCAGGTCGAGGGGCTCGCGATCGACCGCGACATCTCGATGGCGAACCTCAAGTGGACGCTCGAGGAATTCTGCCGCGCCTTCTTCGAGGTGGACGAGGTCGAGCTGCGCTTCCGCGCCTCGCACTTCCCCTTCACCGAACCCTCGGCCGAGGTCGACCTGCGCTGTTCCTGGGAGAACGGCCAGCTCAAGGTCGGCCAGGGCGACGACTGGATGGAGATCCTGGGCTCCGGCATGGTCCACCCCAAGGTGCTCGACGCCTCCGGCGTGGATTCGACGCAGTGGCAGGGCTTCGCCTTCGGCATCGGCATCGACCGCCTCGCCATGCTGAAATACGGCATCCCCGACCTGCGCGCCTTCTTCGACAGCGACCTGCGCTGGCTGCGCCACTACGGCTTCGCCGCGCTGGACATGCCGACCATGCGGGGAGGGTTGACGCGCTAGGCCCGAAACCCGGCCGGCCCCGCGCCCCGCAGGTCGGGCTTCAGCCCGCCATCACCGAAGCACAGGAGCAAGACATGCCCCTCTTCCGACACGAGAACCGCCAGCGCTCCGAGCGCTCCAAGCGCATCTACGCGCTGTTCGAGATCGTCTACACCTGCGTCGACTTCCTCGCCGCGGCCGCGTTCCTCGTCGGCTCGTTCCTGTTCTTTTCGGAAGACACGCAGACTGCCGCGACCTGGCTTTTCGTCGTCGGCTCGGCCTGCTTCGCCCTGAAACCGACCCTGCGGCTGGTCCGCGAAATCAAACTCTACAGCATCGGCGACGAGGACGACCTCGCGAAACGCCTGCAAGACTGACCGGAGACCGACATGAAATTCACCCTCTCCTGGCTGAAAGACCACCTCGACACCGACGCGAGCGTCGAGGAGATCGCCGAAACCCTCACCGACCTCGGGCTCGAGGTCGAGGAGGTCGTGAACCCCGCCGATCGGCTCTCCGCCTTCACGCTGGCGAAGGTGAAGACGGCCGAGCAGCACCCCGACGCCGACCGCCTGCGCGTCTGCACCGTCGAAACCGAGGACGGCGACAAGCAGATCGTCTGCGGCGCGCCCAATGCGCGCGCGGGGATCACCGTGGTGCTGGCCAAGCCCGGCGATTACGTCCCCGGCATCGAAGTGACCCTGTCGGTCGGCAAGATCCGGGGCGTCGAGAGCCACGGCATGATGGCCTCCGAGCGTGAACTCGAGCTGTCCGACGAGCACACCGGCATCATCGAGCTGCCCTCCGGCGAGGTCGGCGAGAAGTTCATCGACTGGCTCGCGGCCAACGATCCGGCCAAGGTCGACCCGGTGATCGAGATCGCGATCACCCCGAACCGCCCCGACGCCCTGGGCGTGCGCGGCATCGCGCGCGACCTGGCCGCCCGCGGGCTGGGCACCCTGAAACCGGCCCCAGAGGCCAAGGTCGAGGGCACGTTCGACAGTCCCATCGGCGTCACCATCGACGAAGACACGCAGGGTGACGACGGCTGTTACATCTTCCAGGGCCGCCTGATCCGCGGCGTGAAGAACGGCCCCTCGCCCGCCTGGCTGCAACAGCGGCTGATGGCGATCGGCCTGCGCCCGATCTCGGCGCTCGTCGACATCACCAACTTCTTCACCTACGACCAGAACCGGCCGCTGCACGTCTTCGACGCGGACAAGGTCACGGGCTCGCTGCGCATCCACAAGACCACGGGGGGCGAAGAGCTCCTGGCGCTGGACGAACGCACCTACACGTTCGAGCCGGGCATGGTGGTGATTTCCGACGACGAGAGCGTCGAATCCATCGCCGGCATCATGGGCGGCGAGGAAACGGGCTGCACCGAGGAAACCGTCAACGTCTTCCTCGAAGCCGCCGTGTGGGAGCCGATCCAGATCGCGCGCACCGGCCGCGCGCTCAAGATCAACTCCGACGCCCGCTACCGCAACGAACGCGGCATCGACCCGGCCTTCAACCCGGTCGCGATCGAGCTGGCCACGCAGATGATCCTCGACCTGTGCGGCGGGGAGCCGTCCAACGTCGTGACCGCAGGCGCCGTGCCCGACACCGACCGGGCCTACAAGCTCGACACGGACCGCTGCTCGTCGCTCGTCGGCATGGACATCCCGGCCGACGAACAGCGCGCCTCGCTCGAAGCGCTCGGGTTCGTCATGGAGGGCGACATGGCGCACGTGCCGTCTTGGCGCCCCGACGTGCTGGGCGAAGCCGACCTGGTCGAGGAAGTCGCCCGCATCGCCTCGCTCACCAAGCTGGAGGGCAAGCCGATGGCGCGCGCTTCCACGGGCGTGCCGAAGCCGGTCCTGACGCCGATGCAGGTGCGCGAGAACACCGCGCGGCGCACGGCGGCGGCCCTGGGCTACAACGAATGCGTGACCTACAGCTTCATCGACGCCGAGGCCGCCACGCTCTTCGGCGGCGGGGACGCGGCCACGATGCTGGAGAACCCGATCTCCTCGGAGATGAGCCACATGCGCCCCGACCTGCTGCCGGGTCTTCTGCAGGCGGCCGCCCGCAACCAGGCGCGCGGCTTCATGGACCTGGCCCTGTTCGAAGTCGGCGCCACCTGGCATGGCGGCGAGCCCGAGGAACAGCGCCTCGCCGTCTCCGGCGTCATGATCGGCGCCACCGGACCCAAGGACGTGCACGGCGCCTCGCGCCCCGTCGACCTGTTCGACGCCAAGGCGGATGCCGAAGCGCTGCTCGCCGCGATGGGCGCACCCGCCAAGGTCCAGGTGCTGCGCGGCGCCGAGGGTTGGTGGCACCCGGGCCGTCACGGCAAGATCTGCCTCGGCCCCAAGAAGGTGCTGGGCGTCTTCGGCGAGCTCCACCCCAAGGTGCTGGCCGAGATGGACGTGAAAGGCCCCGCCGTGGCCTTCACCCTCTTCCCCGAGGAAATCCCGATGCCGCGCAAGTCGAACGCCACCCGGCCCGCGCTCACGATCTCGGACCTGCAGCCGGTCGAGCGTGACTTCGCCTTCGTCGTCGACAAGGACGTCGAGGCGCTGACGCTGGTCAACGCCGCCGCCGGCGCCGACAAGACGCTGATCGAGGACGTGCGCGTCTTCGACGAGTTCACCGGCGGCGCACTGGGCGAAGCCGGGCAGAAATCGCTCGCCATCACCGTACGCCTGCAGCCCACCGACAAGACGCTCAAGGAAAAAGAGATCGAGGCGGTGGCGGCGAAGATCGTCGAGAAGGTGCAGAAGGCCACCGGCGGCACGCTGCGGAGCTGACACCGGCACCTCGTCGGGGTCCGAAAGAAAACGGGACGCGGCCGTCATGCGGCACGCGTCCCGTTCATGTCAGGCACCCCGGCCGAAGGCCGGCCGGGGCGAGAGAGCCTCAGGGGCTCTTAGTTGGTCTCAAGGTCCACCTGCGCGGAGGCCGAGGCCCCGGCGCTCACGGTGTCGTTCGACGCCATGTCGTCGGAATCCTCTTGCTCTTCCGTCACGGTGGCGGTGGACGCCTGGGCCTCACCACGCTGCTGAACGTCGAGCGCTTCGCTGCGTTCGATCAGGCCGTCGTCGTTGACGTCGTACATCGCCAGCGCGGCATCGGCCTGTGCACCGAAGGCCATCTCGAGTTCGCCATAGCTCAGCGTGGCGTCGTTGTCCGCGTCGATCTGGCTGAAGAACATGCCTTGTGCCGTGGCGGCACCGGCAGTCAGCGCGAAACCGAGCGTCAGCGGGAGGGCCATCTTGTGCATGAATGTCATCTCGTGTCCTTTCCTTTGGGTCGTTCACGATACGGGTGTCTGCCACCCTTGCCCCCTGAACGCCCCGCCCCGCGCTGCGTTCCATGGCGCCTGAAAGCGTCGGCAAATCCCTGCCGACACTTGGAGCGCCCGGGCATTTGCGGCACAAGGACCGCAGGCAAGCGATGAAGGATCACAGAACGATGAAGGTTTATCTTTCCGGCGAAATCCACACCGACTGGCGCGACCGCATCATCGAGGGCGCCAAGGGGCTCGACCTCTCCTTCGCGGCCCCGGTCACCGACCACGCGGCCTCGGACGACTGCGGGGTCGAGATCCTGGGCGCAGAACCCGACAAGTTCTGGCATGACCGCAAGGGCGCGCAGGTCAACGCGATCCGCACCCGCCACGGGATCGAGACGGCGGACATCGTCGTCGTGCGCTTCGGCGAGAAGTACAAGCAGTGGAACGCGGCCTTCGACGCGGGCTATGCCGCCGCCCTGGGCAAGTCGCTGATCATCCTGCACCCCGAGGAACACGACCACGCGCTGAAGGAGGTCGACGCGGCCGCGCTCGCCGTCGCGCGCACGCCGGAACAGGTGGTCGGCGTCCTGCGCTACGTGCTGACCGGCACGCTGGGCTGAGCCGGGGCAAGGAACCGGGCGCCACCGGACCGCGTTTGTCTTCGGAAGCCTGATCCGTAAAGGACCAGCGATATGGAGACGAACATGTTTGAACTGACCGGCCTTGGCGGCCTCATCCTGCTCGCCCTCGACATCTGGGCCCTGGTGTCGATCTTTTCCTCGGGCGCCTCCACGGGCGCCAAGGTGCTGTGGGCGCTCGTCGTGATCGTGCTGCCGCTCCTGGGTTTCATCCTGTGGCTGATCTTCGGCCCGAAGTCGAGCAAGTCCACCGTGTGAACGCCGCGCGTCAGCGCACAACCTGACCTCTTCCCTGTGCCCCGTCGCCCCCGTGGTGGCGGGGTCTTTTGCCGTTCCGCCCCGGCCGCGCGTCATGTTAGCATCCCGATGAACGGCCAAGCGCCCGCCGGGAGCAGGGGATCGCCCTGTGCCTGAACCGGGCCCGGCCGGGTGCCGTAGACTCCCCGGATCCGGGGCCGTCGGCCGGCACCCCACATTGCGCGGCATGGCCGGGACCGTCCGGGCCGCCGCCCGAAACGCGAACGGGGCCCGCACCGTCGGGCCCATTCTTTTGAAGAAAGAATGAGGACGACAGACATGGAAGACCAGATCGCAACCTGGCTGAACAAGTTCGGGGAATTCCTTCCCTACATCATGAACGGCATCAAGGCGCTGATCATCCTGATCGTCGGCTGGATCGTGGCCAGCGCGATCGCCCGGATGGTGCGCAAACGCCTGGAGGCGTCCGAGCGGATCGACCAGACGGTCGGCAGCTTCGTCTCCTCCGTCGTGCGCTGGGTGCTGATCGCGATCGTCCTGATCACGGTTCTCAACGTCTTCGGGGTCGAGGTCACGTCGCTCGTCGCCATGCTTGGTGCCGCCACGCTGGCGATCGGTCTCGCCCTTCAGGGGACGCTGGGCGACCTCGCCGCGGGTTTCATGATCATCCTCTTCCGCCCCTACCGGAACGGGCAATACGTCTCGATCGACGGCACCTCGGGCACGGTGAAGGAGATCAACCTTTTCTTCACCGAGCTCGCCACGCCCGACAACGTCCAGATCGTCGTGCCGAACGGCAAGGCCTGGGGCGCGATCATCACCAACTGGTCGCACCATGAAACCCGCCGCGTCGACCTGACGATGGGGATCGATTACGCCGACGACATCGACAAGGCGCTCGAGGTGATGCTGGACATGGCCCGCGCCGACCAGCGCGTACACGACGATCCGGAACCCTGGGCCCGCGTCACCAACCTCGGCGACAGCTCGGTCGACCTGACCATGCGCATGTGGGCGGACGCGGCCGACTACTGGGACCTGAAATTCGAGTTCACCAAGAACCTGAAAGAGGCGTTCGACGCCGCCGGCCTGTCGATTCCCTTCCCGCACCGCACGCTCTACGTGCAGGCCGAGCCGGGCACCGACACCGGCCTCGGCAAGCCGCAGGAAAGCTGACACGGGCCACCGCCTGCCCCGGCCATGCACCGGGGCGGGCGGCGCGTTCCGGCCACCCGGAGGCGGAATCGAAGGGAAATTCCGCCACCCCCGAAGAACCCGCATTTTTGCGCCATTTCCGCGTTGACAGGGGGCACCGGCGGGGCTACCTAGCGCCTCGTGTGAATGGCGTGGTAGCTCAGCCGGTTAGAGCACAGCACTCATAATGCTGGGGTCGGCGGTTCAAGTCCGCCCCACGCTACCATTCACCTTCCGGGCCGCATGCGACGGAATCGATCGGCCCCTCCCCGGACAATCACGACAGACACGGGCCCCCGCGGGGCCGGCGCAGGTCATCGTGATGTCCTTGCCGCACGAAATGAGGTATGATCCCTCATGGAGATGCGGCAATGGAAACCAAGACGTTTGCCGACCGCTATCAGTCCGTTCTGGTCCCGGTCATCTTTCAGCCCTGGGCGCGACACCTGATCGAGCGCGCCCGGCCGCAAACCGGCGAGCATGTCCTCGACCTGGCCTGCGGAACCGGCGTGGTCACGCGTGAGCTGGCTCGGCTCGACCCGCCCCCCGGCCGTCTCGTGGGCGTCGACCACAGTGCCGAGATGCTGGCCGTCGCCCGCGTCCTGGCCGAAGCGACCAGCATGACGGCTGAATGGCTCCAGGCGGACGCCGCGGCCCTTCCCTTTCCCGACGACAGCTTCGACATCGCGTTCTGCCAGCAGGCGCTTCAGTTCTTCCCGGACCGGCCCGCGGCATTGCGTGACCTTCGGCGGGTCCTGAAACCCGGCGGCAGGGTCGCGTTCTGCATCCAGCAGGACATCGACGTGAACCCGATGCTCAAGGCACAGGCCGCCGCGCTGGACGCCCATGTGGGTGAGTCGGCCGGGGACGCGGTGCGCGCCATCTGCGGCCTGCCGGACGCCGCCGACATTCGCCGGCTTTTCGAAGAGGCCGGGTTCGGACAGATCAGCGTGGAGTCGACCGCGCTCGATCTGCATCACCCGGATGCAAGGGCGTTCGCGGAGGGCGCGATGGGCGGCATGCACACCGGCGACAAGCTCGCCGGGTTGGCCGACGGCGCGATCGACCGCGCCATCGACGCCTTCCTGTCAGGTCTCGGCGACTGCCTCGACGGCCGGGCCATGCGCTTTCCCCACGTCTCTCACGTGGTGCTGGCCCGCGCCTAGCGGCACAGGCTCACCCCCGGATCGCGAGCGTGGGTGAGACAACGTCGATCTCCAGCGCGCGGCCCACGGCATAGTTCGTGAGCTTGCCGGCGTGCACGTTGAGCCCGGCCATCAGCCCCTCGTCCATTTCCAGCGCCCCGCGCCAGCCCTGGTCGGCCAGCCGCAGCATGTAGGGCAGCGTCGCGTTGCCGAGCGCCAGGGTCGAGGTGCGGGCGACCGCGCCGGGCATGTTGGCCACGCAGTAATGCATGATCCCGTCCACCTCGTAGATCGGGTCCTGGTGCGTCGTCGCGTGCGAGGTCTCGAAACAGCCGCCCTGGTCGATGGCCACGTCCACCAGCGCCGCCCCCGGCTTCATCTCGGACAGCTGCGCGCGGCTGATGAGCTTCGGGGCCGCCGCACCGGGGATCAGCACGGCGCCGATCACCATGTCGGCCTCGGCCACCAACTCGGCGGTGCGCGCCTGCGAGGAGTAGGAGGTGTTGAACTCTCCCCGGAACATGTCGTCGAGCTGCCGCAGGCGCGGAAGCGACATGTCGAGCACGGTGACATCGGCCCCCATGCCGGAGGCCACGCGCGCGGCCTGCGTCCCCACCACGCCGCCACCGATCACAACGACCTTCGCGGGGCCGACACCGGGCACGCCGCCCATCAGCACGCCGCGCCCGCCGTTGGCCTTCTGCAACGTCCAGGCGCCGACCTGCGGGGCGAGCTTGCCGGCCACCTCGGACATCGGGGCGAGCAGCGGCAGACGTCCGTCGCGGTCCGTCACGGTCTCGTAGGCGATGGCGGTCACGCCGCTCTCGATCAGGTCGTGGGTCTGGGCCGGATCGGGCGCCAGGTGGAGGTAGGTGAACAGGACCTGGCCTTCGCGCAGCTGCTTGCGCTCGACCGCCTGCGGTTCCTTCACCTTCACCACCATCTCGGCGCGCGCGAAGACCTCCTCGGCGGTCGACACCACCTCGGCCCCGGCGGCCCGATAGGCATCGTCGGTGAAACCCGAGCCTTCGCCGGCCGCGCTCTCGACGATCACCGCGTGACCGTGGGCGATGGCTTCGGCGGCGGCGGCCGGCGTCAGGCCGACGCGAAATTCCTGCGGCTTGATCTCTTTCGGACAACCGATCAGCATTCCGTTCTCTCCCTTTTTCCTTGCCCCCAGCCTACGGCGAAGCGAACGCAATGGGATTGAAATCCGTCCCGCTTCGCGCGACATTGCGCGAAGAATTCACGGCGATTTGACAAATAACGGCAAGGATATTCGATGGAACCCCAGATCGACGAGATGGACCGTCGCATCCTTTCGGTGCTGCAGCGCGCCGGCCGGATCTCGAACGCCGACCTCGCGGAGCGCGTCCACCTCTCGGCCTCGGCCTGTCACCGCCGGGTGCAGCGGCTCGAGAAGGAAGGGTTCCTTCGCGAGTATGTCGCGCTGCTCAACGCCCGGCAAATGGGTTTTCCCACGATGGCCTTCGTCGAGATTTCGCTGGCGGGCCAGGCCGACGAGCTTCTCGAAGCCTTCGAACGCGAGGTGGCGCTGGTCCCCGAGGTGCTGGAATGTCACCTGATGGCCGGCACGGCGGATTACATCCTGAAGGTGGTTGCCCGCGACACCGACGATTTCGCGCGGGTGCACCGCCAGAAGCTCGCCCGCCTGCCCGGCGTGCAGGGCATGCAGTCGAGCTTCGCGTTGCGCACCGTGTTCAAGACCACCGCGCTTCCGGTCTGACCCGTCAGGCGGGGACCATCACCGGCGAGGGGCGCTCGCGGATCGGCAGGTGCAGAAGCATCGACAGCGCGCCGACCCCCACGCCGACCCACCACACCATCGAGTAATCGCCG
This sequence comes from Maritimibacter harenae, assembly GCF_009882975.1. GTDB lineage: Bacteria > Pseudomonadota > Alphaproteobacteria > Rhodobacterales > Rhodobacteraceae > Maritimibacter > Maritimibacter harenae. The sequence goes on from NZ_WTUX01000012.1 coordinate 160,024, forward strand.
GTCAGGTCGTACATGCGACCGCCCAGCCAGACGCCCATGAAGCTCCCCAGCTGGTGGGAAAAGAAGACGATGCCGTAAAGTGTGCCCATGTAGCGCAAGCCATAGAGATGCGCGACAAGGCCCGAGGTCAGGGGCACTGTGGCGAGCCAGAGCGAGCCCATCACGATCGAGAAGACGATGACGCTGGTCGCCGTGATGGGCAGCAGGATGAACGCCGCCGCCGCGACCGTGCGCGCACCGTAGATGCCCGCCAGCAGGTACTTGCGCGGCAGCAGGTTGCCCAGGTGACCGGCAAGCAGCGTCCCCGCGATATTGGTCAGCCCGATGAGCGAAATCGCAACCGCCCCCAGCGCCGAGGTCGTCGAAACGCCCACGGAGGCCAACGTGCCGGACGGGTCGATGGCCGCGCACATCTCGGTCACGAAGGCGGGGAAATGCGCGGTGATGAAGCCCAGCTGGTAGCCGCAGGAAAAGAAGCCCAGGAAGATCAGCGTGTAGGACGGGTCGCGCAGGGCGCGGGCCAGGACGGTGCCCATGCTTTCCTCGATCTCGTGGCGCGCGGCCACCGGCGCGCGCATCATCGGCAGCACCAACAGCACCGCGAGGATCGCCCCCGCGAAGACCAGGAACACGCCCTGCCACGGCATCAGCGTCAGCAGCCATTCCGCCGTCGGCGCCCCGAAGACCTGTCCGGCCGACCCGGCCGCCGTCGCGATGGCGAGTGCCATCGAGCGGTGTTTGTCCGAGGCCGCCCGCCCCACCACCGCGAGGATCACGCCGAAGCCGGTCCCCGCGATCCCGAAGCCCACGGCGATTTCCAGCACGGAATGCGCGGCGGGCGTCATCGCGAAGGAAGAGGCGACAAGTCCGGCGGCATAGACCAGCGCGCCCAGGATGATCGCCTTGCGGTCGCCCACCTTCTCGGCGATCGCGGCGAAGATCGGCTGGCCGATGCCCCAGGCCAGGTTCTGCACGGCGATGGCGAAACTGAACTCCGCCCGGGCCCAGCCGAACTCGTCCGCGATGGGGATCTGGAACACCCCGAAGCTCGCCCGGATGGCGAAGCTGACCATGATGATGATGCACCCGGCAACAAGGACGGGCGATACGAGCCGCGCGTTGTTCATGCAAAGTCCTCCGACGCAGGGGGTATTGCCCGCCGGGTCCGGTCGGTCAATCGCTAAACCGTGATGTGGCTTATCACCTTTTCCTATCCTGCCTGCCGGGCTAGACGAAAACCATGAGCCAGAGCTTGCAGGACATCTACGCCGCCCGCGTCGCCGAGGGCAGCCTCACGCCCGACCCGGCGCAGGAAGAGGCCTTGCCGCTGCTGGAGGACATCCGCCAGCACCTCGTGACCGCCAAGGGGCGCAAGAAGGGGCTCCTGGGCGGGCTCTTCCACAAGCCCGAGGAGGTGCCGGGCGGGCTCTACCTCTGGGGTGGGGTCGGGCGCGGCAAGTCGATGCTGATGGACCTCTTCGTCGAACACCTCGACATCCCCGGCAAGCGCCGCGTCCATTTCCACGCCTTCATGCAGGAGGTGCAGGAGGGGCTTCACGCCGCCCGCGCATCGGGTGAATCCGATGCCATCGCGCCCGTCGCCGCGAAGATAGCCAAGGACCTGCGCGTGCTCGCGCTCGACGAGATGCAGATCACCGACATCGCGGACGCGATGGTCGTGGGCCGGCTCTTCGAATTCCTGATGAACGAGAACGTGGTGATCGTGACCACCTCGAACCGGGTGCCCGACGATCTCTACAAGGACGGCCTCAACCGCCAGCTCTTCCTGCCCTTCATCGACCTGATCAAGGAACGGCTCGTGGTCCACGAACTGGCCGCCCACCGCGACTACCGTCAGGACCGCCTGACCGGCGGGCAGGTCTACTTCACCCCCGCCGACGCGGAGGCGCGCAAGGCCGTGGAGGCGGTCTGGCAGGACCTCACGGGCGGCGGCGCGGCCGAGCCGCTGATCCTCAACGTCAAGAACCGCGAGGTCGAGATCCCGGCCTACCGCAACGGCGTGGGACGGGCCTCGTTCTATGAACTTTGCGGCCGGATGCTGGGGCCGGCGGATTACCTCGCCATCGCGGACACGCTCAAGGTGCTCGTGCTCGAGGACATCCCCACCCTGTCGCGCCAGAACTTCAACGAGGCGAAGCGCTTCGTCACGCTGATCGACGCGCTCTACGAGGCGCATGTGCGGCTGGTCGCCTCGGCGGCGGCGCAGCCGGAATACCTCTACCTCGAGGGCGAGGGCAGCTTCGAATTCGAACGCACCGCGAGCCGCCTGCGCGAGATGCAGGACAAGGACTGGGGTCAGTAGAACCGGCGCGGGCGCCGCGGGAGACGCGGCTACTGCACCTTGCAGCCGCGCCTTCCGCGATCCACCCGGGCCATGACCCGCCGATCGGCGGGCCTGCGCCCAGGGCCACCGGCAAGCGGTTGGCCGTGGGTTCGCCCACCCTGGGCACGCGACGTGACCTGGGTGGGCAGGGGTGACATGGTCCGGAAAGCCCGTGGGCACGCTTGCGGATTATGTGCCGGCTGCTGTCCGGTGAAACGCGTACCGCCCGTTTCCATGGAGAATGACGAGGTATCAGGCGAAAAATGCACCCGACGCGCCAGTCGTTGTTTCTTGCTGATCACAAGCGCGAGGAAAACGCCTACGAGCAACCAGACCATCATCGGCCCCCCTGTTCCTGTCCTGCTCGACAGGTCTCAAATCGCCCGGGTGAGACCCCGGTGTTCAATAAACCACATCTTGGGCGAATCACCGAACAGGGTCAATATTTCGTGTGATTCGGGTGATGACCCACGCATTTGAGGAAAAAGCGAATCGCACCAAAGGGTTGAGTCGGATTAGCGGCTTTCGCGCCGTCCCGGGTGCGAATTTTTTTCGCACAGGCGCCCCGAACGGGGGCGCCTAGCCGTTCTCGCGAAGGATATTCCCCGCGAGATAGAGCGACCCGCAGATCAGGATGCGCGCTTCGGGGGCCTTCTCGACGATCGCCTCGATCGCGCTTCGCACGTCCGGCGCGGTGGTGACGTTCGACCAGAGCTTGCGCGCCTCCGTCGCCGTCTCCTCCGCCGACAGCGTCGCGGCCTCGCCCGGGATCGACACGGCCGTCAGGCTTTCGGCGTGGTCCGTGAGCGGCCGCATGAAGCCGGTGATATCCTTCGTGTTCAGCATCCCGCAGACCAGGTGCAGGGGCCGCGTGGGCAAGGTGCCCAGCGCCGCCGCAAGCGCCTCCCCGGCCGAGGGGTTGTGGCCCCCGTCGAGCCAGAGCTCGGCCGACCCCGCGGCCTCGACCAGCGGGCCGGTGCGCAGACGCTGCATCCGGGCGGGCCACGTGGCATCGGTCATCGCCGCTTCGCAGGCCGCCTCGTCGAAGCCCAGCGCCCGCAGCCCCGCCAGCGCGGCGCCCGCGTTCTGCACCTGGTGCGCGCCGATCAGCGCCGGCATCGGAAGGTCCACAAGCCCGGTCTCGTCCTGGAAGATCAGCCGCCCGCGCTCTTCCCACACGTGCCAATGCTGGCCGTGCACCAAAAGCGGCGCGCCGACGCGTTCGGCCTTGGCTTCGATCACCTCGAGCGCCGCCTCGGTCTGCGGGCCCACCACGCAGGGCACGCCGCGCTTGAGGATCCCGGCCTTCTCGCGCGCGATCGCCTCGATCGTGTCGCCCAGGAACTGCGTGTGATCGACCGAGATCGGCGTGATCACCGTGAGCACCGGGTCGACCACGTTGGTCGCGTCGAGCCGCCCGCCAAGACCCACCTCGAGCAGCGTGTAATCCGCGCGCGTCTCGGCGAAGGCCACCAGCGCGGCGACGGTCGTGATCTCGAAATAGGTGATGCTCTCGCCCCCGTTGGCGGCATAGCAGCGGTCGAGCACCTTCGTGAGATGCGCCTCGTCGATCAGTTCACCGGCCAACCGGATGCGTTCATGGAAGCGCGCGAGATGCGGCGAGGTGTAGGCGTGCACCGCCTTCCCGGCGCCCTCGAGCCCGGCGCGGAACATGGCCAGCGTCGATCCCTTGCCGTTGGTGCCCGCGATGTGGATCACCGGCGGCAGCCGCCGCTCGGGATGGTCCATAGCCTCCAGAAGCCGCCACACACGGTCCAGGGTCAGGTCGATCACCTTGGGGTGAAGCGACATCATCCGATCGAGGATGACGTCCGAGCCGGTCGTGCTCACGCCTTGTCGGCCTCTTTGTTCGCAGCTGCGGGCGCCTTTTCGGCATCCTCTGCCTTGTCCTGCTCGGGCGCGGGGGCCGGTTCCGCCTCGGGTTCGGGCTCAGGGGCGGGCAGATCGCCGCGCACCACGGGGCCGTCCTTCATGAGCATGCGGATGATGGTGATCAGCTCGTCGCGCATGTCCTTGCGGTGCGTCACGCGGTCCAGCATCCCGTGGTCGAGCAGGTACTCGGCCCGCTGGAACCCCTCCGGCAGTTTCTCGCGGATCGTCTGTTCGATCACACGAGGGCCCGCGAAACAGATCAGCGCGTTGGGCTCGGCGATCTGGACGTCCCCCAGCATCGCGTAGGACGCGGTCACGCCGCCGGTCGTGGGATGGGTGAGCACGACGATGTAGGGCAGCCCCGCTTCCTTCACCATGTCGACAGCCACGGTGGTGCGCGGCATCTGCATGAGGCTGAGAATGCCTTCCTGCATCCGCGCCCCGCCGGCCGCGGAGAACAGGACCAGCGGGCGCTTGAGCTTCACCGCACGTTCGGCGGCCGCGATGATCGCGTTGCCCACGTACATGCCCATCGACCCGCCCATGAAGCTGAAATCCTGGCAGGCCGCGACGATAGGGGTGCGCCCGATCTCGCCCTCGGCGACCAGCATCGCCTCGCGTTCGCCGGTGCTCTTCTGCGCCGCCTTCATGCGCTCGGGATAACGCTTCTGGTCCTTGAACTTCAGCGGATCGTCGATCGGCGCGGGCACGGACACCTCGGCGAAGGTGCCGCCGTCGAACAGCTTCGAAAACCGCTCGCGCGGGGTCATCGCCATGTGATGGTCGCAGCTGCCGCAAACGTTCAGGTTGTCCGACAATTCGCGGTGAAACAGCATCGTGCCGCATTCCGGGCACTTGATCCAAAGGTTCTCGGGCACCTCCCGCCGCGAAAACAGCGAGTTGATCCGGGGCCGGACGTAATTCGAGATCCAGTTCATCGCACCATCCTTGGCTGGGTCGCGCCCTACCTATGCGCCGGACGCCGCATTTGCAATCTTGTCACGCCGGTTCATCCAGAACCACCAGATCGTGAACAGGATCAGGGTCACGACGGTCTGGCTCAGGATCGACCAGGCCGTGTACCCCTCCTGCAGAGGCATGACCACGGCCGCCAGGGAAAAGCCGTCCAGCGTGCCGTCGATCCCGATGAAGACGAGCGCGGCGTTGTTGCCGAAATGAAGCCCGGCGGCAGCGCCCAGGTTGCCGGTGCGCACGGTTATCAGGCACAGAAGGATGCCCGTCACCGTGGTGTTGACCACGTAGGCCCCGGCATTCACCCAGCCATAGGTCGCCGCATCGAAGTGCAAAAGTCCGAAGATGAAGGACGGCAGCACCGCCCAGACCCACACGCTCGAGAACCGGGCGCGCAGCTGCTGCAGCAAGTAGCCGCGAAACAGCGCCTCCTCGGCGAAGGTCTGAAGGAAGATCACCGCCAGCGCGGGGATCAGCCAGACGGCCCATTCGCCCACCGGCCGAAGCAGCGCGATGCTGGGCTCGAGGGCTGCGGGCAGAAAGAGCCGCTCGACGAACATCAGGCCATAGAGCCCGGCGGCCAGCGCCAGCGTGGCCAGCGTGCCCCAGGCGAAGTGGCGCATGTTCAGCCGCCGCGACGGCCCGAAGAGCGAGGAATAGCCGCGCCGGTGCAGCAGCGGCAGCACGACGAGAAGCCCCACGTGGAACCCGATGAAGGTCGCGAAGAAGATCATCGCGCTCAACGGCGTGCCGCCCGTGAGCATCTCGGGCGCAGGCGCCTCGATCATCCGCGCGCCCAGCCTGAACAAGAGGAACGTGGCGCCGAAGAAGGTCCCGATCAGCAGGACGAAGCCCACCGCCGTGCGCCAGATCTGCACCCGTGGCAGGGCCGGTGTCGAAAAGTCGTCCATCAGCGCCTCCGCATCATCGCCTCGGGCCAACATAAGCATCGCCCCGGGGCTCACAAGCGTCGCTTGCATGACGCCTCCCGCCGACCTATCCCGGAGACCTGTGGCACGCAAGGAACGGGAGCAGGTATGAAACGCGCGCTTGTCGCGGCGCTGACCGCGATCACGCTCACCGGCTGCGCCGGGATCGGCGGCCCGGACCCCGACAGCCCGGCGATCGCCGTGCTCGACGGCCAGCTGCGCATCAAGGCGCCGCGCGGCTACTGCCTCGACCCCGCGCAGCGGCGCGACGGCGACAGCGGCGCCTTCCTGCTCTACGGCACCTGCCAGGGCATCCGCGGCAACGGACCCGACCCCGCGGCCCCCGCGATCCTGACCGCCGGCGTGGCGCCGGGCGCCTTCGCGGCCGGCCAGATGCCCGCGCTCGCAACCTTCCTCGAGTCCGAGGCGGGGCGCGACACGCTCGCCCGCGGACCCAACACCGCCGGGGTCGAAATCCTGTCGATGGAGCAGGAGCGCGACGTGCTCTTCATCCGCGCGCGCGACACCGACACCGTGGACCTGGCCGAGGAATACTGGCGCGCGGTGTTCGCCCGCTCCGGGACGCTTGTCACCCTCACGGTCTCGGGCACCGCCGCCGCGCCGCTCGACCCGGACACCGGTCTCGCGCTCATCCGCCGCTTCGTCGCGCTCACCCAACGGGCCAACCCGGACGGCTGACGCCCTGCGCCACCGGGCCGCAAGCATTTGCCTCGCGGGCGTTATTCTGCTGTAGATCGGGAAACGTTCACGACAAAGGCTACCGCGACCCATGTCCAAGCGCGCCTTCGGGCCCCTCGATCTCCTGCTGCACCGCGCGGCGATGCGCCGCTGGCGCAGGATCGCGGCCCGTGCGGACACGCTGGGGCTCGATCAGCTGCGCCGCCTGCGCGGGCGCGCGCAGGACCTGCGCCGGACCGCCGACCGCCTGCTTTTCGTGACCGACGGCCGGCTCGCCCTGCCGCGCGGCGACACGGGGGCCATCCCGAAACCGCTCCACGCCGACTGGGCCTGGCGCCCCGCTCTCTGGTGCGGCCCGATCTCGCCCCCCGGACGCGCGGCGGTCGAGAGCCGGACGACCTTCGGGGACGAGGTGAGCGTCTTCCACGATTGCGACATCTCCGAGCTTACGATCCGCCAGCTGCGCAACACCCGCGAGGGCGACCTCGCGCCGTTCGGGCTGCGCATGGACGTGTTCCGCTTCGACGGCTCCTTCCTGTCGCTGGTGATCGAGCTGCCCGCAAACGCGATGGAAGGGCTGGGCCGCAGGCACCTCCTGCGCATGAACGCGGTCGTGGAGACGGAAAAACCGCTCCGGATCTTCGCCCGCCTCAACATCCGGCACGGCCCCAACACCGAACAGATGGTCCGCGAACTGCCCCTGGCCGACAGCGACCTCGCCGTCGATTTCGACCTCGCCTATACGAAGCTCAACGAAAAGCGTGTCGAACGGGCCTGGCTCGACCTGATCTTCGAGGGGCCGGAAATGAACCAGGTCATGCTGCGAGACGTGAATTTCTCGCGCCGGCCGCGCGCGGAGGTATGACATGAGCGAGCCGGTTCTGACCAGGACACGGATCCACGCGGGCGTGTGGGAAGGAACGCTGACCGGGGCCGACACGGCCCCCGACCTCGCCGTCACCCACGACGGGCAGGAGGTCCCCGGCGCCACCCTGCGCGAAGACCCGGACCGGGCGGGCCGGTTCCGCGTCACCGTCCCGATCCCCGCCGAGCTCCTCTCGGACGGCGTCCAGACCTTCCTCATCACCGACCGCGCCACCGGCGACCGGCTCGCAAGCTTCTCTGTCGTCACCGGCCAGCCGCTCGACGAGGACCTCCGCGCCGAGGTCGCCCTCCTGCGCGCCGAGCTGGACATGCTCAAGCGCGCCTTCCGCCGCCACTGCGTCGAGACCACCTGACCCCGCCCGGCGGCCACCTCCGTGCAAAGGGGGGCCAGCCCCCCTGGAGCGCCTTTGCTGCGCAAAGCCCCTCCGCCCCCCGAGGTACTTGGAAAACGAAGAAGGTCCGGGGCGCGCGCCCTTCTCTGTTTCGGAAATACCTTCGGGGGTGAGCGCGCAGCGCGAGGGGGCAGACAGCCCCCTTGCAGCCTTGCCGTCGGGCCGCGTCAGTCGCCGCGCAGCGCCGACAGGGTCTGGGTGGGCGTCAGCGCGTCGGGATCGAGGACCAGGTCTATGACCGCCAGCCCGCCGCTCTCCAGCGCCGACGCGAAGGCCGGGGCGAATTCCGACTGGTCGCGCACCGTGGCACCGAACCCGCCGTAGGCGCGCGCGAGCGCGGCGAAATCGGGGGTGGCGAGGTCAGTGCCCGAGACCCGGCCCGGGTAGGCGCGTTCCTGGTGCATCCGGATCGTGCCGTAGCGCCCGTTGTTGGCGACGATCACCACCACCTGCGCGCCGTGCTGCATGGCCGTGGACATCTCGTTCAGCGTCATCTGGAAACACCCGTCGCCGGCCCAGCAGACCACCGGTCCGCCGGTCTCCAGCGCCACGGCCACCGCGGCGGGGAAGCCGTAGCCCATGCTGCCCGACGTGGCGCCGAGGTAGCTCTTGGGCCGGGTGAAGCGGTAGTAGCGGTGCAGCCAGATGTTGTAGTTCCCGGCCCCGTTGGTGACGATCGCGTCGTCCGGGATCATCTCCCGAAGCTCGCCCACCACGCGCTCGAGCTTGACTGCGCCGGGGGTGTCGACGGGCACCTGCCACGCCTCGTAGTCGGCCCTCAGCTCCGCGCCCCAGCGTGCCCAGTCGTTGCGCCCGGACGGCGCGAGCCGGGCGAGCGCGGAGAGCATCGCGGGCGCGGGCGCTGTGACGGCCAGGTCCGGGCGATAGACGCGGCCCGGCTCGTCCGGGTCCGGGTGCACGTGAACGATGCGCGGCCCGGGCGCGCCGGGGGCGCGCGCGTAACCGTCCGAGGCGATGTCGCCGAACCGCGACCCCAGCACGAGGAGCAGGTCGGCCTCCCCCAGCGCGCGCTTGAGCCCCGGGCGCATGCCGACCGACAGGTCGCCCACGTAGTTGGGGTGCCGGTTGTCCATGTAGTCCTGGCGCCGGAACGACACCGCCACCGGCAGGCCCTGCGCGTCCGCGAAGCCGGCAAGGTCGGCGGCGGCCTGCTCGGTCCAGAGCGGCCCGCCGGCGACCACCAGCGGGCGTTCCGCTTCGCTCAGCATGGCGGCCACCGCGCCCACCGTCTCCGGCGCCACCGTGACCGGCGGCACGGCGCGCGCCGGCATGTCCTCGGCGTCGGCCGTATCCGACAGCATGTCCTCGGGCAGCGCGAGCACCACCGGTCCGGGCCGTCCCGACATCGCCGTGTGGAAGGCGCGCGAGATGTATTCGGGCAGGCGCTCGGTCTGGTCGACCTCGGCCACCCACTTCACCAGACCGCCGAACATCTGCCGGTAGTCGACCTCCTGGAACGCCTCCCGGTCGCGATGGCCCCGCGCCACCTGCCCCACGAAGACGATCATCGGCGTGGAATCGTGCATCGCCACATGGAGCCCGGACGAGGCGTTCGTCGCCCCCGGCCCGCGCGTCACGAAGAGCACGCCGGGCGTGTTGGTGAGCTTGCCATGCGCCTCGGCCATCATGGCGGCGCCGCCTTCCTGGCGGCACACCACGTTCTCGATCCCGCTGTCGTGGAGCCCGTCGAGGGCCGCGAGAAAGCTTTCCCCGGGGACCGAGAACACCCGGCGCACCCCCTGGATCTTCAACTGGTCGACAAGGATCTGACCGCCATGACGCATAACTGAACCTTTCATGCGCGCGCTTCGTTTTCTACACAGGAAGTCAAAGGAGTTCCGTATGTCCCGACCCACCTTGCTTGGCATCCCCGGTGCCCTGCGTAAAGCCTCGACGAACCGCCTGCTCCTGAAGGAGGCCGCGCGCGCCTTCGGCGATTGCGACTACGTCGAGGCCGACATCGATTTCCCGGTCTTCAACCAGGACATCCAGGACGGGCCGGGCATTCCGGACAGCGTGCTTCGGCTCAACGACCAGATCGCCGGGGCGGACGCGGTGGTGATCTCCAGCCCGGAGTACAACAAGAACATCCCCGGCGTGCTCAAGAACGCGCTCGACTGGGTGTCGCGCTGCGAGGGCAACGCCTGGAAGGACAAGCCCGTGTCGCTGATCGCCGCGTCGTCGGGCATCTCCGGCGGGGCGCGCGCGATGCACAACCTGGTGCTGTGCATGATGCCGTTCCGCCCCAACCTCGTCTACGGGCCCGAGGTGCTGGTGGGCAACTCCAAGGAGGCCTTCGACGAGGACGGGCGGCTGAAGAGCGAGGTGTCGATGAAGTTCCTCACCGCGCTGATGGAGCGCCTGCGGGCCGAGACGGGGGCGTGATCCGCGACGTGATGGACCCGGCGCGCGCCGACGCGCTGGCCGTGACGCTGGGGCGCGCGGAGAGGTTCGCCAAGGGCGATCCGCTGCCGCCCTTCTTCCACCAGGTCTATTTCTGGGATCCCGTGCCCGCCGACGGGCTGGGCCGCGACGGGCATCCGCGGACCGGCACGGGGCTCATCCCGGACATGGGCCTGCCGCGGCGCATGTGGGCCGGGGGCCGACTGACCTTCGCCGCACCGCTCCGCGCCGGGGTGCCCGCAGAGAAACACTCCACCGTCGTGTCGACCCAGCGCAAGCAGGGGCGCACCGGGCCGCTCGCATTCGTCACCCTGCGCCATGACATCGTGCAGGCGGGCGCGCTTTGCGTGCGGGAATTCCAGGACCTCGTCTATCGCGAAGATCCCGATCCGGACGCCCTGGCCCCCGCACCCCGGCAGGCGCCCGCGGACGTCAACGCCGAGGATGTGCGCTTCGACAGCACGCTCCTGTTTCGCTACTCCGCGCTGACTTTCAACGGGCACCGCATCCATTACGACCTGGACTATGCCCGCGAGGTCGAGGGGTATCCCGGCCTCGTGACCCACGGTCCGCTTCTCGCCCAGTTCTTGATGCTGAAGGCCGCGCGCGCGCTCGGGCCGCTCACCGCGTTCTCCTTCCGCGCGGTCGCGCCGCTCGGCCACACGGAGACGGCGACGCTCTGCCGCGACGATCAGCGGCTCTGGGCGCGCGGTCCCGGCGGCGGGCTGGCGATGGAGGCGGACGCCGAGGTCGGCCCGTAGGCCTCGAACCCCGGCGTGCCGGCGGCCTCCGGGTGACTTGCCACGTAGTCGCGCTTGAGCCGCTCCGATCCGCCGCCCGTGCCGTCGTGGCGCCAGCCGGGCGGCATCACGGCATAGAGCAGACGGTCGCGCCACGTGATCCCGGGCTGGGCCCAGTCGCGGAAGATCGCCACCCATTCATGGAACGCCACGCGCAGCGGGTTGAACGTGCCGATGTTGTGGACCAGCCCGTAATCCGGCCGGTCCTCTTCGAGCTCGGGCACGAAGGTGCCGAAGAGCTTGTCCCAGACGATGAAGACACCCGCGTAATTGGCATCGAGGTAGCGCGGGTTGCGCCCGTGATGGACACGGTGGTGCGACGGCGTGTTCATCACCGCCTCGAACCAGCGCGGCATCTTCCCGATCGCCTCGGTGTGAATCCAGAACTGGTAGATCAGGTTGAGACCGCCCACGAAGAGGATCATCGCCGGGTGAAAACCCAGCAGAACCAGCGGCGCGCGCACGATCATCATGAAGGTGAAGGTGCCGGTCCAGGTCTGCCTCAGCGCCGTCGTCAGGTTGTAGTGCTGCGACGAGTGGTGGTTCACGTGACTGGCCCAGACCCAGCGCACCCGGTGCCCGAAGCGGTGCACCCAGTAGTAGCGCAGGTCGTCCAGCACGAAGCACAGCGCCACCACCCACCAGCTCGACCCCAGGTCGAGCGGCGTGATCCGCCACAGCCACATGAAGAAGCCGAAGGTGATGAAGCCCAGGACGATGCCGGACACGACGTTGCCCACGCCCATCGCGAGGCTCGTCATCGCGTCGCGCGACTCGTAGCGCCCGCCGCGCCCCTTCACGAAGATCCACGTCACCTCGACCAGGATCGCGGTGACGAAGAGCGGCACGGCGAGCGAGACGACATCCGGGTAGGTGAGCTGCGACAGGTCCATCAGTTCGCCGCCTCGATCAGGGGAAGCCAGGTGCGTTTCTCGTCATCGGTGAGATGGATCGTGACCTTGGGGGCCGCGAAATCGGGAAGCCTCAGGGTCACGCCTTCCGGCGCCTCGGTCACGCGGGCGCGGGCCAGGTTGTGGGTCGCCACGTCCTGCCCCATGACCCAGAGCACGTATGTGTCGCCCGCCGCCCGGATCAGCGCCGCCTGGCCCGAGCGGGCCAGCACGATGTCCTCGGCCACGAGGCCGGGATTGTCGGTGGTGAATTCCTGTCCCGCCATCTCGTGGGTCAGCTTCAGCGACTTGTCGAAGCCGTAAAGCCGCATGAACACCCAGATCGCGGTCAGACCGACGACGACGATGATACCCAGAAGCCAAAGCGGCATGTGCGTTCCCTCCCGCTTCAAGGGAAGCCGCGTGCGCTGTGGCTGTCAATACGGGCGCGACGGAAACACGCCCCGTTTTCAGCTGCCTCCGCCGTCGGCGATCAGGGCCGAGACGATCGCCTTCGCGCTGTCCGAGGCCCAGTGCGCGTCACCCATGAGCCGGGCGATCTCGTTGCCCTCGCGGTCCAGAAGCACCGTCACCGGCATCGCCATGACGCCCATTTCGCGCGCCAGCGCCTGTTTCGGGTCAAGCAGGATGGGAAGGTTCTCGACCCCGACCTCACCGAAGAACTTCTTCACTCCCGCGACCCGGTTGCGCCCGGTCGCCACGGGCACGACCTCGAAATCGTCGCCGCCGAATTCCGCCTGAAGCGCATCGAGATAAGGCATCTCTTCGCGACACGGCGCGCACCAGGTGGCCCAGAAGTTCAGAAGCACCACCTTGCCGCGGTAATCTTCGAGCGTGTGAACCTCGCCCTCCGGGGTCTCGAAGTTGGCGGTCCCGGCGGGCTTGGCCGCCTCGTGGAACATCAGTTTCTTCATGTCGCCATCGCGCAGCGCGGCGATATCCGCCATGTCGGCATGGGCGATGTTTGCACCCAACAGAAGGGCCGCGTATAGCAGGGCGGAACGTAGGATCATGTGGATCTCCAGGGCCTTTGCGATGACATCAGACAACAAAAAAACCGCCAACGCCATGTGGGGGGGACGCTTCGCCGCAGGGCCCGACGCGATCATGGAAGCGATCAATGCGTCCATCGGCTACGACAAGAGGCTGGCCCCGCAGGACATCACCGGCTCGCGTGCCCATGCCGCGATGCTGGCGGCCACGGGCATCATCTCTGATAAAGATGCCGAGGCGATCCGGGAAGGGCTCCTCACGGTTCTGTCAGAAATCGAGAACGGCGAATTCCAGTTCTCCACCGCCCTCGAAGACATCCACATGAACGTGGAAGCCCGGCTGAAGGAGCTGATCGGCGAACCCGCCGGCCGGCTTCACACCGCGCGCTCGCGCAACGACCAGGTGGCCACCGATTTCCGCCTTTGGGTCCGCGACCAGGTAGATGCCGCGATCGACGGGCTCGACGCGCTGATCCGCGCCTTCCTCGACCAGGCCGAGGCGGGGGCCGACTGGGTCATGCCCGGCTTCACGCACCTGCAGACCGCGCAGCCGGTGACCTGGGGCCACCACATGATGGCCTATGTCGAGATGTTCGCCCGCGACAAGTCGCGTTTCGAGGACGCCCGCAGACGGATGAACGAGTCGCCGCTTGGCGCCGCCGCCCTGGCCGGCACCGGGTTCGCCATCGACCGGGACGCGACCGCCGAGGCGCTCGGCTTCGACCGTCCGATGGCCAACTCGCTCGACGCCGTGTCCGACCGCGACCACGCGCTGGAATTCCTGTCGAACGCGGCGATCTGCGCGGTCCACCTGAGCCGGTTCTCCGAAGAGCTGGTGATCTGGTCCTCGGCGCAGTTCCGTTTCGTGACCATGTCCGACCGCTTCTCGACCGGTTCGTCGATCATGCCGCAGAAGAAGAACCCCGACGCCGCCGAGCTGATCCGCGCCAAGATCGGCCGGATCATGGGCGCGATGGTCGCGCTCTTCACGGTGATGAAGGGCCTGCCGCTGGCCTATTCCAAGGACATGCAGGAGGACAAGGAACAGGTCTTCGACGCCGCCGACAACCTGATGCTGTCGCTCGCGGCGATGACCGGCATGGTCTCGGACCTGACCGCCAACAAGGACGCGCTGGCCGCCGCGGCCGCCTCCGGCTTCTCTACCGCCACCGACCTGGCCGACTGGCTGGTGCGCGAGCTGGGGCTGCCGTTCCGCGACGCCCACCACGTCACCGGGTCGCTCGTCGCGATGGCCGAGTCCAAGGGCTGCGACCTGCCGGACCTGTCGCTCGAAGAGATGCAGACGGTTCACGCCGGGATCACCGAGGGCGTGTTCGACGTGCTCACCGTCGACGCCAGCGTCGCCTCGCGCATCTCCTACGGCGGCACGGCGCCCGCCCGCGTGCGCGAACAGATCGCCCGCTGGCGCGCCGCCCTGGGCTGAGCCGGACGACCGCTCAGCCCGCCTTCGCCATCCGCGCGATCCCGGCCTCCCGCAGGATGTCGGCCACCAGGTGTTCGCGCCGGTAGGCCATGATGTGCACGCCCGAGACGCCCGGAATCTCGCGGATCTGCTGGATCAGCTCGACGCAGATCTTTCGCCCCTCGTCCCCCGGTTTCTCGGCCTTCTCCAGCCGCTCGATCACGCTGTCGGGGATGTGCAGGCCCGGCACGTTCGAGCGCATCCAGCGCGCCGCCTTCGCCGAGGCCAGCGGGCCGACGCCCGCGAGGATGAACACCCGCTTGCCGAGCCCCATGTCGCGCACCCGCTCCATGAACCGCTCGAAGCGCGGGATGTCGAAGATGTAGTTGGTCTGGATGAAATCCGCCCCCGCCTCGACCTTCTTGGCCAGCCGGTCCGCGCGGTAGTCGACTGGATCGACGCAGGGGTTCTCGGCCGCCCCGATGAACAGCCGCGGCGGCTTGGTGATCTTGCGCCCCGACAGGAACTGCCCGGTGTCGCGCATGGTGCGGATCAGCCGGATCAGCGACACGGAATCGAGGTCGAAGACCGGCTTCGCGCCGGGCTGATCCCCCGCCCCCACGCCGTCGCCGGTCAGGCACAGCACGTTGCGCACCCCCATCGCGGCCGCCCCCAGCACGTCGCCCTGGATGGCGATCCGGTTCCGGTCCCGGCACGAGATCTGGTAGACCGTCCCGTGCCCGGTCCGGGTGAGCAGCGAACAGATCCCGATCGACGACATGTGGCAATTGGCCCCCGACGCATCGGTCGCGTTGATCGCATCCGTGACCTCGGCCAGGGGCCGCGCCGCCTCGAACACGTCTTCCGGGTCGGCGCTGTCCGGCGGGTTCAGTTCCGACGTGACGGCGAACTCCCCGGCCCTGAGCGCACGTTCCAGAAGGCTGCCGGAGACATGGCCGTCCGGGATCGGCTCGTAGGGCCGTATCGCGTTGGGATCTTCGAAGAACTTGCTCATGATGCACCCCCCTTGCCCGGCTCCGCCGTCAGCGGGGCCGAGGTCGGCGCGCTCTCCCGCGCCTCCGGGTAGGCATCGGCCAGCGCAGTCCGGTTCGCGTCGTCACCGCCCTGGATCGCCTGGATGCGTTCACGGCTGGCGCGAAGCCAGGCCGAGCTGCCCTCGAGCGTCCGGTCCACCGGCGGCAGCACCACCCGGATCTTGTCCCCGTGCTTCATGCGCGAGGCGCCGTCCCAGGCCTCCACCCAGACACAGCGCATCTCGGGCTTCACCTCGCAGAACCCGCCCGGGCGCACCCCGCCGCAGGGGCCGTTGCGCAACTGCTTGGGGCAGTTCATCGGACAGGACATGCCGGTCGAGGACAGGACGCATTGCCCGCACATCCTGCAGTCGAACATGAGCCCTTTCACGTGCCGTTCGACGAAGGCCATCGGCCGCTCGAGCCGCCCGTAGCCGATGCGCGACAGGATGGGATCGAGCCCGACCAACACCCGCTCCAAGACCTGGTAGAGCCACTCGAACTGGCGCGACCGGCGCACGGCGAACCGTCGAAACGCATACATGCGAACCTCCCTTTGCCTTGGACCAGTCTAACGCGGATCGCGGAACATGCCGAAAAATCTTGCCGATCGACCGCCCGACGGGCGCCCGATGCGTGATTTTTCTTGCCTTGGAGCGTCTACGCGCCAAGCTGGAGACATGCTCCGTGCCGCCGCATATCTCTGCGCCGCGCTCCTCCTGTCGCTCCAGCCGGCGACGGCCCAGACCTGCACGCCGGTCGAGATGGAGGGCGACACCCGGATCGAGGGGATCGCCCCGCCCGACGGCGTGGTGTGCTACGACCTGCGCTTCCCCCAGGGCCAGAACCTGAGCCTCGAAGTGCTCGACGGCATCAACGTGTCGCTCACGGTCCCCGGCTACTACGACGCCCGCAACGAACGGCAGTTCATCGGCAACCTGCCCGGGCAGCTGGAAATCCGCGTCTTCCAGCTCATGCGCTCGGTCACCGAAGAGCCGTTCACCGTGCTCGTCCGGTTCGAGCCGCCGGGGAACGGGTGAACGATCTTGCATCCGGACCGGGCTTCGGGCCGTAATCGGGGCATGTCCAAGCTACGCCTTCTCTACCTCGCCCTCGCCGTCGTCGGTGCCATCTGGCCGATGTGGCACTTCATGACATACCTGACCTCGGACGGGGCCAGCCTTTCGGGGCTGTTCGCGCAATGGACGCAGGGGCCCGCGGTGACCGGCATGGCCATCGACCTGATGATCGCCGGGGCGACGCTCACGATCTGGATCATCGCGGAAACCGCGGTGCGCCGGAACTGGTCGGCGCTCTGGGCCATCCCCGCGGCGCTTTTCATCGGCGTGTCCTGCGGCTTCCCGCTCTACCTCTTCCTGCGCACCCGCCCCGTCTAGGGCGCGTTCGCCGGCCTCAGAGCGAGGCCGCCAACCGCGTGCCCTGGTCGATCGCGCGCTTCGCATCGAGCTCGGCGGCCACGTCCGCGCCGCCGATCACGTGCGCCGTCACGCCCCGCTCGGCCAGCGCGTCGGCCAGGCTGCGCTCGCTCACCTGGCCCGCGCAGAGCACGATGGTGTCCGCCGCGACCACGCGCGGGTCCTCGCGCCCCTCGCCGCTCGAGACATGCAGCCCCTCGGCGTCGATACGTTCGTAGTTCACGCCGCCCACCATCTCGACCCCCTTCATCCGAAGGCTCGCGCGGTGGATCCAGCCGGTCGTCTTGCCCAGCCCCTTGCCCAGCGCCTTCGCCTTGCGCTGCATGAGCGTCACGTGACGCGGCGAGGGCGCGGGATGCGGCCCCTCGGGGTCGAGCCCGCCGGCATCCTCGGCCGGGTCGGACACCCCCCATTCCTCGCGCCACAGGTCGATGTCGAGCGTCGGGCTCTTGCCCTGATGCGTCAGGAACTCGGCCACGTCGAAGCCGATGCCGCCGGCCCCCACGATCGCCACGCGCTCACCCACGGGCGCCTTGTTCAGAAGCACGTCGATGTAGGACAGGACGTTGTCGCCCCCCTGCCCCTCGATCCCCGGGTCACGCGGGTTGACCCCGGTCGCCACGATCACCTCGTCGAACCCGGCAAGATCGTCGGCCCCGGCCGCGCTGCCGAGCCGCGTCTCGATCCCCCATTTCTCGACCATCGTCTCGAACCAGGCGATCAGCCCCTGGAATTCCTCTTTGCCCGGGATCGCGGCCGCCATGTGAAGCTGGCCGCCCAGCCGGTCGGCCTTGTCGAACAGCGTCACGCGATGCCCGCGCTCGGCGGCCGTGATCGCGGCGGACAGCCCCGCGGGTCCTGCCCCGACCACGGCCACCGATTTCGGCGTCTCGGCCGGGGCGATGACAAGCTCGGTCTCGTGGCAGGCGCGCGGGTTCACGAGGCAGGAGGTCATCTTGCCCGAGAAGGTGTGGTCCAGGCAGGCCTGGTTGCAGGCGATGCAGGGCGCGATCTCCGCCCCGCGCCCCTCGGCCGCCTTCACCACGAAATCGGCATCCGCCAGGAACGGGCGCGCCATCGACACCATGTCGGCCGCGCCGCCCTCGAGCAGCTCCTCGGCCACCTCCGGCGTGTTGATCCGGTTCGAGGTGATGAGCGGCAGACCCACCTTGCCCATGAGCTTCTTCGTGACCCAGGCCCAGCCCGCGCGCGGCACGCTGGTCGCGATCGTGGGCACCCGCGCCTCGTGCCAGCCGATGCCGGTGTTGAGGATCGTGGCCCCGGCCTTCTCGATCTCCTGGGCCAGCTGCACGACTTCGTCGAAGGTGGAGCCGTTGGGCACCAGGTCGATCATCGACAGCCGGTAGATGATGATGAAATCCTCGCCCACCGCTTCGCGCACCCGCTTCACGATCTCGATCGGCAGGCGCATCCGGTTCTCGTACGAGCCGCCCCAGCGATCCTCGCGCTTGTTGGTGTGGGTAACGAGGAACTGGTTGATGAAGTAGCCCTCGGACCCCATCACCTCGACCCCGTCATACCCCGCCTCGCGTGCCCGCACCGCGGCGGTCGCGAAATCGGCGATCTGCTTCTCGATCCCCTCCTCGTCCAGCTCCCTGGGCGGAAACGGCGAGATCGGCGACTTGATCGGGCTCGCCGACACACAATCCTTTCCATAGGCATAGCGGCCCGCATGCAGGATCTGCATCGCGATCTTGCCGCCCGCCTCGTGCACCCGGTCGGTGACGATCTTGTGGTTGGCGATGTCCTCGGGCGTGTAGAGCCCGGCGGCCCCCGGAAAGACGCCCCCCTCGGGGTTGGGCGCGATACCCCCGGTCACCATCAGCGCCGCCCCGCCGCGCGCCCGCGCGGCGTAGTACTCGGCCACCCGGTTCCAGTCGCCGCGCTCCTCGAGGCCGGTGTGCATGGAACCCATCAGCACCCGGTTCTTCAGCGTGGTGAAACCGAGGTCGAGCGGGGCGAGAAGATGTGGATACTGGGTCATGGAGGCCTCCCTTCGCGCAGAGGATAGGGCGCGCGCGCGCCCTGTCACCCCCGAACGCGGCGTCAGGTCACACCGGCCCGCGCACGGACCAGGCAACCCGCGCCGGGCCCGGCCGCCGCAGGGGGCCGTCTGCCCCCTCGCGCTGCGCGCTCACCCCAGAAGGTATTTCCGAAACAGAGAAGCGGACCGCGCCCCGGACGGACCGCCGCGGGCCGCGCCCACGGCAGAAGCGTTCAGTACTCGACGCCCGCCTGGGCCTTCACGCCGGCGCGGAACGGGTGCTTGATCAGTTCCATCTCCGTCACGAGGTCGGCGATCTCGATCAGGTCGTCCTTGGCGTTGCGCCCGGTGAGGATGACGTGGGTCATGTCGGGCTTTTCCTCGACCAGGAATTCCACCACCTCGTCGATGTCGAGATAGTCGTAGCGCAGCGCGATGTTGATCTCGTCCAGCAGCACCATGCGGTTCGCCGGGTCGCGTATCAGTTCCTTCGACTTCTCCCAGGCGGCCTGCGCCATCTCGATGTCGCGCGACTTGTCCTGGGTCTCCCAGGTGAAGCCCTCGCCCATCGTGTGGAACTGGCACAGGTCGGAGAACCGGCTTTCGATCAGGTCGCGCTCGCCGGTGCCCATGCCGCCCTTGATGAACTGCACGACCGCGCAGGGCATGCCGTGGGCGATGGCGCGGAAGATCATCCCGAAGGCGGACGAGCTCTTGCCCTTGCCCTTGCCGGTATGGACGATGATCAGCCCCTTCTCCTCGGTCTTGGTGGCCATGATCTTGTCGCGCGCGGCCTTCTTCTTGGCCATCTTCTGCGCGTGGCGGTCGGTGTCTTCGCTCATCCGGGCCTCCCTGTTTGGCGGAGCGCCAGAGTGGGCCGGGGCGGCGCCGATGGCAAGGGCGCGCGGGGTCCGATTAACGGCATGTTAACCATCGGGAAGGAGGATCGGGCCATGCGCCGTCTCGTCCCCCTCGCCCTCGTGGCCCTCGCCGCCTGCAACAGCCCGAGCCCGAAGTTCATGTCCGGCGCGCAGCAGGAGGTGACGGTCGAAAGCAGCACCTTCGCGGTGTGGCGCGTGGACGACCGGGTCGAGGTGATCCGAACCTCGCGCGAATTCAGGCCGCGCCTCTCGGTCGTGCACGACCGGGCCAGGGTCGCGATCCGGCAGGCCACCGGGTGCCGGGTCTGGAAGGGCACGCTCAAGGGCGACCACGCGGTGATCGAAGCGCGGCTCGCCTGCGGCTGAGCGCCGGTCAGGCGAGCTGGTCGATGAGCGCGCGCGCGGAGTTGGACCGGGGCGTCCAGAGCCCGCGCTCCATCGCCTCGCGCAGGCGCTGCGCGATCTCGGCCAGCGCGGGGGCGTTGTGCTCGGCGATGAAGTCGCGCGTGTCCTCGTCCTCGAGGAAGGCCGCGTGGACCAGGTCGAAATGGTGGCTCTTCACCGCCCCCGTGGTGGCCGCGAAGGCGAAGAGGTAATCGACCGTCGCCGCGATCTCGAACGCGCCCTTGTAGCCGTGCCGTTTGACCCCGTCGATCCACTTGGGGTTCACCACGCGCGCGCGCACCACCCGGCCGATCTCTTCGTCCAGCGTGCGGATCACGGGGCGTTCCGGGCGGGAGTGGTCGTTGTGGAAGATCGGCCGCTCGCGCCCCTGCAGCGTCGACACCGCGGCGGCCGCGCCCCCCTCGAACTGGTAGTAATCGTCGGAGTCGAGCAGGTCGTGTTCGCGGTTGTCCTGGTTCTGCACGATCGCCTCGGTCTGGCCGAGCCGTTGTTCCAGCCCCTCCCGGTCGCGGGTTCCGGTCGCATCGGCCCCGTAGGCGTAGCCGCCCCAGTCGAGGTAGGCGTCGGCCAGGTCGCCTTTGCGCTCCCACAGCTTCTCGTCGATCATCGCCTGCAGCCCCGCGCCGTAAGCCCCGGGCTTGGAGCCATAGACCCGCGCCTGCGCCTCGCCCGCGCGGGCGCGGGCGGCGGCGGGGTTGTCCGCCTCGGGCTCATCGAGCTTCTGGACCGCGCGGGCCGCGCTGTCGACCAGCGCGATGAGCGAGGGGAAGGCGTCGCGGAAGAAGCCCGAGACGCGCAGCGTGACGTCCACGCGGGGGCGGCCGAGCGCCGTGTTGGGGATGATCTCGAACCCCGTGACGCGGCGGTTTGCGGCGTCCCAGGTCGGCTTCACCCCCATGAGCGCCAGCGCCTGCGCGATGTCGTCCCCGCCGGTGCGCATGTTGGCGGTGCCCCAGGCGGTCACCAGCATGGTGCGCGGCCAGTCGCCATGGGTCTGGAGGTACTTGTCGATCAGCAGGTTCGCGGATTTCCAGCCCAGCGCCCAGGCGGTGGGCGTGGGCACCGCGCGGCTGTCCACGGAGAAGAAGTTGCCGCCGGTGGGCAGCGTGTCGAGCCGTCCGCGCGTGGGCGCGCCGGAGGGCTTCGGGGCGACGAAACGCCCCTCGAGCGCGGTGAGAAGCCCCGCGCCTTCACCCGGACCGCAGCCGGAGACGGATGGGCGGACGGTGGTGGCGATCGCCTCCGTGACGGCGCCGCTCACCGGCCCGGGAGGGGCCACTTCGCCGTCGATGAGCCGCGCGGCGAAGGCTTCCAGCCGCTCCACCGTGTCGCCGTTCGTGCGCCAGGTGCCACCCGCGAGCGGCGCGGGACGCGGGCCCTCCCACGGGGCGGCCATGTCGCAGTCGAGCGGATCGAAAGCCATGCCGAAATCCGCCGCCAGGGCCCGGATGAGCGAAGCGTTGGCGCCCTTCCCGTCCCCGCGCGGAACGCGCACGAGCGCCTGCACGAGATCGCGTTCGAGGCGGCCTTCGGGCGACTGACCGAAAACGTGCAGCCCGTCGCGGATCTGCGCTTCCTTGAGTTCGCAGAGATAGGCGTCGAGCTTTGCGAGGTCGGTGTCCTCGTCCTCGCCCGACATCCCCACGTCGGCGTCGAGCCCGGTGGCGGCGGTGAGCGACAGGATCTCGCGCCGCAGGTGGTCGATCCGGCGGGGGTCGACGCCCGCCGCCTCGTAATACTCGTCGACCAGCGCTTCGAGGTCCTTGAGCGGCCCGTATGTCTCCGCCCGCGTCAGCGGCGGGGTCAGGTGGTCGATGATCACCGCCTGCGTGCGCCGCTTGGCCTGCGTGCCTTCGCCCGGGTCGTTCACGATGAACGGGTAGACGTGGGGCATGGGGCCCAGCACGGCCTCGGGCAGGCAGGTCTCGGACAGGGCCAGCGCCTTGCCTGGCAGCCATTCGAGGTTGCCGTGCTTGCCCATGTGGACGATGGCATTGGCCCGGTGCACGTCGCGCAGCCAGATGTAGAAAGCAAGGTAGCCGTGCGGCGGCACGAGATCGGGCGAATGGTAGCTGTCGGTCGGGTCGATGTTGTAGCCGCGCGCGGGCTGGAGGCCCACGACCACGTGGCCGAACGTCAGGACGGACAGCTTGAAGCGCCCGCAATCGACCTCGCCCGGCTCGTAGAACGGATCGGCCTCCGGCTTGCCCCAGCGCTCTTCGATGCGCCGGCGCACCTCCCACGGCAGCTGGCCGTAGGCGATCTGGTAGTCGGCCATGCTGAGCTCGACCCCGCCCGCGCGCTCCGCCCGGTCGGTGAGCCAGTTGGTCGGCCCCGCCAGGATCGCCTGCATCAGCGCATCGCTGTCCTCCGGCGCGCCGTGGACCCGGTATCCCGCGTCCGCGAGCAGGTTCAGCGCGTGGACCGTGGCGGCGGGGGTGTCCAGCCCGACACCGTTGGCGAGCCGCCCGTCCTTGTTGGGATAATTGGCCAGCACCAGCGCGACGCGGCGCTCTTCGGCCGGCGTGGCGCGCAACGTTGCCCAGTTCGCCGCCAGCCGCGCGACGAAGTCGATCCGGTCGCCCTGCGCACGGTAGGTGGCGATGGCGCATTGGGTGGCGTCGTCGTAATACGCCTCGCCCTTGAAGCTGATCGCGCGGGTCAGCACGCGGCCGTCGACCTCCGGCAGCGCCACGTTCATCGCGATGTCGCGCGCCGACAGGCCGTTGAGCCCCTCGGCCCAGGCCTCCTCGGAGCTTGCCGAGAGCACCACCTGGAACACCGGCGCGTCGTTCGCCGCCGGCATGGCGAGCGGATTGGCGGGGCTGTCGTCGCCCTGGTGCGGGCTGCCCACGGCGAAGGAGGTCGCGTTCAGGATGACGCTCGGCGGCGCCTCGGAGAACAGGTGTTCGAGCGTGGCGGTCGACACCGGGTCTTTCAGAGAAGCGACGAAGACGGGAAGCGGGTTCAGCCCCTGGCGCAGAAGTGCCTTCACCATCCGGTTGATCGGGTTCAGCCCCGCCCCCTGCACCAGGGCACGGTAGAAGACGAGCGGCACGACCGGCGCGTCCGGGGTCCATGCCTCGCGGATCGTGCCGAGGTCCGCGATCCCCGCGCCGGGCCAGTAGACGCCGGCGCGCAGGAGCGGGCTGGCCGGCGCGGGCTTTTCACCACCGTCCAGCATGGCACGCGCGTAAGCGAGGAAATTCGTCGCGTTCTGCGGCCCGCCCTCCACGAGATAGGCCCAGAGCGCGGCGTAATCCTCTTCCGTCACGGTCGAGAGCGCGGCCAGTTCGGCATCCGGCTTGTCGTCACCGGGCAGGAGCGCGAGCGGCACCCCGGCCTCGGCGAGATGCGCCGCGTATTGCTCGACCCCGTAGCGCCAGTAGCCCGTGCCGCCCAGGACCCGCGCGATGACCATACGGGAGCGTTTGGCGCAGTCGTCGATGTGAAGGTCCACCGACATCGGGTGGTTGAGATGGGTGAGGTTGGCCAGCCGCAGCGACGGCGCCCCCTCCATCTCGGCCCGCGCCGCCGACAGCGCGGCAAGCTCCGTATCGGCGGCCGAGATGAAGACCACGTCCGCCGGGGTCTGGGCGAGGTCGACGGCCTCTTTCCCGTCGTCGATCTGGCCGGGTGTGGCGGCGAGCAGGTGCATCAGGTCTGGCTTTCGTGCGGGTGGAGAGGTGGGCTTTGCGTATTTTCGGAAAGATGAAAGGTCATGTCAGCGGCTTGGACATGAACAGGCTCACGCCATCGTCGATGTAATCCCCGAAGGCGCCGGAGCGGGCGAAACCGTGGCGCTCGTAGAGGCGCACGGCAGCCTCGAGTTCCTCGCCGGTCTCGAGGTGCAGCACGGGGAGCTTTTCCTCGCGCGCCGTATCCTCGATCGCGCGCAGGAGCGCCGCGCCCACGCCCTTGCCGCGCGCGGCGTCAGAGGTGAACATCGCCTTCACCTCGCCATAGCCCGCGCGGATGGCGAGCGCGCCGACCCCCAGCACCGTGTCGCCTTCGCGCGCGGCGAAGAAACGGATGTCCGGGGCCGCCAGCGCTTCGGTCGGCAGCGCGTGGTTGTGCTCGGGCGCATAGGTCGCTGCCTGCAGCGCCTGCGCCCGGGCCAGCAGCGCGGCGGGCGCCGGGTCGAGCGGGTTGGCCGGTTCGACGATCAGCATCAGGCGCGCAGCAGGGTCTCGATGGCCGCGCGGTCGAGCCCGGCCTGTCCGATGACGACGAGCCGCGTCTGGCGCGGGTTGGCGCCGAAGGGCTGGTCGAAATAGGTGTCGACGCGGGGCCCCACCGCCTGCAGCGTGAGCCGCATCGGCTTGTTCTCCACCGCCGCGAAACCCTTGAGCCGCAGGATGCCGTGGGCGCGGATCACGTCGGCCACCTGTTCGGCGAAGGCCTTGGGGTCGCCGATCTCGCCGCGCTCGACCACGAAGCTCTCGAAGTCGTCGTGGTCGTGATCGTGGTGGTGATGGTCGTCGTGGTCCTCGTCATCGTGGTCGTGATGATGGTGATGCAGCGCGTCGCGCCCCGTCATGTCGGTCTCCGCCGCGGCCCCCTGGCCCAGCAGCACCTCGATCGGGAGCACGCCCATCGACGTCTTCACCACCTGCACGCCCTGGCGCGCTTCGCCAGACAGCTTGCCGGTCAGCGCCTCGGCCTCGTCCGCGCCGAGCAGGTCGGTCTTGTTCACCACGATCATGTCGGCGCAGGCGATCTGGTCCTCGAAGAGCTCGGAGAGCGGTGTTTCGTGGTCGAGGTTCTCGTCGGCCCGGCGCTGCGCCTCGACCGCCGCGAGGTCGGAGGCGAAGACACCCTCGGCCACCGCCTTGCCGTCCACGACCGTCACCACGCCGTCGACCGTCACGCGGGTCGAGATGTCGGGCCACTGGAACGCGCGCACCAGGGGCTGGGGCAGGGCCAGCCCGGAGGTCTCGATCACGATGTGATCGGGCGGCGTGTCGCGGTCGAGGAGCTTTTCCAGCGTCGGCACGAAATCCTCAGCCACCGTGCAGCAGATGCAGCCGTTCGACAGCTCCATCACGTCGTCCTCGGTGCAGGTCTCGTCCCCGCAGCCCTTCAGGATGTCGCCGTCGACCCCGAGGTCGCCGAATTCGTTGATGATGAGCGCGATCCGCTTGCCGTTCGCATTCTGCAGCATGTTGCGGATGAGGGTGGTCTTGCCGGCGCCGAGAAAGCCGGTGACGACCGTGGCGGGAATCTTGGCACGCATGGTGGTCTCCGTTATGGGGCGTTAGGGGCTTGTCGCCCGAAACGGCGTGGAAGGAAAGGGTATGGCGGGCCGCGTGGCTGTCTGCATCGGGTGCGACGGGGGCACCGCTCTGGCCGATGCGCTCGAGGCGCGGATGCCGGTGACACGGGCGCATTGCATGAACGCCTGCGCGCGGCCGGTCTGCCTGTCGGTGCGCGAAGAAGGCAAGGCCGCGTACCTGTTCGGGGATGTCGACCCCGCCCTCGTGGACGAGGTCGAATTGTTTCTCGAGCTTTTCGACGCGGCGAAGAAGGGCATCGTGACCGATGCCCGTCCCCTTGGTGAATTGCGCTTCAAGCTCATCGGGCGCATCCCGGCCTAGGCCTCGCGTCCGAGCATCGCGCCGGCGATCGTGCCCAGCACGACCCACCCCATCGCCGCGAAACCCAGCGAGCGGGTCGCGAATTCGGCGGCAAGCTCGGGGGCAGCGACACCGAAGTAGGTGTCGAGATGCGGCGCCCCGATCACGTGCGGCGCAAGCACCAGGATCACCCCCAGCCCGATCGCCCAAGCGCGCGGCACGAAGGCGAAGAGCCAGAGCGCCACCGCCGTCGCGAGGATCGCGAAGGTCCACCACGCCTGGCGCGGCCCGACCTCGCCCGCGATGGTGCCCGGCAGTTCGGGGGGCAGGCCGATCGCGGGGGCGAGCTGCACGGCGAGGAAGCCCGCAAGCCCCCAGACCGCGCCGCGCCGCGCGTCGACGCCGTGACCCTGGCGCATCGCCAGCGCCATGAGGCCGGTCAGGATCAGCGCATAGGCGGTATAGCTCACCACGTCGAAGGTGACCGTCATCAGGTGACGCGACCAGTCGCCGCCCAGCCCGGGCGACCCCGCCGGACTTTGCGGAGAGCTCGCGCCGAAGTGGATCCGCGCCCCGGTTTCATAGAGTTCGCCTTCCAGGATCAGCGGAATGACGAATGCGAATTGCAGCGCCGCGGCCACGAGGCCGGACGCCACCCCGGCGACCAGCGCGCCGGTGAGCAGATTTTTCAGCATGGGATCAGGCCTGCCTCAGTGGCAGGGGAACGCCATCGCGTGACGCTGATCGTGGGCCGCGTCGTGCAGCGCCGTCGCCTGCGCGTAACCGGCCGCGAAAAGCAGCACGGTGCCGAAAGCGAGAACGGCGAAGATCGCGCCCAGCCGGGAATCGCCGGCCACCGCGGTGTTACGGATCGTCTTGGTCGTCATGTGTGTCCCTCCTTTGCCCGTCTCCCCGACGGGTGGGTTGTGGTCCACATGGCAGGTCTCCTGGCTTTGCGGGTCGCTGCTTCCGCCGCCTTCCCGGACCCGGGGGTCCAGTGGCATCCGACGGTCGCTCGCCGCGTCACAGTCGCGGGGGCGGCTGCGGCTGAAGGCTCCGGTTTGGATCACCCCTCCGCATTCCCTATTCTCCCGGGGCGCTTTGCGCTCTGATCGGGAACCATGCCTGCCCGTAATGACGCTTGGGGGCCGTGCGCGTCAAGCACCATCGTCGCCGGCGGCGTCCGCGTGTCGGTCCAGGCCGAGTCGTGTTCGGTTTTCGGCCGTGTCGGCGTGCACCTCCCACAGGGTCACCAGCCCGTCGACCACCTCGGCGCGCCACAGGGCGGGACCGGCGAGCGCCGGGTCGTCCGATTCGCTGATCCCGCGGATCATCACGTGGGGCCCCGCCACCCGGATTTCGTCGAACCGGTTGCGATAGCCCGGGAAGGCTGCGAAGAAACCGCGCCAGGCGGCCAGCACCATCTCGCGGCCGGTGACGCTGTTGCCCGCCGCGTCGATGAAGGCATGGTCCGGCGCGACGTGTTCGGCCAATGCCGCAAGGTCGGCCCGGCTGATCGCGTCGTTGAAGGCGATGATGACCTCGCGCACATCCATTGGGGCAGTCTAACACGGATCGCTCCGACATGATTGTGACAATATCTTGTGGATAACCGGCGCCACCCCGCCATATCATGCGTGTTGAGATTGACTCTGCGACGCGGCGCCGGGATCATCCGTAAACCAACCGGAATCAGCCAAGGATCGCCGCGTGCGTTTCTCCCGCCTTCGACTCAACGGCTTCAAGAGCTTCGTGGACCCGACCGATCTCATCATCGCGGACGGGCTGACGGGCGTCGTGGGTCCGAACGGCTGCGGCAAGTCCAACCTGCTCGAGGCGCTGCGCTGGGTGATGGGCGAAAACCGCGCCAAGGCGATGCGCGGTGACGGGATGGAGGACGTGATCTTCGCGGGCACGTCGGCGCGCGGGGCGCGCAACTTCGCCGAGGTCGTCCTTCAGCTCGACAATTCCGACCGGCTCGCCCCCTCCGGGTTCAACGATTCCGACCTGCTGGAAGTCGTGCGCCGGATCACGCGGGACGCGGGCTCGGCCTACAAGGTCAACACCAAGGACGTGCGCGCGCGCGACGTGCAGATGCTCTTCGCCGATGCCTCCACGGGCGCGCATTCCCCGTCGCTCGTCCGGCAGGGCCAGATCGCCGAACTCATCAACGCCAAGCCCAAGAACCGCCGCCGCATCCTCGAGGAAGCCGCCGGGATCTCGGGCCTCTACCAGCGCCGGCACGAGGCAGAGCTGAAGCTCAAGGGGACCGAGACGAACCTCGCCCGGGTCGAGGACGTGGTCGAACAGCTCGCCTCGCAGCTGTCGCAGCTGGCCCGCCAGGCCAAGCAGGCCCAGCGCTACCGCGAGATCGGGACGCAGCTGCGCACCGCCGAGGGGCTTCTGCTCTACCGCCGCTGGAAAGAGGCGGACGAAGCGCGCGCGCTGGCCCAGACGCAGCTCACCGAACGGGTGCGCGCCGCCGCCTCCGCCGAAACCGCCGCGCGCACCGCCGCGAAGGCGCGGGTCGAGGCCGAGGACAAGCTGCCGCCGCTGCGCGAGGAAGAGGCCGTCGCCTCCGCCGTGCTGCAACGCCTCACCGTGTCGCGCGACCAGCTGGAAGAGCAGGAAGCGCAGGCCGCGCAGCGCATCGAAACGCTCACCGGCCGCATCGACCAGCTGACCCGCGACATGGAGCGCGAGGAATCGCTCAACCGCGACGCGGGCGAGACGATCCAGCGGCTGGAATGGGAGCGTGAAGAGCTCGCCAAGGCGTCACAGGGCCATGACGGAAGGCTCGAAACGGCGGCCGAGGAAGCGCGCGACGCCAAGCGCGTGCTGGGTGAACGCGAGGACGCGTTGAGCCAGCTGACCGAGGACGTGGCCCGGCTCGCCGCGCGCCACCAGTCCGCCCACCGGCTGCTCGAGGATTCGCAGAAGACCCTGACCAAGTCCGAGGGCGAAGCCGAACGCGCGCGCGCCGCCGTGACGCAGGCCAAGGCCTCGCTCGACGCGGCCAAGCTGGCCCAGTCCGAGGCCGACCACGCCCAGAAACAGGCCAGCGAAGCCGCCGAAGCCGCCGAAGCCGCGCTGGTCGCCGCCGACGAGGCGCGCTCGGACGCCCAGGCGCGTGAAGCCGAGGCGCGCGGTGAACGCTCCGAGGCCGAGGGCGAAGCCAACGCCCTGCGCGCCGAGGTGTCGGCGCTCGCCAAGGTGCTCGACCGCGACAAGGCCGAAGGCGGCCAGGTGCTCGACCTGGTCCAGGTGCAGAAGGGCTTCGAGGCCGCGCTCGGCGCCGCGCTCGCCGACGACCTGCGCGCCCCCGCGACCGAGGATGACGGGGCCTCCGGCTGGCGCACCCTGCCCGGCTACGATGACGCCGCCCCCCTGCCCGAAGGCGCCACGCCGCTCACCGAGGTGGTCAGCGTGCCCGACGTGCTCGCCCGCCGCATGGCCCATGTCGGGCTGGTCGACGCCACCGACGCCGCCCGCCTTCACGCGGACCTGCGCCCCGGCCAGCGGCTCGTCACACGCGAAGGCGACCTGTGGCGCTGGGACGGCTACCATGTCGCCGCCGAGGACGCGCCCTCCGCCGCCGCGCTGCGCCTGCAACAGCTCAACCGGCTCGCCGACCTGCGCGCGGATCTGGAAAGCGCCGAGGGCCGCGCCGAAGCGGCCGTGAACGCGCACGAGGCGCTGCGCGAGGAACTCGCCCGCGCGACCGAGGCCGACCGCGCCGCGCGCGACGCCCGTCGCGATGCCGACCGCGCCGTGACCGAGGCCAACCGCGC
The DNA here is from genome assembly GCF_009882975.1 of Maritimibacter harenae. Lineage (GTDB taxonomy): Bacteria > Pseudomonadota > Alphaproteobacteria > Rhodobacterales > Rhodobacteraceae > Maritimibacter > Maritimibacter harenae. The sequence goes on from NZ_WTUX01000012.1 coordinate 189,816, forward strand.
CCAGTCCAAGGCCGAGGCCGACCGCAACATCTCCGAAGGCAAGCTCGAGAACCTGACGCTGGCCGTCACCCGCCACGAGGACGAAGCCGCCGCCGCGCGCGCCCGGCTGTCCGAGGCCGACCGCGCGGTGCGCGACCTGCCCGACCTCGATGAGGCGCGGGGCGAGGTGGAGGACACCAAGCTCACCGTCGAAGCCGCCCGCATGACCATGATGGCGCGCCGGTCGGCCCATGACGAACTCAAGCGCGAGGGCGAGGCCCGGCTCAAGCGGTCGCAGGAAGTGACCAAGGAAATCTCGGGTTGGCGCCACCGGCTCGAGACCGCCGAGAAACGGATCGGCGAACTGGCCGAGCGCAAGACCGCCTCGGAAGCCGAATTGAAGGACGCCAAGGCCGCCCCCGAGGAACTGGCCGCCAAGCGCGACGAGCTGTCCCGCCAGATCACCGAGGCCGAGGCCCGCCGCGCCCGCGCGCAGGACGCGCTCTCGACTGCCGAGGGCACCCTGCGCGAAGCCCAGATGGCCGAACGCGACTCCGAACGCGAGGCCGGCGAGGCGCGCGAAGCCCGCGCCCGGGCCGAGGCACGGCTCGACGGCGCAAAGGAAACCGTCGCCTATGCCGAGGAACGCATCTCGGACGAGATGGAGACATCGCCCGACAAGCTGCTCGAAAGCCTCGACGTCGTGCCCGACGAGATGCCCTCGTCCGAGCAGATCGAAGGCGACGTGAACCGGCTCAAGCGGCAGCGCGACGCGCTCGGGGCCGTGAACCTGCGCGCCGAGGAAGACGCCAAGGAGGTCCAGACCGAGTATGACACGCTGGTCAGCGAGAAGGCCGACCTCGAAGAGGCGATCGGCAAACTGCGCAACGGCATCGCCTCGCTCAACCGCGAGGGGCGCGAGCGCCTGCTGACCGCGTTCGAAACGGTCAACTCGAACTTCTCGAACCTTTTCACCCACCTCTTCGGCGGCGGCGACGCGAACCTCGTGCTGGTGGAATCCGACGACCCGCTCGAAGCCGGGCTCGAGATCATGTGCCAGCCGCCGGGCAAGAAACTGTCGACCCTGTCGCTCCTGTCGGGCGGCGAGCAGACGCTGACCGCGCTGGCCCTGATCTTCGCGGTCTTCCTGGCCAACCCCGCGCCGATCTGTGTCCTCGACGAGGTCGACGCGCCACTCGACGACGCGAACGTCACGCGCTTCTGCGACCTGCTCGACGAGATGACGCGCCGCACCGACACACGCTTCCTCATCATCACCCACCACGCGGTCACGATGAGCCGCATGGACCGCCTGTTCGGCGTGACGATGCAGGAGCAGGGGGTGAGCCAGCTCGTGTCGGTCGACCTGAAGAAAGCCGAGGCGCTCGTCGCCTGACCCGGTTGCCCCCCGGCGATTACCCGCTAATCTGGCGTCGAAGGGCAATCAGGGAGAGCGTCATGTCACCGAAACTCGCCGCCATCGCCGCGCTGGCCATCCTCGCCGCACCTGCCGTGGCGCAGGAACGCAAGACGCTCGACGTGAAAGTGCCGGGAACGGTCGTGGCCTCGGACCCGCAGAGCTTCGTCGACTTCTTCGAGGACGCGGGCTTCCCGGCCCGCCTGACCGAAGACAGCGTGGGCGACCCGCTGGTCGAGTACCGCTCCAACGGCCAGAAGATGAGCCTGTTCTTCTACGACTGCCAGGAGAACACGGATTGCCAGGCCGTGCAGTTCTACGCGGGCTACCGCACCGGCTCCGACGTGGCGCTCGACACGATCAACGCCTGGAACACCGAACGCCGGTTCGTGCGCTCCTACCTCACCGAGGACGGCGTGTCGCGCATCGAGATGGACGTGGCGACCAGCAATGACGGCCTGTCCTACCGCGATTTCGAAGCGCTGCTCGACCTCTGGCTCGACAGCGTGGTGCTCTACGAGGACCACATCGGCTGGTGACGGTTAACGCCGCTCTAATGTTTTGAGTGCAATCCTCCGGTTGCCGCGACCCTTCGCGGTGATTGGAGGTGATGATACTTGAATGAAACGGACTTCCGTAAATGGATGGTCGCGATTGCGGCGGCAACGCTTGTCGTGACGATCATCCGACTCTGGATCGGCCGCTAGGCTGAAAAAGGGAGGCCCCGCAGAGTAGCAGCTCTGCGGGGCCGTTTCGTCGGTGGTGATACTGAACGAAACTACTTCCGATACGCGAAAACTGTACCACAAACCTTTCGAAGCGGTAAACGCCATCGCCCGGGTGTGGTTAACGCCGCCTACAGGCGATTGAGCAGCGCCGGCGTCGGCCAGGCGTCCGCCGGCAGGCCAAGCCGTTCCTGCTCCGCCTGCACCGCCGCGCGGGTGCCCGCGCCGAGGATACCATCGACCTTGCCCACGTCATATCCCTTCGCCTGGAGCTTCTGTTGCAGTTGCTTCATCTGCGGCCCCGACAGGCCCGGGTCCGGGTTGCCCGCGTCATAGACCGGCGCGCCCTCCAGCCGTGTCGCGAAATAGGCCGCCGTCAGGACGTAGGTGAAGCTCTGGTTCCACTCGAAATAGACGTCGAAGTTGGGGTAGGCGATGAAGGCCGGCCCCTTGTGCCCCTGCGGCAGGATGATCTTGCCGGGTAGGTTCGTGAAAAGGGACCCGTTGCGCGCCTGAACGCCCATCTGGGCCCACTGGCTGGTGGGCAGGCTGTTCTCCGTGCCGGTGAGCGACCAGTCGAGCGACTGGGGCACGTCCACCTCCTGCAGCCACGGCTCGTTCGGGCGCCAGCCCAGCTTGCGCAGCATGTTCGCCCCGGACATCAGGGCATCGGGGGCCGAGGACTTCAACCGCACGTGCCCGTCCCCGTCACCGTCGACGCCCGCCTCGATGATGTCGCCGGGCAGCATCTGGACCATGCCGATCTCGCCCGCCCAGGCGCCCGTTGTCTCGGTCGGGGAAAAATCGCCTGTCTCGTAGAGCTCCAGCGCGGACAGCACCTGCGGTTGGAACAAGCCCGGACGCCGGCAGTCATGCGACAGGGTCATCAGCGAGTTGAGCGTGTTGAAGTTGCCCTGGAAGCCGCCGTAATCCGTCTCGAACGCCCAGAAGGCGGTCAGGACACCCCGGCTCACACCGTAATTGCGCTCGATCGCATCGAACACCGCGTCATAGCGCTGCAGGTTCGCGATGCCGTTCTGAAGCCGGTTCTGCGAAATGAGCGAGCGGGAGAACTCGATGAAGGGCTTCTGGAAGAATCCTTGCCCCCGGTCCGCGTTCAGCGTCGCGCCGTCCTGGCGCGCCGAGGCGAAGAACTGGTCCACCGTCGAGGGCGCATGTCCCCGGCTGACGGCGAGAGATTTCATTCGGTCGACGAAAGAGGAAAAGGATCCGCCGCATTCGACCAGTGGCGCGGGATAGTCCTGCGAGAAGACGGGAAAAGCGGTGGCGAGGCTCAGGGCCGCGGCGACGAAAATTGACTTCATCTGGCACTCCGGGTTCGTTTCGACCCGAGCCTATCAGCACCCGCTCACCACACAACCGCGATGATGAACACGATCGCGACAAGCGCCATCCAGACCCGCCAGAGCACCGAAACGGCCCGCTCCACGTCGTCCGCGTCGATGTCGCGCTCTCCTTCCGCGTTCACGAACGGGTAGTCGCGGCGTGCGCCGTGGTAGGCGCGCGGGCCTGACAGCGCGACGTCCAGGCTCACCGCCATCGCCGCCTCCGGCCACCCCGCGTTGGGCGACCGATGGAGCGGCGCGTCCCGGCGGATTGCCGCCCAGCCGCCCGGGCGATGGTGCACGACGAAGATCAGGACCGCCGACAGGCGCGCCGGAATCCAGTTCAGCACGTCATCCAGCTTCGCGGCGGCCTTGCCGAAGGCTTCGTGCTTCGGGGTGCGGTAGCCGATCATGCTGTCGGCGGTGTTCACCATCTTGTAGATCATCAGCCCCGGAAGGCCGCCCAGCAGGAACCAGAACGCGGGCGCCACGACGCCGTCCGACAGGTTCTCTGCCGCGCTTTCGATGGCCGCGCGCGCCACGTCCGCGTCGTCCATCTGTTCCGTGTCGCGCCCCACGATCCGCGCCACCGCCGCGCGCCCGTCCTCGAGCGAAACCGAAAGCTTTTCGGCCACCGCTTCCACGTGTTCCACGAGCGAACGTTGGGCGAGCAGGATCGCGGCCGCCAGCGCCTCCACGATCCACCCGATCTGCGCCAGCGCCCAGCCGACGGTGCCGGCCAGGGCGGCGAGCGCCGCGATGGTCACCGCGCCGGTCACCACGCGGCCCTTGCCGTGGTTGAGCTTCGCGTCGCACCACCCCACGGCGCGCCCCATGAGCACGGCCGGGTGCGGCACGCGCGACCAGACCTCTTCCGGCTCGCCCAAAGCGGCGTCGATCAGGAGCGCGATGACGAGGACCACGGAATAACTCATCGCAGGGCCGCCTCGAGCTGGTCCCAGCGGTCCGCGGGCGGCAGGCCCAGCCGCAACCATCCGGATGCGTATGGAAAGACCCGCGACCACACCCGGCCTTCGGCAAGCCGCGCCTGCCACTCGGCCGCGTCCCCCACATCGTAGAGCCTGAACAGCGGCGTACCGCCCAGTACCGCGGCCCCCGCCCCGCTCATCAGCGCGTCAAGCCGCGCCGCGTCGCCGTCCAGCCGCGCACGTGTCTCGTCGGCCCAGAGGCGGTCCTCCAGCGCGGCGCGCCCGGCCACCAGCGCGGGCCCGGACACGGGCCAGGGCCCCAGCATCTCGCGCAGGGGCGCCACCAGCGCGGGATCGCCGATGACGAAGCCAAGCCGCAGCCCCGCCAGCCCCCAGAACTTGCCCAGCGATTTCAGGATCAGGACACCCGGCGCGCCGGCCCGGTCCTGCACGTGGCTGGTCTCCGGCGCGATGTCGCAGAAGCTTTCGTCGATCACGGTCAACCGCGCGCCCGCGTCCCCCCAGGTCCAGAAATCCCCCGTCGGGTTGTTGGGATGCACGACCACCCGCGCGTCCGCCGGTCCGTCGCGCTGCACGCGCCACCCGGCCTGGCCGAAGGCGGCGGCGTGTTCGTTGTAGGTCGCCTGCGCGATGCGGACCGTTCCCGGCGGGGCCAGCGCCGGAATGCGCGCGATCAGGGCCGAAGCGCCGGGCGCGGCCAGGACCGCCGCGTCCTCCGGCACCGACCAGAAGGCGCGCGCGGCAGCTTCGAGCGCCTTGAACGCGCCGCTGTCGGGCAGCGCGGTCCAGGCGTCGCGCGGGATATCGGGAAGCGGGAAGGGCTCGGGATTGATGCCGGTGGACAGGTCCACCCAGTCGGCGCGCGTCCCGCCGAAACGGGCGATGGCGGCATCCAGCCCGCCCCCGTGATCGCGCGGCGCGCTCATTCGCCCTCGGGCAGCGGCGGGTGACGGGTCACGAAATGCCCTTTCACCGCGACCGGCCAACTGCGGTAGGGCACGCGCCCCGTGTCGCTTTCGCCGTGCATGAGCGCCCAGTCGACGATTCCCTGCGCGGCCTCTTCGCTGGGCTCGAACCGGCCCAACGTATAGGCGAGCTTGCCCTGCGCCTGGACGGCGATGTTGCAACTGTGGTCGCAGCCCATCAGGCATGAAGTGCGGCGCACCCTGAGCGGCGTGTCCGCCGCCAGCCGTTCCACGCGTTCGGCCAGCGCGATGCCGTCCGGCCGCTCCTCGCCCCGGTCGGCCCAGTCGTCGCGTTTGCAGGTGTCACAGATCGTGATCCAGGTCGTCGTCATCGCATGTCTCCCGGGTCCCGCTTCAATCTCAAAATCGCGCCCCGCGCAACGGCCGCGACGCGATCTCGGCGACTCGTCCACACGTTTTACTAAGTTTTGATTTCGTTAATTGCGTGCCCGGCCGTTTGATATAAAGTCCCGTGACGACTGCTGCTTGCGCTGAAATCTCGGTGATTCATTGGATATTCTGATCGTCGAACCGAACGTCGATCTCGGCCGCCTTTGGAAACGGCACCTCGATCGGCAGGGATCAAGGGTGACGCTCGTGCACGCCGCAGATGCGGCGCTGGACCGGCTGCGCGCGGGCCGGGCCGACATCATCGTCGCCAACCTCGACTTGCCGGGCTCGGGCGCGATGGCGGTCGCCGATTACGCCGCCTACCGCCACCCGGCGACCAAGGTGGTCTTCGTCACCGGCTCGTCCGTCTTCTCCGACGGCACCGTGTTCGAAATGAGCCCAAACGCCTGCGCCTTCCTGCCCACCAGCACCGCGCCCGACGACCTTGCGGCCGTCATCGCCCATCACGGCGACCGGGTCGCCAAGCATTGAAGGTGTGCCGACCATGACCGACCTGCCCCGGCCCGAGGCCGTCCTCTTCGACATCGGAAACGTTCTCATCACCTGGCAGCCGGAGGCGCGCTACGACGAGCTCGTGGGGCGCGACCGGCGCGAGGCGATGTTCGCCGCCGTCGACCTGCACGGCATGAACGAACGCTTCGACCGTGGCGAGAATTTCCGCGACGTGGTCCACGAGACGGCCGAAGCCTACCCGGAGTTCCGCGACGAGATCCTGATGTGGCACGACCGCTGGCTCGACCTCGCCCGCCCGCCGATCGACCGCTCCGTGCGCCTGCTGCGCGCGTTGCGCGCCAAGGGCGTGCCGGTCTTCGCGCTCTCGAATTTCGGGATCGACAGCTTCGCCCTGTCGGAAAGCCGCGACACGTTCCTCAAGGATTTCGACCGCCGCTACATCTCGGGCCACATGGGCGTGACCAAGCCCGACCCGCGCATCTACGAGATGGTCGAGGCCGACTGCGGCATTGCGCCGGAATACCTGCTCTTCACTGACGACAAGCCCGACAACATCGCCACGGCGCAGGCGCGTGGCTGGCAGACGCACCTCTTCACCAGGCCCGAGGGCTGGGCGGAGCGGCTCGTGCAGGCCGGGCTTCTGACCCGGGACGAGGCCGCCTGACCACCGAACGGCGCACGGGGACTATGCCCCGGGCGGCCAAGCCGGTATCACGGCAGGACTCACGGGTAACGGACAGTCTCGCATGGCTTGGATCATCGTCGGTATCGTCGTTGTGGTGGCGCTGGCCCCGTTCGTGGCCGAACGCCTGCGCCGGCCGGTCGCCCGCGACCGCAAGGCGGCCGAGGCGGGCGACTTCGCCCGGCTCTCCGGCGGGCTCACCCATTACCGCTGGTATGGCTCCGAAGCGCCGCACGTGATCGTGCTCATCCACGGGCTGACCACACCGCACTGGGTCTTCGCCGGACTCACCCGTGGGCTCAACATGCTGGGCTACCAGGTGCTGGCCTACGACCTTTACGGCCGCGGCCTGTCCGACCGGCCGTCCGAGCCGCAGAGTCCGCAATTCTTCCTCCACCAGCTGACCGAGCTCCTGGACGAGCTGGGTCTCGAGGGGCCGGTTTCGCTCATGGGCTACTCGATGGGCGGCGTGATCGCCTCGCTCTTCGCGGCGACCTACCCGGAACGGGTCGACCGGATGATCCTGCTCGCCACCGCCGGGATCGACTACACCCCCGCCCCGCCGCTCAGCACGGCCGGACGCATCGGGGCACTCGGGGACTGGCTCTGGCTGACCACCGGGGGCCGCGCCCTGCGGGCCGCGGCCGCGCGCGATGCGGCGGGCCCCACGGTGATTCCGGACATCGCCGACCGGATGCAGGCCGAGACGACGCGCCGCGGCTACCTTCCCGCCGTCCTGTCGGCCCATCGCCAGACGCTGGCCATCGACCTGGCCGACCTGCACCGGGACGTGGGCAAGACCACCATCCCCGTGCTCGCCATCTGGGGCGGTGACGATGCGGTGATTCCCCTCACGGCGATGGGCAAGCTCACCCAGTGGAACCGCCGCGCACGCCACCACGTGGTCGAGGGCGTGGGCCACAACCTGCCTCACACCGCCCCGAACGAAATCATGACGGCGATCACCACGTTCTTCAAAGAGGTGTGACGCGCGTCTCGATGGCAGCGGCGCCCCGGTGCCGGTGCCGGCGGGTATAGACGAAGGCGGCGAATCGCGCGGTGAACCCCTCCATCCGGTCCGCCGCGATGACCACGGTGTCCGTCCAGACGCAGCCCTCGCCGTCCGGCTGGATCGACAGCGTGTGATCCCAGCGATTGACGCTCCGGTTGCGCTCCCGGCTCTGGATCACCCGCGCGGCGGGGTCGAGCCGTTCCACGTGCATGCTGTGGCCAGGGTTCTTAATGAGGCCGAACAGGGTGATGTCGACCACGTAGGTCCGCCCTTCCTCGACATCGCCGTCGGGCAGCCCCTCGTAGCGCGCGATGCCCTTCATCGCTTCGACAAGTTCGCCGAAATGGATCGCCTCGTCGAAGACCGTGTCGGCGTCGCGGGGATATCTTGCGGTGACGGTAATCTGGCGGGTCATGAAAACAGGCTCCGGCGGCGAAAATGCAGCCGCAGAAGACGCCGCCGCCCCGAAACCCGCAACCCCGAAAACGACAAACCCCCGGGCGCGAGCCACGGGGGTCGTCTGGTCAGCAAGCCGACCTGTGTCGCGTCAGATCCTCAGAGAAGACCTTCGCGCTGCGCTTTTTTCCGAGCGAGCTTACGCTGACGGCGAATGGCTTCCGCCTTCTCGCGCGCCTTCTTCTCGGAGGGCTTCTCGAAATGCTGCCGGAGCTTCATTTCACGAAACACACCCTCACGCTGAAGCTTCTTCTTCAGAGCCCGAAGCGCCTGGTCGACGTTGTTATCGCGAACCGATACCTGCATGTGGTTGTCACCACCTTTCTAGGTTTGAGTTGCAAGAGAAGTTGCAGGAAGGCGCCTTATAACGGCCATCCGGGCCTTTGTCCAGTTTCGCTTTGCGCCAGCTTCCCTTGAACCGCCCGCGGGGCCGTGCCACCTATTTCCCCATGACACATGCTGATCAACTCCTGGATGCGGTGCAGATGCACGTGCCCTTCGACGGCTGGAGCGACGAGGCGCTCAAGGCCGCCTGCGAGGACACCGGCATCCCGCTCGACGAGGCCCGCGCGCTGTTTCCGCGCGGCGGCGTCGACCTGGCCTTCGCCTACCACCAGCGCGGCGACGCGCAGATGGTCGAGAAACTGCGCGACGCGGACCTCTCGCACATGCGGTTCCGCGACCGGATCGCCTATGCCGTGCGCACCCGGCTCGAGGTGTCGGACCGCGAACTCGTCCGGCGCGGCATGTCGCTCTTCGCCCTGCCGCAATACGCGGCCCAGGGATCGCGCGCGCTGTGGAACACGGTGAGCCTGATCTGGGAAACGCTGGGCGACACCTCGGACGACATCAACTGGTACACCAAGCGCGCCACGCTTTCCGGCGTCTACTCGTCCACCGTGCTCTACTGGCTCGGCGACGAAAGCGAGGGGCGCGAGGCGACCTGGGCATTCCTCGACCGCCGCATCGATGACGTGATGCAGTTCGAGAAAGTGAAGGGCCGCGTGACCGGCTCCCGGCTTTTCGAAGGCTTCATGAACGGCCCCGGCCGCGTCTTCGAACACATCCGCGCGCCCGGCGCGCCACGCCCGGGCTACCCGGGCCATTGGGGAGGCACCCGCAGATGACACTGCCCGACACGATGCGCGCCGTCGAGATTTCCAAGCCCGGCGCGCCCGACGTGCTGACCCTGACCGAACGCCCGGTGCCCGAACCCGGCCACGGCGACATCCTGATCAAGCTGGCCTACGCCGGCGTGAACCGCCCCGACGCGCTCCAGCGCGCGGGCGCCTACGCGCCGCCGCCCACGGCCAGCGACCTGCCCGGCCTCGAAGGCGCGGGCGAGGTGGTCGCGGTCGGCCCCGGCGTCACCGGGGTGGCGGTCGGCGACCAGGTCTGCGCGCTCCTGCCCGGCGGCGGCTACGCGGAATACGTGACCACGCCCGCGGCCCACGCGCTCCCGGTGCCCGAGGGGCTGACGCTCAAGGAAGCCGCCTGCCTGCCCGAAACATACTACACCGTATGGTCCAACGTCTTCATGCGCGGCGGCCTCAAGGCCGGCGAGCGGTTCCTGGTCCACGGCGGGTCCTCCGGCATCGGCACCACCGCCATCCAGCTCGCCCATGTCTTCGGCGCGCGCGTCTTCACCACCGCCGGCAACGACGAGAAATGCGCGGTCTGCACCGAGCTGGGCGCCGACGTGGCGATCAACTACCGCGAGCGGGACTTCGTCGAGGTCCTGCGCGAGGAAGGCGGCGCCGACCTGATCCTCGACATGGTCGGCGGCGACTACATCCCGCGCAACATCAAGGCGCTCGCCAACGACGGGCGCATGGTCCACATCGCGTTTCTCTCCGGCCCCAAGGCCGAGGTGAACTTCGCCGAGATCATGGCCCGGCGCCTGACCGTCACCGGCTCCACCCTGCGGCCGCAGTCGGATACCGCCAAGGCCAACATCGCCGCCGAGCTGCGCGAGCATGTCTGGCCGCTGCTGGACGCGGGCCGCGTGAAGCCGATCATGGATTCCACCTTCCCCCTCGCCGAGGCCGCGAAGGCGCACGAGCGGATGGAAGGCTCGACGCACATCGGGAAGATCGTGCTGGAGATCTGAGAGGGCTCGGATCGCGCGTTGCGCGTTCCCGCCAAGGGGGACTCTGCCCACGTCGCACCAAAGGCGCGACACCCCTCGAGGTTTTTCCGAAACTGGAAAGAGGGACCCGTCGATGGGTCTTTCGCATGAAAAAGGGCGGGCCGGGGCCCGCCCTTCTTTTCGGTTCGTGGCGCCCGGTCAGGCGATGATCGCGTTCAGCGTCGCCGAGGGCCGCATCACGGACGAGGTCTTCTCTTCGTCCGGGTGGTAGTAGCCGCCGATGTCGGCCGGCTTGCCCTGGTCCGCCATCAGCTCTTCGACGATCACGTCCTGCTTCTCGGCCATCGCCGCGGCGATCGGCTTGAAATGCTCGGCAAGCGCGGCGTCGTCGCCCTGGGCGGCAAGAGCCTCGGCCCAGTAGCGGGCGAACCAGTAGTGCGACGTGCGGTTGTCGTTCTGGCCGACCTTGCGCTCCGGGCTGTTGCCGTTCTCGAGCACCTTCTGGGTCGCGTCCTCGACCGCCTCGCCCAGCACCTTGGCACGGGCGTTGCCGCGCGCGTCGGAGAGGAACTTGAGGCTCTCGCCCAGCGCGCAGAACTCACCCAGGCTGTCCCAGCGCAGGTGGTTCTCTTCCACCAACTGCTGCACGTGCTTGGGGGCCGAGCCGCCCGCGCCGGTCTCGAACAACCCGCCGCCGTTCATCAGCTTCACGATCGAGAGCATCTTGGCCGAGGTGCCGAGCTCCAGGATCGGGAACAGGTCGGTGAGGTAGTCGCGCAGCACGTTGCCGGTGATCGTGACGCAATCCTCGCCCGCGACCATCGTTTCAAGCGTGAAGCGCGTCGCTTCGCGCGGGGCCATGATCGGGATCTCGATCCCGGCCTCTTTCAGCGCGGGCTCCACGTACTTGATAAGCTCCGCGTCGTGGGCCCGGTTCTCGTCCAGCCAGAACGCCGCCTTGCCGGTGGCCTTGGTGCGGGTGATGCCCAGCTGGATCCAGTCTAGGATCGGCGCCTTCTTGGCCGTGGCCGAACGCCAGATGTCGCCCTTCTCGACCGAGTGCTCGTGCAGGATGTCGCCGTTGTCCAGAACGATGCGCACCTTGCCCGAGGCGGGGATTTCGAAGGTGGTCGGGTGCGAGCCGTATTCCTCGGCCTTCTGGGCCATCAGGCCCACGTTCGACACGGCGCCGCAGGTGGTGACGTCGAGTTTCCCGTTCTCTTTGAAGTAGTTGATCGTCTCGTCATAGACCGGCGCATAGGAATTGTCCGGGATGCAGCACTTCGTCGGCGCGGCTTTCCCGTCCGGGCCCCAGCCGATCCCGCCGGCGCGGATCACGGCCGGCATCGAAGCGTCGATGATCACGTCCGAGGGCACGTGCAGGTTCGAGATGCCCTTGTCGCTGTCGACCATGTACATCGGCGGGCGCTTGGCCAGCGCCTCCTTGAGGTCGGCCTCGAGCTCGCCGTTCCCGGCGATCTTCGACTCCAGCGACCCGATGCCCGCGTTCGGGGTCCAGCCCAGCTCGTCCAGCTTGGCGCGGTGCTTCGAGATGAAATCCTCGAGATAGACGCTCACGAAATGGCCGAAGATGATCGGGTCCGAGACCTTCATCATGGTGGCCTTGAGGTGCACCGAGAACAGGACGCCCGGTTCCATGCTCTCGATCTCGGACTTGATGAAGGCGCGCAGGCTGGCCGCCGACATGTAGGTCGCGTCGACCACGGTGCCTTCCTCGTAGGAGAGCCCGTCCTTCAGCGTCTTCTGGTTGCCGTCATCCGCGAGGAACACGATCTTCGCGCCGCCCGCCTGTTCGGCCGTGATGGTGGCCGATTTCTCGTTCGCGAAGAAATCGTCGCCCGGCATGGAAGCCACGTGCGTCGGGCTGTCGGACGACCAGTCACCCATCGAATGCGGGTTCGCCTTGGCGTAGTTCTTCACCGCCTTGGCCGCGCGCCGGTCGGAGTTGCCTTCGCGCAGGACCGGGTTCACGGCCGAGCCCTTGACCGCGTCGTAGCGCGCCTTGATGTCCTTTTCCTCGTCCGAGGCCGGCTCGTAAGGATAATCGGGGATCTTGTAGCCCTGACCCTGGAGCTCCTTGATCGTCGCGTCGAGCTGCGGCTGCGAAGCCGAGATGTTGGGCAGCTTGATCACGTTGGCTTCCGGCTGCTTCACGATCTTGCCCAGCTCGGCGAGGTCGTCGTTCACCTTCTGCGCGTCCGTCAGGTAGTCGGGGAATTGCGACAGCACCCGCCCGGCGAGAGAGATGTTGCGCATCTCGATGGTCAGGTCGGCCGCGGTGGCGAAGGAGCGAATGATCGGGAGGAGCGAATGGCTCGCCAGTTCCGGGGCTTCGTCCACCTGCGTGTAGATGATGTCGGGGGTCTCGCTCTTGGCCATGTGTGCTCTCCGCAAGGTCAGGGTGACGCGGGGGGGGGAATCCGCCCCGCTCGGTTGCTTGTTGCGGTAATGGAGCCCGGTTCGCAAGTCAATGTGTGCGACGGTATACCGAACCGTTTCGCCCCGGTTTTCCCGCGCACCACAGGTGAGACGCAACGTCTCGCCCGGAATTTGAGCAAATTCATGCGAATTGGCGCGGCGTAAGGGTTGCGCCACCTTGTTCGACATGTTGGCCCCGTTAGAGTTGACCGATCGCACGCGCGACGGCCTGCCCCGGCAGGCCCGACAGGCGACAAAGAACATAACAGGGAGACCCGAATGAAACACATGAGCAAACTTGCGTTGGCGACGCTTCTGTCGACCACCATGCTGACCGGCGCCGCGATCGCCGAGTCGCATGTGCCCGAGGGCGTGACGCTCGCCGAGGACCAGACCTTCACCTACCGCCAGCTCGACGAGTTTTCCTCGCTCGACCCGCAGGTGGTGGAGGATGTCGACGGCGCGAACGTCGTGCGCGACCTGTTCGAAGGCCTGATGAACCAGGACGCGGAAGGCAATCTCGTCCCCGGCGTGGCCACCGGCTACGAAGCGTCCGAGGACAAGATGACCTACACGTTCAACCTGCGTGAGGATGCGAAGTGGTCGAACGGCGACCCGGTCACGGCGAACGACTTCGTCTATGCTTGGCGCCGCGCGGTGGATCCGGAGCTCGCCTCCCCCTACCAGTGGTTCATGGAGCTGATGTCGATCGAGAACGCGGCCGAGATCATCGCGGGCGACATGGCCCCCGAGGAGCTGGGCGTGAAGGCGGTCGACGACTACACCTTCGAGGTCCAGCTGACCGCGCCGCTGCCCTACTTCCCGCAGATGACCACGCACGCCACCACGTTCCCCGCGCCGCAATCGGTGATCGAGGAGCACGGCGACGAATGGACCCGGCCCGAGAACATCGTGTCGAACGGCGCCTACGTCCTGACCGAACACCTGCCGAACGAACGCTCGGTGCGTGAGCGCAACGAGATGTACTGGGACAACGAGAACACGGTCATCGACCGCGTCGTCGCCCTGGTCATCAACGATGAGAACGTGGCCCTGACCCGTTACCTCGCCGGCGAGCTCGACCAGACCGACATCCCGGCCGGCCAGTACCCGAGCCTGAAGGAAGAGTATCCTGAGCAGGCGGTCAGCTTCCCGCGCCTGTGCAACTACTACTACACGTTCAACCTGTCGGACTCGGGCCCCGAGGCCTTCCAGGACGTGAACGTGCGCAAGGCGCTGGCGCTCGCCGTGGACCGCGACATCATCACCGAACGCGTGATGCAGGGCGGCCAGCCCCCGGCCTATACCTTCACGCCGGCCGCCGTCGCGGGTTTCGAGCCGCCGCAGCTTGAATGGGCCGGCATGGAGCAGTCCGAGCGTGACCAGATGGCCAAGGACCTGCTGGCCGAGGCCGGCTACGGCCCCGACAACCCGCTCGAGTTCGAGATGGTCTACAACACCTCGGAAGCGCACGAGAAGGTCGCGGTGGCCCTGAGCCAGATGTGGAAGCAGAAGCTCGGCGTGCAGGCGACGCTCGCCAACATGGAGTGGAAGGTCTTCCTCGAGGAGCGCGGCAACCAGAACTTCGAACTGGCCCGCGGCGCCTGGTGCGGCGACTACAACGAAGCCTCGACCTTCCTCGACCTGCTGGATTCCGACTCCGGCTACAACGACGGCAAGTTCTCGAACGGACGCGTCGACGAACTGCTGGAACAGGCCAAGACGTCGGACGAGCGCGCACCGCTCTACACCGAGGTCGAACAGATCCTCTACGAAGAGATGCCGGTCATCCCGATCTACCACTACGCCGGTGTCTACATGAACGACACGGATCTCGGCGGCTGGCCCGTCGATAACGTGGAGCAGAACTGGTACTCGAAGAATCTCTACAAGATCGCCGAGTAACCCGGTCCACCCATAACGCTCGAAGCGGCGCGTCCCGGTCACCCCGGGGCGCGCCCATCGGTTTCCGAAGAGGTCACCCTTGGTTTCCTACATCATCCGACGACTGCTGATCGCGATTCCGACGATCCTGATCCTGATCGTCGCCTCCTTCTTCCTGATCAAGATCGCCCCCGGCGGCCCGTTCACCTCGGAACGCCCCCTGCCCCCGCAGGTGCTCGCCAACATCGAGGCGCGCTACGGGCTGGATCAGCCTCTGTGGAAACAGCTGTGGGATTACCTCACCAACATCGTCCTGCATTTCGACTTCGGCCCGTCCTTCAAGTTCAAGGACCGCGACGTGAACGACATCATCGCGCAAGGCTTCCCGATTTCGCTGACCTACGGGTCCCTGGCCTTCCTCGCGGCTTCGATCGTGGGCGTCGCCCTGGGCGTCGTGGCCGCGATCCGGCACAATTCCTGGATCGACTACACCGCGGTCAGCATGGGCATCGGCGCGCAGGCGCTGCCCAACTTCATCATGGGCCCGATCCTGATCCTGACCTTCACGCTCTGGCTCGGGCTCCTGCCCGGCGGGGGCTGGAACGGCGGGCAGTGGGAATACCTGATCATGCCCGTGATCGCGCTCTCGACCTCCTACATGGGCAACATCGCGCGCCTGACGCGCTCCTCCATGCTCGAGGTGCTGAACTCCAACTTCATCCGCACCGCGCGGGCCAAGGGGCTACCGACACGCACCGTGATCTGGCGCCACGCGATGAAGCCCACGCTGCTGCCGGTGGTAAGCTACCTCGGCCCCGTCTTCGTCTACGTGCTCACCGGCTCGGTCTTCGTGGACATGTATTTCTCGACCGGCGGGCTGGGACAAGCCTACGTCGGCTCCGCGCTCACCCGTGACTACGCCGTGCTGCTGGGGGTCACGATCCTCTACGGCACGCTGACCGTGGTGGTGAACCTGATCACCGACCTCGCCTACGCGTGGTTCGATCCGAAAATCCGGTACTGAAGGGAACGACATGGTTTTCGGAAGCTCCCAACGCGCCGCCGCCATCGCCGACGACGTCACCGACCAGATCCCCGTGCGGGGCCGGTCGCTGCTCAAGGACGCGCAGATCCGCTTCGTCCAGAACAAGGCCGCGATGGCCAGCGTCGTCGTCCTCGGCCTCATCATCCTGTTCGTCCTGATCGGCCCGCTCTTCGCCCAGTGGTCGAACGAGGAGATCGACTGGGACCGCATGGGCAACATCGCCTCCGAGGGGATGCCGTCGATCGCGAACGGGCACTACTTCGGCCTCGACGAGCTGGGGCGCGACCTCTACTCGCGCGTGATCCAGGCGACGCGCACCTCGCTGCTGGTCGGGCTGATCGGCGCGGCCACCGCGCTCATCATCGGCACGACCTACGGCCTGATCGCCGGCTATGTCGGCGGCAAGGTCGACAGCGCCATGATGCGCTTCGTCGACATCCTGCTGGCGATCCCGCTCACGCTGGTCATCATCCTGCTGCTGGTCATCGCCGGGCGGTCGTTCTTCATGCTGTTCGTGTCACTGGGCGCGGTCGGCTGGCTCACCATGAGCCGGATCGTGCGGGCCCAGACCCTCAGCCTCAAGACCCGCGAATTCATCGAGGCCGCCCGCGCCGCGGGCGTGTCCGAGGTGACGATCATGATCCGCCACATCCTGCCCAACCTGATCGGGGTGGTGATCGTCTATGCCTCGCTGCTCGTGCCCGAGATGATCCTGACCGAAAGCTTCATCTCGTTCCTGGGGCTGGGCATCTCCGAACCCTACACGAGCCTGGGCAAGCTGATCGCGGAAGGGGCTGGCACGATGGCCTACGGCACCACGTGGCAACTTCTCTACCCGCTCTTCTTCTACGTCGCGATCATCATCACCATGTTCTTCATCGGCGATGGCCTGCGCGACGCACTCGATCCGAAGGACCGCTGACATGACCGTGCTTTCCGCCCGCGACCTGCGCGTTTCCTTTTCCACGCCGGACGGCCAGGTGGACGCCGTGAAAGGGGTGTCGTTCGACATCGCCCCGGGCGAATGCCTGGGCATCGTCGGTGAATCCGGCTCCGGCAAGTCGCAGAGCTTCATGGCCGCGATGGGCCTGCTGCCACCCAACGGGCGCGCGACGGGCTCGGTCACGTTCCAGGGGGACGAGATCCTGAACCTGCCCGTGTCGAAGCTGAACCGGCTGCGCGGCGCGGACGTGGGCATGATCTTCCAGGACCCGCTCACCGCGCTCACGCCCCACCTCAAGGTGGGCGACCAGATGGCCGAGGTGCTGAAGGTCCACAAGGGCCTGTCGGGGGCGGCGGCCCGCCGGCTCTGCCTCGACTGGCTGAACCGCGTGCAGATCCCCGAGGCCGAGCGGCGCATGGGCCAATACCCGCACGAACTGTCGGGCGGCATGCGCCAGCGCGTGATGATCGCACAGGCGATGCTGTGCGAACCCAAGCTCCTGATCGCGGACGAACCGACGACGGCGCTGGACGTCACCGTGCAGGCCGAGATCCTCGACCTGATGCACGAGCTCCAGACCCAGAGCAACACGGCCATCGCGCTCATCACCCACGACATGGGCGTGGTCGCGCGCATGTGCGACCGGATCGAGGTGATGAAGCTGGGCGAATACGTGGAATCCGGCGACGTGATGCAGGTCTTCAACGCCCCGAAACACGACTACACCCGCAAGCTCCTCGACGCGATGCCGCGCATCGACGACGAGGGCGCGCCGCATGCGGCGGCCGAGAGCGCCGAGCCGCTGCTCAGCGCCGACGACATCAAGGTGCACTTCCCGATCCGCGTCAAAGGCGGTCTTTTCGGGCGCACCATCCCGCTCAAGGCGGTGAACGGTGTGACCTTCGACCTCGCGCGCGGCGAAACGCTGGGCGTCGTGGGCGAAAGCGGCTGCGGCAAGTCCACGCTGGCGCGCGCCGTGCTGCGGCTGATCGAGCCCACGGGCGGCTCGGTCTCCTGGCTGGGGTCGTCCTTCACCGACCTCGACAAGAAGACCCTCACCAGGTCGCGCAAGGACATGCAGCTCGTCTTCCAGGACCCGCTCGCCTCGCTCGACCCGCGCATGACGATCTCCGACAGCATCGCCGAGCCGCTCAAGACCTTCCGCCCGGAGCTGTCGAAGTCGCAGCGCAAGGAAGAGGTGCTCGCGATGATGGACCGCGTCGGGCTGGAGCGCGGCATGTTCAACCGCTACCCGCACGAACTGTCGGGCGGCCAGAACCAGCGCGTGGGCATCGCGCGGGCCATGATCAACAAGCCCAAGCTCATCATCTGCGACGAAGCGGTCTCGGCGCTCGACGTGTCGATCCAGGCGCAGATCGTGCAGCTCCTGAAGGACCTCCAGGCCGAATTCGGCATGTCGATGATCTTCATCAGCCACGACCTCTCGGTCGTGCGCGCGATCTCGAACCGGATCATGGTGCTTTACCTGGGCCGGATCGTGGAACTGGCCGAATCGCGCACCATCGTCGACGACCCGGTGCATCCCTACACCAAGGCGCTGATCTCGGCGGTCCCGATCCCGGACCCCGAGCTCGAACGCACGCGCGAGCGTATCCGCATCCCGGGCGAACTCCCCTCGCCGCTCGACCCCAAGGCCTCGCTCAGGTTCCTGCCGTCCAGGCTGCGCGCCGGCGACGCGGACTACACCCCGCGCCTCGACCAGATCGCGCCCGGGCACTGGGTGGCCGAGCACGACCCGCTCGAGGACATCCTCGCCGCCGAACCGATCGCCTCGGACGAGATCGTGGAACCGATGCGCTGAGGCCAGCCGCGACAGCCGCACGGCGATGGGCTAATCTGGCGGCAACCGCAGCCGGGAGGACGACATGGCCGGACACATCCTGATCTACGGCGCCTATGGCTACACCGGCGAACTGATCGCGCGGCAGGCGGTGGCCACCGGCCTCACCCCCGTTCTGGCCGGGCGCGATGCCGACAAGCTCGCCCCGCTCGCCCGGGAGCTGGACCTGCCCCACGTCGCCGTCTCCGTCACGGACACCGATGGCCTGCACAAGGCATTGGACGGCTGCGCGGCGGTGCTGAACTGCGCGGGCCCCTTCATCGAGACGTGGAAGCCGATGACCGACGCGTGCCTCGCCACCGGCACGCATTACCTCGACATCACCGGCGAGGTGGACGTGCTCTCGGGTTGCGCCGGGCGTGACGCCGACGCGAAGGCGGCCGGGATCACGCTGATGCCGGGCACCGGCTTCGACGTGGTGCCCACCGATTGCCTGTCCGCGATGCTGGCCGACCGCCTGCCCGACGCCACCCGCCTCACGCTGGCCTTCAAGGGCATGAGCCAGGCCTCGCGCGGCACGGCAACAACCGCGATCTCCTACCTCGGCCGCGCCCCCATCATACGCCGCGACGGCGCGCTCCGGGGCCGGACCGGTCCGCTCTTCCGCAAGGTGGATTTCGGCGACGGGCCCGAGGAGGTCGGGGCGATCAGCTGGGGCGACACGGTGACCGCGTGGCACACCACCGGCATCCCGAACATCGAGGTGTTCATGAAGCCGCCCGCCGACATGGTCGCCCTGATGAAGCTGCCCTTGGCGCTCAGGCGGCTTCTCACCGGCATCGGCCGCCCGCTCATCCAGCGCCGGCTCGACGCCATGCCGCCGGGCCCCGACGAAGAGGCGCGGCGTACCGGGCACTGCACGATCTGGGGCCGGGTCGAGAACGCCGAAGGCCAGTCGGCCGAGCTGCGCCTGCGCACGACCGAGGGCTATCGCCTGACCTCGATCACCGCGCCCCTCATCGCCGCGCGCGCCGCGGCGGGCGAACTGCCCACGGGTTTCCGGACCCCCGCCGGCGCGCTGGGGGCCGATTTCATCCTCGGGATCGACGGCTGCGACATGCTGTCCTGACCCGCGACAAAAAAGACCCCCCGGCGATTGCCGGAGGGCCTCAGTCAAGCCTGACGAGTTTTTATGAACTTTGGAGCGTCAGGCAACCTCACGGAGCGGCTCTTTTTTTTCCGCTTCGATCAGGGCGCGGTGCAGGACCTTGATGGCTTCCGCGGATTCGTCGCGGGGCATCAGGAACTGCACGTCGACATTGCGCGGGGTCGCATGGGCGGCGATCACGTCCAGCCCGGCCTCGTCCAGCGCGGCAAGACCACGGCCAAGCACGGACTGCTTGCGCAGGTCCCGGCCGATGGCGGACACGATGCACTGGCTGCGCACCTCGATCTCGGCCTGCGGAAAGCGTTCGAGCACGTCGGCCTCGACCCGCTTCACGGCCTTGAGCGACCCTTTGACATAGTGGGTGATGGTGTTCGCGTTCGAGGTCTTCGACACGATCCACACCTTGTGACGCTTGAGCGCCTCGAGGATCGTGGAGTCGTAACCCTTCACGCCCACCATGTCCTGTTCGAACACCTCGATCGAGATGACGTCCAGCCCGGTCACGATCTCGACGCCCGGCGTGTCGCCGCGGCAATCGTCGATCAGGGTGCCCGGATCCTCCGGCTCGAAGGCGTTGGTCACGCGCAGCGGCACATCGGCCTGGCGCAGCATCTTCGCCGCCGAGGGGTGGATCGCTTCCATCCCGAGGTTCGACAGCTGGTCGGCCACGTCGTAGTTCGTGTGACCCAGCTTCTGCACGGCGTCTTCGCCGACAAGGTTCGGGTCGGCCGAGCTGAGGTGGAACTCCTTGTGGATGATCGCCTCTTTCGCCTGCGTGAGCGCGGCGATGCGCGCGAAGGTCACTTCCGAGTAGCCCCGGTCGTATTCCTTCATCAGGCCTTCCTTGCACTGGGCGTAGCCCGTGACGATCGGCATCTCCGTCGCGAAGTCGACGTCCTCGAGCCCCTGGGCGATCCGCTCGTCGAGCGTGCAGTCGCCCTCGTCACGCCAACCCGACAGGTCGACGAACCGGGCCGAAATGCCGGCGCGCTTCAGCATCAGCGCGGTGCAGTAGGCCGAATGCGCCTCGCCCAGACCCGACAGGAGCTCGCGCACCATGTGCATGTGCTCCGACAGGCGGAAGTGGCCGTAGGAGCACAGGCGCCCCAGGTCGATCAGGAACGACTTGGCGCCGTTCATGCGCTCGGCGACGAAGTCGTTGGCATCGGCGATGTCGGCCGGGTGCTCCAGCACCTCCTTGTGCGCCTCTTCCATCGCTTCGCCGACCTTCTTGAGCGCGGCCATCCACGCGTGATCGTCGGCTTCACCGTCGGCGAACATGGCATAGACGCCCTGTTCCCCGGATTTCTTGTGTTCGAGCAGCAGGTTGGTGATCCCGCCGAAGGCCGACACGACGAAGATCCGGTTGTAGGGATCGTCGCCCCGGATGAGCAGGGTGTCGCGCAGTTCGCGCACCCGGCTCATGGATGTGCCGCCGATCTTCTCGACAGTATGATTTCGGTCAGACATGGGTCTTCCCCGTGTTGTTTCAGGCAGCGTCTTCGGGCGCGGCGTAGGAACCGTCTTCCTGGTGCACTTCCTTGCCGGTGACCGGCGGGTTGAAGCAGCAGGCCAGGACCAGCTCGTCGTCCGCCACCAGCGTGTGCTTGTCGTGCAGGTTCAGCGCGTACATGACACCCGGCTTGATCTCGTGGGTCTCGCCCGTGGCAAGGTCGGTGATCCGGCCCTTGCCCGAGATGCAGTAGACGCTCTCGAAGTGGTTCTTGTAGTGGAACGTGTGCTCCGAACCGCCCTGGATCGTGGTGATGTGGAACGAGAAGCCCATCCCGTCATCGGCGAGAAGCATGCGCACGGAGTTCCAGCGCGCGTCCGAGATGGACTTGTCGGTGTTCTTGAGTTCGTTGAAATCACGGACGATCATTGGTGTTACTCCGCAGCAATTTTCTTGTTTTCGTTCAGCGCTTCACGGGTCGCCTCGAGGACGATGTCCAGGCCCCGCTTGAGCACGTCGTTCGGGATGTTCAGCGCCGCAAGCACCTTGACCACTTCGTCGTCGGCGCCCGACGTCTCGATGATCAGGCCCTTGTCGAAGGCACGGCCGCAGATGTCCTCGGCCAGCTCGCCGGTGCCCACGTCCACGCCGCGCATGAAGCCACGGCCCTTGAGGTAGGCGTTCGGGATCAGCTCGGCGACCTTCTTGAGGCCGTCTTCCAGGATCTGCGACTTCTCGGCGATGGAGGCTTCCATCGCGTCCTTGTCGGCCCAGTACTTCTCCAGGGCGACACGGCCCGTGACGAAGGCGTGCGTGTTGCCGCGGAAGGTGCCGTTGTGCTCGGCCGGCTTCCAGACGTCATGCTCGCGCTTGATCAGCAGGCAGGCGAACGGCAGGCCGAAGCCCGACAGCGACTTCGCTTGCGTGATGAGGTCGGGCTCGACGCCCATGTCCTCGATGCCGAAGTACTTGCCGGTCCGGCCGATGCCGGCCTGGATGTCGTCCACGATCAGCAGCGCGCCGTGCTCTTTCGCGAGCTTGGCGATGCCCTGGATCCACTCCTTCGACGCGGCGTTCAGGCCACCCTCGCCCTGCACGGGCTCGAAGATGAACGCGGCCGGCGCGTCGACGCCCGACGAGCTGTTGTTCAGCATGGTTTCGATCAGCTTGAGCGTATCCACGTCGCCCATCGCCCCTTCGTAGGGCATGTGCGTGACGTCGCCCAGGTGGCCGCCACCGGCGCCACCGCGCTTGCCGGCGTTACCGGTCAGCGACAGCGAACCCATCGTCATGCCGTGGAAGCCGTTGGTGAACGAGATGATGTTGCGACGGCCCGTGATCTTGCGGGCGAGCTTCATCGCGGCTTCGACGGCGTTGGTGCCGGTCGGGCCGGTCATCATGATCTTGTAGTCGTCCATGCCGCGCGGCTTGAGCACGATGTTCTCGTAGGCTTCCAGCCACTTCGCCTTTTCCTCGGTGTACATGTCGAGGCCGTGGGCGATGCCGTCGTCGGTGATGTGCTCGACCAGCGCCGATTTCATGTCGGCGTCGTTGTGGCCGTAGTTCAGCGACGAGCAACCGGCGAGAAAGTCGATGTACTCGGTGCCGTCGGTCGCGGTCATGATCGACCCCTGCGCTTTCGCGAAGGTGGTCGGGAAACCGCGGCAGTACGAGCGGGCTTCCGACTCGCGGCGTTCAAAAACGGGATTGTTCGCAGACTGTTTGTCTGTCGTCATAACGTGTTCCTTCGATGTCTGTTGTGAGAGGACGGGGGGCCGCGTCGCTTACGCGGCCTTCGCCATGTCGCCTTCGTCGGGAACGGTGATCGTCACCATGTGCTCGGTGTCGTGCCGTCCTTCGAAGTGATCGTCCTTCTTGAAGTGGGCTTCGTCCTTCAGCTCGCCGCCGTGACGCTTGGCGAACTTCTTGAACAGCGCCCAGGATGCGCCATTGTCTTCGGTGATGGTGGTCTTGAGGACGTTGGCTTCGTCGCATTCCTCGCGCCCGAAGATCTCGTCCAGCATCAGGCCACCAAGACCCATGCCGCGTGCCTTTTCGCTCACGGCGACCTGCCACACGAAAAGCGCGTTTTCGTTCGGCACGAGGTAGCCGGAAATCCAACCGACAATGTCACCGTCCAGTTCGGCCACCACGCAGGTGTCGCGGAAATGGTCACACTGAAGCAGGTTGCAGTAGACGGAGTTCTCGTCGAGCGGCTTGCACTCTCGGATCAGCTCCCAGATTTGCGCTCCGTCCTCGGATTCAGGTTTCCGAAGGCGGAGCTTGCCAGTTCGGGGAAGGTCTTTCGCGGTATGCATGTCTCGGTACTCTCCAAAGTTCCTTTGGTGGGTAAAGTAGTTTGAGCGCCGATTTGTTTCAAGGGCTGAAGCAAATTTATGCAAAATTCCGCCAAAAAGGCCTGTTTTTAGGGGTTCCGGGGCGAAATTACTTCGTAAATGAGCGGGCAAGAACCTTTACAAAGCGAATTATTTGTCTATCTAAGCATCATGATTGCATCCGACCTACTCGCCATGGCATCTACTCCAGTGGAGGGTGATGACATGGACAGGACAGATATAAGCCTGATCGCTCTGCGCCGAATCCTTCGCGCGACCGAGCTTTATGGCAAAGAGCTTGCGACGGCGGCCAAACTGACGGCCGCCCAGTTCCGCGCGCTCCAGATCGTGGCAGAGACGGGTCGGGCCACCCCCAAGGACATCGCCAGCCGCATGGGCGTGAGCCAGGCGACGATCACCGCGCTGGTCGACAAGCTCGTTGCGCGCCGGCTCGTCACCCGCGAACGCTCGGAACGCGACCGGCGCCAGACCAACGTGACGGTCACCCCCGAAGGGCAGGCGACCGTGGACGAGGCGCCCGATGCGCTGCAACAGCGCTACGTGCGCAAGTTCGAGGCGCTGGAGGACTGGGAACAGGCGCAGATCATCGCCTCGCTCGAACGGGTCGCGGCGATGCTCGACGCCGACGCGATCGACGCCTCGCCGGTCCTGACCACGGGCGACATCAAGTCGACCGACAAGCGCCACTGACGCGAAAGACCCGCGCGGCGTCGCCGGCGGGTCCATCAGGTTCCGTTTTCGAAATATCTCAATGAAGGTGGTCGTGCTCATCGTCGGGCGGCGTACCGCGCCCGGCCGCCATGCCGGCGCTGATGCCCTGCACGAATGCCGCGCTCAGCCCGCCGAAGGCGGCGATCCCGGCCGCGGGCGCCACCGTCGAGGCAGGCGCGTTCACGCTGGGCGCCATCGTCACCGCCGCGCGCTTGGTGCGCGTCAGGGCCAGGAAGATCAGCCCGAGACCCACGAACACACCGCCGTAGATCAGGGCGATTTCCAGGTGATCCATCACCTGCGCCAGCGCGATCCACCCGGCTGCGGCCAGGAAGCCGATCCCGATGACAAGCATCAGGCCGCTCACCACACCGAACATGGTGCGGCGAACGGCCAGCCGAATGCGGTATTCGATCGCGGCGATCATTTGCGGCTCAGGAACAGCCCCACGAGAAAGCCGACGCCGGCCGCGATACCGACCGAGGTGGCCGGGTTCTGGCGGACCTGCCCTTCGGCGGTCTTATAGTAATGCAGGGCGCTGTCCTGCGCCTCGCGCGCGGCCTTCTCGGTCCTGGCACGCGCCTTCTTGGCCTTCTTCGCCGCGCGGTCCTTCGCCTCGGCCGACGCCGAGTTGCCGACCTCCTTGAGCGTGGTGGTCAGATCGGAGACGTCCGATTTCAGCTGCGCGATCTGGTCTTGCAGGTCCTTGACGTCCTTGTCGACACCATTGGAACTCGTTTGGGCGTTAGCCATGATAATTCTCCTTTCGGAAGTCTGTCCGTTCGACTCCCCAACGCACGCACGGGCGTGCTGTTCCATCGCGATCACGGGCTAACCGCACCTTTTCACGGAACTTTCCGCCCCCTCCCCTCGTTTCAGTCCCAATGCCGCGCCGAAAGGCGCAACTGACTGAAACGAAACAGAAGGAGGCTCGTCATGCTCGGCTGGGCACTCGCGTTCCTCGTTATCGCAATCATCGCCGCCGTCTTCGGTTTCGGCGGCATCGCAACGGCGTCGGCCGGGATCGCGCAGATCCTGTTCTTCGTCTTCCTCGTCCTCTTCGTGGTCGCACTGGTCGTGCGCGCGGTCCGGGGCAGGAACGTGTAGATCAGGCACAAATACGGACCGGGGCGCGAAGTACCTCGTGCGCCCCGGTCCCTGTTCACGCCCCCGCAGCGACGGGGGTTTTTTCATGCCCGGCGCATGCGACCGGACCCACGAACAAAAACGACGCCCCCGAGGGAGCGCCGTTTTCGCACCTTTAGTCGTGTCTCGGATCAGGTCTCGAGCGTCTCGGTCGACGAGAAGAACATCGCCTGGCTCACGGCCGAGCGGACCTGGTCCTCGGAATAGGGTTTGGTGATGACGAAGGCCGGCTCCGGGCGTTCGCCGGTCAGCAGGCGTTCGGGGAAGGCGGTGATGAAGATCACCGGGATGTCCCCGGCCGTCTTGAGGATCGCGTTCACAGCGTCGATCCCGGACGACCCGTCGGCCAGCTGGATATCCGACAGGATCAGGTCGGGCTTTTCCTTGCCCGCCAGGTCGACCGCCCCGCGCTCGGTGCGCGCGACGCCGGTGATCGCGTGGCCCATGTCGGCCACGATGTCCTGGAGGTCCATCGCGATGATCGCCTCGTCCTCGATCACGAGGATCCGGCCCTTCACGCTGTCCTCCATCTCGCTGCGCGCGACGGTGATGAGGTGGTTCACCTCGTCCTCGGGCAGCTCCATGATCTTGGCGATGTCGCCGGTCGTGAATTCCTCGACCGTGTAGAGCAGCAGCGCTTCGCGGGTGTTCGTCGTGAGTTTCGCCAGGTGCCGCTGGGCCCGGGCGTGAATGCCTTCCTCGCCCGGCTCGACGGGCGACCCCGAGGAAGACCAGATCTGGTGGAAGGCACGGAAAAGCGCCACCTTGTGATCGAGTCCGAGCTCGAAGACCGAACGATCCTCGAGCAGGGCTTCGAGCGTGGCGGCGGCGTAGGTGTCGCCGGTCTGCTGGCTGCCGGTCAGCGCGCGCGCGTAGCGGCGCAGGTATGGCAGCAGAGACGCGATCTTGACGGAAAGAAATTCAGCTTCTGTGTCGGGCATCCCATCCATCCCTTTTTTGTCCCTATTTTTTTGTATGCGTTGGGAACAAAACGCCACCTTACGGGTTTGGTTCCAGCAAACGACAAAAAAAGAATGGACGCGAGAGGCGCCACGTAATGATGGGACGCGGACACAGATGACGGACGATTCAAAGAAAGAAAACGTAGAAGAGCAGATCGACCAGAATCTGCGCAAGGTCTTCCAGAGCAAGCTGGATGAAGAGGTGCCTGACCGGTTCATGGAGCTTCTCGCCCAACTGAAGGAGAAGGAAGACCAGGGGCGATCTCATGGTCAATGACAACAAAGGCGTCGATCCCCGCGAAGCTGTCGTCGAACACCTTCCCGCCATGCGCGCCTTCGCGGCGAGCCTGACGCGCAACTCCGCCGCCGCCGACGACCTCGTGCAGGACACGATCGTGAAGGCGTGGAAGAATTTCGACAAGTTCCAGGAAGGCACGAACCTGCGCGCCTGGCTCTTCACCATCCTGCGCAACACGTTCTACTCCGACCTGCGCAAGAAGAAGCGCGAGGTCGAGGATGCGGACGGTGTGATGGCCGAAACGCTGTCGGAAAAGCCGCACCATGACGGCCGCCTGGCGCTCGCCGACTTCGAGCGCGTGTTCAGCGAACTGCCCGTCGAACAGCGCGAGGCGTTGATCCTCGTGGGTGCGTCTGGCATGTCCTACGAAGAGGCGGCCGAGACCTGCGGCGTGGCGATCGGGACGATCAAGAGCCGGATCAACCGCGGACGCGCCAAGCTCACCGAGCTTCTCGAGCTGTCGGAAGACGAGAGCCTCGAGCTCACCGACAGCGCCACGATGGCGGTCGTGAGCAACGGGGTCCAACCGAGGAAAAGCGGGAATTGATACGGACTTTCCGGGAACGGACCCGGTCGCTAACTTTCCGGATCGCGGGGCTCCTTGCCATCGCGCTCCTCCCCGTCGGCCTGATATCCGTCATCACCACCTACCAGCTGCTGGAGCGGGCCGACCGCGACCTCGCCAAGACGCTCCTGGCCCTCACCTCCGACGCCGCCGCCGAACAGGAGGCGGCGATCCGCACCGCCACGGGCGTCGCGAAGTCGCTCGTCAGCCTGCTGCCGGTGCTGCGTGACGCGGGCTACGAATGCGAGGAGCCGCTGGGCGCGCTCCTGCGCGACAGCCCGGAGCTGTCCTTCATCGGCTACATCAACCGCGAGGGGATCGTGGAATGCGGCTCCTCGGCCAAGGGGATGGACCTCTCCGACCGGCCGCTGCACCAGGAATTCGTCGAGAACCCCGGCCCCCGCGTGAAATTCGCGATCCGCGGTTCGGTCAGCGACGCCTCGATCATCGTCGTGTCGCTGCCGGTAATCATGGACGGCGACTACGACGGCTACATCGTCGCCTCCCTCCCCCACCGCAGCCTGACGACGCCACAGGCCCCCGCCGACGTGGCCGAACGCCCCCTGAACCTGATCACCTTCAACCAGGACGGCGAAGTGCTCACCGTGTCCTCGAACGCAGGCGACGTGTCGGAAAACCTGCCCGCCGACCGCTCGCTTCGGGCCCTCGCGGGCGGCAGTGAGGCCGCCTTCATCGCGCGGAACGCCGAGGGCGACCGCCGCGTCTTCGCACTGGTCCCGATCGTGCCCGGCCAGGTCTATGCGCTCGGCAGCTGGGAATACCGCCGCAATACGCTCAACAACGGCCTCAGCTTCGGCACCTCGATGCTGTTCCCGCTCCTCATGTGGCTGGTCAGCCTTGCGGTCGCCTTCTACGCGGTGCAGCGCATGGTCATCAAACCCACGCGCAACCTGCGCGCCCGGATGCTCCAGTTCATGCGCTCGCGCAGGCTGGTCGAACCCCGCTTCGACGGCAGCCTGCCGACCGAGATCCGCGACATGGAAGAAACCTGGATGCGGCTGGCCGAAAACATCCTGCATGACGAGGCGGCGCTCTACGACACCATTCACCAGCGCACGGTTCTGCTGAAGGAAGTCCACCACCGGGTGAAGAACAACCTGCAGCTCATCGTCTCGATCCTCGGCATGAAGATCCGCAAGGCGCGCACCCCGGCGATCAAGGCGGCGCTGTCGGACATCCAGCAGCGCGTCATGTCCATCGCGCGCGTCCACCAGAACCTCTACGAAACCTCGACCGCCGAACGCGTGCGCGCGGGCGAACTGCTCGAAGCGATCGTGGAGCAGATGGTGAAATCGGCCCAGACCGGCGATCACACCGACTTCGAGCTCGAGTCGCATTTCGACGATTGCGAGGTCTACCCGGACCAGGCCGTGCCCCTTTCGCTCGCGGTCTCCGAGCTCGTCACCAACGCGCTCAAGCACCTCGGCACGCCCGAGGGCGAAAAGCGCCCCTCGCTGTCGGTCCGGCTGGAGTGCAAGGCCGGGGGCGACAAGGGCGCGATCTTCGTCGAAAACTCCAAGGGCCCCAAGGCGCTGGACGAGGACGACGTAAGCACCGGACTGGGCGAGCAGCTCGTGCGGGCCTTCGTCAGCCAGATGGAGGCGAAGGTCGAACGGGAGGAAACCGACACCTGCTACCGGGTGCGCATCGACTTCCCGATCCAGAGCTTCGACGCCAACATCGTGCCCTCCGATCACAGCCACCCGGTCTAGGAACCACAGCCCCGGACCCGGCGTTCTGACCACGTAACCTTTTCGAAAGGAGGATCCAGATGAACTGGGACCAGATTCAAGGCAAGTGGAAACAGGTCAAAGGCCAGGCGCAGGCGCAGTGGGGTGAACTCACCGACGACGACCTCGACCAGGTCGACGGCAACCGCGAGCGCCTCGAGGGCCTCATCCAGGAGCGCTACGGCAAGACCAAGGAAGAGGCCAAGCGCGAAGTCGACGCCTGGCTCGAATCCGCCTGACGGACGCGCCAAGCCACAAAAAAGCCCCGCCGTTTCGGCGGGGCTTTTCTTTGCGATATGACGCCCTGTTACGGCATCATGCTTTCCGGGCAGCGCGCGATGTAGGTTTCGCCCGCCGAGTTGCGGTAACGGCACTGGGTCTGCGAATCCGCGGCCCGGCCGATCAGGTTGCCGGCAACCGCACCGGTCGCACCACCGACGACGGCGCCCGCGACGGACCCCGAGGTCAGGCCACCGATGGCCGCGCCCGTGGCGGCGCCGACGGCGGTCGCCTGGGTCTGGTTCTGGGTCTCGCAACCGGCAAGCAGCAGCGTGACGGCAGCAGCGACGGCAAGAAAAGCAGCTTTCATGAATGTCTCCTTCACTGGATGGATTCGTTGCCAGTGTAACGCAATTTTTGGCATTTTGTTCCCGTAAATCCGGGGCTTGCCGAAATTCGCTTGTTCCGGGCCGGAACCGGCGTCACCCTGCCGGTGTTGCGCCTGACACGACCTGTCGCCAAAAAACCGGATCCGTTTCATGTTTCAGTCGATCATCGACGAAGTCACCGCCCCCGTGTTCCTGCCGCTCGAAATCCTTGCGCTCAGGCTGGGCGGGGCGGTTCTTTTCTGCGGCCTGATCGGTTTCGAACGCGAGGCGCACAAGCGCTCGGCGGGCCTGCGCACCCACATGCTCGTGGGGCTGGCCGCCGCCGTCTACTGCATCTTGATGCTCGAACTGATGAGCCGCGGGTCGAGCTACAGCGACGGCGCGCGCTACGACCCGATCCGCGTGATCGAGGCGGTGACCGCCGGCGTCGCCTTCCTGGCCGCCGGCATGATCGTCTTTTCCCAAGGCAAGGTGCGGGGCCTGACAACGGGGGCGAGCCTGTGGCTCGCCGCGTCCGTCGGGCTGGCCTGCGGCCTCGGTCTCTGGGTCGTCGCCCTGTTCGTGACCGTGACCGCCATCGTGATCATCTGGCTCGTCGGCAACGCCGAGCGCCGGGTTCACGGCGACCGCGACACCGATTCCGGGTAGGCGACCGCGGCGAGCCGCTGCTCGAATCCCGCCATCGCGGGCTCGACCAGCGAAAAGACCAGCCAGTCGCCCATGTGCCGCTTGCAGATGCGCGAACGCAGCGCGGGCGTCAGCTTCTCGGCCCGGCTCATCGCGGCCTCGGAGATGTCGCTGAGCGTCGGCAGGTTGTGCGAGCGGCGGAAATGCTCGACCGAGGCCGAGACGTGCTCGCTCACCCCGAGGAAGCTGTAGGTCGACACGAGCCGCTCCAGCATCTCCGGCACGCTGCCGGCCTTGCCGACAAGCTGGCGCAGCTGCGGGTTCTCCGGCACCCCGTCCACGTATGCCTCGAACGTCGGGTAGGTCTCGAGGAACTGCTCGTGTTCGGGGTTGTCCGGCGACGATTGCGCGACGTAGTCGGAAAACAGCCGGTCGGCCGGGTTGCGGATGAAGCTCGCGAACTGGACCTGGTTGGCGCCGGTCACGATCTCGGACAGCCACTTGAAGCGAAACGGGCCCGCCAGCGCCTGGCGCAGCCGCCCGCGCGCGGCCTCGCGCGCCTCGAGCGCGGCCTGCCATTCTTCCTTGAGGTCGCCCCGCAGCGCGCCCGCCCCGAAGGACCGGGTGCGGTCGAACACGTCCTTGAGCGCACCGACCACCGCCCCGCCGGCGGTCATCGGCACGTTGATGAAGAACAGGATGTCACGTTCGCCCCCGTAGGAGCCGGGCAGCACCCGGCCCGGGTCGAACCGCGCCAGCACTTCATCCGCCAGCCCGGTGGGCAGCGCCTGAAGCGCGGTCTCGGTCTCGGCCCGCAGGTCGGCGGGCTGGTGTGCGGCGAAGGCTTGCGGCGACGCGGGCATCGCGGGCCCGCTGGGTTCCAGGCCGCGTCGGTCGCGGGCATTCAGTCTGGCCAGGTCTTGCAGACGGCGTGACATCGGTTCTCCTCTTACCAGTCTCCGGTATTCTCCATCGAGGCCCACGGCTCCTGCGGGGCCAGCGCCTCGCCT
Source organism: Maritimibacter harenae (assembly GCF_009882975.1). Classification (GTDB taxonomy): domain Bacteria; phylum Pseudomonadota; class Alphaproteobacteria; order Rhodobacterales; family Rhodobacteraceae; genus Maritimibacter; species Maritimibacter harenae. The sequence continues at coordinate 221,069 of NZ_WTUX01000012.1, forward strand.
TCCTGAATCAACTCCACCGAAATGTTATCAGGGGATTTGAAAAACGCCATGCGGCCGTCGCGCGGCGGGCGGTTGATCGTCACCCCCGCGTCCATCAGCTTCTGGCAGAAGGCATAGATATCATCCACGCGGTAGGCGAGATGCCCCCAGCTGCGGCCGGTCTTGTAGACCTCGTCGGAGTCCCAGTTGTAAGTCAGCTCCAGCTCCGGCGACATCGACCGCTCGGCGCTCTCCTTGTCCTTGGGCGCGGCGAGGAAGACGAGCGTGAACTTGCCCTCCGGCACGTCGCGCCGGCGGATCTCGACCATCCCGACCTTGTTCACCCAGAAATCGAGGCTTTCCTCGAGGTCGGTGACGCGGATCATCGTATGAACGTAGCGCATGGACACTCCTTTCGTTTCCCCCGACGTAAGAAAGGAACGTCACGACCTCAACAGAAGGTTTCAGGGACGTTGCGGAAGCCCGCTCAGAACGTCGTCGCCGCACCGCTGCCCACAAGCGCCATCGCCACGATGCCCAGCGCGAAACCGCCAAGCGCGGCGAGCGAGGGCGCCTGGCTGTATTTCAGGTGTGCCTTCACCGCGATGTCCTGGAACATGAGGAACAGGATGCCCCCCGCGGCGGCCATCATGATGCTGCCCGTGACCATCGGCATGTCGCTCAGAAACAGGTAGCCCGCCAGCACGGCGAGCGGGCCGAGGGCCGCCAGCGCGAAGAACGAGATCATCACCCGCGCCGGCCGCCGCTTGCCCGCGTCCATGATCTCGCGGAAGGCGTTGAAGGACTCGGGCAGGTTCTGCGCCCCAATGAAGAAGGCCAGCAACGCCGCGTCCGCCGATCCGCTTGCGATCAGGGCGCCCAGCGAAATCGCCTCGGGCACGAAATCCGTGAGCATCGCGTTGAACTGCGCGTTCGCCCCGCCCCGCCGCTTGCGCAGGCGCTCGAACAGGGCGAACAGCACGCCGCCCCCGAAGAACGCCGCCAGCCCGGGACCCAGCGACACGAGCGGCAGGCCCTCCGGCACCAGCACGAAGGCCACGGCGGCGATGAGAATGCCACCGCCGAACGCCATCATGCCGTGGCGGAATTCCTGTTCCAGCCACCTCGTCTGCAACCGCTCGATCCGGGCCAGGTACCCGCCCAAGGGGATCATGAGCCCCGCACCGGTGCCATAGGCCAGGGCAAGCAATAGTTCGTTCATCGCGTCAGCTGTCCTCGTTCGCTCGAAGCGTGCCACGAATGGCGGCAAGGGACCACACCCAAGACCCGCCCCTACCGGCGCGCGCCACGATCCGTTACCGTGCCCGCGAACCGAAACGCCAACATCCCGGCGCCGTGGCGCCGGAAGAAAGGGAGACATGCCGACCAGAACCACCGCCTGCCTGACCGCCCTCGCCCTCTGCGCCGCCACCGGCGCAACGGCCGAAACGCTGAACCCCATCGACGTGGCCGACATGTCGCGCGGCGAGTTCGTCGACACCTACCTGTCGCACTACACGTCGCAACTGGAATGGACGCGCGAAGCCTTCGCGCGGGTCGGTGACGGCTACGAGGACTTCGTCGATGCCGACGCCCCCCTCAGCGACCTGGAGCGCGCCGTGCCCGGCTGCCTCTACGACGCCGCCGACAGCCCGGAGGCCAAGCAGCAGCTCGGCATGCAGCTCGCGGTCGCGCAGATGATGGGCGAAAAGGTCCGGGCCGACGCCGACATCGACTACGTCGACGTGGTCTACGGCGGGCTCGCCGACGACATCGAGGGCTACGAGCCCACGCAGGAGATGGCCACGATGATGCAGGCCTGCAAGGCGCCCCAGGCGGCGATGCAGCGCATGTCCTTCACCCAGGACACCTGGAAGATGATCCAGTCGGAAGCGGTCGAACGCGGCTACGTCGACCCGTAGACTTCGCCTCAGCGCGGGCCCAGGTGCGCCTCGCCCCGGGCCTTCGCCAGCGCGATCTGGCGCTGGCGCTCGCGGAAGCGTTCGCGCCGGGCGTCGTCGTATTCGTCGATGCACTGGTGGCAGGACACGCCCTCTTCGAACTCCGGCCGCGCGCGGTCCTCGGGCAGGATCGGGCGCCGGCAGGCATGGCACAGGCCGTGCGGCCCCTCGACCAGCCCGTGCCCGACGCTCACCCGCCCGTCGAAGACGAAGCAGTCGCCGTGCCAGAGGCTCTCGTCCTCCGGCACCTCTTCCAGGTACTTCAGGATTCCGCCCTTGAGGTGGAAGACGTCCTCCACCCCCTGGCTCATCAGGTAGTTGGTGGATTTCTCGCAACGGATGCCGCCGGTGCAGAACATCGCGATCCGCTTGTTGTGGAACCGTTCCTTGTTGGCCTCCCACCAGGCCGGGAAGTCCCTGAAGCTCGCGGTTTCCGGGTCGACCGCCCCCTCGAACGTGCCGATCGCGACCTCGTAGTCGTTGCGCGTGTCGATCACGGCCACGTCCGGCGCAGAGATGAGCGCGTTCCAGTCGGCGGGATCGACGTAATGCCCCACGGCGGCGCGCGGATCGACGTCGGGCTGGCCCATCGTCACGATCTCGCGCTTGAGGCGCACCTTCATGCGTCCGAAGGGCTGCTCGGACGCCGTGGACAGCTTGTAGTCGAAGCCCCGGCACCCCGGCAGCGCGTCGATATGGTCGATGAGCGCCCGGATCGCGTCTTCGGACCCGGCGACCGTGCCGTTGATCCCTTCATGCGCCAGCAGAAGCGACCCGGTGATCCCGCGTTCGCAGCAGAACTTCGCCAGCGGCGCCTTGAGCGCCGCGGGATCGTCGAACCGGGTGAAGTGATAAAGGGCGCAGACCGTGAACATGGGGCGTCAGATACGCCCGGTCCCGGGTCCCCGCAAGCCTAGTAGCGGTAGCCGCGCGTCAGCGCCACGCGCGCCTGCAACGACTGCAGCAGGCTGTCGAACGCCTCGCGCGAGCCAAGCGCGGCGCCGGAGATCGTGAGGTTGCCGTCCATGTGCCGGATCTCGATCACGTGGTTGCCCTGGATCGCCCGCGTCTTGATGTCGGAAATGCCCCGGTAGGTCAGGCGCAGAAGCGATGCCGTCTCCGGCGACGCCGGGGCGAGGATCGCCTCGCTGTCCAGGACGATCGGCGCCTTGTGGGCCGACGGGCGCAGGAGCGAGCGCAGCTCTTCCAGCGCGACCCAGCCAGTGGCGAGACAGACCGCGACATAGGCGAAGACGGCGATGCGCGGCATCGGCCCGACCTCGGGCATGCCCAGCACATGAGCACTGGAAATCGCCATGTACCCGGAGCCGACCGCGATCAGCGCGCAGGTCAGCAGAAGAAGGGCGCCCTTGGCCGTTGAGAGAGTGTAGTCGTAGGTCTCGTGGGTCATGGTCCGTCACCGTGGCAGCTGCTCGTTTCCGACAAAGTGAAGATGGATTTGGGCGGCATTGCGGCCAGTTCCGAGCATTGTCTTGAATTTGAAGTGTCACTGCGCCACATCGAACCCATCCGGAGGTGTTCATGATCCGTATTCTCGCGCTCGTTCTTGCCACCCTGCCTGCCATCGCGACCGCCCAGACGGTCCCCGAAAACGCCGCGCAGATGCGCATGTCCTTTGCCCCGGTGGTCGAGAAGACCGCACCCGCGGTGGTCAACATCTATGCGTCCCGCGTGGTCGAGCGGCGCAATCCCTTCTCGGACGACCCGTTCTTCTCGCAGTTCTTCCGGGACTTCGACATCCCGCCGCAGCAGCAGAATTCGCTGGGCTCCGGCGTGATCCTGGGCGACGGGCTCGTGGTGTCGAACTACCACGTCGTGGGCAACGCCACCGACATCCGTGTCGTGCTGGCCGACCGGCGCGAATACGCGGGCGAACTCGTGCTGGCCGACAAGGCCGCCGACCTGGCCGTCATCCGGCTGGAGGACGCGCCGGACCTGCCCGCGCTGGACTTCGCGGATTCCGACGCGCTCGCGGTGGGCGACCTGGTGCTCGCCATCGGCAACCCCTTCGGCGTCGGGCAGACCGTGTCCTCGGGCATCATCTCGGGGCTCGCGCGCACCGGCCAGGGCGGCGGCGCGCTCATGCAGGGCGGGCGCTACTTCATCCAGACCGACGCACCGATCAACCCGGGCAATTCCGGCGGTGCGCTCGTGGACATGAACGGCGACCTCGTGGGCATCAACACCCAGATCGTGACCCGCTCCGGCGGGTCGAACGGCATCGGCTTCGCGATCCCCGCCAACCTCGTGGCGCAGGTCGTGGCCCAGGCCGAGGCAGGCGCCACGGCCTTCGCGCGCCCGTGGTCCGGGGTCGACGTGCAGGTGGTCGACGCCTCCATCGCCGACGCGATGGGATTCGACCGCCCGATGGGCGTGCTGATCCGCGACATGCACCCCGACAGCCCCTTCGCCCGGGCCGGGCTCGAGATCGGGGACGTGATCCTCGCCATCGGCGGCGAACCCGTGAACGCGCCGCCCGAGCTGGACTTCCGGCTCGCCACGCACCCGATGGGCGACGCGGTCAGCGTCCGTTTCAGCACCCCGGACGGCGAAGAGACGGCCCGCGTGGCCCTGCAGGAAGCCCCCGAGGGCGGCACGCTGCAGATGGTCACCATCGACCTGCCCGGGCCCTTCCAGGGCCTCGCGCTCACCGACCTCACCCCCGACATCGCCCGCCAGCTTGGCCAGCCGATGGACGCCACCGGCGTCGTCGTGGTCGAGGCCGAGGGCGCGGCCCGGCGCACCGGGTTCCAGCGCGGCGACGTGATCCACGCGATCAACAACCAGCCGGTCGCCCACCCCGGCGACCTGGAGACCGCCGTCTCCGACGGCTCGCGCTGGTGGCGGGTCGACTTCTCCCGCGGCGGACGCCGCATCACCGCACGTTTCAACGGGTGACACCATGACCGACGCTCTCATCGTCATCGATATGCAGAACGACTTCTGCCCCGGCGGCGCGCTCGCCGTCGACGGTGGGGACGAGATCGTGACCGGGATCAACCGCATCCTGCCCGACTTCCCGATCCGCGTCTTCACGCAGGACTGGCATCCGGCCGGCCACTCCTCCTTCGCCTCGTCGCACTCCGGCAAGGCACCGATGGAGATCATCGACATGCCCTACGGGCCCCAGGTGCTCTGGCCCGACCACTGCATCCAGGGCTCCGAGGGCGCGGCCTTCCACCCCGACCTCGCCACCAACCCGGCCGACCTGATCGTCCGCAAGGGCTTCCGGCCGGACATCGACAGCTACTCGGCCTTCTTCGAGAACGACCACGAAACCCCGACGGGGCTCGAAGGCTACCTGCGCACCCGCGGCGCCACGCGCCTGACCTTCGCGGGCCTCGCCACCGATTTCTGCGTCGCCTGGTCCGCGCGCGACGCCGCCCGCCTGGGCTTCGACACCACCGTGCGGCTCGACCTCTGCCGGGGCATCGACGCGGACGGCTCGCTCGACGCCGCGCTCGCCGACATGCGCGCGGCCGGCGTCACGCTCACCGGCTGACCCGCCTTGCGCCTTGAAATCCCCCGGCCCCACCGGTCACATGGGCGCAACGGAGGACAGTCATGGTCGACATCGCATCGCGCGTCTACAACCACACCTGGAAGATCGACCCGATCGTCCGGTCGCTCATCGACACGGATTTCTACAAGCTCCTGATGTGCCAGTCGGTCCACAAGGGCCACCCGGACACGCACGTCACCTTCCAGCTCATCAACCGCGCCACGCACATCCCGCTGGCCGAGCTCGTCGACGAGGGCGAGCTGCGCGAACAGCTCGACCACATCCGCACCCTGTCGCTCGCCCGCGGCGAATCCACCTGGATGCGCGGCAACACTTTCTACGGCCAGCGCCAGATGTTCCGCCCGGAGTTCATGGAGTGGTTCGAGAAGCTGCGCCTGCCGCCCTACCACCTGGAGCGCGTCGGCGACCAGTACGAGCTCACCTTCGAAGGCCCCTGGCCCGAGGTCATGCTGTGGGAGATCCCGGCCCTCGCCGTCCTCACCGAGCTGCGCTCGCGCGCCGTGCTGCGCGACATGAAACGCTTCGAACTGGAGGTGCTCTACGCCCGCGCCATGACCCGCCTGTGGGAGAAGGCCGAGCGCCTGCGCGCGCTCCCCGGCCTCAAGCTCGCCGATTTCGGCACCCGCCGCCGCCATTCCTTCCTGTGGCAGGACTGGGCGGTGCAGGCGATGGTGGAACGGCTGGGCGATGCCTTCGTGGGCACCTCGAACTGCCTCATCGCCAAGAACCGCGACCTCGAGGCGATCGGGACCAACGCGCACGAGCTGCCGATGGTCACCGCCGCGCTGGCCCCCGATGACGCCGCCCTCGCCCGCGCCCCCTACGACGTGCTCGCGGACTGGCACGAGGAGCACTCGGGCAACCTGCGCATCATCCTGCCGGACACCTTCGGGACGAAGGGGTTCCTGGACAACGCGCCCGACTGGCTCGCCGGCTGGACCGGCATCCGCGTGGACTCCGGCGACCCGGTCGAGGGGGCCGAGCTCGCCATCCGCTGGTGGGAAAGCCGGGGGGAGAACCCGCGCGACAAGATGGTGATCTTCTCCGACGGGCTCGACGTGGACGAGATCGAGCGGCTGCACGGGATGTTCTCGGGCCGCGTGCGCGTCAGCTTCGGCTGGGGCACGCTGCTCACGAACGACTTTCGCGGGCTCGCCCCCGACGACGCGCTGGCGCCGTTCTCACTGGTCTGCAAGGCCGTCGCCGCCGAGGGCCGGCCCACGGTCAAACTCTCGGACAACCCGGCGAAGGCGATGGGTCCGGTTGACGAGGTCGAGCGGTACAAGCGCGTATTCGGGGTTGGGGAGCAGGTTGAGCGGGAGGTTGTGGTTTAGGAAGCGGTAGCAGGATCAAATAGCTCAATCTTGTCAATATATTCACGACACATGCGACCAAGCATTCCGTTGATGAAATCAATGCCAAGCGGACCAAAAATCCGGTGTACTTCTTCGTTCAACGGCGCTTCAGGCTCCAACACCGACCGCCACACGAGATATAGCAATACGACCTGCCGAGGCGAATTCTGACTTAATTCTTCAGGAAGACCCAGTGCATTTTTGATATCCTCAAAACTTGCCGAATGGCTCTTTATCGAAGCAAAGACCTCAGGATTGCATTGCTTGAATATAACAAGCCCCACAATGACCAATCGATAACCCAATGCCATATTACGATACCCATTTTTGCTCCTTGGAAGCAATGCGATCTCGGTCAATATTCTTTGCGATTTTCTTATTGAACTTGGGGCCAGATCCGGCGCCCTCTTAAAATACACCTCGGCAGCATCAATCAAAGAGCCATCTAGCCCCATTATCGGCGCCATTTTTTTGAAGTAAAGAATAGCATTTGAAACCGGTTCACTCCCCAGTTCAGAATAGTCTGGCAAGCTCATCTTGACTGAAATAAATTTGTCTAAGTATGTTCGCGCATCAAAGTTTTGCCCATACTTAACACGCACCATGTTTTCCAATTCTCGACCATTAACACCCAAAACAAAGTGAACCCCTGGGGTTGAAAAGAAGTGTTTAATGGTCTCGAGAGTCTCCAAGGCAAAATCGGGTCGACACCTATCAAGCTCATCTACAATGAATACGATCTTTTTTGTTGGCACACCTTCGTCATCCGGCTCCGTTAGCTCAGTAATCGCGGATATGAACTGATCCATCGCAGCTTTTCGTCCATCCTCCTTTTTCCAGAAGTCTTCAATTTGATCTGAAAGCTCTCTCGAACCGGCCTCAAGCCCTGCATCGACCATGACCCCTGCTACTTCGCTGGCACCTGCGGTGCCAATAGCCAACGCCACGCGGCTCGCAGGACGCCACAGCTTCGCTGCCGCATCTTTCATTTGCCGTATGACTCGCATTGCACCAGTTTCGGTCGCTTCAATTCGCTCCGCAAGCGACGACGTCAACGCAACTAGCGGCTCTTGGAGAAAATCATGAGCAAATGCGTCGAAATATACTACTGTAGCCGCGTTATCGGATGCACGTGTGTGCTCTCCGGCCCAGCATTTCAGGAAAAAGCTCTTTCCCGATCCCCAGTCACCATCCAGCGAAATCACGAGTGGTTGGTCTATCCTTTCGACAAGGTCTGAGAGATACCCAGCGTGCTCCTTTCGCGAAAGCAAGTCTCTATCATCAAAGCCATCTTCGAAAATATTGATATTTGCCTCTGGTGGCGTAATACGCATGTTCCTGAACCTCCCTAAACGAAAGACAATATGTCTGACGTAGCGATGTTTGCGCAACAGCACCCTTAGGGTGGGGTTCCACACCACCAACCCACCGCCGCATCCGGTGGGGTGAACCCCCGCCCGACGGCGCCGCACCCGTAGGCCGGGCTTCAGCCCGGCACGCCCATCGGATGGCCGCCAACACGCCCTGCCGAAACGCCGCGCGAACGGTGGGTTTCACCCACCCTACGCCTTCCCCCGGAACGCCTTGACCGCGCCGCGCTTCTTTTTCGCCTCGATGCGGCGGCGCCGGGACCCCTTGGTGGGCTTCTTCGGGATGCGCCGTCGGGGCGTCTCGCAACACCGCCAACCCACCGCCGCATCCGGCGGGGTGAACCGCCCGACGGCGCCGCACCCGTGGGCCGGGCTTCGGCCCGGCACGCCCGTCGGATGGCTGCCGACCCACCGTGCCGACGCGCCGCGCGAACGGTTGGTTCCGCCCACCCTACTCCTCGACCTTCCCCCGGAGCGCCTTCACCTCGCCGCGTTTCTTCTTCGCCTCGATGCGGCGGCGCTGGGACCCCTTGGTGGGTTTCGTCGGGATGCGCCGCTTGGGCTTCTCGCACGCCTTGCGGATCATCTCCGCCAATCGCTCCTGCGCGATCTCGCGGTTGCGCGCCTGCGACCGGGTGTCCTGCACCTGGAGCACGAGCGCGCCGTCGGTCGTCCACTTGCGCCCCGCGATGCGCCGGAGCCGGCGCTTCACCGGGTCGGGCAGACTGGGCGAGCGCTCCGCCTCGAACCGGAGTTCGACGGCCGAGTTCACCTTGTTCACGTTCTGCCCGCCGGGGCCGGAGGACCGGACGAAGTGTTCGGTCACTTCCCAGTCCTGGATCGTGATCTTGTCGTTCACGCGGATCATTCTGACCTTCTACCTCGTCGTCGTCCCCGGGTCCAAAAAGTTTGAACTGGCCCCCCTGTTCCCCCCGGAAAGTTTGAACTCGGGCCGCGCGGACCCCCCGAAAGTTTGAAGAAAACGAAAAGGGCCACCGCTTCGGGTGGCCCTTCGAGAAGTCTGGAGGTGGGGCCGGTTAGGCGGATCGCCAGCTCAGCCCGCATTCCGTGCCGAGGGCTGCCCCGGCACGGCGCGACTACTTTGTCCCGGCACCTCGCTCCATAATTTCTCTAGACATGGACACCTCCTTTCTTCAGTTGAAAAAGCCTGTAAGAAAACCGTGCCACAGATTTTGTATGGGTCAACAATTTTTACGCAGGATTTGGTGAAAGTTTCGCGACGAGCACACGAAACGGGATCAGTGCCACCAAAGCCAGCGACAGTTTGACGAGCCAGTCGGCGAAGCCCAGGCTCACCCACAGCGGCACCACCGGGCCCGTGCCCAGGAACGGCACCGCCTCGGTCGCCCAGGACGTCTCCATGTTCGCGGATTCACTGAAGAAAACCCCCAGCGACGCCGAGAACGCGATCGAGAAGAAGAGCACCGTATCGACCGCCGAACCGATCAGCGTGGAGGCCAGCGGCGCCCGCCACCAGGCCCCCTCACGGAGGCGGTTGAATACAGCAACATCAAGGAGTTGCGCGGACAGGAACGCGATGCCCGAGCCCACGGCGACCCGCAGGCTGACGGCGGCGTACTCGTACCCGTCCCCCTGCAGCATGATCTGGCTGCCGACAAGCGAACAGGCCACGCCGACCAGGAAGCCGGCAAAGACGACCCGACGCGCGGACTCGGGCCCGTAGACCCGGTTCATGACGTCGGTGACAAGGAATGCGACGGGATAGGTGAACGCCCCCCAGGTAAGCCAGTTGCCCAGAAGGAACTGCACGAGGATGTTCGAGGCCACCACGACGGCGGCCATGGCAAGAATGCCGGGAAGTATGCGGGTCATGTGTTTGATCCGTTTTGACATGGTGGTCGGAGACATGGCCCTGCGACGCAGGACCCGCGGGAGTTACAAGTTCTCGTCCGCCCGATCAACCCCCACATCCGCCGGCACGATGTACTCCACGATCTCGTTCTTCTGGAAGAACCGCTGGTTGTCGTCCGAGATCATCGTGAGATGCATGTCCCCCAGCCCGTCCTGCCAGACCGCCAGCCCTTCCAGGTTGTCGTGGTCCCGCGGCTGCGTCTCCAGGAGCGTGACCTCGCCGTCCAGCGTGTCCTCGCCCAGGTCGAAGCGGCGCACGCGGGTCGCGAACCCCAGCTGGGACGAGGCGAGCCGTCGCTCCAGCAGGTAGAAGCGCCCGTCCGGCCCGATGTCCGCGCCCACCGGCAGGAACTCTCCCCGGCGCGGGATGGTGAAGGGGATGGTCCACGCCCCGTCCCGGAACCGGAACACGTCGAAGGGGCGCTCCAGCGCGCCCGAGCGCTCCGGCAGCGTGTAGAGCGCGCCGTCCGGCCCGATCGCCAGCGCCTCGAGCGAGGAGTTGTTCTGAAGCCCCGAGAAGCCCTCGGCGCGCGGAAGTTCGGTCGCCATGTCTGCCGCCGGGTCGGCGTAGACGTTCACCCGGTGCTGCGCCTCGAACGAGACGTAGACGCGTCCGTCGTCACCTATGGCGAGGCCCTCGCTGTCCGTCCAGTAACGCGGCAGCTCGCCCCCGTCGGTGTGGGCGAGCGACAGGATCGGCCCCGGGTCCGCGCCCACCAGCCAGCCGCGCGCGTTGCGCAGAAGCCGGCCCGACACGATCAGCCCCTTGTCCGAGATCGCGGTGAAGCCGATCCCGTCCGCGTCCACCTCGAGCCCGGACCAGCCGCCGAACGCGTCGTCCGCGATCGCCCACTGGGTGCTCGACCCGAAACGGGCCGGTTGCGTGGGCTGGGCGAATGCGAGAGGCGCCAGGGCGAGCGCGGTTACTGCGATTGCAAGACGGCGGCGCATTGCTGAGGCAGGTCGGCCAGCCGCAATTCCGCCCGCGGGCGCGACGGCGCCGGCGGATCGGGATCGGGCGGTGGCGGGTTCAGGATGTTGTTCACCCATTCCTGCGCGTCGGCGCAGCCGTCGCCCGGCGGCGGCGGATCCTGGTTCTCGCAGCCGGTGGAACCGGGCGGGCAGGAAAGACGCACATGGAAGTGATAGTGGTGGCCGTACCACGGGCGGATCTTGCGCAGCCACGACCGGTCGCCGGTCTCGTCGTTACACATCCGCACCTTGGCGCCGGGAAAGACGAAGATCCGCGCGACGCGGGGGTCCGAGGCGGCGGCCTGCAGGATCTGGTGGTGCTGCGGTGTCCAATTGTCATTCGTGTAGGCCCCGCCGGCCCGGCGCAGCGAGATCGACGAGAGGCTTTCGCGCTCCGACACGCTGAGATCCAGTCGGTTGGCGGGCAGCATCCAGATGTCGGCGTCGAGCCCGACCTGGTGACTGCGGTGCCCGGTCAGCATCGGCCCGCCGCGCGGCTGGCTCATGTCGCCCACGTAGATGCCGTTCCACCCCGGCTGGCGCGCGGCCTTCCGCGACAGGTCCTGAAGATAGTCGATCAGGACCGGGTGCCCCCAGTTGCGGTTGCGGCTAAGACGCATGGCCTGCCAGGTCGGGCCGGATTCGGGCAACTGCTCGGCACCCGCGATGCACCCGCGCGCATAGGACCCCCAGGCCGCGTCGTCCTGGCGCGATGCGTCCGCCTTGGCGCCGAAGAGCTGCTTGGCGGGTTCGTTGGAGGTCGAAATGATCTCGCGCGCCGCGGCGAGGTCGTAATCGCTCGCAGGAGGGGTGTCGCTGGAACAGGCCGCCAGGGCCGCGGCCAGTGCCAGGGGGGTCAGGATCGCGCGTGTCAGGCTACGCGACATTCTTGGCGTACTCCTCACCATCCGGTCGCACCCAGAGTAACAGAACGAGACCGAGAAGGAAGAGGAGGATCAACGGCGATACGCCAAGCCGCGCCGATCCGGTCAGCGACGTGAACAGGCCGATCAGCGCGGGCGCAATGAAGGCCGTCGCGCGGCCCGACAGGCCGTAGAGGCCGAAGCTCTCGGTCGGGGCGACCGGGTCGGTGTGACGCACCATGAGCGACCGCGAGGCGGCCTGGAGCGTGCCGCCCATGCCGCCGATCACGATCCCCGCGGCGAACATCACGATGTCGGGGAGCTTCGATCCCTCGGCCAATTCGACGCCGAAGAAGGTGTCACGGTCCATGAAGACGATGGTCACGATCACGCAGATCAACGCGATGATCGCGCCGATGATCACGGGCTTGGGCCCGAGGGTGGAGTCGACCTTGCCGCCAAGCCAGGAGAACAGTGCGGCCGACAGCGCCGAGATGATGCCGAAGATCCCGATCGACGTGACCTGCCAGTCGAGCACCAGCGTCGCGTAGACGCCGCCGAAGCCGTAGAGTCCGTTCAGCGCGTCGCGGTAGAACATCGACGACAGCAGGAAGTTCAGAAGCGAACGGCGGTCCTTGAGCAGGCGGATCGAGCGGCCCAGCCCCTCCATCGCGCCGGAGAGGGAATGCTTGCGGCGCGGGATGTGATCCTCGCGCACCCACAGGAAGTAGGGAACCATGAAGACCAGGAACCAGACCGCCACGAAGGGACCCACGATACGGGTGCCTTCGAACCGGTCGGGGTCGAGCAGGCCCAGCCCGGGCTCGAGCCCGATCAGGGTCTTGCCTCCGGATTGCTCGACGAAGAGAGCCAGCATGATCACCAGCGCCGAGATGCCGCCGATGTAACCGAAGGCGAAGCCCGTGCCGGAGGTCTTGCCGACCGCCTCGTCCTCGACCAGGCCCGGAAGCTGCGCATTGACGAAGATCAGGGCGAATTCGGCACCGATGAAGCCGATGCCGAAGGCGACCAGCATGGCCCACATGTTTCCGCCGTCAGGGTCGGTGTACCAAAGCGCCCAGGCGCCCAGGACGTAGAGGATCGAGAAGACGTAGATCCAGGGGCGCCGCCGGCCGGACGTGTCCGCCAGGGCCCCGAGGATCGGCCCTCCGAAGCCGATGATCAGCCCGGTGATCGTCAGGCCCATCGACCAGACCGTCTGCGCGCGCGCGTCCGCCGCGGCTTCGCCCATCCCGGTGGACAGGAAGAACGCCGTGGCCACGGAGGCGAAGAACGGACCGTAGATGAACGTGAGCAGCACGGTGTGGTACGGCTGGCTTGCCCAGTCGAACCAATACCATCCCCATATGCGTTTGTTTTCCCCGGCGGCCATCTGTCCCCTCCACCTGCACTGCCGAATGTATGACCGTTCTTATACCAATGACGCAAGTAGCTTACCCAGCGTCACGCTTGCGCCTTCAGAATTCCGGCGGCCAAGGGCGGTGTCGGTCGGCCTCGATCCAGCCCGTCACCCAGTCCGGCAGGGGCGGCGATTTCGCGTCCGGAAGCCCAAGTGCCGCGAGCACGCGGTCGGTGGTCACGATGCCGTTCTTGTCGGTCGTCGCCCCGCGCACGAGGATGTGGTTGGCGCAGATGCCGCCCTTCCACATCGACTGCTCGGTGTACATGAACTTGTCGTCCCAGCCGATCAGCCGGGTGCGCAGCTCGATGCGCTCGAACATCCTCACGCGGCGCCGGTACATCACGCTGGCCCCTGCCACGGCCCCGCCCCAGCGCTGCTTCGCGACCGCGCGCGCCATGCCGGTGCGCATCATGAAGGGCACGCGGCCCAGGTCGAAAAGCGTCAGGGTCCGGCCGTTGTTGAGCTCGAGCCACATGTCCAGGTCCCAGGGCCAGCAGATATGATGGCTGACATGCACGCCGTCGTAACGCAGCGCGGGCTGGCGGGATGCCTTGATGATTTCCTTTGCGAGGCGGATGAACGGATACATGGTCGGGCTCCTTTGGCGCGCCTGCTGCGCCCGCGGGGCCGCAGCGTCAACCGTTCCCTCGCGTCGCACTTGCGCTTGGGGGACTGTGCCCCTAGGTCAGTCAGCGAACAAGAAACGGACGGCCCATGCTTTCGCTCATGCAAATCATCCTCGCGATCCTGAACGTGATCTGGTTCATCGTGATCGTGCACATCATCATGTCTTGGTTGATCAACTTCCAGGTCCTGAACCTGCATCAGCGGTTCGTGGCGCAGCTGTGGTACGGGCTGAACCGGCTTGTCGACCCGGTGTATTCGCGCATCCGGCGCATCCTGCCGGACATGGGCGGGATCGATCTGTCGCCGGTGATCGTGCTGCTGGCGCTCTTCGCCGTGCGCACGGTGATCCAGAACAACATGTACCAGTTCTACTGACGGTGACGGCCGGGCCCACGGGCCCTGCACGCAGCGTCAACGAATGGTGAAGCCTTGCGGCCGGCGCGCTGCAAGGCTTTGCTTTTATTGCCTTTCCGGAGCTCTACTTTTCTAGGATTCTAGAATTCCGGAGACCCGTGGCGCACCTGGCCGCCGCACCGCACGTCCGCGGCTTGCCTGCCCGAAACGTTCCGACTAAACCCGGGCCATGCCGCGTGACCTCGACCTTCTGAAATCCGTCTTCGGCTTCGATGCCTTCCGACCGGGGCAGGAAGAGATCGTCAACGCCGTCACGGCGGGCGAGGACACGCTTGCCATCATGCCCACCGGCGGCGGCAAATCCCTGTGCTTCCAGTTGCCCGCCCTTCTGCGCGACGGCGTCACCGTGGTGATTTCGCCCCTGATCGCCCTGATGCGCGACCAGGTCCGTGCCCTGCGCGCGGTCGGGGTGGAAGCCGGGGCGCTCACCTCAGGCAACACCGAGGCCGAGACCGACGCGGTGTTCGAGGCGATCGCGGAAGGCCGGCTGAAACTGCTCTACATGGCGCCCGAACGGCTCGCCTCCGGTGGGACGGTCAACCTCCTGCGCCGGGCCGGCGTCACGCTCATCGCGGTGGACGAGGCGCATTGCGTCAGCCAGTGGGGCCACGATTTCCGCCCGGATTACCTGCGGATCGGCGAACTCAAGGCCGCGCTCGACGTGCCGCTCGCCGCCTTCACCGCCACGGCGGACGAGGAAACGCGGGCCGAGATCGAGACCAAGCTTTTCGCGGGCGCCCGGCCCCGCAGCTTCCTGCGCGGCTTCGACCGGCCGAACATCCACCTGGCCTTCGCGGTGAAGGACGGGCCGCGCCGCCAGGTGCTCGATTTCGCCGAGGCGCGGCGGGGGCTGTCGGGGATCGTCTATGCCGCGACGCGGGCCAAGACGGAAACGCTGGCGCAGGCGCTGGTGGACGCGGGCCATGCCGCGATCCCCTACCATGCCGGTCTCGACCCGGACCGGCGGCGCGAGGTCGAGCGGCGTTTCCAGACCGAGGACGGGCTGGTGGTGGTGGCCACCGTCGCCTTCGGCATGGGGATCGACAAGCCCGACATCCGCTGGGTGGCGCATGCCGACCTGCCCAAGAGCATCGAGGCCTATTACCAGGAGATCGGTCGCGCGGGCCGCGACGGGGCGCCGGCGGAGACGCTCACGCTCTACGGGCCGGACGACATCCGCCTGCGCCGCAGCCAGATCGACGAGGGACTCGCCCCGCCGGAACGGCGCGCCGCGGACCACGCGCGGCTGAACGCGCTCCTGGGACTGGCCGAGGCCGCGGGCTGCCGGCGCCAGAAGCTCCTGGCCTATTTCGGAGAAGCGGCCGAGGGTTGCGGCAATTGCGACACCTGCGACCGCCCGCCGGAAACCTTCGACGCCACCGTGCCGGTGATGAAGGCGCTGTCGGCCGCCCTGCGCACCGGCGAAAGCTTCGGGGCCGGGCACCTGATCGACATCCTGATCGGCAACGAGACCGAGAAGGTGCGCCAGCGCGGGCATCACGACCTGCCGACCTTCGCGGTGGGCCGCGACATGACGCGCGGCCAGTGGCAGGCGCTGTTCCGGCAGATGATGGGGCTCGATTTCGTGCGGCCGGACCCGGAGCGTCACGGCGCGCTGAGGGTGACCGAGGCCGCCCACCCGGTCCTCAAGGGTGAGGCCGAGGTAGTGCTGCGCCGTGACACCGTGAAGACCACCAAGGCGCGCCCCGCCGTGAAGGCGCTGGTCAACGACGAGGATGCGCCGCTTCTCTCCGCCCTCAAGGCCAAGCGCCGTGCGCTGGCCGAGGCACAGCGCGTGCCGGCCTACGTCGTCTTTCCCGACCGCACCCTGATCGAGATGGCCGAGGCGCGGCCCGCCTCGCTCGACGACATGGCCCGGATTTCCGGGATCGGCGCCAAGAAGCTCGAGAAATACGGGGCGGCGTTCCTGTCGGTCATCGCCGGCGAGGCCGAGGCGATGCATCCCTCGCGCCGCAAGCTTGCCGGGTCCGAGGCCGGGGTGCTCTTCGACCGGCTGTCGGAAACCGCGCGCGATCTCTACCGCGGGGTCGACGGGTTCGCGAAGCCCTTGTCGCTGACCCCCTCGCAACTGAGGCAGATCGCGGAACGCCGTCCGTCATCCGAAGAGGATCTGGCGCGTATCAAGGGTATGGATACCGCCCGGATCGACCGTTTCGGGTCGGCATTTCTGTCGCTGATACACGAGAGGTTCTGATGCTTGTTGTCATCTCCCCCGCGAAGAAACTGGATGAAACCGAAGCCCGCGCGCCCGGCGGCACCGCCCCGCATTTTGCCGCGGAGACGGCGAAGCTCGCGAAGACGGCGGTGTTGAAACAGCCCCGCAAGCTCGAAGAGCTGATGGGGATTTCCGAGAAGCTGGGCAAGCTGAACGCGGAACGGTTCAAGCGCTTCGGCTCTGGTGACGGCGCGAAGCCTGCGATCGAGATGTTCGCGGGCGACACCTATACCGGTTTCGATGCGCCGTCGCTCGATTCCGACGCGATGGACTATGCGCAGGACCACCTGCGCATCCTGTCCGGGCTCTACGGGCTTCTGCGCCCGCGCGACATGATCGAACCCCACCGGCTGGAAATGGGCACCCGGCTCAAGACCCGGCGGGGCACGTCGCTTTACGACTTCTGGGGGGACCGGATCGCCAAGCGGCTGAATGAAGAAGCCGAAAGGCTCGGTACCGACACGCTGATCAACTGCGCCTCGGTGGAATACTTCACCGCGGCGGACCGCGATGCGCTGAAGCTCCGGGTGATCACCCCGGTGTTCTACGAGACCAAGGCGGGCGAACCGAAAATCGTGAGCTTCTACGCCAAGCAGGCGCGTGGGGCGATGGCGCGGTTCGTCTGCGAGAACCGGATCACGGACCCTGCCGACCTGGCCGATTTCCGGTCGGGCGGCTACCGCTACCAGCCGGACATGAGTGAACCCGATCGCCCGGTCTTCCTGCGCGCGGAATCGGATCAGGACGCCGCCTGAGCCGGCGCCAGGGGTGCCACGGCACCGTCGGGGCATTGCGCACGGATTTCGGCCAGGATCCTGTCCTTCGGAAAGGGCTTCGCGAAATGGGCGTCGAGCCCGTGCGCCATGACGTCCGCCCCGTCCCCGCGCATGGCATGCGCCGTCAGCGCCACGATACGGGTGCGCGGAAGGCCCCGCACCGCTTCGAGCTCGCGAATCCTGCCGGTGGCGGTCTTGCCGTCCATGCCGGGCATGGAAATGTCCATGAAGACCAGGTCGGGCGGGCTCTCTTCGAACGCGTCCACCGCTTCGAACCCGTTGGCGGCGAAGACCAGGTCGATGTCGCAATCCTTCACGAGCTTCGAGAAGACGAAGCGGTTGGTCTTGTTGTCCTCGGCGACCAGCACCCGCATCCGGCGCGGTGCGGGCTCCGGGTCTTGCGCATCGTCCATGTCGACGAAGATATTCTCCACCGGTGCGCCGCGCGATGAGCGGAACCCCGGCACTTCGGGCGCGGGCAGCGCGGCGAGGAGCGCCATCAGCGCAGGCCGTGAGTGGGGCTTTTGCAGCACGCGCGTGTCGTCGCAGGTCGGGCTGTCGGCCAGCGGGTCGGCCACGGTGATGATCGGCGCCGGGGCGTGCGCGCAGAGATCGCCCTGCCCGCGCAGGAGCTTCTGGTCGGCGAAGATGACGTCGGCCGAGGCCGCCCGTGCAAGCCCCGCCTCGATCCCGTCCGCCTCTTCGACCGAGAGGCCCAGCGCGATCAGCCGCTTGGCCAGGATCGCGCGGTGCATGTCGTCGGGCATGACCAGGAGCGCATGACGCAGCCAGGCGGGCGCATCCGGCACGTCCTCTTCCGCCGCGCGCGGCAGCGTGACGTGGAAACCGAAGCAGGAGCCGACCCCCGCCTCGCTGTCGACCCAGATCTCGCCCCCCATCAGCCCGACGAGTTGGCGGGTGATGGCAAGGCCCAGCCCGGTGCCCTCGAAAGGGCGGTTGTTGTCCGCCTCCACCTGGTTGAATTCGCCGAAGACGTGGCCCAGCTGATCGGCCGGGATGCCGATCCCCGTGTCCTCGACCGTGACGTGGATGCGGTCGGGTCCGTCCGGCCCCTCGGGCACCCCGAGCACCCGGACAAGCACGTGGCCCGAGGGCGTGAACTTCACCGCGTTGCCCACGAGGTTGGTGACGACCTGGCGCAGGCGGACCGGGTCGCCCACGAAACGGGTCGGCAGGAACATGTCGTAGTCGAGCATGATCTTGAGGTTCTTCTCGCGCACCGAGGGCATCAGCAGCGCGATCACGTCGAGGATCGTCTGCTCGAAGTCGAATGGTTCCGGGTGAAGCTCCAGCTTCGCGGCCTCGATCTTCGAGTAATCCAGCACGTCGTTTATGATGGTCAGAAGCGCGCGGCCCGACGAACGGATCGTGTCGACATAGGACGACAGCTCCTCGTCCAGGTCGTGTTCGGCCATCAGGTCGGCCATGCCGAGAACCCCGTTCATCGGTGTCCGGATTTCGTGGCTCATGTTGGCCAGGAAGGCGGATTTCGCGCGGTTGGCGGCCTCTGCCCGTTCGCGGGCGAGGCGCATCGCGTTCTGTCGGCGGATCGCCTGCGTGACGTCGATCGCCATCGACACGGTGTCGCCGCCGGGAGCGCGCCGGTCGACGAGCCGCACGTAGGCGCCGTTCCACAGGCGGATCTGGCGCGGTTCCGGTGCGTCCTGCGCCCAGCGCGCCAGCATCCAGTCGCGCCACTCGGGGGCGCTGCGCATGCCCGTGTCGACGATCCCCTCGGACAGCGCCGCCTCGACGATTTCCTCGTAATGCGCGCCGGGGCGGATGCATTCGAGTCCGTCGAACGGGGCGTAATAGGCCGGGTTGGCGATGATCAGGCGGTTGTCGGCGTCGAACACCGCGAAGCCGTCCCCGATCGCCTCGACCGAGGCCCAGAGGCGGCGCTTGGCGATGTCGACCTCCTGCGACTTGCGTTCGAGATCCTCGCGCACCTCGACCACCTGTTCGCGGGTTTCGACAAGGTCCTCGGACAGGCTGCGGGCGTGGCGCGACAGCATGCGGTTCGCCTCCTGCAACTCCGCCTCCTTGCGGGCCAGAAGCCGCTCGGCCGCCATGCGCGCGCGCCGCTCTTCCGTCAAAAGGTTCTCCGCCGTCATCGCAGCCTCCTGTCGCCATTCCGCTGCCGAAGTGTCGCCGAACGAGGTGAACGCGCCCTTAACGGCGACGGGACGCGCGGCGGGAATCGTTGTCAGGTTCAAGGGGTCGTGGCAGCATATCTGCGGCACAGGAGGATGCGGCCATGCTCAAGCTTTTCATTTCAATCACGATTTTCTTTGCCTCGACCCTTCAGACAATCGCACAGGACGCGGTCCCCGACCGGCGGATCGTCCTGCACCGCGACGTGGATTTCTACGGCTCCGACCTTCAATCCATCTTCGACACCACGCTGGAGGCCTGCGAATCCGCCTGTCTCACCCGGGGCGAGTGCCGCGCCTTCACCTTCAACACCCGCAACGGATCGTGCTTTCTGAAGTCCGATGTGACCGAGGAGGCGGAATATGCCGGGGCCTTTTCCGGCCGAATCGTGGCGGAAGACCCGGCGGTGCTGGCCGCGGCGCCGGACCGTGCGGCGGACCTGCGCGGTTTCCTGAGCGAGGCCGACCTCGACGCCGCCGCGGAGCGGGCCCGCGGCCTGCCCAACGACTTCGTCGCGGGCGGCTGGACGGCCGAGGCGCTCAGCCAGTACGCGATCTCGGCCGAGCGGGACGGCAACTACCTTGACGCCATGCGCAACATGGGCGCGGCGACGGTGGTGAGCGGCGCGGGCGGCGACTGGGCGGAATACGCGCGGCTGGCTTATGCCACGGCCAACGTGACCGACGACCAGAACGCCGAGCGCCAATACCTCGAGACCGCGTTCGAGGCCGCGACGGCGGCCTACCTGCGGCTGCGCAACCCGGCGACCCGGGCCAACGCGCTGATCACGATGGCCCGCGCGCTCGAAGGGCTGGGGCGCGGACGCGACATGATCCCTGCGCTGCGGCTGGCGCAGGAACTTGCCCCGCGTGACGACACGGCGCAGGCGCTCGACCGCGCCGTGGGGCTTTACGGTTTCCGCGTCACGGATACCCGCGTGGAAAGCGACGCCGCACAGCCGCGCATCTGCGCCGAGTTCTCCGAACCGCTGGCCGAGACCGGGCGCACCTATGCCGACTTCGTGCAATCCGACACCTCCGGACTCGCCGTCGACGTATCGGACCGGCAGCTCTGCATCGCCGGGGTGGAACACGGACAGCGCTATTCGATGACCCTGCGCGCGGGGCTTCCGGCGGCCTCCGGCGAAACGCTGCGGCGCCCGGTGCAGCTGACGCAGTACGTGCGCGACCGGTCCCCGTCCGTCATCTTCCCCGGCCGGGCCTATGTCCTGCCGCGCACCGAGGACGCGGGCCTTCCCGTGGTCACCGTCAACACCGACGCGCTGGACCTGACGGTGATGAAGGTCTCCGACCGCAACCTCGTACGCACGATGCAGGAGAACATCCTGGGCAATTCCATCGACCCTTGGCGGGAGGAATACCTGGAAAGCCGTATGGCCCGCGTCGTGTGGGAGGGCGAGGCCAGCGTGGGCTCCGAGCTGAACGCCAACATCACCACGCGCCTGCCGATCGGCGAGGCGATCGCGGGGATGGAGCCGGGCGTCTACGCGTTGCAGGCCGCCGTACCGGGTGAGGACACCTACGACGTGCCGCCCGCGACGCAGTGGTTCGTGATCTCGGACATCGGGCTGACCTCGATGCTTGGGGCGGATGGGCTGCATGTGTTCGCCCGCTCGCTCAACACCGCCGAACCGATGGCGGGCGCCCGGATCGAGCTTCTGTCCGAGGCCAACACGGTGTTGGGCGAGCGGGAGACCGACGCGGACGGCTACGCGCATTTCCCGGCCACCATGACGGCCGGACGCGGATCCGCCGCGCCAGCGGTGATCGTCGCCGAGAATGGCGAGGCGGACCTTGTGTACCTGTCGCTGCGCGGGCCGGAATTCGACCTGTCCGACCGGGGTGTCGAGGGCAATCCGGCCGCGCCGCCGGTCGACGTGTTCCTGACTACGGACCGGGGCGCCTACCGCGCCGGCGAGACGATCCATGCCACCGCGCTGGCCCGCGACGCGAAGGCGCAGGCGATCCCGGGCCTGCCGATCACCGCCGTGCTGAGCCGCCCGGACGGCGTGGAATACGCGCGCCAGGTTTCGGACGGCGCGGGTGCCGGGGGCCACGTCTTCGACATGCCCGTCTCGGGCGCCGCGCCGCGCGGCACCTGGCGGCTGGACGTGTTCGCGGACCCGGAAGAACCCGCGCTCGCCTCCACCACGCTGCTGGTCGAGGATTTCCTGCCGGAGCGGATCGACTTCGACCTCGCCCTGCCCGACGGGCCGGTCGCGGCGACCGATACGCCGCGGCTGTCGATCGACGCGCGCTATCTCTTCGGTGCGCCGGGGGCGGACCTGGCCTACGAGGGGCAGGTCCGTCTGAGCGCTACGCGCGAGATCGAGGCACGCCCGGGCTATGTCTTCGGGATGTGGAACGACCGGATCGTGCCGGAGTACCAGTCCCTGCCCGAGGGGCGCACGGACGCCTCCGGCCGGGCGCAGGTGCCGGTCACCTTCCCGGATATCGAGGCCCCGGGCCGTCCCCTGAATGCGCGTGTCACGGTACGCGTCAAGGAGGGCTCCGGGCGCCCGGTGGAGCGCGAAGTGTCGGTGCCGGTCACGCCCGCTTCCGACCTCATCGGGATAAAGCCGCTCTTCGACGGCGAGGTGCCGGAGAACGGGACGGCCGCGTTCGAGCTCGTGGGTCTGGGCCCCGACCTCGAAGGCGCCGAGATGGACGTGACCTGGACGGTGAACCGGGTGCGCACGCGCTACCAATGGTATTCCAGCGATGGCTACTGGAACTGGGAGCCGGTGACGACGCGCGAACGGATCGCCACGGGAACCGAAACGCTGGACGGCTCCCCGACCCGGATCGAGACCCCGGTCGAATGGGGACGCTACGAGATCGTGGTGAGCCGGACGGCAGGCGAATACCTTGCCTCCTCCGCCGCGTTCCAGGCCGGGTGGTACGTGCCCGCCGATGTCTCGGAGACGCCCGACATGCTGGAAATGTCGCTCGACGCCGAACGCTATGCGCCCGGTGACACGGCGACGCTTCGCATCGTGCCGCGCACGGCCGGCAAGGCGCTGGTGAAGGTCGTCTCCAACCGGCTGATCGACATGGTCGCGGTGGACGTGGACGGCGAGACGACCGTGGACCTTCCGGTGACCGAGGAATGGGGCGCGGGGGCCTATGTCACCGCCTCGCTGATCCGGCCGCTCGACGCGGCGGCGGGACGCAACCCGACGCGCGCGCTGGGGCTGGCCCATGCCGGGGTCGATCCCGGGGAACGCGCGCTCGACGTGTCGATCGACGCGCCCGGGACGGCACAGCCGCGCGGGCCGATGGAGGTAGCTGTCAACGTGGCCGGGCTGGCCGATGGCGACACCGGTTTCGTCACGCTGGCCGCGGTGGACCAGGGCATCCTGAACCTGACCGGGTTCGAGGACCCGGACCCGTCCGACCACTACTTCGGGCAACGCCGGCTCGGGATGGGCATTCGTGACCTCTACGGCAACCTGATCGATGGCATGACCGGGCAGATGGGCGAAATCCGCTCCGGCGGCGATGCGGGCGCGCAGATGCGGATGCAGGCCCCGCCGCCGACCGAAGAGCTCATGGCGCAGTTCTTCGGTCCGCTCGAAGTGGTCGACGGCCGCGCGACGGCCACGGTGGAGCTGCCGGAGTTCAACGGCTCGGTCCGCCTGATGGCGGTGGCCTGGTCGGAGACCGGGGTCGGCGAGGCGGGCGCGGACGTGCTGGTGCGCGACCCGATCGTGATGACCGCCTCGGTCCCGCGCTTCATGGCGCCGGGCGACGAGGCGCGGATGCTGCTGGAGCTGACCCACGCGACCGGGCCGACCGGCGACGTGATGGTGACGGCGACCAGTGCCGGGCTCGAGATCGGGGGCGGCGTGCTGGCCGACGCCATCGCGCTTGGCGAGGGCGAGACCGCGCGCGTCTCGGTCCCCATCGCGGCGGAGGCGGACGGCGTGCAGCGGATCGCGCTGACGCTGACCACGCCGGCGGACGAACGGCTGACCAAGACGCTGACGATCCCGGTCAAGTCGCTCGACCCGGAGGTGGTGCGCCAGTCGCGCTTCACCCTGGCCGCCGGCGAGACGTTCAGCTTCTCCGACGACGTGTTCGACGGGCTCACCCGGACCTCGGCCCGCGCCACGCTGGCTGCCGGTCCGTTGGCCCGGATCGACGCGCCGGGGCTGCTGGAGCGGCTCGACCGCTACCCCTACGGCTGCACCGAACAGCAGGCGAGCCGGGCGATGCCGCTTCTCTACATGGGCGGCGTGGCCGAGGCGATGGGACTGGCGGACCGCGAGGACCTGCCGGGTCGCGTGAACACCGCCATCGACGCGGTGCTGGCGAACCAGTCGGCCTCCGGCGGGTTCGGGCTGTGGCGGCCGGGGTCGGGCAACCTGTGGCTCGATGCCTTCGCCTCGGATTTCCTGTCTCGGGCGCGGGCGCAGGGCTACGCGGTGCCCGACACGGCGTTCCGCGCCGCGATGGACAACCTGCGCAACCGGGTGAATTACTACCCGGATTTCGAGGACGGCGGGCGTGACCTCGCCTACGCGCTCTACGTGCTGGCGCGCGAGGGTGCGGCGGCGATGGGCGATCTGCGCTACTACGCGGACGTGAAGGCGGACGCCTTCGACTCCCCCCTCGCCTCCGCGCAGCTGGGCGCGGCGCTCGCCGCCTATGGCGATCCGACGCGGGCCGACCGGCTTTTCGCGCAGGCCGACCGCCAGATCGACTCGCAGTCGCCGGAGGGCCAGGTCTGGCGCGCCGATTTCGGCACCGCGCTGCGCGATGCCGCCGCCGTCCTGACGCTTGCCGTCGAGGCGGGGTCCGAGGCGGTGGACCGCAAGGCACTGACCACCCGGGTGGCCCAAGGCGACCGGCACCTGTCGACGCAGGAAGCCACGTGGTCGCTCATGGCGGCCAACGCGCTGCTGGGCGACACGGCCGAGGCCGGGATCGTTCTGAACGGCGCGCCGATGACCGGCCCGCTGGTCGACGTCATGAACCCGCTGTCGCTATCGACGCCCTGGCGGGTCGAGAACACCGGGACACGTCCCGTCAATCTCACCGTGTCGACCTTCGGCGTGCCCACCACGCCGCAACCACCGACCGCGAACGGCTACACCATCGGGCGGCAATACTTCACGATGGAGGGTGAGCCGGCGGACGTGGGCCGCGTGGCGCAGGGCGAGCGGCTGGTCGCCGTGGTGACGGTCACGCCGCAGGGCACCTCGGACGGGCGGCTGATGATCTCGGACCCGCTGCCCGCGGGTTTCGAGATCGACAACCCCAACCTCATCCGGGGCGGCGACATCGGCCCGCTCGACTGGCTGCAGCTGACGGAGTCGACGGAGACGACCGAGTTCCGGCAGGACCGGTTCCTCGCCGCGCTGGATTGGCGCTCGGACGATGCGATCCGGCTGGCCTATATCGTGCGGGCGGTGACGCCGGGGCGGTTCCACCACCCGGCGGCCTCCGTCGAGGACATGTATCGCCCCGCGTACCGCGCGACCGGCGCGACGGGCACGGTGGTGATCGAGTGAGGCTCTGGCCCGGCCTCCTGCTGGTCGGCGCGCTCTTGTCGGCCGCGGCGGGGCGTGATGCGGTCGACGACTGGGTCGCGCGTACCGAGCTTCCGCCGCTGACGGTCGAGACCTCGGACGAGGTACTGGACCGGGACGGACGGCTTCTGCGCGCCTATACGGTTGCGGATGGTCGCTGGCGGCTCGGGCTGGACGGGGCGCCGGTCGATCCGCTCTTCCTGGACCTTCTCATCGCCTACGAGGACAAGCGGTTCCGCCGCCATCACGGCGTCGATCCATTTGCGGTGGCGCGTGCCGCCGGGCAGGCCGTGGCGAACGGCGGCGTGGTGTCCGGGGCTTCGACCCTGACCATGCAGACCGCGCGGCTGTTGGAGGACGGGCCGACCGGAACGCTCCCCGGCAAGCTGCGCCAGGTGCGCGTGGCACTGGCGCTGGAGCAGCGGCTGACGAAGGACGAGATCCTCGCCCTCTACCTTGATCGTGCGCCCTACGGCGGCAACACCGAAGGCATCCGCGCGGCGACCCGCGCGTGGTTCGGCAAGGAGCCGGGACGGCTCACGCCCGCCGAAGCCGCGCTGTTGGTCGCCCTGCCCCAGTCACCGGAGACCCGGCGACCGGATCGCCACCCCGAGGCGGCACGGGCGGCGCGGGATCGGGTGATCGAGCGGACGCGCGCGGCGGGAGTGCTGGACCCCGAACGCGCGGAGACCGCCCGGCGCGCGCCGGTGCCGACACAGCGCCGTGCCCTGCCCGCGCTGGCCCCGCACATGGCCGATCGTGTCCGCGCCGAGGGACCGGGCCCCGACGGGCGGCTGGCCACCACGCTGGACGCCGGAATGCAGGCGCGGCTCGAGGCTCTGGCGCGGCGCGCGGTGGCCGACCACGGCGCGGGGCGGCTATCGATCGCGATGGTGGTGGCGGATCACCGGAGCGGAGAGGTGCTGGCCAGCGTCGGGTCGGCGGAGTATGCGCCGACGGATCGGCAGGGCTTCGTCGACATGACCCGTGCGCATCGTTCGCCCGGCTCGACGCTGAAGCCGCTGGTCTACGCGATGGCCTTCGACGACGGGCTGGCACACCCGGAAACGATGATCGACGACGCGCCGATCGCCTTCGGAAGCTACACGCCCGAGAATTTCGACGGCGCCTTTCGCGGGCCGGTGAGCGTGGCCGAGGCGTTGCGCCTGTCGCTGAACGTGCCGGTGGTCGCCCTGGCCTCGGAGATCGGGCCGGCGCGCATCCTCGCCGCGCTCGAAACGGCCGGGGCCGAGCCGCGCCTGCCCGGCGGCGCGCCGGGGCTGGCGATCACGCTCGGCGGACTGGGCGTGAGGGCCGAGGGGCTGACCGCGCTCTATGCCGGATTGGCGTCCGGCGGGCAGGTGGTGGAGCTCACGCACCGACCGGGTACGCCGCGCGCGGTGCCGGGTCGGCTGGTGTCGCCAGAGGCGGCCTGGCAGGTGGGCCATATCCTCTCGGGTCTCGCCCCGCCGCCGAACGCGCCGCGCATCCGGCTCGCCTACAAGACGGGCACGTCCTATGGCCACCGCGACACCTGGGCGGTGGGGTTCGACGGGCGCTACGTGGTGACCGTGTGGATGGGGCGCCCGGACGGGACGCCGGTGCCGGGCGCCTTCGGGGCCGAGATGGCCGCGCCGATCCTTTTCGAGGCGTTCTCCCGCGTGACTCCGGATGTCGCGCCGCTGGGTCCGCCGCCGCCGGGCACGCTGATGCTGAGCCACGCGGCGCTTCCCCGGCCCCTCCAATCCTTCCGGCCGCGCGACGCGGTCTTCGCCGCCCCGGAAGGGGAGCCGGAGCTCGCTTTTCCCCCGGACGGCGCGTTGGTGGAGACAGGGGGTATGCCGCTGGCGGTGAAGATCCGCGACGGGCAGCCGCCCTTCACGGTGATGGCGAACGGGGCGCCGGTGCTGGTGCAGAGCCACGCGCGCGACACGATGCTGGACCTGCCGGCGCCGGGGCACGTGACGCTTTCGGTAATCGACGCGGCCGGCCGGGCGGCACGGGCGCAGGTGGAACTGCGCTGAGCGGGTTTCGGCGCGGTTTCATTGCATGAAACCAGCTGCGCCAAAGAAAAAACCCCGGCGCGAAGGCCGGGGTCCTCGATTTCGCGGGGACGGCGACGATCACTTGTCGTCGTCGTCCTCGTCGTCGCTGTCGGGCAGGTTGAAGAAGCTGTCGGCATCCACCGGCTCTTCCTTCTTCTCCTCTTCGTCCTCGCCACCCAGCGTGAACGTCTCGAGCCCCTCGATCGCCGTCGGCATCTTGGGCTCCGTGTCCATCCCGAGGCTCTGCTCGGTCGAAAGCAGCTTGCGGCGCTCGTCGTCCGACATCGCCTCGCCCTCGGCGGCCTTCTTCTTGGCGGCCTTCTGCACGGCGGCGTCAAGCTCGGTCTGCTTGCACAGGCCCAGCGCGACCGGGTCGATCGGTTCCATCGCCTGGATGTTCCAGTGCGTGCGTTCGCGGATCGACTGGATCGTCGGCTTGGTGGTGCCCACGAGCTTGGCGATCTGGGCGTCGGTCAGCTCCGGGTGGAACTTCACCAGCCAGAGAATCGAGTTCGGCCGGTCCTGACGCTTGGACAGCGGGGTGTAGCGCGGGCCGCGACGCTTTTCCTCGCCCACGGCGGCCGGGTTGAACTTGAGCTTCAGCTTGTGAAGCGGCTCCTTCTCGGCCTTGTCGATCTCGTCCTGCGTCAGCTGGTTGTTGGCGATCGGGTCGAACCCTTTCACGCCCTGCGCAACCTCGCCATCCGCGATCCCCTGCACCTCGAGCTCGTGCAGGCCGCAGAAGTCGGCGATCTGCTTGAAGCTGATCGTCGTGTTGTCCACCAGCCAGACGGCGGTGGCCTTGGCCATGATCGGTTTGTCCATAGCGACACTCCTTTAGATACGCCGGTGCCGGTCCCCGGAAAGGGGCGCCTGTTGCAGGCTGGGCTACCGTTGTCGGGAAACTTGGCGCCTATATAGTGCGACGGAACCCGTGAGGAAAGAGCGAATGCGCGCCCTGATCCTGCTTCTGTGCTTGACCGGCATGGCCCGCGCCGATGGCGAGCGGGCCGGGAACTTCGACTACTACGTGCTCGCGCTCAGCTGGTCGCCGAACTGGTGCAAGCTCGAGGGCGACGCGCGCGGGTCGCCGCAATGCGACCGCGATTTCGGCTGGGTGCTGCACGGGCTCTGGCCACAATACGAGGACGGGTGGCCCGCCTATTGCCCGACCACCGAACGCGCGCCCACGCGCCGGATGACGGCCGCGCAGGCGGACCTTTTCGGCGACGGCGGCGCGGCGTGGTACCAGTGGCGCAAGCACGGGGTGTGCTCGGGCCTGGCGCCGGAGGCGTATTACGACCTGGCGCGTGACGCCTACGCGGCGGTCGAGCGTCCGGAGGTGCTGCGCAAGATCGACCGCACCTTCAGCATCCCCGCCACCGTGATCGAGGACGCGTTCCTTCAGGCGAACCCCGGCTGGACGGCGGACATGGTGACCGTCACCTGCACGTCGGGGCACATCCAGGAGGCCCGGATCTGCCTGACGAAAGAGCTGGAGCCACGCCCCTGCGCGCCGGACGTTCGGCGCGATTGCCGGTTGGACGACGCGTTGCTCGAGCCGGTGCGGGCGGAGTAGATTCGGGGCGGCAGGGGGCGCGTCGTTGGGCCCTTGTGCGCGGCTTTAACGACGCGACAACCTGCTGATATTAAACGTGAAATATCACCACTCCACTTTTCCGGTTTTCCGGAAAAGTGGAATTCGGCGCGGCGTACCAAACGGGGTGGCAGCGCAAGACCCTTGGCGGGCCTTGCCGGCGCGCACCCCGGCACGGGACGCCCTGGCCCGACGCGCCGCTCGTCTCCCCATCGTGGCTGACACATCACCCGGCGGGGGCGAGTGCATCCCCAAGCTGGTAGGGCCAAAGCAGGAGCCCCAGCACCCCGCGCCAGAAACCCGGATGCAGGTAGCCCAGCGTGAAGAGCCACCCGGCGAACCACAGCATCCCGAGCGAGCTTTGAACGACCACTTTCGTATTGGACATGGCTTCCCCTTTCCACGTCACGATACCACGTGACGCGGCAGGCCGAATTGACCGGGATCAGACCGACACGCCCGCCAGGAGCTGATCGCGCGTCACGTCGCCCTTCTGGCCCGCGAGAGTCACCTCGCCCCGGCGCAGCACCACGAAGCGGTCGCCCAGGTCGTGGGCGAAGTCGAAGAACTGCTCGACCAGGACGATCGCCATCCTCCCCTCGTCGCGCAGCATGGCGATGACCTTGCCGATCTGCTGGATGATGTTGGGCTGGATGCCCTCGGTCGGCTCGTCGAGCAGCAGGAGCTTGGGCTTGGTGATGAGCGCACGGGCGATGGCCAGCTGTTGCTGCTGACCACCCGACAGGTCGCCGCCGCGGCGATTCTGCATTTCCTTGAGCACCGGGAAGAGCTCGAACATCGCCTCGGGCACCTCGTGCTCGCCCTTGGGCAGGCAGGCGAAGGCGGTTTCCATGTTCTCGCGCACGGTGAGCAGCGGGAAGATCTCGCGCCCCTGCGGGACCAGCGCGACCCCTTTCTGGGCCAGCGCGTGGGGCGGCAGGACGGGCAGGCTTTCGCCGTCCAGCTCGACCGTGCCCGCCGAGCGCGGGTGGCGGCCGCAGATCGCGCGGATGAGGGATGTCTTGCCCACGCCGTTGGTGCCCATCACGCAGGTGATCTGGCCGGTGGCGGCCTCCATGTCGATGCCGTTGAGAATCTGGGAATGGCCGTAGTGCAGCGTCAGGTCGCGGGTTTTCAGCATGGTCGTCCTGCCTTGGAAAAGCGGTGCGTGGGGGATCGGTGAGACTTGCGCATGCCGGTCAGCGCCCCAGGTAGACGTCGATGACCTGCTTGTTCGCGGTCACGTGGTCGAGCGAGCCTTCGGCCAGGACCGAACCCTCGTGCAGTACCGTCACCTTGCAGTTCAGGCGTCGCACGAATTCCATGTCGTGCTCGACCACCACGACGGCGCGGGTCTTCGCCGCTTCGACGAGGATGTCGGTGGTCTTCTCGCGCTCTTCCGGTGTCATCCCGGCGGCGGGTTCGTCGACCAGCAGGAGCTTGGGCTCCTGGGCAAGCAGCATCCCGATCTCGAGCCATTGCTTCTGCCCGTGGCTGAGTTCGCCCGCCTTTCGTCCGAGCGCGTTGGACAGGCCGATCTCGGCGGCGAGTTCCGAGACGCGGTTCATGTCGGCATCGGTCGGTTTCCAGAACAGCACCGCGAAGGCGCGGCGGTTGTTCCTCAGCGCCATCAGGAGGTTGTCCTCGACCGACTGGTCTTCGAACACCGTCGGTTTCTGGAACTTGCGCCCGATCCCCTCCTGCGCGATGCGTGCCTCGTTCATGCCGATCAGGTTGCGCGACATCTCGCCCCACAGCACCGTGCCCTCGTCCGGCTTCGTCTTGCCGGTGACGATGTCCATGAAGGTGGTCTTGCCCGCCCCGTTGGGGCCGATGATCGCGCGAAGCTCGGCCCGGCCGATGTTGAAGGACAGGTTGTTGATCGCGCGAAACCCGTCGAACGTCACCGAGATCCCGTTCACTTCCAGAAGCTGGCTCATTCCTCGGCCTCCTCTTCACGCAGCGATCCGTGGTCGGGTCCCAGGTCCGCGCCGTGGCGGTCCGGGTGGTGGCGGCCGGAGACGAGATCGAAGAGCCCGCCGATCCCCTGCGGGGCGAAGAGCGTGACCAGCACGAAGGACAGGCCCAGGAGAATCGTCCACCAGTCGACCCATTGGATCGTGTAGAAACCCAGGTTGATGTCGGGGGCCTGGCCGCCGGTGAAGTAGGTCGACACGAGGCTCACGAAGACCGCGCCGATCACGGCGCCGTAGAGCCGCCCGCGCCCGCCGATGGCGACCCAGACGGCGAGGTAGATCGAGGCGATGGGCGCTATCTCGGCCGGGTTGATGATGCCGGCCTGCGGGTAGTAGAGCGCGCCGGCGATGCCCGCGATCATGGCTGTGACGGTGAAGAGGAACAGCTTGTAGCCCTCGACCGAGTAGCCGAGGAAGCGCACCCGCGCCTCGTTGTCGCGGATACCGCGGATCACGCTGCCGAACTTGCCCGACACGATCCAAGCGGCGAAGACATAGCCCAGCGCGAGCGCGAGCGCCGAGCCCCAGAAGAACCACATGGAGACGTAATCCTGGCTCACGTCGTCGAGGCCGGGGAGGTTCTGAAGCCCGGAGAGGCCGTTGTTCCCGCGCAGGCCGCTGTCGTTCTGGAAGAGGTAGAGCGACAGGGCCAGCGTCATCGCCTGCGTCAGGATCGAGAGATAGACGCCTGTGACGCGCGACCGGAAGGCGAGCCAGCCGAAGACGAAGGCAAGGAGGCCCGGCACCAGCACGACGAGGGCGAGCTGGAGCACGAGGCTGTCGGCGAAGGCCCAGACGGCCGGGAACTCGGAACTGCCGACGACGCCGAAGATCTGGTTGCCGATGCCGTCGACGATCTCCTGCTCGGTCGGCGGGATCGGTGCCTCCATCATGGAGCTTTCCACGATCTCGCGCGTCCGCTCGTACATGAGCCACATGCCGATCATGTAGCCGCCGAGCCCGAAGAAGGCGAAATGGCCCAGCGAAAGGATGCCCGCGTAGCCCCAGATCAGGTCCATCGCGACCGCGACGAGCGCGAGACACAGGGTCTTGCCCAGCGTCTTCACGAAGGAGGTCGAGATCATGCCGGCGCCGAAGGCCTCGGACATGAAGGTGACGCCGATGGTGAAGATCGCGAGCACCAGGAGGAAGATCAGGATCGACGGATTTCGTCCGATGAAGCTGCGGTTCATGCCTGCGCCTCCCGGGTCCCGCTCGCCCGCCCGACGGGCGCGCTGGCTTGCGTGGCTGTGCGTGTGACGGTCATGCTCAATCCCCCGCCGCGCGGCCCTTGAGGGCGATGATCCCCCGGGGCCGGAACTGGATGAAGATGATGATGAAGATGATCATGTAGGTCTGCGCCGCCAGCGTGTTGGACGGGTTGAACCATTCGATCCCCTTGTGCAGCGCCCCGATCAGCCCGGCGCCCAGGAGCGTGCCCCAGATGTTGCCGACGCCGCCCACGACCACGGTCATGAAGGACTGCACGATATAGGCCTGCCCGATCTCGGACGTGACCTGCGCGTAGAGCCCGATGGCCACACCCGCGATCCCCGCGATGCCGGAGCCCAGCCCGAAGGTAAGCATGTTCACGCGGCCCGGGTTGATCCCCATCGCGCCCGCCATGCCGGGGTTCTGCGTGACCGCGCGGGTTTCGAGACCGAGCCGCGTACGCTTCATGATGAAGAGGAAGACGCACAGGAAGACCAGGGCGAGCACGAAGATCGCAATGCGCACGGTGGAGATCGACACCACGTCGTTCAGCACCACCGAGCCCCCCAGCCAGTCGGGCGAGGTGAGCGGGCGGGCCTGCGTGCCGAAGATGTTCTTGGCGAGCTGTTGCAGCGCGATCGAGATGCCGAAGGTGGCAAGGAGCGTCTCCAGCGGGCGGTTGTAGAGCCAGCGGATCACCAGCCGTTCCATCGCCACGCCCGCCGCGAAGGTCACGGCGAAGGCGAGAGGGATGGCCACGATGATCGAGGCGGTGTGGTTCGGGATGATCTGCTGCACCACGTAGCCCGTGTAGGCGCCCATCATGATGAATTCGCCGTGGGCCATGTTGATGACCCCCATCACGCCGAAGGTGATGGCGAGCCCGATGGCGGCGAGGAAGTAGATCGACCCGAGGCTGAGCGCGTCGAGCCCGAGGTCGAGGAACTGGTTCAGGCCCACGTTGGTGTCGATTTTGCCCAGGGCGCGGTTGGCGGCCGCGGTGATCGCCGGGTTGGGCTCGGCATAGACGGCGACGAAGGTCGCGTCCTCGACCGCCTGCGCGGCCTCCTCGGCGGTCGGGCGGGGCGGGATCGTCCCGGCGTCGACCAGCGCGCCGTAGGCGGCTTCGCGGCGTTCGGGATCGAAAAGCTCCGCCACCGGGATGCCGCCCACGCGGCCGTCGACGATGTTGTCCTGAAGCGTCGCGCGCAGGTCGTCGGACGAGACCATCGGCGGCCCGTCCAGCATCTCGTAGGCTTCCGCGACCGGGAGCTCTTCGCTGCCCGGCTCGACTTCGCGCGCGATGTTGAGATCGGCGGGCACGTTGCCGTCCGGGAAGACACGGATCGTGGTGGCGACCAACGGGTTCAGCGTGGCGCGCACGTCGACGCCAAGGTCGCCGGCCATCTCCTCGATTGCCTCGATGCGCGCGTCCTCGTCTGGATCGTAGGTGATGGTCATCAACCGCTCGACGCGCATCTTGCGCTCTTTCAGCGCCGGGTCCGGCTCGCCGTCGATGGAATTGCGCAGGGGCGTCAGGAGTTCGGCATTGCCGCGCCGTTCGAGGGACGAGATCGCCTCGTCCCGCTTGGCCCGGTCCGGGTCGTTGAGCTGGAAGCTGACCAGCGCCGTGCCGATCAGGCTGCGGATGCCCGAGTTCGGCTTGATCTGTTCGAGCGCGTCGTCGGGCACCTCGCCCACGACCACGCCGGTGTCGAAATCGGTGAGCGTGAAGATGTCGTCGCCGGTCTCTTCGGCGGCGAAGAACAGGCCGTCCTCGATGCGCTGGTACATGTCGCGGGCCTGCCAGACCTCGAGCACGGTCTGCGCGGCCTCGAGTCCGCTGTTGGCCACGGCGTCGATCGCCGGGCCGATGGTGCGACGGGAGCTTTCGACGATCAGGTCGGCGTGCTCCTGCAGCACCTGCTGCATCGGGCCGAGGTCGTCGGTCGCTTGCGTCGCGGCGTCCTGCGCCTTCGCGAGCGTAGCCAGACAGACCGCGGCGAGCACGATCACCAATAGGCGTTTCAACATGCGATCCCTACCCCAAAGGAAAGGACGGCGGGGGCAGCCCCGCCGTCCGAAGCTTCGTCAGATCAGTAGTTCGACTTGATCTGCACGCAGGTCTCGGTCTCGGTGTTGTACATACCGCAGCCGAGGTCCTTCCAATCCGAGACGAGCACCGCCGATTCCGGCAGGTAGTCAGTCCAGGCGTCGCCCGGCACTTCCTCGGTCTGGCTGATGATGTCGAACTGGCCGTCCTCGAGGATCTCGCCGATCAGGACCGGCTTGGAGAGGTGGTGGTTCACGTTCATCACGGCGGTGCCGCCGGTCAGGTTCGGGAATTCCTGCCCGTACATCGCGTCGCGCACGGCGTCGACCTCGGTGGTGCCGGCATCCTCGACCGCGTTCACCCACATGTTGAAGCCGATGTAGTGGGCTTCCATCGGGTCGTTGGTCACGCGGCTGTCGTCACCGATGAACTCGTGCCAGTCCGCGATGAACTGCTCGTTGGCGTCGGTGTCGGCGGACATGAAGTAGTTCCACGCGGCGAGGTGGCCGACGAGGTTGGTGGTGTCGAGACCCGAGAGCTCTTCCTCACCGACCGAGAACGCCACGACCGGGATATCCTGAGAGGAGATGCCGGCGGCGGCCAGTTCCTTGTAGAAGCCCACATTCGCGTCGCCGTTGATGGTCGAGATCACGCCGACCTTCTTGCCGTCCGCGCCGAGCGCGACGACGTCGGCCACG
Source organism: Maritimibacter harenae (assembly GCF_009882975.1). GTDB lineage: Bacteria > Pseudomonadota > Alphaproteobacteria > Rhodobacterales > Rhodobacteraceae > Maritimibacter > Maritimibacter harenae. Next base: position 255,792 of record NZ_WTUX01000012.1, read on the forward strand.
ATCTTGGACCAGTCGGAGTGGCCGAAGGGCGTGTAGTTCACGAAGATGTCCTCTTCGGCGATGCCCTTCTCCTGGAGGTAGCTTTCCAGGATGTTGTTCGTGGTGCGCGGGTAGACGTAGTCGGTGCCGAGCAGCGCGAACTTCTCGACGCCCAGCTCTTCGAGGAAGTAATCGGTGGCCGGGATCGCCTGCTGGTTGGGGGCGGCGCCGGTGTAGAACACGTTCTTGGACGATTCTTCACCTTCGTACTGCACCGGGTAGAAGAGCAGGCCGTTCAGCTCTTCGATGACCGGCAGCACGGATTTGCGCGACACCGAGGTCCAGTTGCCGAAGATCACATCGACGTCGTGCACGGTCAGAAGCTCGCGTGCCTTTTCGGCGAAGAGCGGCCAGTCCGAGGCCGGGTCGACGACGACCGCCTCGAGATCGCAGCCCAGCACGCCGCCGGCTTCGTTCTGCTTGGCCACGAGCATTTCCATCGTGTCCTTCAGCGTGGTCTCCGAGATCGCCATCGTGCCGGACAGCGAGTGCAGAACGCCCACCTTGATCGGGCAATCCTGCGCCATGGCGGTGCCGGTCAGGGCCGCGGTCGCGACGGTGCCGGCAAGAATGGATTTCATGAATTTCATCAGACTCTCCCACGCGGGGGCCATTGGTCGCACTTGCCCAGGAGGCGCGCGCACCCCATGTTCGTCCCCGCAACTTCGTTGCATCCGTGTGGCGGCCGTCCGGTTTGCAGAAAGGTTGGCCGTCACACACCCCTTCGCGGATCATCCGCGTCCCAGTGGGCATCGCTACTGTTGGTGCGGCCGCAGCCGTGAGCAATTTTTCCGGGCATCCAGAATGCTGCGCGGGCGAAATCGCCTGATTTTTGAGCGCAATCACCGACCCCTGCCCAATTCACGGTCACGTGACAGGCGGAACAAGGCTGACGCCGGGGAACGCGCGGGACCCGGGCGAGTCGTGACGGCCCTCAGACGGAGAGCCCGCTGGCCCGTTTCACGTTCTTGAGCACCACGTTCGTCTGCGCCGCGCGCACCGCGACCTGGCGAAAGAGGAAGTCTTCGAGGAACGCGTTGTAGGTCGCGATATCTTCGCACACGACGCGCATGTGGTAATCCGCCTCGCCGGTGGTGGCATAGCATTCCTGCACCTCCGGCCGCGCCTCGATCGCGCGGATGAGCTGGGACACCTCTTCGGGATCGTGCCGGTTGAGCTGGACCTGAACGATGGCGTGGAACCCCAGCCCGAGCTTCTCCTGGTCCACCACCGCGCCGTAGCGCGCGATCACGCCCGCCTCCTCGAGCGCCTTGACCCGCCGCCAGCAGGCCGAGGTCGACATGCCGGTGCGTTCCGCGAGATCCGCGTTCGAAATGCGGGAATCGGCCTGGAGGATCGAGACGATCTTCCTGTCTCTGTCGTCGATACTGATCTGGGATGTCATTTCGCCAATCTCTCTCATTCCGGCATGTGGTTTCACTTATCTAGACATGAGCGCCCAATCTGGAAAGTCTCACCACGCCCGGCGCGGTATCATGGGGTGCGAACAGGAGGCTCCATCCATGCTACACGCGCCCGCGACCCAGCCGGACTACACCCTCACCGACCGCTACGACCTGACCGAAGGCCGCGTCTTCCTGACCGGCACCCAGGCGCTCGTGCGGGTCATGCTCGACCAGGCCCGCCGCGACCGGGAGGCAGGGCTGAACACCGCCGGCTTCATCTCCGGCTACCGCGGCTCGCCGCTGGGCGGGCTCGATCTGGAGCTGTGGAAGACGCGCCAGCGGCTCGACCAGGACAACATCACCTTCATGCCCGCGGTGAACGAGGATCTCGGTGCGACGGCGGTGCTGGGCAGCCAGCAGGCCACGCTCGATCCGGACTGCGAGGTCGAGGGGGTCTTCGGCATGTGGTACGGCAAGGGTCCGGGCGTCGACCGTTCGGGCGACGCGCTGCACCACGGCAATGCCTACGGCACCGACCCGAAGGGTGGCGTGCTCGTGGTGGCCGGTGACGACCACGGCTGCGTGTCGTCGTCGATGCCGCACCAGTCGGATGCCGCGTTTCTCGCGTGGTTCATGCCGGTGCTGAACCCCGCTTCTGTCGAGGAATACCTGCCGTTCGGCGAATACGGCTACGCGCTCAGCCGCTATTCCTCGACCTGGGTCGGGTTCAAGGCGATCTCTGAGACAGTGGAATCCGGGCGCTCGGTCGAGCTGATGCCGGACCGCACATTCGTCTTCCCGGAGCACGAGCCATACCCCGGCGGGCTCCAGATCCGCCGCGCCGATCCGCCCTCGACCGAGCTCGAGGTGCGCATGGGCGCCAAGCTGCGCGCGGTCGAAGCCTTCGTGGAGGCCAACCCGATCGACCGGAAGATCTACGGTCTCGACAACGCGTCCTACGGCATCGTCACGACCGGCAAGGGCCACCTCGACACGATGGAGGCGCTGCGGCTTCTCGGTCTCGACGAGGCGAAGTGCCGCGCGCTCGGCATCGACATCTACAAGGTGGGCATGGTCTGGCCGCTCGCGCGCCGCGATGCGCTGTCCTTCGTGAAGGGCAAGAAGGAAGTGCTCGTCATCGAGGAGAAGCGCGGGATCATCGAGAGCCAGTTCAAGGAATACTTCTACGACTGGCCGGGCGAGAAGCCCGAGAAGATGGTCGGCAAGCACGATGCCGCGGCCGAAAATGACCTGGTCCCCTGGACCGGCGAGCTGTCGCCGCGCCTGCTGGCCCCGATCATCGCCGCGCGGCTCGACGCGTTCTTCCCCGGCGAGGACCTGCCCGCCAAGGCCGCCGCGCTGGTGGCCGAGGAGCCGCCGATCCTGAACACCGAGGGCGCGACGCGCACGCCGTATTTCTGCTCCGGCTGCCCGCACAATTCCTCCACCGTCGTGCCCGAGGGCTCGACCGCCGGGGCCGGTATCGGCTGCCACGTGATGGCCAGCTGGATGGACCGCAACACCGGCGGCTTCGCCCAGATGGGCGGCGAAGGCGTGCCGTGGTCGGTGTCGTCCAAGTGGAATGGCGGCAAGCACCAGTTCCAGAACCTGGGCGAAGGCACGTGGTATCACTCCGGATCGCTCGCCATTCGGCAGGCCGTCGCGGCGGGCGCGAACATCACCTACAAGGTGCTCTACAACGACGCGGTCGCGATGACGGGCGGGCAGCCCGTGGACGGGCCGGTGAGCGTGCAGAACATCGCGTGGTCGTCGCGCGCCGAAGGGGTGCAGCGGATCGCGCTGGTGTCGGACGACATCGGCAAGTTCACCAAGTCGGATTTCCCGCCGGAGACGAGCTTCCACGACCGCAACGACATCATCGCGCTCCAGGAAGAGCTGCGCGAGGTGAAGGGCGTGTCGCTCCTGATCTACGAACAGACCTGCGCGACCGAAAAGCGCCGCCGCCGCAAGCGCGGCACGTTGGAGGACCCGAAGCGCTTCGCCTACATCAACCCGCTGGTCTGCGAGGGCTGCGGCGATTGCTCGGTGGAGTCGAACTGCCTGTCGGTCGAGCCGCGCGAGACGAAGTTCGGCCGCAAGCGCAAGATCAACCTGTCGACCTGCAACAAGGACTTCTCCTGCCTCGACGGCTTCTGTCCCTCCTTCGTCACCGTCGAAGGGGCCGAGCGGGCGAAGCGCGCCTCGAAGGACCTGGACGTGTCCGCTATGGTGGCCGACATCCCCGCACCGGACCTGCCGTCGCTCGACGATCCGTTCGACCTGCTCGTCACCGGCGTGGGCGGCACCGGCGTCGTGACCGTCGGCGCGCTCGTCACGATGGGCGCGCACCTGATGGGGCTTGGCTCCAGCGTGCTCGACTTCACCGGCTTCGCGCAGAAGTTCGGGACCGTGCTGAGCTACATCCGCCTCGGTGCCTCGCCGTCCGACGTGCACCAGGTGCGCATTGGCGACGGGGCGGCGGACGCGGTCGTTGGCTGCGACGTGGTCGTGTCCTCCTCGCCCAAGGCGTCGGCGCATTACCGGCATGGCACGCGCATCGCGCTCAACACCGCCGAGATGCCCACGGGCGACATCGTGCTGCGCCGCGACGCCGACCTCATGGTGAAGGTGCGCGAAGGCTCGATCCGCAAGGCGGTGGGCGCGGACAACGTTATGCCGCTGGACGCCAACATGCTGTCGGAGGAGCTTCTGGGCGACCAGGTGTTCGCCAATACCATCATGCTGGGCTTCGCATGGCAGAAGGGTCTCGTGCCGGTCGACCTCTGGGCGCTCGACCGCGCGATCGAGCTCAACGGGGTGGCGATCGAGCGCAACCGCGACGCGTTCGCCATCGGCCGGATCATGGCCGAAACCCCGGAGAAGATCGCCGCGCAGCTCGACATCGAGGAAGAGCGCGAACCGACGCTGGACGAGATCATCGAAGAGCGCGCGCAGTTCCTCGTGGGCTACCAGAACGAAGCCTACGCCCAGCGCTACCGCGACCGGATCGCGGCGTTCCGCGCCGCCCTGCCCGAGGGCACGGTCGAGCCGCTGGTGACGGAAGCCGCGAAGTCGTTGTTCAAGCTGATGGCCTACAAGGACGAGTACGAGGTCGCGCGCCTGCATACCCGGATGGGCTTCGAGGACGAGCTCGCCCAGCGGTTCACCGGGGACTACAAGGTGCACTACCACATGGCCCCGCCGCTTCTGCCGCTGGGCAAGGACCATCGCGGGCGGCCGCGCAAGGTCGAGCTGGGCCGCTGGATGCGCCCCGCGCTGGGGATCATGGCGAAGATGAAGGGGCTGCGTGGCACGCCGCTCGACGTCTTTGGCTACACCTCGGAGCGGCGTGAGAACCGGGCGATGATCGGCTGGTTCGAAGGCGTGATGGAAGCGGTGGCGCAGAAGGCCACGGTGGAGAACACCGGCGACTGCCTGTCCGTCCTGCACGCGCCGATGGAAATGCGCGGCTACGGCCCGGTCTGGGAAGAGGCCGTGGCGACCGAGAAACCGAAGGCCGAGGAACGGCTGGCGGCGCTCTGAACACGGGGGCCGGCCGCGCAGGCCGGTCCATTTCCCCGCTCCATGCCGGGCATTGCATTTCCTGATGTATTTACTCAGGTATTGCCTTTCGCCCGCCCTCGCCTATGTTCGGCGGGCAAGATGGAGATGGAAGAGATGAAAAAGGCGCATGCCTATTGGGAGACCGAGAACGGCTCCCGCTACCTGCAACAACTGTGCAAGCACTTCGGGCACAAGCTCGACGTGTCGTTTTCCGAAACCGAGGGCACGATCCCGTTCGGCTTCGGTCCCGTATCGCTCAAGGCCGACGACGGCGGTCTCTGGATCGAGGTGACGGGCGCGGACGACGAGGCGGTCGCGCATGCCAAGGACGTGATCGACCGGCACCTGGAACGCTTCGCCTTCCGCGAGGATTTCAAGCACATGCCCTGGGCCGCCTGACGGCCCGCGGCGCTACGGCCAGTCGGAAAAGCGCGGCAGCGCCTCGTCCGACCGGTCGCCGCGCACCAGCATCCGCTTGCGGAACGCCCCCGGCGTTTCCTTGGCCATCGACTTGAAGAAGTGGTTGAACTGGCTGGCGGAGGAAAACCCCAACATCGCCGAGATCCGCTCGGCCGAGAGCGAGGTGCGCTGAAGCAGCACCTGCGCCTCGTGCAGGCATCGTTCGCGGATCAGCAGCGCGGGCGGCTTGCCCACCGAGCGCACGCAGAGATCGTGTAGCCGGTCATAGGACATGCCCAGCGCGGCGGCGTATTTGCGGGCGGGCCAGCGGGCGCGGAAATGCGATTCCACCAGCGCGCGGAAACGGTTGATCTGCCCGCGTCCATGGCCCGTCACCTCCGGCACGCCCTCGTCGCGGTCGGCGCTGCGCCAGATCAGCACCAGCAGCAGGCGGAGATAGGCGGACACGGCGATTTCCGTGCCGAACTGCACCTGCCCGGCCTCTTCCACCACACGTGAGAACAGAAGGTCGAAGCGCGCCACCATCGCGTCGCCGCGGTCGAAGGCGGCCACGACCTGCTGTTCGGCGAAAAGGCGCAGTTCGGCGGCCTCGGCCACCGTGCCGATCGCGTCCTCCAGCACCTGGTCCCCGAGGAAGATGTAGTAGCCCGTGCTTCCGGCGGCGAGCCGCACGCGGGTATCGGAGCTGAGCCGGCCCCAGTGGACGGCGGGGCCCGACAACTCGAACTCACCCGTCCGGGTCTGGGCCAGCGCCTGCCCGCTGTCGAGGAAGAAGGCGAAATGCTGGTACTGCGCGGCGGCCGCGCGGGCGCCGAGAAGCCGCTCCTGGAGCCCCGAGTCGATGCGCGCGGCGCGGAACTGCGGGGATAGCGAATCGAACATTTTGGTCTCCAAGCAGCGAATGACGCCATATTTTAGCAATAGATGACCAGTTTTCAGCATTATTCTTTTTCACGAGTTCGGTCATTCTGGGTCGCACGGTCAATGCGGGTGGAGGTCCGCGACCGAGGGAGGACCATGTACGAGGCCAAGCTTCATATCCGCGGCGCGGGTGTCGAGGCGCGCGACGGCGCCGTGTTCGAGCGCGTGTCGCCCGTCGACGGCCAGCCCGTGACGCGCGCGGTGGCCGCCGGCCCGCGCGACGCCGAGGATGCCGCCAACGCGGCCGCCGCGGCCTTCACCACGTGGCGCGATCTCCCGAATGACGAGAAACGCGCGATCCTGGTCCGGGCGCGCGACCTGATGATCGAGCGGACCGAGGAATTCGTCGATATCGCGGGGCGCGAGCTGGGCTCGACCCCCGACTGGATCCGCTTCAACGTCCAGATCGCGGCGGGCGTGTTCGACGCCGCGCTCGACATGCCCGACAAGGTCGCGGGCTGGACCCAGACGTCCGAGAAGGACGGCATCCATTCGACGCTTTTGCGCGAACCCGTGGGGGTCGTGCTGTCGATCGCGCCGTGGAACGCGCCGGTGACGCTGGCGATCCGGGCGATCATCTGGCCCCTGGCCTGCGGCAACACCGTCGTCTTCAAGGCCAGCGAACTGTGCCCGAAGCTGCACGCCCTTCTGGTCGACGTGCTGTGCGAGGCGGGGCTGCCGGAAGGGGCCGTCACCTCGGTCATCCATGCCCCGGAAACCGCCGAGGCGGTGGTCGAGGCACTGGCCGCCCATCCGGCGGTGCGGCGCATCAACTTCACCGGGTCGACCCGCATCGGGCGCCGCGTGGCCGAGATCGCCGCGCGCCACCTCAAGCCGTGCCTTATGGAGCTCTCGGGCAAGGCGCCGCTGATCGTCCTGCCCGACGCGCACATCCCGGCCGCCGCGCGCGCCGCCGCCTTCGGGGCCTACTTCAACCAGGGCCAGATCTGCATGGCGACCGAGCGGATCATCGTGTTCGAGGAGATCGCCGACGCCTTCGTCGCCGAGATGGAGGCGCAATGCGCCACGCTCCTGACCCGCAAGCACCGCGACAAGGTCGGTGAACTGATCAGCGCCGAAAGCGCGCGCCGCGTCGGTCGGCTGATCGAGGACGCGCTCTCGCGCCAGGCCGTGCTTAAGGTCGGCGGCGAAGTGTCGGGCGCCTACGTGCAGCCCACGCTTCTCGACCGGGTGACGCCCGAGATGCAGATCTATGGCGAGGAAAGCTTCGGCCCCGTGGCCGCGATCATCCGGGTCGAGGACGAGGCCGAGGCGATCTCGGTCGCCAACGACACGCAATACGGGCTCGTCGCCTCGATCTTCACGTCCGACATCGACCGGGCGCGCAAGATCGCGGCGCAGCTCGAAACCGGGACCTGCCACATCAACGGCCCCACCGTCTACGACGACCCGACCAAGCCCTTCGGCGGGGTCAAGGCGTCGGGCTTCGGCCGGTTCGGCGGGGACTCGGCCATCCAGGAATTCACCGAACTCAGGTGGATCACCGTCCAGGACCCGAAAACGGATTACCCGTTCTGGACGTGAAACCAGCGCGGCCCCGCCGCGTGCAACAGGGAGGAGACACATGAAACGCAGAACGCTTCTGAAGGCCACCACGACACTGGCCGCGAGCCTTGTCGCCGGGGTGGCGATGGCCGCCGACCCCATCATCGTCGGCGCCGTGGCGCCCAAGACCGGCCCGCTGGCCGGTGGCGCGGCCGTGACCCACTGGCCCAACATCGAGCTCTGGGTGAGCGAGGTGAATGAGCGCGGCGGCCTGAACTTGGGCGGCGAGCAGCGCATGCTCGAGGTCATCGAGTACGACGACCAGACCAACCCGGCCGAGACCATCAAGGCGGTGCAGCGCCTGGCCACCCAGGACGACGCGGACATCATCCTGGCCCCCTATTCCACGGGCCTGAACCTGGCCGCGGCGCCGATCTTCGACAAGCTGGGCTTCCCGCAGATCACGTCGTCGGCGGCGACCGACCAGATCGAGGAACTGTCTTCGCAGTTCGAGGACATGTTCTTCCTGCTGGGCCGTTCGACCGACCTGGCCGAGGACGCTGTCGAGGTGTTGTCGGACCTGCGTGAAGCCGGCGAGATCGGCAATTCGGTCGCGATGGTGAACGTGGCGGACGCCTTCGGGATCGAGCTTGCCGCCGTCGGCAAGCCCGCGCTGGAAGCCGCCGGGTTCGACATCGTCTACGAGACGTCCTACCCGCTGGGCACGCAGGATCTGTCACCGATCATGAAGGCCGCCAAGGCCGCCGAGCCCGACGCGTTCGTCGCCTGGTCCTATCCGCCCGACACCTTCGGGCTGACCGAGCAGGCGATGATCGAAGAGCTCGACGTGAAGGCGTTCTACACCGCCGTCGCGACCGCGTTCCCGTCCTACGGCGCCCGCTTCGGCTCGGCCGCCGAGGGCGTCATGGGCATCGGCGGCGTCAACACCGCCTCGCCGGATTTCCAGGACTACGCTGCACGGCTCGAAGCCACCACCGGGTCCAAGCCGGACTACTGGGCGTCGGGCATGATGTATGCCTCGCTCCAGATCCTCGAGGAAGCGATCGAGACGACCGGAACGCTCGACATGGCCGAGGTGACCCAGTTCATCAAGGACAACAGCTTCGAGACCGTGATGGGCACCATCGAATTCGACGACCAGAACAACAACACCGCCTACTGGACCGTGGGCCAGTGGCAGGACGGCGAATTCAAGGGGATCAAGGAGACGGGCCGCGAGGGCGCCGTCGAGCCGATCATCAAGAGCGGCTGGGAATAATCCCTTTCACCAAGACCTGCGGGTCCGGCAGTGCCGGGCCCGCGTCCCTGGCTCGGAGTACCAATGGATATCGTCATCACAGGTCTCATCCTGGGCGGCACCTACGCGCTGATCGCGCTGGGGCTGAACCTGCAATACGGGGTGTCGCGCATCATGAACCTCGCCAACGGCGAGATGCTCGTGATCGGTGCTTTCACCGCCTTCACGCTGTTCACCGTCGCGCAGGTCAGTCCGCTCCTGACCATCTTCATCGTGGCCCCGGTGGCCTACGTGCTGAACTGGCTCATCTACCGGATCATGCTGCGTCCGCTCGTCAACCGGGCCAAGAACCGGGGGATGCTGGAGCAGGACGCGATCCTGACCACCTTCGGCCTGTCCTTCGTGATGGTCGGCATCATGCTCTGGGCCTTCGGGGGCGATTACTTCAGCTATTCCTACCTGTCGCGGCCCGTGGTCATCTTCGGTGACAATTTCGGGCTGAACCGGGTCGTGGCCTTCCTGTGCGCGGCGATCCTGTGCGCCGGGCTCTACCTCTGGCTCAACGTGTCGCGCGCCGGGATGGCGATCCGCGCCGTGGCCGTGTCGCCCGAACATGCGCGCCTCGTGGGGATCGACGTGCCCAAGCTGTCGGCGCGCGCCTTCGCGCTTGGCGGCGCCGTGACCGCGGTCGGCGGGGCCGTCATCTCGACCTTCCTGACACTCGACGCCTCGACCGGCGTGATGTTCACCATGAAGGCGCTGATCATCGTCATCATGGGTGGCGTCGGCGACGTGCGCGGCACCATCCTCGCCGCGCTGGTGCTGGGCGTGGGCGAGACGATGGTCGCGACCCTGATCGATCCGGGCCTCACGCTCGCCGCGGCCTACGCGCTCTTCATCCTGATCCTGCTGTTCCGTCCGCAGGGCTTCTTCGGGAGGAAACCGACATGAAGCGCGACGAGTGGAAAACACTTGGCTGGGGCGCCGGCCTTCTGGTCGTGGCCGCACTTCTGCCGCTGACCGGGGACGGCTACCTGATTTCGCTGGGCGTCACGATCGCCATGTACACGGTGCTGGCGACAAGCTGGGCGCTCTTCTCGGGGCCGACGCATTACATCTCGCTCGCCACGGCGGCGTTCTTCGGGGTCGGCACCTACGTGACCGGGTCGGGGATCGAGGTCCTGCCCTACTGGCTGCTTCTGCCCATCGCCGCCGTCGTCGGCGGCGTGCTGGCCGCGCTGGTGGGGCTGGCCACGCTGCGGCTGTCGGGCGTCTATTTCGTGATCTTCACGCTGGGGCTCGCCGAGATGACCCGCCAGGCGGTGACGTGGTACCAGAACCAGACCGGGCACAAGGGCACCTACGTGCTCACCGATTTCACCGACAACGACATCTACTGGCAGCTCCTGGGACTGGCCGCGCTGGTCTACCTGGTCGGCTGGGCCATCGGCCGGTCCCGGCTGGGCTTCGCACTGCGCATCATCGGGGATGACGAGGACGTGGCGCGCCACGTGGGCATCAACACGGCGCTCTCGAAGGTCGCGCTCTTCATCGTCTCGGGCGCTGTCGCGGCCGTAGTCGGTGCGATCATCGCGCCACGCTACGTCTACATCGAGCCCTCGACCGCCTTCACGCCGATGCTGTCCTTCCAGGTCGTCATCATGGCGCTTCTGGGCGGCACCGGGCGGCTCTGGGGTCCGCTCGTGGGCGTCATCCCGTTCACCCTGCTGTGGGAGGCGATCTCGTCCTCGTTCCCGAACCAGACCACGCTTCTGCTGGGTCTGAGCTTCCTTGCCATCGTCTACCTGCTGCCGGGCGGCTTCGTCGGTCTCTACGACCGGCTGAAGGGCCGCGCGGCCAAGCGGAGTGCGCTGGCATGATGGGGGGCACGGTCATATCGCTGCGCGGCGCGACCAAGCAGTTCGGCGGTCTCGTCGCGGTCGACAACGTGAGCTTCGAGGTGCGCGAGCACGAGGTGATGGGGCTGATCGGTCCCAACGGGTCGGGCAAGTCCACGACGCTCAACCTGATCTCGGGCGCCCTGCCCGCGACCGACGGGGACATCGCGCTCAAGGGACAGGAAATCACCGGCCTGCCCGCCCGCGACATCGCGCGCAAGGGCGTGGCGCGGACCTTCCAGCTCGTGCGCCTGTTGCCCTCGATGAACGTGATCGAGAACGTGATGGCCGGCGCGGTCTTCGGCCACCGCCGGCGCTGGGGCGCCTCGGCCGAACGGCACGCCAAGCAGGTGCTCGAGACGGTGGGGCTGGCCGACAAGGCAAAGGCGCATACCAGCCAGCTTACCTACATCGACACGAAGCGCGTGGAACTGGCCCGGGCGCTGGCGGGCGAGCCGGAGGTGCTGTTGCTCGACGAATGGCTCGCGGGCCTCAACCCGACCGAACTGACCGAGGGCATCGACCTGATCCACCGGCTGCGCGACGAGGGGCGCACGATCATCCTCGTCGAACACGTGATGGATGCGATCCGGTCGCTCTGCGACGCCTGCGTGGTGATGTCATCGGGCAAGAAGATCGCGGAGGGCACGACGGACGAAGTGCTGTCTGACCCGGAGGTGATCCGTGCGTACCTGGGGGATGACGATGCTTGAGGTGAAGGGACTCTCCGCCGCCTATGGCCAGCACCCGGCGCTGAAGAACGCCAGCGTCCGGGTCGGCAAGGGCGAGATCGTGGTGATTCTCGGCGCGAACGGCGCCGGGAAATCCACGTTGCTGAAGGCGATCAGCGGGATCTGCGAAGGTAAGGTCACCGGCTCGATCACGATGAACGGGCACGAACTGGTGGGCATGAAGCCCGACCGGATCGTGGAGGAAGGCATCGCGCTGGTCCCCGAGGGGCGCGGGATCTTCGGCGACCTGACGGTCGAGGAAAACCTGACGCTCGGGGCCTATGCCCAGCGGGCGAAGGACGCGGAGCGCACGAACCTCGACCGGGTCTACGCGCTTTTCCCGAAGCTCGAGGAACGGCGGCGCCAGGTCGCGCGCACCATGTCCGGCGGCGAACAGCAGATGGTCGCGATCGGGCGTGCGATGATGTCGAACCCCTCCGTGCTGACGCTGGACGAGCCGTCGCTGGGCCTGTCGCCGCTCTTGTCCAAGGAACTGTTCGCGAGCCTCAAGGCGGTGCGCGACACGGGGATCGGCATCCTGCTTGTCGAGCAGAACGCCAAGGCGTCACTCGCCATCGCGGACCGGGGCTATCTGCTCGAGAACACCGAGATCATCCACGAGGATACCGGGCCGAACCTTGCCAAGGATCCGGCGGTGCAGAAGGCATATCTTGGCGGCGCGGCGGCCAAGACCGGCCCGGCCAAGGGCAGGACGACTTCGCCCGCCCCGGTGCCCGCGCCCTCGGCGCCGCGCCCCGCGAAGGGCCCGTCGCCGTCGGATATCGCGGCACAGGCCGTGCAGGGGCTCGCGCCCGCGCGGCCCAAGGCGCCCGCCCCGGCCCCCGAGCCGGCACCGCGTCCGGCCCCACCGGCGCCGAAACCCGCCCCCCGCGCGCCCGCGCCGCCGAAGCCGATGACGGCCAAGCCGGCGGGCATCGACACGGCGAGTCTCGTCGCCAGGGCCTCGGACCAGTCGTCACGACGCAGCGCGTCGGCGTCCTTGCCGCCGCGACCGGCCCCCATGCCGGAGTCGCCCAAGCCCGCACGCCGCGCCCCGAGCACGCCGATGCCGGACCTCGGCAGCCACGGCGACCGGCTGCGCGAGATGCTCGAAGAAATCGAAACCGCCGCCGCCCGGGCCCGCGACCGTTCGCGCACCCGATCCGGCCGCAAACCCTGAGGGAGAGGAGGCACCAATGCTCGACAGTCCCAACACCGCGCCCACCATCAAGGGCATGTATATCGACGGCCAATGGACGCCCGCGTCCCGCACCTTCGATGATCTGAACCCGTCCGACAATTCGCTCTACGCGCGCATCCCGGACGGCTCGCCGGAGGACGTGAAACGCGCCATCGCGGCAGCAAAGGCGGCCTTCCCGGCATGGTCCGGCCTCGCCTTCCACGAACGCGCGCACTACCTGCTCAAGATCGCCGAGGTCTGGGACAAGCGGCAGGGCGACTTCATCAGCGCCGCCGTCCAGGAAGGCGGTGGCTGGTTCGGCAAGGGCGTGTTCGAAGCGGGCTACGTGGCCGAAGTTTTCCGTTCGGCCTCGGCGCTCTGCTACCAGAACATCGGCGAAGTGCTCCCCTCCGAGCACCACAAGTTCATGATGGCCACACGCTTCCCGCTGGGCGTGGTCAGCGTCATCTCTCCGTGGAACATGCCGGGCATCCTGACCTCGCGCGGGTTCGCGGCGGCGCTCGCCGTGGGCAACACGGTGGTGCTGAAACCCTCCGAGGACACGCCCTATGCCGGCGGGCTCTACTTCGCCGAGATCCTCGACGAAGCGGGTATCCCGCCGGGGGTGTTCAACGTCGTCACTTGTAGCCGCGACAGCGTCGGCGCGGTGGGCGACGAGATGATCGAGAACCCGACAGTGAAGGCCGTTTCCTTCACCGGCTCGACCGCCGTGGGCCGCCACATCGCGGCCAAGTGCGGGGCGCATCTGAAAAAGGCCTGCGTGGAGCTGGGCGGCAAGGATTCCATGATCATCATGGACGATGCGGACCTGGATCACGCCGCGAAAGCGGCCAACTTCGGGTCGTTCATGCACCAGGGCCAGGTCTGCATGTCGACCGAGAAGATCCTCGTGCAGGAAGGCGTCTACGACGACTTCATGCGCCAGTTCCTTGCACGTGCCGCCAAGCTCAAGACGGGGCACACCAAGGACAAGGACAACGTGATCGGCCCGCTGGTGAACACGCGGCAGGCGCTGCGCGTGAAGGCGCTGATCGACGATGCCGTGGCCAAGGGCGCGACCGTCGAGCTGGGCGGCAACGCCTGGGACAACTTCGTGGAGCCCACGGTGCTCACCAACGTGAACGCCGACATGGACATCTGGCACGACGAAACCTTCGGCCCCGTGGTGATCGTGGCCCCCTTCCGGACCGAGGAAGAGGCGATCGCGCTGAACAACGACACGGAATACGGGCTGACCGCCGCCATCATGACGGCGGACGAGGCCAAGGCCCTGCGCATGGCCGAACACATCGAAACCGGCATCTGCCACGTGAACTGCCAGAACATCAACGACGAGCCGCACGTGCCCTTCGGGGGCACCAAGGCCTCGGGCGTCGGGCGTTACGGCGGGCGGTGGTCGCTGGATGCCTTCACCGAACTGCGCTGGATCACCCTGGATCGCGGCGGCCGGCATTTCCCGCCGGTCTTTTGAGAGAGGATTGAGAGATGAGTGCTCTTGGATGGATCATTGTCCTCGTCGTCATCGCCGCCATCCTGGTGGCCCTGGCGGCGTGGTTCTACGAACGGGCGACGAACGAGATCAGCCTCGTGAAGACCGGCGTGGGGGGCCGAAAGGTCATCATCGACGGGGGGACGCTCGCGATCCCCTATTTCCACGAAATCAACCGCGTGAACATGCAGACGATCCGCATGGACGTGGTCCGGCGCGGCGAGAACGCGCTGATCACGAAGGACCGGATGCGCGTGGACGTGGGGGCGGAATTCTATGCCTCCGTCGTGCCGGAACCCGACGCCATCGCCCGCGCCGCCCAGACGCTGGGCCGGCGGACGTTCCAGCCCGACGAGCTCAAGGCGCTGATCGACGGGATGATGATCGACGCGTTGCGCACCGTGGCCGCACAGATGACGATGGACGAGCTGCACGAGGACCGCGCGCGGTTCGTGCGCGAGGTGCGTGACGGGCTGACCGAGACGCTGGGCCGCTACGGGTTGCAGCTTGATTCCGTGTCTCTGACCGACTTCGACCAGACGCCCTTCGCATCGCTCGACGAAACGAACGCGTTCAACGCGGTCGGCATGCGCAAATTGGCCGAGGTCATCGCCAAGTCCAAGCGCGAGCGCGCCCAGATCGAGGGCGACAGCGAGGTCGAAGTGCGCCGCACCGCGATGGAGGCCAGCCGCCGCAAGCTCGAGATCGACCTCGAGGAACGGCGGGCGGAGATCGCCCAGGCGCAGGAGGTCGAAACCCTCATGGCCGCGCAGCTGGCCGAGGTGGCGCAGCGCAAGGCCGACGCGGAACGCGAGGCAGCCCATGCCCGCATCCGGATGGAGCAGGAAATCCAGTCCGCCGACATCGCGCGTGAACTGGCGATCCGCGAAGCCGAGATCTCGCAGGACCGCGCGCTCCAGATCGCCGAGCAGGAACGCCAGATCCAGATCTCGGCCAAGAGCCAGGAGGAAAGCCGCGCGCGCGCCGAGGCCGACACGGCCCGCGCAGAAGCGGTCAAGGCGGAAGAAGCGATCCAGACCGCCCGCCAGATGGCCGACGCCGAGCGGCGCAAGGCGGTGGCGCTTCTGGCCGCCCAGCAGGACGCCGAAACCGCCGCCACGCGTGCCCGGATCGCGGCCGAAAGCGACAAGGCGACCGCCAAGGACCGCACCGAGGCCAAGCGCGAGGAAGCCGAGGCGATGAAGCTCCTCAAGCTCGCCGAGGTCGAGGCCGAAGCCGCCCGGATCAAGGCCCAGAATGCCCGCTCCGACGCGCTCGCCGCGCTGGAGCTGGAAAAGCTGCGGCTGGACGCGATGCCGGGGATCGTGGAGCAGATGGTCAAGCCGGCCGAGAAGATCGACCGTATCTCGATCAACCATGTCCAGGGCCTGCACCGCGCCAGCGGCGAGCCGATGGAAGGCGAGCGCAGCTCACCGGTGTCTCAGATCGTCGATTCCATCCTCGACATGTCCGTCGCCCTGCCGGCGATGAACAAGCTGGGTGAGATCATCGGCGAAGGCGTCGACAAGGGTGCGGGCAAGAGCGAGAAGTGAGCCGGCCGGACGCCGTTCGAAATCGAGAGGAAC
Source organism: Maritimibacter harenae (assembly GCF_009882975.1). Lineage (GTDB taxonomy): Bacteria > Pseudomonadota > Alphaproteobacteria > Rhodobacterales > Rhodobacteraceae > Maritimibacter > Maritimibacter harenae. The sequence goes on from NZ_WTUX01000012.1 coordinate 271,811, forward strand.
CCCCGCCCCGCGCGGGGGTTTTTCATTTACGGCGGCCGGACGCGGCCGGCGGCGCGAGGCAACAAAAAAACCGCCCATGAAGCGAAGGCTTCGGGCGGTTTCTTTGACTTTGGTTGCGGGGGCAGGATTTGAACCTGCGACCTTCAGGTTATGAGCCTGACGAGCTACCGGGCTGCTCCACCCCGCGCCAAGTTCCGGTTGTTTAGTCCTTGTGGCGGCTGGCTGCAAGCAGGTTTTCGTAAAATCTTCCCCAAGCAAGGTCCCATGTTTTCAACCACTTGGTGCGCATTGCGCGGGCCGTCGCGCACAGACGCCTGATGACCCCTTCCGCGTGGTAGAATGAACCCGACTCAGCGCGACGGGAGGACATCATGTCAGCGACTCGATTGCTCGTCGGCACCACCAAGGGCGCCTTCATCCTCTCCGGCGATGACGCGCGCTCGGCATGGCAGGTGTCGGGGCCGCATTGCGGTCTCTGGCCCATCAACCACATGGTCGGCGACCCCAAGACCGGCGCGCTTTGGGCCGGCGGCGGCAACGAATGGTTCGGCGCCGGGATCTGGCGGTCGACCGACGGCGGGGAGAGCTGGACGCTCGCGACCCTGGCGGGTGGACAGATGGCCGCCTGGGCGGCGGATGATCCCGGTTTCGCGGAGATGATCGGGGGCGTGCCGGACCCTGCACCGTTCACGGGCGAGATCGACGCGATCTGGTCGCTCGGTACTGCGAACGGCAAGGTGTATGCCGGATCGAAGCCCGCGCAGCTCTTCGTGTCGACGGACGGAGGTGAAAGCTGGGACATGGTCGAGGGCCTCGCCAAGACGCCCGGGCGAGCGGACTGGACCCCGGGTGCTGCCGGGTTGAACCTGCACACGATCGTTCCGCACCCGGAGGATGCCGACAGGATATGGATCGGGATTTCGGCGGCCGGCGTGTTCGGCACGGAGGACGGCGGGGCGAGCTGGTCTCGTCTCACGCGACGCGACAATACGCAGGCGCATGGTCATTCGGACCACCCGGCAGCCGGGTCCGAAACGGAGACCGGCTACTGCGTGCACAACATGGTGCGCGCGCCCGGCGGTGACGGCGATATCCTCTACCAACAGAACCATCACGGCGTGTTCCGGTCCAGCGATGGCGGGCGAAGCTGGCGCGACATCACGGCTGGGCTGCCCTCGACCTTCGGCTTTCCGATCCGCGTGCATCCACGGGATCCGATGACCGCCTGGACGATCCCGCTGAACGGCGACATTCAGGGGCGCTTCCCGCCGGACGGGGCCGCGGCGGTCTGGAAAACGACGGACGGCGGTGAGACCTGGACGGCAAAACGCGACGGGCTGCCGCAGGAGAACTGCTTTTTCACCGTGCTGCGCCAGGCAATGGCCGGCGACACGGCGGACGACGCGGGCGTCTATTTCGGCACGAACAGCGGCTCGATCTACGGATCTGTCGACGAAGGGGAGACCTGGTCGGAGATCGCGCGGCATCTGCCAACGGTCCTGAGCATCGAGGTGCTGGAAACGGCGTAAAGGGCTGCCTTCAAACACAAAAAACGCCGGCCTTATTTGGCCGGCGTTTTTGTTATTGGGTCGTTTAGAGAGTTACGTGTGTCTTTTACTAGGTTTGGCGGTGACCTACTCTCCCACGTCTTAGGACGCAGTACCATCGGCGCTACGGCAC
>NZ_WTUX01000013.1:0-244 GCF_009882975.1 Maritimibacter harenae
TACATAGAAGCAGGGTCAGCGGCGCATCGACAAATCACTTGCAGGGGGAGGCAGTTCATACATACCCCCCGTAATTCGGACAGTGACGTAAACTACGATATGCAGTCTGCTGATCTTCGACGAGAAGAAGATCAGAGATGTCGAAACGCAAGGAGCACGCGCCCGAGTTCAAAGCGAAGGTCGCGCTGGAAGCCCTGAAGGGTGAAGAAACGGCGGCCGAGCTGGCGAGCCGGTTCGGAGTGCA
>NZ_WTUX01000013.1:308-53669 GCF_009882975.1 Maritimibacter harenae
CGCCGAAGGGAGAGACCGAACAGAACCTCGGCCTGATGCGGCAGATCGACGAGCAGTTCCTGGAGGCCCCGTTCTTGTATGTCCGTTTCCCGCTCTCGCTTCGAAATGTCGAGGACCTGCTCCACGAACGCGGCGTCGATGTGAGCCACGAAACGGTCCGATATTGGTGGCACAGGTTCGGACCGCTTTTCGCGGCCGAGATCCGCAAGCGTCGGAGTGAGGGAATGCAGTCCAGTCGCTGGTGGTGGCACCTCGACGAGATGTTTGTGAAAATCAACGGTGAACGCTGTTAGCTATGGCACGCGGTCGATCATGAAGGCGAGGTGCTCGAAAGCTTTGTGACCAAGACCCGGGACCGGAAGCCGCCATGAAATTCATAAGAAAAGCAATGCGCAAGCATGAGCGCGCAGATGAGATCGTGACCGACCGATTGCGCTCCTACTGGGCCGCGCTGAACGATCAGGGCGCCACCCATCGGCAGACCTGCGGTCACTGGCTCAACAACCGGGCAGAAAATTGACACCTGCCGTTCCGACGACGGGAAAGCGCCATGCGCCGGTTCCGGCGCATGCGAAGTTTCCGGAAGTTCGCGTCCGTCCACGTCTCAGCCTCAGATCATTTCAACCAGGAACGCAGCCTCTCGAGCCGCGGTCCTTTCGCGTCCATACAGTGCTGGCGGGACGCCCGAGCGGCGTAAATGATCCGGCTATGTCGTTGCGGGTGCTGTCTGTACGGATTTACGGGCGCAGTAGTCGCGAAGGATTTTCACCGCTTCGGAGTCGGGGTCGAGTACGGCCGGGTCGACACCGATCAGGGTAATGACCGCCTGCGCTTCGTTCTGCCAGTCGAGGACGGGTGCCGCGAGCGCGACGAGACCTGGGATGAAGTCCCCATCGACCGAGGCGTAGCCACGCTGGCGCAGCTTGGCCACGAGGCTGCGCAGGCCAGCGCGGCTTGGCGTCGCGTCGGGCAAGAGGAGGGGGTTGCGCGTGGCTCGGCGCAGCTCCTGGTCACGGATGCGGCCGATGGCGCCCTCCGGTGCCCAGGCTAGGAACCCGCGCCCTGTCGCAGAATTGAGCAGGGGCAGGGTCGTACCCAGCCCCATCGACGTGACGGCGGGCGATGCGCCGCGTTCCCAGCGGACGACCGTGGCGCCGTCGTTTCCCCAGACAGACAACAGGACGGTCATACCTGAGAGCGCTGCGAGGTCGGGCAGATCCTCGGCCGCATGGTTGACGAAGTCGTGCCGGGCCAGCGCGGAGAGGCCAAGATGGATCGCTTCCTTGCCGAGGTCATAGCGGCCGGAGCGTCCCTCCTGCTTGGCGAGCCCGGCGGCGACGAACGATGCGAGGTAGCGATGGACCTTGCTGCGAGGCATGCCGCAGTCGCGCGCGATGTCGGACAGCGATTGCGCCCCGTCCGCCCGTGCCATGTGCGCGAGCACGCCAAGCGCCGCATCAAGTGATTTCAGCCCGGGACCCGGGCCTTCGGTCTCAGCCATCCGCGTCACCTTTCTACCTTTTCAGCATTTCGTTCGTTTTCGCGCCGAACATAGCCGTGTCGCGGGATTTGAAAAGGCGACGGGCCTCATGTCTCTCGTCGGCGAACTGTACTCACCGTCCAGCCCGTGAAGCTGTTTGCAGCGGAGCGAGCCGGCTCGCCGTAAGTTCATGAACTCCATTCGTTTTTGGATCCGCGTCCAGCTTCCTGATCTTCTGGTAGACGAGTGGCCGCATAAGTTATTCCGTATTATGATACAAGTTGCACATTATGGAACTTTAGGTTACGCCTCATGAAATGTCGAGCGACTTGGGGAGAAGCGATGAGCGTATTGAAGACAGTTGAAATCCTGGGCGGCGGTCCTGCTGGCCTGTACACCGCGATCCTGCTGCGGCGCCTGATGCCTAGTGTTAAGGTCCGGGTGACCGAGCAGAACCCTGAAGGTGCAACATTCGGCTTCGGCGTCGTGTTCTCGGATCAGGCGCTGGAATTCCTGCGTGCCGACGACCCGGAGACCCATGACCTCGTCACGCCGCACATGGAGCGCTGGCGCAACATGACGCTGAACCTGCCCGGCGACACCGTCACGCTGGCCGGCGTGGGGTTCACCGCCATCGGACGGCTCGAGCTGATCGAGCTTCTGAAGGACCGGGCCCGGGGCCTGGGCGTCGAGATCCGGTTCAACACTCTGGTCGAGGACCTGGATACGCTTGAGGCCGATCTCGTGGTCGGCGCGGATGGCCTGAATTCGCTGGTCCGGCGAAGCTTCGAGGATACGTTCCGCCCCTCGATGGAATTCTTCGACAACCATTTCGCGTGGTTCGGGGTAGAAGTGCCGTTCGACACCCTTACCCAGACTTTCATCGAGACAGAGCACGGGCCGATGAACGCGCACCATTACCGGTTCTCGCCGGAACGTTCGACCTTCATCGTCGAATGCGAGGATGTGACGTTCGAGAAGTGGGGTTTCGCCGAGATGGGCGAGAACGAAAGTGCCAAGCTGTGCAGTGGCCTTTTCAGCGACGTGCTCAAGGGCGCGCAGCTAATCACGAACAAGTCGATGTGGCGGCAGTTTCCGCGCCTGTGGTGTGAAAGTTGGGTCGCCGGGCGGTACGTGCTGCTGGGCGACTCCGTGCATACGGCGCACTTCTCGATCGGATCGGGCACGCGGCTCGCGCTCGAGGATGCGATCGCGTTGGTCAAGTCACTCGAGGAATTCGACGACGTGGACGCAGCGCTCGCCGCCTACCAGGAACGCCGCCAGCCCATCGCGCGCAAGATCGTCAACGCTGCGAACACCTCGGCCTACTGGTACGAGACGTTCGGCGAGAAGATGCATCTCGATCCGTTGGACTTCGCACATGACTACCTGATGCGCTCGGGCCGGTTGTCCGAGGATCGGTTGCGTCAGATCGCGCCGGGCTTCGCCGCCCGATACGAGGCCGAGAAGGCCGCCACCGGCTGAGAGGCCGGTATCCGTCGCATCCGGGGTGAGCGGGCGCGGCGTATTTCAAATGGGAGGACAGGATGTCGGGAACGACAGACGCGCAGACTACTTCCATCGCTGACCCGGTCGCACAGGATGTGCCCGGCGCGTTGGAAATCGGCTTCGACAAAGCAGATCATCCGAACTGTTCGGATATCCTGTGGCAGAACCTCGACCGCAACCCCGACGCCATCGCGGTGAGCGGGCCGGCGGGAGACATGACATATCGCGACCTGGTCGCCGAAGCGTCGCGCTGGGGCAATGCCTTCGTCGGTGCTGGGCTGGAACGAGGCGAGCGGATCGCCTTCTTCCTCGACGACACGCCGGTGTTCCCGGCCGCCTTCTACGGCGCCGTGCGCGCGGGGCTTGTGCCGGTGCTCCTGAACACGCAGACGCGTGCGGATGTGCTGAACTATTTCCTCAGGGACAGCGGAGCGCGTGTCGCGTTGGTCGATGCCGCGCTTGCCGACATGTTCAGTGGCGACACAATCAAGGATACCGTGCTCGCCACCACCATCGTTGCGAACGGCTCGCCGGCCGAAGCCGGGCGCACGGCGGCAGATGCGTTTCTCGAAGGGCAATCGACGACGCTGGACGTAGCCGATACCGGTCCCGACGACATGGCCTTCTGGATGTATTCCTCGGGTTCTACGGGTCGGCCCAAGGGGATCGTCCATCTCCACCACGACGTGGCCTATATCGAGGCGAGTTTTGCCAGGAGGGTGCTCAAGCTGGCCACTGACGACATCTGTTATTCCGTGCCCAAGGCCTACTTCGCCTATGGCTTCGGAAACTCGTTGGTGTTTCCCTTCTCGATCGGGGCGACCTCGCTGCTCGTCCCCGGTCAGCCGCGACCTGACGTGGTGCTGGACGCGATCGAGGCCTACAAACCCACGGTGCTTTACGGCCTGCCAACGCTTTACACGGCGCTCGCCAACGCGCCGGACGTGAAGGCGCGTGACTTGTCGTCGATCCGGCAGTCGATGTCGGCGGCCGAAACCTTGTCTGCCGACATCTACAGCGCGTGGCAGGCGCTCGTGGGGCATGGCCCGACCGAAGGGCTCGGTTCGACCGAGATGCTGCACGTCTACCTGTCCAACACGCTTGACGATCACCGGCTGGGTTCGGCCGGGGCGCGGGTGCCGGGGTACGAAATCCGGCTCGAGACCGCGGATGGCGGCACTGTACAGCCCGGTGAAGAGGGTGTGATGCTTGTGCGGGGCCACTCCTCGGCGCCGACCTATTGGAACCGGCCGGACAAGACCGCCGACACGATGCGGGGCGATTGGATCTATACCGGCGACCGGTTCATCGAGAAGGACGGGTTCTACTATTTCCAGGGCCGTGCAGACGACCTCGTGAAGGTGTCGGGCCAGTGGGTATGGCCGCTCGAGGTCGAGCGCTGCATGAACGAGCACCCCGACGTTTACGAATGCGCGGTGTTAGCTGTGCAGCAGGAAGACAGGCGCACGGTGTTGCGCGCCGTTGTGGCTCTGCGCGACGGGGTCGAGGCCGGCGAGGCGGAGACGAAGGTTCTGCGCGATCACGTCAAGTCCGTGCTCACACCCTACAAGTCCCCGCGTCTGATCGAATTCGTCGAGGAGCTGCCCAAGACCGGGACCGGCAAGATCGACCGGCAGGCGCTGATGGGCACACCGACGACTGCTGACTGACACAAGTCACCAAAGGGAGGAAACGCGATGAAACTCATAAACCGAAATCTGTTCTCGACGCTGGCTGCCGTGGCTATGGTCACGAGCGGCGGTGCTGCGATGGCGCAGGTGTCGTCCTTTTCGACGCCCCCGCAGGGCTCCGTGTGGAATACCATGGCCAGCGTCATCTCTGGCGAGGCCCGCGAAAGCACCGACATGCGCCTTGTAGTGCAGCCCTACGGCGGCAACGCGCAGATGATGCAGGCCGTCAACGACCAGCTTGCAGAGTTCTCGCTCAATGATGTGAACGACGTCATCACTGCCGTTTCCGGCACGGGCGAGTACGACATGACGATGCCGAACCTGCGCGTCGTGGCTCGTATTAACCCATTCCCAGTGGGACTGTACGTCAAGGAAGACAGCGGCATGACCGCAGTGTCCGACCTCGCGGGCAAGAGCGTGCCCTCGGGATGGGATGCGTTTCCGATCGCACGCTCGCACATCTCGGCGATCCTCGCCGCAGGTGGGCTGAGCTGGGACGACGTCGACCAGGTGCCGGTACCGGAGCTGATCCGGGGCTCGGACGATATGGCGTCTGGCCGGGTCGACAGCGCGTTCTTCGCGGTCGGCGGCCCCAAGGTCGCAGAGGTCGACGCTTCGGTGGGAGGCGTGCGCTTTCTCACGGTCGAGGCGAACGACGAAACGCTCGCGAAGATCCAGGACGTGCGGCCTGCATTCTACTTCTCCGAGGTCGAGCCGGCGCCGGTGCGCGTTGGTGTGAAGGAGCCGATGGCCTTCGTCACCTGGGATAACGTGTTGGTCGCCGGCACCCACGTCCCGGATGAGCAGGTAGCCCAGCTGATGGAAGTGATCTTCGATCAACGGGAAGCTATCGCCGGAGCCTATCCGCCGCTCGGCGCGCTCAATCTCGAGACGGCATACAGGGAATATCCGGGCGTCGAATATCACCCCGGCGCGGTCGCCTTCTTCGAAAAGCGCGGTGTCGACATGGCTCCCGCCCAGTAACCCGAGAACGGGCGGGCCCCCGGGCCCGTCCGTCCGAAAGGAACCGACGTGCGCGAGAACACAGATATCGGAAACGATGCCCCCCGGCCCGGGCCGGTCGTCGGCGCGCTGGCTGGACTGCTGACGCTCGTGGCGGTGGGGCAGGCGGCCGACATCCCGTCGCGTCTGGGCTATTCCTATTACACCGAGCAGTTTCTCGCGCTCGTGCTGGGGCTGAGCCTCGCGCTCGTGTTCCTGATGCCCTGGCGCGCCAAGCATGCTGGGGGAGAGCGGTGCTCGCCCGGTCCGCTCGACTGGGTCCTGTCAGTCTTGGGCTTGGGTCTGTCGCTCTATGTCACCATGGCCTATCCCGGTCTTGTCGGCCGGGCCATGTCGCTGCCGTGGGACGCGCTCATCATCGGGATCGCGCTTTTCGTTCTGGTCCTCGAAGGCCTGCGCCGCACGGTTGGCTGGACGCTGGTGATCGTCGTGCTGGCGATCGTCGGCTACGGGCTGATCGGGCATCTCGTCCCCGGGGCGCTTCAGACCCGCGAGGTCGCGCCGCCGCGCTTGGCGGTCTATCTCGGCTTCGATCCAAACGGGCTACTCGGTCTGACGCTGGGTGTCGCGGCCACCGTGGTCGTCGCTTTCGTCTTTTTCGGCCAACTCCTGCTGCGCTCAGGCGGGGCGGACTTCTTCAATGATATCGCCATGGCCTCGATGGGCCACCGGCGCGGAGGCGCGGCCAAGATCTCGATCGTCGCCTCGGGCCTCTTCGGGTCGATCTCGGGCGTCGTGGTGTCGAACATTGTGGCGACCGGCGTGGTCACGATCCGGCTCATGGTTCAGTCGGGGTTCCGGCGATCGACGGCGGGCGCCGTCGAGGCGACCGCGTCGACCGGGGGGCAGATCGCGCCCCCGGTGATGGGAGCGGTCGCCTTCCTGATGGCGGATATCCTGCAGAGGCCCTACACCGAGATCGTCGTCGCGGCGATCGTGCCGGCGCTGCTGTACTACGTGGCGCTCTTCGTGCAGGCTGATCTTCAGGCCGCCAAGCAGGAGATCAAGCCGCTCGATACCGCCGACATGCCCGCGGTGGGCAGAGTGATTAAGAAGGGCTGGGTCTTCATCCTTCCCTTCGCGGCGATCATCCTCGCGCTCTTCTCGTTCAACCAGCGGGCCGAGACAGCCGCTCTCTGGGGCAGCCTCGGCGCGATCGTGATCGGGCTGGTGGTCGGCTACGGCAAGACGCGCATGAGCTTCCGTGACCTCTGGGGCGCCGCCGTCGAGACCGGGCGCTCGATCACGGAGATCATCATGATCTCGGCCGCTGCGGGGTTCATCATCGGGGTGCTAAACGTGACCGGCCTCGGCTTTGCCGCGACCTTCGCGCTCGTGGACCTCGGGCAGGGGAGCCTATTCCTCCTGCTTTTCATCTCGGCGCTGGTGTGCCTCGTGCTGGGCATGGGCATGCCAACGGTGGGCGTTTATCTCCTGCTCGCCGTGCTTATCGCGCCGTCGCTGGTGGAAACCGGGGTCGAGCCGATCGCCGCGCACCTGTTCATCTTCTATCTCGGCATGATGTCGATGGTGACGCCTCCGATCGGCATCGGCGCCTTCTTCGCGGCGACCATCGCCAACGCGCCGCCCATGAAGACGGCGTGGGAGGCGATGCGCTTCGGATGGACCGCCTACATCGTCCCGTTCCTGTTCGTTTTCTCGCCCGCACTGCTGCTGATCGGCGATCCGCTCGAGATCGTGCTGGCCGTCGGCTCGGCCGTGCTCGGGGTCTATGCCATCTCGGCGGCGTTCGTCGGCTGGATGCGCGGCGTGGTCGGGCTCGCGGCCCGCATCGCCATCGGGCTGGCCGGCGTGCTCCTGATCGTGCCTCCGGGCGTTGGCGGACTGGCCACCCTTTGGCTAAACGGCGCGGGGCTCATACTGCTCTTCGCGATGTGGCTTCTGGCGGCCTCGGGGCGACCGGCCCGGGCCGGCGCGCAAATGACCGATACCTGACAATCGAAGGATAAGACATGACTTACGTAATCGACCCTCCCGCACAGGCCAGCGTGGCCGTCAACGGCTCCGACGACCGCTTTCCGGTGCGCCGGATCTTCTGTGTCGGCCGCAACTATGCCGCCCATGCGCGCGAGATGGGCAAGGATCCCGACCGTGACTTGCCGTTCTTCTTCACCAAGCCGGCCGATGCCGTGCTGGATGACGCGCAGACCATGCCATATCCGCCCGAGACCGAGAACCTGCATTATGAGGCCGAGCTGATCGTGGCCATCGGCAAGGCGGGTGCGAATATCTCCGAGGATGACGCGCTGGACCATGTCTGGGGTTACGCGATCGGCAACGACCTGACGCGCCGCGACCTGCAGCTTCAGGCCCGCGAACAGGGACGTCCATGGGACTGGGGCAAGGCCTTCGACAACTCGGCCGTGATCGGTCCGCTCCATTCGGTCGACAAGGTTGGCCACCTGGAGCGCGGCGCGATCCGCCTCACGGTCAATGGGGAGACGAAGCAGGACAGCGACCTGGCCGCCCTGATCTGGAAGGTGCCGGAAGTCATCTCGATCCTGTCCCATTCCATTGCGCTCGCCCCCGGCGACCTCATCATGACCGGCACGCCCGAAGGCGTGGGCCCGCTTGTCGAAGGGGACGTCTGCAGGGTCGAGATCGAAGGCCTGGGTGCCATCGAGACCAAAATCGGGCCGAAAGTCTGAAATGGAGCGGTGAAAGAGATGGACCTGAAGCTGCACAACTTCTTTCGCTCGTCGACGTCGACCCGCGTAAGGGCGGCGCTGAACATCAAGGGACTGCCCTTCGAATACGTCCCCTACGTCCTTCGGGACGGCGAAACCCGTACGCCGGAGTATCTCGGCCGCAACCGGCAGGGGCTGGTGCCGACGCTCGAACGGGGCGACGGCGTGAACCTTACGCAATCGCTTGCGATCATCGAGTGGCTGGAAGAGGTGCGGCCGGAGCCCGCGCTCCTGCCCAAAGACATCGATGACCGGGCCTGGGTCCGGTCGCTTGCCTACATGGTCGCCTGCGAAATCCACCCGCTGAATAACCTGCGTGTCCTATTCCGTCTGCGCGACCAGTTCGGGGCCGACGAGGAGGCGCAGAAGAAATGGTTCACCCACTGGGTGATCTTGACCTTCGACGCATTCGAGGCAGAGCTCGTGGGAGCTGGGCAGTCCGGCACATGCTGCCTCGGCGATACTCCGACGCTGGCCGACATCTGCCTTTACGCGCAGGTCTGGAACAACAAGCGGTTCGGTATCCCGGTGGAGACCTGGCCGGCTATCGAACGGATCTTCAAGCATCTGGACGCGATCCCCGCGTTCGCGGATGCCGCGCCGCCCAAGCAGCCGGACGCGGCCCAAGCACAACCCGACAGGAGGGTCACATGAACGAAGAACTCAACCACGAGAATGTCGCCCACGGCATGCAGCCCGAGGAAAGTCCTGAACTTCGCGAGCTTTACGACAGCTTCGAGAACCTGAGCATCAAGCCTCTCTGGACCCAGCTGGGCGACCTGATGCCGGTGCACCCCAAATCGAAGGCGGTCCCGTACCTGTGGAAATGGGCCGAACTTCTGCCGTTGGCCGAGAAGGCGGGCGAGCTGGTTCCGGTGGGTCGAGGCGGCGAGCGCCGCGCGCTTGGCCTCGCGAATCCCGGGCTCGCGCCACACGCCTATATCTCGCCCACGCTCTGGGCCGCGATCCAGTATCTCGGGCCGCGAGAAACCGCGCCCGAGCATCGCCACTCGCAAAACGCCTTCCGCTTCGTGGTCGAGGGTGACGGGGTCTGGACGGTCGTGAACGGCGACCCGGTGCGCATGTCGCGAGGCGACCTGCTGCTCACCCCAGGCTGGCATTTCCACGGACACCACAACGACACCGACCACCCGATGGCGTGGATCGATGGGCTCGACATTCCCTTCAGCCAGCAGATGGACGTTGGCTTCTTCGAATTCGGCTCGGACCGCGTGACGGATTATGCGACCCCCAACCACTCGCGCGGTGAGCGTCTGTGGTGCCATCCCGGCCTGCGGCCCCTGTCGCAGTTGCAGGACACCGTGTCCTCACCCATCGGGGCTTATCGCTGGGAGTACACCGACCGGGCGCTGACAGAGCAGCTTCTGCTCGAGGATGAGGGGCATCCGGCCACGTTCGGACCAGGCCATGCCGCGATCCGCTACACCAACCCCACGACGGGCGGCGACGTGATGTCGACGATACGCTGCGAGTTCCACCGCCTGCGCGCAGGCACCGAGACTCCGGTGACGCAGGAGGTCGGCTCGTCCGTGTTCCAGGTGTTCGACGGCGAGGGCAGTGTCGTGCTCGACGGCGAAACCCGGAAACTTTCCAAGGGCGACATGTTCGTCGTGCCGTCGTGGATCACCTGGTCGTTGCAGGCCGAGACCCAGTTCGAGCTTTTCCGGTTCTCGGACGCGCCGATCATGGAACGGTTGAACTTCATGCGCACCAAGGTTTCGGGCGCGGATGACTGATGACGACGCCCGCGCGGCGCTCCGGGCCCGACGGGGCGCCGGGGCCCGCTACGACGCCGAGACCGCGCCCTCCGGGGACCTGCTCGTCGCGCGGCGCGCCACGGCGGACTTCGCGCGCTGTCTGAACCGGTTGTCGGATGATGAGCTGACGAAAGCCCGGCACCGCGTGATTGCCGAAGTCAGCCTTCAGGCCCGCGCCATGGCGCTCGCGGTCAAGGCCTTGCGCGCCCCGCTGACCGAAGAGGAGGAGGAATGGCGCCCTGATGTCGGGATGACGGTGACGTTGCCGGCCCATGCGCTGCGCTACCTGTTCGACCACTCGCAGATCCACCTCAACGTGGAGTGGCGCGACCTCGATGCGGCGGCGTGGGACGAGCGTGTCCACTTTCCCGGCTGGATCGATGCCGTTGGCCGGGTCACTCCGTCGATCCGGGCGCGGACGCTTTGGACGGCTGCGCAGAGCCTCGACACCGGGGTTCGGATTGCGGACCTTCCACCCGACATGCAACGGGATTTGCCCTGACCCTTCAGGGCGCACGCATTGCCGTCAGTCGAATGAGGCGCTCTTATTCGACAGCGAGACGCTGATGTTCAGCCGCCCCTCGTTCACAACCCATTTGTGGACCTTCGGGGTGCGCAGACCGGAGACGACGAAGGGGTCGCGCGCCGCGATGCGCTCGGCCTCTTCGAAAGACTTCGCGCGCAGGATTGTCACACCCTCGAAGGTCATTGTCCCGTCGCGGTCGTAGAGCGGTCCGGACAGGAAGAGGACGCCCGATTTCTCGAGCTCGATCATGTATAGCAGGTGATCCTTGAGGACCGGGCCGAGCTCCGACGGCTCCGCGGCCAGCTTGTTTTCGACGAGATAGAATTCCCGCGCCATCATCCGACCCAGGAGATCCTCGACTGTGTCTTCGGGTTCGCTCATGCCCGCTCTTCCTTATTGGCGTTCGATCCGGCGCGGCCCGTTCCGGCCTAGAGGTCGAGGAGTGAGCGACGCAGCATCAGTCGCGCGATCCGTCCATCCGCGTCGATGCTCGCGGCCGCCACGAACGGGCTCGGCGCGGCACCGGCCATTTTGAGGTATCCCATGATGACTTCACGCGATCCGTCGCGCGTGCTCATCGTGACGTGGTGCCCGGCCTTTTTCCTCAGAGCGGCCTTGGCGCGTGCCTCCAGAAAACCTGCGAAATCGTCCTTGTTGCCCTCGTTGGTCTTGTCGGGAAGACTGATTTCCCACTGAAAATCGTCCGACAGGCGCGCGAGAAGCGCCGAGCGACCTTCCTGAGAGGCGAGGCCTTCGTCCAGTCCGCTGTAAAAGGAGGCAAGCGGGCTTTCGATGTTCATGGTTTCTCCATTCGGTCGCAATTCGCGCAGATGAAACGGCTCGCGCATAATTTCTAACAAACATCGTAACTTGGAAATTTTCCGGGTCAAGTACAGGTTTGGCGTCTCCGGCGATGGTGTCGCGGCGTTCAAGGTCTCACTGCTGCTGGCGAAGCGCCTCGAGCGCCATTTCCTTCGTCACGTCGTAGTGCACGCGCAGGGCCTCGAGCGAAGCCTCCACGTCACGGTCGAGCACCGCATCCACGATCCTCTGGTGCTCCTTCGCCGGGTCGCGCGGGTTGGATTGCTCCGCGGTCTTGACCGCTCGCAAGATCCGGAACCGTTCGGCCTGATCGAACAGAAGGTCGGCAAGGTACATCTGCCACTCGGATTTGCTGGCCGAGAGGAGGGCCATGTGAAACGCCTTGTGATTGGCGGTCCAGACTTCGGCGTCCGGACCCTGCGACGTCGGGAACGGTGCGCGCGACAGGGCGTGGTAGGTGCCCACGACCCGGGTTTCCCAGGCGACGTCGCCGATTTCGATCGACCGTGCAAGGGCTGCGCCCTCGATTACGAGCCGCGTTTCCATGATGTCCACGACGTCATAGGCCCCGATGGGCGCGACGCGAAAGCCGCGCTGGCCCGAAGAGGTGACGAGTCTTTCGCTGGCCAGCCGGGACAGGGCCTCGCGGAGAGGGCTGATCCCGCAATCGTACGTTTTTCGCAGAGAGTCCGAGCGCAGGGCCGCACCGGGGGCGAGAACACCCCAGATGATGTCTGATCGCAACCTGCGATACACGGACTCTGCAATCGTCTTCGGCGGCGGTAAGCCCTCGGCAGCGACATGACCGGAGACACTTTTCATTCGATTTTCCTCAAAGCCAAGGTTTGGCGCTGACGCTTCGGACCTTTGGAGCTTACATCCGAAGTCCGGGCGATGGCACGATATCGTATCATGTCATGTCTCCAAAAGAGCACTTATGACCTTTTCCCGCGATAAGGGAAGGCTGCGGACAGGCCCTCCTAACGCATCCGCGACCGCGTTCGCTATGGCAGCTGTTGCTGGGCCCACGGCTACCTCGCCGGCACCGAGCGGCACGGGGTCGGGAGATGCGACGACCTCCAGCTCGATCTCGGGAAGATTGGTGAACCTCAGGATGGGATAGTCCTCCCAGCTTTGCGGCAGGGTTTCGTCGGCGGTGAGGCCGACTTCCTCGTACAATGCCCAGCTCATCGACTGGACGATTCCGCCCTCGATCTGGTTGCGCACCCCGTCCATGTTCACGACGCGCCCGGCGTCGGCGCAGCACCACAGTTTTTCGATCCGAACGTCGTGGTCGATGCTGATCTTCGCGACCATCGCGACATAGGCGGCGCGGTTCTTGTACCGGCTGTAGGCGATGCCCCATCCGGTGCCGTCGCCGCCTTCGGGCCGGTCGGCCCAGCCGGATCGTTCGGCGACGCGGCGCAGGACAGCGCTTGCCCGCTCTTCGCCCTCGAGAAGCGAGAGCCGGTAGTCAAGGGGATCCTCGTTCGCCCGCCGGGCCAGTTCGTCGATGAAGGATTCGATCGCGAACACGTTCAGGTGCGTGCCCAGCCCGCGCATTGCAGATGTCCTGAGGCCCGGTTGATCGACAAGCTTCAGGGCCGCGGCCTGGTTTGGAATGCCGTAGGGCGAGATCGCGTTGCGCAGGCCGCCGAGCCCATGCATCTCGGGCAGTTCAATGGGCGGCGACAGCGTTTCGATCTCATCGCGTAGCAGTTCGGCGAGCAGGGTGCCGCTAGGCGCCGTGCCGGGGCGCCGGGCGTGGGTGCCGCTTGCGATCTGGAGAGTCATCCAGTCCGGCCGGCCCGCTTCGTTCAGGCCCGCGCTGATTTCGACTTCGCCCGCGGTGGACAAGGGGGCGTGCGCGAATTCCTCGGCACGGGTCCACATCACCCGGATTGTCCGGCCGGGGAAATGCCGGGCGATCAGCGCGGCGTCGGCGGCCACGTCGTCTGCCCCGTTGTGGCCATAGCACCCGGCGCCCGCCGCATGGCGAACCTCGACGCGCTCCAGGCCGAGGTCCATCATGACCGCGATCGCGTCACGCAGCTGGTAGGGGCCCTGGCTCTGGCTCGTGACGGTCAAGTGGCCGTCCTCGCTCCAATGGGCGAGGGCGGTCACGCATCCGATAGAGCCGTGCATGAGATAGGGCCGCTCATAACGCGCGGTGACAGTTCCGGTGTCCGGGCTCGACTCGGCGGCCTCGCCGATCTCGATCGTCTCGCCCGGCAGGACGGCCAGCGCATCGGGCCGGAGTATCCCCGAGGTGAGCTCCGTCCCCCCGGTCCATTTCAGGCGTGGGATCATCCGTTGGGCCCGCCGGGTCAGGCGTAGCGGATCGTCATCGACGACCGCCACGAAACTGCCCTCGATCACCAGCGATGCGCGATCGTCCTCGGACAGCGCGTCGGTCATCAGCCGGGCGCCGAGGTGTGGGGGACGCAGCACCCGGGCGTGGAGCATATCGGGCGTGCGGATGTCCTGGATCATGCCGCCGCCACGTAGCTTCCGGGCGAGGTCGATGCGGGGCAGCGATGCCGGTTGGCGGTTGGCGCGGTGCGGCTGAGCGGGCTCGGCCACTTCGAAGTCCAGCCCGATATCTTCCGCGAGCGACCACAGCGTGTGATCCGTTTGTTCCCCGTCGCAGTGGAACGCGCCATCGGACAGCGTCACGTCACCGGGTGAGGCCCCCATGGAGGCGGCGACGCGGTCACGCATGACGGATATGCAGGTACCGCAGGCGGCTTCTATGGCGGTCCCTGCATGCGGGATGCTGAGGCTCCCGGCCGTGTACCCCTCGTTCGGTGTCGCGCCGGTGATGCCGGAAACGATCTCGATCCGTTCAGCGGGCAGGGCGAGGGTTTCGGATGCGATCTGGACGAGTGCGGTCAGAACGCCTTGGCCCAATTCGACCTTGCCGGTGCGGATCGTGACGGTCCCGGGTGTGGACAGGTCGATCCAGTCGCCGACCATTTTCGCAGACATGAGCGACGGTGAAATCATGGCTGGGCCACCGACAGGATCGCATCGACAATCCGTGGATGTGCGCCGCAGCGGCAAAGGTGCGGGTCGAGCGCTTCGAGAATGTCGGACCTTTCCGGCGACGGCGTGCGATCCAGGAGTGCCTTCGCCGACATGATGATTCCCGGCAGGCAGAAGGCGCATTGCGCTGCCTGATGCTCGAGCAGAGCGGCGATGAGCGGGTCGTCTTCACCAAGCCCCTCGACCGTCCGGATCTCGCTTCCGTCGAGCGAATCGACCAGGCGGGTACAGGCGAAAACAGGGGAGTCGTCGACCAGGACCATGCACGCTCCGCATTGTTCCTGACCGCATCCGAACCGCGTTCCCATCAGGCCGAGCCGCTCGCGCAGAACCTCGAGCAGAGTCGCATCGGTCGGGACTGTCACTGTCTCCGCGCGACCGTTGACCGTCAGGGTGAGGTTACAGGTTTCATCCAGAATACTTGGCATTACATCCTTCCCTTGGACCGGTCCGCCCGAGGGGCAGCCGACACTTTTCAATTTTTCCATCATTCTACAAAAATGAACAGAATGTCCAGATATTGGAAGTTGTGATAAATTTTCCAAAATATCTTGCTCACGAAACGCGACCCTCATACTGTGTCGTTAATGACCGGCTCCGGGAGGGCTGGCACCAATGTTCAGGCAAACGCTTGTGATTGACCCACGTGGGCCCGGGAACGCCGCGGTCGGAATGGGTCGCTAAGGGAGGAAAGACATGCGTATTACACATCTCATCGGCGCGGCTGCCGTCGTCACCGGCGCCACTTTCACGCCTGCGATGTCGGACACGTTCCGGCTGACCGTGGCAGGGGGGCAGGCGCCGCAGGCGCTGCCGTCGCTCGCTGCCGTTCAGGAGTTCTTCATTCCGGAGGTTCAGCGTCGTCTCGAAGAATCGGGGACCGGTCACGAAATCAGATTCCAGGAGGCTTATGCCGGGTCGCTTCTGAAGGCCGGCAGCGTGCTGCAGGGCGTCGCGGACGGGATCGCCGACATCGGCTACGTGCCGTCGATCTTCCATCCCGACAAGCTTCCGCTCGAACAGCTGAGTTTCGTCACCCCGTTCTGCACAACCGACGTGGCGGCCGTGACCGACGCGATGGAAAAGCTCTACGAAGACATTCCGGCGATGGCCGAGCAATACGACAAGTTCAACCAGGTGCGGCTGGCCGGAACCGGCGTCGATTCCTACGAACTGATCAGCAGCAAGCCCGTCCGGACCTTTGAAGACATGCGTGGCATGAAGATCGGCACCGCCGGGGCCGCGACCGCATGGATGAAGGGCGTCGACGTCGTGCCGGTGCAGTCCAACATGATGGAATACTACAACTCGACCCAGAGCGGCGTGTACGACGCGTTCATCATCATGCCGTCGACCATGCCGGGGATGAACTACGCCGAGGTCGCCCCTTACGTGACCGAGCTGAACTACGGCGCGATGTACGCTGCCGTTCTCACCATGAACAAAGACTCGCTCGCCGAGTTGCCCGAAGAAGTCCAGAAGATCATCCTGGAGGTCGGAAAGGAATACGGTAAGGTCGCCGACCAAGCCTATGAAACCGCTGGTGAAAAGGCGTTCGAGATCGTGGGCCAGATGGAGGGGACCGAGCGCATCGATTACCCCGCCGAAGAACGCACGGCATGGGCAAACGACATGGACAACCTCGCCAAGGAATGGGCCGCCGCGCAGGAGGCCGCCGGTCTTCCGGGGCGTGAGGTGCTCGAGGGCTACATGAACGCGCTGCGCGAGGCCGGCGTCACCTGCGAGCGCGACTGGGACAAAGAGTGATCTGATGGAGCCGGCCCGTTTCTTTCACCGCCCTGTGCGCTGGCTCCACTTTGTCACCATGGCTCTGAACCTGGTGGCGACCGTCTGGATCCTGCTCCTGCTGATCATGATCAATCTCGACGTGTTCAGCCTGAACGTCGTCGGTCGCCCCATCGTCGGTGTAAAAGAGGCGGTCGGCGTCTCGATCGCGGGGATCGTATTTTTGCAACTTGCAGAGACCCTGCGGTCGGGGCGCC
Organism: Maritimibacter harenae; assembly: GCF_009882975.1. Taxonomy (GTDB): domain Bacteria; phylum Pseudomonadota; class Alphaproteobacteria; order Rhodobacterales; family Rhodobacteraceae; genus Maritimibacter; species Maritimibacter harenae. The sequence goes on from NZ_WTUX01000013.1 coordinate 16,894, forward strand.
ACATTCGCTCGGACATGTTCCTCGTGCGGATGAAGATGACCCGCCCGCGGGTCGGACAGAGCCTCGAGGCGATCTACAGCCTGACCGGGGCCGTGCTCATGGGCTTCATCGTCTGGTACGCGATCCCGATCCTCACGACGGCCTACAATGGCTCCTACTATGTCGGCACACCCGGTGTTTTCACCATCCCGACATGGCCAGTGCTCTCGCTCGTGGTGCTCGGTGCGGTCATGACGCATCTTCAGTTCATCGTGCAATCCGTGACCGCGGTCGCAAAGGCCCTGTCGGCGCAACCCGAAACCGGGAAAGTTGAAAAATCATGATCTTGGAAACCTGGATCGGGATCGGCTGTATCCTCGGCTGTCTCGTGCTGGTTCAGTCCGGCATGCATATTGCGGTCGCACTGATGCTGTTGTCTCTGTTCGGTGTCAGCATGGTCATCGGCATCGAACCGGCCGGCCGTATGCTGGCGGCGTCCTCGGTCTCGTCGATTTCGAGCTACCTGTTCGGTGTCATTCCACTCTTCGTACTCATGGGGTTGGTGGTCTCGGTGACAAGTCTCGGAAGAGACCTGTTCGACGCCTCCGGTAACCTGATGAAGCGTGTGCGCGGCGGGCTCGGGATGTCCACGGTCATCGCGAATGCGGTGTTCGCGGCCTGCACGGGAACCTCGATCGCCTCGGCCTCGGTCTTCACGCGGATCGCGGTGCCCGAGCTCGAGCGGCTGGGATACACGACCCGGTTCTCCGTCGGTGTGGTCGCCGGAAGTTCGATCCTCGGAATGCTCATTCCACCGAGCCTGCTCTTCATCATTTTCGGGGTAATCGCGAACGTGTCGATCGGGGAGCTGTTCATCGCGGCGATCGTCCCCGGCGCGCTGATGGCGGTCGCCTTCTGCGTCACCATCTTCCTGTTGTCGGTCTTCGCCCCTGGCTTCGTCCATGCCGACGGGGCGCCAACGGCGGCTGAGTCGCAGGCCGCGACCCGATCGGCCATGGCCGGCATCTGGATCGCGATCAAGCCGCTGATCCCTGTGGGCGCGCTCGTCTTTGTCGTGCTGGGGGGAATCTATGGCGGGTTCTTCACGCCCACCGAGGCGGGGGCCGTCGGCGCGCTCGCTGCGATCGTCATTGGCCTTCTCAGGCGCGAACTCACGCTCAGGAATATCTGGGATGTCGTGCTCGAGACCGGGCGCGTCACCGCTTCGATCATCTTCCTGCTCATGGCGGCGCAGATCTATTCGCAGATGCTGACGCTGACCGGGCTGCCCATGACGCTGAACGACTGGATGACCGCGAGCGGGATCGGTGCGGTCGGCTTCGTGATCCTCTATCTCCTGCTGCTGATCCTGCTGGGTACTTTCCTCGATTCAATGTCGATCCTGCTGATCGTGGTGCCCTTTGCGCTGGTCTTCGCCAACCAGTTCGGGCTGGACCTTTTGTGGTTCGGCGTGCTGTCGGTGATCGCCGTCGAAATCGGTCTGCTCACGCCGCCGCTCGGGCTGTCATGCTTCGTGGTCAAGGCGACGCTGAACCGCGAGGACGTGACGATCCGCGACATCTTCATCGGGTCGTTCCCGTTCTTCCTCACCATGCTCTCCGTTCTGGCGCTGGTGGCGCTGGTGCCGCAGATCGCCCTTATCGCGCTGTGAGGGCGGGGCTGTCAGGCCCCGCCGCTCGCGGCATGATACCGGGTATCCAGATGGTCCGCGACTTGCCCCAGCCGGGCGTCAGGCGCGCCATAGGCACGGCGCAATTCGAGCGCCACGCGTGCGCCGTCCATGTTGATCGCGCCGTCGCTGTAAAAGCCGGTCGTGGGGTCGAGGAGAACCTCGTAGGAGATCGCCGCGACGTCCGGGTCCATCTGCGGCACTTCTTCCAGAAGCAACCCGATCGCGGCCTCCCGGTTGGCCGGATCGAACAGCCACGCGACGGCCTGCCGCCACGCCCGGATATACCCCGTCACGGCCGCCTCGTTCTTCGCGGCCCAATCGCGGCGAACCGTGGCCACCACACCCTGGTAGCTGCCGAGCGCCTCGAGGCCACTTTCGAGATGGACGAAACCCTGTTTCGTGGCGGCCGCGTCGAACGGGGAGACCAGAAGCGTGGCGTCGAATTCGCGGTTCATCAAAGCGCCAAAGCGCGCCATCACGCCGCCGGATCCCACGAAGTCGACATCCTCGCGGCCCACGCCCGCCTGCTCCAGCATCCGGAGCAGCACGAAGGCATAGCCGGTGGTCAGGGCATCGACGCCCACGCGCCGACCGGCCAGCCCGGCGATGCTTTCCGTCCCGGGCACGCCCACGAGGTTCAGGAAACCCGAATCGGCGCCCATGACCGCGATGAGGTCGGCGACGTTGCGTGTCGGTGCCTCGCCCTGACCGGCGTTGTAGGCATACACATTGTCTATAGCCGTCATAGCGAGGTCGTATTCCCCGTCGATCAAGCCGGCCATCTGGTGCTTGGAATCGGTGGTCGGTTCCAGCGTGACCTCAATGCCCTGCGCAGCAAAGAATCCCAGCCGCCGTGCCGCGAAGATCGGCCAATTGAACCCGCCGGGAAAGACGATGGCGCGGATCACGGGGGGCTCGCCGGCCTTTTGTGCAAAAGTCATGATGGTGTCTCCTTTCACGCGTGGGGGCTGTTCCGGTTCACAGGCGCGAGGCGCCGACGATGTGTCCGGTCCGTGCCGAACATGCTTGACGTTTTCCGATAAGTCCATGATTTTGGAACAGAGGGAAATATTTGGAAATTGTGCGGTTTGCGATCGGACGCCACTGCGTGCGGCGCGACGGCCCCGGCGGGGCCTTTCGCGTAATCCGAACGGGCAAGGCCCAATTGAGGGAGGAAACGATATGACGGCAATCGGACTCATCGGTCTGGGCAACATGGGTATGCCCATGGCGAAGATCCTGATCGATGCCGGCTACGATGTCCTGGGCTATCGGCGCGGCGATGCGTCGGACTTCGAGGCGCTGGGCGGCCGGGCGATGACCTCGCCGCGCGCCGTGGCCGAAGAGACCGACATCATCGTGTGTTGCATTCCCAGCGACGCGGCTCTGGAGGAGATCGTCAGCGGGCCGGAAGGGATCGCGAGCGCGGATTGCACCGGCAAGATCCTGGCGGAGCTGTCGACGCTGACGCCCGAGGTCAAGGCGGCGCAGGCGGCGGCCATGTCGGGGCAGGGCGGTCTCATGCTCGACGGCGCGATCAGCGGCCTGCCCCCGATGGTGGTTGCGCGCACGGCCGTCTACATGCTGAGCGGTGAGGAAGCGGCCTATGAAAAGCTGCGTCCGGTCTTCGATGCGCTGACCGGGAAGCACTTCTACATGGGCGACTTCGGCGCGGCGATGAAGACCAAGCTCTGCGCCAACATGCTGGTCGCAGCGAACATCGCCTCCACGGCGGAAACGCTGGCGTTCGGCGCGCTGATGGGGCTCGACCAAGAGAAGCTTGTCGAGGCGCTCCGCGACGGCGCCGGCGGATCGATCCAATTCATGGCCCGCGCGGGGCGCATGGCACGGGGGGAGTGGGATAACGTCCTCGCTTCGACAGCGTTGCTCGCCAAGGACATTCGCATGATTGAGAAAACTGGCACCGAGCTTGGTGCGCCGATGCCGATCCTCAAGAATGTGCGGCCCTTCTATGAGACCGCGATCGAGGACGGATACGGCGATGTCGATGTCGCCGCGGTCTATGCCGCGTTCGCCAAGGCTGCGGGGCTGCCGATTGCAGAGCCAAAAGGAAAGAAGAAATCATGAGTGAATACAAGCTTGGCATGGGGCACGTGGATGGCGTGCACACGCCGCTCGTCCTTGTCGGCAAGGACATCTATCGTCTGTCGGATATCCTGAAAGGGCATGCCCCGGCGACGCTGGAGGAGGTTTTCGCGAACTGGAAGGCGATGGACCAGACAATCGGGACCAGCGTGGTGTCGCCGGATGCCTCGCCGTTGCAGGCCGACGCCGTGACGTTCCTAACCCCGCTGTCCAACCCGCGCAAGGTGGTCTGCATCGGGACGAACTACCACGACCATGTCGAGGAGATGAAAGTCACGTCGCTGCCCGACTTTCCCTATGCGTTCCTGCGTCCGCAGACTTGTCTCGCCGCCCATGGCGAAGAAGTGGCGCTGCCGACCGGCGCGAAGATGAACGACTGGGAGGCCGAACTGGGCATCGTCATCGGACAGGCATATGGCCCCGGCGACACGCGCGACCCGATGGAAGCGGTGGCGGGTTACACGGTCATCAATGACGTCTCCGCGCGCGACTGGATCGCCAGCCGTCCCTTCGTCGGTATCGACTGGGTGATGCAGAAGGCCTGGGACGGGTTCCAGCCGACGGGTCCCTGGATCACGCCCGCGCGCTTCGTCGAAGATCCCGACAACCTCGACATCGAGCTGACGGTCAACGGGGCCGTCAAACAGAAGTCGAACACGGGCAACATGATCTTCGGCGTCGCTCCTATCCTGCGCCACCTGGCCGGGATCATGACGCTCGAGCCGGGCGACATCATCGCCACGGGCACACCGGCCGGCGTCGGCTATGGTCAGCATCCGCAGGAATTCCTCGCATCCGGTGATACCGTCAAGGTGACGGTCGCCGGTCTGGGGACATTGGAAAACAGGTTTGTCTAATCAAAGGGTGAGACGGAGATGATAAAGGTCAACCGCATCGTATACACGGCGTTCGAGACGCCGGACTTGGAAGCGCAGGTCGAACATTACACTAAGATCATGGGGCTCACGCTCGTCGAACAGGATGGCGACGCGGCCTACCTGTCGGCCGGTGGCGACCACCACACGGTAGCCTTGCGCAAGGGGGGCGAGGCGCGCTGCGATGCCGTCGGGTTCCAGCTTCCGCCGGGCACCGATCTGGACGCGTATGAAAAGCAGGTGCAGGCGCACGGCATCAAGACCGAGCGCCGCACCGACGCACAGCCGGACATCAAGGACGCGCTGATATTTTCCGACAACAACGGCACCAATGTCGAAGCCTTCGTCGAGGCGGAGCCGGCCGGCGTCGGGTTCCAGCCCTCGGGCATTTCGCCCAACAAGCTCGGGCACGTGGCGTTCAACTGCACCGACACGCAATCGACGGTGAAGTTCTATTGCGACGTTCTGGGTTTCACGGTCAGCGACTGGATGGGCGATTTCTTTGCCTTCCTGCGCTGCGGGCCGGATCATCACACGATCAACCTCGTGGACGGGGCCAAGTCGAAGATGCACCACATCGCGTTCGAGCTGCGCGACTGGACCCATATCCGCGATGCCTGCGACTGGCTCGCGCAGGACCGCATCCCTCTCGTCTGGGGGCCGGTGCGCCACGGGATCGGGCACAACATCTCGACCTACCATCGCAACGCGGATGGCCAGATCATCGAGCTGTTCTGCGAACTCGACCGCGTGAACGAGGAGCTCGGCACCTATGAGCCGCGCCGCACGCACCAGGAATTCCCGCAGAAGGGCAAGACTTGGGAAGATATCCAGCTCGCTGCGAACATGTGGGGCAGCCCGCCGCCTGAAGGCTTCCTCGACTGAGGCAGGCAAAAAGAACCGCGGCCCGAGGGGCCGCGGTTTTTTTCTTTCAGTCTTCAATCACGACGAGCGCGTCGAGCGCGACCGCGCCCGCTTCGTTCACGCGCAGTGGATTGATCTCGATCTCGGCAATCTCGGGGTGCTCGGCGAGGATGCGCCCCACGGCCATCGCGGCTGCCGAGACCGCGCTGCGATCGGCCCGGGGAAGACCCCGGAAGCCGTCGAGCAGCGCCTTGCCACGAAGCCCCTCGAGCATGTTGTCCACGTCCATGTCCGACAGGGGGGCGATGCCTACTGCGCTGTCCGACACGGCCTCGGCGAGGATGCCGCCCAGTCCCAGCACCACGCAAGGACCCCATGACGGATCGCGAATACCTCCGATGATGAGCTCGATGCCGTCGGGGGCCATCTCCTCGATGAGTACGCGTTCCGGTGTGGCTGTCGGGATGGCCGCGATCCGGTTCAGCGCGGCCGCGAGGTCCGCGTCGGTCGCGACGTCGAGGACAACACCGCCCGCCTCGGTCTTGTGCGCGATGTCCGCCGCAGCAATCTTGACGACCACGGGCTTGGACAGCTCTGCGAAGGCAGCCTCGGCCTCGGCACGGGTTTCGCACAGGCGGCTCTGAGGGGCCGCGATGCCGTAGTCGCGCAGCAATTCCTTGGCTCGAGCTTCGTCGAAGGCTCCGGTCAAAGGAGCGGCGGGGGGCTCCGGCTGGGCGCTACCGCGTTCGGACAGCAACCATTGGTGCCGGGCGTCACGGGCCAGCACAATGCCGCCAAGGGCGAGCCGATCGGGGCCCAGCACCATCGGGATGCCTGCCTCTTCGAGGCCGGCGCGCGTGACCGCCACGTCCTCGTCCGGGCCGAGCGTGCCGAAGACGACCGTCTTGCCTGTGTCAGTGTATGCGGGCGTCAGCGCCTCGGATGGGTTCAGGACTGATGGCTCGCTGATCCCGAAGACCAGCACCGCGTCGACGCCCGGATCTGCGGCCGCGGCCTTCACGATGTCGGGAAAGCCCGGGCCGGGGCGCCCCGTATCGACCGGGTTCTTCACGAAGGTCATCGGAGGTAGCCGGCCCTGGATATCGTCCACCGTGGCGGGGGCGAGTTCCGGAACCCCGACACCGGCGGTCTTGAGCGCGTCTGTGATCAGGAGGCCGGGCCCGGCCTGGCCTGTGATCAGCGCCAACCCCGTCGCGGGTCGGGCGGGCAGGCGACGATGCGCCAGCACCGATACAGCCTGCGCCAGATCGTCCAGCGTATCGACCACGACCGCGCCGCCCTGTGTGAGCGCGGCCACTGGCCGATCGCGCGACCCCATCAGGTTGCCGGTATGCGACACGGCGAACTCCCCAATATCCGAGCGGCCCGCGACAACGGCCACAACCGGCTTGCGCGGGGTGACGCGGCACAGCGCCTCGTACAGGGCGCGTCCTTCGGTAACGCCCTCGAGGTGCAGCGCGATGGCCTTGGTGTCGGGGTCGTCGGCGAGAAGGTCGAGCATGTCGGCTGTACCGATGTCCACGGCATTTCCCAGCCCCGCGGCGATCGACACACCCTCGCCGAGCGTGTCGAGCATGTAGCCGATGCTCAGGTTCACGCCGCCGGACTGCGCGACAACGGCGATGTGTCCGGCCCCGATCGTATCGACACCAGGCACGAAACTCGCAATGCACCGGGTCGAGGGTTTGACGAAGCCGGATGTGTTGGGTCCCAGCAACCGCATGCCGGTGCGTCGGCAGATTTCGCCCAGCTCTTCCTGAAGACGTGCGCCGTCTTCGCCGCTTTCGCCGAAGCCGCCAGAGACGATGAAGACACCGCCGACGCCACTTTCGGCTGCGTCAGCCGCTGCTGCGACGCAGGCTTTCGCGGGGATCGCGAGGACGGCGAGGTCGACGGGTTTTGGCAGATCTGCGAAGCTCGGGTAACAAGGCACCCCCCGGATGTCGGTTTCGCGCGGGTGCACGCCGACCAGCGTGCCGGGGAACCGCGAAAGGGTTGACAGGGCCTGTGACCCTGCCTTCGCCGGATCGGACGAAGCACCGACCACAGCGATCGAGCGCGGGTTGAACAGTCGACCGAGGTTCTGATGCCGCGTTTCTGTAGAGGCGCGTCGGGCGGAGTCTCCGGTGTCTGCGCTCATGGCGATGATCCTTCTTGTTTGTCGCACCGGGGCTCAGGACCCCAGCACATCTTTCAGACGAGCAATGCTTTCGGGAGAGGCCGCGCCCTTGGCTTCGGACAGGTCGAGAGCTTCGCGGCCGAGCGCCTTGTAGAGCGCCGCACGGTCCGGGAAATTCTTCTCGAGTGCCGCGATCTGACGTTCGACGACGCCCACGTCGCCACGCGAGACGGGACCGGTCACGGTCTTCTCCGGTCCGTGCGTCAGGGCATTGGACACGGTGGCGTGCATGATCGGGTCGAGGATTTCCGCTGCCACGTCGCGGTCCACCCCCGCGACCTCGTAGAGGTCAAAGGCAATCTTGATGATTCCGAAGAGGTAGGCGCTCGCGTAGACGCTGGCCGTGTGGTAGAGCAGTTTGTGCTCTTCACGGATGCGAAAGCATCGAGCACCGATCTTTTCGAACAGCGCCAACAGCGCATCGAGCGCCTCTGGATCGCCCTCCGCGCCGCAATACGTGCCGGGGAAACTGGCCGCGTCACGGATCGGATCGGTGAAGGTCTTGACCGGGTGAACGCTCGCCACGTGGTATGGGCGGGGGCTGTCGTGGCGCAGGACGGAGGACGGCGTCGCGCCGCTGCAATGCAGAAGGACCGCTCCCTCGGCCAGCCGTCCCGATCCGGCAAGGCGTGCCGCCGCGTCGGCGATCAGGTCGTCAGGCGTGGTGATGAGAACGAGATCGGTTTCGGGCAGATCCTCGATCCGCTCGACCGGTGTGGCCCCGAACAAGTCGGCCGCCCGCTTGGTCGAGCCCGCGCTGCGGCTGGTCACGCCGGTCACGTCGATCCCGTTTTGCGTGAAAAGGCTGGCCAGGGTGCGTCCGACGTTGCCGGCCCCGACCAATGACATGGTCCGTATCATAGCGTCCTCTCCCCCAGGGATTGCACCCGGTGTCGCTCCCGGATCAGGCCGGGGCGCGCGACACGATGCTGTCGTCCACGCGGGCCAGCTCGGGCTGGCCGATCATTGCGAGCGTATGGTCGATCTCGCCCCTTAGAATGTCGAGTGCACATTTCACGCCCGGCTCGCCCGCGGCGGCGAGAGCGAGCAGGGTGGCGCGCCCGATCATCACCGCATCGGCGCCGAGCGCCATCGCCGTCACCACGTCCGACCCGCGCCGGACGCCGCCGTCCACGATTACCGTCATGCGGTCGCCGACCGCCTCGACAATGGTGGGCAAGGCATCGAGCGTCGCGGGTGCGGCATCGAAGACGTTCCCGCCATGGTTCGACACGATGATCGCGTCGGCCCCGGCATCGGCGGCGCGCCGGGCGTCTTCCGGCGTCAGGATGCCTTTGAGTATGAGCTTGCGCGGCCAGGCCGACCGCAGCTCGTCCAGGTGGCTCCAGTTGAAGCCCGGAAATTTCAGGAACCTCTCGTTCCCCTGGTCGTCGCGCGCTGTCGCGAAATTCGGAAAGCCGGGAATGCCGCCGCGCATGAGATAGGGCAGAACGGTCGTAGTCAGCCAGCCCGGGTGCGACAGAAGGTCGAACGCGTTGCGCCGGTTCAGGCCATAGGGAATGGTCAGCCCGTTCTTCAGGTCCCGTTCGCGGGCGTGGCCGAAATTGCTGTCGACCGTAAGCACGAGCGCCTCGTATCCGGCCGTTTCCGCTCGCCTCACCACCTCATAGGACCGCGGGAGATCGGGGCTGACGTAAAGCTGGAACCAGCAGTCTCCACCGCCGTCGCGCGCGACCTCCTCAAGGGGTGTGGACGAGGCTGAGGACAGGGTGAAGGGGATGCCTGTCGCAGCCGCCTGACGGGCGAGCGCGACTTCGCCCTTGTAGCGCACCATGCCGGCCGGGCCGGTCGGCGCGATGATGAGCGGCAGGTCGCGGCGCTTGCCGAACAGGTCGATGCCGATGTCCCGTGTCGACATGTCGACGAGGACACGTTGTTTCAGGATGTAGCGCTGGAAAGCCGAGCGGTTGCGCCGGAATGTCACGTCGTCGAACACCGCGCCCGCCGCGAAATCGAACATCATGCGGGGCAGGTATCGCCGTGCTCCGGCGACGAAATCGTCAATGCAGAAATAGCTGTCGGTGCTTCTCATGCTCGGTTTATTCGCAGGTTGGATCGGGATTTGCCATCGTGATGGCAGGGTCGACAGACCCTGAAGGACCTGCCGACGTCATTCTCACTTGGCCGGAATGACCGGGAGCATCACGTGCGGTGCATTTTCGCCGTCATGCCCGGTGTGCAGCGTCACGGTCTTGCCGAAGACCTCCGGCGGGCGGTCACGGCCACTCTGGTGCGTGAGGAACCCGACGCCGTTGTTGGAGATGCGGGGCATCACGCCCTTTGGCATCAGCTTGACCGCCGGCGAGGAATAGTCCTTGCCCTGGATGCTGAGCGCGATGCGGTAGCCCTTCGGAACCTCGATGGCGGTCGGCCAGACCTCAACGTCGAGATCGACGGGATCGCCCGGCGTCAGCTTCTGGATCTCATCGTGGCTGTGGAACGGGCGCCATGGCAGCGACTTCTCCTCGTCGAGCTTGCGGTGTGACGCACGTAGCCAGCCATGCGTGAGGGGCGTGGCCGCATCGGCTGCACCGATGAAGTTGCATTCCTTCATGTCCGGACCGAACAGGCGCAGAACGAGGAAGAGGTCGGCATCCTCGGTTTCCGAAGACACCGTCACCTTCGCCACGCTGGGTCCCGTGATCTCCGTGGTCTCCTCGAACGGATCTGACAGGAAGGTCACGCCGTCCCCGAAGCCCTCGTAGCTGACCGTTGCCTCTCCGGTCGGGGGCGTGGTGCTCAGGCGCATGTTCTCGGCGTCGATGTAGAACTTGGTCCAATCCGTCCGTGCCAGCGGCCATTCCTGCTCGTCACGCTGGAACAGAGTGTCGTCGGGCTTTCGCACCTGCAGGTAGACGCGTGGGTGGTTCTTCCACGCTTCCTTGTCGCCCTTCAGGTAGCAGTCGAAGAACGCCTTCTGCATCTCGAAGCCATAGTCCGTGAAGAAGTGGGTCCAGTGCTCGCCGCCGTGGATTTCGAGGTACTTCTCCTCGGACGCGGCGTTCGCAAACGCTTCGATATTACCGCGTTGGTGGAGCGCCTGGCCGCCGATGTTGGTCGCCGAGACGAAGGGGACGGTCACCTTGCTCCAGTCAGGGTTGCGCGCGGTGTAGTACTCGTCCTCGGTCTCGCGCTCGATGAATTCCTTGTAGATGTTGCGGTAGTTCGCGTGCAGCTCCTCGGGCGACAGGGTTTCGGGCCCCGACACGAGATCGCCCGTCACCTTGCTGCGCAGTCCACGTTTGCCCATGCCATGCTGGAGGTTCTCGACCTGCGCGAGCAGGTTGTCCCAGAACGTCGTCAGGATGCCGCCGTGGCGGGCGAGCTCGCGGTAGAAATCGGACGCGCCTTCGAAGGCGAACATGGCCTTGAGGCTCGGCGGCTGAAGGGCGGCGACCTGCCACTGCGTGCTGGCGTAGTACGATACGCCGCTAATCCCGACATCACCGGTGCACCAGTCCTGCGCCCCGACCCATTCGATGCAGTCGTGGAAATCCTGTGCCTGTCGCGGCGAGAACATGTCGAGCACGCCGGGCGAGCGGCCGGAGCCACGGCTGTCCACGCGCACGCAGATATAGCCCTCGCGGGTCCAACGCTCGGGATCGGGGAGCTCCCAGGCCATGTACTTGTTCGATGAATGCGACGCGACCTCGGGGTAGGCCTCGGTTAGCGAGTCCCACACCACCTTGAAATGCGCGTCATAGAACGCGAGCCCCTTGCCATAGGGCCCGTACGAAATCAGCACCGGGTACTTGCCGGCTTTCTCGGGGCGATAGATATCGGCACGCAGCACGATCCCGTCGTCCATTTCGATCGGCACGTCCCAATCGATCATCATACCATCACGAACTTGCGTCATACGCTCCTCCCAACGTTCGGAAATACCTGCCCGAAGCCGTGCTCCGGACCTGTCCATGTTGCAGGCTAGCGAGATGAAGGGAGGGCGATAATAAACTTGGTCTATAGGTGCTATAACGATTTCGCGTTATGGCGCTGGCCGCGTGCGTCAACCGGCCTGGAGGCTTGGGTCGTACTGGCGTTCCTTGAGCGAGCGCAGCACGAAGCTGGACCGCGAATGGCGTATACCCGGCACGCGGTAGAGCTTCGATCGCAGGAATTCCTCGTAGGCGCGCGTACCGCTCACGGCGACCTTGATGAGGTAGTCGTACTCCCCTGTGGTCAACATGACCTCGAGCACTTCGGGCATCTCCTGCATCGCGCGGCCAAAGTTTTCGAGCACTTCGTCGTCGTGGCGGTCGAGGATGACCTCGATCATCACGATCTCGGAGCTGCCGAGTTTGGCACGGTCCACGATCGCCCGGTAGCCCGAGATCACACCCTCTTCCTCGAGCCGCCGGACGCGCTGCCAGCATGGGCTGGGCGACAGGCCCACGGCCTGCGCGAGATTCGCGTTCGAGATGCGGCCGTCCTCGGACAGAATGGCGAGGATACGGCTGTCGAGGCGGTCGAGCGGACGGCTGGTCATTTCTTCTCCGGCATCAACAAATCCGAAGATATTCTACTTTGAAATCAGGTCCGAGAGAAAGTCTGTTTCGGAATCTGGCTGATGGCCATCCACATCAGCGATGGTTTGGGAAGGAAGCCAGTCCGAGAGCGCTTTCCTGGAATGCTTCGCTCAGGGTGGGGTGCGGATGGATCGTCGCGGCGACGTCTTCGACCCTCAGTCCGGCCTCGATCGCGATGGCGAAGCCCGCGGCCAGCTCCGACACGCCGGGTCCCGTCGCCTGGACGCCCAAGACCACGTGGTCCTCGCGCCGGGCGATCACGCGTACGAAGCCCTCGGCGTCCTCGAGCGATAGGGCGCGCCCATTGGCCCGGAACGAAAACTCCGAGTTCTCCACCGCTCCTTCCGGTTCGTCCGGAAGCAGTCCAACGCTCACGATCTCGGGGTCGGTGAAGCACACGGCTGGGACACAGGACTTGTCCCATGCCGCCGGATGCCCTGCAACGATATCCGCGACCACCTCCGCCTGCGCGGTGGCGCGGTGGGCCAGCATGGGCCCCGCTGTAACGTCCCCGATCGCATAGACCCCGCGCATGGATGTGCGGCATTCGTCGTCGATCCGGATGAATGCCCCGGTCATACGTAGCTGAAGCTCCTCGAGCCCGAGGCCATCCGTGTTTGCGGTGCGCCCGACGGTGACGAGCACGTTGTCGACTTCAAGCGCACTCTTGCCCCGTGCGCCTTCGAGATCGAGCGTGCCGCCGCCCTCGTCCCAGCCGGTCACGCGGGTATCGGTCATCAGGGTGACGCCGAGCGCGCCCAGCCGTTTCACAACAGAACTGGTGAGCCTCCGGTCGTATTGCGGCAGCAGGGCATCGGCGGCCTCGATCAAGGTCACTTGCGCGCCCAGTTTGGCGAAGGCGGTGCCGAGTTCGAGGCCGATGTATCCTGCGCCGATCACGGCGATCCGATCTGGTACGTCGTTGAGTGCGAGCGCGGCGGTACTGTCGAGCACTTTGCCGCCGGTTGGAAGTCCGGGCAGCTCGACCGGCCGGGACCCGGTGGCGATGACCACGTGATCCGCGCGCACCAGCGTCGTTCCGGTCTCGCCCGTCACCTCGACGGTCTTTCCGTCGCGAAACCGGGCCACACCCTGCATGGTCTTGACCCCATGCTGTTCCATCATCCCGGTCACACCCGAGCGGAGCTTTCCCGTCACCTCGTCCATCCATCTGCGCGTTTTTGCGAAATCGAGCACAGGGTCGGCCACCGACACACCGCAGGTGCCGCCCTCTGCCTGCGACAATGCGGTGGCGTATTTGCCCGCCGCGTGGATCAGCGCCTTCGACGGGATGCACCCGACGTTCAGGCAGGTACCCCCCAGACGGTCCTTTTCGACAAGCAAGGTATCGACGCCCAGCCGTGCCGCACGCGCCGCGCAGACATATCCGCCGGGGCCGCCGCCGATGACGAGCAGGCTGGTATTCACTTCATTCATCGCGGTACTCCATGAACAGCATTGCGGGCACTTCGAGTAGGGATTTGAGTTTGGCCACGAACTCCGCCGCAACCCAGCCGTCGACCACGCGGTGATCGAAGCTGCATGACAGGTTCATCATGCGGCGGGGCACGAATTTGCCACCGTTCCAAACCGGGCGCACCGACATCTTGTTGATGCCGACGATTGCGACCTCGGGCCGGTTGATGATCGGTGTCGTCGCGATGGCGCCGAGGGGGCCGAGCGACGTGATCGACAGGGTCGAACCCGTGAGCTCCTTCGGGCCTGCGCGCCGTGCTCGGGCGGCATCGGAAAGGCGGCGCAGTTCGGCCGCGGTCTCCCACAGCGACAAGGCTTCGGCATGTTCGATCACGGGGACCATGAGCCCCTGGTAGGTCTGGGTCGCGATGCCAGCATGCAGTGCCTCGTACCGGGTGACGACCCCCGCCTCGTCGTCGAAATGCGCGTTGATCTCGGGGTGGTCGAGGATCGCCTCCGACACGGCGCGGATGATGAACGGGAGCAGCGTGAGCTTGCCCCGGTCAGCGCCGAAGCGGTCATTGAGCCGACCGCGCAGCTCTTCCAGCGCCTCGACTTCCACCTCTTCGATGATCGAGAAATGCGGGATGTGGCGCTTGGCGTCGGCCATTCGCTCCGCGATTGCGCGACGTACGCCTGTGACGGGGATCTCGGTCGTGGCGGTGCGTGGTTCCGGGCCGGTGCCCTGCATGGCGGCGCCATGCGCGATGAAATCCTCGAGGTCCGAGTGAAGGATGCGCCCCGCGGGCCCCGTGCCGCGCACGCGCCTGAGGTCGACCCCGGCCTCCCGGGCGCGCCCGCGCACCGATGGGGCGGCAAGCGGATTGCCGGTCGCGTCCCGTGCGCCAAGCATCGAGGGCGCTGTGGACTGGGGGGCTCGTGACGGAGCCGGTTGGGGGGCGGGAGGGCTTTCCACCGGCTCCGGCGAGTGCACAGCGTCCGGCTCCTCCGGTGCCTTCGCCTCGCGGCCCACGTCATCCGCCGCCGCGTCGTCCGTGTCGATGCGGATCAGGTCGCCGCCGATCGCCATCGTTTCGCCGGGTTCACCGCCCAGCCACGTGACGCGGCCGCCAGCCGAGGCGGGGATCTCGACCGTCGCCTTGTCGGTCGTCACCTCGCAGATCAGGTCGTCTTCCTGCACAATGTCCCCGACCTTGACGAGCCAGTCGGCGATCTCGGCCTCGGCAATCCCCTCGCCGATGTCGGGGAGCTTGAACGTCCTTTCGGCCATATCTCAGTCCTCCATCACCGTTTCGATGGCACGGCGCACCCGGTCGGGGCCGGGGAAGTAATCCCATTCCTGCGCGTGTGGGTATGGCGTGTCCCAGCCGGCGACGCGAAGCACGGGCGCCTCGAGGTGGTAGAAGCATTCGGCCTGTACCTGTGCGGCAAGCTCCGCCCCGAAACCAGAGGTTAGCGTCGCCTCGTGCAGGACCACGCAGCGCCCCGTTTTGTTGACGGAGGCGACGATGGCGTCCAGGTCCAGCGGCAGAAGGGTGCGCAGGTCGATGACCTCGACATCCACGCCCGCCTCTTCCACGGCGGCGAGCGCGACGTGCACCATGGTGCCGTACGTGAGAAGTGTCGCCTGCGTGCCTTCGCGCATTACCCGGGCCTTGCCGAGCGGGGTAATGCAATGCCCGTTCCCAACTTCGCCATCCGGGTGTTTCGACCAGGGCACCGAGGGGCGGTCGTGATGGCCGTCGTAGGGACCGTTGTAGAGGCGTTTGGGTTCGAGGAAGATCACCGGATCGGGCTCGGCGATGGCCGCGAGTAACAGGCCCTTGGCGTCGGCCGGGTTCGAAGGCACCACGGTCTTGAGCCCCGCAACGTGGGTGAACAGCGCTTCGGGAGACTGGCTGTGCGTCTGCGCGCCATAGATACCGCCGCCGGTGGGCATGCGTACGACCATGGGGCAGGTGAACTCGCCCGCAGAGCGATAGCGCAGGCGTGCCGCCTCGCTCACGATCTGGTCGTAGCCGGGATACATGTAGTCCGCGAACTGGATTTCGACCACGGGTTTGAGGCCATAGGCGGCCATGCCGACCGCCGTGCCGACGATCCCCAACTCGCTGATCGGCGTGTCGAAGCACCGGTCCACGCCGAACCGTTGCTGAAGCCCGGCGGTGCAGCGGAACACGCCACCGAAGAACCCGACATCCTCGCCCATTACGATCACGTCGTCGTCGGCCTCCATGGCGACGGCGTGGGCGTCGCGGATTGCCTCGATCATCGTCATACGCGTCATGTCAGTACCCCACTTCGTGGCGCTGGCGGACAAGGTGCGGGGGCATCTCGGCAAAGACGTCCTCGAACATGTCGCGCGGCGAGGGGCGGCGCCCGGTGTGGAGCGTGCCGATGGCCTCGGCCTCTTTCTGGGCGGCGACGACTTCGGCCTTGATTTCGGCTTCGGCTTGCGTATGGCGGTCTTCGGACCAGACGCCGAGCGCGATCAGGTGGGCTTTGAGGCGCAGGATCGGATCGCCGAGCGGCCAGGCCAAGCCTTCCTCCTTCGGGCGGTAGGCCGATGGATCGTCGGAGGTGGAATGGCCGCCGGTGCGGTAGGTGACGAATTCGATGATGGTTGGGCCGAGGTCGGCGCGGGCGCGTTCCGTGGCCCATTGCGCGGCGGCGTAGACGGCGAGGTAGTCGTTTCCGTCGACCCTGAGGGCCGGGATTCCGAAGCCATGGCCGCGGGCGGCGAAGGTCCCCGCGCCACCCCGGGCAATGCCCTGGAACGTCGAGATAGCCCATTGGTTGTTCACGATGTTCAGGATCACCGGCGGCTTGTATGTCGAGGCGAAGACGAGCGCGCCGTGAAAGTCGCTCTCGGCGGTGGAGCCGTCTCCGATCCAGGCCGCCGCTAGCTTCTTTTCGCGCTTGATCGCGGCCGCCATCGCCCATCCAACCGCCTGTGGATACTGGGTGGCGAGGTTGCCGGAGATCGAGAAGAATCCGTGCTGCTTCGAGCTGTAGAACACCGGAAGTTGCCGGCCCCGCACAGGGTCGGCGTCGTTGGAATAGACCTGGTTCATCATGTTCACGAGCGGATAGCCCGCCGCGATCAGGAGCCCCGCCTGCCTGTAGGTCGGGAAGTTCATGTCGCCCTTACGCAGGGCCCGCTGGAAGGCGCAGGAAATCGCCTCCTCCCCGAGGTGCTGCATGTAGAACGACGTTTTGCCCTGTCGCTGCGCCGTCATCATCCGCGCGTCGTAGGTACGCAGCTTCACCATGTCGCGCAGGCCCTGAAGCAGCATCTCGGGCGCGACCTCGGGGGCCCATGGCCCGACCGCTTCGCCCTTGCGGTTCAGAACGCGGATGATTGTGAAGGCCAGGTCGCGCATCTCTTCAGGCGGCGTGTCCGGGGCAGGGCGATCGACCTCGCCGGCGGCCGGGATGCTGACATGGGTGAAATCGGGTTCACCGCCGGGGCGGATTCCCGGGGCAGGGACGTTGAGGTGTGGTGCGCGCTCTTCAGGCATCGGCGTGCTCCCGTTCGAGGTCGACCATCTCCATGAGGCGGGCCTCGAAAATCGTTGCGGCATGGCAGTCCGGGTCGCTCAGCCGAAGCTCGATCACGTTGCGCCCGGCGCCTTCGCGCGTGAAGCGGTAGTCGTCGAATTCCAGCCCGAGTCGGCGCGCGATATCGAGTACTCGGCTCGCTGTCTGGACGGGTTCTGTGCAGTTGAATCTCACTGAATGACCTTTCCTTCCCTTCGGTTTTTTTAGGCGAAAGAGGCGGAAAATGTCCTTTGGAAATTCTGCTTAGTTTCGCAAAAACAGAATAAAAATTCTTCAAAATGTAGAATTAAAGAAAGAATGATCTCTATGGATCCGGATGGCCGTGCAATACTGCTGATCCCAGTTTCCGAGGGCCTTTGAACCGCCCCGGAGTTGTTCTATAGGGTCACTCTGATCGCCTATAATGGTTATCGATTCCGCGAGTAGGTCGAGGTCGTCATCGGTGCGTTGCCGCATGTCGACCGGGAGGAGGGGACATGGAAGTCCGTCAGATCGAGCTTTTCATGAGGACCTGCGAACACGGCAGCATCAACAAGGCCGCCGCCGAACTTCGCATGTCTCAACCGTCGTTGTCGCGTTGGCTCGCACTTCTCGAACGCGATCTCGGTGCGCAGCTGTTCGTGCGGACGCGCCAGGGCATTCAGCTCACGGACGCGGGCAAGGTTCTTGCCGACCACGCGCCGCAGATGTTGCGCCATTTCGACCTTTTGCGTGAACAGATCGGCAATAAGTCCCAGCGCCAGATCAACGTGGCGTTCCCCTTCTCGATGCAGCACCTGCTGACCGCGCCTTTTGCCGAGATGGTCATCCGGGATCGTCCCGAAATCTCGATGCGCGTGTTCGAGGGCATCAATCATACCATTCGCGTGTGGATGGAAAACGGCATGCTGGACAGTGCGCTGATCGTCGAGATGGAGTCGGTGCCGGAGCATTTCAGTACGACGCCGATCCTCTCCGAGGGTCTCATGCTGGTGGGCAACTCGGAGACCGAGCTGAGCCTGGAAACTCCGGTCGAGATCGCTGACATCCACGAATTGCCGATCATCCTGCCGGGTCCGCCCAGCTCCATCAGCAGCCATGTCGCAAGCGCGGTGAAGCGGCAGGGGTACCGGTTCAATCATGCGTTCGAGGCCGACAGCCTGTCGTTGTGCATCGATCTCGCGCAGCGGGGGATGGGGTACACCGTCATGCCCTATTGCGCGTTGAGTTCCCGGCTGGACCGTGATCCCGACCTACACGCTGCCCCGATCCGGGGGCTGAACATCGTGTGGAAGCTCTGCGTGAACAGTTCCCGGCCATTCTCGACCTCAAACAATTCGCTGATCAACGCGATGACCGACCTGATGCGCCAGCGCATGAAGGACGGGGAGTGGAAGTTCGCTAAACTGCTCTGATCCGGCCTCGTTGCCTACATCGAGTTCGGGAGCCACAGGACCAGCTGCGGGAAGATGGTGAACAGGATCACGAGCCCGATGCACAGCGCTACATAGGGCCAAGCGCCCTGGAACATCTGGATCGTCGGTACGGATGGTAACGACTTCGATAGTATGAAGATGTTCATTCCCACTGGCGGGGTGATCAGCCCGACTTCGCTCATCAGCACCAGCACGATGCCGAACCAGATCGGATCGAACCCCAGCCCCATCATGACGGGAAACATGAACGGAAGTGTCAGCAGGATCATACCGAGCGCGTCGAGGAACATGGCGAGGACGAGCAGCAGAAGGATGAACAGGGCGAAGACGACATAGCTGTTCAGGCCTGCAGACGAGATCAGGTCGACGAGGTCGCTCGTCACCCGCGTCGCGATCAGGACACGCGAGAAAACGGTCATCGCGATGAGGATGGCGAACACCATCGCTGACAGGCTGACCGCGTCATAGGCCGCTTCGATGATCTCCTTGAGCTTCACGCGACGCGTGACGAGCGCGTAGACGAGGACCGAGAACGCGCAGACGGCGGCGGATTCGCCCGGTGTGAAGAAACCGTTGTAGAGTCCGCCGATCACCACGCCGAAGATGATGACGACCGGTGACAGCTTGCCCAGCGACACGAGCCGCTCGCGCCACGAAAACCGGGGGCCCGGCGGGCCCAGTTCGGGCTTCAGGCTGCACCGGATGACGTTGTATGCGGAAAAGACGAAGGCCATCATGAGGCCGGGCACGATGCCCGCGATGAACAGCTTGCTGATCGATGTCTCGGTCTGGAGTCCGTAGAGGATCAGCAGAAGACTGGGCGGCAGCATGATCGCGATCGTCGATGCACAGGCGATCGCGCCGGCCGACATCTTCACGTCGTACTTGTACCTGATCATCTCGGGCATCGCGACCTTGGCCATCGTGCCCACGGCGGCGGCGCTGACGCCGGTGACAGCCCCGAAGGCGGCCGAAGCGGACACCGTCGACACGAGAAGGCCGCCGGGCAGGCGCCCGAACCACTTGTGCATCGTGTCGAACAGGTCTTCGCCGATGCGCGCCTTGCTGATCAGCTGCCCGGCGAAGATGAAGAGCGGCACCGCCGAAAACAGGAACTCGCCCGCGCTCGAGAAAGCGGTGGTGTAGAACTGCGAAATGGTGGGGCCGATCCCGTAGATGAGGAAAAGCGCGCCGAAGGACACGCCGGAAATCGCCCAAGCGATCGGCACGCCGATGAGGATCAGCGCGACAAGGACGATGAAAGTGCCGTAGCCGATGAGGGTGGGGTCAATCATGGAGGATCTGTTCCGGTTTCTTCATGCGGCCGAAAATCTGAAGCACGAGGATCACGAGCGAGAGGGCGCATACGAAAAGAATGAGCGCGGCGAAGGGCCAATAGGGGATCGAGACGTTGGGGCTACCGGTGCCGATCCTCAGGTAACGGGGGATCGTGTTGATGGCGCCCCAGCCGATCAGGCCGAAGAACGTGGCGGCGCCGAGGATCGCGATGAAATCGGCGACGATGCGGAACCGGTGTCCTGCCATGATGTAGAGGATGTCCATCCGGATGTGTGAGCCTCGTACCAGCGACCACGGGAGAATGGCGAACACGAAACTGACCATCATGACCGATCCCGCATCCACCGCCCATGGCAGTCCGCTGCCGAGCAGGAGCCGGCTTCCGATGTCGAAGATGACGACAAGGCACATGGGCAGAAGCAGCGCGATCCCCCCGATGACCCCAAGGGCATAGGCCGTCTTTTCTATGAACCACAGCATGCGAATGACTCCACAAAGATGCCCCGACCGGCGCAGAGCCGGTCGGGGTTATCCTCTTCTAAGCCGGTCTTAGAAGCCGTTGACAAGGCCCGGCACGGGTTCGTCCAGAACCTTCTGGAACCGTTCGTCGGCCGTCATGGCGTTATAGTGCTCGTACCGGTCGCGCATCATGGCGATAAGTTCGCTGCCCGGCTGACCGTCCGCGTCGCGTTCGGCGGCCCAGTCATCGACCAGTTGCGTCAGCACGGCGTCGATCTCGGCCTGGTCCTCGTCGGACAGTTCGACGAAGTTGATGCCTTGCTCCGCCAGCACGTTCTCGCGGACGTAGTCCCCGCCTTCGACCATGAGCGACTGGGTATAGGCCATGCCCCAGACCTGGAACCAGTGGTACAGGTATTCCTGCACGGCCGGGTCCAGCCCTTCCCAGAAGTCGATGTTCATGCAGTTCTCGTTCGGGTTGCCCCACAGATCGACGCCGGTGCGATAGTCGGCGATGTCCGGCAGCCGGAACACCACAGCGCCGAGGTCGTGGAACGGTGCGACGTCGAACACGCCGGTCTGAAACGCCGGGTAGAAGTCGGACATGTTGACGTTCGTCGGCTCCATGCCGAGGGCGGTCAGGGTCCGGCTCGCGACGTCGCCATTTGCCCAGGCCCGTTGACCTTCGAAGTCCTCGAGGCTGGCGAGCGGCTCCTTGGAGTAGATCTGGTTCGGCGCACCGAGCCCGAGATGGGCGAGGTAGACCTCGCGGCGCTCGTAGTTTTCCTTGAAATACTCGGCATAGGCCTCTTCGTAGACGAGAAGCCCGGCATCGGCCTGGGACACGATCCCCGGCAGCTGGATGCCGAATTGCAGGTCGAAGCCCGACGGGTTGAACTGCATGTAGCAGGTGCCGATGTCGGTCAAACCCGACCGCACGGATTCGAACCCGCCCGCCTGCGTGTCGGCCAGCGAGCTCGAGTAATACGGATCGATGACGATCTTGCCGTCGGTGTCCGCCTCAAGCCGGTCAAAGAGAGCCCCGAAGAACTCGCCCGACATCCCCGCGCTCGGCGCGAGCGTGGAATACCGGATGCGGACGGTTGGGCCGTCGTAGTCAAGCTGCGTCGACAGTGCGACCGCGGGGTCGCCGTCGAGATAACGCTGGACGAGAGACTCGGCATGGCCGGCGCCCGTCGTCAGGAACAGTGAACCCGCACACATCGCGGAAATCATATACTTCATGGTGTCCTCCCTAAGTGTCGTTGCTGTGCCCGAAGGTTCCTCCCGAACCTCCGGCCGGCCGGCGCAACGTCCGCCCGGAATGCCGAATGGTCAGCGTTTGCCCGTCTCGCATCATGCGCGGACCGGGTCGCTGTCCCTCCGGTGTCTGCCCCGTCGCCGCGCACCTTTCGTGTCATCCGGCGGTCTTTTCACCTCCTGCCTGCTTCCGGCGCGGCCTTGTCGCGGGCTTGTCTGTGCGGCGGCTTTGAGTTGCAACCCTTGCGGGGCGTGCGAGTGGCGCACCGCGCTCCTCCCCTCGGTATGCTCATCTAAAGAACAGACGGGCCGAGATCGTAGCCGGTTGAAAGCAATAACCGTTATATCGGATCGGCATAACTGAGCCCGGGGAAGGCGCGCGGCGGCATGACCTGCGACCCTCATGGCAGAGCGAGGTCGATGTCGTCAGCGGGCAGACCGTCCCTTTCATGTACGTCGATGGCAAGGCATTGGCCGGAAAGGGGACAATAGTAGCCCGTCATACGCAAGTCCTCGTGCAGTGCAATGCGCTGGGCCCCTGTTTCGCCGGTCAGGTCGACGGTAATCGCGCCCTCGCGCCAGCGGGTGTGATCGGTCGACAGCCGCGCACCGGCGGCGGACACCACGTGATATGCGCCGTCCAGCTCGACAACCCGCAGGTTCGGGCCGATCGACATCCGCGTTCGGCCGGAGACCTCGGCAGAGGAGGGCGCCCGCCCGATCCGGGCGGCCCTCATATCCGACCGGCGCCGGGCCGTGGTTGCCGCGTCCTCGTTTTCGCCCACGCCGAACAGGGTGAGGGTGGCTTCGGGTGAAACGGCGCCGGAGGCGATATCGGCCCTGACTGCTTCGGGTTCTCGGTCGAGCGGGTCACCCCAGCCGCCACCGCCCTGCCAGGTCACGCAGAACAGGTCGCGGTCGGTCATCCGCATCAGTCCGGGTTTCGGACCGAAGCTCTCGGTTTCGCCCGTGGCGCGCGCGCCTGCCTCGACGCCGCCCCAGACCATGGCCTGGGTGACTGTCGCGCCCGGCCAGCTGCCAAAACCGCCGGCGGTGTTGGGTACCTCGGCCCCGTGGGTCATGATCAGCGCCTCGGCTTCGGAGATGCCGCCGAGAGTGAGCCCGATCTCGACGCCGCGCCCGCCGCGCATCGCGCCTGCGCCTCCGGTGTCGTGGCCCATGCGGCGGTAGAGGTAGAAGAGTGGCGCGACGAGTTCATTGCGCTCCACGTCCGCGATGCTGGGCATCGGCGCGTTGATCGGTCCGCCGGCGCAGATCCCGTCCTTGTCGGCGAAGGCCCCCGATCCCCCCGCGAGCGGATCCATCAGGTGAAGCCCGAAGGGTTCACCGTACTGGTTCACGCCACCGAGGTTGAAGGTGGCCATGGTTCCGCTGCTGACCGCCTGTGCGCGGTGTGCATGCCCGGCAGAACAGGCCAGCATCTTGTTGATCGCGGCCACGGCGACATTGGAAACGACCCAGATCGCCTCCACCGTCGCGGCGCCGACCGGGGCAGGGAACTGCGCGGTACAGATCAGCCCGTCGCGGGCCTCGATCGCCGCGGTCCTTAGAACGCCCTCGTTCCAGGGTACGTCGTAGGCGAGCATGGCCAGCATTGCGCCGGCCACCCCGCCTTCGAGCCCCGACCGGGTGCAGTTGACGAAACCGGGGGCCTGTGGGCTCGACCCCGAGAAGTCGAACGTCAGCCTGTCGCCGGTCTTGGTCATCGCGACGCTGATCCGGTAGAGGCGGTTGTCGTGCCCGTCATGTTCGAGGAAATCCGTCGCCCGGAAAGTCCCGTCCGGGAGATCCGCCAGCCGCGCGCGGACGCGCGCTTCGGACCCGTCGATCATGCGCTCCATGACGCCGGTGATCACCTCCGCGCCGTACCGGGCGACAAGCTGGTCGATCCGGTTCTGCGCCACGTTGATCGTCGCGATGAAGGCTCGGATGTCGAGCCCCAGCTGATCGGGCAGACGCGAAGCCGTGAGGATCGTGTCGAGTACGTCCTCGCGCAGAACGCCCGCGTCAATAAGCTTCATGCATGGGACGCGGAACCCCTCCTGCCGCACGTCGCGCGCCTTCGGCGACCAGCTGGCAAAATCCATGCCGCCCACGTCGGTCTCGTGCGCTTCCACGCCGGCCCAGGCTATGATCCGGTCCCCGGCATAGATCGGGCCGCACATCTGCACATCGTTCTGGTGCAGCGCCCCGACATAGGGGTCGTTGCCGAGGAACATGTCACCGGGACCGGGACGGTACTTGTCCGGGGCCGCGTTGATGTGACGGATCAGGTGTCCGACGACCGGGGCCTGGTAGGTGACCTGGAACCCCATGGTCGCGAAGTCGCCATTCGGGCGGAACAGCCCCGTGAAGAAATCCGACGCGTCGGTGACGGTGGGCGAACCCGACACGCTCTGAAGCGCGATCCGCATCTCCTCGGTGATCGCCATAAGCCGCGAGCGGATGATCTCGTATAGGATCGGGGATTGGTCGGTCATGGCCGTGCCTCCAACGTAACATGCAGGTTTCCATACGCATCCGCGCGGGCGATCGCACCCGGGGGCACGACGACGCTCTGGCCCGGGAATTCGATGATCGCGGGGCCATGGACCTCGCTGTCCGGTGCGGGGTAGTCGACATGGTAGATCGTGGTGTCCACCGGCGCATCGGGGTCGTCAAAGACGACCGGACGGCTTCCATGTGCGCGCGGCGTGTCGCCGTGGCCCGTGGCCGTCGCGGCCGCAAGCGCCGCCGTGCCCGACACACGCAGTTCCACGATCTCGAACCCGGCCTGCCGGTACCCGGCACCGCGTCCGAACAACCGCTCGTAAGCTGCTTCGAACCCGTCGATCACCGTGTCGTAGATGGTGGCGTCGAAGCCAGCGCCCCCGAACGGCACGTCGAGCGCGTTGGTCTGTCCGCGGAAGCGTACGGCGGCGAAGCGTTCGAGTGTCACGTCCCCTTCGGCACCGGCGGCGGCAAGGTGATACGTCACGACTCGCTCGATCCTCTCCAACGCGTCACGCGCCGCTCCGAGCGCCGCGTCGGACGGGCGCTCCCCATGCCTTACGCGGACATAGACGGCCGTGCTTTCGGACATGCCGAGATCGCCGGTACCGCACCCGAATGCGGAATGCGCGGTGGCCGCGGCGGGCACGACGAAGCCGCCGAGCCCGAGTTCTCGCGCGATCGACCAGGCATGCGACGGCCCCGCACCCCCGTTGGCCAGGAGGGTGAAGGTCAAAGGATCATGCCCGCGCTCGATCGTCACGCGGCGCAAGAGGTCCGCCATATTGTTGTCGAGGATCTCGCGAATGCCCCAAGCCGCCCGGATGGTGTCGAGCCCGAGGGGCCGGGCGATCCGGGTCTCGATCGCCTCCCGCGCCGCTTCGGTGTCGAGCCGCATTCGACCGCCGAGGAAATCGTCCGGATTGAGGATCCCGAGCACGAGGTCGGCATCGGTCGCGGTCGGTTCCTGCCCGCCGCGCCCGTAGCAGACGGGCCCCGGTGTGGACCCGGCGCTGCGGGGTCCTACCGTCAGGTCTCCGAATTCGACCGACGCGATGGAGCCGCCTCCGGTGCCTATCGAGGCGATGTCGATCGAGGGCAGGCGCAGGTCGGCGCCCGCGACCGAAAACTCGGTGCTTGCCAATGGACGCCCCTCGGCGATCACGCCCACGTCGAAGCTGGTGCCACCAATATCCGTCGTCAGGATGTTGTCGCGACCGAGCCGGTCCGCCATCACCCGCGAGCCGATGACGCCCGCCGCCGGTCCGGAAAACAGAGTGAAAGCCGGGCGGTCGTTCAGCGCTGAGGTCGGCAGCACACCGCCCGCATTGGTCATGACCAGCAGCGGCACGGTCATCCCGTGATCGCGCAGCGACTGTTCGAGCCGCGATAGGTATCGTCCTGCAACCGGGCCGAGGGCAGCATTCGCCGCAGTGGTGGCCATGCGCCCATACTCTCCCACCACAGGGGCGATCTTGTGCGAGACGCACAGGAAGGCGTCCGACAGCACCTCGCGCGCCATGTCCTTAAGGCGGGCCTCGTGGACTGGGTTGGCCTGCGCCCAGAGCGTGCAGATCGCGAGCGCTTCGACACCGGCTTCGGCAAGCTCTTCGAGGGCCGCGCCCGCCTGCGCCTCGTCCAGCGGGATGAGCACGCGACCCGTCGCGTCGACACGCTCGCGGACTTCTCGCACGAGGTGTCTCGGGACGATCGGTGGATACCGGTTGTGGAGGTGGAAATCCGTCACCTCGTATTCGCTGAGACCCGAGGTCTGTCGTCGGATACGCCCGATCTCGAGAGTATCTCCGAAGCCTTCGGTCGCGATCACGCCCGTACGTGCAGAAGTGCCGGTCAGAAGTGCGTTCAGTCCGACGGTCGTGCCGTGACCAAACCGCCGGATGCGGACGCAGAAGTCACCGATCGAAAGGCCGAGCGTCCCGGCGGCCAGCGCCACCGCATCCATCACGCCGGTCATCACGTCCGGTGTCGTCGGCGTCTTGAAGACCCGTGCAGGTCCCGCGCCATCACTGACCCAAAGGTCTGTGAACGTGCCGCCGACATCGGTGCCGACATGAAATACCCTGTTCTGACTGTCGATGCCCACCGAACCACGCGACCTTTCGTAATAGCCCGGGTGCCCGGAGGCACCGTTCCGGCTCAGCATGTCAGGCGGGGCGTTCGGCCATGAATACTCAGTCGCTATCTCGGTTATAGAACCGGCGTATAGCTGGCCTGGGCCTCAAAAGAGTTCAGTGAAGGTCCACGCACCGTTTTCGACCTGCGTCGCGATGAATTCGGTCAGTTCGTCGACCAGCGAGCGGTTCGCCACGGCATAGGCCCGTGACTTGTTGATGCAGAGCTTCCAGACGACATTCAGGCCCTCGATTGGCGCAGCGGTCAGGGCGGCATCGGGACCAAGGCGTCCTTCGAGCGCGCAATAGGGCATCACGGTATATCCGCGGCCGCGACCGGCGAGCTCAAGGCACAGAGACAGAATCTCGGCTTCGAAAACGTTGTTGTAGCTGTAGCCTGCACGCGCGAGCGCGTGGGCCACCTGCGCGCTGATCGAGTTGGGCGGCCCGGGCAGGATGATCGGCAGGTCGTCCAACTTGCTCAATGGCACCGGTGCATCGAGCGAAAGCCCCGCTGCGTGGTCCCCGACGAGCATGAGGTTCTCACGCAGGAGAGGACGGCTGGTGAAATTCTCGGGTACGCGTTCCGTCTCCACGATCACCGCGGTGTCCAGCAGCCCGTTTTCCATCCACACCCGGATCGAATTGTTGATCCCCTCGTAGACCCGCATCCTGAGTTCGGGGCTTCGTGACAGGACCCGGTCCGCGAAAGGGGCAGTAAGCAAGCGCTGCATCGAAAGCGGAATGGCGAGGTTTACCTGCCGCAGCGACTTGTTCCCCACATCATCGCGCAGGAGTTCGAACTGCCGCAACACGGGGCGCGCACGATCGGCGAGCACCTGGCCCGCATCGGTCAGCCGGATGCCCTGGCGCGTGCGGACAAACAGCTGCGTGCCGAGGTCGCGTTCCAGCAGCGCGATCCAGCGCGACAGTGACGGTTGCGACATCCGCAGCGCGGCGGCGGCCTTGTTGATGCTCCCGTGCTCGCAGATTCTCAGGAACATCTCGACTTGTCGGACTTCCACGCGCTCCCCCCGACCTTGCCCGGTCACTCATCAGAATCTGCATAACGATAGGAGAAGGGCGTAACTCTGCCTATGGCCTTTGTGTGGGCCGTCTCAGGCCGGCTCGCGGATCACGCGGTATTCCGGATGTCGGGTTTCGATCGATTCCGGCGTCCCGAGCTGGGGCACGCCCAGCATTTCCCGGGCCTCTGCGGGTGTTGCCGGCTCCATCCCCAGATCGCGAATGATCGTCACAATGCGCTCCACGAGCTGCGCGTTCGATGTTGCCGGTTCGCCCTTGCGGTAGGTGATGGAATCCTCGAACCCGACCCGGACCCCGCCGCCGAGGATCAGCGATTGCACGGTGGCCGGATGCTGCGCCGGACCCACCCCGAGGGTGGAGAACTTGGCGCCGGCGGGCAGAAGTTGCACCATCGAGAACAGGGTCGCCGGATGCCAGCCCATGGCGCTCTGGTTCGCGCGGTTCATGCCCATGACGAAGGAATAGGACAGCGGCGGCTCGATCAGCCCTTCGGCGATCAAGGTCGCAGCAAGGTCGAGCTGG
This sequence comes from Maritimibacter harenae, assembly GCF_009882975.1. Classification (GTDB taxonomy): domain Bacteria; phylum Pseudomonadota; class Alphaproteobacteria; order Rhodobacterales; family Rhodobacteraceae; genus Maritimibacter; species Maritimibacter harenae. The sequence continues at coordinate 44,801 of NZ_WTUX01000013.1, forward strand.
CTATTGTTGAATATCTCCATCTCGGGGCGAATGCCGCGTTCTTTCATGATCAAGGCGGCCTTGCGCAGAAAAGACAGGGACCAGCCGATATGGTGCTCGCCCTGCGGAAGATTGATCACTGCGTAGCCAAGGTCGATCGAGGACATCTCGGGAAAGGCGTCTAGAGTTCGCATCCCGGTGCCGGCATCCTCCGCATTCGCCCCCATCGCAGGCGCGATAGAGTTCTGGATGATGACAGGGCAGGCGGCGCGCACTTGAGCGTTGATCTGCGTGACGATCGCGGGGTCGGTGCTTTGCACCCCGTTCGCATCACGCGCGTGCATATGTGCGAGGCAGGCGCCGGCGTCGTACGCTTCGCGCACCGACTGGGCGATTTCGGCCGGCTGCTCGGGCAATGCGGGGTTCGCGTCCTTGCCGTGGAAATTCGACGTCGGCGCAACGGTTACGATCACCTTGTCTGACATCGCATGTCTCCTGTCTTCGCGTAGGATGGGTGTTGTGTCGATGACGACCTTAGCTACAGTGCCCCGATGCACCGTTATGTGGATCGCGGATGGAAGTTATAGCAATTCCGAATGCAGGGTCTGTCAGAGAAACTTGGCTTGGGCATGCTCGAACGCTAGCCAGCATCATACCTTGCCTCAAGACAAGTTCCCCTGACAGGCCCCTTGGCCGAACTTCGCGAGGACACCGGGCTGACCGTGCTGCTGTCGGTCTGGGCGCTGCGGGCCCGACGGTCGTCCAGTGGGAACGCGCCGCCTCGCCGGTCGTGACCTCCATGAGGTTTGGCACCACGCTGCCGCTTCTGAACTCGTCCACGGGTCGCGTGTTTCTCATCTATGGACCGCGACCTCCTCTTGAAAAACTGCTGGCGACCGAACTCGCCCGTGCCCGTAAGGCGCCGGAACTCTATGCCGATTTCACCCCCAGCCGCGCGAGGGTCGAGGCGCTTTGCGGCAGCATTCGCGCCGGGGGCTATTCCCCGGTGTCAGGCGACTATATCCCCTGTCTCGTCGCGCTCGCCGCACCGATTCGCGATTGGCAGGCCGAGGTACAAGCGGTGATCAAGCTGATCGGCACCAACAAGGACATCGTGCGCCCCTGCCCCTCCGAAATTCCTCCGGGCTTTTCCGAGAAATGCGTCTCCAACTTGCCCACAGCCCCGTCCATTTCGTCGGGCCCGGGCAGGGGCGGCTTCTGCTCGATGACGATAGGCCAAAGCTTGGCATACTTGCGGTTGAAGCCGACCCAATCCTTGGCCTCCGGATCGCTGTCGGGTCGGATCGCATCCACGGGGCATTCCGGCTCGCAGACTCCACAGTCGATGCACTCGTCCGGGTGGTTCACCAGCATACTCTCACCTTCGTAAAAGGAATCGACCGGGCATACGGTAACGCAATCGGTGTGTTTGAAGGCGATGCAGTTGTCGTTGACGATATAGGTCATGCGCAGCTCCGAAGGGTGCCCCCGCCGCGCGTGGGCGACAGGGGCGCCCGTTCAGCGCAGGTTGCTTTCTGCGAATTCGTAATTCGCTAGGTTGTCGAGGAAATTGGTCACGTAATCGGGCCGCCGGTTGCGGAAATCGACGTAATAGCTGTGCTCCCAAACATCGAGACCGAGGAGCGCGGTGCCTTCGCCGGTGGCCAGCGGATTGACCCCATTGGGCGTCTTGGTCACGCCAAGGCTGCCGTCATCCTTCTGGATGAGCCAGGCCCAGCCCGAACCGAATTGCGTGGTCGCGGCGGTCTTGAACATGTCCTTGAAGGCATCGACCGATCCAAAGCCCTCGACCAGCAGCCCCTCCAGCTTGCCGGGCAGGCCACCCCCCGTGGGCGACAGCGCATTCCAGAAATGGAGGTGGTTCCAATGCTGACCGGCTTGGTTGAACACCCCGGCGCGGGCGTCGTCACCATAGGTCAACGTCACCAGCTCTTCGAGCGATTTGCCCTGAAGCGCAGCGTCCTTTTCGACGAAACCGTTCAAGGCCGTGACATAGGCCTGATGGTGTTTGTCGTGGTGAAGTTCCAGCGTTTCCTGACTCATCCCGCGTTCGGCCAAAGCGGCGTGAGAATAGGGTAGGCTCGGCAGTTCGAAAGCCATGTCGGTCTCCTTTTCCAAGGCTCGTCTTGCGTCGATCGCAGCGGACTGATATTTAATCAAGTAAAGGCTTTGAAAATTATCGGCGACAATATGTCAAGTGTTAGCTTGGAAAAAACGGCTTGGGCGCCCCGCTCGCCCTCGGATCGCGTGTTGATGGCCCTGAAAATGCACGGCGCGCTGACCTCGGCGCAGGTCGGGCAGCGGCTCGACATCACTGGCGAGGCCGCGCGCCAACAGCTCGTCAAACTGGGCGAGGCGGGGTTAGTGCGCGACGAAAGCCGCTCTACCGGGCGGGGGCGGCCCGCCATCTACTGGCACGTCACCGATCTGGGCCAGACGCGGTTTCCCGACACGCACGCCGACCTAACCGTCGAATTGCTCCAGTCCATCGAGGGCGTTCTCGGCACCGAAGCGCTCGATCGTATCATCGCTGCGCGCGAAACGACGACGCAGGCCCGGTATCGGGTCGAAATGGCCGACTGTACCACGCTAGACGACAGGGTTGCGAAATTGGCCGAGTTACGCGCCGAAGAGGGGTACATGGCCGAGGTTGGCGCGGACGAGGACGGCGCGCTTCTTCTGGTCGAGAACCACTGTCCGATCTGCGCCGCCGCGACCACCTGTCAGCGGTTCTGCCGCGCCGAAAAGGCGGTGTTCTCCGAGCTTCTCGGCCCCGAGGCCAATATCGTACGGGTCGAACACATCGTCGGTGGCGGGCGGCGCTGTACCTACCGGATCACCGAAGGCGAGGAATGAGCGACGCGGGCGATCTGACCCCCTACAACACGCTGGGTCTGTCCTCGCGGGCGGACGCGGTGAAGCCGCTTGCCTACCTGCCCGACCTCGTGTTCGCGCTCGACCATGCCGCCGAAACAGGGCAGCCGTTTCACGTGATCGGCGGGGGGGAGCAACGTGGTCCTTGCGCCGCATGTACCGGGCATCGTCGGGTTGAACCGGATGATGGGCATGCGGATCGACCGCGGCGATAGCGACGCGGTCCGCATCATCGCCGCGGCGGGCGAAGACTGGCCCGGCCTTGTCGATTGGAATTTGGCCGAGGGCATAGGCGGATCGGAAAACCTCGCGGGCATACCCGGCACTCTCGGCGTAGCCCCGATCCCGAAAATCGGGGCCTATGGGCGCGAGCTGTCCGATCTCATTGAACACCTAACCGCGCTCGACACCCGGACCCGCCGCCCCGGTCGAATTTTCCCGCGACGAGTGCCAGTTTACTTGCCGCCACAGCCGGTTCAAGTACGAGCCGGGGCGTTTTGTCGTCATCCAAGTCACGCTGCGACTGCCGGTGGCATGGACGCCCGTCACGACCTACGCGGGCCTCGAAGATCTCGCCCGCGCGCAGGATCCGGCCGAGGGGCGCTACAGGGTTCTGGCGCTGCGGGCCGCTAAGTTGCCGGATTGGCGCGAACAGGGCAATGCAGGCTCGTTTTTCATGAACGCCATCGTGCCCGTCGCCCCGGAGTTCGCCGATCTTCCGGGCCATTCCGTGCCGGGTGGGCGCAAGCTCTCGGCCGCGTGACTGATCGAGGCCGTGGGCCTCAAGGGACACCGGATCGGAGGCGCCGGGTTCTCGGACAAAAACGCGCTGGTGCTGGTGAACCACGGCGCGGCCCGCCATAAGGACTTCGCGGCCCTCCCCAGCCTTGCGAAAGAGCGCGTCGGCGCGCGTTTCGGGCTGGGCATCGCCCAAGAACCAGTCGCGATGGGCGATGCCCTTTAGGTACCTCCGATCGGCTACGCGCACAAAGCGACGCCGGCAGCCTAGTTAAAGAACCGATTGCAATCGGGCTGAAAAAACCGAGAGCGAAACTTACTTTGCTGACCGGTTGGTCCATGAAAAAGAGTTTGGCTTTCAAAAGCACCCGATCCTTGGCCATCTCGACCGAGGTGGGCCCGGACATCGCCTTGGTCAAGGCGCTCTTTGATGACTTCTTGCTTCAGCTTTTCGACGTTTCTTGGGAACTTGGGCCTGCTCGCGATACCTATTATTCATCACTAACACGCTGATAAACGAGTGTGGATCACGGCGCGCCTTATCGCCATCAGCCGGATGGCGGTCGTGCCGGTACGTGCGGATCGGACCTATGGTAACATACTCGCGAATGCATTTATATCCGCCGTCATCGGCTGCGGCTATCGTGCCGACCGCAGTGATGAGCGGCGTGATGGTATCGGAGATCTACAAGGCCGGATATCCCACGCGGATGCTGCTGGGACAACTTGTGCAGATGGTCTGTTCGGCCCGGTCATTTCGCAGTCTAATCCGTGCAACATCCATGCCGTCCACGCACAGACCCCGGTGGCCAACATGCCGGTCGCGGGGATCATTCGCAGGACCGGCGAAATCGAGCTGGCTGAGCTTCTCTGGGTCTCGCGTCAACGGCCCGCGAAGGATCGCAGCAACTTGAAAGCTAGGGGCTGGTCGTGCGGCCGATATCGCGACGGATTGAGGTCCGCCTGTCCAGTATCGACCGGCTTTCGACCCGCGCCAGCCGCGCCATGAGCCTAGTGCAAGTGCCTTTCCTGGAATTGTGGTAGGTCGCGCTGATCATGGCGCCGGTAGCCGCCGCGCTTGCTGCGGACTTGTTCACGCTGGAGGAAACCCGCAAAATTCGCGTGCTAGTGCGGGAGCCGGTGGCGCACTTCCTATCCAGGGTTTCCGCCGGATTGTGCCGAGGTGCTGCAATCCTTCGGTCGCCGGATTAAGGCGCATTCAAGGATCATTTTATGCGATCAAGCAGGAGCGCACGAAGCTCGCTCGGAAATGGCCCGCCGTCTTATCGAAAACATCTAACGTAGCAATTAGATTTCCTGTAACGAGGATAAGACGCCGAGCACGCGAGACCATCCGAAACATGAGTTGCCAGCGGGAGGTCGTGTACCCCTTCCACCCGCCCGCCCATAAAAGCGTCATGACAGCCGCCCGACGGCGTACGGGTCGCTTCGATCGGCGCAGCTACCTACGAGGCATACACCACTCAGGTCCCGCTTTCGCTCGCCAACGGCGCCGGACAGGATAGACGGAGTGGTTTTTCAATATATCTATTCTTCAATCGCCAAGGTTAAACACCGCACACTTCGATCAGCCATGCACGGTTGCTTTGCTTTGCCTCTTCCAACGCATCGCCAAGCTCGGAGGAGGTGGCGACACGGCGGGCCTCAAGCCCGAAGCTGCGAGCAAAACCGACATAATCAATCTCTGCCTCGCCCCACGTCCATGCCATTGCATCACGGCCAGGGCCATCGGTTTCCCGGTCGTAAGCGGCGTCAATGGCGTCCGGCACACAAACCCATCCAGAATTGTTATTCACCACGAAAATAGCGGGAAGGTCTTGCTGCGCGGCGCTCCAAATGCAGGTGGCGCTGAACATGAAGTTCCCGTCGCCCAATACGGCAAGGACGCGCCTGTCCGGTTCGCCAAGCTGTATGCCAAGTGCGGCGGGCGCGCCCCAACCTTGGGCGCTTGCTTTTCCGGAGACGGCATGAAAGTTGGTCGGATCGTCAAATTCGTACATAGACTCAAGGTGCCAGCCGAGCGTGCTGCCCGCTTGAACCACGATCCAGTCCTTCTCGGCTTTATCGCAAAGTTCGCGCAGAACGCGCTTTTGTGGGATCGGCGATAAATCGCGCGACATGGCGTCAGCCTCGGCAATGGCAGCGGCGCGTGCCTCACGCTTTGCGTGACAAACTGCGGCGCGGGCCTTCATCGTCTTTTGGGTGGCTGGCACCTTTTGGATTTCTTGCGCCAGCAGAGGCAGGCTTTTCGCCAGATGTCCCTGAAGGGCGACGTCAGGCCTGAGTTGCTTACCGTGGAGCAGAGGGTCGGACGAGACGGTGACGAGCTTGACCGAGGCCGGCAGAATGGGAGCTTCGCCCGGAATACCTTTCTCAGTGAACTCATAACCAACCGCAATCGCCAGATCGGCCTCCGCAAGCACGTCGGCATTCGAAGCTGGTGTCCCGATGTATTGCGCATGGCTAGTAGGAAACCCAAGATATGAGGGATCCTGCTCACATATGACAGGCGCGCCGGTAGCTTCGGCAAGCGCTACCATCTCTTTCCACACCTTGAGATTTCCAACTTCGCTTCCGCAGAGGAGGACGGGGTACTCTGCGTTCGCCAGAAGTCTTGCGACTTCGGCGGTTCCTGCATTGTCCGGCGCGGTTTCCACAAACCGTTGGGTATCCTTGAGAGACTTGCGGGCTAGGTGGGTGGCAACCTCCACGTCATACAGATCCGAGGGGATAGAAATGTGCACAGGCCCCATGGGCACGGTCGATGCAATTTCCCATGCGCGTGCGAGAATCTCAGGGATACGCTCCGCAGCGGAGATGTCGTGGCTCCATTTCGTGAACTGGGAACTCATTTCAATTGGTGAGCGAGGGATGCCTGCATATTGATCCCGACCAATGGTCGAACGGGCGCTTGAGGTCGAGACGAACACCATAGGGACATTGTCGGCCCAAGCTGTTGTCATCGACATCATCGACAGGGCGGTGCCAGAGGCGTGATAGACGAAACAGAAGGTCGGTTTGCCCGTCTGGCGCGCATATCCTTGCGCCATCATGGTCAAGTTCGTTTCGTTAAGGTGGCCCACGTATCCGATTTCATCGCGCCGGTCATAGAAGGCACGGCCCAATCCGAGCATACCCAAGCCAATGATACTGAATACTTTCTCGGCCCCGACCTCCAACAACGCTTCCACTACGAGATCGGCGCCGTTGATTGTTCTGCGGTCTCGCGGCGGCGCAACCGCGACGCTGTCTTGCTTGCCCATGCCAGTCACTCCCTGGACTCGTCGGGCCTGCTGGATCGGTGATCACGGCATGGCCAGAGTTGGCTCTCCAAAGCTTGGGTGGAAGCTACTGTCAGCTGTAGTTGTATCTCAAATTGATTTTGGATGGACCGTAAATCAACAGGGTGAATAAAGGATTCGGTGGCGCATCTAGGAATTAGATTGTTGCATGGTGTTCCAGTCCGACATCGGCAAAGCCCGCACCTGTTCGCGCAACCATGCATGGCCCTTGTCGAGCTGGTGGCGTCTATGCCAGACAAGCAGAATATCCAACCGCTCGGTTTCATAGGGAAGTTCTAGCCGAACAAGACGTGCCCGGCCTTTCATTGGCGCGACGCCTGGTGTCGGCACGGTGGCGACCAGGCTTGTACCGGGTAGGATTTCAGACAACACCGAGGTATGCGGCAGCGTGACCGCTATGCGTCGGTTCTGTCCTTCGATACCCAATGCAATGTCGACCGGATGATGTTTGGCGCCAGTCGCTCTGGGCAAGACATGCAAGTGACGCTGTTGCATATAGACATCGTAGGGCATCGTTTCGCCATCGGAAAGGCCCAGAGCTTTCGCATGATTTTCGCACATCACGATGGCATAGCCACAGGCCGCAATCTTCTCTTGCATGAACTTCTCGGGAAGAGTCAGTCGCCCTATAGCGAGGTCGGCATAACCGAATTCAAGCAGCGTTTCGTATTCGTCCAGCGGCGCCTCCAGCACGCGGATGTCTATGAAGGGGGCTTCCCGTTCGAGTCGCCGCACTAGTTCGGCGATATAGGTCTCTTCGCCTACATCCGTTGCGAGTATCGTGAAGCGGCGAGGCGTCTCCGTCGGATCGAACCACAAGCCTTGCAGTATAGATTCGGTGATCTCTCTTAGCCCCCGCTGGACCGAAGCTGCGATGGATTGCGCAAAGAGCGTGGGTTCCATCCCATTGCGCGTGCGGACGAAAAGCTGGTCGTCTAAGGCGTGGCGCAGGCGATTCAGGGCGTTCGATGTCGCAGGCTGGGTCATGTTCAGTCGCTCCGACGCGATCGATACGCTCCGCTCGCGGTAGATAGCGTCGAACACCTTCAGTAGGTTCAGGTCGAGGCTGTTTAGGTTCCTCATGGCATACCAATATTCACGATGGACATAGTATGCCCATGCTATATCAATTTGATTAAGGCAAGCAATTCCGCATTATTGCAGGGGGAGGAGCAAGTAAGATGCCTAAGCTTTGAAGCGGACCGGCAAGCAGCATGGGCTTTCTGACCAATTCGCAGGCCGCGTTTGAAGCTTGGAGGACCAGGAACTTGTGAATCCCGGAAATCGCATTGGCTGGTGGGCACATCTGACAATGCCTCCGGAAACGTGGCACGAGATGCCGCTTCTTCTAGGGGGTAGGCCCTCAGTGTGAAGTGATTTTCACCCATGCCGGCTGAAGGCCACCCACTGGTCTCCGCCTACACATTGGGCAAGACGAAATCCAAGCCGCCTTCACTGGCGGTCATTAAGGGAGGAAATCCGATGAAGTTCTTGAAAGCTGGCGTCGCCACCACGTGTCTTATCAGCTCGCAGGCTGTTGCCGCAGACCTACCGTATTCGCTGCCGTTTAACGACGAAAGCCAGTTCACCAAGATTGGCAAGGAATGGGCGGCAGAGGTTGCTGAAGCCACCGATGGCGCGCTGACACTTGAGCCGGTTACGAACGCCGCGCTCGTGTCGATCCCGGAAACGCTGGATGCTCTTGAAAGCGGTGTCGTACCGGCTGCGATGGGCGTTGCATCGTCGATGGCTGGCATGATACCGGCCTTTGGGTACCTTGAGCTCAACCTCTCTGTGCCGATCGACAACCCCCCGACTGAAGAAGCGATTGGCGCAGTGTTTCCTGTGAACCGGCATGCAAGATTGACCCCTGTATTGGGGTAATCGGCGTCCAAAAGTGACCCCCCTGATATTTCTGTTCAGAAGCTTCCTCA
>NZ_WTUX01000014.1:0-10708 GCF_009882975.1 Maritimibacter harenae
GTGGCGAACCCAACGCCAGGCCTTTCTCCGCGCGTTCGAGCGCCTGGCGCCTCTCATGAACGCGGAATTCCATGTCGCGTCGTGTTTCGCGAAGGACCGGCCGGTGCTCGAACGGCTGGTGATAAAAGCGGTCACGGAAACCACGAAATGGGCCCCGAAGGCGCTGAAGAAGTTCCCGCCCAACCGCGGCTTCGTGATCATCGCACCAGGGGGCAAGCGCATCAAACAGCGCACATTGGCCGAGATCGAAGCCATTGATGCAGGGCGCGTCCTGCCGCCTCCTTGAGGCCGTTCACATCTGCACCACCCGTGAACTCAAAAACGAAAGCACGATATACACGAGCCTTCGGACGCGTTCTCGGGGTTCCCATGGAAAGATCCGCACAGGAAGGTGTCGCTTTGTTTCGTGCCCGCACCACCTGACCGGTGCGACACGCTGAACGCCCCGGGCTCGCGGCGTCTGAACCCAACGGTTTCAAAAAAAGTCGGAGATTTCCGAAATCCGTTTTTCCCATCGGACAATCGACCCAACTCCTTATCAGAGCCGGGCGCGGTGCCCTGCTTGTGACCATTTGGAGATCACATGCCCACTAAGTCAGACCACCTTGTAGAGCTCGGTGCTCTCATTCATCCGAGATCACCTTGCAAGATCGAGCCGCAGAAGGTTCTCGGCCGCCGGTCACCTGCAGTCGACGTGCTGAAGGACGCTGGTTGTCCGGGAGGGCCGCAGATCACGCAGCACGGAAAGTTCGGCCGGCGTGGCCCAATCAGCCCACCACACGGCAGGTCTGCACCGGTCTCAAGCAAGGCCAACATGGAACGACGCTCAACGTCCGGAAACCGCGTCAGGCCCATTTCGCCGCGGGGGTGCACGCAATGACGCTGTTACCCGTCCGGACCGTCCGCCGCCTTTACGAGGACGAGACGCTTCAGGTGATCGAAGACATTCTCGGGGGCCGGGCTTTTGACCTCGCGAGTGATCCGATCGCCAACCAAACCCTTGATCCGGCCGCTTGGCGTTCGATGGATAAGGGCCCGGTGTGCATGTCCACGTCCATCGCACCAGAGCAACGCTGGGCGTTCGCTCGGGCCATTGCGTATGATCGGTATTTGCCAACCGTCGTTCTGGATCACTTGCACTCGATGCAAAAGGCAGGTGAAATTCAAGGGCCCTGCGAAGTGGTATATTTTCCGGACGCAATCGGCATCCTCCATGACACTTACTGGCCTCGCGATGAGCGGGGTGCTCTGCAATGTCCCGACGCGCATATGTGCCTCATAACGCGCGACATCCAACGCCCCGATGACTTCATTCGGCGCAACGACCCGTTCGAGCGAACGCTTTGGCGCTGGCTGGATCACCTGCACGCAAAGACCGTGCCATGCAATGGCCTGAAACTGCCTCGGATTGAGCATCTCAAGCGCGCCGCTTGAGGTCGCCCAACTGCCACCGAACCAGACCACCCGGAAGGCGGCCTGATCTTCTGGCCGCCGGAAACCCCAAACAGAGGAGTTCGTCATGGGGAACGACATCAGAAACAAGGGCCTGCTGCTCGACAAGGCGGACTTCGCCCTGCCAAGCGATTGCACAATGGAGGCCTTGGCCGAAAGTGTCCTGGAATTTTGCCATGCGGCATTCTCCAACGAGTTCGACAACCCGTCTCTCGAGTTCTACGGGGTCGTCGCAGAGGGGTTCCCCGAAGAAGACGCCTGCGCATTCCATGAAGAACCGACTATTTGGCTCGAAAAAAGCCTGGGCTTTCGCGGCACGTTCCTCAAGCTCGCCGCCGACCTGGGAATTCCTGAAGAAAAGGCAAGCCAGGCAATCAAGACCGGTCACGGTGACCTCCTTGAAGATCATCTCAAGATCGAGATCATGCGACATCTCGACGATCGAAATTATCATGACGCCGAGGCCCTGATGCTGCACCTCCCTGGTGTTCGGGAAATCGGCCTTCCCGGCGTGTTGCATGGTGGTCACTTCGATATGAGCGGCCGGGATGTCATCGTGGATTACCGGGTCAACAATTATGGACCCGGGCGGAGAATTCTCGCCGAAATTGGCTTCAACTGGGGGCAGTAAACCCAGAAAACCGGTCCCTTGTTCTCAATGGCGCCGGCAAACACGTTCAGCCGGACTGGCTTGTCGGGGCGGCGCCGATGTCGACCACAACCAGCCGGACTCGCATCAGCGGTCGCGCAGGCCGGCCCGTGCGAGCGCTGCAACAAGGTCCGTGCGTGTCACAATCCCGGTGATCCGGCCGTGCTTCAACACAGGCACCGCATCCACGTCGTGGTCCGCGAGCATCGGCATGAGGGCGGCGAGCGGCGTGGTCGGAGTCGCGCGCGGTCCGGCAACGCTCATGATGTCCTGCGCCTCGACCGGTCGATCTCTACGCCGATCGGTAAGTCGCCGAAAAGCGGGAAGGAACCGCCGCTTCAACCGCGCAGCATCGTCGCCCGCCCGCATGATCAGGTGGATCTGGAAGATCACGCCGAGATATCGCCCGTCCCCGGTCACCACCGGAAGCGACGTGAACCCATGTCTGCGGAATTCCTGCGCCACCTGGGCGAGCGATGTTTCCGGCGCCACCGTCACCAGATCACGAGACATCATGTCCGCAGCCGTGATCGGCCCGGTCCTGTGCGTCACGGCTTGAGCCTCGGCTGCCCCGATGAGCCGCGCGAGGTCCTCGACGCCGAGGTTGAAGGACTGCCGATAGCGTTCGAGGATCCCCGTCAGTTCCTCTTCACTGAGGCCCAGACGCTCATTCGGCGCCGCGTCCTCCGTGCCATGCGGGTTCCGGTCGTGGAACTGCCGGAACGGATAATGGCGCCCTGTAAGTCTTGCGTAGAGCACTGCAAGCGCCACCAACGCCAGCGTCCCCACTGCTATGGGCGCCAACGCAAACCGGAACCCCAATGTTTCGATGACCTCCGGGTTCAGCGCGGCCGTCATTGCCACTGCGCCTGCGGGCGGATGGACCGCGCGTGCAAGGATCATGACGACGATGGCCAAGGCCACAGATAAGGCAACCCGCCCCAACGGATCCGCCACGAACATGCAGACGGCGACCCCGACCAGTGCCGCGAGTGTGTTGCCCACCACCGCTGACCACGGTTGTGCCAGCGGACTGTTGGGCACGGCGAAGAGCAGCACCGCGCTCGCCCCGAACGGCGCAACCAGGTAAAGCCCGAGCGCCGGATCGATCTGCGGCGAAAGGAGGAACAGTCCCGTAACGCCCAAACCCACAAGGGCGCCGAGACCCGCCCGGAGGGCTTCACGGGTCGATGCGCGGGGGACGACCGGGCCGAGCGAACGCAAGATGGACAAGACGATGCCTCGTTTCAACTTTGCTCTGATTTTCAGCAAAGTGCCCGGCCTGCAAGCAGGTTGTCGTTACGGCAGCCGCGCAAGAGCTCGAGACCCTGAGCCAACAGTCTCATCGGACCAAAGCGAAAATTGCCGCGGCCGCGGGTGGAAAGGCGCTCGCGCCAAGCTCGGCCGGAGGACATCAGCCACACGAATGGTCGAGGCACCTGGCGGTCATGCGTCTTCTGTTCATGCTTGGTAGAAGAGGTGCGATTGCAGCGGGAACCGCAATCGCACCGGGGATCCCTCACGGGGATTATGACACCCAGAGACTCTCGGACGAACCGAGGTTATCCTGACCCCTCAAGGGGAAAATAATCACACCGCGAGCGAAACGCGGCGGACAGCCTTTCGGGCGTATGATCAACCGATCCAGCAGTTCACTTCGCATCGGTCACAAGAAGAAGGTAGGACTGTTTCTCGGAGGCCCAAAACTTTCTGGCGAACTTTTTTGGTTTTTTCTACATTCCGGGCGCATGCCTTGGCACCTTCCGTGCGAGGCGGGCCACACTTGTCGCGCGTTCGACACGTAGGCAAGAAAGGCGCGATTGCAGACAAAACTGCAACCGCGCCGATATCCCTCACGGGGGATTATGTCGCCGAAAGCCTCCCAAAACCGAGAGCATCCTGACCCCTCAAGGGGGAAATGACCGCGCCGCAAACGGCGCTACAAGGACTGCCTTTCTGGCGCAGGCGACCGAGCCGGCAGTTGCCTTCGCATCGGTCACAAGAAGAAGGTAGGGCTATTTCTTGAACCCCAAAACTCTTTGGTGAACTTCTTTCGATTTTTTTCACGCCCAGCGAAGGTATCAGCGCATCACCGGTTGCGATCAAATCTGGTCGAGTAGCAATCAGATTAGAGTCCTCAAGATGTTCAAGAAGCTCGCGCCCTAAATCCTAAGGGCGGTCTCCCGCCGATCATGCTCGAACGCCCCTTCCATTGCCTTGATATCCGCCGCGCGCGCCGTGAGCCGCGCGGCGACCTCGGCCCAAGCACCGGTTGCCACCGCGATTTCGCGGAGAATGGCCTTCGCGCGTGCAGTCTGGATGCCGTATTCCCCTGCCGTTTCGAGCAAGAGCCCGACATCTGCCGTTCGATCATCGAAATCGATGGCCGTCGATAGGATCGGCGCCTTCAGGTCCGGCGGCACCGGATTGACGTCATATGCGGGGGACAAGACCCACCCGGCCGCACCTTCGCGCAGAAAGCCATGATTGCGAAGGTGGTCATCGACATTCGATACCAATATGGAAAAGCCGATCCGGCGAAAGAGTTCTTCCCGGTCACGTTTTGGATGCGCCCCTTCGGCTGAAAGCACCTCCGCCAGTTCGAGATAGCTCGTATCCTCGTCCCCGTCGCGATGTTCTGTCAGGGCCATCGCGGATATGAAGGGAACCCGGGTCTCGCCGCGTCGGTCGAAACGATGCGACAAGAGCACATTGCGTCCGCCCACCGACTTGAGTTCGAATGGTGCAACATTGATGCCCGCACGCGCTGCCAACGTCAGAGCGACGGCCTCCCAGATCTCGACGTCGTAACTGTCATCGACTTTCGGGAACTTCGCGATCATCAGGTTGCCCCGCGTATCGATGACACTTGCTTTGGGCCGCGCACCTCCGAGCGAAGACCCCGGGGCGAAGATCATCCGAAGGTCCTCGTCGTCGAACTTGTCCGATTGGATCCGGTCCGATGCCTCAAGCAACCGCCCGAGCTCGACCAAGCCAGGAACGCCGTCATCGCGCGGAGCAAGGAAGTCGTCCGTGCCTTCTTCCCGGAAGCGCATGGCGCCGATGCGGGAGATATCAGCCACGCCGAGCAGGAAATCCACATCTTGAAGAGCCTGGGGACGCCGACCTTCAACCTCCGCCATGCGTCGCTCGCGGCGGCGCATCAAATCTTGTCCCCATCGGTCGGGAGCGCTGTCGCCAATGGTGCCGAACATCTGCCCATTGGCCGGGTGGTATTCACCCGGTGTGAGTGGCAGCTCGGGATCGAGCGCAAACCTGAATGGATGGTCGAGCCAATCCTGCGCGTAGGCAAATGACAAGATTTCACCGCCACGGCTGGGCTTCCGCCGCATGTGCCCGAGCAAGGTGCGTCCGGCTTCCCAATCGATGTGGATTTCTATCCGTGGGCTCATGTACCGTCTTCCGAAGTTCTGTTCCGGCTCGTCGTCGACGGCAAGCGGGCTCGGCGATGGCGCAACTCAGCGGCCCTCATATCAGCCACGGGATCGTTTGCCGGCGCCGCCACGCCAGCAACCGTGTCTAACAGACCCAGTGCATTGAGCGTCGCGAGCACGGTTCCAAAAGAAACCCTGGGATCACCTGCTTCGATACGTCCGATCGTCTGGCGCGTGGTCATCGCGCGCTCGGCCACGATCTGCATGGGTAGATTGCGCGCCAGTCGCGCCGCCCGCACACGGTCTCCGATCTTGCGAAGCTCTCGCTTCACTGACGCCGGCGTCATCAATTTTTTGGCCATAGCGTAACCTCACCCGGACATTATGTAGCTTAACGTTCGCATCAATTCACTCTAGTGCAACACCATTTTCATTCTCATATAGCGTTGCATCAACTTAACGCAATAAGCGATAAGGTTTCCCTTGTACAACATTATAGGGAATCATGGGTTGCTCCCGCGTGCATATGCGCGTTGATATGAAGCGCATCCCAGAGTGCCCCGGACAACTGGATTTCGCGGGACCGTCCAGCAAGACGTGTCCAAGATCCGAAATGCGCGACCCCGGCACGCGCCGCCCGCCAAGGTGTCGACCCAAAAGCGGCACCATTCTACGTGCCCCTCTATCAGCCAGATCGACGCCATGACGAAGGGCGAACCGAGGATGGCTTGGGTTAGGCCGCCCCCTGCCCGCCCACGAGCCGCGGCGCCAATCAACCACCGCGGCCCTCTGCGTTCCCGCTTCAGGCGGTGTCGACATCGAGGATGTCGCACACCGCTTGAACCAGCGGTCGCCTAAGTTCCACAATGATGTCGAGCGCCGACGACCCGTCGCGGACGTATTCGGCCGAGTCGATCATCAGCCCTTCGAAGAAACACCGCTTCCCCTGGATCCGAACGGGGCCCTCGACATCTGGCCCCTCGACGATCGCATCGACGAAAGCACCATCCGTCAGCGTGAGGGAGTCGACGGTAATGGAAGGGGCGAGGCGATCGCAAATCGCGGCCTTGATCGCGGACGCGTGGGGCAGGATCGCCTCCAGAGCCGGCTCACCCGTATCACGGAACGTGGCCCCGGTGAGGGACACGCGTTCGACGGGGCAGAACTCTGCCTCGACTGTCACGGGCAACATTCCGTCCGGGAGCGCGAACTCCGCGCGAATGAACATGTCATCGATCACGGAGAGGGCGAGGAGGGCGGTGATTGTAGTCGTGGTCATTTCAGACTCCTGGTTTTCAGATTCAATTGCGACCCGGATCAACGGGTCGAGGAGGACGTGGGTCGTTTTTCGGCACTGCAAAATTTTTTCTCAGGGCTCACTGAACGCGCCCTGGTCAGGACGCGTCGCCTCTCAAGACAGACGATAAGAATCCCGTGGCGTTGTCCGGATTTTCGGGCGCGCCCGCCGCGCTACCTCCCGCTTCCCTGCGGGCTTCAAAACAGGCTGCGACAAGGCGAATGGCACGTTATGAACCGACCCATTTCACGCATTCCAGAGACCGACATACGCGTCGGCCGCGTAACGCAGCTGAACCTGGACCAACCCGCTCTTCCAAGCGGTCTTAATCCTGCATCATCGACCTTACGACCGCTCGTGAAACTCCAAGGCCGAGAAAGCCCTGCATGCAAGACATTCGCCATTGGCAGCTGCCAATGGCTGCCTCTGAAAAGACACCGTCTGCTGGACTCTTGAAAAGGTAATGGGCTTGCATTACCTTTTCGCATGACACTTTTCGAGGAGCACCGACATGAATGACGTGCAAACGCCCCGGTTCGAAGCGACCCTGACAGACAAATATCAGAACACGGTACCGGCCGCGGTTCGCAAGGCCCTGCACCTCGGCAAGCGAGACAAGATCGCCTACATCATCCGGGACGGCCAGGTGGTGCTGGAGAAAGCCGAGCCTCAGGGTGATCGGGTCGACCCGGCGGTGCAGGCCTTTCTCGGCTTCCTCGAGCGCGAGATGGTCAACGACCCGAAGCGCCTGCAGCCCTTCGGCGGTGAGAAAGCGCGCCAAGCCACCGAACTGGTCGAAGGCATGGACGTCGATCTGGACGCGCCACTCGACGACGAATGAGCGATCCCCATGTTCCCGGCGCGCTCGTGGTCAATGGCTGGACCCTATTGCAGGATCCAGCCTTCGCTGAGGCCTATGAAGACCTGGTCTCGATCGTCGAGGGCCTCAGGGAGAAACATCCCGAAACCTACCAGAAGAAGGCTCCCACGAAGATCCTGGCAGCCATCGAAAAGCTGACCAAGGATGTCATTCCGTCGGATCCGACCGCCTCTGCTTTCGATCTCGGCAACACGATCGGGCCGGAACACCGGGCATGGAAACGGGCGAAGTTCCTGCAGCAGTTCCGCCTTTTCTTCCGCTACGACACGAAATCCAAGATCATCATCTATGGCTGGGTAAACGACGAAAGCACCAAGAGGGCCTATGGCAGCAAGACCGATGCCTACAAAGTCTTCCAGAAACGCCTTGCGACCGGCGATCCGCCGAGCAACTGGAATGACCTGATTGAACGGGCCGCCCCGATCGATCAGTCTTGATATCGAAGGCAATCGGCCCTGCAACGGCGAAGAGGGTCCTGAGCCCGGGTTCAGCTTTTTCCGGAATCAGAAGGCTTGGGGGGATCTTGCAAGTCGGCGGTCCCATGAACGCCCCGATTTCCTCGCCCTCGGACCGCGGCAGTCCATCGACGCCGCGGCCCTCTGCGTTCCCGCTTCAGGCGGTGTCGAAGTCGAGGATGTCGCACACCGCTTGAACCAGCGGTCGCCGAAGTTCCGCAATGACGTCGAGCGCCGGCGCTCCGTCGCGGACGTATTCGGCCGAGTAGATCATCAGCCCGTCGACGAAACACCGCTCCCCCTGGATCCGAACGTGGCCCTCGACACCTGGCAGCTGGACGGTCGCATCGACGAAAGCCCCATCCGTCAGCGTGAGAGATTCAACGGTGATGGAGGGGTAGAGGCGATCGCAAATCGCGGCCTTGATCGCGGCCGCGTAGGGCAGGATCGCCTCCAGAGCCGGCTCACCCGTATCACGGAACGTGGCCCCGGTGAGGGACACCCGTTCGACGGGGCAGAACTCTGCCTCCACCGTCACGGGCAACAATCCGTCCGGGAGCGCGATCTCCGCGCGAATGGACATGTCGTCGATCACGGAGAGGGCGAGGACGGCGGTGATTGTAGTCGTGGTCATTTCAGACTCCTGTTCTTCAGATTCAATTGCGACCCACATCATCGGGTCGAGGAGGACGTGGGTCGTTTTTCGGCGCTGCAAAAATTTTCCTCGAAGCTCACTGAACCCGCTCCGGAGTCCCTCGGCATTACGATGACCCACACTTGCCCTGCTGTGCGTGATTGGTGGTCTCACGACGAACAAACGGACCTCGGGGTCCTCTGCATCGTCACACCTCGCCGCCGAAAAAGGGCAGCAGCAGCGCGTTCGCATTTCTCGGCAGAAGCCCAGTCGCGGCAATGTTCTCGGGCCTGAGCAGATGTCAGAACACGGGCCTCAAGACGCAAAACTTGGCAGCCTCCATGCCATGATCGGCACTTTTTCTATTTTGAATTCAGCACGATACACGATTTTTCGACATTTCGCGGCCTGACGTTTTCCGATCCAGCCGAAACGTACCGATGTCCTGTTCAGCGACACCAAACAGCGTAGGAGCTGATCATGCTGAGACTTCCGATTGCAACACTAGCCGGGATCGCCCCAGGGACCGAGACCCTGATTTCCGACATGTCCCTGAAGGCGGGACTGAGCTATGCAGAATGCGTGGCCATGATTGAACCAGGCAAGACCCCGGTCTTCGATTGCCGACTGTATCCCGATGTTATGGGACCCGCCACTGACCTATCGCCAGAGGCGATCCTGGCACAATTCGACGCGCTCTTCCCCGTTCTTGCCCAGGCGGACGACGCGGACACCGCGCGCGCCGTTTTCGAGGCCCGTGAGGCCTTCAACGATACGCACGGGCACACAGACGGCGCCGCCCGCTGCGGGCAGATCGCCATCGCGCTCGAGACCTCATTCTTGGAAGCCCAGCTTCCCTTCGAGGAGAGCTTGCAGCTGGCGCATTTGAGCGCCTGCCTCACGGATCGCGCCGTGCTGGGCGCTCGGCACGAGGCGTTCAACGGCTTCGTCACGGATCTCGCGGACATCCAGTGGGACCCCCGCAAGCTGGCAGCAAGTCTGGTGCGGATCGGCGCCCTGCCGAAACGCGACCCGCGCGCAATACTGTCTTATTCCGCCTACAAAGCCGTTTACGACCTCGACGTGCGGGCCAGGTTCCCAGAGCTTGTCATGGACGCACAGGCGGGCATCAACTCCGCGAAATCCATTCCGGGCTCAGCCTACGGGCGCGCGTCTCTCCGGCGCATGATGACCGCGTTCATCGACGCGGGCGACGCCTGGCTCGACAGCCCGGAGGGCCTCGAGCTCATGCGCCACCTTGCGCGGCTCTTCGAGGCCATCGGGATGAACCTTCATATGGCTCGCAAGGCCCCGCGGGCCGCGGCTGACAGGTATCTCGCGACCGCAGCCATCATATCGCGCCAGCGGTTCCGCACGCGACGTGACCTCTGCCTCAAGGCGGCCGGCTACGGCGGCCTCGATGTGCCCACCCTGCCAGCGCTCTGGGCACCGGTCGCCGGCTGAGCCGGACGTCCCCAATCCGCAAGGAACAGCCCCTCGCCTCACCACGCGGGGGTCTGCGCCCAACCCCTTCCAAGGCCCACGAGGCCAGATTTCGACCCAAGACCTGACCCTGAAAGGATCACCTCATGTACCTGACATCCCCCCTGTCGATCCAGCGGCAGCCCTTCTGCCCCACGTTTCACAGCGTCTCGCCCGGGGACAACCTGCTCTCCGCCCTCGCCATCTTCTACAAGATGACGTTTGCCGAGGTGGCCGGCTTTGCCGCCGCCGGTTCCCTCCTCGCTGAGGACCCGGCCACTCACCCTCACGTGCAGGAGCATGGCCTGTCCTTGCACCTCGAGGACCTCCGCGGCCACGCGCTCGAAGTCCTCGACGTGATTGAGCCCGCTGGCTGGTCGCCCGCGACCGAGCGTCGCTTGGAAGACCTGCAACAAGCTGTCGTGGACTGGCCCGAGGCCCCCCGGCCGGCCGCGGTGGCCGGC
>NZ_WTUX01000014.1:10781-22975 GCF_009882975.1 Maritimibacter harenae
AGCTTCCGGAGAAGCTCGCATCCGACCTGCCGGGTACCCCCTACTCCAGAGAGGCGTTGCGGCGTCGAAAGGCGGACTTGGTCAGGAACAGCGACAAGCTGGATGCCGTGCATACCGAAGCGGGCCGGGCTTACTTGCGCGATGTGTCCCGGTACCTCGAGGGGCTCGGCATGAACCTGTCCCACGGCGGGCACGAGCGCCCAGCCCGCGAGCTGTTCCTGGCCTCCCTGGGTGTCCTCCACACCACCGCCTCGCTCGAGAGAACCGCCTATTGGCAACGCCTCGGACCCGACGATCCGCCGTATTACAATTTCGCGGACCCGGCCCACGTCTTCCTGCGCGACTGCCGCGCCGCCGAACCCTACGGCAAGCCCTGAAACCGGCACGCATGGGTGATCCGCAAGACGGGTCACCCGGCCGGCCCAGGGCATTTTACGCCCCCCACACATGACCCACGTCTCTACCCCGAAGGACACCAAAATGGCCTCCACATTCTACGACCTGATCGACGCATGCTTCGCCGGCGTGTTCGGACAGGAACCGATAGCGCGTTTCCTGCGCGAGCACGGCATACCCATGGCCGGCGAACCGCTGCCGCCAGACATGGAATGCGGAGAACCGCGCCAGGCGTTTCGGAACGCATGGGATCTGACCCTCAAAGGCGAGGTGGAATACTTTGAGGGTTACGCTTGGGACCCCGTCTGCGGCGAACTGCCCTTCCATCATGCCTGGGGTGTCGATCGGAGCACCGGAGCGGTCCGCGACACGACCTGGCAAGACCCAGCAGGCGCCGTCTACCTTGGCGTCCACGTTCCAACCGGCGTGCTGCTCACGAACCTTGAAGAGAGCGGCGTCTTCGGCGTGCTCGACAAGGGCCACGGGTTCGAGCACGGGACCGCGGACGCTATCTGGGGGTGGGTTGACCACACGCTCCCGCGCGATGTGCGATCGAAGCGGATCCAGCGCGAACGTCGACGGCGGCACGCCTGACAGGCCGTTGACCAAGTCTGCGCCCACCGTTGTTTTGCAAGGCACCACCGCTGCGCCCAGAGGTGGACCGGCCACTTCTCCCGACGAAACACGGTGCGGAAATGCCCGGACCGATTCAGCTCATGCGCCCACGACACCTTCGAGATAGCGACGGACCCGGACGATGTCGTCCACGTTGCCCTGGCGCATGACATCCAGGGCGGACCGTCCACCGAACGCTGTATTCGGCTGGCGAACCCATCGATAGCCACGCTGCACGTCAGTGAAGATGGTTCGGAGGGCCCTGTGGATCGCCAATAGATGCGCAAGCCGTGCTTCGACATCGCGCGCAACGCTATGCACGGTACCGGCTTTCCATTCGCTCCAGGTCTGCGCCGGCAGATCACCGAGCAATACCAGCGCTTCGGTGTCCGCCACCGACCAACGATCAAACAGCCTCACGACCGCGCCCACCATGGCGCAGCTTTCCTCTTGGGTCAGTTTCGGCAAGGGCCACCGCGGCACGCCTTCTCTCGATGTTGCCTGATCTGACATACCCGTCTCGCTCGTTCGCGTCTCCGGATCGTCCAACTATTCGGCCGACCCAGCAACACCTTTACGGATGATCGTTCCGGTAACGACATGATCGTCACCGCCAATTACTTTCTGCAATGCCGGATGGGTCAAAGACACTCTGTGTCCGCGGTGAATCTTTGCTTTGGCAATAACTATTGTGTTGCGGTGAGGCGCACGTAGATATGGGGCAATGAACCGTGGGTCGAGCAAAGCCCGACCCACGTTCACCGGGAAGGGTCGAACCGAGGACGTGCACCGATGTCCTCAAGTTCGGTCCTCATCCTACCCATGACGTCGGCGTCGCTCAAGGTAGGGCAACCGTCAGGGTGCACCGCCCCGTACCGGTTTCTTCGATGTCGCGACAACCGCCTCGTAGCGGTCAATTTCCCATAGCTGCGTTCGACCGACAGGACGGCTGCTCTCTCCAAAAGACCGCAAGTCTGACGCCGCTCGGCCAGATTTGTTCCCGCCGATTTTTGCCCTCGAAAAACGGACCAACATCCTCAGTGGGGAGGCGGTCTCCCCAGGAAAACTTGAGGATAAAACTATGAAGATACCTTCCGAAATCGCCGCGCCGTTGCGCAACCTGAGCAAGGAGGACCAAACCTCGCTGCTCGTAAAAGCCGGTCTGCAGATCAAACCTCGTTCGGTTCGCGGCTCGTCCGCAGGCCGCTTCTACTGCCATGATTGCGGTCTGCCGCGCGCCGCGATTGCCAAGCTGCGCGATCTCGGACACGGAGAAAAGATCATGACCGGCAGTGGCGCAAACTCCGGTCGCTGGTATTTCCCGCTCGAGATCCTCGAGATGGCCGCACGTGAAGCTGAACGCCGCGGCGCTTGACGATCGATACCGCTAAAGGCCCATGCCTTCTCGCGACTAATCATGTGGCGCCGGATCCGTGTTCGGCGCCACAGATGGTTGCGTCTGGCGACGTTTGGCCGTCCATTTAGGCTTCAAAGGTCGTTCACGCAACGCGCTGTCAACGTCGCGGTTTGCCGGCATACCCCAACCCGGGAAACGCGATCCCGCTCCCTTCCTCCTTGTATGGGATGGGTTGCGCCTCGCCCTCCTTCTGGATCTCGAAGGTCAGCCGCCCGTCCGCATCCCGGGACGCGGCATAGGTCAGAACCTCGCCCACCTCGTTGTCGCGCGTGAAGGTTAGCACCTTCGGCGCGATCCTGGTTACGTCCTCGGCCGGCCG
Organism: Maritimibacter harenae; assembly: GCF_009882975.1. Classification (GTDB taxonomy): domain Bacteria; phylum Pseudomonadota; class Alphaproteobacteria; order Rhodobacterales; family Rhodobacteraceae; genus Maritimibacter; species Maritimibacter harenae. The sequence continues at coordinate 13,529 of NZ_WTUX01000014.1, forward strand.
CAGATCGTGCGAGCAGATGATCAATTGATCGCCGACCTGGCAGGTCCGCGCGGCGGCGCCGTTCAGGATGCATTGGCGCGCGCCGCGCGTGCCGTAGATGACATAGGTCGAGATCCGCGCGCCGCTCTGCTTGTTCCAGATGTCCACGAACTCCATCGGCAGGATCCCCGCCGCCTCGCAATGGTCCGGGTCCAGCGTAATCGAGCCGTGATACTCGAGGTCGGCGTCGGTGACATGGATCCCGTGCAGCTTCGCAGCGACGAACTTTTTCATGGGTTGCTCTACCTTCTTTCTATGGCACGGCCGGCAGAGCTTGCGACTTGCGGGCGAACACACTACCAAGTTGCCGTTACGTAAACTTGAGGCCATGAGATGAGTCAACCCGCCCCGCAGAAGGCCCTCTCGGCCGCTGACATCCGCGCCCGCAAGGGCGGCGTGCCGCTCGTCTGCCTGACGGCCTACACCACGCCGGTCGCTCAGTTGGCGGATGCGGAATGCGACCTGGTGCTCGTGGGCGACAGCGTGGGGATGGTGCTCCATGGCCTGCCCTCCACCCTCTCGGTGACCATGGACATGATGATCCTGCACGGCCAGGCGGTCGCGCGGGGGACACGCCGAGCGCTCATGGTCGTCGACATGCCCTTCGCAAGCTACGAAGAGGGCCCCGAGCAGGCGTTTCGCAACGCAGCCCGGCTGATGGCGGAGACCGGGGCCGGCGCGGTCAAGCTCGAGGGCGGACAGCACATGGCTGCGACGATCCGCTTCCTGGTGGAGCGCGGCATTCCGGTCACGGCCCACATCGGCCTGACCCCGCAAGCGATCAATGCGCTCGGGGGCTACCGGGTCCAGGGCCGCGGGGCGGATGCGGACCGGATCCGCGAGGATGCCCGGGCGGTCGCCGCCGCCGGTGCCTTTTCGGTCGTCCTGGAGAAGGTGCCCGCTGCCCTCGCCGACGCGATCACCGACGAGCTGGACATCCCCACGGTGGGCATCGGCGCCTCGGCGGGATGCGACGGGCAGATCCTCGTCATCGACGACATGCTCGGGCTCTTCGACGCGTTCAAACCGAAGTTTGTGAAGCGCTATGCCACGCTTGCGGAGGGCGCCTCCGCCGCGATCCGGACCTATGCCGAAGAAGTCCGCGCGCGCGCCTTCCCGGCGCCCGAACACGTCTTTGGCGACGAAGGAGCCACATCGTGAAGATCATCCGCCGCAAATCCGAGCTCCGCGCCCTGATCCGGGAGTGGCGCCAAACCGCCACGACCATCGGGGTGGTCCCGACGATGGGAGCGCTGCATGCCGGCCACCTGAGCCTGGTGGAGGCCGCCAAGGCGCGCGCGGATCGCGTGATCGTCACGCTCTTCGTGAACCCGCGCCAGTTCAACAATGCCGAAGATCTTGCCAAGTACCCGCGCACCGAGGAGAGCGATGCCCGCAAACTCGCCCCCTTCGCGGTCGACGTGCTCTATGTGCCCGAACCGGAGGACATCTACCCCGACGGCTTCGCGACCTCGATTTCGGTCACAGGCGTCAGCGAAGGGCTGTGCGGTGCCACCCGGCCAGGGCATTTCGACGGCGTGGCGACCGTGGTCACCAAGCTCCTGCTCCAGACCGACGCCGACCTCGCCCTCTTCGGCGAGAAGGATTTCCAACAGCTCCAGGTCGTGCGTCGCTTGGCCACCGACCTCGACCTCAAGACCGAGATCGTGGGCTGCCCGACGGTCCGCGAGGCGGACGGGCTCGCCATGTCCTCGCGCAACCTGCGACTGAATACAGAGGCGCGCGAAACCGCGCCAATGGTCGGACAGGTGCTTGAAAGCACGGCAAGGATCATTGGTCGTGGCGTGGACGTCGCTCAAGCTCTCTCGACCGCACGCGCAGCGCTCGCGAGTTCGGGTTTCGGCGAGATAGATTACCTCGAACTGCGCGGCGATCCGGATCTCATGCCCGTGACAACCGCGGACCGCCCTGCCCGTCTCTTCATCGCTGTCTGGCTGGACGGCGTGCGCCTGATCGACAATGTCCCGGTTAAGGCCGCGGCCGTCGACGCGACCGACAGACTCGAGCCCGCCTGACCTTCGGTTGCGAAGAGCACCACGCCAAGCGCGCCACTCATATTCCGCGACATCTCCAGAACCAAACAGGGGCCTTCATGATCCGCCATTTCGTCTTCTTCACCGCCCGGGAGAGCGAAAATCTCGTCGCCATCCGCGACGGTCTGCGCTGTCTCACGCGCATCCCGCACGCGGACCACCTCGAGATCGCGCTCAACCGCAAATCCGATCCGGCGAGCAAGGAAGTCGATATCGTGGTTTACGGCGAGTTTGCAGACGATGCGGCGCTGGCCGCCTACAAAGCCCACGCGCTCTACGCCGAGTCCATAAAACGGGTGAAGCCGCTGCGCGAATTGCGGCTCGCCGCCGACTACGACGTGGAACACGCCTTCACCACGGCTGGCGATGAGAGCTGACATCGCGGCCGAGGCGGATATGTCCGGGGGACCGGCGCCAGGCGCGGAGATCCTGTTCCGCGACGACGTCGCCGGCCGCGAGATGCACTTCGCGAAGCCCCATGCCATCATACGTGCGGACGCGCCCGAGGAGCTGCGCGCCGCCCTGGCAGACGTAGAGCACGCGCAGCGTGCGGGTAGGTGGTGCGCAGGTTATCTGAGCTACGAAGCTGGCTACGCACTCGAGCCGAAACTCCTTAACCAACTGCCAGCAGGGCGCCGCCTGCCGCTCTTGTTGATGGGCGTTTTCGACGCGCCGCGGGAACGCCCGGTCACGCCGGCTCAGATATCCGACGCGGCGCTCACGGCCTTTGAAACGGCATGGTCCTATGAAGCCTACGCGCCGCGTTTCGAGCAGGTCCACCGGCACCTCTGCGCCGGGGATTGCTACCAGGCGAACCTGACCTTTCCGATCACCGCCCGGTGGCAGGGGGCGCCCGCGGCGCTCTTCGATGCCATGACTGCCCGGCAGCCCGTCCGCTACGGGGCGCTCGTCGACCTGGGCGGCCCCGTCATCCTGTCGCGCTCCCCGGAGCTCTTCTTCGATGTCGACGATGCGGGCTGGATCGAGACCCATCCGATGAAGGGCACCATCCGCCGCGGCGCCAACCCGCAAGAGGATGCACAACTTGCCGAGGCGCTGCGACAGGATGCCAAGTGCCAGGCCGAGAACCTGATGATCGTCGATCTCCTGCGCAACGACATCTCCCGCATTTGCGAGCTTGGAACGCTTGAGGTGCCCGAACTCTTCCGGCTGGAGAGCTACCCGACGGTGCATCAGCTGGTCAGCCGCATCCGGGCCAAGCTGGCGCGTGGCGTGGGGTTCGCAGAGATCATCGCGGCCCTCTTTCCCTGTGGTTCGATCACCGGCGCCCCGAAAATACGGGCCATGCAGATCCTGCGCGCGCTGGAGCATGGCCCGCGCGACGCCTATTGCGGTGCAATCGGTTATCTCGCCCCTAAGGGCCGCATGCGCTTCAATGTGGCGATCCGCACGATCACCCTGCACGAAGGCGGCGAAGCGGTGCTCAACGTCGGCGGCGGCCTCGTCTACGATTCCGAAGTGCGCGCGGAATACGAAGAGTCCCTGCTCAAGGCGCGTTTCGCTGGCGGTGTGGCAGAAAGAACCGAGGACTTCGCCGAGACCCGGTCCCGATCTACAGGGTCGGTTCTGGAACAGCATCAAACGTTCGCACGGGGCGCCTCCCCTGTCTCGCTCCACGGTCGGCGAAAAGTCTGACAAGCTGGCGGCCAATAAGCGGCATTGAAGCTTTGCCGACGGGCTCAGAGATCTCGGCCAAGTAGACCTGGTTGCCGCTGCCGTCTGCGCGGATGGGCGCGTTTTTTCGGGAAGGAGAGGTGCCAGTAAATCCATGTGGTCCTGTGGCCGGATAGGATGTGCGAGCTCCTCGTACTCTACCTGGTACCAACCAACCGGCTGCATCCTACGCCTCGCCGACCTTTCTCTGCGGACCAAGCCGATGCTCCGACCGCACTAACGGCTTTTATGAAAGTGCCCGCAGACAAGAATACGAGATCGCCAGGACGGGCCTCCGTCACGACTTCATAGAAATGGCTGGAGCCACCGTTTCGGATTGTCTTCGGCGACCACGTATACCCGCCGCCAACTCCTGCCTTATTGGTTTGCTTCTGATGGACCCACCAGGAGCGGGCCATCCTGAAAATCCGCTAAAGACGAAATATGGAACAGAGGGTAATTGCTGGACCGTGAACGGCGACAAGTGCCGGATCGCACGCGGTCTGATAACGGCTGATAGACATCAATATTCGGGGAAGCCGCGGGACCGCTCCACCTATCGAACCAAAGCTCTTGTTATGATTTCTGTTTTCGCTAGTCTGACCCCGAACATTTTAAGGATTACGATATGAAGCCCAACCTCAAGAAAATGAACCGTAAGGAGCTCGAGAAGCTCAAGACAGATATCGACAAGGCGCTTTCGCGCGTGGAAGAAGACGAAAAGAAAGCCGCGCGGCTCGCTGCTGAGAAAGCGGCAAAGGCCATGGGGTATTCGCTTGATGACCTGGCTGATGTGAAACCGGCCAAACGCACGCCCAAGAAAAAGGACGCCCGCACAAAGGTCGCACCAAAATACGCCAATCCGAACGCGCCCGAGCAAACCTGGACGGGACGGGGCCGTAAGCCGAAATGGATCGAAGAACATCTCGCGGCCGGCGGAAAGCTCGAAGATATCGAGATCAAAAAAGAGCAACCGACGGCGAGCTAGGTCTCAAACGGACAGCCTCCTTAAACTCCGCACCGCCAAGGATTAAGAAAAAAGCCATGGCACGCACCCCGCTAAATGAAATGACCCGCGATGAGCTCATTGCTGAAGTCGAGTTCTTACGAGCGGCCCTGGAAAGGACTGGCGTGCGGACGCGGGAAGCCCAGAAACGGCCGGACGAAACCAACGAAAATCCAGCCTCCGCGAGCGAGGCCGTAGCCGCGGAAATTATTGAACGGATCGAGGCCTGGGTTGGCTCCCACGCCCAGGCCGTTTCTTGGTATGAAACGCAGCCCTTGCCGTCTTTTGACAATATAAGCGCTGCGGAGTTGGTGCGCCAGGGGCGTGGCGCTGCGGTAAAGGCCTACATTAAGCGGATTGCTGAAGGCGGATACAGCTGATGCGACGGAATTAAGACCTGGCTTTAGGTTCACTCCGAAACTGCTTCGTATGTCGCGTGCATTATTGTTATTCTTCCCACCGCAGTGTTGTCATGAGAATTCGGGATTGTTAGCCTCATACCAATCCCTGACTGTTCTTGACAGTTTTGACAGCGCAAAGCCCCGGCTCATTAGCACGCCAAGCATTGCTAAGCGTTCCGTGAACGTCGCAGAGTCTTCTCCAAAAGCCGTAAATTCGAACAGCCCGGCAGAATACTCATCATTCGGATCATAGCCCAAAGCGCGCCAGGCGCCGATAACCTCGCCGTCACGAGTAATGACGTCGCCCTGCGATAGGCGCGGATCGTACACGCTCTGCATCCACTTATCGTGGCCAATGAAGTTGATTGGGTAAACCAGTTCCATCGTGCAATGACTGCGTTAATTTTCCCGATCGCGCAAGTCGTCTCAAACAGTCGATGGCCCTAATACCGTCATTCACCAGACTGGTCATCGCTGCGACGCAGCTTCCCGGAACCGGCCGTTAGTGGCACCGTGCAGTATCGCCCGATTGGCCAAGGTCAGCGGCACGCGGGCGAGGACCAGCTGGAGCTGACCGCCGCCGACACTCACCCATCGTTATTGGTAGAGGCCCTTGTTGCCGCTCTCACGGCGACCGCCCCGAAGTTCGGGGCGGTCATGGCGCGCAGTCCGGCGCCTTGAAGGGAGTGAGTGAGGCACCGGGCGACGGCACACCATCCGGGTTTCATTTCAGGCTCACGAGCTTTGTGCGCTCAGCGGGTTCTCGCTGCGGACCGACAATAGCCGGCGGATAGCTGGCGATACCGGGAACACCTTCCATCCGTGAGCCGCCCAATGGCTGGACGAGAAGGTACCCCTGCAACACGCGGTCTTTCGCGATGGCCCGAGCTACAAGGATCATCTGGGCGCGCTTGCGGGCGGCGACCTGTTTCGCTGTCAGGGGAATGTAGGGGGCCGGTGTCGCGTGCCAACCCAGGGGCGATACCTCGATGGGGGCGTAAGGTGCGGCGGTGCGGTCCTGGGCCAGGGCCCCGGCGGTTGCCGCGAGGAGCGCGAGGGCGGCGAGTTGCGCAATGCGGGTCATGGTCTTTCTCCGTGTCTGGAGCACTTCGGGTCGTCCGAACGTGCGGTGGGGTGCCCGCGGGACGGCTTTTGCCTGAACGGGCTGCCCCTTGAGCGTTCCAGACCGTCGCGAGGCCGGCACCCCACATTCATGGGGTTCCTCAAGGCTTTTTCTACGCGACACTCAGATTGGGCCGGTGATCGTCAGGGCGAGGAATGGCTGGACAGGTTACCGGACCATCAGCGATATTAGGGACTAACTTGACCGACGCCGGTCCCTCGTGACCCATCGGCATGTTGGCCCATCCCAAACGGTCTCCGCCCGCGGGCTTTGCCTCGTCGTGCGGCGACCGACACGACAGGTTGTTCTTGGTGCCGCGACGGTCCGCGCCAAATGGGCGGACCGGTCCCGGCCATCGGGAGGATAGGCCATGGACAAGACGAACCACATCGGACCGAACCCCATCCACGCGGCACACGGGATCGCGCATTTCGGCGAGGATCCTCCCCCGCCCTACCAGATCATGACGCGGGATTTCCTCTTCCTGCGGGCCCGCTTCCGCCGCGACGCGGTGCGCGCGGCCGTGCCGGCCGAGCTCGAGATCGCCGACGAGGCGACCGGCTTCATTGGCATGCTGACCTCGACAGGCGGATGGGGGCTCGAGCCCTACTCGCTCCTTTACCTCGCACTGGACGTGAAGCACGCGGCCTCTGCTGACGGCACGCCGGGCCTGTTTCGGGCGGTGAACTACTATTCAGGCCAGCCAGGCCGCCTGTTCCGGCGCCACTACAATGCCCGCATGGAAATTGGTTACAGCCGCCAGTGGAACGATGGATTTACCTGGTACGGCGAAGGCGGGCGCGATGAGCCCGAGGTTCGGATCGAGCTGCGGCGCACGGGGGACGACCTACCGGCGCCCGCCTCGGGGATCCACCATTATCTGGCAGATGCGCCCAAGGGCGGGCTGGCGCATTTCTACGTCACCTACACGGCCCAGTTCGGCGGCGCTGAGGTTGTCGACTACGCGCTGACGGACACGGCGGCTCCATTGCTGAAGTCCTTAGAGCCGGTGGAGTTCCTGTTCTCCTACTATTGCCCCCAAACACCCTTGGCGATCGGAGAGCCACACCCTTACGACCCGAAGACTGGCGCGCCCGATACCGAAGCACACCGGCTCGGCCTGATGGATGTCATCAGCCGGATTGGCCTGGCCGCGGCCTTGGTAAGCCGGGATGGCCGCCTTCTGTTTATCAACAGCAAGGCCCGGGGTCTGCTGGCCATGGCCCAGGTTGGCGGACGCCTCATCGCGTGGCGCAAGGAGGATCAGAGACAACTCGATGGCGTCATCGCCAGCACGGGGAACCAGGACACCCTGATCTCCCCGCCCGTGGCCCTGGTTCGGCCCGACAACGCGCTCCCCGTGCTTGCCCGCGCCCTTCCGGTCTCCGCGGCCATGGCGGGCGAGCCGGCCTTTCTCGTGCTCTTCAGTGAACCGGAAGCCCGCCCGGCGAAGGATATCGACAAGGTTCTGCAGGTCCTGGGCCTGACCCCGGCCGAGGCCCGTCTCGCAGCCGGCATCGGGGCTGGGCGTTCCGTAAACGACTGCGCCGATCATCTGGCGATCACCGCCAATACCGCGCGCTCTACCCTCAGGGTGGTCTACGACAAGCTTGGGATCTCGAAGCAGAGCGAGCTCGCGGGCATCGTGGCCCGTTTGGAGTGACGCCCATGGCCGAGCCCAAGACCTTCTTCCACACCACGGGCGACGACAAACTGCCCCTGCCGCCACCGCCCTACCAGGTGGACGTCGACCACTATCTTTCGGTCGGCGTCACGTTCGACCCGGTTCAGGTACGTCGCATCTTGCCGCAAGGCCTGGAACCAAACGAAACGCATTGCGGGATCGTCTCGATGTACACGGCGCCTACGGGTTGGGCGATCGCACCCTTTTCTTGCTTCTATGTCGGCATCGAAGTCCAAGGCTATGATGCACCGGACGGATCGCCCGCGCATTACCTCGTGGGCCACTACGACGACGGCCGAGCGCTTGAGGCATTAACGCCTTCGGGACCTTTCGTCGGTCCGGCGACCACGAACATCGACCTCCTGGACGGGCAGCTTACCGGCACTGCGCACGACGAGGACGGCATTCTTGGCCGGTTGTCGGCGGAACGCTCAATTGGTTCCGACGCACCGCCCACCTCGGGGACACACTTCTATCTGGTGGAGGACTGGGAGGATCGACTGGCCAAGATCGTCGTGGCCTACACCTCGCGCATGCAGGAGGTGTCCGTCAGCCGGTGCCAGATCGACCTCCGTCGGTCTGGCAAGCGGATCGACCTAGATATCGTGGATGTGCTGTGGGGCATCTACCTGCCAGGCGCGAGCTTCGTCATCGGCGAGCCACGAGCGATCACGGACGAGAGCGTCTCTGACGAAGGCGAGATGGCAAAGATCGCCCTGGGCGAGCTCTTGACGCGGATCGGGCATGCCGCGGCTCTCGTGGCCACTGATGGCCGTGTTCTTTACATGACCCCGTCCGCGCAGAAGGTCCTGCAGAATGCCCAGTTCGATGGCCGCCTCCGGGCTTGGCGGCGCAACGACCAGCGGGCACTCGACGCCCTGATCAATCCGTCTGACCGGCACATGACAATTTCCGACCAGGTCGCGCTGGAACGCCCTACCCATGCGACGCCCCTTCTTGCACGCGCCATGCCGGTGGCGCCCGTCCTCACGGGCGAAAGAGCCGTGCTCGTGATCTTTTCGGACCCGGCAGACAGGCAACCCCGAGACGTGCAGCCCTTGCTCCGGATGCTCGGCCTGACCCCGGCCGAAGCCCGCGTGGCGGCCGCGATCGCCGCCGGTAACACCATCCGCCATTGCGCGCAGATGCTGAACATCACGGAGAACACGGCTCGCTCCACCATGAAGGTCATCTACGACAAGCTCGATATTTCCAAGCAGAGCGAACTGGCAAGCATCGTGGCGCGGCTCAACTGACCGTGTCGGGATGCCTTCGGCGGCGCAACAAAGCCGTACCAGCCTTGGTCCACGGCAGACTTTCTAGCCGCCGCGGGTCACCAACCGAGGGCCGCACACTTACGCTTGCTCTACGGCACGAAGATCGTCCAAAAGAACGCCAATGCTGTGAGCGCGATCAGCACCGTCGCCGACGCTTTCAATGCCCCCATTCGCCTGGCCTTTATCACC
>NZ_WTUX01000014.1:23013-25399 GCF_009882975.1 Maritimibacter harenae
CTTCATCGGTAATTCCTCCTTTAGCAATTCAAACATCATATCATGAATCGGGCCGGATCGCTGATCCCTTGGGGAACCACCACTGTTCTGCAATCGCATGCTTGGTCATGGCTGGGAGGCGTTGGGAGACGAACTCAAATGAGCCTAATGAATGTGCGTTCGTCCGCGGGTGCCCCGTCTCTTCTGAAGCCAAATCTCTCAGACAAGACCTCTATGAACACTGCAAAATGCTCCTTACGGACAACGACGATCGGCGGCGGCAGGTCTAGGAACGCCGATGCCGAAGGGGCATTTCATCCCCGGCCGCGCCCGTCAAACCCTGCGGTGCGAAGTGTCGTTCCGCGTTCGCACCGATTCCTTCGCAGACGCGGCAAGCCTTTGTCACCGAGAAGAAACTTTGTCTTCGGAAAAAACGGCGGCAGGCTTGCCCTACGTAAGCCTGCCCTCGCCCGGAGTTCTGTCATGCCCGACACGGAAACCCGCGTTATCGAGATCGTCGCCCAGACCCTCTCGAAAGCCAACGCCAACCTCAGCGCCACCACACACTTCGTAAACGACCTCGGTGTCGACAGCCTCGAGGCGATCGAAGTGTGGATGGCCATCGAAGACGCCTTCTTCGTGGAATTGCCGGACGAAGTCATCGAACGGCTTTCCACCCTCGGCGACGTGGTGGCCTTTCTTCGGCGGACCCCGGCGGTGGCCTGAAGCTCCCCACAGCCTGAACGGGACGGTCCGCCACCGGCCGGCAAAGCGGAAAGTCGTTACACTCTCCGCCTTGGGTCATACTGGTCGCAGCCGAAACCCGATTCACACCTCTTTGCCGCTATGCCGCCGGGAGCGCGATGGCTCGGGCGGCGGCGCCGTCGCGCGCGCCATAATGGCCCAGCACGAGGGCGGCTCTTTCTGCTCCGCGCTGACCGGCGTCGGCGACAGGCAGGCCCTGCGCCAATCCCGACAGGAAACCACTGGCATACGCATCGCCAGCGCCGGTCGTATCGAGCACGCGCGAAACGGGCGCCGCCTCGACATGGTGCCGCCCCTTTGGATCGGCGACCCACGACCCCTCTTCGTGCTCGGTCACCGCTGCGACCGAAACTCGGGCCATCGCCCAGTCGATCGCCGCTTGGGTACCTTTGCAATCCGCGAGCGCACCAACTTCATCGTGGTTTCCGACCAGGATATCGACATGGTTCGAGACCGTGTCGCGCATCGAGTCAAGATTGCGCTCTACGCAGCCGGCGTCCGACGGGGTCAGTGCCACCAGCGCGTCGGCGGCTTTGGCCACGCGCGCCAGCGTTTCGATCACTTCCGCACCATGCGGTGCGTCCCAGATATATCCCTCGATGAAGAGCAGATCGAACTGCTCGGGCAGGGCTTTGCGCGCCTCGTCGGGCGTGAGGGTCGTCGCTGCTCCGAGATAGGTACTCATTGTCCGCTCACCATCCGGCGTGACCAGGACCACGCACCGTCCGGTTCCATGGTCATCATCCTGCGCGACAGCCAAGGGCGCCGCGATATCCATGCCCTCCATCTCACGACGAAAGGCGGCGCCGAGATCGTCATCGGCGATCTTGCCGATATAGGTCCCGCGGACAGGTTCCTCGTTCAGATGCGCGATGGAATTCGCCACCGATCCGCCCGACTGGCGAACACCGGGGCCGACCTCGTCGAAGAGGGCTCGCGCGGCTTGGGCGTCAACGAGATGCATGCCGCCCGGGGTGAGGCCATGACGGGCGACGACATCGGGCTGCACCGCTGCGACGACGTCGACCAGCGCATTGCCGAGGCCGACGATATGCGGGGTTCGTTCGGTCATGGTTCGCTCCTCAGTACCGATAGTGTTCGGGCTTGAACGGGCCCTCGGGCTTGACGCCGATGTAGCTGGCCTGTTCCGGCTTCAGCTCGGTCAGTTTCACGCCGATGCGCTCCAGGTGCAGGCGCGCGACTTTCTCGTCGAGGTGCTTGGGCAGGATGTAGACCTCGTTCTTGTATTCGTCGCCCTTCGTCCAGAGCTCGACCTGGGCGAGCACCTGGTTGGTGAAGCTCGCGGACATCACGAAGGACGGGTGGCCGGTGGCGTTGCCGAGGTTCAGAAGGCGACCTTCGGACAGAAGGATGATGCGGTTGCCCGAGGGCATCTCGATCATGTCCACCTGGTCCTTGATGTTGGTCCACTTGTGGTTCTTGAGGCTCGCCACCTGGATCTCGTTGTCGAAGTGGCCGATGTTGCCGACGATAGCCATGTCCTTCATCGCGCGCATGTGCTCGATGCGGATGATGTCCTTGTTGCCGGTGGTGGTGATGAAGATGTCCGCGGAATCGACCACGTCCTCGAGCGTCACGACCTCGAACCCGTCCATCGCGGCCTGGAGCGCGCAGATCGGGT
>NZ_WTUX01000014.1:25472-54607 GCF_009882975.1 Maritimibacter harenae
GTCCTGCAGACGCTTCTTGATCTGCTTGAAGAGGTATTCCTCTTCCTCCGAGGTCGGCGTCTCGATCAGGTCGGTCTCACCGGCCTCCACGCGTGCGCCCATGAGGATGTACATGGTCGCGTCCCCGCCGTCGTCGAGGATCATGTTGCAGCCGCCTTCCTCGAACTGGANTTCGGCGATGGCCGCCGCGGCGTGGTCCTGGGTCGAGAAGATGTTGCACGACGCCCAACGCACGTCGGCCCCCAGCGCGACGAGCGTTTCGATCAGAACGGCGGTCTGGATCGTCATGTGAAGCGACCCGGCGATCCGCGCGCCCTTGAGCGGCTTGCTGTCACCGTATTCCTCGCGCAAGGCCATCAGGCCCGGCATCTCGGTCTCGGCGATATCCAGCTCCTTGCGCCCGAATGCGGCGAGCGAAATGTCTTTGACTTTGTGATCGGTCTCCATGCGGGCCATGTCTTCTGCAGGCATGTCTCGTCCTCTTTTCCAATGAAACTATGCCGCCGGGCGCGATCGCCCGGCGGTCGGTATATTGCGGGAAGGTGGCCGGTTACTCGGCCGCGATCTTGTGGCCGAACTCGGCTGCCAGGTCCTCGGCGAGGTCCGTCCGTTCCCAGCCGAAGGCGCCATCGGCGTCCACCGGGCGACCGAAGTGGCCGTAGGCCGCGGTACGCGTATAGATCGGCTTCAGCAGGCCCATGGTCTCGCGCAGGCCACGCGGCGTGAGGCGGACCATCTTGCGAAGGGCCAGGCCGAGCTTCTCTGTGTCGACTTTGCCGGTGCCGAATGTCTCGACGTAGACGGCGACCGGCTCCGGCACGCCGATGGCATAGGCGAGCTGGATCTGGCACCTGTCGGCCAGACCCGCGGCCACGACGTTCTTTGCCAGATAGCGCGCCGCATAGGCCGCCGAACGGTCCACCTTGGTGGGATCCTTGCCCGAAAAGGCGCCGCCGCCGTGGGGGGCCGCACCGCCGTATGTGTCGACGATGATCTTGCGTCCCGTGAGCCCCGCATCCCCGTCGGGACCGCCGATCACGAAATTGCCGGTGGGGTTCACGATAAGCTTGTCGTCGGCGGGCAGATCCCAGCCTTCGTCCTTGAAGACGCCCTCGATGTAGGGCTTCACCAGCTCGCGGACCTTGTCCTGGCTGACGCCCTCGAGGTGCTGCGTCGAGACGACGACCGTGTCGACGCCGACCGGCTTGCCGTCCTGGTATTTGAGCGTGACCTGAGACTTCGCGTCGGGGCCGAATTCCGGCGTCTTGCCGGATTTGCGGTCCTCAGCCATGAGGCGCAGGATGCGGTGCGCGAACTGGATCGGCGCCGGCATCAGCTCCTCGGTCTCGTTGCAGGCGTAGCCGAACATAATGCCCTGGTCGCCGGCACCTTCCTCGCCCTTGTCGCCTTCATCGACCCCCATTGCGATGTCCGCGGACTGGGCATGCAGACGGCAGACAATCTCGACGTCCTTCCAGGAAAAGCCCGGCTGGTCGTAACCGATATCCTTGATGGCCGCGCGGGCAATCTCCTCGACATCCTTGAGGACGCTTTCGGGGCCGCGCACCTCTCCGGCGATGGTCACGTGGTCGGTCGTCGCCAATGTCTCGCAGGCCACGCGCGATTGCGGGTCCGCGGCGAGGTAAGCATCCAGCACAGCGTCCGAAATCCGGTCGCAGACCTTGTCAGGATGCCCCTCCGACACCGATTCACTGGTAAAGAGCCAGCTCTTGTCGCTCATCTCGTTCCTTTCTCCACATCAGTGGGGTTGGGTTCGTTCTTGGCAAATGGCATTTGCTGGGATCAGGCGATCTTGCGATCCGCCGTAGATTTGTCGGGACGGTAGGCGAGGCTCGGCGCCAGCCAAGTTTCCACCTCGGCGATTTCCATGCCCTTCCGCCTGGCATAGTCTGCGACCTGATCCGGGCCGATCCGGCCGATCCCGAAATACGCCGCGTTCGGGTGTGAGAAGTAGAGGCCGGAGACCGCCGCCGCGGGCCACATGGCGAAGGATTCCGTCAATTCCACACCGGTATGCGCGGGCGCGTCGAGCAGGTCGAAAAGCGTGCGCTTCTCGGTGTGGTCGGGACACGCCGGGTAACCCGGCGCGGGGCGGATGCCCCGGTACGCCTCCTGAATGAGTGCTTCGTTGTCGAGTGCTTCGTCCGCGGCATAGCCCCAGAGGCTGCGGCGCACGCGCGCATGCAGCGCCTCGGCGAATGCTTCGGCGATCCGGTCGCCCAAAGCCTGCACCATGATCGCGTCATAGTCGTTGCCCTCGGCCTTGAACCGCTCGGCCAGGTCATGCACCTCGCCACCGGACGTGACGGTGAAACCGCCCACCCAGTCCTCGGTACCCTCTGGCGCCACGAAGTCGGCCAAGCACATCTGTGCGGTGCCATTCGTCTTGTTGCGCTGCTGTCGCAGTTGCGGCATCCGCGCCCGTACCGTCTCGCGGCGCTCGTCCGACCACACCACGATATCGTCACCCTGCGCATTGGCCGGCCAGAGGCCCACGACACCACGGGGGCGGAACCAGCCTTCTGCCTGGATCCGGTCGAGCATCTCCTGGGCGTTGTCATAGAGTTCCCTTGCGGCGGGCCCCTTGTCGGGATCCTCGAAAATCCTCGGGAACTTGCCCTTCATCTCCCAGGTGTTGAAAAAAGGCGTCCAGTCGATGAACTCGCGCAGCTCACCGACACCCATGTCATCGATCACGGTCAGTCCCGGAGTCTGCGGTGCGGGAGGGCGATAGTCTTCCCATCCACCGTCGAATTTCGTGGCACGCGCCTCGGTGATACTTGCCGTCGGCCGGTCTCCCTTCCCGGCTGCCCCCGAGCGTGTCTTATCCTGCTCGGCCTCGATGTCCGCCAGGTAGTCGGGCGCCGCCGTTTTCGAAAGGAGCTTGGAGACCACGCCCACGGCCTTGGACGCGTCATCGACATGGATAACGCCGTGCGCGTATTCGGGCGCGATCTTCAGCGCTGTATGCTTCTTCGAAGTGGTCGCACCCCCGATCAACAGCGGCAGATCGAAACCCTGCCGCGTCATCTCGGAAGCCACGTCGACCATCCGGTCAAGCGAGGGGGTGATAAGCCCGGAGAGCCCGATGATATCGGCCTTCTCCGTCCTGGCGGTCTCCAGGACGTCCTCGGCCGGCACCATGACCCCGAGGTCGACGACATCGTAGTTGTTGCACTGCAGGACGACACCAACGATGTTCTTGCCGATATCGTGCACGTCGCCCTTCACCGTCGCCATCACGACCTTGCCCTTGGCGGAAGTGTCACCCGATAGACGCTTTTCTTCTTCCATGTAGGGCAGCAGATGCCCCACGGCAGCCTTCATCACGCGCGCGGATTTCACGACCTGCGGAAGGAACATCTTGCCCGCGCCGAAGAGATCGCCGACCACGTTCATGCCGTCCATCAGCGGCCCCTCGATCACGTCGAGAGGCTTCTCCGCGCGCTGCCGGCACTCCTCCGTATCCTCGACCACGAAGTCGGTAATCCCGTGCACCAGTGCGTGCTCCAACCGCTTTTCGACAGCTTGCTCACGCCACTTCGGATCCTCCTTCTTGGAGGCTTCACCCGTGCCCTTGTACTTGTCGGCGATGTCCAGAAGCCGTTCCGTCGCATCGTCGCGGCGATTGAGCAACACGTCCTCGACGCGCTCGCGCAATTCCTCGGGAATGTCATCGTAGACGGTGATCTGCCCGGCGTTGACGATCGCCATGTCGAGGCCCAGCGGAATCGCGTGGTAAAGGAACGCCGAGTGCATCGCCTCGCGCACGGCGTTATTGCCGCGGAAGCTGAAGGAGACATTCGACAGCCCGCCGGATACGTGAACGTCCGGCATCGCTTCTTTGATCAGGCGCGTCGCATCGAAGAATGCGCGGGCATAGTCGTTGTGTTCCTCGATACCGGTCGCCACGGCGAAAATGTTCGGATCGAAGATGATGTCCCACGGCTCGAAGCCCGCCTTCTCGATCAGAAGGTCGTAGGACCGCCGGCAGATCTCGAACTTGTGTTGCGCGGTCTCGGCCTGACCATTCTCGTCGAAGGCCATGACAACCACCGCCGCGCCATAGCGGCGCACGGTGCGGGCCTGTTCGAGGAAGGCGGCCTCGCCTTCCTTGAGCGAGATGGAATTGACGACGGCACGGCCCTGCACGCATTTCAGCCCGGCCTCGATCACTTCGAATTTCGAGCTGTCGATCATGACCGGCACACGGGAAATGTCCGGCTCCGAAGCGATGAGATTGAGGAAGGTCTGCATCGCCTCTTCGGAATCGAGCAGGCCCTCGTCCATGTTCACGTCGATGATCTGTGCGCCGTTCTCGACCTGTTGGCGGGCCACGTCCAGCGCGGTCGCGTAGTCCCCTTCCATGATGAGCTTCTTGAAGCGCGCGGAACCGGTGACGTTGGTCCGCTCGCCGATATTGATGAAGTTGGCAACGCCCGTTGTCATGCCGCGCCCTCCCTGCTGTCGGCGCCCTGCATTTCGAACACCTCCAGCCCGCTCAGCCGCATGTGCCTGACCTTTTCCGGCACCTCGCGGGGCGCCTTGCCCTCGACGGCTTTCGCGATCGCTTGGATATGCTCGGGCGTCGTACCGCAACAGCCGCCCACGATGTTCACGAGACCCGAGTCCGCCCATTCGCCCAGGTGGGCTGCCGTTTCTGCGGGCGTTTCATCATAGCCACCCATCTCGTTCGGCAGGCCGGCGTTGGGATAGGCGCTGACCCGCGTGTCGGCCACCTGGGAAAGTGTGCGCACATGGGCACGCATCTCGCCGGCGCCCAGTGCACAGTTCAACCCAATGGAAAACGGGCGTGCGTGGCTCATCGACACCCAGAAGGCCTCGGGCGTCTGACCTGTCAGCGTGCGGCCCGATCGGTCGGTGATCGTGCCGGAGATCATCAGCGGCGGGATACGAACACCCTCGTCGGCAAGACTGTCGATTGCGAAAAGCGCGGCCTTCGCGTTGAGCGTGTCGAAGATCGTCTCGATCAAGAGCAGGTCGGCGCCGGCCTCGATCAGGGCCCGCGCCGCCTCACCATAGGCCTGCGCGAGTTCGTCGAATGAGACCGCGCGAAAGCCCGGATCGTTCACGTCGGGCGAAATGCTCGCCGTCTGGTTGGTCGGACCGATCCCGCCGGCAACCCAGCGCGGGCGATCCGGCGTGGCCACGGCGTCGGCCGCTTCGCGCGCGAGGCGGATCGATTCCCTGTTCATTTCCACTACGAGATCGGTCATGCCGTAATCCGCCTGGCTGATCGCGTTCGCCCCGAAGGTGTTGGTGCAGAGAATGTCCGCTCCGGCGGCGAGAAACTCCTCGTGGATCCGTCGGATCATATCGGGCTGCGTCAGCGACAGAAGCTCATTGTTGCCCGCCACGTCGCTGGGATGCTGCGCGAACCGCTCTCCGCGGTAGGTGGCCTCGTCGGGCTTCTGCTGCTGGATCATCGTCCCCATCGCCCCGTCCAACACAAGGATGCGTTGCGCGGCGGCGGTCGAAATGTCGTTTGTCTTGGTCATTGGCATCAAGTCCTTCAGGCCGCGGTCTCGGCCGGTATGTCCGGTGTCAGGCCCAGGGCCCGACACACGGCAAGGCTCACTTTCGGCTGGTTGAGCGTATAGAAATGGAACTCGGTAAGACCTGCCTCCATCAGACGGCGGCACTGCTCGGCGGCCGCGCAGGTCGCCACCATCGCGCGCGTGTCCGGCGCTTCATCCAGACCGTCGAACATCTGGAACATCCAGTCCGGGATCGAAGCGCCGCAGCCTTCCGAGAATCTCCTGAGACTCGCGAAGTTGGCGACCGGCATGATGCCCGGCACGATCGGCGCTTCGATCCCCGCCGCGCGGGCGCGGTCGATGAAGCGCAGGATCGTGTCGGTGTCGAACGTGTACTGGGTGATTGCGCGGGCAGCGCCGTTGTCCAACTTGCGTTTCAGGTGGTCGAGGTCGCCCTCCGCACTCGAGGCCTCGGGATGCACCTCCGGGTAGGCTGCGACGGAAACATCGAAGTCGCCGACTGAGCGCAGCGCGCCCACCAGTTCCGCGGCATCGCGGTAGCCATCCGCCGGCACGGTTTCCCCGTCTGGCAGGTCACCGCGAAGGGCGACGATCCGGCGCAGACCTTTTGCCCAGAGCGCTTCGGCCTGGCGGTCGATCTCCGCCCGGCTGGCACCCACGCAGGTCAGGTGATGCGCCACGGGCCGTCCTGTCTGGTTGCTGACCATGTCGACCATGCGCGCCGTTCTGTCTCTTGTCGTGCCCCCTGCACCGTAGGTGACCGAGAAATAGTTCGGATCAGCAGCACTTAACTGCGCCACGCTTTCACGAAGACGCGCGACCCCGGTGTCGGTCTTTGGCGGAAAGAGCTCGAAGGAAATCGACACATCGTCGGACAGACCTGTCATGTACCGGTTCTCCATCTGGGTGATCGGGTAATCGGCGAGGTGCCGAAGGCGTCATGCGCCTCCGGCTGTCGGTTCAATGCCTCGCGGGCTTGCGGAAGTGCTGGATGCCATAGGCAAGGTGCCCGTCATCCGCCGCCTTGACCCAGTTCGCGAGACCGAGCGCCATCTTGTCGAGATACTCTGTCGAACATCCCTTCTCACGTAGCAGATCGTAATGTGCGAGCAGTTCCTCGCGGACCCGCTGGTAATGCGTGCGCAGATCCGCCAGGGCGTCTTCCTGTTGCACGGTTTCGAAGCCAAGCGCTTCGGCGGTTTCGCGATAGAAGAGCGGCGAGCCGAGACTGTTGAGCTGAAGGCGGTCATAGACCGGCTGAAGCACGCCATCGGGCACGTCATCCGCCTGCATCGGATCGGTGAAGATCAGGTGCCCTCCGGGTTTGAGCACGCGCCATGCTTCGGCCAGCACCTTGTCACGCTGGTCGGAATGCAGGAAAGCGTCCTGGCTCCAGACCACGTCGCAGCTGTCGTCGGCTTCCGGAACGTCCTCGAAAGCACCGTGCCGGATGCTGATCTTGTCGAGCAGACGAGCGGCCCGCACCTTGCCAAGGTTATATTCGTTCTGGGTCTCGGAGATATTGAGGCAAACGGCCTCGCAGCCCGTTTTCCGGACGAGGGTGCGCATCGCGCCGCCGTAGCCTGCGCCAAGGTCCAGTACCCGGGACTGAGGCTTCAACTCGGGCAGAGCGTCGATCATCGCGTCGATCGCCAGGTCGCTGGCGCCCCGGATGTCGGAGGTCGTGGCGTACCGCCCGATATGCAGGTCCTCGCCCCCCCAGATCGTGGAATAGAAGGTGTCAGCATCGTCGCTGTCGTAGTAGGTTTCGGTGACATCGCGGATGTCCGCCTCTTCGGTGCCACCATCACCGCCCCAGCGGCTCACGTGCAGCGCGGACTTCTCCACAACGTGGATGAAGAAATCCGGCTCATCCTCGGCATAAGTCTCTTGGAAGTCGCCATAGGTGCGGACCCGTTCGAACCCGGCTTCGCGAAACAGGTTGCGCATGTAATCCTTCCGGATCGGGCACATGTTGAGCGTGAACTCGGATTTGTCGGGAAAACTGTAGCGCATCCGGCACAGCCCCTCGTCCACGTGATCCGGCTCGGCGACCACCTGGTCGCCGCAGTAGTAATACTTGTGCTTGCTCGAAAACCCGTGATCGAGCATCGCATCGTAATTGCGTTGATCGAGGATCAGCACACCGTCATGCTTGAGCGCGGCATAGAACTCGGCCAGCGCCCGGCGGCGATCCTGCTCTTCGTGCAGATGCGTAAACGAGTTGCCCAGGCAAATGATCGCATCGTACTTGCCGTGAATATCACGGTTGAGCCAGCGCCAATCCGCTTGCGCGGTCTTCAGGATGAGGCCGTGACGCTGCCCGTTTTCGAAGGCCTTGGCGACCATGGCCGCGTTCCCGTCGGCCGCGGTGACGTCGAACCCTGCCTTGGTCAGTCGGACGGAGTGAAAGCCGGTACCGCAGGCCACGTCCAGAACCCGCTCCTTGCCGCGAGCCTTGAGGATGTCGATGAAGAACTGACCTTCGCTTTCGGCCCGTCCGGCCCAGTCGATCAATTCATCCCATTTGTCGACAAAGCTCGTGACGTATTCCATGCGGTAATGCCCCGTCTGGCGGTCTGCCAAAGGGTCATCACTGTAGACCTGCTGGGTCATGGTGAGTTCGGCATTGCTTGCGACGTCGCTTGTCATGTCTGTCTCCAATGTCCGGATGACGGCAGGCCGGGGGGGGGCGGGCGCAGAGTAACTGCCGGATTCCGCGGAGCAGAATGCCGGAGGCGTCGCCGTCGTGATCGTCGTCATCTATCCGCACGCTAATGCGCGGGCAGGATCCATCTGATCCTTTGTGACCGGGGGCTTCTCGCCCTTGTCGCGTCGTCGGATCGTTCGTCTTATCGAAATTTTGTCCAACCCGGCCAAGTATGGCTCTACCTAACATCAGATCAAAACGACACTACAAGGTCTGTATGCGACTTTTTCTCGCGGATCGATACTTCGCTTGTCAAAGCATTCGAAACATTGAAAAGTTTCTTATTCCCACAATGCACATTCTTTGAGCATTGATCGTTATCGACCGACGTGGGCGAAACTCAGCAAGGAATCCTTGCACCGCGATGGGGAGAATTTTGCTCGGGAGTGCGCCAAACCGCGACTGTCCGGGGCGCTGTTGCAAGACCCGGCTGACGGCCGAATTTCCCCATTGCCCGATGGACCGATCCGCCACTTCGGAATACGGGCGCCCGAGCAACGTGTCGCCGTTCAGTAAGGCGATACGGTCTAGACGTTCTGCGACCTGTCGGTCGAAGGTGCGCCCCCTTTGGGCACTGTTCGAGCAATTTCAAACGGCGCACCTTCACGGGCCTTCAGGAAGCATATCCGCCGCGCCCGATCTCCGACATTGATCGCTCGTTGAGCGGCCCTCCGGCGGCTTCGGCGCGGAGAGCTGCCTTTCTGCCTTCCTACCCTTGGTAACAGTGGTGGCTTTCGGCCCAGTGCGGACGTTGGTGGCTGGCAGCGGCAACGGCTGCTTCGAGCCTTTCTCAACAACAATGCACTGTGTACGAATGGCCGCCTAAGGACGCTACCGTTGTGCCCTTTTTTGCCGCTCTTCGAAGTATTTGATTGGCCACTCGGTTGGCGTGAAAATTTCGTGGAAATCCTTGTCAACATTGCTCGCCATACGAGCAAGCAAACCAATCAGTCGGTGGGCGTTTTCGCGGTTTTCACGTAGTAGGTTCCCTTCTACTGCTCCTTCATCACCGCTACGGTCGATGTATCTACGGTCGATGACGCCCGCATTGTGCTCATAGACGTGCCTCCGCTCCATCATGAGCCGAATAAATAGAGAGTCTTTGTCCGAAATTCCCTTGAGGGGATTCAGGTCGAAGTATTCTTTAAGACGCTTGAACGTTTCCGACTCAATGTCATGAAAGACCAATCGAGAAAGCGCTTCTTTCCTTGCGGGCTTCATGGGGATGCGGCGTATGAGTTGATTGGAATAGTCGCGGCACGCTGCATCAAACGCCGAAACGCTTTGGCCTACTGCAGCCTCCGGTTGCGTTTGTTCGTCATTTAAGGACTGCCTTATTCCCTCAAGCCGACCCGCTAGTATCTGGACATTATTCCGCCACCCACAGGCGGCGCAGTAACCATAGAGGCCTCTTATATCGTTAAATTCTCCACAGTGTTCACAGTTGTATCGGGTCTGTTGGGTTTGCGAGGCATAGTAGAAATCCGGCTTTTGTTCATCTGCGGCCTGCCTTACGAGGCTTTCCATGTCGATTTCAACCTGCCGTTCTGTCCCCTTTTCGTCGGGTGCAGAAAGTTCTTCCTCCAACGTCTTCGCTAGGTGTGCGAGGAACTCTCGCTGTGCCGGCGTGAGAAACTGAAAGGCCGCAGCCCTTAAGCCGCAATAAGGGCAGGTCTGCGGATAAATTGCCGCGTGGTGTCCATTTCGGAAGTAGCCACTGCATTGCGGGCATTGGTGGCCCCAGCACCCCAATGAGTCAGAGCCAAGAATTGCCGGGACACATCCTTCCGGTGGCGGTGGGTCGAACGGTTGGCCAATTCCTCCCATTTTGAAATCAGACACTGGAATGCCATGGGGAAGCAGAATGTAGACACCGACGGCAGTCATCGGCCCCGGACTGCGGCCAACAATTCCGAATGCCGCGCTCTTTCGTCCTTCAGCATCGCATGCGATGCGGATGGTGGTGTTAGCACCACAATGCGCGACCTCTTTGAAATCCTGTTCGTAGTACGCCAATGATTGCCCGGTTCATTCACTGAGTCTGCTGTTGCTGCGCCGGGACAATAGCTCTTGCGCAACGCTTTTGCCATCAGTGGCTTGTTTTCTGAAAGGGCCGGGAGCAGTCGTTGAGAGGTCTGCTCGCAAGGGCGGTTTCGTCCGCGTTGCAGACCTTCGTCTGAACCGCAACGAACGCCCGCTCCCCGCCCATTTGACAATTTGTGCCCTGACCAGAAACTTCAGGATGCACGTGTATTCGTCACACAGCGGCGCATGCTTTCACACCTACCTGCTTGCCCCCCGCACGGTGGTACCCACGAAAGCATCCTAGCTCGCCCCCTCGAAAACTGGTCGCCAAGTCGCAAACTGGCCGTTTGACCGCCGAGCATTCTGCCGATCCGACTTTGGCTCCATAGTGTTGGAGCAGGTGACCTGCTAAGCTGAACGCTGTTCGCAGAAAGAAACTAACCCTCCATGACGAAACCGGAGCGCCCCCTACCGCTCGACCCGGCGCAGCCAGCAGCGTTCCACTGGCATGACGCAACCACTCCGTTGACCAGGGCGGGTTCAGGAGACCTTCTCGCATTGCGCGATGCGATACGTGCAGGGGAAGAATTCTCGGTCACGCCCGACGGGATTTCACCCGTTGTGGGCGGCACGGCTGGATACCTTCGTATCCGATCTGGCGGAACGACCGGTCCGGCCAAGACGATCCGACGAACCCATTGCTCGTGGATCGCGAGCTTCGAGGTCAATCGCGACCACCTTGGGCTTGGGCTGACCGACGTCTACGGCATCCTCGGCCGCCCAGTTCACTCCCTCGCGCTCTACGCGATTGTCGAAGCCGCCCATGTCGGTGCGGACATAGTTGACCTTGCCGGTCTGCGACCAGCACACCAGGCGGCGGGACTCGCGGACCGAGGCACGACCGTGCTCTATGCCACCCCAACGCAGTTGCGGCTTCTGGCGCGCGTCGGTCGGGAATTGCCAACGCTCCGCCATGTCCTGTGTGGTGGCGGTCGCATGGGCCAGGACCTTCGCCATGAGGTCCAACGCCTTGCCCCGAATGCGACCGTAACCGAATTCTACGGCGCAGCCGAAACAAGTTTCATCGCCTGGAGCGACGGGGCCGGGCCGGAGGGCAGCGTCGGCCCGGCCTATCCGGGCGTCGAAATCCGCATCGATCCACCCGGCGCGGACCTTGGCACGATCTGGGTGAAGAGCCCCTACCTGTTCGAAGGATACGCCGAGGGTGAAAGCCCGGACACACAGTGGCATGAAGGTTTCGTCACGGTGGGAGAGGCCGGCCACCTTGCCGAGGATGGCAGCCTGAGCATCGCCGGGCGCAAGAACCGCATGGTCACGATTGCCGATCAAAACGTCTTCCCCGAAGATATCGAGCTGTTCTTTCTGTCCCACCAAGGCGTGACCCATGCCGCGGTGCTACCGCGCCGCGACCAGAACCGCGGCACCGTGCTCGTTGCTCTGATCGACGCACTGCCAGAAAACATGACGGTGGACGACCTCTTACGGGCCAGTCGCCAGCGCTTCGTCCCACTTGTGGCACCGCGCAGGATATTCGTGGCAGAGGACTTTCCTGTGACTACTTCGGGCAAGCCAGATCTGGCGCGGGCGACACACCTCATCGAGGCCAGGGAATGACCGGGGTCCGTGTCATCGCGGCGTTACGCACGCCTGTCGCTCCCCGCGGGGGCGCCCTGTCGCGGTTTGAGCTGGATGACCTTTGCGCACCTGTCTTGACGCGTGTCATGGCCGCCGCCGGCCTGGCGCCGGATGCGGTCGATGACGTTGTGCTCGGAAACGCGCTCGGCGCGGGCGGCAACCCAGCCCGGCGCGTCGCTTTGGCCGCCGGCCTGCCTGAGCGTGTCGCCGGGCTCACGCTTGACCGGCAGTGTTGCGGCGGGCTCGATGCACTCGTGGTTGGGGCGGCCCTCATTGCCGCGGGCCAGGCGGAGGTCATCGCCGCTGGCGTGGTCGAAAGCTATACCCGCCGCCCGCTTCGTCTGCGCACCGATCCCGATGGCGGCGCCCCCGTTGCCTATGAGCGGCCGCCCTTTACGCCCTGGCCTGATCGCGATCCGGAGATGGATGACGCGGCGGAGGCATTGGCCATTGCCAGCGGCGTGCCCCGCGCTGTCCAGGACGACTGGGCCATTGAGAGCCATAGGAAGGCTCGCGCTGCAGACATGTCTGCAGAACTGGTGCCATTTGCCGGCTGGGACCGTGACGCCTTCACTCGCAATCTGACCCCAAAGCTGGCCGCCCGCGCGCCGCGCCTTTCCGGCAGCATCACCGCGGCCAACGCGGCGGTCGCGGCCGACGGCGCGGCGGTCTGCCTGCTCGTATCGGACCGCGTGGCCGCCCAACTACCGGATCCCGGCCTGGCCTACCGGGGCGGGGTAACGCTGGGCGCGGAGCCGGACTTGCCCGGTCTCGCCCCGGTCGCCGCGATCCATGCCCTTCTGGACCGCACGGGCACGGCCGCACGCGACTTGGCCGTCGCGGAGGTGATGGAGGCCTATGCGGTGCAGGCCATCGCCTGTGTCCATGGCGCGGGGCTCGATCCCACCATCGTAAACCCTGGCGGCGGTGGTCTAGCCCGCGGTCACCCCGTCGGTGTGTCAGGCACGATCAACGCCGTGCGGTTGTTCCATGAACTCAAACAACGTGGAGGCACCGGGCTGGCCGCCATTGCTGCGGCTGGCGGCTTGGGAACTGCCGTTATGTTTTCCGTCAGCTGAACCCGCGAAATGTCGCGAATTCCTCGGGGTCATCCCGCGCGGTGCGGACCGCGTTGACTGCAGCTTCCGGGTCGGCCCGACCCAATGCCATGCCACAGACAACCAATTCCTCGGCCGGCAAGGCCAGGTGTTCGTGCGCCACGTCGGCATGATTGGCGAGCGCACCGATCCCGCAGGTGGCATACCCCATGCCCTCGGCTGCCACCATCAGCGCCATGAGTGCCATGCCAAGATCCATGAAGCATCCCTTCCCCATATCCCGGTGGATCGTCACGACAATACCCACGGGCGCATTGAAGAACCGATAGTTCTTGTCGAACTGCGACCGACGCGCGGCAATGTCGCGCCGCCCGATCCCGAGGCTGGAATAGAGCGCGTATCCCGCCGCCTTCTGCTTCTCCTTCAACTCACGTGGCATCGGTTGGGGGAAGTAGGAGTATTCCGCGACGGGAGGACGACCATTTTCAGCGGCCGCCGTCAGCGCTGCGCCGAGCGACGCGAGCGGCGCCCGGGTCAACAAGTGAAACCGACCGGGCTGAAGGTTCGCGCCACTCGGGGCCGACCGGGCCGCCCGCAGGATCCGTTCCGCGTCCGCGCGCGGCACCGGCTCGGTCGTGAACGCCCGAACCGAGTGGCGCGCGAACAACAATGTCTCTGCCGGGGTCAGCGTCATCCGCGTGACAGGATGCTTGCCGGGCGCGTCCGGGCGAGCCCCGCGGTGATCAGACCGGTGGCGATGGCTTTGACCAGGTCGCCGGGGATAAAGGAGAGCGACAGCGCACCAGCGGCCGGGATGGTCTTGTCCAGCATGTAGGCCATGCCGAGAATGCCGAAGACATACAACACGGAGACACCGCCAAGGATCGCCGCCGACGTGGCCACCGGCAGGATCGGGGCGTTCCAGCGCTCGACGATCAGGCCCGTGACAAAGGCCGCGATCGGCCAGCCGATCAGGAAACCGACCGAGGGCGAGGCGAACACGCCCAGACCGCCGCGGCCGCCGGCCAGAAGCGGCAGCCCCAAGGCGACGAGGACGAGGAACAGGAGCACAGCAAGGGCGCCGCGTTTTGCACCCAGAATGGTGCCGCAGAGCATGACGCCCATGCTTTGGGCGGTGATCGGCACACCGAAGGCCAACGTGAATTTAGGGATCAGGCCAAGGGCCGCGATCAACGCGGCAAAAAGGGCGATGTGAGCAAGGTTACGTTCCATAGTTCCTCCGTTGCGTTTCCATCAGGTGGGGTCCACGCCACCGCGCGCACGAAGCGCTTCGGCAACCTGGTCGGCGTCATCGAGCGCGGTTGCGGCAAGGGGCATCACGATCTGCCAGCCCACCCGCCGGACCGAGCGGGCCCGCCAGGCTTCTGCCAGGCGTCCGCCCTTCTGCGCGATTGCCGGGGTAAACCGCATAACGAGGGCGATCGAGAGTTCAAAAGCGCGCGTCGAAAAGCCCAGCCGGCGCAAGGGCGCGAGCAGGACCGCGGCGACCGCCACCATGTCGGTCAGTCGCGTCGTCATCGTCACGAAATTCGCCAATGTGAGGGCCGCGAGCAGCCGCAGCGCGACGACGAGCCCTGCCTCGAATTCTCCCGTGACACCGTGCCAGGCAGCGACCAAGAGCAGGAATGGGATCAGTATCCTCAGGCTTCGCAGGGCCGAACGGGTGAACCGCCACCCCCCGCTTACGACAAGCGCCGCGGCCCCCACGAGCGACAATGCGAGCCACGCGGGGTCCTGCAGCGCGAATAGTGCCACCGTCGCCGCCGACAGGATCGCGAGCTTCACGCCGGCTCGAACACGGTGCGCCCAGGTTTCAACCGGTGAGGTCAGAGAGATCATCGTCTTGCCCCCACGCCGCCATCTGCCGCTCGAACGCGGCCAGTACCTCATTTGCCGGACCATCCATCCGGATCGTGCCACGATCGAGCCAGATGACCCGTTCGAAATGTCGCACGCTCTCTGGATCGTGGGTGATCTGCACCACGGTCGCCTGGACCGTATCCACGTAGCGCATGAGCTGCATTCGTGTCGGGATATCGAGCCCGGAATAGGGTTCGTCGAGCACGATCAAGCGTGGCTCCATCGCCAGAACGGCCATCAGGCAGACCAGCTGTTTCTGTCCCTGTGAAAGCGCGTGTGTCGCGGCACCCTGCCAGTCGGTCTTGCCGAACCGTGCCAGAATATGGGCCGTGTCACGCGCGGCCTCTTCCCGGCTGCGGCCGAGTTGAATGAGCCCGAAGGCGATCTCCTCACCGACGGTCGGGAAAATGATCTGGTGGTCGGGATTCTGGAACAGGATGCCCACCGCACGCAGCGCCGCCTTCCGGTCGCGTGCCATGTTGGCGCCGTCAATGTGGGCCGTGCCTTTAGACGGGGGCAGCAAGCCCGAGGTCACCCTTGCCAACGTCGTCTTGCCCGAGCCGTTGCGCCCGACGATGCCGATCCGGCGCTCCCGCATGCGAAACGACACATCGGACAGGACATCCACGTCTCCCAACTGGACCGAGACGTCCTGCAGCGCGAGTTCTGGTGCTACCACCACTCCTGCCGTGGGCCTGTTGATTGGGGTCACATGAATGGGAGTTTCTTCCGTCTTTGTCGCGTAGGAGGCGTCACGCAAGTCCGAACCTTGTGCATCAACCGTGTCCGAGACCGACGGACCGGACGCGCGGTGTGTCGCGTTGCATGTAGAACATGCATTGCCTTTCATGGATTACAGGCCCAGAATTGACCTTACGTCAACTTTGGATGCAACCCGAAAGTTCGTCGTCGCAAAACGGCATGGCAGCCATGTGACCAAGCACGGTTAATCTACCATGGAGCTGCGGTGATCACGAACAACCCGACAACTGTCCTGCAAGCGCTTGCTTTCGAAGCCTGGGAGCAGGCAGGGGTCACGGAACACGTCCGTGAGGTCTACCTTGCATAAATTCCACATATACACACAAGGCGGTGGCTCCGAGCCATCATTGACGATTTCAATGAGTTACAAGGAATTATGCCGAGATAGTTTTGGCGGAGTGACACGGCGAAAAAGTGGCATAGCAGCCTTGGTTCAGCGCCGCTCCAGCAGCGTCCGAGCACCCCAGCCCACAGCGGCGTGCAAGAGCACCGTCAGGACTGCCAGCACGACCAGGGCCGCGAACATCAGGTCGGTCTTCGCGCGGCCATTGGCCAGCAACATCAGGTATCCCAAACCTTTGGAAGAGCCGACCCACTCGCCTATGATCGCCCCGATCGGCGCGTAAACCGCCGCGAGCCGAAGCCCACTGGCGAGACCGGGCAATGCAGCCGGGATGCGGATGTGCCACATGACCCTTGCTCGGCTGGCCCCCATCACCCGGGCCAGACCCACCCAGTCGTGATGGGGAAGCAAGAGCGCATCCAG
This sequence comes from Maritimibacter harenae, assembly GCF_009882975.1. Taxonomy (GTDB): domain Bacteria; phylum Pseudomonadota; class Alphaproteobacteria; order Rhodobacterales; family Rhodobacteraceae; genus Maritimibacter; species Maritimibacter harenae. The sequence goes on from NZ_WTUX01000014.1 coordinate 41,871, forward strand.
AAATGACGAAGTGACGGGAAAATATATGATGATCAGGGCCATCACGATCTTGGACCCAAGGCCATAGCCGAACCACAGCGTCAGGATGGGCGCGAGCGCAAAGACCGGGATAGCCTGGCTGAACACCAGGAGCGGGCGCACCAGGTGTCGCACCGTCCGCGAGCCGGCCAGCGCAATGGCAGATACCGCCCCCAGCAGGGTGCCGAGGACGAGACCGATAAGCACTTCCGTCATGGTGACAAGCGCGTTTTCGGCCAGCAGAGCGCGGCTTTTCCACATGGTTTCGGCCACCAGGGCCGGCCCCGGCAGGATGAACCGGGGAAGACCCGTGATCATGACCACGGCCTGCCAGAGCGCCAACCCCAGGAAGGCCGAAATCAGCAGGGTGCGTGCGCCGGTCATCGGGCCACGTCGAAGCCGGCCTCCGCGGCATCGAAAAAGGCCCGCTCCAGCGACACGGCACGGATGAACAGGTCTTCGGCATGCGCCCGTTCGGCAGCGCTCAGCCCGGGCCAGACCTGATCCAGCTGACCGCGCAGGTACGCGACAACGTCCGCGAACGCGTCGCCCGTATGCAGCGTGATCCATTCTCCCAGCCAGAATGGCAGGTCATCCACGCGCCCTGCAAACGGCGTTGCCCATTCGAGATAGCTCCATTCCGCCACCACGAGCACGGCCAGCATGCATTCATAGCGCCCGCTATGGCGCGCTTCGGCCATAAGATCCTGAAAAGCCCGCGCCTCGGATGCCGCCGGGGCGTCTGCGCGGACACCCAATGCGTCGAAACTGCGCAGGAAATAGGTGTTCTCGGGCCCTGTGATCAGCGCCAGAAACTGCGCGGCCGGGACGGCATCCTCCAATGTGGGCGCATGGGCAATTACCGACGCCAGCAGCCGCACGAAACCATCGAGGAAGAGGTAATCCTGTTGCAGGTAGCCCGCCATCTTTTCCGGCGCGAGGCTGCCATCTGCCAGCGCGCGAGTGAAAGGATGATCGGTGGCGGCGGTCCAGTCGTTCTGGACGCGTGATTTCAGGTCGTCAGTGGGGCGCATGTCTCGTCTTTCCTCAGAATTTCCAGCAGGCGGGCCTGCACGGTCAAAGTGTCGGGGTCGCCGACCGGTCGCGGCACGGCGCCCGGCGGAGGCGGCAGATCATGCAGACCCGCCTCGGTCATCACCACGATCTTGTCGCCCAGCCGAGCGGCCTCGCCCGGGTCGTGGGTGACCAGCAGCACGGTACGCCCTGCCAGGGTGGCGGCCGTCAGTTCCTGCATCCGAGCCCGCGTACGGGCATCGAGCGCCGAGAACGGCTCGTCCAGCAGAACGATCGCGCGGTCTTCCATGAGCGTTCGGGCAAGCGCTGCACGCTGCCGCTGCCCACCCGAGAGTTCGGACGGGCGGCGGGCGGCAAGGTCGCCCAACCCCACCTGTTCGAGCACCTGGCCCACGCGTACTCGGTCGGGGGTCTCGCCGCGCAGCCTCGCCCCAAGCGTGACATTGGCCTCCACCGTCAGCCACGGCAGCAGCAGATCGTCCTGCGCCATCAGCGCTATGCGCCCCTGCAACGGGCCGCCGTCGCCGGCCTGCATCCGCCCCGTGAAAGTGGCGCCCTCCGCGAGTCCGGCAAGCAGGCGCAGGATCGTGGATTTACCAACGCCTGATGGCCCCAACAGGCAGGTCCAGCACCCGCCCGGGGCCGTGAACGACAGGTCGGCAAAGAGCGGCGTCCCGTCGAAGGCCGCGCTGCCTTTCAGGACAAGCGACGGCGCATCTTTCACGGGGTCAAGCCCATGTCCCAAAAGCCAACCTCAAGCCGGGTGGCCGTGGTGAAACCCTTGCAGAGGGACTCCCAACGGGGGCTTTCCGTGGGCGACGCCCCCAATCGGCGGGCAACCGCGCCGTCCAGCAGTTCGCCGACACTGCGGCAGACATCCTGATACTCCTGCCCGCCATACATGGCGATCCACTCGCAATAAGGTCCGCCTCCGCCACCAGCCAGAAGCCGCGCGCCGATCTCTCCGTAGCCCAAGACACAGGGCGCCAATGCCGCCAGCAGGTCGAGGAAATCGCCCGAATGGCCGGCGTCCAGAACATAACGGGTGTAGGCGATGTTTTCGGGCCGCTCTTCTGCGGCGTAAAGCTCCGCCTCGGATATGCCTTCGCGGGCGCAAAGCTCGACGTGAAGTGTGGTTTCATCGTTGATCAGCGCGTTTACCGTCGCCGCGCAAAGGCGCATCTCCGCGACCGTTCCCGCCTTGGTCACTCCGAGCGCCCAGGCCCTGCTGAAATGGACCAGAAACAGGTAATCCTGGACCAGGTAATGCAGAAAGGCCGTCCGCGGCAGGCTGCCATCGGCCAGCCCCCGAACGAAGGCGTGATCGGCATAGGCGGGCCAATGCTCGCCCGCCGCTGCCCGCCAGAGCGGGAATGTGGTGCCGTAAGTCATTCTTCCCCCAGATCGATGGCCAAATCCGCAACAGGGCGAGTGCCCTCGACAAGACCGGACTCCGAAAGGAAAGTTTCGAACCGCGCGTAGCGGGCTTCGTCCAGCGCTTCCGGGCGCAGGGCGAAGCGCGGCAGCGTGTCGGCCCATGCCATTTCGTTCAACTCGTCCTGCAACTCGTTGGAGGTGCCGGAAAAGACGTCCCAGCTTTCTTGCGGGTGGTTCACGATATACTGGGTGGCCAGTTCCGTGGCCCGCAGGAAGCGGCGGATCATGCCGCGGTCCATCGTGCCAGGGTTGGCCACGTAGATCAGTTCGTCATAGGTCGGAACGCCTTCTTCCTCGATGTAGAAGCATTTTCCTTCGACGCCTTCGATCGTCATCTGGTTGAGCTCGAAGTTGCGATAGGCGCCGATGACCGCGTCGACCTGCCCTGACATCAGCGATGGCGAGAGCGACCAGTTGACGTTCACCAGCTCCACGTCCGACGTCGAAAGCCCGTGCGTCTTCAGGACGGCGCCAAGCAGCGCCTCCTCGACCCCAGCCACGGAAAAGCCGACCTTGCCCCCCTTCAGGTCTTCGACCTCTTTCACCGGACCGTCGGCCAGCACCAGAAGGCAGTTGAGCGGCGTCGCCACCAGCGTACCGACGCGCACGAGCGGCAGCCCCTCGGCCACTTGCAGGTGCAGGGACGGCTGGTAGGAAATCGCCAGGTCGGCCTGTCCTGCCGCCACCAGTTTCGGAGGGTCCGACGGGTCTGCGGGGGCAACGACCTCGACCTCAAGCCCCTGGTCAGCAAAGAACCCCATTTCCTGCGCCACGATGATCGGCCCGTGGTCGGGGTTTACGAACCAATCGAGCAGAAGCGTCATCTTGTCCTGTGCGAACGCGGGCGGGGCGGTCAGCAACAGGGCCGAAAGCAATATTTTCTTCATCAACGTGTCTCCGGTTTTGGTTACGTGTCGCCGAGGGCGATCAGAACGATGTCGCCGTCCCAATGGGGCTGCAGCCGTTCAGCCGCCTGCCAGGCGCGCAGGCCGGACCGGCACGCCAGAACGGCACGCTGGCCCGGGGCGGGGAATGGGCCGTCCGGGCCGAAGTCGGTGACGGTGCGCCGAATGGCGGCAGGAAGCTCCGGGCCGGGTTCGGTTGCGCCGCGCAGGTCGATCAGGAAGTCGCCGGGGGCTATGTCCCGGGCAGCAATGAAACGCGGACCGTCAACGGGCTCCGGGGCGGCGTCAAAGCGGAAACCACCGAAACGCAAAGCGTCGGCATCATAGGTCACGATCCGGCCCAATGGCGTCGTGTCGCCCGCCAGAAACGCCAAGGCCATCTGCGCCTGCAGCGCACCGATCACGCCAACGGATGGGCCGAGCACACCATCGGTGTCGCAACTGCCCAGCCGTTCCGGCAGGTCGGGAAAGACCGCACGCAGCGACGGAGCCGGCCCGCAGAACCCGCCGCAATAGCCGTCTGTGCCCACGACCGAGGCCGAGAACAGCGGCACCCCCATGCGCTGGCAAGCGTCGCTGGCGGTATAGCTGGCCGCGAAACTGTCGGCGCAGTCGAGCACCAGCGTCATTCCTTCAAGCAGGCCCGGAGCGATGGCTGGATCGAACCTGATACCAAGGGGTTCCACCACCGTTTCTGGGTTCAACGCGGCCATATGGCCGGCGGCGGTCTGCGCCTTGGGCTGACCGATGTCTGCCTCCCGGAACAGAGTCTGGCGGTGCAGGTTCGACAGCGACACCGTGTCAGCATCGACCAGCCGAATAAATCCGACCCCTGAGCCTACCAGGTATTGCAGCACCGGCGCTGCAAGCCCGCCCGCGCCGATGACGAGGACGCGGGCTTCGCGCAGGGCCGCTTGCCCAGAGGTGCCGAACCCCGGCACCGCGATCTGGCGGGCGTAACGGGTCACGCGGTGGCCTCGAGCCATTCACGAACCCGGGCCTCGGGGTCATCGTTCAGCGTGATGTCCGTCACGGCAGAAACCACGTCCGCCCCGGCGGCAAAGGCGCCCGGCGCCCGTTCCGCGGACATCCCGCCGATAGCGATCAGGGGAACATCGCCGACCCGGGCTTTCCAGTCGGTCAGCTTGTCCACCCCCTGCTGGTGCCATTTCATCTTTTTCAGGATGGTTGGATAGACCGGCCCCAGCGCCACGTAATCCGGGTTCAGGGCGAGCGCCCGGTCCAATTCCACGTCGTCATGGGTGGACACCCCCAGCTTCAGCCCCGCCGCCCGGATCGCATCAATCTCCGCGGTGTCGAGGTCTTCCTGCCCCAGATGCACCCAGTCACAGTCAAGTTCGATGGCGATCTGCCAGTAATCGTTGACCACCAGCAGCGCCCCGTGATCGCGGCACCGCGCCTGCCCTTCGGCGATCTGCGCCCGCAGTTCGGCTTCGGCGAGGTTCTTCAGGCGCAGTTGCACCAGTTTCACACCCAGCGGCAGCATCCGGCGAAGCCAGCGCACATTGTCGAAGATCGGATAGAAACGGGGCAGGTTCATTCCAGAAACGCCTTTCCGAGGACGGGGGTGGAAGGAGCTGCCATGTCGCGCGGCGGCATCGGGTCGGCCTGATGCGCCAGGGCGCCAGCGGAGACGGCTCCGGCAAAGGCTTCGGCCATGGCTGCGGGATCGCCTGCCTTGGCAACCGCGGTATTCAGCAAGACCGCGTCAAATCCCAACTCCATCGCATGGGCCGCCTGACTTGGCAGGCCGAGACCAGCGTCGATCACGAGCGGAACCTCGGCGAAGTGGGCTCGCAGAGACCGCAATCCGTAGATATTGTTCAACCCCAGCCCGGTGCCGATCGGCGCCCCCCAGGGCATCAGAACCTCGCAACCCGCGTTCAGCAGCCGATCGCATAGCACAAGATCCTCGGTGCAATAGGGAAAGACCTGAAAGCCGTCCTCGGTCAGGATCCGCGCCGCCTCGACCAGTCCGAACGGATCCGGTTGCAACGTGTCCGCATGGCCAATGACCTCCAGCTTGATCCAGGGGGTGCCAAACAATTCCCGAGCCATCTGGGCCGTGGTCACGGCTTCGCGGACCGAATGGCAGCCGGCCGTGTTGGGCAGAAGTGCCACCCCCAGCCCTTCGATCAAGGACCAGAACTGCTGGCCTGCCTCGCCGCCGTCCGCCTCGCGCCGCACCGAAACGGTGGCGATCCCTGCGCCGGATCGGCGAAAGGCGTCGGCCAGAATGGCCGGTGACGGATATTGCGCGGTGCCCAGCATCAGGCGGGACGCGAACTCGGTGCCGTAAAATGTCGGCATATCAGCCTCCTTGCCGCGGGGCGACGATTTCAACCCGGTCGCCCGGTTGCAGCACCAGGTCGGCACGCTGACCTGCCGGCACGAAGGTTTCGTTGACAGCGGTGGCCACCTTGGCCCCGGCCTGCCCGGTTTCCCGCAGCAGGTCTTCCAGCGTCGGGCCGGCGATGTCCTGCAGTGTGCCGTTAAGCGTGATATTCATGCCAGAGCTCCGGTGTTTCTTGTTTTTCAATGACTTGTGCCGTCATCTGCGCCATTGCGGGTGCCAGCAGAAAGCCGTGACGGAAAAGTCCGTTGACGTAGAGCGTGCCGCCCACATCGATCAGGCGCGGCAGGTTGTCGGGAAAGGTCGGTCGGGCGTCGACGCCGATCTCCAGCAGTTCCGCCTCGCCGAAGGCGGGATCGAGCGCATAGGCGGCGGACAGAAGCTCCATAACCGAACGTACCGTGGCCCGGCTCCGTTCGCCGCTTTCGATCTGGGTGGCGCCCAACATGTAGACACCGTCGCCGCGCGGCACGATGTAAAGCGGAAAGCGCGGGTGCAGCAGGCGCACCGGGCGGGTCAGCGAAACACCAGGCGCACGCAAGACGACCATTTCGCCCTTTACGCCGCGCAGGTCGGGCAGAGCGGCACGGGCGGCGAAGCCGGTGCAATCGACGATCCGCTCTCCGTCGACCGGTTCGGTCGTGAACCGCACCCCTGCATCAGCCAACCGCCCCTGCAGGGCGATCAGGGTCGCGCGCGGGTTCAGATGCGCCTCGTCCGTCATCATCAACGCGCGGTCGAAACAACCGGACAACTGGGGTTCGGCAAGGGCAACGCCGTCGCGGTCAAGCCAGCGGTGGTTGGCAGTGCGGCGGGCGAAGATGTCGAGCTCCCGGCGATCGCGGCCGAGAGCGACGACCAGCGTGCCGCGCCGCGAAACCTCGGCCCCCTGTGCCTCCCACCACGCGCCAGCGGTGCGGCCCAACCGGATCACCGGTTCCTCCGCGGCGAAGCCTTCGCAGTCCGGTGCAAGCATTCCGCCGGCCCACCACGAACAGCCATGCGCGCCGGGGCCGCCATTCGGGTCGGACACTGTCACGGTGTGCCCACGCGATGCCAGCTCTGCCGCCACGCACAGCCCCGCGACGCCGCTGCCCCGGACGACGACGTTCATGCCCAGACCTCGTGGAAATGATGCACCGGCCCGTGACCCTGGCCGATTTCCAACCCATCGGCGGCAAGGATCGCGGCATGCAGCCAGCCATGCGCGCGGTCCACCGCCTCGGCCAATGGTTGCCCGAGGGCAAAGCCCGCAGCAATGGCCGACGACAATGTGCAGCCGGTGCCGTGGGTATTGCCGGTGGCAATGCGCGGCGACGCGAACGCTTGTGAACCACTTGGGCCGATCAGCCAGTCGGTGCACGTGTCACCACCGCCGTGGCCCCCCTTCATCAGCACGGCCCCTGCCCCCATGTCGAGCAACCGGCGCCCCTGCGCCTGCATGTCCGCGTCATCGACGGCCTCTGCCGTTCCGAGAAGCCGCGCCGCTTCGGGCAGGTTCGGGGTCAGCAAACTCGCCCGCGGGATCAGGCTTTCGGTCAACGCGGCCACCGCGCTGTCCGGCAAAAGCGCATCACCGGATTTCGCCACCATCACCGGGTCAAGTACGATCGGGCCGTCGAACGCCGCAATGGCTTCAGCCACGCAGGCCACAAGCTCCGGTCCGCCAAGCATCCCGATCTTGATCGAATCTACCCGTATCTCCTCGAGAACGGCCGCGATCTGCGCCGCGATGGTCTCGAGCGGCACCGGGTGCACGGCGATGACCGCCCGGGTGTTCTGGGCAGTGATGGCTGTAACAGCGCTGCATCCGAAAACACCAAGCGCGGAAAATGTCTTGAGATCCGCCTGAACACCGGCGCCGCCGCCGCTGTCAGATCCGGCAATGGTAAGGGCTGTTGCAGTCACGTCGCGTCCAATTCTGCGGGCCAGACCGGACGGGGAGACAGGGTGCGACCATAATCACGCGGTCGCCAAAACTGTTTCCTACGCCGGTCCTAACCGGTTCAGGTTCAATGGGTTTGCGTGATCGCATCTCAGCCCCAAGGGGCACCCCAACAGATTTTCTACGGGTACTAATCTTGAATTGCCGCTGGGTCAATGATCGACGGCCGCCGGCGTAGATCGGTTCCCGGGCCCATGCGTGCACTACCTGCCCACCGGACAATCTCGTGCAGGGATGTCACTTCGACGCATCTTGATCGTTATATACGCCATCCAGTTCATTCGTGTGCCATCGGCCTCGCCACGCCAAACAACCTTCCGGTCCGTACAACATCACCATCTGCGCGAGTTCATGAGAGCCCGCGCAGGAGATCCTTTGTCGCTGGCATGCGCCCGAGGCTCGCATCGATCCGATCGCGCCATCGGGGACCCTGCGACAGCGCATGCTCGTAGGCCTCGGCGAGATCGTCGGGCCGATCTTCCGCAAGGACGCGAACGAGGAACTCAGCCTGGGCCCGGTCTTTGCGCGCCTTCGCCTCGTCCGGGCCGCGATGCCGCCTGCTCGCCACGATCAGCTTGTGGATCGCGAAACGCTCCGGGCGCGGAATTTGCACGAGGACGCCGGAGCGATAGAGCGCCACCGCGTGAATAGGCTCGGAAATAAGGAAATTGAGGTAGTTCAGAGCCTGCGCGCTTACGCCGAGCGCCGGAAGCGGCTTGATGCCTTCGTCGCCGAAAGCCGGCGTCAGGAACTCGACCATGGCCTCGCCACCGCTTTGACGCCATTTCCATATCTGTCGATCAAAAACCCCCGGGACAGCTTCGAATTTCATCGACCGAAGAATATCACCCGGTTCTTCCTCGACGCGGTCACCCAGTGCCACCGACAGCCGCTCGAAGCTCGCAAAATCGATGTCCCCCGTCTGGGCAAGCTCCTCGGAATCGAAGCGAACGCCAAGCTCCCCTTGATAAAGCGCATAGGCTCCGGTCCCGATCAACGTACCGCCGAGCCGGAAGACGCCGGCGCGCGCGAACGCCAAAAGCAGCGAGCCTGTCTCCCGGTCTGTTCCGATCATCCCCTCGGCCCTGAGAACGCGCGCCAGGCGCGACATGCGCTTCTTTCGCTCTTGGGCCTCCGCCTTCAGGTTAGCTGCGTGCGCCAAGCGGTCGCGCAGGTCGGGACTATCCTCGCCAAGGTAGCGACTCTTCATCTCGGTCCCGATCCGGAACCGGTCGTAGAGATAGGTTCGCCCGTTTCGGTGACGCTCCTCGATACTGCCCACAACCTCCGAGGCCGCTTCGTCGAGATGCATACGCAGCAGGTCCTGATAAGCGACCTGGGCTGCGCGGGAGTGCGATATTGGATCCATCTTGTGCCTGCATTTTGTCAGTGTGCAACAAATATAAGATTGATACACACAATCGCAAGTGTGTAGCAAATATTATTTTGATGCACACCGTTGACGCCAACGTGGGTTGCGACACCCCTGGTCTCGCCCGAGGACAGAACAAGCGTCCTTCGAAGAGCGCGAGCGTCGCCGCATCCGTGCAAAAACCCGGACAGCCAGGAATCGGCCAAATCCACGTCATGAGCGGTAGAGCCTTTGCCTATAGCTCATTATTGTCCGTCTATTGAGCTATAGAGGTCAGCCCTATCCCTCATCTGTCAAACCGGCGTCCGAAAGTCCCTCCCGATCTGGCAGGTCACGCAGGCTCTCCAGACCGAAATGCGCGAGAAACGCCTCCGTCGTCACAAACGTATAGGGCGCGCCCCTGCGCGGTGCACGCGGGCCCGGGGCGATCAGCTCACGCGCATGCAGGCGCCCGATCAACTCCCGGCTGATCTCCTTGCCGAAGATGTCCTTGAGTCCATCGCGCGTGATCGGCTGGTGATAGGCAATCGCGGCAAGAACCGCGACATCGAACTCCTTGAGGTCCGTGACCGGGTCGCCGAGATCGGCCGCGGCCCGGATCGCCGGGGCGTAGGCCACACGCGTGCGCAAGACCCAACCATCGCCCACCTTTGCCACTTCGAAGGAGCGGCCTTCGAGATCCACGGCCAGGTCCTCGACCAGGAGCTCGACGGAGGCCCCCTGCCCCACCACGCGCGCCAAGTCCTCGCGCGGCACCGGCGATGCGCTGGCAAAGAGCACCGCTTCGACCCGGCGCATCCATTCGCGCCAGCGCAGCTCCGGCGGCAACTCGGCCAGCTCACGATCGAGCTCAGGCGCATCTCTTTTCGCCATCGTCACACTCCGTAGAGCCGGAACGTGTCGCGCCCGGTGAGCTCACGCACAGCGCCGAGAGCCACGAGCCGATCACAGAGCCGCCGGGCGGCTCGGTCCGACATCAGGTGAGTGAGTGCCGCCGGGGCCAAGGCATCGTTTTCGAAAAACAACGCCACCGCCTGCCCGGCCCCCTTGGCGCGCAGCTTTGGCGCGACAGCCTCAAGCCGCGCCCCAGCCCGCCCGAGCTCAACCGCCTGCTGGGCCACCCTCCCGGCCCCAGCGCGCGCGGCCCGGTGACAGGCCAACCGTAAGTCCTCTCCGGTGCGGCGCAGAGCACGGGACGGCAAGGCCGCGGTGATGACCGGCGTCACGTGGGACCAGCCAAGCGCCCTCGAAAGCGTGGCTTCCGCCAGGGCCAACGCCGTCACCTCGTCCCGCGGCCGGTCAGCAAGCACGGCTTCCAGCACGCCAGCGGCCCGGGCGACCGGTCCCCCCTGCCCTGTCGTCATCCAGTCCTCGATCGCCTCGGACGTCACATTCGGCAAAGCGCGTGCGAGCGACCTCGTCGATGCGGGGCGCGCGACCACCCGCCGCCAGACAGCGAGTACCTCTCCCGCAGGCCCCAACGCATCTCCAGGCCGCGCCAAGTGAACGGCATCTCTCAATTCGGCAGCCCGCTCGGGTCGGCCCTGCCACGCCACACATGCCTCGGCCGCCCCAAGCGCAAGGCGGTCGCGCAGCAGGGTCTGAGGGAGCGCGCGGTCCGCAACCAACAAATGCAGCGCACCAAGGGCCGCGCCCGACAAGAAGGCAACGTCATCCAGCGTATCTGCGGCGCCCCGCAATGCCCAGGACGGCAGCCGCGGCGGGTTCAGCGCCTCTTCATTGGGATCGGATCGCACGAACGTCATGCCGCCACCCTAATCAAACGACGGCGGTTTGTTCCAGAGAATGCCGCTCAAACCGCCGCAGCGAGGAATGTGGCGCGGCCACTGTCCCCCCTGCCCGCCCCAGCACCTCAAGCCGGCGCGCGAGCGTCGAGCCGCACCCTATGGACAAAAAAATGGCCGAGACAAGCTCGGCCACAGTCCAACAGGGAGGAGTAATCCGATGGCCATGTTGGGAGGACCATCGGCTTGTGTGCCGTCGTATACGGTGGGAGCCGACTTGACGCAAGGTAAACTTTAGCCGCGCGGCGCGAACGTGGCCATTACCCTGAACGCTTGGGCAAAATGAAACGTCTTCAGCATTTGGACTTCGCCGCATCTACGGCCGCTTTCCTGAAGCCGAATTTCGGCTCGCGACCCCACGCTCAGGGTATCAGGATGACGGACCCCGTGGTCCGGCGCGCCTCCATATCCGTGTGCGCTCGGGCAGCATCGCCGAGAGCGTAGGTCGTGATCTCCGGGGCACGCACGACCCCCTCACGGATCGCCTGGAACAGGTTCTCAGCAGCCGCCTCGTACTCACTGCGCTGCGCCGTGTAATGCGCGATCGACGGCCGTGTCAGGTAGAGCGAGCCCTTGGCGCCGAGCGTGGATATCGCGACCGGGTCCACCGGACCCGACGCCTCGCCGAAACTGACCATGGTCCCGCGGGGTCGCAGGCAATTCAGGGATTTCTCGAACGTGTCTGCCCCGACGGAATCGTATACGACATCGACGCCCGCCCCGCCTGTCAGCTCCTTCACGCGGGCCTCGAAATCCGTCTGACGATAATTGACCGGGTGCGTGCAGCCATTCGCCTTCGCGACCTCGAGCTTCTCCGCCGAGCTCGCGGTGCCGATCACCATGCCCCCCTTCGCCGACATCCACTGGCAGGCAATCGTGCCCACGCCCCCGGCCGCCGCATGCCAAAGCACCGTGTCACCGGAGCTGATCGCGCGGCACCTGTGAATCAGATACTCTACGGTCAGGCCCTTGAAGATGAGCGCCGCCGTGAGCTCGGGCGTCATATCCGAGGGTACCTTCAGGGCACGCGCCGCAGGCAGGTTACGGGCCTGGCTGTAAGCATCCGGCGGCCCGCCGACATAGGCCACCCGGTCTCCAACCGCGAACCCATCGACCCCGGCCCCCACGGCGCGCACCACACCGACACCTTCCATGCCCAGTCCCGCGGGCAACGGCAACGGCGGCGCGTAGACCCCCTTGCGATGGTAGATATCGATGTAGTTGACGCCGATGGCTTCGTGCTTGATCTGGAGCTCTCCCTCAGCGGGCGGGGCCAGTTCGACGTCCTGCACTTTCAGGACGTCAGGATCACCGTGGTGTTCGAACCGAACCGCGGACGTCGTCTCAGCCATGTGGGAAGCCCTCCTTCTGTCAGACCCAGACTATGTTCGGGTGGGCGTTAGGGCGAGAAGATTTCGAGTGGTTCGGAAGCGAGGGCAACCGTGCAAACCGCTTGTTTCGTGTGGTTGAATCGAAACCGAATGCCATGTCGGTGATCAAGAGGTGGGGGAATGCGCCCCGTCCGCCACCAAATGCAGCGCCCCGAGCACCGTGGCCGACAAAAAGGCAACATTGTCAGCGGCTTCCGCCGCGCCCCGCGTGACCCAGGATTGCAGCCGGAGTATCGTTGTGTTGGCGTCACGGGTCTCGGGGGGGCGTGGGTCAAGCCGGAAGCCCACTCCACGACGGCGCTTTTCTCCGCAATAATAGACGTAAACCGCCGCGCATTGTCGAGCTCGTTTATGTCCAATAAGATTGCATTATCGGACATTACTGCGATATGCTCAGAAACATGAGCAAAATGCCCAAAAACAATGTCGGGTGACCGGAGATTACGAGACTCAGG
>NZ_WTUX01000015.1:0-1278 GCF_009882975.1 Maritimibacter harenae
AGGTTCGCAGCGAGTCCTGATCGTCGTCGCGGCGGTTTTCGCGGCCTGGGTCATCTACGCGAACCTGTTCACGATCTCGGATCCACTCATCTTGGGGATCCTCTTCGTCTGCGGCATCTACACGATCATGTTCGGCGCAATCGGGGCCACGCCCCGTGCGCCGGACCACATCCCGCTCTACGATTGGGCGCTGTCGGCGCTGAGCCTGGCGTGCGGGATATTCTTTTTCGTAAACGCGGGCGCCATCGCCGACAGGATCAGCCTTCTGCATCCGTTCACGCCGGCGCAGCTTTTTTTNGAGGCGCACCACCGGGCTCGGCCTGACCGGTGTCGTCGTGCTCTTTCTGGTCTACAACCTGTTCGGCTACCTGCTGCCGCCTCCCTTCGGGCATGGCGTGGATGAATTCAGCTACCTTCTGGATATTCTCGTCTTCACGACCGATGGCGTCTTCGGTGTCCCGATCCAGGTCGTCGCGAGCTACGTCTTCCTGTTCGTCATGTTCGGGACCTTCCTGTCGAAGGCCGGTGGAGGCGAATTCTTCTTCAACATCGCAGCGCTGGTCACCGGCCGGTCGCGCGGTGGTCCTGCCAAGATTGCCGTCATCTCGTCCGGCCTGTACGGCACGATGTCCGGCAGCCCGACGTCGGACGTGGTGGCCACCGGCTCAATCACCATCCCGGTCATGAAGCGGTTGGGGTACCGCGCGCGCTTCGCAGCCGCGGTCGAGGTCGCGGCCTCCACCGGGGGAAGTGCCATGCCGCCGATCATGGGGTCTGCTGCCTTTATCCTCGCCGAATACACCGGTGTGGCCTACCAGGAGGTGGTTTTCGCAGCGCTGGTCCCCGCGCTTCTGTATTACATGGGTGTCTTTACACAGGTGCACCTGCGAGCGGTTCGCCGCAACCTGCGCCCGTCGGATGACGAGATCCCGACTGCGCGGGAGACCTTCCGCACCGGCTGGGTCTTCCTGATCCCCATCGCGGGTATCGTCGCGGCGCTGGTCGCAGGCTATTCACCCACTTTCACCGCAGGCGCCGGTGTCGTCGGTGCCGTCGTTGCCTCCATGCTGACGAAGGCGACACGCTTGCGGCCCTGGCAAATCGTCGAAGGGCTCGGCGAGACCACCCTGCGGATTCTTCCGGTCGCGGGTGCCTGTGCGGCCGCCGGCTTGGTGATCGGCGGTCTATCGATGACCGGTCTCGGCATGAAAGCGGCCAACGTGATCCTGACGATCAGTAATGGCCAGCCCGGTGTGACACTGGTGATCGCGGCCATCG
>NZ_WTUX01000015.1:1285-4252 GCF_009882975.1 Maritimibacter harenae
CGACGAGGATCCATTCAAAATCGCGTTTTCGGCGGTGCGGCTGGCAGTCGTCGGTTTCCTTCTGCCCTTCGCCTTCGTGTTCAACCCCGGGCTGCTTTTGCTGTCGGATCCGCTGTTCAATGTCATCGCGGTGTCTGGCGGGGTGCTGGCCACGCTGGCGATCGCGGTGTCGGTGGAGGGCTCAATCGGGTTGCCGCTGGGGCGCGTGGAACGACTGGTGCTGACATTGGCTGCGGCCGCCGCCGTGATGCCTTTCACGCTCGTGGCGCTGGGCGGGATTCTGGTGATCCTCGCATTCGCCGGGCGTTACGCCCTGCTGATGCGCGGCGGTGGCCCACAGAAAGAGACCAGTGCCTGAGAAAGGCCGGGCGCGTCTCTCGCGCCCGGCCGACCGAAAGACTTCTACCGATGCTGATACGAAGGAACAGACGTGGCCGAAACGCTCGCAACATCGACCCCGAGAACTCCGCCTTTCTGGAAGCGTTGGGCCATTAGTATGCTCGCGGTCTACCCGCCGCTCGTGCTGCTTGTATATGCCTCCCGCAGCCTGCTGAAAGGCGTGCCTACGCCGGCGTCACTGTTCGTGATCGCGCTATGTCTAACGGGTCTGTCCACCGGGTTGATCCTGCCCTTTCTGCACCGCCGACTCGCTGGCTGGTTGCATCAATGAGACGCCGCCGGGCGCGCTTCGGGTCCACACCGAGCCGTCAGCCCGCCTTGACAAAAAACATTAGATAGCTAAGAATAAGCTAAACAGATCGCCGCTGTGCTCGGAGGAGAACGACATGCTGACATATGAAGAAAACGAGCTGCTGACGCGAGTGACCGGGGATGCCCCGATGGCAAAGCTCATGCGCCAGCACNGATCGAGGAGGTCGCCGAGAACGACGGCAAGCCGCTGCGCGTCGAGGTCCTGGGGGAGAGCTATGTCGCTTTCCGCGACACCAAGGGCCGCCTGGGCATGCTCGACGAGCTTTGTCCGCACCGTAAAGCGTCGCTGGTTTATGGCCGCAACGAGGACTGCGGACTGCGCTGCCTCTACCACGGCTGGAAGATGGATGTGGATGGCAACGTGGTTGCGATGTCTTCCGAACCGGAAGGCAGCCCCCTCANGAAGATCCGCGTGCCGGCCAACTGGGCGCAGATCCACGAAGGTCAAATCGACAGCGCGCACAGCTCTTCGCTGCACTCCTCCGACATGAAGCCGGCACGCGTCGAGGGCGCCTCGGCGGACGAAAAGTCCTGGTACCGGCCGTCGACGGACAAGTCGCCGCGGATGCAGACCGAAACCACCAGCTACGGTTTCCACTACGCCGCGATCCGTAAGCCGATCAAGAACGCAAAAACCCACAACTACCTGCGGATCACGGAGTTCGTGGCGCCTTACTATTCGCTGATCCCGCCGAACAACAACTACAAGGTGGCCAGCGTTATCGTGCCGATCAACGATGACGAGACCGCCTTCCACTTCATCGCATGGGGTGGGCCGAACGTCCCGTCGACGGAGGAATGGCGTAGCTTCAACCACGCGGTTCCGGGCGATGACGTGGACCACAAGTGGCGCCCCAAGCGGACGCTCGAAAATGACTTTCTGCAGGACCGCGAAGCCATGAAGGAAGGCAACTTTACCGGTGTGAAGGGCATTCCGAACCAGGACATCGTCATGTGGGTGTCCATGGGGAGCCGCGTGCAGCGCGAAACCGACACGCTCGGCGCCTCGGATCTGGCAATCGTGGAATTCCGCCGCCTTATGGTGGATGCGGCGCAGAAGGTCGCCGAAGGCGGTCGTGCCATCGGCACCGAAGCCGAAGTGCCACAAGCGCTGATAGCCTCGCATGAGGGCGTCTATTCCAAGGACGTCGACTGGCGCACCCTGGTCAACCCGAAGGCTGACTCGCAGGCCGCCGNCGGCGTTCACAGGGCGTGAGGAGCACTCGCGCCCTGTGTGATTGGCGCCTGTAACTCAATACGAAGGACTTCAAACCGTGAATACCGCTGCTTCTGTCCCGAACATCATCCTCGAGCCGATGGTGCGCAACGCGATCATGGAGGATATGGGAACTGCCGGTGACGTAACGACGCGCGCAGTGCTTCCGGAGGGCACCCAGTACAAGGCGGAAATGGTCGCCCGGCAGGACGCCGTGGTCTCCGGGATGCAACTGGCAGCGCTTGCCTTTCGCCTGATCGACCCGGAGCTGCGCGTCGAGACGATCGTTGCCGATGGTTCCGCATGCAAAGCCGGCGATACCCTGATGAAGATCGAAGGTGCGGCCGCCTCCATTCTCGCGGGGGAACGCGTAGCCCTGAATTTTGCTGGTCGCCTGTCGGGAACGGCTACGATGACGGCCTCTTATGTGAAAGCGGTGTCGGGGACCGGGACCCGCATTACATGTACGCGCAAGACCACGCCGGGTCTGAAGCTGGCAGAAAAGCTCGCCATTCTTCATGGCGGGGGCCACAATCATCGATTTTCCTTGTCCGACGCGATCCTGATCAAGGACAACCACATCGCCGCGGNGAAGCACGCCGGGCACATGGTCGTGGTCGAGATTGAAATCGACGGGTTGGACCAGCTCGACGAGGTGATCGAGGTCGGTGGCGCCGACGTTGTTCTTTTCGACAACATGACGAGCGCGGACATGGCGGAAGCCGTGAAGCGAATTGACGGACGCATGAAAACCGAGGCCAGCGGCAATGTCCGGTTGGACCGCCTGCGTGAAATTGCCGAGACCGGCGTTGATTATATTTCTTCAGGCGCGTTGACCCATTCGGCCGGCACGGTGGACTTCGGCCTCGATTTTTGATTGGCCGGGCCAATCCCACGCCTTTCAGTGGATCCGAGTTGGGTCCAAGTGCCTGGGCCCGTACCGGTTGGGGCGTCAGCGTGCTGTAAGCCAACCATTCAGGGCCCGGGTAAGCCAAGGAACGATGAACGCGGTGGTGAGGCCGGTCAGGATCACCGCGACG
>NZ_WTUX01000015.1:4278-25484 GCF_009882975.1 Maritimibacter harenae
AGGCTTGGGGAACGCGTGAGGTGAGCGGGGACAACACCGTCACCAGGACGATGAGGGCCGGATAGACCGCCAGAAGGCTGACGGCCCAACGCTTCCAGAACAGGGGTGGGCGTGGCGTGCTTGGGAGTGAGCCGACCGGTTCGAACCAGATATTTGCCCCGGCAGCCTGTTGACGTGAAACGTCCGTTATCGCCAAGGCCTCGATGTCGACCAAAGCGGCTGCGCGCTTCGGCGAGTTGCGCCACGCATCCAGCGCTGCGCTATCCCGGAATCTCACCACGACGTAGAAATCCGTACCCAATCCGCCCTCGCGGCGGATGACGTCGAGGCTCTTGAAGCCTTCTGTCTGAACAAGCGCCTCATTCAGCTTCTGAAGCAACTCCGCGCACCTGTCACCGTCGCGGTGCCGCACGCGAAGTGCCACCAGAAAGCTATTCTGGCGATCTTCAAGCAAACTTGCATCGACCATGTGGGCTGTCTCCAACTGAGCTTGAGCGTGTGTCTATCGTGAGACTGAGTCTATCGCCTCTTGTAGTGGACGGTCGCCCGGAGCGTAACAATTATCTTATATCTCTAAATTCATGCGTTGGAGCCTGATCGTTCGGTTCGGGCTCTCGCTGCGAAATGACGATGAAGTGCTTCATGACCGTTGGATTGACACTAGCCAGACGACCGTTCGGTACTGGTGGCATCGGATCGGTGAATGTTTGCTGCCAATGGAAGCCACCCTTAGTGGTAATTATTGCAGCTTTATTGAACGGCAGTCCTCAAAGGGGATGTTGGCATATCGGATGATTTTTCATAATGCCGCGAAGGGCTGGTTCGGGGAAGCTGCGCCGCAGCGATGGCACGCTTCGCGAATGTCCGGACAGGGCCGGAAGCAGACGCAGACTTGGTGTGCGCCAAGTGCCAACTTGCGTCGCCGTGACGGAGCGCGTAATCAATCACGTGCATCAAGAGCAGGGCCTTAGCCCTCGCCAACCTGCCCAACCAGGCAAGGTGGTCACCCGAAAGGGGATGCGGCCGGAGGGCAACGAAAGGGTTTCTCTATCCGCATCACGATCTTCTCGCCGGACGCGAATATGGAGGTCGATATGATTACGCGTAGGGAACTCTTCAAAACCTCGACAGCTGTTGTTGCGGCTGGTGTAGCTCAAACAGCAGAGCCGGCGCGCGGTAGCGTCCCGCTCCGTGCGGAGCCGAGGGTTCGCTGGCTGCATCCAATCCGCACCGCGGACAATCGTCTCTTGCTAAGGGGGGATGGACCGATCGAACCGCAACCGCTCATCCGGCCCGAGGTCTTGGACGCGGCATTTGGCGTCGGAACACATGCCCTACTAGTGCAGCCCGACCATTGGCGCATGATCGAGGCAGGGTGGTTCTACGGCGACGACTTGTTCCTGCCTCAGGCGCGGACTGATGCTGACCACGAGAACTGGATGTCTTTCCACCGTCCCGAGGTTGAAGCGCATGACATGCTTCTGGAGCTATTCGGCATGCGCGACTTTTGGCTATTCGGCGGACGCATGGAGGCCCTCGGCCTCACATTTGAGCGGCACCCAACTAGGCCACGATTCGTGACCGTCAAGCTGGACCAGGAAGGCTTGCTCTCGGGCCTGACCACAGCTGTTTCTGGTCTGACCGACTGGATCAAAATTGATCAGGTCGTCCGTCCGGAGGTTCGGGACGTCTAAACGCGACTGATGGTACTCGGTGAAACGTTGTAACTTCTTGCGATCTCTCTCACGCTTTCCCCTTTGGCCTTTCGGGCGCGCACCTCGGCCTGTTGATGCGGGGTCAGTTTGAATGGTCTACCCAAGCTCCGCCCTTCCGCTTTTGCGCGAGCACGACCTTCGGACGTTCTCGTCCGGATCAAGTCTCGTTCAAACTCCGCAATGCCGCCGAGAACGGTTAGCATCAGGCGCCCCGTTGGCGTCGTGGTGTCTGCCCAAGCGTCTGCCAAGGATCGGAACTGAGCTCCGGCTTCTGAAACACGCTCTACAATGTTCAAGAGATCCCGAGTGGACCGCGCCAGCCGATCTAACCGCGTTACGACAAGCGTATCTTCTGGCTTCAATTGACGCAGGCATGCCTCTAGCTGTCGCCGCTTCGCCTGTGCGCCACCAACCTTCTCGGTGAACACTTTCTCAGCGCCGGCGGCCTCGAGCGCGGATCGCTGACTGGCCAAGCTCTGGCTGTTCGTACTGACGCGTGCATACCCGTAGATCATGCCCAATATTTAGTGACGGACTTATGCAACAATCAAGGGTTTGAAATGGCTGGGCGTGATTTTTGTTTCAAAAGTCTTGATTTATGAAACGGACTTAAATACGGTAAAGTTCAATCTCGATTAAACGGGGAGTTGATTTTTCTGCTATGCAAATTTGGCTTTTGAACTTTAAGCAACCCGTTGGGGCGGATTAAACCTGCCACCAATGACGTGGTTCCAAATGACAAGAAGAAGATTTAAGGGGCCGTGGAGCGAACCTTTGCAGGTTGTGAAGCCGTAATTTCAATGGTGCGGCTAGTTTCATATGCGCGGTTCAATCATTAGGCCGTACTTAGCCTAATAACGTGCGTTCTTCGCGTCGGAACGATAAACGGCGCCTGCATCCGACGAGGCTTTTTTCCCATGTCGTGAAGCTCAAAGAGAGCGGCGCAGCGGATGAATAGGAAATTGTTGACTCGGCATCTCCACCCACGTTTGCCAGTACTTCGACGATTGTTATTGGAAGATAATCCTCAACCGCTCCGCTGTTGGCAGCCGCGCCGCCGCGATGATCCGACGGCGCAACCTTGTTTATACGGGAATATCAGCTTCCGGGCGCGCCGTGGGTTACCCGGAACGCGCCTTCCATGCCGGCCTCGCGGTGGCCCGGCACGTTGCAGGCGAAGCCGACTGCGCCCTCTTCGGGGAAGGTCCAGATAACCTCGGCCGTCTGACCCGGAGCGAGCAGGACGCTGTTGGGATCGTCGTGCATCATTCCGGCCTCTTCCATGCGCGCGTGACGGATCTCGCTCGTCGTGATCATGCCTTCACGCATCATGGTGTTCATCTCGTTTCGGTGACCGTCCCAGGTGGCGTCGGTCCCGATGTTGAACTCGTGAACGAACCGTCCGGTGTTGGTGACCACGAAGCGCACCGTCTCGCCGGGTTCGACGTCGATGGCTTCCGGATCGTATTTCATTTCGTCCATCGCCATCTCGATCGTGCGATCGACGTCGTCCGCGTGACCCGCCGCGCCGAAGCTGTCGTCGGTGCCGTGTCCGGGGCTTGCCAGAGCGAAGGCGGGCATGGTGGCGATGGCGCAGATGGCGCCGAAAGTCTTGATGTGCATGTGATGTCTCCTTGTCTGCACTGATCTTGAGGCGGGCGCGCAGCCCGCGAATGCCAGGTCAGGACAGGACGCGCGGCACGGGCGGGTCGGAGACGGGGATGGCGGCGGAGAGCCGCAGGTGGTGGAATGTCCGGCGCGCATGGCTGTGCGGCCGGACCCGCGCGGGTCCGGCAGGTTCGATGAACCAGACCTGGACCTGGCAATCGATGGTCGGATGGCAATGGGCGGCGTCTGTGGCTTCGGGCGCCACGTGGTCGTGGCCGCCATCCTGCGCTTCGGCGGCGCGATGGTCGGAGAGCAGGCCTTCGGCCGCGGCCGGGACGACCGGCGCCAGTGCCGTCACGAGGCAGAAAAGCACCACGAGCAGACGTGGCAACAGGCCCGCGCGCTGTTGCGCCATCGCCCGCATGCGGGGGGCGCCCGGGACTGCCCCAATGGCGGCTGGTTTGTGCATGCCTGCCTTGCTCATGCGTCCTGCTCGATCGCGAACGTCCTCTATGACGCCCGTCATGGTCAATGCCGTGTTCAGCTATAAGGTCCATCCTGTCGTCCCGAGTCACAAGGACTTGACCATGCGGCAGATTGACCTTCCAGCGCGGGAAGCTCCTAGCTGATGCGGCTGGGGCGGTCAAAACTCAGACCGGGACGCGCGCGAAAATTCGCTTCTGCAACGGGACCGCTGGATCGGTCCGAAAGGAGGATGCCTTGAAACGCAACATGGTTCGCACGNTATCATGAACGGCCCCGGGTTCGGCATGATGAACGGCCCGGGCTTCGGCATGATGATGGGGCCGGGGACGATGATGGGCCACGAGGACTTCGACGCCAACGGCGACGGGCGCGTCACCTTCGAGGAGATGGAGCAGGGCATGGAGGATCTCCAGGCCGAGTTCGATGTCGACGACAATGGCACCCTGTCCATCGAGGAGTTCGAAACGCTCTACTCCGAGATGATGCGCGACCACATGGTCGACATGTTCCAGGAGCTCGACGAGGACGGTGACGGCGAGGTCACGCTCGACGAGATGCACGAACCGGCGCGCATGTATGAACGGATGCGCCGCTACTGGTCCGACGACGGCCGGCCGGGGCGCATGATGGATGACAGCCCCATGATGGACGACGACTGAAGATCAGCGCCGCCACCGGTCTCAGTGTTGGTGGCGGTGTCCCCCTTGCCTCCGGGCGACCCGTTTCAGGAAGGCATGTTCAAAGGCGAATACAGCCGCCATGCCGGCCAGGCCCACCCAGACGATCAAGGGGTCGCTTTGCAGCTTCATCGCGGCGAAGGTGACCAGGACCACGGCATCGAGCGCGATGGCGGTGAGCAGGACCCAGCCGCGCGCGCCAACGTCCGCGCGCAGGTTGCGCCAGACACCCCAGTGGATCAGCATGTCCATCACCAGGTAGAAGAACGCCCCCAGCGATGCGATGCGCGACAGGTCGAAGAACAGGGTCAGGAGACCGGCGATGACCACGGTATAGACCAACGTGTGATCCTTGATCGTGCCCGCCATGCCGAAATGGCTGTGCGGAATCATCCGCATGTCGGTCAGCATCGCGAGCATGCGCGACACCGCGAAGATCGAAGCGATCAGGCCCGAGGCCGTGGCCACCAACGCGAGCGCAACGGTGAGGTAGAACCCGGTCTGCCCGAGCGCCGGACGCGCGGCTTCCGCCAGCGCGGAGTCCTTTGCCGCCACGATCTGTTCGAGCGGCAGACTGGAGCCGACGCCGAAGGCCACCAGCAGGTAGACCGCCGCGCAGATCAGGATCGAGATCAGGATCGCACGGCCCACGTTGCGGTGGGGCCGCGTGATCTCGGCCCCGCTGTTCGTGATGGTGGTGAACCCCTTGAACGCGAGGATCGACAGGGCGAGGGAAGCGATGAAGCCGCCCGCACCGGTCTGCGCCCCGCTGCCCGTGGCCTGGAACGAAATACCGCTCGCCCAGAGGGCGGCGCCCCCGAAGATGGCGATGCCTGTGACCTTGAGCACGGCCATGAGGATCGAAAGCAGCCCCACCGACCGGTTGCCGGCCACGTTCACGAGGTAGGCGAAGATGATGAGCGCGACGCCCAGGATCGGGACCAACGGGGCGGAAGGCTCCATCCCCAGGCCGCGCATCAGGTAGGTGCCGAAGGTCCGCGCGACGAGGCTTTCGTTGATCACCATCGAAAGCGCCATCAGGAGCGCGGCGCCTGCGGCCACCGTGGTCGGGCCATAGGCCTTGTGCAGGATCATCCCGATCCCCCCGGCCGAGGGATAGGCGTTCGACATCTTGATGTAGGTGTAAGCGCTGAAGCCGGTCACGAGCGCGCCGGCGATGAAGGCCAGCGGGAAGAGCGGGCCGGCCAGTTCGGCGATCTGTCCGGTCAGGGCGAAGATCCCCGCGCCGATCATCACTCCGGTGCCCATCGCGACCGCGCCGGCGAGTGTGATCGACCCTTGCTTGTATTCCGTCATCACGCGTCCTTTCCCCGATGCCCGCTGTGCAGCGCCGACCAGACCAGCGGCGCGCCCGTCGCGGCACCCAGCCCCAGAGCGAGCGCCCAGTCAACCGCGCCAAGTTCTCCGCGTGCCGCCTGTGTGCCGAGGTGCGCCAGGAGGAAGCTTGCAGGCGCGATACCCGCCAGGGTCGCCAAGGCGAAGCGCCAGGGCCTTATTTTGCTCAGCCCCGCGAGGTAACTGACAAGGTCGAATGAGATGAAAGGCAGCAGGCGGCTTGTGAAAACGATGAGCGTGAGCACGTTCTGCGAACCCAGAAGCCCCCGCTCGAGGCGCGCGCCCAGCAAGCGCTCCAACGCCTCGCGTCCCAGCATTCGGGCCAGGAGGAAGGCCAGGAGCGCGCCGGACTCGGCGCCCAGGATAACCCAGAGCGTGCCCCAGGTATGGCCATAGGCCGCACCGGCGGCCAGGGCGATCGGCGCGCTGGGGATCGGGCTGGCCACGATTGCGAGGGTCATCAGACCGACCACGACCAATGGTCCAGCAGGCCCCGCTCGCGCGACGACGCGCTCCAGCGTATCGCGATTCAGATCGCGCGCGATGTCGGGTGGACCCCAAAGGAGCCAGACGGCCAAAAGCCCCGCCATCAAGATGGCCAAAACGATGAGCATTTTTTTGAAAGTGGGAGCGCGATCCATATGCACTGCTAGCCCGAGTCCAACTGGGCCCGCAACGCCGTCCCGCCTCCAGAACGGCCGCGGCGGCTCCATGTGCAGGCCCTGACCGCTCAGCACGGCAAGGCGCAGTTGGCGCTTTCGTCGCCCGTCTCGGCGCGGCCCTGCCGGGTTTCCTTGATGCGATGCGCCCAGGTCACGAGACCGATGCTCGTGAAGACCAGCGCGAAACCGACCAGGTGGACCGGATGAAACGCATCCCCGAGCCAGATGTATGACAAGATCAGGGCGGCCGCCGGCATCGCGCTCATGTAGCCTGACGCCGTGCTTGGGGCCACCTGACTGAGACCACGGAACCAAACCAGGGTGCCTATCGCGAGCGGGCCCATACCCCAGACGACCAGCCCGAGCCACTGGTTGGCCGTGGGAGTGGAGAAGTCGAAACTGGTAGCTTGATAGAGGCCGGGGACCGCGAACAGCAGCACGGCAACCCACACGATCAACGGCAAGGCGATCACCGGGCGCAGGTCGCGGATCAGCTGTTTTCCGAGCAGCGAGTAGAGCGTTTGGCTCGCTACGGCGCCGAAGACAAGAAGACTGCCAAGGACGAGGTCCCAGCCGGAGGACTGGATGGATTGCCCCGACACGTTGATCACGAGCACACCGACGACGGCCAGCGTGACGGCCAGAATCTTCCGCCATCCCATGCTGTCATGCATGAAGAGCACGGCCGCCGTCGCCATGGCAGCAGGGCTCAGGCTCATCACGACGGAACCGACAACCCCGTTGACCCGCTGCATCCCCGTTAACAGGAACAGGGTGAAAGCGACGATGCCCACGCCACCAATGATGACGATCCTAATCCAGTCGCCACGGGCAATCTGTGGCAGACGCTTCCGATGAATCACGAGGAATGGGCTCAGGGCCAGCGCGGCGAATGTCAGTCGCAGGAACGGGCCGAGAAACATCGGAAAGCCCTCCGACACGACCTTGGCGGCCGGCGTGCCCGTGCCGAACAACGCCATTCCGGCGAAAAGCTGGGCGTAGATGATTAACTGGTTGCTTGACTTGCCTTCCGACATGCGTCCGATGCTAGGCTGTCACGCGGACAACTAGCAAGGTCACCTTCTGGACGGGGCTTTGTGCCTTCGAAGCGGCACCTGTCGACTTGGGAACCAGTGACCGGCCTTCCCCTTTCGGTCTGTCACGGGGGGCGAACCTTCGGCCACTTTGGGCGGCTCGAGTTATTGCCGTAACATTGACCTGCATCAAGGCAAGCGGATTGTGTTGTCGTAGTCTGACCGGCAGCAATGGAGAGTGATGTGCCTCAGAGTAGGTTGAAAGTGACAGGGTTCGACGCCCGCCGGATCGTGACGATCCTGGCGGTGTTCGCTTTCATCTTCGGCACGCTTCTGGATGTTCCTGCCGTGCATCCCGCGTCACACGATGCGCCGCATGCCAGTCAGGAACTGCACGCCACCCCGTTGCAGAGTGTCATCGTGGCGATCGCGGACAATCATTGCCAACAGAATGCCGGCTGCCACGCTGCCGTTCTGCCGGCTGGGGTTTCGCTCTCGTCCGCATCCTCGACGGGTTCTGCGCTGCCGCAGGACTATGTCGTAGCTGTTACCGAGCGCCCCATCGACGTATTCCATCCGCCGCGACGCGTTTGACAGCCGCCATCGGGCTTGTCCCGCCCGGTCTACAACGGAGCCCATTGGCACGCGAAAAACGTGCACGGGTTCGGTATCCAATACCCAATGCAAATCCCGCACATGGTGTCTGACGCTCGGTCGAATTGCGTGCGGAACATAGCCCAACGGAAATACCCCATGAAACACAATGTGATCGCAACCATCCTAAGCACTGCGTCTCTCGCGGCGCTTGCCGCCGGTGCGGGTGTCGCACAGACCGTCCATGTGCCCGAAGGCAGCGGCAACGCGGTCCGGGTGGTTGACGCGACTACCGGAGAAACTCTCCGCCGCATCGAAGGTGTGCAGGCGGTGCATGGTCTGGGCGGCGCCCCCGGTGTCCCCGTGCTGGTCGCTGGAAGCTTTGCCGAAATCGAGCGCGACGACGCGATTGCTGCTGAGAAGCCGGCCGGTGTGACGGCGGACGAGCACGCTGCGCATCACAAGAAGCCGGAACGCCCGATCGGTCCGGCCGATGCGGGGATAAGCTTGCTTACCGTGATCGATGCCGAGAGCGGGGAAATCCTGCGCCGCATCGAAGTGCCGGGCGCCGTGCATCACACCGAAGTGTCGCCGGACGGCCGCTTCGCCGTGGCGACACATCCCGCAGGCGGCGGCATTTCGGTCGTCGATCTCCATGCCACTATGGTGACCGCTTTCGTGCCAACGGGGAACATGCCGAACTACGCTGTTTTCGGCAGCGATCCGAGCATCGTCTATGTCTCTAACGCAGGCAACGGCACGGTCAGCGAGGTGGACCTGCACCGCAGCATCGTTCGGCGCAACATGGTCGCGGGTGAAATGCCGGAGCATATCACCATCGATCCCTCCGCCGGTGCGCTCTTTGTTGCGGACGCCGAGTCTGGCAGGGTGCTGGAAATCTCGCTCGAGAGCGGCGAGGCGGCCAGATCTTTCGACATCGGGGGCCAAATTCACGGTTTGGGCCTCGCTGAAGATGGTGCCCGGCTGATCGTGGCCGGGCGGGCCGAGGACAAACTGGTTTCGGTGGACCTTGCCGACGGCACGATGACCTCAGCGCCGCTTGGGCCCGAACCTTATCGTCTCACCCCCGTAGCGGGGACCGGCACATTCTTCGTCTCTTCGCGCGCCGAGCCAAAGGTCTGGATCGTGGACGCGGCAACGCTTGCGCCGACAGGCGAATTCTCTGTCGAGGGCGAGGGCCACCAGATGGTTGCGCTGCCCTGAACCATGACACGCGCGCCGGGGCGCCGCTGCGGCGGCCCGGATTTGAAACAGGAAAGAGAACATGAGCACGCACGACACCCAATCGACAGCCGAGGCCGACGCGGTGGTCTACACCTGTCCCATGCACCCCGAAATCCGCCAGGGTGGCCCGGGCGACTGCCCGAAATGCGGAATGCACCTCGTGCCCGAGGGCGAGGCGCAGGATCATTCCCACCATCACCAGCCGGCCGGTGCGGCCACGGGGCAATATGACACGGTGCCCGCGGGTTGGGACGGTCCGGTCTACACCTGCCCGATGCACGCCGAGGTGCGGCAGACGAAACCCGGTTCCTGCCCGCTCTGCGGCATGGGGCTGGAGCTGGAATCGGCGGCGATGGTGGACGAGGGGCCGAACCCCGAACTGGTCGACTTCACCCGGCGATTCTGGGTCGGCGCGGTGCTGACGGTGCCGCTTCTCGTGCTGACCATGGGGCCCTTCGTCGGCCTTGGCGGCGTGCGGGAGATCTTCGGGGAACGGGTCACGCTCTGGATCGAACTCGTCCTCGGCACTCCGGTCGTCCTGTGGTGCGGCTGGCCGTTCCTCAAGCGTGGCTGGAATTCGTTCCGCTCCATGAACCTCAACATGTTTTCGCTGATTTCCATGGGCGTCATGGCCGCATGGGTGTTCAGCGTGGTCGCGGTTCTGGCGCCGGGCATCTTCCCCGCGGGCTTTCGTGACGCCGAAGGCCACGTCGCCGTGTATTTCGAAGCCGCCGCGGTGATCGTCACGCTCGTCCTCCTGGGGCAAGTGATGGAGCTGCGGGCGCGCGAAGGCACGGGCAAGGCGATCCGCGCGCTCCTCGACCTTGCGGCCAAGACGGCGCGTGTGATCCGCGCGGATGGCACCGAGCAGGAGATCGCGCTGGAAGACGTGCAGGTCGGGGACCGCCTTCGGGTTCGGCCGGGCGACAAGGTCCCGGTCGATGGCACGGTCGTCGAGGGGCGTTCGTCGGTCGATGAAAGCATGATTTCGGGCGAGCCCGTGCCGGTCGAGAAGACCCCGGGCGATCCTGTCACCGGGGCGACCATAAACGGCACCGGCAGCCTCGTGATGGAAGCGACGCGCGTGGGCAGCGATACCATGCTCGCGCAGATCGTGGAGATGGTGGCGAACGCCCAGCGTTCCCGGGCGCCGATCCAGAAATACGCCGACAAGGTCGCGGGTATCTTCGTGCCCGCCGTCATCGGGGTCGCGGTTCTGGCCTTCATCGCCTGGGCGATCTGGGGGCCCGCGCCCGCGCTTGCCTATGCGCTGATCGCGGCGGTCTCGGTGCTCATCATCGCCTGCCCCTGTGCGCTGGGGCTCGCGACGCCGATGTCCATCATGACGGCCACGGGGCGGGGCGCGCAGGCGGGCGTCCTGATCAAGAATGCCGAGGCGCTGGAGCGGTTCGAGAAGGTCGACACCCTGATCGTCGACAAGACCGGCACGCTGACCGAGGGCAAGCCGCGGCTCGTCGCCGTGTTGCCCGAGCCGGGGCATGACGAGACCGAGGTTCTGCGCCTCGCCGCATCGCTCGAACGGGGTTCGGAACATCCACTGGCCGAAGCGATCGTGACGGGCGCCGAGGCGCGTGGCGTGAGCCTTGCGGACGCGTCGGACTTCGATGCGCTCACGGGCAAGGGCGTGATGGGCCGCGTCGATGGCCAGGCCGTGGCGCTGGGCAACCGCGCCCTTTTGGAAGAGCTGGGCCTCGACGCCGCTGCCCTGGCCGACCGTGCAAATGCCAGACGGGACGAGGGCGAAACGGTGATGTTCGTCGTGCTTGACGGTGCGGTGGCCGGCATGGTCAGCGTGGCCGACCCGGTGAAGGAGACCACGCCCGCCGCGCTCAAGGCGCTGCACGC
This sequence comes from Maritimibacter harenae, assembly GCF_009882975.1. GTDB lineage: Bacteria > Pseudomonadota > Alphaproteobacteria > Rhodobacterales > Rhodobacteraceae > Maritimibacter > Maritimibacter harenae. The sequence continues at coordinate 15,522 of NZ_WTUX01000015.1, forward strand.
GCTGGGCTTCCGCGTGATCATGGCAACCGGCGACAACGAGCGCACCGCGCGAGCCGTCGCCGCACGCCTCGGCATCGACGAGATCCGCGCCGATGTCCTGCCCGAGGACAAGGCGCGCATCATTCGCGAATTGCAGGAGCAGGGCCGCCAGGTCGCGATGGCCGGGGACGGGGTGAATGACGCCCCCGCGCTGGCACAGGCGGATGTCGGCGTGGCCATGGGCACCGGCGCGGACGTGGCGATCGAAAGCGCTGGCTTCACGCTGGTGAAGGGCGACCTCGACGGCATCGTGCGTGCGCGCAGGCTCAGCCGGGCGACGATGCGCAACATCCGGCAAAACCTGTTCTTCGCGCTGATCTACAACGCCGCCGGCGTGCCGATCGCGGCGGGCGTGCTCTATCCCTTCGCCGGCATCCTGATCAGCCCCATGTTCGCCGCCTTCGCGATGAGCGCTTCGTCGATCTCGGTCGTGCTGAACGCCCTGCGCCTGCGCGGTGCAAAGATTTGAGCCCGGCCGGGGCGGTCCTGCCGCCTCGGCCCATTCATTGGAGGAGGAGAAAACCATGAAAAGCCCATTTGGCAAATTGGCGGCGCCGGACCTGCCAATGCCTCCGTTCGAACGCGCCGCCTGCATGTGGCGCGGGACGCTGAAGGAACACGGCGAGGAAAGAGAGCATTCCGCGGATGAGTGAGCCCGTGGCGCCCGCGACGGCCGCACGGCACCAGGACCTCAGCCAGCAACTCGAATGAAGTGGAGCAACACGATGCAAGCCAAGGATATCATGACGACCGCTGTGATTACGGTGGCAGCGGACGAAAAGGTCGAAACCGCAACGGCGCTCATGCAGGAGCACCGCGTCAGTGGCCTGCCGGTGACCGACGCGCAGGATCGGATCGTCGGCGTGATCAGCGAAGGCGACCTGATCCGCCGTGTCGGGAACGATGACGGGACGCGCCGCTCCTGGTGGCTCGACCTGTTCACCGGGGTTGACGACTCCGCGCACGATTTCGTCAAGGCACGCAGCCACAAGGTGTCGGACGTGATGACGCCCGACGTGATCAGCGTCGAGGAAGACACCGCGGTGGTGGACATCGCGCGGATGCTCGAAAAGCACCGCATCAAACGCGTCCCGGTCGTGCGCGATGGCGTGGTCGTCGGCATCGTCAGCCGTGCCAACCTCCTCCACGCCCTGTCGACCGTCGGCGAGCGAACCCTGCCGGCGCCGAGCGAGGATGACCGCGAGATCCGCGAACGCGTCACCGCCGCGCTGGACGAGGTGCCCGGCATTTCGGCGCATCAGATCAACATCACGGTGGAGGACGGGAAGGTCACGCTCTGGGGCATCGCGGACAGCGATGCGCAAGAGGACGCGTGCAGGGTGGCGGTCGAGAACGTCCCGGGCGTCCGCATCGTCGACATGCACCTGGGCCGTCTACCGGGCTGGGCCTACGCGGAATGAAACGGCGGACGGCACGCACCGCCTTCGCCGCCCCTCTGCCGGTGAACGAGCACCTGGGCGAAAGTCCCGGGCCGCGTGCCGCGCGGAACGACGCTTAAGATTTCTGTAGAAACGGAGGAATATATGAAGAGAACGATGGCTTTCCTGGCGGCCTTGCCGCTTTCCACAAACGTCGCGGCGGCCCAAAGCACCGCTCCGACACAGACTTGGCCCGAATATTGGCATGGAGGATATGATCACATGATGTGGGGCAACGGATACGGCATGGCCGGCGGGTTGATGATGCTGGTGTTCTGGGGGGCGATCATCGCGTTGATCGTCTTTGCGGTCCGCTGGTTCGATGGCGGCAGCGGTTCGGCCCGTGCACAGCGCAAAGAAGCGCTGGACGTCCTTCGGCATCGTTTCGCGAAGGGCGAGATCGACGAGGATGAGTTTCGCACTCGCAAAGCTGCGCTCGAGGAATAATAACTGACAGGGTGTATGTGTATTGCGGAAGGCCTGGCGCGCGAAACGCCCAATGCCTTTCGCATCTCCCGTTCCGAGGCCAAGCTAGGAGGGCTGCCGATGGCCTTGTCAGACGAAATCGTTCCCGTAGGGTTAAAAAGTGGGAATTTCAGTGCTGGTCGTCTCCACATGATTGGTAAGAGTCAGGCAAATAAGTGAGTTTAGGTTTGACGCCGCTTTTGGTCAGCGGGCAGGGATAGGCACCACGCTTTTTTCTTTTTGACAGCACCGCATGCGGACTTTCAGAGAGCATAACGCCTAAGCTTTCGCGGGGTGGGTTTGCCGCGCCCACTAATGTTCGGCTTGGCGCGACACGATCTCGACACCTTGCCACCAGGACCAGATTGCGAAGCCGCCCGCGATCTCGGCAAGCGCGGCGAGCGGGTATATGACGGTGGCCTCCATCAGGCGCCGGGCCGGTCGTGATCGGCAAGGCACTCCTCGTGGTCTCTGAGGACCTCGAGGATGCGGCAGTCGGCCACGCGGTCGACGCTGCACTCGTTGATCATGCGTTTCAGTTCGAGCCGGAGGGCTTCAAGCCGGGCAATGCGCGCCTCGACCTCGCGAAGCTGCCTTTGGGCGACCGCATCCACTTGCGCGCAGGAACGTTCGGGCGTGTCCGAAAGGTCAAGGAGCTCCCGGATCGCATCCAGTGAGAAGCCCAGTTGCCGGGCGTGCCGGATGAAGGCCAACCGATCGAGGCCCTCGTCGCCATAGCGGCGTTGGCCGCCCGCGCTCCGGTCGGGCTCAGGCATGAGGCCGATCTGTTCGTAGTAGCGGATCGTCTGCACGTTGGTGCCTGTCCGTTTTGCAAGCATACCGATGGAAAGCATGAACCCATCCTTCTATTTCTACAGTGACTTTATGTTTTTCGATGGGCAGGGGGCAAGCGCGAGTCGATCGTCGAAAACGTCAAGGCGCCTGCCATCGCCATTGAGAAAATCCACTCCAAGCCTTGAACCTATAGTCGCTGTAGGTCGTATATCGAGAGCCGATCGGGAATCACGGCGGAGCACATCATGGTGGATGGAGATGCAGCTCAGCGCGAATGGCGCGTGACGGGCATGGATTGCGGCTCCTGTGCCGCCAAGGTGCGCGGCGCGGTGGAGCGCATACCCGGGGTCGCGGAGGTCGATGTCGCGTTGATGGCCGAGCGACTGCGCCTGACACTGGACGAAACCAAGGCGTCGCCCGAGGCCGTTGAGAAGGCCGTGCGCGGGGTCGGGTTCGGCATCGCGCCCAAGGGGGCGATGCCCGAGAAGCCAAAAGGCGGCTTCGTGCTGCCGGACGGCGCGTTGCCCGACCCATCGCCCGCTGACGATGACGCGGAAGCAGAACAGGAAACGCCCGAGGCACCGGCCCCAAAATGGTATGGCTCCTCGAAGGGCAGGCTTGTCATTTGCACCGGTGCATTGCTCGCCTTAGCCTGGGCGGTCCGCCTCGCGTTTTCAGGCGAAATCTCGCATTGGGCTTTCGTTCTCGCCACTTTGATTGGGCTGGTCCCGGTGGCCCGGCGTGCTTTCGCGATGGCCCGGGCGCGGATGCCCTTCACGATCGAGATGCTGATGACCTTCGCCGCTGGCGGGGCTCTTGTTATCGGAGAGTCGGAAGAGGCCGCGCTGGTCGTCTTCCTTTTCGCGGTTGGCGAACTGTTGGAGGGCGTGTCGGCCAGCAAGGCGCGCGACAGCATTCGCGCGCTGTCGAAGCTGGTGCCGAAGACCGCGCGGCTCGAAGTGGGTGCCAAGACGCGCAAGATCCCGGCCGAGAAGCTCCAGGTCGGCCAGGTCGTTCAGATCCGTCCTGGTGATCGGATTCCTTGCGACGGCGAAGTGGTCGGCGGCACCTCAGGCGTCGATGAAAGCCCGGTGACCGGGGAAAGTGTGCCCCGCCTCAAGGAGCCGGGTGCGGCGGTCTTCGCCGGATCGATCAACGCCGAGGCGCTTCTGCGCGTGCGAGTCACGAAGGCGGCTGAGGACAATACCATTGCCCGAATTGTCCGCCTCGTCGAAGAGGCTGAGAGCGCGCGTGCCCCGACCGAGCGGTTCATCGATCGGTTCAGCCGGGTCTACATGCCCGCCGTGGTCGGTGCCGCTTTGCTTGTGGCACTCGTTCCCCCGCTGACCTACGGTTTGGCCTGGGGCGAATGGATCTATCGTGCGTTGGCGCTGCTGCTGATCGGCTGTCCCTGCGCGCTGGTGATCTCGGTGCCGGCGTCCATCACGTCGGCACTCTCGACCGGGGCGCGCAACGGCCTGTTGATGAAAGGCGGCGCGGTGATCGAGGCGGCGGCGCGCACCACTCATGTCGCCTTCGACAAGACCGGGACGCTGACGCATGGCAAGCCTCGCGTGACGGACGTCGTGGTCTTGAAGGGCGACGAAGGCGACTTGTTGTCTCTTGCCGCCGGCGTCGAGAGCGGCACGAGCCATCCCCTCGCACAGGAGATCTGTGCGGAAGCAGATCGGAAAGGCGTCACGGTGGCCCCGACGACCGGCAGCCGCGCGCTGCCCGGCCAAGGGGCGGAGGCTTTGATCGATGGCATGACGATATGCGTCGGCTCGCCGCGGCTCGCAGAGGATCGTGGCGCCCTCACCGGCGGCGTGCGGAGCCACGTGGCGGCTCTGGAATCTGAGGGCAAGACTGTGGTCATCGTGCTGCGCGACGATGTGCCCCAAGGTCTTCTCGCGCTGCGAGACGAGCCGCGTGCCGATGCGGCGGACGCTGTTGCGCAGCTTCGCGACCTCGGCATCACCGCGGTCATGCTGACCGGGGACAATCCGCGCACGGCCCAGGCCATCGCCGAAGGCATCGGGATCGAACATCGCTCCGAACTCATGCCCGAAGACAAGGTCGCAGCCATCCGCGACCTCGCCTCAGACGCGCGCGTGATGATGATCGGGGACGGAATTAACGACGCGCCTGCGCTCGCAGCGGCGCATGTCGGCGTCGCGATGGGCTCGGGCACGGATGTTGCGCTGGAGACGGCCGATGCGGCGATCCTGCGCAATCGCGTGAGTGATGCGGCCGGCAAAATCCGCCTTGCCCGCGCGACGATGACAAACATCCGCCAGAACATCGCGATAGCGTTGGGCCTCAAGGCAGTGTTCCTTGTGACCACCGTGCTCGGGATCACCGGCCTCTGGATCGCGATCCTTGCAGATACCGGCGCCACGGTGCTCGTCACGATGAACGCATTGCGGCTCCTCTTGTTCCGCCCGACCGGCTTGGCGGCAGCACCCACAACCATACGCCGCGCCCCACTCGCGACCGCGCCTGTCATACATTGAAAAGGAGACAACGATGACACTCACCCGCCGCACCATGATGTTCTCTTTCGCAGGCTTCTCCGCCGCGGTTCCATTCGCAGGAATGGCCCAGGATGGCCCCGAGATACACGTGCTGAAGGATCCCAACTGCGGATGTTGCACCTCCTGGATCGAGATTCTCCGGGATGACGGCTTCACGGTCACGACCGAGCCCAGCTTCGGCACCGCGCTGATCCGGCACAAGCTCGACAACGGTATTCCCCAGAACATGGTGTCCTGTCATACCGGCGAAATCGAGGGCTACATGATTGAAGGCCATGTGCCGGCCGCCGACATCCGAAGGCTCCTTGTGGAACGTCCCGATGGCGTCGGGCTGGCGGTGCCCGGGATGCCCTACGGGTCACCCGGCATGGGACCCGAAGACGAGCGTGAAGGCTATGACGTATTCCTGATCCGCGAAAACGGCACCACTGAGGTGTTCACGCGCTACGAAGCCGCGTGACGCTGAAGCTTCAATGCGGTGTGCCGGGTCAGGGGCGGTAAGCTGCGTCCTGCTGCCAACCGGTCAGGCCGGTCTGCATCACCACGACGTTCGATCGTCCGGCGACACGCAAGGCAAAGGCAGCTTGGGCGGACAGGCTGCCAGTGTTGCAGAAAAGGATGGTCATACTGTCCTCGGGGATCTCGTCGATCCGGTCGAGCACTTCGCGCCACTCGATGTTGACGGCGCCAGGGATCGTGCCTTCCTCGAACTGGCCAGCGTCGCGCGTGTCGACAAACAGCGCGGTCTCGAAGACGTCTTTGTCGATCTGCTGGGGAAGGATGATCCCGGCCTCGTAGTCCGAGAACATCATGTATTCCTGCATGGCGTCGATGGCCGCGTCCTGCGCCCACACCGGCACAGCGTGTGTTGCGATCGTCAGGCTTGTCACAGCCAAAAGGTGTTTAAGGGTCATCCGGGGATCCTCCGTCCGGTTATTGATCATTCAAGTGTTCTGCGCGAGCCAACCGGTCGTGCCGCCTTCCAGCCACAGGGCATCCGGGCGCCCGAGATTGCACAGCATGTCGGCTCCTTCGGCAGATCGACCGCCACCCTTGCCGCAGATCGTCACGGGCTTCGTGCCTGGCGGGAGTTTATCCCTCCGAGCTTCAAGATCAGACAGCGGAATGTGCACGGCACCCGCAACGTGTGCGGCGGCGTAGTCTTCCGCGTCGCGCACATCGATCAGGTGGAAGCGATCCGGGTTGGCAGACAAGGCGGCGAGCGCGAGCATTTCAGCCATCAGAACACCAACACCTTGTCCGCGGAGAGCGTCGCCTGCGTGAGCTCGTCCATTGCCGAACGCCTCGGCCCCTCCATTATGTCGGTCTCGGTCAGGCCGCGCGCATCCATGCAGGTGCCGCACATCAGGACACGGCCCTTCGCGGTGAGCACCCGGTGGAGCATGCGCTCGAGATTGGTGTAGCCCTCTGGTGTTTTTTGCCCTTTCTTTGCACAGAGCGCCGCGTCGGTCAGCGCGATGCCGGTGATGTCCGCTTCAGCGTCATCTTTGGCCAATGCGTGAGCCATGCGCAGGCCGTTGAAGCTGCGTCCGGTGCCATAGGGCGGGTCGTTCAGCAGGATCAGGTGTTTCATGACTGGTCCTCAGTTGCCTATGCGCGTTGCGAGGTCGGCGAGGTATGCTTCGATGCGCCGCGCGTTGGCGCCGCGGTCGATCTGGCCGAGGCGGGAACGCGAGCGTATGTCAATTCGGGCGCCGGTGGCTGTCTCGGTGATGCGGACCGCCACCTCGTCCTCGAAGCCGAACAGGCGGCTCCTGGCAATGGCCTCGATCTGGCTTTCGGCCGGGTCGGCTGAGAGGACCTCCCAGCCTCGATCTTCGGCGAGGCCGAGCGCCGCGACGAAGGCCGCATCGACGGGCACGTCCACTTCCAAAGGCTGGACCTCCGGGTAAGCTGCACGCTGTGGGCCGGCATTCCGTGCCGGATATTCACTTGGCGTAGCGGTGAACCAGAACACGGGCGGATCTTCAGTGTCGGTCGAAACGTCGTTGATGGGCGGCGTCGTGCGCGCGGCGATCTCGAAGACGGCACCGACACCTGCGACGGGCAGGGACAGGACCAGCCCCAGCAGGATCACTGCGGCGCCTCCCTGCCGGCGCCGAAACCATACGAACAGGCCAGCCGCGGAGACCAGGACGCCCGCGACGGCCGACCAAGCGCCCCAGCCAGCGAGATCGTAGGCCCTTGGCCACGGCCAGCCGCCCGACCGGAAGCCCCAGACCGATATGGCGAGCAGCAAAATTGACACGATGCCGAGAAGAACGGAAATGAGACCGATACGGCGGGCAAGGAAATCAGACATCGGGGTTCTCCGAATTGGCAGGGTTCAAGCGCGGGTGCGTTTCCTCGGAGAGCCAGAACAGCAAGGCGCCGGATATGAACATCGAGATGGCAACGAACCAGAAGGCGGCCTCTGCTGCCCCGACGAGGCTGGCGGCAAGCCCGAGGCCGAGCGCGCCGATTGCGTAACCGAGGTCACGCCAGAACCGGTAGATCCCGATGGCCGAGCCGCGCCAGGCGGGCGGGGTGATATCGGCCACGGCCGCCGATAGGTTCGGATAAAGGAGCGCCATGCCGAAGCCTGCCACGCCGGCCGAGACGGACCACCAGAACGCACCGGTGCCCAGCACGACCATCGCCACGCCGGCGCCGCTGATCCACATGCCGATCACATTGGGCCAGAAACGGCCCACATGGTCCGACAGCCGCCCCGTGAAGAGCTGCGAGCCGCCCCATACAAAGCCGTAGACGCCGACGATCCAGCCGATTTCGGTCAGGCTGGCGCCTTGGGTGATGAGAAATGCGGGGAATAGGGCCCAGACGAGGGCGTCCACGAATTTCTCGACCAGGCCCGCTTGGCTGATCGCGAAGAGCCGCTTGTCACGCCAACTCATCAACGCGAACACTTCGCCCGTCGTGGGATGTTCCGGGAGGCCCCGGGGATAGCGTGGCGGATTCTTCGGCGGTGCGGCCTTGTGGGCGGCGCTCTCGGCCTTCGCCCAGGGTAGGGTGTCCTTCACCCAGGCCACCGTCAGAACAAGCGCCACCAGGATCACCGCGATGCCGAAGACAAGAAGCCCGGTGCGCGCACCGAGCCACTCTGCGGCGTAGGCGGTGAGGATGCCGGCGAGGGCAACGCCGACATAGCCGGAGAATTCGTTGAGCCCCATTGTCAGCCCCCGCTCCTCTGCACGCGTAATGTCGAGCTTCGCCGTCTGGGTCATCGACCAGCACAGACCCTGGTTCACGCCGAGCAACACGGTGGCCGCGACGATCCAGCTCCAATCGGGTGCCGCCCAGATGATCACCGGGATCGGTAGCGCCACGACCCAACCCCAGAACAGCACGCGCTTGCGACCGATGTGTTCCGACCAGCGGCCAGCGACGAAGTTCATCACGGCCTTCACCGCCCCGAAGGCCACAACGAAAGAGGCCAGCAACAAGAACGAACCGCGCTCGAGCCCGAACTCGGATTCGGCCATGGCGGGGATCACCGTTCGGGTCATCCCGATGGCAAAGCCGACCAGCATCACCTGGGTGAGCTGGTGCGCGACCTGGTCGGCGTTTTCGCGAAGGCCATGCTTGAGGGTGTCGCTGGTCATTCGAGAGGGTCCTTTGTTGTGCTCGTATCGAGTGCGCCACCTCGCGCCGGCCCACTAAGGGGTTGGACCAGCATGCGGTCCAACCAGAGGTCGCGGCGCGTCCTGAACTGTCCGAGACCGATCTCCATCGCCTTGTGCCCTTTGGCGGGCTGCGCCACGTATGTCCCGAGGAGCCGATCCCACCATGGGATGTTAAAGCCGAAGTTCGAGTTGGTTTCTCGGGGCTCGGTGGAGTGGTGGACGCGGTGCATGTCCGGAGTGACCACGAACAGGCGCACTACCTGGTCCACCGGTCGAGGCAGGTCGATGTTGGCGTGATTGAAGAGCGCCGTTGCGTTCAGGATCACTTCGAAGAGGAGCACCGCGACGGCAGGCGGGCCCAGTGCCGCAACCACCGCGAGCTTGATGCCCATTGAGATCAAGATTTCGACGGGATGAAACCGCAGGCCTGTCGTCGCGTCGAAGTCGAGATCTGCATGATGCATGCGGTGCAGCCGCCAGAGCGCGGGCACCGCGTGGAACATCACATGCTGGAGGTAGATTGCCAGGTCGAGGAGGAGCATCGAGACCACGATGGCAACCCAAAAGGGCGCTTCGATGTTGTTGAACAGGCCCCAGCCGCGCTCTTCCGCCAATACAGCCAAGCCGACAGCGACGATTGGAAAGGTGAGCCGCAGGATGACGGTGTCAAGCACCACGAGCGCGACGTTGTTCGTCCAGCGAATGACGCGTGGGATGTCCCGACGCCGGCGTGGGGCCGCAACCTCCCATAACGCCATGGTCACGAGAACGCTCAGAAAGGCGGCAAGCCGGATCGTGGGTTCAGCGGCAAGGATCGTCTCGGACATTGGGGGCTCGACCTTCGGGGTTGTGGGGCGCGCTGAAATCGCTATCATTCAAATTATCACTTGATTGATATATCCACAGGAGGCACACGGTGTCAATCAGCCCAAAAACCGCGCTTCTCGAAGAATTCGTGTGAACCGGCATGCAAGATTGACCCCTGTATTGGGGTAATCGGCGTCCAAAAGTGACCCCCCTGATATTTCTGTTCAGAAGCTTCCTCAA
>NZ_WTUX01000016.1 GCF_009882975.1 Maritimibacter harenae
GCCCAGGCAGTGACCGGAAAAAGGGGCCGCGGCGTTTCTGTTCGGACCGTGAGGATCCTACGTTCGCCTTGTGATCACGCGACGACGCCAAGCCAGACCCTGAACAGGAGACTATCGCCATGCTCAAATCCATCCGCATCAGCGATGCCGGGCCTTCGGGGTCCTTCATCCATGTCGATGTCGCGTGCCCGGCGTGACCTCGTTGATCCAGCCCAAGGCTGCCTCCAGCGCGGATGAATGTATCGACATGCTCGGCCGCGTTTCGCACCGTCGCGAGGCCGCCAAAGACGGGCTTTGCTCCATGTTCTTTTGAGGGAGACCCCCGGGGCGGTGGGTTGGTCGGTTTTTGTTTGAAACCGATCAGACCCACCGCACCGAGAGGACTCCGCATATGACGAGACAAGAACCGTTCAAGGCCGGCGACATCGTGAGCTTTCACTTTCCCTGCAAAGAGGGGCCGGGGCTATACGCCCGACCCTGCCTGGTCCTCGAGGCCGATGAGCAGGAGGTCCTGCTGGCGTATGGCACGACCTCGCAGACGGCCTCGAACCGTGGCCACGACCTCAAGCTCCAGCGCGAATTTTCCGAAGCCGGGCTTCATGAACCGACCCGGTTTGTCTGCGCCCGCCGTATTCGCGTCGGACACACCGACCATCGGTTCGATCGCTCCGTGGACAACCGTGCCACGCTCGGTCACTTGCCGGTCACCCTTCGTACCCGCTTGAACGAGATCCTGGCCGAGATCGACGGCGAAGAGGACCGGGCGGTGCGCCAGGCGCGTGAGCGCGAAGGCATCCACCCGGCCTCCATTCGGCGTCGGGCCGCATTGTTCGGCCGGCCCAAGGTCGAGGTGCGACGGTCGAAATCCGTCGGTCGCAAGGCTGGACGCCCGGGATCCGCCGCGTCCCCGGTCTGAGGCCCCAGGTCGACCGGACCACTCTTCTTGCTCAAGGCCGGCCAGAAAGACAGGCAGACAGGAGCAACGAAGAAATTTCCTCAAAATCGCGCAATTTCCTTTGGCGGGGTGTCAACGAACCCATGTCCTCGGCACCACGTCAAGAACAGGAGGACATCATGTCCGAACAAGTCAGCCCGCTTCTCATCACCGCCGCAGAACTCGAACACTACACCACGCTCTACAGGGGGCATTCCGGTGAGCTCGACAGCGGCCTACAATCCGCAAGTGATCATCTCTCCGAGGAAGAGATGATCGAGACCGCGCGGTGTTTGCACGCCGTCGCGACGCTTTCCGATGACCTTGGGGAGATTGTTGCGCAGGGCCGCAGCCCGCTCGCGCGCTTTCTCGAGGAGGCATTGGTCCCCATTATGGGGAACCTCGTCAAAACATGTCGCTACGACCCCCTGGACGAAATCTGGGAATTATTTGGGGACTTCCGGGGGGCGGGGTTGTCGCCTCGCGATCAAGAACTTGGGTTCGTGGAAGTGTCATACTCTAATAGACAGTTTTGCCTTGCGCTCTGCATCCCATTTGATGAGCGCGGCGAGAGTGCCGGCCCGCCGCGCCTCACCCTGGAGACGCGGCGCGGCGTTCTCTGGTCGCACGAATATGACGCCGAACTCGGGCATCAACTCATCGCGGAAGCCGCCGAAGACATCGCCATTTTCTACGAGCGCCCGCAGACGCCGCCGTCATTGGAGCCATTTTGCTGCCCGGATCATCGTCTCTGGCTCGAGTGGCGGAGACTTCGACGCTTGATATGAATCGCGGGCCGACTATCAGGTCCTTAGGCCAGCCGGCCAAAGCGTCCGGGGCATCCGAGAAACCGCCATGGACGCGGTCGGACCGCTGCAAGCATAACAAGGATTGAGACCAGGTCGGATCCATCCGTCGAGCGCAGCGGTCATGACGCGCTCGACGGACAGACCAACCCGTTCGACGTGTCGTTTCTGAACTGAAAGGACACTTCATGAATACCGAACAAAACACGCTCCAGCTCCCGCTCGGGGTTGCTACCACGCACGCGCTCGTCGATGAACTACGGCGGATCGCGAAACGCCACGGACCGGATCTTGCCAAGATTCCGGGGCCGGGTGCCGTCGCGCAGCGCGATCGGGTCATCGCTTGGCTCGAAGAGGTCCGCGCGGGGACGTGGCATCCCTCGACAGGCGCGCTCCGCATGCTTCTCATCGATCTGGTGACGTGGCGCTGCTCGCGGATCGCGTTTTCGTTCCCGACCCATCCCGTGGCGGACTTGAAACCGGAACCGGCCAAGGATCTCGGTGGGGCGGTGTTCATCGGCGCGGCGCTTGTCGAGATCTGCCAATGCCTCTCGCGCAACATGGGCTCTGATGCAGCCGAGCTGCAAAAGGATGCCCTGCGCGCCTACGACCGGATCCTGGCAAGCATGACAGAAGCCCGGTTCATCTCGTAGGCCTAACGTAATCCGCGCGGCCCTTCATGGGCCGCGCGGTCCTTGTTATCGCTTGTGTGAGAGCACCCCGCCGTGCGGCCCACCACGTCGGCGAGACGCTGCGGCAGACATTCCGGGCAATCCCCTGCCGCCCGGTGCCGGGATCAATGCGTGGACGGCCCGGCTGCAAGCCGCGGGCATGTGCGGGCGGCTTCGACGGCGGCTGCAAGACCGGGCATCCGCTCATGCGCAGAAAGGAACTTGAATTCCTTGATCGTATCGCAGCTTGCGAGCTCCAATTGATTCAGGAGCTTGCCTGTCGCTTTGACAGGAAATGCGGTTCCAGTCTTACCGTAGAACATGTCGATCGAACCGTCGTCGTCGGGACGTTTTCTCGCATACGTGTAGCGCCAATTGCCTTGCACTCGAAACAGTGCGCCACCCGGAACGGTCTTGAACTCGGCCCGTCGGCGCCTTGTCTCGGCCGCCTTGCGTTTTGCCTGTGCGTCGATTTCGGTGACGTTCGCGTGCTCTTCCGCAAGGGCGAGCAATTCATATCCGAAACGGGCCTTGAACGCCGGCGAAAAGCCGAACGTGGACAGCGATGCGGCGATCCGCGCCTGGTGTTCGTGCGACAAGTCCTCAACGGCGCACCGCGGCACGCAGTCGATGAAGACGCTCTCGCGCACCGCAGCCTCGTCGTCTTTCAGATACTGGACGAAGCGTTCGAAACGCTTGGTCATCGAGACCGGCGTGCCGGGGCCCGTACTGTAGGACATATTACTCCCGCTGGGATGCTGATCCAGGAAGCTTGTTCGTAGAAAACCGGCGTCGTTCTGCATCAGGAGGGCGCGTTTCGTGGGCTCAGCGGCGTTGGGATCGGAATGGTACGACACGGTGGCGTTGTGCGCACCGCCGATGGGTTGCCTGAAGATACCATAACCGGACACGTGCGCGGTTGACGCGGCATCCTCGAAGGCGCGCAAGGAGGCCGGGATGACGTGAGTGTTCATGTGATCTGCCTTTCGTGGCTGTTGTTCAGGTGAAGAAGGGGTGGGTCGACCCGAAGGCCGGAATTGACGCGAAGGCGTGCCGTGCATCGGGCGACGCCCGCCGGGACATCGGCGGGCGTCACTCGAAGCATGTGGACGGCCGGCACCGGGCACGCGGCCTATGCGCGCGCCCCGCCCGCTTCCGCGGGCGCTGGCCCATAGGTGACGAACATCAGCATGTCGCCCACCGCGAAGAACGGAAGTTCATCGTCGCCGGTCGCGATAATGCAGACAAACTTGACGGCCGTCATGAAGGCCTCGATCGCGGTGGCCTGACACATCTCCGGAGGTAGTCCGATGCAATTCGGTGCACCGTCGGGAGCATTCTTGAAGTAAATGAACGCCGACCACTGACCGCCAATCTTCTCGCACACGAGCGCCTCGAAATTCGCGCGGTTGATGTGGTCCGGCAAAGGCAGGTCAGGCGCTTTCGCCGGAACGAGACCTTTCGCCTCGAGGGCGGTCATGACGAGGGGCAGAAAGTCCTCCAGCGGCGTCGGCTCAGCGGGAAACACCCGTGTATGTATCTTCAACATCAAAGATCTCCTTATAGCCCTCGATCCCGAGGGCGTGGCGTGTTGAAGCGGCTGACGGTTTCCGTCGACCGCTCCGGTTTCGCGTGACCGGCCATGTCGTGCCGCCCACAAAGTGGAGTTCGGTTCGTTTCCCGGGCCCGGAAACGAAAAGTGGCGGATGCGGCAGATTTTTTGGATGACGCCGCGTGAAGGCGCGGTGACCTGGCCGCTGACCGGACCGGTCACATCCGATGCGTGCGCGAAGGTCGCGCCCGATTGTCCGCCGCGCGCAGCGGTGACGGCTCACCAGTCGGGCCGTCTGGCTTGTCGTCGAGGTCGGACCGCCGGCACATCCCGCGCGGCGCGAACCGCGCCATCGATCGACGCGCCGAAGCACCGAGGGGGTGTGGTGCCGCGCACCGGCTCCTGACGGACAGCCCCCAGGAATTTTGCTGACGATTTGAAAACGCCCCGCGGCTTCCCTCTGTCCACTCTGCTCAAAGAGAATGGACAGAGAAATTGACCGCTGAATCCGAAAGTCCCGATCGCAATCCTCTGACAGACGCCTTGCTCGATCGGGCGTTTCTGAGGCGCCGTTGGCGCTCGGCAAGTGACGCCTTCTTTTGGCGACACGAACAGCGGGGCCGGCTCATCCCTGTCACCGACGGTTCGAAGCTGCGCTACTCCTGGGAAGCGGTCTTTGCCTTTGAAGGCGGCTCGCCGCCGGAGGACATGGTCGAGGCCTACAAGAGCGGTCTCCTCGACGTCTATGAGGCGGCGCGGCTTTGCTCCGTCACGCCATCCTACATCAAGTCGGCGGCCCGCTCGGGAGACCTTCCGAGCCGGCGTCCCGGGCGGGCCTATCTCTTCGTGCCGGCGGAAGTGGACGCCTGGCGCGCGCGGCGCTTCGTGAACCGGAAAACCATGAAAACAGGGGGTAATTCGTCCGATGAATGAGACGGGGGGCGAAGTTTATGGTCCATATTTCGCCCCCCGTTCCATTCATTTTTTCGCAATGAACGGTCCGGCGTTCGAATGAAATCCAACAGAAGGAAATGAAAAGATGAGCAATGAACAACAGATCGGTCTGAAGACTCTGAAGGACGTCGTGCATGTGCTGCCCACGATCTATTCCGAGGCATCCGCGAAGACCCTCAAGGCCGCGTTGGAGAAGGCGGAACGGCTCACAGGCCTGCGGCTGTCGCAAATACCCGCGGATGAGAACGACTGGGTCCGCCGCGCGCAGGCCATCGTCTGGGCCGGCGAATTCCGCGGCGCCACGCCTGGAGACCAGGCAGCGGCGTTCGATACCTGGGTGAAGAAAGTCGCGTCGACGATCCGCCGTGCCCAAGAGAGTGTGGCGGCGCCCGTCGCGGTCTCTGATCAGCGCAGCGCGTGGGATCAGATCGTGGGATATGCTGAGCGCGTCGAGAACACGTTCGATGAAGACGGCAAGCACGTCCTGCCGAACCTGTTTTCGGTGTCGATGTCTACCCTGCGGTCGCACTGCGGTCAGCTGCACCCGACCGAGCTCACGACGGAAACCGCCCGCCAGGCGTTGATTGCGTGCCGCGCGGACAAGGCCACGTCGTTTCGCAATGCCATCGCCGCGTTCAACCGCCTCGTCCGCGAGCAGAACCGGCATCCGGCGATTGCCAATCTTCTTCCCAAAGTTCCGGTCGGCCCAATCCCGCATCTCAGAGACGCGCCGCTCGACTGGAAGCTTTTCACGCCAGCTTTCATCGCGTCCCGCGACCGGGCCGTGACCCGCGCGATCGCGCCGGATCGCACGCGGCGCGCGGACCGGTTCAACGGCAAGCTTGGCAAGGGGCAGCTGTCGGATGCAGGCCGGCGCAAGGGCCGTCGCCGCGGCGTCGGGAACCCGGAAAGTGGGCGCAAGAACCATCTGAATGCGCTGAGCTGGTTGGTGCGCCACGCTTATCCCGATCGGTCTGACGCGTATATCCTGGAAGATATCCGCGACCTCTTCACCCCCGAGACCGTCGAGCGCGCGGTCGACAACTACATCGCGCGTGCCGAGGCGTCCGAGGTTCTGCTCAATCCGACCAAGACGTCTTCCGCTGGCGGGCTGCTGTCGCGTCTTCAAGTGCTCGCGGAACGGAACGGGTGGTCCGAGGACGTGGTGCACGAACTGGATAGCGCGCGGTTCGATCGCGTCTACAGCCACCAGAGCCGGGAAATGTCGAAAGAGCGGGAGCAGTTCGTGAAACTCGTTCAGCGCGATCCTGCCGTGCCGCGCGCGATCGTGTCGGGTCCCCGCCGGTTGGCCGAGGAGGCCCAGCTGGTCTTCGACGCGTGGGATAGTTTCAAGCCGCGAGGGCGCGAGACGGCGCTACATCTGTCCATGGGGGCGAGCTTGCTCGCGATACTTCTCGCGCGCTCCGTGCGCTCGAAAAACGTGCACGAGCTCATCATCGATGGCGATGATGCCGAGTTGCTGCAACCGCTCCGCGAAGCCACGCCCTGGCTCGAGATCGACCGTCGCCGGGTCAAGAACGGTAACCCGATCGCGGGCGAGATCCCCGAGCGCCAATGGCGCGTCATAAAGCAATGGATCGATCAGGGGCTGCCGAAGTGGTGCGAGAAACACAAGATCGATTTCGACGCGAACGTCCTCCTCTTGCCCGGTCCCAAGGGGCTGCTTTCGCGCCATACCTACAACAAAGTGTGGAACAAATGCGTCGAGCGGCTCGGCGTTCCGGGTCTGCACCCGCATCTGATGCGCCACGTACTGGCGACGATCTGGCTCGCGGCCAACCCGGGCGACTACGCGACCGTAGCGGCGTTTCTGTGCGACAAGGTTTCCACGGTGGAAAAATTCTACGCCCGAGGCGAAGGCGCGGCAGCGGCGAAGCTTTTTGCCGAAGCGCTCGAGGCCCTCGACCCGACCCTCGAGTCCTTTCTGAAAAGGAGAGCTGCATGACCAAGACCCGGGATCAAAGGGCAGGGGCGTTGCCCGCGCGCATGCCGCACGTGCCCCCAGGCGTGGTGGCGCGGATGCAAGATCATCTACGGCAAGAGGAGTTTTCCCAGCGCGGCATGCCCGCCGCGCTGGAGGCCTTCTTTGTCGAACTGGACAAGGCCGGTTTGGCGCCGGAGCAGGTGACCGCGGAGGTGTTTCGAGCGGCCGGCACGTCGCGGTCGCGGTTTCGCTGTCTCATCGCAGCGTTGCGCCGGTTTGCGCCGGACGTACCACTGGCCCCGTCGCGCCCGGTCAAGCAAGAATGGGACCACTGGCTGAACACGCGCTACAACAAGAAACCCAAGATCGAAAGATCGACCCGTCGTGTGGGCCTGGCCCCGGACGACTGGCCCGCAGCATGGCGCGAGGCTCATCCCGTGCTCGACCGGAGCGTATCGCCGTATGGCACGCGGCTGAAGCGGCTCGCGCCGAGAACCAAGCGTGCCGTGGTGTCCGCCGTCGGAATGTTGGCCCGCGCCCGGGCCTGGGCGGCCAGCCGGGGTGTGGATCTTCCTGAGACTCCCTCGGGCGAGCTCTACGAGGGTTTCCTGCACTATCTCGACGAGGAGCGCGACGTGTCTTTCGGCACCGCGCGCGACTACCTCGACAGCGTCCGGATGTTTTTCCTGCGCGCGGGGCTGTTCGACGAGGACAGCTTCGAGGCGATCGGCAATCTTATCTCGGCGCTTCATTGCGAAGCCGTGGACACCGATCCGGGCAAATGGGCGCGGCTGAAAGAGTTTCGCAAGAAATTCACGCTGGCAGACATCCTGCAAAAGGCCAAAGCGGCGTGTGCCAAAGCGGATGGCCTACCGGGCCATTCGACGGCGGCGTTCAAGTTGCGGCAGAAAGCCATGATCTACGCCCTCCTCGTGAATACCGGGGATCGCCAGGGGGATCTGCGGGAATATCGCATCGGCGTGGACCTTCGACGTTTCGATTCCGGCGATTGGGAGCATGGGCTCCGGCAGAACAAGACCGGTAACAAGAAGGAACTGGACTGCCTCTGGCCCGGCACGTCCGTGCTGATCGACCGGTTCATTCTCGGGGACCGGCCAGACTGGATGTTGGCTCAACGACTGGATGAGCTCGACGGCATGAACCTGCTGACGCTCTCGGAACATGTCGTCGACAAGGGCTATATCAACCGGCGGTTGGCCCGGGACTTCGGCATCCACGGTCATCTCGTGCGCACGCTTATCGCCGATCTTCTTCGCAGGGCGCGGCCGGACGCGCTCTGGGCCCTTCAAAAGTTGCTGGGGCACACTAACCGGACCACGCAGAGAGTCTATCGGTCCGATTTCGACGAAAGCGCCGCCGTGCGCAACTTCGATGCGCTGCTCGGCACGCTTGCCGATTGAGCCGCGCAGATTCAACCCTCGCAGCGCGCCGGACCCGGAACCTGTCCGGCACGGCGCGCTGCTGAAAAAGATCGCCATGCATTGGCCGAACTCTGACAGGAAATGTTAGGGCCAGTGCATTGCGCGACGACGCCAATCTACGCCCTTCTCCTCTTTTGAGGATAGGCGTAGCGATGCCCGGGTCATGGCCAAGCGAGGTTCATTGCCATGCGCAGGACGTCCACGGTCTCCTCCCGCGCGGTTTCTTGGAGACCTTCGAAGCCGGGCTTCACGTTCAGTCCGGACAGGACGGGCCGAAGCAGCTGCGACCGGTAGGCTGTCGCAACGTTCAAAGCCAGCTCGACCTTGTCCGGCATGCCGCTCAGAGGTCGCGCGAGATATTCCGCCCCCCTCACACGGGCGACCGCCGCAATGTCGAACATGTCACGCGGCTGGAGGCGCGCACCCCTGTGGAATACCTTCTTCGCGATGATCTCGGCTGGCGTCTCAAGCTTGACGCAGGCACCCCGCACATCCCAAAGCGCACTCTCTCCGTCGAGAGTTGGTTCGCAGCATATGAAGTCGATCTCTCCAACGCCGTCGAATACGATCTTCAGGCTCGCTGAGCCGTCTGAGACATAGCTGCCCGGCGCAAGCGCGAGGACATAGCCCTGGGTCTCGGGATTCAAATAAGCCAGCGCTTGCGGGTCACGGATGAATAGGTCCACATCGTGGCTTTCGCGATGGTCGATTTGCAGCATCAAGGCCGTTCCGCCCCCGAACGACCAGTCACTGACGAGATCATAATCCCGATTGGCCTGGTTGATGATCGACACGGCGATGTCGAACAGTTCAGACCACCGGCTGGGTGAAGGCGTGTTCAAAACGTCGGGGTTTACGAAGCGAGCGCCAACGGGAACGGACAAAGCGACTGAAAGTGCTTTGCGACCCCCCGCACTCTGTCCTGGGTGAGGCCCATTTCTGCCACGAAGGCCGTCTGGAGATCGGTTGGGACTTCGGAGAAGAAAGAGAAGGCCGGACCCACAGCAGACTGCGCGGCCCCCACGTCCGAGATGACGTCGGCAAGCTGGCAAGCGGATAGGTTCGCACTATATGGTGCGTTCACCGTTCCGAGGACCTGCGACGTAACATGCGTCATCTCTTATCTCCCTGCCCAATCCACTTTCTTGGACATTGACGCTCGAAGATATATGTCTAGCGCCCTTAAAGTCAATGTCGAAGGCGTGGGCACAACCTGTGGAAAACGCCTCCGGATCACCCTGAAAGAAGCAACAGATCACCATCCCAGACGGGCTCCAAGGTGACCTCGTCCAAGGTGCGCCATGCGTCGGTGCTGGCCCGGTTGGCGCTCACCTTCGGTGTCAAAAGCAATGTTGGCGCCATAGCGGCAAACAGGGGGAAGGATTTCAACATTGAGCGTCAGTGCCTGGATGTATTGGCCGTCGGATCAGTCTTCGCGCAGCTGACAGATCCAACCCATTGGACGGAGGGTCAGGTTCTCGAAGGGCCGGAGGGCAGAAAAATTCAGAAAATAAATACCTAAAATACAATGCCTTGCAGGATCTTTTGAGTTTTTCTCCCTGCAAGAATTTCCGTGCCAGGAAAACGATCCGACGTTCTCTCCAGTGTTAGAAATGGAGAGACCAATGTCGCTGAACACCGATAACAACCCCACCGCCCGCAACTTCGTCCAAGCTGAGCAGCCGGGTGAGACCTGGGCGGGGGCTATGGACGTCGTCACCGGCGGCCCGGACACGGTCGGCCGTCTTTGGGTCCATTTCCTGGCATCCGATCCCATCCTGTGCTTCCGACACTGGTCCGAGCAGGTCGGTGAATGGCATGTGGTCGGCGAAGATTCATACACCCGCGAGCTCGAAATGACGGCCACCTACAATGGGATGGCCGTGTGCATGCATGTCCCGCTGATCCAGATCCAGCCCCAGCCCGGAGAAGACAGCGTCGTCGTCTTCGTGTCGTCGGAGCATGGTTATGCCGGTAGCGTTCGGATCGACGACGAGCGCGTGGTTACGCTGCTCGAGCGGGCCATGAAGATCGCGGATGGCTTCGGTCTGCAGGACGATCCGAATTGGCGTGCCCCGTTGCGTCTGGTCCTCGGTACCGCTCTGCGCGAATTGCTGGCGTCCGGTGTCGTGTGCAAAGCGGACCTGCAGCCGGCGGAAAAAAACCCCGAGCGAGACTCCGGCGCTTCGCGTCGTACCGGAAGACGCCGGGCACAAAGGCCATGCGCCTCGGCTTCGCTGACGAGGTCTGCGGGGCCGAAAGGGTCAACCAGACGCAGGACAGGCCTGTGGCCTGGCCTGCATCAATGGTGCCATGCGCGGTCGGCTCAATAGCAGGAACGTGAGGTGTTGCGCCGCTCTCGCGTCCTTTCGACCAAATCATCGTGAAACGCGAACACCGGGCCCGCCCCACGTCAGCTCCAACTTGAGCCAACCTCCCAGCGGATCGCGACATAATTTCGGCGGGGTCGGTCATTCACGTGACTTCGCGCACGCGCGTGCAAGACCCAAAAATTGCTTGTTTTTTGCACGTGTTTCCCGACACAAAACGAGCCAGGACAAAACAAGCAGAGGTCTCCATGACGAAACCAATGACCAAGTCCCAGCTCGTCGCCACCCTGGCGGAGGAGATGGATACGGACAAGAAAACGGCGAACAGTGTGCTCGACAGCCTCGTCGAGGTAATCACGCGTGAAGTATCCGCCGGTGGCGCCGTCACTCTGCCCGGTGTCGGCAAGATCTACTGCCGTGAGCGCCCGGAGCGCATGGTGCGCAATCCCGCGACGGGCCAACAGATCAAGAAGGACGCCGACAAGGCCGTCATGGTCACGGTCGCGAAGGCGCTCAAAGACAGCGTGAATGCCTGATCGCCACCAAGACACCGCCGGGCGCCTCAGCGGCGTCCGGCACGCCTTGCGCGCGGCGGGCGACACCGTCGCGCTGGACGTGCTGATCAATAGAGCGCAGCCGAACTGCGGCGCCGACAGCCGACAACCGGACATCGGTGTCACCCCGGAGCCTCATCATGGGCGAGACGCAGGAGAAGGGAAAAATCTCAAAAGAAATTGCTCTTTCTAAAACAATGCCTTACGGGATGTTTTCGCGTGTTGAAGCGTTTTTCTACAGGTTAAAATTTCCGTGCCAGGAAAACGGTCCAACGTTCTCTCCAGTGCTTGAAAATGGAGAGAACAATGTTCCTGAACGACAATACCGCCACCGCCCGTATCCTCGCCAACGACGATCGTCCGGCTGAAGCCGCGAAGCGCGACAACCAGACGCGCGCCGGGGCCCTCATCAGCACCGGCCCGGATACCGTCGGTCTCCCGTGGCTCCACTTCCTGGCGTCCGACGCCCTCCAGTGCTTGCAGCACTGGGCCGAGCAAGTCGGTGAGTGCCGCGTTGCAGGCGAGGAGGAAACCGGCCCCGAGCTTGAGATGATGGCAACCCAGAACGGGTCGGTCGTGTATATACGTGCACCGCTCGCCCAGATTCAGTCTGGCAGCGCTGGCCTCGTTGTCGAAGTGTCGTCGGACAAGGGTATCACCGGGACCGTCCGGATCGAAGACCCGCGTGTCATCTCGGTGCTCGAACTGGCCGTTAAGATCGCCGGTTGCTTCGGCTTCCAGGACGACCCGAATTGGGGTGCCCCGTTGCGTCTGGTCCTCGGCACCGCTCTGCGCGAAATGCTGGCATCCGGTGTCCTGTGCAAAGCGGACCCGCGGCCGGCGGAGAAAAAGCCGAGCGTGACCCAGGCGCTTCGCGTCGTTTCGAAAGACGACGGGCACAAAGGCCATGCGCCTCGGCTTCGCTGACGGGTAGGGCGGTGCCCAATGGGTCAACCAGTCCGGCATCGCCCCCCCCAAAAAAAATCGGAAAAAGTGCCGCCTCTCGTTTTGGCGGCGTCTTGATCGGACCGAAGTCCCTTCCAGACATAATGAACAGAACCCCGAGGAGAGAAGACATGGGACTTGATTTTGGTTTCTACCGCGACCACCAGGAAATCCACTCTGTGGACGGTCACGGTGCGCTGTTCGAGCTGTTCGACAGCCAGATTGGCGGCCCCGCATACGATGGCTACGACGACTTTCTCGTGACCGAGGAGACGCTGGACGTCGCATCGCGCAAGCTTGCGCTGCGCCTCTACCGGGCAGGCATCGCGGATAGCCCGGTCGACCCGAAGGCTTTCGAGGACCTCCGCTCCCTCGATGAGAGGCGCACACCCTCTGATGTGCTGCTCCTGGCCTATCAATCCTTCCTGGAAGAACTCCAGCGTGAAGTCGGCACACGAGGGCCGCTGGTTTGTGCCTACTCGGCGTGACCGGCCAAGGCGCGGCAGGAGGGCAGGGGCGGCCTGAGCCGCCTCCTGCCACCCTGTGTCATAGTTGGCCTTTGCCAAGGAGAGCGGTCCTGACGCACGACTGCCTGGAACAGGCTCGCGAGGATGTCCGCTATGCGCGAAGCGGCAATGGCGCGGTCTGCCCCGGGTCCATCTTGGCGTAATAAAGTCTACCGAGGCCGGTCCATAGGTCAGGCAAAGCTCGACAGCCATCCTCGCACGACGTCAAGCACGTCGGCATCGACCCCTTCAACCTGGCCGATGCGCTTGTTCAGGATCATGGGCTCGACGATCTTCGCGGTGATGGCCGCTTCGATGTATTCGCGATCCTTGGGCCGATTTGCCACGGCCTTCGAGGCACAGAGATCATGAATCTCGGGCGCGATCGCGACGGCCCCGTCCATCGGCGGCGTCGATACCCGGATTGCGCGGTCCTTCCATCCCTCGGGCAGCTTTGCCGTTTCGGGCCCCACGCCTTGCGCATAGTATCCACGGGTCGCATGAAAACTCGACCCTTCACCAATCGCCCCATCGAGCAAGTCTGCGAGATCCGGATGTCGCAGCGGATAGATGTCGAGCTCGCCCGACTGCAACATTTCCGGTGGAAGATTCTCGATTGACAGGTGTGCGGCCTGGCTGCCGATCAGGACAAACTCTCGCTCGCTGGTGATCGCCTTCGCCGCGCGGACGATATGAGCAACCTCAGCCCGCCTCATCGAGACGTCCGGGCCGTTTGGTGTGCTGCAAGATCTCGCGACGCTCGCGCTCCGGGAGCAGCCCGGCAAACGGATGGATTGAGCGAAGGACTTGCCCTTCGTCGGTCAGGCCGAGGAACGCGGCGCGCATCTCCACCGGACCCTGGGCGAGCAGATCATAACAACGCTGAAGATAGTGGGGTGCTATACGGTGGTGCTCGCCCATCGCGTCGAGGTTGTGCTTGATGACCTTCGCCGCAGCGCTCCAATCGCGGCAAGCGTGATCCAGCGCGGCCTCGTTGAGATGCCACGAGCGCTTATCTTCATATGTCAGCGAAGAAAGGTCCATGGTGCAAATATAGCGAGCTCAAGACGACGACAAAAGAAGCGGTCGAGTGGATCAGGCGGTGCATGCGCTTCTGCGCGAACGGCGCATCACGTGAACACGAGGTCCGTCTCGCGCACCGGCTCGAAATGAGCTCCCTCGCCGGGATGGCCGCGCGACCCGCTGCGCCAGCCGTCGAGGTAGCGCCGGACAGTCAGAATGCCGTCGAAGCCGCCCTCGAGCATTGTCTCGAGAGGGGCCTGTCCGCCAAAGACGTCGCCGCGATGCGGTCCCGTGAGCCAAATCATTGCCTCGGCGTCGTTCGGGAACAGGATGCCCAGGGCCTTGTGAATACCGAGAATGGCGGAAATCCGGGTCAGCGTGTCGAGCGGCAGCGCCAGGGGTTCCTTCGCTTGCGCCTTTCTCACCCACTTTCGGTAAGTCGAGGCCGAGGGCTCACCCAGGAGCGCCGCGCGGTCTTGCGGCGCAATGCCATAGCGATCGGCGATGATCAGGAACGTCCGTAGGGCCGGGCCGCTCACGCGGCGCCGCGCCTCGGCGTCAATCGTTTGCAAGACGGGCTCGGCGCCGGCCTGCTCGGGCAGCTGAAGAATGGTCATCTCGGGCCTCCGGTCCAGCTTGAGTGTATCGAACAAATGCATGATGGCGCAATCGGCCCCATCCTCGACCCGGCCTTGGCTGGAAGGTGCAGCGATAATGCAGATATGAAAATAGGGTTCCTCTTTCTTCTGATCGTTCGGCATTGACCGTACCCGGGCGTCAGGTGTGCGAGCGGCCAATGGTCGGATGCGGGCCGACGCCCTGAACTACAGCCCTGACGGCGGAAGGGCGGTAAGGGATCAAGCGCCGTCTCTCGGGACGTAGGACCGGTTTGCAGGATCCGGAAAAAACTCACCCAATTGTTCGTTTCGACCCTGCCTGGCGCCCGTGGCGAGGGACAGTTTCGTGATCTCTACGCGTAACATTTCCGAAAAAATCAAACGGTCCGACCTCCTCTCCAGCCCTTGAAGACTGGAGAAAAAATGGCCATTGACGACTACTTCACCGCCCCCACCCGTGCCCGTGACCTTGTCGCAGAACTGTCAGCCATGATCGATGACGTCGACCTTTTCGTCGAGCCCTCCGCCGGTGGCGGCGCCTTTCTTGATCACTTGCCGGATAGCACGATCGCGCTGGATCTCGCGCCGCGCGCGCCGGGCATTCACAAAGCAGATTTCCTGACCTGGCAGCCACCCGCCGGCGACCAAAGCATCGCGGTCGTCGGAAATCCGCCGTTCGGCCATGCCGGTCATCTGGCCCGGAAGTTCTTCAACCACGCAGCGATATTCGCGGACTACATCGCGTTCATCCTGCCCGCGTCCTACGCCAAGGCGTCGATGCAAGCAAAGCTCGATCCACGCTTCCACTTGATCCATGAATGCCACCTGCCTGACGAACCCTTCACGAAGGATGGCGCAGTGCATCGCTTCAACACCGTCTTTCAAGTCTGGCAGAAACGAACGCAGCTGCGCGAGATCCGGAAAGCCACGACAACGCATGCCGACTTCGCGTTCGTAAGAACCCCTGAAGAAGCCGATTTCGCAATCCGTCGGGTCGGCGCCCATGCCGGCAAGCTCCTCGAGATCCCCTCGGACCCAGGCGAGCGACAGGGGCTCTCTGCCTCTTCGAACTACTTCATTCGGGCAACGGGCACGGCATCCGAAGACGTACGGGCGACGTTCGCGCTTTGCGACTTCAACGAGACGCGGTCGCAAGCGGTCGCCGTGCCCTCGATCGGAAAAGGCGACCTCATCGCATGCTACGACGGCGCGGCCTGCATGACACGGGTTTGCTCTGCCGCTGAACAGCACGGTGCTACCGATCGCGTCGAAACCCGCGGGCAATGCATAGATACCTTTTGAGTGAGATGTCTGAAACGCTTGGCACATACCTTGACGATGAGGCTCTTTGCGCGGCAGACGTCGCACCGTCTCGAGCTCAATATTCTGGGGCCAATAGTCTTTTGCCTGCCAGGAAAGAGACCCAATTTCTTTTCGAGCCGGCAATGGCCCTCATGAGCCGCCGCTTGGGCGAATGACCCAGGTTCGCTTGGGCCGAGAAGATGGGTCGTGAGCATCGCTCCAGACCGGGGACAGAAAAAGTTTTTGCGCCCCGGGAAAGAGCCCCATCTCCTCTTCGAGCCGGCAACGGTTCGCATGAGCCGCCGCGTAGGCGGAGGCGGGGCCGACAAGGAGATCGTCGAACGCCGCCGCATAGGCGGATGACCCAGGTTCGCCTGGAACCGAGAAGATGGATCTGGAGCACCGCTCCTGACCGGGGACGAAAGAGTTTTTTGCGCCCCGGCAAAGAGACCCATCTTCTTTCTGAGCCGGCAACGGTTCNTGCGTCCTCGAGGAGCCGCCGCGTAGGCGGAGGCGAGGCCGACAAGGAGATCGTCGAACGCCGCCGCATAGGCAGATGACCCAGGTTCGCCTGGGGCCGAGAGATGGGTCCGGAGCATCGCTCCTGACCGGGGACAGAAAAAGTTTTGCGCCCCGGCAAAGAGACCCATCTTCTTTCTGAGCCGGCAACGGTTCGCATGAGCCGCCGCACAGGCGGCTGAGAAGAAACGGTCGCNAGGCGAGAGTCCTGATCCGTTCGGCCAAATGCCGGCGGATCAGGAGCGTTCATGGACTCCTTAGGGGAACAGCGAAAAAATCGCTCAGTCCTGTGTATGACGGCCACTTGAAGCGCGACTCTTTCGTTGATGCTATCAACGGCGTCGCACTTCGTGCCAGCCAGCCGGTTCACAAGGACCTGCAGCTCCCGGAAACCGGACGTATCATCCCGATCATGCTGGGCCTTCGGGCTTGGATACCGCGCCGGAGCGGAAAGCCCGAAAGATCGAGCCGGCCGGCGCGCTTGCGGATTTGTTCGCCGAGGTCGCAGGGCAATCATGTCCTGGCCGAGGGTCCTATTGGGCTTTGGTCTAACCCAGGCGACGACAGCCGGGATGTCGCCCGTCGAGCTCGCCGCCCTTCGTTTTTTGTCGTGTCCGCAAACCGTGTTGGACTGCAATCAAGGAGACGTTCGGACTCACATCGGTTTGCGCCGGAATGGGCGAACGGATCAATGATTACAGAAGATTGAGTTCTCTGCCAGCGGGTTCATTTCAATCGACCTTACTTGATGGTCCACCATAATGGTGCCAAACAGCTGATACACGAAATCATGTGAGCTCACATCCACCCAGGGGGGCAGCGTCGATGGTCCTGACCTCAGCCTTGTTGCTCATGGGTCTTTCTCGTTGAACGACGTGCAACTGTGGCGCGCGGCGTTCGGTCCGTGCGGCTGTCTATCATGTCGCAGTCGATGGTGTTCGATCTGCCTGGTTGGTACTCGGAGGACGACGCAATCGGCAAGACCGGCCTTTTCGACAAGAAGGATATGCAGGCATCTGACCGCGCCATCAATTTGATGAAGGCAATAGAGCTCGGACGGCTTCTGCCTACGCAAATCAAGAAGATCCGTTTGGCCCTTGGTCTTTCTCAGAGAGATGCCGGGCATTACATCGGCGGCGGTCCCAACGCATTTCAGAAGTATGAGAGCGGCGATGTACTGCTGAGCAAATCAGCCGACACTGCACTGCGTTTGCTCGCGGCCGACCCAAGGCGGCTCGAAGAAATCAGTGATTGCAACGCCACCTGGTGAGCCACACTCTTGGTATCGCTCACGAGATGGCGAAAGATCTGCACGGGATCGGTGCCATGGATGGCATCACGATGCGTGGTATAGACGCGCTTCGCCTGCCGAATGGAAGAAGGTCCCGAGTGCCCATCACGTCCCGGATTACTTTGGGGAATAGATCTGGCAGATGAATGTTCCCGAACCTGGATGTCGTTCGACCTAACAAGGTCTTCTGACAGCCTCCAGCGCTGACTTGGCAAGAAGCGCGCGTTTTGTCGCACAGGAACCCTGAAAGCTTCGAAAAGGCGGGCACGTAGAAACTCTTGATGTCGGCAGGAGCTGACCGGGAAACACCTCCTGTTCAACATTTGGCGTAAAGGGCTGGGCCCTGCGGAGACACGCCGAAGTGTTGCTCAAGAAACCTGACATGCGATGGGCTCAGTGCACCCTCCTGTCCCTCCGCAAGGAGAACGAAACCGGGCACCGGGACATCCGTGCGCATCGGGGACGGCCGCGAATACACATCGTCTTCGAGAGCCGCGAAGAACACGAACTGTGGAAACGTGACCCTCACGTAGGGGCCATTCATCTCGTCGAACTCGTGAAGAACGCAGGACGGGAATACTTCGAGCTGTTCCCAATCGTCATCGAGGAATGCGACACAGGAACCCACGAGCTCTTTCTCTTTCTGCTGCAAGTCGCTGAAACGCACGACCGCGTCGCTGTTCTTTCCGCGACGCCAGTAAGTGTAGCCGGCCGTGAAGAGGGCACATTCCGAAATCCGCCCGCGTTCTTCGATCGCGAAAACTTCTCCCGTTGTGGCCGCCTCCGGGGTCGGGACCAAGACTCCTAGCGCCTCGCGGACACTGCGCCCGTGGACCTCGCTGGTCACGTAAGTGGGTATGGAAACGGTGTTCGACATAGAATTCTCCTCTTGCGCTGCCCCCTCGACCGGAGTGGGGCTTCTTGCGCGCTTGCCGTCTGGCAAAAAGGAAGTAGGTCCAGCTTCCCGCATCCAAAAAACCGAAACCTCGGATTGCCGGTTCGGTCCTTGCCAGTGAGGCCGCGCACCCGCTGGGGAGGTCACCACAGGTCGGCGGGAAATGGTGCAATGCATTCCCAGAGCAAATCAATGACACCGGGATTTCGCGATCTGGCCTGGTGCTCTTCGATCCGCTGCTGCCTGAAGGTGTGAGGGAACATAAGCCCCCACGGATCCCGGGTGGGGCGCTCATGTGTTCTGCGAGACAGCATGGCCCGCCATTCCGCCGGATTCGCGTATCCACGCGCTGCCATTCGGCATGCCGCCGAGTCTGGGTTTCTCTCTTCGGACAGGCGAACCCACATCCTTCGTGATGAAGCAAACCACGACGTCACATAGGAGATTCTCATGCGTCAAAACCTCAACAACACCGCGAAGATCGACGCCGCGCTGGCCGCGACGAACGGTCGGGCTCAGTCCTTCACGGTCACCTCAGCTGATACGCTGCGTGTGTTCGCCACGGCCGCCGAAGAGCAGCTCGCTGGTATTCTTCCAAAATCCGCTTGGCCGGGGGCGCGCGTCACTTGCCGCCCCCAGGGCCCGTCTTCGAGCTACAGTTACAGCGCACAGACGACAAAATGCGTGCTGGAGCGCGGAGCGAAAGACTGGTTTCTCATCTCATGCGAACGGGATCAGGTGTTCCCGAAGGCGCCGCGCATGTGTCGCGTCACGCTGACCGCCGCGCAGACGCTGGCAGTCCCGCTTGTCGCGGAGAAAAGGCTCGCCGCGGCATTCACACTGACCCCGGTCGCGCAAGACGCCAGCGCGCATGAACGCCTCGAGCTTCACGCGGCAGCACAAAAACTCGCCGGCGTGGCTTGAGCTCCGTCCCCAGGGCACGATCACGGATTGCACGACCGCAGCAATTTCCACACTGCTCGTAGGGCCCTGAATGCTCGGCATTCAGGGCCATTCGCTCCCACTTGCACATAGAATAGCAAATGTGGTCGCGACCCTACACAGCCGGCACGCCCTTGGCGCGTTTCAGGCGCTTCTTATGCGGAAGGGCGCGTTGGGACGACGAAGCCGGTATGGCCCGGATCGCGGGGATGTCGAGCTCGCTGGGCCCGGTGGGCTGGGAAAACGGTTCGGTGCCGAGCGCGGTCACGGCTTGGGCGTCCTCCACCCAAAGGCCGATGTCGCAGACCGTGGTGCCGCGCGCGTTGAAGGTGGCGCCAGCGCGCCCTTTCGTCTCTTCGTTCACAACCATGCGCACGTCGCCCTCCTTCCAGAGTGTCACGGCCTTGATGCGATGGCGCCCCGTGCGTTCGAAGCCGAGCGTGGAGAGTAGCTCCTCGAGCGCGCGTGCTTCCTCCTTGCGCGAGGCGAACTCCACGAAGGAGTCGCCGTTCACACCGACCCGGGCCGGCATGTCGGCGAGATCGAGGGTCAGGTCCTAGTCGGCAAATTGGAACAAAGATTGAACATAATTCGTTTTGCCATTGGACTGACATCGTCAGGAGGTTCGATATGACCGCTGCACATTGGGAACTTCTCCGAAGGCAGGGTGCTCGTGAGGTCTGGGTGAAATTAAGCTATCATCCCGATGGGACAGAGAAAGCTCAGTACAAAGGCGAAGAATACGTTGAGATGAAGGGTGAGCGCCAAAAGGTCGAAGAAGTTGAGAACTTCGACACCGAATCCCAGGCGCTCGGATGGCTCAATGCTGGGGTTGGGTAGTCTTTCCAGCATTAGGTCCGCATCCCGGAGAGCGGGGGTCCATGAAAAAGGGCAAAGCGCATTTGACGGTCGATGACAAAGAGGCGTTCCTCGATGTCGTGGAGCAGTTCGACCAGGAAAGCAGGAACCTTTTAGCCTTGATGATCTTCGCCTTGTCTCGACACGACCCGAAACTCTGCGAAGCATTGGACGAACTACGAAAAACGACGAGCGGCGCAAGAGGGCCCTTTGAAGCCGTCGAAGTTGGCGTGCTACAACGTCTCCGCAGGGTGTGCCCCAAAGATGAACTCAAGTGGTGGGAACGTGCGCTCTCATTCGCGCAGCGTCAGGGTAACGGCGTGATGTACCAAGGGCTGGTCGACCTTATCGAACGCCGCGTCGCCAGCTGACTGTTTTCTCAGTCCACCGTCAGCACGGACAACTCAGGCCCTCTTATGGCCTCCAAACCTCCTTTTTCCTAGCTTTGTTGCCTGGCTGAACATAACGTCAATCAAGAGAAGAAGAGTAGGGAGGGCTCTTTATGCTAGGCGAATTCAAGGACTTCATCGCCAAGGGCAATGTCATGGATATGGCTGTTGGCATCATCATCGGCGCGGCATTCACCGCCATTGTGTCTTCGTTGGTGGCCGACCTGATCAATCCTATCATCGGACTTTTTACGGGCGGTCTCGATTTCACGAATAACTACGCGGTTCTCTCCGGTGAAGTCGCTGAGGGTGCAAGCCTTGCGGCCGCGCGTGAAGCAGGAGTATCCGTGTTTGCCTACGGGTCGTTCATTATGGCCGTGATCAACTTCCTGATCATTGCGTTCGTGGTGTTTATGCTCGTGCGTTACGTGAACCGGGTAAAGGCGATTGCGGAAAAGCCGCAGGACGTCGCGCCTGAGGTGCCTACTGGGCCTTCGCAACTGGATATCCTGATCGAGATCAGGGACGAGCTAAAAAAGACCTGAGCGCTGCGGTTTGTGACATGAACTCGGTCCTGCGTGGCTGGAGCCGAGTAATTTCGCACAGGTTGCGCTCACCTCGTTAGCCTCAGTCCTAGGCTCAGGACCCATTGATTTGAGTCGAAGGTCATGATTCACCGCACGAAAACCGAGCGGTGATATGTCTGATCTCTTCTGGCTGAGCGATGCGCAGATGGCGCGTCTGGAGCCGTACTTTCCGAAGTCCCATGGCAAGCCGCGCGTTGATGATCGGCGCGTGTTGAGTG
>NZ_WTUX01000017.1:0-369 GCF_009882975.1 Maritimibacter harenae
GCTGGAAGCCCTGAAGGGTGAAGAAACGGCGGCCGAGCTGGCGAGCCGGTTCGGAGTGCATCCGACGATGATCCATCAATGGAAGCGCGCCCTGCTCGAAGGCGCGTCCGGCGTGTTTGAGCGCGGCGGCCGCAAGAGACCCGAGATCGACGAGGAGCAGGTGAAGGAGCTCCACGCCAAGATCGGGGAGCTGGCGGTGGCCAACTCTTTTTTGGAACGAAAGCTGAAGCCTTGGGGCGGGAAGTGAGGCGCGGCATGATTGAGCCTGACCATCCCCAGCTGTCCATCGGTCAGCAGTGCAAGCTGCTGTCGATCGCGCGCTCGTCCTATTACTACGAGCCGAAGGGAGAGACCGAACAGAACCTCGGC
>NZ_WTUX01000017.1:389-670 GCF_009882975.1 Maritimibacter harenae
CTGAAAGGGCTGCGCGTGGATCGTCCGAACCAGGTCTGGTGCTCGGACATCACCTACCTGCCCATGCGGCGCGGGTTCCTATATCTCGTGGCGATCATGGACTGGCACACGCGCAAGGTTCTGTCCTGGCGGATCTCGAACACCCTGGAGGCCGACTTCTGCGTCGAAGCGCTGAACGAGGCCATCCACAAGTTCGGCCCGCCCGAGATCATGAACACGGATCAGGGCAGCCAGTTCACGTCCTTCGCCTGGACCGACCGGCTCCGCCGATCCGGCGTGCG
>NZ_WTUX01000017.1:725-428950 GCF_009882975.1 Maritimibacter harenae
CGTGATCCCGGTTCGATCGGCACTTCGACTTTGCGAGCTTCAATCCATAAGCGTGCTGATATACGCGCCATAATCATTCTTTGCGAACCGCTCGGCACGGTCGACAAGAGCCTTCTTGTCGATCCAGCCATGCCGGAACGCGATTTCGTCAGGGCTCCCGGTTTGCAGGCCTTGCCGAGTTTGAAGCGTCCGCACGAAATTACCCGCATCAAGGAGGCTGGCGTGGGTTCCGGTGTCTAGCCAGGCATAGCCACGCCCCATCGTCTCAACCGTAAGCGCGCCTTCTTCCAGGTACATCTGCAGGAGTGCGGTAATCTCCAGCTCACCGCGCGCAGAGGGCGTGACGCGCGCGGCCTTCTCGGGTGCCGTGCCATCGAGGCAATAAAGCCCAGTCACCGCGTAGTGCGACGGCGGGTCCTTTGGTTTTTCGATAATCCCCTGCACGGTGCCTTTGGCATCAAAGTCAACTACGCCGTAACGTTCCGGGTCCGCCACGCGGTATCCGAAGACGGTGCCGCCTGCGTCACGTGTCGTAGCGCTTTTTAATAACTCGGGCAGGCCATGGCCAAAGAAGATGTTGTCACCAAGAACCATGAGCGAAGGCGCTCCATCAAGGAAGCCTTCAGCCAGAGTATACGCCTGCGCCAAGCCATCGGGGCTTTGCTGGGTTATGTAGTTGAGCTCGATACCCCACTGACTGCCGTCGCCCAGCACGCGTCGGAACTGCTCACTGTCCTGGGGCGTGGTGATTACCGCGATCTCGCGGATTCCCGCCAGCATGAGGACCGACAGCGGGTAATAAACCATCGGCTTGTCGTAAATCGGCAGTAATTGTTTCGACACGCCGATGGTAACGGGATAGAGCCGTGTGCCGCTCCCACCGGCCAGAATTATGCCTTTTCGATTTGTCATGCTGAAATCTCTCCGAGTTCTGTCAAAACATCCACCAAGCCGGAGCGCCAGTCGGGGCGCGGCAAGCCAAAAACCATCTCCGTGGTGGTGCAATCAAGCCGGGAATTGAGCGGCCTTTGCGCCGGTGTCGGGTATTTGGTCGTGGGAATGCCCGTGACGGTTGCATCACGCCCCGCCATGGTGAGGATTTCTTCGGCGAAGCCCTTCCAGCTAATGTCCGGCGCACCTGTATAATGGTATGTGCCAGTCTTGTCGTGATCGGACTTTAGCTGAGCAGCCATCGACAGACAGGCAGCGGCGATGTCAGCCGCAGGCGTCGGGCCGCCAACCTGATCATCGACGATACGCAATACCTCATGTGTCTGCGAAAGACGCAGCATGCTACGCACGAAATTGTTCCCATGAGCCGAGAACACCCATGCAGTGCGCAGGATTGCGTGGGGCCCCCTCGCTTTGGCGATCGCCTGCTCTCCGACCAGTTTCGACCGACCATAGGCATTTTTTGGCGTGGGAATGCCATCCAGATGCCATGGCGTGCTCCCACAGCCATCGAACACATAGTCGGTCGAGATATGGATCATTGGGATGTCGAGCGCGGCGCAAGCGTGGGCCATCTCCGCTGGCGCATACCCATTGACCCGCGTCGCAAGCTGCTCCTCACCCTCGGCACGGTCGACAGCGGTGTAGGCGGCGGCATTGATCACCGCGTCGGGGATGTGAGTACGGATCGCGCTTGCGCAGGAGACCGGATTGGCTAGGTCGGCCTGTTCGCGCCCGAGGAAAACGGCTTCGGGCGCCCGGCGCGCCAGTTCCGTCGCCACCTGGCCGGTTTGTCCAAAGACCAACAGCCTCATGCGGTGAGACCCAGCCTCTGACCTACGCCGGCGCGGTCCTGCAACGCCCGCCACCAATCTTCGTTGGCCAGATACCAATCGACCGTGCGCGCCAGCCCCTGTTCGAGCGTGACCGATGGCCGCCAACCCAACTCCTCCCGGATTCGGGTTGGGTCGATAGCATAGCGCGCGTCATGGCCTGGCCGGTCGGCGACGAACGTGATCAGGTCGGCGTAGGGGCCTTCCGCACGCGGGCGCTTTTCATCAAGTATCGCGCAGATCATACGCACCAGATCAAGGTTGCTGCACTCGTTCTCGCCACCGATATTGTAGCTGCGTCCCACACTGCCCTGTTCCAGCACCATCAGCAGCGCGTCGGCATGATCTTCGACGAATAGCCAGTCCCGTATGTTCGATCCATCACCGTAGATCGGCAGCGGCTTGCCCGCCAGTGCGTTCAGGATGATCACGGGGATCAGCTTTTCCGGGAAATGATAGGGACCGTAATTGTTGGAGCAATTGCTTAGGAGCACTGGCAGGCCGTACGTCTCGCCCCAGGCGCGGACCAAATGGTCGGAGGCCGCCTTTGAAGCCGAGTATGGGCTGCGCGGGTCATAAGGCGTATCCTCGGTGAACTGTCCTTCGATCCCAAGCGACCCATAGACCTCGTCAGTGGAGATATGGTGAAAACGAAATGCTTCAGGTTTGCCTCGCTCCACCCAATTGGCGCGGGCGGCCTCCAAAAGCTGGTAGGTGCCCGCGATGTTTGTCTCAATGAAGGTACCTGGCCCGTCGATTGAACGGTCGACATGAGATTCAGCTGCCAGGTGCATCACCGCGTCGGGGGCGTGGGTAGCAAAGATCCTGTCAAGTGCGGTTCGATCGCGGATATCCGCATGTTCGAACTTGTAGGCCGGGTCTTGCGACACCTCGGCCACGTTCTCGGCGCACGCAGCATAAGTCAGTGCATCGAGGTTAACCACTTGATGCCCTCGCGCGACCGCAAGACGCACAACCGCGGAACCGATGAAGCCGCATCCCCCTGTGATGAGAAGTTTCAATCCCTTTCCCCCTCCCATTCGAAATATGCGGGTAAATCGCGCAGCCGCGGCGCGGCAGCGTCCTTCTCCGACAGCACCGGTGATGCCTCAAGGCCCCAGTCTATGCCGATGTCCGGATCATCGTAGCGCACGGCTGCATCGCAGTCGGGGGCGTAGTAATTGGAGCATTTATAGATGATCTCGGTATCCGCCTGCCGGGTCACGAACCCATGCAGGAAGCCTTCGGGCACCAGCAATTGCCGACCGTCGTCAAAGCTCAACTCGACGCCCACCCAGTGGCCGTAGGTCGGACTCCCGTGGCGAATGTCGACGGCCACATCGAAAAGCGCGCCGCGGCCGCAGCGCACCAGCTTGGCCTGAGCATGCGGTGGGGTTTGGAAATGCAGCCCCCGTAACGTTCCAGCCTCGTGCGACAGCGAGTGGTTGTCCTGAACGAAATCGATGTCGATTCCGAGGTCGGCCAAGCGCTGCCGGTTCCAGCTTTCGGAGAAAGACCCACGATGATCACGAAAGCGCGGTGGAGTCAGGATGACGACGCCTGACAGTGGGGTTTGTTCGATTTCCATGTAGGTTGCCTCTTATTTAAGGGTCGCCACCGAAGGTCACAATCTGTCAACCTAAGGAAAGTACGACCGGCAGGCCGTAGGTCTCGTGCCAGGCGCGCACCAGATGATCGGAACGGGCCTTGCAGGCAGAGTTGGGGCTACGCGGATCATATGGCGTCTCTTCTGTGAACTGGACTGCAGAATCCGCGGGGAGTGATCCGAACGCCTCGTCGTCGAGATGTGGTGAAAGCGGAAGTCTTTGGGTTTGTCGCGGATCTCGCAGGGTTTGCGCACCGCCTCCGGCATGTTGAAGGTCCCAACAATATTCGTTTCAATGAAATCCGCAGGTCCGTCGATCAAGCGATCAACATGAGATTCAGCTGCCAGGTGCATGACGAGATCAGGAGTGTGGGTCGCAAAAATCCGATCCAACGCGGCACGATCACGGAAAACTACTTGTTCGAAAGTGGAGAGTGGGCTCTCCGCAACCTCTGCGACATTGGCAAGCCATGCAGCGTAGGTCAGTGCATCGAGGTTGATCACCTGATGTACACGCCCGATCGCTTGGCGCACCACAGCAGATCCGATGAAGCCTGCGCCGCCGGTTACTAGGATTCATATGTATTCCCGTCCCATGAGAAGGTTGAGTCAATATCTCCAAGCAGCGGTGCCTTTGCGCCTTTTTCCGACAGAGCCAGTGCGATGCCTGAGAGAGGCCACTCAATGCCGCAGCTGTCCCAACGCACGGCACCATCACACTCGGGGCGCATAATAGTCCGAGCACTTGTAGATGATTTTGGTGTCTGGCTCAAAGATCATGAACCCGTGCAGAAACCCCGTCGGGAGCGGCAACTGCTTGCCGTTCTCGAAGCTCAGTTCAATGCCAAACCATTTGCCATAAGTTGGGGAGCCATTACGAACGTCGACGGCCACGTTAAACAGGCGCCCTCTTGCACAGCGAACCAGCTTGGCTTGGGCGTGCGGCGGTGCCTAGAAATGAAGCCGCGCGCCGTCCCAACCTCGTCGCAGAGGGAGTGATTGTCCTGCACGCACTCAATATCGACACCAAACTCGGAGTAGTCTCAACGTTTCTGCAAAGAAGCCACGATGATCTCCGAAACGTTCAGGATCGAATAAAAGTATGCCCGCCAAGCCGGTCTCTTGGACGGTTGTCATCTACTACTCCCTTTCGGTAGCTCAGGGTGGACGTCAGCCATATTGCCTTGCGCCGTCAGCCTGTTCCGATCTGATAAGGCACCCAATATCGGGAATGGGTCGCAAAATTGAGCCAGACGAATAGGATTGCGGCATAGTACGCCAGGATCAGAGCTACTATGGCTTGATTTCGTCTACCAAAGACACCGATCGCATCTGGTAGATGCGCAAACACCACTAGTTGCAGCGGGATTATGTATAGCGCCATGCGATCAAGCGCAGTACTCAGATTAGTTGGAAAGAACGCGAGAAACATGCAAAGCGCAATAAGCGATAGGATCAGCCAAAGCTTTCTCTCGTGGGGGGATAAAGCGAAGCGCTTGCCATAAAGCAAGAACACAGCAGCCGGAACTGCGTTCATGGCAAGACGAATGAAAGCACCCGCAGACTCAATATTCTGATCGACATAGGTCTGGATCAGGCGGGAAGCACTGTCCGCCAATAAGACCACGTAGCCAACCGCCGTCGCCGCCGTGACAAGTGACAAGGTCAAGAAACGGTTCTTCGAAATGGTCAAACCCGCAATCGGTAGCAACACGACGGCAGACCTGTGGAACAGCGCTCCGGCCAGCACCCAAAGTGCAAAAGCCACAAACCTTTGATGGCCTAGCATGACGAGACCGATCATCACCAAACCCAAGGCAATAGCTTGACGCGTATAGCCCATTGCAACAACGGTGACGAGATAGGGCATAGCGCAGGCCAGTGCCAACCATGGGCGGGGCATACTTCGACAGAATAGCACAAGGCCGATCGTGAAGAGGAAAGCACCAAAGGTGTTCACCCCTGTGATGCCTAGGCCGAGGTGTGTCGAGAGAATATTTAGCGCCCAATAGCCTGGATCGTCCTTGGTAATCAGATCCGCGAAGTTTAGGCTTTGAGCCGCCAATAGATACCGGAAGTAATTTTCCCAGTCACCACCCACTTCATAACGAAATCCGACGACAAAAGTGAGCGCAACAATCACTAGCATCCACGTGACATTTGGCCGTAGCGGGCGCAACCCATCAGCCCGTAACCTCATTTTTGGGGAGGACGAGAGAGCCACCATTGCAGGAACGCTGAAGAAAATCCAATAAGGCAGCATCAGTTCTTTTCCGCTAACATGCTGCAGCCTGATTGCCGGCGATCATTCCATCCGCAAGGTAATGACGATAGTGTGCCAGCCAATCGAGAAGCATAAGGATAGTCCAGAGTTTAGTCCCGTTGTTTGAGGAGGCGTTTCGATGGCGGGCCCACAGTTCACGCACCAAGGCAGGTTCAAGACCCGCCAGATCAAGAAGCTCACCATCTGAAAGGCGTTTGTCAGCCCAACCGCGCAGGTCTCCGCGCAGCCATCGATCGAGAGGAATAGAAAAGCCTTGCTTCGGGCGTTCGATGAGGTCTCTTGGCACGTGTCGATCAAGCAGGGACCGGAGTACCTGTTTGCCTTTGCCGTCAGCGATCTTCATCTCGAGTGGTAATCCCCAGGCGGCTGCAACCACGCGCGCATCTAAAAAAGGCGCCCGTGTCTCAAGCGATGCCGCCATCGCTGCACGGTCCACCTTCACCAATATATCACCAGGTAAGTATGTGGCACTGTCCATTGCCATCATCCATTCTGCTCCCTCGACAGGGAAAGGCGGCACTGTGAAGTTCGCGCCTCTAGCTTCACGCATTAGATTCTCGGGATCGTAGATGCTCCGGGTGAAATGTTGATAGAGAGCAGATAGATCATTGATATCGCCTAGGTGCGGTGCGAGCTTAGTGGCCTTGTCCAGTGCTGTTATTGGCAGACGCATCCTTGAAGCCATGCGGCGCGGCCAGCCATCCTCTGCAGTTACCGCCGAACCGAAAGCCGAAACGATCCGTCCAGTTGAACGGCGAAAGCCACGCGGCATGCGTTGAATTCTGGACAAGAGCTTCGGCCCAATTACGTGGCGGTTGTAGCCTCCAAATACTTCGTCGCCACCGTCCCCTGTCAGGGCCACCGTGACCGCTTTGCGAGCCTCGCGGCACAAAAGGACAGTTGGGATTTGTGATGAGTCGGCGAAGGGCTCATCATAGATTTTTGGCAAGTCAGGAATCACGTCGAGCGCGTCCTGCTCGGACAAGATAAATTCCGTGTGGTCTGTTCCAAGATGCTGGGCAACAGCGGCAGCATGTGGCGCCTCGTTAAACCGCGCCTCGTTAAAACCAATGGCGAATGTGCGCACCGGTTGCACGCTGCGGCTCTGCATCAAAGCAGCGATAAGCGAAGAATCCACGCCTCCTGAAAGGAAGCAGCCCAACGGGACATCGCTCAGCATCTGCTCTTCGACAACCTGCCCGAGTGTTGACTCAAGATGATCGAGCGATTTCGCATTGTTTGACAAGCGGGAAGCAAGGCCAGCATCAAGGAGATCGCTAAAGGTCTCAAAGGGCAGAGTTGTGTCCATCGCGTCGACCAACGACAAGCTAGTCACATGTCCAGGCTGCACTTTGCGCACGTTCTGAAAGATGCACTGCGTTTCAGGAACATAGCCATAGGCAAGATAGCTCGAAACGGAGTCACGACATAGGCGTGCCTCAAAGCTTGGTACAGCGAGCAATGCTTTCAGTTCAGACCCAAATGCCCAGAAACCATCGGGAAGCCGCGCAAGATAGAGCGGCTTTTCGCCCATGCGGTCACGTGCGAGATGAAGCTGCTGTGCGTGCCGGTCCCAAAACGCCAGAGCAAACATGCCATTGGAGCGCTGCAGGGCCTCACGAAGGCCCCAGTGCGTGGCTGCCGCGAGCAGGGTTTCGGTGTCTGAACTCCCTTTCCATGCAGGTGCCGCGCCAATGGTTTCCAGCTCGTCACGTAGAGCGAGATGATTATAGATTTCACCATTGAAGGCAATGACATAGCGCCCGCAAGGCGACATCATCGGCTGCGCGCCAGCCGGGCTGAGGTCAATGATTGAAAGCCGGCGGTGTCCCATGGCCACACCTGCTTCAGGATCGGCCCATACACCGACAGCGTCTGGACCACGGTGGTTCAAGGAGTCGGCCATTATGCGTGCAGTTCCCTCCAGAGAGGGCTCTGGCCCGGACGACAAAAGTCCACAAATCCCGCACATCTCAGCCAGCCTTACACATGTTGATCCGTGTTACACATTATTTGCCTTACCTTTGATCAACTCTGCCGCAGCAGCGAGGAAATCATCCCGGTAGAGCGGTTTCGCTTGCCAATACTCGGCCGCCGCAAAAGACATACGCTTATAGCGATCCGGGTCCGCTAATAGGGCCATTACGGCATCGACAGCAGCGTTATCTTCTTGAACGAGAATCGCATTCTTACCATCAGTACAGTAGCGCGCAAGTTCGCCAACCGACGTGACAATAGGAACAAGGCCAGACTGCATTGCCTCGACAACCGAAAGAGCCATACCTTCGTCGACGCTGGTCTGCAGATAGAAGGAAGCTTGCGAAGCCATGGTACGAATGTCCGCCCGAGATCGTGCGCCAATGAAGGTAATGTTTTCTGAAATTCCCAATTGCTCGACCAACGCTTTCAAATCATTCTCCGAACCACCATCAGGGCCAATGATTTTGAAATCGGCTTCTGGAACATGACGCACGATCTTTGAAAAAATCTTGAGCGCGCGCTCAAGACCCTTTTGTGGGCTGAGGCGTCCCCAAAAAATGAATTCTGGGGTCGGATCTGAAACCTTAGGCAAGGAGTGGCGTTCAAGCAGAAACGAAATCACCCGGCCCTTGTGACGTAGGTTGGGTGAAATGCGCTGGTCCATCGTCGCGGCAGAATCCGCCCAAATACCATCAGCAAGGCGCATGGCGATCCGGTTCGCGATGCGGTCAAACCAATGCACATCATGGGCTAAGTGCAAGAAAAGAATAGCCTTTTGTTTGGGTCGCGCCATCTTCAGTACGATCAGCACCAACGCGGAGCGCCAAAGGGAAGCGACCAGCAGATCTGGCGGCTTGCGGTAGAGTCGAAAGAAGGCGTGCAGATAGGGGCGCGGATCATAGAGACTGCGATAGGGACCGTGATAGTCCGCAGGCCCACACGCGCTCCCTTTGCGATTGACGAGATATTGGCGTTCGAAGCGCAGGTCGCCATCGGCTCGGTTATGATCACCGGCATAAATGGACTTCGCCGCCACTTCGACGCCTCCGATCGCATCATACGGGATCAACTGTAAGACGCGCTTCATATCCCTAGCAGCCGGAAATGCTCGGTCAGAACGGCGTCCTCTTGAAAGGGTTTGATTGCTTCTGCCAAAACCTCGGCCGGGACAGGTTTGCTCAGGGCGCTCTCAATGCCTGCGGCTAGCGCTTGGGGATCCTGTACGGACACCAGATAGCCATATCGCCCACTCTCGAGAATTTCACGCGGCCCAGTGGGGCAATCCGTGGCCACGGGGGTGCAACCCGCCATCATGGCCTCAATCAAAACGTTTGGCATGCCCTCAAGTAGCGAAGACAGCACAAAAACATTTGCATTCGCAAAATATTTGAGCGGATTATCGACGTGCCCTTCAAGGGTGATGCTGTCACTCATCCCCAGCTGGTTAATGAGCGCTTGCAGCTCCGCTCGCTGTGCACCTTCGCCAAAGATCGACAGCCGAACGGGCCGCTTTTGGGCTACAATGTGAACAGCGCAAATCAGATCCGAAAAGCCCTTCCAAGGCCCCAATTGCCCCGCAGCGACTAGAATGGGGATAGTGGGATCGTTAAACCAAGGGTGGTCTACCTCCTCCGCAATCCGAGCACGGGCGGCCGGCGTATCCACGATGTTGTAAGCGCATACATGTGGCGCATTTCGAAACAGGGTACGGTATTGATCGACCATCGCTTTCGAAACACAGGTCAAAGCGGTTGCCCGCCACATAATTAAACCCATGATTTTCTTTAGAAACCATTGTTTGGAATGGATCTTCGTGCTGTAAGTGTCGAACGGGTTCACGCGGGATGAGCCACTAATTTTAGCCTTCGAACCTGAAAGGATCGCGCTGACAATAACAATTGCATTTAGGTGATCTTCTGCGGAGAAGATCGCATCCGGTTTCGTTTTGCGCAGATAACGCATCATTTCGAACAGGATGTTACGTGCCTTTGGCCTGTTGAAGTTGAGTACGGTCACACCGTCCAGTTCCGGCACCGGCAGGCCTTCAGCGACATATCCGATGACTAGATCAACTTCATGGCCGCGTGCGGCCAAAGCGCTGGCCAGCCGGGCCTGAGCGAGTGGAACGCCGGTGATGGCGTAGCGTGCGACAATGACGGTGAATTTCATAGTATTCTTGCTGGTACGGTGCGTGAGCGTGCTTTCGAGATATCTTGTTCTTCAAGTTATCTTGTGACGACACGCATTTTCGAGAATTCTTTTGAGCGTTGCACGCATCGAATCTCCCGAATGATACTGGACATAGCGTCTGCGCAATTCAGGATCAAACCCCGCTTCAACTGAAACAGCCCCCTGCAAGACCCCCAGGAAATCTGCGGGCGTCGTACAGCAGTCGAGCCCTTCGTCCGCCACAAGATCATAACCTTCGAAAGCTTCGGCAGTACCTGCGATTGGTTTGCCGTGCATGAGAGCTTCGGCTACCTTAGTTTTCATGCCCGAGCCTGACAAAATGGGGGCAACAATGATTTGCGCGTGGGCATACCAGATTGCCATTTCATCAACCTCACCGACGACATGCACTCCGCCCCATCGCTCCAGACGGGTGCGGTGCACATTCATTCCCCGACCTATGACAACCGTATCGAGCGGCGCGTAAGGGGCAACCTTTTCAGCATACCAGGCCATCCCTTCGAAATTGGCGTAGAAGCCACCGCCCACAAATAGAGCATACGGCTTGTCCCAAGGGCGTTCGGCCATTGCGGCTGTGGGATCATATTGATCACGCAGCGCCATGGGCAGGAGATCGGTTCCTGCGCGGCGATACAGGCGGGCGTGTAGCCGTGCATCTCTTTCATTTAGAAGGACGCGACGATGAGAGTATTTTGCGGCCCATCGTTCCCCCATGGTATTAGCGAAAAGCACCCCCAAGGCACGTACCGATGGTGCGGCTCTCAGCGCATCGAAAAAGAAACGGGCCTCAACGTTATGGTAAAAGGTCACGATCGGCAGCGTGATGCCAGATTTGCGCAGTAATCTTGCAAGCCGCCCCAAATTGGAGCCATCTATGAAAATACAATCTGGCGAGATTTGGGATAGGCGTTTGAGCAGATACGCTTCGGTCTCCGCCGTGATTCCGTCAATCCGACCCGACAGCCGTTCTAGCATACGCGTCTTGACCTGAAGGCGGGGGAGGCGAAATACTTCGATCCGGTTCGCCGTGACGTTACGCAAACTTTCCTCCATCAAGCGTGACAACTGCTCGCGCCCGCCTCGTTCCTTTGAGTCAGGCGTGATCAGAAATACGCTTATGTCGGTTCTTGATTCGGGTGCTATTGTGTGCATTCCCATAAAGAATTATTCGTTAAAGAACGCGATGTTCGAAATTATATACCATACTCAACAGGAATTCCCTTCTTCCAACACGCGCCGTTGAATAGATGCGAACGCCAGCCTCAACGCACCGTCTAGTAAGATCAAGTTCTTGCAGAACACACATTGCCTTCAGGGTCAAATGACTTCGTGATGCGCGTTGGGAGCCGTGCCAACCAAGTGAAGGGTCGGCTGGTCTTAGCCAATCCTCGACTCGCCGCCGAACAACCTCAGGAATGTCTTTTGAAAGTACGAAATTACCATCCCCATCGACATTTACCATCGACACTATTTCACTTTTTGATAGCGCGACACCACTAGTCTTTTTTGCTGCCTCGGTTGATATAGCAAATATGTGGGTCCTTACCCACTTTAGTACACACTTTTCCCTTCTCATTATAAAATTATGGTTTATGTGCCAGTGCAAATCTCCAATAAGATAAGATCTTGTATGCGACCTGGCTTTTACCAGTTCTTCAAGGAATCTTCTTTCTTCCTCTTCACCAAAGGCTCTTCTCGTATTGAAAGTATCATTCGCACAGATAAATATATCATATTCTTCATAATCCTCGTCACAAATGCCCTCTTCCCATCCAGAGAACTCGGCGCAATCGTTACTGCCGACTATATCGCCCTTAATGCCGGGGTGGTTAGTTACTACTCTGATACAATGGTCTGAAAATGAATTGGCGATAAAATCTTTAAAACGCGCTACTGCAGACGATGCCCTCAATGGATCATAAACAACAATCACGCCTAAGCATCGTCCCATAATCAAAGACATACGCTAATCATCCTTGCCCCGCACCGAGATCGTACGCGCGGGAACACCGCCAACAATAGTGCCGGGCGCAACCGAGCCTGTAACGACTGCGCCTGCGGCTACAATGCAGCCCTTGCCCAGTACAACGCCGTCCAGGACCCGGGCGCCGGCCCCGATCCAGACATCTCCTTCGATCAGGATGCCTTCTTGGCGTAGGCCCTGATCCCTGATTGGAATGTCTGGGTCCGAAAAAACATGATTAGACGGAACGATGACCGTATGAGATGCGATCCGGGTGTCATTCCCAACGCGCAGATTTCCACCACCTTGTAAGACCGAATA
Organism: Maritimibacter harenae; assembly: GCF_009882975.1. Lineage (GTDB taxonomy): Bacteria > Pseudomonadota > Alphaproteobacteria > Rhodobacterales > Rhodobacteraceae > Maritimibacter > Maritimibacter harenae. The sequence goes on from NZ_WTUX01000017.1 coordinate 12,854, forward strand.
GGCATTAACGGAGCAATCGTCACCAATCTCAATCGTTCCTCCCAAACCGCGTAGGATAACGCCATGGTCGATAAACGTTCTTGCCCCGATAACAATTTTCCCGCCCGATGGCTCGATAATAGCACCAGGGTGAATTGCTGCGCTCGAATCGACCAAAACGCCGCGCAGCCGAAGATCAGCTATCTTGAGACGCCGACGCATCAATCGCAGAAATCGAACAATTCCATAAGGAAGCGTTAGAAGAGCATTCATCCGAGTTTTTCCTAGCACCAAATTGAGGAAGCATGGAAACGCAGTGGTTCAGAGACATAATTTGTGCAGCATATCATTGCTTTGCATCTTTCTGGCGAAAATAACCTGCCATGAACTTAAAGGCTAGAAAAAGACGCCTTGGCATCAACCGAGGAAATGCCCATCTAAGAAGAGTCCGTTCCATTTTGGGAAGTGCCATCAATCTCTGCTGCGAATTCATATTCCACCAATTAGCGACCAGTCGCTGATTATTCATATCCCTCTTAATTAATTCAATGTCGATCCTTGGTTCCTCGCCTTGATTCATACGACGATGAGATTCCAATATGAATGCGCACCTGTTAGAGCTAGACCGGGCATACATTGCGATCGTTTCTTCTGCTTTGATCAGTTTAGACCATGAAAGTCGCCGCCTGGTCGAGTTGGTGAGAGAGTAATCGTGTTTTCTGTATTCCACCAGCGGCGCGCCAATATATGTGACGTCTTTGTCTAGAATGTGGAGCAACAAGCTTAATGCACCATCCTCGGCCAGAATGTAGTCGTCCTCGGGCAGTGTAATGTATTCAAATACTCGCCTGTCATAAGCAGAAGTCGCGCCATGAACTATATTGTGCTCCTTTGTGCGCCCTTTAATGTAGGATGCTAACCCGTGCCTTTTTTCACCAATCGCCTCAAACTTACTGTGCTCCTTGGTGACCTTACCTGTGTAATCAATATCTGCGAAATCTGAGAAGATTGCCCAGCTGCCTTGGCTGCTCCAGGCATCGTAGAGCTTTTCCACTCTGTTTGGGCGTGACACGTCATCCCCGGCGGCAAGAACAATAAAAGCACCCTTTGCTTCATCTACAGCCAATTGAAGATGGCGAAGCGTTCCAGAATTTTTGGTATTTTGCCTTACATGGACGCGATGCGGACCGTCGTAACTTTCGGCGAGCTCTTTCAAAATATCAAATGTTCGATCATTTGAGCAATCATCGGACAGAATAATCTCCAATGGCTCGTAATTTTGCGCAAATGCTCCCTCTACAGCCGAGCGAATATAATCCTCTTGATTATATGAAATAAGCAAAAACGTCACCAGAGGCCGACTTGTCGCGTTATCAGGCATTTTATCTGACGTCTCTGTCATAAGACTTTTATCTTTCGTTCAAACCGGAGCCTTGATCGGCCATCCGATCCGATCAAACAGGCCATAAAGTTGTGTCGGCAGGCGTCCTTCTTTCCCGATCTTCGCCAGCACGACCCGCAGTCCGAAGACGCCGGTCCCCAGCGCCAAAACCATCGAGACCGCTGCGGCAATATGGGGCAAAGTCTGGGCAGCCAGCAGGAGGCCCGTCGCGAGCGAGACGTGGAGCAGGAGCAGTGCCAACGACAGACCCTGCCACCGAAACCCCTGAAGCGTGTGCGCCAGGATATTCACGGCTGCAAAATACACCATGTACCCGGCAAGAAAGGCGATGGCCGTCACCATCAACCCAAGAACAGGAAGGAGCCACCAGGTTAATGTCAGGAACACAGTGTTAAAGCTGAGTTCCATGAAAAAGAACGTTTTAGATCGCGCCGCCGCCACAACCGAAAACGACAGAGGCCAACTGGCTAGCTTGAAAACATTGCCCACCGTTTGCCACTGCAGCAGGGACACAGCTGGGGCGAAATCCGCCGAGTAAAGAAGCGTGATGACCCAGGGCGCCGAGCCTATCAATAGCAAGAGCACCGGTCCGCCGATTGCCAGGCCGAGTTGCGCCTGATCGTTCATCAGCCGGATTGCGGTAGGACGATCCTTGATGACCTCCGTCAGGCGTGGGTAGTAATCCGCCCCCATCGCTCCCAGCAGGAACCCGACATAGGTCATCGTGATGCCCCAGGCTGCCGCGAAATGTCCCGCCGCCTCCAGCCCCAGCTCCTGCGTGATACGGCGGCGGACCAGCAGCAATGTTGCTGTCGTGACGAGCCCGCCCAGCATGAAGGCTGCCCCGAGCTTGGCCATGGGCTTCCAGATCTCCCAGGTTTCGGCGAGGCGTGGGCGTTTCGATGAGGGTGGTGGCAATCGACGCGTGTACCGCAGGGCAACCAGGATCGTCGCCAGGGGCTGAATGAGCACAAACCAGATGAGGCCGTTCTCGCCCCAGATCCCGACTGCTGTGAGGCCAACAATAGTGGCCGTCAGAGCACTGAACACAGTGATGCGCCCCAGATCGCCAATCCGGCGCATACCTTGCAGGAGCGCAGTTTGGGCTGTTCCAAGGAGTCCAAGCAGTATTGCAACGCCAATCAATCCCACCGCTGTGGTGTATGCCGGATCTCCGATCAGCCATTTAGCAAGTGGCTCGCGGAGCGCCCACACGGCCACCATAGCCAATCCGCCCTGAACGATGTGCGCAGCCAGCAGCACGCGGCGCACTCTGCTCAAGGCCTGTTCCTCGCCCTTCACGCTGGCAATTTGGCGCACGCCACTTGACCCCATGCCGAGGCCTGCCGCGGAGGACGCCATGGACAACAGGTTGTTGTAGATACTGAGCAGGCCCACCCCCGTTGGACCGAGGAGAAGCGCGAGCACCTTCATCCGTATAATGGATAAGAGGATGTTGATCGCCTGGGCACCACCGATCACCATCATGGACCGGAACAAGCCGCGTGAATTCTCGGACACCGGTTCGTTCAGACTCTTTGATTGAGAATGTCGCAAACATGCGCGACCTGGCTCGCGTTAAGATGTGGCCCCATGGGCAAGCTCAGGACCTCGTCTGCCAATTTCCGCGCAACTGGATATGTGTCAGCAGGAAATGCAAGCCGTACATAAGCCTCCTGCATATGTGGCGGGATTGGATAGTGGATCAGTGTTTCAATCCCGGCCTCACCAAGTCGCGCTTGAAGTGCGTCCCGCGCAGGGGATCGCACCACATACAGGTGCCAGACCGGCTCCGCGCAGTCTGGCACCGTCGGCAATGTGAGTAAGTTCCCAGACAACTGATCTTGATAAGTCGCTGCGACCGAGCGCCGTCGCTCTGTCCATTCATCGAGATGGCTCAGCTTGGCGCGCAAAACCGCCGCCTGGATAGGGTCCAAACGGGAATTCACACCCTGTTCTACGTGCACATATTTCTGCTCTGAGCCATAATTTCCAAGTCGGCGAACACGGTCCGCAATTTCGGGGGTGTTCGTGGTAATGGCGCCCGCATCCCCCATGGCCCCTAGGTTTTTGCCAGGGTAAAAACTCCAACACGCCACGTCGCCATGCGCGCCGATCCGCTTTCCCTTGTAACGCGCCCCATGAGCCTGAGCTGCGTCCTCGATGACCTTGAGAGAATGTCGCTTTGCGATCTCCGAGATGGGGTCAAGATTGCAGGGTTGGCCATAGAGGTGGACGAGCAGGATCGCGCGTGTCGCCGATGTTATTGCACCTTCGATGCGCTCGACATCCATGTTGAATGTCTCGGGGTTTGGCTCAACAGGCTTGAGCGTTGCGCCAACGGCCGACACGGCGAGCCAGGTTGCTACATACGTATGGGAAGGCACGAGAACTTCATCACCCGGGCCGATATCGCACGCCCTTAGAGCCAAGGTGAGTGCATCAAGACCGTTGCCCGTCCCGACGCAATAGTTGGCCCCACAATAGGCTGCCCACTCCTCTTCGAACGCTGTAACCTCGCCGCCGCCAATGTACCGGCCACTGTCGAGAACGCGGCTGACAGCCGCGTCAATCTCGGGCTCAAGCTCGAGATACGCTGCTTTCAGGTCCAGGAATGGGACCGAGGTCATGACTTTTCTAGGGCCAGTTGCGCGGTTCTTACGAACTCATCGTAGTCGCGGATGTAGTCGGCCTCATCATAAGAGTGGGATGCCAGTACCATGCACACCGCCCCCTGGCTGAACCGGTCCATCTCACGCCAGATGAGGCGATCGATCAACACGCCCTTTCGCGGATCTCGCAGCCAGTATTCTTCCTGGCGGGTGCCATCGTCGACTGTGATCCGGAAACTGCCCGAAAGAGCGAAGACGATTTGCTGCAGCTCCTTGTGCGCATGGCCGCCGCGCTCAGCGTCCACAGGCACGTTGTAGAGGTAGTAGACCCGGGCAATATCAAACGGGACATGGTTCTTGCCTTCGACAAATGTCAGGTCGCCACGTGGGTCCGTGACAACAGGGAGATCGATCAATTTGGCCATACCCGGCATTGCGTCGTCGCCCAAACTCATCAGTCTGCTCCTGCCATCAGAATTTTCAGATATTTGTCACGATCCGCTTCATATCGCTCGAATGGATATTCAAAAAAAATGTCGAGGTCATCGGAACGAACTTGGAACATGCACAGGCGTCTATAAAACGCAAGAGCACGAACGTTACCGCGCCGCACGTCAACTAGGGCCCTCCGTTTCCCAAGTGCCTCAAAGCCAATGCCAAACGACAAAACTGCGCTCTCAAGTGCTGCCTTCGGCGTCTTGTTCTCACCCAGAATCCAGCTGCCCCACGTGAAGTGATCGCCCTCGATATCGTAGAGGCGGACAACTCCGCAGCGCTGACCATCCGCGCGACGTTCGATCACGTAATAATACTCGAGGCCGACGCTCTCCCTCGTCTTATACTTTTCGATCCAAGCGCGCTGATCCGCAACAGTGCCCGACACCGGCGAGAGGTGCGTGTTGTAATCTGGATTTGTCCGCAATTCATAAACGTAGTCCGCGTCGCCTGGCTCGATGAGACGCAGCACGAGGTTCGGGCCCTCGACACGGAATATGCTGGCGCTCTCGCTCACAGCTGCAACTCGACGTCATGGTCAGGGAAAAGGTGCTTCAGGTCATAGAGCACGTGCGCTTCACGCCCCAATTTGCGGATTTTTTCGCGGCCCATCTCACGGAATTCATCATGCGCTACCGCAAGGACGATGCCGTCATAGGCACCCGTCTCCGGCGCAGCAACCAGCTCTAACCCGTATTCCTCTTGCGCCTCAGCCGGATCCGCCCACGGATCGAACACGTCGACGTTGACGCCGTATTCCCGCAGTTCTGTCACCACGTCCACCACGCGCGTGTTGCGCAAGTCCGGGCAATTTTCCTTGAAGGTGAGCCCCATCACCAGGACCCGGGATCCATCCACATGGATACGCTTGCGCAGCATGGCCTTGACCACCTGCCCCGCCACATAGGCACCCATGCCGTCATTGATGCGCCGCCCTGCCAGGATCACCTGCGGATGATAGCCCAACGCCTCTGCCTTGTGGGTGAGGTAGTAAGGATCGACCCCGATGCAGTGCCCTCCCACGAGCCCGGGGCGGAAGGGGAGGAAGTTCCACTTGGTCCCTGCGGCTTGGAGTACGGCGTCCGTATTGATGCCCATCTTGTTGAAGATGATGGCGAGCTCGTTGACGAGCGCGATGTTGAGGTCGCGCTGGGTGTTCTCAATCACCTTGGCGGCTTCGGCCACACGGATACTCTCGGCCTTGTAGGTTCCGGCCTCGATGATGTTGGCGTAGAGCGCGTCAATCTGGTCCGCCACCTCCGGGGTGGACCCGGACGTGACCTTCAGGATGGTGGTCAAGCGGTGCTGCTTGTCACCCGGATTGATTCGCTCAGGGCTGTAGCCACAGAAAAAATCCTTATTGAAGGTCAGGCCGGAGGTGCGCTCTAGCACGGGCACACAGTCCTCCTCCGTGGCGCCGGGGTAGACCGTGCTCTCGTAGATGACGATATCGCGAAGCTTAAGCACCGCCCCCACCATCTCCGAGGCTTTGATCAGAGGTGTGAGATCGGGCCGCTTGTGGGGGTCGATGGGCGTCGGTACCGTGATGATGTAGATCTTCGCTTGCGCGAGGTCCGCGCTATCATCCGTAAACGTGAGGTTCTGCGCCGCGGCCAACTCCTCCGCCTCGACCTCGCGCGTGGTATCCCGGCCCGCCCGTAGCGCGGCAATCCGCTCGGCGTTGATGTCAAAGCCAATGACATGGCGGTGCTTGCCGAACTCCACCGCAAGCGGCAGGCCGACATAACCCAACCCGATCACAGCGATTGTGGCGGTTTTATCAATCATTAAGTCACTTCCCATAATAGTCCCGGAACCAGGTGACAAAGCGGTCAATCCCGTTCCGGAAATCCGTCTGCGGCCGGTAGCCCGTCAGGCTGTGTAGAAGCGAGGCGTCGGCCCAAGTCGCGGGCACGTCGCCCATCTGCATTGGCATGTAATTCCGAATGGCGGTCTTACCGAGGCGCGCCTCGATGGCGTCGATGAAGTCAACGAGCCGCACCTTCTCGGAATTGCCAATATTGACGATGCGGAAGGGCGCCACCGGAGAGAGGCTGTCCCCGGGCTCGATGTCCTCGGGCGATGCGGGCCGTTCCGGGACAGTGTCGATCAGCAGGCGGATCCCCCGGACGAGATCATCCACGTAGGTGAAGTCGCGATACATGTCACCGTGATTATAGATGTCTATGGGGCGGTCATCGAGGATGGCGTCGACGAACTTGTAGAGCGCCAGGTCGGGCCGACCCCAGGTCCCGTAGACGGTGAAGAAGCGGAACATGGTGGTGGGCAGGTCCCAGAGATGCGCGTAGGCGTGCGCCATGCTCTCACTGGCCTTCTTTGTGGCTGCGTAGATCGTGAGCTGCGTGTCGGCCTTCTCGGTCTCGGTGAAGGGCATGTCCTCATTGGCACCGTACACCGACGACGTCGAGGCCATCAGCAGGTGCTTCACTTCACGGCGACGGGCGGCTTCCATCACATTGAATGTGCCAATGACATTGGCGTCAAGATAGGCGCGCGGGTTTTCCAAGCTGTAGCGCACGCCGGCCTGTGCGGCGAGGTGGACGATGACGTCCGGCTGGACCTCGTCCACCACGCGGTCGAGGGTATCCTGATCCTCCAGCATGGCCTCGGTGGCAGAAAACCCCGGCTTTTGAAGGAGCGAGGCATGGCGGCGCTGCTTGAGGCGAACGTCGTAGTAGTCCGTCATCCCGTCAAAGCCGTGTACCTCGAAGCCCTCATCGAGAAGGAGCTTGGCAAGGTGGAAGCCGATGAAGCCGGCCGTGCCGGTTATAAAGACCCGTGTCATTCTTCTCTGCCTATTCTGAGGATGTATGTATTCATGCCCCCAGCTGCCCATTGGGGACCACGTCCCGGAGGGCGGCGCGGTAGGCGTCGACCACGATCGCCTGGTCGAACTCGGCTTCCATTTTCGCGCGACCGGCCTGACCCATCGCCGCGCGCTGGAGGTGGGGCAGCGCTAGGACCCTCGCGCAGGCGGCAGCCAGGCTTTCGCCGCTGCGCACGTCGCAGAAAAATCCCGTGCGCCCCTCGTCAAGCACAGTACGGCAGCCCGGCACATCCGTCGCGATAACGGGCCGCGCCATGGCGGCCGCCTCGATCAGCGTGCGTGGCGCGCCCTCGCGGTAGGAGGGCAGGACCACGCAGTGTGCCGCCGTGATCGCTGGACGCACGTCATCGACCGTGCCGAGATACTCGATGACGCCCTCCTCCTCCCAGCCCTGTACTGTCGCGCGGTCAATGGCCGTGCGGTTGATCGCATCCGTCGCACCAAGGACCTGGAAGCGCGCCTCGGGATGGTCGGATCGCACGCGGCGGGCCGCCTCGACATATTCCAGCACGCCCTTGTCGCGCAGCAGCCGCGCTATCATCAGGAAGACCGGCGCGGTGCTCTCCGCCGGGAACGCGGCAGGGGCAAAGCGCGCAAGATCAATGCCAGATCCGGGTAGGAGCTGCGCCTGTTTCTGGGACACGAGGCCCAGTTCCAGGAACAGCGCGCGGTCGTCTTCGTTCTGGAAGAAGACCACGGGCAGGTTGCGGAAGGCGGTGCGGTAGAGGGCCACCGCGACACTCCGGAGAAGGCCCCCGGAGAGGAAAGCGGTCCCGAGCCCGGTAACGTTGGGCACAAAGGGAATGCGTGCTGATTTCGCGGCAAGCGCGCCGAAGATGTTGTTCTTGATGGTGAAGCTCAGGATCACGTCCGGGCGCTGTTCGGCAAAGACACGAGCGAAGCGACGCTGGAGCCCGTAATCCTGAAGGGGGTTGAGCCCCTTCACGCTCATCTTCAGGTGCCGCACGCGACAGCCCATGGCTTGCAGGCGTGGCACCGTGTCATCCTCCGGCGCAAGGATGGTGACCTCGTGCCCCGCCGCGAGCATCGCCTCCACGAGCGGGCGCCGGAAATTCCACACATTCCAGGCAGCATTCACAGAGATCAGGATTTTGAGTCTTCTGTCGACGTGGCCCATATCGTGTCTTTTACCGAGCGGCCAGTGTGTAGGCCGCGCGGGCAATCCATTCGGGCAACCCTATGCTCAGCATGTCGAGATTGCCCGGAAATGCCAGCCCAAAGTGTACAAGCGCCGCGTCCCCGCCGATCCCGAGAGGATCGAGAAAATGTTGCTGGCACTCGTACCACCATCTGTTCAGGGGGGCCGTCCCTCGCTCAACGTCGTTCTTAAAGCAAAGGATCGCAGGTCGCGCATCGCGTCCGTTTGCCTGACATCTCGTCTCACTCCACCGTCACCGATTTAGCGAGGTTTCGCGGCTGGTAAACATCCGTGCCCTTTTCCACGGCGGTGGATCTACTCAGGAAGCTCCTCCTTGCCCGCCTAACTCGACTCCCTATCAAGCTCGTAGTTTGCATAGAAGTGATCCTCAATGGCCCTTTTCGTCTGACCCGTGACAAAAATGACATCCGTCATCCCGGCTGCGATCACATCCTCCACAGCATACTGGAGGATCGGCTTGTCAGAAATTCCTTCGGCATGGCTTTTGTGGCCGGCAGGAATCGCGTGCCCATGCCCTCCACGGGAAAGACGGCCTTGCGTATGTCAGTTGGAGCGGTCGTGGTCATGATCGATTGTGCTCAAAATTCATGTTTCGATAGGATGTCTTAGTAAGCATATGAAATATTTAACCCTAATAGCGCCTAGACTTCTCTCTTTAAGCGATTCAGCAGCCCCAAACCCCCGATAACGCAAAGAGTTGACTTCCGTCGAATTGCATGGTCCTGGCCTGCCGACGCACACCACCAATAACGCAAACTCGCGTCATCCCGGATCCCCCTCCCCCGCCTCCGAGGCCGCGACGTCCGTCTCCAGCGTCTCGATCTCCGCCTTCAGCGCCTCGAACTCCGCCTTCTTGCGGGCGAGGAACTTTCGCGTGAGCTCGGCCTTGGCGGCGAGGCCGCGGGGCGTGAGGATGTAGGCGTAGCGGCGTTTGTCGGGGCTTGCCTGGAAGTTCGACAGCTTCACGTGGCCCTTCTCGACCAGCGCGTGGAGCAGGTAGTGGGTCGCGCCGCTGCTGATCCCCACGGCGGCGGCGATCTCGCGTTGGCTGAGTTCGGGGTTGTCGGCCAGGAGCCGCAGGATGCGGAACCGGGCCTCTTCGCGCAAGGTGTCGCGTTTTGCCACGGCTACCGCAGAAGAACCGGCGTCACGCCAATTCCCCAAGCTTCAAGGACAACAAAGCGCGCAAGTCGCTCATGCGTGAACGATATCCGATGGTGCGGAATGGTCAACCGTCGGCGAAGGGCTCGGGCGAGTTTCTTTCGGAGGTAGATCCCCTGCCCCGGCGGGCGTCGCGCGGATCCTGGGGGATGGTGGCGGAGAGACAGGGATTCGAACCCTGGAGACGGTTTCCCGCCTACACGCGTTCCAGGCGTGCGCCTTCGACCACTCGGCCACCTCTCCGTGCCGGGGCTATGTATCCGCTCACCGCACCGGCTTGCAAGGCCCGATTTGCGCCCCGCTCGAAACTCTTTTCGCCCGTCGCTCAGTCGCCGTCGGCGCCCTCGTCGGCTTCCGGCGTCGCCTCATCCTGGGGATCGCGGTTGGGGTCGTCCGGTGCACGTTCGCGCACCCGGTTCACCTCGCGCTGCTCGCGCGGCTCGGGGCGCAGCGCCTCGGGGTTGCGGATCCACAGGTCGCGCTGGACGAAGGGGATCTCGACGCCTTCCTCGGCGAAGCGGCGTGCGATCTCGTGGTTGATCTCGTCGCGCACCACGAGGACGAAGAAGACGTCCGACAGGATCGCGCGGATCTGGAACATGAGGGCGCTGTCGCCGAACTCCATGAAACCGACCTGGGGCTCCGGGTTCACCGTGACCATCGGGTGATCCATGACGATCTCCGTCAGGATCTCCTTCACGCGCTTGGTGTCCGAGCCATAGGCGACGCCCACGTCGATCACCAGCCGGCCCACGCGGTTGCCTTGGGTGTAGTTCGTCACGACGCCCGAGATCAGGTCGGAGTTCGGGATCACCACGTCGGTGCGGTCGAAGGTCTCGATCGTGGTCGAGCGCACCGAGATGTCCTTCACGATCCCCATGTGCCCCCCGGTGTCGATCCAGTCGCCTTCCGAGATCGGGCGCTCGATCAGCAGAATGATCCCCGAGACGAAATTCGACACGATGTTCTGGAGGCCGAAACCGATGCCGACCGAGAGCGCACCGGCGACGACGGCGAGCGAGGAAAGGTTGATCCCGACGGACGTGATCGCGACCACGGCGGCAAGGAAGATGCCCACGTAGCCGATACCCGAGGTGATCGCGTTGCGCCCCCCGATGTCGATGCGCGTCTTGGGCAGCACCGTGGTCTTGAGCATGCCCTGGATCAGGCGGGTGAGCGCCACGCCCAGCAGGAAGACGATGATGAGAAGCAGCACGTCGGTGGGCGAGATCACCGTCTCGCCCAGCGTGACGCCGCGCATGATCGTGCCCCAGATCTCGCGCAGGTCGGTCTCGCGCGCGCCCCAGATCAGCGCGAAGATGGGCGTCGACAGGATCAGCATCGCGAAACTCGCGAGCACCGGCAGAAGCGCCTCCGAGGCCTCCTGCTGCGTGAGCCTGCGCACCATGCCGTAAAGGTCGACGAAGAAGCCGTGGAGCACGAGGAGCACGCCCACGGCCCCGAAAGTCAGCGCGGTGTTGAAGATCGCGTTGCCCGCAAGCTGCGAATAGCCCACGAAGGCCAGGAGCGGCCCCACCACGCCCACGATCATCAGGAGCCGGCCCGCGAACGACAGCGAGCGGTCGATGAAGCTCGGCCCCTCTTCGCTGTCGTCATCCTCGATCGACTGGCGGTGGTTGAGAAGAAGCCGGCCCATGCGCACCATGAGCACGCCGGCAAGGAGCATCGGCCCGATCTCGAGCACCGCGACGGTGGCGGCGTCGTATTGCTCGAACTCCGACATCGTCTGGACGGCCGCGTAGAGGCCGTAGGCAAGCCCCAGGAGCGTGGCTTCCACCCGGCCCTCGATGCGCGCCGTGGTGTCGAGTTGCAGAACCTGCGCTTCGCCGATCCCGGCGCCGAAGACGCGCACACCAAGCCAGCGCGCGACGATCAGGCTGATCCCGATGGAGAGCGCCATCGCCGAGACGACCTCGGCACGAAAGCCCATGACGCCTGTCATGGAGAACGCCACGACCGCGGCGGCCAGACCGATGACCGGCACCACCACCTGCCCCAGCGAGATGAGGAAGCTCCACACGCCGCGTGACGGGCCATCGCCGCGTTCGCGCACACGGTCGCCCGCGCGCATCACCCAGGTGCGGCCGCGCCAGAGCAGCACGAAGGCCACGACGAGCAGGAGCAGCACCGGCACGATGGTGCGGCGCAGCTCCGCCCGCTGCTCGGACGAATCGAAGGAGGTCGTGAGCGCCCGCCCCGCCATGCGCGCTGTGGATTGCAGCTGCGCCAGCGCGTCGGGCCAGACCGCGGGGTTGAGCGGGCTGGGCCCGGCCGCGAAGAGCTCTTCCGTCTGGCGCGAGCGCAGCGTCGCGTCGATTTCCTCGATGATCGCGTCGGCGCGGGCATAGGCCACTTCGGCCGCGCGCACCGGGGTCTCAACCTGCGCCAGCGCATCGGTCAGCTCCTGGCGCTGGCTTGCGAGCGTCCGGGATTCCGTTTCCCCATCGGCGGGCGGTTCGGGAAGGGCCGCGATCTGGTTGCGCAGCGTGGTGATGCGCACCTTGTTCTCGTCACGCGCTGCCGCGAACTCCTCGCGCCAGCGGTCGATTTCCTCGCGCAGCCGCTGGAACACCGCGTCCGAGGCACGGCCGACCTCGAGCACCTGTTCGGCGCGCGCCGCGACCTCGGCCCAGTCCTGGTAGTCCGGCGCACCCTCCGGTGCGTCGATACCCTGCATCATCTCGGCGGCGATGGAGCCCGACGGGTCGGTGTCGACGCGGGCGGCCTGCTCCTTGGGCGGCGCGTCCGCGTCGCCGGCCGCGCCATTGTCCTGCGCCACAGCGACGCCCGCCGCCAGCAGAAGCGCCGCGACGCTCAGCCAGAGCGTATGAGCCCAGGCGCGGATCATGCGTCGGCGAAGACCGTCGGGATGTCGCGCTTGTCGCGGTCGAGGAAGCCCGGCACCGGAAGCCCCTTCTCGCGCAGGAATTCGGCGTTGTAGAGCTTCGCCTGGTAGCGCGTGCCGTAGTCGCACAGGATCGTCATGATGGTGTGGCCCGGCCCCATCTCGCGCGCCATCTGCACGGCGCCCGCGATGTTCACGGCGGACGATCCGCCGACGCAGAGCCCTTCGTGCTCCAGCAGGTCGAAGGCGTAAGGCAGCGCCTCGGCGTCCGGCGCGCGGTAGGCCATGTCGGGGGTGATCCCCTCGAGGTTGGCCGTGATGCGCCCCTGCCCGATCCCTTCGGTGATCGAGGAGCCTTCGGACTTGAACTCGCCGGTGGTGTAGTAGCTGTAGAGCGCCGCGCCTTCGGGGTCGACGAGCGCCACCTTCACGCCCTTGGGCTGGAGCGCCAGCGCCACGCCGCCCAATGTGCCGCCCGAGCCCACGGCGCACACGAAGCCATCGACCTTGCCGTCGGTCTGTTCCCAGATCTCCGGGCCCGTCGTCATCTCGTGCGCGCGCCGATTGGCCACGTTGTCGAACTGGTTGGCCCAGATCGCGCCCTTCGGGTCGGTCTTCGCGATCTCCTCGGCCAGGCGGCCTGAGTATTTCACGTAGTTGTTCGGGTTCTTGTAGGGCACCGCCGGCACCTCGACGAGCTCCGCGCCCGCGATCCGGATCATGTCCTTCTTTTCCTGGCTCTGGGTTTCCGGGATCACGATGATCGACCGAAAGCCCATCGCGGACGCCACGAGCCCGATGCCGATACCGGTGTTGCCCGCGGTGCCTTCCACGATCGTGCCACCCGGCGCCAGTTCGCCGCGTTCGATCGCGTCACGGATGATGTAGAGCGCGGCCCGGTCCTTGACCGACTGGCCCGGGTTCATGAATTCGCACTTGCCGTAGATGTCGCAGCCGGTCTCCTCGGACACCTTCTTCAGCTTCACCAGCGGCGTGTTCCCGATCAGGTCCACCAGATCCTTGCGCATGTCCATGTGCCAGCCTCGTTTTCTCAATTGTTCCGGTCTTTGGTATGTGACCACCGGGCGGGTATCAAGCGTCTCCGCGCAGTGTGGCACGGTTCAGCGCGAGCCAGAAGGCCGAGATGACCAGAGGCCCCGCCCCCGCCTCGCCGGTCTCCACCAGCGACATGAGCGTGTCAAAGCTCACCACGTGCGATCGGATGTCCTCGCCTTCGGTGTCGAGCCCCGCCACGGTGCCGTGCTGTCCGGACAGGTCCGCCTCGGCGACATAGGCATAGACGAACTCGGTGACGGCCCCCGGGCTCGGGTAATGACCGTTCACGAAATGCAGCCGGCCGAGCGTGAGCCCCGCCTCTTCCAGCGCCTCGCGCCGCGCCGTGGTCTCGATCGCTTCACCCGGATCGACGCGGCCCGCGATGGGCTCGAGCACCCAGGGCATCACGTCGCCGCGCGCGAAGGGGCCCATGCGGAATTGCTCGACCAGCAGCACTTCGTCGCGCACCGGGTCGTACGGCAGCACCGTGACCGCATCGCCGCCCGCGAAGCCCGCGCGGGTGAGCACCGGGCTTTGCCGGTCGTTGAACTGCCGGAAACTGAGGTCCGCCTCGAGGACGGCGAAGTAATCGGCATAGGGCCGGCGCAGCGCCTTCACGGCGACATCCGTCTCGGCCCGCCGGGCGCTGCGCACGGTCGCCGGTCCGGGTTGCTCGGCCCGCAGCCGGCTGCCGGCGCGCATCCGGATCATCGGCATGCGCCCCGCAAGCGTCGCACCGTCGATCTCGCCGAAATACGCCATCGCCTCCTCGGCGGCCGCGACCCAGAGAGGCGCGTGATGGTCGGCCCAGTCTTCGAGGCTCCAGGGCCCGGCCGGTTCGGCCGCGTCGTCGTGGAGATAGCGCAGCGCGCGGCGCGGACCCGCGTCGGTCTCCACCTCGACCGGCACCAGGTCGTAACCGAAGCCCCCCTCGAAGTAGTCGAGCCGCGCGCGATGCACCTCGCTCAACCCCTCGAGCACGAGCCCTTCGGCCCGGCCATCGGGGTCCTCGACCAGCATCGGGTAATCAGCCCCTTCGACCCAATGCGCCCGCGCGCCCGACAGGACGGCCGGGACCGCGTGCACGCCGCCCGCGTCGCCCAGGACCGTGGCCCGCAGACCGTCGTGGCGCAGCGTTCCGAAGACGAAGACCGGATCCATGCTCATCGCGTGTGCCGCGCCACCCAGGCTGTCAGGAGGCCCACGACCGCGCCGCCCAGCACGATCGCCCCGATGATCTCCACGTGCACGATCTTGTCGGAGTAATCCATCATCGCCTCGAACACGCCGACCACCGCCTCCATCACGGTGCGGTAGGAATTGCGCAGCGCACGCTCGGTCATCAGCACGACCGCGAAGGTGAAGAGCACGAGAAACGCCTGCGCCACCGACGAGGTGATGCCGATCGCCACGGGCCCGCCCTTCTTGAGGTGCAGCCGGGGCCCGGTGAAATACCACCCGATGACGACCCCCATGAAGGCCGCGACCGGGTGCAGCCAGGTCAGGGGCGTGCCTTCGAGAAAGTAGGGTCGCGAGAGTTCCGAGACACCGACACCGAGCGCCGCGAGCAGGATCGCGGCGGACAGTCCGGTGAAGGTGGGCATGCGTCTGGCCATGATCTCCCGTCTCAGGCTGGTCGTTGCACCGTGACCTGCACCACGTCGCAGTTGCCGGCGTGGAACGCCGCGGCGCAACCTGCGAGGTAGAAGTTCCACATGCGGCGGAACCGGTCGTCGAACCCCATCTGCGACACCTGTCCCCATGTGTCGTTGAAGGTCTGGTACCAGCGCCGAAGCGTCTGGCTGTAGCTTTCGCCGAAGGCGATCTGGCCCCGGAACGCGAGGCCGGAACGGTCGATCTGCTCGCGCAGAACCGTCTTAGACGGCAGCATGCCCCCCGGGAAGATATACTTCTGGATGAAGTCCACGCCCTTGCGGTAGCGCTCGTAGCGCCGCTCGGTCAGCGTGATGATCTGGAGCGTCGCCTGCGCCCCGGGCTTGAGGCATTTCTCCAGCGTCTCGAAGTAGACCGGCCAGTATTTCTCGCCCACCGCCTCGAACATCTCGATGCTGGCGATGCCGTCGTATTGCCCGGTCTCGTCGCGGTAATCCTGGAGCTTGAACGTCACCTTGTCGGAAAGCCCGGCCTTTTCAATGCGCTCCACGGCGTAGTTGTATTGTTCGCGGCTGATCGTGAGGCAGGTGACCTTGAGGCCCCGCTCGCGGGCGGCATATTCGGCGAAGCCGCCCCATCCGCAGCCGATCTCGAGCACGTGGTCGCCGGGCTTCGCGCCCATCTGGTCGATCATGCTCGCGTATTTCTGTTCCTGCGCCTTTTCAAGGCTTTCCTGCCCGGTCTTGAAGTAGGCCGAGCTGTAGGTCATCGTCTCGTCCAGCCACAGCGCGTAGAAATCGTTGCCCAGGTCGTAATGGGCCGCGATGTTCTTCTTCGCCTGTCGCTTGGAGTTGCGTTGCAGAAGATGGCGCAGCCGCTCGTAGGCGCGTACCAGTCCCGCGCCGCTGAACCCGGTGTAGAGCGCGTCGTTGCCATCCTGGATGAAATCGAGAAACGCCTGCAGGTCCGGCGTGCTCCAGCCGCCCTCGATGTAGCTGTCGCAGAACCCCAGGTCGCCCTCGCGGATCAGGCGCGCGAAGACGTCGTTGGAGTGGATGTGGACCTCGGCCACCTGCCCGGGCTCGCCGCCCTCGACCCGGAAACGGCGGCCGTCGGGCACCACGAGATCGAGGCGTCCCTTGCCGATCTTCTGGGCGACCTGGAAGACCTGCGGGAAATAGCGGGGCAGATCGTGCTGCCCCTTCGTGGTGGTCAGGATCATGTGTCGTCTCTATCTTTCTGACAGGTGAGCGGATTTTGCGTCCGACGGCAAGGGGTCAGCCCGTCTCCGCCCATTCGCGATGCGCGTAAGCCTCAAGCGCGGCCTCGCGCCCTTCCTTCAGGCCCACGACGGGACGCCCGGGATAGGCATCCTCGGGCGACAGGCCCCAGCGTCGCGGGATCGCCGCGAAGTAATCCGTCGCCGTCTCGGGCGGGCGCGCCTGGCCTTCCGCGATCCAGCGCTTGAGGTAGTGGTGCCGGGGGTCGAACTTCTCGGCCTGCGTCTCCGGGTTGAAGACCCGGAAATAGGGCGCCGCATCGGGCCCGGACCCCGCCGTCCATTGCCACCCCAGCGCGTTCGACGCCGGGTCCCAGTCGATCAGGCAGTCGTCGAACCAGCGCTGGCCCACGCGCCAGTGGATCATGCAGTGCTTCGTCAGGTAACTCGCCACGATCATGCGCGCGCGGTTGTGCATGTAGCCGGTGACGTACATCTCGCGCATCGCGGCATCTACGAAGGGTACCCCCGTGCGCCCCTGCTTCCATGCCTTCACCTCGGCAAGCCGTTCGTCGTCGCGCCACGGGAAGGCATCCCACTCGGGCCGCCAGTTGTCGGTCATGATCTGCGGCGTGTGATAGACGAGGTGATAGGCGAACTCGCGCCAGACGAGCTCCTTCAGGTAATGCTCCGCGCCCTTCTTGCCGTCTTCCATCGCCCGCGCGCCGGCGGCCCAGCATTGGCGCGGCGAGATCTCGCCGTAGGTCAGGTATTCCGACATCCGGCTGGTGGCATCCTCGGCCGGCAGGTCACGGTCGGTCTTGTAGGCGTCCACCTTGTGGGCCATGAAGGCCCCGAGCCGCGCGGTCGCGGCCTCCGCCCCCGGCTTGCAATGCTTGGCGAGGATCGCGGCGCCCCGCTTCATGGCCTCGCCCAGCCGCCAGTCCTCCAGCACGTCACTGTCGGGCCATGTCACGGGGGCCGTCACCTCGGGCGTCGGCAGCGGCTCGTCGATGTGCCGGTCCTTCACCGCGCGCCAGAAGGGCGAGTAGACCTTGTAGAAGCCACCGTCCTTCGTCTCGACCGTCCACGGCTCGAACAGCAGGTGGCCGGTGTGGCTTTCGGCCGTGATCCCCGCGTCCTTCAGCGCAGACTTCACCTCGGTGTCGCGCTCGATCGCCTCCGGGTCGTAGAGCCGCGACCAATGCACCTCCCGCGCACCGGTTTCGTCCACCAGCTCGCGCAGCACGTCGCGGGCGTTGCCCCGGCGCAGGATGAGCCGCAGGCCGCGCGCCTCGAGCGTTTCGGCGAAGGCGCGCAGCCCCTCGCCCAGCCGCCAGCGCGCCGCGGCGCCCAGGCTGTCGACCGAATGGTCGCGGATGAACACGGGTATGACGGGGCCCGCCTTGGCGGCGGCGGTCAGGGCGGGATGATCGGCCAGCCGCAGGTCACGGCGCAGCCACAGGATAACGGGTGTCTCACTCATGCTTGATCTACGCCGGGCGGGCCCCCGCGGTTCACTGGCGTTCCGCGAAATCCTTGAACGCTTCCATGTTCTTGCGCGTCTGCTTGCGAAAGAGCCCCGGCATCACCAGCGTCATGACCCTGAGCGTCAGCGACGTCGGGCGGAATTCGCACAGCATCGTCCACTCGGTGTTGCCGTCCTCGGTTTCCTCGAAGTGGTTCTCGTTGCAGTTCCACATGCCCGCCGCCTCGTAGACCGCCGTGAAACGGTCGGGCATCGCGCGCTCCTCGATCGTCTCGGTCATCTCGATGGTGCGCTTGCCCATCTCGAAGACGAGCTTCGATTGCGCCCCTTTCGTGCCGGGCGCCCCGGACAGGTGGGTGAAGGACACGAGCCCGTCCTGCCATTTCGCGAGATTGTCGGGATCGTCGAACAGGCGGATCACCGCGTCACGCGACCGTTCGATGAGGATGCTTTCGACGTATTTCATGGGATCGCCCTTTCCGGAAAAAGGAAAGGCTGCAAATGTCCCGCCCGTCAAGCGGCGGGGCAGCCCCCGGCGACCTGCGCCGCCGGGGACCCTGTTCTTACTCGGCCGCGGCCAGCTTGACCGACTGGCGTTCGGCCACGAGACCGCGCCAGATCGAGAAGCACATGATGAGCAGCACCACGGTGAACGGAAGCCCCGTCGAGATCACCATGGATTGCAGCGAACTGAGCCCCCCGGCCGAGAGCAGCAGCACGATGGCCACGGCGCCCTCGAAGATGGCCCAGAACACACGCTGCGGCACCGGCGCGTCGACCTTGCCGCCCGCCGTGATCGTGTCGATGACCAGCGAACCGGAGTCCGACGAGGTCACGAAGAACACGATCACCAGGACGATCCCGACGAGCGAGGTGAGGCCGGCCAGCGGCAGAACGTCGAGCATCTTGAAGAGCTTGAGTTCGAGCGCCGCGTCCTGCGCGACGGTGTAGCCGTCCTGCACGACCTGCTGGATCGCGGTGCCGCCGAAGACGGCCATCCAGAGCACGCAGACGAGCGAGGGGATCAGAAGCACGCTGACGATGAACTCGCGCACCGTGCGGCCACGGCTCACGCGGGCGATGAACATGCCCACGAACGGCGACCAGGAGATCCACCAGGCCCAGTAGAACGAGGTCCAGCCCTGCATGAAGTTCACGTCTTCACGGCCCACCGGGTTCGACAGCGCCGGCAGGTACTGGAAGTACGCCACCAGGTAGTCGACGAAGCCCGTGAGCACGGCGACGGTCGGCCCGACGATCAGCGTGAAGAGCAGCAGGAGACCCGCGAGGCCCATGTTGATCTCGGACAGGAGCTTCACGCCACCGTCCAGGCCCCGGATGATCGAGACCAGAGCCACCGCCGTGATCCCGGAAATCAGGAGCACCTCGGCCGTGTTGTTGACCGGAATCCCGAAGAGCTCGTTCAGACCGGCATTGGCCTGCGTCGCCCCGAGCCCCAGCGAGGTCGCGAGACCGAAGAGCGTCGCGAACACCGCCAGCGTGTCGATGATGTGGCCCCACCAGCCCCAGACGCGCTCGCCCAGGATCGGGTAGAAGGCCGAGCGGATCGAGAGCGGCAGGCCCTTGTTGTAGCTGAAGAGCGCCAGCGACAGCGCCACCACCGCGTAGATCGCCCAGGGGTGCAGACCCCAGTGAAAGATCGTCGCCGCCATGCCCAGCCGGATCGCCTCCTGCTGGTTGCCCTCGGCCCCGCCGAGCGGCGCCCAGTCGGTGCGCACCCCGTTCTCGACGGTCGTCCCGCCCATCGCGGTCGAGAAGTGCGTCATCGGCTCGGACACGCCGTAGAACATGAGCCCGATGCCCATGCCGGCCGCGAAGAGCATCGCGAACCATCCGACGTAGCTGTAGTCCGGTGTCGCGTCGACGCCACCGAGCCGCACGTTGCCGAGCGGCGTGATGATGAGGAGCAGGCAGAAGATCACGAAGAGGTTCGCGGCCCCGAGGAAGAACCAGTCGAACCCTTTCGTCACCCAGGAAAACATCGCCGAGAACGCCGAGCCCGCCTGATCGGGCAGCGCCAGCGTGTAGAACACGAAGGCGATGACCGAGAGCCCGGAGATGAGGAACACCGGGTTGTGGATGTCGAGCCCGAAGGGCCCGATATTCGTTTCGATATTGTCCTGACCGATTTCGTAATCGGTCTCGATCAGGTCGGAATGGCCCGTCGGTGACGGGATCCCCTGGTCGTCGGTATCTGTCATGTCACGTCCTTCCCTGTTCGCTGTTCAATCGCCGCGCACGACCAGAACGGAGCATTTCGCATGCCCCGCGACCTTGCCGCCGTTGGAGGGCCAGATGTAGTCCATCAGCCCCGGCACATGGCTCTGCATGACGACGAGGTCGGCCCCGGTCTCGTCGACACCCTTCATCAGCGCGTCGTCGAGCTCCGTGGTCGGGTCATGCGAAGTCATCGCGTGGCCCTTGGTCTTCAGTCCGTGGAGTTCACCCTGCTGGGCCGCGAATTCCGCGACCTTGCTGCGGAACTCGTCAGGGTTGTGGCCCAGCTTGCCGGGCGTGTTGGCCGCGACGCCCACGTAGGTCACGTCGCAATCATAGAGCTTGGCGATGTCGGCCGTGACCTTCAGCGCATGCTCCAAACCGTCCAAATGCGCCAGATCGACCGGCGCCATGATGTGTTTGAACATGGTCCCCCTCTCGCGCGCGGGTACTGGCCCGCGTCTTGTTCTTGCCCATGGGGGGCGATGCGGCGCCTCCGCATCGCGTCCGCCCGTAAGGATAGGTTAGCGCGAAATGGGTGTTTTTCCAATGTCTTTCGCCATTTGCGACACCGGGGTCGCAAATGGGACGAGGACGGTCGGTCGTGGGTTAGTCGGCGTTCACGTCGACGACCACCCGGCCCTTCACCTGGCCGTTGAGGATATCGGCGCCCAGCTTTGGCAGATCGGAGAGCGTCGCGGGCTGAACCATCGATTCGAGCTTCTCCATCGGAAGGTCGCGTGCGACCCGCTCCCAGGCGCGCAGCCGGTTCTCGTATGGCTGCATCACGCTGTCGATGCCCAGGAGGTTCACGCCGCGCAGAAGGAACGGCACCACCGTGGCCGGGAGAGCCGCGCCCCCCGCCAGCCCGACGGCCGCGACCGAGGCGCCGTATTTCATCTGGCCCAGCACGCGCGCCAGCATCTCGCCGCCCACCGCATCGACACAGCCCGCCCAGGTCTCGGATTCGAGCGGCCGCTTCACGGTCTCGTTGAGCTCCACGCGCGGGACGATCCGCGCGGCCCCCAGGTCCCGCAGGTAGTCGGCCGTCTCCGGCCGCCCGGTGACACCCGCGACCGAATAGCCGAGATTTGCGAGAATCGCCGTCGCGACCGATCCGACACCGCCGGCCGCGCCCGTCACCAGCACCTCGCCGTGGCCGGGGGCGAGCCCGTGGTCCTCGAGCGCCATCACGGCCAGCATCGCGGTGAAGCCCGCGGTGCCCACCGCCATCGCCTGTTTCGTGGTCAGCCCCTCGGGCAGCGGGACGAGCCAATCGGCCTTCACCCGCGCCTTCTGGGCATAGCCGCCCCAATGCGCTTCGCCCACGCGCCAGCCCGTGAGAACCACCTTGTCGCCCGGCTTGTAACGGTCGTCGTCCGACGCCTCGACCGTGCCCGCGAAGTCGATCCCCGCCACATGCGGGTAATGACGCACCAGCCCGCCGCCCTTGGGAGAGAGGCACAGCCCGTCCTTGTAGTTGACGGTGGAATACTCGACCGCGACCGTCACGTCCCCGCCCGAGGGCAGATCGTCTTCGGACAGCTCGGTGATCGCGGCACTGGCGACGCCGTCGTCGTTCTGGGTGAGCAGCAGGGCTTTGAACATGGGGATCCTCCTCTGGTTCCCTTGGGTGTAGGACAGGCACGCAGGTGTGGGAAGGCCCCGCTTGAGCGTCCGTTGACCACTTTGCGGGCAGGATGGCCTGCATGGAAAGCCCCGGACCGTTCTCTGCCGACGACTGGCCACGCCGTTTTCGACGCGCAAGCAGCGGCGCGCCTCCTTCGCGCGGTGCGCAACGGGGCGCAGGTGGTGGTTTTCCGCGACCGCGAGCCCGGGGCGCCGCCCTGCGACCCTGAAACCCCATTTTCGACGCCGAAATCGCCCCGGACCCGAATTCGTCGCACGATTTCGCATCAAAATCCGCGCCGGATTTAGCATCCACCCCCTTCTCAAACCGGTGACGCCGCCCTATATCTCGGGTGTCCCGCAAGGGACTATGGACATAAACGCGCTCGTAATAAGCGGATCGGACCCGGGGGCGGTACCCGGCGGCTCCACCAAATATCCCATCGTTGGGGGATCAAGGGGCCGAAACAGGATCGACGAACGTCTAAAGGGGTTAGCTTTGTCCCGGTGAGATACCACCGTTATCGGTTCACTATGCATAATTGCCAACGACAATCGTGCTCCGGTTGCTCTTGCCGCCTAAGCGGTAAGAAAGACCGAAATTTAAGCCCAGTCGTCTAGCAACGGCTGGCGGGGTTCGCAGGCACCTGGCAACAGAAGCCTGCATTTTCATGTCTTGCTGCCGTTGTCTTTTTGCGGTCCCACTCGCGGACATGACCCCCGTTGCTCTCGCCCCTCTCACGCGTAGTTTCCTGAAGATCGGTCTTTTGTCCTTCGGCGGGCCGGTGGCCCAGATCGGCGTGATGCACCGCGAGCTGGTCGAAACGCGCGGGTGGCTCACCGACACCGTTTTCACCCGGGCGCTCAGCTTCGCCATGCTCCTGCCCGGCCCCGAGGCCATGCAGCTGGCCACCTACGCCGGCTGGCGGCTGCGCGGCGTGCCCGGCGGGCTTCTGGCCGGGGCGCTCTTCGTGCTGCCCGGCGCCGCGATCATGGCGCTTCTCGCGTTGGCCTACCTGGAATGGGGCCAGCTCCCCGGCGTCGAGGCCGCCTTCCTCGGCATCAAGGCCGCCGTCATCGTGGTGGTCGCCACAGCGCTCCTGCGCCTGGGCACCCGCGTGCTGGGCGACTGGCGCGCCGGGGGGCTCGCCCTGGCCGCCTTCGTGGCGCTGGCCGCGTTCGACCTCCCTTTCCCCGTCGTGGTGCTCGCGGCCGCCCTCGCGGGCTTTCTCGTCTCCGGCGACGACACCCGCGCCGAGGCCCATGCCCCGCCGCTGCGCGCCACGGTCCTCACCGCGGCCGCCTGGACGCTGATCTGGCTCGCCCCCCTCGCCCTCGCCTGGCTCGCGGGCGAGGCCCGGCTGACAGAGATCACCGCTTTCTTCTCGCGCCTCGCCATCCTGAGCTTCGGCGGCGCCTACGCGGCGCTCGCCTGGATGGCGCAGGCTTTGGTCGAGACCCAGGGATGGCTCACGCCCGAACAGATGGCCGACGGGCTGGGGCTGGCCGAGACCACGCCGGGCCCGCTCATCCTCGTCACCCAGTTCGCCGGCATGGTCGCCGCTGCTCCGCTGGGCCTCGGTGGCATCCTCGCGGCGGGCGTTCTCACGCTCTGGGCGATCTTCGCGCCCTGTTTCGGGCTCGTGTTCACGCTGGGGCCGCACCTCGACCGGCTGACCGCGCAGCCCCGCCTCGCCCGCGCGCTGGAGGCCGTCAGCGCCGCCGTCGTGGGCGTGATCGCCGCGCTTGCCCTCTTCTTCGCGCGCCACGTCCTCTTCGCGGGCGGCACCATTGCGCCGGACACCCTGTCCCTGCCGGCGCTCGGCCTCACCGCCCTTGCCGCGCTGCTTCTCGCGGCCCTGCGCCTGCCCCTCCTCGCGGCCCTGCCGCTCCTCGCGGCCGCGGGTCTGGCCATCGGCGCCATCCTGTGAAAAAAGCGCCATCCGGCTTTTCATCGCCTTCGAATCCCTTATGGTGAAGGCAACAGACCATGGGAACCTACATGTCGCGGTCGATCGATTACGGAAACCTGATGCACGACGCCATGCGGAGCCTGATCCGCAAGGTGCTTACCGACGTGTCCGAAAACGGGCTGCCCGGCGCGCATCACTTCTTCATCACCTTCGACACCATGCATCCCGACGTGGAAATCGCCGACTGGCTGTCGGACCGGTTTCCGGAGGACATGACGGTGGTCATGCAGCATTGGTTCGAGGATCTGGAGGTCACCGAGGACGGCTTCGCGGTGACGCTGAACTTCGGCGATGCGCCGGAGCGCCTCTACATCCCCTTCGACGCGATCCGCACCTTCGTGGACCCGTCCGTCGAATTCGGCCTGCGTTTCGAGACGCAGGACGACAGCGACGCGGACGAGGACGCGGAGATCGAGGAGCTGGGCGAACGCCCCGCGGCCGAGACGAAGGACGACGACACCGACGACGACGCGCCCCACAAGGACGCCGAGGTCGTGAGCCTCGACAGCTTCCGCAAGTAGGCTGCGCGCGGGCCCCCGCCCGCGCTTTGCATTCCATCGTATACAGCAAGGCCGTTGCACCGCCCGCGCGACTTGGTATGAAGGCCCCGACAGCATCTGGAGGCCTTTTGCCATGACCGAGACCCGCACAGAAACCGACAGCTTCGGCCCGCTCGAGGTGCCCGCAGACAAGTACTGGGGGGCCCAGACGCAGCGCTCGCTGATGAACTTCCCGATCGGCTGGGAAAAGCAGCCCGTGGCCATCGTCCGCGCGCTGGGCGTCATCAAGCAGGCCTGCGCAGAAGCCAACAAGGCCTCCGGCGCGCTCGACGCGAACCTTGCAGACGCGATCATCCAGGCGGCCTCCGAGGTCGTGGCGGGCAAGTTCGACGACAACTTCCCGCTGGTCGTGTGGCAGACCGGGTCGGGCACCCAGTCCAACATGAACGCCAACGAGGTCATCGCGAACCGCGCGATCGAGATCCTGGGCGGCCAGATCGGCACCAAGGACCCGGTGCACCCCAACGATCACTGCAACATGGGCCAGTCCTCGAACGACACTTTCCCGACGGCGATGCACATCGCCACGGCCATGTCGGTGCGCGACGTGCTCCTGCCGGGGCTGGAGAAACTCGCCGCCGGGCTCGAGGCGAAGTCCGAGGAATTCAAGGACATCATCAAGATTGGCCGTACCCACACGCAGGACGCCACGCCGCTCACCCTGGGACAGGAATTCTCGGGCTACGCCCACATGATCCGCCAGGGGATCGAACGCGTGAAGGCCGGCCTGCCGGGCATCTACGAGCTCGCCCAGGGCGGCACCGCCGTGGGCACCGGGCTCAACACCCGTCCCGGCTGGGGCGAAGAGGTCGCGGCCAACATGGCGCGCATCACCGACCTGCCCTTCGTCACCGCGCCCAACAAGTTCGAGGCGCTCTCGGCCCATGACGCGATGGTCTTCCTGTCCGGCGCCATCGCGACCGTGGCGGGCTCGGCCTACAAGATCGCCAACGACATCCGCTTCCTGGGCTCGGGTCCCCGCTCGGGCCTTGGTGAGCTCATCCTGCCGGAGAACGAACCGGGCTCCTCGATCATGCCGGGCAAGGTGAACCCGACGCAGGCCGAGGCGCTGACCCAGGTCGCGGCCCACGTGATGGGCAACGACGCGGCGATCAAGTTCGCGGGCAGCCAGGGCCACTTCGAGCTCAACGTCTACAACCCGATGATGAGCTACAACCTGCTCCAGTCGATCCAGCTCCTGGGCGACGCGGCCGACAGCTTCACCGAGCGGATGCTGAACGGCATCCAGGCCAACGAGGAGCGCATCGAGAAGCTCATGCGCGAAAGCCTGATGCTGGTGACCGCGCTCGCGCCCACGATCGGTTACGACAACGCCACCAAGGTGGCCAAGACCGCGCACAAGAACGGCACCACGCTCAAGGAAGAAGCCATCAATCTCGGCTTCGTGGACGAAAAGACCTTCGAAGAGGTCGTGCGCCCCGAACAGATGATCGGCCCCAAGGCCTGATCCTGTGCCGCCGGGCCCGGCGCCCGGCGGCACGTCCCCTTTTCATCTTTCCGAAAATACGCATGCGGCATTGCCGAACGCGCCGCATCGCGCCATCCTTGTCCCATGTCCAAGGTCACCAACCTGAACCAGGCCCGCAAGGCACGCGCCCGCGCCGAGAAACGCGCGCAGGGCGACGAGAATGCCGCGCGGTTCGGGCGCACCAAGGCCCAGAAGGCCCGCGAGGCAGCCGAGGCCGCGAAGGCACGCAGGACGCTCGACCAGCACCGCAAGGATGACTGACGCCCGCCCCCGCAAGCACTCGGTGACGCTCCGGGGTCACCGGACCTCGATCTCGCTCGAGGACGAGTTCTGGGACGCGTTCCGCGAGATTGCCGAGGCCCAGGGCAAGGGAATCAACGAACTCGCCGCCGAGATCGACGAAGCGCGCGGCCTCTCCTCGGGGCTGGGCTCCGCGATCCGGCTCTACGTGCTGCGCCATTACCGCGGGTGAAGGTCGCAGAGCTCCCGGATTTCCTCTTCCTTGTCCTTGACCATGCGCCGCCCCTCGGCGATCGCCTCGTCGCCGCGAAAGAGCTCAAGGACCGTGAGGTCGTCGAAGGCCGCGTCGAGCACCACGTGCGGCGGCTCGCCCGCGAAACGGGCGCGGCGGATCTGCTCGGTCATGATGTCGATCGAGGCGTTAAGCACCGTGAAGTAATTCGGCGCGTCGCGGCCTGCCTCCGACCCGTTCAATCCCAGCGCCTCCGAGATCGCCGGCGGCAGCATCTCGAGCCAGCTGCCCGCCTCGTCCTCGCGCGCCTCGTCCTTCCACGCCCGTCCGGGGCGCTTGGCGTTGGGGTTCACGGCGATGATGAACTCGGCCCGCTTGGCGAAGACCGCCGAGACCGGCACCGGGTTCACCAGCCCGCCGTCGAGCAGCCACATGCCCTCGTGCCAGAGCGGCGTCATCACGCCCGGGATGCCGACCGAGGCGCGCACCGCCGGGTAGGTCGGGCCCTCGTCGAACCAGATCTCCCGCCCGGTACGCATGTCGGTGGCCACGGCGGTGAACGGGAAGTCGAGGTCCTCCAGCCGCTCGGGCACGCCGATGTCCGCCAGCATCCGGGTGATTTCCTGCGCCTCGACCAGCCCGCCCTTGAAGCGCGGGTCGATGAGGCCGAGGAACCGGCGCGGCGTGAGTTCGCCCACCCATTGCTTCAGCGCGTCGAGCTTGCCCGAGGCCCAGGCGACGCCCACCAGCGCCCCCATCGACGTCCCCGCGATCACGCCGGGGCGCACGCCGATCCGGTCGAGCTCTTCCAGCACGCCGATATGGCACCAGCCCCGCGCGCCGCCCGAGCCGAGCGCCAGCCCGATCACCGGCTCATGTCCCATGCGATCCCTCCTTCGTCTCCTTCGACCGCCATTCGGCGATGCCGCCCGTGATGATATCATCACGTTAACGGGAACGACTCGCCCGCGCACGGGCGGAATTGAACCAATCCGTCCGGGCACACGTTTTCCGTTCAAAAACAAGGAGCACAGATCATGCGTGCATTATCCATCCTGCTTTTCGTCGCGGCCGTGGCCTTTGCCCTCGGCCCCTTCACGACGCCGGGCTTCGGCGGCTTCGACCCGAACCTCTACCCAAACCCGCAGACCGATCCGCCGGTGCAGCCCGCGGGCTATGCCTTCGCGATCTGGGGGCCGATCTACCTGTGGCTGGTGATTTCGACCGGCTTCGGGCTGTTCAAGCGTCACGACGACCCGGACTGGAACCGGCACCGCCTGCCCCTGCTCATCTCGTTGGTGATCGGCGCGGCCTGGTTGCCGGTCGCGATGGTGTCGCCGATCTGGGCGACGATCCTGATCTTCGCGATGCTGTTCACCGCCGCCATAGCGCTCGCGCGCGCCCCGGCCCGGGACCGTTGGCTCGGCAAGGCGCCGATCGCCTTCTACGCCGGCTGGCTCACGGCGGCGAGCTATGCCTCGCTGGGTCTCACCGGCGCCGGGTTCGAGATCGCCTACGGCGAAGTGACCTGGGCCTATATCGGCATCGTTCTTGCCTTCGCCACCGCGCTCGTGGTGCACGGGATGCGGCGCGATGAGCCGATCTACTTCCTCTCGACGGTCTGGGCGCTGGTCGCCATCGCCGTGAAGAACTGGGGCGACGTGCAGACGGTCGCCTGGCTGGCGCTCGCGGGCGCGGGGCTTCTTGCCATCATCATGGTGGCAGAGTTCATCCGCTTCCGCCCGGCGCGCACCGGCGCGGCCTGATCAGCCGAGCGCGAGCCTGAGCACCCCGTCCACGTCCCGGCTCATCGGCCGGGACCGCGCCAGGACTTCGTGTGCGGGGACCCATTCGGCGGCGGAGACGTCATCGGCCGGTGCGGGTGTCCCGGTGACGTAGGAACACAGGTGCGCGTGCAGGTCGAAGGCGAAGCCCTCCTGGCGCACCTCGATCAGCGTGAGCGCGCGCGACGGGCGCGCCTCGACCCCGGTCTCTTCCCGCAATTCCCGGATGGCGGCCTCGGCCGGCGCTTCGCCGGGCTCGACCCGCCCGCCGGGATAGCCCCAGAGCCCCGCGTCAGGCGGGTTGCGGCGACGCACGAGCAGCACGTGGTCGCGATGCACCACGACCGCGAGCGCCGCGTCGACGACCGTCATTCGGCCGCCGTGCGCCGCGCGTTCAGCATGTCCTTGAGGTAGCGCCCGGTGTGCGAGGCGCCGACCTCGGCCACGTCCTCGGGCGTGCCGGTCGCCACGAGCGTGCCACCGCCGTCACCGCCCTCGGGTCCGATGTCGAGGATCCAGTCGGCGGTCTTGATGACGTCGAGGTTGTGCTCGATCACCACCACCGTGTTACCGGCGTCCACGAGCTCGTGCAGCACCTCGAGCAGCTTCTTCACGTCCTCGAAATGCAGGCCCGTGGTCGGCTCGTCGAGGATGTAGAGCGTGCGGCCCGTCGAGCGCTTCGACAGCTCCTTGGACAGCTTCACACGCTGCGCCTCGCCGCCCGACAGCGTCGTGGCCTGCTGGCCCACCTTGACGTAGCCCAGGCCCACGCGCATCAGCGCGTCCATCTTCTCGCGGATCGACGGCACGGCCTTGAAGAAGTCCTGCGCCTCCTCGACCGTCATGTCGAGCACGTCCGCGATCGACTTGCCCTTGAATTGCACCTCGAGCGTCTCGCGGTTGTAGCGCTTGCCCTTGCAGGTCTCGCACTCGACGTAGACGTCGGGCAGGAAGTGCATCTCGATCTTGATGACACCGTCGCCCTGGCACGCCTCGCAGCGCCCGCCCTTCACGTTGAAGGAGAACCGCCCCGGCTTGTAGCCGCGCGCCTTGGCCTCCGGCAGCCCGGCGAACCATTCGCGGATCGGGGTGAAGGCCCCGGTGTAGGTGGCGGGGTTCGAACGCGGCGTGCGCCCGATGGGCCGTTGATCGATGTCGATGACCTTGTCGAGATGCTCGAGCCCCTTGATCGTCTCGCAGGGCGCCGGCGTCTGGCGGGCACCGTTGAGACGCATGGAGGCCGCCTTGAACAAGGTCTCGATGGTCAGCGTGGACTTGCCGCCACCGGACACGCCGGTCACGCAGACGAAGCGGCCCAGCGGGAAGTCGGCCGTCACCTCCTTGAGGTTGTTGCCGGTCGCCTTCACCACCGACACCGACTTGCCGTTGCCCGGCCGCCGCTCCGGCGGCACCGCGATCTCGCGCGTGCCCGCCAGGTACTGCCCGGTGAGCGAGGCGGGGTCGGCCGCGATGTCCTCGGGCTTGCCCTGCGACACGACCTGCCCGCCGTGAACGCCCGCCCCGGGACCGATGTCGAAGACGTAATCCGCCTCCCGGATCGCCTCTTCGTCGTGTTCGACCACGATCACGGTGTTGCCCTGGTCACGCAGGTTCTTGAGCGTCGTCAGAAGCCGCCCGTTGTCACGCTGGTGCAGGCCGATGGACGGCTCATCGAGAACGTAGAGCACGCCCGTCAGGCCGGAACCGATCTGGCTGGCCAGCCGGATGCGCTGGCTCTCACCCCCCGACAGCGTGCCGGAATTGCGGCTCATGGTCAGGTATTCGAGCCCGACATTGTTGAGGAAGCCAAGACGTTCGCGGATTTCCTTGAGGATGGCGCGCGCGATCTCATTCTTCTGGGCGGTCAGGTGCTCGGGCACCGTCTTGCACCATTCGTAAGCTTCCTTGATCGACATCTCGACCACGTGGCCGATGTGCAGACCGGCGATCTTCACCGCCAGCGCCTCTTCGCGCAGCCGGTAGCCGCCACAATCGCCGCACGGGCGGTTGTTCTGGTAACGCTCAAATTCCTCGCGCACCCAGTTCGAATCCGTCTCGCGGTAGCGCCGCTCCATGTTCGGGATCACGCCCTCGAAGGGCCGCGTCACCTCGTAGACCCGGCCGCCTTCGTCGAAGCGGAACTTGATCTCCTCGTCACCCGAGCCGTGCAGGAAGACCTGCTGGACGTGGGCCGGCAGGTCCTTCCACGGGGTCTTCATGTCGAAGTCGTAGTGCCGCGCGATCGACTCGATCGTCTGGCGGAAATACGGCGACTTGCCCTTGCGCCACGGCGCGATCGCCCCGTCATAGACTTGGAGCGCCGCGTCGGGGACGACGAGGCGTTCGTCGAAGAAGAGCTCCTGGCCCAGACCGTCACAGGTCGGACAGGCCCCGAAGGGCGCGTTGAACGAAAACAGGCGCGGCTCGATCTCGGGGATCGTGAAGCCCGAGACGGGACAGGCGAAATTCTCGGAGAAGGTGATGCGCTCCGGCTCGCCCTCCTTCGGCGCGGTTTCCAGCACCGCGATCCCGTCGGCGAGGTCCAGCGCGGTGCGCAAGCTGTCGGCCAGCCGGGTTTCGAGCCCTTCGCGCACGACGATCCGGTCGACCACCACGTCGATGTTGTGGCGGAACTTCTTGTCGAGCGTGGGCGGTTCCTCGAGCTCGTAGAAGGCGCCGTCCACCTTCACGCGCTGGAAGCCCTGCTTGCGCAGCTCGGCGAATTCCTTGCGGTACTCGCCCTTCCGGTCGCGTACCATCGGGGCAAGAAGGTAGGCGCGTGTGCCCTCTTCCATCTTCATGATCTGGTCGACCATGTCCTGCACCTGCTGCGCCTCGATGGGCAGCCCGGTGGCGGGCGAATAGGGCGTACCGGCGCGCGCGAAGAGCAGGCGCAGGTAGTCGTAGATTTCGGTCACCGTGCCGACGGTGGAGCGCGGGTTCTTCGACGTGGTCTTCTGTTCGATCGAGATCGCCGGGCTCAGCCCCGCGATGTGGTCCACGTCCGGCTTTTCCATCATGTCGAGGAACTGGCGCGCATAGGCCGAAAGCGACTCGACATACCGGCGCTGCCCCTCCGCGTAGATCGTGTCGAAGGCCAGCGACGACTTGCCCGAGCCCGACAGGCCGGTGATCACCACCAGCTCGTCGCGCGGAATGTCGACGTCGACCGACTTCAGATTGTGTTCGCGCGCGCCGCGCACTTCGATGAACTTGAGTTCCGGCATTTCACACCTCGGGAGGGACGCCCCAATAGATAAGGCAAACATGGCGAGGCGCAAACCGAAAATGCGAACGAAGTGTGAACACGGCGTTCCGGCGGCGTGCCTCGGCAAGGACCTGCTCTCCCCCTACGCGCAGCCCCCGGGTCTGGATCCATTGCACCCGGGACGGCCAAGCCTCTGTCTTCGTTCGGTCCCGCCGCGCGCCCTGCCCGGTCGCGGCCATCCCACGCCGCTCCCGGCAGCCGCCGGATCGCCCCCGCGCGCACCGGGTTCACGCGCGAAGTTGTGACCGGAGCGGCGGTTTTCCCCGCCCCGTGCGGCGGGGTCTTGTCATATGCATTTTTACGAATATATTTGCGTCAACCACGAACAAGAGGACATGTTCCATGTTGAAAGCAATGTTTGGAGGGCACACCATGCCCGCAATGAGTGCCAAGGACGCCGTCGAACGCGCGGCGAAGGGCGAAGTGACCGTCGTCGACGTGCGCGACGCCAACGAACTCGCCGTTTCCGGCAAGGCGAAGGGCGCGGTGCACATGCCGCTCGCGACCCTGCGCATGCAGGCCGACCCGCGCAGCCCGGATTTCCACCCGGCGCTCAAGGACGGAAAGCCCATCGCGGTCTACTGCGCCTCGGGCGGGCGTTCGTCGATGGCCGCGCAGGTGTTCCAGGGCTTCGGCCACGACGTGTCGAACATCGGCGGCCTGGGCCATTGGCAGATGGCCGGCGGCGAAGTCGAACGCGCCTGAGCGCGCCACGCAACCGCACATGAAAACGGGGGCCGAGCGGCCCCCGTTTCGCGTTTCAGGATCGCGGTCCGATCAGAAGTGGATCGCGCGCCCGTAAGCGTCCAGCACGCTCTCGTGCATCATCTCCGACAGCGTCGGATGCGGGAAGACCGAGGCCATGAGGTCTTCTTCCGTGGTCTCGAGCTGGCGGCCCACGACGTAGCCCTGGATGAGCTCGGTCACCTCGGCCCCGACCATGTGGGCGCCCAGAAGCTCGCCGGTCTTGGCGTCGAAGATCGTCTTCACCAGCCCCTCCGGTTCGCCAAGCGCGATGGCCTTGCCGTTGCCGATGAAGGGGAACTTGCCGACCTTGATCTCGTAGCCCAGCTCCTTGGCCTTTGCCTCGGTGTAGCCCACGCTGGCGACCTGGGGGTTGCAGTACGTGCAGCCCGCGATGCTTTCGGGCTTGACCGGGTGCGCATGCTGGCCCGCGATCAGCTCGGCCACCATGACGCCCTCGTGGCTCGCCTTGTGGGCCAACCAGGGCGCGCCGGCGATGTCGCCGATGGCATAGACGCCGTCGACGCCCGTGCGGCAGTATTCGTCGGTGACGACATGGGTGCGGTCCACCTTGACCCCGAGCTCTTCGAGCCCGAGCCCCTCGACATTGCCGACGATGCCCACGGCCGAGATCACGGTATCGAACTCTTCGGTCTCGGTCTTGCCGTCCTTCTCGATATGCGCGGTGACCTTGCCCTTGCCGCGGTCCAGCTTCTTGACCGTCGACTTCTCGCGGATCTTCATGCCCTGCTTCTCGAACTGCTTCTTGGCGAAGGCCGAGATCTCGGCGTCCTCCACCGGCAGCACGCGGTCCATGACCTCGACCACCGTCGTGTCGGCGCCGAGCGTGTTGAAGAAGCTCGCGAACTCGATCCCGATTGCGCCCGAGCCGATGACGAGCAGCTTCTTGGGCATCCGCACCGGCTTCAGCGCGTCCTTGTAGGTCCAGACGAGATCGCCGTCGGCCTCGAGCCCCGGCAGCTGGCGTGCACGGGCGCCGGTGGCGAGGATGATGTTCTTGGCGGTAAGCTCCTCGGTCCCCTTGTCGGTCTTGACCGAAACCTTGCCCTTGGCCGGGACCGACCCCTCGCCCATGAAGACCGTCACCTTGTTCTTCTTGAGCAGGTGCTGGACCCCGGAGGAGAGCTGCTTGGCCACCCCGCGCGAACGGTCCACGACCTTGCCCAGGTCGAAGTCGGGCTTCTCGACGGACAGGCCGAAATCCTTGGCCCGGTGCATCAGGTGGAAGACTTCCGCGGTGCGCAGGAGCGCCTTGGTCGGGATGCAGCCCCAGTTGAGGCAGATGCCGCCCAGATGATCGCGCTCGACCACCGCGGTCTTGAGCCCGAGTTGCGCGGCGCGGATCGCGGCGACGTAGCCGCCCGGGCCGGAACCGACCACGATCACGTCAAAGCTGGTGTCAGCCATCGAATTCTCCCTCGCGAAAAAGTAGTTTACCTTTAAACTATTTCCGCAGGCGCTTCAATCGCCGCAGAAAACCGTGCAAAAACAACGCCCGGCGGCAGAACCACCGGGCCCTGTCACCCTAGTCGATTCGGATCGCCCGGTCAGGCGGACATTTCCCGCAGCATCGCGCCGTAGCCACCCTCGGCCACGAAGGCCGCCTCGGGGCCGGTGGTTTCGCGCGACAGCGCCTCGTTGCGGTAGGGGAAGCGGCCGAAGCGGCGGATCACCTCGCGGTGGACCTTCGCGTGCAACAGGTTCTGCTTGCCGGTCTCCGGCATCCGCGTGAGCATCAGGCGCACGCAGCGGTCCTGGTCGATCAGGCTCTCGGAATGCATGAGCGGCATGTAGAAGAACTGGCGGGCCGGCTCGTCGATCTTCATGTCCCAATGCTTGTCGATCGCGCATTTCGCGGCCGCCAGCGCCACCCGGTCCGTGGCGAAGGCCTTGCCCTGCCCCCGGAACATGTTGCGCGGAAACTGGTCCATGAGAATGATGTAGGCGAGCGTGCCACTGGGATAGGTCAGCCAGAGCGAATAGGCGCCGTCGGTCGCCTCGCGCCAGGCTTCACCAAATCTCTCGGTGATCTCGCGGTCCAGCTCGTCGGAGCCTTCGTACCAGCCCTTCGGCCCGACCTCGTCCAGCCAGAAGCTCAGTATCTCTTCGGGTTTGGCCATCGTACCCTCCTCGGCCGTCACCTGTCCTCAAGATCGACGCTTGCAAAATTTCTACATCGTATCAAGCGGACTCCGCGTCAACGCATTGTCGATGACGCATGTGTGTCTTCGGTGTCGGGTTCCGCGGCTTCCGCCTCGTTCGCCTCGGCCACTTCCTCCAGCGCGTCGGCGTAGTACTCGGTCGCGAGCTCCATCGCGACCGGGGAGGTCTGGCTGAAGACCGGGGCGTAGCTCGCGGTCTCGTCGACCGGCACCGACGGACGCCGCGTGGTGCGCCACAGGCCATAGAGCATCACCGCGGTGCACAGCACGGCCAGCACGACGAAGAACCCCTGCGAGCCCAGGGGTCCCATGATCCAGCCGACGGCCAGCGGGCCGGCGATGGCGCCGATGCCGTTGAGGAACATCAGACCTGCCGCCCCGGACGCCATGTCCTCGTTGTCGAGGAAGTCGTTGGTGTGCGCGATCAGCAGGCCGTAGAGCGGCCCCAGCATCCCGCCGATGAAGAAGGCCGCGGTCAGGAGCAGCACGAACTGCGGCAGGAGCCACCCGGCCAGCGACGCGGCGATCGCCACCGCGGCCGCGCCGATGATGACGAGCCGCCGGTCCACGCGGTCGGACACGAAGCCGATCGGCACCTGCAGCACCAGCCCGCCTACGTAGAACATCGCAACGAAGAGCGACAGCTGCGACACCGGAAGCCCGGCCTCGGTGCCATAGACACCGGCCATGCCGAACACGGCCGCGTTCGCCCCGCCCACGAGTATCATGCCCACGGCCCCCAGCGGCGAATTGCGGAAGAGATCGCGCAGCGTCATGCGCCGCGCCGTGTCGAAGGCGGGCGTGGGCGAGATCGACAGGAGGATCGGCGCGAAGGAGATCGACACCAGCACGGAGGGCAGGATGAAGAGAATGAAGCCCGACGGATCGCCCACGGCCACGAGGCCCTGCGCCGCGATCACGCCGATCATCTGCACGATGAGGTAGAGCGCCAGCGACGTGCCCCGCGTTTCGTTCGTCGCCTGGTTGTTGAGCCAGCTCTCGGCGGTCACGTAGACGCCGGAAAAGCAGAAGCCCACGAACAGGCGCAGCGCCGACCACGCGATCGGGTCGGTCAGCGTGGGATAGAGGATCAGCACCGCCGAGATGAACGAACACAGCGCGGCGAACACCCGCACGTGGCCCACCCGCCGGATCAGCTCGGGTGCAAGGCGCGAACCGAACAGGAAGCCCACGAAGTAGCTCGACATGACGATGGACATCTCGAAGGTCGAAAAGCCCTCGATGCCGCCACGAATACCCAGGAGCGTGCCCTGGATACCGTTACCGACCATCAGAAACATGATCCCGAGCAACAGGGCCCAGGAGTTGCCAAGTACCTGAATCATCGCGCGCTCCTTGCGATCAGTGCCAATCGCCTAGCAGCCCCCGCGCCGGGATGCGAGCCTTGTGCGCGCCCTCGGCGGCAAATCCCGTCAGAGGGACGTCACCCACAGGATCGTCGCGTCCTCCGGGCTGGTCGAGATCACGTTGTGCCCCATCGACGCGTCGTAATAGGCGCTGTCGCCCCGGCGCATGTCGACGGGCTCGTAGAACTCGGTGATGAAACGGATCTCACCGGTGAGGACGTAGAGGAATTCCTCGCCATCGTGGCGCACCCAGCCGTCGAATTCGTCGAAGCTGCGCGCACGCACGCGGGCGCGGTAGGGCAGCATGGATTTCTTGGTCAGGGCCCCTGCCAGCAATTCGTGTTCGTAGGTCGCCGTGGGATGGGCCTGCCCCTCGCCGCTCTTGGTCACCGTCATGCGCCCCGACACGCGCGGGTCCTCGGGCGGGGTGAAGAGCTGCGGGACCGAGATCTCGAGCCCCACCGCCAGCTTCTTCAACGCCTCGAAGGTCGGCGACATCTGGCCGTTCTCGATCTTGGACAGGGTCGAACGGGCAAGCCCCGCCTGCGTCGCGGCCTGTTCAAGCGTCCAGCCGCGCGACTTGCGCAGTTCGCGCACGCGCTCCCCCAGGTCGAGCGGCTGGGGATCGGGCGCCGTGCCGCCGCTTTCGCGGGCCAGCCGGATCAGGCTGGGGATCTTGGGGTCGGTGTCGGTCATGCGATGTATTAGGCGCGAATGGTGCCCTATTGCAACTGCGCGCACGGCGGGACTAGGTGTCGCCATGATCGCCGAAACCGCCCCCGGCCCCGCGCTGCCGCCGCCGCCCGCCGCCTTCAACATGGCCCGTTACGTGCTGACCGACGCCCGGGCCGCGCCGGACAAGCTGGCACTGTCGGTGCTGGGCTCTCCGCGCGACGACTGGAGCTACGCGCGGCTCGAGCGCGCGGTGCGGGGGATCGCGGGCGGTCTCCTTGCCCGCGGCCTCGCCCCCGGCGACCGGGTGCTTCTGCGGCTGGGCAACAGCGTCGAGTTCCCGCTGGCCTTCCTCGGCGCGATCGCTGCCGGGCTCGTGCCCGTGCCGACCTCGGCCCAGCTGACGGCGCGCGAGATCACCGGGATGGCCGCACAGATCGGCCCGGCGCTCATCGTGGCCGGCGACGGCATCGCCCTGCCCGACCCGCTGCCCTGCCCGGTCCTGCCCGAGGCCGCCCTTCACGACCTCGCGGATGGCCCGGCGGCCGCGTACCACCTGGGCGACCCGAACCGCCCGGCCTACGCGATCTTCACCTCCGGCACCTCGGGCACGGCGCGCGCGGTGCTGCACGCCCACCGGGCGATCTGGGCGCGCCGGATGATGTGGGACGGCTGGTACGGGCTCACCCCCGACGACCGGCTGATGCATGCGGGTGCGTTCAACTGGACCTACACGCTGGGCACCGGGCTCATGGACCCATGGTCACGCGGCGCCACTGCGCTGATCCCCGCCCCCGGCACGAAACCCGCCGACCTGCCTGCGCTGATCGCCGCGGAGCGCGTCACCATCTTCGCGGCCGCCCCCGGCGTCTATCGCCAGTTGCTGCGCGCCGGGATGCCCGCGACGCCCGCCCTGCGCCACGGGCTCACGGCGGGCGAGAAGCTGGCCGACCCGATCCGCGCGGCCTGGGAAGAGGCGACCGGCACCACGCTCCACGAAGCTTTCGGCATGTCCGAGTGCTCAACGTTCGTCTCCGGCAACCCGTCGCACCCCGCGCCCGCTGGCACGCTGGGCTATCCGCAGCCGGGACGCCACGTGGCGGTCCTGGGAGACGACGGGCCGGTCGCGCGCGGCGAGGCCGGCGTGCTCGCCGTCCACCGCGACGACCCCGGCCTGATGCTGGGCTACGTGGGCGCCGAGGACGAGACCCGCGCGCGCTACCGCGGCGACTGGTTCCTGACCGGCGACACCGTCGAGATGACCGATGACGGCGCGATCCGCTATCTCGGCCGCGACGACGACATGATGAACGCGGGCGGCTTCCGCGTCTCCCCGGTCGAGGTCGAAGCCGCCCTGCTCACCCATCCCGAGGTGCACGAAGCCGCCGCGGTGGAGATCGCCATCAAGGACACCGCGAAGATCATCGCGCTCTTTTACGTGGCCGAACCGGGCACGCAGCCTGACGCGGCGGAGCTTGCGGCCCACGCCGCCGACCGGCTCGCCCGCTACAAGTGCCCGCGCGTCTTCATCCCGCTCGAAGCCCTGCCGCGCGGGGCGAACAACAAGGTGCTGCGCCGCGATCTGCGCCGCCGCGCCGAGGCGGGAGAGTTCGACGGGCATCTGCGCACCGGCTGAGCGCTCACGCCTGCGCGAGCCCGGTGACATTTCCCCCGCATGGAGCTAGGAGAGGGCCATGATCAAGCTCTACATCTTCTCCGACCCGGTCTGCCCGTGGTGCTACATCGGCAAGGCCCGGCTCGACGCCGCGCTGCTTCAGCGTCCGAACCACCCGTTCGACATCGAATGGCACCCCTTCATGCTGAACCCCGACATGCCCCGCGAAGGCATGGACCGGCGCGCCTATCTCGAGGCCAAGTTCGGCGGCAAGGAAGGCGCGGTGCAGGCCTATCTCCCGGTCCAGAAAGAGGCCGAAGCGAGCGGGCTGGAGATCAACCTCGACGGCATGGCGCGCACGCCCTCGACCATCGACGCGCACCGGCTCATCCACTGGGCGCATCTCGAGGGGCGCCAGACCGCCATCGTCTCCAAGCTCTTCCACGCCTACTTCGTGGACGGACGCGACATCGGCGACCGCGCGGTGCTGGCCGACATCGCCGAAGATGCGGAGATGGACCGGGCGATGGTGGAGCGGCTTTTCGAGACCGAGGCCGACACCGACGACATCCGCGCCCGTGACATCGACGCGCGCGAAAAGGGCGTGAACGCGGTCCCCACCTTCGTGATCGCCAACCAGCACGTGGTGCCCGGCGCGCAGCCCACGGACCTCTGGCTCAACGTGATCGACGAGCTCGCGGGACAGGTCGAAGGCGAAGCCTGAGCGCACAGCGGATGTGCCCGGGGGGGGCTCTGGCCATCCCGGGCGGAAAATCGTATGCCATGCGCACGTAATTACCGCAGGCACATGTCCCAGGACGCTTCCCAGATACGCCGCATCGGCACGATCGAACTCGTCGCCCTCCTCGCCGCGCTCATGTCGCTCATGGCGTTCTCGACGGATTCGATCCTGCCGGCGATGACCGAGCTCGCGGCCGAGCTCGCCCCCGACGACAAGTCGAAGACCCAGTTCCTCGTGAGCATCTTCCTTCTGGGCGGCGGTGCCGGGATGCTCGTCTTCGGGCCGCTCTCCGACAGTATCGGGCGCCGCGCGGCACTCACGGCGGGGATCGGGCTCTACGCGGCCGCCGCCATCGGCGCGGCCTTCGCCACCTCGCTCGAGATGCTCGTGTTCTTCCGCTTCGTGATGGGTGCCGGCGCCGCGGCCGCGCGCACCGTGTCGCAGACCGTGACCCGCGACCTCTTCAGCGGCGCGCAGCAGGCGCGCGTGGCTTCGCTCATCTTCATGTTCTTCGTGGCGGTGCCCGCGCTCGCCCCACTCATGGGCCAACAGATCATCTTCGTCGTTGGCTGGCGGGGACTTTTCGGCGTCTACGTGCTTTTCGGCACCGCCATCCTCACCTGGTTCCTGCTGCGCCAGCCCGAAACGCTCGACCCCGCGCACCGCCGCGCCTTCCGCCTGAAGCCCGTGGCCGCGGCCGCGCGCGAAGTGCTGACCACGCCCGTCTCCGTCCGCTACCTGCTGGTCCAGGTGATGATGTACGGCCAGTTCATCGCCTATCTCAGCACCGCGGAACAGCTCTGGGTCGACGCGATGGGCGTGGGTGACGCCTTCCCGCTCTACTTCGCCGGCGTCTCGGTGCTGGCCGCGCTTGCCGGTTTCGTCAACTCGCGGCTCGTGATGCATGTCGGCATGCGCCGGATGCTGATCGCCGCCTTCGGCTCCCAGGTGCTCTTCGCGGGGGTCGCGCTTGGCTTGTGGGTCTTCGGGCACATGGAACAGGCAAGCGACGGCACGCGGATCGCCGTCTTCATGATCTGGTCGACCTCGCTTTTCTTCATCAACGGCCTCACGCTGGGCAATGTCACCGCGCTCGCGATGGAACCGCTCGGGCATGTCGCGGGCACCGCGGCGGCGGTGATCGGCGCCTTCGGCATGGGGCTGGGCATGCCCATCGCGGCGACCCTGGGCCAGCTCTTCGACGGCACGCCCCGCCCGCTCATGGCCGGCGCGGTGGCGTGTTCCTTCATCGCCCTGATGCTGGTCGTCACCGACATGGGCCGCGAGCGGCGTCAGCGCGAGAGATAGACCTCGCGCGCACCGCGCGCCGAGTTCCACATCGTCCCGAGCGCGTGGTGCGGCGATCCGAAGGAATAGATCCCGTCCGAGCGCCGGCTGCCCGCCCCGAAGGTCCAGGCGAATTGCGGCGCCACGTTCATGTCGCAGCCCAGCACCAGCCCGAAATCATCGACCGAAACGTCCACCGCGTGGGCGGCTTTCGGCAGGGCCTTCCCTTTCAGGAAGTCATAGCGCAGCGCCTTGCGCGTGCCGTGCACCGGCCTCAGCTCCGCCTTGCGGGCACCGTCCGAGATGTAGAGGCGACCGTTGTTCATCGAGATGGTCATGGTGAAGGTCTGCACCCCCATCGTCACGCCGATCCCGGGGGCCGTCCCGGTCCATTGCCCGGTGATGTGCGGGCCGATTTTCGAGACGTCGAACCTGAAGCTGTCCGGCCCGCAGACCGGGTTGTCGTCCTGCGCCGCGGCCGGCGTCGCGAGCGCGCAGATGGCAAGGGCGGCGGCCAGGGGGCGAAACAGGTGTCGTGCAATCATTGTCGCAAAATCTCCTCTCAACAGCGCGGCATGCCCGGTCGGCCGGGACGGCCGCGCGATCCTCGTACAAATGCCGGAAACTGAACCACGGCGCCCCCCGCCGGGTCAACGGCGGGGGGCGCGGGGGTTCCGACGCCGAAATCGCGTCGAGATCATGCGATGGTTACAACGCGGGGCAGGACATCCCCGCCGGAGGGCGCTCAGGCCTTGGCCTTCGCCTTCTTCTTCTCGGCCACGACCTTCTCGGCCAGGTCGCGCGCGATGGCGAAGGCGCCCTTGATCTTGTCGGAGTCTTTCTTCCAGTCCCGGCGCACGACGATCTTGTTGTCCTTCACCTTGGCGAGCCCACGCTGGTCCTGCATGAACTCCACCAGCCCCGTGGGCGAGGCGAACTTGTCGTTGTGGAACTGGATCGTCGCGCCCTTCGGCCCGCCGTCCAGTCGCGCGATCCCGGCCTTCTTGCACATCGCCTTGATGCGCACGATCAGGAGCAGCGTGTTCACCTCCTTCGGCAATTTGCCGAAGCGGTCGATGAGTTCGGCCGCGAAGCCCTCGAGCTCCACCTTGGTGGTCAGGTCGGACAGCCGGCGGTAGAGGCCCAGGCGCACGTCGAGATCGGGCACGTATTCTTCCGGGATCATGACAGGGACGCCCAGGTTGATCTGGGGCGCCCAGGTTTCCTCGTATTCCGTGAGCCCTTCCATCTCGCCCGAGCGGATCTTGGCGATCGCGTCCTCGAGCATGTTCTGGTAAAGCTCGTAGCCCACCTCGTTCATCTGGCCCGACTGCTCTTCACCCAGCAGGTTGCCGGCCCCGCGGATGTCGAGGTCCTGGCTTGCCAGCATGAACCCTGCGCCCAGGCTGTCGAGCGATCCCAGCACCTTGAGCCGCTTCTCCGCACCCGCAGTCAGCGGCACGCGCGGCTTGGTGGTGAGGTAGCAATAGGCCCGCGTCTTCGCGCGGCCCACGCGGCCCCGGATCTGGTAGAGCTGGGCCAACCCGAACATGTCCGCGCGCCACACGATCATGGTGTTCGCGGTCGGGATGTCGAGACCCGATTCCACGATGGTCGTCGCCACCAGCACGTCGTACTTGCCGTCGTAGAAAGCGTTCATCCGGTCATCGAGCTCGCCCGCGGCCATCTGGCCCGTGGCGGTCACGAAACTGACCTCGGGCACCTGGCTTTCGAGGAAGGCCTGCACCTCGGCCACGTCCTTCACGCGGGGCACGACGAAGAAGCTCTGCCCGCCCCGGTAATGCTCGCGCAGAAGCGCCTCGCGGATCGTCACCGTGTCGAACTCCGACACGTAGGTGCGAATCGACAGGCGGTCGACCGGCGGCGTGCCGATGATCGACAGATCGCGCACCCCCGACAGGCTCATCTGGAGCGTGCGCGGGATCGGCGTGGCGCTGAGGGTGAGCACGTGCACGTCCGAGCGCATGGCCTTGAGCCGTTCCTTGTGGGTCACGCCGAAGCGCTGCTCCTCGTCGATGACGAGAAGTCCGAGGTCCTTGAACCGCACGCTCTTCGACAAGAGCGCATGGGTGCCCACGACGATGTCGACGGTGCCGTCCTTGATGCCCTCGCGGGTGCGCTGCGCCTCGCCCTGGCCGACGAAGCGGCTCAGCTGACTGACCTGGATCGGAAAGCCCCGGAAACGCTCCGCGAAGCTCTTGTAATGCTGGCGGGCGAGCAGCGTGGTCGGCGCGATCACCGCGACCTGCATGCCCGTCATCGCCGCCACGAAGGCCGCGCGCATCGCCACCTCGGTCTTGCCGAAGCCCACGTCGCCGCAGATCAGCCGGTCCATCGGCGTGCCCGCCGACAGGTCCTCGATCACGTCGCCGATGGCCGAGAGTTGGTCGTCGGTCTCGGTGTAGGGGAAGCGCGCCGAGAATTCCTCCCAGGCGTGATGCGGCGCCTCGAGCACCGGGGCCTTGCGCAACGCGCGCTCGGCGGCCAGCCGGATGAGCTTGTCGGCAACCTCGCGGATGCGTTCCTTGAGCCGGGCCTTCTTGGCTTGCCACGCACCGCCGCCCAGCTTGTCGAGAAGCCCCTCTTCATGGCCGTACTTGGACAGAAGCTCGATGTTCTCGACAGGCAGGTACAGCCGGTCGCCGCCGGCATATTCCAGGAGCACGCAATCATGCGGCGCACCGAGCGCCTCGACCGTTTCGAGCCCGCGATAGATGCCCACGCCGTGGTCGACGTGCACGATCAGCTCGCCGGGGCTGAGCGACTGGTGCTCCGTCAGGAAATTCTCGGCCCGGCGCTTGCGCTTCGGTGCGCGGATCAGCCGGTCACCCAGCACGTCCTGTTCGGAGATCACCGTGAGGCCGGGGGCCTCGAAGCCGTGTTCGAGCGGCCAGACCGCGAGGTAGAGCCCGCCCTTGGCGTCCGGCACGTCGCGGAAATCGGCGACCTCGGTCTGGGCCGTCAGGTCCTCGTCCGACAGAAGCCCGGCGACGCGTTCGCGGGCGCCCTCGGAATAGGAGGCGACGACAACCGGCCCCTCTTCGCGTCGCGCACGAATATGTGAGGCCAACACCTCGAAAAGGTTGATCTTTTCCTGCTGTCGCTCCGGCGAGAAGTTGCGCCCGATGCGCCCGCCGCCGTCCACCACGCCGGGCCCCGTGGGCTGCGGCAGCGCCACGAGCTGCAGCACCCGCATGTCGGCCAGCGCCGCGTCCCAGGCGGCATCGTCGAGGTAGAGCATCCCCGGCGGACAGGGCTTGTAGACCGTGTCGAGCCGGTTCCTGTCCAGCATCGCCTCCCGTCGGGCCTGGTACTGGTCCTCGATCCCCTCCCACCGGGCGACGCGGGCCGCGTCGACCTGGTCGTCGAGCATCACGGAGGCGCCGGGGAGGTAGTCGAAGACCGTCTCGAGACGTTCGTGGAAGAAGGGCAGCCAATGCTCCATGCCCGAATGCTTGCGCCCCGCGCTCACCGCCTCGTAGAGCGGGTCGTCGGAGCCGCCCGCGCCGAACTCGACGCGGTAGTTCTGCCGGAACCGCGTGATCGCCGCCTCGTCGAGGATCACCTCGGATACCGGGGCAAGCTCGAT
The DNA here is from genome assembly GCF_009882975.1 of Maritimibacter harenae. GTDB lineage: Bacteria > Pseudomonadota > Alphaproteobacteria > Rhodobacterales > Rhodobacteraceae > Maritimibacter > Maritimibacter harenae. The sequence continues at coordinate 56,408 of NZ_WTUX01000017.1, forward strand.
CGCCGACAGAGTCTCGGTCGTCATCTGGCTGACCGGGTCGAAGCGGCGCGCGCCGTCGAGCACGTCGCCGAACAGGTCGAGCCGCACGGGCCCGGCTTCACCGGGCGGGTAGATGTCGATGATCCCGCCGCGCACCGCGAAGTCGCCAGGTTCGGTGACGGTCGGGGCCTGCGAAAAGCCCATGCGCACCAGGAAGGCACGCAGCCCGCCCACGTCGATCCGGTTGTCGACGGTGGCCGACCAACTCGCCTCCGCCAGCACCTCGCGCGCAGGCACGCGCTGGGTCGCGGCGTTGAGCGTCGTCAGCAGGATGAAGCGCCCCGGCATGCCGTGGGCCAGTGCGGCCAGCGTGGCCATGCGCGCGGCCGATACGTCCGCGTTGGGCGACATCCGGTCGAAGGGCAGCACGTCCCAGGCCGGGAAGGTCAGGACCGTGACATCGGGCGCGAAGAAGGACAGCGCGGCCTGCATCGCCGCAAGGCGCTTGTCGTCGCGCGCCACGTGGATGACCGGCCCGCCGGTCTTTTCCAGTTCGCGTGAGACGAGAAGGGCGTCAAAGCCTTCGGGCGCCCCCGAAAGGGTGATGTGGTCGCGGCGCGTCATGACGGGGAAGTAACCTTGCAGTCCTGACTGTCAACCGCTCATTGCCCGAGGGCCCCGTAGGTCATGTTCTGATACATGCCCCAGAGCGCGGTGACGAAGATGGCGAGCATGCCGATGAACTGGGTCAGCGTGCGGTGGCGGCGCATCAGCCGGCGCAGGGGCCGCCCGTCAAGCGCCTGGTCGCGGATCACCCCGGCCGTGTGGACCGACAGCCCCCCGACCGCGATCATCGGCACGCCCAGCAGAAACACGGCCTGGGCGAATTCCATGTCGTAGTAGAACCCGAGGAGCGCCAGCATCGTGACCAGCATCGCGCCGATCCCGATGAGCCAGAGGCCCGACACCCCCGCGACGTAGAGCAGCCGGTTGCAGTTGATGCGCACGAGCTCTTCCATGTCCGCCTCGGCCTGCCCGCCGTTGCGTTCGGCCCGCTGGATCATGTCGTAGGGGACCCCCAGCACGTAGCGACTGGCCTGCGACCAGACCGCCGCGAGCGCGATCCAGTACCACAGGTTGGAAAAACTCCTCATATCGATGAGTTCGAATACGGCTGAGTACCAGTCCACCGCGCTGCCTGTCCCCGTTTTGGGTCTGTTTGGCGCGACCATACGCGCCTCGTTCCGGGGGCGCTACCCCTTGAGGGGCGGGATTTGGCGTGGCAATGAATGCGGGCAGCCGAAAAGGAAGGCCCATGACACGCACCCTCGCCCCCTATCCCGCGACCCGCCTGCGCCGCAACCGCCGCTCGCCCGCCCTGCGCGCGCTCGTGCGCGAGACGACGCTGACGGTCGACGACCTGATCTGGCCGGTGTTCCTGATGGAGGGCGAGAACGAGGTGTTCGACGTGCCCTCGATGCCGGGGGTGCAGCGCATGACCACCGACCGGGTCGTCGCGGCGGCGAAGGACGCCGCCTCGCTGGGCATCCCGGCGATCTGCCTGTTTCCCTACATCGAGCAATCGGTGAAGACCGAGGATTGCGCGGGCGCCTGGGACCCCGACAACCTGTCGAACCGCACCACGCGCGCGATCAAGGACGCCGTGCCGGAGATCGCGGTGATGACCGACATCGCGCTCGACCCCTACAACATCAACGGCCATGACGGCTTCGTCGTGGATGGCGAGATCGTGAACGACCGCACGGTCGACGCGCTGGTGAAGATGGCGCTGGCGCAGGCCGAGGCGGGCGCCGATATCCTGGGCCCGTCGGACATGATGGACGGCCGGATCGGCGCGATGCGCATGGCACTCGAGGCCGAGGGCCACCAGAACGTCTCGATCATGTCCTATTCCGCGAAATACGCGAGCGGCTTCTACGGCCCCTTCCGCGACGCGGTGGGTGCCTCGGGCGCGCTCAAGGGCGACAAGAAGACCTACCAGATGGACCCCGCCAACACGGACGAGGCGCTGCGGCTTGTGGAGCGCGACCTCACCGAGGGGGCCGACATGGTGATGGTGAAACCGGGGATGCCCTATCTCGACGTCTGCCGCCGGGTGAAGGACACCTTCGGCGTGCCGACCTACGCCTACCAGGTGTCGGGCGAATACGCGATGCTTCAGGCGGCGTTCCAGAACGGCTGGCTCGACGCGGAGAAGGTCATGATGGAAAGCCTGGGCGGGTTCAAACGCGCGGGCTGCGACGGGATCCTGACGTATTTCGCGCCGGAGGCGGCGAAACTTCTGAACGGGTAACGGCGGGAGCCTGTCGGCCGGCGTCGCGGGGTGGCCTGGCGCGGGCGCGTGGGCTGTGGCCGCATGTCGGCTCTAGAATCCTAGAATCCTAGAATCCTAGAATCCTAGAATCCTAGAATTTTATTGGATACCAGCCCTTTAGGAACAGGAATTGACCCGAAACGTGAGCACGGCGCGCCGCGGCGCTCAATGTCCATCGCCCGACGAACGCCCCTTGCTTTCGGCCTTGAGCGCCCAGCGACCCGTCTCCTGGCTCCAGTATTTCGCCACCACGCCCGCGTCCGACATCGCCTTCCACTGGCCGCGCGCCACATTGACCGCGTCGGGGTCGTTGCCGTCGAACAGGATCATCACCCGTGTCGCACCCGCCGTCTCGTCCGGGCTGACATCGGCGCCGTCGACGGACACCACGCATTCGGCCACCTCCGACCCCGCGCTGAGCAGGATCGGCTGGTCCGCGTCATGCGGCCCCCCGGCCAGGCCGTGCGGCAGGAATCCGTCCCCCATCCACAGCCGTTCGTCGAGCCACTTGAGCCGGCCCGCGTCCCGGCCGCGCACGACGACGCGCCAGCCGGCCTCGCGCGCCTTCCCCAGGAGCGCGGGCAGCGTCTCTTCCAGCGGCGTGCGCGTCATGTGGTAGAAATACGCCTCGCCCAAGTCAGCCCTCGTAGCGCTCCGCGACAAGCCGGTCGAGCGCGCGCACGCCCCAGCCGGTCGCGCCCTTGGGCGCCAGCGCCGTGTCCGCCTTGACGTCGGCCACCCCGGCGATGTCGAGGTGGATCCACGGCACGTCCTCCTTGATGAACCGCTGCAGGAACTGCGCGGCCGTGATCGAGCCCGCCGGGCGTCCACCCACGTGCTTGAAGTCGGCCTTCGCGCTTTCGAGCAGCTTGTCGTAGGCCTCGCCCAGCGGCAGGCGCCAGGCGCCTTCTTCCTCCGTCTGCGCGGCCTTGAGGAAGCCTTGGCAGAAGTCGTCGTCGTTGGAGAAGACCCCCGCGTTCTCGTGCCCCAGCGCGATGACGCAGGCGCCGGTCAGCGTGGCAAGGTCGACGACACCGGCGGGCTTGAAGCGTTCCTGCGCGTACCAGAGCACGTCGCAGAGCACCATGCGCCCCTCGGCGTCGGTGTTGATGATCTCGACCGTGTCGCCCTTCATCGTCTTCACGATGTCGCCCGGGCGCTGCGCCCGTCCGTCCGGCATGTTCTCGACCAGCCCGATGAGACCCACGACGTTGGCCTTGGCCTTGCGCCTGGCGAGCGTCTTCATCACGCCGGTCACGGTGCCCGCGCCGCCCATGTCCATCGTCATGTCTTCCATGCCCGCGCCCGGCTTGATGCTGATGCCACCGGTATCGAAGACCACGCCCTTGCCGACGAGCGCCAGCGGGGCATTGCCTTTCGCGCCGCCGTTCCACTGCATCACAACGACCTTCGAGGGGCTTTCCGACCCCTGCCCGACGCCCAGCAGCGCGCGCATGCCGAGCTTTTCGAGCTCGTCCTCCTCGAGCACTTCCACCTCGACCCCGAGGTCGGACAGCGCCTCGGCGCGGGCGGCGAACTCGGTCGTCGTGAGCACGTTGGCGGGCTCGTTCACGAGGTCACGGGTCAGGAACACGCCCTCGGCCACGGCCAGGATGCCGTCGACGCTGTCGGCCCATTCCTCCGACTGGTTGGTCAGGAGCGTCAGGCTGCGCGCCTTCACCTCGCCCGCCTCGCCGGTCTTGTGATCCAAGAAGGAATAGGCGCGCAGGACCGCGGCAAGAGCCAGTTGGTCGAGGTGCTTGTGGGACCCGGCGATCACCGTGGCGGATGCGCTTCCCAGCGCCTTGCCCACGATCGCGCCCACCTTGCGTGCGGCCTCGGGCGTGAGCCGCTTGTCCACCTTCACCACTTCGACGGCCTCGGCGGCCATGCCCGCGGGCCAGGCGAGCGTGCCGGATTGCCCCGGCTTCATCTTCCCGAACGCCTCGCTTTCCAGGTAACGCTCGAGCGCACCCTTTGTCAGCCGGTTCACCCGCCGCGCGCCCTTGTCCATCGGGCCACCGTCCACGGCGAGCACGACGACCCGGCCCTCGGCCTCGGCCAGGGTGTCGATGTCGAGGGGCGCGAAGGTCGGTTTGATCACGTCGGTCATGCTGTCTCCTGTCGGCGAAAATGGGTCTGGGCGATCTCGCGCCCGGTCGGGGTCACGTAAGCACCAAGCGGGGGGCGGTGCAACCGGGACCCGGCGGCGCGACGGGCCGTCACCGGGGAATCGGGCGCGCCAGATGTGGTGGACGCCGCGCGCCTCCCCACCGCATATCGCCGGAATCGCGTCGGATCGGCGGCGAAAACCCGGCGCGCGGCGAGATTCCCCCTCGCACCGTCGCCGAGTTCCGACTAATGTGACGCGTGAACCGGGGGGTGGAGCCACGGCTTCCGGCCTGCGAGAACGACACGACAAGGTTGGGCGGTATGAGACAGAGCATGGCTTGGACGCAACTTACGAAGCTGGGACGCGGTGTCGGGCATTCGATCGCCGTCGCAACGCTGGCGCTCGGTGCCAGCCTCGCCCCGGCCACGGCCCAGAACCTGTTCGAACCCGTGGCCAAGGTGAACAACGAGGCCGTGACCGCCTACGAACGCAACCAGCGCATGGCCTTCATGACGCTGCTGCGCGCGCCCGGCGACGTGCGCGAACTGGTCATGGACCAGCTCATCAACGAAAAGCTCCAGCTGGCCGAGGCCGAGCGCCTGGGTGTCGAGCCCGACCCCGAGGCGGTGCGCCAGGGCATGGAGGAATTCGCCTCCCGCGGCAACCTGAGCGTGGAGCAGTTCCTCGAGATGATCGGTCAGGCGGGCATCGCCGCCGAAACCTTCCGCGACTTCGTCACCGCCGGGATCACCTGGCGCGAGGTGGCCCGCGAGCTCTTCCTCGAAAAGGTGACGATCACGGAGAGCGAGATCGACCGCGCCTATGCCGAGGCCGAGCCGACCCCGGGCCAGAAGTTCCTGCTCACCGAGATCGTGCTGCCCGCCTCGTCCGCCGCGAGCCTCAAGGCCTCGCGCATGCGCGCCGAGCGGCTGGCGCAGATCCAGACGGCCGACGAATTCTCGGACGCCGCCAAGCGCTTCTCGATCGCCCCCACCCGCCTCAACAACGGCGAACGCGACTGGGTCGACCTGCAGGCGCTGCCCGCCCCGGTTCAGGCCGCCATCCGCAACGTCGGCGAAGGGGCCACGAGCCGCCCCGTCGTGCTGGGCGAAGACGGCGTGGCCGTCTACTTCGTGCGTGACCGCGAAACCGTGCGCACGACCAACGTGGGCACGGTCATCGACTACGCTGCCTTCTTCATCCCCGGCGGACGGTCCCAGGCCGCGCTCGCCGAAGCGGCCGAGATCCGGGCCGAGGTGCAGGTCTGCGACGACCTCTACCCGATCGCGCGCGGCCTGCCGACGGAGCAGCTCGTGCGAGAGGAAATCCCGTCCGGCGCCGTGCCCGCGAACTACAAGGCCGAGCTCGACAACATGGACCCGGGCGAGATATCGACGAACCTGACGACCTCGAGCGGCTCGCTCGTGGTGCTGATGCTGTGCAACCGGCGCAACGACGTGCCCGACAGCGTGAGCCGCACGCAGGTGGCCGAGTCGCTGCGCAACCAGCGCATCGGTGCGCTCGCCAACGATTACCTGGCCGAGCTGCGCGCGAACGCCGTGATCGAGTATTACGACTGAGCCATGCCATTCACACCGGATGACGCGGTACCGGGCGCCTTGACGCGACCCGGCCGCGAAAGGACCCATGCCCCGCTCTGACGCCCCCATCGCCCTGTCCATCGGCGAGCCCGGCGGGATCGGGCCGGAAACCATCGCCAAGGCATGGGACCGGCTCGGCGCCGAGCTGCCGTTCTTCGTGATCGGCGACCCGACCCATATCGACGGACCGGTCGAGGTGATCGCGCATCCCGGCGAGGCGCCGCGCGCGCTCCACCGGGGCGTGCCCGTGCTGGCGCGCGACTTCGGCGCCCCCCGGATCCCCGGTACCGCGCAGCCCGCCCATGCCCAGCCGGTGATCGACGCGATTCGCGACGGCGTGGCGCTGGTCATGGCCGGCGAGGCGGCGGCCCTGACCACGGCCCCGATTCACAAGAAGGCGCTGATGGACGGCGCGGGCTTCGCCTACCCGGGGCACACGGAATACCTGGCGCATCTCGCGGGTGTCGAGGACGTGGTGATGATGCTCGCCTGCCCCGAGCTGCGCGTGGTGCCCGCCACGATTCACATTCCGCTCGCCGACGTGCCCGCCGCGCTCACCCGCACGCACCTGACACGCGTGATCCGCATCACGCATGCCGCGCTCATGGCGCAGGGCCACGCCAACCCGCGCATCGCCGTCGCGGGCCTGAACCCGCACGCGGGCGAAGGCGGCGCGATCGGGCGCGAGGAGATCGAGACGATCATCCCGGTGCTCGACGCCCTGCGCGCCGAGGGGCTGGCACTCGCCGGCCCCCTGCCCGCCGACACGATGTTCCATCCAGCCGCGCGCGCGGGCTACGACGTGGCGATCTGCATGTACCACGACCAGGCGCTGGTCCCGATCAAGACCATCGACTTCGCCGGTGGCGTGAACGTGACGCTGGGTCTGCCCTTAATCCGAACCTCGCCCGACCACGGCACCGCCTTCGACATTGCCGGGACCGGGCGCGCCGACCCGACCTCGCTCATCGCCGCGCTGCGCATGGCGCGCGACATGGCCCAGGGGACCGGTGCGTGAGCGCGATCGACGGCCTGCCGCCGCTGCGCGAGGTGATCGCCACCCACGGGCTGGTTGCGAAGAAATCGCTGGGCCAGAACTTCCTGCTCGACCTCAACCTCACCGCCAAGATCGCGCGCAAGGCCGGCGACCTGACGAAATGCGACGTGCTCGAGGTGGGCCCCGGCCCCGGCGGGCTGACCCGTGGGCTGCTGGCCGAGGGTGCGCGCCGCGTGCTCGCCGTCGAGAAGGACGCGCGCGCGATGGCGCCCCTGGCCGAGATCGCGGCACATTATCCCGGGCGGCTCGAGGTGGTGAACGCCGACGCGCTCGAGATCGACCCGCTGGAACATCTCACGCCCCCGATCCGGATCGTGGCCAACCTGCCCTACAACGTGGGCACCGAGCTCCTGACCCGCTGGCTCACGCCGCCCAGCTGGCCGCCGGTCTGGGAGAGCCTGACGCTCATGTTCCAGAAGGAGGTGGCGCAGCGCATCGTGGCGCAGCCCGGCTCCAAGACCTATGGCCGGCTCGCGATCCTCGCGCAATGGCGCTGTGACGCGCGCATCGTGATGGAACTGCCGCCCGAGGCGTTCACGCCGCCGCCCAAAATCCACTCCGCCGTGGTCCACCTCACCGCGCTGCCGGAGCCGCGTTTTCCGGCCAACGCCGCGACGCTGCAAAAACTGACCGCCACCGCGTTCCAGCAGCGACGCAAGATGCTGCGGGCGTCCCTGAAGGGGCTCCACCCGCGGATCGAGGACCTGCTCGAGAGCGCGGGAATCAAGCCCACGTCGCGCGCCGAGGAGATCGGGCTCGAGCATTGGTGCGCGCTGGCGCGCGCGCTCGACGCGGCCTAGCGGTTTCGGGCCGGGCCGACGCCCGTCCCGACCCGCGCGGGGGCACTGCCCCCGCACCCCCGAAGTATTTTCGGAACGATGAAGGGGAGCCGGGTCAGCCGTCCGGCCGCGAAATCCGGCCGCCGCCGACATTCGCCGCGACGCCGGTCGTGGAGGGACAGGACGTGGCGAGGCCGCGCGCCACGCGCACGGCGAGGAAGGCGAAGGCCTGCGCTTCCAGCATGTCGCCGTCGAGGCCGACCTCTTCGACGGGAACGGCGGGTACGCCTGCGCGCATTTCGATCTGCGTCACGAGTGCCGGGTTCTTGCGCCCCCCGCCGCACAGGAGCAGGCGGTCGGGTGGCGACGGGCAATATTCCAGCCCAAGCGCTACGGCGGCCGCGGCGCAGGCGGTGAGCGTCGCGGCGGCGTTTTCGTCCGAGAGATCCGAAACCGCGCCCGCGAGATCCGTGAAGGCGTCCCGGTCGAGCGACTTGGGCGGCATGCGGTAGAAATAGGGATGCGCGAGGAAGGCGGTGACGATGTCCTCGTCCACCGTTCCCCGGGCAGCGCGCGCGCCGCCTGTATCGAAGGATTGCCGGTGTCGGGCCCACATGAGGTCATTGATCGGGGCGTTCGCGGGCCCGGTGTCGAAGGCCAGCAGCGCGCCGTCGTCCTCGGGCCGGGTCCGGGACGGGTCGACCCAGGTCAGGTTGCCGACGCCGCCGAGGTTGAGGAAGGCCAGCGGCGCCCGGGCCCCGATCCATTTGGCGAGCGCGAAGTGGAAGAAGGGTGCGAGCGGCGCGCCCTCCCCCCCGAGCGCCACGTCCGCCGAGCGGAAATCCCAGGCCACCGGCAGCCCCAGCGCCCGGGCGAGCCGGTCGCCGTCACCCGCCTGGTGCGTCGCGCCGCGCCCGCGCGGGTCGTGGGCGAGCGTCTGGCCATGAAAGCCCACGAGTTCGGCGCCGTCGAACCGCGACAGAAGCGCGACATGCGCCGCCTCGATCACACCGGCCGCCGCCTCCACCCCCGGCTCGCCCGGCCAGTGGCCGAGCGCCGCGCGCAGGACGCCCGCCTCGTTCTCGGAGAAAGCCGCGTACCGGCTCTCGCCGAAGCCCAGGATGGTTTCCCCGTCGGTGTGCACCATCGCCGCATCGACGCCGTCAAGCGACGTGCCCGACATCGCGCCCAACGCCCAGATCGCCTGCGCCTCCAACATGGCTTTCCCTCTGCCCGTGCCCCCGATATAGAGGCTCCATCAGGCGACAATGGACAGAAAAGCGATGACCTACCACCCGAAATCAGACTTCATGCGCGTGATGATCGAGCGCGGCTACCTGGCCGACTGCACCGATTATCAGGGGCTGGACGAGGCCCTGAATGCCGGCGTGGTCACCGCCTATATCGGCTATGACGCCACCGCCAAGTCGCTGCACGTGGGCCACCTGCTCAACATCATGATGCTGCGCTGGTTCCAGAAGACCGGCAACAAGCCGATCACGCTGATGGGCGGGGGCACCACCAAGGTGGGCGACCCCAGCTTCCGCTCCGACGAGCGCCCGCTTCTGGGACCCGAGCAGATCGACGAGAACATCGAGGGCATGAAGCAGGTCTTCGCCAAGTACCTCAGCTACGGGGACGGGGCGACCGACGCGCTCATGCTCAACAACGCCGAGTGGCTGGATGATCTCAACTACCTGGAGTTCCTGCGCGACATCGGGCGGCACTTCAGCGTGAACCGGATGCTGTCCTTCGAGAGCGTGAAGTCCCGGCTCGACCGCGAGCAGAGCCTGTCGTTCCTCGAGTTCAACTACATGATCCTGCAGGCCTACGACTTCCTGGAACTCAACCGCCGCTACGGCTGCACGCTGCAGATGGGCGGGTCCGACCAGTGGGGCAACATCGTCAACGGGATCGACCTGACGCGGCGGGTGCTCGACACCGAGATCTACGGCCTGACCTCGCCGCTCCTGACCACGTCGGACGGCAAGAAGATGGGCAAGTCCGCGGGCGGTGCCATGTGGCTCAACGCCGACATGCTGAGCCCGTACGAGTTCTGGCAATTCTGGCGCAACGTGACGGACGCCGACGTGGGCCGGTTCCTCAAGCTCTACACGGAGCTGCCGGTCGAGGAATGCGAACGGCTCGCGGCCCTGCCCGGCAACAGGATCAACGACGCCAAGATCGTGCTCGCGAACGAGGTGACGACGCTGTGCCACGGGGCCGAGGCGGCGGCCGCCGCGGAGGCGACCGCGCGCGAGGTCTTCGAGAAGGGTGGCGCGGGCGACGACCTGCCCACGCTGACGCTCACGGCAGAGGAGATCGGCGAAGGCATCTCGATCACCCAGCTCATCACGCGCTCGGGGCTCGCGAAGTCCGGCAAGGAAGCCAAGCGCCTCATCGCCGACAAGGGGGCGAAGATGAACGACGCGGACGTGACCGATGCCGGTCTCATGATCACCGCGGACGACCTGGGCGAGCCGATCAAGCTTTCGGCGGGCAAGAAGCGGCATGCCCTCGTGACCCTGGGGTAAGGTTTCGACGCGGGCGTGGCCCGCGCCGACCCCTCGGGGGGACGCTGTCCCCCCGCCCCCCTGAGGTATTTTCGAAACGAAGAAGGGGACCGGGCGGCTTTCGATGAAACGCTATCGCACGATCATCCTCGGGGCCGGTGCGGCTGGCCTGATGTGTGCGGCGCATGCGGGGCCCGACACGCTGGTGCTGGACCACGCCAGGAAACCGGGCGAGAAGATCCGGATTTCCGGTGGCGGGCGGTGCAATTTCACCAACCTCGACGTGACGCCCGCGAATTTCCTGTCCGAGAACCCGCATTTCCACAAGTCGGCGCTCGCGCGTTACACCCAGTGGGATTTCATCGAGCTCGTGTCGCGCCACGGCATCGCCTGGCACGAGAAGACGCTGGGGCAGCTCTTCTGCGACGGGAAATCGACGCAGATCATCGACATGCTGCTGGAAGAGATGCGCGCGGCCGGGGCGGAGCTCAGGCTGGAGACGCAGATCACGGACGTGCGCCACGCGGACGGACGTTTCATTGTCACGACCGACCGGGGCGCGGAGACGGCCGAGACCCTCGTGCTCGCAACGGGGGGCAAGTCGATCCCCAAGATGGGAGCGTCCGGGTTCGCCTATGACGTGGCCGGCCGGTTCGGCCATGACATCGTCACCCCGCGCCCCGCGCTCGTGCCCTTCACCTTCGGCGACCGTTTCGCGCCGCTGGCCGGCGTGTCGGTGCCGGGCCGGGCGTTCAACGACCGGATCGCCTTCGCCGAGAGCCTGCTCTTCACCCATCGCGGCCTGTCCGGGCCCGCGATCCTGCAGATCTCCTCCTACTGGCGCGAGGGCGAGCCGATCACGCTCGACATCTGTCCACCGGGGCTTGTCGAGACGCTGCGCGACCAGCGGCAGGCGCAGGGGCGCCACGCGCTCACCACCGAACTCGCCCGCCACCTGCCCGCCCGGCTCGTCGAATACCTGACGCCCGTGCTGGGCCTGTCCGGCAACCTCGCGGATCAGTCCGACGCGCGGCTGCGCGAAATCGGGGAAGCGCTCGCCAACTGGACGCTTACCCCTGCGGGGACCGAGGGCTATCGCACCGCGGAAGTCACCGCCGGTGGCGTGTCGACCGCGGGTCTTTCCTCGCAGAGCATGGAATCGAAACACGTCCCGGGTCTTTACGTCATCGGGGAAGCCGTCGACGTGACCGGCTGGCTCGGCGGTTTCAATTTCCAGTGGGCCTGGGCCTCGGGCCATGCCGCGGGGCGCGCCATCGCCGACAGGGCGCACGCCTGACCCTTTCATCTTTCTCCAAATACGCAGGCGGCATCGCGGCCTGGGCCCACGCATGCAACAACCCGCTGGTCCCCGGGTCGCACGCCCGCTACCTTCGGGCCAAATCGAGGAGCGCCCATGAAGATTGCCAGTTTCAACATCAACGGGATCAAGGCCCGGCTGCCCGCCGTCACCGACTGGATCGAGGAGGCCCGGCCCGACGTCGCGATCTTCCAGGAGATCAAGTCGATCGACGAGAACTTCCCCCGCGAGCATTTCGAGGACCTGGGCTACAATGTCGAAACCCACGGGCAGAAGTCGTTCAACGGGGTCGCGCTGATCTCGAAGTTCCCGCTCGAGGACGTCGTGCGCGGCCTGCCCGGCGCCGACGGCACCGGGCGCGACGGGGCCGATGACGCCGAGGCGCGTTATATCGAGGCGACCGTGGTGGGTGACGCGGGCGCGGTGCGCATCTGCGGGCTCTACCTGCCCAACGGCAACCCGGTGGGGGACGAGAAATTCGCCTACAAACTGCGCTGGATGGAGCGGCTCGAGGCGCGGGCGCGTGCGCTTCTGGCGCTTGAAGAGCCCTTCCTCATGGCGGGCGACTACAACGTGATCCCGCAGGCCGAAGACGCCGCGCGGCCCGATGCCTGGCGCGATGACGCGCTGTTCCAGCCGGAAAGCAGGGGCGCGTTCTGGCGGCTTCAGAACCTCGGGCTCACCGATGCGTTCCGCGCGGTGAACCAGGCGCCGGAGCAATACACCTACTGGGATTTCCAGCGCGGTGCGTGGCAACGCAACGACGGCATCCGGATCGACCATTTCCTGTTGTCGCCGCAATGTGCGGACCTGCTTGAGGATTGCCGGATCGACAAGGAGGTCCGGGCACGCGAAAAGCCCTCGGACCACGTTCCGATCTGGGTGAAGCTCGCCGCGTGAGCCATTGACATGACACGAAAGATCATCATCGACACCGACCCGGGTCAGGACGACGCGGTCGCGATCCTCCTGGCGCTGGCAAGCCCCGAGCTCGAAGTGCTGGGCATCACCGCCGTGGCCGGCAACGTGCCGCTTGCGCTGACCCAGAAGAATGCGCGCATCGTCTGCGAACTGGCCGGGCGACCCGACATGCGGGTCTTCGCGGGCTGCGAGGCCCCGATGACGCGCACGCTCGTCACCGCCGAGCACGTGCACGGGCGCACCGGGCTCGACGGGCCGACGCTGCCCGACCCGACCATGCCGCTCGACGCCACGCACGCGGTCGATTTCATCATCGAGACCCTGCGCGCGGCCCCCGAGGGCGAGGTGACGCTGTGCACGCTGGGCCCGCTCACGAACGTGGCCACGGCCTTTCGCGCGGCGCCCGAGATCATTGCGAAGGTGCGCGAGATCGTGGCGATGGGCGGCGCCTATTTCGAGGTGGGCAACATCACCCCGGCGGCGGAATTCAACATCTACGTCGACCCGCAAGCCGCTGATATCGTGTTCCGATCCGGCGTTCCCATGACCGTCATGCCGCTCGACGTGACGCACAAGGCGCTGGTCACCCGGCCCCGCAACGAGGCGTTTCGCGCCCTGGGCAACCGCGTCGGGGTCGCCACGGCCGAGATGACCGATTTCTTCGAACGCTTCGACCGGGAGAAATACGGCTCCGACGGAGCGCCGCTGCATGATCCGACGGTGACGGCCTTCCTGTTGCGGCCGGACCTGTTCGAGGGGCGCCACGTGAACGTGGAGGTCGAGACCGGTTCCGAGCTCACGCTGGGCATGACGGTCGCGGATTGGTGGCGGGTCACGGACCGCGCGCCCAACGCCACCTTCATGGGCAACCTCGACGCCGACGGGTTCTTCGGGCTCCTGACCGAACGCCTTGCCCGGCTGCCCTGAGATGCCTACCTGATGGGCATGAGCATCGCCTTCGACAATTCCTATGCCCGCCTGCCCGACACGTTCTACAGCCGGCTTTCGCCGGAACCCGTGTCGCGGCCCGAGATCGTCGCACTGAACCGGCCCCTGGCCGACGAACTGGGCATCGACCCGGACGCGCTGACGGCCGACATCCTCGCGGGTAACGCCCTGCCGGACGGGGCCGAGCCGCTGGCGCAACTCTACGCCGGCCACCAGTTCGGCAACTTCGTGCCGCAGCTCGGCGACGGCCGCGCGATCCTGTTGGGCGAGGTCATCGACACCAACGGCAAACGCCGCGACATCCAGCTCAAGGGCTCGGGGCGTACACCCTATTCGCGGGGCGGCGACGGCCGGGCCTGGCTGGGCCCCGTTCTGCGTGAATACGTGGTGTCGGAAGCGATGCACGCGCTCGGCATCCCGACGACCCGCGCGCTGGCGGCCGTCACCACCGGTGACGACGTGATCCGGGAGGCCATCCTTCCCGGTGCCGTAATGACGCGCGTGGCCTCGAGCCACCTGCGCGTGGGCACGTTCCAGGTCTTCGCCTCGCGCGGGCAGTTCGACGCGCTGCGCGACCTAACCGACCACGCCATCGCGCGCCACTACCCGGACGCCCAGGGCCCGCTGGACCTTCTCTCGGCCGTGACCGAGGCTCAGGCGGAGCTCATAGCGGCCTGGATGTCGGTGGGTTTCATCCACGGCGTGATGAACACCGACAACATGGCGATTTCGGGTGAGACGATCGATTACGGCCCCTGTGCCTTCATGGACGCCTATCACCCGAACACCGTGTTCTCGTCCATCGACCAGATGGGGCGCTATGCCTACCAGAACCAGCCCAACATGGCCGTGTGGAACCTGGCGCAACTGGCCTCGTCTCTTCTGCCGCTGATCGAGGGCGGCGAAGATGCCGCGATCGAGGCGGCCGAGGATCGGCTGCACGCCTTCCCCGACCTCTTCGGCGCGGCGTGGATACGCCGCTTCCGCGCGAAGATCGGCCTCACCACCGAGGAAGAGGGCGACGGCGCGTTGATCCAGGGGCTTTTGCAGCGCATGGCCACGTCCGGCGCCGATTTCACCAACACGTTCCGGGCGCTGGCCGATGGCGACGCCTCGGAATACCTGGCCGAACCCGGCGCCTGGGAAAGCTGGGCCGCCGACTGGCGCGCGCGGCTTGAACGCCAGGGACATGACGGGCGTGACGTGATGCGGGCGGCGAACCCCGCTGTCATCCCGCGCAACCACCGGGTCGAAGAGGTGATCCAGGCGGGCATCGACGGCGACTTCGCGCCGCTTCACCGGCTGAACGCCGTGCTGGCGGAGCCGTTTTCGCACAACGCCGACACGGACCACTTCGCCAAGCCGCCGGCCCCGGAGGAACGCGTCACGCGGACGTTCTGCGGGACCTAATCGCGCGCGGCCTCTTCCTCGGCGATCCGTGCCTTCAGCGCGTCGCGCTTTTCCCGCAACCGTTCGGTCTTGCGCTCGATCTTGTCGACCTTGTGCTCCGCCGCCCGCCGGAAGTAGCGGCGGTTGTTCAGCACGAACTGCGCGACGATCCCCGACAGGCCGTAACGTGACCGCCCCCGCAGGAAGGCATAGCCCGACGCCGCCCCCAGCGCGGCCCCGAGGCAGTCGACCATCAGGTCGGTCATCGTGTCGTCGAGCCCGGATTTCTGCATGTTGAAGCCGAAGACCTGGTCGACCGCGTACTCGAAGATTTCCCAGGTCACGCCGATCGTCACGGCGAAAGCGAAGGCGATACCGGCCACGGCATAGGCGGGTGCGGCATACCGGTCGCCCTCGAACATCAGAAGCGTGAGCACCACGCCCACGATGCCGAACCCCACGGCCGAGGTCGCGTGCAGGAACAGGTCCCACCACCAGAACCGTTCGTAGAAGTCGAAGGCTTCGCCGAGAAATACGGTGCCGAAGAGGAAAAGCACGATGCCGGCGTAGAAATAGACCGGGATCTGAAGGTGGAGCCGTTCGGCCATGATCGCGGGCGCGATGGACAGGCCCAGCGTGGCCAGCCCGACGGCGCCGATCATCCAATCCCCCAGGGCGAAGGCCCATATGCTGGCCCCGATGAGGATCACCCAGACCGCGTAGGTCACGATGGAATGGCGACGCAGGAACATCAGGTGCATTTAGTCGCAGGGCGCCAGAGGTTCAATTGCGACGCGGGGGTCCCCATATCTGGATCAGGCATGAAACTGGCGAGTTACAATATCCGCAAGGCGGTGGGACGGGATCGGCGCCGTGACCCGGGCCGCGTGATCGAGGTGATCAACAGCCTCGGCGCGGACGTGGTCGTGCTGCAGGAAGCCGACCGGCGGCTCGGTCCACGCCCCACGGCACTGCCGCGCAAGATGCTGGAGGATCACAGCGATTACATCCCCGCGCCGCTCGCGGCCAACGACGTGTCACTGGGCTGGCATGGCAACGCGGTGCTGGTGCGCCGGGGCCTCGAGATCACCGACACGCAGCGCATCGAACTTCCGTCGCTCGAACCGCGCGGGGCCGTCAGCGTGGAGATCGACGGAAAACTCCGGATCGCGGGCACGCACCTGGCGCTGATGCGCCGCTATCGCCACCCGCAGATGCGTGCCCTGCGCGCGGCGCTGGCGCGCGGCGAGACGCCGACGGTGGTGCTGGGCGATTTCAACGAGTGGTCGCTCACACTGGGCATGGAGGAACTGCACCACGGGTTCGAAACGAACGTGCCCGGGGCCACCTACCCCACCTTCCGGCCCGTGGCGGCACTCGACCGCATCGCGCTCAGCCCCGAGGTCAAGCTCAAGCGCAGCGGCGTCCACGTCACCGAACTGTCGCGCATCGCCTCCGACCACCTGCCGATCTGGGCCGAGGTCAGCCTGCCCGCCGCGGCGGTGCCGGAGCCTCGCTCGGCGGTTGAACATGCGCCCGGGGCGCCCGGTTGATCAGCAGGATGCCCACTGCCACCAGCGCGAGTTGGGCGAAAAGCGCCACGCTCACGGGCTCGTTCAGGATGAGCCAGCCCATGCCCACCCCCACCACCGGCGACAGGAAGGCGAAAGAGGCGATGCTCGACGCCTTGTAGGTGTTGAGAAGCCAGAACCACACCATGAAGGCCGCGGCCGCCACGACGATGGTCTGGTAGGCCAGCCCCGCCCAGTGCCACGGCTGAAGGTCCCGGATGAAGGGGCCGAAGAACGGGGCCGCGATGATCAGGAGCGGGCCGGAGACGGAGAGTTGCCAGAACATCTGCATGTTCGAGCTCACCTCGCGCACCCGGGTGATCCGCGCAAAAAGCGCCAGCGCCGTCCAGCCGAGCGCACCCACGAGCGCGAAGATGTCGCCGCGCAGGGACGCCGTGCCGCCGCCGCCCTGGTCCGCGATGGCCCAGGCCACGCCGAAAAAGGCCAGCGCCAGCCCCGTGACCTTGAGCACCGTGAGGCGTTCGCCGGGCAACAGGAAATGCCCCGCGAGCCCCAGCCAGATCGGCATCGAGTAGAAGATGATCGAGGTGCGCGTCACCGTGGTCAGGTCGAGCGCGAGGAACAGCCCCAGGAACTCGATCGTGAAGCACAGGCCCAGGATCACGCCGGGCCAGCGCGTGCCCGCGCGGAAGTTCAGCCGCTCGCCCCGCACCCGCATCCACAGCCACACGCAGAACGCCGCGCCGAAGCTGCGCAGGGCGGCCGCGAAGACCGGCTGAAGCCCGTCGTTCACGAGCTTGATGACAACATGGTTGAAACCGAGCGCCATGGAAATGGTGATCAGCATGCCGGCCCCGGCCAGGGTGAGATTTTGCTTTTCTTCCATGGCGGTGAAAGGACGTGGACGGCGCCGGGAAGTCAACCCCGGCGCCCCTCTCTTTCGCGACTTTGCCCGCGCCGGGCGCCCATGCTACCGTCGCGAAAACGCGCAAGGGACAGCCATGACCTTCCTCCAGATCGCCTCGCTCCTGATCGTGATGGCGGGGCTCTTCGGCGCCATCAACTACCTGTTCCTGAAGCTTCCCTCCTCGATCGGGATCCTGATCGTGTCGCTCACCGCGTCCATCCTGATCCTGCTGGTCGAGGCGCTGACCCCGCAGGTCTATTTCGCCGATACCGTCACCTCGATCGTGCGCGACATCGACTTCTCCGACGCGCTGCTCGAAGGGATGCTGGGGCTGCTGCTTTTCGCCGGGGCGCTCCACGTGCGCACCTCGGACCTGCGCGCCCAGTGGCGGCTGGTCTTTCTCATGGCCACCTTCGGCGTGGCGCTGTCGACGATGATCGTGGGGACCGGGTTCCACTGGCTCACCGGCATGCCCTTCCTCGTCGCGCTGGTCTTCGGCGCGCTGATCTCACCCACCGACCCGGTGGCGGTGCTGGGCGTGCTGCGAGACGCGAGCCTGCGCAAGTCGCTCGAGGTCAAGATCGCCGGCGAGTCGCTCTTCAACGACGGGGTCGGATACGTCGTCTACCTGGTGCTCGTCGGGCTCGCCTTTCCGCTGGCCACGAGCCACGGGGGCGACGCGGACCACACTGCCACCTTCGCGGACGCCGCCCGCCTCTTCTTCGTCGAGGCCGGCGGCGGCGCGCTCCTGGGGATCGTGCTGGGGTGGCTCACCTTCCGGATCATGCGGCTGATCGACGATTATTCGCTCGAGGTGCTGCTCACCCTCGGGCTCGCCTTCGGCGGCTACGAGCTTGCCGTCGCGCTCCACGTCTCGGGGCCGATCATGGCGGTGTGCGCCGGGCTCCTGATCGGCGAAGTGGGCACGAAGCACGGGATGAGCGAAGAAACCGGGCGCTATGTCGACGCGTTCTGGAAACTGGTCGACGAAATCCTGAACGCGGTGCTCTTCCTGATGATCGGGTTCGAGGTCTTCCTCGTGGCCTTCACGCTCGACACCGTGATCGCCGGGCTCTGTGCCATCGTGCTGGCGCTCCTCGCGCGGCTGGCGGCGGTGGCGATCCCGGTGGTGATCCTGAAACCGTTCCGCGAATTCTCTCCGGGCGTGATCCCGATCATGACCTGGGGCGGTCTCAAGGGCGGCATTTCGGTCGCCCTGGCGCTTGCCCTGCCCGAGAGCGAATGGAAACCCCTCATTCTCACCGCGACCTATATCGTTGTCATCTTCTCGATCATCGTGCAGGGCCTCACCGTGAAGGGCCTCGCCACACGGTTGGGCCGCGAACCGGAGCTGATGTGATGACCGATTACCTTGTCTACGACGTGTTCACGGACCGCGCCTTCGGGGGCAATCCGCTGGCCATCATCCCGAACGCGGTCGAGCTGCCGGAAGCGCAGCTGCAGAAGATCGCGCGGGAGTTCAATTTCTCGGAGACGGTGTTCCTCTACCCGCCCGAGGGCGCCGGTGTCGCCCGGGCGCGCATCTTCACGCCGACCGCCGAGATCCCCTTCGCCGGCCACCCGGTCATCGGCACGGCGGTCATGCTGGGCGAGGCCGGGCTGGGACCCGAATTCGTGCTCGAACTGGGCGTGGGGCCAATGCAGGTCGGCGCGGGCGCAGGCGAAGGCCGCTTCATAAACGAGGTGCCGCTCGAGCGCCTGGCGGAGCCGGACCGCGCGCTGGTCGCCCGGGCGCTGGGCACGCCCGAGGAAACCATCGTCGGGCAACCCGTCATGGCCGGCGTCGGCCTGCCCTACACGTTCACGGAGCTGGTGGACCGGGCCGCGCTCACCGATCTCGTGCCCGACACGGCCGCGTTTCGGGAGGGCAACGCGCGCTACCCGTCGGCGGTGGCCTTCGCGCAGGCCGCCTTCGTGCGCGACGGCGACGAGATCCACCTGCGCATGTTCGCACCGCTGGACGGCACGCCCGAGGACCCGGCCACCGGCTCGGCCGCGGCCGCGCTGGGCGCGCTACTGTGCGAAGAGGCCGGCGAACCGGTGCGCCGCCTCATCCGCCAGGGCGAGGACATGGGCCGCCCCTCGCGTATCATGGTCGACGCCACGGCGGGGCGGGTCACGGTCGCAGGTCAGGCCGTGCGCGTGATGGAAGGCAAGCTGGTCGCATGAACACCTGGGTCGTCCTGCTGCGCGGCGTGAACGTCGGCGGGACGGGGCGGTTGCCGATGGCGGACCTGCGCGCGCACATCGCCGCGCTGGGCGGGCACGCACCCGAGACCTACGTGCAATCGGGCAACGCGGTGTTCTCGGGCGCGGTCGACCCGGATGCGTTCTCGCGATCACTCTCGGACCGGATCGCGCAGCACCACGGCCACACGCCCCGCGTGCTGGTCCTGCCCGCCGAGACGCTCATCCGTGCGCTGGCGGCCTTCCCGTTTGCCGAGGCGCGTGACCGCCCGAAGACGGGGCACGTCTGGTTCTGCGCAGAGGACCCCGTTTCGCCGGACCTGGAGGGCCTGGCGGCGGTGGCCGGGCCGCGGGAGCGCTTTGCGCTCGAGGGGCGCTGGTTCTTCCTCGATGCACCCGGTGGGATCGGGCGATCGAAGCTCGCGGCGAAGGTGGAACGCAGCCTCGGCGTGGCCGCGACGGCGCGCAACCTGAACACGGTCATGGCATTGGAGCGGATGGCCGCGGCGCGGTAATGCCCGGATCGCCGCAAGCCGGGGGATTCCGGTTTTCCGGTTTTCCGGTTTTCCGGTTTTCCGGTTTTCCGGTTTTCCGGTTTTCCGGTTTTCCGGTTTTCCGGTGAAGCCGAACTCNGGCCCTCAACCCACTGTCAATGAATGATTTTTCACGCCAGGACGGCCATCGCCTCGTCGATCAGGCTGGCGTCCGCCTCCGCCTTGTGGGCGTTCTCCGACAGGACCCGGCGCCAGTGTCGCGCCCCGGGGCGCCCGGCGAAAAGCCCCAGCATGTGGCGCGTGACCTGCGCCAGCTTGCCACCATCCTCGAGATGGCGGGTGATATGCGGCTTCATCGCCTGGGCGACCGCCACCGGGTCGTCCATCGGATCGGCGCGCCCGAAGATCCGGCTGTCCGCCTGCATCAGGATACCGGCCGGGTCGTGGTAGGCCGCGCGCCCGATCATCACCCCGTCCATCCCCGCCGCAAGCTGCGCCTCGGCCGCGTCGAGCGACGCGATGCCCCCGTTGATCGACAGGTGCAGGTCCGGGCGCGTGGACTTCATGCGGTGCACGAGGTCATAGTCCAGCGGCGGGATGTCCCGGTTCTCCTTGGGGCTGAGCCCGGCCAGCCACGCCTTGCGCGCATGGATGATGAACCGCCCGACCCCGGCGTCCGCGACGCGGTCGAGGAAGTCCGGCAGCACCACCTCCGGGTCCTGGTCGTCCACGCCGATCCGGCATTTCACTGTTACCTCGACATCGCCGGCCGCCGCGATCATGGCCGCACAGCATCGGGCCACCAGGTCCGGGTCGCGCATGAGCACGGCGCCGAAGGTGCCCGATTGCACACGGTCCGAGGGACAGCCCACGTTGAGGTTCACCTCGTCATAGCCACGGTCCACCGCCATGCGGGTGGCCTCTGCCAGCTCCGCGGGGTCGGATCCGCCCAGCTGCACCGCGACCGGGTGCTCGGCGGGCTCGAAGTCCAACAGGTGGGTCGCCCCGCCCCGCACCAGCGCGGGGGCCGTCACCATCTCGGTGTAAAGCAGCGTCTCGCGGCTCATCAGCCGGTGGAACACCCGGCAATGGCTGTCCGTCCAGTCCATCATCGGGGCGACGGACAGGCGGGCGGCCTTGCGCACTCTCATCTTGGGATCGTCGTTCATCACCGCACCCGGGTCCCTGGGCCAAGCGTTCCATCCACCCGCGGACATCTGCGCGGGACCGTTGCGGCGAGCTATACCACCGCGGGCGCGAAATCAAACCCTGGGTGGTGTGGCGTGCCCCGCCACGTGGGGGCACGCCGGGGGTCTTACTGCTCGATGAGCTCCATGACGTTGCCGAGCGCGGCCGCGTCCTGCTCGATCTGGTCGGCAGCCGCATCGGCCCCCTGCCAGTAGACCAGCGCGCCGGTTTCCGCCGACAGCTCTTTCGCCGCGTCCGATTCCACGACCTTCTGCGCGACCGCCGCGATCTTCTCGCGCACGTCCGCGGGCACGTCCTTGTGCACGAAGAGACCGTTCCACAGCGCGAGTTGCAGGTCGTCCTCAAGCTCGCCCACCGTCGGCGTGTCGGGGGTCAGCGGGATGCGCTGCCCGCCGATCGAGGCGAGAACCGTCATGTCGTCGAGGCACGGCATGATCAGCTGGAGCGTGGTGTTGATCACGTCGGCATCACCCGAGGCGACCGTGTTGCAGTCGAGCGCGTCGAAGGCGGCTTCCGAGCCGTATTCGAAGCCCATCTTGTTGGCGAGCGCCAGCGTCACCTGCGTCGGGATCAGGAAGGTGCCGAAGTGACCCAGCGCCACCTCGTTGTCCTGCGCGTAGTCGGCCAGCTCCTGCATGGTGCCGTAGGGCTTGTCGGCCGACGTGGCGATCACGAAGGGATAGGTCAGGAAGATGCCGATCGGCTCGAACGGGTTGGGCGACAGCGCCGGGATGCCCACCTCGGGCCCGATCAGCGGGATGTCGACGACGAAGGAGCCGATGGTGTAGCCGTCGGGATCGGCATTGGCGACTTCGGCTGCGCCGGGGAACGGGCCGCCGCCCCCGCCGGGCTTGTTCACGACGGCTGCGGGCACGCCGTAGGTCGCCTGGAACTCGTCGGCGATCATGCGCGTCAGCACATCCTCGAGGTCGCCGGGCGGGAACGGCACCACGAATTCGACCGGCTTTTCCGGGTACTCGGCCTGCGCGGCCATCGGGATGGCCAGCGCGCAAGCGGTGGCGAGAAGCAGTTTCTTCATGTCTCAGTCTCCTGTTGGATTGGTTTCTCGGTTTGCGAAATCCGGGTCTCGGCCCGGGCGATGGCGTTCTGGGCGCCATGTTCGAATGTCGTGATCCCCCGTCCCAGCTTCTTCACGGGACCGGGGCGGCGCAAGGGGGCGGGCGCGCCGTGGGCCACGCGCAGGCCCCGCATGCACCCGTCCCCCTTCATTCGTCCGCACGGGGCACGAGGCCCTGCTCGACCCAGGCATCGAAGATCTCGAGCGCGAGGTCGGTGAAGGCCGCGTCGTTGATGTGCGCGTCGAGCTCGGTCGCGGTGATTTTCGGGTCCACCGTGCGCGTGAGCTCGTCGAGGAACGCGGCCAGCCCATCCGGGTCGTGGCAGTCGCCGCCGGGCCGGTCCCATTCCTCGATCCCGCCCTTCGGGATGATGAGGTGCGTGGGCGTGTCCGTCTCCGCGATCCGCAGGTTGAGCTCGCGGGCGATCTCGCGGCGCTCCTCGGGGTTGTAGAAGGTGTTCTTCACCAGCTTGTTGTGCGTGTGGATCGGCCGGTCCGCGAATTGCTCGGGGATGTCCTGCCAACCGGCGAAGTCGATCAGGTCCATGCAGCCCGGCGCCACGATCTGGGGAATGCCGGCCCGGCCCGCCGCGCGGTGCCGGTCGCGGCCGGCGTTGACGACGGAGCCCGCCAGCAGGTTCCCCAGCTCGCAGCCCGCGAAATCCATCACGCAGACGAAGCCGTTCTGCGCGGCGATCTGTTCGAAGGCCATGCCGCCCATGCCCATCGCGTGGAACACCGCCACCTCGTAGCCGCGCGCCTCGAGCGCGGGCTTGAGCGCCTTGATGTAGCTCAGGCAGGAGGTGCCCAGCGACGTGATGCCGACCACCGGCCGGTCGCTCGTGGCCGGTTCGGCGGCGCGTGCGGCGCCCAGCACGGCGCCCGCCGCCTGCGACAGCGACGCCTTGCAGATCGCGTTCAGGCCGTAGAGCCCGCCCGCCCAGAGGATCATTTGGATGTCGGGCGACAGACGCTCGGCCGGGATCAGGGCCGAGAAGGACACGGTCGAAACCACGTATTTCGGAAAGCCCAGGGGCAGCGCCTGGCACACGTCGAGCGCGAGGTCGGTGCCCATCGTGCCGCCCAGGATGATGACGCCGTCGATCCGGCCCTCTTCCTGCAACCGCCTGGCCGTGGCGCAGGCGCCGGCCGACATGATGTTCATCGCCACATGTTCGCTGCCCGAGTCGATCGCCGCCTCGATCGAACTACCGCCAGCCTTCGCCACCTCTTGCTTGGAGATGTCGGTCGGCTTTTCGGGGTCGCCAAGGACGCTCACGTCGAGAGTGAGCGTCCCGCCCCCCTGCGCGCGGATCTTGTCCGCGATGAACGCGAGCTCGTCGTTCTTGGTGTCGTAGGTGCCGATGACCAGGATGGTCTTGTCAGCCATGTCGTTCTCCCTGTCTCTCAGATCTCGTCAGGCCCGCACCCCCAGGAGGTCGAGCGCCCGGGCGTAGCTCGTGCCCGGGTCGGTCACGTCGAACTGGACGCCGCGCATCCCCGCGTCCTCCGCGCCGCGTATGTTGCGCGGCTGATCGTCCACGAAGACGCAGGCCTCGGGCGGCAGGCCGAGGGCCTGGGTCACGAAGCCATAGGCGCGCGCGTCCGGTTTGAGCACCCCGGTGTGGGTCGCGTCCACGATCACGTCGAAGTCCTTGAGGAAGGGCAGCTTGTCGCGAAACCCTTCGCCGTAGAACAGGTCGAGCTCGTTCGACAGGATCGCGAGCTTGCAGCCCGCCGCCTTCGCATGCGCGATGGCCTCGCGCGCCTCGGGGCGGATCACCGCCTCCGGGTCGTCGCCGCGCACGCGGCCCACGAACTGCGCGAACTGGGTCCAGGTCTCCCCGACCAGCTCGCCCGTCTCGGCCATGCGGTGCGCCCAGTAGTCGCGCTCCGTGATCTCCCCGGCCTGCATCCTGCGCCAGACCGGATCGCCCTCCGGCGCGAACGGCCCGCGCCACGTGAGCGTGCCGGGGTCGAGCCCCAGGGCGCGTTCGCTGAGGTCGTGGGTCTCGAACAGCGTGCGCGAAATCACCCCGCCGAAATCCAGGACGAGCGCCTGCGCGGTATCCGCCCCCTGCCCGCTCACAGCTTGATCCAAGCGGTCTTGAGGTCGAGGTACTTGTCGAAGGCGTGGAGCGACTTGTCGTGTCCGTTGCCCGACTGCTTCACGCCGCCCAGCGGCACGGTCGCATCGGCCCCGCCGTAGGTATTCACGTGCACGACCCCGGCCTTCACCGCGCGCACCATCCGGTGGGCGCGTGACAGGTCGGCGGTCCAGACGGCCGCGGCCAGCCCGTAATCGGTGCCGTTGGCGATGGCGACCGCCTCGTCTTCCGTGTCAAAAGGGATGACGGCCAGGACCGGGCCGAACACCTCGTCACGCGCCAGCCGGTCCTCGGGCGAGACGCCGGTCACGATCGTCGGCGCCATGTAGTAGCCGCCCGTTTCTTCCAGGATGCGCCCGCCGCCGGTCACGACCTCGCGGCCTGCGGCGCGCGCCTCTTCCACGAAGGTCAGGTTCTGTTCGAGCTGGCGCTGCGAATTCACCGCCCCCGCCTGCGTCGCCGGGTCGAGCGGGTCGCCCACCTTCATGTCGCGCGCATAATTCGCGAGCGCCTCGACGAAAGCGTCATGCACCGAGCGTTCGACCAGCAGGCGCGACCCCGCGACGCAGACCTGCCCGGAATTGCGGAAGATGCCGTTGGCCGACACCTTCACCGCCTCCATAAGGTCGGGGGCGTCGGCAAACACGATGTTGGGGCTCTTGCCCCCAAGCTCGAGGTAGACGCGCTTGAGGTTGGAGCGCGCGGAATATTCCAGAAGCCGCCGGCCCACGCCGCCGGAGCCGGTGAAGACCAGGACGTCGACATCCATCGACATCCCGATCGCCTCGCCCACCACCGCGCCCGCGCCGGTGACCACGTTGAATACCCCGGGCGGCACGCCCGCCTCCACCGCGAGTTCCGCGATGCGCAGGAGCGTGAGCGACGCGGTCTCGGCCGGTTTCAGAACCACCGAATTGCCCGCGGCCAGCGCGGGGGCGAATTTCCAGGCGCCGATCATGAGCGGGAAGTTCCACGGCACGATGGCCCCCACGACGCCCACCGGCTCCCGGTGGACGAGACCCAGCACCGACGGGTCGGTGGGTGCGATCTCGCCGTAGATCTTGTCGAGCGCCTCGGCGTAGTAGCGTATCGTTCCCGCGGCCGAGAGCGGTTCGGCCTTCAGCGCCATGCCGATCTCGGTCCCGTTGTCGCGCACGCCCAGCACGGCGAGTTCGAGTGCGTTCTCCTCGACCAGATCGGCCCACTTGAGCATGATCTTCTTGCGCGCGGCCGGCGCGAGCCCGGACCAGCGCCCGTCGTCGAAGGCGGCGCGCGCGGACCGGATCGCGTGTTCGGCGTCCTGCGCCGTTCCCGCGGCCACCGTCGTCAGCACCCGCCCGTCGAGCGGCGACAGCACGTCCATCGTCCCCCCGTCCGAGGCCGGCGTCATCCGCCCGTCGATCACGTGGCCCATCGGCGGCACGTCCGCCGTGCGCAGCGCCTCGATCCGGGAACGGTCCAGCATGGTCTTCTCCTCTTACCGCGTGTGGCTGTCGTGAATGTCGTGGTCGTGCTCGTTCTCGGGGATCGCCGCCCGCTTCTCCCGGATCAGGCCCACGAAGTGACCTACGATCAGGAGCACGATGAGCACCGCCAGGGTCGCCGCGATCGGGCGGTCGACGAAGTCGATGGGATCCTTCACCCGCGCCATCGCCGAGCGCAGCTTCACCTCCATGATCCCGCCCAGCACCATGCCCAGCACGATCGGCACCACCGGCAGGTTCATGCGCTTGAGAACCAGCCCGAGGATGCCGAAGGCGGCCGCGATGGCGCAGTCGATCACCGAGTTGCGCAGCGAATAGACGCCCACGAAGCTCAGGGTCAGGATCATCATGCCCAGGAAGCGCGTAGGCACACGGATGATCCGGAGCAGCCAGTTCGACGCGACCAGCACGAAGGCCACGACGAAGACGTTGAGCAGGATCATCGCCGCGTAGAGCGCGTAGACGAAGTCGAGGTCGTTCTGGAACAGCCCCGGCCCCGGCACGACGTTGTGGACGTAGAACACCGCCAGCATCATAGCCGTCAGCGCCTCGCCCGGGATGCCGAGCGCCAGCAGCGGGATCATCGCGGCGGCCGGCACCGCGTTGTTGGCGCTTTCGGAGGCGACGAGCCCCTCGGGGCTGCCTTTGCCGAAATCCTCCGGCGTCTTCGAGGTCTTCTGGGCGTAGGTGTAGGTCAGGAACTGCGCCGTGAACTCGCCCACCCCCGGGATCATGCCCATGAGCACGCCGAAGCCCGCGCCGGCGCCCGCGATGCGCTTGAAGCGGAAGACGCCCTTCATGGCGGTGAACATGTTGCCTTCCACCCGCTGGGTGACGGGCGCGCGCTCGGAATCCGTGAGGAGCACGAAAGCCTGACTCAGGGCGAAGAGGCCCAGCACCACGACGATCAAGTCGATGCCGGAGGAGAGCCACTCCTGCCCGAAGGTGAAGCGCTGTGTGTAGCGCACGGGCTCGAGTCCCACCGTGTTGATCAGGATACCGAAGGCGACGAGCGAGCCTGCGACCAGCGTCTGGCCCCGGTGCGCGATCACGACCAGCACGATGCCCAGGAGGGCCGCGAGGAAGATCTCGCGGCTGCCGAACATCGGCGCGATCTTGGCCAGCACCGGCGCGAAAAGGATCAGCGCGAGGATCGACAGGATGCCGCCCACGAAGCTCGCCCCGTAGGCCAGGCCCAGGGCGCGCAGCGCCTCGCCCCGCTTGGTCATCGGGTGGCCGTCATAGGTCGTCAGCGCGTTCACTGCCGTGCCCGGCGTGTTGATCAGGATCGCGGGAAGCGAGCCGCCGTACATCGACGAGCCGTAGATGCCCAAAAGCATGGTGAGCCCCACCAGCGGCTCGAGCGAGAAGGTCGCGGGCAGCAGGATCGCGATGGCGACCGCCGCGCCCACGCCCGGGATCGCCCCGATGACGACGCCGCCGATCGACCCGATCAAGAGGGCGGCGAGAACCGCGGGATCGGCCAGAAGCGCGAGTCCGGATGCAAGATCACTCATGTCGCCCTCACAACCAGATCATCGCGAACAGGCGGAAATCGCCTGCCGGCAGTAGGGAATAAAGGTCGCCCGCCGGGATCTTCACCTGCAAGAACCCCTTGAAGATGATGACCACCGCCACCGAAAACACCGTCGCGGCCGCGAACCACACCCACCGGCGGTACCCCAGCCGGAAGGCCAGGAGGTTCGTGAAGATCAGCGTCGATGGCAGGTAGCCGAGCTTCGGGACCAGGAGGACGTAGGCGATGAACCACGCCGCGAACTCGATCGAGCGCAGCCAGTAGAGCACCTCTTCACCGCGTCCGTGGATGCGCTCGGACACCATCGCGCCGACCAGGTGAAGGGCCGAGAAGATCGCCATGGCGTAGACCGCCACGCGCGGCCAGAAGGACGGCTGAGCGTAGAACGGCTGGCGCGGCACCCACTCGGTCTGGGTCGGAAGGCTGATCAGCAGGAAAAGCGCGAAGAACAGCGACAGGAGCGAGATCACGAAATCGCCGGGACGGCGATAGCGCTTGAACAGGTCCTGGAAGGTCTTGGTCCGCGTCATTGCGCCTCCCGCCCCTGCGGAGCGGCGAACGCGGCGGTGGCCCGTGACAGCATCTTGTCGGTCTCCCTGCGGCGGTTCATTATTCAAACCATCGGTTGCAATTATTGTTGCAGTCGAAATGATAATCTGTCAACGATGGACTTGTCCCGGACGACGAATAACCGGGAGCAAGAGGTGAAACGCGATGGGAACGATCACCAAAGCCTTGGATTTGCTCACGTTTTTCTCACGTGAACGGCCCGCCCTGGGATTGGGCGATTTCGTCCGCCTGTCGGGCCGCGACAAGGCCACCGTCCATCGTCACCTCGTCGAACTGGCCGAGAACGGCTTTCTCGAACAGGACCGCGACAGCCGCGCCTACCGGCTGGGCCCCGCGATTCTCCGTCTGACCGCGGTGCGCGAGGCGACCGCGCCGGTGCGCACGGTGGTCACGCCGCTGATCGAGGCGATGGCCCAGGAGGTGGGCGAGCTGGTCCACTTCTCGCTCCTGCACGGTGAGCAGCTCTCGCCGGTATGCCACCTCGACCCCGGCCGCCACGGCACGCACGTGCATTTCGACGAGGCCGAGATCCTGCCGCTCCACGCCACCGCGTCGGGCATCGCGGTGCTGGCCTTCGGCGACCCGGCGCTGCGCGAACATGTCTTCGCCGGCCAGCTGACCACCTATGCCGCCAACACCCCGACCGACCCGGACGCCCTGCGCGCCCTCGTGACCGAGGCGCGCGAAACCGGGATCGCGCAGGCCTTCCGGTCCTTCGACAACGAGGTGTCCTCGCGCGCCGTGCCGATCTTCGGGGCGGACGGCACCGTCACCGGCGCGCTGGCCGTGGCAATGCCCACGAGCCGGATCGGCGAGCACAGCGAAGCGGACATCCAGCGCGTCCTACGCGACGGCGCGGCGCGCGTCACGAATTCCATCGGCGGCACGGTGCCCGCGCATTACCGCGACACCCTCGCCCGAAACAACGCATGACAGGAGACCCCATGAAAGACGCGAATTTCCTGAAGGAGCACAACGCCCGTCACCTGTGGCACCCGATGGCCCACCCGGCCGACAGCCTGGCCAACCCGCCCGACATCATCGTCGAGGGCGAAGGCGTCCACATCACGGACGTGGACGGCCACCGCACTGTCGACGGGGTCGGCGGCCTGTGGAACGTCAACCTTGGCTATTCCTGCCAGCCGGTGAAGGACGCGATTGCCGCGCAACTCGACCGCCTGCCCTATTACTCGATCTTCCGGGGCACCACGAACGACAACGTCATCGAACTGGCCGAACGCCTGCGCGACTTCTTCGCCCCCGACGGGCTGACGCGCGCCTTCTACACCTCCGGCGGCTCGGACAGCGTCGAGATCGCTCTCCGGCTCGCGCGCCAGTATCACAAGATCCGGGGCGAGGCCGGCCGGGTCAAATACCTGTCGGTGAAGAAGGGCTACCACGGCACCCACACGCTGGGCGCCTCGGTCAACGGCAATGCCAATTTCCGCACACAGTACGAGCCCCTGATGCCCGGCTGCTACCACGTGCCCTCGCCCTACACCTACCGCAACCCGTTCGGCGAGACGGACCACGAGAAGCTGGCCCAACTCTGCCTGTCCGCCATCGAGGACGAGATCAAGTTCCAGGATCCCTCGACCATCGCCGCCTTCATCATGGAGCCGGTGCTGGGCGCCGGCGGGGTGATCCCGCCGCATGAAAGCTTCATGCCCGGCGTGCGCGAGATCTGCGACAAACACGGCATTCTTCTGATCGCCGACGAAGTCATCACGGCCTTCGGGCGCACCGGCGACTGGAGCGGCTCGCGTCACTGGGGCGTGAAACCCGACCTCATGTGCACCGCCAAGGCCATCACCAACGGTTACTTCCCCTTCGGCGCGGTGATGATCTCCGAGGGCGTGGCCGAGGTCTTCGAACAGGATACCAGCGGCAAGGGGGCGATCGGCTCGGGCTACACCTATTCCGGCCACCCGGTCGGCGCCGCCGCCGCCATCGCCTGCCTTGCCGAGACCGAGCGGCTCAACGTCAAGGACAACGCCGCCGCGCGCGGCAAGCAGCTCTTCGACGGGTTGAACGCGCTCAAGGACAAGTACGACCTGATCGGCGACGTGCGCGGCGGCCACGGGCTGATGCTCGCGCTCGAATTGGTCTCCGACCAGGGGGCCAAGACGCCGATCGACAAGAAGACCATCGGCGCCATCCACCGCGCCACCTACGAAGCAGGTGCGATGGTGCGGGTGTCGGGCAACAACATCATCCTGTCCCCGCCGCTCGTGCTGCCCGAAGCGGACGCCCGGACGATCCTCTCGGCGCTCGACGCGGGCTTCGCCAGCGTCGGCTGAGGTGCCCCGCGGCGCGAAGAGCAGCACCGGGGCCCGCCCCGGTCCGGCCTTCGCGCGCCGAAGCGCTTGCCCAATTCACCGCGTTCCATAGTGTCGACCCATGTCGATCCGCCGAACCTGGATAATCGCGCTCGCCCTACCGCTCGCGATCCTGCTCGTCTTCCTCTTGTGGGGATGGTCGCGCCTGCTCGAAGCCCCGCTGGCGTGGCTTGGTTTCTACGGCAGCGTGGCCCTGCAATACGGGGCCGGCATCATCCTGATGGCCCTGCGCCTGCGCCACGCGGGGCGCGGCGTGTTGATCCGGAACCTGGGCCTGCTGGCGCTCGCCTATGCCGCGATGTTCCTGCCGCTCCTTTTCCTGTCGATGGCGCTTGCCTGCACGTTCCTGGATGTCTGCATCTAGGCGCCCCCGCCGGATGCCCCCCTTGTTTACAGGCCCCGCATATCGCACCCTCGGGGCGACGCACACGATCTCGAGAGACCCGGACCCGTCGGCGCAAGGCAGGCGTTGGTATCGCAAGAGCGTTCCGAGACTTACATGCAAAGGAGCTTTTCATGAGCGCGCAATTGATCACTTTCCTGATCCTTGTGCCCTTCGCCCTGGCCTTCATCTACGCGGCCTATCACGAATACCGACGCTACAAGACCGAGGGCCGCGCAAGCTACGGGCTTGTCTACAACGAAGAGACCGGGACGACCCACGTCACGGGGATCGCCGACGAGGAAGAGGCCTACGACCCCGAGGATTACGATCCGAACGACTACAACGACCCCGATATCGCGTCGGATCCCGACGAGGACGACACGTCCAAGAGCTGAACCGCGACGCCTTCGCGGGCTCAACGATCGTGACCCGCCTTCCCCCGATCAAGAAAATACCCCCGCAGAACACTGCGAGGGCATGTATCCTGCAACGCGTGGACCTCAGTGGCCGACGGTCTTGGCTGCTTCGAGCGCCGCGTCCAGCACGGCCCGGTCGCCCACCTGGTTGGCAAGCAGCAGGATCAGCCGCGCGTTCAACGCCGCGCTTTCATCGTCCGACAGCCCCTCGTGCGCCTCGATGAGCTTGGCGTAGAACCCGTCCGGGTCCGCGATGTTCGGGTCGAGGTTGAGATCGCTCATGGTCACTCCTTTCCGCAGGCCTTGCGCAGGGCCGCCCGCAGCGCTTGTTCGTCGTAGGCATCCCAGCGTGCCGCGACATGCTGATCGGGCCGCACGAGGTAGACGGCCGCCTCCGCGTCGCCCAGGTAACGCTCCGCGATCAGGCCGGTCGCGTCCTCCGCGGCGGACACCGCCACGCGCGTGGCCGTCACCCCGTCCTCGGTCAGCGCCTCCGGCGCCTCCGCGTTGATCGTCAGGATCGTGAAGCCGC
This sequence comes from Maritimibacter harenae, assembly GCF_009882975.1. Classification (GTDB taxonomy): domain Bacteria; phylum Pseudomonadota; class Alphaproteobacteria; order Rhodobacterales; family Rhodobacteraceae; genus Maritimibacter; species Maritimibacter harenae. Next base: position 88,160 of record NZ_WTUX01000017.1, read on the forward strand.
CGCCCAGCTTGGGCAGCAGGAACCCGTCGCCCAAGGGCGCGTCCGGGCACGGTGCACCCACCCGCGTGCGCGCCGGCCCGCCGTTCAGCGCGTCGGGGCCGTTCAGCGACAGCCCGTCATAGACACAAGGCACCGACAGGCGGCCCGAGTTCACCAGCGGCCGCGCGAAGGCGTATTGCTCGGCCAGATCCAGCACCGCGTTGCGGAACGTGTGGCTGATCTTCGACTTGGGCGTGATGAAGTCCGTCGACCGGGTCGAGTTCAGGATGTTCTCATCCGCGCCGTGCTTGCGCTCCTCGTCGTAGCTGTCGAGCAGGCTCTCGGGCGCCTTGCCCTCGATCACCAGCCCGAGCTTCCAGCCCAGGTTGTCCACGTCCTGCATGCCGGAGTTCGCCCCGCGCGCCCCGAAGGGCGACACCTGGTGCGCCGCGTCGCCCGCGAAGATCACGCGGCCGTGGCGGAAATCCTTCATCCGGCGGCACTGGAACGTGTAGATCGAGGTCCAGACGATGTCGTAGGACACGTCCGGCCCCAGCATCGCGTCGAGCCGCTTGCGGATGTTCTCTTCCTTGAGCTCTTCCTTGCGGTCCACGTCCCAGCCAATCTGGAAATCGACGCGCCAGACGTCGTCGGGCTGCTTGTGCAGGAGCGTGGAGGCCCCCGCCTTGTGCGTCGGCTCGAACCAGAACCAGCGCTCGGTCGGGAAGTCCGCGTGCATGCGGATGTCGGCGATGAGGAAGCTGTCCTCGAACACCCGGCCCTCGAAGTCGAGCCCGAGCATCCCGCGCAGGGGCGAACCCGCGCCGTCGGCCCCGATCACCCAGTCCGCGGTGATCTTGTAGCTGTCCTCGGGCGTGGTGATGTCGATCGCGACGCGGTCGCCCTTGTCCTCGACCGCGTCGACCCGGTTCTTGCCCCGGATCTCGATCGGCGCGCCCTGGGCCTGCGCCTCGCGCACGCGGTCCACGAGAAAGCGTTCGAAATAGGGCTGCTGGAGATTGATGAAGGCCGGGTACTGGTGTCCCTCCTCGGGCAGCAGGTTGAATTCGAAGACCTTCCGATCCTCGTGGAACACCTTGCCCAGGTTCCACACGACGCCCTTCTCGACCATCTCCTGGCCACAGCCATAGCGGTCGGCGATCTCGAGGCTGCGCTTGGCGAAGCAGATCGCCCGGCTGCCCATGCCGATCCCCTCGTGGTCGTCGAGCACCACCACCGGGATGCCCTGCAGCCCGAGGTCGAGCGCGGTGGCCACGCCGATCGGCCCGCCCCCGATCACCACCACGGGGTGGCGAACCGGCGTCTCGGCGTCCTGGTCGGCGGAGCGTTCGTACGGATACAGCTTGAACGCCAGCGAATAACGATCGTCCAGCATCTTTCCCTCCCTCTGGAGCGGCCGGGGCGCGCGCTTGCGCCCCGGCCCGTGCGCCTCACCCCTGAAGCGCGTTCCACATTTCCTGGTCGCGCTCGGCGGTCCAGACACGCGGCGTGTCGATCCCGCGCGCCTCGTCGAAGGCGCGCGCGACGTTGAACGGCAGGCAGTGCTCGTAGATCGCGTAGTCGGCGAACTTCGGGTCGCACTCGGCGCGGATCGCGTCCCAGGCGTCCTTGAGCGTGCCGCCCTGCGCGGCCACCTTCACGGCCGGCTTGTAGGTCGAGGAGACGAAGTCGCGCGTGTTCTCGATCGCAGCGTTCACCATCTCGGACCCCACGAGCGCATCGCCCCGCCCCGGCGCGATGGCCGCGAGGTCATAGGCCTTGATCGCGTCGAGCGTGGTCGACCAGTCCTTCAGGTGCCCGTCGCCGCAGTAGCAGGCGGAGTGGTATTCCACGATGTCGCCCGTGAACATCACGTTCTGGTCGGGGACATAGACCACCGCGTCGCCCGCCGTGTGGGCGCGGCCCAGGTGCATGATCTCGACCTTCCGGTTGCCCAGGTAGACGGTCATCTTGTCGTTGAACGTGAGGGTCGGCCAGGTCAGCCCCGGGATTTCCTCGTGCCCCTGGAAAAGACGCGGGAAACGGCCGAACTCGCTGTCCCAGTCCTCCTGGCCCCGCTCCACGACCTGGGCGCGGGTGGTGTCGGTCATGATGATCTCGCGCGCGCCGTAGGCGGACGCGCCCAGCACGCGCACGGCGTGGTAGTGGGTGAGCGCGAGATGCGTGATCGGCTTGTCGGTCACCGAGCGCACGCACTCGATCACCTTGCGCGCAAGACGCGGGGTCGCCTGCGCCTCGACGATCATGACGCTGTCGTCGCCGATGATCACGCCGGTGTTGGGGTCGCCCTCGGCGGTGAAGGCGTAAAGCCCCTCGCCCACCTCGGTGAAGCTCACCTTCTTTTCTTCCATGTCGCCTTGCGACGCGAATGCCTTAGCCATGTTCTCTCACTCCTTGGCCCAGTCGGGGATCGGTCGGGCGGGCAGAACCTTGCCCACGCAATCGCCGAACCCGATCGTGTATCCGTCCCCCCGCGCGTTGGCGCGCAGGGTCAGCGTGTCTCCGTCCTCGAGGAAGCTGCGCTCCTCACCGGTGTCGAGTTTCACCGGTTCCTTTCCGCCCCAGCCCAGCTCCAGGAGCGACCCGCGCGCGCCCTTCTCGGGGCCCGAGATCGTGCCGGAGCCCAGGAGGTCGCCCACGTTCATCGGGCATCCGCTCGTGGTGTGGTGGCACAGCTGCTGCGCGGCGGAATAGTAGAGTTCCTTGTAGTTCGTGCGGCTGAGCGTGGTCGCATCCTTGCCCTCGGGCGCCAGCGCCACCTCAAGGTCGATGTCGTAGGACATCGGGCCCGGCTCGCGCAGGTAGGGCAGAAGCGGACGCTCGCGCTCCGGCGTCGACGTGCGGAACGGCTCCAGCGCCGCCTTGGTCACGATCCAGGGGCTGATCGAGGTCGCCGTCGCCTTGGACTGGAACGGCCCCAGCGGCTGGTACTCCCAGGCCTGGATGTCGCGCGCGGACCAGTCGTTCAGGATGACGTAGCCGAAGATCGCGTCGTCGGCCTCCTCGACCGAAACCATGTCGTCGGATGCGCGCCCCACGATCGCCCCGAACTCGAGCTCGAGGTCGAAGCGCCTGGACGGCGCGAAATGCGGAAGCTCGTCGTCCGGCCCCTTGAGCTGGCCCAGCGGCCGGCGCACGTCGGTGCCCGACACGACGACCGACGAGGCGCGCCCGTTGTAGCCGATCGGGATCGACAGCCAGTTGGGCGGCAGCGCGTTCTCGGGACCGCGGAACATCGAGCCCACGTTGAAGGCGTGGTTCTTGGCGGCGTAGAAATCGGTGTATTCCATCACCTCGATCGGCAGGTGCATGGTCACGTCCGCCTGCGGGACGAGATACTCGGCGAAGGTCACCGCCTTGTCCGACCCCTCGCCCAGGCTCTCGATCAGGAAGACCCGGAACTCGGCCCAGGTCTCGGCCCCCAGCTCCATGAAGTCGTTCCAGCTCTCGCAATCGAAGACCGGGTGATCGCCCAGCTTGACGTGGCCGTCCTCCTCGAGCCCGGTCACGTCGAGGATCTGGTCCCCGATCGCCACGCCGCAGCGCCCCTCGTCGCTGCCCGCGACGGAAAAGACGCCATAGGGCAGGTTGTTCAGCGGAAACGGACAATCGGCGGAGTTCGCGCTCTCCACCCAGCTTTTCATCAATGCCAAACCGGCACCTCCTGTCGGGGTACACGTCCCCTGTTCATCGTTCCAAAAATACTTCGGGGAGGTCTGGAGGGGCAGCGCCCCTCCAGCGGGTCGCCCGAAGCCTGCTTCGGGCGAAACCTATTTCAATCCCGGCGTGCCGTCGAACTTCTTCTCGAGATCGTCCCAGCAGTCGATGTAATCGTCCTGGAGCGGCGCCTCCTTGCCGGCGAACTCGGTCAGGTGCTGCGGGAAGCGGGTCTCGAACATGAACGACATCGTGTTCTCGAGCTTGGTGGGCCCGAGGTTCGAGTTCGACGCCCCCTCGAAGGCCTCGCGGTCGGGGCCGTGCGGCAGCATCATGTTGTGCAGCGACATGCCGCCCGGGACGAAGCCCTGGGGCTTGGCGTCGTACTGGCCATAGATGTTGCCCATCAGCTCGGACATGATGTTCTTGTGGTACCACGGGGGACGGAAGGTGTTCTCGGCCACCATCCAGCGTTCGCGGAAGAGCACGAAGTCGATGTTCGCGGTGCCCGGCACGCCCGAGGGTGCGGTGAGCACGGTGAAGATCGACGGGTCCGGGTGGTCGAAAAGGATCGCGCCGACCGGGCAATAGGTGGTCAGGTCGTACTTGAAGGGCGCGTAGTTGCCGTGCCAGGCGACCACGTCGAGCGGGCTCTGGCCGATCTTCGTCTCGTGGAACTGGCCGCACCACTTGATGGTGAGCGTCGAGGGCACCTCGCGGTCCTCGAAGGCCGCCACGGGCGCCTTGAAGTCGCGCGGGTTGGCCAGCGCATTGGCCCCGATCGGGCCGCGCGCGGGCATCTCGAACTTCTGGCCGTAGTTTTCGCAGACGAAGCCGCGGCACGGACCTTCCAGCACCTCGACCCGGTAGACGAGCCCGCGCGGGATGATCGCGATCTCCTGCGGCTCGATGTCGATGATGCCGAGCTCGGTGGCGAAACGCAGCTTGCCTTCCTGGGGGACGACCAGGAGCTCACTGTCTGCGGAGTAGAAATACTCGTCCACCATCGAGGTGGTGACGAGATAGACATGCGCGGCCATGCCGACCTGCGTGTTCACGTCGCCCGCGGTGGTCATCGTGCGCATGCCGGTGAGCCAGGTGAGCTTCTCTTCCGTCTGCGGCACCGGATCCCAGCGGTACTGGCCCAGGCTGATCACGTCCGGGTCCACGTTGGGCGCGGATTTCCAGTACGGGAGGTCGATCTTGGTGTAGCGCGTCGAATGCTTCACGCTCGGGCGGATCCGGTAGGTCCAGGTCCGCTCCGGCGGGTGCGCGGTGAAGGCGGTGCCCGACAGCTGTTCGCCGTAGAGGCCGTAATTGCATTTCTGGGGCGAATTCATCCCCTGCGGCAGGGCGCCGGGCAGCGCCTCGGTCTCGAAATCATTGCCGAAGCCGGGCATGTAGCCTTCGTGCGTGCCGGTCGTGTCGGTCGCGCGGATCATGCCCTTGGGCAGCTCGTGACGGGTCATGGCGTTTCTCCCGATTCCTGTTGCGCGGCTTTCCTACCAAACATTCGTTGCAGATGCAACGTTACCATGTCGCCCGTCGCGATTGACAGCCGCGCGCGGATCGGGCCTTTGGCCCCATGCGCCTGTTTCTCGCAACCGCTCTCACGATGGTCGCCTTCGCGGCCAATTCCATCCTGAACCGCATGGCGCTTGCCGCGGGCAGCATCGACGCGGTGAGCTTCGGGGCGATCCGGCTGGCCTCGGGCGCGGCGATCCTGGTGCTCGTGGTACTGGTGACGCGCGGGCGGATTCGCCTTGCGAAAACCGGCCGCTGGGTCGGCGTGGCCGCGCTTCTCACCTACATCTTCGGGTTTTCCTTCGGCTACGTCTCGATCGACGCGGGCCTCGGCACGCTTATTCTGTTCGGCACGGTGCAGATCACGCTCTTCACCGCCGCGATCCGCGGGGGAGAGCCGGTGGCCACCACGCGCAAGCTGGGCGCAGCCATCGCGCTGGCGGGCCTCGCGCTCGTCCTGTGGCCGACCGAGGGGCTGAAGGTCGACCTCCTCGCCGCCGCCTGCCTTGTCGCGGCCGCCGTGGGCTGGGGCTTCTACACGCTGAACGGGCGGCGCTCGACGGATGCGATCGGGGCCACGATGACCAGCTTCGTGATCGGCGCCCCGGTGGGCATCGCCCTGGCGCTCGCCCTGCCCCTTTTCGGTCAACCGGCCCTCATCACCCCCTACGGGATCGGACTGGCCATCCTGTCGGGCGCCGTGACCTCGGGCCTGGGTTATTCGATCTGGTACGCGGTGTTGCCGCATCTCGCGACGACCACGGCGGCCATCGCGCAGCTCGCCGTGCCGATCCTGGCGATGGCCGGCGGGATCGCCTTCCTGGGCGAACCGCTGACCCCGCTCTACGTGGTGGCCACCGTCCTCGTGATCGGCGGCGTCGCGCTGTCGCTCCGGCGCTGAGACCTCAGTTGCGCCTGCGCTCGTCGAGGCCCAGTCCACGCCCGATGATCTCGCGCATGATCTCGCTCGTCCCGGCGTAGATCCGGCTGATGCGGGCATCGCGGTACAGGCGGCTGATCTCGTATTCCTCCATGTAGCCGGCCCCGCCGTGGAGCTGGACGCATTCGTCCACCACGCGCCCCTCGACCTCCGAGGTGTAGAGTTTCGCCTCGGCCGCCAGTTCGGCGGAGAGCTCGCCTTTCAGATGCTCGCGCACGCAATGATCGACCAGTGCCTGCGCCGCGTCGATCTCGGTGCGCATCGAGGCCATCTTGAAACGCGAGTTCTGGAACGTGCCGATCGGCCGGCCGAAGGCACGCCGTTCCATGATGAATTCCATCGTGATCTCGAAGGCACGCTCGGCGCGCGCCACGAACCCCACGGCGCCGTTCAGTCGCTCTTCGGCGAGGTTCAGCATCATGGTCTTGAAGCCGCTCTTCGGGTCGCCGATGACATTCTCCTTCGGGACTTTCACGTCGTCGAAGAAGAGCTCGGCGGTGTCCTGGCTCTCGAGCCCCATCTTCTTGAGATTGCGACCGCGCGAAAAGCCTTCCATCCCGTCTTCGACGAGGAAGAGCCCGACCTCGTGGCTGGCCTCCGGGTTGGTCTTGGCCGCGACGATGACGAGGCCCGCGAGGAAGCCGTTGGAGATGTAGGTCTTCGACCCGTTGAGGACCCAGTGATCCTCCATCTCGACCGCCCGGGTCTTGATGCCCGCAAGGTCCGACCCGGTGCCGGGTTCGGTCATCGCGATGGCCAGGATAGTGTCGCCGGAGACGCAGCCGGGCATGTACTTGTCGCGCTGCGCGTCGGACGCGTAGTGCTGCAAGTAAGGCCCAGCGATCCGGTTGTGCAGCCCCAGGAAGAAGCCCGCCTCCCGCGTGCCGATCTCTTCGACCAGGATCATGTCGTAGCGGAAGTCCTCGACCCCCAGCCCGCCGTACTTCTCGTCGGCGTACATGCACAGGAAGCCCTCGTCGCCGGCCTTCTTCCAGATCTCGCGGCTCACGCAGCCGTCCTCGCGCCATTTCTCCGAGTGCGGGAAGACCTCCTTCTCGGCCCAGCTCCGCACGCTCTTGCGGAAAATCTCGTGTTCTTCGTCATAGATCGTGCGTTTCAGCATCGGACCCTCCGGCTGATTGGTGTGTTTTTCGGATTTGAGATCAAGGGGTTGGCGGGACGCCGCAGCGCCCCGCCGGGGTCAGATCACTCGAGCGTCTGAACCAGCGTCCACGAGCCGTTCTCGATCCGGCTCACGAAGACCTCGTCCGCGCCCACGTGGTCGTCGGCGGAATAGTCGACATGGTTGCCGCTGATCACGTCGTCGTAGTCGAGGGTTTCCATCGCGGCGATGAAGCTCTCATGCGTCAGGTCGGGACCCGCCGCCTCGAGCGCACGCACCAGCGTGGTGGCCCCGCCGTGGCCCAGGAGCGCCCCGGTCGACGGCAGGTCTTCCCCGGTCGCTTCCTTGTAGGACGCGATCCATTCGGCCACTTCCGGCTCGCCCGCACGCGCCTCGAGGTCCTGCCAGCCGGCGCCGGCATAGACGCCTTCCATGACGCCCTGCGCGGCCAGGCCCTTGGCCACGACCGTGTGGAAGCCCGCCCCCGACAGCATGAACTTCACGTCCATGTCGAGCTTGCGCGCGGTGGTGATGGCGTTGATCTGCTGGCTCACGCCAAGGGCCATGCCGACCGTGTCACAGCCCGATTCCGCCACCTTGCCGAGCGCGCCGGTGAAGTCGCTCTCGTCCGGCTTGTGGCTGATCTCGGCGCCCATCTCGATCTCGCCCGCTTCGGCGAGCTCGAGCACGGCGGCCTCGATTTCCTTGCCGAAGTCGGTGGGCAGGATCATCAGGCAGAATTTCTCGGCGCCCTCCTCGGCCACCATGTACTCGGCCGTCGCCTTGATCGCCTCGTAATAGGACGAGGTGCCGGCGAACTTCCACGGCGCAGGAGGTTCGACCATCTGGCGCGCGGCGGTGATCGGCGAAATGTTCGGGATGCCCTTGGGCTCCATCAGCTGGAACATGGCCAAGTTGTGCGGCGTGCCGAGGTTCAGAAGCATCGCGAACACCTGGTCGCGGTTGATCAGCTTGTTGGCCGCCTGCGCCGCGCGCGGCACCTGGTAGCCGTGATCCTCGACGATGTAGTTGATCTTGCGGCCGTGGATACCGCCGTTCGCGTTCACTTCGTCGAAGACGAGGTTGGCCGCGGTCACGGCGGGGACCGAGAAGGGCGCGAAAATGCCCGACAGGTCGTGCGCGCCACCGATCTTGATCTCGTCGTCGGTGACACCCTGTGTCTGCGCCATCGCGGAACCCGCGACGGTCATGGCAGCAACGGCTGCCAAGGCTTTGAACTGTTTCATTTATTCCTCCCTGTTAAAGCCTTGTTGTCAGTACATCTCGTCGATCAATGCCTTGTGGCGGGTTTCGACGAAATTCCGCTTGAGCTTCATCGTCGGCGTCAGTTCCTCGTCCTCCGCCGTAAGCAGGATGTCGATCAGCCGGAAATCCTTGAGCTGCTCGACCTGTGCGAATTGCTTGTTGGTCTCGGCCACCACCCCCGCGATCAGCTCGCGCACTTCCGGTGCGCGGGTGAGCGAGGCGAAGTCGGAGAACGGGACCTGCCGGTCCTGGGCGAATTTCTCGACGTTCTCCTGGTCGATCATGATCAGGCAGGTAAGATACTTGCGCTTGTCGCCGATCACGACCGCGTCCGAGATGTAGGGGCTGAACTTCAGCTTGGACTCGATCTCGGCCGGCGTGATGTTCTTGCCGCCCGCCGTGATGATCACGTCCTTCATGCGCCCGGTGATGGTCAGGCAGCCGTGGTTGTCGATCCGCCCGATGTCGCCGGTGCGCAGCCAGCCGTCCTCGGTCAGCGTCTCGGCGGTCTTTTCGGGCTTGTTCCAGTAGCCCTTGAAGACCAGCGGCCCGCCCACCAGGAGCTCGCCATTGTCGTCGATGCGCAGCTCGCAGCCCGGCAACGGCTTGCCCACCGTACCGATGTGGTTGTCATCGACCGTGTTGACCGTGGCCACGCCCGCCGTTTCGGTCATCCCGAAGCCTTCGACCAACGGCACGCCGATGGCGGCGAACCAGTCGATGAGTTCGGGCGAAATCGGCGCGGCACCGGAGGTCACGCGGCGCGCGTTGGCAAAGCCCAGCATCCGGCGCAGGTTGCGCAGCACGAGGACCTCGGCCACCACCTTGCCCAGCTTCTGGCCCAGCGTGGGGTTTTCGGCCTGCGCGTAGCGGTTGCCCAGGTAGAGCGCGAGGTCGAAGGACCGCGCGCCCACCGGCCCCGCCTCGGCGCGCATGATCATCACGCGGGAATAGATTTTCTCCCAGATCCGCGGCACACCCGCGAAGGTATCCGGGTTCACCTCCTGGAGGTTCTCGAAAACGGTTTCCGGGCTCTCGGCGAAATTCACGGTCGACCCGTTGGCGATCGGCGCGTCGACCGACACGAGCCGTTCGAGCACGTGACACAGCGGCAGGAAGCAGAGCTGTTCGTCGGTCTCCTCGAAGTCGAGCATCTGTTCGCCCGCCACCAGCTGGAAGATCATGTTGCGGTGCGTGAGGATCGCGCCCTTGGGCGGGCCGGTGGTGCCGGAAGTGTAGATCAGCATGCGCGGATCGTCCGGCGTCACGGCGTAGAGCGCTTCCTCGAACCCGTCCTGGTGGGATACGGCCGCGCCCTTCGCGTAGAGTTCATCGAGGAACATGACCTTTTCATGGGAAAAGGTCGCAAGCCCTTCACGGTCGAAGACGATCACGTGCTCGACCCCGGGCATGTCGCCGCGCGCCTCGAGCCACTTGTCGAGTTGTTCGTCGTTCTCGACGAAAACCACCCGCGCCCCGGAATCGTTGGCGAGATAGGCAAGCTGGCCCGCGCTGTCGGTCGTGTAGACGCCCGAGGGCACGGCACCGATGGCGGCGGCGGCGATGTCGCAGTAGACCCATTCCTTGCGATCCTCGGACAGGACCAGGACAGGCTCGCCCTTCTGCACGCCCAGTTCCAGGAGCGCGAGACCGATCTTCTTGGCGGCGGCGTAGTAGTCGTTCCACGAATGCGCCTGCCAGATCCCCAGCTTCTTCTCGCGGTGGCAGACCCGGTCGCCGTATTTGCGGCACCGGTCGGCCCAGAGCGCCACGATGGTCTCGTGCCCCTCGAAGGCAATCGGTTCCATGCTGACCGGGCTCATCTCCATGTCTTGCGCCTCTTCCACCGTTTCTGTCCGCGCTCGGTCTCGTCGGTGCGCCCCAGGTAGAACTCCTGGATGTCGTCGGACGCGGCGAGCTGGTCGCACGGCCCCGTCATCACGATCCGCCCCATCTCGAGCACGTAGCCCCGATGCGCGGTCTCGAGCGCGATGTGGGCGTTCTGCTCGACGAGCAGCATCGTCACCCCCTCGTCGGCATTGAGCCGGGCGATGATGCCGAAGATTTCCTGCGTGAGAAGCGGCGAGAGCCCCAGGCTCGGTTCGTCCAGCATCAGAAGCTTCGGGTCCGACATCAGGCCGCGCCCGATGGCGAGCATCTGCTGCTGCCCGCCCGACAGGAACCCGGCCGCCTGCTTGCGCCGCTCCTTCAGGATCGGGAAATACTGGTAGACGAGGTCGAGGTCGCCCGACGCATCGCCCCGGCGCGTGAAGGCGCCGAGCCGCAGGTTCTCCTCGATGGTGAGATAGGGGAACACCTCGCGCCCCTCGGGGACCAGGCTGATGCCCTTGCGCACGACCCGGTCCGGTTCGAGCCCCGCGATGTTTTCACCCATGAAGGTGATCTGGCCCTTCTCCGGGTCCATGAGACCGGCGATCGTCTTCATCAACGTCGTCTTGCCCGCGCCGTTGGCGCCGAGGATGGTGACGATCTCGCCCTCCTCAACGTCGATCGACACGCCGCGCAGGGCCATGATCGCACCGTAGAAGGTCTCGAGGTTGCGGACCGACAGGACTGCGCTCATGCCGCGTCCTCCACCGCCGTGCCCAGGTAGGCCGCCTGCACCTGCGGATCGGCCTGCACCTCGGACGGCGTGCCCATCGCGAGCGGCTTGCCGTTCGCGACCGCGAGCACCCGGTCGGAGACCTGGTTCACGAGGCTCATGTCGTGCTCGACCATCAGGACCGTGAGCCCCATGTCGCGCCGCATGTCCTCGATCCAGAAAGCCACGTCCTGCGTTTCCTCCACCGACAGGCCCGATGCGGGCTCGTCCAGCAGGATCAGCTTCGGTCCGATGGCCAGCGCCCGCCCGATCTCGACCACCTTGCGCACGCCGTAGGGCAGGCCCGCGATCATCTTCGTGCGGTAGGCTTCGAGCTCCAGGAACTCGATCACCTCCTCGACCCGCAGGCGGTGGGCGCGCTCCTCGCGCCGGACCTTGGGCAGAAACAGGATGTCCTGGATGAAATTCGTCGCGCGGTGCGTGTGGCGCCCCATGAGCAGGTTGTCGAGCACGGTGGAGTGATCGAAGAGCTCGATGTTCTGGAACGTGCGCGCGATGCCGAGGCGCGCGATGTCATGCGCCTTCAGCCCCGTTATGTCCTTCCCGTCGAAGCGCAGCGTGCCGCGCGTGGGCTCGTAGATCCGGCTGATCAGGTTGAAGATCGTGGACTTGCCCGCCCCGTTGGGGCCGATGATCGCGAAGACCTCGCCGGGCGAGACGTCGAAGGACACCCCGTCCACCGCTTTCACGCCGCCGAAATGCACGGCCAGGTCCTTGACCTCGAGAAGGCTCATTTCATGCGCTCCGTCTTGAGATAGGATTTCTGGCGGCGGAACATGTCGCGCCGGGCGAGCGGGAAGATCTCGAACCAGGTCCGGATCTTGAGCCATCGGCCGTAGAGCCCGGTGGGCTCGAAGATGATGAACAGGATCAGGATCACCGCGAAGATCATCGTGTCGAGGCCGGGGATACCGCCCAGGTCGATGCCGAAATTCGCGTTCAGCCCGTCGCGTGCGATGGCGATGACCTGCGGCACGGCCGTGATCAGGAGCGCGCCCAGGAATGCGCCCTGGATGAAGCCCAGCCCCCCGATGGTCACCACGAGCAGCAGGTTGATCGAGATGAAGATCGAGAAGAGCTCGTAGTTGTAGAATCCGATGTAGTGCCCCATCAGCGCCCCGGCGAGGCCGGTGACACCGGTCGACAGGCCGAAGGCCAGCGACCGGGTCCGCGTCACGTTGATCCCGAGCGCGCGTGCCGACACTTCGCTGTCGCGTACGGCAAGGAAGCTGCGCCCGGTGGGCGAGCGCATGAGGTTCGCGTAGCCCCAGGTCACCAGCGCCACGATGGCGAGGATCAGCCAGTAGAAGTTGTCGAGCGCACCGTAACGGTCGAAGCTGATGCCGAAGATCTGGATCGAGGGCGCCATGATGCCGCCCACCCCGCCGGTGATCGGTTCGAGCAGGATCACCAGCTCTTCCACGATGGCGAAGACGGCTAGCGTGGCGATGGCCAGGTAGATACCCGACATGCGCACCGCCGGGATCGCGATGATCGCGCCGAAGATGCCGGTGACGATGCCCGCGATTGGGAAGGACAGAAGGAACGGAAGCCCCGCGTTCATCAACGCCGAGTCGGTGTAGGCCCCGATGGCCAGGAACGCGGCGTGCCCGAGGCTCACCTGCCCCGTGTGCCCCACGGCGACCATCAGCCCCATCCCCGCCAGCGCCCAGATGAGCGTGTTGGCGGCCTCGGCCAGGTAATATTCGCCCACGAAGAACGGCAGCAGCACCATGATGGCGGCCAGCACCGCGATCTTGGCGCGCGACCAGCCGTGTTCGTGAAGGTCGATGTCCTTGTCGTAGCTCGTCTTGAATACGATCCGCATGGGTCAGACCTTCTTCATCTGGATCTGGGCGAAGAGCCCCCCGGGACGGGCGACGAGAACGACCAGCATGATGATATAGGGCGACATCTTCGCGAGTTCGCCGGGGGCGTAACGGCCCGCGATCGGCTCCACGACCCCGATGATGAGACCGCCCAGAAGCGCGCCCGGAAGGCTGCCCAGCCCACCGATGACGGCCGCCGCGAAGGCCTTGATGCCCAAAAGCCCGATGTTCGGGTCGATCGCGCCCTTGGTGGCGTAGAGCACGCCCGCCACGGTGGCGACCGCGCCCGAGAGGCCCCAGATCAGGCTGTTCACGCGCATCACCGGCACGCCGACGATGTAGGCCGCCATCTGGTTCTGGCTCGCCGCCTGCGCGGCCAGCCCGATCCGGGTGAAGGCGAAGAAGGCCCAGAGCCCGAGCGTGAGCAGGATGGTGACGCCGATCGTGACGAGGTCGGCCAATCCCACGACGATGCCGCCCGCGCGCAGGTTCTGCCCCGCGAAGGGGGTCTCCAGCACCAGCGGGGAGTAGCCCCAGATCGAGCCCGCGACGAAGCGGAAGACGAAGCCCATCGCGATGGTCAGGATGACCAGCGCGAATTGCGGCTGGCCGAAGATCTGGCGCACGACGACGCGTTCGACGCCCCAGCTCAGCACGAACATGATCGCCATCGCGCCGATCACGGCGATGCCGAATGGCAGGCCCAGCTCATCGGCGTTGCCCAGCCCCAGCGCGATGAACGCGCCCAGCATCATCATGTCGCCCTGCGCGAAGTTGACCCCTTCGCTGGCCTTGTAGATAAGGACGAAACCGAGCGCGACGAGGCCGTAGATACAGCCGTTCGCAAGCCCCCCGATCACAAGTTGCATGAGCTCCATCAGCGGAGCCCGGGCGCAATCGCGCCCCTCCTGCACGTCGTCATTGCCGTCTCCTCCCTGTCGGCGATGAACGTTGTTGACACGATTTAAACACTCGTGTTCAATTTCAGTCAATATAGTTTTTCAGGGCCCCTCGGAAAAGATGAACACCGCCACGCTGCGCATCCATGAAGCCGCCATGCGAATCTTCGCCACCGAGGGCGGCACCACCATCGCCGTCAGCGACCTTGCGCGCGAAGCGGGCCTGTCGCGGGGCACGATCTACAACAACGTGGACGACCCGGCCGCGCTCTTCGCGTCGGTCTGCGAAACGGTTGCCAACGAATTCCGCGAGTCGATCAACAAGGCCTGCCAGCACATGGACGACCCGGCCGAGAAGATCGCGGCCTCCATCCGGCTCTGCGTGCGCCGGGTGCACGATGACCCGCATTGGGGGCGTTTCATTGCCCATTACGCGATGATGGAGCCCAAGCTCGGCAGCTTCTGGGCCGAGATGCCGGCCGTGGAACTGCGCCGTGGCCTCATCTCGGGCCGGTTCAACTTTCACCGCGACCAGGTCGCCTCGATCACTGCAACGGCGGGCGGCGCGACCTTCGGGGCCATGTCGCTCGTCATCGACGGGCGGCGCACCTGGCGACAGGCCGGATCGGACACCGCCGAGATCATCCTACGTGGCGTCGGACTTGACCGCTCCGAGGCCAGAGACATCACTCAACGCGACTTGGATCCCCTGCCCCGACTGGCCGTCTTCGACGCAGCCTGACACCGGCAGGATCAACGGGAGGACTACCGATGGCTGAAACGGCCTATATCTACGACGCGATCCGCACGCCGCGGTCCAAGGGCAAGGGCGACGGCACGCTGCACGAGGTGAAGCCCATCCACCTGGTCACAACGCTTCTGGACGAGATGCGCACGCGCCACGACCTCGACACCGCGCGGGTGGACGACGTGATGCTGGGCTGCGTGTCCCCGGTCATGGAACAGGGCGCCGTGTTGCCCAAGATCGCGCTTCAGAAGGCGGGCTGGGATGAAAGCGTGCCGGGCGCGCAGGTGAACCGCTTCTGCGCATCGGGCCTCGACACGTTCAACACGGCCGCCGCCAAGGTCGCCTCGGGCTGGGAGGACCTGGTCTGCGCCGGTGGCTTCGAATCGATGTCCCGCGTGCCGATGGGCGCCGACGGCGGCCCCTTCGCGGAAGACCCCGAGACCGCGCTCGACACCGGATTCGTGCCTCAGGGCATCGGGGCCGACCTGATCGCGACGATCGAGGGCTGGAGCCGCGACGACGTGGACGCCTTCGCGCTGGAAAGCCAGAAACGCGCGGCCCATGCCCGCGACAACGGATGGTTCGACCGCTCGGTCATCCCGGTGCGCGACGAGAACGGGATCGTGATCCTCGAGAAGGACGATTTCATCAAGCCCGACACCGACATGCAGAAACTTGGCGCCCTGCGCGCCTCGTTCGAGCAGCCGGGCGCGATGGGCTTCGACGCGGTCGCGCTGGCCAAGTACCCGATGGTGGAGCGCATCAACCACGTTCACACGCCGGGCAATTCCTCGGGCATCGTGGACGGCGCCTCGCTCACGATGGTGGGCAGCGAACAGGCGGGCAAGGACCTTGGGCTGGAGCCGCGCGGGCGCGTCGTGTCCATCGCGCTCACCTCGACCGAGCCCACGATCATGCTCACCGGGCCGGGACCGGCCTCGAAGAAGGCGCTCGCAAAGGCGGGGCTCACCATCGACGACATCGACCTGGTCGAGATCAACGAGGCGTTCGCCTCGGTCGCCCTGCGGCTTCAGCGTGACCTCGACGTGCCGGACGAGAAGCTCAACGTGGTGGGCGGCGCCATCGCGATGGGGCACCCGCTGGGGGCCACCGGCGGCTGCCTCGTGTCGACCATGCTGGACGAGCTCGAGCGCCGGAAGCTCAAGCGCGCGCTGATCTGCATGTGCGTCGGCGGCGGCATGGGCATCGCCTCGATCATCGAGCGTCTGTGAGGGAGGGGATCATGGAAGATTTTCGCTACGAGAAGGATGCCGATGGCATCGTGACCATCACGATGGACATGCAGGGCCAGGGCGCCAACACCATGAACGCGCGGTTCGAGCCGGGCATGCGCGATGTCTGCGACAAGCTCGAGGCCGAAGAGGGGCTGACCGGCGTCGTGTTCGCCTCCGCCAAGTCGACGTTCTTCGCGGGCGGCGACCTGCACGACATCCTCGCCACCAAGGTGGTGGACGAGAGCACCTTCGCCTTCATCGAGGCCAACAAGGCGACCTACCGGCGGCTCGAGAAGCTGCCCGTACCGGTCGTCGCCGCGATCAACGGCGCCGCGCTCGGCGGCGGCTACGAGCTATGCCTGGCCTGCAACCGCCGGATCGTCGTGGACGACCCCAAGGCCGTCACCGGCCTGCCGGAAGTGACGCTGGGCCTTCTGCCCGGCGCCGGCGGCGTCGTGCGCCTGACGGCCAAGCTGGGGCTCGAAACCGCCCTGCCCCTGCTCCTCGAAGGCAAGCAGGTGCCGCCGCAGAAGGCGCTCAAGATCGGCATGGTGGACGACATCGTCGCGACCCGTGACGAGCTCGTCCCTGCCGCCAAGGCCTGGATCAAGGCGAACCCGGAAGACGCCGTGCAGCCCTGGGACCGGAAAGGGTTCCGCTACCCGGGCGGGGACGCGGTTCACCCGCGCATCCGCCAGACCGCGATGGGCGCGAGCGCGATGCTCTACCAGAAGACCCGTGGCCTCCTGCCCGCACCCGAGAAGATCCTCGACGTGGCGGTGAACTCCATGCGCATGACCTTCGACGCGGCGCTCCGGATGGAGACCCGGCGCTTCATCGGCCTGATGGCCACGAAGGAATCCAAGGCCGCGATCAGCACCTTCTTCTTCGGCATGAACGCGATCAAGTCCGGCAAGGTCCGCCCGGAGGGAGATCGTTGGAAAGCGACATC
Organism: Maritimibacter harenae; assembly: GCF_009882975.1. Taxonomy (GTDB): domain Bacteria; phylum Pseudomonadota; class Alphaproteobacteria; order Rhodobacterales; family Rhodobacteraceae; genus Maritimibacter; species Maritimibacter harenae. Next base: position 104,956 of record NZ_WTUX01000017.1, read on the forward strand.
CGCTGCCGTATTGGGCGCAGGCATGATGGGGTCCGGCATCGCCTATGCCCATGCCAAGCGCGGGCTGAAAACCATGCTCAAGGACACCGAAATGGCCAATGCCGAAAAGGGCAAGGGCTATTCCGAGAAGCTCTGCGACAAGGCGATCGGACGCGGCCGTATGGACGAGGACGCGAAGAACGCGCTTCTTTCACAGATCGAACCCGTGACCGAGAACGCCGCGCCCGGCAGCGTGGACATCGTCATCGAGGCGGTGTTCGAGGACATCGATCTCAAGGACAAGGTTATCGCGGACACCTGGCCGATGCTGTCGGAGGACGGGATCTATGGCTCGAACACCTCGACGCTCCCGATCTCGATCCTCGCCGAGAGCTGCCCGGAGCCCGAACGCTTCATCGGCCTGCACTTCTTCTCGCCCGTCGACAAGATGAAGGTCGTCGAGATCATCATGGGCGAGAAGACGAGCGCCGACACGCTGCGCAAGGCCTACGACTACGTGCAGCAGATCGGCTACATGCCGATCGTGGTGAACGACTCGCGGGGGTTCTTCACGTCCCGCGTTTTCGGCACCTTCATGGACGAGGGCTGCCAGCTCCTGGTCGACGGGCTCGCCCCCTCGGCGATCGAGCGCGCCGCGTGGCTCGCCGGGATGCCCGTGGGTCCGCTCCAGGTCTTCGACGAGGTGTCGCTGATCCTCGGTCAGAAGGTTCGCAAGACGCACAAGGCGCTGGATGAGCGGCTCGGCGTCGACAGCCAGTTCGGCCACCACAACACCGCCACCGTCGAGGTCACGGACCCGATGATCGAGATGGGGCGCGGCGGGCGACAGTACGGCGGCGGGTTCTACGACTACGACGCGGAGGGCACCCGGCGGCTCTGGGACGGGCTGGCGCAGTTCGCCCGCGGCAACGCCGAGATCCCGATGGAGGATGCCATCGACCGCATTCTCTACCGCCAGGCGATCGAAACGCTGCGCTGCCTCGACGAGGGCGTCCTGAACACCGAGGTCGAAGCCAACCTCGGCGGCATCTTCGCCATCGGCTTCCCGCATCACACCGGCGGCGCGATCCAGTTCATCCGGGGCGAAGGGGTCGAGACCTTCGCAGCCCGGGCCCGCGAGCTGGCCGAGAAATACGGCGAGCGCTTCGCGGTGCCCGATGAGATGTACGACCGGCTGCGCGACACGGCGGCGGTGGCGGCATGAGCGGGCCGCTCGCCGGTCTGAAAGTCGTCGAAATGCAAGGACTTGGCCCCGCCCCGCTGGCGGGCCAGTTCCTGGCCGACCTCGGTGCGGACGTGGTCCTCGTCACGCGCAAGTCCGGTCCCGACGACCCGACCGACATCAACAACCGCGGCAAGCGCTCGGTCGCGCTGAACCTCAAGGCGCCGGAGGGCGTCGAGGCCGCGCTGACGCTGATCCGGTCCGCCGACGTGCTGATCGAGGGCTTCCGCCCCGGCGTGATGGAGCGCATGGGACTGGGCCCCGACGACTGCCACGCGGTGAACCCGGGCCTCGTCTTCGCGCGCATGACCGGCTGGGGCCAGGACGGCCCCTGGGCGCAGACGGCGGGCCACGACATCAACTACCTGGGCCTGACCGGTTTCCTGCACGCCATCGGCCCCGGCGACGGGCCCCCGCCCCCGCCCCTCAACATCGGTGCGGATTACGGCGGCGGCACCATGTTCCTGCTCTTCGGCATCATGGCGGCCCTCTTCGAGCGCCAGACCTCCGGCAAGGGCCAGGTGGTCGATGCGGCGATGGTCGATGGCGCCTCGGCGATGATGGGGCTGATCCACACGTTCATCGCCCGCGGCCAGTGGAGCGAAACGCGTGGGGCCAACCTGCTCGACGGTGGCGCGCCGTTCTACCGGACCTATGAATGTGCGGACGGCAAGTTCTTCGCCGTCGGTCCGCTCGAGCCGCAGTTCCACGCGGAACTCGTGAGGCTGGCCGGGCTCCCGGAGGATCACCTCGCCACGCAGATGTCGACGGGCGACTGGCCCGCCCGACGCGACGCCTATGCCAAGGTCTTCCGGCAGAAGACCCGCGACGAATGGGCGGCGATCTTCGAAGGGTCGGACGCCTGCGCCACGCCGGTCATGACGTGGTCGGAGGCCCCCAAGCATCCCCACATGGCCGCGCGCGGCACCTTCACCGAGGTGGACGGCGTCACGCAGGCCGCCCCGGCCCCGCGCTTCAGCCGCTCGACCCCCGCCGACCCGGTAGCCCCGCCCGCGCCCGGCGCGGATACCGAGACCGTGCTGACCGAACTTGGCTTCGATGCCGGCCAGATCGCGAAACTGCGCGACGCCGGCGTGCTGACCTGAAAGGAACCCCATGTCCGAACCGATCCTCTACGAGACCGACGGGCCCATCGCCCGCATCACCTTCAACCGGCCCGAGGCCTTCAACGCGATGGACCCGGGCCTGCGCGCCGGCCTGCGCGAGGCGATCCTCAAGGTCCACGAAGACGACGCGGTGCGCGCGGTCGTCATGTCGGGCGCCGGGCGCGGCTTCTGCTCCGGCACCGACCTGAAGGAAGGGCTGTCGCGCAACACCGGCATGTTCCTCGAACAGGAATACCGGCCGATCCTCGCGATGATCGCAGCCTCGCCCAAGATCTGGATTTCGCAGGTCCACGGCTCGGCGGCCGGGATCGGCGCCGCGGTCGCGATGAACTGCGACATGATGGTGATGGCCGAAAGCGCCAACATCTACATGGCCTTCGCCGCGATCAACCTGATCCCCGACGGTGGCAACACCTGGCTTCTGCACCGGGGGCTGGGCTACAAGCGCGCGCTGCAGGCGGTGCTCGAGGGGCGGCGCATCCCCGCCTCCGAAGCGGTCGCGCTGGGGCTCGCCAACGAGCTGCACCCGGACGACGATCTTGCAGCCGAGACCACGGCGCTCGCGACCCGCATCGCCGCCGGCCCGCCGCTGGCCACCGCCGCCGCCAAGCGGCTGATGCGGGCGATGGACGGCATGTCCTATGCCGATGCCATCGGCGCGGAGGCCAGCGAGCAGACCACCCTCGCCGAAGCCAACGACACACGCGAAGGCGTCGCGGCCTTCTTCGAGAAACGCAAACCGAACTTCACAGGCACCTGACATGTCCCTTCCCCCCGTTTTCGACACCATGCGCCTGCCCCTGATCGGCGCCCCGATGTTCATCGTCTCCGGCCCCGAGCTGGTCATCGCCCAATGCAAGGCCGGCATCGTCGGCGCCTTCCCCGCGCTCAACGCCCGGGAGAAGGAAGGCGAGCCGATCCAGCTCGAGGAATGGCTCGTGCGGATCAAGGACGAGCTCGCGGCCCACGACGCGGCCCACCCGGAAGCGCCCGCGGCCCCCTTCGCGGTGAACCTGATCGCGCATCGCACGAACGAACGCCTCCAGCGCGACGTGGAAATCCTGAAAAAGCACGAGGTGCCGATCTGGATCACCTCGCTCGGCGCGCGGCCCGAGATCAACGCGGCCGCCCACGAGGTCGGCGCGGTGGTCCTGCATGACGTGATCAACGTGAAATTCGCACACAAGGCGATCGAGAAAGGGGCCGACGGCCTCATCACGGTCGCCGCGGGCGCGGGCGGGCACGCAGGCACCTGGTCGCCCTTCGCGCTGGTGCAGGAGATCCGAGAATGGTTCGACGGCCCCCTCTTCCTCTCGGGCGCGCAAGCCACCGGCGACGCGATCCTGGCCGCCCTCGCGATGGGGGCGGACGGCGGATATGCCGGCTCGATGTTCATCGCGACGGAGGAAGCGAACGCGGCCGCGGGCTACAAGGACATGGTCTGCGAAGCCGGGGCCGACGACATCCTCTACACGGACCATTTCACCGGCGTGATGGGGAACTACCTGATCCCGTCCATCACGCAGGCCGGGCTCGACCCGACCAACCTGGGCGGTGAGAAGGGCGATGTCTCGAAGGTCGCGGCCGGGGAGAAGTCTAAGGCCTGGCGCGATATCTGGGGCGCGGGCCAGGGCGTGGGGCCGGTACGCAAGGTCGAGCCGGTGGCCGATGTCGTCGCGCGGCTCGAGCGGGAATTCGACGCGGCGCGCGCACGGCTCGACAAACGCCTCGCCTGACAGGACGACGCCCCCGGATCTCTCCGGGGGCGCGTCGTTCGATCACTCCGCGGCGAGCTTGGGCTTCAACCCGTCCACCGGCCCCAGCGCCATCACGGCGCCGTAGTGGGTGAGGAAGACCTGCCCCGTGATCTCGTCGAGGAAATGGGTCTTCTGCAGCCGGTCCATCACCGGCCCCTTCACCTCCGACAGGTGCAGCTTGATGCCCATGTCGTCGAGCCGCCGGTTCAGCTCCTCGAGGCTTTCCAGCGCCGACAGGTCGATCACGTTCACCGCGATGCAGTTCAGCACGACGTGGCGGATCGGCTGGTCATGGGCGAGCCTGTCGAGCACGTAATCCTCGATGAAGCGCGCGTTGGCGAAATAGAGGTTCTCGTCCAGGCGCAGGCTCAGAAGCTCGGGATGGGTGAGCACCTTGTGCCGGTCGATGTTGCGGAAGTGCTCGGTCCCCGGCACCAGCCCGATCTCGGCGATATGCGGGCGCGACGTCTTGTAGAGGTAGAGGAAGATCGACAGGATCACGCCCGAGGACACGCCCGCTTCCACCCCGAAGACCAGCGTGAGCACGATGGTCGCGGCCACGGCCGAGAAGTCGGCCTTCGAATAGCCCCAGGTCCGCTTCAGGATGCCGAAATCGACAAGGCTCAGCACGGCGACGATGATCGTCGCGGCCAGCGTCGCGGTCGGCAGGAAGTAGAGAAGCGGGGTCAGCAGCAGCGCGGCCAGCGCAATGCCCACGGCGGTGAAGGCCCCGGCCGCCGGCGTCTCGGCGCCCGCGTCGAAGTTCACCACGGAGCGCGCGAAGCCGCCCGTCACCGGGTAGCCACCCGAAAGCGACGCCGCGATGTTCGAGGCCCCGAGACCCACCAGCTCCTGGTCCGGCGTGATGCGCTGGCGCTTCTTGGCCGCAAGCGTCTGGGCCACGGAGATCGATTCCACGAAGCCGATGATCGAGATCAGGATCGCGGGGCCGATGAGCTGGCCCATGAGGTCGAGGTCGAAGGTCGGGAAGGTCAGCGGCGGCAGGCCCTGCGGCACGTCGCCCACGATGGAGACGCCATGTCCGGCGAAATCGAAGGCAAACGACAGGAGCGTCGTCACCGCGACCGCGGCCACCGGCCCGGCCTTGGCCAGGATGTCGGCCAGCCGCGGCGGAAGCCCCATCTTCATGAGAAGCGGCTTCAGCCCCTTGCGCACCCAGAACAGGAACGCGATGGAGCCCGCGCCGACGGCCAGGGTGATCAGGTTGGTGTCGCCCACGTGCGAGATGAGCGTCGCGAGCCGGTCGAAAAGCGCTTCTCCATGCGCCTCGACGCCCAGGATGTGCTTGGCCTGCGACGTGGCGATCAGAAGGCCCGAGGCCGTGATGAAGCCCGCGATGACCGGGTGCGACAGGAAGTTCGCGAGGAACCCCAGCCGGAAGACGCCCATCACCAGCAGGATCAGGCCCGACAGGAAAGCCAGCGTGATCGCAGCGGCCGCGTATTCGGCCATGCTGTCGAGGCCGAGATTGCCGATCGCCGCCGCCGTCAGCAGCGACACGACCGCCACCGGCCCCACGGCCAGCGCGCGCGACGTGCCGAAGATCGCATAGGCCACGAGCGGCAGGATCGAGGCGTAGAGGCCCATCTCGGCCGGCAGGCCCGCGAGCAGCGCGTAGGCCAGCGATTGCGGGATGAGCATGATGGTGACGATCACGGCCGCCACGAAGTCGGACAGGAACGTATCCTTGGAATACGCCGAGCCCCACTCGAGAATCGGGAAAAAACGCCTCAGTGACGCCGCCCGGCCTTTAAGCCCGCGTGCCATAACTATCCCTTTCACTTTTGAAGTCGGTTCGGCGGGCCGCCCGCGGGCGGCCTGCCGGGTGCGATCGGATCAGACGCGTGCCTTGGCCGCGTTCCAGATCGCCGTACAACGTGCGCCCGAGCGGCAGTAGGCGAAGACCTTGCCGTCCGTCTCGGACATCGCCTTGGCGAAGCCGTCGGCGGTGTCCGCCGGAACCTCGCGAGAGGCCATCGGCAGGTAATAGGTCCTGAGCCCCGCCGCCTTGGCGGCCGCTTCGACCGATGCCCAGTCGGGCTGCCCCGGCTCTTCGCCGTCCGGGCGATTGCACACGATGGCCTTGAACCCTTCGGCGGCGATCGTTTCGACGTCTGCGGGTTGGATCTGGGGCGAGACCCAGACCTGTTGATCGAGTTGTTGCATATCCTGTTCGCCTTCCTGTCTGGATCAGAGCTTGTTGACCGGGACCTTCAGGAACACGTCGCCCTGTTCGTCCTTCGGCGGCATCTGACCCGCTCGCATGTTGACCTGCAAGGAGGGAATGATCAGCCGCGGCATGTCGAGCTGCGCGTCACGCTCGGTGCGGAACTTGACGAAGTCCTCCTTCGTCTTGCCGCCGCCCACGTGGATGTTGTGCTCCTTCTCGTCGGCGACCGAGGTCTCCCACTGGATGTCGCGCCCGTTGGGGCCGTAGTCGTGGCACATGAAGAGCTTGGTCTCGTCCGGCAGCGACAGCACCTTCTGTATGGAGTCGTAGAGAATGCCCGCGTCGCCGCCCGGGAAGTCGGCGCGCGCCGAACCGCCGTCGGGCATGAACAGCGTGTCGCCCACGAAGGCCGAGTCGCCGATCACATGCGTCATGCAGGCCGGCGTGTGGCCCGGCGTGTGCATCGCGAAGGCGGTCATTCCGCCGATCTGGTACGTGTCGCCTTCCTTGAAGAGGCGGTCGAACTGCGACCCGTCGCGCTGGAACTCGGTGCCTTCGTTGAAGACCTTGCCGAAGGTGTCCTGCACCACGGTGATGTTCTCGCCGATGCCGATCTTGCCGCCCAGCTTCTGCTGGATGTAGGGCGCGGCCGAGAGGTGGTCGGCGTGCACGTGCGTCTCGATGAGCCACTCGACCTTCAGGTCGTTGTCCTGGACGTACTGGATGATCTCGTCGGCGTTGTCATAGGTGATGCGCCCGGCCGCGTAGTCGATGTCCATCACGCTGTCGACGATGGCACAGGACTGCGAATTCGGATCCTTCACGACGTAGGAGATCGTGTTGGTCGCCGGGTCGAAAAACGCTTTCACGTCCGGTTTGACCGAGGTGTCCACGGGATAGCTCTGGGTCATGTCCTTCATAACTCCCTCCAGATTGACCGGGTCGGCGGCCGTGCCCCGCCCGGTGGGGTCAGTTTGCCCTGAATTCGCGCCGCGTGCACGTATTCAAGCCGTTGAAGGTGAAATAGGCGTCCTGTGTGGCTCCGTAAACCCCTCATATTCGTTTTTTTGAATTTAATTTGTCGCGCCTCCGTGCTGTCGCCCGAATGTCACGGGTGGCGGATACGAAAAAGGCCGCACCAGGGCGGTGCGGCCTTCCGTCTTGTCGTTGTGTGGCCGGCTCAGGCGGCCTGCATCGCGTCGCGCCGGGCGGCGGTGATCTTCATCGCGCCCTTGGCGATCAGGATGCCGCCGATGAGCGCCGCGGTGAAGATCAGGACGTCGGGGTTCAGCGTCGAGAGCACCGGGATCGAGGCGCCCGGGCAGAAGCCCGCGATGCCCCAACCGACCCCGAAGACCGCCGAGCCGCCGATGAGGCGCGCGTCGAGCTTGCGGTTGGTGGGGACGTTGAACGCCGAGCCGAACACCGGGCGCCCGCGCTTGAAGACCAGCCAGTAACCCGGCGCGCTCACCAGGAGCGCCCCACCCATCACGAAGGCCAGGGACGGGTCCCAGACGCCCGCGACGTCGAAGAAGTTCTGCACCTTCGCCGGGTTGGCCATGCCGCCGATGGACACGCCGAGGCCGAAGAGAAGGCCGGAGATGTAGACGAACAGCTTTTCCATTGGGTCAGCCTCCGATCACGTGACGCAGGATGTAGACGGTGATGCCGGCGGTCAGCATGAAGGTGAGCGTCGCGGTGATCGAGCGCGGCGAGAGGCGCGAAATCCCGCAGACGCCGTGGCCCGAGGTGCAGCCCGACCCGTAGGTCACGCCGATGCCCACGATCAGCCCGCCGATGATCATCATCCAGCGGTTCACCGGCACCTCGATCGTCGGGAAGCCGCCCGTGAACAGAAGGATCGCGATCGGACCGCTCAGCATCCCGGCGATCATCACCGCGCGCCAGCCCCAGTCGGAGGAGGACGAGGGCGTCATGAAGCCCGCGAGAATCCCGGTCGCGCCCAGCACGTTGCCGCGCATGGCCATGAGGAGCACCGTCCCCAGCCCGATCAACAGCCCCCCGATCAATGAGGCCCAGGGGGTAAAGGCCGTTTCTATCACTTCCATGGTCGCCTCACTCGGTCATGGTTATCCTTGGGTATCGGACATAAACGGTCCGTCCCCGCCTCACAAGCGATACATTCAAATAAATGATTATATTTTCGTGAGAAGCGCGCGTTGGGAACAGTTTCCCACGCCGCGAACCAGAGTCACGACGTTGTCACGCGAAATTCCGGAAATTCCGGGGCGGCCAGAACATTGTTCTCCCGCCCCGGTTGTGGGATCAGTTGCCCAACGCGTCCTGCACGATCGTGTCGAGCAGCGCCTGGACCTCCTGCATCGGGCCGTCGGGATAATTGCGGTAACCGATCATCACCTCGCCATCGCGTTCGGCCACGAAGACGCCGTAGGGGCAATGGGCGATGTTCATCGGATCGGCTTCCATCACCTTGCGGCTGACCACGGCCGAGCAGAACAGGAACACGTCCGCCGCCTCGAAGAGCTTCACGTCGGAGCCCACGTCCTCGCCTGTACGGGCGAGCATGTCGCCCACGTGCGAGGTGTAATCGACCACGAGCCCCTGCCCCACGATGGCATTCTCGACCGCGAAGGTCGCATCGTCGAAGCTGCCGTCGAAGGTATAGGTGGTGGCCTGGTCGCCGCCGTGACTGGCCGCCATCGCGGCACTGGCCGCGAACACGGCCGTGACGGCCGAAATGAGCATCCGTTTCATGAAATCCTCCCGGTCTGGGCGGACCGATTCGACACGGTCCGAAATGACATTCGATAATCCGAATATAACAGAGCCGCGAGACGCAATCCAGTCTGGCGACTGCGGCATAACCCCGCCCCCGAAATGCGACCGGCGCCGCACGGAAAACCGCACGACGCCGGGGCACAGGGAGGACCGATCCCTTATTCGAAGGTCGAGAGATAGGCGATGACAGCCTTGATCTCTTCCTCGTCGCGCAGGCCGACGAAGGACATCTTGGTCCCGCGCATGTAATCGCGCGGCTTGGCGAGGAAGGCGCCCAGTTCTTCCGGCGTCCAGACCAACCCGTCCGCGGCCGCGTCCTGCATGGCGTTCGAGTAACGGAAGCCCTCGACCGCGCCGGCCGGGTGGCCGACGATGCCGTTGAGGGCCGGACCGGTGCCGTTGCGCGCGCCTTCGCCGACCTTGTGGCAGGCCTTGCACTTGCGGAAGACGCCCTCGCCTTCCTCGACCAGTGCCGGATCCGGCTCGGCCATCGCGACCTCGGTCTCTTCGGCCGGGGCCTCGGCGGCCGTGTCTTCGGCCGCGGCTTCCTCGGACGCTGCGGCCTCTTCGGCGGCGGTTTCCTCCGGCGTCACGTCCAGGATCGTGGCACGCATCGTGATCTCGACCGGCGCGTCCTTGCAGTTCTCCATGCAAGGCTCGTCCTTCCAGAAATGCGCTTCGGCCTCTTCGCGGTTGTCCACGATGAACCCGTCGGCATTCGGCATCTCGATCTCCGAGAAGGTCTCGTTCGAGAGCACTTCGTCGTATTCCATGATGCTGTTGGAATAGAGGATGTAGGCCGTGAGCGCGTAGACGTCGTCGTCGGACATGGTCTGCGCGGCGCCGAAGGGCATCGAGCGGCGCACGTAGTCGTAGACCGTCGACAGGTAGGGCCAGTAGGAGCCCACCGTCTTCACCGGGTCCATGCGGTCGAGCGTTCCGAAACCGCCCGCCAGCACCGGCCAGCGCCCCACGCCCTCGGCGAATTCGCCGTGGCAGGCCGCGCAGCTCTCGGAGAACAGCATCTCGCCGTCTTCCGCCGTGCCGGAGCCTTCGGGCAGCCCCGTGCCATCGGGCGCGATGTCCAGGTTCCAGGCCGCGACCTCTTCCGGCAGCGCTTCGCGCCCCAGTCCGAAGGGCCCGGCCAGCGCGGTGCCCGCGATCAGGGTGGCAACCGCCGTTCCCGCGATAAGCTTAGGAAACTTCGACATTTTCCGCCTCCCCGTTCTCTTTCACATGCCAAGTCTGGATGCAGTTGTTGTGGTAGATCGAATTCTCGCCCCGCACCTCGCGCAGCGCGTCCTTCGTGGGCTGGACGTAGCCCGTTTCGTCCGTCGCGCGCGACTGGATCAGCATCTCGGAGCCGTCCCAGTCGATGTCGAGGTAGAAGCGGGTGAGCGCCTTGGAATCGCCCGCCTTGCCCAGGCGCGCGGGCTGCCACGTCATGCCGCCATCGAGCGACACGTCGACCCGCGTGATGGCGCCCCGGCCCGACCAGGCCATGCCGGTGATGACCAGCGGGCCGGCCCCGTGGGTGATCGGCATCTGCGGCGAGGGCGAGGTGATGACGGATTTCGCATCCATCACCCAGGTCCACTTGCGCGAGATGCCATCGGCCAGCGTGTCGGTGTATTTCGAGGTTTCCTCGCGGCTTTCGATCGGTTGGTCGGTGACCTCGATGCGGCGCAGCCACTTCACCCACATGTTGCCTTCCCAGCCCGGCACGACGAGCCGCACGGGATAGCCATGCTCCTTGCGAAGCGCTTCGCCGTTGGCCTTGAAGGCCACGAGCACGTCGTCGAGCGCCTTCTCCATCGGGATCGAACGGCCGTTCGAGGACGCGTCCGCCCCCTCGACGTAGATCCACTTGTCCGAAAGGTCGCCCGCGGTGTCGAGCCCGGCCTCTTCCAGCAGCGTGCGCAGCGGCACACCGGAATATTCCATGTTGTGGATCATGCCGTGCGTGAACTGCGCCCCGTTGAGCTGCGCGCCCGCCCATTCCATGCCGGTGTTGGCGGCACATTCGAGGAAATAGGTGTGGATCTCGCGCGGGAAGCGCTCGAGGTCGGCATAGGTGAAGACCAGCGGCGTATCGACCAGCCCGTTGATCATCAGCCGGTAGTCTTCCTTGCGCAGCTCGATCGCGCCCGAATGGTGACGCTCGAAGGCGCAGCCCTGCGGGGTGATCGTGCCGTCGAGCGCGTGGATCGGCGTGAAATTGATCGAGCTGATCGTGTCGGCGGTAAGCCAGTCCACGTTGCGCCGGACCACGTCGTCCTCGTACTTGATCGGCAGACCATACGGCGTGGCGTCCACGCCTTCGCCCAGGCCGCTGGCCCAGGGTTGCACTTCGGTGATCAGCGGGTCGGGCGCGGTCTGCGCGCGCGCGGCCGTCGCGGCCAGAAGCGCGGCGCCGGATGCGGCCGTTCCCGTCAGGAACCCGCGCCGCGACGGGCCTTTTCGTTCAGGAGTATCGTCCACTTTGTTCTCCCTAGTCATATTAGCTCATTCACCTATGTGAATGAAATGGTTAACAAAAAAGCCGTCCGGACCCACGCCCGGACGGCGTTCAGGATCAGCCCTGGATCACCTCGACCGAGGTATTCGGATCGAGCGTGACATTGCCTTGTTTCCTGATGTGGCTCTCCACCACGTCCCAGATGGGCGGTCCCTCGGTGCCCTCGTTCACGCTGGCCCAACCGGCGACCGTGTAGGTCTTGGCCGGGTCGATCGCCTCGCCGGTCTTGAGCAGCGTCATCTCGGTGATGCGGCTGCCCTGCGGCTTGGTGATGTCGATCCGGTAGCCCATGCCCCCGATGCGCACCATGTCGCCGCCCTGCTGGTAGTAGGGATCGGGGTTGAACAGGTTGTCGGCCACGTCCTCGAGGATCGTGTGTATGAATTCGCCCGTCATTTCCGTGCGGTAGGCGTTCGGGTACGTCATCGAGGTGACGTTCCAGATATCCTCGCGCGTGATGTTGTCGCCGGGCACCAGGCTCGGCCCCCAGCGCACGCCGGGCGACATGGCGATGTCGGCCTCGCGCTCCGAGATCAAGGCGTCGCAGATCAGGTCGTCCCAGGACCCATTGAAGTTGCCGCGACGATAGAGCTCGGTGTCGGTCGTGCCGATCACCTCGGCCATCTCCTCGGCATAGGGCGCGCGCTGCTCGTCGATCAGCGCAGTCATCTCGGCGTCCGGGGCGATCACGTCCGAGAAGATCGGGATCAGCTTGTGCCGGAAGCCCATCATCTGGCCGTTGCGCACGTCGAGGTCGACGCGGCTGACGAACTTGCCGTTGCTGCCGCTGGCCACGATGATCGTGTCGCCGACCACCACCGGCTCGGGCAGCGCGTCGTGGGTGTGGCCCGACAGGATCACGTCGAGCCCGGTCACGCGGCTCGCCATCTTCTTGTCGACGTCGAAGCCGTTGTGGCTGAGGCAGACGACCAGCTCGGCCCCCTGCGCGCGGACCTCGTCGACCATCGCCTGCATGTTCTCGTCGCGGATGCCGAAGCTGTAGTCGGGGAACATCCAGCCGGGGTTGGCGATCGGCATGTAGGGGAACGCCTGGCCGATAACGGCGATCTTCACGCCGCCGCGTTCGAAGAACTTGTAGGGCTCGAAATGCTCGGCCGGCTCGTCCCACATGGCGTCGAAGATGTTCTGGCCGAGGGCGGCGAAGGGCAGCCCGTCGACGATCTCGCGCACGCGTTCCTGGCCCAGCGTGAATTCCCAGTGGAAGGTCATCGCGTCGGGCTTCAGCCCGTTCATCACGTTGACCATGTCCTGCCCCTCGGTGTGGTAGCAGGTGTAGGAGCCGTGCCAGGTGTCCCCGCCGTCGAGCAGCAGCGCATCGGGCCGGGCCGCGCGGATCGCGTTGACCACGGTCGCGACGCGGTCGAGCCCGCCGACCTTGCCGTATTCCTTCGCGAGCGCCGAAAAGTCGTTGTAGGTCAGCGCATAGGCACTGGGCGACCCGTCGACGATGCCGTAGCGCGCCTTGAACTCGGCCCCGGTGATGTGGGGCACCTGCCCCTTGTTCTCGCCGACGCCCAGGTTGATCTCCGGCTCGCGGAAATAGATCGGCTTCATCTGGGCATGGATGTCGGTGACGTGGATGAGCGAGACGTTTCCGAACGTCTCGAACTCGAGCAGCTGGTCCTGCGTCAGCGTCTGCTGCGCGGCCAGCCTGGCCCAGTTACCGAAGCCGGAGGCCCCCAGCATTGCGCTGGCGGCCATGCCGACTTGCAGGAAATCACGGCGAGAAATCATGCGGGTCTCCGTATTCTTCCGTCTCTCATTCCAAAAACGGAATATGTATAAGTAAGAAAACCCCGCGCGGCAAGACACCGCGCGGGGCGATTGGTTCAGTTCCTTACGGCGGGACCTTCGACCGAAAGCCCGTTGCCGCGCGACGCCACGTACATCTCGAGCGCCACGAACTCCGGCGAACCGGGGCTGTAGGTCTCGGCGCGGGTGTCACGCACGCAGCCCTTGAAGCGGCTGTGGACGCCGTTGAGCTTGGTGTTCTTCAGGCGATACGTCGGGAAACCGTTGATCTGCCCCTGGGACAGGTGGTCGGCCCGGATCATGTTGCCGTAGTTTTCCTCGTGACAGGACGCGCAGGACAGGTCGAGCTGCCCGGTGCGGGCGTAGTAGAGCTCCTTGCCCTGCTCCCAGGTCGATTGACCGGGACCGTCGATGGCCACGTCGACCGGCATGCCACGGCTGACCGACGAAAGCAGAGCCTCCATCGCCAGCGCGTCGGCCGCGTCGTATTTCCACGGCTCGGCGCCCATGCGGTTCTCGCGGCAGTCGTTCATCTGCATCTGCATGGTGCGGACTTCGCCGGCGTCCTCGTTCCACTTCGGATAGACCGGCTTCACGCCCGCCATGTCCTCGGGTTCACCGTGACAATCGGCGCACGACTTGTCTTCGGAGCCGACCGGGGTCGACCACTTCTCGCGCGCGTCTTCGACGGCCAGCATCGCCGGGTTGTCGAAGTCGTCCATCTCCATCATCTGCGTGGTGGAGTCGCGGAAACGCCAGCCCGACATGATCGTGCTCATACCGTCCATATGCGCGGGCGCATCCGTCTTGGTGACGATCTCGATCTCGCCGTTGATGACGAGCTCTGCGTCCTCGTCGGCCAGGGCCGCCCCCGCGCCGAACGCGAGAGCAGCTGCCGCGATACTTTGAAGCAGTTTCGCTTTCATTCTGTCTCCTCCCTGCTGGGCGTGGATCAAGCGACCTCGATCGCCTTGGCTTCTTCGTAGACCGAGCCGTCGTCGTCGTACCAGGTGAACTTGAATTCACCCGAGGCGTCGACCTTGGCTTCGAACTCGAAATACGGGTTCGTCGAAATCGCCGGTTCCAGCGTGACGTCGATGATCATGTTGTCGTTCAGTTCGCAGGTGAAGCGATTGATGATCGACCGCGGGATCGTGTTCCCGTCCGAGTCCTTGCGCTGGCCCGATTCCATCGGGTGGCTGATGAGCGTCTTGATCGTCACGACCTCGCCCGCAGACGCGGAAGAGGGAGACTTGACGCGGGGTTTAACACCAGATGCCATTGGTAATACTCCTTGTTCCGCTGTTAGCCGCCGCAGCCGCCGATGGTGACCTTCACGGTCTTGGCGGTCTGGATGTAGCTGCCATCTTCCATCTTGGCGACGGCGATGACGTCCTGCGTGCCGGCGAGCCGGATCCGGGTCGAGGCGTATTGGCTGCCCGCGGCCGGTCCGAAGTTGAAGGTGACCACGTTGGGCGTCGGGTTGCCCGCGGCGAACACGCTGATGGCGGCCGCGCCCGGCGCCGTCACCGAGATCGGAACGGTGTTGCCGTTCTCCGCGATCTCCGGCGCGTCGAGGGTGATGTCGCCCTCGCCCGCTTCGGCCCCGCCGGTGAAGGCCGCGATCGCGTCCTCTGCGGCGGCGAAGGCGCGCATGGGCAGCATGGCGACAGCGGTCGCGCCAAGCCCCATGGCCAATGCATCACGTCGATTGAGTTTCATTGTTATCTCCTGTTTCTCTGGTCCTGCCCGCATCACTCGTCGTAGGTGAGCGTTTTCAGGTAGGCGACCACGTCCTCGACCTCCTGGGCCGTGAGGAGCGGTTCGACGGGCTTGTCTTCCGGGTGGGCCTTGCCGGTGAACCCGTCGCCCAGTCGGTTGAAACCCTCGGTCTTGTAGAAGGCCGGCATCACCGTGCCTTCGAAGGCCATCTTGGCGTTGACCACGAGCCCGCGAAGCTCGGCTTCGCTCCAGCGCTCGCCGACACCGTCGAGCGGCGGGCCGACCTCGCCGTGGAACGGCACGTCTGCGTAATCCTCGGCCGCATGGCACGAAACGCAGTTGCCCATGGACTTCGTGGTCATGACCTTGCGGCCTTCTTCGGGATTGCCCGGCGTTCCGGTAAGGGACTGCTCGACGGCGTAGCCGTCGAAGGTCACCTCGCTCGGGGGCACGACCTCGGCCATTGCGACCGAACCCGTGAGACACGCCGTGGCTAGCGCGATCATCCGCTTCATGATTCCTCCCATCACATTTTGTGAATACGACTGTATGCCTGCGGGGCGCGAATGCCAATCATAAATTCGCCTTCTTGAATTTTTTGCCGGCTAACACGCTGACCGCAGGCGCTATTTTGTTTTTCCGCCCGTTTCAATCCTCGATCGCGTCGCCGGCCGCCTGTTCCTCGTTGAACCGGCGCGCATGGTACTTCTGGAAGTTTTCATCGCCCTTGTAGCCCTCTTCCAGCACCCAATCGAGAAGGTGGTTGGTGGTCGACTTGCCGAAGGCGCCCGGCATCGTGACCACGGCCGCCTCGCGCGCCGTGGCGCCCTCCGGCACCTCGTCCGCGGGCGGGAAGAACATCATCGTGGGCGTGAACATGACGCCCCATTTCATGGCCATGTCACGCTCCGACAGGGATTCCCCGTCGAAATCGGTGACCTCCACGTCGCCGAAGAGGTTGAGCTGCACGACGAAGAAGTCCTCGTTCAGCGTCTCGGCGATGGCGGGCGTGGGAAACACCTCCTCGTGCATCTTGGTGCAGTAGATGCAGCCGCGCTGTTCCCAGATCACCATGAAGCGCTTGCCCTCGGCCTCGGCCTCGGCAAGGTCGTCGCCCATGTCCTTGAACGTGTCGTGCATCCAATCGGTCTTGTGCAGCCCGTCGTCGCCCAGGGTCGCCGCGTGCAGCGGCAGGGCGAACGCGACCGTGGCCGCCAGGGTGGCAAGGATACGCATGTGAATTCCTCCTCTCAGCCCAGCCGGGAAAAGCCGGGGAACGTTTCGATCATCCAGTTCGAGATCGCGTTGATCGATCCCGTGGCGATGAGAACCGCGAATATGATCAGCATAGCCCCGAGAACCTTCTCGACATAGGGCATGTATTTGCGGTTGCGTGCCATGAAGCCGAGAAACGGCTTGGCGAAGACCGCCGCGACCACGAAGGGCGCGGTCATGCCGAGCCCGAAGGTGATCAGCAGGCTGCCACCCTGCACGAGCGTGTCCTTCATCGCGGCAATCATCAGGATCGAGGCCAGCACCGGCCCCACGCAGGCCGTCCAGCCGAAGCCGAAGGCAAGCCCCATGACGTAGGCGCCCAGGATCGTGGACGGATCCATGTCCGACTGCACCCGCGCCTCGCGCATCAGGAAGGGGATCCGGATCACGTGCAGGAAATGCAGCCCGAAGACGAAGATCACGGCGGCCGCGACCCAGCTCAGCTCCTGCTTCCATTGCGCGAAAGCCTGGCCGGCCGCCGTGGCCCCGAGCCCGAGGAGCCCGAAGATCGTGGTCACACCGAGCGCGAAGAAGAACGCGGAGATGACCAGCCGCCGCTGCGCGCCGGGCGCGATTTCGCCGTCTCCCTGAAGCTGGGTCATTGAAATCCCGGCCATGTAACTCAGGTAGAAGGGCACCATCGGCAGAATGCAGGGTGTGAAGAAGGCGATGAGGCCCGCCAGGGCCGCCCCGCCGTATGAAATATCGCCGAACATAAAACCTCCGATCGCGACCCATGCATCTTGCGCGGATCGCATCGACGAATTATGTTTTTTGAAATCGTCTGGTCAACGGGATTTTGCATGCGACTGACCGCTATCATTGCCGCGGCCCTTCTCTGGATGGCCGCCCTGCCCGCTTTTGCGGCCGAACTCGTCATGGTCGAGCAGCCCGGCTGTGTCTATTGCCGGCAGTGGAACCAAGAGATCGCGGAGACGTATCCGAAAACGCCCGAGGGGCGCGCGGCGCCGCTCGTCCGCGTTCAGCTGACGGATGCGCAGGACGGCGATATCGACTTCGAAACGGCGCGGCCGGTGAACTTCACGCCGACCTTCATCCTGGTCGAGGACGGCACCGAACTGGCCCGGATCGAAGGCTACCCGGGCGAAGACTTCTTCTGGGGCCTGCTGACGATGATGCTGAAGGCCCAGGTCGGTTTCGATCCGGCAACACACGCTGAAGGTTGAAGACTGAGACGAACCTTAATATTTGCATGGGGTCCCACGATGGACGTACACTCGAACGAACCGAAGGTTGCACAAGGCCCGAACATGGCGCTCCCCGTCATCACCGAGGACATGTCCGAAGAAGACATGGACAAGATGGTTGCTTCCGCCTGCGACGCTTCCACGTTCCTCAAGGCGATCAGCCATGAAGGGCGGCTGATGATCCTGTGCCACCTGGTCACCGGCGAAAAATCTGTCACCGAACTCGAAGAACTGCTCTCGGCCCGCCAGGCGGCGGTGAGCCAGCAGTTGGCGCGCCTGCGCCTCGAGGGGCTGGTGACGCCGCGCCGCGAAGGCAAGGCGATCTACTACTCCCTGGCCGACGACCGACCCAAGCGGGTGCTCGAGGTCATCTACGACATGTTCTGTTCGACCGACCAGGGCCAGGCCAAGGCCGCGGAGTGACGCTGTCGCGCCGGGTGCACGACCAAAACCCTTGCACCGTATAAGCACATTCGATTGACTGAATGAGCCGGGACCGGGCCGCCCCGGCACGGGAGGATCGTGGCCCGCGGAGGTTTTTCATGCTCGAGATGTTGGGGGAATCCAACGCCGCGGCCCTCGTCGGCCTGATCGGCGGCACGATGCTGGGCCTCGCGGCGCGACTGGGGCGGTTCTGCACCCTCGGCGCGATCGAGGACATGCTCTACGCAGGGTCCTCTCTCAGGCTTCGGATGTGGGGCATCGCCGTCGGCGTCGCCGTCATCGGCAGCTTCGCCCTGATGCAGGCCGGGATGCTGGACGCGCCGCAGGCGGTCTATTTCCAGGCCGGCTGGGTGCCCTGGGCCTCGGTGATCGGCGGCCTCGTCTTCGGTTACGGCATGGCGCTTGCGGGCAATTGCGGCTTCGGGGCGCTCGCGCGCCTGGGCGGCGGCGACCTGCGCTCCTTCGTGATCGTGCTCGTCATGGGGCTCGCCGCCTATGTCGCGATCTCGGGCCCGCTGGCAAGCCTGCGCTTGATGCTCTTCCCCGTCCGCCCCCTCGACCCCGGCGAAACCGTCCCGGGGCTCGCCCATCTCGCCGAACGGCTCACCGGGCTGCCTGCCCCGGTGATCGGTATGAGCGTGGGCGTCGTGATCCTCGGCGCCATGTTCACGTCGGCCGAGATGCGGCGCGACGCGCGCAAGATCTTCTGGTCCGTGGTCGCGGGTCTCGCGATCGTCGTGGGCTGGGCAGGCACGAACTGGATCGCCCAGACGGGGTTCGCCCCGATCCCGGTCGAGAGCCACACCTATTCCGCACCGCTGGGCGACTCGATCCTCTACCTGATGACGGCGTCCGGCAATTCGCTCAATTTCGGCGTCGGCTCGGTCGTCGGCGTGCTCGCGGGCGCCTTCATCGGCTCGGCCCTGAAGGGCCATTTCCGGTGGGAGGCCTGCGAGGATCCGCGCGAGCTCAAGCGCCAGATCGGCGGGGCGGTCCTCATGGGGTTCGGCGCGGTGGTGGCCTTCGGCTGTTCCATCGGCCAGGGCCTGTCGGCCTTCTCGCTTCTCTACCACGGCGCGCCGGTCACGCTGGCGGCGATCATGGCGGGCGCGGCCTTCGGCCTGCGCCAGCTCATATCGGGTTTCGCGCCGGCGGAATGACCCCCTTCACCACCCGGTGAACAGCCCCTGTGCGGGCGGGATTTCGGCTGGCCCCCCACCGGCCACGCGGGTAGGGTCGCGCCCGAACGAGCAGGTGAGACATGACCGACAGCTTCATCCCCGCCCCCGGCACCGAAGCCGAGATGCGCAAGGCCCTTGGCCTGTTCGCGACCGGCGTGACCGTGGTCACCTGCATGAGCCCGCGCGGGCCACTGGGCATCACGGTGAACAGCTTCACCAGCGTGTCGATGGACCCGCCGCTGATCCTGTGGTGCCCCGCCAAGTCGTCACGCCGCCACGACGCGATGGCCGCCGCCGGACACTTCGCGCTCCACATCATGGGCGAGGACCAGGACGACGTCGCGCTGGGTTTCACCAAGTCCGGCGAAGCGTTCGAGGGGTTCGACTGGATCAGCTCGGAGCGTGACGTGCCGCTGATCGAGAATTGCCCGGCCCGGTTCGAATGCCACATCCGCGACCGGATCGACGCGGGCGATCACACCGTGATCATCGGCCATGTCGACCGCGTCACCGTCACGGATTCCGCCCCGCGCGTTTTCATGGCCGGCCAGTGGGGCCAGTTCCAGCACCGGGGCTGACCGCGCTTCAGCGGATCAGAACCTTCGCGCGCTCGTAGTCCGCCGAATCCGTGCTCCCGTCGGGATAGGACACTTCGACCGCAACGCTCTCGACCGATCCCAGCGGATACGCGACGTACGGAAGGATGTCTTCCGAGTAGAGCGCGTTCGGCGCGGCTTCGTCCTCGTGACAGGGTTCGTGCTCCAGCCGGTCCAGGCGTTCGCCATTCACCGCGAACCGGATCCGCTCAACGCCGCAGCGCCAGGCCAGAAGGTTGGTGAAATACAGCAGATCCTGCCCATCGTATTCGCGCACGGCGATCCAGTTGGGCTTCGTCATCGTGAGAATCTGCTTGGCATCCTGCGCGGCTGCCGCACCCGCCGAGGCGCACAGCATGGCCGCACCGAGAATTGCCCGTCTGATCATGGGCCTGCTCCTTCTCCGGCCCGCGTGGCGCTTGCGCGCTTTTCCTGTCGGGCTCTTGTCCTATAGTGACAGAAACTCGGGCAGCGGGCAAAGACGGCGATGGCAGCCAGGACCAGATCAGCGAAAAACCGTGCAGGCGCGCCACGCTCCTTCAATATCCTCGTCGTCGGACAGGCCGGGCGCGTGGGATACGAGGCGCTTTTGTTCGCCGCCTCCCTGCGCCGGCACGACCCGGACTTCGCCGGTCGCGTGATCGTCGCCGAACCGCAGCCCGGCCCCCTCTGGACCTCGGATCCGCGCATGGCCGACGACGTGCGGGGCGCACTGGCCGATCTCGGGGCCGAGATCGTGCCGTTCGATGCGACGCATTTCGGGGAGAGCTATCCGAACGGCAACAAGATCGAAGCGCTGACCTGCCTCCCCGAAGGCGAGCCTTTCATCTTCTTCGACAGCGACACGGTGGTCACCGGCCCCCTGTCGCACCTGCCCATCGACTTCGACCGCCCGTCGGCCTCGATGAACCGCGAAGGCACATGGCCCACGATCGAGCTTTACGGCCCCGGCTACACCGAGACCTGGAAGGCGCTTTACGACCGGTTCGGGCTGGATTTCGAAAGCTCGCTCGACCTGACGCAGCCGGACGAATACTGGGGCCGCTACCTCTATTTCAATGCGGGCTGGTTCTTCGGCCCCGACCCCGCGCGCTTCCACCGGCTCTTCCTCGACACCGCCCTCGCCATCCGCGACGACCGGCCCGAGGCGCTGGTCTGCCAGGAGATCTTTCCCTGGCTCGACCAGATCGCCCTGCCCCTCGTGATCCACGCGCTGGGGGGTGGACGGCCCGGCCCGGAGCTGGCGGGGCTCGACGGCGACGTCACCTGCCACTGGCGCGTCCTGCCGCTGGCCTACGCGCGCGAAACGCAGGCAACGCTCACGGCGCTGGAAGCCGCCGCGGCGCCGAACCGGATCAAGAAGGTGCTCAAGGACTACGACCCGATGCGCCGGATGATCTACCAGGGCCGCGGCCACGCGGTGCGCGCGCTGTTCGACCGCGACGACCTTCCGCGCCAGGAAAAGATGCTGCGCAACCGGATCAAGCGCGAAGGGTTCTGGATGCGCTGAGGCTCACAACGGCGTCGCCCCCAGCGCTGCCGCCCAATGGGCCAGCCGCGCCTTGACCCGCGTCTCGCGCGCCATCGCGCTGAAGTCCGGGTCGAGCGTCTCGACAACCTCGAGCGACAGCTCTCCCGCCTCGGCGAAGGCCGCCGCCATCCCCGCCGGCGCACCACGCCCCCGTCCGTGGCGCAGAACGAAGCTCATGCGCCGTTCGAGCGCGGCCGGGTCCGCCACGCATTTCACCCAGGCCCGCGCACCGACCCTGAGCACGCAGATCGCCCACTCCGGGTCCCGGTCGCGATACGCGGCGCGCGCCGCCCGCTTCTCGTCGTTGGAAATCACGCCTTGCTCCATTTTTACCCGGGTGTTAAATGTTTCATACAGACTTTTACCCGGGTGTAAATATGGATGACGAAATCTACACCGTGTTCCAGGGCACGAAGCGGCTCGATTCGGGCACGCGGTCCGAGCTCGAGGCCCGCCTCGCCCCCCTTGGGCCGCATCCCGACCAGCTGGCCGTGTTCTCGGACGAGACCGGGCGCGAAACCGACCTGAACCTGTCAGGGATCGAGACGCCCCCGCCGCGCGGACGACCGAAACTCGGCGTGCGGGCGCGCGAGGTGACGCTCCTGCCCCGGCACTGGGACTGGCTGTCGCGCCAGAGCGGCGGGGCCTCGGCCATGCTGCGCCGATTGGTGGACGAGGCGCGCAAACGGGACACGGAAGACAGCGCGTTGCGGGCCGACCGCACCTTCCGCTTCCTCACCGCGCTGGCCGGCGACCTGCCGCGCTTCGAAGAGGCGATCCGCGCACTCTACGCGGGCGACACCGCGGGGTTCTCCGAGGCGATGGAAAGCTGGCCGGGGGACATCCGGGCCCACGCGCACCGGCTGGCGGGCACGCCATGAGCCACGTCGCCCCCACCGACAAGACGGCCGGCGCCCTGATCGCGCGCGGGCTCGACAGCCCCGTGGTGATGCTGAACCTCCTCAAGTTCCGCGACATCGCGGATTACGGCGGCGCCCCGCCCGGACTTGCCCCCACGCACCCGATCAGCGGCGCGGCGGCCTATGACCTCTACGCCGCGGCCATCGCGCCGCGCCTCGATGCCTCGGGCGGCGAAGTCCTGTTCGAAGGGATTGGCGGGGAGTGGTTCATCGGGCCCGAGGGCGACGGCTGGGACCGCGTGCTCCTCGTGCGGCAAGCGAGCGTCGGGGCCTTTCTCGCCTTCGCGCAGGACCCCGAGGCCGCGCGCGCCGGCCATCACCGGACGGCCGCGCTGGCGGACAGCCGCCTCTTGCCGCTCAGCCCGCGAACACCCCCGAGAGATCCGCGAACCCCTTGATCTCGATCGGGTTTCCGCACGGGTCGCGGAAGAACATCGTCCACTGCTCGCCGGGCTCCCCCTCGAACCGCACGGACGGCGCGATGATCCAGTCGGTCCCGGCCGCCTCAAGCCGGTCGGCGAGCGCGCGCCAGTCCCCGAGCGCCAGCACCAGCCCGAAATGCGGCATCGGCACGTCGTGCGCCCCGACCTTCCCGGTGGCCCGGGTCCCGAAGGGCCGGCCCCGGTGCAGGCTCAGCTGATGACCGAAGAAATCGAAGTCCACCCAGGTGTCGGTCGACCGCCCCTCGGCGCAGCCCAGCACGCCGCCATAGAAGGCGCGCGCCTCCTCGAGGTCGTCGACATTGATGGCCAGGTGAAACGGTGTCGGCATTCTTGCCCCTCCTTCGATCCGCGCGCCGATGCTAGCCCAGCCCGGCGGCGCGCGCCACCCATCTAACAAAATGAATATGAACAATATGAGGGACTTAGCCGGATTGCCCAAACCAGTGAATTGACCTAGCTTGACGCAGCCATTCCTTGGAGGACTTCATGACAGACGCTCAGATGAACGGGTTCGACACGCTGCAGGTTCACGCCGGCACCGAACCCGACCCCGCCACCGGCGCGCGCCAGGTGCCGATCTACCAGACCACGTCCTATGTGTTCAAAGACGCCGATCACGCCGCCCGGCTCTTCAACCTCGAAGAGGTCGGCTACATCTATTCGCGCCTCACCAACCCGACCGTCGGCGCGCTCGCCAATCGCATCTGCGCGCTGGAAGGCGGCGCGGGCGCGGTCTGCACCTCGTCGGGTCACGCGGCCCAGATCATGGCGCTCTACCCGCTGATGGAACCGGGGCGCAACATCGTCGCCTCGACGCGCCTCTACGGCGGCACCTACACGCAGTTCACGCAGGTCTTCAAACGCTTCGGCTGGTCGTGCACCTTCGTCGACTTCGACGACCCGGCGGCGGTCGAAGCGGCCATCGACGACGACACCCGCGCGCTCTTCTGCGAGGCGATCGCCAATCCCGGCGGCGTGGTCACCGACCTCGACGCCATCGCCAAGGTGGCCGACAAGGCGGGCATCCCGCTGGTGGTCGACAACACCTCGGCCTCGCCCTACCTGTGCCGCCCGATCGAACACGGCGCCACCTTGGTGGTGCATTCCACGACCAAGTACCTGACCGGCAACGGCACCGTCACCGGCGGCTGCATCGTGGATTCGGGCAAGTTCGACTGGTCGGCCTCGGACAAGTTCCCGTCGCTGAGCCAGCCGGAACCGGCCTACCATGGCATCACCTTCCACGAGGCGCTGGGGCCGATGGCCTTCACCTTCCACTCGATCGCGATCGGGCTGCGTGACCTCGGCATGACGATGAACCCGCAGGCCGCGCATTACACGCTCATGGGGATCGAAACCCTGTCGCTGCGCATGGCCAAGCACACCGAGAACGCCCAGAAGGTCGCCGAATGGCTCGAGGCGCATGACGCGGTCGAGAAGGTGACCTACGCGGGTCTTAAGTCCTCGCCCTACTACGAGATCGGCAAGAAGATCTGCCCGCGCGGCACCGGCGGGCTCTTCACCGTGACGCTGAAGGGCGGCTACGACACCTGCGTGAAGCTGGTGAACAGCCTCAAGCTCTTCTCCCACGTGGCCAACCTGGGCGACACGCGCTCGCTCGTGATCCACTCGGCCTCGACCACCCACCGCCAGCTCACCGACGAGCAGCGCGAGGCGGCGGGCGCCGGCAACAACGTGGTGCGCTTCTCGATCGGGATCGAGGACCCGGACGACATCATCGCCGACCTCGACCAGGCGCTCAAAGCCTCTGCCTGATCCAATAAAAGGAAGCGCGCCCAGACCCTTGGGCGCGCTTCTTGATGAAGTCTCTCAACGTTCCGGCCGACGAAAGTGCCGAGAGGTGGAGGCCGGCCCTCGCGGGGCCGCGTGGCCCGAACGCCATGCAATCATGCGCGCCCGCGCGCACCTGATCCTCACTCGTCCAGAAGCACCGCCGACACCGGGGCGAAGTTCACGCTCTGCGCCCGGTTGCCGAGCGTCCATTCCAGGAGCGCCTGGATCGAGCCGGGCTTCACCCGCGCGACAGCGATCACGCCATCGACGTTGCGCGCCCGGAAGGCCACGTTGTCGAGGAACCGGCGGATCACGTCGCCTTCCTGCCCCTCGCCGTCGAGATCGCGAAACACCTGCGCTGCCGGCACGTCGTCGCGCACGGCGATCTTGTGGCCTGTGTTGAGCCCTTCCGGGTAGGTCACGAGACCAAGCCCGCGTTCGTCGAGGATGGTCACGACCTGCTCGGCCGCGTCGCCCAGCCCCTGGAAAGCCTCGTCCTGCGGGAACATCACGCCGACCACCCGCTCCAACAGCGGCTCGTAGGCCTGGAAGGTGACTTCCACGTCCATTGCCGTCGGCGCCTCGGGCAAGGGCACGATCAGCACCACCTCCGCGCCCACGGAGCGGTAGAAGTCGATTGCCGCCTCCGCGTCCGGGGCCGAGGCATCGACCGCCACCGACAGCGGGAAGGGCATGACCGCCAGGTCGCCCACGTCCTCGCGCCCGGGGCCGGTGTCGATCAGCAGAACGGCCATCTCGGGCAGATCGCCCACGGGCTCGTATGCCACGGCGTTGGCCTTGATCGGCGGCTGCGGACCGGCCGATGCCGCGTCTTCCTCCGCCTCCTCCGTCTCATCCCCGATCGAGGGCAGACGACCGGTGATCACAGGAAGTTCCTCGGTCGGCTCCTCGAGCGAATCCTCTTCCGATGGAAGCGGCGGCGGGGCGAAGCTGCCCTGCCCGGCACGGATCGTGTCGCCATCGGTCGAAGGCATCCGCACATCGGGCTCGACGGGGTCGGCCGGCGCCACCACGGTGGGCAGCTGCGCCATCTCTTCCTCCTCGACCTGCGCCTCCGGCGCGGCCACCACGGGCTCGGGCTCGTCCGTGGTGTCAGTCTCGGGCGCCAGCGACGCGTCCGGCTGCTCCGTCGGCTCCGTCTCCGTTGCGTCCTGTGCGGGCTCGGTCGTATCGGGCGCCTCGGACGGCTCCGCCTCGTCTTCGCTCTCGGTCTCGGACGCCGGCTCCGCCGCGCCGTCGGCCGGCGCACTGTCGGCCGGCGCCGTCCCCGTCGTTTCGGAGGCGGCTTCAGTCTCCGGCGCTGCCTCCTCCTGCACGGGTGCGGTGTCGGATGATCCCGCAGGCTCCGTCTCGACGGCCTCTTCGGCCGGCGCGGCGTCCGCCGGAGCCTCGACCGCGTCTGTCTCTTCTTCCGGGGCCGCGTCACCGGCCTCCGGCATGACGGTCTCGACCTCCGCGCCCGCGTCGACCGGCGCGACGCCCCCGATTTCCACGCGCTCCAGCGTCAGCGAGGCGGTCACAAGTCCCGCGCCCGCCACGATCACACCCGTCACCAGTCCCGAGATCACTCCGCGTGCCAATTCTGCCTCCCGGCTGTTGCGACGTCCCATTTGCGCGGCGCGCGGCCGCGCCCCGGCGGCCCTTGACCCCCGGCTTTGGCTCTGACCATGTATACCGCGACACAGACACGAGAAAAGCCCCAAGGCCCGGCCATGATCCTGCTCATCGATAACTACGACAGTTTCACCTACAACCTCGTTCATTACTTCGGGGAACTGGGCGCGGACATGAAGGTCGTGCGCAACGATGCGCTGGACGTGCAGGCGGCGATGGCGCTCAAGCCCGAGGCGATCGTTCTGTCGCCCGGCCCCTGCGATCCCGACCAGGCCGGCATCTGCCTGCCGCTCACGCTGGCCGCAGCCGAGGCGAAGATGCCGCTTCTGGGCGTGTGCCTTGGCCACCAGACCATCGGGCAGGCCTTCGGCGGCAAGGTCGTGCGCCACTCCGAGATCGTGCACGGCAAGATGGGCGAAATCCACCACGCGGGCCTGGGCGTCTTCGCGGGCCTCCCCTCGCCGCTCAAGGGCACGCGTTACCACTCGCTGGTGGTGGAGCGCGACAGCCTGCCCGACTGCCTCGAGGTCACCGCCTGGCTCGAGGACGGCACGATCATGGGCCTGCGCCACCGCGCGCTGCCCATCGAGGGCGTGCAGTTCCACCCCGAAAGCATCCGGTCCGAACACGGGCACGCGATGATCCGAAATTTCCTCGACAGCGTGAAGGTGCCGGCATGAGCGACACGATGAAACCCCTGATCTACGCGGCCTCCGAAGGGCCGCTGTCGCGCACCCAGGCCGAGCTCGCCTTCGCCGAGCTGTTCGAGGGCACGGCGACCCCCGCCCAGGTGGGCGGGCTTCTCATGGCGATGCGCGCGCGCGGCGAATCCGTGGACGAATACGCGGCCGCGGCGGCCGTGATGCGCGCCAATTGCGTGGGCGTGACGGCGCCCGAGGGCGCGATCGACATCGTCGGCACCGGCGGCGACGGGATGGGCACGCTCAACATCTCCACGGCCACCGCCTTCGTCGTGGCAGGCGCGGGCGTGCCGGTCGCCAAGCACGGCAACCGCAACCTGAGCTCGAAATCCGGCTCCGCCGACGCGCTCGGCCAGATGGGCATCGACGTGATGGTCGAGGCGGCCGTGGTCGAACGCGCGCTGGCCGAGGTGGGGATCGGCTTCATGATGGCGCCGATGCACCACCCGGCGATGAAACACGTGATGCCGGTGCGCACGGAACTGGGCTGCAAGACGATCTTCAACATCCTGGGCCCGCTCACCAACCCGGCCGGCGTCAAGCGCCAGCTCACCGGCGCCTTCGCCGTCGACCTGATCTTCCCGATGGCCGAGGCGCTGAAGGACCTGGGGTCGGAAAAGGCCTGGCTGGTCCACGGCTCCGACGGCACGGACGAAATCTCGATCTCCGGCCCCACCGCGGTCGCGGCCCTCGAGGACGGAAGGATCACCGGGCGCGAGGTTCACCCGGAGGACGCGGGCCTGCCCGTCCACCCGTTCCGCGATATCCTCGGCGGCACGCCGGAGGAGAACGGCCGGGCCTTCTCCGCGCTGCTCGACGGGGCGCCGGGCGCCTACCGGGACGCGGTGTGCCTGAACGCCGCCGCGGCCCTCGTGGTGGCCGACAAGGCCGGCACCCTGCGCGAAGGGACCGAGATCGCCCGCGCATCGATCGACAGCGGCGCCGCGCGCGCCAAGGTCGATGCGCTGGCCGCCCTGACCCGGACGCCCGCGTGATCGTCAACCCGGCCCTTGCCGCCACCCGGCCCTCGCCGGTCGTCGAGGCGAAGCGCTGGATCGCGGACAAGACCTTCGCGCCCGACCTGCCGCTTCTGAACGTGAGCCAGGCCGCGCCGGTCGACCCGCCGCCCGTGCCCCTGCGCGAAGCGATGGCGGAAACCGCGCTCACCCTGCCCGCGGCCCATGTCTACGGCCCCGTCCTCGGCCTGCCGGCCCTGCGCGAAGAGGTGGCGGCGCAATTCTCCACCGCTTACGGCGGCACGATCACCCCGGGCAACGTGGCGATCACCCAGGGCTGCAACCAGGCCTTCTGCGCTGCCGTCGCCACGCTCGCGGGCCCGGGCGACGAGGTCATCCTGCCGACACCGTGGTATTTCAATCACCAGATGTGGCTGACGCTGTCCGGCGTGACGCCGGTCGCCCTGCCCGCCGGCGAAGAGATGCTGCCGACGGTGGCCGAGGCCGAAGCCCGCCTCACCGACCGCACCCGCGCGATCGTGCTGGTGACCCCGAACAACCCCGCCGGCGTCGAATATCCCGCCGACCTCGTCCACGCCTTCGCCAACCTCGCCCGGCGCGCCGGCATCGCGCTCATCGTGGACGAGACCTACCGCGACTTCGACTCGCGCCCCGGCGCGCCGCACGATCTCTTCACCGCGCCAGACTGGTCCGACACGGTGATCCAGCTCTACTCCTTCTCCAAGGCCTACCGCTTGACCGGCCACCGCGTGGGCGCGATGGTGGCCAGCCCCGAGCGTCTCCTCGCGGCCGAGAAGTTCCTCGACACGGTGGCGATCTGCCCCAACCAATTGGGCCAGCACGCCGCCCTTTGGGGCATGCAGAACCTCGGACGCTGGCTCGCCGGCGAACGCGACGAGATCCTCGCGCGCCGGGCCGCGGTCGAGGACGGGGTCATCGCTCTCCCCGGCTGGGAGATCGCCGGGGCCGGCGCCTATTTCGCCTACGTGCGCCATCCGTTCGACGAAAGCTCGGCCAGCCTCGCGCGGCGCATGGTCGACGACATCGCCGTCCTGGCGCTCCCGGGCACCATGTTCACCCCCGACGACGACCCGGCGGGCGCGGCCCACCTGCGCATCGCGTTCGCCAACATCGACCGCGATGGCATCGCCACCCTGATGGAGCGCCTCGCGCGCCTGTCCTGATCCTTCATCGTTCCGGAAATACTTCGGGAGAGCGCGAGAGGGCAGCGCCCTCTCGCCCCCGCGCGGGCCCGCCGGCAGGAGGGACAGCGCCAGACCTGCGCGCGCGCCCGCGCGCGCCGTTTTCCCGCCACGGATCGCGCTCAAAACCGCTGTTGGCATTCACCCATGCGACGGCTACAACCCACTGAACCAAGCAAGGACAACAGGCCATGTTCTCGAACATTTCGCGGTTTTTCGTGTGGATCATCATGGGGCTCGTGATCATCGGCCTCGTCGGATTCGGCTCGGTCAATTTCGGCGGCTCGGTCAACTCGATCGGCTCCGTCGGGGACACGGAAATCGACGCCTCGACCTACTTCCGCGAGCTCAACGCCGAGCTCAACGCCTACCAGGCCGAAACCGGCGAACGCCCGACGATGGCCGAGGCCAAGGCGCTCGGACTCGACCAGCAGGTCCTGTCGCGCGTGATCGCGATCACGGCGCTCGAGAACGAAACCGACCGTATCGGGCTTTCGGTGGGCGATGAAACGCTCGCCAACCGCGTGACCGAGATCCAGGCCTTCCAGGGCCCCAACGGCCGCTTCGACCGCGACACCTACGACTTCGTGCTCGAACAATCCGGCCTGACCGCACAGGAGTTCGAGGAAAGCATGCGCGCCGAAGTGGCCCGCACGATCCTGTCGGATGCCGTGACCTCGGACCTGGCCGTGCCCGATGCCTACACCGACACGCTCTTCGCCTATGCCCGCGAAACCCGCGACTTCACCTGGGCCCCGGTGACGCGCGCGGCCCTCGAAGAGCCGGTGGCGGAGCCGACCGAGGCCGAGCTCAAGACCTATTACGAGGAAAACCCGGCCGAATTCACCTTGCCCGAGACGCGCCAGATCACCTACGGCTGGCTGCGCCCCGAAGAGGTCATCGACGAGATCCCGGCCGACGACCAGATCCTGCGCGACCTCTACGAGAGCCGCATCGACGAGTTCCAGGTGCCCGAGCGCCGGCTGGTCGAACGCCTCGTCTTCGGCTCCGAGGAAGAGGCGCAGGAGGTGGCCGACCGCATCGCAGCCGGGGAAACGACCTTCGACGCCGCCGTCGAGACGCGCGGCCTCAGCCTGTCGGACGTCGACATGGGCGACGTGACCCGTTCCGAGCTCGGGCGCGGCGGCGACGCGGTCTTCGCGCTCGAGGAGCCGGGCGTCACCGGCCCCGTCCCGACCAACCTCGGCCCCGCGCTCTACCGCGTGAACGCCACGCTCGCGGCCCAGGAAACCAGCTTCGAGGACGCCCGCGACCAGCTCTTCGAGGAATACGCCGCCGACGCCGCGCGCCGCTTGGTGCGCGACCGCGCCACCGAGATCGACGAAAGCCTCGCCAGCGGTGCGACGCTCGAGGAACTGGCCGAGAACGACCTCTGGACCGTCGGCAAGATCGGCTGGTTCGAGGGCATGGAAGACGGCATCGCCGCCTACGCGCCCTTCCGCGAAGCTGCGCGCGAGGTCGGGCCGAACGACTTCCCCGAGGTGATCGAACTCGAGGACGGCTCGGTCTTCGCGCTGCGCCTCGACGAAATCCGCGAGCCCGAACTCCAGCCCTTCGCGGACGTCCGCGACGAGGTCCGGGCAAGCTGGGAAGAGCAGGCCCTGACCGAGGCGCTCGTCGCGCGCGGCGAGGCGCTCCTGCCCGAATTCGAAAGCGGGGCCGAGGCGCCCTCGACCGTCGGCCTCACCCAGGTCGTGGAAGAGAACATCGACCGCGCGGGCTTCATCCAGGGCACGCCGCAGGCGCTGATCGAGACCGTCTTCGCGATGGATGAAGGCGCATGGCGCGTGGTCTCCGGCAATGGCCAGGTGGTGGTCGTGGGCCTCGACGACATCAACGCCCCCGACCAGGACAGCACCGAGGCGCGGCAGGTCAAGTCGACCTTCGCGCAGCGCGTGTCGCAAGGCATGGCGCTCGACCTCCAGGACGCCTTCTCCTCGGCGCTCGAGACGCAGGCGGGCGTCACGCTGGACCAGGCGATGATCAACGCCGTCCACGCCAACTTCCCGTGAGACCCAGATGGCGCTGACCCCGGATTTCGCCAGCTTCGAGCAAGCCTGGAACGCCGGCCTGAACCAGGTCGTGTACACCCGCCTCGCGGCCGACCTCGACACGCCCGTCTCGCTCATGCTCAAGCTGACCGAGGCCCGCACCGACAGCTTCATGCTGGAAAGCGTGACCGGCGGCGAGGTGCGCGGGCGCTACTCGATCGTCGGCATGAAACCGGACCTGATCTGGCAGTGCCACGGCGAGACCTCGCGCGTGAACCGGCAGGCGCGCTTCGACCCGGACGCGTTCGAGCCCTGCGAGGACGACCCGCTGACGGCCCTGCGCGCGATTCTCGCCGAAAGCGCCATCGACCTGCCCGACGACCTGCCCGCCGCCTCGGCCGGCCTCTTCGGCTACCTGGGCTACGACATGATCCGGCTTGTCGAACACCTGCCGGACGTGAACCCGGACCCGCTGGGCCTGCCCGACGCGGTGATGGTGCGTCCCTCGGTGGTCGCCGTTCTGGACGGGGTGAAGGGCGAGGTGATCCTCGTCTCCCCGGTGTTCCAGTCCTCGGGGCTGTCGGCCAGGGCCGCCTACGCGCAGGCCGCCGAACGGGTGCAGGACGCGCTGCGCGACCTCGAACGCCAGCCGCCCACGCGCCACGACCTGGGCGACGCGACCCCGATCGGCGCACCGGTGTCGAACTTCGCCCACGACGCCTATCTCGAGGCCGTGGAACGTGCGAAGGAATACATCCGCGCGGGCGACATCTTCCAGGTGGTCCCCTCGCAGCGCTGGACGCAGGACTTCCCGCTCCCGCCCTTCGCGCTCTACCGCTCGCTCCGGCGCACCAACCCGTCGCCCTTCATGTTCTTCTTCAACTTCGGCGGCTTCCAGGTCGTGGGCGCCAGCCCCGAGATCCTGGTGCGGGTCTTCGGGCGCGAGGTGACGATCCGACCCATCGCCGGGACCCGCCCGCGCGGCGCCACGCCCGAGGCCGACAAGGCGTTCGAAGACGACCTGCTGGCCGACCAGAAGGAACTCGCCGAACACCTCATGCTCCTCGACCTCGGGCGCAACGACGTGGGCCGGGTCGCGAAGATCGGCACCGTGCGCCCGACCGAGGAATTCATCATCGAGCGCTACAGCCACGTGATGCACATCGTTTCCAACGTGGTGGGCGAGCTTTCCGAGGACCACGACGCGCTTTCCGCCCTTCTCGCGGGCCTGCCCGCCGGCACCGTCTCCGGCGCGCCCAAGGTGCGCGCGATGGAGATCATCGACGAGCTCGAGCCGGAAAAGCGCGGCGTCTACGGTGGCGGGCTGGGCTATTTCTCGGCGAACGGCGACATGGACATGTGCATCGCCCTGCGCACCGCGGTCGTGAAGGACCAGAAGCTCTACATCCAGGCCGGCGGCGGCGTGGTCTACGACAGCGACCCGGAAGCCGAATTCCAGGAAACCGTGAACAAGTCCAAGGCAATCCGACGCGCGGCCGAGGACGCGGGCCTCTTCGCGCGCACGGGCAATTCCTGACCGCGCGTCCCCCGTTCTTCGTTTCAAAAATACCTCGGGGGGTTCGGGGGGCTGGCCCCCCGACCGGGTCGGCGCAGGCAACGCCCGCGCCGACACCCCTCAGTCGATCGACATCGCGGTGACCTTGCCGCCCTGCATGAGCGGAACGAGCACCATTTCGCCCATCACGCCGATGTCGGCGGCCCCGGCCTCGGTGGTGGCCAGTACGTTCAGGCTGCTTCCGTCATAGGCCACGATCTCGCCGGTCGGGTTGTCGGAATAGACCAGTTTGCCGTTGACCTCGACGACCCCGTCGATCGCCCCGGTTTCGCCCGCGCCGTCCAGCACCGTGACCTCGCCGGAGCCGTAATCCACGGCGAGCAGCGCGCCCGCGCCCTCGACCCGGCCTTCCTCCATGACGAATTTCTCGCCCATCGAGCCCACGATCAACCGGTCGTCCTGGGCCCAGATGCCGTTGGGCAGGCTCATGGACCCGGCTTCCACGAAGACCTCGGCGCTGCCGTCCATGACCTTGTAGAGACCGCCGCCAAACATGTCCGTGACGTAGATCGCCCCGTCGGGCCCCGCGGCCACGTCGTTGGGGAACTGCGCCCCGTCCAGCTCGATCGTCTCCTCGAGCGTGCCGGTGGCGATGTCGACCACGTGGAGCCCGACCGCGTCGGCCACATAGAGCGTGCCGTCGACCGAGGCCATGCCCTTCGGGTCCATGAGCCCGGTGATCCAGTCCGCCGCGATCATCTCGCCTTCCGGCGAGACCAGCGACAGGCGCCCGTCCATGCCGCCATCGGGGCCGAAGGTGCCGATGTTGGAGACGATGATCTGGTTCGAACCGGCATCGAAATAGGCCGATTCCGGCGCGCTGAAACCTTCGAGCGTCCAGCCGCCACCGTGACTGCCCGCAAGCGCCATGCCGGCGGAGAAGAAAAGCGCGCTTCCGATGATGTATCGCATGTGATCCTCCCTATTGGATGGACCACAGGGTCGCACGCTCTCCGATCCAAACCTTCAATAGGCTAGATTGACGGCGCCAATCCGCCGACGATCGGTCTCAGCGCGCGGCTTCCTCCAGCGCGGGGCGGATGATGTTCTCCGGGATCTGGCCGGTGATCGGGCCCGCGAAGCGCTTCACGATGATGCCGTCGCCGTCGATCACGAAGGTCTCCGGCACGCCGTAGAGACCCCAGTCAAGCCCGGTGCGCCCGCTCTTATCCGACACCACCGCGACGAAGGGATTGCCCAGTTCGTCCAGGAACGCCCGGCCCTTCGCCGGCTCGTCCTTGTAGTTGATCCCGTAGATCGGAATGCCCTCTTCGGCGAAGGCCATGAGGTTCGCGTGTTCGGCGCGGCAGGGGGCGCACCAGCTGGCCCAGAAGTTCACGAGCTTCACCTCGCCGTCCGCGAGCGCCTCGATGGTGAAGCCCTCCTCGCCCGGGAAGCTTTCCACCGTCATCGGCGGCACCGGCCCGCCCTCGCGGGTGGATTCCAGCTGATCGGCGCCCTCGCGGTTCATGCCGAAGAAGAACAGGGCCGCGAGCGCGAGGAAGACCAGCGGCGGCAGGATCATAAGGGGTTTCATGTCAGCGTTCCTTGCGACGCGCCTCCGCGGCGTCCAGTTTGCGGCGCGCCCGCGCCGATTGCCACCACGTGATCGCGATCAGCGCCGCGACCAGAACAAGCGTCGCGGCCCAGGAGGTCACGACCGCGCCGGCGTATTTTCCCAGATCAGGCATCCGACATCCGCTCCCGCATTTCCAGCGCGTGCACCCGCCGCTTGCGAACCTCGGTGCGCGTACGCACCAGGAGCAGCAGCACGAACAACGCCACGAAGCCCACAAGGCAGATCACCAGCGGCTGCCAGTAGACGTCCGAGACATTCTCCTCGGCATCGAGCGACAGGCTCGCCCCCTGGTGCAGACCCTGGTTCCAGAAGTTCACCGCGTAGCGGCTGAGAAGCGCGAAGACCGAGCCCACGATCGCCAGCACGCTGGTGAGGTCGGCGGCCGTGTCCGGGTCCTCGATCGCGGCCCAGAGCGCCATGTAGCCGAGGTAGAAGAGAAAGAGCACCAGGAACGACGTCAGGCGCGGATCCCAGGCCCAGTAGGTGCCCCACATCGGCTCGCCCCAGATCGCCCCCGTGATGAGCGCGATCACGGTCATCACCACGCCCACGAGCGCCGCCGCCTTGGCCGCCAGCGCGCTCACGTGGTGGCGGCGCACCAGCCAGATGAGCGAGGCGACGAGCATCATCACCCAGATGTTGATCGCCATCATGGCCGAGGGCACGTGGACGTAGATGATCTTCACCGAAGAGCCGAACTTCGCGGCCTCCGGGGTGAAGAAGAAGCCCCACACGAGCCCCACGACCAAGGTCACGACGGTGATTGCCGTCACCCACGGCAGGGCCCTGGCGGACAGCGACATGAACTTCACAGGGTTGGCCCATTCCCAGAGCCAGTTCCAGCGGTCGTTCGCCTGTTTGGTGCGCGTCGTAGTCATGCCGTTTTTCCTATGTGTCCCTGCCGTCCCCGGCAAGAGGGCGCCGTTCACATTACCGCAGATTGATACGCAATGCCGCAGCGGCCGCGAAGGGCAGAAGCGCGACGCTGCCTGCCGTGATCCCGGCGACCATAAGGAGCGGCGTGGAATTGGCCAGCCCGGCCATGCCGCGCGCCGCCGCCTCGGCCCCGAAGATGAGCGTGGGCACGTAAAGCGGCAGCACCAGCAGGGACAGGAGCAGCCCGCCCCGTTTCAGCCCCACGGTGAGCGCCGCGCCGAAGGCGCCGATCATCGACAGCGCGGGCGTGCCCAGGAGCAGCGTCACGAACATCCACCAGTGCCCCGGCGCCTGCATCGACATGAGCCCGCCGAAGAGCGGCGCGGCCAGCGTGAGCGGCAAGCCCGTGACCAGCCAGTGCGCCAGCGCCTTGATCGCGACCGCGCCTTCCATGGGGACAGGCGCCGTGGCCAGCAGGTCGAGCGAGCCGTCCTCGAAGTCGAGCTGGAAGATCCGGTCGAGCGAGAGGAGGCAGGCCAAGAGCGCCCCCACCCACAGGATACCCGGCGCGATCCGCGCAAGGATCTCGGCCTCCGGCCCGACGCCGAAGGGCACGAGCACCGTGACGATCAGGAAGAACGCCAGCCCGAGGCCGAAGCCCCCGCCGGCGCGCACCGACAGGCGCAGGTCGCGCATCAGGAGCGCGATCACAGGAAGGCCTCGTCGAAGGCGCCCTGCACACGCGCGGCGTCCGGGTCGGCCCGGAAGGGCGTCACGTCGAGGATCTCGGCCTCGAGGCCGAGGTCGATATGGGTCGCGATGAGGGCCGCCCCGCCGTCGGCCACGTGGGCGCGCACGCAATCGGCGAAGAGCCCGACCGAGGCGGTATCGAGCGACACGGTCGGCTCGTCGAGCAGCCAGATCGGGCGCCCGGTGACGAGAAGCCGCGCCAGCCCCAGCCGCCGCTTCTGCCCCGCCGACAGGTTCGCTGCCGGCCGGTCACGCAGGGACACGAGGTTCATGCGCGACAGCGCCGCGTCGATGTCGCCGGTGCCATAGACCCGCGCCCAGAACATCAGGTTCTCCGTCACGGTGAGTTGGGCCTTCAGCCCGTCGGCATGGGCGCCGTAGGCGATGGTTTCGGGCGGCAGGCTGATTTCACCCGCCTGCGGCGGTTGAAGCCCTGCCAGCGTGCGCAGGAGCGTCGTCTTGCCCGACCCGTTCGGCCCGCGCAGCACCAGCACCTCGCCCGCCTTCAGGGAAAAGCCCAGCCCCTCCAGAACCGGCACGCCGCCGCGCGCCACGGTGAGGCCCTCGACCCGCAGCTCCATCAGACCGGGAGCACCGCAAGCGCCACGCGGCGCCCTTCGGACAGCGTGATGTTGTAGGTGCGGCAGGCGGCGGGCGAGGACATCGCCTCGATCCCGATCCCGGCGGCGTTCAGCCTTTCGCTGAGGCCCTTGGGGGCGAAATCCATTTCCGGACCCGTGCCGAGGAACAGG
This sequence comes from Maritimibacter harenae, assembly GCF_009882975.1. Taxonomy (GTDB): domain Bacteria; phylum Pseudomonadota; class Alphaproteobacteria; order Rhodobacterales; family Rhodobacteraceae; genus Maritimibacter; species Maritimibacter harenae. Next base: position 141,478 of record NZ_WTUX01000017.1, read on the forward strand.
ACGTCGATCTCGTCCTTGAGAGCCAGCAGCGCGGCCTCGTCCTCGAGCCCGCCCCAGCTCACCGCGCGCTTGCCGGTGGCCAGCATCGGCCCCTCGATCACGTCGCCCGCCACGCGGAAGAACCCGGGGCCGTAGCCCTCGACCGGCATCGCCTGCCCGTATGTGATCTCGTGCATTTCCATGGCCCCTCCCTACCCTGTCAGAAGACCGGGGAAAAGGCCCTCGCGCCGGCAGGCCCGAGTGCCCCGGTCCCACGGTCCGCGCGCGCGGTTGAGCCGCCTCCCGTTGACCAGCTTTGGGAAAAAGCGCGGCCGCCCACGGCGGGCGGCCTGCGCGCTGTCAGCTTTCGGCGGACCCGAACTGCGTGCCCGCCTCGGCGTCGGGCTTGGACCAGTCGCGCTTCACGCCGAGGCGCAGAAGGATCGCGGAGGCCACGAAGACGGACGAATAGCTGCCGACGACGACGCCCCAGATCATCGCGAAGACGAAGCCGCGGATCACGTCGCCGCCCAGGATGAACAGCGCGATCAGCGCGATCAGCGTCGTGACCGAGGTCATGACCGTCCGGCTCAGCGTTTCGTTGATCGAGAGGTTGAGGACCTCCTGCAACTCCAGCTTCTTGTAGCGGCGCAGGTTCTCGCGCACCCGGTCGAAGACGACCACGGTGTCGTTCAGCGAATAGCCCACGATGGTCAGCAGCGCCGCGATGATCGCCAGGTCGAACTGGATCTGCAAGATCGAGAACACCCCGATGGTGAGCACGACGTCATGGACCAGCGCGATCACGGCCCCCAGCGAGAACTGCCATTCGAACCTGAGCCAGATGTAGATCAGCACCGTCGCGATGGCGGCCAGAACCGCCTCGACGGCGGTCCAGATCAGTTCGCCGGAGACCTTGGGGCCCACGCTTTCCACGCTCGGGAAGGTGATATCGGGGTCCACGGTCTGGAGCGCGTCCTCGACGGCCCGGATCGTCTCGACCGAGATCGCCTGGTCGCCGTCCTGTGCCTGGATGCGCACCATCGCGACGTTCTGGTCGGGCCCGAAGTTGGGGTCGAAGACCTCGCTGATCGACACGTCGCCCAGCCCCAGGGGGGCCAGCGCGTCACGGTATTCGCCCACGTCGACGGCCTGCGTGCTCTCGGTGCGGATCGTGGTGCCGCCCCGGAAGTCGATGCCGAAGTTCAGGCCGATCACGAAGAACGCGATGATCGAGGCCACGACCAGCAGCCCGGAAAAGCCGAGCGTCAGTTTCGAACGCGAGAAGAAATCCCACGACGTCTCCTTGGGAACGAGTCTCAGGCGCATATCAGACCTCCAACGTCTTCGGGCGGCGGCGTTCGAACCAGATCACGACCATCAGGCGCGTGACGAAGATCGCGGTGAACACGGATGTCAGGATGCCGAGACCAAGGGTCACGGCGAAGCCCTTGACCGGTCCCGACCCCATCAGGAACAGGATGCCGGCGGTCAGGAACGTGGTGATGTTGGCGTCGATGATCGCCGAAAGCGCCTTCTCGTAGCCCAGGTCGATGGCCCGCGCCGGACCGCGCCCGGCCTTCGATTCCTCGCGTATGCGTTCGAAGACCAGCACGTTCGCGTCCACGGCCATACCGATTGTCAGCACGATCCCCGCGATCCCCGGCAGGGTCAGCGTCGCGCCGATGGCGGAGAGCAGGCCGAAGAGCAGCCCGACGTTCAGGATCAGCGCGATGTTGGCGAGGATACCGAACCAGCCGTAGCTCAGCCCCATGAAGAGCAGAACGCCGGCGAAGGCCACGAGCGATGCGATTTCACCCGCCGCGATGCTGTCGGCGCCCAGCTCGGGCCCGATGGTGCGTTCTTCGAGGAACGTCATCTCGGCCGGCAGCGCGCCCGCGCGCAGGAGCACGGCGAGGTTGGTCGATTCCTCGACCGTGAAATCACCGGTGATGATGCCGGAGCCGCCCGGGATCGCCTCGTTGATCCGGGGGGCCGAGATCACCTCTTCGTCGAGCACGATTGCGAAGGGGCTGCCCACGTTCTCGGCGGTGTAGTCGCCGAAGAGCCGCGCGCCGTGCGGGTTGAAACTGAAGTTCACCGCGGGGCGGCCGTTCGTGTCGAAGGTCGGTTGCGCGTTGGTCAGGTCCTCGCCGGTGACGACCGGCGTGTCCTCGAGGATGTAGTAGACGCCTTCCTGGTCCACCGACGGGTAGATGACGTTGTTCGGCCCCGGCGCCTGGTCGGCGTCGCTGGTGCGGCCGACGACCGGCTGGAAGGTCAGCTGCGCGGTGGTGCCGATCAGCGCCTTGAGTTCGTCGGCCGAGCCGAGACCGGGGACCTGGATCAGAACCCGGTCCTCGCCCTGGCGCTGGATCGTGGGTTCGCGCGTGCCGACCTCGTCCACCCGGCGGCGGATGATCTCGAGCGATTGCTGGATCGTGCGGTCGTCGGTGGCGAGCTTCTCGGCGTCCGACAGCTGCGCGACGATCTCGCTCCCCTCGACGGCGACCTCGATGTCCGTGGCCCCGGCCCCGGTGAGCGAGGTCACGGGCTGGGCCAGCTGACGCACCAGTTCGGCGGCGTCGTCGATCGCCTCGGTGTTGCCGATGCGCACGCGCAGCGTGCCGTCATCGGTGGGCACGCGGCGGATGGTGCCGACGACCGAGCGCGCCTCGCGCAGGATCGGGAAGACCTCCTGCCACAGCGCGTCCATCCGCGCCTCGTAGACGTCCTCGACCTGGACCTCGGCCAACAGGTGCGCGCCGCCGCGCAGGTCGAGCCCGAGGTTGACCAGCCCGGAGGGCAGCCATTCGGGCCAGGCCGACAGGTCGGCTTCCTGTTCCGGCGTCGGCGTCTCGGCGCCCGAAAGCTCGATCGCGGCAGCCGCGTCGTTGTGCCGCTCGACCTGTCCGTAGAACAGGTTCGGAAGGGCGTAGACCAGCCCAGCCACCACCACGAGGATGATGACGACCCGCTTGAAGATGGAAATGTTCAGCATGTGGTGCTGCCCCGCCCCTGTTGGTGGTGGTGTTGGCTCAGCTCTTGGCTTCGGCCGGCTCGGTCTTCGACATGACTTGCAGGATCGCGGACTTGGTCACGCGCACCTTCACGCCGTCGGAGATCTCGACCTCGACCTCTTCGCCTTCCTTCACCTTGGACACCTTGCCGATGATGCCGCCCTGGGTGACCACCTGGTCGCCGCGGCGCAACCCCTCGCGCATCTTCTGGTCTTCCTTCATCTTCTTCTGCTGCGGGCGGATGAGGAAGAAGTACATGATCCCGAAAACCAGGATCATCGGGATGAGCATTCCGTTCAGGAGGCTGCCACCGGGTGCGGCGGCCTGCGCGAAAGCGGGCGATACGAGCATGGATTGGTCCCTTGATTGTCAGGGCCCTGTGGCCCCCTTTTGGCTGGCGCGGACCCTATATGGGCACCCATGTGTTGGCAAGCAATGGACGGCGCGAAATCGACACAGGGGGTGGCGCGGCGTCACCCGCGCCGGGGCGGCTTGGTCCCGGGCGTCTTGCGGGTCTCGCGCTTTGCCGCGCGCATCCGCCGCGCCTCGAACCGCTTGAGCCCCTGGCGCGCGACATCGTGGCCGACCGCCGCGAGCCCGCGGGGCGTGAACGGGTAGATGCGCACCGCCGTGGTCGGCACCGCCTTGTCGGTCCACTTCTTCTTGTAGGCCGCCAGGTGCCCCTGCATCTCGATGCGCGACACGCCACGTTCCGCTAGGTGGGCGGTCAGGTGGTTTTGCATCATGGCGCCGGGGCCGAACTTCGCGACCGACTCGTCGTAGCCGATCTTGTAGTGCCAGAACACGTTGTCCCGGATCTCGCCGATGCTCATGGCCACCGCCGCGCCGTCGAGGCGCAGGAACGCCATGTGCAGCCGACCGGCCCACGCCGCGGTCCTGGCGTAGTCGCGGAAGAAGGCCTGCTGGCGGTGGTCGTGGGACAGCGCCGTGCCGGTTCGGTCCTTCCAGCCCTTCGCCTCGACCGCGACCGCCGTGTCGAGGAGCCCGTCCACCGCCTCCGGTTCCGGCTCGATCACCTCGAACGTCACCTCGCCCAGTTCGCGCAGCCGCCGTTCGTTGCGGCGCAGGGACTGGCGCGTGTTGCGGCTGAGATGCGTACCCGGCTCCGCCCAGGAGGCGTCGAGGTCGAGCCACGGGGCCGACGGCGTCTCCTGCGGCTTGAGCACCACCACCGCCCGGCCGCGCGCCGCGCGCCGGATCGCGGGAATGAAGGGGTCGTCGGAGGGGTAGAACCCCAGGTCGACGGGCTTGCCCAGCCCGATCACGCCGGCCGCCAGGTCGCCCAGCACGGCATCGTCCCGGCGCGCCACGGCCAGGCCCCCGTCGTCATTGGCGATGAAACCGTGACGCCGGAGCCAGCCCTCCCCGACGCTGAGCGGCAGAAGGGCCTCGGGCGCGGAGCGCGGGCCGACCGCGACCACCCGGAGCTTTCCGCCCCGGCTGTACTGGCGGGCCATCGCGGCCGCCCAGTCATGCAGGAGTTTCGGCTTTCGTTGCCCGGGCGAAACAACCGCGTCCCAGGCGGACGGCGCAATGTCGTCCTGCGTTACGATCTGAACCTGTCGGGACACGCTCACCACACCCGTTCTACCAACGCGCCCCACCCCGACGTATTGTGACCGCACGATAACATGTTTCGAGGATAAATCGAGGGCGCGGGGCGATTTTCCTGTCGCCGTCACGCGCGCCGCGGCCGGACCGTTTTCGCCCTTTGCGCCCCTTCGTGTAATCGGGCATAACCGCGCCGAACGCAGTTGAGGGACCCGAGCCATGCACGACATCCGCACCATTCGCGACAACCCCGAGGCTTTCGACGCCGCAATGGCGCGCCGCGGCCTGTCGGGCGTGTCGGCGGAGGTCCTGGCGCTGGACGAGGCACGCCGCGCCGCGATCCTCGAATCCGAGACCGCGCAAGCGGAGGCCAACAAGGCCGCCAAGGCGATCGGGGCGGCCAAGGCCTCGGGCGACGAAGCGGAGTTCGAGCGCCTGCGCGCCGAGGTGGCCGACAAGAAAAAGCACATCGCGCGGCTCAACGACGAGGCGAAGGCCAAGGACGAGGCGCTCACCGCCCTTCTCATGACCCTGCCCAACGTCATCGCGGACGACGTGCCCGACGGCGAGGACGAGGACGACAACGTCGAGATCCGCCGCTGGGGCACCCCGCGTGAATTCTCCTTCACGCCGAAGGAGCATTACGAGCTCGCGGCCGTGCAGGACGGGCTCGACTTCGAGACCGCCGCGAAACTGTCGGGTTCGCGATTCGCCGTGATGACCGGCGCCGTGGCGCGCGTGCACCGCGCGCTCGCCCAGTTCATGCTCGACACCCATGTCGAGGAGAACGGCCTTTCGGAGACCATCACCCCCGTGCTCGTGCGCGAGGAGATGATGATGGGCACCGGGCAGCTCCCGAAATTCGGCGAGGACAGCTACAAGACGACCAACGGCTGGTGGCTCATCCCCACCGCCGAGGTGACGTTGACCAACATGGTGAACGGCGAGACGGTCGAGGCGTCCACCCTGCCCCGCCGCTACGCCGCCCACACCCAGTGCTTCCGCTCCGAAGCCGGGTCCGCCGGCAAGGACACCGCCGGGATGCTGCGCCAGCACCAGTTCGAGAAGGTCGAGATGGTCTCGATCACGCGCCCCGAGGACAGCGAGGCCGAGCACCAGCGCATGACCCGCTGTGCCGAGGACATCCTGGAGCGCCTGGGGCTGCCCTACCGCACCGTCGTGCTGTGCACGGGCGACATCGGCTTCGGCGCCCGGCGCACCCACGACATCGAGGTCTGGCTGCCCGGCCAGGACACCTACCGCGAGATCTCGTCGGTCTCCACGACCGGGGATTTCCAGGCCCGCCGCATGAACGCGCGTTTCCGCCCCGAGGCGGGGGCCAAGCCCGAGTTCGTCCACACGCTGAACGGCTCCGGCCTCGCCGTCGGGCGCTGCCTGATCGCCGTGCTCGAGAACGGGCAGGAAGAGGACGGCTCGGTCACGCTGCCCGAGGCGATCCGTCCCTACCTGGGCGGCCGGTCGTGGATCACGGCAGAGGGCGTTCTGGCCTGAGGTCGGGGTGTGGAAGCGGGGGGCCAGCCCCCCGCGCCCCCCGAAGTATTTGTGGAACGATGAAGGGGATCATGCCCCTGACGGAAAACGGCGCGGGATGTCCCGCGCCGTTCTTCATCGGGCCTGCCGGTGTCGCCTACTCGGCCGGGGCCATCGCGGGCGACGTGCGGCGGTCTTTCGGGAACGGCACGAGCTGGTCGGTTTCCTCGTCCCAGAGCTTGAGCGTGAAGGCATGGAGCGCTTCGCGGAACGAGATGCGGCGCAGCGGGAAGATGTCCTCGAGTTCCCGGTGCGCCTGGCGCAGCCGGTAGCAGGGGATCGAGGCGTTCAGGTGGTGGATGTCGTGCTTGGTGATGTTGGCCACGGCCTCGTCGAACCAGGTGCCGAAGGACAGGCAGGACGCGCCCTGAAGCGCCGCCTGGTCGAAGCTGAGGTCCGGGCGCCGGTCCCAGTAGGTGTCTTCGAAATTGTGCTGCAAGTAGACGAGGAAGACGCCCAGGCAGCCCGCGACGAAGATCGACACCCAGATGGTGATCACGCCGATCCAGCCCGAGAGCGCATAGACCAGGCCCCACCAGGCGAACAGCACGATGTTGTGGATCAACACCGATTTCGGCGCGATCTTCATCGTGTTCTTCGGGAAGCGCCACACCAGGAAATAGGTGACGAACGCGCCCAGCGGGATCATCACGAAGGGGTTGCGGTAGAGCCGGTAGTGCAGGCGCTTCCAGAACCCCGCCTCGTTCCATTCACGAAGCGTCATGGTGAAGATCTCGCCCGCCTCGCGGTGTTCGAGGTTGCCGATCTGTCGGTGATGCTCGTCGTGGTTGTACTGCATCGTGTAGAATTCGGCGAGCGTGAAGGGCGACACGAGGTGCCCGCCCAGGATGTTCCACTTGCGCCTGGAGAAGAAGCTCAGGTGGCCGAAATCGTGTTCCAGCACGTAAAGACGGCCGGCCGCGAGGGCCAGCACGACCACGAGCGGGGCATAGAGCCACCACAGGTCGAGTTGCGCGGCGCGAATCGCGAGGTAGAGCGACCCGAAATACACCACGAAGTTCGCCCCGAGGCTGAAGAGGGCCAGCGCGTCGTTCTTTTCGTTGTAGGCGCGGGACGCCTGCCGGACAGTCAGATCATCCATCGTCATTCCCCAGTTCCCAGATCGCCGCCTGTCTGCGCGACCTGATACCTTACGTCGCAAGGTATATTCCGGTTCGATTTTTGCAAGGTTGCGCGCGTGCGCGGGGGCGTCATTGTGGCACCTGCACCCCATGCCGCCCGGCGAGGTCGAGGAAGAACTGCCAGGCCACCCGGCCCGAGCGCCCGCCGCGCGTCGCCTGCCATTCGATCGCCTCGGCGCGCAGGTACTCGTCCGCGATATCGACCCCGTGGGCGTCGCAATAGCCGCGGATCATGGCGAGGTACTCGTCCTGCGAACAGGGGTGGAAGCCCAGCCACAACCCGAACCGGTCCGACAGCGACACCTTCTCTTCGGTGGCCTCCGAGGGGCTGATCGCGGTGGAGCGTTCGTTCTCGATCATGTCGCGCGGCATCAGGTGGCGCCGGTTCGACGTGGCGTAGAGAACCACGTTCTCCGGCCGCCCCTCGATCCCGCCGTCGAGCACGGCCTTGAGCGACTTGTAGTGCTCGTCGTCGTGGGAAAACGACAGGTCGTCGCAGAACAGGATGAAGCGGTGCGGGGCGCCGCGCAGGTGCGTCAGCAGGCGCCCGACGCTGGGAAGGTCCTCGCGCTGGAGTTCCACGATCTTGACCGGGTGCTCGGCGTTGACCGCCGCGTGGACGGCCTTCACGAGCGAGGATTTCCCCATCCCGCGTGCGCCCCACAAAAGCGCGTTGTTGGCCGGCAGGCCGCGCGCGAATTGGCTGGTGTTGGCCAGCAGCGTGTCGCGGGCGCGGTCGACCCCGATCAGGAGGTCGATCTCCACGCGGTTCACCTGCGCGACCGGGGCGAGCCGGTCGGGGTCCACGTGCCAGACGAAGCCGTCGGCCGCGTCGAAGTCAGGGGTCGCGCGCGGCGCCGGCGCCATACGCTCCAGCGCCTCGGCGATGCGGATGAGCGGATCGGTCGACATCAGTCCTTTTTCGGCGCGTCCGGATCGACGTCCTCGTCGTCCGGCTCCGGTTCGCCGTCATCCTCGTCGAACTCGGCGAGAAGTGGGTCGTCGTCCTCTTCCGGCTGCGCCGGCGTGGACGCCGCCTTCGTGGCCGGGGTGGTCGCACCGCCCTCTTCCTCGTCGTCGTCCTCGAACCACAGCCCCTCGGCCCGCAGGCGTTCTTCGCGCTTGCGCTCGACCCGTTTCACGAGCTGGATCGAGATCTCGTAGAGGCCGTAGACCACGACGAACAGGATCACCTGGGTGATGACGTCCGGCGGGGTGACGAGCGCGGCCAGCACAAGGATGCCGACCACGGCGTACTTGCGCACCTGCCCCAGCCCAACGGCCGAGACGAGACCCGCCTTGCCCATGAGCGTGAGCAGCACGGGCAGCTGGAAACACAGGCCGAAGGCGACGATGAACTTGATCGTCAGCTTGAGGTATTCCTGCGCGGAGCCCTGGAAGGCGATGCCGGCGGTGGTGTTGCGGACCTCGTCCTCGGTGATCAGCGTGCCTTCCTGCTGGAAGCCCAGGAAGAAGTCGAAGGCCAGCGGCGTGACCACGTAGAACGCGAAGGCCGCGCCCAGCACGAACATGAGCGGCGACGAGATCATGAAGGGCAGAAAGGCCGATTTCTCGTTCTTGTAGAGCCCCGGCGCCACGAAGCGCCACATCTGGTAGGAAATCACGGGGAAGGCCAGGAACAGCCCGCCCAGGAGCGAGATCGACACGGCGAGGAAGAAGCCTTCCTGAAGCTTGATGAGGATCAGGCCGCAATCCGCGCCATCGGCGACCCGCGCGCTGCACAGCGGCTGGGTCAGGAAGTTGAAGATCGGGTTCCAGACGGTGAAGCAGATCACCATCGCGACGATGAAGGCGAGAACCGAGTAGATCAGGCGGGTGCGCAGCTCGGCAAGGTGTTCGATCAGCGGTGCCGCGCTGTCTTCGATCTCGTTCGTGTCGCTCATTCAGAGGCAGCCTTCTTGGCGGGCGCTTTCTTGGCCGGGGCTTTCTTGGTCGCGGTCTTGGCCGCGCCGGTCGACTTGGCCCCTGCCGTCGTCTTGGTTCCGGTCGATTTCGGCGACGATTTCGCGGCCGTCTTGGTCGCCGCGGTTTTCGTCCCAGTTGCCTTGGTTCCGGTCGACTTGGTCCCGGTGGACTTGGTGGTCTTGGGCTTCGTCGCCGTCTTCGCCGCGCCGGTGCTTTTCGCGGCCGGTTTCTTCGCTGTGGACTTGGTGGTCGAGGCCGACTTCGCCGTGGTTTTCTTGGCCGCCGGCTTTTTCGCAGGGGTCTTCTTCGCCGCCGGCGTCTTGGCGGACGGTTTGTCCGTCGCCGCGTCCTCGGCCGGCACATCGGCTTCGGCGGCCGCGGCCTTCTCGGCGTCAAGCTTGGCCTGCCCGCTCTTCTGGGTCGCCTCGCGGATCTTGGCCACGTCGGCCTCACGCTCGGGGTCGGGCTGCTTGCGGCCGTGTTCGGGCGGCTTGCCGGTCGACTTGGAGGGATCCCACTTTTCGAAGTTGCTGGCCGCCTCGTTCAGCTTGTCCATGCCGAACTTGCGCGGGTTCGACACGCCCTTCAGGCTGTCCGCCGCGTCCTTCATGCCGGACTGGTCGGCGGCGTCGTTCATCGCCTGCGTGAACTGGCGGCCCAGCTGGCGCGCACGCGCCGTGAACCGGCCCAGCGTGCGAAACATGCCGGGCAGGTCTTTCGGCCCCACCACGATCAACGCGACGATGCCGATGAGCAAAAGCTCGGTCATACCGATGTCGAGCATGGACGGCGCCTCTCAGAGGACGAAGAAGTGGCTCAAGCCTTGTCTTTCTCGCCCTCGGGCGTGACGTCCTTGGCATCTTCCGAGGACTGGTTCTCGATCTCGGCCTTGCCGTCATCGATACCCTTCTTGAAGGAGGTGATGCCCTTGCCCACCTCGCCCATCAGCGACGAGATCTTGCCGCGTCCGAAAAGCACGAGCACGACGACCGCGATGAGAAGAAGGCCAGGAAGCCCGATATTGTTCAGCATAGGAATTCTCCCTTTCGGGGCGCACATCGTCCGCGCCCCATTCCGTCCATCGTATTTATTGACTTCGGGCGAAAGATCAAACCCCCAAAGCCGTTCGTTCGGCAATAAAATGCACGGGTTTGTTCACCCCTGCGCGCTTTTGCCGCCGGCTGGGAACACGAAACAGCGATCTCGGCGGATCGCGATCCACAACGTGGTACCCGGACGCGGCAGAAAGACATTGGGGATCGTCGCCTTGAGCGTCGAGGCGTCCTCCATCACGAAATCGACGATCGATTCCGTGCCCACGAATCGCGCGCGGCTGACCGTGGCGGGGGCCCAGACGCCGTGTTCGGGCGTGGGTGCCGGGGCCTGCCCGTCGCGGTAGAAATCGATGCTGAGGTGCTGGGGGCGGATCACGATCTCGACCTCGGCCCCGTCCGCGTAACCGGGCGTGAGGAACTGGCCGAAGGCGGTCTGTGTCAACGCGCCCTGCACGGTTCCCTCGATCACGTTGATGTCCGAGAAGAATGCCGCCGCCTCGCGGTCGGCGGGGGCGTTGTAGATGTTGTAGGGCGCCCCCCGCTGCACGATCCGCCCGCCGCGCATCAGCGCGATCTCGTCGGCCATGCGCATCGCCTCTTCGGGTTCGTGGGTGACGAGCAGGACCGCCGTGCCCTCTTCCTTCAGGATGGCGAGCGTTTCGTCGCGGATGCCGTCGCGAAGCCGGTTGTCGAGACCCGAGAACGGCTCGTCCATCAGCATGATCTTGGGACGTGGGGCGAGGGCACGGGCCAACGCAACGCGCTGCTGCTCCCCGCCGGACAATTCATGCGGGAAGGTGTCGACGTAGCGCGCAAGCCCCACCTTTTCGAGCAGCTCGTGAACGCGCAGGCGTTTCTCGGTCCGCGTGCCCTTGAGCCCGAAGGCCACGTTGTCGGACACCGACAGGTGCGGGAACAATGCGAAATCCTGGAAGATGAGCCCGGTGCCGCGCGCCTCCGGCGGCACCATCGTGGACCCGCCCGCCATCAGCGCGCCGTCCATCCGCACCTCGCCCGCGTCGGGGCGATCCACCCCGGCGATGAGGCGCAGCGTGGTCGACTTGCCGCAGCCCGAGGGGCCGAGAAGGCAGGTCACCTGCCCCGGCATGACGGTCAGCGACACGTCATTGACCACGACCCGGCCACCGAAGCTTCGGGTCAGATTCGATACCTCAAGACGGGGCAATTCGGTCACGTTTGGCCTCTCGGAACCTGATGAAAACGCTCAGGCTTGGGCCGCTCGATAGCAGCGCCGGGCGCGGGCGGCAAGCAGGCCGCCCGCCCGGGATCGTGGGCGGGCGCGCGCGCTCAGAGCGTCGCGTTCACCTCGCCGCCGTCGGCCAGGATGTTCTGTCCGGTGATGAACGCCGCCTGCTTCGAGCACAGGAAGGCACAGGCCGCGCCGAACTCCTCGGCCGTGCCGTCACGGCCCATGACCGAGCCCGCCAACCGCTTCTTGCGGGCTTCGTCGAAGCTGATGCCCTGCGTGTCGGCCGCGTTCTGGTCGAGCTTCTTGACCCGGTCGGTGTCGTGCATCCCCGGCAGGAGGTTGTTCATCGTCACGCCGGAGCGCGCGATCTGGCGCGACGTGCCGGCGACGTAGCCGGTCAGCCCCGCGCGGGCCGAGTTCGACAGACCGAGCGCCGGGATCGGCGCCTTCACGGCGCGCGAGGTGATGTTGACCACCCGGCCCCAGCCGCGCTCCATCATCCCCGGGACCATCGCCTTGATGAGCGCGATCGGGGTCAGCATGTTCGCGTCCAGCGCCTTGATGAAATCCTCGCGTTCCCAATCGGTCCAGGTGCCCGGCGGCGGGCCGCCCGCGTTGTTGACGAGGATGTCCGCCTCACCCGCGGCCTCGAGAAGCTTGGCGCGCCCCTCTTCGGTGGTCACGTCGGCGGCGACGGCCGTCACCTCGACCCCGAAGCGCGCGCGCAAATCAGCCGCGGTGGCCTCCAGCGTCTCTTCGGTGCGCCCGTTGATGACGAGGTTCACCCCCTCGCCCGCCAGCGCCTCGGCGCAGCCGCGCCCGAGCCCGGCCGAGCTTGCGCAGACCAGCGCCGTCTTGCCCTTCAAACCGAAATCCATCTGTTTCTCCCGTGTCGTTTGACGTTTGGCTAGCACCACCCGCACGATTCGCCCATGCCTGCCGGCTGCGTCCAATACGGGCGCGGATGGCGGATTGGCGCGCCACGCGCGACAATCATCCGGCCCGCGCGGCCCGAAACCCTTGCCGATCAAGCCCTTGTTGACCGGTTCGAGCCCCGTGGAGTAGCGTTTCCTCGGCGGTGGGGACGCCAAGGGAGAGCCGGGTGCGCAGGCGCCCGCCGGGGAAACGACAATGACCCAGGACATGCAAGCGGACTGGCCCGTGCGCCAGTTGATGGTCCATCGGGCCGAGAATCTGCGCGTGGTGCACGGGGTCAACGAGGGCGAGCCGTTGGCCGACGCGGCCGAGTTGCTGCCCGAGGATGTCTACGAACTGTCCGACGACGCGAGACCCCGCCCGCTCGCGCTTGCCCAGGTCCCGGGCGGCGCGTTCGCGGTGGGCGCGCGCACCGATGCCGGTACGCCCGGCGCCAAGATCTGCCTCGACAGCCTCGTCACGTTCATGTCGGCGGACGGCAGCACGGTCGAGGCGGTGATCCTTGTCGAACTGGAACCCGGCACGGACCTCATCGCGGCCGTCCACGTCCACCCCTTCGCCCCGATGATGCCGAAAGTCCCCTACACGCTTGTCACCATCGACCGCGACGGGGCGCGGGCGCGGCTTGCCGAAAGCGCCACCGTGTCGTTCACCCGCGGCACCCGCATCACGATGGCGGACGGCCGGCAGGTGCCGGTCGAGGATCTGGCGCCCGGCGACCGGGTCCTGACCCGCGATTCCGGGCCGCAGGAGGTGCGCTGGACGGGAATGCAGACCGTGCGCGCCGAGGGCGACTTCGCCCCGATCCGCATCCGGGCAGGCGCGCTTCACAACATGGGCGACCTCGTGGTGAGCCCGAACCACCGGCTCTTCATCTACCAGCGCATCAGCGCCCTGGGCGCGGGGCAGCGCGACCTGCTGGTGCGCGCGGGCCTCCTGGTGAACGGGACGAGCGTGACACGGACCCCGGGCGGCTTCGTGGATTACGTGCAGGTGCTCTTCGACCACCATGAGATCATCTATGCCGAAGGGATCGCCGCCGAAAGCCTGTTCGCGGACCCCGCCACGCGCGGCGCCCTGCCCGACGCCATCGCCCGTGAACTCGATGCGCGGCCGCTGCGCGACGCGGTCCAAGGGGCTTTCGAACTGCGCGAATCCGACCTCCTCGCCCGGGGCGACGCGGTCGAGGTGCTGCGCCGGATCTCGGCCAACTGAAACGAAAACGGCGGCCCCGGGGGACCGCCGCTGACGTTCGGTTGGGGACGCTTTACTGTCCGTTGAACTCGAACGCGGAGCCGGTGGGGTTGCTCCCGTTGCGCTTGATGATGAAGCCGCTGCCATCGTTCAGCTTCACGGCCGTCGCGCCGTTGCCGAGATATTCCCCGGCCAGCCCGCCGGACACCACGTACTTGTCGCCATCCATGTTGAGCGTGCCGTCCGCGTTCCCCGTAAGCGCCGCCCCGATGTTGGAGGCATTGATGTTGACCTGGCCGGAAGCGCTGCTCGCGGCGAACAGGATGCCTTTGGGGATATCACCGTTCTGGAGCGCCTTGCGCTGTGCGTCGGTCAGGGTGATGCCGTTGATGTCCGTGACCGCCCCGGTCAGGTCGTCATTGGCGAAATCCGCGACGAGAGCACCGTCGCCCAGGAAGACGACGTTGTCGTTGTTGCCGTACTCGGCCCCCATGAGGGCAATGCCTTCGTAGGTGGCGAAGCCGCTGGTGGGCACGTTGGTGGCAGTATTCATCTTGTCCACCGCTTCCTGCTGCTTGGCGAAGTCGCGGGCATCGAGCCCAAGGCTGACCAGCGAACAGCCGGACAGAAAGACGGAGGCGCCGATGGCCGCCGTGATCGCGCCGATACGTTTCATGAGTATTCCCTCGTTGACCTGTATTTTTGCGGACCCTTGTCAAAATGGACCGATCGGTCAACTGCCGATCATCCACCGCCCGCCGATTTCGCGCGTGCGTTGCACGAATGACGGGACGCCCGCCCCCTTTTCGCCCCCGGCACGGCGCCCCGCGCGCTCTCCGCCATTGTCGTGGCCCGGAGGCGCGGATATATGGCGCCCATGCTCGACGCACAGACCCCGAACCGCCCCGACCTGCCGGCCGAAATCGCCCGGCGCCGCACCTTCGCGATCATCTCGCACCCGGATGCGGGCAAGACGACCCTGACCGAGAAATTCCTGCTCTACGGCGGCGCCATCCAGATGGCGGGCCAGGTCCGTGCCAAGGGCGAAGCGCGGCGCACGCGCTCGGACTTCATGAAGATGGAGCAGGACCGCGGCATCTCGGTCTCGGCCTCCGCCATGTCGTTCGACTTCGAGAAGTACCGCTTCAACCTCGTCGACACGCCCGGCCACTCGGACTTCTCAGAGGACACCTATCGCACGCTGACGGCGGTGGACGCCGCGATCATGGTGATCGACGGGGCGAAGGGCGTGGAAAGCCAGACGCGCAAGCTCTTCGAAGTCTGCCGGATGCGCGACCTGCCGATCCTGACCTTCTGCAACAAGATGGACCGCGAAAGCCGCGATACCTTCGAGATCATCGACGAGATCCAGGAAACGCTGGCCATCCACGTCACGCCGGCCTCCTGGCCGATCGGCGTCGGGCGCGATTTCCTGGGCTGTTACGACATGCTCAACAACCGGCTCGAACTGATGGACCGGGCCGACCGCAACAAGGTGGCGGAATCGATCAAGATCGAGGGGCTCGACGACCCCAAGCTCGCCGAACACATCCCCGCCCACCTGCTCGAACAGCTCACCGAAGAGGTCGAGATGGCGCGCGAACTGCTGCCGCATCTCGACCCGGCCGAGGTCATGGCGGGCCAGATGACGCCGATCTGGTTCGGCTCCGCGATCAATTCCTTCGGGGTGAAGGAACTGATGGACGGCATCGCCAACTACGGCCCCGAGCCGCAGCCACAATCGGCCGAGCCGCGCCAGATTTCTCCTGAAGAAACAAAGGTTTCTGGCTTCGTCTTCAAAGTTCAGGCGAACATGGACGCCAAGCACCGCGACCGCGTCGCCTTCGTGCGCATGGCCTCCGGCCACTTCAAGCGCGGCATGAAGCTGACCCATGTGCGCACCAAGAAACCGATGGCGATCTCCAACCCCGTGATGTTCCTCGCCTCCGACCGGGAACTGGCCGAAGAGGCCTGGGCCGGCGACATCATCGGCATCCCGAACCACGGCCAGCTGCGCATCGGCGACACCCTGACCGAGGGCGAGGCGCTGCGCGTGACCGGCATCCCCTCCTTTGCGCCGGAGCTTCTGCAGGGCGTGCGCGCCACCGACCCGATGAAGGCCAAGCACCTGGAAAAGGCGCTCATGCAATTCGCCGAGGAAGGCGCGGCCAAGGTGTTCAAGCCGAATATCGGCTCGGGCTTCATCGTGGGCGTCGTGGGCCAGCTCCAGTTCGAGGTTCTGGCGAGCCGGATCGAGCTTGAATACGGCATCCCGGTGCGCTTCGAGGCCACGCAGTTCACCTCGGCGCGCTGGATACACGGACCCAAGGACGCGATGGAGAAGCTGATCAACGCCAACAAGCAACACATCGGGTACGACAATGACGGAGACCCGGTGTTCCTGACCCGTCTGCAATGGGACATCGACCGGGTCGAACGCGACTATCCCGACCTGACGCTGTCGGCGACCAAGGAACTCCACGGCGACTGAGGGCACCCCGCGGCCAGGCAGGGGCCTGCCCCCATACCCCGGGATGTTCGACGACCGGAAAGGTTGAACAGATGAGCGACATACCCCGATCCCGCGTCGCCCAAGCCCTTGGCGTGGCGCCCGACGCGCTGCCGCCGGGCGACCTGCCCATGGACCGCTTCGCCGCGCGGTACCTGGACTTCCTGCGCGCGACCTTCGAGACCGAAGCCTTCGACGCGCATCCGGATTACTGGACCGACCTGCTGCTCGCCCGGCTGATGGAGGAGGCGCCGGACACGGCGCTCGAGGCCATCTGCGCGGTGCTGGCACGGGTCGAGGATGTGGAGGAACTGGAGCTTGTCGCGGCGGGGCCGCTGGAAGAACTCCTCACGGCCCAGGGGGCGGCGCTGCTGGACGCGCTGGACGGGCGCTCGGCCCAGAGCCCGCGCTTCCGGCTGGCGCTGGCCGCGCTCTGGCGGGAAGGCGGCGGACCGCCCCTCCTTGTGGCGCGGGTACGGGCCGTTGCGGCCGACCCGGCGATGCTGGAGACCGAAGACCTGCCGGGCCCCGAAGGCCTGTAACCCCGGGGCGTGGAACCGCCTCAGGCGACCTTCGCGTCCATCGTGATCTCGCAATCGAGAAGCTGGGACACCGGGCAGCCTTCCTTGGCCTTGCCGGCGGCGTCCATGATCCGGCTTTCGTCCGCATCCGCCTTGATCGTCACCTCGATATGCGCCTTCACGATCTTCGGACCATCCGACATGTCGAGGTGAATGGTCGATTTCGCGTCGATCTTGTCGGGAACGATGTCGTCTTCGCCCATGATGTTGGACAGCGCCATCGCGAAACAGGCGGCATGCGCCGCGCCGATCAGTTCTTCCGGGTTGGTCCCCGGTTCGTCCTGGAAGCGCTTGTTGAACCCGTATTGCAGCGCGTCCAGCGCCCCGCTCTGGGACGAGATCGTGCCGGTGCCGTCCTGGAGGCCACCCGACCATTGCGCGGTGCCGAATTTCTTGATCATGACTGTCATCCTTTCCCTTGTTTCGTTGCAACTGCGCGTCAACGCGCCACCGCGCCGGCCGGTTCCTACACGCTTTCTTGACCTTTCGCGCGGCGCGGCGTAGAGAACCGCCCAAAGGATATTCGACAATCCGGTCGAATGGGCCGCGCGGGAACCAGCGGCCAGTCAGCCGCTTCTCACGCAAAGGATCCCTTTTGACCAAATTCTCCGAACTGAACCTCAGCCCCAAAGTCCTCAAGGCCGTCGAGGAGGCGGGCTACGAAAGCCCCACCCCGATCCAGGAGGGCGCCATTCCGCCCGCGCTCGAAGGGCGCGACGTGCTGGGGATCGCGCAGACGGGCACCGGCAAGACCGCGTCCTTCACCCTGCCGATGATCACCATGCTGGCCCGCGGCCGCGCCCGGGCGCGCATGCCCCGCTCGCTGGTCCTGTGCCCGACGCGGGAACTGGCCGCCCAGGTGGCCGAGAACTTCGACACCTATGCAAAGCACGTGAAGCTGACCAAGGCGCTCCTCATCGGGGGCGTCAGCTTCAAGGAACAGGACGCGCTGATCGACCGCGGCGTCGACGTGCTGATCGCCACGCCCGGCCGCCTGCTCGACCATTTCGAACGCGGCAAGCTGCTTCTCACCGGCATCGAGATCATGGTGGTCGACGAAGCCGACCGGATGCTCGACATGGGCTTCATCCCGGACATCGAGCGCATCTTCGGCCTCGTGCCCTTCACGCGCCAGACGCTGTTCTTCTCGGCGACCATGGCCTCCGAGATCGAGCGCATCACCAACACCTTCCTGTCGAACCCGGCCCGAATCGAAGTCGCGCGCCAGGCCACGACCGGCGAGAACATCGCCCAGGAAGTCTGCCTCTTCAAAGCCTCGCGCCGCGACCGGACGGCGACCGAGAAGCGGGCGCTCCTGCGCGCGCTGATCGACAAGGAAGGCGATGCCTGCACCAACGCGATCATCTTCTGCAACCGCAAAATGGACGTGGACGTGGTGGCCAAGAGCCTCAAGACGCACGGCTACGACGCGGCCCCGATCCACGGCGACCTCGATCAGTCCAAGCGCATGGAAGTGCTGCAGGGCTTCCGCGACGGCACGCTGCGCTTCCTCGTGGCCTCCGATGTTGCGGCCCGCGGGCTCGACGTGCCGGCGGTGAGCCACGTGTTCAATTACGACGTGCCGGGCCATGCCGAGGATTACGTCCACCGCATCGGCCGCACCGGCCGCGCGGGGCGCAACGGCAAGGCAGTCATGATCTGCGAACCGCGCGACGAGAAGAACCTCGACGCGGTGGAAAGCCTGATCGAGAAAGAGATCCCGCGCATCGACAACCCGCTGGGCACGGGCAAGGCGCAGGACGACGATACGCCGAAGCCGGAAAAGAAACCCGCCCGCAAGAAGGCCCCCCGCAAGGAGGACGCCCCCAAGGCAGCCCCGGAAGACAAGGCCGACACGACGCCCGCCCCCAAGGCGGACGACAAGCCGAAATCCGAGGACAAGCCCAAGCGCAAACAATCGGGCCGCGGCAGCCGCCGCGACGACGCGCCGAAGGGCATGGGCGATCACCTGCCCGACTTCATCGCGAAAAGCTTCGACGAACGCCGGTCCTGACCGGCGCGCCCTTCTTCGTTTTCGAAATACCTCGGGAGGTCCGGAGGGCTGGCCCTCCGGACGCGGCGCAGCCGCGTGCCCTCGCGCCGGCCCGCCAGCGGCGGGACGGCGCAAGACCTGCGCGGGGCCGCCGGCCCCGCACCGCCTGACCCCGCTTATTCCTCCAGCCGCGACACCACGACCGTGACCTCGGCCTTCTTGCCGATCTCGTCCTGGGTCACCTTGCGCGTGATGCGCCTCAGCTCGTCCTCGAGCTTGTCGTCGTCGCGCAGTGTCTTGTCGGCGGCGCGCATCAGGAACTGGTTCAGGTCCTCTTCCAGCACGTCCGCCAGCGGCGCGCGGCTCGTGCCGACCTCGGGCAGGCCCATGATCTCGACCCAGGGCTCGCCCAGCGGCGCGTCGTCCTCGAGGATGACATTGACGATGACGTGGCCGTTCAGCGCCATACGGATCCGGTCGCGCACGATGCCGTCGAGCGCCCCGATGATGACCTTGCCGTCGAGGTAGACGCGGTCCGCCTCCACGTGTTCGACCACGTGCGGGGTCGCCTTCGTCAGGTCCACCATCGCGCCGTTCACGGCCACGACCGACTGGAACCCGCCCTCCTTCGCGACCTTCGCATGTTCGCGCAGGTGACGGTGTTCGCCGTGCATCGGCACCACGGTTTCGGCCCCGACGATCCGGTGCATGCGCTCCAGGTCCGGGCGGTTGGCATGGCCCGAGACGTGGTAACGGTCGTCGTCGGACACGATGTCGACGCCCATCTCGGAAAAGGCGTTGAGGATGCGGATCACGCCGCGCTCGTTGCCCGGAATGGTCTTCGAGGAGAACAGGAACATGTCCCCTTCGTGCATCTCGAGGCCCAGGTACTTGCCCCGCGCGAGCTGCGCGGTGGCGGCGCGGCGTTCGCCCTGGCTGCCGGTGACGATCAGCATCAGGTTCTCGCGCGGGACGTCGCGGGCGTCCTCGGGGGGAATGGTCTTGGGGAAATCCTCGAGCACGCCGGTTTCGACCGCGGCCTCGATCATGCGGCGCATCGCCCGGCCCAGGAGGCAGACGGAGCGGCCCGCGGCCTGCCCCGCCTCCGCCAGCGTCTTCACCCGCGCCACGTTCGAGGCGAAGGTGGTCGCCACGACCATGTGCGGCGCGCCCGCGACCAGCTTCTCGATTTCCACGCCCAGGTCGCTCTCGGAGCGGCCCGGATGCATGGAAAAGACGTTCGTGGAATCGCACATGAAGGCGCGCACGCGGCCCGCCGTGGCCTCGCGCCACATGGCTTCGTCGAAGGCTTCACCGACCCCGGGCTCGAGGTCGATCTTGAAGTCGCCGGAATGGACGACGCGGCCCGCCGGCGTGTCGATGACGAGCCCCGCGCTTTCCGGGATCGAGTGGCTGATCGGCACGAAGGCCACCTTGAAGGGCCCCGCTTCGACCGTTTCCGGCCAGGGCTCCACGGTGAGCACCTCGTCGGGGTCCTGCCCCGCCTCTTCCATCTTGCGCCGCGCGTGGTTGGCCGTGAAGGCACGGGCATAGACCGGCGCGCGCAGCTCCGACCAGAGGCGGCCGACGGCGCCCACGTGGTCCTCGTGCGCATGGGTGATGAAGATCGCGTCCAGCCGGTCACGGTTCTCCACCAGCCACGTCATGTCGGCCATGATGAGGTCGACCCCTGGGGTGGTTTCCATGTCCGGGAAGGTCACGCCCAGATCCACGAGGATCAGGCGTTCCTGGCCCACGGGTCCGTAGCCGTAGACATAGGCGTTCATCCCGATCTCGCCGGCGCCCCCGAGGGGGACATAGATCAGACGGTTCTGGCTCATAGGTTGCCCTGTTCCTTGTTGTGTTCGTAAATGACCCTGAGCCCGTGCATGGTCAGGTTGTCCTCGAACCGGTCGAACACGGGCGCATGGCTCTGGAACAAGGGCGCAAGGCCCCCGGTTCCGATCACTTTCATGTCGCGGGCCCGTTCGTCCATGATCCGGCCCGAGATCTCCTTGATGAGGCCGACGTAGCCCCAGAAGATCCCCGACTGCATGCAGGCCACGGTATTGGTGCCGATCACCTTGTCCGGGTGCGTGATGTCGACATGCGGCAGCGCGGCCGCCGCCATGTGCAGCGCCTCGAGGCTCAGGTTCACGCCCGGCGCGATCACGCCGCCGATATAGGCCCCGTCGCTGTCGGCCACGTCGAAGGTCGTCGCGGTGCCGAAATCGACGATGATCAGGTCACCGCCGTACTGGCTGTAGCCGGCCACGGTGTTGACCAGCCGGTCGGGGCCCACCTGCGTGCCCGCGTCCACGCGCACGTCGATCGGCAGCAGGCAGTCGGGACGGCCCACCACGAGCGGGCGCAGGTTGAAGTAACGGTCGGTGAAGACGCGCAGGTTGAAGACCACGCGCGGCACCGTGGACGAGATGATGACCCCCTCCACGTCGGGTTCGATTCCGTGATGGCGGATCAGTGTCGAGAACCACACCCAGTAGGCATCGGCCGTGCGCTGATGCGCGGTCGAGGTCCTCAGCGTGCACAGCACGGTGTCGCCGTTCCACAGGGTGAAGACGGTATTGGTATTTCCACAGTCGATGGTGAGCAGCATCGCGCACCCCCTTGCCGGTCAGAAAAACACGTCCCCCGCAGCGATGCAGCGTTCGCCTTTCGGGGTTGATAGAACAAGCTGCCCGGTGGCGTCCACCGTGCGGAACGTGCCGGTGATCTCCTCGTTGGGCAGCCGCGCCGTCACCTGGTCGCCCAGCCGGGCGGCCCGGGCGAGCCATGCGGTGCGCAACGACTCGAACCCGTAGGTCGCGAGCTGGCCCTCCCAGCGGGCATAGGCGGGCGCGAGGGCCTCGAGGAAGTCCTCGGGGCTCACCGCCAGCCCCGTCTCGCCCATCAGGGAGACGGGCGGGAGCGCCCCGGGCTCGACCGCGTCGCCCCCCGGCGCATGGGCCAGGTTGACGCCGATCCCGATCGAAAGGCCGGTGAGCCGTCCGCGCGTCGTCAGGCTTTCAAGCAGGATGCCCGCCACCTTGCCGCCGTTCAGGAGCACGTCGTTGGGCCATTTGAGCGCGAAGGCGTCCGCGCGGCCGGTGAGCATGGTGAAGGCCTCGTCAAGCGCGAGCG
Organism: Maritimibacter harenae; assembly: GCF_009882975.1. Lineage (GTDB taxonomy): Bacteria > Pseudomonadota > Alphaproteobacteria > Rhodobacterales > Rhodobacteraceae > Maritimibacter > Maritimibacter harenae. The sequence continues at coordinate 163,287 of NZ_WTUX01000017.1, forward strand.
CGGCCACGAAGGAGCGGAGCGCCGCGCTGTCCGGGTCATCGAGACGTGGCAGCACCAGGGTCGCCGCGAAATTTCCCGCGGGGTGGGCCCAGGCCCGGCCCCGGCGTCCGCGCGCCTGCGTCTGGTGCGTGGCGGTGATCCAGGTCGGCCCCGTCATCGCGCCCGCACGTGCCCGGCCCTCGTCCAGTGTGGACGTGACCTCGCCCAGGGGGAGGTAGCCGTAGCCCGGCGGCCAGGTGCCGCTCATCGGGCGCTCACCGGCATTGGGGCGTCACGAACGGGCGACGGGCGGCACTTCGGCCGCCCGGCCCCGGAAATGCCGCGCATTTCCGGCGCGAGGCCCGCGCCGGGCCCCGCCCCTGTCACGGGATCAATTGACAAGCGCCTGCGCCGCGGCGGCCGCCGCCGTGTCGATGCCGAAGAGGTTGATGACGCCCAGCACCATGATCGCGGCCGAGCCCATCAGCGCCACCCAGGCGGCTGGGGACATCGGCGCCTGCGCCTGGCCCTCGGTTTCGCCGAAGTACATGAAGTAGACGATCCGCAGGTAGTAGAACGCACCGATCACGGAGGCGATCACGCCGCCCACGGCAAGCCACGTCAGGCCCCCGTCCACGGCCGCGCGCAGCACGTAGAGCTTCCCGAAGAAGCCCACCATCGGCGGCACGCCCGCGAGCGAGAAGAGAAGCACAAGCATCGCCAGCGCCTTGAGCGGTTCGGCCTTCGCGAACTGGTTCAGCGACGCGATCTCGACCACCGGCTTGCCGTCGCGCTCCATCGACATGATGAAGGCGAAGGTGCCCACGTTCATGGTCAGGTAGATCGCCATGTAGACCAGCATCGCCTCGACGCCGATCGCGGTGCCCGCCGCGAGTCCCATGAGCGCGAAGCCCATGTGCGCGATGGACGAGTAGGCCATCAGGCGCTTGATGTTGGTCTGACCGATCGCCGCGATCGCGCCCAGGAACATCGACAGCACCGACATCAGCGCGATGATCTGCTGCCAGTCGCCCACGGCGCCGCCGAAGGCGTCGAAGAGCACGCGGGCGAAGAGCCCCATCGCGGCCAGTTTCGGCGCGGTGGCGAAGAAGGCGGTGACCGGCGTCGGCGCGCCTTCGTAGACGTCCGGCGTCCACATGTGGAACGGCACCGCGGACACCTTGAAGGCCAGACCGGCGGAGACGAAAACGAGCCCCACGAGCAGGCCGAGCCCGATTTCACCATCCGAAGCCGCGCCGATGATGCCCGAGAAGAGCGTCGTGCCGGCGTAGCCGTAGACAAGCGAGGCGCCGTAGAGCAGCAGGCCCGAGGACAGCGCGCCCAGCACGAAGTACTTCATGCCGGCTTCCGTCGACTTCACGCTTTCGCGGTTCATCGCGGCCACCACGTAGAGCGCGAGCGATTGCAGCTCCAGCCCCATGTAGAGCGCCATCAGGTCGCCCGCCGACACCATCATCATCATGCCCACGGTGGCGAGCGCGATGAGGAGCGGGTACTCGAAGCGGCCCAGCCCCCGGCGCGCCACGGCCTCCTGACCGGCCAGGAGCACGGCGGCGGCGGCGATCAGGATCGCCACCTTGGCGAAGCGGGCGAAGGGGTCGGCGATGAACATGCCGCCGAAAGCCTCGCCCATCGTGGCGTTGCCCGTGCCGATCCACAGCGCGAGCGCGGCCATGATCGCGGCGGTGAGCCAGGTGATCGGGCCGGTGAGGTTGTCCTTGCCGGTATAGACCGCGCCGACCAGCGCGAGCATCGCATAGACCGCGAGGATCAGTTCCGGAAAGATGGTCTGAAGATCAGTCGTCATGGTCCCGTCCTCAATGCGCTGCGGCCTGGGCCACTTCCGTGGCCGTGCCATCCGCGGGCAGCGCCGCGTGATATTGGTTCAGAAGGTTCTCGACGCTCGGCCCGATGATGTCGGTCACGAGGCTCGGATAGACGCCGAGGATCAGGGTCATCGCCACCAGCGGGGCGAAGATCCATTTCTCGCGGCTCGTCATGTCGGTGATCGCCTTCAGGCTCTCCTTGATCAGGTCGCCCATCACCACCCGGCGATAGAGCCAGAGCGCGTAGGCGGCCGAGAAGATCACGCCGGTCGTTGCGACCGCGGCGACCCAGGTGTTGGCCTGGAACATGCCGACGAGCGTCAGGAATTCACCCACGAAGCCCGAGGTGCCCGGCAGGCCCACGTTGGCCATCGTGAAGAACATGAAGATCAGCGCGTAGGCCGGCATCCGGTTCACGAGCCCGCCGTAGGCGTCGATCTCGCGGGTGTGCATCCGGTCGTAGATCACGCCCACGCAGAGGAAGAGCGCGCCGGAGATGAAGCCGTGGCTGATCATCTGGAAGATCGCGCCATCGACGCCCTGCTGGTTGGCCGCGAAGATACCGGCGGTCACGTAGCCCATGTGCGCGACGGAGGAATAGGCGATGAGCTTCTTCATGTCCTCCTGCACGAGTGCCACCAGCGACGTGTAGACGATCGCGATCGCCGACAGCCACAGCACGAAGGTGCCCATCACGTCCGCCCCGACCGGGAACATCGGCAAGGAGAAGCGCAGGAAGCCGTAGCCGCCCATCTTAAGCAGGATCGCCGCCAGCACGACCGAGCCCGCGGTCGGCGCCTGCACGTGCGCGTCGGGAAGCCAGGTATGGACCGGCCACATCGGCATCTTCACCGCGAACGAGGCGAAGAAGGCGATGAACAGCATCGTCTGCGCCCCGCCGACCACGGTGATCCCGAGTATGCGCAGGGTGTTCGAATCGAAGGCGTGGTTCAGGAGCGTCGGGATGTCCGTCGTCCCGGCCTCGAAGTACATGTAGACCATCGCCACCAGCATCAGCACCGAGCCGAGGAAGGTGTAGAGGAAGAACTTGAACGCCGCGTAGATGCGCTCCTTGCCGCCCCAGATGCCGATGATCAGGAACATCGGGATCAGGCCCGCCTCGAAGAACAGGTAGAACAGGACCAGGTCCAGCGCCATGAAGACGCCCAGCATGAGCGTTTCCAGCACGAGGAAGGCGATCATGTATTCCTTCACCCGCGTGGTCACGTTCCAGCAGGCCGCGATGGTGAGCGGCATGAGGAAGGTCGTGAGCATCACGAACAGGACCGAGATCCCGTCGACCCCCATCTTGTAGCTCATCCCCATCAGCCAGTCGGCCTCTTCCACGAACTGGAAACCCGTGTTCGAGGGGTCGAAGCCGAACAGCACGCCCAGCGAGATCAGGAAGGTCGCCGTGGTCGCGGCCAGCGCCAGCCACTTGGCGTTGCGCTGCGCCGCCGGATCGTCACCGCGCAGGAACAGCGCGAGGATCAGCGCCGCGACGAGCGGCAGGAAGGTAATGATGGAAAGCAGGTTGTTCATCAGTTCGCACCGCCGGTCAGCGTCATGAGGGTCACGAAGGCGACGATGCCGAGCACCATCGCGAAGGCGTAGGTGAAGAGGTAGCCGGACTGCCAGCGCCCCGCGAGCTTGGTGAACCAGGGCACGATGCCCATCGACAGGCCGTTGATCGCCCCGTCGATGGTCGCCCCGTCACCGCGCTTCCACAGGAAGCGGCCGATGGCCTTGGCGGGCCGCACGAAGACGTAGTCGTAGATCTCGTCGAAGTACCACTTGTTCAGCAGGAACTGGTAGAGATGCGGCTGGTTCTCGGCCAGGCGCTTGGGCAGCGCCGGGTTCACGATGTAGAAGACATAGGCCGTGATGAGACCGATCAGCATCGCGATGAACGGCGAGATCTTCACCCAGGTCGGCGCATGGTGCGCGTCGTCGATCACGTGGTTTTCGGGACCGAAGAAGACCGCGCCGCCCGCATAATCTGCCGCGTGGGCCGCGTCCGCCGCACCCTCCATGCCGTGGCTGTCGGTGGGTTCGGTCACCGCCTCGCCGGCGCCTTCGACATCGCCCTCGGCCAGTTCCTCGACCGCCTCGCCGACGCCCTCGCCGTGATCCGCGGTGGCCGCGGCGTGGCTGTCGGGGATCCCGAAGAACCGGTTGATCGAAGCGTGGTCGCCGAAGAACGAACCGTACCAGACCATGCCCGAGAAGATCGCGCCGATCGCCAGGACACCCAGCGGAATGGTCATGACGCTCGGGCTTTCATGCGCGTGGTCGTGCGTGTGCTTGTCGCCACGCGGCGTGCCCCAGAAGGTCAGGAACATCAGGCGCCAGGAGTAGAAGCTGGTGAAGAGCGCCGCGATCACGAGGAGCCAGAAGGCCACGCCGCCCGCGGTGCCCGCATAGGCGCTCTCGATGATGGCGTCCTTCGACAGGAAGCCCGCGAAGCCGATGTGGGTCAGCGGAATGCCGACACCCGTGATCGCGAGCGTGCCGATCAGCATCGCCCAGAAGGTCAGCGGCATCTTGGTGCGCAGACCGCCGTAATTGCGCATGTCCTGCTCGTGGTGCATCCCGTGGATGACCGAACCCGCGCCCAGGAAGAGCATCGCCTTGAAGAAGGCGTGGGTCAGCAGGTGGAACATCGCCACCGGGTAGGCGCCGACGCCCGCGGCCACGAACATGTATCCCAGCTGCGAACAGGTCGAGTAGGCGATCACGCGCTTGATGTCGTTCTGCACCAGGCCCACGGTCGCCGCGAAGAACGCGGTGATCGCGCCGATGCCGACCACGACCGACAGCGCCCAGGGGGCGTATTCCATCAGCGGCGACATGCGGCAGACAAGGAAGACCCCCGCGGTGACCATCGTCGCGGCGTGGATCAGCGCCGACACCGGGGTCGGGCCTTCCATCGCGTCCGGCAGCCAGGTGTGCAGCAGGAGTTGGGCCGATTTGCCCATCGCGCCGATGAACAGCAGGAAGGCGATCAGGTTCGCCGCGTTCCAGTCGCGCCACAGGAAGGTGATGTCCGTCTCGGCCAGCGACGGCGCGGCCGCGAAGATCTCGTCCAGCTGGATCGAGTCGGTGAGAAAGAAGAGCCCCATGATCCCCAGCGCGAAGCCGAAGTCGCCCACGCGGTTCACGATGAAGGCCTTCATCGCCGCGGCGTTGGCGGACGGCTTGCGGAAGTAGAAGCCGATCAGGAGGTAGGAGGCGACGCCCACGCCCTCCCAGCCAAAGAACATCTGCAGCAGGTTGTCCGACGTCACCAGCATGAGCATCGCGAAGGTGAAGAAGCTCAGGTAGGCGAAGAACCGGGGGCGGTAGCTCTCGTTCTCCGAGAACTGGGCGTCATGGGCCATGTAGCCCATCGAGTAGAGGTGGACGAGGCTCGACACCGTGGTGACGACGATCAGCATGATCGAGGTCAGCCGGTCCAGCCGGATCGACCAGTCGGTCGACAGCGTCCCGCTTTCCACCCATCGCATGATCTGGACGTGCTGCGTCTGGGCCGGGTCGTGCGTCAGGAAGACGATCCACGACAGGACCGCGGCCAGGAACAGGAGCGCGGTGGTCACGACCTGCGCGCCCTTGTCGCCGATGATCCGGTGGCCGAAGCCCGCGATGATGGCGCCGATCAGGGGCGCGAAGAGGATGATGGTGGTCATGGTCCGTCAGCCTTTCATCACGTTGACGTCTTCGACCGCGATGGTGCCGCGGTTGCGGAAGAACGAAACAAGGATGGCAAGGCCGATGGCCGCTTCGGCGGCCGCGACCGTGAGCACGAACAGCGTGAACACCTGCCCGACCAGGTCGCCGAGATAGGACGAAAAGGCCACCAGGTTGATGTTGACCGACAGCAGCATAAGCTCGATCGACATCAACAGGATGATCACGTTCTTGCGGTTCAGGAAAAGACCGAAGATGCCGATGACGAAGAGTGCCCCCGCCAGTCCCAGGTAATGTTCAAGTCCTACCATCTTGTCCCTCTGGGCCTTCGCCCTTGGTTTGTTTGACCGGGCCTCGGGGGCCCTTGGTTCCCCCGGGCGGTCCCCCGCCCGGATCGTTCTCGCGCTCAGCCGCGGGTCAGAGCCCCTGCCCCGGCTTCACGTCGCGCAGTTCCATCGCCTTGGCCGGATCGCGGTACATCTGTGCCAGCACGTCCTGGCGCTTGATGTCCTTGCGGTGGCGCAGCGTCAGCGTGATCGCCCCGATCATCGCCACCAGCAGGATCAGGCCCGCCAGTTGGAAGAGCAGGAAGTAGTCGTCGTAGATCAGCATCCCGAGCGCCGCGGTATTCTCCACCTCGGCGACATCCGGCGTGATCGCGGCGCGCGCGGCTTCGGCCCCGTCCGCGAACTGCCAGGAGCCGTAGATCAGGCCCATCTGCATCAACAGGACCACGGCGATCAGAAGCGCCAGCGGCATGTACTTTGCCATGCCCGCCTTGAGCTCGGCGAAGTCGACATCGAGCATCATGACCACGAACAGGAAGAGCACGGCCACCGCGCCCACGTAGACGATCATCAGAAGCATCGCGATGAATTCGGCCCCGAGAAGCACGAACAACCCCGCCGACCCGATGAAGGCCGAGATCAGCCAGAGCACCGAGTGCACCGGGTTGCGGGCCATCACGGTGAAAAGGCCGCCGACCAGCGTGGTCAGCGCGAAAACGTAGAATGCGAAATCGGCAACGCTCATGCGTCGTCCTCCTCGTCGTGTTCGGCAAAGACGCCCTGCGCGAGCGCTAATGCCTTGTTCATGGCCGGAATGCCACCCAGCATCGACATCTGGTAGATGACTTCCGCGATTTCCTTTTTCGTGGCGCCCGCCTCGATGAGGTGGCGCACGGTGTACTTGATCTGCGGCTCGGCGGTCGCGCCCACGGCGACGAGGCCGGCGAGCGTGATCATGAGCCGCGTCTTCGCGTCCAGCCCGTCCTTGTTGAAGGAATTGCCGAACATCGCCTCCATCCAGTCGCGCGGCATGGTCGGCATGAGCTTCTCGAAGCCCTCGGGCGTGTAATCCTCCAGCGCGGGGTTGAAGGCTTTCACCATCGCGGTCCCCTGCTGCATCATCTGGGCGTACATCCGGGCGAAATCGTTCATCTGAGCCTCCTGCGCAGATCGTTGAGCGCGGCGACCCAGTCCGACTGGTGGTCCCCTTGGGTCCAGGCCTCGTGCAGTACGGAATTCTCCGAGATCAGGCGTTCGAGCGCGGCACGCGCCCGGCCCTTGGGATCGGCCATCGCGCGCACGTCGGACCCGTGGGCGTTGAGCGTGGCGAGCTGGTCGGAGTTGATCTCTTCCGGCAGGTCGCCGCAGGCCACCGCGACCACTTCGGCCGCCGCGCGCGCCCGCGCGCCTTCGTCCCGCTCGAGAACCTCGGTCACCGGGCGACCGGCCGCCGTGTCGAGGGCGTCGGCCACGGCGCTGGCCCCGGAGGTGGCGTAGTCGCCCTCCAGCCAGTTCACCGAGGCGGTGTCCTCGAACACGTCTGCGCCCTGTGCGCCCATTCTCGTCCTTCTCCTTACCGGTACGGAGCGTCCAGCTCGAGGTTGCGGGCGATCTCGGCTTCCCACCGGTCGCCGTTCTCCAGGAGCTTCTGCTTGTCGTAGAACAGCTCTTCCCGGGTCTCGGTCGCGAATTCGAAATTCGGACCCTCGACGATCGCATCCACCGGACAGGCTTCCTGGCAGAAGCCGCAGTAGATGCACTTCGTCATGTCGATGTCGTAGCGCGTGGTGCGGCGCGAGCCGTCGTCACGCGGTTCCGCGTCGATGGTGATGGCCTGCGCCGGGCAGATCGCCTCGCACAGCTTGCAGGCGATGCAACGCTCTTCCCCGTTGGGGTAGCGGCGCAGCGCGTGCTCGCCACGGAAGCGGGGCGACAGCGGCCCCTTTTCGTGCGGGTAGTTCAGCGTCGCCTTCGGTTTGAAGAAGTACTTGATGCCCAGCTGGAAGCCTTTGATCCAGTCGGTGAGCAGGAAGTATTTCGCCGCGCGGGTGTAGTCGAGTGCCATGATTAACCTCCGACGGTCCAGCGCGCGTAGGTGCCCCAGAACGCGCCGTATTGAGCAAAGAACGCCACCAGCACGACCCAGATCAGCGACAGCGGCAGGAACACTTTCCAGCCGATACGCATGAGCTGGTCATAGCGGTAGCGGGGGGTGATGGCCTTCACCAGCGCGAAGATGGTGAAGAAGAAGAACATCTTGCCGACGAACCACAGCGCGCCGTCCGGGATGCCCTCGATCGGGGACAGCCAGCCGCCGAAGAAGAGCAGCGACACCAGCGCGCACATCAGCACGATCGCCACGTATTCGCCGATCATGAAGAGCAGGAAGGGCGTCGAGGAATATTCCACCTGGTAGCCCGCGACGAGCTCCGATTCCGCTTCCGGAAGGTCGAAGGGCGGGCGGTTCGTCTCGGCCATCGCCGAGATCAGGAACAGGAACACCATCGGGAAGTGCGGCAGCCAGTACCAGCTGAAGATCCCGGCCCCGTCCTGCGCGCGCACGATGTCGCCGAAGTTCATCGACCCCGTGGAGATGATCACGCCGATGATGATCAGGCCGATCGACACCTCGTAGGAGATCATCTGCGCAGCGGACCGGAGCGAGCCCAGGAACGGGTATTTCGAGTTCGACGCCCAGCCGCCCATGATGACGCCGTAGACCTCGAGCGAAGAGACCGCGAAGACGAAGAGGATCGCGACGTTCACGTCGGCCAGCACCCAGCGGTCGTTGAACGGGATCACCGACCAGGCGATCATGGCGAGCACGAAGCTCAGCATCGGGGCCAGGAAGAAGACGAACTTGTCCGCCCCTGCCGGTACCACGATCTCCTTGAGCACGTATTTCAGGAAGTCCGCGAAGGACTGAAGCAGGCCGAAAGCGCCCACCACGTTCGGGCCGCGGCGCAGCTGCACGGCCGCCCAGACCTTGCGGTCGTAGTAGAGCAGGAAGGCCAGTGCGACCAGCAGCGGGACCACGACAAGGAGCACCTGCCCCACGATGGTCAGCGCGATCCCAAGGTTGGTCGTCGTGAAGAATTCATACATCAGCGTCTTGCCTCAGATCGTCGGTATTCCGTTTTCCTCGCAGGCCGCGACGACGACTTCCGCGTCGATCGTGGCCAATCCGTCGGGGAGCGCGTCGGAGATCACGTAAGTGGCGTCCCCTTCCCACACTTCGCCGCGTTTATCCACCGCCGTTCGCACGTGGCGGGCAAATCCGTAGCCGCGGATCAGCGCATAGCGCGCCGCGGCGCATTCCGCATAGCGCGCAACGTCGGCATTGCCGCGCGCGCCGGTCATCTCCACGTCGAAAGCGACGAGATCACCGTCCAGAAGCCGCGTGCCGATGCCGAGGTATTCGGGCGCATAGGGCGTGGTCGCGCGCTCGGCGCTGGCCACCGCCCGGCTCACCTCGGCGTCCTGGCTGCAGGCCGCGAGCGCGGCCACCGCCGCGCCCAGATATGCCACGCGGGCGATCACTCGGCCGCCACCGGCGTCTCGCGGCGCGCCTTGGCCATCGCCGACAGCTCGGCCATGACTTCCGAGGCGCGGGCGATCGGGTTGGTGAGGTAGTGGTCGGCGATCGCCAGCTTGAACGTGGCCTTGCCCGGCGCTTTCACCTCGAGCGGCTGCCATTCGTTCTCCGGCACCGTGTCGACCTGGGCCAGGTGCGGCACGGCCTCGACCATCGCGCGGCGCAGGCCGGCTTGCGTGTCCCAGGGCTGCGTCGCGTCCATCTCGGCCGACAGCGCCCGAAGGATCGCCCAGTTCTCTTTTCCTTCGCCCGGCGGGAACGAGGCGCGCAGTGCAAGCTGCGGGCGGCCCTCGGTGTTCACGAACAGGCCCGATTCCTCGGTATAGGCCGCACCCGGCAGGATGATGTCGGCGCGGTGCGCGCCGCGGTCGCCGTGGCTGCCCATGTAGATCACGGTCGGGCCGGCTTCGATGTCGACCTCGTCGGCGCCCAGGTTGAAGATCACCTCGGCCCCTTCGGTCGCGGCTTTCATGCCGCCGTCGGTCGTGGCGTCCACGTCCATCGCGCCCACGCGGCCCGCGGCGGTGTGCAGCACCAGGAGCTTGCTGTTGGAGCGTTCGGCCGCCTTCATCGCCTGGCTCAGCACGGCTTCGCCGTCGGCTTCGTTCAGCGCGCCCTGGCCCACGATGATGATCGAGTTCTTGCCCGTCACGTCGCCGAAGTCGTAATCGGCGAGCTTGAGCAGCGCGGCGCGGTCGTCGCCCATCGAGCTGTATTCGTAGGTCAGGTCGCCCGACACGCCGATGGCGCCCACCTCGGCGCCCTTGAGCCACGCCTTGCGGATGCGCGCGTTCAGGACCGGTGCCTCGTCACGCGGGTTGGTACCGATGAGCATGATGTACTCGGCGCTGTCGATCTCTTCGATCGCGGCGTTGCCGACATAGGCCGACCGGTTGCCCGCGGGCAGCTTCGCGCCGTCCACGCGGCATTCGACCGTGCCGCCCTGCCCCTCGATCAGCTGCTTGAGGCTGAAGGCCACTTCCGTCGAAACGAGATCGCCGATGAGACCCGTGACCTTCTTGCCCTTCATCGCCTCGGCCGCGGCCGAGAGCGCCTCGGGCCAGGTGGCGGGCTTGAGCTTCCCGTCCCGGCGCACGTAGGGGCGGTCGAGCCGCTGGCGGCGCAGGCCGTCCCACACGAAGCGCGTCTTGTCGGAAATCCATTCCTCGTTCACGCCGTCATGGTTGCGCGGCAGGATGCGCATCACTTCGCGGCCCTTGGAATCCACCCGGACGTTGGAGCCGAGCGCGTCCATCACGTCGATGGTCTCGGTCTTGGTCAGCTCCCACGGACGCGCCTGGTAGGCATAGGGCTTCGACGTCAGCGCGCCCACCGGGCACAGGTCGATGATATTGCCCTGAAGGTTCGAATCCAGCGTCTGGTTGAGGTAGCTGGTGATCTCCGCATCCTCGCCGCGACCGGTCTGGCCCATCTGGTGAATGCCCGCGACTTCCGTCGTGAAGCGTACGCAGCGGGTGCAGGAGATGCAGCGCGTCATCTGCGTCGACACCAGCGGTCCGAGGTCCAGATCCTCGGTCGCCCGCTTGGGTTCGCGGTAGCGGCTGAAATCCACGCCATAGGCCATCGCCTGGTCCTGAAGGTCGCATTCGCCGCCCTGGTCGCAGATCGGGCAGTCCAGCGGGTGGTTGATGAGCAGGAACTCCATCACCCCTTCGCGGGCCTTCTTGACCATCGGGCTGTTGGTCTTGACGACCGGCGGTTCCCCCTCGGGTCCCGGGCGCAGGTCCTTGACCTGCATTGCGCAGGAGGCGGCGGGCTTGGGCGGGCCGCCCACGACCTCGACCAGGCACATCCGGCAGTTGCCCGCGATCGACAGCCGTTCATGGTAGCAGAAGCGCGGCACCTCGATCCCCGCCTGCTCACAGGCCTGGATCAGGGTCATCGCCCCGTCCACCTCGATCTCGTTTCCGTCGATGACGATTTTCTTCAGATCGCTCATGCGTCTCTCACTCATCCTGCCGGAACCCCGGCTGTCTTCGAATTCCCAATCAGGCCCTAGTCGCAGATCTCCGAGAAGATCACCTTCCCGTCCTCGATCACGACCCCGTCGCCGTAGATCGTGTCGCGGCGGAATTGCGGGTTCTCCGCGCAATAGGCCTTGGCGACGCCGCGCGCCGCCAGAATGTCGTCCGCGACCAGCATCGTGCCGTCCGCCCGGGCGACCGTGATCTGCGGTGCGCCCACTTCGGGGCCGGCGGTGCCGCTGGCATCGCGCCAGAGCCCGTTGGCCCGGTATTCCACCACGTAGTCGACCCCGCCCGCGCTCATCACGTCGCTGTCCTGCGCCGCCGCACCGACCGCGTCGGCCGGACGCTCGGGCGTCGTCCGCGCGCTCACGCGGTCGATCACCGCGCAACCCGACAGCGCGAGTGCCGCGCCGACGAAAAGGATATGCGACAGGCGGATCACCGGGTCACTCGGCCGCCACGGCCGCCGAGATCCGGCCGGTCTTCTGCGCCTTGATGCGATCCTCGATCTCCCCGCGGAAGTTCTTGATCAGGCCCTGGATCGGCCAGGCCGCGGCATCGCCGAGCGCACAGATCGTGTGGCCCTCGACCTGCTTGGTCACGTCGAACAGCATGTCGATTTCCTCGAGCTCCGCCTCGCCGCGCACAAGCCGGTCCATGACCCGCATCATCCAGCCGGTGCCTTCACGGCACGGCGTGCACTGGCCGCAGCTTTCGTGCTTGTAGAACTTCGACAGCCGCCAGATCGCCTTCACGATGTCGGTCGACTTGTCCATCACGATCACCGCCGCGGTCCCCAGGCCCGAGCCCAGCTCGCCGCGCAGGTAGTCGAAATCCATGATCGCGTCGCGCATGTTGTCGCCGCGCACGCAAGGCACGGAAGAGCCGCCCGGGATCACCGCGAGCAGGTTGTCCCAGCCGCCCCGGATGCCGCCGCAATGCTTGTCGATCAGTTCCTCGAACGAGATCGACATCGCTTCCTCGACGACGCAGGGCTGGTTCACGTGGCCCGACACGGCGAAGAGCTTGGTGCCCGCGTTGTTGGCGCGCCCGAAGCCCGCGAACCATTCCGGCCCGCGGCGCAGGATGGTCGGCACCACCGCGATCGACTCCACGTTGTTCACCGTGGTGGGGCAACCGTAAAGGCCCGCGCCCGCCGGGAACGGCGGCTTCATGCGCGGCATGCCCTTCTTGCCCTCGAGGCTTTCGAGCAGCGCGGTTTCCTCGCCACAGATGTAGGCGCCGGCGCCGTGGTGCAGGTAGAGATCGAAATCCCAGCCCGACCCGGCCGCGTTCTTGCCCAGCAGGCCCGCGTCATACGCCTCGTCGATCGCCGCCTGCAGCGCCTCGCGCTCGCGGATGTATTCGCCACGGATGTAGATGTAGCAGGCATGCGCGTTCATCGCGAAGGACGCGATCAGGCAGCCCTCGATCAGCGTGTGCGGATCGTGGCGCATGATCTCGCGGTCCTTGCAGGTGCCCGGCTCGGATTCGTCCGCGTTCACCACAAGGTAGGCCGGGCGCCCGTCCGATTCCTTGGGCATGAACGACCACTTGAGGCCGGTCGGAAAGCCCGCGCCGCCCCGGCCCCGGAGCCCGGAGGCCTTCATCTGGTCCACGATCCAGTCACGGCCCTTCTCGATGATGCCGGCCGTCCCGTCCCAGTGCCCGCGCTTCTTGGCGCCGGCAAGGGTGCGGTCGTGCATCCCGTAGAGGTTCGTGAAGATCCGATCCTGATCCTTCAGCATGCCTGTTTATCCTTCGCTGTTGCGTCCACCCAGCCAGAGCCGGATGGCCACGATCAATCCGAATGCGAAACCCGCCATCGCGGCGAGCCCGATGAGACCGAGGATGCGGTTGGGCCACCCCAATTCCTCACCCAGCCAGGTGAGCCCGATGAAGCCCAGGCCCGACACGGCGATCACGATGGCGGCGAGCCGCCCCTGCCGTGCCCTGGCAAGCCTGTCCTGTTCGGCGCTCATCTCGTCCCTTCGGCCTTACGTTACTTCTTTTCGTCGTAGCGCCCCGAGGACGAGGCTTTCTTCGAGAACTCGGTTTCCTCGCCGGACGCCAGCGACTTGGCCTGGGTCACCCAGTCGTCGCGCTTGATCCGGCCCCGGAAGCTGAGCATGTCGTCCATCTTCTCGATGTCGGCAACGCTCCACGCCGCGATCTGCGCGAAGGTCGTGATGCCCGCATCGTTGAGCTTCTTCTCGATCCCGGGCCCCACGCCCTTGATCATCTTGAGGTCGTCCGCGCCGCCGGCGGCCGGGGCGGCCTTCGCCGCGGGCTTGGCCGACTTGGTGGCCTCGGCGTCGCCGCCTTCGTATTTCCATTCGCCCTTCTTGGACTCGAGCTCGCGCTGGCCCGGCAGGTCCTTGGACGGCGTGATGAACGGGTCCGGCGACGGTTCGGCCTCCTGCGCCTCGGCGCTGGCCTCGGTCGCCGGGGCGGGTTTCGCCGCCGCCGCGTCCATGTCGCCGGTGCCGGCCGAGCTTGCAGCCGCCGCGGCGGGCTCCGAGGTGTCGGTCTTGGCCGCAGGCGCCGGCGCGGCGCCCGTGCCCACCGTCGACCCGGCGCTTGCCGGCACGTCCGAGCAGAACATCCGTTGCAGGATCAGCGCCACGGCCACCGCGACCACGATGCCCGCGATGATGGCCCAGATCCACGGGCTGTTGATGAGGAGGAGCACCACGAGGCCGACGAGGCCCCCGACGATCCAGCAGGTGTTGCGGCACGAAAACAGGCCGCTGTCGTTATTCGCCATATCCCGACTCCCTGTTGTTGCGGGGTTTACCCGAGACAACGGGACCGCGGTCTGATGCCGCGCGCGGTTCTGCGTATCCCATTGCCAACCTCATGCCGTCTTCGACGCCCGTGGACGCCGCCTTCCTTCTTCAGTTCTTCTTGTCGTTGCCTTCGGCCAGCGACCGGGCCTGTTCGACCCAGTTGTCGCGGCTCACGCGTCCCTTGAACCCTTCGAGGTTCTGGTCGACCCACGCGACCTCGTCCGCGGTCCAGCCCGCGATCTGGTCGAAGTGGAAAAAGCCCATGCCGTTCAGCATCTTCTCGAGCTTGGGGCCGACGCCCTTGATCTTCTTCAGGTCGTCCGCACCGCCCGACTTGGGCGCATCCAGCGTCTCGGGCTTGGTGCCCTCGCCCGCCGGGGCCGATCCGTTCGAGGATCCGCCGGGCTTGGAGGCCGCGCCGGCGTGGTTCGTCTTGGCCGGCGCCGCGTCCGCCTTGGCGCGCGGCTTGCCCGTCTCGTTCTTGTCGGACAGCGCCGCCTCGGCGTCGCCGGGCTTCGTGACCTTCTTGCGCGCCTTGACGCCGATCTTGCGCCCCTGCTCCTTGCCGAGCCAAGGCGCAGTCAGGTCCACCTCGGAGCCGTCGATGCGCTTGAGCGTGTCGCCCAGTTCGGCGGCCAGCGCGACCGAAGCGTTGTGCTCGGGCTTGTCCGCCTCGTAGTCCTTCAGGCTCGTGAGCCCGCCCGACGGCTCGGAAGTGTAACGGCCGTTCTGCGGGCCCGGCAGCGGGGTCTCGCCCTTGGCCATGCGGTCGATCAGGTCGCCGAAGCTCTCGGTCGTGAGGTCCTCGTAGTAATCCTTGCCGATCTGCGCCATCGGCGCGTTCGCACAGGCGCCCAGGCATTCGACCTCTTCCCAGGAAAACTTGCCGTCCGCCGACAGTTCGTGCGGGTTCGGCGCGATCTTTTCCTTGGCGATCGCGATCAGGTCCTCGGCCCCCATGATCATGCAGGACGTGGTGCCGCAGATCTGGAAATGCGCAACGGAACCAACCGGTTGCAGCTGGAACATGAAGTAGAACGTCGCCACCTCGAGCGCGCGGATGTAATCCATGCCGAGCATGTCGGCCACGCCTTCGATCGCGGGCTTGGTCAGCCAGCCTTCCTGTTCCTGCGCCCGCCACAGCAGCGGAATGATCGCCGAGGCCTGCCGGCCCTCGGGGTACTTGGTCATCTGCGCTTCCGCCCAGGCCTGGTTCTCAGGCGTGAAGGCGAAGCTGTCGGGTTGTTCGTGGTGCAGACGGCGCAGCATTAACGGTCGACCTCTCCGAAAACGATATCCATTGTGCCGATGATCGCGGCGACGTCGGCCAGCTGGTGCCCGCTCGCCACGTGGTCCATCGACTGAAGATGAAGGTAGCCCGGCGCGCGCAGCTTGGCGCGGTAGGGTTTGTTGGTCCCGTCCGAGACGAGGTAGACGCCGAATTCGCCCTTGGGCGCCTCGACGGCGGCATAAGCCTCGCCTTCCGGGACGTGGAAGCCCTCGGTGTAGAGCTTGAAGTGGTGGATGAGCGCTTCCATCGACGTCTTCATGTCACCGCGCTTCGGCGGCGACAGCTTGCCGCGCGCCATCACGTCGCCCTGGGCATCCGGGGCGCGCAGTTTCTCGATCGCCTGGAGCATGATCTTCACGCTTTCGCGCATCTCGGCCATCCGGACGAGGTACCGGTCGTAGCAGTCGCCGTTCTTGCCCACGGGGATCTGGAAGTCGAATTCGTCGTAGCACTCGTAGGGCTGCGCACGGCGCAGGTCCCAGGCAAGGCCCGAGCCGCGCACCATGACGCCGGAATAGCCCCATTCGAGGATCTCTTCCTCGGTCACGACGCCGATGTCGACGTTGCGCTGCTTGAACACCCGGTTCTCCGTCAGAAGCCCGTCGATGTCGTCGAGCACGGCCGGGAACTCGCCGCACCACGTCTCGATATCGTCGAGCAGTTGCGGCGGCAGGTCCTGGTGCACCCCGCCCGGGCGGAAGTAGGCCGCGTGCAGGCGCGCGCCACAGGCCCGCTCGTAGAAGATCATCAGCTTTTCACGCTCTTCGAAGCCCCACAGCGGCGGGGTGAGCGCGCCCACGTCCATCGCCTGCGTGGTGACGTTCAGAAGGTGGTTCAGGATGCGCCCGATCTCGCAGTAGAGCACGCGGATCAGCTGCGCCCGGCGCGGCACCTCGACCTTGCAGAGCTTCTCGATCACGAGACACCAGGCGTGTTCCTGGTTCATCGTGCCGACGTAGTCGAGCCGGTCGAAATACGGCAGGTTCTGCAGGTAGGTGCGGCTTTCCATCAGCTTCTCGGTGCCGCGGTGAAGCAGCCCGATGTGCGGATCGCAGCGTTCCACGATCTCGCCGTCGAGCTCGAGCACCAAGCGCAACACGCCGTGCGCCGCCGGGTGCTGGGGCCCGAAGTTGATGTTGAAGTTGCGGATCTGCTGTTCGCCGGTCTCGGCGTCCTGAAATCCCTTGGAGCCGTCCATCATGCCGTCACCATTCGCTGGGTCCACTCCACGGGCAGGGTGCCCATGGTGCGTTCGATGAAATTGTATTGCGGGCGCAGGGCATCCTGCAGCCGCGCGCGCCGCGCCGCGTCGAGCGGGGCCTCGGGGGACCGATGCACCGGCTTGTCGAAGGCGGCCGGGATCATGTCGATCCCGAGAAAGTCGCAGATCCCGCCGAGCGCATCCTCGGTGAAGAGACGCTCGTAGAATTCCACGTGCAGGCGATCCTCGGGGACCGCCTCGGCCAGGCGCGTGAGCGTGCGGCGGTAGTTCGAACGGCGCGCCACGTCGCGCTCGCCGCCGTCCAGGAACCCGTCCGCCATGCAGGCCGCCGCCGCGCCGTCGCCGCCCGCGTTCATGCGGAACTGCGACCAGATCCGGTCGACCGGCTCGCGCAGGAGATAGAGGAAACGCACGTTCTCGTGCACGCGCGCCATCTCGGCGAACCACTCCGGCGGCAGAAGCGCGTAGCCCGGGGTGAAATCACCCACAAGCCGCGCATCCTCGAGCCCCGCGCCGATGAAGCCCAGGTAGGCCTTGTCGTCACGCGTCTTGCCGTCGAATGTGACCAGCCACTCCTCGATGTCGGCCATGTTCTGAAGCTGGTAGGCGCGCAGGTCCTCGTCCGTCGTCGTCGCGTGACGCGCGGCGATTTCGCCCTTCCGGTCCTCGAGGGTGCCACGGTAGAACCCGCCCTTCCCCATCGCGACCGAGTTCCAGTAGTTCAGCTCCTTGACCGTCGGGAAATAGGTCTGAGGATGGCCGTAGAGGTAATCGAACAGCCAGCTGGTGCCGGCCTTGGCCGCGCCCACGCAGTATATGAGCGTCTGGGTCGCCATCGATCAGGCCTTGCCTCCGTCCGCTTTCTCGTCGCCGGGCAGCAGGTACTCGGCCCCTTCCCACGGGCTCATGAAGTCGAACTGGCGGTATTCCTGCACGAGGCTCACGGGTTCGTAGACCACGCGCTTCTCGACCTCGTCGTAGCGCACCTCGGTGAAACCGGTGGTCGGGAAGTCCTTGCGCAGCGGATGACCGCGGAAACCGTAGTCGGTGAGAATGCGGCGCAGGTCCGGGTGGCCTTTGAAGATGATCCCGAACATGTCGAAGATCTCGCGCTCGAACCAGTTCGCGGCCGGGTAGACGGCGACGATCGAGGGGACCATGTCGCCCTCGTCGACCGCCGCTTTCACGCGGATGCGGTGGTTCTGGTACATCGACAGGAAGTGGTAGACCACGTCGAAGCGCTCTTCACGCTCCGGGTAATCCACCGCCGTGACGTCCACGAGCGTCGAGAACCGGCAGCCCCGGTCCGTCTTCAGGAACTCCACGAAGGCCGGCAGCGCCTCGGGCCGCACGGTGACGTTGAGCTCGCCGAAGGCGACCTCCCACCCCACGACGACGTCGCTCTGCTTGGCCTCGATGAGCGCACCAAGCTCTTTGAGGGTCTCGTCAGCCATGTCGGTTACCTCACGATGGTGCCGGTACGGCGGATTTTGCGCTGAAGCTGAAGGATGCCGTAGACGAGCGCCTCCGCGGACGGAGGGCAGCCCGGCACGTAGACATCCACCGGCACCACGCGGTCGCAGCCGCGCACCACCGAGTAGGAATAATGGTAGTAGCCGCCGCCGTTGGCGCAGGACCCCATCGAGATCACATAACGCGGCTCCGGCATCTGGTCGTAGACCTTGCGCAGCGCGGGGGCCATCTTGTTGGTCAGGGTGCCCGCGACGATCATCAGGTCCGACTGGCGCGGGGAGGCGCGCGGCGCGGTCCCGTAGCGCTCCAGGTCGTAGCGCGGCATCGAGGACTGCATCATCTCGACGGCGCAGCAGGCCAGGCCGAAGGTCATCCAGTGCAGCGACCCGGTGCGCGCCCAGTTGATGATGTCGTCGGTCGTCGTCAGCAGGAACCCCTTGTCCTGAAGCTCGTCCGACAGCTGGCGCGTCGCGACCTCGCGGTCACCGCCAGCGGTGTTGGCGCCGGTCATCACTCCCATTCCAGAGCTCCCTTCTTCCATTCATAGGCAAACCCGATGGTCAGTACGGCGAGGAACACCATCATGGACCAGAAACCGATCATGCCCACGTCCTTGAAGGCTACGGCCCAGGGGAACAGGAAGGCGATTTCCAGGTCGAAGATGATGAACAGGATCGAGACGAGATAGAACCTCACATCGAACTTCATCCGAGCGTCGTCGAACGCGTTGAACCCGCATTCGTAGGCCGACACCTTCTCGGGGTCCGGGTTGCGGACGGCGAGGACGGCGGCGGCGAGAACCAGGACAAGGCCCAGCCCGACGGCGACGGCAAGGAAAATGACGATGGGGAGGTATTCACGAAGAAGGTCTTCCACGTTGGCTCCTTTGTCGGGCGCAGACCCGCGACAGTTTGGCTCAAATCGGGGTCTACCCCCAACGCCCCCGAGGGTCAACCAAGCCTACCCCTGTTTTGAACAAGTTGAACAAAGGGTTCCGGGGCCTCCCGGGAAGGCCCGAAACCGTTGGTATACGATTGTTTACGAAGCCGTCGGGGGGTGGCGGGCGGCGCCTGCCCGACGGGGTTTGGGTCAAAAAATCGCGCGTCGATGCTGCAGGTGCGCGCAGGCCCGACTCAGGCGCGCACCGCGACCAGGATCAGGGCCAGGAACATGATCACCGTGACCGGCCCCCAGAGCCGCCGCTCGGGTCGCGAAGGCGTGATGTTGTTCATCAGGGTCGACAGGCCCATGACCGCCACGGCGACCCAGATCAGCCAACCGGGGCCGACCGGCACGAGAAGCCCGGACGCCCCCGCCGCGACCCGCGCCATCGCCACCATCACGCCGCCCTGGATCACCGCGCCCGCGCGCAGCGCGACCGGCAGACGGCCGGTCCAGCGGCCGCCCATCGCGAGGTGCCCCAAGGGCGCGCCGAGTGCCAGCGCCATCTGGAAGAGTTCCACAACGAGGGCCAGCAGGCAGAAGACGGCCCCGGCGAGCGTCACGAGGCTCATCGGGCGGCCCAGCCCGGCTTGCGCTTGTCGAAGAAGGCGCCGATGCCCTCTTTCGCCTCGTCGCCTTCCCAGCAGGTGACCAGCGCCCCGATCGTGTCGTCGATCACGTCATCGGTGATCGGCGGTCCCAACCGCCGCGCGAGCGCCTTGGCCGCTGCGACCGCGCCCGGCGCGCAGGACAGGTACGGCACCACCTCTTCCTCGACGGCCGCGTCGAGCGCGTCCTCCGGCACCGCGTGGGCCACGATCCCGAGCCGCTGCGCCTCGGCCGCGCCGAAGATACGCGCGTTCATGAAGACCCGGCGCGCCATCGCCTCGCCGATCCGGGCCAGCACGTAGGGGCCGATGGTGGCAGGGATGAGGCCGAGGCGCGTTTCGGTCAGCCCGAACTTCGCGCGATCCACCGCGATCGCCACGTCGCAGACGCAGCACATGCCGATGCCGCCGCCGAAGGCCTGCCCCTGCACCCGGCCGATCAGCGGCTTGGGCATCTCGTTGAGCGCCTTGAGCATTTCGGCCAGCTTGCGCGCCTCGACGAAGCGCGTGTCCGGGTCCGCGGCCATCTGGTCCTGCATCCAGCCCAGGTCACCGCCGGCGCAGAAGCTCTTGCCCGCCCCGGTCAGCACCACGACACGCACGTCGTCGTCTTCGCCCAGCACCCCGGCCGCCTCGGTCAGTTCGCGGATCATCGTGGCCGACAGGGAATTGTGCTTTTCGGCCCGGTCGAGCGTCAGCGTCGCCACGCCACGCGTGTCGGTCTCGATGGAAATCGTCTCGTACATCCTCACCTCTTCTGCAGGCGAAATGCGGCGCGCATTTCGCATCGAAGTCCGACGCGGGCTTCGGGGTCTTCGAACCGCGGGTCCGCGGATCGGGACCTGAACCCGCGTTTCCGGCGTCCGGAAACGCTCACCCCCGCATCCCGCGCGCGATCTCTGCCGCCGCCTCGAGCGCGGCGCGATCAAGCCCGGTCGCCAGCCCCAGCGCAACCAGCCGGTCGTGCACGTCCTCGGTGGCCACGTTGCCCGCGGCCCCCGGCGCATAGGGGCAGCCGCCGAGCCCCCCGACCGAGGCGTCGAAGACCCGCACCCCGAGCTCCAGCGACATCTCGATGTTCTCGAGCGCCCGCCCGCCGGTGTCGTGGTAATGGCCCGCGAGCTGTTCGGCCGGCACATGGTCGAGCACGGCGAGCAGCATGTCGCGGATCTTCTCGGGCGTCGCGGCCCCGATCGTGTCGCCCAGCGACACCTCGTAGCAGCCCATCGCCATCAGTTCCTGCGCGACCTGTGCTGCCTTGGCGGGCGGCACGTCACCGTCGTAGGGGCAATCGGTGACGCAGGAGACGTAGCCGCGCACCTTCACCTTCGCGGCGCGCGCGGCCTCCATCACGGGCACGAACCGTTCAAGGCTCTCGGCGATCGAGCAGTTGATGTTGGCCTGGCTGAAGCCTTCGCTGGCGCTGGCGAAGATCGCGACCTCGTCCGCGCCCGCCGCCATCGCCCGCTCGAACCCCTTCAGGTTCGGCGTGAGCGCCATGTAGGACACGCCTTCGGCGCGCTTGATGCCCGCGAGCACCTCGGCCCCGTCGGCCATCTGCGGCACCCACTTGGGGCTGACGAACGAGGCGACCTCGATACGCCGGAACCCGGCCTGCGACAGGGCGTCGACCAGCGCGATCTTCTCTTCGGCCGGGATCAGCCGCTTTTCGTTCTGGAGCCCGTCGCGCGGGCCCATTTCGACAAGCTCGACCTCATCCATCGGGCACCTCGTAGAAGTCCTTCCTGTATATCGTATCGGGCCCCTGCGCTGCCAGCGCCGTCTGGTAGGCCGGGCGCTGCGCGAGCCGCTCGGAATAGGCACTGAGCGCGGGGAACTTCGCGGCGTGGACGTAGTGGAACGCCGCCTCGACTCCGAAGCCGAACATGATGTCGGCGGCCGAGAAACCGCTCGCCAGCAGGAAATCCTGCCCGCCAAGATGCCGCTCCAGGGGCTTGAGCGACCGTGCGAGCCTGCGCGTTTCGATCCCGATCACGGTGGGCGAACGCATCGCGGCGTCCGGCAGGAACACCTGTTGGAGATTGAGGTTCTGGATGCAGGTCGCCACCGTTTCGGAATAATGCACCCAGACCAGGAACTCCGCGCGCTCCACGTCGCCGGGCAGCGGCGCGAGCCCGTGTTCGGGGCGCGTTTCGCACAGGTACTCGATGATCGCGCCGCTTTCGATCAGCGTGCGACCGTCGATCTCAAGCGCGGGAACGCGGCCGGCCGGGTTCATGTCGCGGTAGCTGTCGGTGTCGAGCGATCCGTCGGCGATCCGGTAGTTCTCGATCTCCGGCTCCAGCCCCATTTCGGCCAGCAGCCAGTGGACGCGGAACGAACGCGAGCCGGGAACGGCATGCAGGCGGATCATGCCTCTTCCTCGAGCGCGATGAGCGCGGCACCGGCCTCGACCTGCGCGCCCTCGTCTGCCAGGACCTCGGCCACCACGCCGTCGCGCGGGGCGGTCAGGGTGTGTTCCATCTTCATGGCCTCCATGATGGCGAGTTTCTGGCCCGCTTCAACCGCGTCGCCCGGCGCGACGAAGACCGCGCGCACGAGACCGGGCATCGGCGCCTCGACGACATCGCCCCCGGCGGCGTCCGGCGAGAGGATGGCCAGCGGATCGGGCACGCGGAACCCGAAGCCCGCGCCGGAGAAGACGGTCACGCGGTCGCCGGTGACGGCCACCTCGGGCGCGCGGCGGCCATCGAGCCGCCAGCCGTCGGCGGCGCGCGTGGCCGTCACCACCCGGTCGCCCAGGCTCACATGCGCGCGGTCGGGCCCGGCGAGTTCGATCACGGGCTCCAGCACGTCGCCGTCCCATTCCACAAGGATCCGCCGCCGAAGCGGCGTCCAGAGCGTGAACCCGGTCGCGGGCGCGGGTGCGCCCAGCAGACCGGCCCCCGCCAGCGCGGCGAGCGCGATGTCGGCGGGCGCCGGGTCCGGCGTGTCGGCCAGCGTGGCGAGGTCACGGTCTATCAGCCCGGTATCGACATTGCCGGCGGCGAAGCCCGAATGCACGCAGAGCGCCGACAGGAAGCCGAGGTTCGTCACGGTGCCCGCCACTTGCGTCTCGCGCAGCGCCTTGCGCATCAGGCCCAGCGCGATGTCACGGGTCGCGCCGCGGGTCACGATCTTGGCGATCATCGGGTCGTAATAGGGGCTGATCTCGTCGCCAGTGCGCACGCCGGTTTCGGCCCGGCAGCCTTGCGGGAACGCGAGGTGCGCGAGCCGTCCGGTCGCGGGCAGGAAGCCCGCCGGCACGTCCTCTGCATAAAGGCGCGCCTCGAAGGCGTGACCCTTCAGCGGGATCTCGGACTGTCCCATGAGAAGCCCCTCGCCCGCCGCAACGCGCAGTTGCCATTCGACCAGGTCGATGCCGGTCACCTCTTCGGTCACCGGATGTTCGACCTGCAGGCGCGTGTTCATCTCCATGAACCAGAACCCGTCGGGCCGGAGCCCGTCCGAGCCGTCGACGATGAATTCCACCGTCCCGGCCCCGGAATACCCGATCGCCTCGGCCGCACGCACGGCCGCCTCGCCCATCGCCGCGCGCATCTCCTGCGTCATGCCCGGCGCGGGGGCTTCCTCGATCACCTTCTGGTGGCGACGCTGGAGCGAGCAGTCGCGTTCGTAAAGGTGCACGGCTTCCGTCCCATCGCCGAAGACCTGCACCTCGATGTGGCGGGGGGAGGTCACGAACTTCTCGATCAGCACGTCGGGGTTGCCGAAGGCGGTCTTCGCCTCGGACCTTGCCGAGGCGAGCGCGTCGGCGAAATCCGCCTTGCGCTCCACGAGCCGCATCCCCTTGCCGCCACCACCCGCGACGGCCTTGATCAGGACCGGGTAGCCTATCCGGTCGGCCTCGCCCGCCAGCAGGTCGTCGGACTGGTCCGTGCCGTGATAGCCGGGCACGACCGGCACACCGGCCTCTTCCATGAGCTTCTTGGCGGCGTCCTTGAGCCCCATCGCCCGGATCGCCTTGGCCGACGGCCCGATGAAGGTGAGCCCGGCGGCCTCCACGGCTTCGACGAAGCCCGGGTTTTCCGACAAGAAGCCGTAACCCGGGTGGATCGCCTGCGCGCCGCGCGCCTTCGCGGCCTCGATGATCACGTCCCCGCGCAGGTAGCTGTCGGCCGGCTGCGGCCCGCCGATGTGGACCGCCTCGTCGGCCATGTCCACGTGCCGCGCGCCCCGGTCGGCGTCCGAGAACACGGCCACGGTCGCCACGCCCAGGCGCCGGCAGGTGTCGATCACCCGGCAGGCGATCTCGCCCCGGTTCGCGATCAGGATCTTGTCGAACATCAGTTTCCTCCCATCGCACGCCGGTGCGCGTCCGCGCTGGCGTCGGAAAAGCAGCACAGGATGATGCGGCCGGGCTGTCCCTGCCAGGCGCTCGTCTCACGGACCGCGATCTCGGCCGCCTGGTCAGCCGGGTAGCCGTAGACGCCCGTGGAGATCGCCGGGAACGCGATGCTTTCGCAGCCCGCCTCCTGCGCGAGCCGCAGGCTTTCGCGGTAGCAGGAGGCAAGAAGCTCCGGCTCCCCCTTGTCGCCGCCATGCCAGACCGGTCCCACCGTGTGGATCACGTGCCGCGCGGGCAGGCCGTGTCCCCCGGTGATCCGCGCCTCGCCCGTCGGACAGCCGCCGATCTCGCGGCATTCCTCGAGAAGCCCCGGCCCGGCGGCCCGGTGAATGGCCCCGTCCACGCCCCCACCGCCCAACAGCGACTCGTTCGCTGCATTGACGATGGCGTCCACGTCGAGCGTGGTGATGTCGGCGGTGATGATTTCGACGCTCATGTGCACCAGCTCCCGCGTCGACCGCCGCCATAACGGCGCGCGTACCCTGTTGCGATCATGATGTCCGCCACGTCACGACCATCGAGGAACATGCGCACCAGTCGCCGCCCGTAGCGGTCGGTCCCCTTGAGTTGCACCTGCATCTCCTCAGCCTCCCATATACTCTTGCGCAACAGCCAAGTGGCCGTCACCGCGTCCCGCGCCTCCGCAACGCAGCGGGATTTCTTCTCCGGCGTGTCGAACCCGAGAAGCCGCGCCCGGAACACCCCTATTCCCGTGCAGCGCATCGTGACCGTGTCCCCATCGACATACCGCAGCACACGACATTGATCGTTGCCCCGCAGAGCCATCGGCCGCATCACCGCAAGCGTGCTGTCGGCGAGAAACGGAAGGACGACAAGCCCCGCGAAGGCCAGCACGATCACGGCTTTGAGGTAGAAGCGCGGGTCCGCGATCCGCCGCCATGTCCGACGCCGGGCCGTGCGTCGCCGGGCCTTGTGCGCACGCTTCACCTTGGCGCGCGCATTCGCCGCCACGATGCGGCGCCATCGCCGCTGTAGCCTGCGTTTCTCCCTCTCCGTGACCACGGAGCCGCTCCCTCTCAACCTCCGGTTCAGCGCCTGCCATCCCGGCCCCCATCACATCCGGAACACGCCGAAGCGCGTCTCCTCGATCGGGGCGTTCAGGGCGGCCCGCAGCGACAGGTAGAGCACGTCGCGCGTCTTGCGCGGGTCGACGATGCCGTCGTCCCAGAGCCGGGCGGAGGCATAAAGCGGATGGCTCTGGCGTTCGAACATCTCGATCGTGGGGCGCTTGAACTCCGCCTCGTCCTCGGCCGACCAGCTCTCCCCCGACCGCTCGATCGCGTCGCGCTTGACGGTGGCCAGCACGCCTGCCGCCTGCTCACCCCCCATGACGGAGATCCGGCTGTTGGGCCAGGTCCACAGGAAGCGCGGCTGGTAGGCGCGACCGGCCATCCCGTAGTTCCCCGCCCCGAACGAGCCGCCCACGAGCATCGTGACCTTGGGCACGCTCGTGGTCGCGACCGCCGTGACCATCTTGGCCCCGTGACGCGCGATGCCCTCGTTCTCGTACTTCCGGCCAACCATGAAGCCGGTGATGTTCTGCAGGAAAATCAGCGGGATACGCCGCTGGCTGCACAGCTCCACGAAATGCGCGCCCTTCTGGGCAGCCTCGGAGAACAGCACGCCGTTGTTGGCGATGATCCCCACCGGGCAGCCCTTCAGATGCGCGAAGCCGGTGACCAGCGTCTCGCCGAAGCGCGGCTTGAACTCGTCGAAGCGCGACCCGTCCACGACGCGCGCGATCACCTCGCGGATGTCGTAGGGCGTGCGCAGGTCTCCCGGCACGACGCCCAGGATCTCCTCGGGGTCGTAGGCAGGCTCTTCCGGCGTCTGCCATTGCACGGTGCCGGGCCGCGACCGGTTCAGGCTTTCCACAGCCCGGCGCGCCAACGCCAGCGCATGCGCGTCATCCTCGGCCAGGTAATCGGCCACGCCCGAAAGACGCGTGTGCACGTCGCCCCCGCCCAGGTCCTCGGCGCTCACCACCTCGCCTGTCGCCGCCTTCACGAGCGGCGGACCGGCCAGGAAGATCGTCCCCTGGTCGCGCACGATGATCGTCACGTCCGACATCGCGGGCACATAGGCGCCCCCGGCGGTGCAGGACCCCATCACCACGGCGATCTGCGGGATGCCCTTGGCGCTCATGTTCGCCTGGTTGTAGAAGATGCGTCCAAAATGGTCGCGATCCGGGAAGACCTCGTCCTGGTTCGGCAGGTTCGCGCCCCCGCTGTCGACGAGGTAGATGCACGGCAGGTTGCACTCCATCGCGATTTCCTGAGCCCGCAGGTGCTTCTTGACGCTCATGGGGTAGTAGGTGCCGCCCTTCACGGTGGCATCGTTGGCCACCACCATGACCTCCTGCCCGTTCACCTGTCCCACGCCCGCGATCACGCCCGCGGCCGGGGCCGCACCGTCGTAGAGCCCGTGCGCGGCGGTCGCCCCGATCTCGAGGAACGGCGAGCCGGGGTCGAGCAGCCCCGCCACCCGGTCGCGCGGCAGCATCTTGCCCCGCGACAGGTGGCGCTCCCGCGCCTTTTCCCCGCCGCCCGCCGCGGCCGCCTCGGCGGCCTGCGCGACCACGTCCAGCATCTCGAGATGCGCGGCGCGGTTGGCCTGGAACCCCTCCGAGCCGGTCATCACCTGCGATTGCAGTTTCATTCCACCTGTCTCCTCACTGCTCCGGTCGCGGCCACGGGCGCACCGGCGGCGGCGGATTGGCCCAGCCCGCATCGACCGCGCTCTCGGTGATCCCGAGATAGCGCCCCACCTGCCAGGCGAGGATCGCGCTGCGCAGCCGGGTGTTGGCCTCGCGCGCGGCGCACCACGCCTCCATCAATTCGTCGTTGCCGGCACAATCCGGCCCCGCCGACGACCCCAGCGCAAGCGCATGCGCCTGCCTGTAGAGCCGCCTGGCCCAACCCTCGTCCTGCGCACCCATGCTGTCCGGGTCGGGCAGACCCGCACGAACGGCCTCTGCCATATCGTCCTGTTCGGCCTCGAGCTCTTCCTGGCAGGCCACGCGCCGGTCGCTCCGATCGCAGCGCACGATGCCCACCGTGCCGCAATAATAGGTATCGGTCACCTGCCACAGCCCGCCCGCGACATCCTCGAGCGGGACCTCCGCGTGCATCGAAAGGCGCTGCTCGAAATGGGCGAGCTCGATGTCCATGCAGGTCTGGAAGTCCGGCAAGGCCGTGTCCTGCGCCAACGCAGCGCCCGCGCCCAGCGCCGGCACCAAGGCGAGCACCGTCACCGCCCCGCGCCGGGGCGCGAGAAAACGTCGGAGCATTGCCGCCTGTCGCATCGCCGGATCCTTCCCGTGCCACCCGGTCCGAGCCTACCGCATCCGCGCCATCAATTCGCGTCCCACGAGCATGCGCCGGATCTCGGACGTGCCCGCCCCGATCTCCATCAGCTTGGCATCGCGGAAGATGCGGCTCACCGGGGTTTCGTTCATGAAGCCCATGCCGCCCATCGCCTGCACCGCCTGGTGGGCGACCGTCATCGCCTCCTCGGACGCGTACAGCACGCAGGCCGCCGCGTCCTGGCGCGTGACCTCGCCCCGGTCGCAGGCCTTGGCGACTTCGTAGACGTAGGCGCGCGCCGAGTTCATCTTCGTGTACATGTCGGCGATCTTGCCCTGCATGAGCTGGAAGTCCCCGATCGACTGGCCGAACTGCTTGCGCTCGACCATGTAGGGCATCACCTCGTCCAGGCAGGCCGCCATGATGCCGGTCCCGATGCCCGAAAGCACCACGCGCTCGTAATCGAGCCCGGACATGAGCACCTTCGCCCCCTGCCCCTCTTCGCCCAGCACGTTCTCGAACGGCACCTCGACATCCTCGAAGAAGAGCTGCGCCGTGTTCGACCCGCGCATGCCGAGCTTGTCGAAATGCGGGCTGGTCGAGAACCCCTTCATCTCCTTCTCGACGAGGAAGGCGGTGATCCCCTTTGAGCCGGCCTCCGGGTCGGTCTTGGCATAGACCACGAGCGTGTCGGCGTCCGGCCCGTTGGTGATCCAGAACTTCGAGCCGTTCAGCGTGAAGTACCCGTTCCGTTTCTCGGCGCGCAGCTGCATCGAGACCACGTCGGACCCCGCCCCGGTCTCCGACATCGCGAGCGCGCCCACGTGTTCGCCCGAGATGAGGCGCGGCAGGTACCTGGCCTTCTGCTCCGGCGTGCCGTTGAGGTTGATCTGGTTCACGCAGAGATTGGAATGCGCCCCGTAGGACAGGGACACGCTGGCCGAGGCGCGCGCGACCTCTTCCACCGCCACCGTGTGGGCGAGATAGCCCATCCCGGCGCCGCCGTATTCCTCGGCCACCGTGATGCCCAGGAGCCCCAGCTCCCCCAGCTCCTTCCAGAGCCCGGCGGGAAAGTCGTTGGACTGGTCGATCTCGGCCGCCTGCGGCTTGATCCGGTCCTGCGCGAACCGGTGCACCATGTCGCGAAGCTGGGCCACGTCCTCGCCCAGGTCGAAATTCATCGACGCCATGAACATGGGCGCCCCTCCCTTTATTGAACACTTGTTCATTTCTAGGCACGCATGCCGAGTCGGGTCAAGCGGTCACGCGCGCCGGACGCCGACCCGTGCGAGGGGCGCTGCCCCTCGTACTCCCCGGGATATTTCCGGTCCGAAGAAGGAGGTAACGGACTGTTAAGGTTAATGCGGCATGGTTGAGCGGCGGTACAGGCTGGGAAGCCGATGACCGCGTCCGGAGAAGCCCCCGGGGCGACCCGGGGGTGGATCCCCCCTTCTTCGGACGGAAAATATCCTCGGGGGTGAGCGCGCAGCGCGAGGGGGCGGACAGCCCCCTGCCGGCGTCAGCCGGCCTGGTGGACGGCGGAGACTTCGGCCCGGATGATGCGCGCGACCTGGGCGCAATCGTCGAGCGTGAAGGTCAGCGGCAGGCGCAGGTCGAGGATGGCGCGCAGCACGCGGTCGGAGGCAGGCATCGGCGTCGACGGAGCGTAGCGCCAGCTGTCGTAGCGCGAGGTGAAGCCCGTGGGCTCCGGCGCGCCGAACCACTTGAGTTCGACCCCCTTGGTGCCGCAACGGCGCACCACCTCGGTGACGGCGTCTGCGGACCAGTCGAGAAGCAGGAACTGGAACGACGACATGACGTAGTCCTCGGCCGCCGGCCGCTCCACGATGGTGAGCCCCGGCGTATCGCGCAACCCCGTCTCGACGACCCGGTAGCGTTCGTTCCAGCGGGCGCATTGCCGGTCGAGGTCCTTCAGCTGCGGGCGCAGGATCGCCGCGCGCAGGTTGTCCATCCGGCCCGAGACGTTGGGCGTGTCGTATTTCACCCGCTCGAAGACCTCCGGGCCCGGCGCCGCGAGGTGGCGGCCATAGAGCATGTAGCTGCCCGAAAGCATCACCGCGCGCGCCGCCACGTCCGCGTCGTCGGTGACGATGAGACCGCCCTCGCCCGAGTTCATGTGCTTGTAGGTCTGGGTCGAGTAGCAGCCCACGTGCCCCGACCGTCCTGAAAGCACGCCGTTCCAGCGCGCGCCCATCGTGTGGGCGCAATCCTCGATCACCGTGAGCCCGTGCGCCTCGGCCAGCGCCATGAGCGCGTCCATGTCGGCGAGGTGCCCGCGCATGTGGCTGAGCATGAGCACGTCGGCCTGGTCCGCCTTCGCCGCGAGATCCTCCAGGTCGATCACGAGGCTTTCCGTCACGCCCACGAAGACCGGCACGGCACCGACGCCCGCGATGGCGCCCGGTACCGGGGCCAGCGTGAAGGCGTTGGTCAGCACCCGGTCGCCCGGCTTCACCCCCACCGCGCGCAGCGCCGTGGCGAGCGCGTAGCCGCCCGAGGCGACCGCGAGGCAGTAGCGCGCCCCCGACCAGTCCGCGAATTCTCGTTCGAGCAGGGAAACCTCGCTCTCCTCGCCCGGCGCGGTGTTGTAGCGGTGCAGCCGGCCCGTGCGCATGACCGCGACGGCGGCCTCGATCGCCTCTTCCGGGATCGGCTCCTGCTGGGTGAAATTGCCTTCGAAGATCTCGCTCATGGCGCGACATTGCGCCGGGGTCGACCGACCGTCAACCGATGAGGCGTGCCACCGCCGCGTCGAGGTCGTCGTAGCGGTCGAGGAGCCCTTCGGGCGAAAGATCCGCGACCTTGCGACCGTCCGGACCGAAGGTGATGAGAAGCGACGGCACGCCGGCCGCCCGGGCGGTGTCGCGGTCGGTGATCGTGTCGCCCACGAGAAGAGAGCGCGCGACCTCGCCGCCCGCCCGCTCGACCGCCGCGACGTAGGGCGCGGGGTCCGGCTTTCGCACCGGCAGCGTGTCGGCCCCGATGAGCGAGGCGAAGAGATCGCGCACCCCGAGCCGCGTCATCAGCGTTTCGGCGAGGGCCGCGGGCTTGTTCGTGCAGATCCCCACGCCGTAGCCCGCCGCGCGCAGCCGACCGATGGCTTCGACCGCGCCGGGATACATCACCGTGTGCCGGTCTATGTTGGCCCCGTAGCATTCGAGCAGGTAGGGGTATTCGCGGTCCACCGCCTCGGGTCCGAGACCCAGCCGGTCGCACCCCAGCGACAGCATCGCCCGGCCGCCGCGAAAGGCCGTGGCCGCGTCCGCCACTGGGTCCAGCACCGCGCCGTGGCCCAGCCGGACGAAGCAGGCGTTGGCTGCCGCGATCAGGTCCTTGGACGTGTCGGCCAGGGTGCCGTCGAGGTCGAAGATTACCGTTTTGATACTCATGCCCGGTCTTCCCCGCCTTCCCGTTGCGTGCTACGCGCCGAGAGGTAGACCGAAGTCATTGGCAAGAAAAGAGCACAACATGCCGAGCGCCCTCATCATCCTCGCCGCAGGCCAGGGAACGCGGATGAATTCCGACCGTCCGAAAGTCCTCCACGAACTGGGCGGGGTGCCGCTTTTCGCCCATGCGCTGATGGCCGGGGCGGCGTTCGATCCGGAGCGCATCGTGCTGGTCGCGGGCGACAACGCCGACGAGGTGGAAACGGTCGCGCACGACTACGACCCGCGCGTCGAGGTGGTGCTCCAGGGCGAGCGTCTGGGCACCGGGCACGCGGTGGCCCAGACCCGCGACGCGCTGGCGGGCTTCGAGGGCGATGCCATCGTGCTCTACGGCGACACGCCGTTCATCCGGCGCGAAACGCTGGACCGGATGGCCGAGGCCCGGGCGGGCGGCGCGGACGTGGTCATCCTGGGCTTCGAAGCCGCCGATCCCAAGCGCTACGGGCGCCTCGTCATGGAAGGCAAGGAACTGCGCCGGATCGTCGAGTACAAGGACGCCTCGGAAGAGGAGCGCGCGATCACGCTGTGCAACTCCGGCGTCGTGGCCGCCGATTGCGAGACGCTTTTCGACCTGATCGCGGGGCTCACGAACGAGAACGCCTCGGGCGAATACTACCTCACGGACATCGTCGAGGTGGCCCGCGCGCGCGGCCTGCGCGCCGAGGCCGTGACCTGCGACGAGGCCGAGACGCTGGGCATCAACACCCGCGCGGACCTGGCCGCCGCCGAGGCGCAGTTGCAGGCGTGGAAGCGTGACGAGGCGCTGAAGAACGGTGTGACACTGGTTGCGCCCGAAAGCGTCTTCTTCTCCGCCGACACCGTGGTCGGCCGCGACAGCGTGATCGAGCCGCACGTGGTCTTCGGCCCCGACGTCACGGTGGAGTCCGGCGCCCGCATCCGGGCGTTTTCGCATCTCGAAGGCTGCCACGTCAGCACCGGCGCGGTCGTTGGGCCCTATGCCCGCCTGCGCCCCGGCGCCGAACTTGCCGAACGCGCCAAGGTGGGCAATTTCGTCGAGATTAAGAACGCGCAGGTCGGCGAAGGCGCCAAGGTGAACCACCTGACCTATATCGGCGACGCCACCATCGGCGAGGCCGCCAACATCGGCGCGGGCACGGTCACCTGCAATTACGACGGCGTCTTCAAGCATCGCACCGAAATCGGGGCGCGCGCCTTCATCGGGTCTGACACGATGCTCGTGGCCCCGGTGAAGGTCGGCGACGATGCGATGACCGCCACCGGCACCGTCGTCACCCGCGACATCGAGCCGGGCGCGATGGGCGTCGGCCGCGCGCGTATGGAGGTGAAGCCGGGCTTCGCATTGAAATTGTTCGAGAAATTGCGCGCGAAGAAAGCGCAGAAGAAGGGTCATTGAGATGTGTGGGATTGTTGGGGTGCTGGGCACGCACGAAGTGTCGCCGATCATCGTCGAGGCGCTGCGGCGGCTCGAGTACCGCGGCTATGACAGCGCGGGCATCGCCACGGTGAATGCCGAAGGCGCGCTCGACCGCCGCCGGGCGGTGGGCAAGCTCGTCAACCTGTCGGACGTTCTCGTGCACGATCCCCTGCCCGGCAAGGCGGGCATCGGGCACACCCGCTGGGCCACGCACGGGGCGGCGAACGAGGGCAACGCCCACCCGCACCGCGCGGGCAAGGTGGCCGTCGTGCACAACGGGATCATCGAGAACTTTGCCGCCCTGCGCGACGAGCTGACCGCCGACGGCGTGACCTTCGAGAGCCAGACCGACACGGAAACCGTGGCCTGCCTCGTCGCGCGCCGGATCGACGCGGGCGCCACGCCGGTCGAGGCGGTGCGCGAGGTGCTGGGGCGGCTCGAGGGCGCCTATTCGCTTCTCTTCCTGTTCGAGGGCGAGACAGACCTGAT
Organism: Maritimibacter harenae; assembly: GCF_009882975.1. Lineage (GTDB taxonomy): Bacteria > Pseudomonadota > Alphaproteobacteria > Rhodobacterales > Rhodobacteraceae > Maritimibacter > Maritimibacter harenae. Next base: position 196,042 of record NZ_WTUX01000017.1, read on the forward strand.
GATCGCCGCGCGCAAGGGCAGCCCCCTGGCCATCGGGCATGGCGACGGCGAGATGTACGTCGGCTCGGACGCGATCGCGCTCGCCCCGCTCACCGACCGGATCACCTATCTCGAAGAAGGCGATTGGGCGGTGATCACCCGCGCGGGCGCCGAGATCTTCGACCGGAACGGCAACATCGCCAACCGCGAGGTGCGCAAGGTCGCCGTTGACGCCACGCGGATCGAGAAGGCGGGCTACAAGCACTTCATGATGAAGGAGATCGCGGAGCAGCCGACCGTGGTCGACCGCGTGCTCGACGCCTATCTCGACGCCGACGGCAGCATCGCGATGACGCTCCCCGACGTGGATTTCACCAAGGTGAGCCGCATTTCCATCGTGGCCTGCGGCACCGCCTATTACGCCGGGCTGGTGGCCAAATACTGGTTCGAGCATTACGCGCGGCTGCCGGTCGACATCGACGTGGCGAGCGAGTTTCGCTACCGCGAGCCGCCGCTGCCCGAGGGCACGCTCGCGGTCTATGTCAGCCAGTCGGGCGAAACCGCCGACACGCTGGCCGCGCTGCGCTACACCGACGGCAAGGCCAGCCGGATCGTGAGCCTCGTGAACAGCGCCGAAAGCTCCATCGCGCGTGAAAGCGACGTGGCGGTGCCGATCCATGCAGGCGTCGAGGTTTCGGTCGCCTCCACCAAGGCGTTCACGGCGATGCTCACCACCTTCGCGGTCATGGTGCTCAAGGCCGCCTCCGAGCGTGGAGTGATGGACGCGGACACCCTGGCCGGTCACATCCAATCGCTGCGCCAGCTTCCGGGCCTGATGAGCCACGCGATTTCGATCGACGGTGAACTCGCCCGCACCGCCCGCAAGGTCGCCCAGTCGCGTGACGTTCTGTTCCTGGGGCGCGGCCAGATGTTCCCGCTCGCACTGGAAGGCGCGCTGAAACTCAAGGAAATCAGCTACCTGCACGCCGAAGGTTACGCGTCGGGCGAACTCAAGCACGGCCCCATCGCGCTCGTGGACAAGAACACGCCGACGGTCGTGCTGGCCCCGCATGACGGGCTCTTCGAAAAGACCGTGTCGAACATGCAGGAAGTCATGGCACGCGGCGGCCGGGTGCTTCTGATCTCGGACGCCAAGGCGATCGCGGCGACGGGTGGCGGCGTGTGGCGCACGATCACCATGCCCGACGCGCCGGAACTGGTGCAGCCGATCCTCTACGCGATCCCGGCGCAGCTTCTGGCCTATCACGCCGCCATCGCCAAGGGCACGGACGTGGACCAGCCGCGCAACCTGGCGAAATCGGTGACCGTGGAGTAGACGCGAAGGAGACGCGACGTGGCCAAGCAGTTCGACGGGATCGGGGACGCCCACCGCGCCTTCATCGAGGACCAGCACATCTTTTTCGTGGGCAGCGCGGCCTCCGACGGCCGGGTCAACGTCTCGCCCAAGGGGCAGGACTCGCTGCGGATCATGGGACCCAACAGGATCGTCTGGCTGAACCTCACGGGCTCGGGCAACGAGACCGCCGGGCACCTGCGCGACGTGAACCGGATGACGCTCATGTGGTGCAGCTTCACCACCCGCCCGCTCATCCTGCGCTGCTTCGGCACCGCGCGCACGGTCCATCCGCGCGACGAGGACTGGGCGGAGCTTGCCGGTATGTTCGGCACACCCCTGGGCGCGCGGCAGGTCTACGACATGACCGTCGACATGGTGCAGACCTCGTGCGGCTATGGCGTGCCGTTCTTCGACAATCCCCGCCCCCGCGAGACGATCGCGACATGGGCCGAGGACAAGGGCGAAGACGGGCTTCTCGCCTACTGGGAAGAGAAGAACCGCACGACGATCGACGGGGCCGAAACCGGGATCTTCGAATGACTCCGGACGAGGCGCTCGACGCCCTGCGCGCGCATGTCGAACCGGGACGCGCCGAGGGCGCGGCAGCCTATCACAAGGTGGAACGCGAATACCTGGGCGTCCCCAACCCGGCGATCAACGACCTCACCAAGGCGTGGCGGCGAAGCCTGTCCGTCGACGAGCGCGTCGTGCTGGCCGACGCGCTGTGGAAGACCGACATCTTCGAGGCACGGCTCGCGGCCGCCAAGCTCCTGACGCAGGCGCGGCTCAGGCCGGACGAGGCCGCGTGGCGGCTCATCTTGTCCTGGGTCCCTGATTTCGACAGCTGGGCGATCGCCGATCACGCCTGCATGGCCGGACAGAAGCGGCTCGTCGCCGACCCGCGCCGGGTGGACGAGGTCGAGGACTGGACCGGGTCGGCGCACATGTGGACACGGCGCGCGGCCCTCGTCATCACCCTGCCATGGACGAAGCAGAACAATCCCAGGCCCGAGGAACTCGCGGTCCGTGACCGGGTCCTGGGCTGGGCGGCAGGCTATGTCGACGATCCGGAGTGGTTCATCCAGAAGGCCGTGGCGTGGTGGCTGCGCGATCTGTCCAAGCACGACCCGGAGCGCACCCGCGCCTTTCTCGCCGCCCACGGCGACCGGATGAAGCCCTTTGCGCGCCGGGAGGCCGGCAAGTACCTGTCATAGCTGTTGCAGCCCCCTCGCCCCCGCCATAGTTTCCACGGCAACGAAACGAGGAGGCTTCCATGACCAGACCCACCCCGCCCTTCCGCGCCGATCACGTCGGCTCGCTCCTGCGCCCGAAGGCGATCCAGGCGGCGCGCAAGAAGCATTTCGAAGACGGCACGCTGTCGGCCGAAGAGCTGAAGGCGGTCGAGGATGCCGAGATCCCGGCGCTCATCAAGATGCAGGAAGACGTGGGGCTGAAGGCCGTCACCGACGGCGAAGCACGCCGGTCCTTCTGGCACTACGACTTCATGGGGATGCTCACCGGCCTCGATCTCGACGAGCGCGAAGAGGGCGTGCAGTTCGCGGGGGTCAAGCTGCGCCCGATCTTCCCGACGATCACCCGGAAGCTCGATTTCCCCGACGACCACCCGATGCTCGACCACTTCAAGTTCGTCGACGCGCACACGAACGTGGTGCCCAAGATCTCGATCCCCGGGCCGTCGTCGCTCCATTTCCGCACGGCGCCGGAGGACATCCACGTCGCCGAGTACGAGGACACCGAGGCGCTCTTCGCCGACATCGCGGCGACCTACAAGAAAGCGGTCGCCAAGTTCTACGAGGCCGGGTGCCGCTACCTCCAGATGGACGACATCTTCTTCGCCTACCTGTGCGACCCCAAGCACCGGGCCGAGAAGAAGGCCAACGGGCAGGACCCCGACTGGCTGATCCAGAAATACAGCTGGATGATGCGCGAGGCGATCAAGGACCGGCCCGCCGACATGACCATCGGCATGCACATGTGCCGGGGCAACTTCCGCTCGACCCACGCCGCAGAGGGCGCCTATGACCTCGCCGCCGAGGCGATCTTCAACACCGGCGTCGATATCTTCTTCATGGAATACGACACCGACCGCGCGGGCGGGCTGGAACCCCTGGGCCTTCTGCCCAAGGGCAAGCAGCGCATCCTGCCGGGCTTCGTGACCACGAAGACGCCGGATCTCGAGAGCATGGACTGGCTCAAGTCGAAGTTCGACGAGGCGTCGAAATACGTCGACATCGACCAGCTCGGCATCGCGCCGCAATGCGGTTTCGCCTCGACCGAAGAAGGCAACGCGATCACCGAGGACGACCAGCGCAAGAAGCTCGAACTCATCGTGCGCTGCGCCGAGGAGATCTGGGGCGGCGTCTGAGGCCGGACAGCGCCACATATTCAAATAAGACGAAACGTGTCGCCGCGCCCCCGGGTGCGGCGACAGTGTTTCAGGGGTCGCCGCCCCTGCCGGATGCCTGTTTTGCCCGCACCGGGCCACCTTGGGAAATCGTTCCGCAACGCCCCGGTCCGGAGGCCGAATTTTCCCTTGAGTCAGGGCGTTTGCCGGTTCAAGAGGGCCAATCATTCCAATCTGGGGGAACGCGTGATGTTCGAGAACCTTGGTTTTGACACCCTGACCGCACCGCAGGCCGCCGTGATCTTCGGCGGGCTCGTCGGCGTGCTTTTCGGTCTTCTGGCCGAGCGCACCAAATTCTGCTTCCGCCGCGCGCTGGTGGGCGAGGATCGCCGGGCCGCCGCGGGCGTGTGGTTCATGGCGCTGGCCACGGCGCTCATCGGCACGCAGGCCGCGGTGGCCGCCGGGCTGATCGCGTTCGACGACCACCGCTTCTTCACCGCCGACATGCCGGTGCTCGCCATCCTCGTGGGCGGCGCGCTTTTCGGGGCGGGCATGGTGCTCACGCGCGGCTGCGCCTCGCGGCTCACCGTACTGGGCGGCACGGGCAACCTTCGCGCGCTCTTCGTGATCCTAGTCTTCGCCGTGATCGCCCACGCCACGCTCAAGGGCGTGCTCGCCCCGGTGCGCACGACGCTGGGCTCCGTCACCCTGCCGCTCGGCGACGCGGTGAGCCTGGCCGCCCTGCCCGGCGGCGCGCTCCTGTGGTCCGCCGTGATCGCGGTGGCGGCCCTGTTCGTCGCGCTGCGGTCGGGCAACACGCCCGGCATCCTGGTGCTGGCCGCCCTGCTGGGTCTGCTCGTGCCGCTGGCCTGGGTCGGGACCGGTTACGTCCTCTACGACGACTTCGACCCGATCGCCATGGAAAGCCTGTCGTTCACCTCCCCCGCGACCGAGGCGCTGTTCTTCACCATCGCCTCGACCTCGATCCCGGCGGGCTTCGGCACCGCCCTGGTGGGCGGCGTCCTTCTGGGCGCGCTGCTCTCGTCGCTCGTGTTCCGCAGCTTCAAGTGGCAGAGCTTCACCTCGCCGCGCGAAACCGGCCGCTACGCTGCCGGGGCCGCGCTGATGGGCGTGGGCGGCGTACTGGCCGGGGGCTGCACCGTGGGCGCCGGCCTGTCCGGCGTGCCGACGCTGTCGCTTGCCGCGATCCTTGCGCTGGCGTCCATCGCGGGCGGCGCGCTGGCCGCACGCTGGGCGATCGGGGATCGTAGTGGCGCGGGCGTTCCCGTCGCCGCCGAGTGACGGGACGACGCCGGGTCTTCGCCGGGCGGAGGGACAAGTCAGGACATGCGACAAGGGCCGGGTATCATCCCGGCCCTTCGTCTTTCGGGGAAACGGGAACTGCGGAATTCCAGGATTCTAGGATTCTAGGATTCTAGGATTCTAGGATTCTAGGAAAGCGGAACGCCAGGCACCGCCCCGCGTCAACGCCCGACCGCCGACCCGCGCCCGGCCGGCGCCGTCACCGCCGGACCAGCCGCCGGCGCACAGCGCGCCCGGCGAGCCAGACGACCAGAACCACGGGGATCACCAGCCCCGCCGTCCACACCGCCTTGTCGATGTGCAGCGCATAGGCGATCGGCGCGGTGAGGTAGGACAGAAGGCTCACGGCGTAATAGCTGATCGCCACCACCGACAGCCCCTCGACCGTCTCCTGCAGGCGCAGCTGCAGGTCCGCGCGCCGATCCATGCTCTCGAGCAGCGCCTGGTTCTGGGCCGAGCGGTCCACGTCCACCTTCGTGCGCAGAAGATCGCCCGCCCGGATCGCCCGCTCCGCCATGTCACGCAGCTGCCGCTCCATCGCCTTCACGGTGCGCATCGCCGGATCGTAACGGCGGGTCATGAATTCCCGGAACGTCTGGCGCCCGTCCCAGCGCTCCTCGCGCAGCACGTCGATGCGCTGGTTCACGATCGCCTCGTAGGCCCCCGTCGCGCCGAACCGGAACGAGGTCTGGGCGTTCAGCTTCTCGAGCTCCGCCGAGATGTTCAGGAGCTGCTGAAGGCGCGCCTCGGACGTGCCCCCGCTCCCCCCGATGCCCGAGACGAGTGCGGAGAGTTCGTCCCCGATCTCGCCCAGTCGCCCCTGGATCGACCGTGCGCGCGCGAGCCCCAGCATGGACATCTGCTTGTAGGTCTCGATCTCGCAGATCCGCTGCACGATGCGCCCGGTGCGCCGGGGCGAACATTCGGGGCCCGTGAAGACCGCGAAGCGGCTCTGCCCGCCCTCGTCGATCCGGAAATCTCCCGCGATGATCGCGTCCCGGTCGAGCACGTGGCTCACCGCGACGCTTTCGGGCACGAACCAGTCGTTGACCTTCTGGCGCATCTCGGCGTCGTCGGGTTTCTCCTCGACCCGGATCAGGACCGAGGTCACCAGAACCCCGGGCGCGTCCGCCAGCCAGTCGTCCGGAAACACGTCCAGCCGCTTGGGATCGAAGGGGGGCGTCCAGTTGCCTTCGCCGAAGATCGTGTAGGTCACGAACTCGGTATGGCTTTCCCACTTGAGCTTGTACTTGCCCAGGTCGCCGAAGAAATGGTTCGCCCCGGGCTTGGGGTGCGCCGTGCCGTAGCGGTCGAGGAGCGCGGTCAGATGCGCGACATCGGCCGACCGGTCCCGCCCGGCCGCGTTCTCCGGCTGCTTGATGGCGAGGTAGACCGCGAAACAGGGCGAGCGGAGCGACGGGAAGGGCCGCGCGTGCAGCTCGTTGGACAGCGCGTAGCGCAGCGGATGATCTTCGATGGTGGCCATGTCCGGTCCCGTTCTTCGCGTGTCTTCCCGAGAGGTTACGCGAAGTCAGGGCACCGAAACAGTGGTCGATTGTCGCGCGGGCGGTATTTCCGGCCCCGCCCGCGCCGGTCGATCAGAGGATGACCACGTCCAGCGGCGGGAAGCCGTTGAAGCCCACCGACGAGTAGGACGAGGTATAGGCGCCCGCGTTGCGGATGATCGCGCGATCACCGGATTTCAGCGTCACCGGCAGCATCATCGGGCGCTTCTCGTAGAGCACGTCGGCCGAGTCGCAGGACGGGCCGGCCAGGATGCAGGGGCCGACCGGGTCGCCGTCGCGCGGGGTCGCGATCTGGTAGCGGATCGCCTCGCCCTCGGTTTCGGCCAGGCCCGAGAAGCGGCCGATGTCGAGATAGACCCAGCGGTGCATGTCGTCGTCCGACTTCTTCGACACGAGCAGCACCTCCGCGATGATCGCGCCGCATTCGGCCACGAGACCCCGGCCCGGCTCCGCCATCACGCGCGGCACGTCGCCGAAGCGCGCGCCGACGAGTTCCATGACCCGCGCGGCGTAGGTCGAGGGCGCGTCGATCGCCTCGCCGTAGAAGGCCGGGAAACCGCCACCGATGTTGAGCAGGTCGAGCGCATAGCCCTCGGCCTGCGCCCGGTGCCAGATTTCGGCCACGGCGTCGAGCACGCCGGTCCACATCTCGGCCCGCTTGGTCTGGGACCCCACGTGGAACGACAGGCCGACGGGCTTGAGGCCCAGCTCGGTCGCGTAGGCCATGAGGTCGATCGCCTTCTCGCCCCGGCAGCCGAACTTGCGGCTGAGCGGCCAGTCGGCCTGGCTGTTCTCGACGATGACGCGGATGTAGACCTCGGCGCCCGGCGCGTGGGCGGCGATCTTGTCGAGCTCCTCTTCCGCGTCGGCGGCGAAGAGCGTGACGCCCGCGTGGTGCGCGAAGGCAATGTCGCCCACCTTCTTCACGGTGTTGCCGAACGAGATGTCCGCCGGGTCCGCGCCCTGGCTCAGGCACAGCTCGATCTCGGCGCGCGAAGCCGCGTCGAAATGCGAACCGATGTTGACCAGACGCTCGATGATCTCGCGCGTCGGGTTGGCCTTCACGGCATAGTGGATGTGGGCACGGCCCAGCCCCTGCTTGAGCTGGTGATACTGGAATTCGACGCGGTCCACGTCGAGGACGAGCGTCGGACGGTCCACGACCATCGAGCGGACAGCGGTTTCGATACGGGAAGCAGGCGCGAAGGCGCCCTGTGCAACGTAGGTCATGTCTATCTCCAATAGACAGGGGCGAAGCCCCAAGGTTCCAAGTGGAGACGTTACCGTCGCTGCGTTAACGCGTGCCGGTCCGTCATCGCGGGAAACCCGCTCCTTCGGACTGCCGGTCGTGGCCAGAGGCGCGTGCGTTGGCGTCTTGAGCGCGCATTTGGGGCAAAGGCCGAGTCGTTGCAAGAGTTTTTGAATCGCCGCGTGTATTTTTTCCCGATCCGTCCTATGCAACCCGCATGGCCCGGCTGATCCTGTTCAACAAACCCTTCGACGTCCTGTCGCAATTCACCGACGCGAAGTCGCCGACGAAACGCGCGACGCTGTCGGATTACATCGACGTGCCAAGGGTTTACCCGGCCGGTCGGCTTGATCGCGACAGCGAGGGGCTGATGATCCTGACGGACGACGGCCGCCTGCAGGCCCGCATCTCGGATCCACGCGCGAAAACGCCCAAGACCTACCTCGCGCAGGTCGAGGGCGCGCCGGACGAGGCCGACCTCGATCCGCTGCGCCAGGGCCTTGTCCTGAAGGACGGCCGCACGCGCCCCGCCAAGGCGCGCCTGATCGAGCCGCCGCGACTGTGGCCCCGCACGCCACCGGTGCGATACCGCAAGAGCGTGCCCGACCGCTGGATCGAGCTCACGATCACCGAGGGGCGCAACCGGCAGGTGCGGCGCATGACGGCGGCCATCGGTTTTCCGACCCTGCGCCTGGTGCGCTGGCGCGTTGGGGACTGGACACTCGACGGGCTGGAGCCCGGGCAGTGGCACGACGCCTGAGGGCCCGCATGAACCCTCATGGCGAAATGAACACAATTCGCCCGGGGGTTGCAGAATCTTGCCCGGATTCCGCCTCCGTATTGCACGGGTCCGCCCGAATTCCTGCCCCGTTCTCCCTATAGGTGTTCCGCGAACCACACATTCAAACGGGAAGTTTTGCCGTGTTGCCTTTCGCGAGTGCCATCAAGAAATTCGCCACCGATGAAACCGGGGCCGTCACCGTGGACATGGTCGTCTTCTGGGGCGGCAGCATCCTGATCGCCAAGACGATCGTGGGGGATGTCGCCGTCGGGGTCATGGACCTGAGCGACACGGTCAACGGCGCGCTGAGCGAAATCGCCGCCACCGACCTCAGCGTCGACCAGATCAAGGCGCTCGGGGCCACCACGGAACCGGCCGACGATGCCGACAGCGACGCCTCGGACGACGAGGACGGCGCCGGGAACCCGGGCAACGACAAGGACGTCGGCAACGCCGGCGAAAACCCGAACGGCAAGGGCGGCTGGGGCGACGGCTCGAACGGCCAGGGCGACACGAACGGGAACGCGGGCAGCGACGACGACGACAGCGGCAGCAGCGGCGCGGGCAATCCCGGCAACGGCAAGAACGTCGGCAACGCCGGGGAAACGCCGAACGGCGACAGCAAAAGCAGCTGGGGCGAGGGCACGAAGGGTCGCAGCGACGGCGACAAGGGGAACGGGAAGGGCAACGGCAAGGACTGAGCCTGCCCCGCCCGGATCGGAAGACGACGAAGCGCCCCGGCAACGGGGCGTTTTTCTTTGCCTGGATGTCGGCGCCCCCCGGACCGCCGCTCTGCTTCTCTAGGATTCTAGAATCCTAGAAAAGTGAAGCCCGCGCGTAGGCCGCCCGCCAGGACCTGCCTGCCGGATACCAGCCACACGGACGCAACACGCCGTCCGAAACGAAAAGGGCCCCGCCGAAGCAGGGCCCTTTCCCGGTTTTCCGTCCGGATCAGTCCAGCAGCGACAGGAGCTGCGTGACCGAGTCCTTGGCGTCGCCGTAGAACATCCGCGTGTTGTCCTTGTAGAACAGCGGGTTCTCGATGCCGGAGTAGCCGGTCCCCTGCCCGCGCTTGGACACGAACACGTCCTTGGCCTTCCAGACCTCGAGCACCGGCATCCCGGCGATCGGCGAGTTCGGGTCTTCCTGCGCCGCCGGGTTCACGATGTCGTTCGAGCCGATGACGATCACGACGTCCGTGTCCGGGAAGTCGTCGTTGATCTCTTCCATCTCGAGCACGATGTCGTAGGGCACCTTCGCCTCGGCCAGAAGCACGTTCATGTGGCCCGGCAGACGGCCCGCGACCGGGTGGATCGCGAAGCGCACTTCCTTGCCCATGCCGCGCAGCTTCTTGGTCAGGTCGCTGACCGCGTTCTGCGCCTGCGCCACGGCCATGCCGTAGCCCGGCACGATGATGACGCTGTCGGCATCCTTGAGCGACTGGGCCACGCCTTCGGCGTCGATCGGCTTCTGTTCGCCCTCGATCTCCATCTGCTCACCGGCCGGGCCGCCGAAGCCGCCCAGGATGACCGAGATGAACGACCGGTTCATCGCCTTGCACATGATATAGGACAGGATGGCACCCGAGGAGCCCACCAGCGCGCCGACCACGATCAGGAGGTCGTTGCCGAGGCTGAAGCCGATGGCCGCCGCCGCCCAGCCCGAGTACGAGTTGAGCATCGAGACCACGACGGGCATGTCCGCGCCGCCGATCCCCATGATCAGGTGGTAGCCGATGAAGAGCGCGGCCACGGTCATGATCGCCAGCGGCAGAAGCTCGCCCGACCCCACGTACCAGAACAGGCCGATGAGCGAGATGATCGCGGCCCCGGCATTGAGCACGTGTCCGCCCGGCAGCTTCTTGGCCGCCGAGGTCACCTTGCCGGCGAGCTTGCCGTAGGCGATCACCGAACCGGTGAAGGTCACCGCACCGATGAAGATGCCCAGGAACAGCTCGACCTTGAGGATGTTCAGCTCGGCCGTCGTCTTGTGCGAGATGAGCTTGCCGAAGGTGCCAAGCCCCTGCTCACCCAGCCAGGTGTCGAGCCCGGCCTCGTTGAGCGAGGTCGGCGCCACCGCCATGATCTCGGCCACGCGGCCGATCTCGATATGGGCGTTGTAGCCCACGAAGACGGCCGCAAGACCCACGAGCGAGTGCATCGCGGCCACGAGCTGCGGCATCTCGGTCATCTGCACGCGCTTGGCGACGTAGAAACCGATGATGCCCCCGGCCGCGACCAGCACGATCGACAGCAGCCAGAGCCCCGCGCCGGGGCCGATGAGGGTGGCGATGACGGCGAGCGCCATGCCGACGATGCCGTACCAGACAGCCCGTTTCGCGCTTTCCTGGCCGGAGAGGCCGCCCAGCGACAGGATGAAGAGGACGGCGGCGACCACGTAGGCCGCGGTGGTGAATCCGTATTCCATGATCCCCTACTCCTTAAGATTTCTGGAACATGGCGAGCATGCGCCGGGTGACGAGGAAGCCGCCGAAGATGTTGATCCCGGCCATGAAGACCGACACGGCCGCCAGCACGACGATGAGGACGGACCCCGATCCGATCTGCATGAGCGCGCCGAGGATGATGATCGACGAAATGGCGTTCGTCACCGCCATGAGGGGCGTGTGAAGCGAGTGCGAGACGTTCCAGATCACCTGGAAGCCCACGAAGACGGCGAGCACGAAGACGATGAAGTGCTGCATGAAGCTCGCGGGCGCGAACAGGCCCGCCAGCAGGATGAGCGCCCCGCCGATACCCAGGAGAGTCGCCTGGGTCTTCGTCTCTTTCTTGAAGGCCGCGATTTCCTGCGCCCGCTTTTCCTCGGGCGTCAGCTCCTTGGGCGGCTCGGGTTTCTTCTGCGCCGCGATCGCCTGTGTCTTTGGCGGTGGTGGCGGGAAGGTGATCTCGCCCTGGTGGGTCACGGTGGCCCCGCGGATCACGTCGTCATCCATGTTGACGTTGATCTGACCGTCCTTGTCGGGGGTCAGGTCCGTCATCATGTGCCGGATGTTGTTGGCATAGAGCGTGGACGACTGCGTGGCCATGCGGCTCGGGAAGTCGGTGTAGCCGATGATCGTCACGCCGTTCGGGGTCACGATCTTCTCGTCCATCTTGGTCAGCTTGCAGTTGCCGCCCTTCTCGGCGGCAAGGTCCACGATGACCGAGCCCGGCTTCATCGCCTCGACCATGTCCTCGGTCCAGAGCTCCGGGGCCTCCCGGTTCGGGATCAGCGCCGTGGTGATGACGATGTCCACCTCCGGGGCCAGTTCGCGGAACTTGGCGAGCTGCGCTTCGCGGAACTCGGGCGAAGAGACCGAGGCGTAACCGCCCGTCGCCGCACCGTCTTCCTGCTCTTCCTCGAAGTCGAGGTAGACGAACTCGGCGCCCATCGACTCGACCTGTTCGGCCACCTCGGGGCGCACGTCGAACGCATAGGTGATGGCACCCAGCGAGGTCGACGTGCCGATCGCGGCGAGACCGGCGACACCGGCGCCCACGACGAGCACCTTCGCCGGCGGCACCTTGCCCGCCGCCGTCACCTGCCCGGTGAAGAACCGGCCGAAGTTGTTGCCCGCCTCGATGACCGCGCGATAGCCCGCGATGTTGGCCATCGACGACAGCGCGTCCATCTTCTGCGCACGGCTGATGCGCGGCACCATTTCCATGGCGATGACGGTCGCGCCCTTGGACTTGGCGAGCTCCAGGCCCTCTTCGTTCCCCCCGGGGTTGAAGAAGGTGATGAGCGTCTTGTCCTTCGTCAGGCGCTTCAATTCCGTTTCGGTCGGAATGCGCACCTTGGCGATGATGTCGGCTTCTTTCCACAGGCTGGCGGCCGTCTTGATGATCTTGACGCCGGCGGCCTCGTAATCCTCGTCGTTGAATCCGGCGGCCTCACCCGCCTTCGACTGGATCAGGCATTCGTAGCCCAGTTTCTGCAGCATGCCCGCCGACTCCGGCGTCATGGCGACGCGGTTCTCCCCCGCGATGGTTTCCTTCGGAACACCAATCTTCACGATGTTTGTCCTTCTCCCACTCACGCCACGGGTGTCCCCCGTGATCTCCAGATGTTTCCTATATGCTCCATGGACGGAATGCGACCGAAACCATGCAGTTCGCGACGACATAAGTGCGCGACCGTGTTGACGTTACGTCACAGCACCGCGTGACCTTGTTTTTCCTCGCTCACCTCGTCCTCGCCGCGCGGTTTCGGCCCGATCCGGCCAGAATCTGCCGCGCAATTTTGTTTCTTCGAACACGGCATAATGAGGATGAATGTTACGGACGCAACCCCTCGCAGGTGCAGCATTGCCGCGACGTTGCGATTGCGTCGCGTTCCGCAGCCGGTAGCGTGGCCGAAACAGGGAGGAGACGACATGGATCTGACAGGCAAACATGCGCTCGTCACCGGCGGCGGCACCGGCATCGGGCTCGCCATCGCCACCGCGCTGGCCGAGGCCGGGGCCGAGGTCACGATCACCGGGCGCCGGGCGGACGTGCTGGACGAGGCCGCGGCCACCCACCCGCGCCTCCACGGCGCCGTGATGGACGTGACCGACGAAAGCGCGATCCGCGACGGCGTGGCCGCCGCCCGTGACGCACGCGGCCCGATCACCATCTGCGTCGCCAACGCCGGCGTCGCCACGGGGCGCAAGCTGTCGCGCACCTCCTACGACTTCTGGCGCCAGATCATGCAGGTCAACCTCGACGGCGTGTTCCTTACCGTGCGCGAATGCCTGCCCGACATGGAAGGGGCCGACTGGGGCCGCGTGATCGCGATCTCCTCGATCGCCGGGGTGAAGGGGCTGAAGGGCGCAGGCGCCTACTCGGCCTCGAAACACGGCGTGATCGGGCTCATCCGCTCGCTGTCGGAGGATTACCTGGGCGCGGGGCTCACCTTCAACGCGATCTGCCCGGCCTATGTCGACACTGACATCATCACCCGCAACGTCGACGCGATCTCCGAGAAGATCGGCGGCGACCGGGAAGCGGCGCTCGCGATGATGCGCGACGTGAACAAGCACAAGCGCCTGATCAAGCCCGAGGAAGTGGCGGCGGCCGCCATGTGGCTGGTCGGCCCGGGATCGGAAAGCGTGAACGGCCAGACGATCGAGATCGCGGGCGGCCAGATGTGATCCACCCCTGCGCGGGGCCCTAGCTCCGCGCGGGCCGCAACCCCTGCCCGATCAGCGTGGCCAGCCGGTCGAGATCTGCAAGCAGCACGTCGTAGTCGCGCGCGCTCATCACCACGCCGTGCAGCGCGTCATAGATCGTGGCCGCCGTTTGTTCGGCGCTGCCATAGGCCTCCAGCGACACGATCCCCTTTCCTTCCGCCCGGGCAAGCCAGTCGGCCAGCACCTCGACGATCCGCGCCTCCCCCGCGGCCGCCACGTCGGCGGCAACGGTGATCTTCGCATCCATCAGCTCTTCGCCATGCGGCGAGGTCATGAGCGCGTCGAAGGGCGCGGCTACCTTCACCGCGAACGCGCCGGCGAGCGCGTCCGCCGGGTCGCCGGCCGCGTCGAGCGCGGCCGTCATCTTGTCGACCGCATCGTCGAAATAGCGCTGCACGAGGGCGGAGAGGATCGCCTCCTTGTTCTTGAACTTGAGGTAGATGGAGGCCCGCGACATGCCCGCCCGGCGCGCGATATCCTCCATCGAGGCGCGGCGGAACCCGTAGGTCCGGAACGCGTCGAACGCCGCCATCAGGATCGCGGCCTGTTTGTCATCCGTCTGTCCGGCGCCCACCGTATCACTCTGCATGAATGTGTTCTGACAAAATTGACAGATAGTGTCAATTGACACACTGACATTCCGAGTGCATTTTGTCAGAAATGGCCAGACGCCAGTCAGGGAGACCAGCGATGAGTTACAAGATCACAGTCAACGGCACGTCCTACGACGTGGACCTGCCCGGGGAGGTGCCGCTCCTGTGGGTCCTGCGCGACGAACTGGGGCTCACGGGAACCAAGTTCGGCTGCGGCGTCGCCGCCTGCGGCGCCTGCACCGTGCAGGTGGACGGGATCGCGCAACGCTCCTGCCAACTGCCGCTCGACGCCGTCGAGGGCGCGGTCACGACGATCGAGGGCGTGGGCACGCCCGACAACATGGCCGCGATCCAGAAGGCCTGGGTCGATCACAACGTGGCGCAATGCGGTTACTGCCAGTCCGGCCAGATCATGCAGGCGGCCGCCCTGCTGGCCGAGAACCCGGACCCGACCGACCAGGACATCGACGACGCGATGTACGGCAACCTGTGCCGCTGCGGCACCTACCCGCGCATCCGCGCCGCGATCCATTCCGCGGCCGACGCGATGAAGGAGGCCTGATCATGGGCAAGCTCGGAAAGATCACCCGCCGCGTGTTCCTCGTGGGCGCCGTCGCCGTGACCGGTGGCGTGGCCGTGGGGGCCTATGCCGTCACCCGCGACCCGAAGAACCCGCTCAAGCCCGACGAGGGCGCCTCGCTCAACTCCTACGTGATCATCGACCAGGACGGCGTCACCGTCATCGTGCCGCGCGCCGAGATGGGGCAAGGCGTGCAGACCTCGCTCGCCGCCCTCGTGGCCGAAGAGCTCGAAGTGCCGATGGACATGGTGCGCGTGGAACACGGCCCCCCCGCCAAGGCCTATGCCAACAACAAGTTCCTCCTGCCGCGCGGCTACGACGCGGAGCCGCCCATGAAGATGGTCAACACGGTGATGGAGGCGATGCCGCGCATGCTTGGCATGCAGATCACCGGCGGCTCCATGAGCACGGTGGACGCCTGGGACAAGAACCGCATCGCCGGGGCCGCGGCGCGCGAGATGCTAATCTCGGCCGCCGCCGAGCGTCTTGGCGTGGGGCGCGACCAGCTCCGGGCCGAGAACGGGGCGATCGTGGCCACCGACGGCACCCGCCTGCCCTACGCCGAACTGGCCGAGGCGGCCGCGACCATGACGCCGCCCGACAATCCGCCGCTCAAGGACCCGGCGGACTGGAAGCTGATCGGCAAGCCGCTTCCCAAGCTCGACCAGCCCGCGAAGGCAACGGGCACCGCTCCCTTCGGGATCGACACGCGGGCCGACGGCATGAAATTCGCCACCGTGAAGATGGCGCCCCGGATCGAGGGCGAGATGGTCTCCTACGACGCCTCCGAGGCCGAGGGCATGGCCGGGGTCGAGAAGATCATCGACCTGGGCGACGGCGTCGCGGTGGTGGCCAGCAACACCTGGCTCGCCATCCAGGCCGCCGAGGCGATCCGCTTCGAATGGGGGCCCGCGCCCTACGGCGCCACGACGGACGAGATCTTTGCGGATCTCGAGGCCGCCTTCGACACCGAGCCCAACATCACCCCGCATGACCATGGCGAGGTGACGGAAAGCGACGACGACCTCGTCGCCGAGTACCGCGCCCCCTTCCTCAGCCACGCGCCGATGGAGCCGATGAACGCCACGGCGCTTTACACCGGCGACCGGCTCGAGATCTGGGCCGGCGTCCAGGGGCCGATCATCACGCAGCAGCAGGCCGCCGAGGCGGTCGGGCTGAAGCAGGACCAGGTCACCCTGCACACCACCATCATGGGCGGCAGCTTCGGCCGGCGCGGCTTCAACGAATACGCCATCTACGCGGCCCGCGTCGCCAAGGAGATGGAGGGCACGCCCGTCAACGTGACCTGGTCGCGCGAAGAGGACATGCGCCACGACCACTACCGCCCCGGCGCCATCGCGCGCATGCGCGGCCGGCTCGACGGTGACAGGATCGACACCTTCAAGGCCGACCTGTCGGCGGCCTCGGTGATGCGCGCCACGATGAAGGCCTTCATGGGCATCGACCGGCAGACCGCCGACGCGATGATCACCGAGGGCGTGGCCGAACAGCCCTATGGGTTCCCGAACGTGCTGATCCGCGGCTACGTCCCGGAACGCACGCCCCGCGTGGGCTTCTGGCGCTCGGTGGGCAACTCGCAGAACGCCTTCTTCATGGAGAGCTTCATCGACGAGCTCGCGCACAAGGCCGGCGCCGACCCGCTGGCCTTCCGCCTCGCCCATATCGAGGGCACGGACGCCGAGACCGCCGAGGTGCTGCGCACGGTGCGCGACATGGCGAACTGGACCGGCGAGACGCCCGAGGGCAAGGGGCGCGGCGTTGCCGTGACCTATTCCTTCGGCACGCCCGTGGCCGAGATCATCGAGGTCTCCGACCAGGACGGCGCGGTGAAGATCGACAAGGTCTGGATCGCGGCCGACCTGGGCAAGATCGTCGACCCCGGCAACGTCGAGGCACAGCTCATCTCGGGCGCGATCTACGGCCTGTCGGCCGCCATGCTGGAAGAGATCACCTTCGAGGACGGCAAGGTCGTCGAGGGCAACTTCTGGGACCATGACGCGCTGCGCATGAACAACACGCCGGACTTCGAGGTCACCGCCCTCGCGCTCGGCGGCGCGGTCGGCGGCGTGGGCGAACCGGGTACCCCGCCCGCGGCCGCCGCGCTCGCCAACGCGATCTACGACCTGAACGGCACGCGCCTGCGCCGCATGCCCTTCCGCCACGACATCGACTTCGTCACCTGACGAAAGCGGGGGCCGGACGCGAAGCCGCCCGGCCCCCTTTCATCTTGCTCCAAATACGCTGTCGCGACGCGGCCTCAGGCGCGGCCAAGGGACGGGTAGTCCGATACCAGCATCCGCGCGGCGGGCGCGTCCTCCTCGATCTCGGAGAAACGCGGCAGCGGCGGGTGGAAGACGTTGTCCGTCTCGTCGTCGTTGACCGTCGACACCTCGCCGATCAGCACGTCGCCGCCCTCGCCCCAGAACGCATGCCAGTCGCCCGGCATCAGGGTCACGCTTTCGCCGGGGGCGAGCCGGATCACCTCGCCGGCGGCGAAGTCGCGCGCGATGCCGTCGCAGAACACCCGGCCGCCCCGGTCCTCGGCGAAGCCGCCGTCCGCGTCCGAGCCATGCAGCCGGATCGCCAGCGTCGCGCCGCCCCGGTTGATGATGTCCTCGGCCTTCACGATGTGGCGGTGCATGGGCGAGAGCTGATCCTGGCGCGAGATCAGGAGCTTCTCGGCATAGCACATGCCCTGCCCGGCCCGCAGGTCCGACAGCCGCCCGTTGCGCAGGGTGAAGAGGAACAGGCCCATCCGGTCGAAATCGCCCTGCCCGTAATCCGTCACGTCCCAGCCGAGCCGCGACTCCCTGACGCCGCGCGCCGCCTCGGTCTCGAACTCCGCGCGGGACCAGTAGGCGAAGGGCGGCAGCACCACGCCGTGACGCGCGAGCATCTCTTCGGCGTGCTCGAGCACCGCGTTGACCCTGGATCGTTTCATGCTGTCCTCCCGGCCGCCCGGGCCGCGTGTCTTCACACTGCCTGCAACACCGGCTGCGGGCGCTTGCCATCCGCCCAGGCCCGCGCGGCGTCGCCGAAGGCCCCGAACAGCGGACGCGACACCGGGTCCGTCGCCGCGCGGTATTCGGGATGCCACTGCACGGCGAGCGTGAAGCCCGGCGCGTCCTTGACGTAGACCGCCTCGGGCGTGCCGTCATCGGCGTAGCCGTCGATCACGATGCGTGCCCCGGCGCTCTTGATCCCCTGCCCGTGCAGTGTGTTGGTCATCACCTTCTGCGCCCCCATGAGGCGGTGGAACACGCCGCCTTCGGTGAAGGTCACGGCGTGGCGGATCGCGAATTTCTCGTCCAGCGTGCCATCGGGCGGCATCCGGTGGTTCATGCGGCCGGGCAATTCGCGGATCTCGGGATAGAGCGAGCCGCCCATCGCCACGTTGACCTCCTGAAAACCCCGGCAGACGCCCAGGAAGGGCTGGCCCGCCTCGACGCAGGCGCGCACCAGGGGGAGCGTGATCGCGTCGCGGTTCCGGTCGAAGGCGCCGTGCGCCTCGGTCTCTTCCTCGCCGTATTCCTCGGGATGGACGTTCGGCCGCCCGCCGGTCAGCAGGAAGCCGTCGAAGGTCTCCATCAGCTCCTCGACCGACACGAAGGCCGGGTCGGCGGGGATGAGGAGCGGCAGGCCGCCCGCCACCTCGGCCACGGCTTCCGAGTTCATCGTGCCGCCCGCGTGGGCCGGGTAGGTATCACCGATCAGGGTCGGGTTGCCGATGATGCCGATTTTGGGTCGGGTCATGTCTCACCTGTGCGCTTGCCCCCTATCTAGCCCCTGCCGGGCGCGAGGGAAAGGGCGGGGACGCGGCGTCGCCCCGCGGCCCGTGCGGTCAGATGCGCGCGACAATCCCTTCGAAGTCGAGCCCGGTGATCGCCCCCGGCACCACGCCGCGCGCGCCGTCCACCCGCGTGGCGATCCAGCCGTCGGACACCGCGCCGTTTCCGCCCCGGATCAGGATCGAGGCGGCCAGCAACACGGCAAGCCGTTCGGCGAACCAGCGCGCCTCGCCCTCTTCGGGCAGGCCCGGCCAGCGCTCGAAATGCGCTTTCAGAGCTTCGTCGTAGCGCCGGTCCGCCCCCGTCGCGGCCTCGAGCTCGGCGCTTAGCGTTTCGCCCGCCAACGGCTCGCGACCCAGCGTGCGCAGGATGTCGACGCAGATGACATTGCCGGAGCCTTCCCAGATCGAATTGAGCGGCGCCTCGCGGTAGAGCATCGGCATCGGCGTCTCCTCGACATAGCCCATGCCGCCCAGGCACTCCATCGCCTCCAGGATCACCGGCCCGCAGCGCTTGTTCGACAGGAACTTGGCCAGTGCCACGCTGATCCGCGCGAAGGCCCGGTCCTCCTCGCTCTCGCCGTCGAAGGCGCGTGCCGCGCGCATCCCGAGGGCCAGCGCCCCTTCCCATTCGAGCGCGAGGTCGGCCATCACAGCGCGCATCAGCGGCTGGTCGATCAGGCGCTTCTGGAAGGCCGTGCGCCCCGCGACCCAGTGCTTGGCCTCCACCAGCGCCGCGCGCATGAGGCCCGCGGGCGCCATCGCGGTGTCGAGCCGCGTGTGGTGCACCATCTCGATGATCGTGGCCACGCCGCGCCCTTCTTCACCAAGCTTGTGGGCGCGTGCGCCATGGTACTCGATTTCGGACGACGCATTGGCGCGGTTGCCCAGCTTGTCCTTCAGGCGCTGGATCTGGATCGCGTTGCGCCCCGCCTCGGTCCAGCGCGGGACGAGGAAACAGGTCAGTCCGCCCGGGGCCTGCGCCAGCGTCAGGAACGCGTCCGACATCGGGGCCGAGCAGAACCACTTGTGCCCGGTGAGCCGCCACAGGTCGCCTTCCGGGTCGGCGCGCGTGGTGTTGGCGCGCACGTCGGAGCCGCCCTGCTTTTCCGTCATGGCCATGCCCATCGTGGCGGAGCGCTTGCGCTCCACCGGCGCGATCGCGGGGTCGTAGTCCCCGCCCTTGAGCTTCGGGGCCCACGTCGCCTGGAGGTCCGGATCGGCGGCCAGCGCGGGCACGGCAGCGTAGGTCATGGTGAGCGGGCAGCAGATCCCCGGCTCCACCTGGCTCAGCATGTAGACCATCGCGGCATGGGTCGCGTGCCCGCCCGGCGCACCGTCCCAGGCGATGTTGGCGTAACCCGCGGCCATGCCCGCTTCCATGATCCGGTGATAGGCCGGATGGAAGCGCACCTCGTCGAGCCGCCGCCCGCCCCGGTCGAAGAGCTTGAGTTCGGGCGGACAGGCCCGCGCCTCTTCCCCCGCTGCGCGCATGTCGGCACTGCCGAAGGTGGCGCCGGCGGCCGCGGCGGCCTCGCCCCGGGCGCCTGCCGCGAGCGCCGCGTCGCGCAGGGGCCGGTCGCTGTCCCACAGATCCTGCGCCGGCGGCGGCCCGGGCTGGTTCTCGACCTCGTGGGTGGCGAGCGAAACGCGGGGTTCGATGGTCATGGCTGGTCCTCCTCGCCCCGAATCCTAGCGCGCGCGCCCCGGTGACGGGAACCCGTCCCGTCACGGCATCCGCGGGAAATCGCGCGGGCCGTGCGAAAGGGATTCACACGGCGAATCACCTGTGTCATAGTCGTGTGCAGCGCCCGTCAGAGGCGCATCGAGGCAGAAAGAACGGTGAGACCCGTGCAGGCACCCCGCAAACATACCGGCTTGGGCGGCATGCTCTATTTTCTCGGGCTGATCGCCGCCGGGACCTACTTCACCTTTGCCGCCGTGCAGGGCGATTACGGCCTGTTCCACCGCGTGCGGATCGAAGCCGAGGCGCGCACGCTGGAGAAGGAGCGCGCGCGGCTGGCCTCCGAGATCGCGACGCTCGAGAACAAGACACACCGGATCTCGGACGATTACCTCGACCTCGACCTGCTCGACCAGCAGGCGCGCGACGTGCTGGGCATGGTGCGCGCCGACGAGATCGTCCTGCGCTGATCCGCGCCCCCCGTATCGTGATCCGAAAGGCGCCCCGGCGCCCGAAACGTTGCGTCAAATCCCCCCTCGCAATCGAGGGCATTTTCGTTTATTAGATAGTTTAATGCTAAACTACTTTCTGCACTGCGGAGGAGGCAGCCTATGGCGACCGCAAAAAGCGCCAAGAAATCAAACACATCCAAGGAAGAGCTTCTCGAGTATTACCGGGAAATGCTGCTCATCCGGCGATTCGAGGAAAAGGCCGGCCAACTCTACGGCATGGGCCTGATCGGCGGCTTCTGTCACCTCTACATCGGCCAGGAAGCGGTGGTCGTCGGGCTCGAGGCCGCGGCCGAAGACGGCGACAAGCGCGTGACGTCCTACCGCGATCACGGTCACATGCTGGCCTGCGGGATGGACCCCAAGGGCGTCATGGCCGAGCTCACGGGACGCGAAGGCGGCTATTCCAAGGGCAAGGGCGGCTCGATGCACATGTTCTCGACCGAGAAGGACTTCTACGGCGGGCACGGCATCGTGGGCGCGCAGGTGCCGATCGGCGCGGGCCTTGCCTTCGCCGACAAGTACCTGGGCAACGACCGCGTGACCTTCACCTATTTCGGTGACGGCGCGGCCAACCAGGGCCAGGTCGCCGAGACCTACAACATGGCCGAACTCTGGGACCTCCCGGTCGTCTTCGTGATCGAGAACAACCAGTACGCCATGGGCACCGCGGTGAAGCGTTCGACCAAGTCGAAGTCGCTGTGGGAGCGCGGCGCGGCCTACGGCATCGAGGGTGAGGAAGTCGACGGGATGGACGTTCTGGCGGTCAAGGCGGCCGGCGAGAAGGCTATCAAACACTGCCGCGCGGGCAAGGGCCCCTACATCCTCGAGATGAAGACCTACCGTTACCGTGGCCACTCCATGTCGGACCCGGCCAAGTACCGGACCCGCGAGGAAGTCCAGAAGATGCGCGACGAGAAGGACCCGATCGAGCATGTCCGCGACCTTCTGCTCCAAGGCAAGCACGCAACCGAGGACGACCTCAAGGCGGTCGACAAGGAGATCAAGGGGATCGTGAACGAGGCGGCGGATTTCGCCCGCGAAAGCCCGGAGCCGTCGGTCGACGAGCTCTGGACACATATCTACGCGTAAGCCCCAAGGGACGGAGACAGGAAGATGGCAACCGAAATTCTCATGCCCGCGCTGAGCCCGACCATGGAAGAGGGCACGCTGGCCAAGTGGCTCGTCAAGGAAGGCGATGAGGTTTCCTCGGGCGATATCCTTGCCGAGATCGAGACCGACAAGGCGACGATGGAATTCGAAGCCGTGGACGAAGGCACGATCGGCAAGATCCTGATCGACGCCGGCACCGAGGCCGTGAAGGTGAACACGCCCATCGCCGTGCTGCTCGAGGAAGGTGAGAGCGCCGACGACATCGACACCGCGTCCAAGGCCCCGGCCTCGGACGAGGGGTCGAACGGCGGCGACGGCGGCGGCGCCACGCTCGAGGACACCGACACCGCGAAACCGATGTCGACCCAGCCCGCAGCGGCCGTCCCGGAGCCCGAGACGCCGGAGGACCCGGAAATCCCCGAGGGCACCGAGATGAAGACCCAGACGGTCCGCGAAGCCCTGCGCGACGCGATGGCCGAGGAAATGCGCGGGGACGACGCCGTCTTCGTGATGGGCGAGGAAGTCGCGGAATACGAAGGCGCCTACAAGGTGACCCAGGGCCTGCTGGACGAATTCGGCTCCAAGCGCGTGATCGACACCCCGATCACCGAGCACGGCTTCGCCGGTCTCGCCACCGGCGCCGCGATGGGCAAGCTGCGCCCGGTCGTCGAGTTCATGACCTTCAACTTCGCCATGCAGGCGATCGACCAGATCATCAACACGGCCGCCAAGACGCGCTACATGTCCGGCGGCCAGATGAACGTGCCGGTCGTCTTCCGCGGCCCCAACGGCGCGGCCGCCCGCGTGGCCGCCCAGCACAGCCAGGATTACGCGGCGTGGTACGCCCAGATCCCCGGCCTGCACGTGGCGATGCCCTACTCCGCCGCAGACGCCAAGGGGCTGCTCAAGACCGCGATCCGCGGCGACACCCCGGTCGTCTTCCTCGAGAACGAGCTGCTCTACGGTCAGTCGTTCGAGGTGCCGGACATGGACGACTACACCGTCCCCTTCGGCAAGGCGCGCATCTGGCAGAAGGGCGATGACGTGACCATCGTGTCCTTTGGCATCGGCATGAAATACGCGCTCGAGGCCGCCGAGGTTCTGGCGGGCGAAGGCATCTCGGCCGAAGTCATCGACCTGCGCACCCTGCGCCCGATGGACACCAAGACCGTGATCGAGAGCGTGAAGAAGACCAACCGCTGCGTCACCGTGGAAGAGGGCTGGCCGACCCCGTCGATCGGCAGCTGGATTTCGTCGGTCCTGATGCAGCAGGCGTTCGACTACCTCGACGCCCCGGTCATCAACTGCACCGGCAAGGACGTTCCGATGCCCTACGCGGCCAACCTCGAGAAGCTGGCGCTCGTCACCACCGACGAGGTGGTCGAGGCGGCCAAGACCGTCACCTACAAGTAAGGAGAAAGCACGATGCCCACGGAAATCCTGATGCCCGCGCTTTCCCCGACGATGGAGGAAGGCACGCTGGCCAAGTGGCTGGTGAAAGAGGGCGACACGGTATCGTCCGGCGATCTCCTGGCCGAGATCGAGACCGACAAGGCCACGATGGAGTTCGAGGCGGTCGATGAAGGCACCATCGGCAAGATCCTCGTCGACGGCGGCACCGAGGGCGTGAAGGTCAACACGCCCATCGCGGTCCTGCTCGAAGAGGGCGAAAGCGCCGACGACATCGACACCTCCGGCGGCGGCAAGGGCGCCGACGAGAAGGCACCGACGGAAGCCGAGGCGAGCCCGGCCACCAAGACGCCCGAGGCCGGAAAAGGCGGGTCCGAGACCCCTGCCCCCCAAAGCACCGGCCCGATCCCGGCGCCCAAGGACGACAAGGGCGACCGCATCTTCGCCTCGCCGCTCGCGCGCCGGATCGCCAAGGACAAGGGTCTCGATCTCACCCAGATCAAGGGCTCCGGTCCCAAGGGCCGGATCGTGAAGGCCGACGTCCTGGACGCCAAGCCCGAAGCCAAGGCCGCCAAGGCCGAGGCCGCTCCGGCCGCCGCCGAGGGCGCCAAGGCGATGCCCGCCGGCATGGGGGCGGACACGGTGCTCAAGATGTACGAGGACCGCGAGTTCGAAGAGGTCAAGCTCGACGGGATGCGCAAGACGATCGCCGCCCGCCTGACCGAGGCGAAGCAGACGATCCCGCACTTCTACCTGCGCCGCGACATCAAGCTCGACGCGCTGCTGAAGTTCCGCTCGCAGCTCAACAAGCAGCTCGAGGGGCGTGGCGTGAAGCTGTCGGTGAACGACTTCATCATCAAGGCCTCAGCGCTCGCGCTGCAGGCCGTGCCGGACGCCAACGCCGTCTGGGCCGGCGACCGGGTGCTGAAGCTCAAGCCCTCGGACGTGGCCGTGGCGGTCGCCATCGAAGGCGGGCTCTTCACGCCGGTGCTCAAGGACGCGGACACGAAGTCGGTCTCCGCCCTGTCGGCCGAGATGAAAGACCTCGCCGCCCGCGCCCGCGACCGCAAGCTCGCCCCGCATGAATACCAGGGCGGCAGCTTCGCGGTGTCGAACCTGGGCATGTTCGGGATCGACAACTTCGACGCGGTCATCAACCCGCCGCACGGCGGCATCCTCGCCGTCGGCGCGGGCGTGAAGAAGCCCGTCGTCAACGACGAGGGCGAAATCGAGGTCGCCACGATCATGTCCGTGACGCTCTCGGTCGATCACCGGGTCATCGACGGCGCGCTCGGGGCGCAGCTGCTGGAGCAGATCGTCCAGAACCTCGAGAACCCGATGGTGATGCTGGCCTGATCCGGGTCACGGGAAAACGCATGAGGGCCGCGCGGGTGACTGCGCGGCCCTTTTCATGTCAGCATGGCGGCGCAAGACAAGGGAGGTGAACAATGGGCCATTTCATCGCGCTGTTCTTCGGCGGCGCCTTCGTCGCGAACATGCTGCCGCACCTGTTGGCCGGCATCCAGGGGCGTTTGTTCCCCTCGCCCTTCGCCAGCCCCCCGGGGCGCGGCATGTCGCCCCCGGTCGTGAACGTGATCTGGGGATCGGTGAACGGCGTGGCGGGCTGGGCGCTTCTGTGCCCCGTCGGGGCGCTCGACCCGGGCGCGCTGGCCGACCTGGCCGTGGCCGGGTCGGGCGGCTTCCTCATGGCGCTGATGCTCGCCTGGCACTTCGGGCGCGTCATGGCGGAGGCGGGCCGGGCCTGAAAAAGCCGGCCCCGAAAAAGAAAGGAGCGCGGGGACGGACCCCGACGCTCCTTTGTCTTTCCAGATGTGTCTGCGCTCAGGCCGCGATGGCCACCGCATACAGCGCCGCGAACCCGAGTACCGTGGCAATCCACATACGAAGCATTGTTCTGTCCCTTGTTGTCCTGTTGGTGGCCATACCTTTGATTAAAATGATCCGCGTGTCATGTCGTCTGGGTCCGGGTGCGCGATGTTTTGCCTATGGGACCCGAACCCTCGGATGTCGCGCCCGCTGCGCGAGATAGCCAAGCGACCTCAAGGCCTTGCCTCCGGCCCGGGACGGAGCCGGCAAAAAAATGACCCGCGCGGCGGGCCGCACGGGTCATCGTCTGTGGTGTCTGTCGGGTCACGCGATCAGGGCAAGGGTGCTGCCTGCGGCAAGCCAGCCGAGCGCGATGAAGGCAAAGTGTTTCATGGTCGTCTCCCAGGCGTTTCGAGTGCCCGATCCTGTCGGGCTGTTGCCTAAGAAACGGTAAACGCGGCGCGAAAGTTCCACGCCGCGCACGCTAAATGTTGATAAAATGAAAGCGGCCACCACTAACAGAGCCGCTTTCGGGGGATCACTGCGCGTCGCGCGTGCCCAGGAGCTGGTTCATGGACACGGACGGATGCGCGCAGCCCGCCTCGCCCACGACCTTGGCGGGCACGCCCGCGACGGTCTTGGCCGGCGGCACGTCCGACAACACGACCGAGCCGGCCGCGATGCGCGAGCAGCAGCCCACGGTGATGTTGCCCAGCACCTTGGCGCCGGCCCCGATCAGCACCTCGTCGGCGATCTTGGGGTGACGATCCTCTTCCTCCTTGCCGGTGCCGCCCAGCGTCACCGAGTGGAGCATCGAAACATTGTCGCCCACGACCGCCGTCTCGCCGATCACGATGGAATGGGCATGGTCGATCATGATCCCCTTGCCCATGCGCGCGGCCGGGTGGATGTCGATGCCGTAGACCTCGGAGCAGCGCATCTGGAGGAAATAGGACAGATCCTTGCGCCCCTTCTTCCACAGCCAGTGCGCCAGCCGGTGGGCCTGCATGCCCTGGAAGCCCTTGAAATAAAGGATCGGCTGCAGCATCCGGTGGGTGGCCGGGTCACGCTCGATCACGGCGTTGAGGTCGGCGCGCGCGGCTTCGGCCAGGCTGGGGTCGTCCGCCAGCGCCTCGTCCGCGACTTCGCGCAGCACCATCATCGACATCTCGTTCGAGCTCAGCTTGGCCGCGATGCGGTAGCTCAGCGCGCTTTCAAGCGACTTGTGATGCAGGATACAGGCATGGATCAGCCCGCCCATCAGCGGATCCTTCGCAACCGCTTCGTGGGCTTCCGAGGTGATCCGGTCCCACACCGGGTCGATCGCGCGGGGTTTGACTTTGGTCTCGGCCATGCGGGCCTCCATGCAAGTTGTGACGCCGTCTTACTGTAGATAGGGTCGAAATTCCAAACGCAAACCTGTGATGGGAAAGGTCACGCGCATGGATGAGACGCGCATCGCACGCTACCGCGCCGCGCTCGAGACCGCCCTGGCCGAGCTCGACAGCGACGACGACCTGGGCGCCGAGGGGCAGAAGACCGTCGATCTCGACCAGCAAGCTGTGGGCCGCCTGTCACGCATGGACGCGCTCCAGGGGCAGGCGATGGCCAAGGCGACCGCCGCCCGGCGCGAAACACAACGGCGCCGGATCGCTGCGGCGTTCGAGCGGATGGACGAGGGCGAATACGGCTACTGCGTCGACTGCGGCGAGGAAATCGCCGAGAAACGGCTCGACCTCGACCCGGCGGTGCCGACCTGCATTTCCTGCGCGCGTGGATAGGGATTTCCGGCCGATTTAGATGTCCGAAGCCGCCTAGGACGGCACGTCGATCCGCGCCGACGGACCCGGGCCGAAGCTCTGCGACAGCTGTGCCACCTCGACCTCGAACGGTGCGATCACTCCGTCGGCGGCCTGCGCTGCCGCGTCGTAGGTCCAGTGCGGCGCGCTCACCGTCAGCTCCCGCTTCACGGCGCCCCCCTGGCGCACGCGGACGCGGTAGAGCTCCGCCTCCTCGCCCAAGGGCACGTCCACGCCCTGCCAGCTGTCACCATCCACCCGCGTCCGGCGCACCCAGCTGACCGCCACGTCGCCGCCCGCCCGCGTGGCCCGCAGGTGCACCGGCGCGTAGGGCCGCAGCCCGACCCCTTGCGTCGTCACCACCGCGTGGTCGTAGGTCGCGTCGTCGATCGGTTCCGAGGCCGGGCCGTAACGGTAGTGGCGTTCGAGCCCGCGCGCCGACAGCGGCAGGTCGAGCGGCGTGACCGCACCGTCGAGGATGACCACGGTCGCCCCCACCGGCCATTCGTCCGGCATGACCCATTCGCTTCCCGCCTGCCCCCGCAGGCGGCCCGAGAGCGCGTAGACGCCCGCCTCGACAAGCTCGGCCTGGGCAAACTGGAACACCTCCCACCCGTCGGGCGTGCCGAAGCCGATGACGGCCACGTTCTCCCCGTCGAAGAGGCCATCGACCCCGGCCGAGGACAGGGCGCCCCCCAGCATCCGCACGCGCAGCGCAGGACCGCGGTCGATCAGCCCGGGGCGCGCCCGGGGCAGCACGCTTTCCGTGATCCCGACCCGCGCGCGCGCCGTCACCACCCGGTTCAGGCCGTAGCCGTTGTCGGTGGTCGAGGAGAACACCGCCACGGGCCCCGGCCAGGGGTCGGCGGTGACGGCCACGCGCGGCAGATGCGCGAGCACGTCGCCGGTGAGCGCCGGGAGGTCGAGGAAGATCGGATGCACCGGCACCGCAGGGGTGAAGGGGGCGAGCGCCGGGGCACGCTGCGGCGTCTCGGCGGGGGCCAGCACCCCCGGCTCCACGCGCACGGCCTCGACCATCTGCACCCCGGCCTGCTCCACGTGGTCGATCCGGTAGTGACCGCCCCCCGCCTCGGACGCGATTTCGACGACCTCGCCTGCCTGCCGTCCCAGCGCGGAGGGCGGCAGCGCGAAACGCGCCCGGTCGCGCGCGACCCGCGCCTCGGCGAGCCAGCGTTCCGCGGTCGCCTGCGCCTCGGCCCCGGTGAGGACCAGTGGCAGGTCCGAGGTCGAAACCGCCCGCGTTTCCTCGTCCGCGAAGACCGCTTCGGTCGCACGGATGTCATAGGCCGCGTCCGCCTCCGCATGGTTGATGCGCACCCGCCCGATCATCTCGGCCTCCGGCGCGCGGGTGAGCTCGAGGTCCCCGTCGATCTCGCCCGTCGCGGCGAGTGTCGCGGGATCGAGCGTCCCGTCCGGCGCGCCCGAGCGGGTGAAGAATTCAAGCCGCCCGCCCCGCTCGGCCGCCTCGAACCCGTAGGCCAGCATGAGGGGCTGCAGGGCCGCGCGCGCGTCGGTCACCTGGTCCACGTGATAGCCGCGCAGCAGACCGTGCAAGCGCGTCGTATCGACCCGGGTGACGCCAGAACGGCGGCAGATTTCGGTCACCACCGCGGCGAGCGACACGTTCGTCGCGCGGCCGTTCAGCCAGTGACCCCGCGCGTAATTCTCCCAGTCGCTCCACGTGTCCCGCAGGCCGGGAAACCACGGGAAGGGCCGCGCGTCCCAGGCCCAGGCGTGGGCGCGGGACATGTCGACCATCGTGACCCCGGTGATCGGATGGGTCGGGTTGTGCTCGGGATCGTCCCAGTACTCGCGCATCGCACGCAGGTACTGCATCTGCATGTAATCGTCGCGCCGCCCGTTCGATTGGCGCGGCAGCGCGCTCTCCGCGCTCTTGGGGTCGAGGAAGGCGTTGGGCTGGTTCGCCCCCTTGTCGATCGCCGCGCAGCCGTATTCCGTGAACCAGACAGGCTTCGATCCCGCCTGCCAGGCGGTGGGCGCCGTCTGCCGCACGCCGCCGATCCGCTCGTGGTGCTCATGCTCCCACCAGGACCGGATGTCCTTGTAGCGAAACACCCACGGC
Organism: Maritimibacter harenae; assembly: GCF_009882975.1. Classification (GTDB taxonomy): domain Bacteria; phylum Pseudomonadota; class Alphaproteobacteria; order Rhodobacterales; family Rhodobacteraceae; genus Maritimibacter; species Maritimibacter harenae. The sequence continues at coordinate 225,222 of NZ_WTUX01000017.1, forward strand.
TCCCCGTGCGCGCCGTCGGTGATCGGCGTGCGCAGCTGGACCGCCCGCGCCTCGGGGGCGTGGTAGTACCAATCGTAGCCCTCGCCCCCGGCCACGTTCGCCTTGAGATAGTCGAGGTCGTAGATCGCCCCCCAGTGCGCATCCGCATGATCGGGGCCTTCGCGCCAGTCGGCGAGCGGCATGTAGTTGTCGATCCCGATGAAGTCGATCTCGTCATCCGCCCAGAGCGGGTCGAGGTGGAAGTAGACGTCCCCCGATCCGTCCTGCGGGTGGTACCCGAAATACTCGCTCCAGTCAGCGGCGTATGAGATCTTCACGTCGGGGCCGAGGACCTGGCGCACGTCGGCGGCAAGGCTGCGCAGCGCCGCGACCGCCGGGAACGTGCCGCCCGTGCCCCGGATCTGTGTCAAGCCGCGCATCTCTGAGCCGATCAGGAACGCATCCACCCCACCGGCGGCCGCGCAAAGGGCGGCGTAGTGGAGGATGAAGCGCCGGTAGGACCATTCGTCGGGGCCGGAATAGCTCACCGTCGCGCCGTCCACCGTGAAATGCTGCGGGCCGGCGGTGCCGAAGAACGCGTCGACCTCGGCATCGGCCGCCGCGGTGCCGTCTGGCGAGCCGTCCGTGCCCGGCGCTGCCGACAGGGTGATACGCCCGCGCCAGGGCAGCGCCGGCTGGTCCGCCGCCCCGCTCCACGGGTCCGGCAGGCCATTGCCCGCAAGCTGCTCCATCAGGATGAAAGGATAGAAGGTGACGGCCTGGCCCGCCTGCCGCAGCCGGTCGATCGCCTGCACGACGGATTGGTCCGTGGGCGTGCCGCCATAGACCGGCGCGCCGTCCTGCTTCGGCACCTCGCCAGCCTGCGTGCGGGTGAGCCCGGACACGGACCACGGCATCGCGGCACTGTCGCGCGCGCTCTGCTCCACCCTTGGGTGCAACCCGCAGGCGCCCGCCCGCAGGTCGGTCCCGAACCACGAGACGACCAGCGACACGGCCTCGCAGTTCGGCAGTTCGCCCTCGAGCATCGACACGGACGCCTCGAAATCCGAGGTCCCCAGCGGCGTGTGCTGGTTGACCGGCATTGCCTCGCCCGGCCGCCCCGAGAAGCGGACGATATCGGTGGCCAGCGCGTATTCTCCACAGCCCGGGATCAGCGCCACGGCGCGGGTGCCGCGCGCGATCCCGGGCGCCTGGTCGGGCTGCTCCGGGCGCATGACCTCGAAGTTCAGGACCGGGATACGGTTGCCATAGGCGTTGAGGTCGAGGTTCTCGATGACCACGTAGGCGGTGCCGCGAAACGCGGGCGTGTTCCCGGGGCCCAGCGCGGCCTCGAGCGCCGGGTCGGGCGCCTGGCTTTCGCTCCCCGGGTAGACGCGCATCGACAGGTGGCCGGGCTTCACTTCGGCCCCGTCCGCCCAGACCCGGCCGACCCGCGTGATCTCGCCCTCGCAGAGCGCGATCGCGAGGGTCACGGAATAGGAATACTCGGCCACCGTCGGGCCGGAGGCGGCGAAGCCCTTGCCCGAGCCGCCGCTTTCAGCCGCGTTCACGTGCCGGTTTTCGCGGATGCGGTCGGCCCAGATCACCTGGCCGCCGACGCGAAACCGCCCGTGGACCCGGCCGATCGGCGCGCCCTCGGACACGCCGGTGAGGCGCAGGCGACCCAGCTTGCCCGTCTCCACGGCGCGCGAGCCGCCGCCGACGAGCGTGTTGTCGATCATGCGCCCGGCGATCGCGCCGACCGCGCGGCCGATCACGACCGACGACAGGCCCAGGACCGAGCCGCCCACGGATGCGCCGACCGCGGCGCCCACGGCGGAAAGAACGATGGTGGCCATGTGCTACCCCCTTTCGGGAAACCTGAATGCGCCCACGATCCGGCGCCGCCACGGCGCGGAGAGCGAGCTTTCGACAACGCCGTGACCGGCGTAGGCGTGGATGAAGGTGGGCGCGGCTCCGGTGGCGGCGAGAATGCCCAGGTGCTTGGCCACCGCGCCGGCGCGCATGCGGAAAAGCACCACGTCGCCGGGGCGCGCGGCCTCGATGCGCAGCGCGACGAGGTGCGCGGTCGCGGCGCGCAGCAGGACCTCGTCGCGCGCGGGCTCGGACCAGTCGGCGGTGTAGGCCGGCACCGGGGCCGGCTCGTCCCCGTGAAGCGCGCGCCAGACACCGCGCACGAGCCCGAGGCAATCCGCCCCCGCGCCCCGGCAGGAGGCCTGGTGGCGATAGGGCGTGCCGAGCCAGGCGCGCGCCTCCGCCACGACCGCTTCGCCCCTCATTTGCCACCCCCGGTGGTATCCACCGTCGTGCCGGTGACGGGCACGGACAGCAGCCGATCCTCGCCCGGGACATGGGGGAAGCCGCGGAAGTTGACGATGTTGGCGAACCTGTCGCGGCAGGTTTCGAGCCGCTTGTCGCACCCGGCCTCGATCCGCACCCGGTCGCCGGGGGCGAGCGGCGCGCGCAGCGCCTGCCACAGCTCCACGTGGCGCCCCGCCGCGCCCGGCGCGTCGTTCTTGATCACGCCCGTCAGCCCGGCCGCCTCCCCGTCCAGCACGCGCAGGCGCCCCTTGGCGAACCAGCGTTCCGGCTGCGCGATTTCGCCCTCGAGCGTCAGGCGCACCTCGTCCTCCACGCGAAGGACCGTGCAGGTCTCGGAAAACCCCGGCTGATCCAGGTCGACGCCGCAGCGCGTGTCACCCAGCACCGCCGAACAGGCGGACTGGTAGACCCGCCCCTGCGGCTGGTTCAGCGCCTCGGACAGCCCGAGGAGCTCCGCGCGAAACGCGCCGCCCGCCCGCGTGAGTTCGCCCAACGTGCCATGGAGCTGGAGCACGCGTTCGGCCGGGTCGGCCCAGTTGACCAGCCACGCCTCGACCTCGGCCCCGTCGAAGCGTCCGGCGCGGATGTCCGCCTCGCTCACCGCCGCGTCCGACAGCGCGCCCAGCGCCTCGCTGTTGTCGATGGCGAGCCCGGTGGTCTGCATGATGGCGTGGGCGGTAAGCCCGGTCTCGGCGCGGAAGGTCACGCCGTCGAAGGCGAGATCCCGGTCGTGGTCGGTGAACCCGCGCACCCAGCCGTCCCGGCGGCGCAGAAGCCAGCAGCGCGCCAGCGTGGTCAGCCCGCCCTGGAGGTGGTCGAGGAATGCTTCGCTCATGTGCATCAGACCCGCACCTCCACCACCGGCACGTCGGGCACCTCGCCCGCCTGGAACGAGGCGACCGATGTCCGGATGCGGTCCGTGTCGAACCGCACCGGCACGTCGAACTCGAAGCCCGCGCTCACGGCCGCGCCCACGGGCGGCGGCGCGGCGAAGGTGATCGTTCCGGAGGTCGTGTCGACCTCGTAATCGACGGTCTCGACCTGCGGCACACCGGCGATCGCGACCGTCACGCTGCCCGCGACGGGTTTCACGATCGGGCGCGCGTAGGTGTTCGTCCCCGAAGCATAGACCTTGACCAGCTGGAAGACGTGTTCGACCCCGTCCCCCTCCCCAAGCGGCTGGTCGAGCGGGTCGATTTCCCGCGACGGTTTCGTGGACTTGTAATCGGCCCAGTCCTTCCACCGGAACCCATGAAGCTGCCCCTGCCGCGCCTCGAAGAAGGCGATCAGCGTCTCGATATCGTCGAGCGAGCGCATCCCCAGCCCCGCGTCGTAGCGCCGCCGCGAATGGGCCCAGGGGGTGTTGCGTTCCTCGAACCCGTTGGCCAGCGTCACCACCTCGGTGCGCCGCTCCGGCCCGCCGACCGAGCCGAAGCTCAGGGTGGGCGGGAATCTCACCTCGTGAAAGGACATGGGCTTCCTCCTCAGCTGTAGCGCGCGCCGCGCCCGAGGACACGGTTCACCTGCGCGGCAACCTGGCCCTGCGAGCGGCGGAAGCTTTCCGCGTCCGGCGTCGTGATGTTCATGACGATGGTGACCGGGTGCCCCCGCCCCTCGGCGCGCACGCCGAGCTTGCCGTCGGGCCCCCGGGTGAGCGGCATGATCGCCTCAGGCCCCGCCTCGCCCATGAGGCCCGTGGCCCCGCGCATGGGAAAGCTCACCGGCCCGTTCACCACGCCGCCATCGGCGAACGGCATCACCCGTCCCTGCGCGAAGGCGCCGCCATTGGCGTAGGGCAGGAAGGCGTTCATCACCGACCCCAGCCCCTGCCCGAGCAGCCCGCCCACGTGATCCACCATCGGCGAGACCGCCGCATCGTAGACGGTGTCGAGCATCGACCGGCCCAGCGCGCGCATCGCCTCCTCGGCGTTCATGGACCCGTGCACCAGGCCGTCGAGCGACCGGCGCAGCCCCTGCGTCATTCCCGAGGACAGGCCCGAGGCGTCCGTGCTCACCTTGTCGAAGGTGGCGCCCACCCGCGCGATCTCGGCGGTGAACTGCGCCGTGAGCGCGTTCGCGCCCTGAAGCGTGGCCTCGAGGGCCGCGACCTGGTCGTCGAACGCCTCGAGGCTGTCGAAATCATCCATCGTCATCTCCTGTCGTCGTGTCGGGAAAGGCGCGCGCGAGATCGTCGAGTCGCGCCCGGTCGAGCGCACCCGCCCCGTCGCGCCCCAGCATCAGCGTGAGTTCGGCCGGCGTGAGCGCCCAGAAGTCGCGCGGGGCAAGGCCCAGCCCGCGCACCCCCAGCCGCATGAGCCCCGGCCAGTCGAAACCGCTCACGCGCCCGCCTCCGGCAGGGTGAAGGCACGCACGATAAGCTGCCCCGCCACCCGGGCCGCCTCCATGGGGCCGCCGGCGATCTCGGCGCCGGCAAGGTCCACGCCCTCGTGACCGCCGCCACGCAACCCCGCCACCAGCACCGCGATCACGTCGCGTGCCGAGAAGCGGCCCGTTTCGAAGCGCCCCACGAGGTCCATCAGGCTGTCGGCCTCCAGCCGCGCCTCGAGCTCGGCCAGTGCGCCCAGCGTGAGCTTGAGCACCCGGCGCTCGCCATCCACGGTCAGCGCCACTTCTCCGGTCCAGGGATTGGCCATGATCAGAGCGCCGTGAAACCAAGTTCACCGGCCGAGGCCATCGACATCTCGAAGGTGGCCTCCCCGTTGTGGGTGCCGGCATACTCGATCGCGGTGATCATGAAGCGGCCCTGCAGGATGCCGAAATCCGGCACGATCACCTGGAACTCCGGCAACTCGCCGTCGAAGAAGATCTGGCGTGCACGCGCGTCGGTGGCTGCATCCTTGAAGATGCCCGAACCCGAGAGCGCGGCGGATTTGACGCCCGCGCCCCCCAGAAGCTCGCGCCACCCCCCGGCGCTGTCGAGCGAGGTGACATCCACGCTCTCGGCATTGAGGCTGAGCCGCGTAGCGCGCAGGCCCGCGAGGGTGGAAAAGTTGCCCGTGTCGTCCATGTCGAGCTTGATGAGAAGGTCTTTGCCGGTCTGTGCGGTCATGGCAGGTCTCCGTGATCTGGGGTTCAGCTGTCTTCGATCCGGGCGCGAAAGCGCAGGTCGATGCGCCGCATGTCGGCGTCCTGCACCCGGCGGGCCCGGGCGCGGTGGAAATCGAGCGACACGAGCGTGCCGCGGGCGAGCGTCAGCGGGGCATCGACGAGGGCATCGGATACGGCCACGGCGGCCTCCTTCGCGGTGGAAAAGCCGCCCGCGTCCGAGATCACGCTCACGGTCACATCGTGGCGCGCGCCCATCCCGGTCATGTCCGAGGCGTCGCGCACATCCTCGGGGCCAAGCGCGACATAGGTGCCGCCAGTGACCCCGGCGGGCACCGCGTCGAAGATCGCGTCTCCGACGAGCGCGGCCAGCGTCGGGTCGGCGGTGAGCGCCTCGTAGATCGCCTGTTGCAGGGCGAGCGCGGGTCCATAGCTCATGCCGACACCTCCTCGTGCGCGAAACAGGTCAGGTAGCGCCCTGCGCTGTCGGCCTCCGCCACCGCGAGAATGCGGAAGACCCGGGCACCTGCGCGGAACCGCTGGTCGGGGCGCGGGCGCGACGGCGCGCCATGCGGCGCGGCGCGCACCGTGATCTTCCAGGGCACCCGCGAGGCCGTCGTCGCCTCGACTGCGCGTTCGCGCCCGGTGCCCGCCCTGAGTTCGGCCCAGTGTTCACCCAGCGCGACCCAGGTGCGGCGGTGCCCCCCGGCCCCGTCCGCGATGTCCTCGGGCGCCTCCAGCGTCAGCTTGCGGTTCAGGTTCGGCCGTTTCATGCGCGCCCTCCCCCGAAAAGCCGCAGGTCGCGGTAGGTTTCGGTCAGGGCCGCCACGCTGTCGGGGAGCTTCGACGACCCCGGCATCGCGCGCGCCTCGTAATACTGCGCAGCCAGCAGGAACACGGCATGGGCCAGGTCCGGGGGCACGTCTTCCCAGCCGGACGCGAAGCCGGCCTCGAACACCATCTCCGCGCGCCCGTTCACCGGGATCTGCGGCAGGCAGAAGCCGGTCGACACGATCCGCGGACGATGGGTGTCGGGGATCAGCGTGTAGCGGGCCGGGTCGATCGCCTCGGTCACGCCCAGCCGGTCGACGATGGTGAGCGACGTGACCGCGCTCACCGGCGCGATCGGCAGGACCTGCGCCGACAGGTCGCGCCAGGCCCCCACGCTCCACTGGAACCCGCGGGCGAGGATCGCCTTGGACGTGCGCGCCTCGATCGCGGCAATGGCGGCACGCAGATGGGCCTCCAGCACGCCGTCCTGCACGTCGTCGTCGGCAAACCCCGTGCCGAGCCGCAGGTGGTCCTTGAACGCCTGGACCGGCAGGACACCGCTGGCGATCGTCGTCTGCTCGACTAACATCATGGATCAACTCCGAAATTCCGGCCCCTCGCGTACCTGGTGCGGGCGCGCGCCTCCCCAGTCGCCCGGACGGGAGGGGACACAACCAAGCGACACCGGGACACGGCGCGCACCCGTCGCCGCGCCGGCCCGGGGGCCGGCACGACATCCCGCTCGATCAGGAGATCGAGAACTTCAGAAGCTTGATCGCCGCGAAATCGCTCACGTCGCCGCCGACGCGCTTGGTCGCGTAGAACAGCACGTGCGGCTTGGCCGAGAACGGGTCGCGCAGGATGCGGGTGTCGGGGCGTTCGGCCACGGTGTAGCCCGCCTGGAAATCCCCGAAGGCCACGGGCGTGGTGCCCGAGCCGATGTCCGGCATGTCCTCGACGATGAGCACCGGGTACCCCGCAAGCCGCGCGGGCGTGTCCGCGGTCAGCCCGTCGGACCACAGGAAGCGCCCGTCGGCGTCCTTGAGTTTGCGCATGGCCCCCGCGGTGCGCGAGTTCATCACGAAGCTCGCGCCGGCGCGGTACTCGGCATCGAGCGCGTAGACCAGGTCGAACAGGCAGTCGACCGGGTTCAGCGCGTCGAAATCGCCGTCCGCGCCGGTGGGCACGTAGCCGATGTTGCCCCAGCTCCAGCTCGCGTCCGCGACCGCCGGATGGGTGAGGAACCCCGTGGGCTTGTCGACCCCGTCGCCCGACACGAAGGCGGCGGCCTCGGCCCGGGCGAACTTGTCGGCGATCCGGCCCGCGAGCCAGCTTTCGATGTCGAAGGCGGCATCGTCCAGCAGGCGTTGCGACGCCTTGGGCAGCGCCGACAGCTCATGCAGCGGGATGGTGATCCGCTCGATTGTCGGGGTGGCCGTTTCGGTCGCCGGATCGGTCTCGGTCGCCCAGCCGGAGCCAAGGTCCCCGTGGTCGATCAGCACATCGTAGGAGGTCGCCTCCACGTTCACCACGTTGGCCACGGCCCGGAGCGACGCGTTGGAGCGCAGCACGCTCTGGATCACGTCCGCCGTCTTGGGATCGACCAGGTAGCCCCCGTCACCGGCGACCGCCGTGGAGATGCTCTTTTCCTCGATGACGATGCCGCGCAGGGCGTCTTCGTCGCCCGAGCGCAGGTAGGCCTCGAACGCCTTCTGGTGCGGGGCTTCGGGGTCCGCGGTGGTGGCCAGCGCCGGGCGCGCGGGCGAGAGGGATTTACGATCCAGCATGGTCAGTCGCTCTTCCTGTTGTTGAAGTCGGGAATAAATGTCGTCGTTGAACGAATTGATATCGCTCACGAAACGGGTCAGGGCGGATTTGACCTCCGCGGTGGGATCCGCACCCGCGGGCGCGTCCGACGGCCCATGAGCCTTGGTCTCTTTCGTCATCACGTGATCCTTTTCATCAGAGGGTCGGATCGCCGCCCGAACCGTGCCGGGGCAGCATCAGGCGGGCATCCTCGATGATGCGCGCCAACTGGCGGAGCCCGGTCGCCGCGGGCCCGTCACCCTTGGCCCCGATCCGCGCACTGGGCAGCATGGGAAAGGTCACGAGCGACACCTCCCACAGTTCCAGTTCCTGCAAGAGCCGCCGGCCCTTGTCGGTCTTCGTGGCGCGCAGGGTCCGATACCCGATCGACAGCCCGTCGATGGCCCCGGCCCGGATCAGCCGCGCGGCCTCGCGCCCGGTGTCCACGTCGGTGAGGATCCGGCCCTTCACGTAAAGCCCGCGCGCATCCTCGCGCACGTCGTCCCACACACCGATGGGCCGGACCGGGTCGTGCTGCCACAGCATCTTCACCCGCCCCCCGTTCGCCGCCAGCGCCGCGAGGCTCTTGGCATAGGCCCCCGGGGCGACCACGTCGCCGCCGCGATCGGGCTTGCCGAACAAGCTGGCGTAACCGGCGATCTCGATCCCGTCGTCGACGGTGCGCGTGTCCCCGATCGCCGCGAACTTGTGTTCGAGCCCGGTGAGCGTGCGTTCCTCATCCATTCTGCGTCTCCTCGGTGTCGGGGGTCAGGGGCGGCAGGCCCAGAAGGGCGCGCTTCTCGTCGTCGGTCAGGAAATCGGCCGCGGTGACGCGCGCCCATTGCTGGTCGCGCTCGGCGGCAAGCGCGGGCACCTGGTCCAGATCGGGCTTCAGCGTGACCGTCTCACCGGCGAACCCGGACAGCCAATGCGCCAGCGTCGCCGCGACCCGGCTGGCCAGCGGCAGCACCGTCAGGCGATAGAACGCGCGGTTGGCCTCCTGGTAATTCGCGTAGGTCGCGTCGCCAGGGATGCCCAGAAGCATCGGCGGCACGCCGAAGGCCGTCGCGATCTCGCGCGCCGCGGCCTCCTTGGTTTTCTGGAACTCCATGTCCGAGGGCGAGAACCCCATCGGCTTCCAGTCGAGCCCGCCCTCGAGCAGCATCGGCCGGCCCGCGTTGCGCGCGCCCACGTGATGCGCCTCCATCTCGTTCAGCAGCCGGTCGTACTGGTCGGGCGTCAGCGTGCCCTGACCCTCGCCACCGGAATAGACGATCGCGCCCGAGGGCCGCGCGGCATTGTCCAGCAGCGCCTTCGACCAGGCCGTCGCGGCGCTGTGAACGTCGAGCGCGGTGGCCGCCGCCTGCATGGGCGAGAGACCGTAGTGGTCGTCCTGCGGATGGAAGGTGCGCACGTGGCAGATGGGCGACAGCCCCTCGCCGACATGGAAGCGGTGGCGTTTCGCCCCCACGGTGTAGTCATAGGCCACCGGCCACCCGTCCGGGCCCGGCACCAGGCTCATCCGGTCCGAGCGCAGGACGTGCAGTTCCAGCGGCACGCCGGCGTCGCCCCCCACCGCCTCGACATAGCCATTGCCGGACAGAAGCACCTGGCCGAAGAGCGCCTCGAACAGGTCCGCCCGCCCCTGCGCCGGGTTGGGACGCGTGACGAGGTCGAGGATTGGGTGCGCGTCGAAGCGCTGGCGGCTGTCCTGGAGCACCAGCGGCAGGGCCGCCGCGGCCTCGGCGATGAGCTTTACGGCCCTGAACCCCACCGGGTTCGCGGCGAAGCCGTTGCGCGTCAGGTTCACCGTGTCGCGCGGCCCCCAGACCACGCGGCCGGACCCGCGGTAGGCGATCACCGGGCCGGTCGCCGAGCTCTTTGTCTCGTCGGCCGTGTCGCTTGCGCGTTTCAGGAAATCCAGTACCGCCATTCTGTCACGCTCCTCGTGTGTCACCGGGAAACCCGGCCGCCCGTCCCGTGTCCGCACGCCGGGGCGCACGGGGGGCACGGTCGGTTTTTCGATTTCGGATCAGGGCCTTGCCTTCGGGCGCCGCCGGTCACCTCCGACGCTTTGCACCCTCGCAGGCAGGGTTAAATTTTCCTTTAAGGCAGCGTACGCACCTGCGGACGCCGAATGTCGCGGGCCGGCAGGATCATCAGGTCGTGGATCGCCCAGACCAGCGCGTCGAGCCGGTCGGGGCTGCCCGCCCCCTCGTAGCCGCGGATCGTCATCTGGCACATCTGGTCCTCCAGCGCGCCCAGGCCCCGCAGATGCGACACGCGGCCCTGCTCGTAGAGCGCCGCCACCGGTTCGGCCCGCGCGGCCTTGCCCTTCGCCGCGCGCACGGCGCGGTAGGGCACCAGCGCGTCGATCTGTCGGATCACGCTCTCCACCAGGTCGCCGCCCTGGTTCACCTCGGCCACCAGCCGGTCGGCCCCGTGCCGGGCGACCGCGTCCAGCGCAGCGCGCGCCCAGTCGGTTGGCTTGGCGGCCGAAACGCTCGCGTCCTCCAGCACCACCGCGCGCCATTGCGCCGGGGGCCCCTCGGTCAGCGCGCCCGCCACCACGATCCCGCATTCGTCCGACCCCGCGTGCCCCGTCACAGGCGGGTCGACCGCCACGACGACGCGCGTGAACGCAGGCGGCGCGTCGGTGCGCACGGCCTCCAGCCCCGCGGTGGTCCAGAGCGCCCCCTCCCGGTCCTCCAGCAGCAACCCCTCGAGCTCCTGGCGCCCGGTCCGCGTACCGCCGTAGCGCGCCTCCACCTCCTCTAGAAACCCGGGGGCGAGGTTCGCCCGGTTGGCCGCCGTCGCCGCGTGCGTCGACACCGTGGAGCGCGCACCCAGGATGGTGCGCAGGATCGCCACGTCTCGCGGCGTGGTCGTGACCACCTGGCGCGGATCGTCGCCCAGCCGCAGCGCGAACTGCAGCATGTCCCAGGCCACGTCGGCCTTCTTCCACTTGGCCAGCTCGTCCACCCAGGCCGCATCGAACTGCGGCCCGCGCAATGCTTCGGGCTCGGAGGCCGAAAAGGTCTGCGCCTCGGCCCCGTTGGGCCAGACCAGGCGCCGGCGGGTGGCCAGCCATTCGGGCCTTCGGTCGGGCGGCGAGCACGCCAGAATGCCGCTTTCGCCGAACACCATCACGTCGCGCGCCTGGTCGTATGTCTCGGCCACCAGCGCCACGCGCCGGGACCGCCCGGGATCAGAGGGCCGCGCGCCCTCGACACGGCCCCGCACCCACTCGGCGCCTGCACGCGTCTTGCCCGCCCCGCGCCCGCCGAGGATCACCCAGCTGCGCCACGCGCCCTCCGGCGGAAGCTGATGGTCCAGCGCCCAGAACTCGAACAAGAAGGGCAACGCCGCCAACGTCGCGTCGTCGAGGCCCTGCAGGACCTCAGTCCGGGTCGCTTTCGGCAGCGAGGCGATCCAACCGGCATTCAAGCGCCTGCCGCGCGTCGTCGAGGTCGAAGTCCTGGGTTTCGTCATCACCACCCTCTTTCAGGCACAAGGCATCCACGCGGCGGCGTTCTTCGAACAGGACCTGCATTGCCTTGCGCAGGTCCGACGCGCTGTCCTTCGCGGCGCGCGCCGTGTCGACCTCGCCCGCTTCAACCGCCCCGATCAGGGCGTTGAGCGCCCGCAGGGCCCGCTCGAAATGGTCGATCGCGATCCGGTGGATCGCCATGTCGTCCGTCGGCTCGTCCATCATGTTTCCGCCCGTTCTGCCCGCCACCCCGGCACCGCACCGAGGCCGGTCGTCATCATCCGAAGACTGTCCGAAAGGACGTCAACGGCGTGCCAAGCGGGCGTCCGCTGCATTAGGCGCCCGGGTGATTCTCCCATGATCCGCCGCTAAGCCCGTGAAACCGGTCGGTTTTCCCGAAACCATCGGCGAAAAGCCGCGATTGCGGGCCAAACAGCGCTCAGAGCCCGACAAACGGGCCGGCTTTCCCTTCCCATGACGGTGCGCCTGCTATAGTTTCCCAAAGACTTCCGGGACTTGGCCCGGGCAGGAACTGACATCGCACCGGGCAAAACACAGGCCATGAAGCCAAATTTCGCGCTCGACCTAACGCATGACGGGATCAGCCTTCTGTTCCGCGACAGGGGCGGCTGGGCGCGTGTCGGATCGGTCGCGCTGGACGATCCGAAGATGACGGATCATCTCAAGCAGCTGCGCGAGCTCGCCGAGGAGCTGGGCGATGGCACCGTGCGCACCAAGCTCGTGATCCCCGACAGCCAGATCCTCTACACCACGCTCGAGGCCCCCGGGCCCGACGACGTCGCCCGCGAGGTGCAGATTCGCGTGGCACTGGAGGGGATGACCCCCTACCCGGTGTCCGATCTTGTCTTCGACTGGCGCGCCGAGGGGGACGTGGCCCGCGTAGCCGTGCTCGCCAACGAGACGATGGAAGAGGCAGAAGGGTTCGCCAACCAGTTCGGCTTCAACCCGGTCAGCTTCGCCGCCCGCCCGACGAGCGGCCAGTTTTCCGGCGAACCGTTCTTCGGCAAGACCCGGTCGGCCGCGCGCATCCTCGGCTCGAACGAAAAGGTGGTGCCGGACGCGACCCCGGTGCCGCGCAATCCCCGCCAGCTCGACCTGCCGGGCGCCCCCGTGGCCGAAAGCGCGCCGCCCGAGCCGCCGCAGCCGGCCCCCGGCCCGATGGAGCCGCCCGCGCAAGCGGAGGCCGAGGTCGACCCGGCACCGGCGGCACCCGAGACGGAAAAGCCGGCGACCCCGCCGGAGCCTTCCGAGCCCAAGACAGAGAAACCCGCCGCCTCGCCGAAACCGGCGCAGCCCAAGGCCCCGGCGGCTTCGCGCAAGGCCCGTGCATCGTCCGAGGCCCCGGTGCTCGCCCCCTTCCCGCCGACGCCGGACGACCCGGCCGAGGGCGCCACCCCGACCTATCGCCCGGTCACGCGGACCGAACCGGGGACCACGCCCCCACCGCCCAAGCGGCCCAACGGCGCGGCCCCGCTCCGGGCCGACAATTCAGCCCCCGACGCCTCTGATGCGCCTCCCGCGCCCAAGGCCGCGCCTGCGCCTGCGGTCGACGCCCCGGCCTTTTCCTCGCGCCGGAGCGAACCGGCCACGGCGGAAGAGACGCCGCAGGTGACTCCGGAACCGGCCGCACCGGCACCCGAACCCGAAGCCCCCAAGGCCAAGGTCGCGGCGCCCGCCGCCCCGCAACCGGAGACCCCGGCCCAGCCGGAGGCCAAGACCGAGACGCCCAAGAAAACGCCGCCGGTCATCGACGACACCGGCCCCGGCCCCCGCATCCTGAGCGGAGAAGCCGAAACCCGCCGCCAGGCGATGGCCCGCGCCCTTGGCGCGTCGAACGACCAGCCGGAGAAGGCCAACGGGCTCCTGTCGCGCGTCACCACGGGGCTCGGCGGCATCAGCGCCGCCACCAACGGCCGGTTCAAGCGGCTGCGCACGAAGGAAGAGACGGAAGGTGCGCCCGCGCTCGACGCGGCCCCGGTTCCACCGAAACCTGCGAAAGAGCCCAAACCGGCGAAGGAGCCCAAGCCGGAAAAGGCGGCCAAGACCGACAAGCCCGCCGGACGCTTCAAGCGCAAGCCCAAGACCGAGGAGCCCGATCCTCGCGCCAAGGAAGCCGAGGCGCTCACGGTCTTTGGCGCGCGCCAGGCGCAGGCCTACGACCGTGGCCGTCCCCGCTACCTCGGCCTGATCCTGACGCTGGTGCTGCTTCTGCTGATGGCCGCCGCGGCGCTCTGGTCCACCGTATTCCTGGGCGACGAAGAGGTCGCGCTCTTCAACCCCGGTACCCCCGACGACATCGTCACCGAAGAGGCCCCCGCAGCCGAGCCCGCCCCCGAGGAGACGCCGGAGCCCGAAACCGCGAGCGTCCTTTCGGTCGAAGAGGCCGAGGCACAATATGCCGTGACCGGCGTCTACCAGCGCGCGCCGGAAGCGCTTGGCGAGCCCGAAACGGCGGCGGGCGACGAAGTCTACGTTGCCTCGATCGACCCCACGGTCGAAGCCACGGATGCCGTCGCGCTGCCTGCGACCCCGCGTCTTGCCGCGCCCACGGACACCGCCATTCCGCCGCCGCCGCCCGGCACGACATTCGACCTCAACGATGAGGGTCTCGTGGTCGCGACGCCGGATGGTGCCGTGTCACCCACCGGCGTGATCGTCACCCGGGGACGCCCGCCCGTGGTGCCCGCGCCACGCCCCGCCAACCTCGTGCCCGAACAGGCCGAAACGCAGGACGACGCCGCGCTCGATCTGCCGCGCCTCGACCCGCGGGAGCGGCCCGAGAACCTGAACGAGCTGGCTGAACGCGCACGGCTCGGCGGCCAGACCCGCGAAGAGTTGGCCGCGCTGCGTCCACCCAAGCGGCCCGAGGACCTCGCCGCCAGCATCGCGGAAGAAGAGGAAGCCGACTTGGCCGAAGCCGAGGCCCTCAACGACTCGATCGAGGACGCGGTGGCCGAGATCGCCATCGTCGACCCGACCGAGCTCGCCGTCGAAGCCTCGCGGCGCCCCGAAGACAAGCCGTCGAACTTCTCCGCCGTGGTCGCAGCCGCGCGCGAGCAGGAGGACAACTCGGACGGCAGCCAGGTCGTCGCGGCGGCCGCACGGCCCCAGCCGAGCATTCCCACGGCCGCCTCGGTCGCACGCACGGCCACGATGAAGAACGCGCTCAACCTGCGCGACCTCAACCTGATCGGCATCTACGGCTCGTCCGCCTCGCGCCGCGCGCTCGTGCGCATGGGCAACGGGCGCTACGTGAAGGTCTCGGTCGGGGACCGGCTGGACGGTGGCCGCGTCGTCGCCATAGACGACAGCCGCCTGGTCTACCAGAAAGGCAACCGCCAGCTCGCGCTCGAGGTTCTGCCGCTCGGCTGAGGCACGCTGACCGCCAGTCAAGGGACTTCCGGGACCCGATCGGCGAAAGGCCCACGCGATCCCGCATTTGCCCCCCGATCACGCCGAAGCTCCATTGCCATTCCCCGGCGCCGTTGCGAATATCGGGATCATGGAAACGTTCCTGCTCAATGCGACCATCTATCTCGGCGCGGCGGTCATCGCCGTGCCGATCGCCGCGCGCCTCGGGCTGGGCTCGGTGCTGGGCTACCTCGTCGCCGGCCTCCTGATCGGTCCGATCACCGGAATCGACGGCGGCGGGACCGAGGGGCTGATGCACTTCGCCGAGTTCGGCGTCGTCATGATGCTTTTCCTCATCGGGCTGGAGCTGGACCCGGGCGCCCTGTGGGACATGCGCCACAGGCTGATGGGACTGGGCGGCCTCCAGGTGCTTCTGACCACCGGCGTCGTGACCGGTGGCGTCATGCTCATGGGCGAAAGCTGGCAGGTCGCACTCGCCGTGGGCCTGATGCTTGCCTTAAGTTCGACGGCTATCGTTCTGCAAACGCTCACGGAAAAGGGCTTGATGCAATCGGCCGGCGGGCGCTCCAGCTTCTCGGTCCTGCTCACCCAGGACATCGCGGTCATCCCGATGCTCCTGATCGTGCCCTTCCTGGCCACCGGCGCGGCCCACCACGGCGGCGAGGATCACGGCGCGGTCTCCATCGTCGAGGGTCTGCCGGGCTGGGCCGTGGCGCTCGTCACGTTGGGCGCGGTCGCGATCATCGTGCTGGGCGGCCGTTACCTCGCCCGCCCGCTCTTCCGCTTCATCGAAAGCGCACGCCTGCGCGAAATGTACACCGCCGTCGCGTTGCTGATCGTCGTGGGCATCGCGACGCTGATGAACATGGTCGGCCTCTCGCCCGCCCTGGGCGCCTTCCTCGCCGGCGTGATGCTCGCCAACTCCGAGTTCCGCCATGAACTCGAGACCGACATCGAGCCCTTCAAGGGCCTGCTCCTCGGGCTCTTCTTCATCACCGTGGGCGCGGGCATGGACGTGGCCGGTTTCATCGCCGACCCGATCCGCCTGATCGCGCTCGCCGCCCTCCTGATGGTCGCCAAGGCCACGATCCTCGCTGGGCTCGGCTACCTGTTCGGGCTCAGGCGGCGCAACCTGTGGCTTTTCACCCTGGGCCTCGCCCAGGCCGGCGAATTCGGCTTCCTGCTCGTCACCTTTTCGCTCCAGCAAGGCGTCATCGGCAATGCCATCGCGCAGGACGTGCTGACCGTCATCGCGCTCTCGATGCTGCTCACCCCCCTCGCCTTCATCGGGTACGAGTTCTACTCGCGCCGCTCCGCCGAGCGTGCCGAGACCCACGAAGAGGACGAGATCGAGGAACAGACCAGCAGCGTGATCATCGTCGGCATCGGCCGCTTCGGCCAGGTGGTGAACCGGCTTGTGCGTTCGGTCGGGTTCAAGACGACCGTGCTCGACAACAACCTCCAGACCGTCCAGATGATGCGCAAGTTCGGGGTGAAGGGCTTCTTTGGCGACCCGACGCGCCCCGACCTGCTCAAAGCCGCCGGTCTCGACACGGCCAAAGTGCTCGTCGTCGCGGTCAACAACCCCGAGGCCTGCACCAAGATCGTGGCCCATGCCCGCGCAAAGCGTCCGGACCTCCACATCATCGCGCGCGCCCGCGACCGCACCCATGTCTACGGGCTCTACCAGGCGGGCGCGAACGACATCGTGCGCGAGATGTTCGACTCCTCGCTGCGCGTCGGGCGTTACGTGCTGGAGAACATCGGCCTGTCCGAGTTCGAGGCGAACGAAGCGGAGCGCATGTTCTACAAGCACGACCGCCACATGATCCGCGAACTCGCGAATTACTGGGATCCCAACCTGCGCGCCGACGAGAACGAGGCCTACCGCGAACGCGCCATCGCGCTCGACCGTGACATGGAAAGCGCCATGCTGACCCAGCTCCTCGCCTCCGACCAGGACCCCAAGCCCAGCCGGGACGACGACAAGGAAGACGATGACGGCGACGGCGGGCCGGAGGCCCGCAAGGCCTCCTAACCGTCGGAAACGCCGGCTTCCGCGAAGGTGGCCATGCCGGAATGGGTGGCCACGGCGCCCTTGAGCACGCCGATGGCCAGCGCCGCGCCGGAGCCTTCGCCCAGCCGCATGCCAAGCGACAGAAGCGGGTCCTTGCCCAGCTCCGCCAGCACCTGCGCATGCGCGGCTTCCGCCGACACGTGCCCGGCGACCGCGTGGTCGAGCGCTCCGGGCGCGACCTTTTCAAGGCAGGCGGCCGCGACCGAACAGATGAAACCGTCAAGGATCACCGGGATGCGCTCGACCCGCGCCCGCGCGATCGCGCCGGCCATCGCGGCCACTTCCCGGCCGCCCAGGCATCGCAGCGCCTCGAGCCCGTCGCGCCCCGCGCCGGCGTTGGCCTCGAGCCCCTCGGCCACCACGAGCGCCTTCACCGCGAGCCCGGCCTCGTCCACGCCGGTGCCGCGTCCGACCCAATCGCCCGGCGTGCCGCCGAAAAGCGCATGGGCGATCGCGGCGGCAGAGGTGGTGTTGCCGATGCCCATCTCGCCTGTGACGAACAGGTCGGCCCGGGGGTTCACCGCCTCCCAGCCGACCGAAAGCGCCTCGATCACCTCGTCCTCGCGCATCGCGGGGCCCTGGGTGAAATCGGCGGTGGGCCGGTCGAGCGACAGCGCGTGCACGTCCATCTTCGCCCCGAACGCCTCGGCGAGCTGGTTGATCGCCGCGCCCCCCGCTTCGAAATTCGCGACCATCTGCGCGGTCACGTCGGCGGGAAACGCCGAGACGCCACGCGCGGTCACGCCGTGATTGCCGGCGAAGACCACCACCTGCGGCGCCTCGATCCGAGGCCGCGCGTCACCGCGCCAGCCCGCGCACCAGATCGCCAGCTCCTCGAGCCGCCCAAGCGCCCCCGGCGGCTTGGTCAGCGCGCCGTTGCGCGCCCAGGCCGCGTCTGTCGCGGCCGCGTCCGGCGCGGGGAGATCCTGAAGGATCGCCCGGAACTCCTCGAGCGTGGCGAAGGGGGTGGTCATGGGGCGTCTCCTGTTGATCCGGTCTGCGCGAAGGCTTACCGAGATTGTGTCTTTGAGAACAGGACGAAAGTCATGGCCCGCACCGACCCAATCGCACAGCCGGGCGACATCGCCGTCGCGCTCGCCCTCCTGACCCGCCTGCCCGTCTCCGCCGACCATGCGCGCGGGGCGCACGCCTCCTGGGCGTGGCCGTTGGCCGGGCTCGCGGTGGGGCTTGGCGCGGCGGTGGTGGGCGGCCTCGGCCTGTGGCTCGGCCTGCCCGCCGCGCTGACGGCGGTCGCCATCCTGCTTACGCAGGTGATGCTGACCGGCGGGCTGCACGAGGATGGGTTGGCCGATATCGCGGACGGCTTCTGGGGCGGGCACGAAAAGGCGCGCAGGCTCGAAATCATGAAGGACAGCCGCGTGGGCAGTTATGGCGTCATCGCGCTGTGCCTGTCGCTGCTCGCCCGCTGGGCGGCTCTCACGGCGCTCCTGTCGGTGGGCGGCATCGCCTGGGCGCTGATCGCCGTGGGCCTGCTGTCGCGCGCGCCGATGCCGGTGCTCATGGCCGCGATGCCCAACGCACGGGGACAGGGCCTGTCCGCGCAGGTGGGCCAGCCCGGGCAGCCGACAGCGACCCTTGCCGTGATCATCGCGATCCTCGGGGCCTTCTTCTGCCTGGGCGCCGGCGCGCTCGCCCCGATCCTGTGGGCGACGCTCGCGACCATCGCGCTGGCCGGGATCGCCAAGGCCAAGATCGGCGGGCAGACCGGCGACGTGCTGGGGGCGAGCCAGCAACTGGCCGAGATCGCCGCACTCGCCGCGCTCACGGCCACTCTGGCATGAAAAAACCGCCGTCCCGGAAGGACGGCGGCCTTGAATTCTAACGGCGGGGGCCGATCAGGCGGCGCGCGAGGTCAGGACGTCGTCGACCTTCGCCTGTGCCGCGGCCTCGTCGCCCCCGGACACGGCAGCCACTTCGCGGGTCAGACGCTCCAGCGCCGCTTCGTAAAGCTGACGTTCGGAATAGCTCTGCTCACGCTGATCGTCGTTGCGATGCAGGTCGCGCACCACTTCGGCGATCGAGATCAGGTCGCCCGAGTTGATCTTCTGTTCGTATTCCTGCGCCCGGCGCGACCACATGGCGCGCTTCACGCGGGCCTTGCCCTTGAGCGTGTCCATCGCCTTCGACACGACGTCCGGCGACGACAGGCTGCGCATGCCCACTTCGGTTGCCTTGTTCGTCGGCACCCGCAGCGTCATCTTGTCCTTCTCGAAGGAGATGACGAAGAGTTCCAGCGTCAGCCCGGCGACTTCCTGCTCCTCGATCGAAACGATCTGTCCGACCCCGTGTGCGGGGTAGACCACGTACTCATTCGGACGGAAATCAAGCTTCTTGGCTTTGCTCATCGGTTTTGTTCCTTTCAGCACCTCGCAGCCCCAGCGACAAAAAAACGTGCCGTGCGGGGGTCTTGTCCCCCACAACGCACTGAATTGTCTGCATATCGGGCACGCCCAGAATAACCCCCACTGAGCGCTGGTCAGGTTCCATTGTTCACAGCGAAGTTCTATATAGCGCAGAATCGCCCGATTTCAAAGGGTTCACGGCGAATTCAGGTGAATTGAACCCGAATCCGCGCCCTTTGACTGTGTCGGCGGCATCGCGAAACGCGCTCGATCCCGCCGTTTTCGCTCGAATCAGCCCTCGCCCGGGGCCTCCGAGAAATACTTCTCGAGCTTGCCCTCTTCGCCGTCACGCTTTTCGGCGTCCGGCAGCGGATCCTTCTTCTCGATGATCACCGGCCAGAGCTCGGAATACTTGCGGTTGAACTCGACCCATTTCTCCGCTTCCGGCTCCGTATCGGGCCGGATGGCGTCGGCCGGGCATTCCGGTTCGCACACGCCGCAATCGATGCACTCATCCGGGTGGATGACCAGCATGTTTTCCCCTTCGTAGAAGCAGTCCACGGGACAGACCTCCACGCAGTCGGTGTATTTGCAGGCGATGCACTTGTCGTTGACGATATAGGTCATGGTCGTTCCAGCAACGGGGTATCAGCGCTGACCTAACGCCTTGTTCCGGCTCATTCAAGCCGCGACGGATCGTAAAGACGTGCGTTGCGTCTATCTTTTCCGCTGGGGCGCCCCTTTCCTTCGAAACCGGGGTTCTTCGGAACGTGCGTTTCTTCCGGCGTCAGGTCGTCGTAGAGCGCCTGCGCCTCGCTCGCCGGGCCGCGCCGCTCCGACAGGGCGGTGAGGCGCACCACGCGCACGCGCCGGGCCTGCGGGAAGGTCAGCACGTCGCCCGGGCCGATCCCGTGCGACGCCTTGGCCACCTTCGATCCGTTCACGCGCAGATGCCCCGCGGTGATCAGCCTTGTCGCCAATCCCCGGGTCTTGAAGAACCGCGCATGCCAGAGCCACTTGTCGGCCCGCATCGTGGCACGCGGATCGGTCACTTCTTGTCCTTGAGCCCCATGAGCGCCTGGGCGAAGGGGTTGTCGGGGTCGATCGCCTTTTCCTTCTTCGGCGGCTTCGACGAGAAGGACTTGGCCTTGCCCCCGCCACCGTCGCGGCGCGGCCCCTTGCCCTTGGCGCCCTTGGGCTTGCCGCCCTTCGGCTGGCCCTGCCCCTTGCGCGGGGCGCCGCCCTTCCGGCCGAACCCGGCCCAGGTGAAGGTGTAGAAAACCTCGACCTCCGGCTCGGCAGGCACGTCCGCATCCGGCGTCGCCTCGACCTCGGAGGCGCCCTCGCTCTCCGGGGCGGGCTGCGGGGTCTCTTCCCCGTCCGGTGTCGCCTCGGCCTCCGATGTCGGCTTGACCTTGGGCCGCTCGCCGCGCTCGGCCTTGTAGCCCAGCCCCTGCATCAGGTCGGCGAATTGTTCCAGCGTCATGCCGGTGATCGACAGCATGTCGGGGTTGGCCTCGAACCCGCCCTTCGTGTCCTGCGCGCGCAGCTGGTCGGCCAGCCGCTCCAGCATGTCGATGCGGATCGCCCGGCTGCCCGCCTTGCGGTAACCCGACAGGGTGTAGACCTCGTCCCCCACGCCCTCGATCACGGGAATGGTCACCAGCCCCGGCGGCGGCGCCTCGGGGAACTCGTCGAGCCCCTGGTAGAGGCTCCAAAGCACCAGCCTGAGCCGCGTGGGCGCGGGTTTCAGGAGGAGTGGCATGAAGATCGTGAACTGGCCGAAACGCACGCCGTGCTTGCGCAGGCTGCCGCGCGCGTCCTGGTCCAGGTCCTTGACCTCGCCGGCCACGAGGTGGCGCGGAATGATGCCCAGCGCCTCGACAAGCCGGAAGGCGAAGCCGCGCGGAAGACCGCTCAGCGCCTCGTCTTTCTGCATGGCGATCATCGGCTCGAAAAGGGCCGCGACCTTGCGGTCGATGAAATGCTGAAGCCGGCGCGCGACCTTCTCGGCCACCTCGGCCCCGGCCTCGTCATCGACGAAGGCCTCGACCCGCGGCTTGAGGATGTCGTCGCCCTTCACGAGCTTGCCGACCGCGTTCTCGCCCCACATGAGGCCGCCCTGCTCGGTGAAGTCGAGCTCGGTATCGGGCGCGTTGTAGAACCGGTCCGCACGCAGGTGGAACTCGGGCGCCAGCGCCGCGAGCGACGCGGTGCGCAGCGTCTTCGCCTCTTCCGGCGTGCTCGACGCATCCTGGCGGAAACGGAATCCTTCCAGCCGACCGACGAACTCGCCCTCGACGCTCACTTCACCCTTGTCGTTCACCTCGGCCACAAGGTTCTCCTTCTGCTTCAACCGGCGCAGAAGCACGGATGTGCGCCGGTCGACAAATCTCTTGGTCAGCGCCGCGTGCAACGCGTCCGACAGGCGGTCTTCTACCGCACGGGTTTCGCCGCGCCAATGGTCAACGTCGGCCAGCCACCCGTTTCTTTGGGCGACATAGGTCCACGTGCGGATATACGCCAATCTTTTCGACAACGCGTCGATATCGCCATCGGTTCGATCGATCCGCTTGACCTGGCGTGCGAACCAGTCTTCGCGCACCTTTCCATGTTCATGCAGATCCGTGAACAGCGAATGCAGCAGGTTGGCATGTTCCGTGTGGCTGATGCCGCGGAAATCCGGCACCCGGCACACGTCCCAAAGAAGCTGCACCGCCCGCGCATCCGAGGCACGCGCCCGGATCACCGGGTCGTCGGCCAGGTCCTTGAGCGCGACCAGGTCGTCGGCCTCGCGCGCCTTCACGAGCCACTCGTCCTCGACCCCGGCTTCGAGCGAGTCGATCAGCGCGTCGACGGATCCGAACCGCAGGTCCGAATTGCGCCAGTTGAGCTTGCGGATCGGTGTGAAGGAATGGCTGGTGATCGCCTCGACCACTTCTGGCTCGAGCGGCGGCGCCTCGCCGGTCACGCCGAAGGTGCCGTCGGTCATGTAACGTCCGGCCCGCCCCGCGATCTGGGCCAGCTCGTTGGGCGCGAGCCTGCGCATCCGCCGGCCGTCGAACTTGGACAGGGCGGAGAAGGCCACGTGGTTCACGTCGAGGTTCAGCCCCATGCCGATCGCATCCGTGGCCACGAGGTAGTCGACATCCCCGTTCTGGTACATCGACACCTGCGCGTTGCGCGTGCGCGGGCTGAGCGCCCCCATCACCACGGCCACGCCCCCCTTCTGGCGGCGCATGAGCTCGGCGATGGCATAGAGATTGTCGACCGAGAACCCGACGATGGCCGAACGGCCGGGCATCCGGCTGATCTTCTTCGAGCCCGAATACATCAGCTGCGAAAACCGTTCGCGCCGCATGAACTGCACCTTGGGAACGAGCGCCGCGATCGCGCCGCGCATCGTGTCCGAGCCCATGAAGAGCGTCTCGTGCAGACCGCGCGCACGCAGGAGCCGGTCGGTGAAGACATGGCCGCGTTCCGGATCGGCGCAGAGCTGGATCTCGTCGATCGCCACGAAATCGGCGCCCAGACCCTCGGGCATCGCCTCGACCGTGCAGACCCAGTACTGCGTGCGCTCCGGCACGATCCGCTCTTCGCCGGTGACGAGCGCCACCACCGACGGTCCGCGCAGCGCGACGATCCGGTCGTAGACCTCGCGCGCGAGCAGCCGCAAAGGCAGGCCGATCACGCCCGTGCGGTGCGCCAGCATGCGTTCGATGGCATAGTGAGTCTTGCCCGTGTTCGTCGGGCCGAGAACGGCCGTGATCCCCGGCATCCGCCCCCCTTGACGCGCGGCTGCGCCCTAGATGGATTTCCCCTGAAGCTCCCGCTCCAGGCGCTCCACGGCCCTAATTAGGGAAGGTCGGTGGGGATGTATAGAGAGCGCCTCGGAATAGGCCCCGAGCGCGTCGCGCTCATGCCCGGTTTCCTCCAGGATGCGCCCGAGCCCCGACAGCGCCCCGAAATGGCGCGGCTCCAGCTCCAGCGTGCGCGCGATGTCGTGCAGCGCCGGACCGATCAGCCCCGCGCCGAAATAAGCGGTCGCCCGCGCGTTCCAGCCCTCGGCGAAGTCCGGCGCATTCTCGACCAGCGCGGTGAGATGGGCGATCGCGGCCCTGTAGTCTTCCTGCGCCGTCGCCTCGCGCCCGCGCTCCAGAAGCAGGTCCATCGCGGGCGAACCCGAATCGGACCACTCGCGCCAGATCTTCTGCTCGATCTGCTCCCAGCTCGTCTCGTCCGCCGTCTCGAGCGCCGCGAAGAGCTCGTCGAGCCGCTCCTGGTCCGCCGCGAACAGGGGACCGGCGAGAAGGGCGAGGATCAGGGCAAGCCGTTTCATGGCCCCGACCCTAACGCCGCCCGGCCCACGCTGCCATCACCTTCGCGCGACCGGGCCATGACAGGGACATTCCCGCACGTCACATCCCCTGTTTCCCGGTTTCACCGTCACGCGGCGCTTGCTAAAGTTGACGGGAACGTCAACCAGGGCAATTCCCGCAAGTTCGAAGGATACGAAATATGAGCGACGTGATCGACGCGGCTGTGACCGCGCTGAACGAGAAACTCGAGGGCGAAGAGTTCGATTCGACCGCGAAATTCGTGATCGAGGACGAAGGCGCCGTCATGGTCGACGGCAACGGTGCGCGCGCCGGCGACGACGATGCGGAAGTGACCCTGACGGCCTCCGCCGACACCTTCGAGCAGATGATGAACGGCGACCTGAACCCGACCGCCGCCTTTATGGGCGGCAAGCTCGCCGTCGACGGCGACATGGGCGTCGCGATGAAGCTCGGCGGCATCCTGGGCTGATGGAAGAGGCCCCGTATTTCGCCGACATCGCCCGGGGGCCCGAGAGCGGCCGCGCGCTCTGGCTGACCTGTTCGGACGGCATGAAGATCCGGATGGGGCACTGGCCCCGGGCGGCCGGGCGCGACGCGCGCGGCACCGTGCTCCTGTTTCCCGGACGCACGGAATACGTCGAGAAATACGGGCCCGCCGCCCGGGTCTTCACCGACCAGGGCTTCGACATGATCGCGGTGGATTGGCGCGGCCAGGGGATCTCCGAGCGCGCGGCGCCCGACCGGCTCCTCGGCCACGTCGGCGACTTCGCCGACTACCAGGTCGACGTCGACCGTGTGATGGAGGCGGTGCGCGAACTGGGCCTGCCCGAACCCTACTACCTCGTCGGCCACTCGATGGGCGGCTGCATCGGCCTGCGCGCCCTGCACCGCGACCTGCCGGTGAACGCGGCCGTCTTCTCGGCCCCGATGTGGGGGATCAGCCTGTCCGGCCTCATGCGCCCCGTCGCCTGGTCGCTCTCCTGGTTCACCCACAGCTTCGGAAACGGCACCCGGCTCGCCCCCGCCACCAGCCGCGACCATTACGTGCAGGTCGCGCCTTTCGAGGACAACCAGCTCACCCGCGACCCGGACATGTGGGCCTTCATGCAGCACCAGCTCGAACGCGAACCCGACCTGGCGCTCGGCGGCCCCTCGGTGACCTGGCTCTACCTCGCGCTGCGCGAATGCGCGGCGCTCGAACGCATGGCGCCGCCCGCGACACCGGTGCTCACCTTCCTGGGCACCAACGAACGCATCGTGGCCACCCCGCCGGTGCAGAAGATCATGGGCGCATGGTCCAGCGGCGACCTGGTCATGGTGCCCGACGCCGAGCACGAGATCATGATGGAAGTCCCCACGACCCGCGAGATGTTCTTCGAGCGCGCCATCGGGCATTTCGGCGCGCATCCCTAGGATCGCGTCCCGCGTCCCTTCTTCGTTTCGGAAATACCTCGGAGGGGGTCCGGGGGAGGCAGAGCCTCCCCCGCCCGGTCGCCGCGGGCGCAAGCCCGCGGCGAAACCTCAATGCGCGGGGCGGATGAAGGTCCCGTTGCGCAGCTCCTGCACCGCCTGCATCAGCTCTTCGCGCGTGTTCATCACGATGGGGCCGTGCCAGGCCACCGGCTCCTGGATCGGCGCGCCGGAGATCAGGAGGAACCGAACACCCGCCTCGCCGGCCTGCACCGTCACCTCTTCACCGCTGCCGAAGCGGACCACGGTGCGGTTGCCCGACAGGTCGCGGATGTTGACCTCTTCGCCCATCACCTCCTTCTCGAGCAGCACGCCCGACGGTCGAGAGGCGTCCACGAAGGCCGCCGACCCCTGGAAGACATAGGCGAAGGCCCGGCGATAGGTGTCGATCTTGAAGGTCTTCTTCACGCCCGCCGGCACCGAGACATCGAGGTACTGCGGATCGGCCGCGATCCCGTCCACGGGACCCCGCTTGCCCCAGAACTCGCCGGCCACGACGCGCACCCGGGTGCCGTCGTCGTCGATCACCTCGGGGATCTCCATCGAGGGGACGTCCTGGTAGCGCGGGTCGGTCATCTTGAGCGAGGACGGCAGGTTGCCCCAGAGCTGGAAGCCGTGCATCTGGCCCTTCGCATTCCCGGTGGGCATTTCCTGGTGCATGATGCCGGAGCCCGCGGTCATCCACTGGATGTCCCCCGCGCCCAGCGTGCCCCGGTTGCCCAGGCTGTCGCCGTGCTCGACCGTGCCTTCCAGCACGTAGGTGATCGTCTCGATCCCCCGGTGCGGGTGCCACGGGAAGCCGCGGATGTAATCCTCCGGCACCTCGCCGCGAAAATCGTCGAAGAGCAGGAACGGGTCGAAGGCCTCGGGATCGCCGAAGCCGAAGCCGCGATGCAGTTTCACCCCGGCCCCCTCGAGGGTCGGTTGCGCCTGGGACGCGGACAGAACGGGTCGAATGGACATGAGCGTCTCCTTTCACCGTTGCATGTAGGGCGGCCGGGGCATCCGGGCAATCTTGGCGAGCGGCGCCGCGCGGCGCAAGCTCTGTGCGTCAGCGCGCAAATCCGGGGTCAGTCGCAGCCGTTCACGCCGGTCCAGCACAGCTGCGGTCCGAACCGCGGCTCGGTGATGACGGTGTCGATGAAGGTGTTGCGCTTCATGAAACCCCAGCCGTGATCGTAGCCGTCGCGCGCCACGGTCTTCAGCATCGGCGGGATGAAGGGCGGCGTGTAGTCGACGCTGGTCTCCACCACGATCGCGCGCTCGCCGTAGGCGAGAAGCGGCACCGTCTCGTTCAGCACGCCGGCCCCGTCCGTGTTGTCGTAGGTGTCCTGCCCGTCGGTCGCCCGCGACCAGTCCACCTTCAGCTCGCGCAAGGCGTTGTCGCCGCACTCGGCGGTGCAATAGACCTGCGTGACGCGCACCCAGGTCGTGTCGCCCCCCTGGGTGAGATAGGTGAACACCTCCTTCACCCCGTTGAGATAGGCCGTGTCGATCGAGGCGGTCTCACGCGACAGGAGGTCGGAGACCGCGTAATTGCCCTTGAGCGCCAGGTTGCGGGCCCGGAACACGTCGAAGATCGTGTAGACCGTGAGGAAGCCCCAGATCAGGAGCGGAAGGATCAGGATCATCTCGACCGAGAGCGAGGCGTCCTCGTCCCGCACGAAACGGGTCACGGCGCGGCGGAGCGTATGGATCGGCGATACCGGCATGCGCCCCTCCTATGGCTCGTTCACGAAGGTCGACGCCGCGACCACCGCGTACTGGTTCGACCCGTCCACCGGGACGAGGTCCAGGAGGTAGGGCGACGGCGCGAAGAACGGATCGACCTTGGCGCAGGCGCGCACGATCATCAGGTCGTTCGCCGTGCCGAAATTGGTCTCCACGCTCGGCTGGATGTCCGCCGACTTCTCGATGCACGACACCATGTCGGCCGGGAAGGTCCAGGTTTCCGTGGAGATCGGCTGAAGCTCGATCATCATCTGGTTCATGCAGTCGGGGATGATCGGCGTGCGGTCGCACAATTGCTTGCGCAGGCCGGCGGCGGTCGGATCGGCGACCCATCCCAGCCGCAGCTCGCGCACCGTGGTGTCGAGCGCCTTGTCGAGCATGACGGACCGCAGAAGCAGCACCGACACCTCGAAGGAGGACAGGAAGAGCGTCATCAGCGCCGGGAACAGGATGACGAATTCGATCGTCGCCGTCCCGTCCTCGCGCCGGACCGCCAGCCTCAGCCCGCGTTTGATCTTCGTCCAGATCCGCATGTCAGTTCACGAGCCTCAGCTTGGAAATCTCGCGCGCGATGGCCGCGAAGGCGTCGGAAATGTCGAGCCCGTTCACGTCGAAGTAATAGGACGGCGCCGAGGCGCAGTTGCGCATGATGTCGTCCTGGCTGTCGCTCACTTCGAAGCCGATGGCGAAGACCACCATGCCCTCCGCTTTCACGGCGTCGCAGATCGCGTCGAGATTGTTGTTCTTTTCATAATAATTGAAGGACGCGGCGGCATCGTTCAGGAAGCTCCACTGGTCGTACCAGGCGGTCGTCTTCTCGCGCCACAGCTCGGTGAAGGTAAGCTGCGTCGCCCCGTCGCCTTCGGCCACCATGTCGCAGCTTTCGACCCAGTCGTACTGCCACCAGTAGTAGCCGTAATATTCACGCGTCCAGCTGCATTCCTCGTGCTCGCCCTCGCCGTAGGGGTGGTCGAGCCACTGGCCGCCGTCGGCCCAGTAATAGCGGTCGTTCGCCGCGTCGTAGACCGACCAGTCGTCCGAGGAATTGGCCTTGTAGACGCCCGAGGGGCCGCTGTGGAAACCCTCGCGCAGGTAGTCCTGCGAGGTGTTTTCCCCGTCCGTCATCAGCACGATGACCTTCTCGATGCCGCGGCGCGAATAATTGTAGGGCCGGCCCTCGAAATCCTCGTGCACGTCGCCCGAGGCGATCATGCCGCTGATCGCGGGCTGCGCGGCCGGGTCGAGCAGCGCCGCACCCCATTTCATGCCGAGGTCGATCGACGTATTGCCGCTGGCGCGCAGGCTGTCGATCTTGGTGCGCAGCTCGGCGGCGGTGCGCCCGAACGCCAAAACCTCGCGCCAGGCATCCGTGCTGGTGCCGGAGTAATCGTTGTAGCAGGGCGAATAGGCGTCCGGGCGCGGCGTGTCGTTGCGCCCGCGCCGCGGGTCGAAATAGCCCGTCAGCTGCACCGGGTCGCCGAAGACCAAGGGCAGCGGGCGGCCGTTGTTGGCGAAATCGGAGGCCGAGTAGGCCGGGATCCCCACCGTGTCGAAATCATCCTCGTAGAAGGTGACGCAGGTGCTCTCGGTGTGTTCGGCCGTGTGGTTGAAATAGGACAGCAGGTTGTCGCCCAGCAGCACCTGTTCGGCATAGGGCACCACGTTGATCGAGATGCGCCCTTCCTCGACGATGCAGTTCGACGTCTCGTCCGGATCGGACGGGTCGCACAGCATCAGGTTCACGAAACGCTTCGCCGCGCGCTGGAGTTCGTAGAGCTTGGAGTAGCCGGAGTAGGACGAGCTGCCCATCGACCCGGACACGTCGAGCACCAGCGACACCTCGGTCAGCGACACGGCCTCTTCCGCCGCACCGGACGCGGGCATCCGAAACTCGGTCATGTCGGCCATGCGCAGGAACGTGGTCGGCACCGCCAGGTCGAGGTTCGCCCCGACCCTGCGCTCCGTGTAGACGCGCTGCGTTTCGCCATCGACCGTCTTCTCGACCCAGCTTTCGTCGATCGTGAGGTCGTCGGCCGAAATGATGTGCCCCAGCCCCGCCTTCGCGAAGTAGTCGAGCACCACCTCCTCGGACGAGAGCGGCTGATCGAGCGAGGCGGCGGCGAGCACGGCCCGGTCGAGCGTGTTCTGCACGTGGA
Organism: Maritimibacter harenae; assembly: GCF_009882975.1. GTDB lineage: Bacteria > Pseudomonadota > Alphaproteobacteria > Rhodobacterales > Rhodobacteraceae > Maritimibacter > Maritimibacter harenae. The sequence goes on from NZ_WTUX01000017.1 coordinate 254,207, forward strand.
CCCGGTGCGTTTCGTAGCGCATCACGTCGACGGCCAGCCCCCCGGCCAGGCACATCATCATGAAAACGGCGAGGCCGAAGATGATGAACCCACCATCCTCGTCGCGCCGGAACCGGCTTGTCTGCGTGTCTGTCACATTCCGTTCTGGACCATGATCCAACATCGTTCCTCTCCCGCGCCGAACGGCGCATGCCCGCGCTTTCCACGCGGCGTGCCCCGAAGACTTTTCCACACCACGGGCGTGTCGATATTGAGGAAAATATTGGGAAACTCGCACGCGGCGCCCCGATTGGGCCCACAATGCGGCCACAGGTCGGCCTTTATCCTCACGAGTTAGACCAATTCGCCACAATCCCCGACGGGCACGGCCCGATCCGTCGCGCAGGCCCGGGGTGTTGTGACCCACCGGCCGGCGTCCTATGTCTGACGAAACAGGAGTGAAGGAGAGATCATGCGCACCCAAATCCGGCCCGCCCCGCTTTTCGATGCCGCCACCGATACCGCCGGAAGCGGCGGCAACCTGGGCGACCTGCCGGACTGGGATCTGACCGATCTCTACGCCAGCCCCGACGCGCCCGAGGTCACCCGCGACCTCGACCGGCTGAAGACCGCCTGCGCCGATTTCGCGGCCACCTACGAAGGCAAGCTCGCCGACCTGGACGCCGACGGCATGCTCACCTGCATCAAGGCGCATGAAGAGATCGACCGGCTCGCCGGGCGCCTCATGTCCTACGCGGGCCTGCGCTACTACCAGGTGACCACCGACGGCGAACGCGCCCAGTTCCTGCAGAACTGCCAGGAAAAGATCACGGACTACACCACGCCGCTCGTGTTCTTCTCGCTCGAGATCAACCGCATCCCCGACGACCGGCTCGACGCGCTGTTCGAGGCGAACACGGACCTCGCCCGCTACAAGCCGATCTTCGAGCGCCTGCGCGCGATGCGCCCCTACCAGCTGTCCGACGAGCTCGAGAAGTTCCTGCACGACCAGTCCGCCGTCGGTGCGGCCGCCTGGAACAAGCTCTTCGACGAAACGATGGCGCGCCTCACCTTCAAGCCCGAGGACGAGGAGCTGTCGCTCGAGGCCACGCTGAACCTGCTCTCGGAACAGAACCGCGACCGGCGCGAAGCCGCCGCCCGCGAACTGGCCCGCGTCTTCGGCGAGAACCTGTCGCTCTTCGCACGCGTGCACAACACGCTTGCCAAGGAAAAGGAGATCGAGGACCGCTGGCGCAAGATGCCCACGGCCCAGACCGCGCGCCACCTGGCGAACCACGTCGAACCCGAGGTGGTCGAGGCGCTGCGCGACGCGGTCGTCGCCGCCTACCCGAAGCTGTCGCACCGCTACTACGAGCTCAAGCGCAAGTGGCTGGGCCTCGACAAGCTCGAGGTGTGGGACCGCAACGCCCCCCTCCCGATGGAAGACGAGCGCATCGTCGACTGGCCCGAGGCGCGCCGCATGGTGCTGGACGCCTACGGGGACTTCGACCCGGAGATGGCGAAGATCGCCGAACCCTTCTTCGACCGCGGCTGGATCGACGCGGGCGTGAAACCGGGCAAGGCCCCGGGCGCCTTCGCCCACCCCACGGTCACCGACGTGCACCCCTACGTGCTCCTGAACTACCTGGGCAAACCGCGCGACGTGATGACGCTGGCGCATGAGCTGGGCCACGGCGTGCACCAGGTGCTGGCCGCCGACCAGGGCGAACTCCTGGCCGACACGCCGCTCACGCTGGCCGAGACCGCGAGCGTGTTCGGCGAGATGCTGACCTTCCGCAAGCTCCTGGCCCAGGCCCCGGACGACGCCCAGAAGAAGGTGCTTCTCGCGGGCAAGGTCGAGGACATGATCAACACGGTCGTGCGCCAGATCGCCTTCTACGACTTCGAGTGCAAGCTGCACGAAGCCCGCCGTACGCAGGGCGAACTGACCACCGACCAGATCAACGAGTTGTGGATGAGCGTCCAGGGCGAGAGCCTCGGCCCCGCCTTCAACTTCATGGACGGGTACGAGACCTTCTGGTCCTACATCCCCCACTTCGTCCACTCGCCCTTCTACGTCTACGCCTATGCCTTCGGCGACGGGCTCGTGAACGCGCTCTACGCGGTCTACGAGGAGGGCGACCCGGACTTCCAGAAGAAGTATTTCGACATGCTCAAGGCGGGCGGCTCCAAGCACCACACGGAGCTTCTCAAGCCCTTCGGCCTCGACGCCTCGGACCCGAAGTTCTGGGACAAGGGGCTGGGCATGATCTCGGGCATGATCGACGAGCTGGAAGCGATGGAAGACTGAGGGCTTCGCCGCGGGCTGCGCCCGCGACGACCCGCCGGAGGGGGCGCTGCCCCCTCCGGACCTCCCCCGGGATATTTATCGACCGGAGAAGGGAACGGCGCGGGCGCCCGGCCCGACCGTCACTTGAGCTGGCTGTCCTTGGACCCGCGCCGGTTGATCCCCGGCCGCGCCCGGAACGCCCCGTCCCGCTCTTCCTGGCAATCGATGCAGATCTTCACGCCCGGCAGCGCCTTGCGCCGGGCTTCCGGGATCGGCTCGCCGCATTCGGCGCACTCCGCCAGGCTCTCCCCCACCGGGGTGCGGCGCGCGCGCATCCGCTCGAGCTCCTCGTTGATCGAGGCGTCGATCTGTTCATTCACCGCTCCATCGCGGCTCCAGCCACCGGCCATGTTGCCCCCTTCCGCTACGTCGGGCATGTATTCCCCACCTAGGGTGCCATAGCCTGCGCGCCAAGTCTTCGGGAGGAATGCATGCGTATCGTGAAATGGGGGGCCGGGATCCTGGCCGTCATCGTCGTTCTGGGCCTCGTGGGCTTCATCACCCTGGCCCCCGGCATCGCCGAGCGCGACATGAACGTGGTCAAGGCGCATGACCCCTACCCCGTCTCGCCCGAGGCGACCGCATTTCACGACAGCCTCGTGATCGGCGACTGGCATTCCGACACCCTTCTGTGGAAGCGCGACCCGCTGAAACGCGCGGACCGTGGCCACGTGGACGTGCCGCGCCTGATCCAGGGCAACGTCGCGCTCCAAGTGTTCACGGCGGTGACCAAGTCGCCGGCCGGCCAGAACTACCAGGAGAACTCGGCCGAGGCCTTCGACAACATCACGCTGCTCGCCGTCGGCCAGCTCTGGCCCATGCGCACCTGGTCGAGCCTCAAGGAACGCGCGATCTACCAGGCCGAGCGTCTCTGGCGCGCCGCAGGCGACAGCGACGGGCGCCTGCGCGTCATCACCACCGAATCCGACCTCGACGCGGTGCTCGCGCTGCGCGACGCGGGCGAAGACGTGGTGGGCGGCATCCTGGGCCTCGAAGGCGGCCATGCGCTCGAGGCGGACATCGCCAACCTCGACCGGCTCTGGAACGCGGGCTACCGGGTCATCGGGCTTCAGCATTTCTTCGACAACGCGCTCGGCGGGTCGCTCCACGGCGAAGGCAACGCCGGCCTCACGGAATTCGGCCGCGAGGTGGTCGAGAACGCGGTGCGCCGCGGCATGATCATCGACCTCGCCCATTCCAGCCCGCAGGTGGCGCGCGACGTGCTCGACATGACCGACGTCCCGCTGGTGGTCAGCCACACGGGCATCCATTCCCACTGCCCGGTGAAGCGCAATTTCGAGGACGACCTGATGCGCGACATCGCGGCCACCGGCGGCGTGATCGGGATCGGCTACTGGGAGGACGTGACCTGCGACGACACGCCCCGGGGGGTTGCCGAAACGATCCGCGCCGCGATCGAGACCGTCGGCGAGGACCACGTCTCGCTCGGCTCCGACTACGACGGCACGGTGACCACCGCCTTCGACACCTCGGAACTCGCCGCCCTCACCCAGGCGATGCTCGACGTCGGCCTCACCGAGGCCCAGATCCGCAAGGTCGCGGGCGAGAACATGATCCGGGTCCTGCGCGCCCGCCTGAACTGACCCCCCGTCCCCTTCTTCGTTTGAGAAATACCTCGGGAGGTCCGGAGGGCTGGCCCTCCGGACGCGGCGCAGCCGCGTGCCCGCGGCGCCGGCCTGCCGCAGGCAGGACAGCGCAAGTCCTGCGGGCTCGGCCCGCGCCCATCGCGATCAGTCCGGGATGCCCCAGCGATCGAAGGGGAACGGCCGGTCCTCGGTCCCGCCGGTGATGTAGAGCGTCGCGCGCGCCATCCAGTCGGCCAGGTCCTCGCCGAACTCGGCGATGTAGTGGTTCTTCTCGGTGCCGAAGAGCATCCAGAAGAACTGGATCACGCCCGCGATGATCACCAGCGCCCGCGCCACCCAGAGCGCGGCCACGAAGAAAAGCATCCACAGCCCGCGCAGCCAGATGTTCTCGGGCAGCTTGTCCGCCTCGTCCGTCCCCGGCTCCTCGAGCACGGTGGGGTTCACGTCATCCTTTTTTCCGTCGTCCTCGGCCATCCGAGTCTCTCCCGTCGATTTGCGTCACCAACTGATATCGCGCGCCTGCGAAAACACCATATCAATCATCAATTGGGTGCCGCGGCTGAATTCCAGCGGCACGGGGTATGGCATTTCGCCGCGCACCGCGGCCGCGAAGGCTTCGACCTGCAGCACGTACTGGTTCACGCCGGGCCAGCGTTCGACGATCTCCGTGCCGTCGGCCCGGCGCAGGATCACCCGGGCCTCGCCGAAGAGCCCCGCGTTGAAGGGCGCCGGCAGGCGCAGGGTGGCGTCGGCGCCGTGAAACACCACCTCCTGGCGCGGGGCCAGCCGGGTCGAGGTCATGCCGGCATAGGTGAACTTGCCCCCCGGCCCCGTCATCACCGCGTCGGCCTGCGCCCAGGTGTCCACCCCGTTCTCCCGGCGGACCCGCGCGTCGAGCGCCTCGGGCTCGGCGCCCGTCACGTAGCGCACCGACCCATAGGCATAGACGCCGATGTCGCGAATACCGCCCCCGCCGGTCTCCGGCCGGTTGCGGATGTTCGTTTCGTCGGGGTTGTTGAAGCTGAACGCCACGTCGGCATGGCGCAGTTCGCCGATCGCGCCCGCCTCGACCAGCGCCTTCGCGCGCTGCCACTGGGGGTGGTGCAGGATCATGAAGGCTTCGGCCGCCAGAAGCCCGCTTTCGTCGCGCGCGGCGATCAGCCGGTCGATCTCGGCCGCCTCCATCGCCACGGGTTTCTCGCACAGCACGTGCTTGCCGGCCTCCAGCGCCTTGAGCGTCCATTCGAAGTGCAGGTGGTTCGGAAGCGGGATGTAGACCGCGTCGATGTCGTCCGAGGCCAGGAGCGCCTCGTAGCCATCGAACACCGCGATCTCGCCGGCCATCGCGCGGAACGGGTCCGCCTTGGCCGGTGACGAGGTCGCCAGCGCGGCCAACCGGTTGCCGGCGGCCGCGTGGATCGCCGGCCCCATGTGTTTGCGGGCGAACTCCGCCGCCCCGAGAATACCCCACCTGAGATCGTCGGCCATGCCCCCTCCGTCACAACAAAAAGCCCGGGCGCTTGGCCCGGGCGTCCTGTGGTCCGTGTTAGCGCGATCAGGCGGGTTCGGCCAACCCCTTCTCGGCGGCCAGTTCCTTCATGCGCTTCTGGAGCTTCTCGAAGGCGCGCACCTCGATCTGGCGGATGCGCTCGCGGCTCACGTCGTACTGGCCGGACAGATCCTCGAGCGTCACCGTCTCGTCCGAGAGGCGGCGCTGGGTGAGGATGTCCTTCTCACGGTCGTTGAGCACGTCCATCGCCTCGGCCAGCATCTCGCGGCGCACGGTCAGCTCGTCGCGCTCCTCGTAATCGGTCGCCTGGTCGGCGTCCTCGTCCTCGAGCCAGTCCTGCCACTGCATGGTGGAATCACCGTCGTTGGTGATCGTGGCGTTGAGCGAAGCGTCGCCGCCCGACATGCGCCGGTTCATCGAGATGACCTCATCTTCGGTGACGTTCAGGTCATGCGCGATCTGCTTCACCTTGTCGGGGTGCAGGTCGCCGTCCTCGAGCGCGCCGATGCGGGCCTTCGCCTTGCGCAGGTTGAAGAAGAGCTTCTTCTGCGCGGAGGTCGTGCCGAGCTTCACCAGCGACCAGGACCGCAGGATGTATTCCTGGATCGAGGCGCGGATCCACCACATGGCATAGGTCGCCAGCCGGAAGCCCTTTTCCGGGTCGAAGCGTTTCACGGCCTGCATCAGGCCCACGTTCGCCTCGGAAATCACCTCCGCCTGCGGCAATCCGTAGCCGCGGTAGCCCATCGCGATCTTGGCGGCGAGCCTGAGGTGGCTCGTCACCAGCTGATGCGCCGCCTCGGTGTCCTGGTGGTCCACCCAGCGCTTGGCCAGCATGTATTCCTGTTCCGGTTCCAGCATCGGAAAGCGCCGGATTTCCTGCAGATAGCGGTTCAAACCGCCTTCAGGGGTCGGCGCCGGCAAGGTCTGATAGTTGCTCATCGTGCTCGTCTCCACTGTCGCGCCCCAATGTTTCGGGGTTTAACATTCAATTTAGGGCGCTAACATCAACATTCAAGGGCTCTCACCCCTGAACCGTTAACGCAGTATGACGCCGCATCCGTCGCTTGTGCAGGGGCCTCACGCGCTTGTGCGGAGTGTTTCGATCAACCCTGCCATGTCATCAGGCAAACGCGCTTCGAAGCGCAGCTGTTCCTTTGTGACCGGGTGGATGAACCCCAACGTGGCCGCGTGAAGCGCCTGTCTGGCGAAGCTGCGGACGGCCTCGGCCGCCTCGACCCCGAGCGCCTTTTCACTGGGTTTACGGCGCCCCCCATATGTCGGATCACCGACCAGCCCATGCCCCACATGCGCCATGTGGACGCGGATCTGGTGCGTGCGCCCGGTCTCGAGCCAGCAATCCACCAGCGCCACCGAGGGCGGCACCCCGTAGATGTCCACCACCCGCGCCCGGGTCACCGCGTGGCGCCCGCCCGACCAGACAACCGCCTGTTTCTGCCGGTCGGTCTTGTGGCGGGCAAGCTGGGTCGTGATCTTGACCACGCCCCCCGTCTCGAAGCTCACGCCCCGCACGCCCTTCAGCCGCGGGTCCGCCCGGTCCGGCACGCCGTAGACAAGGGCGCGGTAGTGGCGCTCCACGCTGTGTTTTTCGAATTGCGCGGCAAGCCCGTGGTGCGCCGCGTCCGACTTGGCCACCACGAGGAGACCCGACGTGTCCTTGTCGATCCGGTGCACGATGCCCGGCCGCTTCTCGCCCCCGACGCCCGACAGCTCGTCGCCGCAATGGTGCAGGAGCGCGTTGACCAGCGTGCCACCAGGCGTGCCCGGCGCCGGGTGCACCACCATGCCGGCGGGCTTGTTGACCACGACGAGGTGCGCGTCCTCGTAGACCACCTCGAGCGGGATCGCCTCGGGCGCCATGTGGCTTTCCTCGGCCGCCGGCACCGTGATCTCGATTACGTCGCCCTCGGCGACCTTCGCCTTGGCATCGCTCAGCACCGCGCCGTCGCGCACCACGGCGCCTTCAGCGATCAGCCGGGCCAGCCGCGAGCGCGACAGGTTCGCTTCCTCTGGTACATCGCGGGCCAGTGCCTTATCAAGCCGGTTGGGCGGATTGGGCCCGATCGCGACGACGACAGGGACGGTGATGGACATGGACGAGACTCCCGGCCCGGGCGTTGATACCGGGCTCGTGCGCTACCTGAAATGGCTGGTGACGACACTGACCGTCACGATGATCGTCGGGCTTGTAGTCCTGATCACGCTGGTTGTCATGCGTTTCAATGCACCCGCCACCGTCGCGATGCCCGAAACCATCACCCTGCCCGAAGGCGTCTCGGCCCGCGCCGTGACACGCGGACCCGACTGGATCGGCGTGGTGACCGACGACGACCGCTTCCTGGTCTACGCCCCCGACGGCACCACCCTGCGCCAGAGCGTGGCGATCGCGACCGATTGACCGCCGGTCAGGACAGGCCCGGCCAAGTGGCCTTGAAGAACCGGGCCCGGACGCATCACGACGGCCCCGAACGGGGCCCCGGATCACGCGATGTGAGGGAGAGAATGGTACCGCCTCCCCGGCTCGAACGGGGGACCTCTTGATCCACAATCAAGCGCTCTAACCTACTGAGCTAAGGCGGCACTGGAGCGCCGTTTAGCGCTCTGATCCGGGCAATGCAAGAGGCCGGACTTGAAAAACGTCGGGCCCGGGCGTAACTCACGGCCAACCTCAGAGGAGCCGCGCCATGGGCATCAATTCCGAAACCGACATCTCCGCCAACCTGCAGATCGGGCCCACCACGCTGGGCATGGTGCGCATCTACATCGAAGGCACCGGCATCGACCTGCCGATGGACTTCGACCCCGACGAGGCGATCGAGATCGCCGAGGAAATCAAGGCCGCCGCCGAGCAGGCTCGACGCATGGGCAGCACCGGGAAATCAAAGCGCAAGGGGCGCTAGGCCCCGTCACGCTTCCGGCCCGGTCAACGCGGGCACGCCCGGATCCCGGTAGCCCTGCAGGCGCCGCGCCCCGTCGCGCGCGAACTTGAGCGTCAGCTTCTTTCGCCGCGCAGGCGCCAGCTTCGTTTCCGGCCCCATGCGCAGGATCTCGGCGTCATAGGAGTCGGCAATGATCAGCCCTGTCTCGGCGGGCAGAAGGTCCTGCGGGAAATCGCCATCCACCGCCCAGAAGAACCGGTCGCAGAACTCCAGGTAGCCCTGCCATTTCTGGTCCGACAGGTAATCGGCGCGCGACGACTTGCACTCGACCACCCAGATTTCGCCCCCCGGCCCCAACGCGTAGACATCGGTGCGCAGACCGCGCCGCGGCACGAATTCCTCGAGACAGGCGAAATCGTTGCGCCGCAGGTAGCGCGCCACGCCGCGCGCCAGGAGCTGGCCGGGTTGAAGCTGGGCATCGTCCATGGGCGCAGAATGAACAATTGGTGAACATTTCGCAAGGGGCGGCCAGCGCCCGCCCCGCCGCGACACGCCCCCTTGTGTGATCCGGACATGGGGCCTATTTGCAGTCTTGGCGGTCTGCCCTTCTCGTCAGACGGGAACATTCCAGTGGCCTTAAGCAAATCCGAGGGAGCTGGCTCTGTCCGGATCGTGGTTCGGTTACCCGGCGCCCACCTGTACATACAGGTCCTCGGGAATGCGCTTCCCAGACGGTTGCAGGCGGTCCCGCCACTTCACAGGCTCCTCCCGATCCTTCGGGGGGAGCCTTGTGTTTCCAGCACTTGAGAGACGAAAACGCGCCACCCCGGCCCTTCACGGACCCGGATGGCGAAGCGGCTGAAGGCCCGGCAGCCTACCGGCCGCGGCGCGTGGGCGCGACCGCCTCGACGCGGGCCGGGATGCGCGTGGCCACCGGCCGGCGCTTGCCGCCGCGCGGTCCCGCGTCGTCGCCCATGCGCATGATGGCGATGGCGAACTGCACGCCGGAAAACACGACCGCGTTGCCGAAGAACAGCATCGCGACGGCCATGATGCCCACGTCGGAATGGGTCACGAGATGCCAGAGGTTGCCCACGTTCATCCACAGGAGCAGCCCCACGAAGACTCCGGCAAGGCCGAAACCGATCAGGACATGGCGGATATACATCGAAACGAGCTTGGGCATGGCAGCACCTCCTGCCCATGAAGATAGCACTCGTGCGCCGGATTCCAAATGCACGGGTCTCGCACCCTGCCCGAATGGGCGTCGGTCCGCCCTTCTTCGTTTTGAAAATACCTCAGGGGAGTCGCGCCCGCGGCGCGACGGGGACAGCGTCCCCGGCGGCCCTTGCCTCAGAAGGCCTCGGGCCGGGCCTCGCGCGCCATGTGGTCGAGCACGGCGTTGGTGAACTTGGGCTCCTGGCCATCCGGGAAGAACGCCTTGGCCACATCCACGAACTCCACGATCACCACGCGCGGCGGTGTGTCCCCGATCATGAGCTCGGCCCCGGCCGCGCGAAAGAGCGCGCGCAGCGTCGGGTCGATGCGCGCGATCGGCCACTTGGCCACCAGGGCACGGTCGGTCATCTGGTCGATCTTCGCCTGGCTGTCGACGGCGGCCTCGAGCAACGCGCGGAAGAGATCCACGTCGCCCTCCTCGAAGTCGCCTTCCTCGTAGCTCGCCCCGAACCGGTGATCCTCGAACTCCTGGCGCACCCGGTCGAGCCCCTGCCCGGCCGCTTCCATCTGGAACAGCGCCTGCACGGCATAGAGCCGCGAGGCGGACCTCATCCGGCGCTTCAGGTTGTTGGAAATCTCGCGTTCGGTCATGTCACGGAGCCTCGGAGCAGATCAGAGCGCGCTTCTAGTGCAAGCCGGACCGGGGGGAAACCGGTTTTTGCACCGGACCCCCGAAAGTCTCAGGCATTCGGCGGACGGAAGCCGGCGGGCAGCGCGCCGCCCTTCCACTTGCGCGCAAGCGCCACGAGGTGGAGCGCCGCGGCCGCGGCCCCGCCACCCTTGTTCATCCGGTCGGGATCGGCCCGCACCTCGGCCTGCTCGCGGTTCTCCACCGTCAGGATGCCGTTGCCGATGCACAGTCCGGCAAGCCCCATCGTCGACAGCCCGCGCGAGCTGTCGTTGCAGACCGTGTCGTAATGCGTCGTCTCGCCCCGGATCACGCAGCCCAGCGCCACGTAGCCGTCGAAATCCGCCGTCTGGTCGGCGATGCGGATCGCGGTGGGCAGCTCCAGCGCGCCGGGCACCTCGACCAGCTCCCATTCGGCGCCGACCGCCTCGATCTCGGCCTTGGCCCCGGCGATCAGGTCGTCGGCGATGTCGCGGTAATAGGGTGCGACGACGATCAGGATCTTCACGTCCTCGTCGAAGCTCGGGCGGGGCAGCGTGTAATGCGTCTCGGAACCGGCCATCACTTGCCTCCCCGGATCGGATGGGTGCCCTCGATCGACAGGTCGTAGGCTTCGAGCCCGACCACCTTGGGGAGGGGGCTGTCGGAGAGCAGCGTCATGCGGTGAATGCCCAGCGCCGCCAGGATCTGCGCACCCAGCCCGTACTGGCGCAGGACCTGCGGGCTCACTTCCCCCTCGTCCGTGGCCAGCCGCATGGACGGGTCACGCAGGAGCACCACGGCCCCGCGCCCGGCCTCGGCGATGATCTCCATCGCGCGGGGCAGCTCGTCATGCGGATTGGGCCCCAGCCCCAGCGCATCCTCCAGCGGGTTCAGCGCGTGCATGCGCACCAGCACCGGCTCGTCGGTGGTCAGGTCGCCCTTGGTCAGAACGATATGCTCGGCGCCCTGGGTCTCGTCGGTGAAGATGCGCAGCATCCAGTCCCCGCCATAGGCCGATGTCACGCTCTTCACGGCGCTCTCGTTCACCAGGTTGTCGTGGCGGTGGCGGTAGGCGATGAGATCGCTGATCGTGCCGATCTTGAGATTGTGCTTCTGCGCGAAGGCCACCAGGTCCGGCAGGCGCGCCATCGTGCCGTCTTCGTTCATGATCTCGCAGATCACGCCGGCCGGGTTCAGCCCCGCGAGCCGCGCGATGTCCACCGCCGCCTCGGTATGGCCCGCGCGCACCAGCACGCCGCCATCCTTGGCGCGCAGCGGGAAGACGTGGCCGGGGGTGGCGATGTCGGCCGCGCCCCGGGTCGGATCGATGGCGACCGCGACGGTGCGCGCCCGGTCATGGGCCGAGATGCCCGTGGTCACGCCCTCGCGCGCCTCGATCGAGATCGTGAAGGCGGTCTCGTGGCGCGACGAGTTCTGGCTCGCCATCAGGGGCAGGCCCAGCGCGTCGACCCGCTCGCTCGTCATCGACAGGCAGATCAGGCCACGCCCGTGGGTCGCCATGAAATTGATCGCCTCGGGGGTCGCCATCTGCGCGGGGATCACGAGATCGCCCTCGTTCTCGCGGTCCTCGTGGTCGACGAGAATGAACATGCGCCCGTTGCGGGCGTCCTCGATGATCTCCTCGACCGGGGAAATCACCTTGCCCCATTCCCGCTCGACCGGGCCGGGTTCGTCATAGATCTTGGCGTCCGCCATCACGGGCTCCCTTCAAATTGCCCCCGCGAGATAACGCGGCCCGCGCGCCGATGCCAGAGGAACGTCGCACAGTGACGTCCCGATACGTGCACGACCCCGTGACGCCCCCCTTTCATCTTTCCGAAAATACGCCGGGGGTGCGGGGGCAGCGCCCCCGCCCGGGTCGCCGGCGCCAGCCGGCGATCCGCCTCAGAACCGCCAGAGCGCGGGCACGAAGCCGTAGGCGTCGCCGTCGCGCATCACGTGGCCCACGCCGGGGAACGGGAAGTGGTAGCCGACGACCGGGATCCGGTCCGTGGCGGCCATGTCGAGCAGCCGGCGGCGCGTGGCCACGGTCGCCTCGGGGTCCGTGTCGGTGGAGCCGTACCAGTCGGGATGGGCGAAATGGCCGTAGGCGTGGGTGATCGCGTCGCCCAGGATCAGAAGCTGCTGGCCGTCGCTTTCCACCATGATCGACATGTGCCCGGGCGTGTGCCCGTGGGTGGCCATGAGCCGCACTCCCGGCGCGACCTCGTGGCCGTCGGCGGCGAGCGTCCATTCGGCCCCGTCCACGTTGATCGAGTTCACGGCGCCCAGCACGAACTGCTGCTCTTCCGCCGCGACCCGGTTCACCAGGTCGTCCTGGGTCCAGTAATCGTGCTCGGTCTCGCCGATGATGAATTCCGCGTCGGGCAGGATCGCCTCGTCGAAATCGTCGCGCACGCCCCAGATGTGATCGGGGTGGGCGTGGGTGATGACCAGGTGGGTGACACCGTAGGGATCGAGCCCGGCGCCCTCCATGTTGGACAGGAGCCGCCCCGCGCTGTCGAAGAACCGGTTGCCGGAGCCGATGTCGATCAGCACCTTCGCCTCCGGCGTCTCGATATGGACGTGGTTGGTGTGGGCCACCAGCTCGTCACCGGCCAGGTAATGCGCCTCGAGGAAGGCAGCCTTCTCGGCCTCGTCCGCGTTCATGCCCAGCGCGCTCAGCGGCTGCGGGAACCAGCCGTCCGACACGATCGTGATCTTCTTGTCGCCCAGCTTGAAACGGAAGTGCGCCGGGTTTCCGTCCTCGGGCGGGGCGAGCTCGGCACGCATGGCGGCGGGCATGGCGAAAGCGGGCATCGCGGCGGCCAGGGCAAGCATCTGGCGGCGCGTGGGGCGAAGTAGCGTCATGGAATCCTCCCTATCGTTCGGGGAGCATCATATGCACGGCTTCGAATGATTGAAAGCCGCTCCGCGCCATCCGGACGCGCGGCCCCGCTCAGGCGGCGTAGTCGGTAAGCCGCGCCACGTAACGCGCGAGCGTGTCTATCTCGAGGTTGATCCGGTCGCCGACCGCCACGTCGCCCCAGGTCGTGACGTCTTTCGTGTGGGTGATCAGGTTCACCCCGAACGTGTCGCCCTCGACCTCGTTCACAGTCAGCGACGTGCCGTTGAGCGCCACCGATCCCTTGGGCGCGATGAAGCGGGCGAGCGCGCCCGGCACCTTGAAGGTGATCCGCGTGGAATCGCCCTCGTCGACGACGGAGGTGACCTCGGCCACCCCGTCCACGTGGCCCGACACGATGTGACCGCCCAGCTCGTCGCCGACCTTGAGCGCACGTTCGAGGTTGAGCCGCGTGCCCTCGCGCCAGTCCCCGAGGTTGGTCTTGTCCAGCGTCTCGCCGGAGACGTAGACCTCGTACCAGTCGGGCCCAAGCGCCGTGACCGTCAGGCACACCCCGTCCGAGGCGATGGACGCCCCCATGTCGATCCCGGCGGTGTCATACCCTGTGCGGATGCGCGCGCGCAGGTCGCCGTCGCGCGTCACCTGAACCACTTCGCCGATGTCGGTGATGATGCCCGTGAACATGTCGATCTCCTTTGCCCTCATGGCTAGCCGCATTCCCGGCGGATGCCAAGCAGGCCGACCCCACGGGCGGTCACAAAAACGCCCCGTTTTCATGGTTTGTATCGCACCGGGGGACAATGGCAGGACTTTCTTGCCCGCAGCCGCGTGATTGGGTGCGACAGGCAGGTAAATAACAGGTTAAATCAGGCGCATGAGAGCCATCGACGGGACAGACCGGGTCTTTCTTTTCCTGCAGGGGCCGCACGGCCCCTTCTTCCGCCGCCTGGGGGGCATGCTCCGGGCGGCGGGGGCCGAGGTCTGGCGCGTGGGCTTCAACATGGGCGACCAGGTCTTCTGGGCCGACCGCAGGAGCTACCTCCCCTTCACCGAGGAACGCGATGCCTGGGCCGCGCGCATCCGCGCGATCCTGGCCGAAAAGGGCGTGACCGACCTCGTGCTCTACGGCGACACCCGCACGGTCCACGCCGAGGCCGTCGCGGCCGCGCGCGAGGCAGGGATCGAGATCCACGTCTTCGAGGAAGGCTACCTGCGCCCCTACTGGGTCAGCTACGAGCGCGGCGGTGCAAACGGCCATTCCCGGCTCATGGACATGGACGTGCCCCAGATGCAGCGCGTGCTGGCCGATGCCGAGCTCGACATCCCGGAACCGCCTGCCCACTGGGGCGACATGCGCCACCACGTTTTCTACGGCGCGGCCTACCACTGGTTCGTGATGTTCCTGAACCGGCGCTACGCGGGCTTCCGCCCGCACCGCGCGCTGCCGGTGAGCAAGGAGTTCCAGCTCTACGTGCGCCGCCTTCTCCTGATGCCGTTCCAGTGGCTCGACCGCGTCATCGCCACGCGCCGGATCCGCAACGGCGGCTTTCCCTATCACCTGGCGCTCCTGCAACTGGCTCATGACGCGAGCTTCCTGGACCATTCGCCCTTCGCCGACATGACCGACTTCCTCGACGTCGTGATCGAGGGCTTCGCCACCGGGGCGGCGCGCCACCACCACCTCGTGTTCAAGGCCCACCCGCTCGAGGACGGGCGCGTGCCCCTGCGCCGCGAAATCCGCCGCCTCGCCCGCCGTCACGGCGTCGAGGACCGGGTGCATTACGTGCGCGGCGGCAAGCTCGCCCGCCTGCTCGACCATGCCCGCAGCGCCGTCACCGTGAACTCGACCGCCGCCCAGCAGGTGCTCTGGCGCGGCCTGCCGCTCAAGGTGTTCGGGCGCGCGGTCTACGAGAAGCCGGAATTCGTCTCGACCCAGCCGGTCGACGCCTTCTTCGCCCAGCCGACGCGGCCCGACAGCCGCGCCTACCGCGATTACCGCCACTACCTGCTCGAGACCTCGCAGATCCCCGGCGGCTTCTACTCGGCGCGTGGCCGGCGCCAGCTTCTGCGCCAGATCGTCGACATGATGCTGAGCCCGGACGACCCCTACGACGCACTCGAAAAGGGCACCGCTGCGCCCCGGCAACAGTTGAGACTCGTGAAGTAACGTCCCGAATCATCGCTGGATTTTTGCCGGCCCGACCTGTAGTTTGGCCGAAAAAGAAACTGAGGCAGACCTCCAAAAAGGAGCCCGGGCAGTGAAAATTCAGGGCATTTCATGGGCGCGGATCGCGCTCCTCTTGGCGCTTGTGATGGGTGTAGCCGCATGTGACGTGCTCCCCCGAAGTGGCCCGAACAAACAGGAAATCTTCTCCGGATCGGTGCAGCGGCAGGGCGACGCCTTCGTCGTCTCGGTCAACGACCGCGTGACGCGCGCCACCGCCATCACCCCGGCCCTGGGCTTCGGCCCGAACTTCCTGACGGCGGGCCAGGTCGGCTCGGACACGATCCGCCCCGGCGACGTGCTGGGCGTGGCGATCTGGGAGAACGTGGAGCAGGGCATCCTCGCCTCCGCCGGCGCCCCCGCGGCGCTCGAGGAGGTGCAGGTCGACGGCGCCGGCTTCATCTTCATCCCCTACGCGGGCCGCATCAGGGCCGCGGGCAACACGCCCGAGGCGGTGCGCCGCATCATCACCGAGCAGCTCGAAACCCAGACGCCGGACCCGCAGGTGCTCGTCACCCGTGTCGCGGGCGACGGGGCGACGGTGTCGGTCACGGGCGCGGTGAACGGCCAGGGCGTCTATGCCATCGAACGGCCGACCCGCACGCTGGGCGCGATGCTCGCGCGCGCCGGCGGAGTCGCGGTCAATCCCGAGGTCGCGGTGGTCAAGATCATCCGCGGCGGCCAGACCGGCCAGGTCTGGTACCAGGACCTGTTCGAGGACCCGCGCCTCGACATCGCGCTGCGCAACGGAGACCGCATCCTCGTGGAATCCGACACCCGCGCCTTCACCGCGCTCGGCGCCACCGGCACCCAGACCCGCGTCAACTTCCAGACCCAGACACTGTCGGCGATCGAGGCGATCGCGCAGGTCGGCGGCCTGAACCCGACGCTGGCCGACCCCACCGGCATCTTCGTCTTCCGCAACGAGCCCGCCGTGGTCGCCAACGCCGTGCTCGGCCGCAACGACCTGATCGGGCCGCAGCGCCTGATCTACGTGCTCAACCTGACCGAACCCAACGGCATGTTCATGGCGCGCGACTTTCTCATCCGCGACGGCGACACGGTCTACGTGACCGAAGCGCCCTACGTGCAGTGGACCAAGGTCATCACGGCGCTCACCGGCACGCTCGGCGCGGCCGAGTCGCTGGCCACCGCCGGCAGCACCTTCGGCCTCGTCGGCCCCTGAGCGCCGGGCCGTGACGCCCTACGACAGGATCAAGGCCGCCGCGACGGAGCCCCCCTCCTCGCGGCGGCTTTTCGTTTATTCGGGCGGCTTCCTGCGTGAACGCCGCCTGCGCCGCATCCTGCAACTCGCGGGCTGGGAGTTGCGCCTGGGCCGGCCCCGCCCCGAGGATCACGTTGCCGTCTGGGGCAACGCGCCCACCGCGAAACGCGGCGAAGCGGTCGCGGCGCGCACCGGCGCCGGGCTCGTGCGGGTCGAGGACGCCTTCCTGCGCTCGGTCCTGACCGGGCGCGCGGGCGAGCCGCCGCTGGGCCTTCTGATCGACCGATCGGGCGTGCATTTCGACCCGTCGACACCGTCCGACCTCGAACGGATGCTCGCGACCGCGCCCCTCGACGACAGCGCCCGGCTCGCCCGTGCACGCGACGCGGTCGACCGCATCCGTCACGCCCACCTGTCGAAGTACAATGCCTTCGACCCGGCGACCGAGCCGCCACGCGCGCCCTACGTGCTCGTGCTCGACCAGACCCGCGACGACGCCTCGGTCACCGCCTCCGGCGCGACGATGCAGACCTTCCGCGAAATGCTGGTCTTCGCGCAGGAAGAGCACCCGGGCCTTGACGTGATCATCAAGACCCATCCCGAAACCCGGGGCGGCCACCGGTCCGGCTATTACGGCCCCGAATACGCGCAGGGGCGCGTGCGTCTGCTCACCGATCCGGTCAGCCCCTGGGCGCTGATGGAAGGCGCGGTCGGCGTCTACACGGTGTCGTCGGGCATGGGATTCGAGGCGATCCTCGCCGGGCACAAGCCGCGCGTCTTCGGCCAGCCGTTCTATTCCGGCTGGGGGCTCACGCAGGACGAAAACCCGGTCCCCCGCCGCGAACGCCGCCTCACCCGCGCGCAACTCGCCTGCGCCGCGCTGATCGACTACCCGACCTGGTACGACCCTTACCACGACCGGCTGTGCGAGATCGAAGACCTGCTGGGCACGCTCGAGGCCCGGGCGCGCGCGCGCCGCGAAGACGCCTACGGCTACGTCGCCGCCGGCATCCGGCTGTGGAAACGCGCGCCGCTCACCCGGTTCTTCGGCACCGGGCGCGGCATGGTCTTCGCCGAGGGCTCCGCCGCCGTCGCCCGCGCCCGGAAAAGCGAGCGCCACCTCGCCGTCTGGGCCAACCGGGCGGAAACGCTGCCGGTCCCCGCGATCCGGCTGGAGGACGGCTTCATCCGCTCGCGGGGCCTCGGCGCGGCCCTCACCCCGCCCCTGTCGCTGGTGCGCGACGACCTGGGCATCTACTACGACCCGACCCGCGAAAGCCGCCTCGAGCGCCTGATCGCGGCCTCCGAACGTCTGCCCGAGGGCCCAAGGGCACGCGCCCGGCGCCTGATCGAGCGACTGCGCAAGGGCGGGGTGAGCAAGTACAACCTGGACGCGGCCGCACCCCCCGACCTCCCCCCGGGCCACCGCATCCTGGTCCCCGGCCAGGTGGAGGATGACGCCTCGATCCGGTGCGGCACCACGGACGTGGCCACCAACCTGGCGCTCCTGCGCCGGGCCCGGGCCGCGCACCCGGACGCGGTGCTGATCTACAAGCCCCACCCGGACGTGGAAGCGGGCCTGCGCGACGGCACGGTGGCCGAGGACGACCTGCGCGCCCTCGTCGACGTGGTCGCGCGCCACACGGATGCCACCGCCCTCATCGACGCCGTGGACGCGGTCTGGACCATGACCTCGACACTTGGCTTCGAAGCGCTGGTGCGCGACACGCCGGTCACCTGCCTCGGCACGCCCTTCTACGCGGGCTGGGGGCTGACCACGGACCTGGGCCCGGTACCGGAACGGCGCCAGGCGCGGCCGGACCTCGCGGGCCTCGTCCACGCGGTGCTCATCGACTACCCGCGCTACCACGACCCGGTGACGCGCACCCCCTGCCCGGTCGAGATCGTCCTCGACCGCCTCGAAGCGGGGGACACGGGCCACGCCCCGACCCTTTCACTCCTCGCAAAGGCCCAGGGCCTCCTCGCGCCCTACACGCGGTTCTGGCGCTAGGCCCTCCTTCATCGTTCCGGAAATACTTCGGGGGTGCGGGGGCAGCGCCCCCGCCCGTCGCGCCGGCCTGCCGCAGGCAGGGCGGCGCAAGACCTGCGCGCGGGCCCGGCCCGCGCTCCGTCAGTCGGCGCGGCGCCAGCGATGCATGACGTCGGCGCCGATCGCCCGGGTCTCCACCAGCACCAGCCGCGGCGCATCGGCCAGCGCGTCCACCCCCATCGCGGCGAGCGACGGGCGTCCCTCGGCGCCAAGCGCGAGCCCGGCCGTGAAACCCACGAATTCGTCCACCAGCCCTTCGGCCAGGAGCGAGGCGGCAAGCCCGCCGCCGCCCTCGCAGAACACCCGCGTGAGACCTGCCGCCCCGAGGGCCGCCAGCGCAGCGGGGGCATCGAGCTGCCCGCGCCGTACCGGCACCTCGAACAACTGCGCCCCGCGGGCCGTCCAGGCCTCGCGCAGCTCGGCCGGCACCCGGTCGCCGTGGACGAGCCACAGGGGTACCTCGGCGGCGGTGCGTGCCAGCACCCCATCTTCGGGCAGGTCGAGGTGGCGCGACAGCACCACACGGACCGGCTGGCGGCGCGCGCCCAGGCCCCTGACGGTCAGCGACGGGTCGTCGTCGCGCGCCGTGCCCGCGCCCACCATCACCGCGTCATGGGTCATGCGCAGGGCATGGACGTGGCGGCGCGCCTCCGGCCCGGTGATCCACTGGCTTTCGCCGGTCGCGGTGGCGATCCGCCCGTCGAGCGAAGCGGCGAGCTTGAGCGTGACCATCGGCCGGCCCAGCGTGACGCGTCGGAGGAACCCCTGCTGATCGGCGCGCGCGGCCCTCGCGCGCAGCCCGGTCTCGACCGCGATCCCGGCCGCGCGCAGCCGTTCGATCCCGCGCCCGTCGACCCGCGTGTCGGGGTCCTCGAGCGCGATCACGACGCGCGCCACGCCCGCCGTGACCAGCGCGTCCGCGCAGGGCGGGGTCTGTCCGTGATGGGCGCAGGGCTCCAAAGTGACGTAAGCGGTGGCACCGCGTGCCGCCGCGCCGGCCTGGGCCAGTGCAACGACCTCGGCATGGGGACGCCCCCCGGGCTGGGTCCAGCCCCGCCCGACGACCCGGCCGCCCTGCACGATGACGCAGCCCACGGCCGGGTTGGGCCAGACATGGCCCAGGCCCCGCCGCCCGAGCGACAGGGCCAGGTCCATGAACCGGGTGTCGCTCACGTCTCGTCTTCGGTGGGGATGTCCGGGCGCAGCTCGCTCATGAACTTCTCGAAGTCGTCCGCGGCCTGGAAGTTCTTGTAAACGCTCGCGAAACGCACGTATGCTACGGTGTCGATGCGGGCCAGACTCTCCATCACGATCTCGCCGATGGTCTTGGACGGGATGTCCGTCTCGCCCATGCTTTCCAGCCGGCGCACGATGCCCGAGATCATCTGGTCGATGCGCTCGGGCTCGACGGGCCGCTTCTGCATCGAGATCCGGATCGAGCGCTCCAGCTTCTCACGGTCGAAATCCTCGCGGCGCCCGTTCGACTTGATCACCACGAGGTCGCGCAGCTGGACCCGTTCATAGGTGGTGAAGCGACCACCGCAGGCCGGGCAGAAGCGCCGCCGCCGGATCGCGACGTGATCCTCGGCCGGGCGTGAATCCTTCACCTGCGTGTCGATGTTTCCGCAAAACGGGCAGCGCATGCCTCTTCCTTTTCTTAGCCTGTCACCTCTGATCGTGGGTCTGCGCCCACTTATCCACAGGCACTATAGGGGACGGGCAAGGTTTTGGGTAGGCTGAATGCGCCGCGCCCAGATATGGGCGGGCGGATTTGTGGCCTCAGCGCAGCAGCGCGGCCACCTGGCGCCGGTGCGGGCGGTCCCGGTGTTCGAAAAGGTAAATCCCCTGCCAGGTTCCAAGGCTCATTCGGCCGTCGATGATCGGGATCTGTAAAGAGATCGGCAGGAGCGACGCCTTGATGTGCGCCGGCATGTCATCCGGCCCCTCGTAGGTGTGCGTGAGGTAGGACATGGCCGGATCGGTGGTCGGCGGGACCAGCCGTGCGAAGAAGTTGGTCAGGTCCGTCTGCACCTCGGGATCCGCGTTCTCCTGGATGAGAAGCGAAGCCGAGGTGTGCCGGATCATCAGGGTGAGCAGCGCCTCGTCCACGTCCGCCCCCGCCACCCAGCGCGCTGCGTCGCGGGTGAACTCGTAGGGTCCCTGCCCGCGCGTCTCGATCTCGAAGATGGTGTTCATGGTTCCGCGTGCCCGCCGATGTCAGATGGATCCCACGCTTGGACGACCCGGCCCGGTCCGACCCATGAAAAAGGCGCCCGAAGGCGCCTTTTCCTTACTGGTCCAGGAACGACCGCAGCTTGCGGCTCCGGCTCGGGTGCTTGAGCTTGCGCAGCGCCTTCGCCTCGATCTGGCGGATGCGTTCGCGGGTCACGCTGAACTGCTGGCCCACCTCCTCGAGGGTGTGGTCGGTGTTCATGCCGATGCCGAAACGCATGCGCAGCACGCGTTCCTCGCGCGGGGTGAGCGAGGCCAGGACGCGGGTCGTGGTTTCCTTGAGGTTCTCCTGGATGGCGGAGTCCAGCGGCAGGACCGCGTTCTTGTCCTCGATGAAATCGCCCAGCTGGCTGTCTTCCTCGTCGCCGATCGGCGTCTCGAGCGAGATCGGCTCCTTGGCGATCTTCATCACCTTGCGGACCTTCTCGAGCGGCATCTGCAGCTTCTCGGCCAGTTCTTCCGGCGTCGGCTCGCGGCCGATCTCGTGAAGCATCTGGCGGCCGGTCCGGACCAGCTTGTTGATCGTCTCGATCATGTGGACCGGGATACGGATCGTGCGCGCCTGGTCGGCGATCGACCGGGTTATGGCCTGACGGATCCACCAGGTCGCGTAGGTCGAGAACTTGTAGCCCCGGCGATACTCGAACTTGTCCACGGCCTTCATCAGGCCGATGTTGCCTTCCTGGATGAGGTCGAGGAACTGGAGACCCCGGTTCGTGTACTTCTTCGCGATCGAGATCACGAGACGCAGGTTCGCCTCGACCATTTCCTTCTTGGCCGCGCGCGCTTCCTTCTCGCCCTTCTGGACCTGGCTCACGATGCGGCGGAATTCCGAGATGTCCACGCCCACGTACTGGCCCACCTGGGCCATGTCCGCGCGCAGGTCGATGACCTTGTCCGAGGAGCGCTCCACGAACGCCTGCCAGCCGCGGCCGGGCTTCTCGCTCATCCGGTCGAGCCAGGTGGGATCGAGCTCGGCCCCGCGATAGGCTTCGACGAATTCGCGGCGGTTGATGCGGGCCTGGTCGGCCAGCTTCACCATCGCGCTGTCGATCGACATGATGCGGCGGTTGATGCCGTAGAGCTGGTCGACCAGCGCCTCGATCCGGTTGTTGTGCAGGTGCAGCTCGTTCACCAGTTCGACGATTTCGGAGCGCAGCTTCTGGTAGGCCTTCTCTTCCTTCTCGCTGAACGACCCGTCCTCGTTCAGCGTGGCGGACATGCGCAGGTCCTGCATCTCGCTGAGCTTGGTGTAGTCGCGCGCGATCAGTTCGAGGGTCTCGAGCACGCGGGGCTTGAGCGCGGCCTCCATCGCGGCGAGCGACATGTTGGCCTGGTCGTCCTCGTCGTCCTCGTCATCGTCCTTGGCAATCGGGTTGCCGTCGGCGTCGAGCTCGGGGCCCTCGTCCTTCTTCTCGGTCTTCTGGGGGGTCGCAGCCGCCTCGCCCAGCCCGGTCACGACCTCTTCGGCATCCTCCTCCTCGCCCATCTGGCGCCCGAAGGTCGCGTCGAGGTCGATGACGTCACGCAGGAGAATGTCCTCGTTGAGAAGTTCGTCGCGCCAGATCGTGATGGCCTGGAAGGTCAGCGGGCTCTCGCAGAGGCCCGAGATCATGGTGTTGCGCCCCGCCTCGATCCGCTTGGCGATCGCGATCTCGCCTTCGCGGCTCAGAAGTTCGACCGAGCCCATCTCGCGCAGGTACATGCGCACCGGGTCGTCGGTACGGTCGAGCTTCTCGCTGTCGCCCGAGGAGACCGCCACCTCGCCCTTGGCGTTCTTGGCCACGACCTCGGTCGAGCCCTTCTGGTCGTCGTCCTCGGCCTCTTCGTCCTCGATGATGTTGATGCCCATCTCGGAGAGCATCGACATCACGTCCTCGATCTGCTCGGAGGACACCTGGTCGGGCGGCAGCACCTGGTTGAGCTGATCGTAGGTGATGTAGCCCTTCTCACGGGCCTCGGCGATCATCTTCTTGACGGCGGCCTGATCCATGTCCCCCATCGGGGTGGTATCGTCCTGCTCCGGCTTGTTCTGATCTTCGTTCGCGTCTTTCGCAGCCATGCGATTTCCCTTCGTCTCGGGGCGGTGTCACGGGGCGTGGGTGATCGGCCGAGTGATTCGCGTGATTCGGTTTGCGGAAGAATCCATTCGAATCACTGATTCGCCAACCCGTTTTGCCCTGTTTATCTTCGGTGTTCCCAAATTGTGATGGAATCAGGGTCTCTTGCGCCCGCCCTGTTGATCCTCGATCTGCTTCAGGAGCGCATCCAGCGCCTCCTTTTCCTCCCGCGCGATGAGCAGGCCGTTGTCGGCCCGGTCGAACAGCCCTTTGTCCTCGCCCTGGCCGCGCCGCGCCTCGTCAAGCACGCGGGCCGCCTCGGACAGTCGCCATGTCAGCCCCTCGTCGGCCAGAGCCCCGATTTCGGCGGCGGCGTCGTCCACTTCGTGACGCGCGCCGCGGGCCGCCTCCAGCTTGGCCAGCTCCTCGGCAAGACAGAGCGCGGCCAGATCCGCATCGTCCGGACGCCGGATCGGCGGGGCAATCTGCACATGGTTGAGTGCGAAGAGCTTTTCAAGGGCGCGCGGCCCCACCTCCGCCTCAATTTTCGAGGTGAGTTCGTCGCTGTCCTCGCCGGTGTAGGACAGGCACGCGCGCTGGATCGCAACGTGATCCTCGGTCGCCATGTCGACGCGTTCCAGCGCCGACTCGAACTTTTCGAGAAGACGGGGATGGGTGATCACGATGGCCAGGATCACCGCCTCGCGCAGCACCTCCTCGACCTGGCCCGAGGCCGCGGCGAGCAACGACCCCTTGGTCTCCGGGTGGAACGCGGGGCCACCGGGTTTCCAGCGCCCGCGGGACTGTTGGCCCGGCCGCGTCTGCACCGCCGCCCGGCGCGGATTGAACAGCTCCCAGCGCAGGCGGTTGATCTCTTCGCCGTAGTGGCGCCGGATCGACGGGTCCTGGATACGACTGATGGCCTGGCGCAGATCGTGGTCCAGTGCCGCGCGACGCTCGGGGCTGTCGAAGACCTTGCCCTCGGTCTCACGCTGCCACAGCAGGCTGACCATCGGGCGCGCGGCTTCGAGCACGGCCTGCATCGCCCCCGGCCCCTGCGCCTTGATCAGGTCGTCGGGATCCAGCCCCTCGGGCATGACCGCGAAGCGCAGGCTGCGCCCGGCCTCGATCAGCGGGAAGGCGAGGTCGATGAGCCGCATCGCGGCGCGCATGCCGGCCGTATCGCCGTCGAGCGCTATGATCGGCTCGGGCGCGATGCGCCACAGAAGCCGCAGCTGGTCCTCGGTGATCGCGGTGCCGAGGGGGGCGACCGTGGCGCCGAACCCGGCCTCCGAAAGCGCGATCACGTCCATGTAGCCCTCGGCCACGATGAGCGGCTGGCCCTTGCCCGCCGCCTCGCGCGCCGGGGCTTGGTTGAAGAGCGAACGGCCCTTGTCGAAAAGCTCGGTCTCCGGCCCGTTGAGGTATTTCGCCCGCGCGTTGGGATCGAGCGCCCGACCCCCGAGGCTGATCGCCCGCCCCCGCGCGTCGCGGATCGGGAAGATGATGCGGCCCCGGAACCGGTCGTAGGGCTGGCCGCCGTCGTCGGGGCGGATCGCGAGGCCGGAGGCCACGATCAGGTCGTCCGAGACGCCCTTTTCGCGCAGGTGGGTCAGGATGCCATGCCGGTTGTCGGGCGCGTAGCCGATGTCCCAGCGCTGCTGCGCATCCTCCTTGAGTCCCCGGCGGTCGAGGTAATCGCGCGCGCCGCTGCCCTGGTTGGTCTTGAGCTGGAGGCGGTAGTACTGCACCGCCTGCTCCATCACCTCGGCCAGCTCAGTGCGCCGGTCGGCCTTCTCCTGCGCCTTGGGATCGCGGGCCGGCATCTGCATCCCGGCCTCGCGGGCGAGGATTTCCACCGCTTCCATGAAATCGACATTCTCGGTGTCCTTCACGAACCCGATCGCGTCGCCCTTCGCGTGGCAGCCGAAGCAGTAGTAGAACCCCTTGCGGTCGTCGACGTGGAAGCTGGCGGTCTTTTCCTGGTGGAACGGACACGGCGCCCAGAGGTCGCCCTTGGCCTGGTTCGACTTGCGTTGATCCCATGTGACCTTGCGCCCGACCACCTGCGCAAGCGAGGTGCGGGTGCGAAGCTCGTCAAGGAATCCCGGGGGCAGCGCCATGGCGGCAATATAGACCCGCGGCGGGCCGGGTAACAGAGGCCATCGTCGGGTGTCGAACGCGACAGGCGGACGGCGGCGGTTTGGCGCGCGGGGTGGTTTCGGGACGTTCGGATGGACCAGCGGGGAGCGGACGACACGGCCCCGCACTCCACTTCTCTAGGATTCTAGGATTCTAGGATTCTAGGATTCTAGGATTCTAGGATTCTAGGATTCTGGGAAAACCGGGACCGCGCATCCGCCCGACCGTCAAGGCCTGCTCCCGGCAATAACGCCCGCGCCCTACACCGGCCCAAGGCCCCTGAACACCCCGCCCGCTCAGGCCGCCACCGATTTGCGCAGCATGTCCCAGTAGATCGTCTCCACCATCTCGCGCGACAGCGGGCCCTCGTCACGAAACCAGGTCGTGACCCCGTTCAGCATCGAGATCGCGGCCATCGCGGCCAGCTTCGGGTCCGGTACGTCGAAATCGCCCGAGTCGTTCCCGGCCTCCAGGATCTCCACCAGCCCCTGCTCGTAGCGCCGTCGAAGCGCCTCGATCTCGGCGAAGTTGTCGGGCTCCAGGTTGCGAAGCTCCATGTAGGCGATGAAGATGTTGTCCGGCCGGTCGAGGTGATAGGCAATGTGAAACCGCGCGAAGGCTTCGAGCCGCTCGGGCGGGGTCCCGCCCCGGTCGGCCTCGGCCCAAGCCGAGAGCAGCTCTTCCATGTGCGACTTCATCAGGTCGAACAGCAGCGTCTGCTTGTCGGGCGTGTAGAGATAGAGCGCCCCGGCCTGCACCCCCACCTCGGCGGCGATCTTGCGCATCGAGACCGCGGCATAGCCGTCGCGTGCGAAGAGCTTCAGGGCCGCTTCGCGCACTTTCGGGCCGGTGATGTCGGCGTGGGAGCCGGATTTACGCGCCATGCGGGCGAGATTAACTGAACACCCGTTCAGATCAAGCGCCGGCATGCGAAAACCGCCCCGGACGGGACCGGGGCGGTGTCCGGATCAGGCGGTCAGCCCTTCGGGCTCCGGCAGCCCGTTGGCCCGGCAGGTCGCGGTCAGCGTGTTGGCCAGGAGACAGGCGATGGTCATCGGGCCGACGCCGCCGGGCACCGGCGTGATGGCGCCCGCGACCTGCGACGCGCTCGCGAAGTCGACGTCGCCGACCAGCTTGCCCTTCGCGCCCTCCTCGGCGGGCGGCAGGCGGTTGATGCCCACGTCGATGACCACGGCGCCCTTCTTGAGCCAGTCGCCGGTCACCATCTCGGGCCGTCCCACGGCGGCGATGACGATGTCGGCGCGTTTCACCACCTCTTCGATGTCCTTGGTGCGACTGTGGGCGATGGTCACGGTGCAGCTGTCACGCAGCAGGAGCTGCGCCATCGGCTTGCCCACGATGTTCGACCGGCCCACGACGACGGCCTCCTTGCCCGAGAGCGAGCCGAAATGGTCGCGCAGCAGCATCAGGCAGCCCAGCGGCGTGCAGGGCACCATCGCCTTCTGCCCCGTCGCAAGCAGCCCGACGTTCGAGATGTGGAACCCGTCCACGTCCTTGGCCGGGTCGATCGCGTTGATGACCTTTTCCTCGTCGATGTGATCGGGCAGCGGCAGTTGCACGAGGATGCCGTTCACGGCCGGATCGTTGTTGAGCTTGTCGACAAGCGCGAGCAGATCTTCCTCGGACGTGGAAACGTCCAGCTTGTGCTCGAAGCTCTCCATGCCGGCCTCGACCGTCTGCTTGCCCTTGGAGCGGACGTAGACCTGGCTGGCCGGATCCTCGCCCACCAGGACGACGGCAAGGCCCGGGGTGATGCCGTGATCGGCCTTCAGCGCGGAGACGTGCTCGGCCACCTTGGCGCGCACCTCGGCGGCGAAGGCTTTCCCATCGATGATTTGTGCGGTCATTGTCCTCTCCTCAGAAATCGGTCTTGTCATAGGCGTCGCGGTAATGCTCCATCTGCATTCGCGTGGCCAGAGTGGCGTTCTTCATCAGCGTCGCGACCGTCACCGGCCCGACACCGCCCGGCACCGGGGTGAGCCAGCCCGCGACATCGGCGACGCTGTCGAAATCGACATCGCCCACCGTCTTGCCGTCGACCCGGTTGATCCCGATGTCGATCACCGCCGCCCCCGGCTTGATCATATCCCCGGTCACGAGGCCCGCGCGCCCCACGGCCACGAAGACCGCGTCGGAGGCACGGCTGTGCATCGCGACCGAGCGCGTCATGTGGTGGCAGACCGTCACGGTCGCCCCCAGCCCCATGAGCAGGAAGGCGATGGGCTTGCCGACGATCTCGCTGTGGCCGATCACCGTCACGGTCAGCCCCTCGAGCGACAGGGGCAGCGTCTTCAGGATCTCGACCGCCGCCACGGCGGTGCACGGCCCGAGCGCGAGGTCGTTGTAGACGATGTTGCCGATCGAGGCCGGGTGCATGCCCTCCACGTCCTTGAGCGGATGCACGGCCTTCTGGAGCACCTTCACGGGAATGTGGGCCGGCAGCGGGCGCTGGATGATGATCCCGTTCACCCGGGGGTCGTGGTTCAGCCCCTGCAGGATGCCGATCAGCTGCTCGAGCGAGGTCGTCTCGGGATAGGTCCGGGCCTCG
This sequence comes from Maritimibacter harenae, assembly GCF_009882975.1. GTDB lineage: Bacteria > Pseudomonadota > Alphaproteobacteria > Rhodobacterales > Rhodobacteraceae > Maritimibacter > Maritimibacter harenae. The sequence continues at coordinate 281,770 of NZ_WTUX01000017.1, forward strand.
AACTCGACGCCGGCACTCTCGGCGTTCTTCTTCTGGTTTCGCACGTAGATGTCCGAGGCCGCGGCGTCGCCCACCGAGATCGACACGAGGCGCGGCGACCAGCCGAGATCCGAGAGCGCCCTGGCCTCGGCCGCGACCTCCTCGCGCATCTTGGCGGCGATGGTCTTGCCGTCGATCAGGGCGGCGCGGTGCGCGGGTGTGGACATGCTCGTCTCCTTCATCGGTTCGGGCCGGACTGACGCCCGGCCCGGTTGCTGTTTCAAGACCCCGCGCGGTGCGGGGCGGGCGGGCTCAGAACAAGCCCTGGATGTCGCCCTGCGCGTCGAGACCGATCGACAGGGCGGCGGGTTTCGAGGGCAGGCCCGGCATCGTCATGATCTCACCGCAGATCACCACGACGAATCCCGCCCCCGCCGACAGCCGCACTTCGCGGATCGGAACCGAATGGCCCGTGGGTGCCCCGCGCAGGTTGGGGTCGGTCGAGAACGAGTACTGGGTCTTTGCCATGCACACGGGCAGGTTGCCATAGCCCGCCTCCTCCCACGCCTTGAGCTGGTCGCGGATCTTCTTGTCCGCCAGCACCTCGTCGGCGCGGTAGATGCGCTTGGCGATGGTTTCGATCTTGTCGAAGAGGCTCTGGTCGTCATCGTAGAGCGGGGCGAAATTGGCCGCGCCGGCGTCGGCGATCTCCGCCACGCGGGTGGCCAGCGCCTCGGTCCCTTCCGAACCCTTGGCCCAGTGCTGGCACAGGATCGCTTCGGAGCCGTGCTGCGCCACGTAGTCCTTGACCGCCTGCACTTCCGCGTCCGTGTCGGTGACGAAGTGGTTGATCGCGACGACCACCGGCACGCCGAAGGACTTCACGTTCTCGATGTGGCGGCCAAGGTTCGGGCAGCCCGCCTCCACGGCCTCGACGTTCTCCACGCCCAGGTCCGCCTTGGCGACGCCGCCGTTCATCTTCATCGCGCGCACCGTGGCGACCAGCACCACGCAGGAGGGCGAGAGCCCGCCCTTGCGGCACTTGATGTTCATGAACTTCTCGGCCCCGAGGTCCGCCCCGAAACCCGCTTCCGTCACCACGTAGTCGGCGAGCTTGAGCGCCGTCTTCGTCGCGATGAGCGAGTTGCAGCCATGCGCGATGTTGGCGAACGGGCCGCCGTGCACGAAGGCCGGGTTGTTCTCCAGCGTCTGCACGAGGTTGGGCAGCATGGCGTCATTCAGGAGCACCGTCATCGCCCCGTCCGCGCCGATGTCGCGGCAGGTGATCGGGTCGCGGTCGCGGGTGTAGGCGACGATGATGTCGCCCAGGCGCGACTGAAGGTCGGCGAGGTTCTTGGACAGGCACAGGATGGCCATCACCTCGGAGGCCACGGTGATGTCGAAGCCGGTCTGGCGCGGGAACCCGTTGGCGACACCGCCCAGGCTCGTCACGACGTCGCGCAGTGCCCGGTCGTTGAGGTCCACCACCCGGCGCCACGTCACGCGGCGCTCGTCGATGGACAGCTCGTTGCCCCAGTAGATGTGGTTGTCGATCATCGCCGCGAGCAGGTTGTGCGCGCTGGTGATCGCATGGAAATCGCCGGTGAAGTGGAGGTTCATGTCCTCCATCGGAACGACCTGCGCGTAACCGCCGCCGGCGGCGCCCCCCTTCATCCCGAAGTTCGGCCCGAGCGAGGCTTCGCGGATGCAGATCGCGGTCTTCTTGCCGATCCGGTTGAGGCCGTCGCCAAGGCCCACGGTCGTGGTCGTCTTGCCTTCGCCCGCCGGCGTCGGGTTGATGGCGGTGACGAGAATGAGCTTGCCGTCCTCCCGATCCTGCACGCTGTCGATGAAGGCCTGGCTGACCTTGGCCTTGTCATGGCCGAAGGGCAGCAGTTCCGCGTCCGGAATCTCGAGCTTGGCCCCGATTTCCTGGATCGGCCGCTTCTTGGCCTCGCGTGCAATTTCGATGTCCGACTTGTAGCTCATGGTCTCCTCCTTCGACCGCTGGCGATTTGGTCGGGACTGTGCGGAGGGTTACCCTATCGCTCAACGCGAGACGCGACGAAAATGCGCGACTTTGCGGCAACGCGAGGAAACCTGCGCGCCTTTCGGAAACGCGCGTTTCCGTTTGGGGTCAGAGCCCTGGCGTCAGGGGGTCGGATCCCAGCCGCGCTGGGTCGGCACGAAGAGCGTCAGCGCGTCGCCGAGGGCCAGCCGCCCCTCGCGTTCGACCCAGGCGGTGACACCGCGCAGGTCCATCGCGGCCGGTTTGAACTTGGCCCCGTAGCCCGGCAGGTATTCTTCGACCGAACGGCCCGCGAGCGTGCAGGGATGGTTGATCATGTCGATGGCCAGCGTCACCCCGTCCGGCCCCTGCAGGCGCGATCCCGGCGGCACGTGGGAGAAGTCGGGAATGCCCTCGACGACAAGCGAGGCACCGATCCACGCGGGGTCGAGCCGTTCGACCCCCATGTTCTCGGCGATCTGGCCCAGCTCCTCGGCCGACAGGATCGACAATTGCCGGGTGTTGCGGATCTCGGTCCCGCGCGGGTGGAGCATCTTGACCCGCGAACAGGCCGGGCGCGTCAGCCCGCCGTGATCCTCCCCCTCGATCCCTGCGAAGGTAAGCTCGGCCGCCCCTTGTGCGGTCGCCGCCAGTGCGGCGTCACGGTCGGGGACGTGGCCAAGGTAGGTCACACGGGCGTCGAAGGGCGCCTTGTCGAACATGTCCGGCATGATCCGTCCTCACGGTTTGTCTGTCTCGAGGACGAAGAAGACACGATTGAACGGAAAATGCACGCTGCCGTCCGGACGTAGCGGATACTCGCGTGCGAGCATCGTGTCATAGGCCGCGACGAAGCGCGCGCTCTCGCGTTCGCCCAACGCCGCAAGGAAGGGGCGCATCGCGGTGGAGCCCGTGAAATGGCGCACCGGGTGGCCTTCGTCGACGGCAGGCAGATCCTGCACGTAGCAGGTTTCCCACACCATCGCCTGGCCCAGCTCCGCCAGCATCCCGGCATAGGCGAGCGGGCGTGCGACCGGCGGCGTCCAGCCGGTGAAGTCGAAGCGATCGGGGAACATGTCTTCTGCCAGGTCGCGCAGGAGCCTGTGGGACGGCTCGTCGAACTGCCGCGGCATCTGGACGGCCAGCGTTCCGCCGGGGGCAAGGCAGGCCGACCAGCGGGCGAACAGCGCTTCGTGGTCGTCGAGCCAATGTGCGAGGGCATTGGAGAAGATCAGCGCGGGCGGCGTGGAGGGCACCCATTCCGCCGCGTCGTCGCGGGTCAGCTGGTCGTAGAGCCCGCCGGCCTCGGCCTCGGCCAGCATCGTCTCGGAGGTGTCCACGCCCACCAGCTCGCGGCCCGGGTAGCGCGCGCTCAGCGCCTCGGCCGCGGCCCCTGCCCCGCATCCCAGGTCGACCACCGGGCCGGGCGGCAACGCGCCCACCTGGGCGAGAAGCTCCAGCGCGGGGCGCAAACGAAGACCCCGGAACCGTTGATAGGCTCCGGGGTCCCAATCCTGCGCGGATGGATCGCTCACGCGGTCGGCTCCGGCTCCATGCCGCCGTCGCCCTTGGGTTTCTTGCGCGGCTTGGTCTTCGGGATCGACGCGACCGAGGGTTTCTCCTCGGCGCTCTCGCCCGCACCACCCTCGTCATCCTCGTCGATGTGGGGCGGCTCGCCGGCCATGACGCGCTTGATCTCCTCGCCGGTCAGCGTCTCGTATTCGAGCAGCCCCTCGGCCAGGCGTTCCCACTCGTCGCGGCGCTCCTCGAGGATGTTGCGCGCTGTGTCGTAGGCTTCCTGAACGAAGCGCTTCACCTCTTCCTCGATCAGCTCCTTGGTGTGGGCCGAGACCGAGAAGCCCCCGGTGTTGCCCTGGTAGCCTTCGGCGGCTTCGGCGTAGTCGATGTTGCCGACCTTGTCCGACATGCCCCAGCGCATCACCATGGCGCGCGCCAGCTGGCTGGCCTGCATGATGTCGCCGGCGGGACCGTTGGAGACGGAATCCTCGCCCCATTTCATGATCTCGGCGGCCTTGCCGGCCATCGTCATGGCAAGCTGTTGCTCGCACTGGTCCTTGTGCCAGTTCAGGCGGTCGATCTCGGGCAGCGACACGACCATGCCCAACGCGCCGCCGCGCGGAATGATCGTCGCCTTGTAGACCGGGTCGCACTTGGGAAGCGTCAGGCCCACGACGGCGTGCCCGGCTTCGTGGAAGGCCGTGTGCATCTTCTGCTCGTCGGTGAGAACCATCGAGCGTCGCTCGGCCCCCATCATGACCTTGTCCTTGGCGTTGTCGAAGTCCTCCATAACCACGAACCGTCGGCCCACGCGCGCGGCCATCAGCGCCGCTTCGTTCACGAGGTTGGCGAGGTCGGCGCCCGAGAAGCCGGGCGTGCCGCGCGCGATGATGCGCAGGTCCACGTCGGGCCCCAGCGGCACCTTGCGGGCGTGGACGCCGAGGATCTTCTCGCGGCCCTTGATGTCGGGGTTGGGCACCGTGACCTGGCGGTCGAAACGGCCCGGGCGCAGAAGCGCGGGGTCGAGCACGTCCTTGCGGTTGGTCGCGGCGATGATGATGACGCCCTCGTTGGACTCGAAACCGTCCATCTCCACCAGCAGCTGGTTCAGCGTCTGCTCGCGCTCGTCGTTGCCGCCGCCGTAGCCCGCGCCGCGCGACCGGCCGACCGCGTCGATCTCGTCGATGAAGACGATGCAGGGCGCGTTCTTCTTGGCCTGCTCGAACATGTCGCGGACACGGCTCGCACCGACACCCACGAACATCTCGACGAAGTCGGAGCCCGAGATGGTGAAGAAGGGCACGCCCGCCTCACCCGCGACGGAGCGCGCGAGCAGCGTCTTGCCGGTGCCCGGAGGGCCCACCAGCAGCGCACCCTTGGGGATCTGGCCGCCGAGGCGCGAGAATTTCTGCGGGTTGCGCAGGAATTCGACGATTTCCTGGAGTTCTTCCTTGGCCTCGTCGATGCCGGCCACGTCGTCGAAGGTCACGCGCCCCTCACGCTCGGTCAGCATCTTGGCTTTCGACTTGCCGAAGCCCATCGCGCCGCCACGGCCACCGCCCTGCATCCGGTTCATCATGAAGAACCAGAAGCCGATCAGGAGCAGCACGGGAAGCAGCAGCGACAGGAGCGACAGGAAGCCGGATTGTTCCTGCTTCTTCGCTTCCACGTTCACGCCTTCCTCGATCAGGCGCTCCGAGACATTCGCGTCACCCGGCACCACGGTCGAATAGACCGTCCCGCCGGAGCCGACATAGGTGACATTCTCGCCGTCCAGCGTGGCGCGTGTCACTTCGCCGTTTTCGATGTCTTCGATGAATTCCGAGTAGCTCACCGGGGTCGAGGCGATCGAGCCCTGACCGTTGGAGAACAGGTTGAAGAGGGCCAGGATCAGCAAAAAGAGCACGATCCAGAAGGCGAAGTTTCGCGCGTTACCCAAGGTTTTCTCCTCATGAAGCCGGATGGTCCGGGCGCGGCGGCTCCCCTCCGCGCGACGTTCCCCTTAAAATAGGGAACGTGCCCGTTTGTTCAATGCGATAGTCACCGTTTGTTCAACGGGACAAAAGCGCTGCGACAAAATCGCCCCGCTGCGGGCCGAGTTCCGCCGAATAGCCTTCGGATACGCCGGCAAGCGGCGCGGCGATCAATGTGTCGCCCGAAAAGACCGCCGGGCTGGCCAGGAGGCTGGTGCGCGGCAGGCCGCTGTCACGCCAGTCCGGGCAGGCCGAAAGCCCCGCCTCGCCAAGCGCGCGCACGGTCAGACCTTCGCCGGTTGTCCCTTCGGGCGGCCTGATCTGCCAGCGCCCGTCCCAGGCGGTGCCCAGCGGCGCGGTGAGCGTGGCCACCGCCCCGGGTTCGCGCGCCACGCGCAGCTGATCCGAACGGGCCGACAGCAGGCATCCGCCCAGCGTGGCCCGGCCGCCGCCGCGCAGCCCCGCCTGCACCGCCGTCAGAGCATCGTGGCGGGGACGATAGGTCGCACCCGACACCCACATGATCGCATGGGCCAGAAGCCGGTCGCGGGTCTCGTCCGGCAGCGCGTCCAGCGCGCCTTGGTCGAAGACCACGTCCCCCGCCTCGACCCGCGCCACCCGCGCGGCGGCCTCGGCCGCCCAATGCTCCAGCGCTTCACGCGCGACCGCCTGCTGCGCCGCGGTGGTCGTCAGCCTTTCGACCCCGAGGCCCAGCGGTGCGAGCGCTTCGAGCGCCCCGCGCGCCTTCACCCGGTCGAACCGTTCATCTTCGTTGGACGGGTCCTCGACCCAGCCCACGCCGCGCTCCCGCAGGACGTCGCGCAGCGCCTCGCGCCGGACATCCAGGAGCGGGCGCAGCCAGCGCACGCCGCGATCGGTCCAGTCCCCGCGCATCCGCGCCAGCCCGTCGACGCCGGATCCCCGCGCAAGCCGCATGAGAAACGTCTCGGCCACGTCATCGGCGGTATGGCCCAGAAGCACGATGCAGGCCCCGGGCCGCGTGCCAACATGCGCCGCGATCAGGTCGTAGCGCGCCGCACGCGCCGCCGATTGCAGGTTGCCGCCGCCACTCTCACGCCGCCATTGGAGGGTGTCGTGGCGCACGCCGAGCCCGTCGCACACCCCCGCGACCATCCGCGCCTCGTCCGCGGCCTCGGGGCGCAGTCCGTGGTCGACCGTCACGGCCTCGACCGCGACGCCCGCGCCCTGCCCCCAGTCACGGGCAAGGTGCAAAAGCGCCATGCTGTCGCCGCCGCCCGAAACGGCCACGATCATCCTGTCGAAAGATTGCCTCGCGCGCGCCTGCGTGAGCGCGTGTCCGAACGCCGCGTCGGGTGTCACGAACAGCCGAGCTGCTGACGCTCCGCGCTGGCTTCGCTCGCCGCCGCCGAGCCGGGGAAGCGGTTCGGCACTTCGCCCAGCGTCGCACAGGCTTCGGCCACCTGGCCCAACTGACCCAGCGCGGTGCCGAGTTGCAGGAGCGCGTTGGGCGCGGAATTGCCGGCCGGGTCGGCCGAGAAGGACGCGAGATAGGCGCGCGCGGCTTCCGCAACCATGTCCTGCGCGTTGAGCGCCTCGCCCCGCAGGAAGAGCGCGCGGCCGGTCATGGGCGTGCCGGGATAGGTGTCGACGAAGGTCTGGAACCGTTGGGCCGCATCCGCGAAGTCGCCGGAATCGAGCGCTGCGACGGCGGCGTCGAAATCCGCCTGCTCGCCGACGGCAAGCTGCGTGCCGCCGCCGTTCGACTCGGGAACCGTGGGCGCCATGCCACCGCCCGTGGCCGGGTCCGCCGCCACCGACTCGATCCCGCCCAGGGGCTTCGAGATGCCTTCGTTCATGATGTCGCAGTCGGACTCGAGCTCGCAAAGCCGGAACGACAGGTCGCCGATCCGGTTGGCCCCGTCCGTGGCGATCTTGTTCAGCCGGAACTCGAGCTCTTCGGTCTTGGCCGTGAGCCGCTGAAGCGCGCTTTCGATGGAATCGATCCGGTCGAGCGCCGAGCCGGGAGTGACCTGCCCGGGCGACCCGGTGGTGTTCAGCTCCCGCTTCAACTGCTTGATTTCCACGTTGAGAACCGTGAGCTCCTGGCGGACGTCCGCCAGCGTCTGGTCCCGGTTCTGGGCAAAGCCCGGGGCGGCCAGCGCGCTTGCGCAGACCGCCGCCATCACGATCGATTTCAGCCTCATGGCCCCCATGTCACCCCGTCAGGCCGGTCAGGTGCCGGCGCCGGTCGTCAGCACCGTCACCGCCCGGCGGTTTTGCTGGTAGCAGCTTTCGTCCGAACAGATCGCAAGCGGCCGCTCTTTACCATAGCTTACGGTCTTGAGCCGGTTGGGCGCAACGCCACGCTGGACGAGGAAGCTCTGAACGGCGCTGGCACGCCGGGCGCCGAGCGCCACGTTGTACTCGCGCGTGCCCTGTTCGTCCGCGTGCCCCTCGATGATCGCCGAGTAGGCGGTGTTCGAATTCAGCCACTGCGCCTGCTGGGCGAGGATGCGTTCTGCCTCCGGCGAAAGGGTCGACTGGTCGACGGCGAAGAGGACCCGGTCACCGATCGCCTGGTTGAAATAGGCGGCCGAGGTCGGGTCGTTGACGCTGCCCGACATGCCCGCGGCATTGGCCGAGCCGTCAGCGGCGTTGAAGCGATCCTGCGAACAGGCCGACAAGGCGACGGCACCGATCATCAGGGCGGTAAGGGTGATCTTTCTCATGAAATCCTTGTCCTGTCGTTATTCGTTTTGCTCGATGCCCCCACCCTAGCAGATCGGGGCACACTCTTCGCTGGTCTTCCTAGTTCTGCAGCGGGCCCCAGCTGGGATCCGACGCGGCGTCGGGGGTCGGCACGCGGCGCAGGTTGCGCCCGGAGATGTCGACCGAGTAGAGCGCGGGCGCGCCCGCGGCACCCTGGCTTTCGCGCGTGAACATGATGACACGGCCATTGGGCGCCCAGGTGGGCCCCTCGTCCAGGAAACTTGCCGTGAGGAGCCGTTCCTCGGAGCCGTCCGTGCGCATCACGCCGATGTGGAACCGGCCCGCGTTCTGCTTGGTGAAAGCGATGAGATCGCCGCGCGGCGACCAGACCGGCGTGCCGTAGCGGCCGGGACCGAAGCTGATGCGCTGCGCCTCGCCGCCGTTGGCGGACATGATGTAGAGCTGCTGGGTGCCCGAGCGGTCGCTCTCGAAGACGATGCGCGAACCGTCGGGCGAGAAGCTGGGCGCGGTCTCGATCGCCGGCGAATTCGTGAGCTGCGTGATCGAGCCGCCGTTCACGTCCATCCGGTAGATGTCCGAGTTGCCGCCCTGCTCGAGCGAGAAGATGATCGACTGGCCGTCGGGCGAGAAGCGCGGGCTGAACGCCATGTTGCCCCCGCCGGTGCCCAGGGCGCGGCGTTGGGCCGAGCCCACCTCGAGCACGAAGATCTGCGGCTGACCCGTCTCGTACGACGTGTAGAGCACGCGGTTGCCGTCCTTCGAGAACCGCGGCGCCAGCACGAGCGAGGCGCTGTCGGTGAGGTATTTCACGTTCGCGCCGTCGTAATCCATGATCGCGATGCGCTTCTGGCGCGCGTCCTTGGGGCCGCTTTCGGACACGAAGACCACACGGCTGTCGAAGTAGCCGGATTCGCCCGTGATGCGGGAATACACCGTGTCGGCGACCTTGTGCGCGATGCGCCGGATGCCGTCGACGGTGCCCGTGTATTGCAGCCCCTGGCCAAGCTCGGTGCCCGAAAAGACGTCGTAGACACGGAACTTCACGGTGATCTGCCCGCCCTGCTCCGAGACCGCGCCGGTGATCAGCGCCTGGGCGTTCACGGCCTTCCAGTCGGCATACTGGATCGGGGCGGAGAAGCTCGACACGTTGGCGATGAAGGCCGAGGACGGGATTTCGCGGAAAAGCCCGGTGCCCGACAGGTCCGCCGCGATCACGCGGGTGATTTCCTCGGCATAGGGGGCCGCCCCTGAGGTTTCGGCCTGGAAGGTCGGGACCGCGAAAGGCAGCGGTTCGATCACGCCTTCGGTGATCTCGATGCGAAGCCGGCCGTCCTGCGCCTGCGCTGCCGGGGCCGAGACGAATGGCGCGAGCGCCAGGAGCGCCAGTGCGAGGGCAAGAAGTTTGGTCGGTGTCATCGCAGCCTCATATTCTCCGGATTGAACGTCATTTCAATCTCGCGCCATTGTTCGTACTTCTCACTCGGCAAGTTATAGCCGTTGGTCCCGCAACGGATAATGGCTCGCCGCGCCGCTTGGAAGGCTGTTTGTGTCGCCTGGGCGTTCGGGCCGTCCGAGGACAGCAGTTCGATGCCCGACGGTCGCCCGTCCGGCTGCATCTGGACCAGCACCACCACAGTCGTGCGCATCGCATCCGTCGAGGACGAGCCCAGGTTCCAGCATTGCGACACCGAAATGCGCAGACCGTCGCGCTCCGCCGAGGTCAGCGGCGGACCGGTCGGGGCGGACTGGTCGCTCGCCCCGGGCTCGTTCAGCGCGTCGTTGACCGCGTCGGCCACGGCATCGGCGACCGGATCGCTTTCCGGCTCGGGCTCCTGCTCCGGTTCCGGCTCCGGCGTGGGCTCGGGGTCCGGCTCGGGCTCCGGCTGGGCGGTCTCGACCGGCGGCTCCGGACGCTCCGGGCGCGGTTGCGGGCGCACCGAGCTTGTCGGTGCCGCGCTCTGCGGCGTCTCGGCCTCGGTCACGATCTCCGTGGTCGAGGCATCGGGCTGAGTGGCCTCCTGCTCTTCGGCCGGCGCGTCGGCGGGTTCGTCGCTCGGCGCCACTTCCGGGGCCACCTCGGGCGCGATCTCGGCCTGCGGATCGGGCTCGGGCGCAATCTCCGGGGCCACCCGGTCGGCCTCCGGCGGGGTCGGGTCGGTGGTCTCGGGCGGCGTGTCCTCGGTCGGAAGCGCGGGCTCGGGCGTGGGCGGCTCGGGCTGTGGCGCGGGTTCGGGCTCCGGCGCAGGCTCGGGTTCCGGCTCGGGCTCTGGTTCCGGCTGCGGCTCCGGTTCGGGGCGCGCGGGCGGGCGGGCGCTCTCTTCGGGCGCGACCTCCGGCTCGGGCTCCGGGGTGCCCTGCGGCGGCGCGGTGAGCGCCGCGAATTCCTCTTCGCTCAGAAGCGAAACGTCGGCGACCGGCACGGGCGGCTCTTCGTCACGCATCTGAAACAGGCCCCCGAACAGGAGCCACAGGATCAGAAGTGCATGCCCGATCCCCGAGATATAATACCCGGTCTTCACGTCGTTGCCCCTACTGGGCCTCGCTGTCCATGTTGGGCCCGCCCGTGTCGGTCACCAGCCCAATGTCGTTGAACCCGGCGGCGTTCAGCGCCCCCATGATCTGGGCCACGTCGCCGTAGGGCACGCGCCCGTCGGCCCGCAGGAAGATCTTGTTGTCCGACCGTTCGGCCGCCACCGCGCGCAGGCGCGGGATCAGGTCGTCGCGGGATATCTCGGTCGTCATCAGCGTGACGGTCCCCTCGCCCGTGATCGTGACGGTCAGCGGCTCTTCCTCCACGGCCGGGAGCGGCGTCGCGGCGGTTTCGGGCAGCTGAACCGGAACGCCCACGGTCATCAGGGGCGCGGCCACCATGAAGATGATGAGGAGCACCAGCATCACGTCGACGAAGGGCGTGATGTTGATCTCGGACATCATCGCGCGATGACGGCCCCGGCGGCGACCCCGGCGGGCACGCGGCTTGGCTTGGGTGACGGTGCCTGCCATGTCAGCTGTCCAACTGGCGGCTGAGGATGGTCGAGAACTCGTCGGCGAAGCTTTCCCAGCCGGCGGCGAGGTTGTCGCTGTCCGAGGTGAGCTTGTTGTAGAAGATCAGCGCCGGGATGGCCGCGAGCAGGCCCAGGCCTGTGGCCAGAAGCGCCTCGGCGATGCCCGGCGCCACGACGGCGAGGTTGGTGTTCTGCTGCTGCGCGATCTCGGTGAAGGCATGCATGATGCCCCACACGGTGCCGAAAAGCCCGATGAAGGGGGCCGACGACGCGGTGGTCGCCAGGAACCCCAGGCGGCTGTTCAGCCCCTCGGCCTCCTTCGCGATCGCCACGTCCATCGAGCGGTCGATCCGGCTCTGCGCGCCCGCGATCAGGCGCCCGTCGGCCCGGTGCGAGCGGCGCCATTCCAGCATGCCGGCGGCGAAGACCCTCTCGGAGGCGCCGTCCGGCGTCGGCCCGATCTGGTCGAACAGCTCGTCCAGCGGCTCGCCCGACCAGAACGCCCGGTCGAACATGTCCGCCTCGCGGCGCGCGCGCCGGAACTGGAGGAATTTTGTCACGATGATCGCCCACGAATAGAAGGACATGGCGACGAGGATCACCATGACCAGCTTCACGATCAGCGTTGCGCGAAAGAAGAGCGCCCAGAAGGAGAAATCCATCTCTCCAGCCAGCGCGAGGGCTTCCTGTTCCATACTCGTCCCGTTCCTGCCTCGTGTCACCGTCTCTGTCGGACGGTTCTATTGCGCAGAAGGGTAGCGGAAATGAACCCCGAGGGCCAACAAAACCGCGTGTCCACCGCGTTTTCGCGGATTTTCAGTGCAAGGATTGGCGAATAATTGCCGGAAGCCGGGCCGGTGCGCCCGTTTCCGTGAGGGCAACGATCGTCACGGTCGAGGCGAAGAGCACGTCGCCGTCGCGTTTCACGTCCTGTTTGAGCACGATGCGCGCGCCCGTCATGGCCACCACCTCGGTCTCGACGGTGAGGTCGTCGTCGAATTTCGCGGGCGCGAGGTAGTCGGCCTCGAGATGGCGCACCGCGAAGACCACGCCGGTCTCTTCCTTCACCCGCGTCTGGTCGACGCCGCGCTCGCGGATCCATTCGGTGCGCGCACGTTCGATGAAGCGCAGGTAATTGGCGTAGTAGACGATCCCGGCAAGATCGGTGTCCTCGTAATAGACGTGGACGGGAAAGCGGTGGGTCATGGGGCCTCTCTTGTCATCCGGTCAGCAGGAACTCGGCGAGCGGTTCGTAGATCGCGCCCTCCTCGCGAAGGTGGGAGCGGTTGAGCGACACGCTGTCGGCGGTCTCCGGGGGCAGCGCGTAGGGGGCGTTGAAGGCCAGGAACCCGGCCAGCCCGCGCTCTTCCTTCGGCGTCATGTGTTTCTGGAACCGCGCGAGCGTGACATGCGGGCGGAAGCGGCGGCGTTCCATGTGGATGCCCGCATCCTGCGCCACGCGCCGCACCCGGTCCTGCAGGTTCACGAGCGCCTGCGTGGGCCGTGCATCCATCAGGACGAGGTTGGGCTTCCTGCCGCCCATCACGTCGAGCCCGGTCAGTTCAAGCTCGATCGGCCCGTCCGGCAGTTCGGCGAGCCCCGCAGCCACCTCGCGCGCCGTCGCGTCCGAGATGTCGCCCAGGAAGGCCAGCGTCAGGTGCAGGTTCTCCGGCTCGACCAATCGGCCGACCTCGAGCCCCGCTTGCAGCCGGGTGAGCGGCCGGATCAGCGCTTCCGGCAGGTCGAGCGCCACGAAACACCGCATCAGGCCCCCTTCCGAAAAACGCTGAACTGGAAATTCTGCCGGGTACCGCCGGGCGTGACATGCACGTGCCGGCGGCTTTCGAGCAGGGTGAACCGCCCCGGCGCGTGGCTCTCGATCTCCGCGTCGAGCGCCTCGGGCGAATAGCGCTGCACCGGCAGGCCCGAGCAACGCTCCGGACCGTCCTGCGCGAAGGTGCCGATCACGGCGATACCGCCGTCGCCAAGCGCCGCGTCCATCACGGCGATGTAGCGTGCGCGGTCCGCGGCGTCGGTCAGGAAATGAAACACCGCACGGTCGTGCCAGAGATCGAAGTGTCGGTCGGGCGACCATCCCGTCACGTCCGCGACGATCCATTCGGCATCTCCGGCCCTGTCGCCCAACCGGGTGCGCGCGGCCGCGAGCGCGGTTTCCGACAGGTCCAGAACCACAACGGGGCCATACGCGTCGGCCAGAAGGTGATCGACCAACCGCGACGCCCCGCCGCCGATGTCGACAACGGCACCGGCGGGCGCATGCGCCCGGATCAGGGCAAGCGACGGTTCGGGCACTTCCTCGAACCAGGTCAGGTCCGTCTCGTCCCTGTCGCCGTAGACCCGGTTCCAGTGCGCCCCGTTGGTCATGCCACGCTCATCCGGGCCGACAGGCGCAACGCGTGGCTGGGGTCGTCCGCGGCCACGGGCATCACCGGGTCATAGGCCGCGCGGATCAGCCCGGCCACGTCGGGCCGCAGGATCGTCGCCCCGGTTTCGGGGTGCAGCGCCAGCGGAGAGGTCTCGGAAAACGCGCGCTCGCCCCAGGTCAGGATCGCCATCACCGCCTGGGTGAGCGCGATCGTCTCGGCCGGCAGCTCTTCCATCCCGCCGCCCATGCGGATGAAGACGAAACAGGCCTGGATGCCGCCCGCGTCGTCGAAGCGGAAAGCGCGGTACTGGGTGGCCTGCGCGGCCTCAAGCCGGTCGATGAGCGGATGCAGGTCCGGGATCATCCGGTCGAGATCGGGGACCTCGCGCAGCTCGGCCCAGTCACGGAAGAAGAACACCATGAGGTTCGCGCCCAGCTCCGGGTCGGTCTCGGCCATCCTGTGGCCCGCGAGCGCGACCACCGCCTCGAACGCGCCTTTGATGGTTCCCAAGGTCGCATCCTCGACCCCGAAGACCACGGGCACGATGGGCCGGCCCCAACGGGCGAAGGCATACTGGCCGTCGCGGGTGAAATAGGCCTCGATCTCTTCGGGTGTCATGCTCTCCCCTTTCGCGGGCCGGAATAATGGCTCGCCCCGGCCGCTGCAACAGGCCCGGCGGGCGTCACCCCCCGCGCAGCGCCCGGCGCATGATCTTGCCGGTCGCCGTCATGGGCAGTTCGTCGACGAAGGCCACCTGCCGGGGGGCGACATGGGGCGAAACCTTGTCGCGCACCCGCTGGATCAACGCGTCGGCAAGCCCGTCGCGCGCCGCGCCCGCACGCAGCACCACGTAGGCCTTCACCACCTCCCCCCGCGTCTCGTCAGGCACGCCCACGGCCGCCGCCATCACCACGTCGGGATGACCCGTGAGGCAGGTCTCGATCTCTGTCGGCCCGATCCGGTAACCGGCCGAGGAAATCACGTCGTCGTCGCGGCTCACGTAGGTGAAGTAGCCGTCCGCATCCATCACGCCCAGGTCGCCGGTGCGCATCCAGTCGCCGATGAACTTCTCCGCCGTCTTCTCCGGCAGGTTCCAGTAGCCCAGGGACATGACCGGGTCCGGGCGCTTCACCGCGATCTCGCCCACCGTGCCGGGCGTCACCTCGCGCCCCTCGGCGTCGAGGATCGCCACGTCGTGGCCGGGCACCGCCTGCCCCATGCTGCCGGGCCGAACCTCCATCGATCCGGCGCAGGAAGCGAGCACCAGGTTGCACTCGGTCTGGCCGTAGAACTCGTTGATCGTGACGCCGAGCGCGTCGCGCGCCCAGTCGAGCAGGTCCGCCCCCAACGCCTCCCCGCCCGACCCGATGGTGCGGATATCGACGCCTTCCGGCACCTCCGCCTGGCGCATGAGCTTGAGCGCGGTGGGCGGCAGGAACAGGTTGCGCACCTTCTGGCCGGCGATCAGGCGGTAGGCCTCGGCCGCGTCGAACTTGCGCATCCGGCAGGAGACGAGCCGCACGCCGTGGTAGAGGCACGGCATCGCCATATCCATGAGCCCCCCGATCCAGGCCCAGTCGGCGGGCGTCCAGCCGACGTCGCCGGGCTGGGGAAAGCCCTCGTGGTGCAGTTCCACCGACGGCAGGTGGCCGACCAGGAAGCGATGCGCATGAAGCGCGCCCTTGGGCGGTCCGGTCGTCCCTGAGGTGTAGATGATGACTGCCGGGTCCTCGGCCCCCGCGCGCTCCGGCGCGACGGGCGTGGCTGCCTGAAGTTCCGCCCAGAAATCGCGGCCCTCGCCGTCGCCGACCACGAAGACCGCCTCGAGCGCCGGCAGGTCGCCGCGGATCGAGGCCAGCTTGTCGGCCCCCGCGGCATCCGTGACCACCACCCTGGCGCCGCTGTCGCCCAGCCGGAAGGCCAGCGCGTCCGGCCCGAAAAGCGAGAACAGCGGGATCGAGATCGCCGCGCGTTTCCAGGTGGCCAGGTGGGCGATCAGCGTCTCGGGCGACTGGCCCAGCAGCACGCCCACCCGATCGCCGCGCCCGATACCGGCCCGGGCCAGCACCGCGGCCATCCGGTCGGAGGCATCGGCAAGTTCGCCGAAGGTCCAGTCGCGCGTCTCGTCGCCCATGTGGGTGAGCGCAACGCGCCCGGGTTCGTCGCGCGCCCAGCTGTCACAGCACGCCTCGGCCATGTTGAAGTCATCCGGGATATCCCAGCGAAACCCGGCGCGCAGGGCGGCCCAGTCCCCCGGTCCCCCGACGACCCGCCGGTCCGTCATCGCGCGTAGACGGTCAGCGTGTGAAGCCCCGCCAGCCCGACCTCGAGCAGCCGCAGCGCGGGGAGCGAAATCCGGCTCCCGGCCGTCGGCGGCCCATCGAGCGGACGAAGCTCGAGCTGCACCGACTTGCCGTTCTCGGCCACCACGCGCCCCGGCGTCACCGCGGTGACGAGCGGCGTTGCCATCCAGATGCCCGGCTCCGTCGGGCTGCCCAGAGACGCGACGGTGGTCCCCAGTTCACGCTCGCCCGCGGGCTCCGGTGCGGCCAACGCGGCGCTGCGCTCTTCCTCCGTCGTGGTGTCGAGCGCGTCCTCGGTGTTCGCATCCGGCGGCGGCGCGTTGGGCGCACGGGCCTCGGGCGTGGTCACGTTTGCGGCAGGGCGCAGGAACTCGGGCATCGACGAACAGCCCGCAAGCCCCAGAACGGCAATCAGAACAAGGTGTTTCATGGGAAAAGCTTACGACCTAAGCCCCATCCGGCCAAGAGGGGATAACGCTTGCCCCGGCCGCAGCGCGCCCCTACGTTTGAGGGATGGAGACGACACCGCTCATCGACCCGTTCCAGCGCCCGATCACCTATCTCAGGCTGTCGGTCACGGACCGCTGCGATTTCCGCTGCACCTACTGCATGGCGGAGAACATGACGTTCCTGCCGAAGAAGGAGCTTCTGACGCTCGAGGAACTCGACCGCGTCTCGACCGCCTTCATCGGCCTTGGCGTGAAGAAGCTGCGCATCACGGGCGGCGAACCGCTCGTGCGCCGCGACATCATGGAATATTTCCGCGCCATGTCGCGCCACCTCGACTCGGGCGCGCTGGACGAGCTGACGTTGACCACCAACGGCTCACAGCTCGAACGGTTCGCCGGCGAACTGGCGGACGCGGGCGTGCGCCGCGTGAACATCTCGATGGACAGCCTCGATCCGCAGAAATTCGCCGACATCACCCGGCGCGGCGACCTCGCGAAGGTCATCCGCGGCCTCGACGCGGCGCAAGAGGCGGGTCTTCGCATCAAGATCAACGCGGTGGCGCTCAAGAATTTCAACGAGGACGAGCTCTTCACGCTGACCGAATGGTGCGCCGAGCGCGACATGGACCTCACCTGGATCGAGGTCATGCCGATGGGCGACATCGGCAACGAGAACCGGCTCGACCAGTACTGGCCGCTCACCGACCTGCGCGAGCGGCTTGAAGAGCGCTACACGGTCACGCCGCTGGCCGAACGCTCCGGCGGGCCCGCGCGTTACGTCCGGCTCGAGGAGACCGGGCAGAAGATCGGTTTCATCACCCCGCTCACGCACAATTTCTGCGAAAGCTGCAACCGCGTGCGCATGACCTGCACGGGCGAGCTCTACATGTGCCTGGGGCAAGAGGACCGCGCCGACCTGCGCCAGCCGCTGCGCGAACATCCGGACACCGACGAACCGCTCGTGGCCGCGATCCGCGAGGCGATCACGCGCAAGCCCAAGGGTCACGATTTCGACTATTCCCGCCAGCGCGCGGACGGCCAGGTCTCACGCCACATGAGCCACACCGGGGGCTGATCCCTCGCCTTGATGGCCTGAAGAACAAAAGAGCGTGCGACGCCAGCCGCACGCCTTTTTCTTGCGCAAGGCCCGCCTCAGGCGGCCGGCATCCGGCGCTCCACGATCTCGGCCCACCAGCTGCAGCCCGCCGGGATCGCCTCGTCGTTGAAGTTGTATTCCGGGTGGTGCACCGGCGCGGTGTCGCCATTGCCCACGAGAATGTAGGCCCCCGGCCGCGCCTCGAGCATGTAGGCGAAATCCTCGCCCCCCATGATCGGGTCCGCCTCGGCGGTTTCCTTCCCGGTGACGGCCTGCGCCACCTCGGCTGCAAAGGCCGTCTGCTCCTCGGAGTTCACCATCACCGGGTAGCCCGGCAGGTATGTGAAATGCGCCTTGGCCCCGAACCCGGACGCAATGCCCTCGGCCAGCGCGCGCACGCGTTCCGGGGCGGCCTCGCGCACGTCCGCGTCATGGGTGCGGATCGTGCCCTTCATGTGCACGCGCTGCGGGATCACGTTGTAGCTGTCGCCCTCGGTCTGCATCGCGGTGACGCTCACCACCACGTGCTTGACCGGGTCCACGTTGCGGCTCGCGATGGTCTGGAGCGCGGTGATCACGTGGCTTGCGACCACCGTCGGGTCGATCCCTTCGTGGGGCTTGGCGGCATGGCTGCCGGTCCCCTCGATCGTCAGGTCGAACTGGTCGGTCGCGGCAAAGAAGCCGCCCGCGCGGATCTGGAACTCGCCGGTCGGCACCCCGGGCCAGTTGTGCATGCCAAAGACCTCCTGGATGCCCCAGCGGTCCATCATCCCGTCCTCGACCATCTCGCGGCCCCCGCCGCCGCCCTCTTCGGCAGGTTGGAAGATCACCACGCAGGTGCCGTCGAAATTGCGGGTCTCGGCCAGGTACTGCGCCGCGCCCAGCAGCATCGAGGTGTGCCCGTCGTGCCCGCAGGCGTGCATCAAGCCTTCCGTGCCCGAGGCGTAGGGCAGCCCCGTCGCCTCCTTGATCGGCAGCGCGTCCATGTCGGCGCGCAGGCCGATCACCTTGCCGCGGGTGTCCGACCGGCCCTTGATGACGCCCACGACGCCGGTGCGCCCGATCCCCTCGACCACCTCGTCACAGCCGAAGTCCCGCAGCTTCTCGGCCACGAGGCCGGCGGTGCGGTGGGTGTCGAACAGAAGCTCGGGGTTGGCGTGAATGTCCTGGCGCCATGCGGCGATGTCGCCGTGCAATTCGGCGAAGCGGTTCTTGATGGGCATGAGGGTCTCCTTTGCACGGAATCTGTGCCCGGTCCCTCGGACAGTCAAGCGGCCTTACTCCTCGAAGAGCCGCCCCTGCCCCGACGTCCGCGGCGCCTCGAGCCCGAGGTGACGCCAGGCCAGATGGCCCAGCAGACGCCCGCGCGGGGTGCGCTGGATCAGGCCCTGCTGCAGGAGATACGGCTCGATCACCTCCTCGAGCGCATCGCGGCTTTCCGACAGCGCCGCCGCCATCGTCTCGATCCCCACCGGGCCGCCGCCGTAATGCTCCGCCATCAGCGTGAGATACCGCCGGTCGGCCCCGTCGAGCCCGAGATGATCGACCCCGAGGCGCGTGAGCGCGTTGTCCGCGATCTCGCGCGTGATGCGACCGTCGCCCTCGACCACGGCGAAGTCGACCACCCGGCGCAGCAACCGCCCGGCGATGCGCGGCGTGCCGCGCGCCCGTTTCGCGATCTCGAGCGCGCCTTCCGCCTCGGCGGGTGCCCCCATCTTGACCGCGTTCTTGGTCACGATCTGGTTGAGTTCCTCGACCGTATAGAACTGCAGCCGCGTTGGAATGCCGAACCGATCCCGCAGGGGCGTCGTCAGCAGGCCCAAGCGCGTGGTGGCGCCCACCAGCGTGAAGGGCTGCAACTCGATGCGCACGGTGCGCGCGGCCGGCCCCTCGCCGATGACGAGATCGAGCTCGAAATCCTCCATCGCCGGGTAGAGCACTTCCTCGACCACCGGGTTCAGCCGGTGGATCTCGTCGATGAAGAGCACGTCGCGCGCTTCGAGGTTCGTGAGAATCGCCGCCAGGTCGCCCGCTTTCGCAAGCACCGGGCCCGAGGTCATGCGGAAGTTCACGCCCAGCTCGCGCGCCATGATCTGCGCAAGCGTCGTCTTGCCCAGGCCGGGGGGGCCGTGAAACAGCGCGTGATCCATCGCCTCGCCCCTCCGCCGCGCGCTTTCGATGAAGACACGCAGGTTCGCGCGGGCCTCGGCCTGGCCGATGAAATCGTCCAGGAGCTGCGGGCGCAGCGCCCGGTCGGTATCCTCGGGCATCGGCTCGGGACGCAGGGTGGGGTCAGGCTCGGTCATGTCTCTCTCGCGGCCAGAGCGAAGTCGCCCGTCGGGCGGATGAGCGTTCCATCTTCCCTACCCCTTCGGCGCCAAGAGCTTCAAGGCCGCGCGGATGAGCCCGGCCGTGTCGAGGGCCGGGTCCTCGCCCAGTGCCGTGGCCACAGCGCCCGCCGCCTCGCCGGGCGCGTAGCCCAGGTTCGCGAGCGCCGAGAGCGCCTCCTGCTGGGCGGAGTTCGATGGCGCGGGCGCCGGGGCGGCGGTCGTCGGGGCCACGGGGGCCGTGTCGGTTTCGACCAGCGCATCGTCGTCCGGTGCGGCGGTGGCCGTCGGCCCCGCGCCCATCGCCATGACCGTGGGTGCCTTGTCCTTGAGTTCGTTGACCACCCGCTGCGCGGTCTTGGGCCCCAGGCCCTTCGCGGCCTTCACGGCGTTCCAGTCCCCCAGCGCGATCGCCCGGCTCACGCCGCCCGCGCCCAGCGTGCCCAGGATCGCGATCGCGGCCTTGGCCCCGATGCCCTGCACCGTCATCAGGAGGCGGAACCATTCCTTCTCCACGAGCGAGGTGAACCCGTGCAGCTGCATCAGGTCCTCACGCACGATCATGTCGGTGTAGAGCGCCACCGCCGCCCCGGGTCCCGGCAGCGCCGCGAGCGTGCGGTCCGAGACGTGGACGATGTAGCCCACGCCGCGCACGTCGATCAGCACGTGATCGTCGCCCTTGTAGTCGATCCGGCCCGACAGCTTTCCGATCATGCCCGCACCTTCGCGACCGCCTGCGCGAGCCGGTCGCCGGCGCGTGCATGGTGGGCATGGCAAAGCGCGATGGCCAAGGCGTCGGCCGCGTCCGGCCCCGCGATCTCGATCCCCGGAAGCTGCAGGCGCACCATGTGGTCGATCTGGCGCTTGTCGGCATGGCCCACGCCCACCACCGTCTTCTTCACGGTGTTGGGCGCGTATTCGCCCACCGAAATCCCGGCGCGCGCTGGCACCAGCATCGCGATCCCGCGCGCCTGGCCCAGCTTGAGCGTACCGGCCCCGTCCTTGTTCACGAAGGTCTGCTCGACCGCCGCCGTGTCGGGCGCGAGCCGGGTGATCACCGCGCTCAGCGCGTCGAAAAGCGCGAGCAGCCGGTCGGCCATCGCCGTGCCCGTGCCGTGACAGACACCGTTCTCCACGTGCGATATGCGCGAGCCCTCGACCTCGATCACGCCCCATCCGAGGTTTCGCAACCCCGGGTCGATGCCCATTACCCGCATGTTGACTGCCCTTCGTGTTCTTGTTGCCCGGAAACTAGCACGAAACGGGAACATCTGCCAAGAACCAAGGGCGTGGCCGTTCGCCATGCACGGGCGGCAAGGGTCCCATTCCCAAATGGCATTTGTGCGCACGCGGCCGCCCCCCTATTTCCCGCTGGTCCGCAGGATAGTTTTCAAACCGCCCAATTTCCGGGCAAGGAGCGCCACCATGGCCATCGAAGCCACCACTCACGGGCCCGCAGATCTGATGACGCGCGTGGCCCACCTCACCGCCGACCTGTGGGTCGCCCTCAAGCGTCGCCACGCCGAGCGCGAAACCCGGCGCATTCTCGCGTCGCTGTCGGACGCGCAGCTCGACGACATCGGGGTGATGCGCGGCGACCTGCTGCGCTGATCCGGTCCGCCGGTTCCATTGAAAAAGGCCGCTCCCCGGGAGCGGCCTTTTTTGTCGGTCTTCGCGGTGACAGGGGGCCGGTCGTCCGGCCCGCCCCGTCACTCTTCGACGGGCAGCGCCACGAAGCGCGGGTCGCCGCCCCGGCGCACCAGGAGCAGGATCGACTGCCGCCCGCCATCGCGCGCCGCTTCGATCCGGTCCTCGAGATCCCCGATCGTGGTGAGCCGTTCCTGCCCCGCCTCGGTGATCACGTCACCTTCGACGAGACCCTTTTCCGCGGCGGCACTGTTCGGGTCCACCGCCGTGATCACGATCCCTTCGGCGCCCGCATCGAGCCCGAGCTCTTCGCGCAGCGCGTCGGTCATCTCCGACAGGGTCAGGCCGAGCACGGTCTTCTCCGCAACCTCGGGCGCCGGCGCTTCCGGCTCCTCGGTCTGCTCGTCGGCGGCCAGCGCTTCTTCGCGGCGGCCCAGCGTCACGCGGACCGTCTGGGTCTGGCCGTCGCGCAGGATCACCACGCGCACGGTCTCGCCCACGCCGGAGTTGCCGACGATGCGCACCAGTTCCCGGGTGTCGGTCACGTCCTGTCCGCCGAAGCTCAGGATCAGGTCGCCGGCCTGGATGCCCGCGTCCATCGCGGGGCCTTCCGGCACGTCCGTGACAAGCGCGCCCTTGGTGGAGTCGAGCCCCATCGCCTCGGCCACATCCTCGGTCACGTCCTGGATGCGCACACCCAGCCAGCCGCGCCGCGTCTCGCCGTACTCCTTGAGCTGGTCGACCACGCGGGTCACCACGTTCGAGGCCATCGCGAAGCCGATCCCGATCGAGCCGCCATTGGGCGACAGGATCGCGGTGTTCACGCCCACGACCTGCCCCTGCATGTTGAACAGCGGCCCGCCCGAGTTGCCCCGGTTGATCGCCGCGTCGGTCTGGAGGAAATCGTCGTAGGTGCCCTGGAGCTCACGCCCCCGGGCCGAGATGATGCCCGCGGAGATCGAGAACCCCTGGCCCAGCGGGTTGCCCATCGCCAGCACCCAGTCACCGACCCGGATCGCGTCCGAATCGCCGAAGGCCACGTAGGGCAGCGGCTGGTCGGTCTCGACCTTGAGAAGCGCGATGTCGGTGTTGGGATCGGTGCCCACCACCTCGGCGTCGAGCTCGCCGCGATCACCGAAGAACTCGATGACGATCTCGTCGGCGCCCTCGATGACGTGGTTGTTGGTGACGATGTAGCCGTCCTCGGAAATCACGAAGCCGGACCCGAGCGCGGAAGAGCGGCGCGTGCGCGGCGGCTCCCCCTCCCCGTTGCGATCGAGGAAATCCCGGAAGAAATCCTCGAACGGCGAGCCTTCCGGCACCATCGGTGCGGGACCCGTGTCCTGGGCCACGACGGTCGCCGTGGTGATGTTGACCACGGCCGGGCTCACCTTCTCGGCCAGGTCCGCAAAGCTCGTCGGCCGGGTCTGCGCGTTTGCGGCGGCCGTCAGGGCCAGCACGGCCGCGGCCATCATGGCAAAGAACGTTGCGATCAATTTGGGGTTCGGACGGGCCTGGGCCCTTGCCTGCGCTTTCACTGCGGTCTCCTCTGACATCCTCGCCATTGGTTGTCTCCATCTTTCCAGATCGGACGCGGGCGGCGCAACGCAATCTTCATCGAGAGCCGTCACGCCCCCGTGACACGGCGACGCGCCGCCTATCCCCGCACGAGCCAGATCAGCACCACCCCGGCCGCCACGGCGAACAGCCCGATCAGCCGCCGCTGCTCACGCGACAGGGTCGCGATGGCGGCGAGCAGCTGATCCAGCCGGCCGGGCAACAGGGCGAAGACCAGGCCCTCGATCACGAGGACCAGGCCCAGCCCGGTCAAGGCCCAGGTCATTGACCGACGTTTTGCTCGGTCTCGTCCGGCTCACCGGGGGCCAGGTCGCCCTCCGGCGCAGCGTCCGCTTCGTCCTGCGTGGTCGACGCCTCGGCCTCCGGCTCGGGAAGCGTGGGCGCCACGCCCGTGTCCAGCGCCGCCCGGTCGGACTTCAGGTAGTTGAAGAACTGGCTGTCCGGCGAGATCACCATCGTCGAGTTGTCGCCCGTGAGCGAACGCTCGTAGGCCCGCATGGAGCGGTAGAAGGCGAAGAACTCCGGGTCGCGCCCGAACGCGTCGGCGAAGATCGCGTTGCGCTCGGCGTCGGCTTCACCACGGATGATGTCGGCCTGGCGCTGCGCGTCCGAGGTGGTTTCGACCACGGTCCGGTCGGCCTGGGCGCGCAGGCGCTGCGCGGCCTCGTTACCACGGGCGATCTCGTCGGCCGCCTCACGCTGACGCTCGGCCCGCATCCGTTCGAAGGTCGCGGCGAGGTTCTGCTCCGGCAGGTCCGCGCGCTTGATGCGCACGTCGATGACCCGGACGCCCAGCGCGGCCGCCTCGTCGCGCGACTGGTCGCGGATCTGGTTCATCAGCGCGACACGGTCGACCGACAGCACGGCGTCGGAGGGCACGCCACCCAGCACTTCGCGCAGCTCGGCGTTCAGGATCCGCTCGAGACGGTTACGCGCCCCGGTGATGCCCGACGCGCCAACGGCACGGCGGAACTGCGTGGCATCCTCGATCCGCCAACGCGCGAACGCGTCGACGACCAGGCGCCGGTCGTCCGCCGGCGTCACCTCGAGCGGCTGGGTGTCCAGCGGCAGGATGCGGTCGTCGTACTTGGCGATTTCGTGCAGCACGGGCACCTTGAAGTAGAGGCCCGGTTCGCCGATTTCGGCGGTCACTTCACCGAACCACAGGCGCAGGGCCTTTTCGCGTTCGTCCACGATATAGAACGAATTCAGGCCGATGAAGACGAGGACTGCGAGCAGCCCGAGAATGACATAGGAACGACGCATCAGTTCGAGCCTCCCGACGTGGTGGTGCTGTTGGTGGTGGACTGACGGCGCAACTCGTTGAGCGGCAGGTAGGGCACGACGCCCTGCTCCCCTCCGGCGCCTTCGTCGATGATGATCTTGTCGACATCACCCAGCACGCGTTCCAGCGTTTCGATGTAAAGGCGGCGACGGGTCACTTCCGGCGCCTTGGCGTATTCTTCGTAGACCGAGACGAAGCGCTGCGCCTCACCCTGGGCCTCGTTGACCACCTGCGCCCGGTAGGCTTCGGCCTGTTCGAGCGTCTGCGCGGCTTCACCACGGGCCTCGGCGACCACGCGGTTGGCGTAGGCGTCCGCCTGGCTCTGGAGCGTGTCGCGGGTCTGTTCGGCCGCCTGCACCTCGCGGAAGCTGTCGATGACCTCGCGCGGCGGGTCGGCGCGGTCGAAGTTGACACGCACGATGTTCACGCCGGAGTTGTAGCTGTCGAGCGTCGACTGGATCAGCTCCTGAAGCTCCTGGGCGATGACGCCCCGGTCGCGGTTCAGGATCGGCGCCAGCGACGAGCGCGAGATGATCTCGCGCATGGCCGATTCCGACACCGCGCGGATGGTGTTCACCGGGTCCGCGACGTTGAAGACGAATTTCTCGACGTCGCCGATGTTCCAGACCACCTGGTAGTCGATGTCGACGATGTTCTCGTCGCCGGTGAGCATCAGCCCCTCGTCGGTGCCGACCCCGATGTCCTCGGTGTTCTCGCGCGTGACGGGGTAGATTTCCTTGGTCACGATCGGCCACGGGGCGAAGTTCAGACCCTCGTTGCCGACCTGGTACCGCTCACCGAAGAGAAGTTCGACCGATTGCTCGGAGGTGTCGACGCGGTAGAAGCTCGCGAAGAGCCACATCGCGACCAGCGCCAGCACCACGATCAGGATCGAGGACCGCGTGAAGCGCGGGCCCTGCGAGCCGCCGTCGCCCCCGCCGCCCCGGTTGTTTCCCTTGCCGCCCATGAGCACGCGGAGCTGTTCCTGCCCCTTGCGCATCAGGTCGTCGAGCTCGGGAACGTTGCCGCCCTGTTGCCCGGGGCGCCGGTTGCCGCCCCGCTGTCCGTTGCGGTCATCGTGTCCGTTCGATCCACCATTCTGTCCGCCGCGGTTTCCACCGCCACCCCAGGGTCCGCCGCTATCGCTGGCCATATGTTCGAGTTCCTCCAAAGACTGTCCGCCCATAACTGGCGGCTGAGGGCTTGTTTTTCAAGCCGGATCACGGGGCGATCACGGCCGCTTTTCCCGTGGTCAGGTGCTGCGCGTGGGCGTCTTCATCAGCACGATCTCCTCGGCCATCGTGGGATGGACCGCCACCGCGGCGTCGAAATCCGACTTGGTCGCACCCATCTTTACCGCCACGCCGGCGATCTGGATCATCTCGCCCGCCCCGTCCGCGACGATGTGGCACCCCAGCACGCGCTGGGTTTGCTGGCTCACGATGAGCTTGAAGAGCGCCTTCTCGTCGCGGTCGATGAAGCTCTTCTGCATCGGGCGGAAGCTGGCGACGTAGACATCGACCGGCTCCTGCGCGCGTGCTTCTTCCTCGGTCAGCCCGACGCAGCCGTATTCCGGCTGGGTGAAGACGGCCGAGGCGACGAGTTCGTGGTCCGGCCTGGTCGGGTTGCCCTTGAACACGGTCTCGACGAAAGCCGCGCCCTCGCGGATCGCGACCGGCGTGAGCGCGATGCGGTCGGTCACGTCGCCCACCGCGTAGATCGAGGGCACCGAGGTCTGGGAATACGCGTCCACCACGATCTCGCGGTTGCGGCCCAGTTCGACCCCGGCGTCCTCGAGCCCGATGCCTTCGGTGTTGGGCGCGCGGCCCGTGGCCCACAGAACCTCGTCCACCATGACCTTGTGCTCGTTCGTGCCCAGCGCACGCACCCGGCCCTCGGCCTTCTCCAGCGCCTCGGGCGACACGCCCACGCGCAGGTCGATGCCCTGGGCCATCATCATTTCGGCGATGTGCCCGCGCACCTCGTCGTCGAAGCCGCGCAGGATCTGCGGGCCCCGGTGCCACTGCGTCACCTCGACACCCAACCCGTTCAGGATGCAGGCGAATTCACAGGCGATATAGCCGCCGCCGACGATCAGGATCTTCTCCGGCAGGTGGTCGAGGTTGAAGATCTCGTTCGACGTGATCCCCAGCTCGGCCCCCGGAAGATCGGGAATGAAGGGCCGCCCGCCGGTCGCCACGAGAATGTGCTTGGCGGTGTAGCTGCGCCCGTTCGACAGCTCGACCGTGTGCGGGTCGCGGATCACGGCGCGCGCGTCGAAGATGTCGGTGCCGGGACGGGCGAGGTTCGTGCGGTAGATGTTCTCGAGCCGGCTGAGCTCGGCATGGAGCTTGGGGCGGAAGGCGAGCCAGTCGAAGGTTCCGTCGCCCATCTCCCAGCCGAAATCGCGCGCCTCGCCCACGGCCGGGCCGAACTTGGAGGCGAAGACCATGAGCTTTTTCGGCACGCAGCCCCGGATCACGCAGGTGCCCCCCATCCGGAACTCCTCCGCCAGCGCAACGCGCGCCCCGGTTTCCGCCGCCACCCGTCCCGCGCGCACGCCGCCGGACCCGCCACCGATCACGAAGAGGTCGTAGTCGAATGTGCTCATCTGTCTTCCCTTCCGAACCTGTCGGGGGGCGATATTCCACACATTGCAATGGGATGCCAGCCGCCCGCGCACACGGAGCCGTCAGCGCACCACTCGGGGGGCCAGCCCCCCGAACCCCCAGAGGTATTTTGAAAACAGAGAAAGGGACCGCCCCTTCATCTTTCGGGAAATACGCCGGAGGGGGTGCGGGGGAGGCAGCGCCTCCCCCGCCCGAGTCGACGCGGGCCGCGCCCGCGGCGATCAGATGTCGGTGAAGAGGTTCTCGGCGTCGGCGAATTCCACGAAACCGTCGTCGCGGGTGCCCTCGTTGATGTCGATCACCTCGACCTTGCCGTCCTGGTGGCCGATCACGACCTTGTCGCAGATGTCTATGAAGAGCCCGTTCTCGACCACGCCGGGGATCTGGTTGAGCACCATCGTCAACTGGCGGGGATCGCCGATGCGCTGCAGGTGCAGGTCGATGATGTGGTTGCCTTCGTCGGTGACGAAGGGCGCCTCGCCGTTCATGCGCAGCGAACCGGTCTGCCCCAGCACGTCGAGGGCCGCGAGCGTCTCCTCGATCAGCGCCTTCGAGGTCTGCCAGCCGAACGGGATGACCTCGACCGGGAGCGGGAAGGCGCCCAGGTGCTCGACCTGTTTCGACGGGTCGGTGATCACGACCATCATGTCCGAGGCGGTCGCCACGATCTTTTCCTGCAGGAGCGCCCCGCCCCCGCCCTTGATGAGGTTGAGATCGGCGTCGAATTCGTCGGCCCCGTCGATGGTCACGTCGAGCCAGCGCGCCTCGTCGAGGCTCACGACCTTGATGCCCACCTGGCGCGCGAGCTCGGCGGTGCGCGTCGAGGTGGGCACGCCGGAGATCTTCAGACCCTCCTCGCGGACGCGCTCGCCCAGGCAGCGCACCATCCACGCGGCCGTGGACCCGGTGCCCAGCCCCACGCGCATCCCGTCCTCGACGAAATCCACGGCGCGCTTGGCGGCGACGAACTTGGCGGTATCTATGGGAGAGAGGTTCGAGGGCATGGCAATTCCTGTAGGCAAAGCGGATTCCCCGGCCTTATAGGCAAAAGCCCGCCGCGCGGCGAGAGTGAAAGCGCGGGAGCGCGAGGCTTGCGCCCTGCCCCGGCCGGGGTCATATCGGCGCGGCGGGGCGATGCGCGCCACGCGCAACGGCAACGCAACGCGGATCGGGCAGCCCCGGGATCATGAAACGCTTCGGATACCTCGTACTCGGCTGGGCCGCCGTCGCGCTGGGCGGGCTCGGCGTCGTGCTGCCGGGACTGCCCACGACGCCCTTCCTGCTGGTCGCCGCCTTCGCCTTCGGCAAGGGCAGCCCGCGCATGCGCGCCTGGCTGGTGGACCATGCCCATCTCGGCCCGCCGATCCGCAACTGGGAAGAGCGCGGCGCCATTTCGCGCCGGGCCAAGGTGTTGGCCGTCTCGATGATGGCCGCGCTCTTCGTCCTGTCGATCGTCCTCGGGCTCGCGCCATGGATTCTGGTCGTCCAGGGCCTGTGCATGGGCGGGGCGGCCGTCTTCGTGCTCACCCGGCCGGAGTGAGCATCTCCATCGCGAGGCAGGCCTCGATCGCCGCATCGAGGTGCTCGACCGGCATTATGACCAGCAGCCCGGGGCCGGAGCTTTCGATCTCGACCCGCCCCGCCGCCGCGTTCGACGTGCCGACGCGGCCGAGCGGCGACAGGACGATGTCCTCGAAGGACCAGCGCAGGCCCGCAAGCCGGACCCGCAATTCGGCCAGCGGGAAGACCGACACCCGCGTCCCCTCCGGCACGTCGAGCGTCACCGCGCGTGGCACGTGGAAGCAGATGTCCTGTTCGCCCACGAGAATGCAGCGCCGGTGCGCCCAGCGCACGAGCGCATTGTAACAGGCAAGCTCGTGGTCCAGCCGCTTGCCCATGAACCCGGCCCCCAGCACCAAGGGCGCGTCGATCGCCAGGAGCGCCTTGTCGAAATCCGTGGTATCCTGGTCGTCGACGAAATGGATCGTCTCGGGAGCGAGCCGCGCGCGCGTCACGTCGTCGAGCGAGTCGAGATCCCCGATCACCGCGTCGGGCGTCAGCCCCGCCGCCAGCGCCGGACGCGCGGCCCCGTCGCAGACCACCAGATTCGGCGCGCGCGCCAGCAGAAGCTCCAGAACGCCCGCGGTCAAGTTGCCCCCACCTAGCAAGGTGACTTTTTCCGCATACGGTGAAATACCGGGAATTATGGCCATATTTGTATCCATGTTGGAAACTCTTCACATTTCCGTCTCGAAAAAATACCGCCTTTATCGCGGTTTTGTGCAATTTCGCGGGACGGGCCGTGATACACCCTTCTTTGCTGGATCGGGGGAGAAAGCGAGTATTAGATGGTGAGTTCGAGCAGGATCCTCACTGTATCATACGGCACGTTCAGCTGCACGCTGGAGGGATTCGACGATCCCTTCTCGACGATGCGCTCGATTGCCGAGTATTTCCGCGACCTTGCGGCCGACGACCGGTATTTCGGGGCCGAGCCGCCGCAGCCGGATGCCGAGATGCTGCACCAGATCGCCGAGCGCGAGATCAAGCGCCGTGTCGAGGCGCAGGTGAGCGACAACGGCGTCATTCTGCGCCAGGCGCAGGAAGAACCCAAAGCCGCGGCCGGTCTGCTCACCGGTGGTGCGGCCCGGACCGACACCCGCGACGACGCGACCGCTGAGGAGGCCCGCCGGCAGGAGGCCGAGGCGGACGCCGAACGCCGCGCCGCACAGGCCGAGCGCGAGGCCGAGGAACGCCGCGCGGCCCGCGAGGCCGCCGAAGAGGCTGCGCGCCGCGAGGAAGAAGAGGCCGCGCGCAAGGCCGCCGAAGAGGAAGCCGCCCGCCAGGCGGAAGAGGCAGCCGCACGCAAGGCGGCCGAAGAGGCCGCGGAACAGGCGCGCCTCGAAGAGGAAGAGGCCCGCCGCGCCGCCGAGGAAGAGGCCGCGCGCCAGCGCGCCGAGGCCGAGGCGGAAGCCGCCACCAGCGAGCGCATCAGCCGTATCCACGCCGTCGTCGACAACACGACGGACGACGAGGCGGAGTACGACGACGATTACGCCGAGGACGAGCACGCCGAGGATTACTTCGGCGCGACGGCCGATGACGACGGGCTCGACGACATTCTCGAACAGGCGATGGTCGCCGAGGAAGAGGACGAGGCCGCGCCGACCGAAGCCGAGGCGGAGACAGCCGAGGACGAGGACGACGATATCTCGGCCATGCTGGACCGCCTGTCGGCCGAGGACGAAGACGACACCGCGCCTGAACCGGAAACCACGCCGGAGCCTGCCGCGCGCGCGACCGACGAGGCGCCCGCGAAGCCCCGCCGCCCCGTGGCGCGCGTGGTGCGCGTGCGCCGTCCTTTCGGTCGTGACGCCGAGACCACGCCGCGGCCCGCCGCCAACGCGCAAGCCGCCGACGAGACCGCCGAGGAGCCGGAGGATTTCACCGTTCCCGGCGACAGCACGCTCGACCCGGACGCCGAAGCCGCCCTCGCCGCCGAGCTGGCCGCCGTCGAGCGCGACTCGGGTGCGACCGAGTACGCGACCGATCTTGGCGAGGACGAGGACTGGTTCGAGGCGGACGAGACCGCGGAAGCCGAAGAGGCGTTCGAGGACGAGGACGACTGGGACGAGGACGATGCCCAGGACGACGACATCCAGCCGCGCGGACACCGCAACGCCTTCGACGATGTCGACATGGGCGAAACCGACCGCGCCATCGACCGCATCCTCGAGAAGACCAACACGCAGCTCGCCTCCGGCGAAAGCTCGCGCCGCCGCAACGCGATCCAGCATCTCAAGGCGGCCGTGCAGGCCAAGCGCGCCGACAAGGACGAGGTGGACGACGCGCTCGAATCGATCGATCCGACGCCGCTGCGCGGAGACGATTACCGTGACGACCTCGCCCGCGTGGTCCGCCCGCGCCGCCCGCAGCAGGACGGGGGCAAGCCCAAGCGCCGCCTCGCGCCGCTGGTGCTGGTGTCCGAGCAGCGCATCGACGAAGACGACCGCGACGATGGCGAAACCATCGCCCGTCCGGCCGCGGCGACCCGCCCGGCCCGGCCCGTGCGCCCCGTGCGCCCGCGCCGCGTGGGCAAGTCCAACCTGGCCATGCAGGCCCGCAGCGAAGACGCGCAGGAAGACGAGGGCGAGGCCGCGAGCGCGGACATGTCCACCGGCTTCCGCGCCTTCTCGGCCGACCTGGGCGTTGAAGGGATCGAGGATGCGCTGGAAGCGGCGACCGCCTTCGTGACGCAGGAAGTGGGCCGCCCGTGGGCCACGCGTCCGCAGATCCTGTCGCTGGCCCTCGCCGTCACGCATGACGTCGACCGGGAAGAGGCGCTGGCGAGTTTCGCGCAGCTCCTGCGCTCGGGGGCGATCGAGAAGATCGACCGGGGCCAGTTCGTGCTGACCGAGAACAGCTTGTATTACGAGTGATCGGCACCCTTGTTGCCGAGCGTTAAGCGGGGCCCTCGTGGCCCCGTTTTTTCATGTCCGCCTCAGAGCCGCCGCGCGGAGACCATCGTTGCCGGGAACGGCACGCGCCACGTGCCCGCGCCCGCCCCGAATACCTCCCGCACCTGCCCGGTCATCGCGTCGCGGATGGCCGCGCGGGCCTCCGGGTCCTGGGCCTGGAGCAGCATCGCGGCGCGCACGGTGGCGGTTTCGAAGATGTCGGGGAAATGCCCCGGATCGGACAATTCGAACGCCGCGTCGAGGTCGGCGAAGACCGGCGCGTCGAACCCGGCAGCCGCGAGCACGTCCGTCGCCGCCGAACGGCGCGAGAACAGGTGGAAATCGGGGGCCGGCGGGGCGCGTGACGGGTCGCCATGCGCCTTCATCGCGCCGAAGAAGACCTGGAAGGTGGGCGACACCTCGGCTTCGCGCCAGGACGTGAGGGCCGCGACGCCCCCGGGACGCAGGACGCGCGCGATCTCGGCCAGGGCTGCCGCCGGGTCCGGCAGATGGCCGAAGCCCACGTTGCACACCACCGCGTCGAACCGGTCGTCGGCAAAGGGAAGATCCGCCGCGTCGCCTTCCACGAAGTCCGCCTCCGGCACGTGGCGGCGCGCGCGGTCCAGCATGGCGGGTGAGAAATCGAGGCCCGTGACCTCCATCCCGGCATCGACAAGATGGCGCGTCGCGTTTCCGTGCCCGCAGCACAGGTCCAGGACCGGCCCGGCGCCCGTCACCGCGGCGACGAGCGGCGGGATCAATTGGTCGGCGGCGGGAGCGAAGAGCGCGATGTAAGCGTCGGCGCGTCCGTCATCGGACCATCCGGACTTCTCGGCGGCGGCAAAGTCGTCATAGTCCATCGGCCCGTTTCCCTTCCACGCAATGCCCGAGCATACCACAAGACAGGCAATCGGCAGAAGTGCGGCGGGACGGCCGCCCCCGAAACGCGAAGCGGGGCCTGACCGGCCCCGCTCTTCACGTCCCGTCGTCCTCGTCTTCCGGCGGGGCCGCGGCCACGCCTTTGAAGAGGTTCTTGAACGGGAAGATCCAGACCACGCCCAGCACCACGAAGACGGCCAGCTCCACCAGCACGTTGTCGCGGCTCACGAGGTCGGCGAGGTTCACCGCGATGATGATCCAGATCGGCAGACCGACCACCAGCACGAAGATCGCCCAGCGCTTGCGGGCTTTGTGGGACAGGGCCATGTGCGTTCTCCTTCGCAGGGGCTACGCGATCAGTCGGCGAACGGATCGGTTACGAGGATCGTGTCCTCGCGCTCCGGGCTCGTCGAGAGAAGCGCCACGGGGCATTCGATCAGCTCTTCGACCCGGCGCACGTACTTGATCGCCGCCGCAGGAAGGTCGGCCCAGCTGCGCGCGCCCTCGGTCGATTCGCTCCAGCCTTCGAGCTCTTCGTAGATGGGCTGGCAGCGCGCCTGCTCCTCGGCCGCCGTGGGGAGGTAGTCGAGCCGCTTGCCGTCAAGCTCGTAGGCCACGCAGATCTTCAGCGTCTCGAACCCGTCGAGCACGTCGAGCTTGGTGAGGCAGATGCCGTTCATGCCCGAGATCGCGCAGGTCTGGCGCACGAGGGCGGCGTCGAACCAGCCGCAGCGGCGCTTGCGCCCGGTGGTGGTGCCGAATTCGTGGCCCCGTTCGCCCAGCCGCTGGCCGTCGTCGTCGAAAAGCTCGGTCGGGAACGGCCCCTCGCCCACGCGGGTGGTGTAGGCCTTCACGATCCCCAGCACGTAGTCGATGCCGCCGGGTCCCACGCCCACGCCGGTCGCCGCCTGCCCCGCGATCACGTTCGAGGAGGTGACGAAGGGATAGGTGCCGAAGTCGATGTCGAGCAGCGCGCCCTGCGCCCCTTCGAAGAGGATGCGCTTGCCGGCCTTGCGCTGCTCGTTGAGCACCTTCCAGGCGGGCGCGGCGTATTGCAGGATCTCCGGGGCGATCTGCTTGAGCTTGGCGATCAGCGCCTCGCGGTCGATCTCTTCGACACCCAGCCCCTTGCGCAGCGGGTTGTGGTGCTGGAGCGCCCGGTCGACCCGCGCCTCGAGCGTCGCGTCGTCGGCGAGGTCGGCCACCCGGATCACCCGGCGCCCCACCTTGTCTTCATAGGCCGGGCCGATGCCACGCCCGGTGGTGCCGATCTTCGTGCCCTTCGATGCGGCCTCTTCGCGCGCCCGGTCGAGTTCGCCGTGGAACGGCAGGATGAGCGGGGTGTTCTCGGCGATCATCAGCGTCTCGGGGGTGATGTCGACGCCCTGCCCGCGGATCGTCTCGATCTCGGACACCAGGTGCCAGGGGTCCAGCACCACGCCGTTGCCGATGACCGAAAGCTTGCCGCCGCGCACCACGCCGGAGGGCAGCGCGTGCAGCTTGTAGACATTGCCGTCGATGACGAGCGTATGGCCGGCGTTGTGCCCGCCCTGGAACCGGCAGATCACGTCGGCCCGTTCGCTGAGCCAGTCGACGATCTTACCCTTGCCCTCGTCACCCCACTGGGCACCCACGACAACAACGTTGGCCATGCTTCTCTCCTGCGCTGAACCGGCCCCCGTATAGCGACCGCCGCGGGGACATGAAACAGGCTTTTCTGACGCGCCCGGGCGCGTGTTCGGCCTGCTTGCAGGACGGCCACGGGCGGCGTCCCGGCGCCGGCGGTTCCGGCCTGTCCCGGCCGGCGGGCGGGATCGGGGGTTGCGACCGCGCGCCGTTCCTCCTAGATAGCGCCATCGAAACACTGACACCGGAAGCCCCATGGAAAACGTCCTTCTCGTCGTCCTTCTCCTGCTCGCGCTGTCGCTGATCGGCGTCGTGCTCCTGCAACGCTCCGAAGGCGGCGGGCTTGGCATGGGTGGTGGCGGCGGCGGCGGCGCGATGTCCGCGCGCGGCGCGGCCACGGCGCTGTCGAAGCTGACCTGGATCCTGGGCATCGCCTTCCTGGCCTGCTCGCTCGCGCTGACGATCATCTCGGCGCGCAGCACCGCGGACAGCTCGGTCACCGATCTGATCTCGACCCCGGCCAACGAACCGGCGGATGAGACGGCCCCGGCCGCACCGGCGCTTCCGGACGTCACCGACATGATGCCGTCGCAGTCGGGCGACCAGCCCACCGACGCTCCGGCCGCCCCGCCGCGCGCCGACTGAACCGATCTTCGCTGACCCCGCCCGACCCGGGCGGGGCGCTTTCGCACCACTCTACAACCTGTTGATAGGCCGGAAAAACCGGCCACAGCATATTGCGGTTTGCTTGTCAGACAGCGGGGAATCGGCTATTCCGGAGTCCCGTGATGATGGGTTTTTGGGCCGGTGTCCGCGACACCCCCGAACCGCATCCAACCAAAAACATCACGGGGGCAGCCCTTTCATGGCACGTTACATCTTCATCACCGGCGGCGTCGTTTCCTCGCTTGGAAAAGGGCTGACGGCGGCGGCGCTCGGCGCGTTGCTCCAGGCCCGCGGCTTCACGGTCCGCATGCGCAAGCTCGACCCGTACCTCAACGTCGATCCGGGCACGATGTCGCCCTTCGAGCACGGCGAGGTCTTCGTGACCGACGACGGGGCCGAGACCGACCTCGACCTCGGGCATTACGAACGCTTCACCGGCGTCTCGGCCCGGGCCACGGATTCGATTTCGTCGGGCCGGATCTACACCAACGTGCTCGAGAAGGAGCGCCGGGGCGACTACCTGGGCAAGACGATCCAGGTCATTCCGCACGTCACCAATGAAATCAAGGACTTCATCGAGATCGGCGACGACGAGGTCGATTTCATGCTCTGCGAGATCGGCGGCACGGTCGGCGACATCGAGGCCCTGCCCTTCTTCGAGGCCATCCGCCAGTTCAGCCAGGAACGCCCGCGCGGCCAGTGCATCTTCATGCACCTGACGCTGCTGCCCTACCTCGCGGCCTCCGGCGAGCTGAAGACCAAGCCCACCCAGCACAGCGTGAAGGAGCTGCGCTCGATCGGCATCGCGCCCGACGTGCTGGTCTGCCGCGCCGAGCACCCGATCCCGGAGAAGGAACGCGCCAAGATCGCGCTCTTCTGCAACGTGCGCCCCGACAGCGTGATCCCGGCCTACGACCTGAAGTCGATCTACGAAGCGCCGATGGCCTACCACAACATGGGGCTGGACCAGGCGGTGCTCGACGCCTTCCAGATCAGCCCGGCCCCGAAGCCCGACCTCAGCCGCTGGGAGGATGTCGAGGACCGCATCCATAACGCCGAGGGCGAAGTGAAGGTCGCCATCGTCGGCAAGTACATCCAGCTCGAGGACGCCTACAAGTCCATCAAGGAGGCCCTGACCCACGGCGGCATGGCCAACCGGGTGAAGGTCACGACCGAATGGGTCGATGCCGAGATCTTCGAGAAGGAAGACCCCGCCCCGCACCTCGAAGGCTACCACGCGATCCTCGTCCCCGGCGGCTTCGGCGAACGCGGAACCGAGGGCAAGATCCGCGCCGCGCAATTCGCGCGCGAGCACAAGGTCCCCTACCTCGGCATCTGCCTGGGCATGCAGATGGCCGTGATCGAAGCCGCGCGCAACGTGGTCGGGATCAAGGACGCGGGCTCCGAGGAATTCGACCACGAGGCCGGGAAATCGCGCTTCACGCCGGTCGTCTACCACCTCAAGGAATGGGTGCAGGGCAACTACACCGTCAAGCGCAAGGTTTCCGACGACAAGGGCGGCACCATGCGCCTTGGCGCCTACACCGCCGCGCTCACCGAGGGTTCGAAGGTGGCCGAGGTCTACGGCAGCACCTCGATCGAGGAACGCCACCGCCACCGCTACGAGGTCGACATCAAGTACCGCGAGGAGCTCGAGGCCAAGGGGCTCGTCTTCTCCGGCATGTCGCCCGACGGCCGCCTGCCCGAGATCGTCGAGTGGAAGGACCACCCGTGGTTCATCGGCGTGCAGTATCACCCGGAGCTGAAGTCGAAACCCTTCGCCCCCGCGCCGCTCTTTGCCGACTTCGTGCGCGCGGCGATCGAACAGGAAAGGCTCGTGTGATGGCGAAAGGATACTGGATCGGACGCGTCGACGTGCAGGACGACGAGGCTTACGGCGCCTACATCGCGGCCAACAAGGCCGCCTTCGACAAGTTCGGCGCGCGCTTCCTGGTGCGCGGCGGGCAGTTCGAAGCCCGCGAGGGCACGCCGCGCTCACGCAACGTCGTGATCGAGTTTCCCAGCTACGCCGACGCGATCGCCTGCTACGACAGCCCCGAATACCAGACCGCCAAGGCCCTGCGCGACCCGGTGTCGGAGGGCGACCTGGTCATCATCGAGGGCTACGACGCCTGAGCGCGGGGCCGGGAACAACCTTGCCGCGCCGGGCGTAGATCCTGCACGATGGCGTGAAACGCTGGAAAGCGCGCCACGACCGGATTATGTGAGGATCATGTTCGACCGATTGATGAAATCGCTCTTCGGCGCACAGCCCGAAGAACTCCCCGCCGAGGACGCGCGCGTCGCGCTGACCGCGCTGCTCGTCCGTATCGCGAAATCCGATGGCCATTACGACGACGCTGAGCAGGACCAGATCCGCCAGATCGTCGCCGAGCGTTACGAGCTGACGCCGGAGCTCGCGCAGGATCTGATGTATCACGCCGCCGAGCTCGAGGCGCAGGCCCCCGACACGTTCCGCTTCACCGAGGCGATCAAGAACGCGGTGCCCTACGAGGATCGCAACAGCGTCGTCGCTGCCGCCTGGCGCGTGGTGATGGCCGACGGCGACCGCGCGGACGAGGAAGACGCGCTGATGCGGCTCATCGCCAAGTTCCTGGGTGTGTCCGACCGCGACTCCCACCTGGCGCGCCAACGCGCCGCGGGCTGACCGCGCTGCCCGATTTCCCGGCACTTTCCCCCACGGCAGCGCCCATGCGACGTCCGAAGGGTCAATCAATCATTGCAAACAGCCCCGATGTCGTCCTTACTCGGGCCTTGCAACCATGTGACCAAATGTCGTGCAAACCGAGCAACCGCCCGTCATAGAAATCCGCGATCTGCACAAGAGCTTCGGCGCCCTCGAGGTGCTGAAGGGCGTGAGCCTTTCGGCCCCGCGCGGCCACGCGATCTCGCTCATCGGCTCGTCCGGCTCGGGCAAGTCGACGCTTCTGCGCTGCTGCAATCTTCTGGAGGACAGCCAGTCGGGCGAGATCCTTTTCGAGGGTGAACCGATCCGCTGGACCGGCACCGGCGCTCACCGCCGGCCCGCCGACCGGGCGCAGGTCACGCGTATCCGCACGAACCTGTCGATGGTGTTCCAGTCCTTCAACCTGTGGTCCCACATGACGATCCTCGAGAACGTCATGGAGGCGCCGATGACGGTGCTGGGCCGCCCCAGGGCCGAGGTCGAGGAGGCCGCGCGCGGCTATCTCGACAAGGTCGGCATCGGCGACAAGTGCGACGCCTACCCGGCACAGCTTTCGGGCGGGCAACAGCAACGCGCGGCCATCGCGCGCGCGCTCTGCATGGAACCCAAGGCGCTGCTCTTCGACGAACCCACCTCCGCGCTCGACCCCGAGCTCGAACAGGAAGTGGTCCGCGTCATCAAGGCTCTCGCCGCCGAGGGACGCACGATGATCATCGTCACGCACGACATGCGCATGGCCCACGACGTGGCCGAACACGTGATCTTTCTCCACCAGGGCAAGATCGAGGAGGAAGGGCCACCCGAGGCGCTTTTCTCCAACCCCAAATCGGAACGGTTGCGGCAGTTCCTGTCCGCCACCGCGCCGGCATAAAGAACCAGCAAGGGAGCTACACTGATGAAAAAAATCGTCCTTTCCGCCGCCGCGCTCGCGATGACCGCAGGCATGGCGATGGCCGAGAGCCATTCGATGACGGTGCGCATGGGCACCGAAGGCGCCTACCCTCCGTTCAACTACCTCAACGATGACGGCGAGGTCGACGGTTTCGAGCGTGAGCTTGGCGACGCGATCTGCGAAACCGCCGAACTCACCTGCGAATGGGTGACGAACGAGTGGGATTCGATCATCCCGAACCTCGTTTCGGGCAACTACGACACGATCATCGCCGGCATGTCGATCACCGACGAGCGCGACGAGGTCATCGACTTCACGCAAGCTTACTTCCCGCCGGACCCCTCGGCCTTCGCCGCCATGTCCGACAGCTTCGACGGCACCGGCGTGATCGCGGCCCAGACCGGCACGATCCAGGCCAGCCACGTGGCCTCGATGGACGGCGCGCAGCTGGTCGAATACGCCACGCCGGATGAAACCATCGCGGCCCTGCGCAGCGGCGAGGCCGACGCGGTGCTCGCCGACAAGTCCTTCCTCGAGCCGATCGTCGCGGAAGACGCCGACCTGGTCTTCTCGGGCGGCGACGTCATGCTCGGCGGCGGTATCGGCATGGGCGTGCGCGAAAGCGACACCGAGCTCAAGGAAAAGCTCGACGCGGCCATCGCCAAGCTGAAGGAAGACGGCACCGTGAACACGCTCATCGAGAAGTGGTTCGACGGGATGGAAGCGCCCTATTGATCCGGACACGGGGCGGGCTTCGGCCCGCCCTGACTTCCCATGTTCGCAAGCTGCGCTGACCCAGAAACGCTGACGGGCCTCAACTGGCTGGCCTGTTACCTGACGAACGGCAAGCACCTGCTGTTCTACCAGTCCTTCGGGACTGTCATGCTCCTGCTCGTCATCACGGCCCCCGTCGCGCTCGCCTTCGGCTTTCTCGGCGCCAGCGCCGCGCGCTCGCACGTCGCGCCGTTTCGCTGGCTGGGCAAGAGCTACACCTCGATCGTGCGGGGCGTGCCCGACATCGCCTTCTTCCTCTTCTTCGTCATCGCGCTCGACCAGGCGTTCGAGTGGCTGCGCCACCAGGTGAAGTGCCCCGACTGGGGCCAGCCGATCCGCCAAGGGAGCGATTTCGTCGTGTGCGACGCGGCCAAGCTGCCGCTGTCGTCTTCGCCGCAATGGGTGCATGAGACCTACGGTTTCGCGCTCGCGGTCCTGACCTTCGCCATCGTCTTCGGCGCCTTCGCGGCGAACGTGCTCTTCGGCGCCATGCGTTCGGTCCCGCACGCGCAGATGGAAACCGCCGAGGCCTATGGCTTCTCGTCACGCCAGGCCTTCTGGCGCATCCTCGTGCCGCAAATGTGGCTCTACGCCCTGCCCGGCCTGTCGAACCTTTGGATGATCCTCATCAAGGCCACCCCGCTTCTGTTCCTGCTTGGCGTCGAGGACATCGTCTACTGGGCGCGCGAACTGGGCGGTTCCAAGACCGCGCGTTTCTCGGACTATCCGCACGGCGACTGGCGCATGTGGTATTTCGGCGCGCTGCTCGTGTTCTACCTGCTGCTCACCAAGGTCTCCGAGGTAGCCCTCGACCGCCTCATGACCCGCCTCAGCCACGGCCAGGCGACCTCGGGCGGCGAAGCCCAGAGAAAGGCCGCCGCATGAGCTGCTGGGAAACCATCGCGGATTACGGCCTGCGCTCGCTCGGCATCGGTGAAAGGCTCCTGCCGCGCTCCGACTTCACGCTGTGCCAGCAGTTCACCCTGATCGGGTCGGGCATGCTGTGGAACATCTACTTCGGCGTCCTGGCGCTGGCCTTCGGCTTCTTCCTGTCGATCGCGGTCGCGCTCGGAAAGGCGGCGCACAACCCGCTCCTGCGCAAGGCGGCGGAATGGTTCATCTTCCTTTTCCGCGGCTCGCCGCTCTTCATCCAGTTCTTCTTCGCATATTTCGCGTTCCTGTCGCTGAAATCGGTCCACCCCGTCTTCGACCCGTTCACCTCCGCCTGGCTCGGCGCGCTCATCGTGCTGTTTCTCAACACCTCCGCCTACGCCGGCGAGATCTTCTTCGGCGCGCTCAAGGCGATCCCCAAGGGCGACCTCGAGGCCGCGGATGCCTACGGCCTGATGGGCTGGAAACGCTTCCGCCGGATCACCTTTCCCACCATGCTGCGCCTGGCCTGGCCCGCCTACACGAACGAGGCGATCTTCCTCTTCCACGCCACCGCGCTGGTCTTCTTCTCGGGCTTTCCCGCCTGGCAGCAACGCGGCGACGCGCTCTATTATGCCAGCTACTTCGCGGACAAGACCTTCAATCCCTTCGTCCCCTACCCGATCCTGGCCTTCTATTTCATCCTGCTGACGCTCTGCGTGATCGGCGTCTTCGGCGCGATCAACCGGCGCCTGACGCGCCACCTCCCGCAGGACCGGCGGCCGAAGATGCGCCTGCGCCCCATGCTGGTGCGCTGACCGGACACCTCGGTCGGGGGACGATTGCACCCCCCGCGCGATGCGCCCCCAAGACCCCGCTTGCCGCCCCGCCGGACCTCCGGTAGGCTCGCGCCAAAATTTGATCAAATCGAGGCATCATGCTCATCGGCATCCTTCAGACCGGCCACATGCCGTACGCGCTCGTCGGCCAGACGGGCGATTACGCGGACATGTTCGAACGGCTCTTCGCGGGCTTCGGCTTCACCTTCCGCACCTGGAACGTGGTCGACGGGGACTTCCCCGAGGGCGCGGACGCGGCTGACGGGTGGCTCATCACCGGCTCGCGCCACGGCGCCTACGAGGAGCATGAGTGGATCGCGCCGCTGGAGCGGCTGATCCGCGAGATCTCGGAAAGCGGTCGGCCGATGGTCGGCATCTGCTTCGGCCACCAGATCATCGCCCAGGCGCTTGGCGGCAAGGTCGAGAAATTCCGCGGCGGCTGGTCGGTCGGGCGCCAGGTCTACGACTTCGGCGACGGTGAGCTGGCGCTCAACGCCTGGCACCAGGACCAGGTCACCGAACTGCCCCCGGGCGCGCAGGTCATCGCGGAGAACGATTTCTGCAAGAACGCCGGGATGGTGATCGGCAAGTCGATCTTCACGGTCCAGCCGCACCCGGAATTCGACCGCGATGTCGTCGCGGGCCTGATCGAGCACCGCTCGGCCGCCGTGCCGGGCGAACTCGTGGAAGGCGCGCGCGAGCGCCTGCACCAGCCCACCGACAGCGCCGAGCTCGCCACGCGCATGGCGGAGTTTCTCAAGAAAGGGGCCAAGTGATGGCCAAGGACTGGACCGCTACCCTCCCTGACGCCGCGCGCGCCTACCTGGAAAACCGACGGCTGGACGAGGTCGAATGCATCATCTCCGACCTGCCGGGCATCGCGCGCGGCAAGGCGGTGCCGGCCGCCAAGTTCGCGCGGCAGGACTACTTCCACCTGCCGGATTCGATCTTCTACCAGACCATCACGGGCGATTGGGGCGAGGCCGCGGGCGACGAGGGGTTCATCGAGCGCGACATGATCCTGAAGCCGGACATGTCCACCGCGAGCGCGGCGCCCTGGACCGGGGACTGGACGCTCCAGGTGATCCACGACGCCTATGACCGCAACGACGACCCGATCCCGTTCTCGCCGCGCAACGTGCTCAAGCGCGTGGTCGACCTCTACCACAAGCAGGGGTGGAAACCGATCGTGGCGCCCGAGATGGAATTCTTCCTCGTGGCGCGCAACCTCGACCCGGCCAAGAAGATCGAGCCCATGATGGGGCGTTCGGGCCGCCCGGCCGCCGCGCGCCAGGCCTATTCCATGACGGCAGTGGACGAGTTCGGACCGGTGATCGACGACATCTACGATTTCGCCGAGGCCCAGGGCTTCGAGATCGACGGCATCACCCAGGAAGGCGGGGCCGGTCAGCTCGAGATCAACCTGCGCCACGGCAACCCGGTGAAGCTTGCCGACGAGGTGTTCTTCTTCAAGCGCCTGATCCGCGAGGCCGCGCTGCGCCACGACTGCTTCGCCACCTTCATGGCCAAGCCGATCGCGGAGGAACCGGGCAGCGCGATGCACATCCACCATTCGGTGGCGGATCTCGAGACCGGCAAGAACATCTTCTCGGG
Source organism: Maritimibacter harenae (assembly GCF_009882975.1). Classification (GTDB taxonomy): domain Bacteria; phylum Pseudomonadota; class Alphaproteobacteria; order Rhodobacterales; family Rhodobacteraceae; genus Maritimibacter; species Maritimibacter harenae. Next base: position 323,991 of record NZ_WTUX01000017.1, read on the forward strand.
CCCCAACGGCGGCGACACGGATGCCTTCTTCACCTTCATCGGCGGGCTTCAGACCCACCTGCCCGGCGTGATCGCCGTGATGGCGCCCTACGTGAACAGCTACCGGCGCTACGTCCGCGACAACGCGGCCCCCATCAACCTCGAATGGGGCCGCGACAATCGCACGACAGGCATCCGCATCCCGATCTCCGGCCCCGACGCACGCCGGATCGAGAACCGGCTCACCGGCATGGACGCCAACCCCTACCTCGCGATGGCCGCCTCGCTCGCCGCGGGCTACCTGGGCATGATGAACGAAACGCGCGCCGAGCCGCAGTTCCGCGGCGACGCCTACGACGGGGACGAGGCGATCCCGCGCGACCTGTGGTCCGCGCTCGACCTCTTCGATGCGGCCACGGACATGCACGAGATTCTGGGACCCGAATTCGCCCGCGTCTATTCCATCGTGAAGCGTACGGAATACGAGGGCTTCCTGTCGGTCATCAGCCCTTGGGAACGCGAGCACCTGCTGCTCAACGTCTGACGCCAGGACGGTCAGGATACCCCGACCGGGGCCCCCGCTTATTTTTCTTTGCAGGCTTTCATGCCGGTGTTACAGTTTTCCCGAATATCATCTTCGGGAAAACCGAAAAGGATACGAGCATGACCCTGGGCCCCAACGTATACGACGCCGAACCGATCCCCGAGGCCGCCCGCGCCGAGATCGACCGGCTGCTGCAATCCGGCGACCTGTTCCGCTACACCGCGCCCGAAAACGCGCCGGTGTCGCTGCTGGAGCGGGAATTCGCCGACATGATGGGCGTGAAATACGCGCTGGCCGTCAGCTCCTGCTCTGCCGCGCTCTTTCTGTCGCTGAAGGCCCTGGGCCTGCCGCGCGACACCAAGGTGCTCATCCCGGCGTTCACCTTCGCCGCGGTCCCCTCTTCGGTCGTGCACGCGGATTGCGTGCCGGTGCTGGTCGACGTGCAGGACAACTACCGCGTCGACATGACCGATTTCGAAGCCAAGCTCACGGACGAGATCGGGGCGGTCATCATCAGCCACATGCGCGGCCACACGTCGGACATGGACGCGATCATGGCGCTCTGCGACGCCAAGGGCGTGCCCGTGGTCGAGGACGCGGCCCACTCGCTCGGCACGCTCTGGCACGGGGAGAAGATCGGCACGATCGGCAAGATCGGCTGTTTCTCGTTCCAGTCCTACAAGATGCTCAACGCCGGTGAAGGCGGTGTCCTGATCACCGACGATCCCGACGTGATCGCGCGGGCCGTGATCATGTCCGGCGCGTATGAGCACAACTGGAAGAAGCACAAGGGCCCGCACGGCGACAACACCTCGGAACTCGAAGACGCCTTCGCGCGCTGGCAGAACAAGCTGCCGCTCTACAACACGCGCCTGTCGAACCTGTCGGCGGCCGTGATCCGGCCCCAGATCCCGGAACTCGAGCGCCGGGTGACCGACGGGCTGCGCAACCACGATTACGTGGCCGAGAAGCTCAACACGAGCCCCTGGATCGACGTGCCGGCCGCGCTGGCGCCCGAGACCCGCGCGCCCGACTCGATCCAGTTCAACCTCGTGGGGATGTCCGAGGCCGAAACCCGCGCCTTCATGGACGCCGCCAAGGCCCGCGGCGTATCGGTGCAGGTCTTCGGCCTGCACACCGACAACGCGCGCGCCTACCGCAACTGGGGCTTCCTGGGCGACCCGGGTCCGCTGCCGGGCACCGACCAGATGCTCACCAAGGCCTGCGACACCCGCCTGCCCGTCCGGCTGAAGAAGCCGGAACTGGATTTCATCGCCGATGCGCTGATCGCGGCGGCGGCGGACGTCAAAGAGGCCGCCTCGGTCGCCGCCGAGTAAGGCGCGCCACGGAAAAGGCGAAGGGCCGTCCCGCAGGGCGGCCCTTTTTCATGCGCGCTCAGGCCGTCAGGCCGTCGGCAAACCGCGCCGGCTGATCCACCACGAAGCGCGCGCGCAGCGCGATGGCCGTGACGATGGGCAGGACCGCGGCGCCCAGGAACATCACGGCAAAGCCCGGCCCGTCGACGACCAGCCCCGCCAGCGCAGGCCCCGACAGGTTGCCCGCCGCGGTGGCCAGCAGCGCCGCCGTGAAGGCGCGCGACGGGCAGCCGGGGAACAGCCGTTCGGACCAGATGGCCAGCACGGCGCTCGTCATCATCACGTTCATGCCCTGGAGACCCGCCGACAGGACAAGTCCCGCCCACCCCCCGGACAGGAGCCCGACGGATGCCAGCGACCCCGCCCCGGCCAGCATGAGCAGGCGCAGGAGCGCGGTCAGCCCGATCCGGTCGCGTATCCGTCCGGTGGCAAGACCCGCGAGCCCGAAGAAGCCGTAGAATATGAAGACCAGCGCCGGCGTGGTGCCGCCCGGCATGCCGGGCACGCCCGCCCGCGCGAAGGCGTCGGCGGCGAACGAGATGTAGATCGCGGACGTGACACCGAAAACGAAGGCCACGGCGAAAAGAGGGGCGGCCGGCCACCGTAGAAGCGCGCGCCACCCGTGCTTCGGGGGAGGATCCTGCGACTTGTCGATCCCGCGCAGCACCGCCCAGTTCGCCAGGAGTGCCAGCGCGGACCCCACCGCGAAGATCGTCCAGCACAGGCGCCAGCCGAATCCGGCGAACGCCATGCCGAGCGCGATGAGGCCGGCAACGGCGATCCCGGCGCTGGTGCCCGTGCTGATCTCGGACAGGGCCGTCTTGCGATCGACCTCGCGCACCTTGCGGTGAACGGCGTCATTGAAGGGCGTCCAGGCGAACCCGGCGCTCGATGCGGCAAGGAAGACGCCCGGGGCGAGCACCCAGACGCCAGGGGCCAGCACGATGGTCAAGATGCCGAGTGTCGCCGCGGCAAGCCCGCTCACGACCGGGATCGCCGGTCCCCGGCGCTCGAGCAGGACCTGCGCGATGAGCAGCCCGACGAGGAAGCCCGCGAAGCCGAGGCTCGAGACGAGTCCCACGGCGGTGGACGACATCGAGAACGCCGCCTGGAACTCCGGCACGAAAAGACCGAAGCCCATGCGCGCAGGCCCGAAGCTCACGGCGGTGGCCGCGAACCCGGCAGCGGACAGGCGTTGGGCATCGGTCAACATCGCGCCCCCTCGGTCGCATGGCGTTCGGAGGGGAAACGCGGCAGTCCGGGCGGATGTTCAACCTGCCCTCGGGCTCTCGCTCAGAGCACCCGCATCTTGTCGGCAAGCCACGGCATGCGTTCGTGGAACGGCGTGATGATCATTTCGCCCAGGTGACGCTTCATGCGCCGCGCCACGTCGCCCGGCAGATCGCCCAGCACGCCGCGTCGCGCGGTCAGGGTGATGCGGCGCGTGAAGGTCGGGAACGGCAGCTCGATGATGTCGACATCGCCAACGAACCGCTGCGCGCGGAGCACGCCCAGCGGTGTCAGGATCGTCCACCCGGCCCCGGCGGCGACCATCGACAGGATCGCGTGGTAGCTGTCGAGTTCGAACCGGTGGCTCAGGCGCAGGTCCTGCGTGGCGAGGTGCGAGGCGATCTGGCGGCCCATGAAATGGCGCGCCGAATACTGAACGAGCGGGAGCGCGCGCAGCTCTTCGAGCCGGTTCTCGCCCAACCGCCCGCGCGGGACGGCGGCCACGAAAGGCTCTTCGAGAAGCGGGTGAACCTCCTGCCCCTCGGCCGCCTCGCCCATGTCCGCCGACACGACGAGATCGAGCGCGCGCGCCTCCAACTGGTCGAACAGGCGGTGCGAGGCGCCGGTTTCCAGCAGGAACTGCGTGCGCGGCCAATCATGCGCAAGCTCGGTCAGAAGCGCGGGCGTTACGTCGGCATCGAAATCCTCGATCATCCCGATGCGGAACCGGCTGAGGCGCGTCATGTCGGCCGCGGCAAGCTCGGCCCTTGCCTGCTCGGCCTCGTTCAGGATGGCGAGCGCCCTGCGGCGGAACAGCTCGCCTGCCGGCGTGCATGTCAGGGGTCGCGCCGACCGGTCGATCAGCGACGTGCCCACGGCGGTTTCGAGATTGGCAAGCTGCTGGCTCACGCTCGAGGGGCTGGCCCCCAGCCGCCGCGCGGCCGCGGAAATCGAGCGTTCATCGGCGATGGCCGCGAAGACCTCGACCCCCCACAACGTGATGCGGCCCGTCGTTTCTCCCACGTTTCGCTCCACGTGCGGTGACCGGTGCCGGGGCCGGGATTACAGCCCCGAGAGTTTCTTCTGCAGGTCGGCGAGCTGCTTCTTGATCTCGTCGAGCTCCTCGCCCTTGTCGGAGCCGGCGCTCTCGTCGCCCTCGTCCGGCTGCGGGCCCGAGGCCGCGCCCGGCCAGCTCGACATCATCGCTTTCATGAAAGCCTGCTGCTGGGCCTGCAACGCGTCGAACCCGGGCATCTGCGACATCGGGTTCGGGATCGACTGCATGTTCTCCATCATCTGCGATTGCTGCTGGCGCAGCATTTCGAAGGAATTGGCCAGGAACTGCGGCACGATCGACTGCGCCTGCGTGGTGTAGCTGCGCACGAGATCGGTCAGCACGTCGACCGGCAGGACGTTCTCGCCCCGGCTTTCGTGCTCCGCGATGATCTGGAGAAGGTATTGCCGCGTCAGGTCGTCGCCCGACTTGAGATCGACGATCTGAACCTCGCGCCCCTCGGCAATGAACCCGGCGATGTCTTCGAGCGTCACGTAGTCCGAAGTCTCGGTGTTATAAAGCCGTCGGCTCGCGTAGCGCTTGATGAGGAGCGGTTCTGTGCTTTCGGCCACGTGGTCCTCCCAACTCTTTGACGGCGCAGGTTACTTTGCCGGCGCAGAAAAAACACTACGCCAGTGCAGAAACGAAAAGCAAGCCTTCATGGGAACGGGATGCGTGCACGGGGTTCGCGCACAAAAAAGGCGGGCCCGTCGGGGCCCGCCAGGGTGTTCTTGCCGGCAGGGAGGAGGAGGCCGGCCAAGAAATCCTTACTTGGAAGCGGCTTTCGTCGCCTTGGACACCTCGTCGGTGGCCTTCTTGACGTTCTTCGACGCTTCTTCGCCCATGTCCTTGCCAGCGGCGAGCATCAGCTCGACGGTGTCCATCTGGACCTTCTTGGCGACTTCGGCGAAGGCCGACATGTGCTCGGCGGCCGATTCAGCCTGGGCCGAAGCGAACTCGGTCATGGCTTTGGTGTAGTCGGCCGGGTCGGCTTTCGTGGACGACAGGTCGCCCATCTTCGAGATGGTCGTCTTGGTCCAGGCGGTCGAGATTTCGGTCGACTTGTCAGCGGCTTCGAGGGCGACTTTCGTCATCTTCTCGCCGAACGCCTGGCTGGACTTCATCGCGCCTTCGAAGGCGGACATGTCCATCGGGAACGAGCCCATCATGTCTTGCATCATCTTGGTGTAGTCGTTGGTGGCTTTGGCCATTGGTCTGTCTCCAGTCTTCCCGAGATTGACCCCGGGGTGAATTTCTGCGTGTGCAAAGAATATGCGTGCTGCAGTGCAGAAAATCAAGACTTTTTCTGCACTGCAGCATAAATTGCGGCTGGAGACGGAAAATCCTTTTGGATCAGACCTTTGGGCAGCCGATCACGTAGGTTCCGGGGGCTTTTTCCATCGGCGGATGGTCCGAATCGCCCACCTCGCGGGCCTCGATCTTCTTGCCGGAACGCTTGGCGAGCCACTTGCCCCAGCGGCCCCACCAGGTGCCGTCGTGGCGCGTGGCGCCGGCCTGCCAGTCCTCCGGCGCTTCCGGCCAGTCCTCGTTCGTGTAGTGGCCGTACTTCTTCTTGGCCGGCGGGTTCACGATGCCGGCGATGTGCCCCGACTCCGACAGGATGAACGTCTTGTCCTGGGACCCCATCTTGCGCATGCCCCGGTAGGAGCTGCGCCAGGCCGCGATGTGGTCGGTTTCGCAGGCGATGGCACAGATCGGAACGTCGACGTCCTCGATCCGGAGCCGCGTACCCAGAAGCGGGAAGCCCTTGCCCTCCCCCGCGAACTTGTCCTGCTGGCACAGGCCGCGCAGGTACTCCATCGCCATGCGCCCGGGCAGGTTCGTGGAATCCCCGTTCCAGTAGAGCAGGTCGAAGGCGGGCGGCGCCTTGCCCATCATGTAGGACTTGATCGCGGGGCCGTAGATCAGGTCGCGCGAACGCAGGAAGCTGAAGGTGCGCGACATGAAGATCGAGGGCAGAACGCCCTTGTCCCCCACTTCCGCCTCGATCCCGTCGACGAAATCGTCGTCGAGGAACACCCCCACTTCGCCCTGGTCCGAGAAATCGGTGAGCGCGGTGAAGAAGGTGGCGGAATGGATCGGATCCTCGCCCCGCTTCTTCAGAAGCGACAGGGTGAGCGCCAGTGTCGTGCCCGCGATGCAGTAGCCCACCACGTTGACCTTGTCCTGCCCGGTCATCGCGCGCACTTCGTTGATCGCGGTGAGATAGCCGTCCTCGACGTAATCCTCGAGCCCGGTGTCGGCATAGCTCGCATCCGGGTTGATCCAGGACACGACGTAGAGCGTGAAACCCTGCTCCACGATCCAGCGGATCAGGCTGTCTTCCGGCTTCAGGTCGAGGATGTAGAACTTGTTGATCCAGGGCGGGAAGATGACCAGCGGGCGTTCGTAGACCTTGTCGGTCTGCGCCTTGTACTGGATCAGCTCGAACATGTGGTTGCGAAAGACCACGTTGCCCTCGGCCGTGCCCAGGTTCTCGCCCACCTTGAAGGCGTCGGGGTCGGACAGCGTGACGACCAGTTCGCCGTCGTTGGCCTCCAGGTCCCGGATCATGTTCTCGAGCCCGTCGACCAGCGACTGCCCCTCGGTCTGGATCGCGTGCTCCAGCGCGTCGGGGTTGGTCGCCAGGAAGTTCGTGGGCGACATCAGGTCGATGATCTGCTGGGTGAAATACGTCACCCGCCGCCGGTCCCGGTCATCGAGGTTCTCGAGCGACTCGACCGCCTCCTGCATCGCCTCGGACGTGATCAGGTACTGCTGCTTGAGGTAGTTGAAATAGGGGTGCGACTCCCACAGCGGGTTGCGAAAGCGCGGATCGGGGCCGGTCATGTCCTCGGGCGGCGCATGTTCCGTGAACAGCGCCTGCTGTGCTTCGACGGCGTGCTTGAGCGTCTTGCCCCAGTACTCGACCTGGTTTTCGAGCACCTTGCCGGGGTTCTGCATCATTTCCGACCAGTAGGCGCCCATCGTCTTGACGTAGAAGTCCTGGCCGGGGCCCTGAAGTGAAGGTCGAATCGCCTGCTTTTTCGCAAGTGCAGCAGCGAAGCGTTCGGAGAGCTCCTCGATCCGTTCCATGTTTTTCTGAAGCTTTTCGGTGCTTTCCCGCGTGTTCACTTCGTCCGTTGCCATGCAGAATATTCCACCCTATCGTGCTTTGCACTTGCAGCATCGCCGCGATGCTCTTCCGTCAGAAGCGTAACGGACGAGTGGTGCGCGACGCAAATGAAAGGCTTACCATGCGTTACCTTCCGACCTACGACCTGATGGAAACGGTTCGCAATACCAACCAGTGGCTTGGTGCGACGGCGCAGGCGATGGGGGCCTACCCGGCCGTCCAGGCGCTGCCCAACCCGTTCTTCCAGTGGCTCTCCGCCTGGGGAGAGGTGACCGAGCGCAGCTTCGCGCGCATGGTGGCCAAGCCCGATTGGGGCATCTACACCGTTGTCGGCGAAGACGGACGCGACCACGTGGTCAACGTCGAGAAGCTGATCGAGAAGCCCTTCGGCGACCTGATCCACTTCGACGTGGTCGGCCGTGCGCCGAAAGAGCGCCGCGTCCTGCTGGTGGCCCCGATGTCGGGCCACTACGCCACGCTCCTGCGTTCGACCGTCGCCTCGCTCCTGCCCGATTGCGAAGTCTACATCACCGACTGGCACAACGCGCGCGAGATCCCGGTGTCGCAGGGCAAGTTCGACATCGAGGATTACACCCTCTATCTCGTCGACTTCATGAAAGAGCTGGGGCCCGACATCAACGTCGTGGCCGTCTGCCAGCCCGCGCCCCTCGCGCTTGCCGCGACCGCCTATCTCGCAGACATCGACCCGGACGCGCAGCCGCAGACGCTGACGCTCATCGGCGGGCCGATCGACCCGGACGCCAACGCCACCGACGTGACCGACTTCGGCAACCGCGTGACGATGGGCTATCTCGAGGAAACCGCGATCCAGCGCGTGGGCTTCAAGTATGCCGGCGCCGGGCGCATGGTCTACCCGGGCCTTCTGCAATTGTCGTCCTTCATGGCGATGAACGCGGACAAGCACGCCAAGGCCTTCACCGACCAGATCATGGCGGTGGCGCGCGGCGAGGCCGGGGATCACGACAAGCACAACAAGTTCTACGACGAATACCTCGCCGTGATGGACATGACGGCCGAGTTCTACCTCTCCACCGTCGAGCGCATCTTCAAGGGACGCGAGATCGCGACGAACGACTTCGTCGTCGCCGGCCGGCAGGTCGACATCGGCAAGATCACCAACGTGGCGGTAAAGACGGTCGAAGGCTCGAAGGACGACATCTCGGCCCCTGGCCAGTGCAGCGCCGCCCTGCCCCTTCTGACCGGCCTGGCGGAAGAGAAGAAAGCGCAACACATCGAGGACGGGGCGGGCCATTACGGCATCTTCGCCGGCAAGTCCTGGCGCAACAACATCCGCCCGCTCGTGCTTCGGTTCATGGATAGCCACGCCGGCGAACATGCGGGCAAGGCCAAGTCGGGCAAGGGCCCGGCGCTCAAGGCGGTCTGAGGATCAGGCGACCGGCGGAAGATCGAGCCACGCGTTGAGCGCGAGCGAGGTCTTTTCCGGCGTCTCGAGCGTGGGCAGATGGCCCGCGTCGTCGATCACCGCGAGTTCCGCGTAAGGCATCAACTCGGCCAGGAAGCTGTGGCGCTTGACCGGCGTGATCTTGTCGTGCTCGCCGCACAGGACGAGCGACGGCACCCGCAGATGGGCCAGCGCGGCCTGCCCGTCGGGGCGGCGCTGAAGCGCGCGGGACTGGCGCACGAAGACCTCGATGCCCTGCGCGCGCGCCATCTCCGCCACCGTGGCCATCGTGGCTTCCCGGTTCGGACCCGGTGCGAAGGTATCCTCGGGCAGCGCGTCCGCCATCGCCTCGTCGAGCTGTCCGGCCTGCGCCTTCACGATCTGCGGTTCGCGCCACACGGCCTGTTCGGGCGTTTCCACCAGCGGGAGGCTCGAGATCAGGCAGAGCCGCGTCACGCGCTCCGGCACCCGTCGCAGCATCTCGATCGCCACGATGGCCCCCATCGCCACGCCGCAGAGCGCGAAGCGCGGCGGCGCCTGGTGCAGCACCTCGGCCGCGATCTCGCGGATCGAGTGGCCGCGCGAGATGTTGGCGACGTGAACGGGATGCCGGGCCGAAAGGTCTGCGATCTGGGGCGCGAAGACCCGGGCGTCGGACATCATGCCCGGGACCAGCAGCACCGGCTCCTTCATGCCAGCACCTCCTCCACCGACTGGATGAGGAGCGCGAGGCACGCCTCGTCGGAAAAGCGGTGGTCGGCGCCCTTCACGAAGGTCAGCCGCACGTCGTCGCCCCGGATGTTGTCGAGGAGGTTGAGCGCAACCTGCCGCTCCACGTCCGCGTCCGCGGTGCCCTGGAGCAGGCGCACCGGGAACGGCATCTGGAGCGGTTCGCGCAGGACGAGGTTCCGGCGGCCGTCCTCGATCAGCTTTCGCGTGATCGGATAGGGGTCTCCGTAATCGGAGGGCAGGAAGATCTGGCCCTCGCGCTTCAGCTTGGCGCGCTCGATCTCGTTCAGGTCGCGCCACATGCTGTCCTCGGTGAAATCCGGGGCCGCGGCGACGCCGACGAAGCCCGCGCATTTCTTGCCCAGCTCACGGATGAGAAGCGCGCTGATCCAGCCGCCCATCGAGGAACCGACCAGGACCTGCGGGCCCTTGGTGACCGCCTCGATCACGGACCGCGCATCCTCGGCCCATTCGCCGATGCAGCCATCGGTGAAAGCCCCCGAACTCTGGCCGTGGCCGGAATAGTCGAACCGGAGGAAGGACCGGCCCGCCTGCTTCGCCCAGGCCTCGAGCGCGAGGGCCTTTGTGCCCTCCATGTCGGATTTGAACCCGCCGAGAAAGACGACACCCGGTCCTTTGCCCTCGGTTTTGTGATACGCGATCCGCCGTCCCGCGGCGGTGTCGTGAAAGCTCGGTTCAACCACGCGAGTGCCCCCTTGTTCGTGTTTCGCGCGATCCTGCATCAAGGTCACCCTGTTTGAAAGGGGTGTCACGCGCCCTCGGCTTCGGTCAGCCCAAAGGACAGCCCGGCCCCGATCAGCGCCATGATCGCGAAGCCCGCAAGGGCCGCGGCAGGCCCAATGAAACTGAGCCCGCCGCCGATCGCGCCGGAAACCAGCAGAAGACCGCCGATCAGCGTGTTGGCGGTCGCGGCATAGGCGGCCCGGTCGGCGTCCTTCGCGAAATCCACGAGATAGGTCGACCGCCCCTGCCGCACGCCGTGGTGCGCGATCATCAGGACGAAGAGCGCGGCCGGCATCGCCCAGATCGTCTGAGCGAGCCCCAGCACCTCGGCCCCCACGGCCGCCCCCATCGCGAGCGCGCCCAGGACGCCCGCAAGGATGAGAACCCGGCGCGAGGACCAGTCGGCCACCTTCCCCCAGGCATAGGAGGCAAGGAACGCCGCGGCCGAGGAGGCCACCACCAGCGCGCCCAGTTGCCCCAGCCCGCGGCCCTCGCCGCCCGAGAGCAGGACGAGGTAGGGGGGCGCGAGCGCGGTGGCGGTCAGGAACCCGCGCGCAGCGACGAAGCGCGCGAAGACCCCGTCCTCGCGCAGGAGCTTCCAGGGCCGCAGCGCATCGCCGTTGCCCTCGGCCGGGCTCGGGTCTTCTTCCAGCGTGGCGAAGACGAGCGCGGCGGTGACCCACAGAAGCGCGGCAACGCCGACGGCGGCCGCCAGCACCACGGTGCCACTGAGCCAGCCGGACACGAGGAGCAGCGCGAAGGCGAAGACGCCCGCCGAAGCGACCGAACCGGCCAGCCCGGTCACCGAGCCGCGCCGGCGTTTCCCTACGGTCTTGCCCAGGATGTCCTTGAAGCTCACCGAGGCGGCCGAGCGCGACACGGCGAGGAGCGTGATCGCCGCGACGAAGGCCCAACCGGCCGCCGCCCCCTCGAGCGTGAGGGCCGCCAGCGCGATGAGGGCGGCCGCGATCCCCTGCCCCACGCTGCCCGCGACCCACATCCAGCGCCGCATGCGCATGCGTTCCAGCCGGTGCGCGAGCAGCACCTGGGGCAGAAGCGCCCCCGCTTCGCGGATCGGAACCAGCGCCGAGACCAGCACGGCCGGCGCGCCAAGGGCGTTCAGCAGGTAGGACAGGACCAGCTTGGGGTCGATCAACCCGTCGGCCAGCTTTGTCATCGACAGCGACACCACGTGGCGCAGCCCGTTGCGCGCCTCGGCCGGTGTTTCGGGATCTCCGGCGAGCGTTTCGAAGGCCCGCTCGCCCAGTGTGGATTTGCTCATTTTCCGCCTTTCTGGCTGTGTCGCGCCCCGAACGGGCGCATCACTGGCTTGACTTGGGCGTCGACCCGCGCCAAACCGCCCCCACGACATATACCCGCAACCGGGCGTTCCGTGGGCGCCGAACCGACGAGGAGACTGGGCCGATGAGCCACATTTCCCTTACATTCCCTGACGGCAATACGCGTGTCTATGACGCCGGGATCACTCCCGCCGCCATTGCCGCCGATATCTCGAACTCGCTTGCGAAGAAAGCGATTTCGGCGACCGTCAACGGCGCGCACTTCGACCTGCAATGGCCGATCAACGAAGACAGCGAGATCGCCATCCACACGATGAAGGACGACGCGCAGGCGCTCGAACTCATCCGTCACGACGCGGCCCATATCATGGCGCGCGCGGTGCAGGAACTGTGGCCGGAGACCAAGGTCACCATCGGCCCCGTCATCGAACACGGCTGGTATTACGACTTCGACCGCGAAGAGCCCTTCACGCCCGAGGACCTGGGCGCGATCGAGGCGAAGATGAAGGAAATCGTCAACGCCCGCGATCCCGTCCGCACCGAGGTGTGGGACCGGGCCGACGCGATCGCGCACTATGAGAAGACCGGCGAGCCCTACAAGGTCGAGCTCGTGAACGCGATCCCGGATGACGGCCAGCCGATCCGGATGTACTGGCACGGCGACTGGCAGGATCTGTGCCGCGGCCCGCACCTGCAGCACACCGGCCAGGTGCCCGCGGACGCCTTCAAGCTGATGAAGGTGGCCGGTGCCTACTGGCGCGGCGACTCGACGCGCCCGATGCTCCAGCGCATCTACGGCGTGGCGTTCAAGAACCGCGACGACCTGAAGAAGCACCTGACCTTCCTCGAAGAGGCCGAGAAGCGCGATCACCGCCGCCTGGGCCGCGAGATGGACCTCTTCCACATGCAGGAAGAGGCGCCGGGCCAGGTGTTCTGGCACCCCAACGGCTGGACGATCTACACGACGCTTCAGGATTACATGCGCCGCCAGCAGCAGGCGGGCGGCTATGTCGAGGTGAACACGCCGCAGGTCGTCGACCGCAAGCTGTGGGAAGCCTCTGGCCACTGGGACAAGTACCAGGAGAACATGTTCATCGTCGAAGTCGACGAGGAGCATGCGCGGGAGAAGGCGGTCAACGCGCTCAAGCCGATGAACTGCCCCTGCCACGTGCAGATCTTCAACGTCGGGCTGAAATCCTACCGCGACCTGCCGCTGCGCATGGCCGAGTTCGGGTCGTGCAACCGCTACGAGCCCTCGGGGGCGCTGCACGGCATCATGCGCGTGCGCGGCTTCACGCAGGACGACGCGCACATCTTCTGCACGGAAGACCAGATCGAGGCGGAGACCGAGAAGTTCATCAGCTTCCTCGCGAACGTCTACCGCGACCTCGGCTTCCCGACCTACAAGATCAAGTTCTCCGACCGCCCCGACACCCGGGCGGGCTCGGACGAGATCTGGGACAAGGCCGAAAAGGCCCTGCTCGACGCCACGCACAAGGTGACGAACGACGTGGAGCTGAACCCGGGCGAAGGCGCCTTCTACGGCCCGAAGCTCGAGTTCGTGCTGACCGACGCCATCGGGCGCGATTGGCAGTGCGGAACGCTGCAGGTGGACTTCGTCCTGCCCGAGCGACTGGACGCGAGCTACATCGGCGAGGACGGCGCCAAGCACCGCCCCGTCATGCTCCACCGCGCGACCCTGGGCTCGTTCGAGCGCTTCATCGGCATCCTGATCGAGGAGCACGCGGGCAAGCTGCCCTTCTGGATCGCGCCGCGCCAGGTGGTCGTCGCCTCGATCGTCTCGGACGCCGATGACTACGTCCACGAGGTCGTGGCCGAGTTGCGCGCCAAGGGCGTGCGCGCCGAGGCCGACATCCGCAACGAGAAGATCAACTACAAGGTCCGCGAACACTCCGTGGGCAAGGTTCCGGTCATTCTCGCCATCGGGATGAAGGAGGTCGAGGACCGGAGTGTTACACTGCGCCGCCTGGGCGAGAAGCAGACCCGGGTCGTCGCGCTGGACGAAGTGGTGCAGGAACTCTCGTCTGAGGCGACACCGCCGGACCTGGCCTGAACCAAGCCTTTGATATTGCACGAGACGGGCGGCCCATTCGGCCGCCCGTTTCACGTTCAACTCACGAAAGCGTTTGTTTCACCGCGTCACACCGCCGCGCGGCACGGGCGCGTGAATGGTCCGTGACGAGGTTGCGGGATTAGCAATGGATCACCGCAAGGAGCGGATCTGAACGCAACTCGGAGGAGGACAGACACATGACCCGGAAACTCACACATGCCGCCGTGGCCGGCGCGGTCGCGACCGCGCTCGCCTCGCTCACCCTGCCGGCGCACGCCCAGGAGCAGGAGAAATGCTACGGCGTCGCCAAGGCCGGCGAAAACGGCTGCGCGGCCGGCCCCGGCACCACCTGCGCGGGCACCTCGTCCGTCGACTGGCAGGGCAACGCCTGGACGCTCGTTCCCGCGGGGACCTGCGAAGACATGACCATCGAGGCATCCATGACAGAGGACGGCATGAAGCGCATGGGCTCTCTCGAGCCGCTGGAGCGCGACCTGCCCGGCGACATGATGATGGACGACGAGATGGACAGCGACGCGAGCTGACCGGACCGGGCGCGGGCGGCCCCGGTGCCGCCCCGCCCCCCGTTCGAGTCGGGAGGGGACGGATGCTCGACATGACGCGACACGGATTGCCACCCGCGCCGGGCGTGGGCTTCAAACCGCAACATTACGCCGAGATCATCACGGACAGCGGCGCGGTCCGCTGGCTGGAGATCCACGCGGAGAACTACATGGGCGACGGCGGCCGACCGATCGCACAGCTTGCGGCCCTGGCCGAACGCTTTCCGATCTCGGTCCACGGCGTGGGCCTTTCGATCGGCGGCGAGGGCCCGCTGGACCCCGTTCACCTGGACCGTCTCAAACGCCTGGTCGGCTGGCTGAAACCGGCGAGCTTTTCCGAACACCTCGCCTGGTCGTCGCACGGCGGGACCTACTTCAACGACCTGCTGCCGCTGCCTTACAACGCGGCGACGTTGGCACGCGTCGAGCAGCACATCCACGAGGTGCAGGAAACGCTTGGGCGCCGGATGCTGCTCGAGAACCCGGCGACCTACCTGGCCTTCGCCGAGACGACGATGGCGGAGACCGACTTCCTGGCCGAGCTCGTGCGGCGCACGGGCTGCGGTCTGCTGCTCGACATCAACAACGTGTTCGTCGCCTGCACCAACCAGCAGACCGATCCGCGCGCCTACCTGGCCGCATTCCCGCTTCAGGCGGTGGGAGAGGTGCACCTGGGCGGACACGATGCACAGACGGACGATGACGGCGCGCCGCTGCTGATTGATGCGCATGGGTCCGAAGTGGCCGATCCGGTCTGGACCCTGTGCCGCGAGACGATCCAGCGGATGGGCCCGAAGCCTGTGCTGATCGAATGGGACAACGACGTGCCGGACTGGGACATGCTCGAGGCGGAAGCGGCGCGTGCGGCGGCCCTTCTGGGACGGGTGAAGGCATGACCAAGACGCAAAACATCGCTTTTTCATGGTATTGTGCGGCATTCTTCATCCGGGATTTCAGCATTGGCGCCCCGCCATGGATACCGCTTTTCCGAAAAGCCGGTTTTTTGGAAAAGCGGAAAACCGGAAAAGTGAAATTAGCCGGATTGAATGAAGCCGCGCCCCGGAAAACCCGTCCCTCGGGGTGCGCGCCATGACCTTCGCGGACGCGCTTCTCGACCCGGATCGCACGCCCTCGGGCCTTCGCGGCCCCACGGGCGCCCAGGCCGGCCGCCGCTTCGACGTCTACCGAAACAACGTGATGGCATCGCTCGTCCAGGCGATGCGCGACGGGTTCCCGGTGACCCAACGGCTGGTGGGCGAAGATTTCTTCGCCGCCCTCGCCGCTGCCTTCGTGCGCGCGCACCCGCCGGACTCCCCGGTTCTGGCGACCTACGGCGCGGCGTTCCCGGCGTTCATCGCGGATTTCCCGCCTGCTGCCGGGCTCCCTTATCTCGCCGATACCGCGCGGCTCGAGTTCGCCCTGCGCCGCGCCTACCACGCCGCCGACACGCCGCCGCTTGCCCCCGAGGCGCTCGACAGGCCCGACATCCACCACGCGCGCCTGACGCTGGCCCCGGCCGTCACCGTCCTGCGCTCGCCCTACCCGATCCACGCGATCTGGCGGGCCAACGTCGACCCGTCCGCCCCCAGGCCCGCGGCGGGCGCGCAATCGGTGCTCGTCACCCGCCCGGACTGGGACCCGCTCGCCGAACCGATCCCCGAGGCCGAGGCCCTGTTCCTCACGGCCCTCGCCACCCGATCGTTGGGCGAGGCCGCTGCGGCCGCGCCGGATCTCGACCTGCCCGCCGCGCTCGCCCGGCTCATCGGCCGCAAGGCCCTCGTGCATCTGGAGGTGCCTGCATGATCCACGCCATCCTCACCCGCCTCGACGCCGCCGGTCCGCCCGTGCTCGGCACCCTCGCCCGGCTCACCTTCTCGCTCACGCTCGCGGGGTATTTCTGGGCCTCGGCCCTGACCAAGCTGGAGGGCGCGGGGCTGTCGCTCAACGCCTATGCGCAGATCTTCCCCCGCGCGATGGAGGCCGCGGGCTACGACGTCACGCAGCTGACGCTGTTCCACACGGTAATCGTCGCCGCGGGCACGCTGGCAGAGTTCATCCTGCCCGCCCTCTTGGTCCTGGGGCTCGCAACCCGGCTGGCCGCCCTCGGGATGATCGGTTTCATCATCGTCCAGACGCTGACCGACCTCATTGGTCACGGCGCGCTGTCGCAGCCTGCGACCCTTGGCGGGTGGTTCGACCGGGTGCCCGACAGCGCGATCCTGGACCAGCGGCTCCTGTGGGTGACGATGCTCCTTGTCCCGGTCTTCACCGGGCCGGGTCCCTTGTCACTGGACCGACTGATCGCACGCCGCGCTCAGAGCCAGACCGCCTTGGCCGCCTGATCCCAACCCAGCGTGCGCCGCCCGCCGTCCTCGACCACCGGGCGCTTCATCAGGGCCGGATGAGCAGAAATCAGCCCAACCGGGTCGCCTTCACGCTCCTCCGCCGACAGCCCGCGCCACGTCGTCGACCGGGTGTTCACGAGTGCCGCGCCGAAGTCGTCGTAGAAGGCCCGGAAAACCGTCTCGTCCTGCGGCTCGGCGCGGATATCGACCAGTTCCGGGGCGTGTCCGGCCGCCGAAAGCTCCTTCATCGCGCGGCGCACCGTGTCGCATGATTTGATCCCGTAAACCCGCATACCTTGGCCCTTCATGAAATCTTCGCTTGAGTTTTTCCCTGTTTGGTCCACCATGACCGTGTGAGACAAGTACTTCCAGACCAATGCTCCTTCCGGGGCAGCTGAAGACCTGGCTGCACCATCCCGCCGCAATACCGCGGGCGGACAAGACGAAGGAGATACGGCATGCCCACCGGCACCGTGAAATGGTTCAACACCACCAAAGGCTATGGCTTCATCGCGCCCGATGACGGCGGCAAGGACGTGTTCGTCCACATTTCCGCTGTCGAGCGCGCCGGGATGACCGGTCTCGCCGACAACCAGAAACTGTCGTACGAGATGATCCCGGGCCGGGACGGCCGCGAAAGCGCGGGCGACCTCAAGTCGATCTGAACCGACCCGACAGAATGACGAACCCCCGCGCGGTCCGGCCGCGCGGGGGTTTTTCTTTGCCCTGCGCGGGGACGCGTTTCAGGTCACCGCGCGCGTGATCATCACGCCCGCCCAGGCGGTGAAGCCGGTCAGGACCGTGCCCCAGATCACGTCCGTGGCCACCATCTGCGGCGCCCAGAGCTTCAGCGTCGCGTAATTGGTGAACTCGTAGGTGCCATAGGCCATCGCGCCGACGACCGCGCCGCCGATCAGCGCCTGCACCGGCGTGTCGCTTTTCAGCGCCGGGAGCGAGATCAGCCAGACCAGCCCCGCCACGTAGAACAGGTAGAAGACCGCCGCCGGGGCGATGCGGATCGGCATTTGCAGCCAATCGCCGAGATGGCTTTCGAACAGGGGTTTCATCACCCGGTTCAGCATCACCGCGTCGATGCCAAGAAACATCACGGCGGTCACGAGGTACAAAACGATCGTCTGCATCACGGTCCCTTGTTGGAGAAATGTACAAGGGATACGCGGCCCCGTCACCGCTGGATGACAAAAATCAGCAGCCCGGGCGCAGGTCCTGCCGCATGCGGCCCAACGGCGAGAGGCTCCAGTCCGCGAGCTCGGTCTTGAGCGTCGCCGGCTGCCGCTCCAGCGCGCCGGTCAGCGCGTCGCGCACCAGCCCGAGCCGCCGCTTGAGGTCGGCGGCCAGAAGGTCGCGCCGCCGGGGCGGTTCGTCGACGATGATGCGCACCCGTTCGAGCCGCCCGTCGTCCGTGATGAAGATGCGTTGCTGCAAGGCGGCCTCACGCTGCGCCTCGACCTGCACGAGCTCCGAAACGTCCGAGAAGCCGCAGCTCCACGCGCTTTTCGCCGTCGCACTCGTCGGCAGGGTGATCGCCACGGCCACCGCAAACGCCGCAGCCCCCAAAAAGTTCCACTGTCCCATGAAAAAAACCTAGGTCAGCGCCCGGCCCCGCACAATAGGGCCATAGCGCGCCCCGGCGCGGCATGGCAGATCGGCAACGGGGGTCAGCGCAGGCGCACGAGTTCGCGCAAGGTGCAGGCCGGGTCGGCGGCGCGCAGCGGTGTCTCGGCCAGCACCCGCCAGCCGGACTCGTCGACCTGCGGGAAGAACGCGTCGGCCCCCTCGACGTCGAGGTCCACCTCGGTCAGGAGCAGCCGGTCGGCGAGAGGCAGAAGGTCGCCGTAGATCCCCGCACCGCCGATGCCGTAGATCCGGTGGTAGCCCGCGTTGCGCGCCACGCCGATCGCCTCCTCGACCGAGGGCACGACGTGCTCGGCCAGGTCCGGGTTGCGCGAGACCACGATATTCATCCGGTTCTTCAAAGGCTTGACCGGAAGGCTCTCCCAGGTGCGGCGCCCCATGATGAGCGCGCCCCCGGTGGTTTCGCGCTGGAACATCTTCAGGTCTTCGGGCGCGCTCCACGGGATGTCATTGTCCTTCCCGATGGCCCCGCCCCGGGCCCGCGCGACGATCAAGGTGAGCATGTCAGACCGCCACCGGCGCCTTGATCGCAGGGGCCGGGTCGTAGCCCGGGAAGGCGAAATCGTCGTATCGGAAATCGAAGATCGAGGACACGTCGCGCTTGAGCTCGATCTGCGGCAGCGGGCGCGTCGTGCGGCTCAGTTGCTCGTGCACCTGGTCCATGTGGTTCGAATAGATATGCGCATCGCCGATGGAATGGACGAAATCGCCCGGCTCGTAGCCCGTCACATGCGCCAGCATCACTTGCAGCAGCGCGTAGGAGGCGATGTTGAACGGGACGCCGAGGAACATGTCGGCGGAGCGTTGGTAGAGCTGCAGGTGCAGCTTGCCGCCGATGATGCGCACCTGCCACAGCGTGTGGCACGGCGGCAGGGCCATGTCCGGCACGTCACCGGGGTTCCAGGCCGACACGATCAACCGCCGGCTGTCGGGGCTCTTCCGGATCTGCTCCACGAGGTCGGCGATCTGGTCGACCTCGCCGATCACCGGCGCGCCGTCGGGCCCGCGCTCCAGCTTAGGGAAATGGCGCCACTGGTGGCCGTAGACCGGGCCGAGGTCGCCGTTCTCGTCGGCCCATTCGTCCCAGATCGAGACGCCGTTTTCCTTGAGATACCCGATGTTCGTGTCGCCGGAGAGAAACCACAGAAGCTCATGCACGATGGAGCGCAGGTGGAGCTTCTTGGTGGTCACCAGCGGGAAGCCTTCCGACAGCGGATAGCGGCACTGCATGCCGAAATAGGACAGCGTTCCGGTGCCCGTCCTGTCGCTCGAGGCCACGCCCTTGTCGAGCACGGTCTGCAGCGCATCCAGGTATTGACGCATGGCGATCCTCCCCAAGCCCGATTCCGGGCGTTCGACCTCTCCGCCACCATATGTTGCGCCATCCCGGCACACAACCACGGCTGCTTGACAGGAAGATGCCGGGCTGACCTACTCGCCCCGAGGCAGCGGGACGACGGACA
The DNA here is from genome assembly GCF_009882975.1 of Maritimibacter harenae. GTDB lineage: Bacteria > Pseudomonadota > Alphaproteobacteria > Rhodobacterales > Rhodobacteraceae > Maritimibacter > Maritimibacter harenae. The sequence goes on from NZ_WTUX01000017.1 coordinate 343,608, forward strand.
GGGCAGCCATGCAATCAGGCAACGCAGGCGCAAATACCCCGAACGGGGGGATGAGTCCGGCCCAGCCCCGGCGTAGACACGCGGCCATGTGGGGACGCAGAATCATTGCCGTCGCGGCCGCCTGCCTTGCGATCGGGCTGGGCGACGGGGCGAAGGCACAGGACGCGCAGGCGGGCCTTCCGGCCGCGCTCGAGGCGTTGCAGGCGGGCGACGGGCGCACCGCGCTGGCGCTCACGAACCGGGTCATTGCGCAGAACCCCCGCAATATCGACGCGCTTCTTCTGAAATCGCGCATCCTCTTCCTGTACGGTCAGGCCCGCGAGGCGCGCGACGTGGCGCGCGCGGCGTTCGAGGCGTCGGGCGACCTTGCCCCGGCGCGCTATGCCTCAGCGCTCAGGCTGGCCGAGCTCAATGCCGCCGACGGGAATTACCCGCTGTCGCAATTCTGGATCCGCCGCGCTCTGCCCTATGCCCGCAGCGATGCCGAGGTGCAGCAGCTGTCGCAGGTCTACCAGACCGTGAAGGACCGCAACCCCTGGCGGTTCAGTTTCTCGGCCGGGATCGCACCGAATTCGAACATCAACAACGGCTCGTCCGAGGACCTGATCTATCTCTACGGGCTGCCCTTCGTGCTGTCGCCGACCGCGCAGGCGCTGTCGGGCTACACCGGGCAGGCCGACGCCACCCTGCGCTACCGGGTGTCCCAGACCGACCGGTCGCAGACCTGGATCGGGATCGAGGGCGCGGGCAAGGTCAACTGGCTCGACCGCACGTCGCGCGCCGCCGCGCCGGGGGCACGGGGGAGCGATTACAATTTCTATTCGCTCGGCATCACCGCCACGCACATCCAGCTCGTGGGTGAAGGCACGCGGCTCGAGTTCACCGGGCGCGCCGGGCGCAACTGGTATGGCGGGTCGAAACTGTCGGATTTCTTCGGGGCCGGCGTGTCGGCGACGGTGCCGATCGCGGAGGGGCGCGACGCGCTGACCCTGTCGGCGCGTGGCGACCGGGCGCTTCTGGTTCAGGGCGGGCTTTCGCCGGAGACCACGCTGCGCGCCGCCGCGACCTATGCCCACCAGCTGTCCTGGGGCGACCGGGTGAGCGCGGAGCTGTCCTATGCCAAGACCTTCTCGGCCAACGCGCCGCAGGTCTACGGCCTGCCCCGCGTCGAGCTCGAATATGATTTCGGGCGCCCGATCATGGGCGCGCACTTTGAGATCGGGGCCAGTTACGGCTACAAGGATTACAGCGTCTCGCCCTACACGGCGAGCGGGCGGCAGGACCACATTCTCGCGGGTCATGTCTCGGCCGAGTTCCGCAACTTCTCGGTGCTCGGCTTCGCCCCCGTCGTGACGGTCGAGGGAAAACGGGTGTGGTCGAATGTGCCGCTCTATTCTCAGACGTCGCTCTCGGGCGGCATCAGCTTCGAGTCGCGTTTCTAGCGCGCTCTTCGCGCTGTTGGGCCTGTTCGCGCCCGTGGACGCCACGGCGCAGGAGGCGGACTGCCGACAGGCGCTTGTCCTTGCGCTCGACGTGTCCGGCTCGGTCGATGCGGGCGAATACCGGCTCCAGATGGACGGGCTGGCCCAGGCGCTGACCGCGCCGGAGGTGGCCGCCGCGATCCTCGCCCCCGGGGCCGCGCCCGTCGCGTTCTACATCTTCGAATGGAGCGGGCCGCAGTTCCAGAACGTGCTGGTCGATTGGACGCGCGTGGCCGACCGTCCGACGCTCGACAGCATCGCGGGCACGCTGCGGGCCACCCGGCGCAGCCCCTCGCCCCCGTCCACGGCGCTCGGCACCGCGATGGCGGTGAGCGCGCAGGCGCTGGCCGACGGGCCGGAGTGCTGGAAACGCACCATCGACATTTCGGGCGACGGCAAATCGAACACCGGGCCGCGCCCCCAGGATCTTTCGGGCCTCGACAATTTCGACGAGGTGACGGTGAACGCGCTCGTCATAAACACGATCGACAGCATGGGCGCGGGCCCCGGCGACGAGGACCTGATGAGCTATTTCCGGTCGGTCGTCATCCGCGGCCCCGGCGCCTTCGCGGAGCCCGCCGACGGGTTCGAGGACTATGCCCGCGCCATGAAGAAGAAGCTCCTGCGCGAGATCACCGCGCTCGCGGTGGGACGCCTCGACCTGCCCCACGCCCCGCGCCCGCCCCGGATTCAGTAGATGTACCGGATCTGGTCGGTCCAGTAACGCTCGACCCGGCGCAGCGCACCGTTCATGTCGTCCATCGCCGTGAGCGACAGCACCCCGCGCTCTTCGATCCCGCGGGCATGGCGCGCGAAGAGGTCGGCCACCACGTCGCGCACCCCGCGCCCCTTGTCCGTGAGCCGGACGCGCACCGACCGGCGGTCGATGTCCGAGCGTTGGTGGTGCATGTAGCCCAGTTCCACCAGCTTCTTGAGATTGTAGGACACGTTCGAGCCCTGGTAATAACCGCGCGTCTTGAGTTCCCCGGCGGTCAGTTCGTGGTCGCCCACGTTGAACAGCAGCATCGCCTGCACCGCGTTGATCTCGAGCACGCCGAGGCGTTCGAACTCGTCCTTGATCACGTCCAGCAACAGCCGATGAAGCCGCTCCACGAGCGACAGAACTTCAAGATACTGGGTGAGGAACCCGGTCTCGGATCCCGTGACGATCGGTCCGTGGATCGACATGCCTGCCTCCGTCCTTTGCGCGGTCGGAGGCAGTGTCGATCAAAAGTCGGAATATTCCGTTAAGGGCGTCTGAGCCGTGTCAGGCGCGCTGGGTGTGGCCCGTGATCGTCTCGATCAGCGCCGCGAACCGCTCCGGCACCGGCGCCTGACCCGACACCCATTGATAGAGGTCCTGGTCGTTCTCCAGCAGCAGCGCGTCGTAGAGCTCGAGCTCGGCGGGCGAGAGGGAAGCCAGATGCGCGTCGGCGAAGGGGCCGAGGATCATGTCCATCTCCTTCGTGCCACGCCGCCATGACCGCATGCCCAGCCGCTTGAGCCGGTGTTCGGCTGTCTCGCTCACGTCGGTGCCTCCTCGAGAAGCTTGCGCAGGCCCTTCTCGAGCCGCGCCATGCGCTTGGTCGCGTCCGTGATGTCCGACTGCACCTCGCGCAGTTCCATCAGAAGCGCCTTGGCGTCGCGGGTGAGCTCGTTGCCGGCACCCGGCGGATCGACCCCCTCGCCCTCGCCGGTCAGGAGCCAGCGCAGCGACACGCTGAGCAGCCCCGAGAGCATCTGGAGCCGGTTGGCGCGGGGTTCCGACACGTCGTTTTCCCATGCCGCCAATGTCTTGACCTTGACCCCCAGCTTCTTTGCCAGGTCCTTCTGGCTCAGACCGACCGCATCGCGCGCGGCGGCCAGACGGTCGCCGAAGGTCGCGTTTTCGTCGGAATACCAATTGTCGTCCATGACGCCTCCCAGACGCTTGATCGCATGCCGTGCCGAGCGTAGGACGGACCGGACCCATGATCTGAGCCGGATGCGACCATGACGATCCTCTCCGCGACGCTCGCGCGCGTCAAACCTTCGCCCACGGTTTCCGTAACAACTCTGGCGCAGGAATTGAAGGCCGCGGGGCGCGATGTGATCGGCCTTGGCGTCGGGGAACCCGATTTCGACACACCCGATCATATCAAGGCCGCCGCGATCGCCGCGATCGAGGCGGGCAAGACCAAGTACACCGCCCCCGACGGGATGCCCGAGCTCAAGGCCGCGATCTGCAAGAAGTTCGCCCGCGAGAACGGGCTGAGCTACACGCCGTCGCAGATCAGCGTGTCCTCGGGCGGCAAGCAGGTGCTCTACAACGCCCTGATGGCGACGCTGAACCCGGGCGACGAGGTGGTGATCCCCGCCCCCTACTGGGTGAGCTACCCGGACATGGTGCTTCTGGCCGGCGGCACGCCGGTGGTGGTGGAATGCGGGATCGAGGCGGGCTTCAAGATGACGCCCGAACAGCTCGAGGCCGCGATCACGCCCAAGACGAAGTGGCTGATCTTCAATTCTCCCTCGAACCCGACCGGCGCGGGATACACGCGCGGCGAGCTCAAGGCGCTCACGGACGTGCTGATGCGCCATCCGCATGTCTGGGTGATGTCGGATGACATGTACGAACACCTGGTCTTCGACGATTTCACCTTCGCCACCCCGGCCGAGGTCGAGCCCGGCCTTTACGAGCGCACCCTGACCGTGAACGGGGTCTCCAAGGCCTATGCCATGACCGGCTGGCGCATCGGCTACGCGGGCGGACCGGAAGAGCTGATCGCGGCGCTGCGCAAGATCCAGTCGCAGTCCACCACGAACCCCTGCACGATCAGCCAATGGGCCGCCGTCGCCGCACTCGAGGGCCCGCAGGATTTCCTTGCCGGGAATGCGAAGATCTTCCAGCGGCGCCGGGATCTTGTCGTGTCCCTGCTGAACGAGGCGCCCGGCGTGAGCTGCCCGGTGCCCGAGGGTGCGTTCTACGTCTACCCGTCAATCGCCGGCTGCATCGGCAAGTCCGCCCCCGACGGCACCTTGATCACGGATGACGAAACCTTCTGCCGCGCGCTTCTGGAGGCGACGGGGGTGGCGGTGGTCTTCGGCGCGGCCTTCGGCGTGAGCCCGAATTTCCGGGTGAGCTACGCCACCTCGGACGAAGAGCTCACCACCGCCTGCACCCGTATCCGGGAGTTCTGCGCCGCGCTCACCTGACAGCCCGCGCTGGCCCCGGATGCACGAACCCGTTACAACGGAGGCGGGCAGGAGCAAACGAGAACCCATGTCGACAGAGCTTCCCGAGTATTATTTCCGCGTACGCGAGAACGGCGCCTTCGTGTTCAAGGTGGACACCCAGAACCGCCATCGCCGGATCGAGATGGACCAGATCGCCGTGGTCAACACCCGCACGGGCGAAATCAAGCCCAACGGCGAGCGCACGCTGTCGAACCAGGACATGGCGGCGATCTCGGACTGGCTGGACGAACGCCAGGAGCTGCTCGACGCGCGCCAGATCGATGACATCCTGCGCACCGTGGACTCGCTGAACCATACCGCGAACTGGGTGCAGAAGGACGCCGAGGATCACCAGCTCGACATGGTGACGGATTCGCTTCTCATGGCGATGCACGACCTGCGCACGCTGCTCGTGCGCAAGAAGGCCGAACGCATGATGCGCGAGGAGTGACGCCGCCTCAGGCGGGCACGGCCTGCGACAGGCGGCGGAAGCGCACCATGAGAAGCCCGGCCGCGCAGGCAAGGCCCAGCACGAGGCCGAGCCAGACCCCGATCCCCTCCCAGCCCAGCAGGATACCGAAGACGTAGGTCGTGGGCGCGCCGACGAGCCAGTAGCTCACCGCGGCATAGAGCAGCGGGCGGCGCGTGTCCTGCATCCCGCGCAGGATCGAGATGCCCAGCACCTGGGCGGAATCGACGAACTGGAACAGTGCGGCCATCACGAGAAGCGTCGCCCCGATCGAGACGATGCTGTCCTTCAACGGGTCGGCGGGGTCCACGAAGAGGCCCATGAGAGTCTCCGGGATGGCCAGGAAGACCACGAGCGAGATCAGCGCGAAACCGAAACCGAGGAGCCAGACCGCGACCGCCCCGTCGACCAGTGCCCGCCCGTCGCGCCGGCCGAAGGCCCGGCCCGCACGCACGGTCGCGGCATTGGACAGCCCCAGCTGCACCATGAAGGCGACGGTGACGATCTGGAGCGCGACACCGTGGGCGGCCAGTTGAACGGTGCCGATCCAGCCCATGACGAGCGATGAGAAGTTGAAGAGCCCGACCTCGGCCACCGTTGTCAGACCGATCTGCCAGCCCATCGCGAAGACCTCGCGCAGGGCCTCCCAGTCCGGGCGCCAGAGACGCACGAAAAGGTCGTGCTCCGGGAAGGTGCGCATCGCGTAGATCACCAGCCAGATCGCCGAGATGGCGTTCACGCTGAACGACGCGATGGCCGCGCCCCGGATACCCAGCTCGGGAAAGCCCCAATTGCCGAAGATCAGGAGGTAGTTCACCACCACGTTGGCCAGCGCCGCCCCCAGCGTGACGCGAAACTGCACGCGGGTCTTTTCGAGCGCGGAAAGATAGCCCTTGAGCACCATCACGATCAGCGCGGGCAGCATGCCGACGCCGGCGATGCGAAGATAGGTCTGCGCCAGCCCGGAGATCTCGGGATCCTGGCCGAGCGCGACCAGCAATGGCCCGGACCAGATGAAGATCGGCATGGCGAGCATGCCCACGCCCAGACACACCCAGAGCCCCATGCGCGTCACGCGACGAATGCGCACCTCGTCGTCGGCTTCCGCGGCTTCGGCGACCAGCGGGACCACGGCCCAGGCGAAGCCGGAGATCAGCAGGAACAAGATGAGGTAGAGCGACGTGCCGAGGACCAGCGCGGCAAGTCCGCGCACGTCGTACCAACCCATCATCAACGTGTCGGTCGTCTGCACGGCCACCTGCGCCAGCTGGCTGCCGATCAGTGGCAGGCCGAGCGCGAGGTGCGCGCGGGCGTGGGTGCGATATGCGGCGAGCCGGGTCATGAAGCCCCTTTGCCACGGGCGGCGCGGCGGGAAAAGTGATTTGATCAAACGGTCGAAAAAGAGGCGGCCCGCCGGGCTGCGATGCGGCCAGAGCATCACGCCGAGATGGGGCGCGCAACGTCAAGGATTGGCGATTTTCCAGGTCGGCGAAACGCCGGAAAACCGGAAAACCGGAAAACCGGAAAACCGGAAAACCGGAAAACCGGAAAACCGGAAAACCGGAAAACCGGAAAACCGGAAAACCGNTTTTCATATTGTTATTTCATGTCAATGCTTTAAACGGCATTTTTCATGCAAAACCTCAAGCGGGTTTGCGCGCGATCAGGTCGATCAGCGCCGACATCCCCGAATGGCCCGGCCCCTCGTCCAGCTCCCGCTCGTAGGCTTCGAGCCGCAGGATCTCCCACCCTGCGTAGGCGTCCGCCAGCATTTCCTCCGTGTAGAGGTTTTCGACCGCTTTCGGCCCGCCGGTGCCGTACTCGATCTGCTTGGGCGTGTAGCCGTGGATCATGATCAGCCCGCCCGGGGACACGGCGCGGCCCATTCCGTCGAAGACCTGGTCACGCTCCGCGGGCGTCAGGAATTGGAAGAAGATGCCGGCGACGATGTCGAATTGCGTGGCGTCCCAGTCCCAGTCGAAGATGTCCGCCTCCACGAAATTCACCGTCACCCCGCGTTCGTCCGCCAGCGCGCGGGCCTTGGCGATGGCGTTGGGCGCGGCTTCCATCGCGGTCACCTCGAGCCCCTTCTGGGCCATGAAGACCGAGTTTCGCCCCTCGCCGTCGGCCACCGCCAGCGCGCTGAGACCCGGCTCGAGGTAGTCCTGCTGGGCCACCAGGAATTGCGACGGCGCCTTGCCGAAGACGAAATCATCGGTCGCGTAGCGGTCGTTCCACATTGCGCAAACTCCTTTCAGACAGCTGCACGGCCCGCTTGGCGGATCGGGCGAACCTCGTCACACTGGCAAAAGCGGAAAGGTTTGGCGATGGACGATTTCGGCAATCTCACCTCCGACGCGCGCGGCTTCCTGTCGCGGCTCGCGGCGCACAACGACCGCGACTGGTTCCAGGCGCACAAGTCCGACTACGAGGCGCAAGTCAAGCGGCCGGCGGAGCTTATGCTCGAGACGCTGCGCGACAGGTTCGCGCGCGACCTCGGGTGGGAGACGGTGCCGAAAATCTACCGCATCTACCGGGACGTGCGCTTTTCGAGGGACAAGACGCCCTACAAGACCCACCTGCACCTGCAATGGAGCCAGCGTGACGCGCCGCTCGCCTGCTATTTCGGCGTCTCCCGCGAATACTGCAAAGTCGGCGTGGGCACCTTCGCCTTCGACAAGGCGGCCCTGCCCCGATGGCGCGCCCGCGTGGCCGATGGGCACCCGGTCATCGAGGAAGCCGCCGCGCTCGAGGCCGCCGGGTGGCAATTGTCGGAGCCGGAGCTCAAGCGCGTCCCCGCGCCCTATGGCGCCGATCACCCGGCCGGGGCGCACCTCAGGCGCAAGGGGCTCGTGCTCTGGCACGACCTCGATGACGATGAGGAAACGCGCCTCGCCCCGGTTCTTCTGGAGCGCGTGGGGGAAACGGACGGCCTGCGGCGGGCGCTCGCCGACGCGCTCACCTGAGGGATCACGCGCGCGGGGTGCCGCCCAGCCGGCGCAGAAGCGCCTTCGTCGCGACCCCGGTCGAGGGCAGCCCGTTGGCCGCTTCGTAGGCCCGGATCGCCGCTTCCGACTTGGCCCCGATCACGCCGTCCGCCCCTTCGGTATCGAATCCGCGCGCGGTCAGCCGCCGCTGGATTTCCTTGCGGTCCTCGAGCGTGAGCCCCTGCGGATCGGGCCCGAAGGACGTCCGGATCGGCCCGCCGCCCGCGATCCGGTCGCCCAGGTGCCCCACCCCGATCGCGTAGGACGTCGCGTTGTTGTAGCGCTTGATGACATCGAAGTTGCGAAAGACCATGAAGGCGGGTCCACCGCTTTCCGGCTCGATGACCCGCGCGGGGCCGTGGTCTCGGATACGCCCCCCGTCCATGTCGCGCACGCCCATCGCGGTCCAGTCTGCCACGCTGCGCGTGTTGGAAAAGCCCGCCCGCGCGCGGTCGAACCCCTGGGGCAGGCGCACCTCCAGCCCCCAGGGCTGGCCCCGGGTCCAGCCGAACTTGGCCAGGTAATTCGCGGTCGAGGCCAGCGCGTCGGTCGGGTCCTCGGCCCAGATATCGCGCCGCCCGTCGCCGGTGTGATCGACGGCATAGGCGAGATACGAGGTCGGCATGAATTGCGTATGGCCCATCGCGCCGGCCCAGGAGCCGCGCATGTTCTCGGGCGTGGTGTCCCCGGCCGCGAGGATCTTCAGCACCGCGAAGAGCTGTTTCTCGAAGAAGTCCTTGCGCCGCCCGTCGAAGGCGAGCGTCGACATCGCGCTCACGATATGCACGTCGCCCCGGCGTTCGCCGTAGGAGCTTTCCATGCCCCAGACGGCCGTGACGATCTTCTTGTCGACCCCGTAGCGCGCCTCGATCCCGTCGAGGGTGCGCGACAGGCTGGCGTATTTCGCGCGGCCGTTGCGCACGCGTTCGTCGCTGGCGGCAATGGCGAGGTAGTCTTCCAGCGTACGGGTGAACTCGGTCTGGTCGCGGTCGCGCTCGATCACCTTGGGCAGGTAGCCCGCGCCGCGAAAGGCACGCTCGACCACCGCGCCGGAATGCCCCGCGGCCACCGCGCGTTTCTTGAAGCTCGCGACCCAGGCGTCGTAGTCGGCGTTGGGCACCGCGCGCATCGTGCTCGAGGCCGGCGCCGTGGCCGATCCGGCAAAACGCGCCGGTCCCCGCCCGCAGGCCGCGAGGCCGGTCAATGCCAGCCCGCCTGCCGCGAATCCGCGCCGTGTCAGAAGAAGTCCGCTCATGCCTGCACCCGTTCCCGTCTTTTTTTCGTTCCGGGGAGAATAGCGCCGGGCGGCCCCTGCTCAAAGGAAAGGATTTCCCCCAACCGGCGGATGCGCGCGCTTTTGCCGAGGGCGCGATCAACCGGTCGGGGCCGGCTCAGATCGGCTTGTCGCAGCGCACCGTGACATGCACCGTTCCCCGGCAGGCCTCGGGCCAGACGAGCTGGACGAACTTGTTCTGCGCCCCCTGGTTCACGCGGACCTGCGGCATCGCCGCGACCCGGGCATTGCCGGCATCGCGGATCTCATCCTCGGCGACCACGGCAGTCACCGTGCGGGCGTTGCCTCCGAAGGGCAGGAAGCCCGAGGGGTCGAGCGTCCAGGTCGTCGCGTTCGAGCCCTGGTTGAACTCGAGGCAGACCGGGCACATCGTGCGTTGGGTCACGCCGTTGAAGTTGTTGCGCTCGAAGGTGATGTTGCGAAAGCGCCAGTAATCCGCCCCCGCGATGCTGTCATCGAAGGCCTCGACCCGGTCGATCGTGCCGTTGGCGGCGTAGAACGAGTTCTCGTTCACCTGCAGACCGGACAGGAAATGGCCCGTCCCGTAGGGTTTCAGGCGGATGAACCGGAAGGACGAAATCGCGCTCGAGCAATAGAAGATATTGCCGGTGATCGTGAGACCGCCGAAACCGTACTCGGACCCGAAATCGGGGCTCGCGTCGTGTTCGTTGGTCCACTCGATCGCGCAATTGTCGATGTAGTTGCCCGTGACCGTGGACACGCAGGCCTCGCGCGTGAAGACAAGCCCGGCCACGCGCGGCGCGTTCGAGAAATCGTCGCCCTGGAAGACATGGGTGCCGGTGACGTTGTGGCCCGTGCCGTTCAGGATGCCCGACAGCCCCATGCGCTGGAACCGGCAGTCGCGGATCTTGGAGTCGTTCGCGTTCACGTTGAAGCCCACGCTGATCCGCTGGTCGGCCGCGAGTCCCTGCTCGTTCGAGATCCACTGGCACTGCTCGAGATGCAGGTCCTGGCAGGCCCGCCCGGCCGAGGTGATGCCCTTGTGACGCGGCTTGATGAAAAAGCAGTCCTTGAACTGCATGTTCTCACCCTGGCGCGACAGGATCACCCCGTTGCAATAGCCGTTCATCTGGAACTCGACCTCCGAGAACGTGAGCCGGCGCAGGTTCTCGAACCCCATGAAATCGAGAATGTACTTGTAGCGGGTGAAGGTAAAATCCTGTGTCGGATCAGGCCCGTAGAGCGGCTGGCTCAACTGCAGCGTCCCCGCCGCCACGTTCACGGAGGTCACGTAGACCTCGCGGCCCACGCCCTTGCCGGTCACCTGGCTGCCCGGCTGAATCTGGGCGGCATTGGCGAGCCCGGTGATCTGGAGCGGATTGTTGGGGTTGTAGCTGCCCTGGCTGGTGGCGACGTCCGGGGACCACGCGGGCCCGTCCTCGGCGTAGAACTGGCCATTGCGGATCACACGGCGGATCAGGAACGTGTCGCCGGTGGCGAGCGCGGCCTGCATGTCGATCGGCGCGTCGAGGTTGATGGTCCGCCCGCCCAGGTCGAACCCGTCGTGATCCGAGAAATGCATCAATGCCTGGAAGCCCTTGCCGAAGGCCGTCACCTCGTCGCCGAAGGCATCGATATAGGTGGGCAGGTCGAAGTTCCGGATGAGCGACAGGCGGGCCTCGGCCGGCATCGTGAGCGTGCCGTCGAAGCGCACCTTGTTGCGGATGGTGAGGCTCGCGCCGATCCGGTAGCTTCCGTCCGGCACCACCACCGTGCGCCCGTCGGCCGCCGCATCCGCCGCGGCGAAGGCGGCGTGGTCGTCGGCCACCCCGTCGCCCACCGCGCCGTAGTCGCGCACGTCCACCACGTCGAGGATGTCGCGCAGGAAGATGCCGGTCACGTCTTCGACCGTGAGGTCGTCGATGCGCACCACGCCGCCCGAGGCGCCGGTGAGGTCGATCCCGAAATGCCCGTGGGCCGGATCCGCACCCCAGATCATGTCGACGCCGTCCCGGTTGCCCGGCGCCACGATGGCGCTGACCGCGACGACCTCGCCATAGGTGTCGAGCGCGACCGCCGGCCCGGTCTCATCCAGCCCCGCGACATGGGCGCCCGCCCCGTCGACCGGATGGCCCGCGACACGCACGGACGGAAACGCCCCGCTCATCGCCTTCACCTTCGCGGTGATCCGCAGGTAGGTGCCCGGCAGGATCGGGGTCTCGCCCGTCCAGCGCAGACGCTGCGTGGTCTCGGTCTTCACGAGTTCGAGGCAGCCGCCGAAATCCGGGTCGGCGGGCACGAAGGCCGCGTTCGCCGCCCCGTCGTAGGTCGCCGATCCGGCCGTGCCGTTTTCGCTGGACCATTGGTCCAGCCCGTCGACGAAGGGTGACGGCATCAGGTCGAGAGTGCTGCTCATGGGGTCCCTTTCGGCTTGGGCCCGGGGCACACCGCGTGCCCGGCCCGTCGCGAGAAGGGGTAGCGGCCGGGTCTTAAGCCGGCTCTAGCCCACCGTACGCTGCCCCGTGGCGGGGCCGTGCGCGCCGAGGGCGCGCGCCGGTCTGGCGCCGTCCCACCTGCCGGTGGGCCGGCGCGGGGCGAGAGGGCGCTGCCCTCTCGCGCTCTCCCGAAGTATTTCGGGAACGATGAAGGGGATCAGTCGAGCACGAAACGGAAGGCGCGCCGCAGCTCGGCCGTGCCGTCCCGGTCGTACCAGCGGCCGTGGGCCAGGATCACGCGCTCGGGCGCCCAGGCGATCATGCGCCCGACATCCTCGCGCAGCGCGTCGCGGTCGCGGAAGGTCGCGCGCATGTCGCGCGGCATCCGGCCATCCGGGTCGGCCACGCCCACGAGTTTCGGAATCCAGCGAAACCACCGGGGCAGTTTCCGGGGCTCGAAATTCTCGATCAGGTCGGTGAGGACCAGGGTCCGGCTCTTGCGGTGGAAGAACACCGCCTCCCGGTGGACGGTCGAGCCGCGCACGATCATCTGGTCGATCTGCCCGGCCCAGGCCGGCGGGGCCACCTGCGCCAGGTCGTGGTCGAAGGCCAGGTCGAGCCCGTGGCGCGCGGCCCTGCGCGCGACGTTGGGCGCCGCCCAGGTGCGCGCCTCGGGGAAGCGGGCCTTCCAGTCGGCGATGTAGGCGTAGTGGATCCAGTTGGGCGCGACGAGGTGGGCGGGCGCGCCCAGCGCGGCAACGCGATCGGCAAGCTCGTCGGTCATCCGCGTCGGCGAGTGCACCCAGAGCGAGCCGTCCGCGAGGCGCACCAGCGTGGCGCGCGTCGAGAACGGCATGCCGTAGAAGCGGATCGCGGGGCCATCCACGATCCAGATGTCCGGGGCGACCGGTTTCGGCCGGTCGAGCGGTTCGTAGCCGGTGGTCATGCCACCAGTCTTCGGCCCGCTCCCGGGCCCGGTCAAGCGACCCGGTCAGGCCCCGACGCCGGCCTCGCGGATCAGCTGCACGCCGGCGATGCGCCACATGCCGTCGAGTTCCACCATCCGGTAGTCGAGCAGGTGGTAGGTCCCGGCGCCGTCGCGCACCAGAACGCGCTGCCACAGGTCGCCGTTCATTTCGCGCAGGTCGAGAAAACGGGTCTCGCTCGGCGCGTAGACCATCGGGTAGCCCTGCTCCACCATCGCGCCGAAGCGTCCGGGCGAGCCGAACATGGCCTGGATACCGGGCGAGGCATAGGTCCAGGCCTCGTCCACGTCCTCGGCGATGAAGGCATCGAACTGGCGGGTGATGACGTCCTGGATGGCCTCGCCGGGTTCCACCTGGGCGGTGACCGGTCCGGCCAGCGCGGCCGAGAGGGCCAGCGCGGTTGCGAATAGGATCTGTTTCATCTCTGATCTCCCTTCGTTTCCAAGATACGGGCGAGGGGCCGAATTGGTTTCACCGAACCGTGAAAAAGCCGGACCCCCCTTGGAACAAGGGCCCCGCGTGCCGCGTTGCCGCTTCGAGGCCGGCGGTCGCGGCCGCCGCGGCGAATTGTCCAATCCAAACCGCGCGCCGCGCCCCCAAATCCCTATCCGTGACATAGGTTTTGACGCGCGCACCACGCGCGACCAGACGGAGAGGGTCATGTTCGACACGATCGACGCGGTGCTCCTTGCCCGCATACAATTCGCTTTCACGGTCTCCTTCCACTTCCTGTTCCCCGCCTTCACGATCGGCCTGGCGTCGTTCCTGGCGGTGCTCAACGCGTTGTGGCTCTGGAGCGGGAAGCAGAAATACCTCGACCTCTTCCGCTACTGGGTGAAGATCTTCGCCCTCGCCTTCGCGATGGGCGTGGTGTCGGGGATCGTCATGTCCTACCAGTTCGGGACCAACTGGTCGGTCTTCTCCGACAAGGCGGGACCCGTGATCGGGGCGCCGATGGCCTACGAGGTGCTGTCGGCCTTCTTCCTGGAGGCAGGCTTCCTGGGCATCATGCTGTTCGGGCGCGACCGGGTCGGACCGGGGCTGCACATGGCCGCAACCGCGATGGTCGCCTTCGGCACCTTCCTGTCGGCCTTCTGGATCCTGTCGGTGAACTCCTGGATGCACACGCCCGCGGGCTTCGCGATCGATCCCGAGACGCAGCAGTTCGTGCCGACGGATTTCTGGCAGGTGATCTTCAACCCGTCGTTCCCCTACCGGCTCGCCCACACGGTGACGGCGGCCTACCTCACCACCGCCTTCATCGTGGGTGGCGTGGGCGCCTTCCACCTGCTGCGCCACCGCAGGCGGGGTGAGCACCCCACGCCCGCCACGCGCACGATGTTCTCGATGGCGATGTGGATGGCCGCGATCGTCGCCCCGGTCCAGATCTTCCTGGGCGACCTGCACGGTCTCAACACGCTCGAACACCAGCCGGCAAAGGTCATGGCGATGGAGGGCCACTACGAGAGCCACCCGGAGGGCGCGCCGCTCTACCTCTTCGGCATTCCGAACGATGCCGAGCAGCGCCTCGACTACGCGTTCGGCATCCCGAAACTGTCGTCGCTGATCCTGAAGCACGACCTCGACGCACCGCTCGCCGGGCTCGACACGATCCCGGACGAGGACCAGCCGCCGGTCGGCATCGTCTTCTGGTCCTTCCGCGTCATGGTCGCGCTCGGCTTCGCCATGCTGGGGCTCGGGCTCTGGTCGCTCTGGGCGCGCTGGCGGGGGCGGCTCTACGACATGCCCTGGCTCCACCGCGCGGCGGTGACGATGGGGCCGTCGGGGCTGATCGCCGTTCTCGCGGGCTGGATCACCACCGAGGTCGGACGCCAGCCCTTCACGGTCTACGGCCTGTTGCGCACGGCCGACAGCGCGGCCCCGCTCGAAGCGCCCGCCGTCGGGGCCTCGCTCATCGCCTTCATCGTCGTCTACTTCGCCGTCTTCGGCGCGGGCACCTATTACATCCTGCGGCTCATGGCGCATTCGCCCAGCTCGCGTGAACCGCGCCTCAAGGACAGCTCCGAGGGGCCGGTACGCGCCGCGGGGCTCACGCCGGGCCGCCAGGGCCACCAGCCGGGAGAATGACCATGCCCATCGTTTCAGACATCTCCTTCGACCTCACCACGATCTGGGCCTTCGTGATTGCCTTCGCGGTGCTGACCTACGTGGTGCTGGACGGCTTCGACCTGGGGCTCGGGATCCTCTTCGCGACCGAGCGGCGGCGCCGCGACCGCGACGTGATGATGAATTCCGTGGCGCCGGTCTGGGACGGCAACGAGACCTGGCTCGTACTGGGCGGCGGCGGGCTGTTCGCGGCCTTCCCGCTGGCCTACTCGATCATCCTGCCGGCGCTCTACGCGCCGCTGGTCGCGATGCTCCTGGCCCTGATCCTGCGCGGCGTCTCCTTCGAATTCCGGTGGAAGGCGCAGGGCGGCCGGTGGATCTGGGACGCGGCCTTCATCGCGGGCTCCACGATCGCGTCGTTCATGCAGGGGGTGGCACTCGGTGCGCTTCTCCAGGGCATCACGGTCGACAAGGCCGCGCGCGCCTATGCCGGGGGCTGGTGGGACTGGTTCACGCCCTTCTCCGCTTTCGTGGGTCTCGCGGTCGTGGTGGGCTACGCGCTTCTCGGCGCGACATGGCTGGTGTCCAAGACCACCGGCGACCTGCAGGAAAGGATGCGCCGGCGCGCCTGGTTCCTGGGCCTTGCCACGGTCGGCTTCATCGCGGCCGTGTCGCTCTGGTCGCCCTTCCTGCAGGACGGGTATTTCTACCGCTGGTTCGAGGGCACCCACATCCTGTGGGCCGCGGGCGTCGCCGCGCTCGTGGCCGGGCTCAACTGGGCGCTCTTTCACGCGCTCCACGTCCACCGGCACGACCACTGGCCCTTCCGGGCCGCGCTGGGGCTCTTCGTCGTGAGCTTCATCGGGCTGGGGCTGACGATGTATCCCTACATCATCCCCACCGAGATCACGATCTACGAGGCCGCCGCGCCACGTGCTTCGCAGGTCTTCATGCTGGTGGGCGCGGGCGTCCTGATCCCCGTGATCCTGGCCTACACCGCGTACGCCTACTACGTCTTCAGGGGCAAGATCGACGAGGACACGGGGTATCACTGATGGCGAAGAGTCCGCAGAACACCCGGCCGGCCTGGAAACGCGTCCTGTGGTTCGTCGCGATCTACGCCGCGAGCGTCGCGGTGATCGGCGCGGTCGCCTACCTGATCCGCCTCTGGATCGTCTAGGCGCGCCTGCCCCCTTCTCCGGTCCTCAAATATCCCGGGGGTCCGGGGGCTGGCCCCCGGCGGGTCGCCGCGGGCGCAAGCCCCCGGCGAAACCGGTCATTTCACGAGCTCACCGGCCAGCGCCCGGTCGATCAGCGCGACCGTCTCATCCACGCCGTAGAGCGCGATGAACGACCCGAAACGCGGACCCTGGTCGGCGCCCAGGAGCACCTGATAGAGCGCCTTGAACCAGTCGCGCATCGGTTCGAAACGCTCCCGGCCACAGGCGAAGACCTCGCCCTGGAGCCCTTCGGCGTCGTTGCCCCCCTCCCAGGCCGCGAGCCGCCCGCGCAGGTCCTCCAGCGCTTCACGCTCCAGATCCGTGGGCAGGCGGTAGGCCTTCGTGGGGGCCACGAAATCCTCGTAGTACTTGATCGCGTAGCCCGCGGCGGCGTCGAGGTCCGGGTGCGTCTCGGGCGTCGCGTCCGGCGCGTAGTTGCGGATGAAGCCCCACAGTACCGACTTGTCGTGAGCCGAGGCCACGGAGGCCAGGTTCAGGAGCATCGAGTAGTTCACCACCATCTTACTCTCCGGCACGTCGCCGGAATGGATGTGGTGGACCGGGTTGTTGAGCTGCTGCTCCAGCGTCTGCCGGGGATAGGCCGCGAGCTGCTGGTGATACTCGTCCATCGCCCGCGGAATCACGTCGAAGAACATGCGCTTCGCGGTCTTGGGCTTCTGGTACATGAAATAGGCCAGGCTCTCGGTCGAGGCATAGGTCAGCCATTCGTCGATCGACAGACCGTTGCCCTTCGACTTCGAGATCTTTTCGCCCTTATCATCGAGGAAGAGCTCGTATGTGAAATGCTCCGGCGGGCGCACGCCGAGCGTGCGGCAGATCCCGTCGTAGATCGGCGTGTTGGTCGAGTGGTCCTTGCCGTACATCTCGAAATCCACGCCGAGCGCGGCCCAGCGCGCGCCGAAATCGGGCTTCCACTGGAGCTTCACGTTGCCGCCGGTCACGGGCAGCGTCCATTCGCGCCCGTCCTCGTCGTCGAAGGTGATGGTGCCGTCCTTGGCGTTGACCTCCTTGAGCGGCACGTAGAGCACGCGGCCGGTCTCCGGATGGATCGGCAGGAAGATCGAATAGGTCTGCTGACGCTCCTCGCGAAGGCTCTTCAGCATGATCTTCATCAGGTCGTCGTATTTCTCGGCGGCCTTCAGCAGCGTCTCGTCGAAGGCGCCGGACTTGTAGAACTCGGTCGCCGAGTAGAACTCGTACTCGAACCCGAAGGTGTCGAGGAACCGGCGCAGCATGGCGTTGTTGTGATGCCCGAAGCTCTCGTATTCCCCGAACGGGTCGGGCACCGCGGTCAGCGGCTTTTGCAGGTGCTCGCGCAGCATGTCCTGCTGCGGCACGTTGTCGGGCACCTTGCGCATGCCGTCCATGTCGTCGGAAAAGCAGATGAGCCGCGTCGGGATGTCGCTGATCGCCTCGAAGGCGCGCCGGATCATCGTGGTGCGCGCCACTTCCCCGAAGGTGCCGATATGCGGCAGGCCGGACGGCCCGTAGCCGGTCTCGAACAGCACGTGGCCCTTCTCCGGCGGCGCCTTTTCGTACCGTTTCAAAAGCCGGCGGGCCTCTTCGAAGGGCCAGGCTTTCGAGGTCATCGCAGCGTCACGCAGTTCGGACATGGTTCTTTCCCGTGATATGGGCGCAATCGCCCGGTGAAGCGCCTACCTATTGAAGCACCGCCACGCGGTCAATATTCTGCAACCAACCCACCATTCAAGGAGCCCAAGGTGCCCGACCTGCCCCATTCGCTGACCCCCGAAGACTGCCTGATCGCCGTGATGCTCGCCGTCTCCCTCTCCGACGGCCAGATCCGCACCTCGGAACTGCTGCGCATCGAGGAGATCGTCGACCACCTGCCGGTCTTCGCGCAATACGACGCGGACCGGATCAAGTCGGTGAGCCAGACCGTCTTCGACCTGATGAGCGAGGAGGACGGGCTCGACGCGCTCTTCGGCCTCGTGCGCGACAACCTGCCCGAACGGCTCTGGGAAACCGCCTACGCGATGGCCTGCGACGTGGCCGCGGCCGACGCGGTGATGCGCGAAGGCGAGCTCCGGCTGCTCGAGGAGATCCGCTTCGAGCTCAACATCGACCGGCTCCACGCCGCCGCCATCGAACGGGGCGCCCGGGCACGCCACATGACGCTGTGACGCACCTGTGAACGAGGGATGTGCGCCCCTGCGGGTGGCGTCCCGGCCCGGAACCTGAAACCCTGCGACCGAACACCGAAGCGCCGCCCCTCCCGGCCGGCGCGGAAAGGATGCATCATGCTTGAAGATTTCGAGATCACGAAACGCTGGCCCGCGACGGACCCGTCGAAGATCCAGCTCTACTCGCTGCCGACCCCGAACGGGATCAAGGTCTCGGCCATGCTCGAGGAAACCGGCCTCGCCTACGAGCCGCACCTCGTGAACATCATGGAGGACGACCAGCACACGCCCGAGTTCCTCTCGCTCAACCCGAACAACAAGATCCCGGCGATGATCGACCCGGATGGCCCGGGCGGCAAGCCGATGGGCCTGTTCGAGACCGGGGCGATCCTGATCTACCTGGGCGAGAAGACGGGCAGCTTCCTGCCCTCGGACCCGGCGGAGAAATACGAGACGATCCAATGGCTCATGTGGCAGATGGGCGGGCTCGGCCCGATGCTGGGGCAGTTCGGCTTCTTCTACGCCTTCGGCGGCAAGGACATCGAGGACCCCCGTCCCCGCGAGCGCTACATCGGCGAGGCCAAGCGCCTCCTGGGCGTGCTCGACAAGCGGCTCGACGGGCGCGACTTCATCATGGGCAGCGACTACACCATCGCCGACATCGCGAGCTGGCCCTGGGTGCGCGGCATTTCGAGCGCCTACAAGGCCGACGACGTGCTGGAACTTGCGAGCTTCGAGAACGTGGTGCGCTGGCGCGCCGCCTGCATGGCCCGCCCGGCCAGCGAGAAAGCCGTCAACATTCCCGCGGTCGAGTGAGGCCGCAGGTGGCCCGCGTCATCCCCGTCCCGGGGGCGGCGCGGGCGGCACGCGGTGCCAGTGCGTATTTTCGGAAAGATGAAAGGGTTCAGGCGTAGACCGCCATCCAGCGGTTGATGAGCTGCTGCTGGAGACGACGGGAGCGGCCGGCCCAGGCGCGCGCGCCGCGCGGACGTTCGCGTTCGGCCCGGCTGAGCGAGGCGCGCCGTTCCAGGTCCCCCGTGAAGATCGCGAAGGACAGGGACCGCCCGTCCTGCGCCGTCACGTAGCCCGCGAGCGAGGAGACGAAGTTGAGCGTGCCGGTCTTGGCATGGATCACGTGGCGCGCCTCGGGCAGGATGCGCCCCTCTTCGTCCTTGACCGGCACTTCCTTCATGTGTTCGTGGAGCCGCCCGTCCGGCCCCTCGCGCACGAGCATCTTCACCATGTCGCCGGCCGAGACGCGGCTCTTGTCCCCGAGACCGGAGTGATCCGCGAAGCTGGCGTTCGTCGCGTCCATCTCCGTGCGCATCCATTCCGACATGGCCGCGGCCGACGCCGCGAGGGTGTCGGGGTTCACCCCGCGCGCCCGGCTCGCAGCCAGCCCAAGCGCCTCTGCGGTTATGTTGGTGGAATATTTCAGCATGCCGCGCGCGATCTCGGAGAGCGTGTCCGAGCGGTGGATCACGATGGTGTTGCCCTCCGGCGCGCGCTCCTGCGGACTGGGTTTGGGCAGGGCCACGCCGTGCACGCGCGCCAGGGCCTGGAACACCTCGCCCGCGTAAAGATCGGGGCGGCGCACCGGCAGCCAGCGCGAGCCGCCCTTGCCCAGCGCCCCGCGCGCCACGGTCCATTCATCCACGCCGCCGTTTCCGGCGGTGTAGGTGTAGGTCGGCAGGTCGCGGTTCACCACGCGCATCTTGGCCATGTCCACGGGAGGTCGGTAGCGCTCAGAGCGGGCGTCCATCTCGACCGCATAGCCGTCGTCGTCGCGCGTCCACTGGAAATGTACGCGGTTGAAATTGAGGTTCAGCCCCGAGATCGCCGGGTTGTAGCCCAGGTGATCGGGCTGGCCGGGGTCGATCCATTTCGCGTAGGGCAGCGCGCCCGCATAGACCTTGAAGGCCCCGGTCACGCCGGTGATCCCCAGCGCCTTGAGCTGTTGGGCCATGCCGGCCAGCGCATCAGTGTCGAGCGTCGGGTCGCCGGAGCCCGCGAGGATCAGATCGCCCTGGATCTTGCCCCCGTCGAGGATGCCGGTGGCGATGAGCCGGGTCTCGAACACGTGCGACAGGCCCAGCGCCTCGAACGCGTAGAGCGCGGTCACCGACTTGGCCACGCTGGCAGGCGGCATCGCGAGATCGGCGTTGCGCGCCTCGAGCAGCTCGCCCGTGTCGCTGTCGGCGACGACGAAGCCCACGCGCCCGCCCAGGCGGGCCTCCTCGATCAGGGTGTCGATGTCGGCAGGCACACGGTCGGACGCGAGGCGGCCCGCGTCGGCGCGCGCCTTGGGCCGGATCGAGGTGAGAGGTGCGTTCGCCCAGGCCGTGCCCGCAAACGCGGACGCCGCACCCGTCAGAAACAAACGCCTCGAAACACCCCCAGCCATGCGGACGAGTAAATCCAAATGCAACCGCGCGGACAAGAGCGATTCCGGAAACAATCACGGCGCGACCGCATCACGGTGCCGAGAGGCTCAGTCGCCCCATTCCCCGCGCGCGCGGATTTCGGAGGACGAATGCGCGCGCATCGGAACATTGATCAAGGTCCAGGCCGGCGGGTCGAGCTGCATGATGCGGCGCGCCTGGTGCCCCGGCACCCGGCGGTTACGGTAGACCTGCGCGGCCGGAGAGGCCCGCGCGGCGGCGCGTTCCCCGGGCCGGGCGATCACCCCCACCGGCACCGCCTCCATGATCCAGTCCCAGTTCTCCCAGCGGTGGAACTGGGCCAGGTTGTCGGCCCCCATGAGCCACAGGAAGTGCACCTGCGGATAGAGGTGGAAGAGCGCGCCCAGCGTCTCGGCGGTGTAGCGCGTGCCCAGCCGCGCCTCGATGTCGGTGATCGTCACGCGCGGGTGCTGCATGACGGCGCGGGCGCGCGCGAGGCGCGCCTCCATCGGCCGGGGACCGTTCTCTTTCAAGGGGTTGCCGGGGCTCACGAGCCACCACACCTCGTGGAGGTCGAAGCGCTTGAGCGCCTCGCGCGTGATGTGCGCATGGCCTTCGTGGGCCGGGTCGAAGGACCCGCCCAACAGCCCGACGCGCCGCCCGGGGCGCCCTATGGGGTGTTCGTACCGCATCGCGCCTGATTGACCCGGCGTTCGCCGCGCTGTCAACGCCAATCGGACCCGATCGCTTGACCGGGGTGCGGTTGCCTGACAGAAGTCAGGCAGTTTACCTGACCGAGGTCCGACACCATGACACCGAGCGCCATCGACCGCATCCGCCGCTTCCACCGCGCCGTCACCCGCGAGGCGGGCGTGCTGGACGACAGCTTTCTGGGGCGCGGCAGGCCGCTGGGTGCGGCGCGCGTTCTCAACGCCATCGGGCGCGGGATCACCGAGGTGGGGGCGATCCGGGCCTACCTGGGGCTCGACAGCGGGCTGATGAGCCGCCTTCTGCGCGGGCTGGAGGAGGAAGGGCTGGTGGTCACGGGGGCCGACCGGGGCGACGCGCGGCGACGGGTGGCGCGACTGACGCCCGCGGGCCGGGCCGAGTTCGACGCCTACGAGGCGCTGTCGGACGACCGGGCGCGCCGGCTGCTCGAGGACCACCCGAAGGCCGACGACCTGCTGGAGGCGATGGACCTGATCGCCTCGGCGCTCGGACGTGACGCGGTGACCTTCGAGGAGGTCGATCCGCGCACCGACACGGCCGTGCATTGCCTCACGGAATATTACGGCGAACTCGCACGGCGCTTCGACACCGGCTACGACGTGCACCTGTCGAGCGATCCGGAGGCCACCGACATGATGCGCCCGCGCGGCGCCTTCTTCGTGGCCACGTCGGACGGTGTGCCCATCGGCTGCGGCGGCCTCAAGGGGCACGGCGACTGGGGCGAGGTGAAGCGCCTCTGGGTGGCACCGACCGCGCGCGGCCTGAAGCTCGCGACCCGGTTGATGGACCGGATCGTGGCGGCGGGCCGGGAGATCGGGCACAGCCACCTGCGGCTCGACACCAACAGCCAGCTGCCCGAGGCGGTCCAGATGTATCGCCGCCTGGGTTGGCGCGAGATCGACCGGTTCAACGACGACCCCTACCCCGACGTGTTCTTCGAAAAGCGCCTCTGAGCGAATGGGCCCCCGCGCTCACGCCCGGTTGCCCCGCCCCGCCCGTCGGACTATCTAGGCGCAAACCCAGAACACGAGGGCATCATGGCCAGCTACCAATACGTCTACCACATGGATGGCGTTTCCAAGACCTATCCGGGCGGCAAGAAATGTTTCGAGAACATCCGCCTGTCCTTCCTGCCCGGCGTCAAGATCGGCGTCGTGGGCGTGAACGGCGCCGGTAAATCCACGCTGATGCGGATCATGGCGGGCCAGGACAAGGACTTCACGGGCGAGGCCTGGGCGGCGCAGGGCGCCAAGGTGGGCTACCTGAGCCAGGAACCCGAGCTCGACGAGGGCCTCACGGTGCGCGAGAACGTCATGCTGGGCGTGGCCGCGAAGAAGGCCAAGATCGACCGGTTCAACGAACTGGCGATGAACTATTCCGACGAGACCGCCGACGAGATGGCGCAGCTCCAGGACGAGATCGACAGCGAGAACCTGTGGGATCTCGACGCGCAGGTCGACGTGTCGATGGAGGCGCTGCGCTGCCCGCCGGACGATGCCGACGTCTCTACGCTCTCGGGCGGGGAACGCCGCCGGGTCGCCCTGTGCAAACTGCTGCTCGAAGCGCCCGACATGCTGCTCCTCGACGAGCCGACCAACCACCTCGACGCCGAGACGATCGCGTGGCTCCAGCAGCACCTGATCGAGTACAAGGGCACGATCCTGATCGTCACCCACGACCGGTATTTCCTCGACGACATCACGGGCTGGATTCTCGAACTCGACCGGGGCCGCGGCATTCCCTACGAAGGCAACTATTCCGCCTGGCTCGAGCAGAAGGCCAAGCGGCTGGAGCAGGAAGCGCGCGAGGACAAGTCGCGCCAGAAGACCCTGCAGCGGGAACTGGAGTGGATGCGCCAGGGTGCCAAGGCGCGCCAGTCCAAGCAGAAAGCCCGGATCGAGCGCTACAACGAACTGGCGGGACAGTCCGAACGCGAGCGGATCTCGAACGCGCAGATCGTCATCCCGCGCGGCCCCCGGCTTGGCTCCAAGGTGATCGAGGTCGAGGGGCTGAAGAAGGCGATGGGCGACAAGCTCCTGATCGAGAACCTGTCGTTCTCCCTCCCCCCGGGCGGCATCGTGGGCGTCATCGGCCCGAACGGCGCCGGTAAATCGACGCTCTTCAAGATGCTCACCGGGCAGGAACAGCCCGATGAAGGCACGGTCGAGTACGGCGACACCGTGGACCTGGCCTATGTCGACCAGAGCCGCGACGCGCTCGATCCCGACAAGACGGTGTGGGAGGAGATCTCCGGCGGGGCCGAGGTCATCGACCTGGGCGATGCCCAGATGAATTCCCGCGCCTATTGCGGGGCGTTCAACTTCAAGGGCGGTGACCAGCAGAAGAAGGTGGGCCTGCTCTCCGGCGGTGAACGCAACCGGGTCCACATGGCCAAGCTGCTGAAATCCGGCGGCAACGTCATCCTGCTCGACGAACCGACCAACGACCTCGACGTCGAAACGCTGCGAGCGCTCGAAGACGCCCTGGTCGATTTCGCGGGCTGCGCCGTGGTCATCTCCCACGACCGCTTCTTCCTCGACCGCATCTGCACGCACATCCTGGCCTTCGAGGGCGAGGCGCACGTGGAGTGGTTCGAGGGCAACTTCGAGGACTACGAAGAGGACAAGAAGCGCCGGCTGGGCCCGGACGCGCTTGAGCCGAAGCGCTTGAAGTACAAGAAGTTTTCGCGGTGATCCAAGATGTGTAGGGTGGGTGCAAACCCACCCTTACGCGTTACATCCGGTGGGTTTGCACCCACCCTACTTCCAAATCCCGGTGAAACGACGAATAGGGCCAATCGGCCGGATCGGTGACGAAGCCGTGTTTCACCGGGTTCGTCCAGCAATACCTGAGATGCTCGGCCAGGTCGGAAGGACTGCAGATCGTATGCTCCCAGAACCGCCGCTGCCAAATGCCGACCTCACCCTTTTCCCGCTTGCTCGCCGAAATACGTAGGGTGGGTGCCAACCCACCCGTCGCGGGCGACCGCAGGATGGACTTCGAAAAGCCGGTCTTGATCTTCTTCCACCTTGTCGAGAAATCGCTGTCGCCGTCCAGCAAGGTCCAGACCGCATGGATATGGTCGGGCATCACGACGATTGCATCTGTGCGAAACGGAAGCTCCGCCTGCACCGCACCATAAGCTGTTCGCAAGTCCGCGATACGCTCGACAAGCAAATGCGACCCGCGTTCGGCAAGATTCACGGTGAAGAAAAACGTGCCGCCCGACAGCGACACGCGACGGTAACTGGACATGACGCCGGTCATGCCCTGACGTGGTAAATTTCGGGTTAATACGAGAAAGGTGGGTTGGCACCCACCCTACCCCAACATCTCATCCGCCTTGGCGTAATGCCCCGCGTCCAACCGGTTCCCGAAGGACAGGAGCGCGGCCAGGATCACCACCAGGTCATCCGTGAACCCCAGCCCCGCGATCACGTCCGGCACGGCATCCACCGGCATAACGAGGTAGGCCAGCGGCGCGACCAGCGCGGCCCGTGTCAGCATCGGCACATTCGGATCGAGCATCGCGTAATAGGCTGCTGCCGCATCGCGCACGAAGGGGATGCGCTTGCCGAAGCGGCGCACCTTGGCGGCGAAGCCGTCGCGCACCAGGCGCTCCTGTGCACCGGCATCCATTCCGTCGAGGTGTTTGGCGTAGGTCTCGTCCATCATGCTCCCTCCCCCGGCCGGACCGGGATGAGCACCAGATATCGGGGCGCGCGGGCCCCGTTTCAATCGCGGCCCTGTCCCGCGGGGCTCACTCCGTCTCCGTCCGCCGTCCCAGAACACCGGTCACGTAGCGGCCGAAGAGGTCGGCAAAGGCGCGGATGTCGTCTTCGCTCCAATCCGCGAACATCTCGACCATGTGGGTCCAGCGCAGGTCGCGCACGGTTTCGAAGGCCGCCGTCCCCTTCTCGGTGATCAGGAGCACCGACTTGCGCCCGTCGTCCTGCGCGGCCGCGCGTTCGACGTAGCCGCGCGCGATCAATTCGCTCGCGATCCGGCTGGCGCGCGAAGGGTCGATCGCCATCTCCTCGGCCACGAGCCCCACGGTGGGCTCCTGCGGTTCGGGCCGGCCGACGCCGTGGGTGATCCGCTTGACCGCCATCAACCCCTGGAACAACGCGGGCTCCAGGTCGAGCCCGGTCTCGGCCAACAGGCGGCCGGTAAGCTCGCCCTTGGCCAGCATGCGGTGCCACTGGAACATCGCCGCGTCGAGATCCATCAGCGCCGCCTTCGACGTGGACGAGAATTCGGCACGTTCAAGCGGCGGTGCAATGGGGAAGGGTTTGAAGGGCGTATTGGACATGTCCCGGATATGACGTGCGGCAGCGCACAGGTCAAGTATGTGTTAGTCACATTTGTATGCTATTGACACATAAACCCGCGATGACCTATCTGGCTCCCAAACGACAGGAAAGCGCCATGACCGCCACAGACAGTCCAGACAGGTCCCAGACCTACGACCCCGCCCGTATCCGCCTGATCATCGCCTCGATCGGGCTTCTTCTTTTTCTCGCCGCCCTCGACCAGACCATCGTCTCGACCGCACTGCCCACGATCGTGGCGGACCTGGGCGGGCTCGAGCACCTGTCCTGGGTGGTGACGGCCTATATCCTCGCCTCCACCATCGCGGCCCCGCTCTACGGCAAGCTGGGCGACCTCTACGGGCGGCGCAACATCGTGTTCGTCTCGGTCGGGCTGTTCCTGGCGGGCTCCGCGCTGGCGGGGGCCGCGCAGAGCATGGCGTGGCTCATCGCCTCGCGCGCGCTGCAGGGCCTGGGCGGCGGCGGGCTCTTCGTGCTCGCGCTCTCCGTCATCGGCGACGTGATCCCGCCCAAGGACCGGGGCAAGACGCAAGGCGTCTTCGCCGCGACCTTCTCGGTCGCCTCCGTGATCGGGCCGCTCATCGGCGGCTGGTTCGTGGAGGAGTTCTCCTGGCACTGGATCTTCTACATCAACGTGCCCATCGGCATGGCCGCCGTGCTGGGCTTCGCGACCGCGTTCAAACCCACCGGCATCCGCCACAAGCACGTGATCGACTGGGGCGGCGCGGCCGCGCTGTCGGTGACGCTCGCCTCGATCACGCTGGCCACGTCGCTGGGCGGGGCGACCTTCGCATGGGACAGCGTCCAGATCCTGGGTCTCGCCGTCCTGGCCATCGCCGCGGGCATCGCTTTCGTCTTCATCGAGCGCCGCTCGGCCGAGCCGATCCTGCCGCTGGGGCTCTTCCGCATCAACGTGTTCTGGGTGACGTCGTTCATGTCGGCCATCACCGGCGCGGCCATGTTCGGCAGCATCACCTTCATCCCGATCTACCTCCAGATCGCCAAGGGCATGACGCCGACGGAATCGGGCCTGCTACTGATCCCCATGACCGCGGGCATCCTGACCTCGTCGATGATCTCGGGCCGCTTCATGGGCCGCACCGGTCGCTACCGGGTGCTGCCGATGCTTGGGATGGGCTCGCTCACCGTGGGCTTCCTGCTCCTGACCGGGCTGACCGCCGACACGCCGATCTGGTCCTTCGCCGCGCGGCTCGTCTTCGTGGGCCTGGGCCTGGGCGCGATCTTCCCGGTGCTCACCACGAGCGTGCAGAACGCGGTCGACCGCAGCATGCTGGGCACCGCCACCGCCTCGGGCCTGATGTTCCGGCAGGTGGGCGGCTCGATCGGCGTCGCGGCCTTCGGCGCCCTCTTCGCCACGCGCATGGCCAACGAGGTCGGCGCGGCGGGCGAAGCGTTCTCGGGCGGTGCCGGGCTCGAGCTGGGGCCGCAGACGCTCGCGGGCCTGCCCGACGCGGTGCGCACCATGATCGGCGAGGCCGTCTCGACCGCCATCCACCCGATCTTCTTGATCGCGGCGGGGCTGGCCGTGACCGGCTTCCTGTTCTCGCTCATCCTCGAGGAGATCAAGCTGGCCAACCGGATGGTTCCGTAAGGCGAGTGAGGCTTGCGTCCCGCGACAAGGGATGAATGATGCCGGGTATGGACCTCGACAGTCGATACCCGGCCCTCGCCGACCTGAAAGACCGCGCGAAACGCCGCATTCCGCATTTCGCCTGGGAATATCTCGACAGCGCGACGGGGGACGAAGCCGTGCCCCGCCGCAACCGCGCCGCGCTCGACCGGGTGCTGTTCCACCCCGCGATCCTCGCCGGCGACCTGTCGCCGGACACCGCGACGCGCTTCCTCGGCCGCGACTATCCCCTGCCCTTCGGCATCTCGCCCGTCGGCATGTCCGGGCTCTTCTGGCCCGGGGCCGAGGTGACGCTGGCACAGGTGGCACGGGCCCGGGGCATCCCCTACTCTCTCTCGACCGTCGCCGCACAGACGCCCGAGACGCTGGCCCCGCATATCGGGGACCAGGGCTGGTTCCAGCTCTATTGCCCCCGCGACCCCGAGATCCTGGCCGACATCCTGGGCCGCGCCCGCAAGGCGGGGTTCCACACGCTGATCGTGACCGCCGACGTGCCCGCCGCCTCGCGCCGCGAACGGCAGGTGCGCGGGGGCGTGACCAACCCGCCCCGCATCACGCCCCGGCTTCTGAGCCACGTGGCCACCTGCCCTGCCTGGGCCATCGGCACGCTGCGCCAGGGCATGCCGCGCCTGCGATTGATGGAGAGCTATGCCACCGCGGCCGCGGGAACATCCTCGACCGCGCACGTCGGGTATCAACTGCGGGTGAACCCCGACTGGGCGTACCTCGCCCGCCTGCGCGAGGCCTGGGACGGGCCCGTGATCGTGAAGGGCGTCACCGACGCGACCGAGGCCCCGCGCCTGGCCGAGGCCGGGGTGGACGCGATCTGGCTGTCGAACCATGCCGGTCGGCAATTCGACGGCGCACCGGCCGCACTCGACGCGGTGACCGGGATCCGGGCCGCCCTGCCCGACATGCCGCTCATCTATGACGGCGGGATCGCGTCGGGCCTCGACGTGGTGCGCGCGCTCGCGCTCGGGGCGGATTTCGTGATGCTGGGCAAGGCCTGGCACTGGGGCCTTGGCGCCTTCGGGGCGGCCGGCGCCCACCACGTCGCCCATATCCTCGAAGCCGACATGCGCGCCGTGATGGCCCAGATCGGGGCCGCGACGCTGGCCGACCTGCCCGACAGGCTGGTCCGGTCCACGCCGGATTCGTGACTCAGCGCCCAAGAATTGATCACCTTGCGCCGCGATGCAGCATCGCCTAGCGTCACGTCCAATCAATAAACCAAATGGTCGGGGAGACGCGCATGGCCGACTTCGAAAAGATCCTCGTTGCGAACCGGGGCGAGATCGCGATCCGGATTCTCCGGGCGTGCAACGAGATGGGCAAGCGGACCGTCGCGGTCTATGCCGAGGAAGACAAGCTGGGGCTGCACCGGTTCAAGGCGGACGAGGCCTACAAGATCGGCGAAGGCCTGGGCCCTGTGGCGGCCTATCTCTCGATCGAGGAGATCATCCGGGTCGCCAAGGAAAGCGGCGCGGACGCGATCCATCCGGGCTACGGCCTCCTGTCGGAAAACCCCGAATTCGTCGACGCCTGCGACGAAGCCGGCATCGTCTTCATCGGTCCCAAGGCCGAAACCATGCGCCGGCTGGGCGACAAGGCCTCGGCGCGCAAGGTGGCGATCGAGGCGGGCGTGCCCGTCATCCCGGCGACCGAGGTGCTGGGCGAGGACATGAAGGCCATCGCCAAGGAGGCCGAAGAGATCGGCTATCCCCTGATGCTCAAGGCGTCCTGGGGCGGCGGCGGACGCGGCATGCGCCCGATCGAGAACGCCGACGAGCTCGAGACCAAGGTCAAGGAAGGCCGGCGCGAGGCCGAGGCGGCCTTCGGCAACGGCGAAGGCTATCTCGAGAAGATGATCACCCGCGCCCGCCACGTCGAGGTGCAGATCCTGGGCGACCAGCACGGCAACATCTACCACCTGTGGGAGCGCGACTGCTCGGTCCAGCGCCGCAACCAGAAGGTCGTCGAACGCGCGCCCGCCCCCTACCTCTCCGAGGCGCAGCGCGAGGAGCTGTGCAACCTCGGCCGCAAGATCTGCGAACACGTGAACTACGAATGCGCCGGCACGGTCGAGTTCCTGATGGATATGGACACCGGCAAGTTCTACTTCATCGAGGTGAACCCGCGCGTGCAGGTCGAGCACACGGTGACGGAAGAGGTCACCGGCATCGACATCGTGCGCGCCCAGATCCTGATCGCCGAAGGCAAGACGCTGACCGAGGCGACCGGCGTGGCCAGCCAGTACGACGTGAAACTGCAGGGCCACGCGCTGCAGTGCCGCATCACGACGGAAGACCCGCAGAACAACTTCATCCCGGACTACGGCCGCCTCACGGCCTACCGGACGGCCACCGGCATGGGCATCCGGCTCGATGGCGGCACGGCCTACGCGGGCTCGGTCATCACGCGCTACTACGACTCGCTTCTCGTGAAGGTCACGGCCCACGGCCAGACGCCCGAGCAGGCGATCAAGCGGATGGACCGGGCGCTGCGCGAGTTCCGCATCCGGGGCGTCTCCACGAACATCGACTTCGTGATCAACCTGCTGAAACACCCGGTCTTTCTCAACAACGAGTACACGACCAAGTTCATCGACACGACGCCGGAGCTGTTCAACTTCAAGAAGCGGCGTGACCGGGCGACGAAGATCCTCACCTATCTCGCCGACATCACCGTGAACGGGCACCCGGAGACGGAAGGCCGGCCCACGCCGCGCGCCGACCTCAAGCCCCCGCAGATACCGCATCACGCGACCGAGACGCCGGCCCCGGGCACGCGCAACCTGCTCGAGGCCGAGGGGCCCGAGGCGGTCGCGAAATGGATGAAGGAGCAAAACCAGCTCCTGATGACCGACACGACGATGCGCGACGCGCACCAGTCGCTGCTCGCCACCCGGATGCGCTCGATCGACATGATCAAGATCGCGCCCGCCTATGCCCACAACCTGCCGCAGCTCTTCTCGGTGGAATGCTGGGGCGGCGCGACCTTCGACGTGGCCTACCGGTTCCTGCAGGAATGCCCCTGGCAACGCCTGCGCGACATCCGCGAGAAGATGCCCAACATCATGACGCAGATGCTTCTGCGGGCCTCGAACGGCGTGGGCTACACGAACTACCCGGACAACGTGGTGCAGTTCTTCGTCAAGCAGGCCGCCGAAACCGGCGTCGACGTGTTCCGCGTCTTCGACAGCCTCAACTGGGTCGAGAACATGCGCGTCGCGATGGACGCGGTGGGGGACAGCGGCAAGGTGATCGAGGGCACGATCTGCTACACCGGCAACGTGCTCGACCCCGAGCGGTCGAAATACGACGTGAAGTACTACGTCGACATGGCCAAGCAGCTCGAGAAGGCCGGGGCGCACGTGCTGGGGCTGAAGGACATGGCGGGGCTGCTCAAGCCCGCCGCCGCCAAGGTGCTGATCCCGGCGCTGAAGGACGCGGTGGACCTGCCGATCCACTTCCACACCCACGACACGGCCGGCATCGCCTCCGGCACGATCCTCGCGGCCTCGGACGCGGGCGTCGATGCCGTCGACTGCGCGATGGACGCGCTCTCGGGCAACACCAGCCAGGCGACGCTGGGCACCGTCGTGGAAGCGCTTCAGTTCACCGAGCGTGATACCGGGCTCGACATCAGCGCGATCCGCGAGATCTCGAACTACTGGGAAGCGGTGCGCGGCCAGTACGCGGCCTTCGAAAGCGGGCTCCAGGCCCCGGCCTCGGAGGTCTACCTGCACGAGATGCCCGGCGGCCAGTTCACCAACCTCAAGGCCCAGGCGCGCTCGCTCGGGCTCGAGGAGAAGTGGCACGAGGTGGCGCAGGCCTATGCCGACGTGAACCAGATGTTCGGCGACATCGTGAAGGTGACGCCGTCCTCCAAGGTCGTGGGCGACATGGCGTTGATGATGGTGAGCCAGGGTCTCACCCGCGCCGAGGTCGAGGACCCGAAGGTGGACGTGAGCTTCCCCGACAGCGTCATCGACATGATGAAGGGCAACCTGGGCCAGCCGCCCGGAGGCTTCCCGAAGGGCATCGTCAAGAAGGTGCTCAAGGGCGAGAAGCCCGACACCGAGCGCCCCGGCAAGCACCTGGAGCCGGTCGACCTGGAAGCGACGCGCGCGGAGCTTTCGAAGGAGCTCGAGGGCTTCACCGTCGATGACGAGGACCTGAACGGCTACCTCATGTATCCCAAGGTGTTTCTCGACTACATGGGCCGCCACCGGATGTACGGCCCCGTGCGCTCGCTTCCGACGCTGGCCTACTTCTACGGCATGGAACAGGGCGACGAGGTCGAGGCCGAGATCGACCCGGGCAAGACGCTGGTGATCCGCTGCCAGGCGGTGGGCGAGACCAACGAGGAAGGCGAGGTGAAGGTCTTCTTCGAACTCAACGGCCAGCCGCGCACGATCCGCGTCGCCGACCGCTCGTCGACCGCCGCGCAGGCGGCCCGGCCCAAGGCGGACAACGGCAACCCGCTGCACGTGGGCGCGCCGATGCCCGGCGTGGTGGCGACCGTCGCCGCGCAGGCGGGCAAGAAGATCAAGCAGGGCGACCTGCTTCTGACCATCGAGGCCATGAAGATGGAAACCGGCATCCACGCCGAGCGCGACGCGACCGTGAAAGCGGTCCACGTCACCCCCGGCGCGCAGATCGACGCCAAGGACCTGTTGGTCGAATACGAGGAATGACCTCGCGCGGGCGCGGCACGCGGTTGCGTGCAGCGCCCGTTTTCCCTCACGCGGGGACGGCGGCGGGCCGGGGCGTCCGCCGCAGCCAGAGTTCCGCGACCACGAGGTTGGGCAGCCACGACAACCAGGCGAGCCAGACGATCGCCTCCACGTAGGTCATCCCCGCCGCCATCATCGGAAAGAGCCCGAGCCGAAGCGTCACCGCCGCGAAGGTCAGCGCGAAGGAGCGGATCATCCAACGCCGGTGCGCGCGCACATTGCCGGCGCGCACGTTCGCGATACCAATCGCCGTGGTCGTGATCCACAGGAGGCCGAGCAAGCCGAAGCCAAGGCTCGCCACCGGCCCGCCGTTCGCGCCCGGCGCCATTGCCAGCGCCCCTGCCCCGCCGACGAACACAGCGACCCCGTAGATGCGCCCGCTCCAGCGGTGGAGCGCCGGGCGGCGCGCGCGCAGCCGGGGCATCAACTGGAACGCCGCGAGCCCCAGCGCGACCGGCGCCGCGCTCACGTGGGCGAGGAAGGCCAGACGGCTCGCCTCGATATGCACGATCATCTGCGGAAAGGCCGGAACGAGCCCGAGGGCGGCGAACCGGAAGGACATCAACGCGATGAGAACGCCCAAGAGCGCGGCAGCGGGCAGGAACAGGCGGGTCATCGGGATCTCCTGGCTTAGAACTTTACACCGTCAAGTTTGGCTGATTCCTTGACGCTGTCAAGTTGTGCGGGCAGATTGCCTGCATGAGCCAGAAAAAATCCCATCACCACGGCAACTTGCGCGCCGCCCTCGTCGACGCCGGGCTGGCGCTGGTGCGTGACGGCGGCCCCGATGCGCTGTCGATTCGCAAGGTCGCGGCGGCCGCGAACGTCAGCCACGCGGCCCCGGCCCACCACTTTCCCACGCTCGCCCACCTGCGCACCGCCGTGATCGCGGAGGGCTACCGCCGGTTCAGGGCATTCATGGAAGAGGCGATCGCCCAAGCCCCCGACACCGCGCATGATCGGGCGCTCGGCGCCTGTTTCGGCTACCTGCGCTTCGCCCGCGCCTACCCGGGCCTGTTCGACCTGATGTTCGGCACCCATGCGCATGACCACGAGGACGCCGAGCTCTGCGCGGCCTCCGACGAATCCTACGCCGTCCTCGCCCGCGTCTCGGCCCCCTTCGCGGGCAACGACCCGGCCGACACGGAGCTGGCGATCTGGTCGCTGGTCCACGGATTCGCGAGCCTCGCGGTGGGCGGACAGAAGATGCTGGCCGACCAGGAGACCGCCGAGGCTTTCTTCACCCGGCTTTTCGCCCGGCTCGACCTTGTCGAAACCGCCCCCGCAACCCCGCGCCCGGCCCCGGAAATCTGAGACCGGCAACTTTTTTTCGAAGAAGTCGAATTTCGGGCTTGCAGCCCCCGGCCGGCTTTTATAAATCAGCGCTCACCACAGGATGCGGGTGTAGCTCAGGGGTAGAGCATTACCTTGCCAAGGTAAGGGTCGTGAGTTCGAATCTCATCACCCGCTCCAAGTGGACCTCCCAAAAATCGGGACGACAGACCGCCGGCGAACGCCGGGTCATTCGTCGTGCGCTCAGCCCAGCCGGCCGAGCTGGACCATCGGCCTGACGCCGAAGGCGGTGCGGCAGACGCGGGAGTCATGGCCGGGGCTCTACCATCGTGTCTGAAGCAGCACGTGGCGTGCGCGGGCGATATGGGGCAGGTCTTGTGGGTTTTCCTTGCTGGAGCCGTCATCATCCGGGCCGACATCAAGGGACGCGGCAGGCCCTGGCGGGTCCGCGACACGCAAAAGTATTTTCAATACACTCCTTGCAGCCTTAGGTTGTGCTCAGCCCACCCGTATGTCGCGCGGCGGGCTGAACGGACAACGGGGCATTATGATCGCAATCCGCATGGCCCGCCGGATCTGGCACGCGCCGGGCCTGATGTGGGGCGCGAGCATCGTCACGCGGCTCGCGGGGCTCGCGCTCCTGCTGCCGGTCGCGCTGCGCATGCTTCCCCCGGCCGAGGCCGGGCTGTGGTTCCTGCTCTCCACGCTGATCAGCCTTCTGTCGCTTGCGGATTTCGGATTCGGCCAGACCTTCATCCGGGCGGTGGCCTATACCCGTGCGTCCGAGGGCGGCATGGCACCGGCCGAGCGCACCGCCGTTCTGGCCACGATGCGCCACATCTACGACCGGATCGGGCTGGGCGTCCTCCTGATCGGCGGCACGCTGGGCACCCTCGCACTCCTGCGCCCCGTTGCCGCGACCCAGGCGCCGGGCATGTCGTGGGTTTGCTGGGGCTTCGTCCTGTCGGTCGCCGCCGTCCACATCCGTTGCGGGATGTACGCGGCCTACCTGCAGGGCGTTGAGCGGATCGCCCCCTTCCGGCGCTGGGAACTCCTGTCGAGCGCCGGGTCGATCCTGGCCGCCCTCGTGGCCCTCGGCGTGGGCGCCGGGTTGGTCGGGCTGGTCCTGACGTTTCATGCGGGGCTTCTGGTCAACGCCCTCGTCAACCGCCACCTCGCCCGCAGCGGCCCGGACCGGCAGCGCTGGCGCGCACCGGCGCGGCGCGACCCCGAGACGTGGCGGCGCGTCTGGCCGGCCGCCTGGCGCAGCGGGCTGGGCGTGCTGATGATGTTCGGGACCGTGCAGGCTTCGGGCCTGTTCTACGCGCAGGTGGGCGCCGTCGGCCAGGTGGCCGCCTACCTGCTGGCGCTGCGTCTGGTCGATGCGCTGATGATGATCGCGCGGGTGCCCTTCTACGTGCAGATCCCCGGCTTTGCGCGCCTCTTCGCCGCGGGCCACGAGAGCGAGCTGGTGAGCCGGGCCCGCAGCGCGATGGCATCGTCGGCTTGGGCCTTCGCGCTCGGCAGCCTCACGCTCGGCCTGGCCGGCCCCCAGGCGCTGGCGATGATCGGGAGCGAAACGCCGTTCGTGTCACCCCCCGTGTGGTGGACGCTGGCCTTGGCCAACATGCTCATGCTCGCCGGCGCCATGCACATCCAGCTCTACACCGTCACCAACCATGTGGTCTGGCATATCTCGAACGGCATCAGCGGCGCGGTGATGCTCGCCCTCATGCCCCCGTTCTTCGCAGCCCTGGGGCTCGTGGGTCTGCCGCTGGCCACGATGACAGGCGTCGCGGTGTTCTACCTGCCTTACGCGGCGACGAAGGCGCGAAGGCGGTTCCGGATGGCGTTCGACACCCGGGACGTGGTCGGGTGGGTCACTCCGGCACTGATCCTGGGCGCTCTGCTGGCGGTGTCGGTGGGGACGCAGGGGCACTGGTAGGCGTACCGGCAGGCGGTAACAGCCCGAATGCCCGCCGCAGGCGACCGAAGCGGAAATAGGCGGGTGGCAAGCCATCTGGCAAGGCCCGCAGAACCTTCCGCCTATGCTCCAAGGGCTGCCGGAATCGAAAACGGAACCGGGAGCGGGCGGCATTTCGGCAGAACTCCTCGAACGAGTTCGCATCCTGCACCACCAGCGCACCAATCAATGATGCGTCAGGATCCCCAGTACGGGCTCGCTGAAAGATCCCGCCAAGCGATGTTTCGCGTGCCTGTACATTCATAGGTCGTGACAAAGCGAACAGGACCTCCAAGAGACTTCCCTGCTCTCGTCTCGGCACGTCCTTCTGATCTTCAAGAAAACGCCGCAGCGCATGTTTTGCCTGACGATTGTCGCCTCGACGGAACGTCTCGTTTATCCGGCTGAGCGGATAAAGATTATTGATCGGATCGTGTGCGTGAGCATTCGACAACGCACGCACAGCATCCTCATGCGATAGGGCGGCGCCATACACATCGTACAAAGCCCAGTAGGCATGGGCCTTCTGCAACGCCCTGACGGGCGCACGGGCCGTGGTACCGCCCAGTATTAATTCCCGCGCGGCACTTGCTTCGAATTGATCGTAGCCATTCACTTTTTCGACGGTCCCGATCCATGACGCCATTTCGGAAAAGGAACTGAAGCTCCCGGTTGTGATCGCTTCGCACCTGGCCATCAAAGCGACTTCGAAAAACCAGGCCTCGGGTCCGGCCTGCATCTCGTTCGGGACAAGCTGTTCCGCCAACCGACCGCCGGAGGCATCGCAGAGCAGGCCAAGAACTTCAGGGTCCTGCCCAAAAATGATCACGTCATGGCCAGCGAGACGCGCCGAACGAGCCAGATCGATGGCGAGCGGAAACGCGAGAACCTTGCGTCCGAAGCGTCCACCGAACCGGAAGTGCTTCTCAATGACATCGCCGGCCCGGATATGGAAAGCACGCGTATTTTTTGCGAGCGGAACCTGGTTTGCACGTTCAATGGCGGCCTGAATAGGCGGGGCAAATTCAATGCGATTGAACAATTCTCGATAAATATCGTCTTTTAATTTCAGGGCCGGACGCAAATCCTGAAACCATGCGGTGTACCATTCCACCGGCGCAG
The DNA here is from genome assembly GCF_009882975.1 of Maritimibacter harenae. Classification (GTDB taxonomy): domain Bacteria; phylum Pseudomonadota; class Alphaproteobacteria; order Rhodobacterales; family Rhodobacteraceae; genus Maritimibacter; species Maritimibacter harenae. The sequence goes on from NZ_WTUX01000017.1 coordinate 380,118, forward strand.
CCCTGCCCGCCAGGAAGTCATCGACTCTCTCTGACGTCATTGACAATGACAGGTCGTGCCCCGCTTTTTCCAGCATGTCCGCCAGGCCGGGTCGGAAATGCCGTTCCAGGAATGCACGCGTGAAGAATTTTTCCGCCGGCCCCAACGTATCTCCAGATCCCGTGTTCGGGTTATCGGGCCAGTCGAATACGAAGTCGGAACCGAAACGCTCGGAAAGCGCCATCGCGTTCAGCAGGACCTGGATGCGGGCCCCCAACCCGTCACGGCGGATTGATGCAAACTGAAATTCCGTGTTGAGTTCATTCATGCGTTGCATCGCCTATGTGGCCATCGCCGACGAGAATGTACGCGGATGGCAATACACGCAACCCAGTCCCAACTCACACCCGAAAGGCTCCCCATGTCCCGTCACGACACGTCGACCGAAGAGGACCAGTCCAACGCCACCCAGCGCCGGGCGCGTGGCGAGTTCGTGCGGGGGGTGAGCGGGTTTCGTGCCGCGTTGGGCGATCCGGACCATCCGGCTCAGCCGGGGCGTTATCACCTGTTCGTGGCGCTCAACTGCCCCTGGTGCCACCGCGTGACGCTCGCGCGCAGCGTCCTGGGGCTTACCGACAGCATCACGATGGACGTGGTCTTTCCGAACCGCACGGACGAAAGCGACCCGGCCGGGCCCGGCCTGTGGCAGTTCGCGCCGGACAAGCCTGCCACGCTTTCCGGCGCGCCCCTGCCCGAATGCACCGCAGAGACCGCGACGGGCGCGGGTCGGCGGCTGGTGAAGGAGATCTACACCGACAACGGGTCCGAGGAGCAATCCGTGCCGGTGCTCTACGACAAGGCGTCCCGGACCATCGTGAACAACGAAAGCGCCGAGATCCTGCGGATGCTGAACGCCCATGCCAGCGCACTCGGAGGCGCGCAGGCGGCGCCCGACCTCTACCCCGACGACGCGACGCTCAAGGCAGAGATCGACGCGCTGAACGACCGGATCTACACGACCATCAACAACGGCGCCTACAAGGCCGGGTTCTCGTCGGACCAGGCGGTCTATGCCGAGGCGTTCGGTGCCTATTTCGACACGCTCGCATGGCTCGAAGAGCGGCTCTCGGACGGTCGGCCCTTCCTGACCGGCGACCGGTTCACCGAGGCCGACCTGCGGCTCTTTCCCACGCTCTTTCGCCATGACCCGGTCTACTATCTTCGCATGAAGCTGAACGGGGCCAAGATCCTCGACTATCCGCACCTTTGGCGCTGGTTGTGCAGGGTCCATGCCCTGCCCGGCGTGCGCGAAGCCGGGTCGCTCATCCATTGCAGGCAGGGGTATTTCGGGCGCTCGTGGAACAATGTCATCCCGCTGGGGCCGTTCCGCCCGATGCCCTACCCGGAGGCCTACGATCACCCGGAACTGGTGGACTGAGCCCGTCGCGCGGCGCCCGCGTCGCCGCATTGCGCCTCGACCAGCCGCACGAGGTGGCGGAAATCCTCGCCGATGCGGGCCGGTGACACGTGCATCTCGATCTCGGCCAGCCCCAGCGGCGGCAGGCCCAGCCGATCGCCCGCGTCGTCGCAACCCGGCGGCACGCTGCGCGGCGTCTTCACGGTGAGCGCGAGGCCGGACTGCACAGCGACGTTGATGCCGGTCGGTGACTGGCTCAGGTAGGGTTCCGACCAACCGCGCCCCATCCGCCCGATGGCGGCCAACGCGTGGGCGCGAAAGAGGCACCCCTCGGGATTGAGCGCCAGGGGCAAGGGCGTGTCCTCGGGCAGTTCGAACCCGGACTGCGCGACCCAGATCATCCGCTCGACCCCGAGCACCCGGCCCGTTCGCGTGGGTCCGTGACGCACGGCGAGCACCAGGTCCAGCCGCCCTTCCTGGAACAGGTCGACGAGATCCGATGAGATCGCGCAGACGATTTCGACCCGCGTCTCCGGATGAGCCGCCCGCAGGCGCGAAAGCAGCGCCGGCAGATGCGCGGCCGCGTGTTCTTCGGTCAGGCCGAAGCGGATGCGCTCGCCTTCGACGGTGCCGGTGAGCTGGGCCTGCGCCTCGTCCTCGAGATCGAGGAGGCGGCGCGCGTAGGGCAGTAGCCGGGCCCCGTCCGCCGTCAGTTTCACCGACCGGCTCGTGCGGTCAAAAAGCGTCGCGCCGAGCCGCTCCTCCAGCCGCTTGATCTGGAGGCTCACCGCCGATTGCGTGCGGTTGAGCAGCTTGGCCGCCGCCCCGAAGCCCCCGGTTTCCGTCACCGCCACGAAGGCGCGCAGTAGGTCGCTGTCCATCCGGTTCCCTCCTCATTGCGCGATCCATGAGAAACCGCAATCAATCAGATATCAACAACTCGTTTTTGTAATGCGCGACGATGCCCTAGCCTCCGGCTGAACCACATGCACGGAGAGAAGGCGATGACCACCACGCACGCACACGCGCCGACCCTGTCGGATTGCCTCGACCTCGACCGATACCCGGTCGACCGGCTGGACAGCCCGGAGGGAAAGGCGCTGATCGACACCTGCCGCCGCCAGCTGGCCGATGACGGCTGCGTCGTGCTGGCCGATTTCGTGCGCCCCGACATGCTGCGCCGGCTCGAGGCCGAAACCGAGCGGCTGTCGCCGGACGCGCACATCAACGCGACCGAAACCAACCCCTACAACTCCGCCGCCGACCCGGCCCTTCCGCCGGAGCATCCGAAGAACCGCTTCGACGACCGGACCAACGGCTTCGTCGCGGGCGACCGGATCGGGGCGGACACGATCATCCGGACGATCTACCACGACCCGGCATTCAAGGCCTTCATCGCCGCCGTCGTGGGCGAGGACGAGATCCACGAATACGCGGACCCGTTGGCCGATCTCGTGGTGAACGTTCTGAAGGAGGGCCGCCAGCACCCGTGGCATTTCGACAGCAACGATTTCATCGTCACGATGCAGACCCGCAAGCCCGAGGGCGGCGGCGTATTCCAGTACGCGCCCAACATCCGCGGCCCGCAAGGCGAGAATATCGAAGGCGTGCAGCGCCTTCTCGACGGGGATCACGCGGCGCTCAAGACGCTGGAACTGACCCCCGGCGACCTGCAGATCTTCTTCGGCCGCAACGCGCTGCACCGCGTGACCCCGGTGGTCGGCCCGCGCGAACGCCACACGGTGATCTTCGCCTATGCCCGCGAGCCGGGCTTCGTCGGGCGCCCGGAGCGCGCGAAGGCCATCTTCGGCCGCATGGCGCCGATTCACGAAGAGATGCTGACGCGCGACATCGTGCGCAGCGACAGCCTCGCAGATTGAGAGGACACCCATGAGTATCGTCGAGAATGACGCCCTGACCGACAGCGAGCCGGACGACATCCCCATCGTCCCCTCCGCCCCCACCGGCAACACCGACCCGATCCCGCAGGCCTTCGATCCGAAGCGCCTGCGCGCCGGTCGCCTGGCCCGGTTACGGCAGATGATGGTGGACGAGGATTACGCGGCGCTGGTCCTGTTCGATCCGAACAACCAGCGCTATGCCACCGGGTCGCGCAACATGTTCGGGTATTTCCTGCGCAACTCGACGCGCTACATCTACGTGCCGGTCGAAGGGCCGGTCATCCTGTTCGAATACCCGGGATCCGAACATGTCTCGATGTGGCTCGAGACGATCGACGAGCACCGGGTGTCCAAGGTCGTGTGGTCGGCGGTGAACCAGCGCGACGACCTGTCCTCGGACCCGTTCGGCGCGGAGATCGCCGAGCTGGTGCGCGCGCAGGGCTCCGGTGGCCGGAAGGTGGGCCTCGACCGGGCCGCGGTGAACCTCGTGCGCTCGCTCGAGGCGCAGGGGCTCGACGCGGTGGACTGCATGCAGGACACGCTGCACTGCCGCCGCATCAAGACGCCCGAAGAGATCGCCTGCCTCGCGCAGTCGGTCGCGGGGACCGAGGCCGCGGTCTACGAGGTCGAGCAGGCCATCAAGCCGGGCGTGACGGAGAACGAGCTTTTCGCGGTGCTCTACGGCAACGTGATCCGGCAAGGCGGCGAATTCATCGAAACCCGGCTTCTCAACTCCGGCCCGCGCACCAACCCGTGGTTCAACGAGGCATCAGACCGTGTCGTGCGCCCCGGCGAGCTCATCGCGCTCGATACGGACACGATCGGCTGCCACGGCTATTACTGCGACTTCTCGCGCACCTTCCACGCGGGCCCGGGACGTCCCAGCGCCTACCAGAAGGAACTCTACCGGATGGCCTATGACCAGATCCATCACAACATGGACCTGCTCGGCCCCGGACTGGCCTACCGCGACCTGGCCGAACGCGCCTGGCAGATCCCGGAACGGTTCAACGACCGCCGCTACCCGTCGATCATCCACGGCGTGGGTCTTCATGGCGAGACACCGCTGGTGGCCCACCGGGACAGCTTCGATCTTTATTCCAAGGACGGGGTGCTCGAGCCGGGGATGGTCGTCTCGGTCGAAAGCTACATCGGCGAGGTGGGCGCGATGGACGGCGTGAAGCTCGAGGAGCAGGTGGTGATCACCGAGACGGGGATCGCGAAAATGTCGCGCTATCCCTATTGCGACACGCTGCTCGACCGGGAATTCTGAACGCACCCCGACCGGAGGACCAATGGGCCGATACCTGACCGTCGCCGCCGCGCAATTCGCCAACGTGGTGGGCGACATCGCCGCGAACATGGATAAACACCGGGACCACATCGACCGGGCGCGCGCGGCCGGCGTGGACGTGCTGGTCTTTCCCGAGCTGTCCCTGGTCGGACACAACGGGGCCGAGAACCTGCTCGACGTCACCATGCGCTCGGACGACGACCGGCTGAAGGCGCTCAGCCGCGAGGCGGGCGACATGGAGATCGTCGTGGGCTTCGTCGAGGAAGGTCCGGCCGCACAGTTCTACAACGCTGCCGCGATCCTGAAGAACGGCGCGCTTCAATACATCCACCGCAAGATCAACATCCCCTCCTACGGGCGGCTGGTGGAGACGAAATACTACTCCCACGGCCGCTTCGTGGACATTCACCGGGTCGACCCGGACTGGGCGATGGGGCTCTTGATCTGCGCCGATCTCTACAACCCCGCGCTCACGCACCTCGCCTTCCTGCACGGCGCGACGATGCTTCTCGCCCCGATCTCGAGCGGGCGCGAGGCGGTGGGCGACGAGTTCGACAACCCGGCCTCCTGGGCGACCACGATGAAGTTCTACACCATGATGTACGGCGCGCCCGGCGTGATGGCGAACCGCGTGGGCGTCGAAGGGGACCTGACTTTCTGGGGCGGATCGCGCATACTCGACGCATTCGGCAACGTACTGGCCGAGGCGGGCGACGGCGAAGAAATGATCTCCGCCCGGCTCGATTACGCCGACACGCGCCGGGCGCGCGCGCTCCTGCCGACCGTGCGCGATTCCAATATCTCGCTCGTCCACCGCGAGACGACGCGGCTGATCGACAACCTGGGCGTCCCGACGCTGGTGCGCGACGACTGACCGGACCCGACCCGGCCCCGGGCAGACTGACGCGACGCTCAACGCGGTCGTGATGGAACATCCTTTCGAGAAAGGACTTTTGCTAGGACGAGCCACGCGACAGCCGCGCGCCGCCCCCTGGAAGGAGAAGCCGATCATGCCCCAGGAGAGTGTCCAGTTTCTCCTGACTGCCGAAGAAGCCTATCCGGCGTTCGAGCGCATGGTGCTCGGCGCGCGGCGCCACGTGTCCGTGTCCATGCGCATGTTCGACCCGGCCACCCGGCTCTTCAGCGACGCGGGGCGCAGGATCGGGGACACCTGGGCCGACCTGATCCGGCACAAGCTTGACGAAGGCGTGCAGATCACCATCGTGATCACGGATTTCGACCCGGTCGCGCGACCGTCTCTGCACCGCTATTCCTGGGCCTGCCGCGCCGCCTGCTTGGCCGCCGCCGAAGCCTCGCAGCATCCCGAGAAGCTGGACATCTCGGTGCACATGCACGCCGCGCGCGTCGGCTGGCCGCATCGGCTGCTGTTCATGCCGGTGACGCGGGGCAAGCTGCGGGTGGAGTGCGACCGGCTGTCGGGGCTGGAGCGCGACGAGTGCGAGGCCTGCCTCGACACCATGCCCGGATTTCGCCGTCTCGTGCGCTGGCGGCGCGAGCGGCTGTCGCCCCGGGCCTGGCCGCCTGCCCCGCTCGTCCCGGCGACGCATCACCAGAAGATGGCGGTCGTGGATGGCGAGATGCTTTACGTCGGCGGGCTCGACCTGAGCCCGCGCCGCTATGACGGCAAGGACCACGAACGCCCGCCGGAGAAGACATGGCACGATGTTCAGATGATCATGACTGGCCCGGTCGTGCAGGCCGCGCAGCAACACCTCGACGAGTTTCGCGAGGTCACGGCGGGCCGCTCGGCGCCGGCGCGCTTCAACGGGCTTTTGCGCACGATTTCCGCAGACGTGCCGGGGGGTCGGCGGCTTGCCCCGCAGAACATCCTGCGCGAGCTCGAGGAAGCCTACCTGCGCCTGATCCGCACCGCGCGCCACTACATCTACATCGAAACGCAGTTCCTGCGTTCGAGCGCGATCACGGATGCGCTCCTGACCGCCGCCGAGGCCCAGCCGGAGCTGCAACTGATCGTGCTGATGCCGGCCGCGCCGGAAGATATCGCCTTCGACCGCAGCGACAACCTCGACGCGCGGTTCGGCGAGCAATTGCAGAGCGACGCGGTTACCGCGCTGTACGATGCCTTCGGCGACCGGGCGTTCTTCGGCGCCCCGGCCCAGCCGCGCGCGCAGGAGACCGGGCATCGCGACAGCCACTACGGCGCGCCGATCGTCTATGTCCACGCCAAGGTGATGGTGGTCGACGGGCGCGCCGCGCTCGTCTCGTCGGCCAACCTCAACGGCCGGTCGCTGCGTTGGGACACGGAAACCGGCGTCGAGGTGCGCGACACCTACGCGGTCGGACGTTTCTTCGCGCGCTGTTGCGAGCACTGGTTCGCCGGCACGCCGCACGGCGACTGCGAACGGGCCGAAAGCTGGACCGCTGTCGCGCGCGAAAACGCGCGACTGGACCCCGATGCACGCACCCATTTCATCCTGCCCTACAACGTGGAACCGGCCGAGGAATTCGGCACGCCCATTCCCGGCATCCCCGAGGAAATGGTCTAGCGCCCGAGCGGCGCATCCTCGATTTTCGCCCAGATCGCGTCGATCAGGTCGTCACCCAGTGCCAGCGTGAAATCCTCGCGCAGCACCTGGGCCAGTTCATCGCGTGTTTCGATCACGTGGCGCGTCTGCTCGGGCGGCAAACCCCGCGTCAGGGCGCGGTTGAACAATGCCACGCGTCCATCGGGGCCGTGGAACGCGGCCATCAGGTTGGAGCGGAACGGCGCCTTGTCCCAGCAGGCCGTCACCACGTTCGCCGCCTCGATATCGACCGGGCGGACGGGGTGATCGTCAAAGCCCCACAGCGACACCCAGGCCCCGCCCGCACGCCGCTCCAGCACGCGTTCATCACTCTGCGGGTCGCGCGTGAAGCGGTAGGTCCCGTTCGGCGCCTCGAACGCCGCGCCCGCGACAAGCGGCACGGGATCGATCGGGGCGTGGCCGCCGAAGCCCACGTCCGTCACCAGCGTCGCCCCGTCGACATCGACGAGGAACGCCTGGTGCGTGCGCGCCCCGCCCTCGGGCGCGCCGTTGCGCACGCGGGCCAGCACCGGCGTCGCCGCGTAACCCAGCGCGCCGAGCGCTTCACCGAAAAGCCAGTTGTGCTCGAAGCAATAGCCGCCCCGTCTGCGCCGGACGAGCTTGTCCATCTGGGCGTCGGGGTCCAGCGACGGAACCCGCCCCGTCAGCGGGTCGATGTTCTCGAACGGGATCGCCCGCATGTGCGCCCTTGTCAGCGCCGTCAGGCCCGCCGCCCCCGGCGGCACGTCCGACAACCCGAGGCGGTCGAGATAGGCATCCAGGTCGAACGACATCAGAACAGCCTGAAATACTCGGCTTGTTCCCAGTCCGAGACATGAGCAAGGTACCGGTCCCATTCGGCGCGCTTCAGCGTGGCGAGATGCGTGACCGTCTCGGCCCCGAGGACGCGCGCGTATAGGGGCGAGGCCGCGAACGCCTCGATCGCGGCGCCCAGCGAGGCGGGCAGCGCCGGGGCCTCTTCGGCGTAGGGCGACGTCACGGGGGCGGGCGGCGCAAGCCCCGCGTCCATCCCGGCCAGGCCCGAGGCGATCTGTGAGGCGAACAGAAGATAGGGGTTCGCCGCCGGGTCGGCGACCCGGTTCTCGAGCCGACTGGCAGGGTCCCCGGGCGCGATCAGCGCGCGCAGCATGGCGCCACGGTTGTCGCGGCCCCAGGCGATGCGGTCCGGGGCGAGCTGGAACTGCGTATAGCGCTTGTAGCCATTCACCGTGGGGGTGGTGAGCAGGCAGCTCTCGGCCGCATGGGCCAGGATGCCCGCGATCCACTGGCCGGCCAGGTCGGTCAGCTCACCGCTGTCGCTCATGAACCGGTTCTCGCCGCTCTTCCTGTCGAGAACCGAAGCATGCACGTGCCAGCCGGAGGCGGCCGCGTTGGCAACCTTCGGGCGGCACATGAAGGTCGCGTGCTTGCCCTCCTGCGCGCAGACCTCTTTGGCGAGCGTGCGGAACATCACCATCGCGTCCGCCTGCGTCACCGGATCGGCTGGGTCGAAGGTGAACTCCACCTGCCCCGGCCCCATCTCGACCTCGGTCGTGCGCACCGGCAGCCCCATCTCCTCGCAGACCCGCCGCAGGCGGTCCATGATCGGCTCGAGCTGGGCATAGATCGTTTCGGTGAGGAACTGGTAGCCCGGCGCGGGCGCGCGCGTCTCGGGCGGTGCGGGCGGCATGGTCGTGTCGGCATGGTCGAGCTTCGGGTCCACGACGTCGAAGACGTGGAACTCCACCTCGAGCCCGATCCGCATCTCGAGCCCCTGTTCGGCCAGCCGCTCCACCTGCGCGCGCAGAAGGTCGCGCGGCGCGAAGGGGATGGGTCCGCCGTCCTGCCGGCGCGCGTCGCAGAGGATCCAGCCGGAATGGTCCGACCACGGCAGACGCCGGAAGGTCGCGGGGTCCGGCACGAGCAGGATGTCCGACGCCCCGGCCATCGGCGCGTCTTCGTCCCCGGTCCAGATCGGGAAAGCGGTGCGGTGCGACGTGTCCTTCAGAAGCAGCGTCGAGGGCACCTTCATCCCGTCGGCCATGATCGACGGCAAGGCGCGCGCCGCGACGGTCTTGCCGCGCAGCACGCCGTGCATGTCGGCGAACAGCACGCGCACGGTCTCCAGCCCGTCCGCCGCAACCCGGTCGATCATCTCCGCGGCCGCCGCGATCCCGTCGGCATCGCGCAGACCCAGCCGCGCCAATGTCCCCTCGCCCAACCGGGCCTTGTCTCCTCCCCTCACGCGCGCCTCATTCCACCTTGGCGTTCCAGCCGGTGCAGGCCGCACGGCGTGCCGCGTCGCCCTCGGTATAGGCACGCTGCCAGTCACCGTCGTTCGAGATGGTGTCGTTCGCGAGCGGCCCGGTGAGCGCGGCGACGTCGGTGCCGTTCTTCATCGGCAGCGCGTCCTCGTTGCCCTCCTCGAGCGCCTTGATCGCGGCGCGCAGGCGGCGGCGGTTGGCGATGATCGCCTTGTCGGTCTTGCCCAGGTGCTCCTGCGTGCGGTCCTGGATACGGCCCATCGACTCCACCGCCCACTGGTCGTGCACGTTGATGTCGAGCCCCATGCCCGTGTAGGTCAGGCTTTCCTGCTCGTCCGGGTCGTAGCCGTAGTTGTTGCGCTTGTTCTTGAGCGGCGCGTAGTCCGGCAGCCGGTGCTCGGCCAGCCGCTGCTCACGCATGAGCTCCTTGTTCACCGGTTCCCCGAAGCTCGTGAACATCGAGTACCAGTAGCAGGTCTCGTCATCGATCGGCACGTGCCACTGGGTGATGATCATTTCCCGGCTCATCGGGATGGTGATCGCCTCGGGGAAGATCTGGTTGGTCACGCGCACGTGGGTGCGCCCGTCATCGAGATGACGCAGGGCGATGACGCGCATGCCGTACTCGGTTTCCTCGACCTCGATCTCGGGGCGCGGGTAGTCGCGCAGGAGCTGGGTCATCGGGATCTCGGTATTGGCCGCCTTGTCGCGGAACTGCTTGCCGTAGCTGTCCTCGGGGTCCTCGTCCTGGAGGAAGCGGTGCAGGAACGAGGCGTGCGCGGGGTCGATCCCGACCTCGAGCGCCTGGAGCCAGTTGCACTCCCACAACCCCTTGAAGGCGAAGACATGGCTTTCGGGGGCGCGGAAGCAATCGAAATTCGGAAATTCCGGCGGATCGCCCGGGCCCATGTACGCGAAGACGATGCCGTTCTTCTCCACCACCGGGTAGGAGGTCGTCTTGATGCGTTCGTGCATGCGCGAGCCTTCGGGCTCTCCCGGTTGCTCGACGCACTGGCCGGTACGGTCGAAATGCCAGCCGTGGAACGGGCAGCGCAGACCGTTGTCCTCGAGCCGGCCATAGCACAGGTCGGAGCCGCGATGCGGACAGTGACGACCGATCAGTCCAAGCTCGCCATCTTCGTTGCGAAAGAGCACGAGCTCCTCGCCCAGAAGCGTCACCGGCACCACCGGGCGCTTGCCCTCCAGTTCGTCGGTGAGCGCGGCAGGCTGCCAGTACCGGCGCAGCACGTCACCCGCCGGTTTGCCCGGCCCGACCTGCGTGATCGTGTCGTTGAGTTGCTGGCTGATCATGGTGCCTCCTCCCCTGCCTTTTCGTTGCCGGCGCAATGGTTACAGAATTTGACCAGAAGGCCAAACGGTTTGACAATGCCGTGACGGAGGCCGCATCGCATGATCCGAAACGCCATCCTGGCAAGCATTCTGACCCTGCTCCCGACCATTTGCGGGGCAGATCCCGGCTGGCGACCGGCGCCCGAAATGCCCGTGGCCGCACAGGAAATCTACGGTGCCGTCCGTGCGGACCGATTCTACACGCTCGGCGGATTCGGGGCGGACGGCGCGCCCGTCGCGGCCGCGCAGGTCTTCGACGCCCGGGCCGGCACCTGGAGCATGCTCCCACCCCTGCCCGAGCCGCGCCACCACGTGGGCGTCGCCATCGCGGGCGGGCGCCTCTACGCCATCGGCGGCTTCACCGGGACGCCGCCCGAATGGCGCGCCACCGATGCGGTTTCGGTCTTCGATTTCGAAACGGAGGAATGGAGACCCGGACCTTCGCTCCCGGTTGCGCGCGGCGAACACCTGACAGTCGTGGTGGCGGACGAGATCGTCGTGATCGGCGGCCGCGTGCCCCGCGCCCCCGGTGCGGCCCGCTTCGCCGACCACGCGGACACGTCACGCGTCGATATCCTCGACACGGCGACAGGAACCTGGCGGCGGGGCGCCAACGCCCCCACGGCCCGCAACAGCGCGGCAGGTGGCGTGATCGACGGACGGGTGCACGTGGTGGGGGGACGGCAGTTCGATCCCGGCGCGGCGGTGTCCCTCAGCAACGTGGCAATCCACGAGGTCTACGACCCGCAGCGCGACAGCTGGAGCCGCCGTCCCCCGATGCCACAGGCGCAGGGCGGGCTCTCGGCCGCGGTTCTGGACGGACGGCTCCACGTCTTCGGCGGCGAAGCGTTCAGCCCCCGCCCCCATGTCTTCCCGGACACCTGGGCGTTCGACCCCGAAAGCGGCGACTGGCGCCCTCAACCGTCGATGCGCACGCCCCGCCACGGCACCGCCGCCGCAACCCTGAACGGCGCCCTTCACGTCTTCGGCGGCGCGACCCGGGCCGGCCTCGGGGCCGTGGCAACGGTGGAACGGCGCACCCCGGACTGAAAAAGCCCCCGCCGCGGGGGCGAGGGCTTCCTTCTTCGGCGATCGAGCCGAATTACGTGCGGTCGTCGACCACGACCTGAACGATGCCTTCGGAGGTCATGAAGACGTAGAGAACGTCACCGGCCTCGAAGCCTTCGTCTTCAACCGTCTCGTTGACTTCGGCATTGGCTTCGACGTCGGCCTGGAACTCTTCGATGTCTTCACCGGTCTTCGCGACCGCCTGGTCCAGCGCCTCGGCATTCTCGGCCGCGTTGCCTTTGACCTCGGTCACGCCGGTCACATCGATCTCGGTCTCCGAATCGACTTCCGACCAATCGAAGTTCGAGAAGTTGTCAGTGTTCATCTCCGACACGATGCGCCCAAAGGTCAGGCCATCTTCGTCCTTGTCGGTGGCGACTTCGGAATACATCCCGGTTTCGGAATCGGTGGTCGCCTCGGCAGCCATGTCCTGGCCGTTCGCACCGTTGTCCCCGGCGCTCACGCTCGCCTCGGCCCCGACGCTCGCATCGGCATCAGCGCTCTGGGCAAGGGCCGCCCCGGAAACGGTGGTGGTCAGGATCGCCGCGAGTGCGGCAGTGGTCTTGTAAAAGGTCATGTCAGCCTCCTTCGGTTCTGACACGGGCCACCAGGGCCCGCTCTGACCTCTCAATGCGAGACCCCCCGTCTCGCGTTCCGAACCGCGTCGAGACGAGCAGATTCCCGCCAAACGCTGATATGCGCTGGTGCCATGCAGGATCGGATATGTCCGGAGGGGGAGTGGTGGGCGACCCTGGAATCGAACCAGGCATGGGTCTCCCCGGCGGAGTTACAGTCCGACGGAACTCTTTGTTTTCATAAGAGTTTTATGTAAACGGACACGGTTTGTTCACCACGAAAAATCAATGGGTTACCGGGCATGTGTAAACGGCTTTTGCTCGAAAGTTGCAATCTCCTTTCGGCCAGCCTCACTCCAGCGTTGCATCAAATTCTATCAAGCGACGATCGCCGTTGGAGCCCGGTGCGACGATGATTTTCGCGTTGGAAATCCCAGGACCGGAGAAATCAATCGAACGGTTCACAAGCTGGTCGGATTCTTGAGTGATGCGGTATCCGTTTTCGTCCAAAAGCTCCTCCCATTGGGTCAGAAGGGTGTCCACGTCAGCTTCTGTCGAAAACGAAAACAGTCTGATGCTGGATCCAAGCGATCGATCCATAACGATTTCGGCATCTTTCGGGAACTCGAGTACGTCCGGGATCCAGGCTTGGATATGTTCTTCGGCATAGCCTACCATTGTACCTGCGAACGTAAGAACCAAGGCGAACGTGAGCATATCGTGTGTGATCTTGCGCAGGTACCGAAGTAGGTTTCGGGATGGTGCACAGGTTCCGGAGATGGTCGGGGCAGAGACGTACTGCGAAGCAACGAGGTCCATGAGTGACGTGTTATCAGCGATGTCCCAACCGTCAAGCTTTCACACAGGCCGGAGCGTTTCATGCCGTACGCTCGCCCCGCTCAAGATCAACATGTTTGCATGCTACCGCGCTCACGATGCGAGCGAGTTGCAAACCAAAATTTGAGCCTGAACGGCATCTAGACTAACTCCTGTGGCAAGTGTCGAAGACAACCCGACTCATGTCCGCGTTTCTCAAAGCAACATGAACGTCACCGCCGATCAACTTGAGCGTATGTGGCTTCCCGCTCTCATTGGATCGGTCCGCACACTGTACATCTGTCCATGCCCTACGTTGAAGTACGATCTAAAGAGCGAGGGAAGCACAATCGGATCTGTCGCCCGTGCAAGGGTGAGATCGGGATGTTGGGGTGATTGGACGATGACGCTAACGATTTCGGATGACTCCATCGGATATTGAAACCGTGCAACTATTCTCTGATGACAGAGATTCGTTTGCCTATTTCAATCACCTACGAGACCGAGGGACCGGTCGCTATTGGCGACGTGATCGTCGCATTGCAGGCAGCCGAGGCCATCGCGGACGACGCCGTGGCGCTGCTGCCGAGCTTGATCGACGGTTTACAGATCAACGGAAGTTCTCTAAATGTTCGCTCCCTCGAGCAAGGTTCATTGAGGGAGGCCTTTTTCCTTGCCCTGCTCTTCACTTATCAGGGCGCTTTGGAGGAAGAAGTGCCTCCCATGATTGAAGACCTCTTCAACATAACCGTGAGCGATCAATACGATACGCTCGCGACACTCGTCTTCCTGATCGTGATTTTCTACGGTGCTGGGCTCGCTATTGATGTCGTGAAGAAAGCTTTCAGCGACAGCCTTCCGCGCGCCAAATTCGAGGAACTAGTAAAACTGCTGGCCGCCGAAACGGGAAAACCGGCCGCGGATATTCGGGACATTATCGAGGCCAAGTTCCAGAAGCCTGCTGCTGCAAAGCGCGTGGTGCGGAATGCCGGAAAGTTCTTCCTTCCGAGCCATAAAGGGTCGAACGCGCCACTCAAGGTGGATCGCGACACGATTTCGTCGGAAGTCGTTCGGCAAATCCCGTTCGACGGGAGCACCGACAAGGAAAATGATTTCGACCGGTACAAGCCCTATGAAGCTGTTGAGCTGGAAATCCACGCCCAAGACAAAGACAAGAGTTCGACCGGCTGGGCCGCTGTCGCGCGTGGGATTTCGGACAAGCGACTGAAGGTGCGGGTCGTGGAACCTGTGCATCCTGCGGACATCTGGCAGAAGGACGTGGTAACGGCCGATATCGTCTTAGTGCTCAAGCTCACTTCGGATGGATATGTCCCAGCCGAAATCCAGGTCACTCGCCTCGTGGAGCCGGGGGAAAACTAATGCAGTTATCTGACAACGATCTTCGTTTTCTAAAGAAGGTGGCACACGAAAATCCTGGGAACGTAGAATTCCAAGACCTGACTATCACCAAACCAGAAGACCGAGAAGCTTTTAGAAAACTCAAACCGCTCGGGTTGATCCATGGCGCCGAGACAGCCGATGGCGTTATGGCATCATTGACCGCTGATGGTGACCAAGCGCTCCGCGACGCACGTCCAGCCGCGACAGCCAAACGGTATGCGCTTAGGAAGGTCGACCTCGTGATCAATCAGTCGCTTTCACATCTCGTCGCGTTTCTGGTCGGCGGCGCCATAGGCTGGCTGGCTTCACTCTTGTTTTCATAGCGCCCGCTGGAAGGCGCACCACGGATCGGCTACGATCGAAGGTGCATTTGGAAATGGAAATTTGAGGATATCGGATGGGTAAGGCTGCAAGTGGAGCTGTGCAGAACGTCCTAGAACGGACCGGGAAAACACGCGCTGAATACCTTGAGGAGCATCGGTTCTTTAACGACAAGACGATTGAGACCTCGAAGGTGGTCTTGCGCAGCGAAATGCTGATCAACGGCGCGGCCGCGGTCGCAGTCTTGGGCTTCGTGGCGTCTATCGGTAGCTGGGATGTAGAGCGCGGTGCGCAGGTTCTTCAGGGCGCAAGCGGTGCATTGATGAGGTATGTCTTTGGGGTATCGGCGGCGATCGCTGGCCTCATGTTCTCGTACTTCACCCACTATTCGCAGGTGCAGTTAACCAACAACCCGATAAGCGCTGGATGGCGGCGCGCCAACATTTGCTTTCATGTCCTCGGGATGGCGTCCGCAGTGTCCGCCCTAGGCCTTTTCATCTGGGGTGCCTACGTCCTCCAAGCCTCCTTCTCGACGATTTTCTAGCTTCACGCACCAGACGGTGGCATCCTGCCGCGGCGCTGTGTAGACCCCTGCGAAGGACCGGGATACTAGGCGGCCCGGCGGCGTACCCCGTATCCGGGTCAATCCCGCCAGTGACCCACATTCGGAAACTAAAAAGCCCCGCGTGGTTTTTACCGGCGGGGCTTTCTCTTATCCGTAACATCGCTAGTGCGGATGCTGCCTCAGTCACCGCTTCGTTCGATCCGCTCCAGGCGCGCGTCGATCCTCGCGAGCATGTTCAAGATGCTTGTCAGGCGCTCGTCTGATCTAGCGGTTGCGGTCTCGAGGGCGCGCAGTCGACCCTCCATTTGGCCCTGCGCATCCATGGCGCGAACGACGGATTTTTCGTTCGCTGTAATGCGTGCATCAAACGTGGCCCAGCCGATGCCAGCGGCCGCGACGAGCATCGCGATCTGAATGACGTGGCCCAGTGAAATCTGCCATTGGAAGGTCGGTCTAGTCATCATCACCCCTTACACACTCGCGATCCCAGGTCGCGTTCGTCTTAAAGTCCCTGCGCAGGTTCCAGGGCGCATGTTCCGCGCGCCAGTCGATTTCCTCCTGCGAGAAGCGGCGCGCCTCCTCCACGTCACAGAAAAGCGGTCCCGCCGGTTCAACGGGCGGGGTCGGGGAGCATCCACTCAGGGCGAACATGATCGCGAAGATCACTGTCAGAGATCGCATCAATGTCATCGTCAGAATCCTTGTCCTTGAGAATGTCCTCGACCCGCCCGGTGCAGGCGGAGAGCGCCGCTTGCGAGACCTCCTGAGCGGCCCGGAGAGCGCCATTCCGCTCGATCAGCACCCAGACAGCGGCGGAGAAGCCCAAGATCGCCACAGCGGCGCCCACGGCGGCGTAGCGCAGCATTACAGCCCCACCATGCAGAGCTCGGTCTCGGCCGCGCGCCGGTTCACCAGCCCGCGCAGGACGCGGCCACCCTGCTTATTCCACCAGCCCAGAGCTTCGCACGCGCCCTCGACCCACCCCGCGTTCAGGCGCTTTGCCGCGGTCGACCCCCCTGCCCCGGCGATGCCGACGTTGAGCGGGAACGAGATGAACGCGCAGTCCCGGGTGATCGGCAATCGGTTCTCGACCGTGTCCTCGGTCCAATAGCGGTGCATGCCGGCGCGGTAATAGCGCAGGTGATCGTCCAGGAGCTTGTAGGCCTGTTCCATCGTGATCTTGTCGCCCATTTTCACCGGAACGCCCCCGATATGCGTGGCGCCGAACCCGATGGTCGGCCGGTCGTTGGGCGTCGGCATGTAGGCGCGCAGGCGCACGCCCTCCCACTCCATCACGAACGGCCCGCAGAATTCGGCGCTCTGGTCCTCGGTCGGCACCGGGATCGACGGAAGGTCGGGGTAGACCGCGACCTTCTCGGACATGGCGTGGACGCGCGAGCCCCAGGCGATGAGCCCGATGGTGATCGCGAACAGGGTCCCGTATTTCGCCAGAGTCCGTTTCCAGGGCCGCTCCCAGAGGCGAGTCCACAGACCCTGGTCGATGACACGGCCCCAGATGCCCCAGGCGGCGATGCCAAAGCCGATGATCGTCCAGACCCATGGCGCCGGATCCCGGCCCATGACCAGGTAGGCGATGTCGGGGCCCCAGGCGACCAGCGTCGCGAGCATGAAGAGCGCGATCGCCGAATTGGCGTGGATCACGACCTGTTTCCAATTGGGAATAAGCATGGCCTCTCCTTTTGATTGCATGCGTGAGAACCCGGGGCGACGAGATAGCGATGTCAGGGGTTCACGCCGCGGCGACGGGCGCACGCGGCGGGACGGCGGAAGCCGCGCCGGCGGTTTTCGCTACGCCAGCGTCAGGAGACGGCGCGCTATTTTCGTCTGGGGGCTAGATTAGCGTGGGCGCATTACTGAAACGCAGGACCCGCCTCAGCATTCGGAAGTAACCGCGAAGCCAACTAGCAAGATTTTCGGAAGACATTGTGCTCGAACCGCTTTTTCGTTTTCTCGAGCTCCATCCCTGCGATCATTATTTCGGCAATCTCGTTGTAGGAGGACCACCAAGCGGCGACTAGAATTTTTCGGTTCTTGTTCGGCAGAAACTCGATCATCGTGCTCAAGAAGATCTCGCCAAAAACCGCGAAGTATTCCCTCTTCACGCCCGCATGGGCGTGCATCCTCCCAAATTCGATGAGGTCGCGGTCCGGTGACTTTCCATTCATCATCGAGCGTTCGATGTTGGCGATTGCGTGAAAGAGAAGTTTCTCTTGCTGCGATCGATCACTCACGAACAGCTTTTTTGCCTGCGGCAGCGCGACAAACATGTTGTCATAAAAGCGGGCCGAAAACTCCGAGCGTCGCGGGTAGATGAATTCCAGGCACTTCGCGACGATGACATGGGGCGACTTTCTCAAACCAAACTTTACCTTTGCACGCGCCCCCTACCCATGCGGTGCAAACCTATACATGAAATTGAATATTACGTAAGGGAAGTTGCACAAAAAACTTGCATACGGTCCATTTCCTTATCGGAAACAAGGCGGTCCGCTTCGCGCGCTTCGTGCAAGCAGGCCGAGACGCGGTCAAGGCCTGCTTTCGCTATTGGCTGATGCACAACGGGTCCGCGTTTACAGCCCGACGACCTGGAAGCGATCGTTCGCGCCATCATACCAGAGGGTATAGGCCCCTCCCGACACGAGATCCCCGCCAGACAACGCGGTCCCGGCAGCCTTCACAACCGACTTTGCCCCGACGCCATCGATATCGAGCGTCACCGCCCCGGTGTTCGCCGCGGCCGTGACCAGCAGCACGGTCGTCAGCTCCGCATAAGCAGTGAGCGTCGGCGTCAGCGTCGCGGTGATGGCGTCGGTGCCAGCGACCGAGCCCAGCACATTCGACGAGCCCGACCGGATGTTGATCGGCCAGTCGTCCGTCCCATCGAACAGATACCAGACGCCGTTCGCGGAATCGTGCCAGGTCATGCCGGCGACGGCGTAGGCCGGCCGCGCGGTGCCCGAGTTGTTCGACAGCAGCGCGTCGAGGCTGTCGTCGACCCGATCGGCGACCTGCTCCGGCGTTTGCGGGGCATCCGCAGCGCGCGGGCACCCCCAAGTGGTGGGTTGGCTCATATCCGTCTCCTTCGGTTACATGGGATTTTCGTGGAAATCGGCCCAGCGCGGCCCGTAAGAGCGCGCGCCAGGAGCGCGGTCAGAGTTCTGTCCGCGTCAGGTTCGAGACATCGATGGTGCCCTCGGTATCCGGCCCCCAGACATACGAGTGCGAGATCGTTCCGAGCGACACCCACGTCGAGCCATCGTCGGAATATTCCAGCTCAGTGAACCCGTCCTTCATCGAGTCGAGGTCATAGGCGTCGTAGTAGATCGCATCGACGCGCGCGTCGTTGCCATCCCCGAGATCGATCGCGAACCAAGCGCCCTGGTTGTCGCCGGTGCCGGCCTGCCAGATGGTCGCCGGGTCGTCGTCGTAGGCCCGCGATGGCACGTTCGAAAACCGCGCCGACGAAGCCGACAAGGTCCCGGGCAGCTTCACCCCATCGCCGTCGAGGAAATGGCACTCCCGGGCCGAGGCGCGCCCGCCGGTCGCGAATTTGTTGATCCGCCAATACCGCGCGACGATGTCGAGGTAAGTCGGCCCGCTGCTGCCGGTCGAGGCGCCGGAGATCACATATTTCGCATCGGACACAATCTCCACGCCGCCGAAGCTCGCACCGACCGCATACCAGTAGCCGACGCCCTCAGCCGGTAGATCTTCGTAGGAGAACACGCCCGGGTCGACCGTGTCATAGACCGCCGGTAGGTTGGCCCGCGTGAACGGCTGGTCCGAGCGATAGATGTTCTGCGGCGCATCCGGCGCCCACCAATTGCGCCAGGTCAGAAGCACGGCCATTACAGCGTCTCCCCTTCCAGATCCGGCGCCCGCGCCACCTTCACCTGCGTCGCCGGCGTCTGCCAGCTCTCGTAGCCGTCCCGCTCCGCGCGCACCCGGAACTCGGCCATCACGGCCCGGCCGATCACCGTGGCGAAGAAGTCGGGATAGTTCAGAGCGTCGAACATCTCCACGAAGCCGAAGAATTGGGGCAGACCGTCGAAGCCGAACACGTCGCCCAGCGCGAAGAAATCCGGACCGAGATCGAAGAAGTCGGCCGACACGCCGGTCGCCAGGAAATCGAAACCCGCGCCCCTCGCCTGACCCACTGCCTGCTCAGGCAGCACCAAAACCGGATCGCCGGTGAACAGGTCAGGCACCACGCCGAAGAAATCCGGCCCGATCGCGAAAAAGTCGGCTCGGCCGGGCACGGCGTAGACCGACAGATGATAAGACACACCGCTCTCCGGCCCGATGTTGCCATCGGCGAAGTCGGTCACGCTCGCGCTGGTCTGCGCGGTGCGATCGCGATGCGCCCAAGTGACCCCCACCGGATCGACCCACGGATCGGCCGCAGGCGCCGGCCAGTAGGAACCGGCCGATTTCAGGTTGCCCGGCGGATATGGCCGGATCGCGCGACTGCCAAAGATGACCTCCGAGCTCGGCGCCAGGGTGAGCGACAGCGTATCGGTCGGCGTTTTCGTGAGGAACCGCACCTCCGGGCTCTCGGTCGCCACATAGAGCACCGAATTGGAGCCGGTCGCGCCGTCCCAAAACACGATTGACGAGCCCAGCGCATGCGCCTCGGGCACCGTATCGAGACAGCCCCGGCCGATGGTCAGCAGCACATCCGCGCCGTCCATCGCCATCGCGTCCACGCGCACGATCTCGTTGTTGATCGACGCCAGGCGACCGACCCGCACGTCGCCAAGATCGGTCGAATACGAGACCCGCACGGTCGTGTCATCGGCCGCGGCCGAAATGCTCTCCTGCAGCGTCGCCACCGGCGCGAGCGGGATGGATGGCCCGCGCGCCCACAAGGTCTCGCCATCATCGCGATAGGCCAGCAGGAGCCCGGTGTGCTCGTCGGCCGGCTTGCCCGCCGCCGCATGCCAAAAGCCGGTGTCGGCGTTCTTCACGAGCTGAGCGTCAGCCTCCTCCTGCGAGGCCCGCAGCACCATCTCGTAGTAGGGCATTTCCTCGAGGAAGAGATCGGTCGGCGCGACGGCCGTCGACTCATCCGGGCGATCGGCATCCGCCACCGAGGCGACGGCATAGTCGTAGTCGAAGGCGAACCGATCCTCGACGAATTGCACGGTCACGGCGTTGTCGCGCCCATCGCTGTCGGAGATCTCGGTGATCCGCACGACCGTTTCAGGGATGCCAAGATCCGCGTTCTTGATCTTGATCGCGTCGCCAAGGTTGAGCGTCGCCGGCAGCGCGGTGAGCTTGAGGCCCCCCGAGAGCAGCGGCAGGGAGTGGGACCGCAGCTCGCGCATCGCGACCTGCGCGGCAAGCTCGCCGTCATAGATCCCCTCGAAAGTTACCTTCTTCGGGATCACCCGGCCGACTTCCTGCACCGCGGCCACGTTGGTAACCGTCACCGACGCGTCCGAGCCATCGAGCCGCTTCCGATAGATCAGCGTGATCTGGTTGGGCAGCTCCGACTGCATCGGGCGATTGATGTTCGTCCACGCCACCACGTTTGTCGGATCGAAGAGCTCGAGATCCGCCTCGACGTAGTCGTCGCGAATGAGCTTGAGCTCCCACTTGCCGGTGATCCGGTCGATGTAGGCATAGCCATCGATGTGGCGCTCGATCAGCTCCTTGAACTCGGCCCGGCTCTGCGGGTTCTTCCACAAAAGCGAGATCCCGAACTGCTCGGCAAAGAGCGTCTCGGCCGCGGCCGCGAAAGTGTCACCGATCTCCGAAGTGTCCCCGCTGCCATCCGACACCGGCGCAATGAGCACCGCGCGCATGATGTGCGCCGGGTTCATGTCCTGCCAGCTCTTGAAGGCGCTCGCGAACACGTCGCGCATCGCATCGGCGTCATCGCCCGAAATGACCGGCACGCCGTCGCTCGCAGTGTTGTCGAGCAGCTCGGTATAGGTGGTGTCGGTGAGATTGATGTTGAAGCAATAGACCTCGGCATCCTCGATGCTGGCCAGGGTCGTGGCAGCATCGTCCGCGGTCGAAAGCGGCTGGGGCTCGCCATCGGTCGTGAAGATCAGGATCCGGCGCTTCTCGCGCTCGCCGTCGGTGGCCCCGACATCGCTCTCCGATCCGGTATCGAGCGCCGGGTCGCCCTTGTCCCACTCCTCGGTCGGAGGCGCGGTGTTCGCGAACCAGGTATCCGCCTCGGAAACGCCGATATCGTAATTCGTGCCGCCGCCGGGCAGAGAACGCGACTCGACCCAAGACGCGAGCGCCTCATAATCCGCGTCCGACATGTCGGTGTAAGACTTGGTCCCGTGGACCACATCGCTCCACACAACCACCTTCACATCGTTCATGGCCCCTTTGAGCCCGCGGATGAAGGTCGCGACCGCGGATTTCTGGTTGTCCCACGGCGCGCCGGCCATCGAGCCCGAACCGTCCATCGCGATATAGATCGAGTTGCCCTGCACCGCCCAGCGCAGCCGGATCGCCGCCCGCGTCGGCATCCAATCGTCGAAATGCTTTCGCACGTTCGACACCTTGGCCGCGACGGGCTTGATGTAGGGATTGCGACCCCACAGGAACTTGCGAAAGACGAGCGACAGCACGCCGCGGAATGCCGGCACGGTGCCGAGCCGCTTCGCCAGGTAGCCATTCGGCCCCTGCGAGCTGGCCCCCGAGAGCACGTCGATGCGGCCGTTCACCCCGCCCTCATGCTCGCCGAAGAGAAACGGCTGATCGATCCGCACCCGGCCGGATTCGACGACACCCTCCCACGCGAGGCGATCCTGCCAGCGCAGCGCGAGCACCGCATCCACTGGCCCCTGACACAGCACCAGATGCATCCCGAGCTGGTAGTCGTAGCCGACCGGCGTGCCCTTCTTCTTTTGCTTGATGTTATCCATCGAGCCCCATCCGTTTCCGCGCCGCCGCCTCGAGCTGGTCGATCAGGTCGAGCTGGTCGCCCGTCGCCCGGCAGGCATCCACCGAAATGCCCTCGCGCACGAACTCGCGCCAATCGAGCCCATGTCGATCGAAGAACGCCTGCTTCACGTTCGGGCAGATCCCGCACGCGCGCAGATCCGCGACCGTGATCCGCACCCCGTCCCTCATTTCTTCTTGTTCGAATCCGGGTAGACCGGACGCGCGTCAAAGTCGCCATACCAAGCGACGCTCGGGCTCTCGATCCACATGGTGCCGAACACGATGCCGATCTCGGTCCCCTCGTCCACGCGCGGGATATCGAGATCGTCGAACGTCGCCGCCTTCGGCGGCTCCGGCTTCGGTTTCAGAAGAACGGAAAGCGCGGTCAGCGCAACACCGACCGCGAGCTGGATAAGCCAAGTAGGCATGCTTCACCTCACCACAGAGCGCGGCCGTCAAACGGGTTTTCGCTCATCCACGGGAACCCGCCGTAGTTGTCGGTGTTGGAGAACCGCAACTCGCACGTCGCCAGGGAAAGATCGCAGCCGGGCGCGATCTGCACGTCCGCAGAGCCCCACTCGGAGATCTCGCCCTCGAGCCCGGGCAGCGCGCCGATCAGCGTGAGCGACGAGCCCACATGCTTTGCGACCATCTGCCGGGCGCCATTGAAGGTGAGCACCCCGCCGGTGTAATACCCGTCCGCTTGGCTCGCCGCCTCGGCGACCGTGACCGTGGCCCCGGAAATCGCGGTCGCGGTGCCAGACACCTCGAAATCCGCGATATTGAGCCCGCAGCCGGTGTGGTAGACCGCATGCCGGCACGGCCGCTGCATAATCGCCGACAGACCCTTCCGGCGCATGCTGGTCAGCCCGTTCTCGCAGGCGAGCGTGATGGTGGTCTGCTCGGGCTTCACGCCCATCACCCGGCCGCGGAATTTCACCACGAACTCGCCGTCGCCTTCGAAGCCATGCCAGATGGTCACGCTGTTCTCCACGATCCCGATCGAGCCGAGATAGTTACGCGCGAAGGCATCGGAGAGCGGGAACACCAGATCCACATCGTTTCGATCGATGCGCGCCGACACCGGGATCCGCGAGTGGCGCACCGGCGACGCGGTGTAGGTCTGCTGGAAGAACCCCTCGTTCGCGAAGAGATCCGGCCCCAGGTCGAAAAAGTCGCTGTGCGGCAGGTCGAAGTCGGTCGCGCGCGACGCCAGGAAAGCGGTCTGCGACCCGAGCACGATCTTGTAGAGCCAGAGCGGCCGCTTGCCGCTGATCAGGGAGAGAAACGACGAATAGCTCACGCGACCACCTCCACAACCGGCGCCGACACCCGCGAAATGAAGCCCGCCTCATGGTTGACGGTCAGCTGGTCGGCATCGAGGCGCGACTTCACCATCAACGACACCACCGCGTCGGCGCCCAGCGCGACGCCCGGCGCCGCGATCGTCAGGCTGTGGTTGAACCCGGAAACCGCGGCCGCGGTCACCTCGCGATGCAGGAGCCCGGCGCCATAGTCGATCTGCAGATGCCGGCCGACGAGATCCGCGACATTGGCATCGTCGACGATCGGATCGACGAGAAGCTCGGTGTCGGTATCGGCGACGGCCGCGGCCAGCACCAAGTCGCGTGCGCCGCTCGGCATCCAGAAGGCGCCATCCCGGCCGCGCAGATGGTGCAGCCACTTACGACGCTCCCAGCGATCCGCGATCGTGTTGTCGACGAAGTAGAGCATCGACTTCTCCTCCACCACGTCGCGCACCGATTCCATGACCACCGGCCCGAAGCCGTTGTCGACGAGCTGGACGCCCTGCGACATGCCGCCCGACACCGGCTGCGTCACGACCACCGGATCGGTCAGCACCGGCAACGAGTCATGCGACGGATAGCTGTGGCCCCCAAGATCAATCTGGTCGCGCAGCGCGAACTCGCCGGTCAGCGTGGAATAGCCCCGGAACGCCCGCGACTCCTTCAGCCCGGCCGGCAGGTAAGCCACCCGCGCCGGCGCCACCACCACCGGCTGCACAGCGCTGCCCGTAAGCGTCACCCCGACCGGCGCCGCCAGGTTGATGACCCCCGAGCCGACCGTGTCGACCTGCAGGAGCGCGAAGCTCTCGTCGTCCAGCAGCGCCAGCGCATAGCCGCCGGCGCGATAATCCGCGTCGGTGTTCACCGCGATCGAGGTATCGGTCGCGGCGAGCTCGCCAGCGATAAGCGTCCGATCCGGCCAGAACGGCAGATACCAGTCGCCAAGGATGTTGGAGCGCAGGAGCTCGAGCGCCCGCGCCCGCTGCTGGTCGTCCACGGAGAAGGAAAGCGCCAGCTTCTGCCGGCCATCGCGCAGCGAGTCGCGCATCTCGCCCTGCGGCGTGATCCGCACATCGGTGAGCCACGCGAGCGTCTCCTTGATGTCGGTGCTCGGGAAGAACGGCCAGACTTCAGGCATTGAGCAGATCCCGGTTGCGCCGGATGGTGTTGATGATGAGCCGCTCGCCCGGCTCGGTCGCCAGGTAGTCGCCGACCACGCCCGGATCCAACACGTTCACGATCTTGGGCGCCATGCCGCCCAGCGTTTCGCCGACCTCATGGTTCGGCACCACCTGCGAACCGCGTGGCAGGTTGACCAGCTCCGGGCCGCGCTCGCCGACAACGGCCATGCCGCCGGGCGCGTAGCTCGTGCCGGTCGCGAAGCCCGGGAAGATCCCGCCCATCAGACCGGAAATCGCCTTGTCGATGAGCATGCCACCGATCTGGCCCGCCAGATCCGCCAGAGCGTCGCGGAGATTGAAGGTACCCTTGATCGCGTCCTTGATCCAGCTCGAGAAGGTCGAGGCCAGCGTCGAACCGATCTGCTGCGCCAGGCTGTTGACCTTGCCCGCGGTTTTCTCGACGGCGCCGCTCACCTGATCCAGACCGTTGACCGCCTTGTTCGGGTCGATCGCGATCGCATCCGACATGCGCGTCGAAGCCGCGCGCAGCTTGCCCGCGCCCTGATCCAGACCGTTGACCACGCCGTCGACGATGTAATCGGCCAGGCGCATGAACAGCCGCGACGGCGACTGGATCTCGGCCTTCGCGCTGAACCCACCGCGCACCGCGTCGACGAGGCTGGACCCGGCGTTCTTCACCGCCTCCCAGCCCGACTGCACGCCCGACCGGATCCCTTCGGCGATGTTGCGGCCGAGCTGCGTGACCGCCTCGCGCGCTTCGGCCCACTTCTGCTGCAGCCCATCGATCACCCGCTGGACCAGATCATGGCCGAGCTGCAGCATGTCCTGTGTCCATTGGGCGAACGACGCCTTGATCTCCTGCCATTTCATCGCCAGCGTCTCGCGCCATTGGCCCATCTTTTCGGCGATCACGACCTTGATCTGTTCCCACTTCTCCGCGGTGATCGTCTTGATCTGCTCCCACTTCTCCGCGAACCACGGCCCGACCGTTTCCCAATTCTGGTAGATCAGGTAGGCTCCGCCGGCGAGCGCAGCGACAGCCGCGACGACGAGCCCGATGGGCGACAGGATCGCGCCGAGGATCGCCAGCAACGGCGCCATCGCCGACACGACCAGACCCAGCCCGAGCACCACCGGCCCGAGCGCGGCCGCGAGCGCCGTTCCGATCGCGACGAACCGCTGGGTCTTCGGATTGAGCCCGGTGAACCACTCGGCCAGGTTGGCGATTCCCTCCGACAGCTTGGTCAGCGCCGGCAGCGCCGCAGATGCGAGCTGCGTGAACGCCGGCAGGAGCTGCGCGAGCGACGCCTGCAGCTTGGTCTTCAGGATCTCGGCGACGAGCGCGAACTCTTCGCGGCTCTTGCGCGCGGCCCGGATGGTGTCCCCGTCCAGCACCAAGCCCAGCTCTTCGGCCTTCTTCGCCATTTCCTCGATCGCCGCGCCGTTCTTCTGGAACATGGGCAGCAGGAGCGTGGCGTCGGAGGCGAGCGCCTCCATGTAGAAGGTCATCTCCTGCTGGGACACGCCCGCCTTCTCGAGCGACCGGATATAGAGGCCCAGCGCCTCGTCGGAGGAAAGCCCTTTGAACGCGTCGGCCGTGATGCCGATCTTCGGCGCGATGTTCTCGAAGAAATCGGCCAGCGGCCCGGCGCCGGTCTGGAAGTAATCGCCGAATTTGTCGTTCACGTCCTTAAGGATATCGGCCAGCTTGTCCTGCTCGATGCCGAACTGGCCCGCCGTGAGCTCAAGCACCTTGAACTTCTGCGTGGTCACGCCGGCGACCCGCGCCAGGTTCTCGAGCTCGATCAGAGAGTCCGTCGATTTCACCGCAAGCGCGGAAAGGCCGGCGATCGGCGCGGTGATGCCGGCCGTCATGAGCGCGCCGGCACGCTGCATCCGCTGGCCCATCCGGTCGATCTTCTTCTGGAAATCCGCGACCCGCTTCTGAGCCTTCGAAAGCCCGCGCTCGAAAGCCGCGGAATCGAGGCTCAT
This sequence comes from Maritimibacter harenae, assembly GCF_009882975.1. GTDB lineage: Bacteria > Pseudomonadota > Alphaproteobacteria > Rhodobacterales > Rhodobacteraceae > Maritimibacter > Maritimibacter harenae. The sequence continues at coordinate 406,986 of NZ_WTUX01000017.1, forward strand.
CACCGCGCGCAGAGCACCAATCACCGCTGCCATTTAGCCACCCTTCCGTCTCTTCTCCACGGCCTCGATGGACGCGGTGTAGCCCTTCATCGCGCGCAGCATGTCCTCCGGCGACTGCTTCTCGCGGTCGCGGAAGAACTCCCGGTAGCGCGGGAATTTCGCCTTCTTGGAGAGGTTCGACGCGATGGCGTGCTGCACCAGCACCCCGCTCGAGTAGACCAAGAGCTTCTCCAGCTCCGCATCCGCCTCGATCCGATCCATCGCGCCGCCGGAAATCACCTCAAGCTCGCGCGGCACGCAGCGCCAGAACAGGTCTGGATCCAGCCCCAGCGCCACCCACTGCCGCAGGAGCGACGGCCAATCGACTAGGCCCCCGCTCCCTTCTTCTTTTTTCCGGTGCTGCCCTTGCCCGAACCGGCCTCGTCCGCCTCCTCGGGAAACGCCTTCTCAAACGCCTCCCCGATCAATTCGGCCGACCGATTGAGCCCGAGCTCGTCCATGATCTCGCCCGCCTCTTCGACCGTGACCTGCGGCTCGAGCGCGCCCCAAAACATCGCGCGAATGTCCTGCAGTTTCGCGTTCGCGCCGATGTTAGCCAGCTCGGCAATCGGCTTGCCGGTCGATTCCTCGATCCGGCAGATCGCGTTGATCGAGAAGCGCAGCGTCCGCAGCTCGCCCAGCGCCCGAAATTCAATGCCTCCACGCATGTGAGGTGCCTCCCTTGGTTAGAATTAGGCCCAGACCGGCGCGCCGGTGACCTTGAGCGTGACCGTCGCGGCCATCTTGTCGTCGACCGGAGCCGAGCGCTCATAGCCGGTGAGGTAGCCCCGGAAGGTGCAGGTCGCCGTGCCGCCGCCGGTGAGCGCAAACGTCAGCTTGTAGTCGCGCGGCAGATCCTCGACGCCGATGCCCTGCAGGAGCGAGTCGGTCGCGTTCTGCGGGTTCCAGTTGATCTCGAACTGGCACTCGCCGTAGTCGATCAGCCCGACGATGAACTCGCGCGCCGTGTTGGGCGAGCCCATGTGGGTCACGTCGATGATATCGCGCGTGGGCGAAGGCGGCGTGATGTTCACCACCTCGCCGATGCTGTTCGCGTCGGGGCTTGCCAGATCCGTGTCCGAGCAGCTGATCGACGCACCGTAGCCGATTTGTCCCATCTTTAGGTCTCCTGATAGATGATCCGAAAGTCGAGCGAGACGCGGAACAGCGACTCGCCCATCGATGTGTCAGGAGGCAGATCGACCTCCGACACGAGAAAGGCGCCCTCGATAACGGGCAAGGAACGCCACCCGGAGAGCGCGGCCTCGACCGACCCCGCCGTGGATTTCGCTTCGCCGTAGGAATTGCCGTAGGAGACGGCCTGCACGCGCGCCTCCTTCATCCCCGACGCGCCGCCCATGTGGTAATCCACCGACCCCGCGATGGTCAGCAGCACGACCCGCGGCGCCTCGTCCGCGCGTGCCGATTGACCCCACGCGACAGGCACGCCGGTCTGCGCGGCGAGCCGCGCCCGAACGAGTTGTTCCATGAGTTAGCCCCTCGCCTTCGCCGCCTTGCGCGCGGCGCGCGCCGCTGCCTTCTCGAGCTCTTCGCCGAGCTGCTTGGACAGCTTCGCCAGGACGCGCCCCTTCGTGGCCTCCCACGATCGGCGCATGAACGGGTTGGCCGGCATTTCGCCGACATACCGCCCGGTGGATTTCTGCCAGCGCGGCCCGGTGCCGAACTCGACCAGATGCGCGTGCGGCGCCTCCTTGGTGGCCCCCGCATACATCTGCGTCACCGACCGCGACACAGACCCGCGCAGCTCGCGGCGCTGGTTCTGCGTCAGCTTTGTGCCGACAGCGATGTTCTCCGAGAGCTCGCCGGTGAAGCCGACCGGCGCCGCGCTCTTCGCGGCCGCAACGAACGGCTCGAATGCCTTTTTCATGGAGCGCCGCGCGACGCCCCGCGCGGTGCTCGTCTTCATTTCCTTCAAAGCCCGGTCGAACTCCCGAAGGCCCTCGACCTTGAAGCCGGCCTTCACGATGGTTGCCCGGCCGTGATCTCGAACGCCCGGCTCCGATCAATCTCCTTGACCCCGAAGATCGCGTAGACCGTGCTGCCGATCTTCACCCGGTCTTTGGTCGAGAGATCCCACAGCGTCGGTTGCCATCGGATGAGCGCCCGGAACTTGACCTGCACGCCCACTTGGCCCGCGCGCCAGCGCTCCTCGTCGGAGATCTCGCGCACATCGGCCCACACCACCGCCAGGTCGGACCACTGATACTTCTCGCCCCCGTAGCCATCCAGCGCGACTGACGCGCGCTGGATGGTCAGCAGGCGATCCATTTTGCCCGCCTCGAGGCGCATCAGAACTCCAAGAGCTGGGCGACGATCCCGGTGCCGCCGGAAATGGTGACGGCGCCGGCGAGGTATTCCTCGATCGAGCGCAGCGGTATCGCCACCACCTCGCCGTCCGCGATCGAGCCGACCGAGAAGCCGCCCGACAGATCCACCGCGCCGACGCCCGACACGTTGATCGAGCTGGCTTCGTCGCCGGTGATCGTCGGCGTCAGCGCGCCGCCGGTGCTGTTCGCCAGGACGAGAAGCGGATCCTTGGCCGCGTTGTAGGTCAGCGCGTCGGTCGAGCCATCGAGCGTGGTCTCGTTCACGGCCGCGGCGCCCGCGCCGCTCATGTCAGTTGCAGTAATGCTCGGCATAGCGAAGTCCTTTCATGATGCCCAAGGTTCAGGCGCCCACCACCCCACGGCGGTGCGAGCGCAAGATGAGATCGACCCCGATCGGCACCGACGCGGCACTGGTGCCAACGATCACCGCCTCGCGGTTTTCATACCAATGCCCGACGAGCATCCTGACGGCCTGCAGAAGCGTCGCATCAACGGCCGCGGAAGCCGCCTCGCCGAGCACGTAATCGATCCAGATCGCGCCCGGCCGGTCCTTCACCACCGGCCACGCGTTCACTGGCCACACCCGCGCCGGCTCGGCATTGGCATCGAGCTCGTAATTCGCGGCCGCGAAGGTCTGCGTCACACCATCCCGGTCGATGTAGCCGACCTCGGCGATCGACTTCACCGGCGCGCCGGGCAGCTTCACCACGTCCTCGATCCGATCGAAGGACCGGCGCCAGGTCTGCTCCATCAGCGCGACACCGATACCGCCCGGCCCGTCGATCATGCCGACCGCGGCATCGACGAGCCCCTCGATATAGGTGTCCTCCTCATCGTGGCGCACACGCAGATGCGCCTTCATCGACGCAAGCGAAATCGGCCGCTCGGTCGGCTTGCTGATGACGCTCACGCCCTCCCACATATCAGTCGGCCTTCTTCGCCGCCGCCGCGCTGCGCTTCTCGGCCTTCTTCTTCGGCACGGCCTTTTCGCGCGGCTCGCCGCGCACCGGCACCGCCTGCTGCGCCTCGATCATCCGCTTCGCGGTCGCGTCGGGCACATCGACCACCTCGCCGCGGTTCTGCGCGCCGTCCGCGCTTGCGCGCGCAATCAACAGTTTCACTTTCATGGTGCTCTCCTCGTCGGCTTAAGAAGCGAGCCGACCGAAGCCGGCTCGCCAGGAAGCCGAGGATTAGGCAGCGGCCAGAGCCAGCGCCTTGACGGCCGCGGTATCGGCGAGCGCACCGTCGAAACGGATGTAGCCCGCGATGCCGAAGCCCGGCCAGAAGTCCTTGTCCTGAATGGCGCCGATCAGCGGCTGGCCGACCTTGCGCACGTAGAAGTTGGACATGTCGCCGAAGAGCATGACCTTGGAGCTAACACCCGAAGTGAGATCGGCCATGTCGTCGTTGATCCAGTAGGGGCGGCCGTTGATGGTCGCCGGGATCCCCGCCTGCACATTGCCGGCCTGCCACAGGTAGTTGCCATCACCATCCTTCAGCTTCCGCACCGCCAGTGCGGTCTGGTCGGACAGCATGTAGCCGACGCTCGGGTTGTTGGTGCGGTAGGCCCGGTTCACCGAATGCTCGAGATCGAGGATCTCGTCATAGGTGATCGCGTTGTTCGCCGCGGCGACCTTGCCCGCGACGGCCGCAGCCGCGATGCCCTCGACATCGCTCGAGCCCGAGCCCGTGGTGAGCTTGGCGTTCGCCAGGCGCGCCAGACGCTTGCCGAGAAGCTTACCGATGAAGCGCTCGAGCGCGAGGAACGAGTCGTCCGCGAGCTCCTTGGAGACACGCAGCCACTCGGTATCGAACGCATAGGCGTTGAGCACCTTCTCGCCGAAGGTCACGTCCGACCCACCATCATCGGTGAGCGTGGCCCCCTCGGTGTGGGCAACCGCGGTGCCCGCGGTGTCGTCCACGGTCGGGAACGGCATCGGGTTGCCGCCATCGGTCGGGATGACGGTGAACGGCCCGTTGTCGTCATACATCGGCCCGAACGCAGCCATCGTCTCGACGACACGTTGCAGCATGGTCTCGGGGATGGAGTACCCACCGGCCGCGGCCGTGGTGGTCTGCGCCCGCTTCTCCTTGTCCACGTCGACCTTCTGATAGCCGCGCTCGAGCACCGAACGCGCCTCGGCCGACATGGCACCGACATTGCCCTGCGCCCGGAGATACTCCTGAAACGCCTCGCGGTAATCGATACCTTCCGGCTGCTCGCCGCCGCGCTGCTCGCCCTCGTAGGACGGCCGGCGACGTTCATCGACCTCCTCGAGCTCGGCCTGCGCGCGCTGCAGCTTCAGCTCGCGCTCGATTTCCGACCCGAGCTTGTCGTAGTCGGCCATCATCCGGTCGAACTCGCGGTCGATTTCCGCCGCGCGCTCTTCCGGGGTTTCGTCCGTGACCTCGTCACGCTTCGCGCGCGCATTCTCGAGAATCCGCGCCTGCCGCTCACGCAGCTCCTTAATTTTCGACATGATCTGTCTCCGATTTCGTGAAAAATTCCGCCCGGAGGCGGCTCGTTTGAGGCGCGGCGCGGTGCCGTCAGCCCTCCCGCTCGCGAAGAGCGAGGTTCATGCGCATGCGCCGGCGAACACGCTCGGCATATGCGGCCATTCCATTTTCGGCGCGCTCGGCTTTGCGATGCGCCTCGAGGCTGCGAAGCCCGATCTCGGTGCCCTTGTAGGCCGGCTCGGTCACGATCGAGACGTCGAAGATCCGGTCGAACTCGAGGATCTTGCGCAGCGGCGTCTCCCCGGTCTCGTCCCACTCCTGCCGCGCGACCGTGAAGGCGAACGACATCTTGTCCAGATCGCCCCGGCGCATCTTGCCGACGATCGACTGAACATCGGGATCGTCGGGATCCAGCTCGGTCGCGATTTTCAGCCCCCGCTCGTCGATCGAGAGATCGAGCGTGCCCGACCCGGTGCGCGCGAGTGGCAGACCATCGTGGTTGATGAGGAACGGCACATCGCTCTCGGAGAGCGCGCCGTCGAAGGCGCCCGGCTGGATCACTTCGCGGAAGAACCCGCCGATATCGGCCTCTTCGCCGAACACCGCCGCGTAGCCTTCGACCTTGATCGCGCCGCCGTCATCGGCCTCGCGGATTTCGACGGGAACACCCGCCCGGATTTCAAAATCCATGTTTCACTCCTGCGCTTTAGGTTGCTTGCCGATCGGCACCGTCGCCCCCTGAATCATGAGATCGTTCCCGACCGGATCGGGCGCCAGGTTCTCGCGCTGACGCGCCTCGTTCGGTTTGAGAACGCCGTTCTGGATGCCACTGGCGTAGCCATCCATCCGGGTCTTGAAGTCGCCGCGCAGAAGGCCGTCGAGGTTGACCTCGATGAAGAGCTGGGAGGTGCGGCCCAACAGCTTCAGGTTCAGCTCCTGCTCAAATTGCGTGACCCACCGCCGCAGCGTGTGCTTCACGAAATGGAGATCCTGCTGCTCGGTGTTCGAATAGGTGCCCTTCGACAGATCCTGCAGAAAGGTCGGAGGCAGCGAGAAGATCCGCGCAATCTGCTCGATGAGGAACTGCTGCAGCTCGACCATCTGCGCCTTATCGGGATCGACGCCCAGCGACTTGATGGTGTGGCCCGCCGGCAGGACCAGCGCCTGCCGCTTCTCCTTCGCGGCCTTCTTCACCGCCTCCTCGAGATCCGCGCCGGCACGCTGCATGCCGGCCGGCGACTCGAATGGCCCCTCGATCGCGAAGGGCGGAACACCGCCATTCTCAAAAAACTTGCCGCCGTATTTCGTCGCCGCCTGCGCGAGCCCAACGGTCTCCTTGTTCGACATGAGCGGGCTCACGGCCGTGAGCATGTCCGACCCGAGCATGAAGGTCAGGTCGATGATCTCGTCGGCCGCATAGACCACCTCGGTGCCGTCGCCGCGCGCGTAATGGTATTTCTTGCGGCCGGCCGACATCTTGACCGTCACCTTCTCCGGCTCGAGCGGCCAGAGGTTCGCCACGCGGCCCGCCTTGTTGCGCTCGATGTAGGTCAGCCCGCGACCCGAGGTGAACACCTGATCGAACAGATACTTCCGCCACTGGAAGCTGGTCAGCTCCGGGTTCACAGCGCCCGTCAGGAGAGAACCCACGCCGGTGCGCAGGCGCGCGCGGCCGTCGCCATCGCGTCGATAGGTGTGAACCGGCAGAGACGCCATCGTCCCGGCCAGGAAATTGACCGCCGCCCAAATCGCCGGCACGCCGAGCGCCGACTTGATGGTCACGTTCTCGCCCGCCGTCGCCTCACCCCAGCCCAGCACCTCCACGAGCCGCGGCGACGACTGCGTGTATTGCGCCTCGACGCGCTCTTCCGGCTCGCGATCCGGCCGGCGAATTTCAAGCCCGAACAGACGCATCAATCATCCCCCAAGAGTTTGAAGTCGGGATCCTCCCACGGCGAGCGCCTGACCGGCGTGCTCGCCTGCTCGATCGCGGCGCCGACACCCATCGCGGATGCCACCGCCAGGTCGATGCGCGCCGTCGCACGGTTCTTCTCGAACCGCCGCAGACCGGCCGGGCTTTCCCAAAAGGTCGATGACGCCACCGCCGAGCGGAGCGCCGGGTTCACTTGGATCCGAATGCGCTTCTCGAGCAGGAGCTGCTCGAATTGGTTGATCGAATCCGGCATCCAGAGCGGGGAGTCCTTGCGCCGGTTCGTGCCCTGCGGGTGCTCGATGAGCGGCAGCGTGGCCCCCAGCTCGTCGAGCGCTGTCTCGAAATTGCGGATCAGCCATCTGTCGTAGGCGACCGCGGCAATCTCAAACTCCTGCGCCAGCTCGACCAGGTCGGCCGCGACGAAGTCGAAGCGCACCACCTTTCCCGGCGTCGCGGTCAGGAAGCCCTGATCGACCCATACCTCGTAGGGTGCCCGATCCTCACGCGCCCGCTCGGTCAGCGTATCGCCCGGCGTGTAGCCCTGCGCGAAGAGAGCGAACTTCGGCCGGTTCTCGCTGTCCACGCCATCGGGGAACACCATGACCCGGCCGGTCATGTCCCGCGTGGCCCCGAGATCGAGCCCGACGAAGCACGTCTGCCCGGCGAAATCCTCGAGCGTCATGTCGGGATCTTCGCACGCCTCCCAAGTGTCCCGGCCGATCCACGCGGACTCGGCGTCGGTCCATTGGCAGAAGTGAAGCCGCCGAATGTTGTTCGCCTTGCCCGGAATGGCCCGCGCCTGCGCCGCCACGTCCCCAAGATACTGCTCGGTGATCGTGACCCCGATCAGCGGGTTCGCCTTCACCCAGCAGGACGGATCCTCGAGCGGATCGTCGCCTTCATCGAGCGCGCAGACATAGGAGAAGGTCGTGTCGTCCTCGACCTCGCCATGCGCCACGTTCACCGCGTGCTCATGCTCCTCCCAACACACCGAGTTTCGATCCGACCCCGAGTTGGTGATCATGAAGATCAGCGGCTGACGCCGGAATTTGAAGCCGCGCTCGAGCAGCTCGAGCGTGTCGCGGTTCGGATGCTCATGCAGCTCGTCGAGCAGCACGAAATGCGGCCGGAGCCCCGAGCCGGTTTTCCCGGTGTCCCGCCCGACCGGCCGGAAATAGGAGCCCATCCGAAGGTAGGCCAGGTTGTTGACCGGGTTCACACCGGACGGCGTGATGCGCTCCTCGAGATCCGGCGACTGGCGAACCATGTTCACCGCGTCGTTGAAGAGGATGCGCGCCTGATCCATCTTCGCCGCCGCGGCATAGATCTGCGCGCCAGGCTCGCTGTCGGCCACCAAGCCGTAGAGCCCGATGCCGCCCGCGAGCGGCGACTTTCCGTTCCCTTTCCCCTGCTCGATGTAGGCCCGGCGAAAGCGCCGCGACCCGTCTGACCGTTTCCACCCGAACACGGAGCCGACGATGAACGCCTGCGCCGGGTGCAGGTTGAACGCCTGCCCTTCGAATTGCCCGTCCGACAGCCGGAGCACGTCAGGGAAGAACCCCAGCACACGCGCAACCGCGTCCAGATCCCAGACCAGACCGCGCTCGGCGCCGGTTTCCAGATCGCGCAGATGCCGCTCACAGGTGGCCCGCACATGCGGCCCCGCGACAATTTCGCCCTCGACGACCGACCGCGCGTAGGCGGTGACCGGGTCAGCCGAAGTATTTGTCGGCCGGGTTCTTTTTGCCATCGTCACCAGACGTGCGGATACGCGTGCGTGCACTCGGCGTCATGCCGAACTCCGCTGCAAACCGCACCATGTCAGCCATTGCCTTGTTAGCGGCCCCCACGAGCGGGTTCTGGATCGCGTTCCCGGACACCGTCGTGATCATGATCCCCCGCGTGTCGGGATCTTCCTCAGCCATCCTGGCAAGTGCGCGCTCCGCATCGACCCAACGGCCGTAGGCGGCGCAGTAGGCAGCAAGCGCAGCTACATCCAAGTCCGACATGATGCCGAGATTGAAGAGCTGGTCGACAACGCGATTCCACTCAGCTTTCGCCGGCTTCGAAAGGTGAACCGGAGGCTTCGGCCGGCTCACTTCCGGCTTCGGCTCGCTCTCATTCCGTCGATCGGCGCGCTCGGTTCCGGCCACGACCTTCAGGTTCGACGGCTTCGGCTTGCGACCACGCGCCATGCTATCGCCTCCCACGTTTTGCAGATTTTCAGAGCCGGCGCTGCGCGATTATCAGGCGAGCAAGCCAAGAGCCCATTTCGACCCCCGGTTCGAATTTCGGCACGCACGAAAAAAAGGTTCCCCCGCCGGTTGTATGTCCAACCATTCCAGGGACTTGACCACCCCCCGGGGAGGCGGAACGCGGTCAAGGTGCTCAAGAGAAACGAACGTGGCTACAGCGGCCATCCATCGACGCCGATGTCGTGTTGCCTCGACTTCGCCCGGGCAATCGCCTCAGCGTCGCCTGCGTGCCGGCGCTCGATGCGTTGGCAGTCCGTGTCGTGGCAGCGCTTGCAGATCGCTCGCGTGTTCTCGGGATCGTAGAACAGATCAGGCCGGAGAACGGCCGGGCGAATGTGGTCGACGACTGCGGAGCGATGATGCTTCCGCCCCACGACCAGCGCCGCACCGCACATCTGGCAGACGCCCATGTCCCGCCGGATGATCGCGGCCTTGAAACGCGCCCAGCGCGGTGTGGTGTATTCGTTGGATTGTGCCATGGGAAGGATCGCTACGGCCTTGCGGCGGGGCACATTTCCGACCTTCGCGCATCGGGTGGTCGGCGATTGCCTATAACCCGAGCTTTGGTCCCTTTGGGCCGTCGCGTGACCGGAGCGGTCCAGGTGCACGCATCCACCTGTTAGGCGGTTCACGTTACCGTGCCACATGTCGCCCTGCCTCGCAACATGTAGACAGCGAATTCAGGCTCGCATCAGTTCTCGCGGTAAAACCAGATGAACTTTTGCTCTGAGCTATTGTCGATCTTGCAGCCGTGCTCGCGCGCAAACTTGTACGCGCGTTCTCTGGCTCCCTGGTCCGGCTCACCGGGCGGAAAAAGCATTTCGTAAGAACTATGCCGCATGAAAGCACCTTGCCCTGGCTCAAGCCCGCCCAGGATTCTTCCAAATTCGTCCAGAGTCATAGGTTTCCCTTCATTAACAACTTCAATTTTATCAAATCACCTATGAAATTCAGGTGCAATATTGCGTTCCCGCAATATCTAGCCTGCGCCCCGCACATCGAGCGGGTCGAGCTGCAGTCTCAGGCCTCCGACATCCGCCTCGAGTTTCGGGAAGAGCTGGTTCGAGCGCTCTACGATCCGGCGGAACGTCCCGATCTTGTCAGCGAAGGGCCCGCCGATGATCTCGATCTCCTGCCCAGGGTCGAATTCGGCTTTGGGCATTTCGGCGTTGCGCCGGATCCGATCCTGCTTCTCGAACTCCGCCTCGACGATCGCTTGGAACTTTGCCAGATCACGCCGATCAGCCGGCCCAAGCATGACCAGGGTATTCGCCAGAAAGCGCACCCGAAGCGCGGAGTGAAAAGTCCGGTCATCCAACGCCATGAACACGTAGTTGGGCAGCACCGGTTCCTCGTGCGGGTCCGGGTGCCGTTTCTTGCCCGATCGCTTCCAGCGGATCACCCGGCCCGCCCAAGCCTCGATGCCCTGCCCCTCGAGTTCCTCGCAGACCTCGAACTCGTGCCCCGTCTTCGCGTATCCGAGATAGTTGATCGCTGTCTTCATGCCCTGCCCCATGTGCTTGAACGAAGGTGGTCGGCGGGACGCCGGGATAAGCGCCCCGCCATGCTGGTCGGTATGCCATGTGAGCATGGCCTCCCGGTCGAATTAGTCCTGTTCTCCCGTGCCCACGCCGCGCCGCCTTCGCGGTGACCGGCCGGGTGTTGATGCTGGCGGATGGTGTTCATGCTTGGACCTCTCCTTGTCTCAACGCGTCGTGGCAGCCCTGATCTCTTCGTCGCTCACCAACCCAGCAGCTCGACACCTGGCGGCCATTTCGTCCGACAGCCCAAAGGCCTTGCCGCCCTTGATCTTGCTCGCCCAGAAATCGAGGATTTCTGCCTCGTCGTGCGCTTTCGCGGTCTTTGGCGGGTATCGCCGCCAGGTGCCCTCGGACAGCCAGTTGTCGGAGAACTTGACCTTGTCCGGGTCGAAGGACCTCGCCACGTCGGCGTATCGCCTTGCCGCATCGATCAAGCTCTCCGGGCTGTTGCCGGCGTTGACGGCATCCTGCCACGCCTGCTCACCGCGTGCCGTCTCCCGTGGCTTCGGATGGGCCTCGAGAAATTGCTGATAGCCGTCGTCGTCCCGCGCCAAGCGCGCAGATAACAACGAAGAAGATTTATCTTCTGAGTTGTTATCTCTCTGGCTTCTGGCTTCTGGACTCTGGGGCTTATCCAGACCTTTATCCGGTGGCTTAACCGACTTCGATTTTCCCTTTTTATTTCCGAGGCTTGGGTTGCCTCCCTTCTTCCCGTTTTTTCGCGCTTTCGCGCTCTTAGACTTCATGCGAACCAGTTTCCGCGAGTAGATCACGCCCTCCCTCGTCGTGCTGAACACGCCCATGCGCTCAAGCTCCCCGAGGTATTCGGTGAGCTCTGCGATTGGGATGCCAGTCAGTGACGCAAGTTGCGCTTCATTCGGGGGCTGCCCATGAACTAAGAGGTGGCCATACGGGTTGGCCTCGTGCATGAGGCAGATCATTTCGATCCAAACCCCACGCGCTCCGGCTGAACACATCTTCAACCGGGGATCCGACCTCCAATCGGAGGTGAAAAATTTGAGGAACGGTTCAGCCATTCGCTAAACCGCGTCTTTGCCGCGCATGACGGCGCCGGCATTGACCAAGGTATCCTCACTACAGTTGCCTTCGGCCTCCGGCTTCGGAGGAAAGGAGCCAATGGACAGATAACCTTGAGGTGTCAGGCTCACCTCCCCATCCACGATCGTTACGCCGCCGACCTTCGACAAGCGGCGAACCAGGCTCTGGGTGAGCTTGAGATCCCGCCCCAACCCGTGGTTGAGATCAGCCACAGTCATCGGCCCGTTCATGCGTAGAAGGTTTATGACTTGCAGACGCTCGAGCGTGACACTGAAAGACATTCTTCACACCTCTCTGATCTCGATACCCATGGCGGCTAGAACAGCGCGCTTGACCTTGAACTCCTTGGTCGGATGACCCTTGGCGTCCTCGACGACCTGTGTGCCCGTGGCGGCATCGGTGTAGACGAAGTCGGCGACGTAGCGCATGACGCGGCCTTTCGGCGTCAGAAGCGGCCCGTCGCGGCCCTTGAGTTCGATCGACACCTGGCGCTGCAAGCCGGTGATGAAGCCGAGCCGCTGCTCCTGCTTGAGGGCGGCCCAGCGGCGCGCTTCACGTTTCGAGTCGAACGAGAAGCCGTCTAATTCCACCCGCTCTGCGCCGAACTTGTTCTTTGCGCGCATTCGGTGATGCATCGCCTGGAACTCGGCGGCGGTGAGGCGACCCGGCATGGAGGTGATATCCGCCATCACGTTGCCCCGCTCATCATTGCCACCCGACCCCGCCGCTCGGCAGCGCGGGTCAACAAATCCCGGACGCCAGCTGCTAGCCCGACGCCAGTGCACGAACGCGCTCGAAAAGGGGAGAAAAAGCCGGGAGCGACAGCTCGGCCGCCCCCGGTAGTGAGCCAGACTCCGCCCACATGGGAGGCGGAATCGACAGGGAATTCATCGGTACGGTTTGAGGCCCGGATGCTCAACGCGAATTCCGGAGGGAGGTCCATGCTGGCAGACGAATGTGGCGTGAGTTTGGTCTCGGGGTCGGCCCAGATTTGACCTGGGAAGGCGTAAGTGGTCTGGTGCTGCCCTTGCCAGGAGAAACACGAAGGGAATGCGATGACTGACCTGAGAGCCCGCCATATCCGCGTCCTTGAGAGCCTGCTGGAGGTTCTCGAGATGCGCGCTGAACAAGCTGAAGAACAGAATGACGACGATGGTGCCGAACGCATACGAACGCAAATGGCGGCACGTGCAGAAGAGCTGGCCGCTCTCTTGGAGGAAGATCTCGAAGAATGACGCCGTGCTGCAGATGCGCTCACACCATTTTGCGAACTGCCGAAGCACGACTGCAGATCCGCACGACCTGTGACCGTGTTGTGCCGAAGGCGACGCGGTAACAAGCTGCGGGAAGAATACCCGACGAGAAACCTACCCGTGTCGTATTGGGCGTTGGCGGCCGCATCCCTCGGGGACATTAAGAGGGTACTTTGCCGAAGGATGCGGCCTGAGCCGTGTGCGGAACCGATCAGGGTGGTTGTAACGGCCCCTGCACGGCCCAATAAGGAAACGCGCTGGAGAATATTCCACAAAAATCGCTGTTTTTGAAGGGTGGATTTGGTGGCCGCACCCTCCCCGGAAGACTGTGGGAATGCACGGGAAAGGTGCGACCAGAGAGGAACTGTGAACAAAACATTGAACCTAGCGAACGCAACCCCTCCCGAAGTTGCGACGCACCAGGCACGGTCACACATATTTGGGCTTACTGGAAGTATGGATTTCATCAGCGTGCCTCCCGCGCTGACGGCTTCGCGAACAAGGCTTGTCCCAGGCCGCGCACGAACCCCTCGCGGATTGCCGCTGTGGCGACCGACTTGGTCCCCTTGCAGGGGCACGGTTGCAGCGCGACGCGTAGGCTCTGGACCTCGTCACCCGGAATACGCACTATCACGTCATCGCCTTCTGCGCGGTAGGTCATCGCCATCACGCACCCTTCCGGCTCAGGGGCACGGTATTGTCGGCTCGCGCCAGCGGTTCCAGAACCTCGATCAGCGCTTGGGCGACGGGCCGGATTTCAGCGGCTTCGCGATGATCGACATGCCCATCCTCGACTGCGTCGGCCACCATCGAGGTCAGGCGGCCAAGCTCGCACAGAACGCGCATGTGCTCGGGATCGTCTTCACGGCCATCCCGGGCGTTCTGGCCGCACACTCCAAGGACGTCGCTGGTGAATGAGGGGCCGAGGACTGCGCAGATAGACAGGAGACCCGAGAGGCCTGGTGTCGCGCCCTGCACGTAGCTCTCAAGAGTTCGGGTCGGGATGCCCGTGGCGTCTGAAAGACCCGCAAACGAGTGACGCTTGCCACGGCCGACACGAATGCGCAGGGCGTCCTCTATGACGCGAGCCGCAAGATCATGGGGGATGATCGGTTCGTTCTTCATGGTCTACTCCCAAGTGGTTCCCCATGCTCGAGGCATGGAAAACGGCGGTTCAGGACTGATTGGCGAAAATGCGGGCCGAGGCTTTACCGGAACCCCGGACCGCGCCACCATCGGCGGTGCCAACCGAACCGATGGAGATTTCGAAATGATCAGTGATTTGCCCGATGGTCTCACGAGCACGGTGATATGCGGCCTTTGCGGCGGCGAAACCGACGACCTTGTCGACAGCGACGACTGCGTGCATGTGCGGTGCAACTTTTGCGACAACCAGGCAACGCTCGAAGAGGCGCGAGGCGAGATTGCACAATTCATCGAGGATTATCAGATGAACCAGATCAAGGCATTCGCGCGGGATGTCGGAGAGCGGCACCGATGGATAGACGTGGACACAGACCCGGTCCCGGAGCCCGCGTTTCGCTTCGTACTCAAGCCTACACAAAGCTGAGAGTTCGACACGCTTATGCATCGCCCGCTCCCGACCCAAAGCCGGCTGCGAGCCGGAAGGCCCCTTCCCGCTGTTTCTTCAAACATTCCAACAAAGGGCCCTGAAGTCGCGTCAGCGTATGATTTTGCGCCTGTGTGTTCGGCATCGATACCTCATTTCTTTGCTCGCCTGCGCGCCCAGCAGAATTCAGAGCGCCATGTTGTTATCGAAGAGGAAGGAGACGCTCGGGTGCTAAGACGACTCGCTCACTATTGCTTTGAAGCTGAATGCATCGCGTGGGCACTCGACCCCAGCGGCTCGGCACAAGTCGTCCAGCTCAGCATACCAACTCGCAGGAAAACGCCCTGCCGTGACGGCGTTGGATATCGCCGTTTTGCCAACGCCAAGCCTGTGCATAATCACATCACGACCAAGGGTGTCGCATATCGCAGAAACAGTGCTCATACACTGATCTATAGTCCATTTTTTATGTACTATCAAGGTCCACAAATCAGATACGTTCATTTTTTCTGTATTAGGGTTAGAACACGGTCATGGAAGCGCGCCTAAAGACCGAGTTAGCCCGTACAGGCGACGAGAGCGCCGAAGCCGCGGCACTTCGGCTTCGCGCGGCCCGTGAAGCAATACAAATGAGCCAGATCGAGCTCGGCGCGGCAGTTGGCCGAGGCAAGTCGGCGATCAGCAATATGGAGAAGGCACGCTCATTTGTGAGCATGGATGTGATGCGTTACCTGTTTCGGGAGCACCGCATCGACTTTAACTTCATGATGGCCGGTCTATACGCGCAGCTGCCAGGCGACGTTCAGGATCGTCTTTTCGCCGAGCTAGCAACTTTAAACAGTGGCACGGGGCAAAAGCCCAGTTCAGATTGAACCCTAGCCGGGTCAATATCGACGCAATGCGCCACGGCAGCCAAGTCCGCATCACGATCCCCTCTTCCTAAAATTAGAACATTTAGCGAACACACAGCTTTTTTTGTAGCCGCCAAATCAAGCGCATAAAGCCTGCCGGAAGCACAAGACTTTGCGCGCCGCTCTATGTCTCGGTGGCATCCGCACGATTCGCCAGACAGATAGTCCATATTTTTTGGACTTTTTCGTTGCATGAGTCCATTTTTTGTGTATTCCTTCTTCACCGAAAGGGGAGAAGCCGATGCAAACGCAAAGCCCAGAGCGCCTACTTATCGACGCCGACGACTGGTGCCGCGCGTGCGGCGGCCACGGCGGCACCCTCGAGGACAACGGCTACGGCCAGAGCAAATTCTCACCCTGCCACATTTGCCGGGGATCCGGCACCAGGACGGTGCGGGTCGCGAGCTACGAGCCGCCGGCGGGGTGCATGTGATGCTCCCCTTCCACGAGACCCTCCCTGTCGGTGCGCCGTTGCCTGTAGCGGCGCGCGACGGACTGACCGGCGGCGCGTATCTGACTCCGCCCGCCGGTCCTTTTTACAACCCCTCGGCCGATTTCCCCGCCGAGGCACCGCGCCCGGGCGCCACCGCTCACGGCATCCCAAGTATACCCGGGCGCGGCCATTTCTCCGGAGGCCATCATGAAGCTTGATCACGGCCCTTGGGCTTATCCCCCGCGTCGGCGTCCATCGACGGCGACCCGCATCCTTACCAGCGGAAAGTTGGTCCTCGCGATCATTCTCAGCCTGATCCTGGCACACGCAGCGACGACGACGATGGGTGAGGTCATCCACGTGCAGATCGGGGGCCTGCAATGAAGGAACGAGAGCCTCTACCCGCCGGCGTCCACGACATTCCGGGCGACCGTTACCACGCAGACCCATGCGAGAAGCCGTCGCTTTCGAGCACGCTCGCTAAGACACTGCTCGCGAAGTCGCCGCGTCACGCCTGGACCGAAAGCCCGAGGCTGAACCCGGATTGGGAGCCGACCGAGAAGAAGACATTCGACATCGGCCGTGCGGCCCACCGGGCAGTTCTCGGCAAGGGGGGAGACTACGTCGCGATCCCCGATCACCTGCTCGCCACCAACGGCGCGGCCAGCACCAAGGCCGCCAAGGAATTCATCGATGATGCCCGCGCGGCCGGCCTTGTTCCGTTGAAATCCGAAGAAGTCGAAGCGATCGAAACGATGCGCGACGTCGCAGCGCTACGCCTGGCTGAAAACAGGATCGATTTCGACCCGGATCGTTCGGAACTGTCCGCGCTGTCTGAGATCGATGGCGTTCATTGCCGCGCCATGCTGGATCACGTGCCGTTGGCAGCCAGCGATCCAATCTACGACTTCAAGACCTGCGAGAGCGCGGCACTCGACGCCTGCGAGCGCGCGATCCTGAACTACGGCTACGACGTGCAGGCCGAACATTACCGGCAGGTCTGGAAGGCCGCCACGGGCGAAGATCGGGTGTTCCGGTTTGTTTTTCAGGAGAAGACAGCGCCGTTCGAGATCTCGGTGGTCGAAGTCGGCCCGGACACCCTTAGCCTCGCCTGCAAGAAGATCGCCCGGGCCCGCGAGATTTGGCGCCTCTGCCTGCGCGAGGACCGGTGGCCTGGCTACCCGGCCGGCGTCCATCGCATCGAATTGCCGGAGTGGCATCACGCTCGCTGGCTGGAGCGTGAAAGCGTTGAGGCGGATTACCGCCGCCGCACAGGGAAAGACATCATCGAGTTTGCGATGCGCATGCAGGCGCCTGAAACCAAGGAAGGAGCCCTGACGTGAATATTCGCTTCATCCCAGTGACCGACATCCACGACCCGCTGACGCTGTCGATCGGCCTGTCTGGTGGCAGCGGGACTGGGAAGACCTACTCCGCGCTCCTGATCGCACGAGGCATCGCTGAAACCGTGACAGGACGCCTGGGCGCGCCCATCGGCTACGTCGACACCGAGAACCGCCGGGCGCTGCACTACAAGCAGGCGTTTCCGGAAATGATGCACTTCGACTTTCAGGCAGTCGACGATCGCGGCGATGTGGTTGGCTTCGGCCCGGAGCGCTGGATCGAGGTCATTGATGCGGCCGAAGACGCCAACTTGCCGGTCGTCATCCTCGATAGCTTCTCGCATGCTTGGGAAGGTGTGGGCGGGGTACTCGACCTTCATGCGACCACGCTTGAGCGCCTGACCGGCGGCAATAACCAACTAGCGGACAAACGCTCCCAGCTCGCTTGGGCTGAGGTAAAGCCGCGGTACCGCCGGCTGATTGACCGGATCGTACGGGCCAAGACGAACATCATCATCTGCACGCGAGCGAAGCCCGTGATGCAAGATTTCAAGACTGGGCAGAACGCGCGCAAAACCAAAACACGCCGCCCGGATGTGCCATGGGATCCCGCTGCCGACGGCGATCTCATGTTCGAAATGACGACGATGGTCATCCTTGACCCGGCCGCGCCCGGGTGCCCGGTTCACCAGATCAAGGTCGCCGACCAGTTTAAAGGCCTGCTCGATCCAAAGCGCCCACTTGGGATTGAGACCGGGCGCGCAATGGCGGAGTGGGCCCACGGCCAAGGAGACGCCCAGGCGCAGAAGGACATCCTCGACAAAGCTCGAAACGAGGCCCGGAAGGGCAAGAATGCGTTCACCGCATTCTGGAACAGCGACGAAGGCAAGCAACACCGCCCACTGCTGCGCAATGTCCTCGAGGAGTGCCAGCGTCTGGCAAGCGATGCCGACACGGCCGAAAAGCTCGACGACGATCCCTTCCAGGATGACACGCCAGAACCAGACGCCGAACAATTCTCGGCCCTGGCCGCAACGATCAAGCGGGAGCTAGCAAACGCGGACCCCGGGCGAGTTGGCGAAGTCATGGAGCTGTATGGGCCGCAGATCGAGCAGATGAAGACTGTGGCACCGCACTCGCACGCAGAACTCCACGCCGAGATCGAAAAAATCCACATGACCCACGAAGAGCGGGCATGATTTGGTACGTCGAAATCCGCTCGCCCCTCGGCAAATGGGTGCCACATCTGGTACATGGAGATCGACCGGAACGTGTTAGCCCAGATGGCAGGCGCAACTTTCGTCACGACCCTGTGCCCGTGATCGCAAGACTATCCCGTTACCCAGTGGAGGCGATCAGCGCGGTCGTCTCGCCCGCCGGCAGGCTCTACGGCCACGTAACACAAGAGCAGCTCGCGGAATTTCTCGAACACCCAACGAAGCAGTTAATGGTGGTGACCACATGAGCCGAAGCCCTCGCAAATCCCTGGCCAAGACGCCCGATGCCCAGATCGATGCGGCCCTCGGTGAAATGTCATGGTCGCATGTGAAGGAGCGGATCGCACAAATGGACCATTGCGCCACCGAGCGTGACAGCGCTTCAGGTACACTGATTGCCTCCCTGGTCGAGCGACTAGTCGACGTCCATGGGCGTCGCCCAAAGATCCCGCAAGGACAAATGAGCGTCACGGAAGCACGGAAGCGCTGGAATGAGTTGCGGCGCCAGGCGGCCGCCTCCGGCGACCCGAACATGCTCGATGCAGTGCAGAAGTTCGAAGGCGTTGCCGATCTCATGTTGAACCAGTGGGGAGGTCAGTGATGCGACACGATTTTTCAGAGGTGAAGATTAATGGCGTGTCCTTGGTTCGCGCTCATGTCTGGACCAGCAGCGGGTATTCCACACGCACCTTCCACAACGTGACAGAGGCAAAGCGCTGGGTGGCTGAAATAAGGGCCTTCACCCAGCCACAGGAGACGTGAGCGAAAGCCATGAACGATCTGACGCTGATATCGACCGAGGAACTGGCCCGCCGGGTCGGCTACGACGGCCCGACGAACGCGTTCAGGTCCTGGTGTGCGGCCATGCGCATCCAGCCGGTCCCTGGCCGGCGCGGCTACTACGACCCGAAGCTGGTCCGTCGCCGATTGGACGAAGCCCAGGGCCTTGTCAGCGAACCGATGGCTCCCGCATCATCCAACAACGACCTGATCGGGCAGCGGAGGGCGCGACGTGGCGAGGGTTAACTTATCCGGGATCCATCGTGTGCGGCGGAAGCTGGCCAACGGCACCTATCGCCAGCATCACTACGCATGGCGCGGTGGCCCGAAGTTCTGGGACAGCGAAAGCGGCATCAAGGAAAATTCCCCTGCGTACCTGGCGGCCCTGGCTGAGGTCGCCCAGACACCGAAAGCCAATGACTACATGACGCCGCAGCTCGTCGATGAGTTCCTTTCGAGCGCGGACTTCCGAACGAAGAAGCCGAGGACGCAGAGCGACTACCGCAGATGGGCGCTGCGCTTCGCGAAGGAATTTGCTGACGATCCGGCCCGCATCTTTGAAGACCCGAGGTCACGCGGCGAGGTCAACGCTTGGCGCGACGACTGGTCCCATTCGCCGAAGCAATACGACTACGCCGGGACGGTCGTGACGGTGATCCTGAACTGGGCGCGTGATGCGGGGAAGATCCGCGAACATCATTGCGACCGGTTGCGCAAGGTCTACAGCAGCGATCGCGCCGAGATCCTATGGACCCCGGCCGACATCGAGGCGTTCAATTCCAAGGCCCCGCGTTGGGTACGCCGCATTCTAGCGGCAGCCGTGGAAACAGGGCTACGCCCGGGCGACCTGATTGGGCTTAACCGAAGCCAGGTTGAAACAACGAAGGCCGGTCGGCGCCTCACTGTGCGCACCAACAAACGCGGCAGAATCGCCGCGATTCCAGTTACTCCCAGGCTCGCGTCGCTGATTGACGAGACCCCACGGGACCGACTGTTAATCCTGGCGAATTCCCAGGGGCGCCCATTGACCGAGGAACGTGCCTCAAAAGCGGTCACCGAATGGCGCCGCGCGGCTGGGCTATCCGACGACCTGCGCCTCTATGATGCTCGCGGTACGGCTGCCACAAGGCTCCTTCGCGCCGGCCTAACACTCAGCCAGATCGCCGCTCACATGGGGTGGTCTTTGGATCATGCGTCGAAGGTCATCGAAAAGTACGCCGCCGTTTCACCGGAAGAGTCGGACGCCGTCCTGAGCCTCTTAGCACATATGGATACTAGGGGCTGACTGCCGACCGTGCCTTCACACCCACCGACCGATAAATGCATGGCGCGACTAGATAAGAGTTTTTGTGAGTAGCCGCGCACCTTATTCACTCGAAAGCGTCTTTTCGAGGCTTATCCGACCCCAGCATTTAGCCATGCGAGCGCCTGCGTCTCGGTATCAAAGTCCTCGACTTCCTCTACCTTTTCTCGCTCGCCTCCGATCTCGACGTATTCTTCGCCCCTGTACTGGGCCAACTCTGTGCCATCTGCCTCGTAGCTGAGTTTCACCCAAACCTCGCGCGCGCCTTGTCTTTTTAGCAGTTCCCAATGAGCAGACGTCATTTTGTGCCTCTCGTTGATGTGGCCTCACGGCAATACCGATGGATATGTAAGTCGTGCTTCAATTTCTTTCCCATGTGCGCTCAGCGCCTGGCAACCAACGCTTTATCGAAGCAAAGAAGGCCGGACGACACGCCCGGCCCTCTTGTGTCGTGTCTCGGTATGATCAAGTGTCGAGTTCGAAGGTCACTTGCATGTTGACCTTGTACTCGGTCACTTTGCCGTCTTCGACATTCACGTTGTTTTCCTTGACCCAAGCGCCCCGAATATTGCGGAGCGTCTTGCTGGCGCGGTCGATGCCCTGTTTCACGGCATCGTCAAAGCTTTCGGTCGAAGTTGCGGAAATCTCTGTCACTGTTGCGACTGACATATGTTTGGCCTCCTTTCGCGGTTGCCTAATGTATCAACGTGCCCCCAACCGGCGTGGTTCCCCCATCCTTTCCGCCGCAACCCGTATTTTTTTTGGTCGAAACGAATTCGGTTGGTGCTCCACGTAGCTGCCTGGAGGCCGAAAGAAGTACTAATGCGCGATTGTGATCCGTGCTTCGGGCCGAGTGTGTTACCGTGAAGATGCCTGCGGCACCGACACAGAAGTGCCTCGGGGCCGCGCGGGCCAAGCCAAGGGAGAGACCTATGCTTATGCGTCCAATTCTTGCGGCCACATTCCTACTTCTTGCGAGCCCTGCTCTTGCCTTTGAGTGTCCGAACCTCATGGCAGAAGTTGAGGCCGCGCTGGCCGAAACCAGTCTTACCGATGATCAGAAAGCTGAGGTGGAGGCACTGCGCGCCGAAGGGGAAGAACTCCACACTGCTGGCGAGCACGCCGCCTCGATCGCCAAGCTTAACGAGGCAAAGGAAATCCTCGGCCTCTGATTTTTTTGGTAGAGGACGGGTCAAGTGGCGCCAAACCTGGCCGATCGAAAAAGGGGCCTCCCAACTGGAGGCCCCTTTCAGTGACAGGTTGCGCCGCGCTTAACGCGACAGAATGGACGTCAACCGCCGGGCGTCAGCTTGTGGATGGTGCCCGCGCCGTCCATGGCCGTGTAGAGGCTGCCGTCGGGGCCTTGAACAAGCGCGCGGAACCGGCCCGACTGCATCGGCAAGGTCATCTCGGTCACGTCGACCACCGACAGGTCATCGTCCAGCTCGATCACGTCGATGCGCTGACCCAACGGTGTCCCGCCGAAGCCGATGCCCATCAGCCCGACGACCATGTTGCCGTTC